>NZ_CP157943.1:0-3500000 GCF_040207805.1 Bacillus sp. hwrm1 | reverse complement strand
TCGTCGGGCTCATAACCCGAAGGTCGCAGGTTCAAATCCTGCCCCCGCAACCAAAAAATAAATGGTCCGGTAGTTCAGTTGGTTAGAATGCCTGCCTGTCACGCAGGAGGTCGCGGGTTCGAGTCCCGTCCGGACCGCCATTTTTATTGTAAACGAAACGATCATGTTTTCGTTTTTTTTTGTGTTTTCTTTTAAATACTGGCAGCTTGGTATCTAACCAAGCTTTCTTTTATATCGTTAAAGTCTTGGATATTGAAACATAATCCGATACACTAGAAAGAGCTGTATTTCACAAGAGCGTCAGAAAGGGAGACGGGAGATATATGGATGAGTTTGATTTGATTCACAGTATTACGCCACATTCGCATTATCATCCTTCCGTCGATGTAGGGATCGGTGATGATGGTGCGGTTTATACAGCATCACCCCATATGCAGCAAATTGTCTGCCTTGATACAATGGTGGAGAATGTCCATTTTAAATTAGAGTATTCCTCTCCTCATGATATCGGTTATAAGGCGCTTGCTGTTAACATTAGTGACGTGGCGGCGATGGGAGGCATTCCGAAGTTTTATTTGGTGTCTCTAGCGGTTCCTTCTTGCTGGCAGAAAGCTGACGTCCAGGCAATGTATGAAGGAATGGCGGAACTGGCGAAACTATATCAAATGGATTTGATCGGGGGAGATACCGTCTCCGCTTCCGGTCAAGCCGTAATTACCGTTACTGTCATCGGAGAAGTTGAGAAGGATTGCGCTTGTCTGCGAAGCTCGGCAAGACCCGGAGATGCTGTGTTTGTTACAGGGGATATCGGTTCGTCCGCAGCAGGACTGTCTCTTTTATTGGGAGAAACACTCCCTTCTGCTTTTCATACGACTGATTATTTTATCCAAAAACATAAACGGCCCGTTCCGAGAGTTCAGGTCGGCCGCTTCTGCTCTCAGCTTCAGCGCGCGGCTCTGAATGATATCAGTGACGGATTGGCCAGTGAGCTGCATGAAATAGCTGCGGCAAGTTCAGTTACGATAGAAATTAAAGAACAACTTCTGCCGGTGCATCCGGATTTGCCTGAGGCAGATTCTGAGTGGAAGAAATGGGTGTTATTCGGCGGTGAAGATTTTGAATTGGTTGGAACGGTTTCTCAGCAAGAGTGGACCTCTTTGCTTGATTACTGCACTCAATCGGGCATTCCGATTGCGAAGATAGGAGCGGTATCTGAACGGAAGGAAGCATGTGTTCTTTTGACAGCCAATGATCAGAGACAAATCGTCCTTGAGAAAAAAGGATACAATCATTTTAAATAAGACGGGTGACTCACTTTGAAGACATTACAATGGAGAACGAAAAACCCCGAAGAAACGAAAGCCGTAGCCAAGCTTGCCGCTTCTTTGGCAAAGCCGGGAGACATTTTGACACTGGAAGGCGACTTAGGCGCGGGAAAAACGACTTTTACAAAGGGTTTTGCCGAAGGACTGGGAATCACGAGAGTGGTAAACAGCCCGACTTTTACAATTATAAAAGAATACCATGACGGTTCGCTTCCTCTATATCATATGGATGTGTATCGTATGGAGGATGAAAGCGAAGACTTAGGGCTTGAAGAATATTTTGAGGGACAAGGCGTCTGTTTAATTGAATGGGCTCATTTAATTCAGGATCAGCTGCCTGCTGAACGGCTGCAGATCGTCATCACAAGAGCCGGTGATGAGGCAAGGGACATTACCTTTACGGCTTGCGGAACACGGTATGAAACGCTTTGTGAGGAGATAAATAAACATGACAATACTGGCAATTGATACGTCAAATTACACACTGGGTGCCGCGCTCGTTCGTGACAAAACGGTGATGGCGGAGTATATTACATATTTAAAAAAGAATCATTCCGTGCGGGCCATGCCTGCTGTCAATTCATTGCTGAAGGATTGCGGCCTAACACCGCAGGACCTTACGAAAATAGCGGTGGCGAAAGGACCGGGTTCGTACACAGGTGTCAGAATCGGTGTGACGCTGGCAAAAACATTGGCATGGTCGCTGAAGCTTCCGGTTTCCGCTGTCTCGAGTCTGGAGGTGCTGGCGGCTAACGGACGGCACTTTCAAGGACTGATCTGCCCGTTATTTGATGCCCGGCGCGGACAGGTATATACGGGGCTTTATGAATATCAGGACGGCCGATTACGATCCGTTATTCCTGATCAGAATGTCCTTTTGACTGATTGGCTCGGCATGCTGAAAGAAAAAGCGTCTCCGGTTTTATTTTTAGGGCACGATACAGCCATTCATGAAGAAACCATTCTTCATGAATTGACATCTCAAGCAGTGATTGGAACGGCTGCACAGCATAATCCGCGGCCGTCAGAGCTGGCGTTTTTAGGCTTGGAAAAAGAGGAAGCGGATGTCCACAGCCTTGTTCCGGATTATTTGCGTCTGGCAGAGGCTGAAGCGAAGTGGATGGAATCTCAAAAATAGGGTGATAGGGATGAAAACGAAAACGGCGATTCGAAGCATGCGGCCGGAAGATATTGATCAAATTTATGAAATTGAAACAGCATCCTTTACTTCTCCGTGGACGAAGGATTCATTTTATCATGAGCTTTTGGAAAATCCGTATGCCCACTACCTTGTCATTGAAAAGGACGGCTGTCTGGCGGGGTATTGCGGAATCTGGATTATTATAGATGACGCGCAGATTACGAACATAGCCATTAAGCCGGAATATCGGGGCCAATCATTGGGAGAAGCGTTGTTTCGCTCTGCGATAGAATTGTGCAGAGAAAAAAAGGCAAGAAGGCTCTCTCTCGAAGTCAGGGTCTCAAATCATCCCGCCCAATCCTTATATAAAAAATTCGGTCTTCAGGCCGGAGGAATCAGAAAACAATACTATACAGATAACGGAGAAGATGCGTTATTAATGTGGGTGACATTACATGAGTGAAAAACAAGATATTTATGTATTAGGAATCGAAACAAGCTGTGATGAAACAGCGGCCTCAGTCGTAAAAAACGGGAATGAAATTATTTCAAACGTTGTCGCTTCTCAAATTGAAAGCCATAAACGTTTCGGCGGGGTCGTGCCTGAAATAGCGTCCAGACATCATGTGGAGCAGATTACCCTTGTGATTGAGGAAGCTCTTTCAAAAGCGGAGATGGGCTTTGATGATCTTGATGCGATTGCCGTAACGGAAGGACCCGGACTTGTCGGAGCCCTGTTAATCGGAGTCAATGCGGCAAAGGCGTTAAGCTTTGCCCATCAAATACCGTTAGTCGGCGTCCATCACATCGCGGGCCATATTTATGCAAACAGGCTGATAGGAGAGCTTCAATTCCCGGCGCTTGCTTTGGTTGTGTCAGGCGGACATACGGAATTGGTTTATATGAAAGAGCACGGTTCATTCGAGGTTATCGGTGAAACACTGGATGATGCCGCAGGCGAAGCTTACGATAAAGTGGCAAGAACGATGGGGCTTCCTTATCCGGGAGGGCCGCAGATTGATAAGCTGGCTGCTGTGGGAACGGATTCCATTCCGCTTCCGCGTGCGTGGCTGGAAGAAGGGTCTTACAATTTCAGCTTCAGCGGCCTGAAGTCAGCCGTGATTAACACGCTTCATAACGCCTCGCAAAAAAATGAGGTGATTCCTCCGGAGGATCTTGCCGCAAGCTTTCAGCAGAGTGTCATTGATGTACTGACGGCAAAAACCTCTAAGGCCGCGAAAGAATACGGGGTTAAACAAGTGCTGCTGGCAGGGGGCGTAGCCGCTAACAAAGGGCTGAGAGCCGCACTGCAGCAGGAATTCAGCCATTCGGGAGATCCCGAGCTTATCATCCCGCCGCTTTCTTTATGCACGGACAATGCAGCGATGATTGCGGCTGCCGGAACCGTTGCTTTTGAAAAGGGGATTCGGGGCTCATATGATATGAACGGACAGCCCGGTTTGGAATTAACATCCTTTGATCGTCTCACGTTGTAAAACATGAGGCTTTTTTTTACTTATTAACAGATAATTCTAACATATCCACAGGATTGTGAATATATCCAAAAATCCAGGCTGGATAAGGGGCTGTAAGTTGTTAGTAAAGTGGATAAAGTCAGAAAATTTTGTGGATAGTGTGTATAAAACGTTTACCTACATGGCTGACAAGGAGGATAGCTGTGGATAAAAAAGCACCCCCTTAAAGAGGTGCTTGACTTTTTCTATTCTTCTGAGGAGAGTTCCTCCCATTCTGCTAATAAGTTTTCGAGCTCTTGATTCAGAGCTTCATTCTCCGCATGAATGGTCTGTACCTTTTCATGATCCTGATACACGTCAGGATCGCACAGCAGCTCCTCATTGGCGCTGATTTTCTCTTCGGCGGATGAGACGGCAGCTTCAATTTCTTCAATGCGTCTCAGGCGCTGCCGTTCTTTCTTCTTCCATTCTTTTTCTTCCTCGTAAGTTCTTTTCGTATCCTGTTTGACCTTGCCGGCAGGCTGAGCCTGCTCTTTTTCCTGCCGCTTCATTTCTTCCAGTTCCAGCTGCTGGGCTTTTTTCTCGGTGTAATAGTCATAGTCACCCAAATATTCTTCTGCATGATCAGGTGACAGCTCCAGCACTCTTGTGGCGATCCTGTTAATAAAGTAGCGGTCATGCGATACAAATAACAGTGTTCCCGGGTAGTCAATCAGGGCGTTTTCCAGCACCTCTTTACTGTCCAGGTCAAGGTGGTTTGTCGGTTCATCAAGGATGAGAAAGTTTGCTTTTTGCAGCATCAGCTTGGCAAGCGCGACTCTTGCTTTCTCACCGCCGCTTAGAGAACGGACAGGTTTCAGGACATCGTCTCCGCTGAACAGGAAGTTGCCGAGGCATGTCCTGATCTCTTTTTCCGGCATGTCCGGATATTCATCCCACAGCTCGTCCAGCACGCGTTTGGACGAGGTCAGTTCAGCCTGCTCCTGATCATAATAGCCGATTGTGACATTGGAACCGTACGTGATCGATCCGGATTCGGGGCTGAGCGTGTTCATAATGGTTTTCAGCAAGGTTGATTTGCCGATTCCGTTCGGTCCGACGAGGGCGGCGCTTTCGCCTCTTGTAATGCCGAAGGTCAGGTTTTTCAAGAGCGGCGGCTGGCCGTCATAGCTGATGGAAACATCCTGTACGCGCAGGACGTCGTTTCCGCTCTGTTTTGTAATGTCAAAACGGAAGGCGGCTGATTTTTCATCACCGAGCGGCTTTGCCATGACGTCCATCCGTTCAAGCTGTTTTCGTCTGCTTTGGGCTCTTTTCGTTGTAGAAGCTCTGGCCAGATTGCGGTCGACAAAATCTTGAAGCTTGGCGATTTCGTCCTGCTGTTTTTCATACAGCTTCAGGTCTTTCTCGTACTGCTCAGCTTTTTGTTCTAAATAGGCGCTGTAGTTGCCGAGATATTTTTTACTTTCTGTCCGTGAGACCTCGTACACTTGGCTGACGACTTTATCAAGAAAGTATCTGTCGTGGGAGACGATCAGAATGGCGCCTGAATATCCCTGTAAATAATGCTCAAGCCATGTAAGCGTATCGATGTCGAGATGGTTCGTCGGTTCATCCAGAATAAGCAGATCAGGCTGGGTCAGCAGCAGTTTTCCGAGCGCAAGTCTTGTTTTCTGGCCGCCGCTCAGGCTTTGCACTTTCACGGAATCGTCAAATTTTCCGAAGCCGAGGCCGTGAAGGATAGATCGGACATCCGCTTCATATTGATAGCCGCCTTTATCCTTGAAATCTTGCTGAAGCCTGTCATAGGTTTTCATCAGCGTCTCAAGATCCGCGGGGGCGGCCGTGGCCATCTTTTCTTCAATAGAGCGCATCTCTTTTTCCATTGCTTTCAGGAAATCAAAAACGCTCAGCAGTTCTTCTTTTATGGTAAGCTGGGATTCCAAGCCTGTGTGCTGGGCAAGGTATCCCATCGTTAATTCTTTCGGTTTGATTAATTCACCCTTTTCATATGAAAGGTGACCTGCGATAATTTTAAGGAGAGTTGATTTGCCGGCTCCGTTTCTGCCTACTATGGCGATGCGATCCCGAGATCTGACTTCAAGCTTTATATTGTTTAAAATAGGATCAGCGCCAAAAGATTTGGATAGCTGATTAATTTGTAAGATCATCATATTATTTCACCTCTGTTATAATAAGTTAAGTGTAGCTTATCAACCTGCTGTCAGCAAACAATACATCAGAATTGGAACATTATAGGATAAGACATCAGGGAGAAAATAGTGTATGATCAGAAGTAAGGAGAGTTTAAATATGAATGGATTTTCTCATTTTAATGAAGAAGGCCGTGCCCGCATGGTGGATATAAGCGATAAATCTTCAACAGTCCGTACTGCCGCTGCGATATCCAGCGTACACATGAAGCATGACGTGTACAGCAGAATCAAAAACCGCGAGATCGGAAAAGGAGACGTGCTGGCTGTCGCACAGGTGGCCGGAATTATGGCCGCAAAGCAGACGTCAGCGATTATCCCGATGTGCCACCCGCTTTCTTTAAGCAGCGTCGACATTTCATTCGGCTGGGAGGAAAAGGATTCCGAAGCCGTTCTTCATATACAGGCTAGCGTAAAAACGAAAGGGAGTACAGGTGTGGAAATGGAAGCGCTAACTTCCGCTTCAGTCTGCGCTTTGACCGTGTATGACATGTGTAAGGCGCTGGATAAAGGAATGGTCATCGGCCCGACCTGCCTCATGGAAAAAACAGGAGGCAAAAACGGTGATTTTAAAAGAGATGCATCTGAGTATAAAGTGGAGGACCAATCATGAACAAGGATCAATCAAAAATTCCACAGGCGACGGCAAAACGGCTGCCGCTTTATTATCGCTTTTTAAAGAATTTACACGCGTCAGGAAAACAGCGCGTTTCATCAGCTGAACTGAGCGACGCGGTAAAAGTCGATTCGGCCACGATCCGCCGGGATTTTTCCTATTTCGGGGCGCTCGGCAAAAAAGGATACGGCTATAATGTGGATTACCTGCTGTCATTTTTCAGAAAAACACTGGATCAGGATGAAACGACGAACGTCATTTTGATCGGTGTCGGGAATTTAGGGACGGCGTTTCTTCACTATAATTTCACAAAAAATAATAACACAAAAATATCTATGGCTTTTGATGTGAATCAGAGTAAAATAGGAACTGAGGTAGGCGGTGTGCCTGTCTTTGATCTTAATGATTTAGAGCTTCACATTAAGGATGAACCCGTGGCGATTCTTACCGTTCCGGCGGTTGCCGCCCAGTCAATCACCGACCGGCTCGTGTCGCTCGGAATCAAGGGAATCCTTAACTTTACGCCGGCCCGTTTGAATGTGCCGGATCACATTCGAATTCATCATATAGATTTAGCTGTAGAGCTTCAATCATTGGTTTATTTCTTGAAGCATTATTCTGTTTTGGAAGAAATTGAATAGCGAAAGGAGGAGCTGCACATGATCGGTCCTGGAAGCCTGGCGGTTATCGGTGTGGTGGCGGTGATTATTTTCGGTCCGAAGAAGCTTCCCGAATTAGGAAAAGCGGCGGGGGACACGCTTCGTGAATTTAAGAACGCTACTAAGGGATTAGCCGGTGAAGAAGAGGAAAAAAAGAAAGAAGAACAGTAAGATAGGATGACGCGTATGAGAGTGAATCAAATGACGCTTGTGGAGCATATTGCCGAACTTCGGAAACGATTGCTGATTGTGGCGTTATCCTTTACGGTTTTCTTTATTGCCGGCTTTTTTCTGGCAAAACCTATCATTGTGTATCTTCAAAAAGCCGATGAAGTAAAAGAGCTCACCCTTAATGCTTTTAACCTGACGGATCCGCTGTTTATCTTTTTGCAGTTCGCGTTTATCATCGGCATCATTTTGACTTCGCCGATTATTCTCTATCAGATTTGGGCGTTTGTCAGCCCGGGCCTGTATGAGAAGGAGCGCAAAGTAACACTCAGCTATATTCCGATTTCGATCGTGCTGTTTGTCGGCGGTGTGTCGTTTTCTTATTATATTTTATTTCCGCTGGTCGTTGATTTTATGAAGCGGGTCTCGAATGACCTCGATGTCAACCAGGTGATCGGGATCACCGAGTACTTTCATTTTCTGCTGCAGCTGACGATTCCGTTCGGACTGCTGTTTCAGATGCCGGTGCTGATCATGTTTTTAACGAGACTCGGTGTTATCACGCCGATGTTTTTATCGAAGATCAGGAAGTACGCGTATTTTGTGCTGCTTGTGATCGCCGCGATGATTGCGCCGCCTGAGCTGCTGTCTCACTTGATGATTACCATTCCGCTTTGCATTTTATATGAGATCAGCATTCTTATCTCAAAAGCGGCGTATCGGAAAAGGCAGACCAGCAGTGAATCCGATCAGGACGTATCAGCATAAAAAAAGCCATTTCTCAATGATGAGAAATGGCTTTTCTTTTATTTTTGATTTTTCTTCACTTTAAATGAGAAAGCGAACATTTTAAACGAGATGCTGATATTATAAGCGGCGAAAACCATCAGCAGTATGGAATAAAAAGACCACATGCTTCCCGGAGAGCTTGCGGCCAAATACGTAAAGATACAGCCGACTGCGAAATAAATCAAGCCCCAAGTCATTGGGTTCCTCATACAAACAATCCTCCAATAATTAATTGCATTTGCTCACTATGCTGTTCAATATATTTTTGGGCGGGGCCGAGCTGCATGACCACGACAATGGTATTCATCATGACATGGGCGAATATCGGCACAATAATCCGTTTCGTCTGCACATACAAGAACGCAAAGGTAAAGCCCATGGCCGTATACAGCAGCAGGTGCGTGAGGTCTTGGTGCACAATGCCGAAAATGACGGAACTGATCAGTCCGGCGATAAAGAAATTCGTTTTTTCATATAATACACCGAAAATGATCTTCCGGAAAATGATTTCTTCAAGAATCGGCCCGACGATAGAAGAAACGATAATCATGAGCGGCATGGCTTTAATAATGCTGAGAATGGCTTTCGTGTTTTCGGAACCGCTGCCCACATGAAAGACATACTGCTCAATCATCCCGGCGATTCCCTGAGAAAATAAAGCGAGCCATATTCCCGCGACCGCCCAGAGAACGGACATGCCGGCGGATGCTTTCTTCCCGTTTCTTAATGTCTGCTTCGGCGCGGTTCTCAAAATCAAGAGAACGATAATCAGGCAGATAAAAAAGCTTACGACGGAATAAATCCCCTGAGCCATGGTGAGATTCGCATTCGTAGGGTGCCCGCCCGCATAGCCGAATTTGTACATTAAAGGAATGCCGATCAATGCGGAAAGCTGCATGATAACATATGTCAAAATGATATACCAATACTGTTTTCTCAAATGATATGTACTCCTTTATCCTATAAAATCAACTTATTTGTTCTTATTGTAACACAAGTGAACTTGACGTGAAAAAAGGAGAAAATCAGTGTGAGAGAGAATCATGTAAGCGTGAAAATTTTTTATTCTTATGACTTGAAATTGGAAGTGAGATTCTTTATTATAATAACTGTGTTAGCACTCTTTAGAGCTGAGTGCTAAAATTACATATTCATACTATTGAGGAGGTTATTACATTGTTAAAGCCATTAGGTGATCGCGTTGTCATTGAACTCGTAGAATCTGAAGAAAAAACTGCCAGCGGAATCGTATTACCGGATTCTGCAAAAGAAAAGCCGCAAGAAGGCAAAATCGTGGCAGCCGGTTCAGGTCGCGTGTTGGAAAGCGGAGAGCGCGTTGCTTTAGAAGTAAAAGAGGGCGACCGCATTATCTTCTCAAAATACGCCGGTACTGAAGTGAAATACGAAGGTACTGAATACTTAATCTTACGTGAAAGCGACATTTTAGCTGTAATCGGCTAAGCAAATAAATATTTTTAAAAATTCGAGGAGGTTTCGTTAACATGGCAAAAGATATTAAGTTTAGTGAAGAAGCACGCCGCGCTATGCTTCGCGGTGTCGATGCGCTTGCTGACGCTGTAAAAGTAACTTTAGGGCCAAAAGGACGCAACGTGGTTCTGGAGAAAAAATTCGGTTCTCCGTTAATTACAAATGACGGTGTGACAATCGCAAAAGAAATTGAACTTGAAGATGCGTTTGAAAACATGGGTGCGAAGCTTGTAGCTGAAGTAGCCAGCAAAACAAACGACGTTGCCGGTGACGGTACGACGACTGCGACTGTACTTGCGCAGGCTATGATCCGCGAAGGCCTTAAAAACGTAACTGCGGGGGCTAACCCTGTCGGCGTGCGTAAAGGTATGGAACAAGCCGTGACTGTAGCAATCGAAAACTTAAAAGAAATTTCTAAGCCGATCGAAGGCAAAGAGTCTATCGCTCAGGTTGCTGCGATCTCTGCTGCTGATGAGGAAGTCGGAAGCCTTATCGCTGAAGCAATGGAGCGCGTAGGAAACGACGGCGTCATCACAATCGAAGAGTCTAAAGGATTCACAACTGAGCTTGAAGTTGTGGAAGGTATGCAATTCGACCGCGGATATGCGTCTCCTTACATGGTGACTGACTCTGATAAGATGGAAGCGGTTCTCGATAATCCATACATCTTAATCACAGACAAAAAAATCACAAACATTCAAGAAATCCTTCCTGTGCTTGAGCAAGTTGTACAGCAAGGCAAACCATTGCTTCTGATCGCTGAAGATGTTGAAGGTGAAGCTCTTGCTACACTCGTTGTCAACAAACTTCGCGGCACATTCAACGCTGTTGCCGTTAAAGCTCCTGGCTTCGGTGACCGCCGTAAAGCAATGCTTGAAGACATCTCTGTTCTTACTGGCGGAGAAGTAATCACAGAAGACTTAGGCCTTGATCTGAAATCTACTGAAATCGGACAATTGGGACGCGCTTCTAAAGTTGTGGTAACGAAAGAAAACACAACAATCGTAGAAGGCGCCGGCGACACTGAAAAAATCGCTGCACGCGTCAACCAAATCCGCGCTCAAGTGGAAGAAACAACTTCTGAATTCGACAGAGAAAAATTACAAGAGCGTCTTGCGAAACTTGCTGGCGGCGTAGCTGTCATCAAAGTCGGCGCTGCGACTGAAACTGAGCTGAAAGAGCGTAAACTTCGCATCGAAGACGCACTCAACTCCACTCGCGCAGCTGTTGAAGAAGGCATCGTATCCGGCGGTGGTACAGCGCTAGTCAACGTATACAACAAAGTCGCTGCAGTGGAAGCTGAAGGCGATGCGCAAACAGGTATCAACATCGTGCTTCGCGCGCTTGAAGAGCCGATCCGTCAAATCGCGCACAATGCTGGTCTTGAAGGATCTGTCATCGTTGAGCGCCTGAAAAACGAAAAAATCGGCGTAGGCTTCAACGCTGCAACTGGCGAATGGGTAAACATGATCGAAAAAGGTATCGTTGACCCGACAAAAGTGACACGTTCTGCTCTGCAAAACGCAGCTTCTGTAGCAGCAATGCTCTTAACAACTGAAGCCGTTGTCGCTGACAAACCGGAAGAAAACGCCGGCGGCGCAGGAATGCCTGACATGGGCGGCATGGGCGGTATGGGCGGCATGATGTAAAAAATTATGATCCCTGTTTGGACATAAGGGGTTGCCAGATGTAATGCCATACGAGGTCTCTCACAAGTTCAATGAATTTGTGAGGGGCTTTTTTTATTTCTATCATTCATCTCAAATTACGAATGAATGATGCTAATTTATTTAAGTTAGCATCGGCTATAGTACAAGATACTCTCAATTTTCCAAAAACAGATTTAATAATTCATTTGAAGCAGTTACTAAGGATGCAGAGTGCTATTTAAACACCAACAATCCTGTCTATCTGAAATTTAAACATCATTTTACTGTTAATAATTATACCCAAGAGGATGGTCAAACAATTGCACAAGCATTTGCAGATTGCCTTAAAGAAAAATAAAATCTGAATAATTAATTCTTCCCAAAAGTAATGCACATTATGAGGGGGCGCATATCATTGTGATACAGTTAAAGATTATATATAAGGCAGTATTAATAATTTTAATAAGTGCCTGTTTATTATTGTTTAATGGATGGTATTTTCATAAATGTATTATTGATCCGCATTACTACCAATTAACAGATTTTTCGGAAGAAGATATTCAAATTTTTGAGCATTTTTATAATATTGATCTACCTTCAAACACGAAGTTTATTAAAGCAGAGCAATTTGAAACAGGGGTAGGTAATTATTCTGCGATTTTGTACGTAGCATTACCTGCCAAAAAGGTAAAGCCTTTAGTTTCTGACTATTCTTATATGCCTATCTTTTATAACAATAGGTATACAGTATTTTATGGTGTTAATATTACAAGCAGCAATAAGGAAACAGCACAAATTACATTTGGAGCAGACGATAGTTCGCTGAATGGTTCTTTATGGAGTAAGCAAGTAAGGAATCTCTTAGAATCGAAAGGGAAGTATATTGGCGTTTCAGATGAAACTTATGTTATTTCTGCGTTTTTAATTAACGTCGTTTTTATTGCATTACTTGTTTGGATCTTGAAAAAGAGCAGAAGAACTAGAGTTTGAATTAAGAAATATTTGAACTCACCAGCATAATGTTGATTAGGAATACTTAAGGGTATATCGGACAGAAAGAGTTTTCATTGCACAGATCTTTATTAAATAATAACACTAAACCAATTTTAAATGCAGTTCAAGGGTATTAGAATAGTCTTGTTTAATAGTATGGAAGGAAAGAGAAAGGGGAAACATGAGGAACTTATCATGCTGTTATTCACATTGTGTTTTCTACCCCATATCCATTGGGCGCTTGGAAGGACACCTTGGCAAAGGTTTTATAGATGATACTATACTTCAAATTTTAAGCTTCATTTCACAAAAATCTTAAATTTGCATTAATATTATAAATTTCTATCATACTTATTCATTTCTCGGAAGAAAGATATGGAAAAACCTCTGTTTTTTTAGGAAAATATGTTATTATAATTTTGGATTTAAAATATTAAAAAGAAAAGAGGAATTCTAAAGATGAAAAAGTTAGTAATGACCCTGTTTACAGCAGTACTTTTGGGAGTTGCTATTTTCGCAGGTGGGTCAGAAGCCTTAGCTATGGATTCGAAAGGTACAATCAAATTTAAAACAGATGCTAATACATATACGAAAAGTGCTACTTCCATTGTAGTTACGGGTACTTTGGCTAGGGATTTAGATAATGGCTTTTCAGTAATTATCTTAAATAATAAAGGTAAAGTATTTGCCAGAAAAGATATTTCGCATAGTATTGGTTCACGTAATTTTCGTGTGAGTTTTTCAACGAAAAATCTTCCTGCAGGTAAGTATGATGTGCAAGTTGGACAGGATTGGGGAGGAAGATATTGGTCAGGTGAACTAAAACATTATATTACAGTACAGCATTAATACGGCTGTATAAGTATTAACCTCTTGTTGTTAAAAAGTTTAACTTTAGAAATTTGTTTTCTGTGAAAAATTAATTTTTCAATCAAGGTATCTTAATCAATTTACTGTACTGATAAAGATACCTTTTTATCTTTAAAAACAACAAGGTCATGAGTGTTTTTCAAAGCTCTTACCGCTAGCCGCAATGTATTTGTCTTTTAAATGAGAATATCCATTTGCTCCACCTCACCCCGAATCCCAATCCCAGGCTCCCACGAATCAATCAGACGAATCGCCTTTTGATTAGCTTCTATCGCTTTCGTAGTTTCTCCTTTTCGATACAACAGCTGTGCCATTCCGTAATGATAGTAAATCAGTTCAACTTGATTGGCGTTGTGTTTGTCATAGAGCATTTGTTCAAAGGCTTTTTCCGCTTTTTCGAGTTGATCACACTTGACGTAAGCCATGCCCAGGTTAAAATAGGCTTCTATCGTTTTTTCGCCGCCGTATGCGGCGCTGGTGGTGTTTGCCGCTTCGTATAATGTGATGGCTTCTTCGTAGTGAGAGCGGGCGAAACTCAGGTCGCCGCGGACCAGAAGAACCCTGTGCCGGATAATGGGCGAGACGGGCTGATCTTTGATGCCGTCCAGCATTGCTGCCGCTTTGTCCGGTTCTCCGATTTTTAACAGCAGCCTTGCTTGCAGGGCGATTCCCCATACTTTCAAGTCATCGTGATCCGGCGCGCCTGATTGTTCGAGTATCTTCAGGCCGGCTTCTATTTGCCTGAGAGCTTCGTCTGAATCGTTGACTTCCATCAGCGCCCAGCCTGCCGTGTCGATCCGAAAGTAAGCTTCCCGTGTGTGTTCGCCTGATTGATGGGCGGCATCGGCAGCTTTTAATCCGTATTCGATTCGCAGGGGCAGGCTGATTCTGCTTAGAAAATGGCTGATACGGATGATGAGTTTGATCAGGATTTCATGTTGTCCGGTTTCGCTCGACCATTCGATGACCTTCAGGATATTCGGCCATTCCTTTTTCATTTGCTCTAAATTCCGTCCCAGCAGGTAGCTCCAATAGATGGAATTCGGCTGTTCCCGTTTTATATGGGTTTCCGCATAATCCATATAATAATGCGCCCAGCGGCTTCGGGCTTCTTTTGCAAAATCATGATTTTCGGATAAGTGCTGTTCTCCGTAAGCGACAACAGTTTGATGGGCTGAATATTGAATTCTTCCTTCGCTTCGTTCCGGCTGTATTAAAGCATATGACCGCATTTGCTCAATCGCGTAATGAAAACGGCGGGCGTCTAATCCGGCCGCTTGAGCCAAGCTTTTTTCGTCAGGGGGTTTAGCGAAAAAGCAAAGCGTCTGCCATAGTTTTCGTGTGTCTTCATGACATCTGTCCCATGTGCGGCCAAAGAGAACCTCAAACAATTCCAATAATGAGTAACCCGCTTGTTTAAGCTCTTGAATGAGCTGGGGAGCGGGGATGTCGTCGTCTGACATGTATGCAATGCTGAGTGCCATGGCCTTCGGGTTGCCGGCGGCTGCCGAGACAAATTCATTCTTAAGGTCAGGCGATAGCTGCAACAGCTGCTCCAGCTTTTCCCGTTTATGCGGGAGATTGCATGTTTGCAGACAGCGATGCACTTCTTGATGAAAAAAATCAAGGGCATCCGTTTGTTCAAGACCGCTCAGCTGGATGGCCGCCAGTTCTCCGAAGCCGTCCCGGTATGTCTGTTTTACATTTTCACGTGCCGTAAGGAGGACTTTTACGCCTTGCGGAAGGCCGATGATAAATTCGTGAATGTCACGTTCCGCTGTATCAATGCCGTCAACGATCAGCAGCACGGGTTTTTCACTTGCATGAGCGGCTAATGCATTGCGGACAACGAACCGTTTTTCGTTAATGGATTTGTCGATTTGTTCGGTGCGTCCGAGCTGGTAGGCAATCGTGTTTAAAAAATCGCTGAAGCTTAATCCTTTCCAGTCAGCGCTGATCCAGATGATGCTGTTGAATGCCGGCCAATCTGGTGAACCGCCGGCACAAAGGTAGGCTGCTTCAAGAGCGATTGTTGTTTTTCCCATGCCGGCCCAGCCGGTGAGAGGGAGAATGCAAAGATCCTCCCCGTTCACTCAGCGATTTGGATACACCATCACTTTTAAGCATTCATTTTTGTATTGAAAGGCCCGTTCCATCGCCTCTTGCGTCTTCTCCAGCGGATATTGGTCCGTTACAAGATGCTTCGTGTCCACTATGCCGGAAGCGAGAAATTCAATTCCCTTCGGATACGTATTCGCATAACGGAAGATTCCGTATATATCAATCTCGTTATCTGCAATAAACGGCACATTGAGCGGAATCTCGTTCTGAGAAGGCAAACCGACAATCGCCAGTTTTCCGCCCCGGCGCACGGAAGCCAGTGCGGATTGCAATGCCGCCGGATTCCCCGCTGTTTCCCAGGCAGCATCAACGCCTCTGCCATTCGTGATCGTTTTGATTTCTTCACCGGCATCCTGTTCCCGGACATTGATGACATGAGTCGCTCCCATTTTTTTCGCAGCTTCTAACCGCAGCGGCTCCAAGTCGGTCACAATGATTGTGCCTGCCCCGTATGCTTTCGCTGCCGCAACGGCCATTAATCCTACAGGCCCCATTCCCATAATCGCAATTGTTGATCCGGGCTGAAGCTTTGTTCTCGCGGCCGCATGAATGCCGACAGAAAACGGTTCGATCAAAGCCGCATCTTCATAGGATAGTGAATCCGGAATCGAGAAAACAAAGTCCTGACGCATTTTGATATATTGGACAAACGCGCCGTCAACCGGCGGTGTCGCCAAAAACTGTACATCCGGGCAAAGATTATAACGCCCCTCCTTACACGCCTCACAGCGTCCGCATGTGACACCGGGTTCGACGGCGACACGGTCTCCCACCTTGAATTGATCGACAGACGATCCGACGGCGGCAATTTCTCCCGCACATTCATGACCGAGGATAAATGGTTTTTCCACTACATAATTGCCTATTCTGCCATTTGTATAGTAATGCAGATCAGATCCGCAAATTCCGACAGCCATCACCTTAATCAACACTTCATCATGATTGATTTCAGGCACGGGCAATGTTTCGATTTTGATTTCTCTCGTGTTGTGCATAACCGCCGCTTTCATGTTTTGAGGCACTGTGTGAGTCATTTGGCAAAATCCTTTCTCTGCTCTGAAATGTAAGTGCATACATTTTTATTTTCTCTGTTACTGCCCCTATTTTATCTGCTTTTCCATACGTTCAACAGCCTTTCCTGCTGTATAAAAGGACAGCCGCACTGTACTTTTTATTTTTTCATATACAAAAAACACTGAATTGATAAAATAGTACTAATAGGAGGTGCAGGCTAATGGCCGAACTTGAAAACCGGACACATTTTGCAGAACTGCTGGCGCCTGCCGTCAAATCGCTGAAACTTCATCCTGATTATAAAGTCAGAAGGAAAAAGAACGAAAAAACAGGACAGTCTTATATAGATCAAATCGCACTCCGATTAGGCGTTTCCTCTAACACGATCAAAAGCTGGATCGGACAGATGGGCGCAAACTACATTCCCGGACGAATTGACGACGGAAAGCTGTTCGGCATGATCTGGATCATTATAGAAAAGACTGATATGGATTCTGAATGGCTGACCGGCCTTCTGGAAACCACCACCATACCCGTCATCAAACCCGCATTGCCCGTTTGGACGGCGTCTTGTCTAAAAAAAGCAAAAATACTCCGGAAAGACGGATCATTCGGAGCACCGAGTGATGACGATGTTGAAAAAGCAGTAAAGCGGCTGTTTCATGACAGACCAAGCCACGAAACGAATGCGCTTACAAGAAAGTCCGTCACGCATAACTTACCGTCACGCCGGACGGGGAACTTTATCGGCCGCGACTTTGATATAGAGGCGATTCGGCAATGGATGCTGTCTCCGTCACCGGTTTTAGACAAGACGAATACAAGATGGGGAAAGGCAAGGCCGTATCTTTTGTGGGTGGCGTTTCCTTTTGCGCTATTTACGTTCTTATGCTTCACGACCCCCCATTTCGGCGAGACGGGGAACATGGTTTATGCGTACATCACTTATATTCTGCTTGGGATGTCCTTCAGCATGCAGACGATTCCGGTCAACAGCTTAACGGGGCGGATGACGAATTCCGTGGAGGAACGGACGGTTCTGACGACGACCCGGATGATTTTAGTTTATATCGGAATTCTGTTATCGATTTCCTGTGCGACACCGCTTGCGGACGCCATCGGCGGGAAAGATCAGGCGTTTGGATTTCAGATGACGGCGCTCATCTATGCGGCTGTCAGCATCGTTTTGAATCTATTTAGTTTCTTTACTGTACGGGAGCGGATTCAGCCTGAAAAAAGAAAAAAACAAGGAATGAAAAAGACGTTGTCTGTTTTGTTCCGAAACAAGCCTTTGCTCATTTTGGTTTCTGCATTTTTGGCGTTTGCGATTGGGTTTAACATTAAGCTCAGCACGATGGTGTACTATTTTACGTATAACGTCAGCCATAAGGAATTTGTGTTTTTAGGAACCGTGTTGTTTTTCGGCGCAGCGCTGATCAGCAATCTGTTTATTCCTTTCTTTTCTGAGAAGCGGGGCCGGAAGCAGGTTATGATCATCACGGCGGCGCTATCGCTGATTTCTTATGCGGGCCTTCAGTTTACATCGTATTCTTCGCTGCCGCTTATTTTCTTTTGGCTTTTCGTTTCGGGATTTTTCACGACGCCTTTAAATACGCTTGCTTGGGGAATGGTTGCCGATTGTGTCGATTATGCGGAATGGAAAACCGGAGTCCGGGCTGATGGCGTGGTGATTTCGAGCATGAGTTTCATCAATAAGCTCGGAGTTGCGTTAGCCGGGTCATTTTCGGCCGTTTATCTCGGAATCGCCGGATATGCCGCGAATACCGATCAGACCGCCTCGTCATTGAATGCGATTAAAAATATGAATGCGCTCATTCCGGGATTGTTCATTCTGCTGTCTATTATTCTTATTTCTTTTTATCCTTTAACTGAAAAAAAATATCAGCAGATGATGTCTGATCTGGAGCAAAGGGCTGCCAGATAAGTATACGTAAAATTTAAAATATTCTATGTAAACGGTTGTATTTATGACAGAAAGCACTATACTGAAACTATAATCGAGAATTGATAAATGAGTGTGATAATGTGAGAAGCCAATCTGTTATTTGTATTGGAGAATTGTTAATTGATTTCTTTTGTACCGATGTGGATGTTGATTTGACGAAAGGGCGCAACTTCTTAAAAAGTGCCGGCGGCGCACCGGCGAATGTGTCGGCAGCGATTGCTAAGCTGGGCGGAGACGCGGCTTTCAGCGGAAAAACAGGCAAAGATCCGTTCGGGTATTTTCTGAAGCAGACATTGGACGCCGTACACGTCGATACCTCTATGCTCGTCATGGATGAGAAAGCGCCTACAACGCTTGCGTTTGTTTCATTAAAACAAAATGGGGAGCGCGACTTTGTGTTTAACAGAGGAGCGGACGCTTTGTTTACGCTGGATGATATTGATCTGGAAAAGGTAAACGATGCGAAAATCGTTCATTTCGGATCAGCGACAGCATTGTTATCTGATCCGTTTTGCTCAGCCTATTTACGGCTGATGTCGATTGCGAAAGATAATGGACAGTTTATTTCCTTCGATCCTAACTACCGTGAGGATTTATGGAAAGGAAGAGTTTCAGAGTTTATAAACACCGCAAAAAAAGCCGTTGCCGTAAGTGATTTTGTGAAAGTCAGTGACGAAGAGCTTGAGATCATCAGCGGTGCGAAGGATCATAAAGAAGGTGTTGCGGTTCTTCATGAGCTCGGGGCCGGTATTGTGGCGGTGACACTCGGGAAAAGCGGGACCCTTCTTTCAAATGGGAAGGATATTGACATCATTCCGAGCATTCCGGTGACATCAATAGACTCAACGGGAGCGGGAGATGCGTTTGTCGGCGCGGCGCTGTATCAGCTGGCGCGCACGGATGAGATTCAGACGGCAGCCGATGATTTTGCGAAGCTGCGTGATATTGTCTCATTTGCCAATAAGGTGGGGGCGCTCGTGTGCACCAAAATCGGTGCGATCGATGCTTTGCCGAGTTTAAAAGAGGTTGAAGTATCACTGTAAAATATCGAGGATGCTTCTTGAAAGTCATCGGACTTCGGGAAGCATCCTCTTTTATTTAGGCCTGAAACCCTTTTCGATATAAGGTATACTTTAGAAAGGCATCCAGTAAATTGAACCGCTGTGAAGTTCATACAATAACTTTTTTATCAGTTCTGAGTAAAACCAAGTTTCTGCTGCTGCCGTCATGTATAGTGTGACGGCCTGTGATATTGAACCGCGGAGGAATGTTTTTCATGAAACATGTTTTTCTTATTGTGCAATGCGCGTTTTCTGTTTTTTGTTTTCTTTGTCTCGCCGCTGTCAATTGGTATCAGGGGAGTGAGCTTGTTTCTGATTCGTTTGATTGGAATTATACGGCTAAATTTTCAAAGCTTTTGAATGGGACGGATACGATTACAAGTCCGGAACAGATTTCGCAGCTGGATTTCTTTGTGTATGCGGCGAAGCATTACCCGTTAGTGAGCGGGTTGATGATCGCGCTTTTTATTTATTTTTTGTTCTCACTGTATCTGGTCGTAAAGAATTTCCGCCGGCACAAATGGGCTGAATGAGACTATTTTCATATAAAATACATAAATTTATGAGAAAATGAAACTTTTTTCGAAAAAAACAGTATAGATAACTATGAACTTGTTACTATTTAATTTTGGGAGGAAAATGAAAAATGAGTATTTTAGGAAGATTTAAAGACATCATGTCAAGCAATATCAATGCGCTGCTGGACAAAGCTGAAAACCCTGAAAAAATGGTTGATCAATATTTGCGGAATCTGAACAGTGATTTAGGAAAAGTGAAAGCGGAGACGGCTTCTGTCATGGCTGAGGAACAGCGGGCGAAAAGAGCGTTAACAGAATGCCAGGCTGATGCCGAAAAGATGGAAAGTTATGCGATGAAAGCGTTGCAGGCCGGCAATGAAGCCGATGCGCGGACGTTTTTGGAAAGGAAAGCGGCTGTTGAATCAAGACTGACTGAGCTGCAGACGGCTTATCAGCTCGCTTCTTCCAACGCCTCTCAAATGCGCAAAATGCATGACAAGCTTGTCGCTGATATCGGAGAGCTTGAGTCGCGCCGAAATGCCATCAAAGCGAAGTGGTCTGTGGCAAAAACGCAGGAGAGAATGAACAAATTGGGGTCCTCTGTGTCAAATGCGGGCCAATCGATGACAGCTTTCGGCAGAATGGAAGACAAGGTCAACCAAGCGCTTGATCATGCCAATGCGATGGCTGAGCTGAACGCGTCTCCGAAAGACGATATTGACGATCTGACGGCTAAATATGACAGCAATCAAAGCAGTGTCGATGATGAATTGGCGGCGCTCAAGCAGAAAATGCTTTTCAGTAAAGATCAATAGACAGCGGGCTGCAGCTTTGTCCGATATAAAGAGAAAGTGAGAGAAACAGAATGATCATTTCTTATAAATGCCCGAACTGCGGCGATGATATGGTCTTTGACAGTTCATCCGGCATGCTGACATGTCACAGCTGCGGGCGGCAGGATCAGATTGAAAGCCTGCCAAAGGAGTATATTACGACGAGATTTTCCGAAAATGAGGCGAACGAGTACCGGTGTGAGAATTGCGGCGCGGTATTAATGACTGAGGCGGAAACGACGGCCACGACGTGCGGGTTTTGCGGAGGAGCCGCCGTTCTCGCCGACCGATTGTCGGGAAATCTCGCGCCTTCGATGGTGATTCCTTTTACGATCAGTAAAGAAGAGGCCATGAGCGCTTTTAAAAAGTGGTGCCGAAACGGCCGTCTGACACCGAAAGGATTTATGACTGCCGATCGGGTGAAGAGCATAACCGGCATGTACGTGCCATTTTGGATGTTTGATTTAAACAGCAAGGTTCAGGTCAATGCCGTTTGTACGAGAGTGCATCACTATGAAGATGGAGAATACCGGGTGACGGAGACCGAGTATTACAACGCGTACCGAGATATCAATCTTGATTATCTCAAAATTCCGGTCGACGCTTCAGAAAAAATGAATGATGAATTAATGGACAAATTGGAACCTTACTCATACAGTGAACTGAAGGAGTTTAATACGGCCTATTTAGCGGGATATATAGCGGAAAAGTACAATTATACCGATGACGATCTCTTTCCGCGGGCGAAGGATAAAATCAGCCATTATATTGATTCTTATATCAGATCCACCTTCTCCGGATATACGACGGCTGACATTACGGATGAGCAGATTCAGACCGATAAAATCAGCAGCTTTTACGTACTGCTTCCGGTCTGGATGGTCAGCTACGACTATGAGCGGGCTGAGCACATTTTTGCGATGAACGGGCAGACGGGCAAGGTTGTCGGCAAACCGCCGATCAGTGCCGGAAAAGTGGCCGCGTGGTTCGGCGGCATAACCGCCGGTGCGTTTTTAGCATTAAGACTCGTCTCACTTATGATAGGAGGCGGTTTTTGATGAAAGTATCGATAAAAAAAGCGTGTCTCTTCTGCTTCGTCCTTTTTCTGATGCTGTCTTTTGGTTTACATACATCGGCGTCTGCCGCGGAACAGAAGCAATATGTTTATGACAATGCTCATTTATTAACGAAGGATGAAACGAAGAAACTTGAGGAATTGGCCGGGAAGCTCGGGGCAAAGCGCCATACCGATTTTATCATTCTTACCGCAAACGGAACGGGCGGTAAGGACATCGAGCAGTACGCCGGTGATTTTTATGACAGTCATTTTAGCGGAAGCACGGCGATTTTGACCATTGATATGAAAAAGCGGGAAGTATTTATCTCCGGATATAAAAAGGCGGAGACGTATTTGAATAACAGCCGGCTGAATACGATCAGAAATACGATCTCGTCAGATATTTCCGCAGGCCATTATGAAAAGGCGTTTCAGACCTACATCAAGTTGGCTTATAAAGATATGGGGAAAAGCCCGGACGACAAGTCTGACAATCTGCTGCTCACATGGTGGTTTCAGCTCATTATTGCCGCAGCCGCGGCCGGCATCGCCGTCACTGTGATGGTGTACAATTCCGGCGGCAAGGTCACCGTCACCGGCAGCACGTATATGGATCACGATACGTCTGAAGTGCTGAGCCAGCACGACACATATATCCGAACCGACGTTACAAGAGAAAAAAAGCCTGATAAAGATAATGACAATGACGGCGGAGTCACGAGGGGCGGCACGAGTTACAGCGGAAGCAAGGGAAGTTTTTAAATTATATGTAAAGGATTTGAGCATACATGGGTTTTTTCAGAAATCAGTTAGCAAATGTGGTGGAATGGGAAGAATTCAGAGATGACATGGTTTTCTATAAATGGAACAACCGTGAAATTAAAAAAGGCAGCCGTCTGATCATCCGGCCGGGACAGGATGCCATCTTTTTATACAACGGGAAGATTGAAGGGATTTTCCGTGATGACGGCGATTATGATATCGAATCAGAAATCATTCCGTTTCTATCTACACTAAAAGGGTTTAAGTTTGGCTTTAACAGCGGCATGCGGGCTGAAGTGCTGTTTGTGAATACGAAGGAGTTCACCGTGAAGTGGGGCACAAAAAACGCTATCAACATTCCGGCGGCAGGTATGCCGGGCGGTATGCCGATCCGCGCAAACGGCACATTTAACTTCAAGGTCATTGACTACATCGGATTGATTGATAAGATTGCGGGTGTCAAAGACAGCTATTTAGTGGAGGACATTAAAATCCGGATTACGTCTATTCTCGATCAGCTTTTGATGAAATGGATCACCAGAGAAGGAAAAGACATGTTCAATCTGCAGTCGAATTCCTTTGAAATCGGAAAAGGGATTCAAGAAGATCTTGATATGCAGCTGATCGGAGACGGCATGTCGATTACGGGCTTCAATATTATGAGCTTTAATTATCCGCAGGAAGTTCAGGATATGATTACGAAAAACGCTTCTTACGGCATGGTGGGCGATGTGAACCGCTATCAGCAGATTTCCATGACGGACGGAATGTCATCCGGCAAAATGAGCGGAAGCGGCGCCGCCTCAGACATGGCGGGCATGATGATGGGAATGAATGCGGCAAATCAAATGATGAACCAAATGAACCAAAATCAGCAGAACCAGCCGCAGCAAAATCAAAGTCAGCAGAATCAGGGGACGGCACCGGCGAACGGCTCGGAAGGAGCGGCTAAGCCGAAATTTTGTCCGAACTGCGGAACGAAAACGGAAGGCGCGAATTTTTGCCCGAATTGCGGACAGAAGCTTGCCTGACGATATACGAAAAAGAGGCCTTTTTGGGGCCTCTTTTTTTGTCATGATTTCATTGTTTGAACGATGAGGGATGTCAGCGCTTTAGACCCCTCAGGTATGAGATGGACGCCGTCCGGTGTGAAGTATTCAGGGTGCTGCAATGCTTTTGCGTGCCAATCGACAAGCGTCACATTTTTGCGAGACTCGGCCTGCCGACGCAATGATTCGTTTACTTTGCTTTCCCACTGCCGCGGCACACGCGTGTTGACAAGATAGATATCGGCTTTTGAAAAGGAGCTGATCAGTGATTCAATTTGGCTGTTTGTGAAATAGCCGTTCGTCCCTAACTCGATGATGACCGCTTTGTTCGGCTGATTAAATGACGCATATTCCGAAGTGAGCTGGAGTGCTTGAGAGACTTGTCTTCCTACCTTTCCGTCGATGGTGACATGAGGGAGGGACTGCCGCAGGTATGACGCAATGTCCAGCATCACCGAATCACCGATGGCCAGCACGTCTTGCTGAGGCTGTGTTTGTTTTGGATCAGCCGTTTTTTGAGATGACCGTTCCTTTTTCTCTTCGTTTTTCTTTGTATTTGATTTGTCTGTTGGTTCTTTCTTGTTTTTGTCTGACGCGGTGTCTGTTTTTTCGCCGCCGTGTTTTTTCTTGCTGTCATCTTCTTTTGCCGGTTGATCGTGATCGGCCGTCTTGTGCGAAGAGGCGGCGGTTTCTTGCTGATCATTTTGCGCGTACGTCCATTGCGGCTGTTTTTTCTCTTCGGCTATTCCTGACAGCCCGCCCGCAAATACGAGAATGGCGGCAAGAATAAGGCCGAGCGACATTCTGCTGATGACAGAGGACGTCTTCCATTCCAGAAAGCGGTTCAGAAACACGCGGCGTAAAAATGGCCGGAAGCCCGCAGTGCGGATCGGCTGTTCAATGAAATGGTAAGACAGCTCGGCAAGAATGAAAGTGGCGCCGATTCTGACGGCGCAGTGCCAATAAACCGGATTTCCGATTTCCTGCACGGGTGTGCTCAGTACGAAAACCGGGTAATGCCAAAGGTAGATTCCGTATGATCTCGTTCCGATCCAGCGAAGCGGCTTCCATGAAAGGACATGTCCCAAAAAGCTGCTCGGATGGCATAAACATGCGACAAGAACCGCTGCGGTGATGCTGATCAAAAGCATGCCGCCCTTGTACAGGAAGGGTTCATATTCATCTGTGTAAAAGACGCAAAGCAGCAGCGCGGCAAAAGCGGCAAGCTCCGTCCCGTGAAGCAGGTGTTTCATGCTGCTCGGCAGCCGTTTGGAAGATAATCGTTTCATCGGCCACACTAAAGCTAAAGCGCAGCCGATCAGCAATTCAAATGAGCGGGTATCCGTCCCGTAATAAACGCGGCTCGGATCTCCGCCGGGCACATACATCATACTCATTACGACTGCCGAACATAACGCGAGAAACATGACCGCGGCCGCAAGCCGGGCCCGTGTTTTACATATGTACATTCCCGCAAGCAGCAGGAAGGGCCATATGATATAAAACTGTTCTTCAATCGCCAGTGACCAAAGGTTTTTTAATGGCGAAGGGGAGCCGAAGCTGTCGAAATAAGAAAGTTGATGAAAGATAAACCACCAATTGCTTATGTAAAAAAGTGAGGAGACCGCATCCCCGCGTACGGTATGCAGGAGCTCGCTGTTAAACAATACGACCCAAATGACCGTCGTGATAATCATGAGATAAGCCGCCGGCAGAAGCCGCCTGATCCGGCGCACCCAAAAATCACGCAAATCAAGGGTGATGGCATTGCCTTGGGCAGGCAATATAATAGATGTAATTAAATACCCCGATAAAACAAAAAAGATATCAACACCAATGAAACCGCCGTCGGCCCAGTTAAAATTCAGATGATATGCGATAACTGCGAGGACGGCAAAGGCGCGAAGTCCATCCAGTCCGGGAATATAGCGGTGATGCAGTGACTTGTCTGACATGGTATTCCTCCAATAATGTGTGCGGAAATTCTCGCTGTTTTGCGGATGGCTATGGCAGATTTCTGTACAGTCTTCCATTTGTTCCGTTAATTAGACGCATTCGGAAGGGGATTTTGTTTCAGAAAAAGTGAATGAAATGCTGTGATTTTCTTAAACTTTTCAGCCCCCGTCCGGCGTCTGTTATATGAAAAGGGTCCCTTGTGCATCTTGGCTGTTGCGGGACGAAAGAAAAAATCCATGATCTGCGGATATCATGGATTTTTTTCTTTCTTTATCTGATGTAGCGGTCTCCGACAAGCAGCTTGGAGATGACGGAGGTCGGTATTGTAAACTCTGTAACGCCCATATATCCGGGTGCCGCTTCATATTCGTCAAATGAAATAACAAGTTTGTGCTTATCTGTAATATAAAAATTCTGGTCGGCGCGGATGGCTTTAAAAGGCTCCGTCATATCATCATCTTCGACCCAGTATATTTTATTCGGATCTTCTTTCATCTGTTTTTTCATTTGTTCTTTAATATTTTCACTGATGACTTTAATATAACGGTCATCTTTAAATAAACTCTTTAACGTAAGCACGGCCTCATTCTTTTTATCAATCGTGATGTAACGGCTTTGCGTATAAGATGAAGCTTGTGTTTTTTCGATATCACGGCGGATTGAGATCAAATCCGCTGTGTCAGTAACGGTTTCATAATCGCTGTAAATACTGAGGTGGCCTTTTTTGCTTTTTGAGGTCGCCTTCATAAATTCCTGATACAGCTCTTTGCTTTCTTTCATATAATGCCGATTGATGCTGTCTTCGAGTTTATGATCGGAAAGTCCGGACAGAGCGGGCGTTTTCACATCAATGCTTGATTGGTTCTTTTCTTCCTTCATCTCCGTGAATGTGATGGCTTGGACGACTTTGCCGATGACGGGGATTTTAGACATGGCTTGTGCGGCATCCGGATTGATATTGACAACGGCGGTAAATAAGACGGCCGCAGCGACTGCCGCGGATGTCGGCCACATTACGATTCGTTTTTTCTTCGGTTTTTGCTGAAGGGCTTTTTCGACAATGCTGTCCAGTTCCTTAGGAATGGGCACACTTTTATACTCTTCTCTTAATTGTTCTAATCTCTTTTCCATTAAGAAAGATCCTCCTTCGTCAGCTGAATGCGCATGAGCTTCAGCCCCCTGTAAAGGCGTGTTTTGACGGTGTTGATGTTTTCCCCCGTGATATCCGCGATTTCTTCTAATTTCAGGTCTTCAAAGAAACGCAGAATGATAATGGTTTTATATTGATGCGGCAGGTCATCAAGCGCTTCGTGAAGGTCTGTGTCTTTGTAGTGATCTTCCTTTCCGCGGCTTAAAAACTCGATCGTTTCATCGTCCATCACTTTCAGTTTTTTCTGTTTGCGGAGAAAATCAATGGCCGTGCGCACTAAAATTTTATAAAACCAGCTTTTGATCACATCGGGGTTTTTGACTGATTCGACCGATGTCAGCGCTTTTTGAATTGATTCCTGAACAATATCTAACGCGTCATCCTTGTTCTTTACGTAACTGTACGCCAGCCGGTAAAAGTCTTCCTTGCGCTCAGTTATGCACGTCACAAGCGACGCTTTGGCTGTTTCGTTCTTCATTGCTTCAAAGGGCTCCTTTTTTAAAAATACGTATCATAGGCTGCTGCCTAAGGATAGACGGGACAGGGTGAAAAATAGTTTGCGCAGAGGGGATCATTTTTAAAAGGAAGGAAAGACGATGAGATGAAAAAA
Organism: Bacillus sp. hwrm1; assembly: GCF_040207805.1. Classification (NCBI taxonomy): domain Bacteria; kingdom Bacillati; phylum Bacillota; class Bacilli; order Caryophanales; family Bacillaceae; genus Bacillus; species Bacillus sp. hwrm1. Next base: position 3,472,517 of record NZ_CP157943.1, on the reverse strand, counting down.
AGAGCCGGAACGGCTCTTTTTCGGATGTGTCTGTTATTCAGCTAAACGATTTAGTTCGGTTTGACTAAGATTTTCACTTGGTTTTTCTCTTTGATTAAAGCGCCGAAGCCTTCTTCAATCAGATCGTCGAGCACGATTTTTTTCGTGACGAGCTTATCTGCTGAGAAGTAGCCCTCTTTCATCAGTGCAAGAACGGAAGGGAAGATGTCACGGTATCCGATAATGCCTTTTACGGTCCGTTCTTTGATAACGATATCGTTCGGATGAATTTCCGCTCCTTTTTCCCAAATGCTGACGATAACCGTTTCACCGGCAATGTTTGTTGACTGGATCGCCTGGCGGAGAACGACAGGAACGCCTGTTACTTCATAAGAAACATCAACGCCTCCGTTTGTACGTTTAGCGATTTCTTCAACGACATCGTCCGTTTTTGACGGATCAATGATGATAGCGCCGAGTTCTTTCGCTTTTTCCTGACGTTCCGGTGAAAGTTCAACCGCGTAAATATCTGTGGCGCCGGCCGCTTTCAGGGCTTCAATCACAAGCAGCCCGATCGGTCCGCAGCCAAAAACTGCCGCCGTGTCGCCCGCTTTTAATTTGCTTTGGCGGACGGCGTAAAGCGCTACCGCTGACGGCTCAACAAGCGCGCCCTGTTCGTAAGAAAGCTCTTCAGGAAGCTTAAACAGCAATTCTTCGTCAACGGATACATATTCAGAAAATCCGCCGCCTCCTCCGGCTAAGCCTAAGAATCCCATTTGTTCATCAAGGTTATAGGCTCCCTGATGTCCGTGTGTGGCAAAAATCGGTTCCACGACGACACGGTCGCCGACGCTGTAATTTTTGACGCCTTCGCCCACTTCAACGACTTCTCCTGAGAATTCGTGACCCATCGTGACGGGCGCCATTTCGTTTGTTAACGGATGAGGTTTGCCGACCGGAATAAAGATCGGGCCTCCCAAATATTCATGAAGGTCGCTTCCGCAAATCCCGCACCATTTGACTTTAATTTTGACTTTACCCGGTTCTGCTTTAGGTTCATCAATGTTTTCGATTCGAATGTCTTTTTGATTGTGCCATCTTGCCGCTTTCATTGATTATCACTCCTAGTCTGATTGAAACGAGTATAGGTACATGATCAATATGAACCACGGTTAAAAGGAATAAAGTGCCTGCTTCCTAAAGCCTGATTTCTCAAAATATATCATATTATGCAACTATCAATAGGCCTTATAAAAAGTCCATATTGAATGCAGAAATACTCTATGAATATTATAACGCTAATGAATTAAATTTTGTAGTATAATTTACCATGGAATTATATAGAACGGGAAATTGTGCCGTCGTTATTTGCATTTCTCACCACGTTGTAATGAACATGTAAAGTGATTGAAATATTATAATCGTCTTCTTGGTGTATAATTTTGCCTAGAATAAAGAATCAGGAGGACGAAAGCTTGAAGAAGTTATTCTTAGCCTTATTGATTTTAGCAGGAAGCACGCTGGGAGCGATCAGTTACTCTTCTGATGCAAGCGCTAAAAAAGTGAACGGAAATATTACATGGTATAATGGAGTCGGTAAAAAAGGATCTTCCGGTAAAAAACTGGGGCACTGGGATTGCGCGACAAAATTAGGATTTGACGTTCCGAGAAACGGAACGAAAATCAGAGCTTATGCGAAATCAAAACCGAAAAAGGTTATCACCGTATACAAAAATGATGTAGGCCGTCTGCCGAATGCCGTATTGGATGTCAGCCCGAAAGCGTTTAAAGCGCTCGGATATCCATTAAGCAAAGGAAGAGTATCCGGACACTACAGCTATTAAAATAGACCATCTTAAAAAGCAAGGACACTGATTCTTGCTTTTTCTGATTGACGGAGAGATTGATAATGAAGAAGAAACGATGGATCTGGATGTTGCTGGCCGCCGTTTTGGCGGCGGCGGTCATCGCGGCCGTTTTACTGATTAAAGGAAAAAGCGACGGCGGCGGGAAAGCCGTTGTCTCCGGCGGCCATGACAAGCTGCTTGTTTCCATTACAGACAAAGATCTGATGACGAAATATTACGAGGACGGCCGCGTGCTGTATGAGGAAAAGCTTTCGGCATATCCGGCGTTTGCGCTCGATGACGCCCATCAGGTGCTCTATTTTGTCGGGAATAATGACCAAAATGAGATGCGTCTCTATAAGCTTGATCTGAAGACGAAAAAGAAGACGGTGCTTTATAAAGGAACGGCAAGCGCTGACAGTCTGTTTTTATCAAAGGATCTGACGCACATTTATTTCCGTCTCGGAAAAGCGGATGAAGATATTTTCCGTCTCGCATCTTTTGATTTGAAAACGAAACGTTATGAAAATCTGTATCCCGCCGCCGATGAGAAAGACGACAGTGTGAGCAGCTTCTTTTATAACCGGAGCCAAAACGATTTTGCGCTTCTGCATTATTCCGTAAAAGAGGATTATCAAAAAACGGATGAGGCAAATGAGAAGGGGATTGACCCTGAACCGACGAATATCCGGTTTGCAGCAGGAGCGGGCGAACACCTTCAGGATTTGACAAACCTTGAGCAGTTTATCAGCGACGTGGCGGTGTCACCGGACGGAAAGAACCTTGTCTTTACATCTTATACACAAAAAGGGACGGAACAAAAAGCGTCCATCCGTCTGATGAATGTCAAAACGAAAAAAGATGAAACGATTATCTCAAACGGGAAGGACTTCGCTCCGCTGATTGATGCCCAGCCTCAGTTTTCTAAAGACGGCAGCATCATTTATTTCATGGCGGAAGCAAAAGGCGCTAAGCGTCTGAAGGATGAAACGGGGCGGAATGCGAAGGTCCGGACCATTTATGCTTATCATTTGGATACGAAAAAATGCGAAAAAGTCTGGGAAAATGACAACGGCATTATTAACAGTTTTTCCGTCATCCAATCATGAAAAAAACACTCAGCGCCCGCTGGGTGTTTTTTAATGAACAAAGCTGGCTGCGGCTGAGGCGAGCCATTTGAAAAAACGGAGAATCGGAACGGCAAAATGAAGCGTTTCGATGAATGACTGTGCGGCAAGGTTCATTTTCCGCCGTTTTGCCATTTCCTTCAGATCGTTCTGCTGCCGATCGTTTTTCATGTTCATTGCTCTTTTGCATCATAAAAGGACATAATAACGCAAAGGCCTCTCATGAGACATGGAGGCCTTCTCTATGTTGAGACTCGTAAAAGGGAGGTCTAACTTGATGCCGTTTGATTATTGTTTTGGAGATTTACCAACGAACGGACGCCGTCGATCATTTTACTGCCGCAAAGGGGGCAAGTCGGGGTATCACTGCCGGCAAAATTCTTTCTGCTCCAGCCGATACAGTCCTCTTTTGTGCATTCCCACGTACTGACATCTTCTTTAGGCAGCGGTTCCTGATTACGTTTGTTGTAGTAAGACATAAAGTCACTTCTTCCCTTATGAATTTTCGTGCACTCCTTCATTGTCTCATACTTTTCCCTAATCTCCTAATTCCTTTTTCTATCCAGATTTCCAATGAGGGTGCATCGTCTTCCTGTTATTACAGTATATGCAAATAAGTGTCTTCTTATTTTTTCTTTTTGGATAAATAAAAAATCCCCTTCTTTAAAAGGGGTGATATTTGTTTACTGCTTATCCGTGACGTCCATCGGTCTCATCATGTCGTAATCTTCATGTTCTAAAATATGACAGTGCCATACGTAGCGTCCGCTGTAAGGAGCGAAGGTCGCCGCGATTCTGATGACCTCTCCCGAGTGCGCCTGCACGGTATCTTTCCAGCCTTTTTCACTTGGAGGAGGCGGGACGGCGGGGCCTGTATACACAATGTCGCCGAATTTGTTATAACGCTCTAAGTCAAAAGGGCGCCGGTCAAGGATTTGGAAGGAAACAAGGTGCAGGTGTATCGGATGGGTTCCCCCCATCGGATTGATAATCGACCAGATTTCCGTTGTGCCGAGCTTCGGCGCTTCTGTCACAGGATCATGCCATCGCTTGTTATTCAGCGTCAAAACGGGCCGGCCGTATTTGTCTTGCGTATTTGTGAGTTTAAGCATCCTGATATTGTGTATTCTCTTTGATGTCACATTAGGCATTGTTGAAAGATATTTAGGCTTCCGGCTTGTGTCTGCTCCCTTCAGCGGTTTTGTGACGCGGAATTGCATCACATTGGCGTCTGTATCCGGATCGGCGTCGCCCCCGCAGCCGGTGCCGTTCGTTAAAATGATATGTTCTCCGTCAAAGGCGGAGAAATCGATGAGCACATCATACCGCTCTGCCGGGGCTAAGCTGATAGATTGTGTTTTGACAGAGCGGGGAAGCAGTCCGCCGTCAGAACCGATTTGGATAAACTTCCCGCCGTTATTGAGCGAGAGAGAAAATGTTCTCGTATTGGAGGCATTAAGGATGCGGAAACGATATGTCCGCGGTTCAACTTCCATATACGGCCACGCTTTACCATTGACGAGAATGGTATTTCCGCAAAAAAACGGGACGATGGAAGGGTTGGGCAGCGTTTCGGAAGGGGTAGCAGGCCCGCTCGGATAAGACAAGGAACCGTCGTCATTTAACGTGCGGTCCAAAATCATAAGCGGTACGTCGTACTCTCCGGAGGGAAGCTTCAGCTGCTTTTCTTTTCGCTCGCGGATGATATACATCCCGGCAAGCCCGGCGTACACATTGAGCCTCGTAATCGCCATGGCGTGATCGTGATACCATAACAGAGCCCCGCGCTGTTTGTTTGGATAATGGTATACCTCTCTCTCAAAATAAGGACCCGTTTCCTTAAAATCCTTTGTGAACCATGCTTCCGGGTAGCCGTCGCTGTCCGGCGGCGTTGCTCCTCCGTGTAAATGGACGACGGTTTTGACATCGGGTTCCTGATGGCCGCTTTCTGAATGGTGAATGGTATGATCCACGGGCAGAAAATGCTTATCCGGAAGGTCATTCATCCATTTAATATAGACGTTTTCATCTTGGTTCACGTCGATCGTCGGGCCGGGAAATAAACCGTTATACCCCCACAGCCGGGTCGGCGGGAGATCGCGGTGCAGCTTGTGAAAGCATTCCTTCATGGTGACTTCATAATACGTGCTGCCGTCTGATTTCTTCTGCGGCTGGAGTGTTTCGATAATCGGCAGTTCATCTGCAAATTTTTCTAGTGCCATTTTTCATCCTGTCCTTATCATTTATTGAAATCCTGTACTACAGTTAATGCTGCCTGGAACAGGTTGGTTAAAAAAACACCCGCCCTTTTTTGAGGGGGGGTGTTTGCGGTTATTGCGCAATCCGGCTTTCGGAGGCGCTCTCTTTCGGTTTTTGTTTTTTGCGGAATACATAGGAGGCAAGTACCAGCAGAGTAATAAATCCTGTCAGCAGAAATTCAGACCGCATTGAACTGATAAACAGCATAGATAACAAGATGGCGCAAATGGCGATGATCGTCAGGTAGGTTAAGTACGGATAGAACCACATTTTGATTTTAAGAGATTCAGGGTTTGTCCGTTCGATTTTCTTTCTCATTCTCAGATGTGAGACGGCGATGACGAGATAGACGAGCAGTGCGATCGCCCCTGATGAATTGACCAGGAACAAAAATACGGAGTCGGGAGAAAAGTAGTTCATAACAACGGCAATATAGGAGAAAAAGGTGCCGGCGATAATGGCTTGAACCGGTACGCCTCTTTTACTCAGTTTCATAAAACGCCGCGGCGCTTCATTTCGCTCTGCCAGTGAATACAGCATCCGTGACGTCGTATAAAGCCCGGAGTTCAGGCAGGACAGAACGGCTGTCAGGACGATGAAATTCATGATTTGAGCGGCTGCGGGAACCCCGATATGGCTCAAAACGGCAACGAAGGGGCTTTCCAAAATATTAGCTGAATCCCACGGCAGCAGTGTGACCACAACCGCAATGGAACCGACGTAAAAAATAATGATCCGCCAAACGACTGAGCGGGTAGCCTTTGTGACGGATTCGACCGGATTTGACGTTTCTCCCGCTGCGATTGCGACGATTTCAGATCCCATGAAAGAAAAAATGACAACGACGATGCCGAGCAGAACGGAACTTGGACCTTTAGGGAAAAATCCGCCGCTGCCCGCCAGATTTTCCAGCCCGACCGGTTTGCTGCCGGGGACGATTCCGAAAATGAACGCAAATCCCGCGATTAAGAAGACAACGATCGTCGCTACCTTCACTAAGGAAAGCCAGTATTCAAATTCGCCGAACGATTTAACTGAATAAATATTCGTCAGTGTTAACAGCACGGTCAGAAGCAGACTCGTCAGCCATAACGGAATGCCCGGGAACCAGTACTGTATGATTCCGGCGCCTGCAATGGCTTCAATGGCAATGACGATGACCCAGAAAAACCAATACAGCCATCCGATCGTAAAACCGGCCCAAGGACCGATGGCGTCATGCGCGTACTGTGAAAACGAACCGCTTGTCGGGTTGACGGAGGACATTTCCCCCAGCATTCTCATAATAAAAATCACTAATAATCCTGCTAAAGCGTAGGAGACAATCGCTCCGGGTCCGGTGGAATGAATGACGGATCCGCTTCCGACAAATAATCCGGCGCCGATCACGCCGGCAATTGAAATCATAGTCATATGCCGGGTTTTTAATCCCTTTGATAAAGAGTTAGGCTGATTCATTCTTTGCCTCCTTTTGGTTTGTTTATGCTGAATATTCCGACAAGTATTATTCTATCATAAATGCCACAGGCAGTTGAAAATGATGTAAGAAAATATGACATTTTTTCTCGTCCGTACAGCAGAAAGTGCCGGAAGGAAAAAAAATAATTTTCTGTTATTTCTGTGTTTTAATGGTTTTGAAAATAATTCCATGAACGTGGGTTGGCGAGAATCCTTGATACGATTGGGATGAGAGGGGTTTTGTGAATGAAAATAAGTTTCCTGAGTGCATAAATGTTCTATGCTTACTATTTTTCTGTGGAAAGTGAATCATGTTTCTATAGACCCACTGTGTCCTCGCTTTGTATGATAATGAAGGAAAAATTGAACGGGAAGGAGGATTTTCAGTGGAGAGATATCATGAATTGAAAAAAGGCGAAACCGGAGCGATTGTCAGTATTGGCGCATATGCGGCATTGTCGGCTGTGAAGCTTGTAATCGGTTATTTGTTTCACTCAGAAGCGCTTCAGGCCGACGGTTTAAATAATACGACTGATATCGCGGCATCTGCGGCTGTTTTCATCGGTTTGCGCATCTCTCAGAAACCTCCTGACGAAGATCATCCTTACGGCCATTTTCGGGCGGAGACCGTCGCGTCACTCATCGCTTCCATTATTATGATGCTTGTCGGAATGCAAGTGCTGTTCAGCGCCGCGCAATCTATTTTTTCCGTTAAAGAGGAAACGCCGGATATGATAGCCGCCTGGACGGCCGCGGGGAGCGCGGTCGTGATGCTGATGGTCTATCGCTATACGAAAGGGCTTGCCAAAAAGGTAAACAGCCAGGCGCTTTCAGCTGCGGCCGCTGATAATAAATCAGATGCGCTCGTCAGTATCGGCACGTTTATCGGAATTTTTGCTTCTCAGTTCCATTTGGCTTGGGTGGATACGGTTACCGCGTTTATCATCGGATTGATCATATGCAAAACCGCGTGGGATATTTTTAAGGAATCCTCTCATTCGCTGACTGACGGCTTTGATGTCAAACATATTTCTGATTATAAAAAGACGATTGAACAGATTGCGGGCGGCAGCCGTTTAAAAGATATTAAAGCGAGATATCTGGGCAGCTCCGTTCATATTGATGTCGTCATTGAAGTGCCGTCAGATCTGAACATTAAAGAGAGTCATGAGATCGCAAATGAGATAGAACGCAAGATGAAAGAGGAACATGCCATTGACCATTCACACGTTCATATGGAGCCTCTCCAGCTGAAATAAAGCTTCCTTTCTAAAGGGAGCTTTTTCCTTTTTCAGACTGGAAACAATTCGCTGGAAACGATTTTTTATACTGTTTATATTTTGTGGTAAAGTTAGGTTACGATAATTGAAATTTGAGAGATGACTAGGAGGAGAAGAATGGCTTATAAAGAAGAGCTGCATCCGCTGCTGGAGAAAGCCGTTGAGCATATTGAAAACATCATCATAGGAAAACGGGATATCGCCATACTCAGTCTGGCCGCCATTCTCGCAAAAGGGCATGTGCTGCTGGAAGACGTGCCGGGAGTCGGAAAAACGATGATGGTCCGCGCTTTGGCCAAGCTGATCGGAGCTGACTTTAAGAGGATTCAGTTCACGCCGGATCTTCTGCCGTCAGATGTGACGGGTGTCTCTATTTATAATACGAAAACGATGGAATTTGAATACCGCCCGGGACCGATCATGGGGAATATCGTGCTGGCTGATGAAATTAACAGAACCTCTCCGAAAACACAGTCTTCCCTGCTTGAGGCAATGGAGGAAGGGAATGTCACGATTGACGGAAAGACAATGCGGCTGGCTGAGCCGTTTTTCGTCATGGCCACACAAAACCCGGTTGAATATGAAGGAACGTATCCGCTTCCCGAAGCCCAGCTTGACCGGTTTTTATTTAAGCTGCGCATGGGCTATCCGACTGCCGAGGAAGAGCTTCAAGTTCTGTCTTTGCAGGAAGGGCGCAATCCGCTTGAAACAATCGAGCCCGTCATTTCTAAAGAACAGTTTATCAGCCTTCAGCAAAAATTGGAGCAGGTGCGGGTGGATGATGGAATAAAAGCGTATATCGTCGGCATTACTCAGCATACCCGCCGGCATACGTCCGCACATCTGGGCGTAAGTCCGCGCGGTTCAATCTCATTAATGAAAGCTGCGCAGGCGTACGCGCTGCTTCATGACCGCGATTACGTCATTCCTGATGACGTCCAGTATTTGGCTCCGTATACGCTGCCGCACAGAATGATCCTGACCGCCGAGGCGAAATTTAACGATGTGACGCCGGAAGCGGTTATAGAAGACATCATGCAAACGGAAAAAGTCCCCGTTCAAAGGATGTCGGTCCGCTAATGAGAAAGAAGATGCATTGGCTTCTATATGGCTGGAAGCTGCTTATGTTGGCCGTACTGACGGCGGCTGTCTTTTCTTATGCCATGTTTCAGGGCGGATTTGTGAGCTGGTTTTTATTTTATGCGTTTTTGCCGTTTACCGTTTACGCCGGGCTGGTCGCTGTGTACCCGCTGCGGGCGTTTCAGGTGGCGCGTGACGTGTCCTCCGCCCAGTTAACCTCAGGCGACGGGCTGTCTGTCACCATCAGGCTGACGAGGCGCCTGCCGTTTCCGCTGACATATATGGTCATTGAAGATGTGATGCCGGAAACGCTTGGCGAGAGGCGCAGTGCGAAACAGCTCGTGTTTCCGTGGTTTCAAAGGAAGCTGACGTTACAATATGAGCTGCCGCAGGTGCCGCGCGGAGAGCATCGTTTACATACGATAAGAGTGCGCACGGGAGATGTTCTCGGGCTTTTGGACAAGACGGCGTCGTTTTCCGTTACGGATACGGTTCTGGTTTTCCCGGCGTACGGGTCTGTTCACTATAAGCCGCAGGCCGCCTCCGGGGAAGAGGGTGCGGCTGCCGGCGCTCCGTTTCAGGTACACCGCTCCGCAATGGCTGCGAGCGTCAGAAATTATCAGCCGGGCGACCGGTTTTCCGCACTTGACTGGAAAACATCAGCGCGGCGAAATGAGCTGATGACGAAGGAATTTGACCCGCTGCAGAGTGTGAATATGATTCTCCTTTTGGACTGCAGGCCGTCCCCATCGTTTGAAGCCGCGGTATCAGCTTCGGCATCCCTGCTTTACACGGCGCTTGTGAAGGGCTCTCCCGCAGGATTTATTTCATTGGGGAGCGACCGGACCGTATTTCCCGTCCGGGAGGGAGACCGGCATTTCAGAAAGATGCTGCGTTACCTGGCATCAGCTTCAGAATCGGAAGAAGCCGATGCAGGCGGGCGTTTAGGAAAAGAGCTGGCGGATCCGCGCGTCCGCAAAGCTTCCATTGCCGTCGTGACGGGCAGTCTTACAGAAGACCTTCTCAAACAGGCTGAGCCCGGCCGTGCTGACATGACGGTGTTTTTGGCGAAAGAAACGAATGCCGCGCTTTCGGAGAAAGAACGGAAACTCGCTCTCATCTTCGCTCAAAAAAATATTAAGGTGCAAATGATCAGGGACAAACGGGTGTCCCATGTTGTTTAGAAAGAGAGGTGGCGCGCCATGCCGCATGACGAGAACCAGGGAAGCAGGCTGAGTCTGCTGCTGTTTTATTTTCTCGCTTTTTTATTGTTATGGGAATGGCTCAGGCCGCTGCACAATTTTACGGATACAAAACATACCGGTTTTTTCATCGTTTTTATCGGTTTGGCATTTCTGCTGTCATTCTTCCGGATGAGGTGGTACGTCACCGTGCCGTCCTGCATTCTGTTTACGTTGATCAGTATTCACATCCTGTTTTATAAAGGTTCGGTTTTTCAGCCGGAATGGCTCGTTTCTTTTTTGCGGGACGTGATGCAAAATGCCCGCCACATCGGGTCCGGAAGATGGAATGACATGAATCCGTCATTCCGCACATTGCTGTTTTTTGTGCTTTTATGGCTGCTCGTGTATTTGCTGCATTACTGGGTGATCTATCAGCGGAAAATATTATTCTTTTTTATCATGACGGTGGCGTATATCACCGTGCTTGATACGTTTACTCCTTATGATGCCGCGTACGCCGTCATCCGGATCGTCTTTATCGGCTTTTTGATGATGGGGCTTTTGTATATGGAGCGCATCCGGCTTACGGAACACATAGCGTTTAAAAAAAGATTGATACTCAAATGGTTTCTGCCGCTGATGCTGTTTATCTGCGCTTCCGTCGTGTTCGGTCTGGCGGCTCCGAAATCAGACCCGAACTGGCCGGACCCCGTGCCGTTTCTTAAAAAAATAACAAACCACAAAGAAGTGCCCGCCGCCGAAAGCAAAATCGGCTACGGCAATCATGATGAAACATTGGGCGGCCCTTTTCAGCAGGATGATACGCCGGTTTTCACATGGAACGGAAAAGAACGGGCGTACTTCCGGGTGGAAACGAAGGATACATACACGGGGAAAGGCTGGGTGGAGACCGATCAGGGCATGTCCTATAAACTGAACGGCGGCAACGTGGAAGATATATGGTTTGACCGGAGTGTGCAGACGAGACGGTATACGGCACAGGTGTCCATTGATGAGAATTATCTCTATAATCACGTCATGTATCCGATCGGCGTCTCCAATATTAAACCGAAGCACTCGATTCAGCTTGAAATGAACGGAAACACCGAGCAAATTACGCCGGTCAGTGAACAAGTGGGCAACATCCGCAATATGGGACGGTACACGGTGACTTTTCAGGCGCCCGTCTTTAAGCTGAATGATCTCAGAAAAGTGAAAGTGAAACGATACCGTGAGCAGAATCAATTCAATGACCGGTATTTACAGGTCCCCGACAGCCTTCCGAAAAGAGTGAGACAGCTTGCGGACAGACTGACGCGGGATCATCATAATATGTTCGATAAAGCGAAGGCGATCGAGGATTATCTCGGATCTTCCGCATTTTCGTATAATACACAGGATGTCGCGGTTCCGGAGCACAATCAGGATTATGTCGATCAATTTCTGTTTGAAACGAAAAGAGGATATTGTGATAACTTTTCATCGGCAATGGCTGTGCTGCTCCGCTCTGCGGGAATCCCCGCCCGTTGGGTGAAGGGCTATACATCCGGCGAATATAAAGGGGCAGGCGACCATAACGGCCACATTTATGAAGTCACAAACAACAACGCCCATTCGTGGGTAGAAGTGTATTTTCCCGATCAGGGCTGGGTGACGTTTGAGCCGACAAAAGGCTTCACCAATCCGACGGAGTTTACGTCAGAGCAAAATCATACCGCGGCAAAAGACAGCGGAGGCTCAGCGGGAAATTCGGATGAACCGTCTGACAAGCAGCGTCAGGAAACAAAGCCGGAAAAAGAGGAAAAGCCGAAAAAGCGGGATCACAGCGCGGCACCGCAGCCTGTGATCCGCAACAAAACCGCGGCACAGCTATGGCCGTATGCAGCCATCGTCATCGTGATTTCAGCCGCGGCGGCACTCGCCTGGCTTCTCCGGGCGCGCTGGATTCCGCACGTTACAGCAGCCAGATTGAAGCGGCGAACGGATGAAGACGTCTTTTTCGACGCATATGCCGCGCTGCTCCGCCAGCTGAAACGAAAAGGATTCAGCAGGGGAGACGGAGAAACACTGCGCGATTTTGCTGCGAGGATTGACGAGGCGCACCATACAAACGACATGTCCGAGCTGACGCTGCGCTATGAGCGGGCCTTATACCGCAGGGATAATGCCGCAAAGCTTTGGGATGAATCGGGACAGTTGTGGGAAAATATAATTAAAACAAGATAGTCTTGACCGCATATCGTCCTGTTGTTAGAATAAATGAATGTTAAATGGGAGCCCGGGAGCGTTAAAAAGCCGGGCTTCCGTACAAGTCTTGCGCGACAGAGGGCTGAACGTTTGTCCTCCGTTTTTTCTGTGTCAAAAACTTAGAGGAGATTAGGTGACAACCATGACGAAGTTAGTGAATGAAATGATTCTTGTTCTTGATTTCGGCAGTCAGTATAACCAGCTGATTACCCGCCGGATCCGTGAATTTGGCGTATATAGCGAGCTGCACCCCCATACGTTGACAGCTGAGGAAATCAAAGAAATGAATCCAAAAGGAATTATCCTTTCAGGCGGACCGAACAGTGTATATGATGAAGGATCTTTCCGCTGTGATGAAAAAATCTTTGAACTCGATATTCCTGTATTGGGCATCTGCTACGGCATGCAGCTGATGACTCATTACCTCGGAGGGAAAGTCGAGGCGGCAAGCCAGCGCGAATACGGAAAAGCGAACATTCAGATTCAAGGAACTCCTGACTTGTTCAAAGATCTTCCGGAAGAACAGGTTGTGTGGATGAGCCACGGCGATTTGGTTGTAGAAGTTCCTGAAGGCTTCACTGTTGACGCAACAAGCCATCACTGCCCGAATTCAGCGATGAGCAAAGCGGACAAGAATTGGTACGGCGTTCAGTTCCACCCGGAAGTGCGCCACTCTGAATACGGCAATGATCTTCTGAAAAACTTTGTATTCGGCGTTTGCGATTGTGAAGGCAAATGGTCAATGGAAAACTTTATCGAAATCGAAATGCAAAAAATCCGTGAAACAGTCGGAGACAAGCAGGTTCTATGCGCGCTAAGCGGCGGTGTTGATTCCTCTGTTGTGGCTGCTTTAATTCATAAAGCGATCGGCGACCAGCTGACTTGTATTTTCGTCGATCACGGCCTGCTTCGTAAAGGCGAAGCGGAAGGCGTCATGAAAACGTTCAGCGAAGGCTTTAATATGAATGTCATTAAAGTTGATGCGAAAGACAGATTCTTAAACAAGCTGAAAGGTGTTTCTGATCCTGAGCAAAAACGCAAAATCATCGGTAACGAATTCATTTACGTGTTTGATGATGAAGCGGACAAGCTGAAAGGCATCGATTACCTTGCGCAAGGAACGCTTTACACGGATATTATCGAGAGCGGTACTGCAACGGCGCAAACGATCAAATCGCATCACAATGTCGGCGGACTTCCTGAAGATATGCAGTTTGAACTGATCGAACCGCTGAACACCCTTTTCAAAGACGAAGTGCGCGCGCTCGGCACAGAGCTCGGCCTTCCGGATGATATCGTATGGCGTCAGCCGTTCCCGGGCCCTGGACTTGGCATCCGCGTACTCGGCGAAGTAACGGAAGAAAAACTTGAGATCGTTCGTGAATCAGACGCGATTCTGCGTGAAGAAGTGGCGAACCACGGCCTTGAGCGCGACATCTGGCAGTACTTCACGGTTCTTCCTGACATCCGCAGCGTCGGCGTCATGGGAGATGCGAGAACGTATGATTACACAATCGGTATCCGTGCCGTAACATCAATTGACGGCATGACATCTGACTGGGCGCGTATCCCTTGGGATGTGCTCGAAGTGATTTCGACACGGATCGTCAATGAAGTGAAACACATCAACCGCGTCGTGTATGACATTACGAGCAAGCCGCCTGCAACGATTGAGTGGGAATAAATGAAGATAAAAAAACGTCTCTTTTAAAAAAGAGGCGTTTTTTTTCATCTTTTTGAAACCGTTTTGCCCTGATTCATATCTAACAGCATAGGAGGTGGATAAGGTGAAAGAAGAACGATTGATCAAAAAGGCGAAAAAAGGTGATGCCGCAGCCTTTGAAAAACTGATCACAGCTCATCAGGAGACTTTATATAAAACAGCTTATCTCTATTTGCATCACAAGGAAGATACGCTGGACGCAGTGCAGGAAACGGTTTACAAGGCTTTTCTGCATATCGCGCAGCTGAAGGAGCCGAAATATTTTAAAACGTGGCTGATCCGGATTTTGCTTCATACGATTTTTGCGATGAGGAAAAAGCACGGAGACGTCATTCCGTTTGAGCCGCAACACGATACGCGCGCGGAGAATAAGAACATTGAAGAATACATAGATCTTCGGAATGCCCTGGAAACCCTTGACGAACATATACAGCTGACCATTCAGCTTTATTATTTTCAAGATTTCTCGATTGCTATGATCGCTGAACAGACCGGTATGGCGGAAGGCACTGTAAAAACGCATCTCCACAGGGCGAGAAAAGCATTGAAGCAGGAGCTGGAAAAGGAGGATAAACATATATGGAAAAGCATCAAATGAAGCAATTGTATCAGGACATTGACGTGCCGAAAGCTGAATTGAAAAACGTGATACACAGCGCCGCTGTCCGTGCCGGAAAAGAAGGCGCCGTCAGACGGAGATGGGGACGAAAAGTGATAAACGGACTCGCGGTTGCTGCTGCTTTGTTTATTCTGTATCTGTCCTCAGGCTTATTCATGCCCTCCGTTAATACGGCTATGGGAAACATCCCTGTTGCCGGGCAGATTTACAGGGTATTTCAGGATAAGGCAGGTTCTGCGCTGTTTAAAAGCAATTTGGTGACAAAACTGAACGAGAAAGCGGAATCGCGCGGGATTACGGTTACAGTGAAAAGTGTGTATTACGACAGCGGACAGCTCGTTTACAATTTTACCGTTGACAATTTGAAATCTAATGAGGAGGATATTCCTTTTGAAGTAGATTATAAAGACAGCCGGAATATATTATCTTTGGATTATGACAGTCAGGGCATGAAAAAAGTGAAAGACGGGCAGTACGGGGGGCAGCTTCGCTTTTTTGCGGACGGCCCAAAGATGAAAGACGGTGATAAGCTTCCGCTTGTCATTACACAAATCAAGGATATTCCCGGAAACTGGCGCTTTACACTCCCGATTAAAAAACAAAAGTCCGTTTCTCTTGAAGGAACGAAAGCTGTGAATGTCAACGGGTTATACCGCTTTTTCGATATCCGGGCGGAAAACGGAACGACGGGATCGGCTCTCCTGTATTCAGTCGACTTTCAAAATGCAGCTAAAAATGATGCCATCTCGATTGACGAAGCAACGGATGATGCAGGAAACCATTATGAAATGACGTTAGCGGCTATTGAACTTGGCAACAGGAAGAACCTTCCCGGCGGCGGGAAAAGAGTACGCGGCCAAACACAATTCAGCAAACCGATAGACCCGAAAGCGAAAACACTTTTCATAACGGGCGATGTAAAATCAGAATCAGAGCCTGGAGAAATCGTCCCTCTGAAAACAAAACTGCCCGTCAGTTATAAAACGAAACATCATCATGTCGGCATCACCATCAAAAAGATCAAACAGCAAGGCAGACGGGTGATCGTCGATTATCAATTCACAGGAATTAATTACAGCAAAGCAGATAAAGATCAGTTGATGAATGTCGGTGAGTCAATCGGTCTCGGCAATACGAAAAAAATGAAAACCTGGCCATCGCTTAATGAGTATAAAAAAGGCTATTATCTGAAAGGGAATAAGGCGAAAGTCACGAACCTTAAAACGGGTGAAATGGAATCCGTTTTTGAATTAGATGATTCGTCCGATAAAGACTATTCGTTGCGCGATTTCTCATTCGATTCATACGCTTTGTATGTCAATCGAACGTTCATGAACACTTTAGCAGGTGACGGCAAGATTACATTCTCGGTGCCGGTCCGGCCTGCGGACGGAAAATGATGTCGGGAAGGCGGCTTTTGCCGTCTTCCATTTTTGGTCAATTAACGAATAAACCAAATTTTTTTAACGGGATTGTTCGTTTTTTTTATTGAGTTTTCAAAATTGAATTGATACAATAGACTCAGAAATCAAATATGCAGATATCGTATAATGGCGGGGATATGGCCCGCAAGTTTCTACCAAGCTACCGTAAATGGCTTGACTACGGATCAATCTCAATCGTTTGATATAAATAATCCATTCTTATTTATTCAGACTGAACGTATGTAGTCAAGCGTCCCAAATGTATTTGGGGCGTTTTTTATTTGGCGGATAACGGGCAGAATAAATGGGAGAGAATGAAGGAGGCAATTGGCTTGAAGCAATTTTTTCAGTTTGATGAGCTGGGGACAAGCTATCGTAATGAAATCATCGGCGGTTTAACGACCTTTTTGTCAATGGCGTACATTCTGTTCGTCAACCCGCTGACATTGTCTTTAAACGGTGTGAAGGGATTTCCCGAAGCATTAAAAATTGATCAGGGCGCGGTGTTCACCGCTACAGCCTTGGCGTCTGCGGCCGGCTGTATTTTAATGGGGCTCATTGCAAAGTATCCGATCGCGATTGCGCCGGGTATGGGATTAAATGCGTTTTTTGCTTTCTCTGTCGTACTCGGCATGGGGATTTCATGGCAGGCTGCGCTTTCCGGCGTCTTGATTTCCGGAATTATCTTCGTGGCGCTTTCGCTGACGGGACTGCGGGAAAAAATCATTAATGCGATTCCGCCTGAGCTGAAATTGGCGGTCGGCGCGGGTATCGGTTTGTTTATCACATTTGTCGGTTTGCAGGGTTCGGGCATTATTGAAGCGAACTCATCGACTTTGGTGTCTATCGGCAATATTCACAGCGGCCCTGTGCTGCTGACGGTTTTCGGTGTTATTGTGACGGTCATTCTGATGGTGCTTCGCGTAAACGGCGGCGTATTTATCGGAATGCTTCTGACGGCGGTTGCCGGCATGGTCTGCGGACTGATTCCGGTTCCGACGCACATTGTCGGCAGCGTGCCGAGTCTTGCGCCGACTTTCGGACAGGCGTGGATGCATCTTCCGGATATCTTCTCCGTCCAAATGCTGATTGTCATTTTAACGTTCCTGTTCGTCGGGTTTTTCGATACGGCTGGAACGCTGGTGGCTGTAGCGACACAGGCCGGGCTGATGAAGGAAAACAAACTTCCGCGTGCGGGAAGAGCGCTTCTGGCGGATTCAACATCAATCGTTATCGGAGCCGTACTCGGTACGTCCACAACGACTTCTTATGTTGAATCCAGCTCAGGCGTTGCGGCGGGGGCGCGCTCCGGCTTCGCGGCTGTTGTGACGGGCATTCTCTTTTTGCTGGCGATGTTTTTCTCGCCGCTTCTGTCAGTTGTCACCACGAATGTGACGGCTCCGGCTTTAATTATTGTCGGCGCGCTGATGGTGGCGCCGCTCGGTAAGATCGCCTGGGATAAATTCGAGGTGGCTGTGCCGGCATTCTTAACGATGATTATGATGCCGCTGACGTACAGCATTGCGACGGGGATTGCGATCGGTTTTATATTCTACCCGATTACAATGATCTGCAAAGGAAAAGGAAAAAGCGTTCACCCGATTATGTACGGGCTGTTCGTCATCTTTATCCTGTATTTCATCTTCTTGAAATAACGGAAAAACCGGCTGAGTTAAGCCGGTTTTTTGTTTTTGTCCTATTCCGTAAAACCAATACATACTATAAAACGTCATGTGGGTGTCCGGGTGAAGAAAACCGCTTGACTGTTTAAGGACGCTTCGGTACCTTATATAAGTGTTTTATTTTCTTGTTTAACAAATTCCGCCGTATTTTTTTGATAGGAGTTGCTGACATGACGGAAGAAAGAAAAGAAACGTTGGAAGAAGAAAAACAGCATCAGGGGACTGATGAAGAACCGCTGTCGAGAATGTCCAGAAATGCGGGACGTTATCAAAAGCAAAAGAAAAAAGAAAAGGAACGGCGCCCGGCTCCGGCTTTTACGGAAAAACTCGCTTCTGCATGGGCCGCGGTCAAACGTTATTGCCGTTTCGCGCTGCGCATTTTGACATCACCGGTGAAGGTCGTTGGGGAAGACGGCTTTTCCCGCTTTAAATATGCTCTTATTTCAATGCTTGTATTCAGTATCTTTTTCTCAATCGGAAATTGGTTTCAGCTGAGGGCAAGCCAGCAAAGGCCTCTCGGATACGGGGAGCGGCATCATACGTTTTTTGACGGCTTTACCGTCGTTCTCGTGTATACGCTCGTCTTTTTTGCCGCTGCGGCGGGCGCGGTCTGGCTTGTATCACGCTATATGATGAAACAGAAAATCACGATGCGGGATGCGGCCGCGGGGGTCGGATCGCTTTTGGTTCCGGCTGTCGCCTGCTCTATCGTGTGGATGATTTTCGCGATATTGAATCTGCCGGTCATCACCGTGGTGTTTACGGCGCTGACCTTGTTTCTGGCCGCCTCGGCGATGGTGCAGTTTGTGCAGATTCTATACAAATCGGCTGAAAAGCCTGCGGCTGACGTGATGTACTGTATTTCCGCGGCGGTTATCATCATGCTCGTTTTTACGGCTGTGACATGGCCGCTTATTTCAGAGTACTTTACTGCTTCGCTGATCCCTTTATAAGTCGAAATTTGTCTTTCACAATGTTTACAAATTTTTCTAATAAAGCGTGTTGTTTTGAGGACCCGGCCGAGATATGATGAGAGCAACAGCAATTCGAAAGCGGCACTACTCTTTATGATTCGGAAAGGGATGATGAAGATGGCCCCGTTGTTGCGAGAAGCCATTAATCGGAAAAAACAGCACCTGAGGACAAAACTGATCCGCTCAGGGTTTTATCAAGACCATGTTCAGGAACTGTCCGGGTACACGCTGAGTGAACTTGAGAAGGAATATGAAGCCGTCAAACGATTGAAAAAAGCCGAGCTTCACTGATAAGAGCTTGAAAGTCTGCCTTGCGGGGCGGGCTTTTTTTTCTTTTGAAAATGATGAAAAGAGGGTAAACTATCCTTAATTGAAGGATTGATGCTTTTCAAAGTATCAGAGGAGGGGAATCAGTGATGCAGACGATTTTATCCAACAGTATAGGTATGGTTCTCATTATTCTCATCATTAACATTATATATGTCTCTTTCTTTACGATCAGGATGATTCTGACATTAAAGGGACAGCGCTATTTCGCCGCAGGCATCAGTACGATTGAAATCCTTGTGTATGTGACCGGCCTGAGTCTTGTGCTCGGCAATCTGAATCAAATTCAAAACGTCATTGCCTATGCGCTCGGCTACGGCATCGGTGTTATAGTGGGAATGAAAATTGAGGAAAAACTGGCGCTCGGCTATATTACAGTCAACGTCATTACGAAGGAGCTCGATCTGGACCTGCCGAAACAGCTCCGGGAAAAAGGATACGGGGTTACAAGCTGGGTTGCGGGCGGACTTGAAGGAGACCGGACCGCCATGCAGATTCTGACGCCGCGCAAATATGAGCTTCAGCTTTATGATACGATTAAAACGCTTGATGAAAAAGCGTTTATCATCGCCTTTGAGCCGAAAACGATCCACGGCGGATTCTGGGTGAAAGCAGTGAAGAAGAGGAGAATTAAGGAATGACAAAGCCAAAAAAGAAACGGTTTGAAGTAACGGAAGATGAAACGATTGACACCATTCTCACTTTAATGAAGGAAGAGGGCTATATGCCCGTCCGGCGGATGGAAGAACCGATCTTTACAGAAAAGAAAGAAAATGGATCAATTCAAGTCGTTCCTTGCGGGAAAAAAATCGTATTTGAAGGGAAATTGATCTAAACACGAACATTAAAAGAAAGAATTTTTATATCGTTCGATAATGTCGTTGACATTATCCAAGTCCGTTGTTAAGATAAACATGAAATCAAAACACGACCTCATATAATCTTGGGAATATGGCCCATAAGTTTCTACCCGGCTGCCGTAAACGGCCGGACTATGCAGGAAAGTGATAAACAGCTGACATGGATATCGCAGAAGCGAACGACTGACGATACGCGCGCCATGCCCGGTTTGTATTGCTTCCTCATAGTTGCAATATAAGCCGGGCTTTTTTTTCTGAAAAACAAAGCATGAGAAGGTGGGAACAGAATGCAGCCGCTAGCAGGAATCATCATGGGAAGCACCTCCGATTGGGAGACAATGAAACATGCATGCGACATACTTGACGAACTTCACATTCCTTATGAAAAACAGGTAGTATCCGCGCACCGGACGCCTGATTTGATGTTTGAATATGCAGAAAGCGCCAGAGACAGGGGCTTAAAAGTCATTATTGCCGGAGCCGGAGGAGCGGCGCATCTGCCGGGAATGACGGCGGCCAAAACGACGCTGCCGGTGATCGGCGTACCGGTTCAGACAAAATCGCTTAACGGGCTTGATTCTCTTCTGTCTATCGTACAGATGCCCGGCGGCGTGCCGGTCGCGACGACTGCGATCGGGAAAGCGGGCGCAGTGAACGCGGGTCTGTTAGCCGCGCAAATTTTGTCGGCATTTGACGATGACATTGCGGATAAACTAGAGGCGAGAAGAAATGCGACAAAACAAACGGTGCTGGAAAGCAGTGATCAGCTTGTCTGATAAAAAAACGATTTATCCCGGCGCCGTCATCGGCATTATCGGAGGCGGACAGCTCGGAAAAATGATGGCTGTCGCCGCAAAACAGATGGGCTATAAAGTCGCAGTCGTCGATCCCGTGAAAGACTCGCCATGCGGACAGATCGCCGATATTGAGATTACCGCCCAGTATAATGACCGTGAAGCGATTCAAAAATTGGCCGGAGTCAGTGACATCATTACGTACGAATTTGAAAATATCGATTACGAGGCGCTCAACTGGCTCAAAGAACATGCATATCTTCCCCAGGGAAGCGAGCTGCTGCTCATCACCCAAAACAGGGAAACGGAAAAAAAGGCGATCCAGTCAGCAGGCTGTCAAGTCGCTCCTTATCGGATCGTAAACAGCGGACGGGAGCTTGAGGAAGCTGTTCAGGCACTGGGGCTCCCGGCTGTGCTGAAAACATGCCGCGGCGGATATGACGGCAAAGGCCAATTTGTCATTAAGGAAGAAGGACAGACAGACGAAGCGGCCGCGCTGCTAGAAAACGGAACGTGCATACTTGAAAGCTGGGTATCGTTCCGGATGGAGCTTTCCGTTATCGTGACGAGATCGGTGCACGGTGAGATTTCAACCTTTCCGGCTGCTGAAAATATCCATAAAAATAATATTCTGTTCCAAAGCATCGTGCCCGCGAGAGCGGAGGAAACGGTTCAAAAGCGGGCAGAGGCGCTTGCCGTTCAGCTCGCGGAGAAATTGGAGCTTGTCGGGCCGCTTGCGGTGGAAATGTTCGTTACGGAAGACGGAGACCTTTTGATCAATGAACTGGCGCCGCGTCCTCACAACTCCGGGCATTATACGCTCGACCTTTGTGAAACGAGCCAGTTCGAACAGCACATCAGAGCGGTCTGCGGACTTCCTCTCGGCAGAACCGATCTTCTCAAACCGGGAATGATGGTGAATCTGCTCGGTGATGAAGTGAAGCTTGCAGAGGAGCATACGGAGCTTTTAAAGGAAGCCAAACTGTACCTGTACGGAAAACATGAGATTAAAAAAGGCCGCAAAATGGGGCATATGACATTTTTGCGGAAGCCTGATGAAACATGGATTCAGGACATCACGAACATATGGATGAAAAGAGACGGAGGACGAGCATAATGATCGAACGTTATTCAAGACCTGAAATGTCCGCGATCTGGACGGACGAAAACAGATACCAGGCATGGCTGGAAGTCGAGATTTTAGCCTGTGAAGCCTGGGCTGAGCTTGGCGTCATTCCGAAAGAAGACGTCAAGGTCATGCGCGAAAACGCGTCTTTCGACATCAACCGCATTTTGGAAATCGAGCAGGATACGCGTCATGACGTCGTTGCATTCACCCGCGCGGTTTCAGAATCATTAGGCGAAGAAAGAAAATGGGTTCACTACGGCCTGACGTCAACAGATGTCGTGGATACCGCTCTTTCCTATCTATTAAAACAGGCGAATGAGATCTTGCTCAAGGACATTGAGAGATTTGTTGACATTATAAAAGAAAAAGCGAAAGAACATAAATACACGGTCATGATGGGCCGCACGCACGGTGTACACGCGGAACCGACGACATTCGGCCTGAAACTCGCGCTTTGGCACGAAGAAATGAAACGCAACCTTGAACGTTTCAAGCAGGCAAAAGAAGGGATCGAAGTCGGGAAGCTTTCCGGCGCGGTCGGCACATATGCAAATATTGATCCGTTCGTAGAGCAGTATGTCTGTGAAAAACTCGGCCTGAAAGCGGCGCCGATTTCCACTCAGACATTACAGCGCGACCGACATGCGGATTACATGGCGGCACTGGCTTTGATCGCGACGAGCATTGAAAAATTCGCAGTGGAAATCCGCGGTCTGCAAAAGAGTGAAACACGTGAAGTGGAAGAGTTTTTTGCAAAAGGACAAAAAGGCTCATCGGCTATGCCTCATAAACGGAATCCGATCGGGTCGGAAAATATGACGGGCATGGCGCGCGTGATCCGCGGGTACATGCTGACGGCATACGAAAATGTACCGTTATGGCATGAGCGTGATATTTCTCATTCATCAGCTGAGCGCATCATTCTTCCTGACGCGACAATCGCGCTGAATTACATGCTGAACCGATTCAGCAATATCGTCAAAAACTTAACGGTATTCCCGGAAAATATGAAACGCAACATGGACCGCACACTCGGTTTGATCTATTCTCAGCGCGTGCTGCTTGCTTTAATCGACACGGGTCTGCCTCGTGAAGAAGCATATGACACGGTTCAGCCGAAAGCGATGGAAGCGTGGGAAAAACAAGTGCCGTTCCGCCAGCTTGTCGAAGCGGAGGAAAAAATCACGTCCCGTCTCACACCGGAACAGATTGCCGATTGCTTTGACTACAATTATCATTTGAAAAACGTCGACTTGATCTTTGAGCGTTTAGGTTTATAGAAGAAGCCAGCCGGAGGCGGCTTCTTCAGTCGCCATAGATTGAATATTCCCAACATTCGGGTTAGGAGGCCTTCCGTGAATATTGTGAACAATAATCTTCTTTATGAAGGAAAAGCGAAACGAATTTATCAAACTGAGGACGAACAGATTCTCCGCGTGGTCTACAAGGATTCCGCAACAGCCTTTAACGGTGAGAAAAAAGCGGAGATCAGCGGAAAGGGCCGTCTGAACAATGAAATTTCAAGCCTGATTTTCAAACATCTGCACGCCAAAGGAATTGACAACCACTTTGTGGAGCGTGTTTCAGAATCAGAGCAGCTTATCAAAAAAGTGAGCATCATTCCGCTTGAAGTCGTGGTCAGAAACATTGCCGCCGGAAGCATGTCGAAACGTCTCGGCATCCCGGAAGGAACTGAGCTTCCGCAGCCGATTATCGAATTTTACTATAAAGATGACGCACTCGGCGATCCGCTCATCACAGAAGATCATATCTGGCTTTTAAAAGCAGCGGCTCCTGAGCAGGTGGAAACGATCAAATCGATTACAAAACAGGTGAATCAAGAGCTGCAGCATATTTTTGAAGACTGCGGCGTCAGATTAATAGATTTTAAGCTGGAATTCGGCTTAGACGCAGAGGGACGGGTTCTTTTAGCGGATGAAATTTCTCCTGACACGTGCCGTCTGTGGGACAAAGACACAAACGAAAAGCTCGATAAAGATTTGTTCAGACGGAACCTGGGAAGCTTAACCGACGCATATGAAGAGATTTTCAAAAGACTGGGAGGCATTTCATAATGTATAAAGTGAAAGTTTATGTCAGCTTAAAAGAAAGTGTGCTCGATCCTCAAGGAAGCGCGGTGCAGCATGCATTGCACAGCATGACTTACAATGAAGTGCAGGATGTGCGCATCGGAAAATACATGGAGCTGACGATTGAAAAATCTGACCGTGATCTTGACGCGCTCGTGAAAGAAATGTGTGAAAAGCTCCTTGCCAATACAGTCATTGAAGACTACCGATATGAAGTTGAGGAGGTTGTCGCACAGTGAAATTTGCGGTGATTGTGTTACCCGGCTCCAACTGTGATATTGATATGTTCCACGCCGTAAAGGACGAACTCGGCGAAGAAGTCGAGTATGTCTGGCACGAGGAAACAAGCCTTGACGGATTTGACGGCGTGCTCATCCCCGGCGGGTTTTCATACGGCGACTACTTGAGATGCGGCGCCATCGCCAGATTCGCAAACATCATGCCGGCTGTGAAAAAAGCGGCTGCCGAAGGAAAACCGGTTCTCGGCGTCTGCAACGGATTCCAGATTCTGCAGGAGCTCGGACTTCTGCCCGGCGCGATGAGACGCAACAAAGATTTAAAGTTCATCTGCCGACCGGTTGAATTAATCGTGCAGAACGGCGGTACGTTATTCACATCTTCCTATGAAAAAGGACAATCGATTACGATTCCGGTTGCCCACGGCGAAGGCAATTTCTACTGTGATGACGAAACGCTTGAAAGATTAAAAGAAAACAATCAAATCGCCTTCACATACGGCGGCGATATTAACGGAAGCGTCAGCGGCATTGCCGGCGTCGTGAATGAGAAAGGCAACGTATTAGGCATGATGCCTCACCCTGAGCGCGCAGTCGATGAACTGCTCGGCAGCGCAGACGGTCTTACATTGTTCCGGTCTATCGTGAAAAATTGGAGGGAAACTCATGTCGCTACTGCTTGAACCAAGTAAAGAACAAATAAAAGAAGAGAAACTCTATCAGCAAATGGGTGTCAGTGATGACGAGTTCGCACTCATTGAATCTATTATCGGAAGATTGCCGAACTACACGGAAATCGGGATTTTTTCCGTCATGTGGTCAGAGCACTGCAGCTATAAAAACTCAAAACCGGTTTTACGCAAATTCCCGACTAGCGGCGAACGCGTGCTGCAGGGTCCCGGAGAAGGCGCGGGAATCGTTGACATCGGTGACAATCAGGCGGTCGTGTTCAAAATTGAATCTCATAACCATCCGTCAGCGATTGAGCCATACCAAGGTGCTGCGACGGGAGTGGGCGGCATCATCCGTGACGTTTTCTCAATGGGCGCCCGTCCGATAGCTGTATTAAACTCTCTTCGATTTGGTGAGCTCACTTCACCTCGTGTGAAGTACTTGTTTGAAGAAGTAGTGGCGGGAATCGCGGGATACGGAAACTGTATCGGAATTCCGACGGTCGGCGGAGAAGTGCAGTTTGACGCAAGCTATGAGGGCAATCCGCTTGTCAATGCAATGTGCGTCGGCTTAATTGATCATAAAGATATTAAAAAAGGCCAGGCGAAAGGTGTCGGCAACACGGTCATGTACGTCGGCGCTAAAACGGGCCGCGACGGCATACACGGCGCTACTTTCGCATCAGAAGAAATGTCAGATTCATCTGAAGAAAAACGTTCCGCGGTGCAGGTCGGCGATCCTTTCATGGAAAAACTTCTCCTGGAAGCATGCCTTGAAGTCATCCAATGCGACGCCTTAGTCGGCATTCAGGATATGGGGGCGGCCGGTCTGACAAGTTCGAGTGCTGAAATGGCAAGCAAAGCCGGCTCAGGCATTGAAATGAACCTTGATCTCATTCCGCAGCGGGAAACAGGTATGACCGCTTACGAAATGATGCTTTCCGAGTCTCAGGAACGCATGCTTCTCGTCATTGAACGCGGACGTGAACAGGAAATTGTCGATATTTTTGATAAATATGATCTTGAAGCGGTTTCCGTAGGTCATGTTACGGATGATAAAATGCTCCGCCTCCGCCATAACGGAGAGGTTGTTTGCGAGCTTCCGGTCGACGCGCTGGCGGAAGAAGCGCCTGTATACCATAAGCCGTCAGCAGAACCCGCGTACTACCGCGAGTTTCAGGAAACGGAAGTTCCCGCGCCTGAAGTAAAAGATGCGACAGAGACGCTTTTTGCCCTGCTGCAGCAGCCGACAATCGCCAGCAAAGAGTGGGTGTACGATCAATATGACTACATGGTGCGCACAAATACGGTGGTCGCTCCGGGCTCTGACGCGGGAGTGCTCAGAATCCGCGGCACGAAAAAAGCGCTGGCGATGACGACGGATTGTAACGCCCGTTATTTATATCTTGATCCAGAAGAAGGCGGAAAAATCGCCGTTGCCGAAGCGGCGCGCAACATCGTATGCTCCGGCGCCGAACCGCTTGCGGTCACGGATAATCTGAATTTCGGAAACCCGGAAAAACCTGAAATTTTCTGGCAAATCGAAAAAGCGGCCGACGGCATCAGCGAGGCGTGCAATGTTCTCAGCACACCCGTCATCGGCGGAAACGTATCACTTTATAATGAATCGAACGGAACGGCGATCTACCCGACGCCTGTTATCGGCATGGTCGGCTTAATTGAAGATACCGCTCATATTACGACACAGCATTTCAAACAAGCGGGGGATCTTGTATACGTGATCGGCGAAACAAAACTTGAGTTTGCCGGAAGCGAACTGCAAAAAATGACAGAAGGCCGCATTTACGGCAAAGCGCCGCAAATCGATCTTGATATAGAGCTGTCACGCCAAAAAGCATTGCTTGACGCGATTAAAAAAGGCTTCGTTCAATCAGCGCATGATGTGTCTGAAGGCGGCTTAGGCGTAGCGATTGCAGAAAGCGTCATGACGACGGAAAACCTTGGCGCCAACGTGACTGTAGCAGGAGAAGCGGCATTATTATTCTCTGAATCTCAATCTCGCTTCGTCGTTTCGGTGAAAAAAGAACACCAAGCGGCGTTTGAAGCGGCTGCGGCTGATGCGGTTCATATCGGCGAGGTAACGGCTGACGGACTTCTGGCGATTCAAAACCAGGACGGACAACAATTGGTTCACGCGCAAACGAAAGAACTAGAGCGCGCGTGGAAAGGAGCTATTCCATGCTTGCTGAAATCAAAGGCCTGAATGAAGAATGCGGTGTGTTTGGCATCTGGGGACATGAAGAAGCCCCGCAGATCACGTATTACGGCCTGCACAGCCTCCAGCACAGAGGACAGGAAGGCGCCGGCATCGTGGCGACTGACGGTGAAAAACTGACGGCGCATAAAGGACAGGGGCTTATTACCGAGGTTTTTCAAAACGGCGAACTGAGCAAAGTGAAGGGAAAAGGCGCGATCGGGCACGTCCGTTATGCGACGGCTGGCGGAGGCGGATATGAAAATGTCCAGCCGCTCCTGTTCCGTTCGCAAAACAACGGCAGCCTCGCGCTCGCCCATAACGGCAACTTGGTCAACGCCACACAGTTGAAGCAGCAGCTTGAAAACCAAGGGAGCATCTTTCAGACTTCCTCCGATACGGAAGTGCTGGCTCATCTGATTAAACGCAGCGGACACTTTTCGCTGAAGGATCAAATCAAAAATTCGCTATCTATGCTGAAAGGCGCTTATGCCTTTTTAATCATGACTGAAACAGAAATGATCGTAGCGCTTGACCCGAACGGACTCAGACCGCTGTCAATCGGCATGATGGGCGATGCTTACGTCGTCGCATCAGAAACATGCGCATTCGATGTGGTCGGCGCGACATACCTTCGCGAGGTAGAGCCGGGCGAAATGCTGATCATCAATGATGAAGGCATGAAATCAGAGCGTTTCTCCATGAATATCAACC
Source organism: Bacillus sp. hwrm1 (assembly GCF_040207805.1). NCBI lineage: Bacteria > Bacillati > Bacillota > Bacilli > Caryophanales > Bacillaceae > Bacillus > Bacillus sp. hwrm1. The sequence goes on along the minus strand of NZ_CP157943.1, from coordinate 3,444,598 downwards.
GTTCCATATGCAGCATGGAGTACATTTATTTCTCAAGACCTGACAGCAATATCGACGGCATTAACGTGCACAGCGCCCGGAAAAACCTCGGAAAAATGCTTGCCCAGGAGTCCGCGGTTGAAGCGGATGTCGTCACAGGCGTGCCTGATTCCAGTATTTCTGCGGCCATCGGCTATGCCGAGGCAACGGGCATCCCGTACGAACTCGGTCTCATTAAAAACCGTTATGTCGGCAGAACGTTTATCCAGCCGTCACAGGCTCTCCGTGAGCAAGGCGTGAGAATGAAGCTGTCCGCCGTCCGCGGTGTTGTCGAAGGAAAACGGGTCGTCATGGTTGATGATTCCATCGTGCGCGGGACGACAAGCCGCCGGATTGTCACAATGCTCAGAGAAGCGGGAGCGACAGAGGTGCACGTCAAGATCAGTTCACCGCCGATCGCTCATCCGTGCTTCTACGGCATCGACACATCAACCCATGAGGAGCTGATCGCTTCCTCTCATTCTGTGGAAGAAATCCGCCAGATCATCGGTGCTGACACGCTTTCTTTCTTAAGTGTAGACGGATTGTTAAAAGGAGTCGGCCGAAAATTTGAAGACACCAATTGCGGACAATGCCTCGCTTGTTTTACGGGCAAATATCCGACGGAAATTTATCAGGATACAGTGCTTCCTCACGTAAAAGAAGCGGTGCTGACAAAATAAAATGTGAAAATGACATAAAGGCAGCGGGAATTCAGGCTGCCTTTCTCTTTCTGCCTTTTAAGGAGAAACGAATTGACAAGGAGTGATAGGGATGTCTGATGCTTATAAAAATGCCGGAGTTGACATCGAAGCCGGGTATGAAGCCGTCAAACGAATGAAAAAACACGTGGAGCGCACGAAAAGGCTCGGCGTTATGGGAAGCCTGGGCGGTTTTGGCGGAATGTTTGATCTGTCAGAGCTTCCGTATCAAAAGCCTGTTTTAATTTCCGGAACAGACGGTGTCGGCACCAAGCTGAAACTCGCATTTTCAATGGATAAGCATGACACGATCGGCGTCGATGCGGTCGCGATGTGTGTAAACGATGTGCTTGCCCAAGGAGCGGAGCCGCTGTTTTTCCTTGATTATTTAGCGGTCGGCAAGGCCGATCCGGTAAAAATTGAGCAGATCGTTCAGGGCGTGGCGGACGGATGCGAGCAGTCAGGATCAGCGCTTATCGGCGGTGAGACGGCGGAAATGCCGGGGCTGTATACGGCTGATGAATACGATATTGCGGGCTTTTCAGTCGGCGTCGCGGAAAAAGACGAAATCGTCACCGGTGAACATATCGAAGAGGGGCATCTCTTAATCGGACTTACTTCAAGCGGCCTTCACAGCAACGGGTTTTCCCTTGTGAGAAAAGTGCTTCTTGATGACGGCGGACTTGATTTGGATACTGTCTATGAACCGTTTGCGCGTCCTCTCGGAGAAGAATTGCTGGAACCGACGAGAATATATGTGAAGCCGGTGCTCAAGGTGGTGAAAAGCGGTAAGGTGGACGGCATGGCGCATGTGACAGGCGGAGGATTCATCGAGAACATTCCGCGGATGCTGCCGGACGGATTGAGCGCGGAAATTGATCACGGATCATGGCCGATCCCGCCGATTTTTCCGTTTCTGCAGGAGCACGGCAAGCTGAAAGAAGAAGAAATGTTCAATGTCTTTAATATGGGCATCGGTTTTGTCCTTGCCGTTAAAGAAGAGGACTTGACAGAGGTTATCGACATGCTTGAAGCTCAGGGCGAGAAGGCTTATTTGATCGGCCGGGTCAAGCGGGGCGAAGGCATTTCTTTCGGCGGTGCGGCTCTTTCATGAAAAAGTTTGCGGTATTTGCTTCAGGAAACGGATCGAACTTCGAGGCCATTGCCAAACGCATGAGAGAAGAGAAGTGGGATGCGGAGCTCTCGCTTCTCGTAACGGATAAGCCTCAGGCAAAGGCGGTGGAAAGGGCGGAGGCTTTACACATTCCGTCATTCGCCTTTGAACCGTCATCTTTTGAAAACAAAGCGGCCTTTGAACGGGCCGTTATTGAACAGCTGCGCCTGCACGGGGCGGAATTAATCGTTCTCGCCGGCTATATGAGACTGATTGGAGATACGCTGCTTGAAGCATACGGGGGCCGCATTATTAATATACATCCCTCGCTTCTTCCGGCATTCCCTGGGATTGACGCTGTCGGACAGGCGTATCGGGCCGGTGTGAAAGTGGCGGGCATTACCGTTCATTACGTCGACGAAGGCATGGACACCGGACCGATTATCGCGCAAAAAGCATTCGAAATACAGGAAAACGATACGCTTGAAAACATAGAGCATACAATACACGAGCTTGAGCACAAATGGTATCCGAGCGTTGTGAAACAGCTGCTGGGACTAAATAACAGAGGTGAAAAGGCATGACAATCAAACGCGCACTAATCAGTGTTTCTGATAAAACAAATCTCGTACCTTTCGTAAAGGAACTGACAGAGCTCGGCGTCGAAGTCATTTCGACCGGAGGAACAAAAAAACTTCTTCAGGAAAACGGTGTGGATGTCATCGGCATTTCAGAAGTGACCGGATTTCCTGAAATTATGGATGGACGGTTAAAAACGCTCCATCCTAATATTCACGGCGGACTGCTTGCCGTAAGAGACAATGAAGAGCATATGGCGCAGATCAATGAGCATGGCATTGCCCCCATTGACCTTGTGGTCGTCAACCTTTACCCGTTTAAAGAAACGATTTCGAAAGAAGACGTAACATACGATGAAGCGATAGAAAACATTGATATCGGCGGTCCCGGCATGCTGCGCGCCGCATCGAAAAACCATCAGGATGTGACGGTCATCACAGATCCGGCCGATTACAGCTCCGTGCTCAATGAGATTAAAGAACACGGCGGCGTTTCGCTTAAAAGAAAACGCGAGCTTGCGGCCAAAGTATTCCGCCATACCGCGGCATACGACGCATTAATCGCTGATTACTTAACACGCGAGGCCGGTGAGAAAGACTCTGAGCAATTCACCGTTACATTTGAGAAAAAACAATCGCTCCGCTACGGTGAAAACCCTCACCAAGAGGCTGTTTTCTATCAAAGCGCACTTCCCGTCTCCGGTTCCATCGCGGCGGCAAAACAGCTTCACGGCAAAGAGCTTTCTTACAACAATATTAAGGACGCAGATGCGGCCGTTCAAATCGTCCGGGAATTTACAGAACCCGCAGCTGTTGCCGTTAAACATATGAACCCGTGCGGAGTCGGTACGGGAGCTTCAATTGAGGAAGCATTCAATAAAGCGTATGAAGCTGATAAAACCTCCATTTTCGGCGGCATCATCGCGCTGAACCGTGAAGTTGATCAGGCAACGGCTGAAGCCCTTCACGGCATCTTTTTAGAAATCATTATCGCCCCTTCTTTCAGTGAAGAAGCGCTGAACGTACTGACGGCGAAGAAAAACCTTCGTCTGCTCACGCTTGACGTGTCCGCATCAGGGAAGAAAGAAAAACAGCTGACATCCGTACAGGGCGGTCTTTTGATTCAAGATTTAGACGTCCATGGATTTGATGACGCCGACATCAGCATCCCGACAAAAAGAGAGCCGAGCGAGCAGGAATGGGAAGATTTGAAGCTGGCTTGGAAAGTCGTCAAACATGTGAAATCCAACGCGATCGTTCTTGCAAAAGACCATATGACGGTCGGTGTGGGAGCGGGACAGATGAATCGCGTCGGTTCAGCTAAAATCGCCATTGAGCAGGCCGGAGAAAAAGCAAAAGGCAGCGCGCTCGGATCAGACGCGTTTTTCCCGATGCCGGATACAGTCGAAGAAGCCGCAAAAGCGGGCGTCACGGCGATTATCCAGCCAGGCGGATCGGTCCGCGATGAAGATTCGATTAAAAAAGCGGATGAATACGGGATCGCCATGGTATTCACCGGCATCAGACATTTCAAACATTAAGAGGGGGAACGAAGCGTGAATGTATTGATTATCGGAAAAGGCGGCAGAGAGCATACATTGGCTTGGAAAGCGGCGCAAAGCCCGCTTGTTGACACGGTGTACGCCGCGCCCGGAAATGACGGTATGGCAGACTGCGCGACGCTGGTCAACATTGAAGAAAGCGATCATGCCGCACTCATTGCGTTTGCGAAAGAACATCATGTCGGGCTGACGATTATCGGCCCCGAAGTTCCTCTGATTGAAGGGATAGCGGACGAGTTTGAAAAAGCCGGACTGCTTGTTTTCGGACCGTCTGAAAAAGCGGCTATCATTGAAGGAAGCAAACAGTTTGCCAAGGATTTAATGAAAAAATACGGCATTCCGACGGCGGATTATGAGACGTTTACTTCATTTGAAGAGGCGAAAGCATATGTGCAGCAAAAAGGTGCGCCGATTGTCATTAAAGCGGACGGGCTTGCCGCCGGAAAAGGTGTCACGGTCGCGATGACGGAAGAAGAAGCGATTGAATGCCTGCACGATTTTCTTGAGGATGAGAAATTCGGGGAGGCGAGCGCATCTGTGGTCATTGAAGAGTTCCTCGCCGGCGAAGAATTTTCTTTAATGGCGTTTGTAAAAGGGGAGACCGTCTATCCGATGGTAATCGCTCAAGATCATAAACGCGCCTTCGATGGGGATAAAGGGCCGAATACGGGCGGAATGGGAGCCTACTCACCAGTGCCGCACATTTCCGATGATATCGTCAGAAGCGCAGTCGAAACGATTGTGAAGCCGGCGGCAAAAGCAATGGTCAAAGAGGGGCGTTCCTTCACGGGCGTGCTGTACGCGGGGCTGATTCTGACGGAAAACGGATCAAAAGTCATTGAATTCAACGCGCGCTTCGGAGATCCGGAAACACAGGTCGTCGTGCCGAGAATGGAATCTGACCTCATTCAGGTGCTCTTAGATCTTCTGCATGAGAAGGATGTTGACCTAAGGTGGAAGGATACGGCCGCCGTCAGCGTTGTGCTGGCTTCTGAAGGCTATCCGGAAAGCTATGCGAAAGGCACTCCGATCGGCAGTTTGACGTCCGCTGAAGACGGGATCGCCGTTTTTCATGCCGGAACGAAAAAAGACGGCGGACAATTTGTTACAAATGGCGGCCGGGTCGCCAATGTCACGGCATTTGCGGAGACATTTGAAGCGGCGAGAGATAAAGTGTACAGCGCCGTTTCAGGGCTGACAAAACCCGGACTGTTTTACAGAAGCGACATCGGCGCCCGTGCGCTGAAAGCATCGCAGCGATAAAGAGGAAAACCCCGCGTCATATCAGATGCGGGTTTTCTTCTGAAAAGACGACTAAGACTGTCGGCTTGCCGTGTGACACGCAGTCATCGATGAAGTCCTCCGGCGTATAGACGGATTCTTCTCAGACTCGCGGGACAGGAGAAATTAAATAACAAGCCGAAACGGCTTGTTATTTTTCTTGCTGATGGCTGTCATCCTGATTCATTCCGGTTTGGAACATATATGTCACCGGACAGAAGCGGAGGATGCCGGATGCCGCTTTCATCGCGCCCATCATCATACAGAAGAGATGCATCTTGCACCAAGGTTTTCTCGTGTATTTCGCTGACGCAGCAGACAAAATGGTGAGGCCGCAAGTGATGCGCATAACGGCATTTAATAAACTGATATTCGGTTTCATCATTTCAGCTCCCTTAGAAAAAGTTTTTCATGCATCTTCAATAATTTGTAACGTTTTAGCCGTGCGATAATTGTGCGGATGTGATACGATGGGTCTAATATAAGCGAAGGAGAGTATGTGAATGTCCGAACGTACCTTTAACTGGAAAAATAAAGACATCAGATCACAGGCGGATGTTGTAGACTCAAAGCTGCTTCCAACGCTACTTTTACGGGATGCTCTCGTATTAAATCCTTTTTTAAAACAATGGCTGAAAAAGAATGTCTGGATTTACGGAGACCGAATTGTATATGTTGGTGATGAGCTTCCTGATGCAGCAGAGCACATTCATACCATAAATTGTGAAGGAAAATACATTGTGCCAGGTTACATTGAACCGCATACACATCCTTTTCAAATATATAATCCCCAAACGCTCGCCGAATATGTGTCTCAATTCGGAACAACGACGTTTGTTAATGATAACTTGTTTTTTCTTTTGCACAGCGGTAAAAAGAAAGCGCTTACTATATTGGAGGAACTGAAAAAACAGCCGGTGCAATATTTCTGGTGGTCCAGATATGATCTGCAGACTGAAGTGCTGAATGAGGATCAGCTTCTTTCTTTTGATGTCCGAAAGCAATGGATTGAGCACCCGGATGTCATTCAAGGCGGAGAATTGACCGGATGGCCGCGCCTCATGGACGGCGATGACCTGATGCTTCATTGCATGCAGGCGACAAAAAAACTGCGCAAGCGGATAGAAGGGCATTTTCCCGGAGCCTCTGAAAAAACACTGACGAAGATGAAACTGTTCGGGGCTGATTCCGACCACGAGGCGATGAATGGCGGCGAGGTGATGAGACGGCTTGAATTGGGCTACTATGTTTCGCTCAGACATTCATCCATCCGCCCTGATTTGAGAACGATTTTGCAGGATCTCCATCAAAAAGGCTTCCGGCATTATGATCATTTCTTTTACACGACGGATGGAGCAACGCCGCATTTTTATAAAGGCGGCATGACGAATGAATTAATCAAAATCGCTTTGGAGGAAGGAGTTCCGGCGATCGATGCCTATAATATGGCCTCCTTTAATATCGCGAAGTATTATCAGATGGACGACTTTCTCGGTGTGGTCGGTCCGGGCCGGCTTGCTTCATTGAATATTCTTGATGACCCGATGAATCCGGACCCGGTCACGGTGATCTCCAAAGGCATCCTGCTGAGGGAAGACGGCCGAAATATGAATGCGTTTACAGAAACGGATTGGAAAAAGGGCGGTCTTGTCCCTCTTGAGCTTTCATATGATATGACGATGGATGATTTACAGTTTTCAATGCCGATGGGTGTGATAATGCGCAACGCGGTCATTATGGAGCCGTATATGATTGCGATTGATAATTCTGTTGACCAGCTTTCTTTTGATCATGATGAATGCTATCTCACGCTTCTCGATAAGCATGGAAAATGGCGGGTCAATACAATGCTGAAAGGTTTTGCCGATCGGGTGCAGGGTTTTGTCAGTTCCTACACGACAACCGGAGATATTATCGCTGCCGGAAAAAATAAGGAAGATATCCTGCTCGCTTTCTCACGGATGAAAGAAATCGGCGGCGGAATCGTGCTTGCCGAAAACGGGAAGATTCTGCATGAGATTCCCCTCGCCTTAAACGGTTCTGCATCTGCGGAGAAGTATGAAGAAGTGCTTGAGAAAGAGCAAAAACTGAGGATGTTGCTGGAGGAGCGGGGCTACCGATTCTGCGATCCGATCTATACGCTGCTCTTTTTGCAGAGCACACACCTGCCTTATATCCGCATTACGCCGAGAGGAATATTCGACGTGATGAAAAAAACTGTACTCTTTCCATCGATAATGCGTTAAAATATAAAAGCAGGGAGCCGACATATGAAAAGATGGAAAACCGTTTGTATGCTTTGTTTTGCGTTTTTGCTGCTTGCCGCCTGCCGGCAGAATAATGCCGATCAGGTGCAGCCGAAAGAAGCGGAAGCTCCTTTAACGGGGCTGAAAACTGAGCAGAAGCTTGCAGAACGCCGTCCGATTGCAGTCGCAGTGAACAATCATCCGAAGGCGAGGCCCCAATCCGGGCTGTCAAAGGCGGATGTTGTCATCGAAGCGCTCGCGGAGGGCCGGATTACGCGGTTTCTCGCGATTTTTCAAAGTGAGATGCCGGAAACGGTCGGGCCTGTGCGGAGCGCGAGGGAATATTTTGTCACGCTCAGCAGCGGGTTTAACAGCATATTTGTCCATCATGGCTGGAGTCCCGGCGCAAAAAAGCAGCTGGAGTCCGGAGCTTACGATTATATAAACGGTTTGGATTTTGATGGAAGCCTGTTTTGGAGAGCCGATTTCAGCAAGCCGCCCCACAATTCCTATACGTCGTATGACAATATCAGGAAGGCGGCGGAACAAAAAGGATACAAGCTGAACGGAAAAACAGAACCGCTCCCATTTCAGACATCAGATGCAAAACCAGGAAATGAAACCTACAATATTCGGATAGATTATGGAACACAAAACATTACAAATCTTGTCGAATACGATTATGATAAAAAAGCTGATGCTTATACAAGAAGCTCTGATGGTGTGAAAGCGACAGACCGGGAGACCGGAAAGCCTTTAGCCATGCACAACATTTTTATTGTTGAAGCCGGCCATCGCATGACAGACAAAGATGGAAGGCGAGCCATCGATATTCAGTCAGGGGGGAAGGGCCTCCTGCTTCAGCACGGCGATGTTATGGAGTCAGACTGGGAATATAAAGACGGCCGTATTCTGCCCGTAAAAGGCGGTGAGATTCTTCCGTTTGTGCCAGGAAAGACATGGATTAATATCGTGCCTGATCTCGATGCAGCTTCCATTAGTAAAGGAGAAGGTGTTTGACGATGCAAATCGATAAATTACGCGGAAAAGAACTGGACCAGTTATTTTTATCTATTTTATCGCTGAAAGATCTGGAGGAATGCTATCGTTTCTTTGACGATCTTTGTACGATTAATGAAATCCAATCGCTGGCGCAGCGTTTGGAAGTGGCGAGAATGCTCCGCGAAGGGAATACGTATCACAAAATTGAAAGCGAAACGGGTGCTTCCACAGCGACGATTTCCCGGGTGAAGCGCTGCTTAAATTATGGTAACGACGCCTATGAAATGGCGCTTGACCGCGTAAACAAAGGAGAATCCTCCTCAGCTACGTAAAAAACCGCTCTGCCGATGACGGCAGGCGGTTTTTTTATGCGTGCTGATTCAAAAGGCCGGGAAGTTCCCTCAGGCTTCCGTCTTCCTCCCGGTATACGATGTGTTCAGCTGAGAAATGAATCGGTGAGCTGATGCCCGCCGCCGCGGCGAGGTGAAACAGCCCTTCACGCAACGAGAGCACGTAGTTGCAGACGCGGTGCTGTTTATCCTCGATACTGAGCGCGCGCTGAAGTTTTGGATCGGTTGTCGCCACTCCGACAGGACAATGATTGGTGTGGCATACTTGAGCGCGGATACAGCCGACTGAAAACATCATTCCCCGGGCAATATTGACAAAATCCGCGCCTAACGCGAGGGCAACGGCAATCTTATCCGGAGTGAGCAGCTTTCCGGATGCGAAAATTTTCAGCTTATCTCTTATCCCGTATGTCTTCAAAAGGCCGTCAACAAGGGGGAGGCCGGTCAGAATCGGCAGGCCGACGGAATCCGCCAGCTCATGGAAAGAAGCTCCCGTTCCCCCTTCACTGCCGTCAATCGTAATAAAGTCGGGAAGTTTGCCTGATGAACTCATACAGGAAATAAGGTCTTCAAGGTCTTTGCGGCTGCCCGGGACAATTTTGATACCGACCGGTTTTTCACCGACAGTCCTTAATTTCTCAATGAAATCAAGCATGTCCGGAACATTTGAGAACTCGTTGAAGCGGTTTGGGCTGTCAATGGATTGTCCGGGCTGCACATTTCTGATGGCGGCAATTTCTTCGGTCACCTTTGAACCGTCAATATGCCCGCCTCTTGCTTTCGCCCCTTGCGCAAGCTTTAATTCAAAGGCTTTAATCTGCTCGAGGCGGCTTTTTTTCTTAAATTCTTCCCATGAAAATTCTCCATCTTCAGTGCGCACGCCGAACAGCCCGGGGCCGATTTGGCAGATAATATCCGCGCCGCCTTTCAGGTGATACTCAGACAGGCCGCCTTCGCCTGTATTCATCCATGTGCCGCCGGCCTGGTGCAGCCCTTTTGACAGGGCGGTGATTGCCCGGTCGCCAAGTGAGCCGTAGCTCATCGCTGATTGTCCGATTAACCCTTTCACATAAAACGGCTTCTTGCATGTATCGCGGCCGATCACTTGCACATCGTCCGGATGCAGGTAATAAGGGTCCGCTTTTGCTTTTTCGCGGTGTTCGCTGCGTTTCAGCAGGTTGTCTTTGTCAATCTTGTATACCATCGTGTCGATCTTCGGCGTCTGATCTGCGCGCAGCTCCTCCCTTTGTTTCGGGAAGAGGGCGTTACGGATATAATAGCCCGGCTGATTGAAATCCCGTTCTGAGCCGAAGCCCATCATTCTGCTCTTATACTTTCCGGACATGACCGTCTGTTCATATTCTCTCCGGGAAAACGGCTGTTCTTCGTTATCATTGCTGAATAAATACTGCCGCAGCTCAGGTCCGATTTTTTCAAATATATAGCGCAGTTTTCCCGCTACGGGATAATTGCGCAGCACTGAATGTTCTTCCTGCTTTTCGTCTCTTATGTATATCCAGAGAAACAATGCGGCGGGAACTAAAATAATAAAAATCAATATACAAATCAGTACGATAATGGCTTGTTCCATTGAGATCAGACTCCTTGTCTTTTTTCTCTTTGACATTCCACATATTGTCTGTTTTCAAACATAGCCGTTTCCCGTCCGGCGGAGCGCAATCTTTTTTTGTGAATCAGGTGAATGACGTCTTTTTCCGTTTTTCCGGGCCAAACGAATTTGTTATAATGTTTAAATGGCAAGAAACGAATGGAGGAACGAAAACGCATGTACGATGTTAACGAGTGGAAGCATGTTTTTAAACTCGATCCGAATAAAGATTTACCGGATGAACAACTGGAACAGCTTTGTGAATCAGGGACTGACGCCATTGTGATCGGAGGAAGCGACAATATCACCGAGGACAATGTGCTGAGACTGATGTCAAAGGTGCGGCGGTTTTTAGTGCCGTGCGTACTTGAGGTGTCGACGATTGATTCCATTGTGCCCGGGTTTGATCTTTATTTCATTCCGAGTGTGCTCAACAGCAAAAAGGCGGACTGGATTGTCGGCATGCATCATCAGGCGATGAAAGAATACGGAGAGCTCATGTCAATGGAGGAAATCGTGACGGAGGGCTACTGCATCGTCAACCCTGATTGTAAGGCGGCCGCTTTGACGGAGGCGGATACACATATAGAAACAGAAGATATTCTCGCCTATGCGCGGGTTGCGGAGCATTTGCTTCATCTCCCGATTTTTTATCTGGAATACAGCGGGATGCTGGCGGACATAGAAACGGTGGAGAAAACGAAGGCTGTGCTGGACAAGTCCGTCCTGTTTTACGGAGGCGGCATTAAAGACGCGGAAACGGCGGAACGGTTCGGCCGTCATGCCGATGTCATCGTTGTCGGAAATGCCGTATATGAAGATTTTGATCAGGCGCTTAAAACGGTGGCGGCTGTAAAGACAAAGTAGCCAAGCGGACGAAATTGATTTATGATAGAACATATGTTTGATAGGCGGTGAACGGATATGAATTACATTAGCAATCAATTATTAAGCGGATTAAATCCCGTTCAGCAGGAAGCGGTCAAGACGACGGACGGTCCGCTGCTTCTGATGGCGGGCGCGGGAAGCGGAAAAACACGTGTGCTGACGCACAGAATCGCATACTTAATGGCGGAAAAACACGTGGCGCCATGGAACATTCTGGCGATTACATTTACAAATAAAGCCGCCAGAGAAATGAAGGAGCGGGTAGAGAGCATTCTCGGACCCGGCGCGGATGAAATCTGGATATCCACCTTCCACAGCATGTGCGTGCGGATTCTGCGCAGGGATATTGACAGAATCGGCATCAACCGAAATTTCTCCATTCTTGATACGGCTGATCAGCTTTCCGTTATTAAAGGGATTCTGAAAGAGCGGAATATCGATCCGAAAAAGTTTGATCCGAGAAGTATTTTAGGCTCCATCAGCAGCGCAAAAAACGAGCTGATCGAACCTGAGGAATTCGCAAAATCGGCCGGCGGCTACTACGATCAGGTCACGAGTGACGTGTATACCGATTATCAGAAAAAACTGCTGAAAAACCAATCGCTTGATTTTGATGATTTAATCATGACAACGATTAAGCTTTTCGAGCGTGTGCCGGAAGTGCTTGAGTTTTATCAGCGCAAATTCCAGTACATTCACGTAGACGAGTATCAGGATACGAACAGGGCGCAATACCTGCTTGTGAAGCAGCTTGCGGCCCGTCTTGAAAATATCTGCGTCGTCGGTGACTCCGACCAGTCCATTTACAGATGGCGCGGGGCGGATATCGCGAATATCCTTTCCTTTGAAAAAGATTATCCGAGCGCAAACGTGATTCTGCTCGAGCAAAACTACCGCTCAACAAAGCGGATTCTGCAAGCGGCTAACGAAGTGATCAAAAACAACTCAAACCGCAAGCCGAAAAACCTGTGGACGGAAAATGACGAAGGCATCAAGCTTTCTTATTACAGCGGCGACAATGAATTCGGCGAAGGCCAATTCGTCGCGGGCAAAATTTATGAGCTGCACAGCTCGGGGCGGCGGAAGCTTTCCGATATCGCGATTTTATACCGGACAAACGCCCAGTCGCGCGTCATTGAGGAAACCCTTTTAAAATCCGGACTGAACTACAATATCGTCGGCGGAACCAAGTTCTACGACAGGAAAGAAATTAAAGACATTCTCGCATACCTGCGCCTTGTGTCAAACCCGGACGACGACATCAGTTTTACGCGGATCGTCAATGTGCCGAAGCGGGGCGTCGGCGCCACTTCGCTAGAAAAAATCGCTTCATATGCGGCGATGAACGGAATGTCAATGTTCCAGGCGATCAAACAGGTTGATTTCATCGGCGTCAGCGCGAAAGCGGCAAACGCGCTTGACGGTTTTGGCGTAATGATTGAAAATCTGACGAACATGCAGGATTACCTGTCCATTACGGAACTCACGGAAGAAATTCTCGAGAAAACGGAATACAGAGAAATGCTGAAGGCCGAAAAATCAATCGAAGCCCAAAGCCGTCTTGAAAATATCGACGAGTTTCTTTCCGTGACGAAAAACTTCGAACAAAAAAGCGAAGACAAGTCTCTCGTCGCGTTTCTGACTGATTTGGCGCTGATTGCGGATATTGACCAGCTCGACCAGAAGGAAGAGGAATCAGGCGGAAAGGATGCCGTCACTTTAATGACACTGCACGCCGCTAAGGGGCTTGAATTTCCTGTCGTGTTCTTAATGGGCATGGAAGAAGGCGTGTTCCCGCACAGCCGCTCCCTGATGGAAGAAGCCGAGATGGAAGAAGAACGCAGGCTCGCATATGTAGGCATTACGAGGGCGGAAGAAGAACTGTATTTAACGAATGCCAAAATGCGCACCTTATTCGGCCGCACCAATATGAATCCGGAATCCCGCTTTATCAGGGAAATACCTGGCGATTTATTGGAGAACCTAAATGAGAAGAAAACACCTCGCATGCAGCCGGGAAGAAAAGTGCAGCCAAAACGCGGGCCCGTATCCCGTCCCGTTTCCTATGCGAACAAAACAGGCGGCGACTCGCTCAGCTGGGCGGTCGGCGATAAAGCGGGCCATAAAAAATGGGGCACCGGAACGGTTGTCAGCGTAAAAGGAGAAGGCGAAAGCACCGAGCTTGATATCGCATTCCCGAGCCCAGTCGGCGTGAAGCGTCTGCTTGCCGCTTTTGCGCCGATTGAAAAGCAGTAACCTGAAGAGGAAAGGAAGAACATGATGGACAAAGAAACAGCGAAACACCGGGCAGAAGAATTGCGCCGCACCATCGATCAGTACAGTTATGAATATTACACCTTAGATGAACCGAGCGTGCCGGATTCCGAGTACGACAGACTGATGCAGGAGCTGATTGCCATAGAGGAAGAGCACCCGGAACTCAGAACGCCTGATTCGCCCACACAGCGGGTCGGGGGAGCGGTGCTTGAATCGTTTCAAAAGGTGCAGCATGGCACGCCGATGCTCAGTCTCGGCAACGCATTTAACGATGATGATCTCCGCGATTTTGACCGCCGCGTCCGTCAGGCTGTCGGTGACGGCGTCGCTTATAATGTGGAGCTGAAAATAGACGGTCTTGCTGTTTCTCTCCGTTATGAAGACGGCTATTTCGTCAGAGGCGCGACAAGAGGAGACGGAACGACGGGCGAAGATATCACGGAAAACTTAAAAACGATCCGCAACATTCCGCTGAAAATGAAACGGAATCTTTCCATAGAAGTGCGCGGAGAGGCGTACATGCCGAAACAGTCATTTGAAGCGCTCAATGAAGAACGGCTGAAACATGAAGAGGAGCCGTTCGCCAATCCCCGGAACGCGGCTGCGGGCTCACTCAGACAGCTCGATCCGAAAATTGCAGCGAAACGAAATCTTGACATCTTCGTCTACAGTATAGCGGAGCTTGACGAGATGGGTGTGGAAACACAGAGTCAGGGCCTGGATTTTCTGGATGAGCTCGGTTTTAAAACAAACCAGGAACGGAAAAAATGCGCCACGATAGATGAAGTCATTGAAATGATCGAAGAGCTGCAGGCGAAGCGGGCCGATCTCCCGTATGAAATTGACGGAATCGTCATCAAAGTCGATTCGCTCGACCAGCAGGAAGAGCTCGGGTATACGGCAAAAAGCCCGCGCTGGGCGATTGCTTATAAATTCCCGGCGGAAGAGGTCGTGACAAAACTTCTCGATATCGAACTGAATGTCGGAAGAACGGGCGTCATTACGCCGACCGCCGTTCTGGAACCGGTAAAAGTCGCGGGAACGACGGTCTCAAGAGCATCCCTTCATAACGAAGATTTAATTAAAGAGAAGGATATCCGCATTCTCGATAAAGTGGTCGTCAAAAAAGCGGGCGACATCATCCCTGAGGTCGTCAATGTCTTAATCGAACAGCGGACCGGGGAAGAAAAAGAATTCAATATGCCGACCAGCTGCCCTGAGTGCGAAAGCGAACTTGTCCGCATTGAAGGAGAAGTCGCGCTGCGCTGCATCAATCCGGAATGTCCGGCGCAGATCAGAGAAGGCCTGATTCACTTTGTCTCACGCAACGCGATGAATATTGACGGACTCGGAGAACGTGTCATCACACAGCTTTTCCGTGAACATCTCGTCCGTAATGTCGCTGATTTGTATAAGCTGACGAAAGAGCAGGTCATCCGGCTTGAGCGGATGGGGGAAAAATCAACTGACAATCTGATCAGCTCCATCCAAAAGTCGAAAGAGAATTCGCTGGAACGCCTGCTGTTCGGTCTCGGCATCCGTTTTATCGGCTCAAAAGCGGCCAAAACACTCGCCATGCATTTTGAAAGCCTGGAAAATCTGAAACAAGCTACGGAAGAAGAGCTGCTTGCGGTAGATGAAATCGGCGAAAAGATGGCCGATGCCGTTATCACCTATTTCCGCAAAGAAGAAATGCTTGAGCTATTGAATGAACTTGAGGAACTCGGTGTGAACACACTCTACAAAGGCCCGAAAAAAGTAAAAGCGGAGGACAGCGACTCTTATTTTGCCGGCAAAACCATCGTGTTGACCGGAAAGCTTGAAGAGCTGTCCAGAAATGAAGCCAAGGCGCAGATTGAAGCGCTCGGCGGAAAGCTGACGGGATCTGTCAGCAAAAAAACAGACTTGCTGATTGCCGGAGAAGCGGCCGGAAGCAAGCTGACAAAAGCGCAGGAATTAAACATTGAAGTATGGAATGAAGCACAGCTATTGGGAGAGCTAAAGAAATAAGAGGAGTGTTTTCTATTGAAAAAGATGTTGGCATTGGCGGCGACGGCAACGGCGGCAGTACTCATGCTGTCGGCCTGTTCGCCGAGTTTCGGGGGGAACAAAGAGGAAGAGATCACGCAGAAAACGGCAAAGTCTTCTGAAAAAGCGATCATACCGAAATATAATATCTCTGATTCCTACTATAAAATGGTGCTTCCGTTTAAGGCCGGAAAAGCGCGCGGCCTGACCGCGGACCGGCTGAACACGAGGCTGGACATCGATGAATTCGAGACGGGTCTGATGCGGCTCGCTCAAGACACGTTCCCGACGGATGACTATTTGTATCAGGAAGGCCAGTATTTAGATGAGGACACGGTACTCAGCTGGCTTGACCGCAAAAAAGAAGGCAGTGATCTGAAAAAGGCGAAAAAGGCAGATTCCAATTTTCAGAATCTCGGCTTAAATCCCGTGCTGCCAAGCTCGGGATCGGCAAAAGAGAAAAATGAAAACAGCCCGATTTACTTAGCGTCCATGCTTGAGCAGGATTACTTAGTAAGAAAAGATAAAAATTCCATCCAGCTTGGCGGTATCATGATCGGTCTCGCTCTCAACTCTGTATACTATTACCGTGAAAACACAGGTGATCCGCAGCAGGAAGTGGAGCTCAGTGACAAAACGATCCGCAGCCACGGTGAAGAAATCGCCCAGGAAGTCGTTAACCGCCTTCGGAAAATGGATAACCTGAAAAATGTGCCGATTACCGTCGCCCTTTATAAACAAGCGCCGAAAACATCAATCGTACCGGGGAATTACATTGCAAAAACAGAAGTCAAAGCCGGCTCATCCACCATTTCAAACTGGGATGATGTCAAAGAAAAGTACGTCTTCTATCCGGCGGATACAGACACGGCAAAGAAATACCCTGATGATTCCGAAGTATTTAAACGCTTCAAAAACGCCATCGACAGCTACTTCCCGAATTACACCGGAGTCGTCGGAACGGCAATGTACGAAAACGATGAAATGAGAAAAATGAAGATTGAAATCCCGATGCAATTTTACGGGAAAAGCGAAGTCATCGCCTTCACCCAATACTTAACAGGTGAGCTGATGGATTATTATTCAAAAGGCTCAGTTGATGTCGAAATTAACATTACCTCGTCTGACGGGCAGGAAGCGTTGATCGTCCGCAATGCGGGTGACAAAGAACCGACCGTCCATATTTACGATTAACCAAGATGCCCTTGTTCATTTCTGTATGAGCAAGGGTTTTTTTATTGTGAATATCGTTGGAGCGAGGAATGAGGTATGTTAAGATATTTGTATAATCAGGAATTAACAGGAAAACACATTTCATTTCTAAGCGGATGTTACTAATCTGCTGTGAAAAAAGAAGGGCAGGAATGTTGATGAATGACATTTGCTGAGTACACACACCGCCTACAAACGTTATGAAAAGGGTGAATCAGCATGCATAAAGATATTAAAGCGATTTTTGAGGAAGATAAGGTGCTGGCTGAGGCCGGTGAAATATACGGCTTTACCAAATTTCAATTTATTGCGGACGCAGAGAACTACGTATATGAAATTGTGAAAGATAACGAACCGTATATCTTAAAAATTACGCATACGATCAGAAGAACACCGGAATATATTCTCGGAGAAATGGAATGGCTTCATCATCTGGCAAGGGGAGGGCTTTCAGCAGCAAAGCCAATTCCTTCATTAAATGGCAAAGATGTCGAAGAAGTGCCGGATGGAAAAGGCGGAGCGTTTTTAGTAAGAGTCTATGAAAAAGCGCCCGGACGCAAAGTGGAGGAATCAGACTGGAACGGAACCCTGTTTTACGAGCTTGGAAAGTACACGGGGAACATGCACCGGCTGACGAAAAGCTACCGTCTGAGCGATCCGTTATATAAAAGGCAGGAATGGGATGAAGAGGAGCAGCTGAAGCTGAGAAAATACGTACCCGCAGATCAGCATCTCGTATTTGAGCGGGCGGATGCTCTAATGGAAAAACTGCGCCGTTTGCCGAAGAACCCTGAAAACTACGGCCTTGTGCACGCCGATCTGCACCACGGCAATTTCAATTGGGACAACGGAAAAATCACTGCATTTGATTTTGATGATATCGGCTACAATTGGTTTGTGAATGATATCAGTATTCTGCTGTACAATATGTTGTGGTATCCGGTCATCCCGTATGAAGACAAGGCCGCGTTTACGGGTGAATTCATGACTCACTTTATGAAAGGCTACAGGGAAGAAAATGACCTTGATCTCGCCTGGCTTGAACACATCCCGGATTTTCTCCGGCTGCGCCATATGCTGATCTACGGATTATTGCATCAGGCGTTTGACCTCAACTCACTCGGGGACGAGGAACTTGAGATGCTGAAAACCTTCAGGCGCGATATCGAAAATGAAACCCCGATTACGGAGTATAACTTTTCTGCATTCGTATAAATAGAAAAACGCCGGCTGAATCCAGCCCGGCGTTTTTTATAACGTATCACACTTCACTCCGACGACACCTTGAATTTCTTTAATATCATAATAGACGTCAGTGGTGTAGCGGTTTTTATGAACACTGACTTTCACTTCCATAATCGGAAATTCTTTTTCGCCCAGATCATCAATCCGGACGGAGTGAATGCGGAGCTGTTTGCTTTTCATTGCCTTTAAAATCTCGGTCATTTTGTCTTTATCGGAAAGAGACATTCTCACGCGGATATCTTTTTCCTTCAAGCGGTTGGGACCGATTTTTCTGATCAGCCACGGAAGAAATTCGACGCTGATCAGGATAAACAAGAGGCTTGCGAACGCCTCTTTATAAAAGCCGGCGCCTGTAGCCAGACCGAGCCCGGCTGCGCCCCAGATGATGGCCGATGTCGTCAGGCCGGATATGACGTCATTACTTTTACGCAGGATCACGCCCGCGCCGATAAAACCGACGCCGGAAATGATTTGGGCGGGAAGGCGGAGCGGATCCATCATGATTCGGTAATATTTTGGGAAATGATATGCCGCATTAATGCTGACGATCGTCAGCATACAGGAGCTGACGGCGATGACGATACAGGTTTTCAGTCCGAGCGGCTTGTTTTTCAGCTCGCGTTCAAGACCGATGATCATGCCGATCAGCGTGGCAATGCCCAGCTTTAATAAAATGTCTGGTTCGATAGGCCAGCTCAATTTGCACAGCACCTCCGCAATTTTTCTTATAATAAATTGATATGATTTTCTCACAGTATTTATAGCAGGACAAGTGCGGAAGAAAAAAGCCGTCAGGGATAAAATCTGACGGCTTTTTGTCTATTTCTTGTTTTTCAAAAGAGCTTCCATCCGGCTGAACAGCTGATAAGAAGCATCGGCCGGTTTTTTGGTCAGCAGGCTGACGGCAATACCGGCAATCAGACTGAGGAAGAACCCCGGAATGATTTCGTATACGCCGGTTGAAGCGGCAAGCCCTGTCGTGATCCAGATTAAAACGGCCGCGGCCCCGGTAATCATCGCCGCAAGCGATCCCCATTCATTCATCCGTTTCCAGTACAGACTGAGCAAGAGCGCCGGGCCGATAGCCGAACCGAAGCCTGCCCACGCATATCCGACCAGATCAAGAATGGTGCTGTTCGGATTCATGGAAAGCAAAATGGCGATAACGGCCACGATCAATACCGACAGGCGTCCGGTCATGACCAATTCTTTATCGCTCGCTTCCCGTCTGAAAAAGGCGCGGTATAAATCTTCCGTAATGGCGCTTGCCGTTACGAGAAGCTGTGAGGAAATGGAACTCATGATCGCCGCTAAAATCGCGGACAGCAAGAAGCCCGTAATCAGCGGATGGAACAAGATTTTAGAAAAAATAATGAAAATCGTTTCCGGATCTTTTACGGAGACCCCGAAGTGATGAGAATACGCAACCCCGATAATCCCGGTAAGCAATGAACCGACAACTGAAATAACCATCCAGCTCATCCCGATTCTGCGGGCGGGTTTTAAATCTTTCACTTCTTTAATCGCCATAAATCGTACGATGATATGAGGCTGGCCGTAATAGCCGAGTCCCCATGCCAAATAAGAAATAATGCTAATGACGCTCGCGCCTTTAAAGATATCCAATAGTTTCGGGTTAACGGCGTTGATCGAATCAATCGTCGTTGAAACGCTCCCGAGCTGGGTAAAAGCAACGATCGGCACAAGCACTAATGCCGCAAACATGATCGCTCCCTGTACAAAGTCAGTCAGACTGACAGCGAGGAAACCGCCAAACAGCGTGTAAAGCACAACAACACCGGCCGTTAAAAACAAACCGAATTTGTAGTCGGCGCCGAATGCCGATTCAAATAACCTGCCTCCGGATACCATCCCGGACGATGTGTACAGTGTGAAAAAGATCATAATAATCACGGCGGAAACAATTTTCAGCAATGATGACGAGTGGCGGAACCGTTTATCGAAAAAATCGGGAATCGTAATCGCATCATCCGCAACTTCCGTGTAAGCGCGCAGCCTCGGAGCAAGCAGCAGATAATTTGAATACGCGCCGATCGTCAAACCGAGCGCCAGCCATAAGGTCGATAACCCCGTTGCGAACATTGCGCCGGGAACTCCCATCAGCATCCATGCGCTCATATCGGCCGCACCTGCGGACAGCGCCGTTACGAACGGGCCGAGTCCTCTTCCGCCCAGCATGTAATCATTAATATTCGTTGTCTTCCTGAATGCGTACCAGCCGATTAACAGCATGGCAGCAAAGTAAATGCCAAGAGATATAATTAATTCAATACTCACGTTTTTGGACCCTCTCTTCTTTCATGTAAATGTTGCATCACCTCTGCAGATTAGTAGTGCCGGAATATGTGCCGGCGATCCAGCCTTTAGTCATCATTCCATGCGGATCGCATGATTTAGTGCTGGCTATGGTTACTAAACCTAACAAAGTATCCCCGATCAATCAACTCTCGAAACCTGGCCCGCTCAAGGAAAAAATCCCCGCCAACATAGAACAGCTTAGAGATGAAAACGCTACCAATAAATTATAAAAGTAAAAATTTTCTGACATATAATTCGTTTCTCTTTCTCCCCGATTTAGGATAAAATAGAGAGGGTTTCATCATGCCTCAGAAGGCGGCGTTTTGTTGCTTTAGAGGGCTCGTTTTTGATATGATCAGTATTATATGACGAAACGGAGAATTATGCGGAGGTGGATCTTATGTCACGAATTTCTATAGAAGAAGTAAAGCATGTCGCTCATTTGGCGAGACTCGCCATTACGGATGAAGAAGCTGAAATGTTTACAGAACAGCTTGACAGTATCATCTCGTTTGCCGAGGAGCTTAATGAAGTGGACACGGATAACGTGGAACCGACAACACACGTGCTGAAAATGAAAAACGTAATGAGAGAAGATGAAGCGGGTAAAGGCCTTCCGGTCGAGGATGTCATGAAAAATGCTCCCGATCATAAAGACGGCTATGTCCGTGTGCCATCTATTCTGGATTAAAGGAGGGAGACAGTATGTCATTATTTGATCACAAAATCACAGAACTGAAACAAATGATACATAAAAAAGAAATCAAGATTTCCGATCTTGTTGATGAATCTTACAAACGGATCGCATCCGTGGATGATAAGGTGCAGGCGTTTTTACAGCTTGATGAAGAAAGAGCCCGCGCTTACGCGAAAGAACTTGACGAAGCGGTTGACGGACGGTCTGAACACGGTCTTCTCTTCGGAATGCCGATCGGCGTCAAAGACAACATCGTGACCAAAGGGCTTCGCACCACATGCTCAAGCAAAATCCTCGAAAACTTCGATCCGATTTACGATGCGACGGTTGTGGAGCGCCTTCAAGCCGCTGAAGCCGTAACGATCGGAAAGCTGAATATGGACGAGTTCGCGATGGGTTCTTCTACTGAAAACTCCGCGTACAAAGCGACGAAAAACCCTTGGAATCTCGATACGGTTCCCGGCGGATCAAGCGGCGGTTCCGCAGCTGCGGTTGCCGCGGGCGAAGTCCCGTTTTCACTCGGATCTGATACGGGCGGCTCCATCCGCCAGCCGGCTTCTTTCTGCGGCGTCGTCGGATTAAAGCCTACATACGGACGTGTGTCGCGTTACGGTTTGGTCGCTTTTGCGTCTTCACTGGACCAGATCGGGCCGATCACAAGAACCGTAGAAGATAACGCATTCCTTCTTCAGGCGATTTCAGGCCCGGACAAAATGGACTCTACGAGCGCCAATGTCGAAGTGCCGGACTTTCTTTCTTCATTAACTGGCGATATTAAAGGCTTGAAAATCGCCGTACCGAAAGAATATCTCGGAGAAGGCGTCGGCAAAGAAGCGAAAGAATCGGTTTTAGCCGCTTTAAAAGTGCTTGAAGACCTCGGAGCGACATGGGAAGAAGTATCTCTGCCGCACAGCAAATACGCGCTTGCGACGTATTATCTGCTGTCTTCTTCCGAAGCGTCTGCAAACCTTGCGCGCTTTGACGGCATCCGCTACGGCTACCGCTCAGACAATGCGGACAACCTGATCGACCTTTATAAACAGACACGCTCTGAAGGCTTCGGCAACGAAGTGAAGCGCCGCATCATGCTCGGCACCTTCGCGCTCAGCTCCGGCTACTATGACGCGTATTACAAAAAAGCGCAAAAAGTGCGCACGCTTATTAAAAAAGATTTTGAAGACGTATTTGAGAAATACGATGTCATCGTCGGACCGACAACGCCGACACCGGCATTCAAAATCGGCGAAAAAACCAGCGATCCGCTCACAATGTACGCCAACGATATTTTAACGATCCCTGTCAACCTCGCGGGTGTGCCGGGAATCAGCGTGCCGTGCGGATTTGCGGACGGACTGCCGCTCGGACTGCAAATCATCGGAAAACACTTCGATGAAGGCACTGTATACCGCGTCGCTCATGCTTTTGAGCAGGCAACAGATCATCATAAAGCGAAACCTGAACTGTAAGGGGTGAAATGAAGTGAACTTTGAAACGGTAATCGGACTTGAAGTCCATGTGGAATTAAAAACAAAATCTAAAATTTTCTCAAGCTCACCGACGCCATTCGGCGCGGAAGCGAATACCCAAACGAGCGTCATCGACCTCGGCTATCCCGGCGTGCTGCCCGTTTTGAACAGAGAAGCGGTCGAATTCGCGATGAAAGCCGCAATGGCTTTGAACTGCGAAATCGCAACGGATACGAAGTTTGACCGGAAAAACTATTTCTATCCGGACAACCCGAAGGCATATCAAATTTCTCAATTTGACAAGCCAATCGGCGAAAACGGCTGGATCGAAATCGAAGTCGGCGGAAAAACGAAAAAAATCGGCATCACCCGTCTTCACCTTGAAGAAGATGCGGGAAAACTGACGCATACGGGCGACGGCTATTCCCTCGTTGACTTCAACCGCCAGGGCACGCCGCTTGTCGAGATTGTATCTGAGCCGGATATCCGCACACCGGAGGAAGCTTACGCATATCTCGAAAAGCTGAAATCAATTATCCAATACACAGGCGTTTCCGACTGTAAAATGGAAGAAGGTTCACTGCGCTGTGACGCCAACATTTCCCTCCGTCCGATCGGCCAGGAGAAATTCGGCACAAAAACGGAGCTGAAAAACCTGAACTCCTTCGCATTCGTGCAAAAAGGACTTGAGCATGAAGAAAAACGCCAGGAGCAGGTGCTTCTGTCAGGCGGAGTCATTCAGCAGGAGACGCGCCGTTACGATGAAGCGACGAAAAAAACCATTTTGATGCGTGTCAAAGAAGGTTCGGACGACTATCGCTATTTCCCTGAGCCTGACCTTGTCGAGCTCTACATCGATGACGAATGGAAAGAACGCGTAAGAGCAACCATTCCTGAGCTTCCGGACGAGCGCCGCAAGCGTTATATCGAAGAGCTCGGCCTGCCGGCTTATGACGCAATGGTTCTGACGCTGACGAAAGAAATGGCTGATTTCTTCGAAGAAACGGTCAATAAAGGCGCAGAAGCCAAGCAGGCATCAAACTGGCTGATGGGTGAAGTCTCAGCTTACCTGAACGCCGAACAAAAAGAGCTTGAGGATGTCGCACTGACTCCTGAAGGCCTTGCCGGCATGATTAAGCTGATTGAAAAAGGAACCATCTCGTCTAAAATCGCGAAGAAAGTCTTTAAAGAATTAATTGAAAAAGGCGGCGACGCGGAAAAAATCGTCAAAGAAAAAGGCCTCGTGCAGATTTCTGACGAAAGCGTGCTTCTGAAGCTGGTAACAGATGCGCTTGACAGCAACCCGCAGTCAATTGAAGACTTCAAAAACGGAAAAGACCGCGCGATCGGCTTCCTTGTCGGACAGATTATGAAAGCCTCAAAAGGACAGGCCAACCCGCCGATGGTCAACAAGATCTTACTTGAAGAAATCAAAAAACGATAAAAAAAAGCAGCCGCCTCTAAGGGCGCTGCTGACACGGAGACCGGTAAGCGCCGGTCTCTTTTTTTATAAGATGAAATAGGTTTCAATGGAAGCCCGCAGCGTTTCAATCTGCTCATTTCCGCTGCCTGCCAAGTTGGACAGCATTCCTTTAATAATCGGTTTTCGCGGCTCTTCTTTTGCACATTCCTCTTCAATGACTTCAAGCGATACGAGGACGTCCTCAGGCAGCTCCTGCTGTGCTTTTATCTTTTGAATATCCGCAAGCAGTCTTTCTCTGTCCGCCGCGGGCTGAGTGAAGATATCCTCAGGCAGCAGCGGATCGGGATTGTCTCTTATCAGTCCCGTAATCAGATCATCAATTCTGGCAATCAGAAAGGCCGCCACGTTTTCCGTCCGGAATGCCGTATGTTCATTAAAAATCAAGAAATGAATATAGGAGCTCACAATTCCTTGCGCCATAACGGACGCATCCGCTAAAAACGGTGTGACGGCATCTCCGTAAACGGAGAGCAATGCATCCCGGTACAGCATGTTAAATTGAATATTGGCCTCATGAAAATACTGCTTGACCTTTTGATTTTCAGGAATGACCTTTTCGCTCAGCAAGAGAATGATAAAGTCCTTGTGTTCCATAAATTCCTGGAATTGATATGCGATTTGTTTTCGGAATACGTCCTTAGGCGGTTTATGCTGATGTTCTGTTTTAATTTTCTTTATTTCTTCCATAGACATGCCGATGTAATACTCACATGCTGAGAGCAAAAGGTCTTCTTTTGATTTGAAATGGAGATAGAAGGCCCCTTTTGAAATTCCGCATTCACCGGCGATTTCCTGAATGGTTGTTGAAGAAAACCCTTTTTTGGCAAATAAATGGATGCCTGTTTTTATGATTTTCTCTTTTTTTTCGTTCATGACGTGCTTCCCCTTAATCCTGAAAAATTTAGAAAAATTTACTGCCTTATTAGTTGACGATGTTGAGTTATACCGTTTAGTATTATATAGAATGACCAGTCAGTCAATAAAAATTAACGGAGGACATGATGAACCACATTATTAACTTTGTACTGAAGAACAAATTCGCAGTTTGGCTGATGACGATTATCGTTACTGTAGCAGGGCTGTATGCCGGTATGAATATGAAGCAGGAATCCATACCGGACGTCAACATGCCTTACCTTTCAGTAAATACGACTTATCCCGGAGCTGCTCCGAGTCAAGTTGCGGATGACGTGACAAAACCGATCGAGCAGGCGGTCCAGAATTTAGAAGGAGTGAGCGTCGTAACGTCCACATCCTCTGAAAACGTCTCATCGGTTATGATTGAATATGATTACAACAAGGATATGGACAAGGCGAAAACCGAAGTCGCTGAAGCGCTGGACAGTGTCAGCCTTCCTGACGACGCGAAAAAACCTGACATTTCCCGTTACAGCCTCAACTCTTTCCCGATTTTGACGCTCAGTGTGACAAGCGGCAAAAGCTCGCTTGAAGACCTGACCAAAAATGTGGAAAACACTCTCGTTCCTAAGCTTGAAGGCATTCAGGGCGTTGCGTCTGTGCAAGTTTCCGGACAGCAGGAAGAGCAGGTGGAATTCTCTTTCAAAGACAAAAAAATGAAAGAGTACGGACTTGATGAAGATACCGTCAAGAAAGTGATCCAAGGCTCTGACGTCAATACGCCGCTTGGATTGTACACATTCGGCAACAAAGAAAAATCAGTTGTCGTTAACGGAGATATTACGTCAATTAAAGATCTGAAAGATATGAGAATTCCGGTCACATCTTCTTCTGCCGCTCAAGGTCAAGCGGGCGGAGCCGGTGCGGCATCTGCGGCGGACGCTCAGGCTATGCAGCAGGCACAGCAAAGCGCGACAGCAGGGGTGCCGACAGTCAAGCTTTCTGACATTGCCGACATTAAAGATGTGAAAAAAGCTGAATCCATTTCCCGCACGAACGGAAAGGACAGCATCGGAATTAATATCGTAAAAGCCAATGACGCCAACACGGTAGAAGTGGCCGATGCGATTAAAGATGAACTGAATCAATACAAAAAAGACCATAAAGGGTTCAAGTACAGCTCGACTCTTGATATGGCAGAGCCGATTACAGAGTCGGTGGATACGATGTTAAGCAAAGCGATTTTCGGCGCGATTTTTGCGGTCGTGATCATTCTCTTATTCTTAAGAGATATTAAATCAACGATGATTTCTATCGTTTCCATCCCGCTGTCACTGCTGATTGCGCTTCTTGTGCTGAATCAGCTTGATGTCACATTAAACATAATGACGCTCGGTGCGATGACGGTCGCCATCGGACGGGTAGTCGACGACTCGATTGTCGTGATCGAAAACATTTACCGCCGCATGAGGCTGAAAGATGAACCTTTACGCGGGAAGCAATTGGTGCGTGAAGCGACGAAAGAAATGTTTAAACCGATCATGTCATCAACGATCGTAACCATTGCCGTATTCCTGCCGCTTGCCATGGTCGGCGGACAGATCGGCGAACTGTTTATGCCGTTTGCATTAACAATCGTCTTCGCGCTTGCCGCATCGCTGTTGATTTCGATCACACTGGTGCCGATGCTTGCGCACAGCTTATTCAAAAAATCGCTCACAGGCGCGCCTGTTAAAGCGAAAGAGCATAAGCCGGGCAGATTGGCCAATTTCTATAAAAAAGTGCTGAATTGGTCATTAAGACATAAATGGATTACATCTATCATCGCGGTTCTGATGCTTGTCGGCAGTTTGTTCCTCGTACCTCTGATCGGCGCGAGCTACCTGCCTGCGCAAGCGGACAAAACGATGCAGCTCACATACACGCCTGAACCGGGCGAAACGAAAAGCGAAGCTGAAAAAGCTGCGCAAAAAGCGGAAGACATGCTGCTTAAACGCAAACATGTCGATACCGTTCAGTATTCATTAGGCTCGCAAAGTCCGCTCGGCGGAAGCTCAAACGGCGCATTGTTCTACGTGAAATACGAGGATGACACGCCTGATTTTGACAAAGAAAAAGACAATGTCTTAAAAGAAATCAAAAAAACATCCAGCCGCGGCGAATGGAAATCACAAAATTTCAGTTCATCAGGCAACAACAACGAATTAACGTACTATGTGTACGGAGATTCAGAGTCTGATATTAAAGGCACGGTCAAAGACATCGAAGGCATCATGAAAAAGCAGAAAGATCTGAAAGACGTCAACTCAGGCCTTTCCAGCACATATGATGAGTACACGTTCGTCGCTGACCAGGAGAAACTCAGCAAGCAGGGCCTGACGGCTTCGCAAATCTCCCAAGCCCTGATGTCCCAAACGTCACAGTCTCCTTTGACAACGGTGAAAAAGGACGGCAAAGAGCTTGATGTGAACATCAAAACAGAAAAAGACCAGTATAAGAGTGTAAAAGAATTAGAGGATAAAACCATCACATCGCCTGCAGGCCAAGAAGTAAAAATCGGCGATGTGGCGAAAGTGAAAAACGGCACGACATCCGATACCATTTCCAAACGCGACGGCAAAGTGTACGCTGACGTAACGGCAACCGTCACTTCTGACAACGTCACGAAGGTGTCATCGGCCGTTCAAAAGAAAGTTGACAAACTGGATCACCCGGACAATGTATCGATTGATACCGGCGGTGTATCAGCGGATATTGCTGATTCCTTTACGAAACTCGGCTTAGCGATGCTTGCCGCAATCGCCATCGTGTACCTCGTTCTTGTGATCACGTTCGGCGGAGCATTAGCGCCGTTTGCGATTCTGTTCTCGCTTCCGTTTACAGTCATCGGCGCATTAGCCGGACTGTATGTATCCGGAGAGACGATCAGTCTGAATGCCATGATCGGTATGCTGATGCTGATCGGAATCGTCGTCACAAACGCGATTGTCTTAATTGACCGCGTCATCCATAAAGAAGCGGAAGGCTTATCGACGAGAGAAGCGCTCCTGGAAGCCGGCTCTACGAGATTGCGTCCGATTCTGATGACGGCGATCGCGACAATCGGCGCCCTGCTTCCATTGGCATTGGGCTTCGAAGGCGGAAGCCAGGTCATTTCTAAAGGACTCGGTGTCACTGTTATCGGCGGTTTAATCAGTTCGACTCTGCTTACCCTTCTGATTGTGCCGATCGTATATGAAGTATTAGCGAAATTCCGTAAGAAAAAACCTGGAACGGAAGAAGAGTAAGACAGCGGGCCTTGGCTCCTTAAACGGAGCCGGGGCCTTTTTTCTTCTGGCAATTCCTGTACATATTGTTGCGATTTTCTCAAGTCATAGTATAATTAAAGGTTGTTAGTGTTAATAATGGATCGGATACTCTTAAGTAGGATGATGAGATAATGAAACGTGCACGCATAATATACAATCCGACTTCAGGACGGGAGCTTTTTAAGAAAAATCTTGCCCAGGTCCTGCAAAAATTTGAACAAGCCGGTTATGAAACCTCCACCCATGCCACCACATGCGCGGGGGATGCCACCAACGCCGCAAAAGAAGCCGCTTTGCGGGAGTTTGACCTGATTATCGCAGCCGGCGGAGACGGAACGATTAATGAAGTCGTCAACGGCCTTGCACCGTTAGACAAACGCCCGACACTCGGTATCATTCCGGTCGGCACGACAAATGACTTCGCCAGAGCGCTGGGCATTCCGAGAGAGAATGTACTGAATGCCGCTGATACCGTCATTAACGGCGTAGCCCGCCCGATCGACATCGGACAGGTGAACGGTCAGTATTTTATCAACATCGCCGGCGGAGGCCGTCTGACGGAGCTGACGTATGATGTGCCAAGCAAACTGAAAACGATGCTCGGACAGCTTGCTTATTATTTAAAGGGAATGGAAATGCTGCCTTCACTTCGACCGACAGAAGTCGAGATTGAATATGACGGCAAGCTGTTTCAAGGCGAAATTATGCTGTTTTTAGTGACGCTGACCAACTCGGTCGGCGGATTCGAGAAACTGGCCCCTGATTCCAGCCTGAATGACGGCATGTTTGATTTGATTATTTTGAAAAAAGCCAATCTCGCGGAGTTTATCAGAGTCGCGAGCATGGCGCTCAGAGGCGATCATATTAACGATCAGCACATTATTTACACAAAAGCGAACCGTGTGAAAGTCAATGTATCAGAAAAGATGCAGCTGAACCTGGACGGCGAATACGGCGGCATGCTGCCGGGCGAATTCGTGAACCTGTACCGGCATATTCACGTCATCATGCCGAAGGAGAAAGCGGAACAGCTGGATGATTAATACGCGGACAAAATCCTAAAACAGTATTCGTTTTAGGATTTTGTCATCTTTTCAGCGTGATCGGAAACCTTTGAAGGCTGACATTGAATTTGAAGGTTTGCCAGCACGCTGAAACAAGGCTATTGGTAAAACTAGAGGTGATTATAGATGAAAATGAAACCCCCGATAGAAAAAAATGAATACTATGATGTGACATTTGAGGATTTGACGCACGAAGGAGCGGGCGTCGCAAAGGTTCAGGGATTCCCGATCTTCGTGCCGAACGCCCTGCCTGAGGAAAAAGCGCAAATCAAAGTGACACGCGTCAAAAAAGGCTTCGCTTTCGGCCGCTTGATTGAGCTGAAGGAAGAAAGCCCGCACAGAACGGATGCCCCGTGCCCGATCTACAAACAATGCGGCGGCTGCCAGCTTCAGCACATGACCTATGAAGGCCAGCTCTTGTTTAAACAGAAACAAGTCAAAGACGTCTTAGAACGGATCGGCAAGCTGGACCTGTCCAACGTCACCGTGCACCCGACACTCGGCATGAAAGACCCTTGGAACTACAGAAACAAAGCGCAGGTGCCGGTAGGAGAACGGGAAGGCGGACTCGTCGCCGGATTCTATCAGCAAAGAAGCCATGACATCATCGACATGAGCGCCTGCCTGATCCAGCAATCCAAAAACGACGAAGCCGTTCAAGCTGTCAAAGACATTTGCACCTCATACGGTGTCAAAGCCTACAACGAAGAACGCCATAAAGGCTGGCTCCGTCACATCATGGTGAGATACGGCGTCGTCACGGGCGAAATGATGATCGTCTTCATCACAAGAACAAGCGATTTTCCGCACAAAGCGAAGATCATCGAAGACATCACGGCGCAATTCCCGCACGTCAAATCAATCGTGCAGAACATCAACCCAAATAAAACAAACGTCATCTTTGGGGACGAAACAAACGTCATCTGGGGCGAAGAATACATCTACGACCTCATCGGAGACGTCAAATTCGCCATCTCCGCCAGATCGTTCTATCAGGTCAACCCGGAACAGACAAAAGTGCTCTACGACAAAGCGCTTGAGTACGCGGAGCTGCAAGGGGAAGAAACCGTCATCGACGCCTACTGCGGCATCGGAACCATTTCTCTCTTCTTAGCGAAGCAGGCGAAGAAAGTATACGGCGTCGAAATCGTGCCGGAAGCCATCGAGGATGCGAAACGCAACGCTGAGCTGAACGGCATCACAAACGCGGAATTCGCAGTCGGAGAAGCGGAAACCGTCATTCCGAAATGGTATAAAGAAGGTATCACGGCCGACACCCTCGTCGTCGACCCGCCAAGAAAAGGCTGCGACGAAGCCCTCCTGCGGACAATCATCGAGATGAAACCGAAGCGGGTGGTGTACGTATCCTGCAATCCAGGCACGCTTGCAAGAGACCTGCGGGTGCTTGAGGATGGCGGGTATCAGACGCTAGAAGTGCAGCCTGTGGATATGTTCCCGCATACGAATCATGTGGAGTGTGTGGCTGTGCTGGAATTAAGAGAAGGCAACTAACCCTTAGGGATGGTTGCCTTTTTTTAATCCGCATTTTTTTTGCATTCAGGACGAACTCGTGACATGAGAGGAGTACCAGAAGATGTTTGGCTAACGCCTATAATATAGCTTTCTATACATCTCTTTATGTAATAAAGGGTACCTTTTTAGGAACCCTTTATTAATATTCACTCTAGAGGGGCAGCTTTTTTAATACACTTTCATATCTTGTTTTTTCTCCTTACTAATCATTACTTTTTCTAAATAACTCTTAAGAAATACATTATCTATCCTATCCGGAATGTAACCCAGACGTTTATTTAGTATATTCTCTATGATATACATTTTCTTTGTGTAATATTGGTAACTATCCGTTGCGATTTGAACACTTTCTGATTCATTTCCCTTTTCTGATTCAAGTCGAGATTTATATAGCTGATCATACTTCTGTTTGCGTATTTTTCTTGAGAGCCGCAGTAAATGAAATAATTCAATTGTTGGCAGAGTCATTAGTTCTGGTGTCGACTTATCCAAATCTAATTCAGAAGTATGCTCACGATATTCTATGATTTCACGTTTGCCATCTCTCTGAACATTATGTATGTACATTAAGCAAAAACTACAGTAATACTGATTATCCTTTTGAATTGAAGTTGCACAATAAGGGCATGTTTCCATTACGTTCTCCTTTCTGAATATTCTAAGATAATATGTATTTCGGTTACAAACAAGAATTTTAAATAGTATTAGAGATTCTTAACCAATAAAAACCCTTTTTAATGATAAAGGGTTTATTGATTACAGCATGTATAAGTTTCATGCAAAATCAATAAGTGATCCCTATGTATACAAAATCCACCGAGCCTAAACCCAATAACAAAACGCGAAAATAATAAATTATATCGTTATAATTATTTATAAAAAGATAATAAAGTTGGATAAAAATGAGAAAATCCTGGCGGAAATGACGATATAAAGTTAGTGAACAACGGTATAGAATCTTACTTTTCGAGGTGAACAGAATGGGAGAAGAACAAGACATTATTACAGTAACGGATCTGCGCAAAAAATATGGATCATTTGAAGCAGTGAAAGGGGTATCCTTTTCTGTCAAACGCGGCGAGCTGTTTGCATTTCTGGGAACGAACGGTGCAGGGAAATCGACCACTATCGATATTCTCTGTACGCTGATTAAAAAGACATCCGGAAAAGTGGTAATAGACGGTTATACGCTTGGTGAGGGGAAAGAGAATAATCATATCCGCAAAAAGATCGGAGTTGTTTTCCAAGAGAGCATTTTGGATGAACGATTGACCGTTTATGAAAATATCATGAACCGCGGACAATATTATCATTTAAGCAAGGCACAAGTGCAAGAGAACTATCAGTTTGTAACAGACTATTTAAAATTGGATGATATTAAGGAGAAAAAATACAGCGATTTGTCAGGCGGACAAAGAAGAAGAGCGGATATTGCCCGTGCCATCATCCATAAACCGACTATATTATTTTTAGATGAGCCTACTACAGGTCTTGATCCGCAAACGAGAGTTTTTGTTTGGAATGCGATTAAAAGGCTGCAGGAAGAAACAAACATGACGATCTTTTTAACGACCCATTACATGGAGGAGGCCGCTGTAGCTGATAACGTTGTGGTCATCAAAGAAGGACGTCTGATCGCAGAGGGTACACCGAGTCAGCTGAAAGATCAATATGCGTTTGACAGTCTGCATATGATGTTTAAGCAAGGCGTTGATCCGACTGCATGGTTTGAAAATAAACAACTGGATTTTACGGTTAAAAACTCTATTTATTCCCTTCGTGTAGAGTCCACTCTCCAAGCGTTTGACATTTTGAAAGGTCTTGAAGGAAAAATTGAATCTTTCGAGGTGATTAAAGGGAATATGGATGATGTGTTTATCCATATTATCGAAGAACAAGGAAGCAGTTTGCCAGTAAAGGGGAGCATTGCATAAATGAAGTCTTTATCCAGTTTAATCAGCAGAAATATAAAAATATACTTCCGTGATCGAACGCTTTTGTTTCTTTCTTTGCTGTCAGTATTTATCGTCATTCTGTTATATGCCGTGTTCTTACAGCAGACACAGCTGGACGCCATTAAGGCCTTGGTCGGTTCGACAGATGATTCCAAAGCAATGGTGAACGAATGGATGGTGGCGGGATTGCTGTCCATTACAGCTGTGACAACGACTTTAGGCGCTTTCGGAATTATGGTGAAAGATAAAGAAAGCAAGAGAACGTATGACTTTTTAACAGCTCCTTTATCAAGGGCGACCATCCAATTGAGCTACGTCATTCATTCATTTGTCATCGGCTTGATCTTTTCATTCATCGCCTTTTTAGGCTGTGAAATTTTTCTCGTTTCAACAGGCAGCAAACTTTTAAGCGGAACAGATATACTTGAAGTATTGGGGATCATTATTCTTTCAGTTGCACTGTCAAGTTCCATAAATTTATTTTTAACGCTGTTTATTCATACACAAAATGCATTTTCGACGTTAAGTACGATTGTCGGAACAGCCATCGGTTTTTTATGCGGAGTATATGTGCCGATCGGCGGCGTACCGGTGTTTGTGCAGAAAATTATTATGTATTTCCCTATCAGCCACACCGCTGTTCTGTTCAGAAAAGCGTTTATGACAGACTCAGTTGATAAAGTATTTAAACATGCTTCTGCGGACCAAATACAGGAATATGAAAAGCATTACGGGATCGTCTACAAGTTAAACGGCCATTTTATCAGTACGGCTGCGAGCTTGTGGGGCATTGTCATTACAGCCATCATATTTACCGTCATATCTATTTTCATATTTAAAAAACAAAATAAATGACCTCTTCAGACGATACATATGTAACAGGCAGCATCCGTTTACTGGATGCTGCCTGTTTTGTTTATCATTATTCTTTTTGTGGGCTCAATTCTTAATTCCTCAAAGAGTTCTCAGATTTCTCTTAATAAAGTTTTGAAGATATCTTTGCTTACACTGTATCAGGCTGGTATATCTTGTGAATAAATCAGTTGACGTTTTTCTGGTGTCTTGAAGTGAAAGAGAACCATGGTAGAGTCATCTAATACTTCTGCATAAAGATATATTTTTGCCCATTCACAAGGTATGATGTCATTTAATTTCTTACTAATAAGCTGGTACAGATCTTGCATTTTCCAACCTTTTCACCTTCAATCGTCGAGAAATCCTAGTTATAAAAAATAGCCCAGCAGAGAAGCGCTGGGCCATTATTGATTTATAGACCGAAGTAGCTTATTACAAATTCTTTATCGTCCTCATCTTCAGGCAAAATCCCCAAGTTTTGATATTCCCATATTGCGATTCTTTCATATCCATCTAAATCTGATGCTAAAATATCATCATAATTATAATCTAATTGGAATTCTCCGCTACGATCCAATGTTAGTGTAAGGTTAGTCCAAACATCATCGTTATTATTTCTGTGTTCAGTTTTTAATTCTTCAAAAAGTTCTCTTAGTTCTCTTAACAACGTCTTGAAAATGTCCTTGCTTACGTTGTAATGGCTAGGTATATCTTGTGAATAAATAATTTGATTATTTTCGGGTGTTCTGAAGTGAAAAAGAACCATTGTGGAATCATCTAATACTTCTGCATAAAGATATATCTTTGTCCATTCACCAGGTATAATGTCATTTAGTTTTTCTCCAATAAGTTGATATAAATCTTGCATTCTCTTAGTTTCCATTAGGTTAACCCCCTCGCTGATTTTTAATAGAGACGCTTATTTCTTTTCTGCTCCCAATTTTGTAGGTTACATCGAAATATGATGGTCTAAGTGAATCTCCAGAATAGACTGGTTCTATTTGAACTGCTACTTTTTTAGGTGGTTTTTTGCTTAGGGCTTTTGCCCACTCTTGCTCCATCTCGTACCATTTCCCGCCGCTCCTATTAATCTGAGAATTCATCGGCACGATGTTGTCGAATTGGCCTGAGCCTTTGAATTGGGTGGCGATTAGGTGGCCTCCGTCGTCATCTGTCAGACGGTCTGGTTTACCTGCTTTTGACTGTGCATATTGGTTGCGTTTTGCTTCTCCCAGCTGCAAGTCTGCTTTGACACTTGTAATTCTACCATAGTTGTCAGTGGTGTACGTGTAGCCTTCCTTTGTTTTGTAGATGACATTCGGCTTCAATACTTTCTTTCTAGTCCATTTCGCAAAATGCTCGCCGTATTTGACCGTTACCGGCGGTACATGCGGTGCCGGTGTCCGTCTGCCGCTTGCGGAGGTTCCGTACGGTTTCGGCAGGATGACCTTGGCGAATTTCTGAAGTCCTTCTTTAAGTGTGACCCCGTTGACTGCGTTGTAAGGAACGCCCGCCGGCACTAAGTCGTGACGCGGATGATACGGGAGAATATCAGCCAGGGTGACATCTCCGATTTGATTTAACTTGGTTTTGACACGTTTTTTTGATACTTCGATGCCTGTGTTTACTTTTTGTTTGATGCGATCAACGGTTTGTTTTGAGACCGTTATCGCTTTTTGAGCTGTGGCGGATTTGCTTGCTGCTGTTTTGACTTTGGTTGTCACTTTGGCGGCTGTGCCTGTTTTTGAGACGGCGCCGACGCCTTTTGTGCCGACGACTGATGTCACAACGGTGCCCACTGCATATGACACCCATCTTGCTCTGGAGTAGGTGTCGCCATTCACCATGTCTTTTTGGTACGATTCTTCGATTGCCGCTGAAATGGCTTCATACGTTTTGATCGGGTGAGCCACCGCTCCTGTAATGGCTTCAACCGTTCCGCCCGGATCTGTGACCATATCCCACAGGCCTGTGACCGCGTCTTTTCCGGAATCATAAAGGCCGACGGCAACGCCTTTGAAACCGTCTGTAAGTTCACGCGTGTTTTCAATTTGAGTGAAGTAGCGCTGCTGTTCTTTTGTCAGGTTTTTATAGCCGATCGTTTTGGCCATTGAATAGAATTCATCGGCATTCGCATAATCGTAGTTTTTCAGTCTTTCTTTCAGTTTTTCAATCTCCCGCTCTTTCGCTTCTTCCTTTTTAATCGTCAAATAAGCATCCGAATGTCTTGCAATCTCGTCTTTTTTCTTATGGATGTCGCTTTCTCGGTACGCCTTGGCATTGTAGTGAAGCGGCGTGGCGTTTTTTCCTTTGCCTGTAGCGTTTTGGAGCTGCTGGAAATCTGCTTGGATAAAATGTTCATTTGCTTCGGTTTCTGCGTATTCTTTCGTTAGATCGTGATCAAGCTTGCCGAGCTTATGTATCGTTTCGCTTCTTTTTTTGTCAGCTGAAGAGAGCTTCTGATCTGTGCTTTCGGTTGAAAACAGATCAAGCGAGATGATATCTTCGATCTCTCCGAGGATGGAGCGCATGTCCTTTTTCTGCTCTTCCATAATCGCCTTTGATTTACTGAGGGCGTGGGTGAGCTCATGCTCCAGAAATGATTCCTCCACATGCGAATTAGAAAGTCCGGCATCTTCGACCTTACCGGGAAGGCTTGTGAGAAATGCGATTTTCATATCGATCAGATCAAGCCAGCTGTCTGTGACGCCGGCGTGGTCCTTGAAAAAAGCTTTGATGTTATTGGCGCCCCGGCCAGAGAAATCATTGTCACCAAGATCAGCCATACCTTGAAACGCTTTTTTTAGATTGACCATCTGGCCGCGCAGTTCTTTGTATTCACTCGCACGCTGTTTGGCAGCTGTCAACAAGCTGTTTGCTTCGAAAACTTTCATGACCATATCCTTTCATTCGGGGGTTATTTTTTCAGTTTATAGAGGGAAAGATTAAGAAACTTATCAGAGACTGTGCAAACATAGGAATAGGGTTTCCCTGAATCTATAAAGCCTCAATATTCTTTTCGATTTTTTGAATGATTTGTCCGAGCCATAGTATTGGGGATAGTCCGTAACTATTGATATCTACACCATCTGCAGTCTCTTCTATAAAATCATTTTTTTGTTCATCTGAGTAATCGCTTTTTATAAACGCTTTGAGTGCTACTACATCGTTTTCTTGTTCTTTTTTAGGTATTTCTTCTAAGTATTCTTCAAGTGCTGACTCAGGAGTGTCTATATCTTGGTGGAAAATACCTCCTAAAAATTGAAATAAAGGTTCAGAAATATTTGTTTCAATCATTGACATCACCTCTTGGGTAGGCTGTTTGCTTCGAAAACTTTCATGACCATATCCTTTCTTTTGTTCGATATCAAAATTTTACCACGTGAGTCAGGATATACAGTGTAGGAAATAGGTAATGAGAATAAAATGAATCTTTTGGCTTGCGACTTCCTTCCTGTATGAAGGGAGGCTTTTTATGTTTTGTATAATAACCCTCACATTCGGCTTACTGCGCTCCGGTGATTTTAAGCGTGCCTGTTTTTTCTAATGTCTTACACTCGAAACAACCCAACCGCTGAGGTATAATAGAAGCAGAGTATTTATCATACAGATTCAATTCGTGAAAGAGAGTGGAACAAAATGGGCCGTAAGTGGAACAATATTAAAGAAAAGAAAGCATCAAAGGACGCAAATACGAGCCGGATTTACGCGAAGTTCGGCCGTGAGATTTATGTGGCGGCAAAACAAGGCGAGCCAGATCCGGAATCGAACCAGGCGTTAAAAGTGGTGCTTGAGCGTGCGAAGACGTACAGCGTGCCGAAAAATATTATTGAGCGTGCGATTGAAAAGGCGAAAGGCGGCGCGGAGGAGAACTTTGACGAGCTGCGTTACGAAGGTTTCGGGCCGAACGGTTCAATGATCATCGTTGATGCGTTAACGAATAATGTAAACCGCACGGCGCCTGAAGTGCGCGCCGCATTCGGGAAAAACGGCGGAAATATGGGTGTGAGCGGGTCTGTCGCTTACATGTTTGATGCGACCGCCGTTATCGGCGTTGAAGGCAAGACGGCGGATGAAGCGCTGGAATTGCTGATGGAAGCTGATGTGGACGTGCGCGATATTTTAGAAGAGGATGACAGTGTGATCGTGTATGCCGAGCCTGACCAATTCCATGCCGTGCAGGAGGCATTCAAAAATGCCGGTGTTGAAGAGTTCACGGTTGCGGAGCTGACGATGCTTGCGCAAAATGAAGTCGAGCTTCCGGAAGATGCGAAAGCTCAATTTGAAAAGCTGATCGATGTGCTGGAAGACCTCGAAGACGTACAGCAGGTTTATCACAATGTAGATTTAGGCGAATAAAGACAAAAAGGCCGGGGCGGCATAAGTTCCGGCCTTTTTATTTTGCTTAAGCGGTCAGCCTGTATCGTATTTTTCTCCGTAAGCAATTATTGATTATTTCGCCAAAACTGGGCGGATGCCCATACGTTTCCTTCCGGATGTCATAAACTGGACTGTAACCTATGTGAAGGAGCGATAAACCATGAATGAAAGAAGACCGATTTACGGCGGAGGCTATGGCGGAGGCTATGGCGGCTACGGAGGCTACCCGGGGTACGGTTTTGGCGGCTACGGCGGCTACGGAGGATATCCGGGATACGGTTTCGGCGGAGGCTACGGCTACCCGGGATACGGTTTTGGCGGTTACGGCGGTTTTGGCGGCTACGGAGGCTTCGGGGGATATCCGGGGTACGGTTTTGGCGGCTATGGCGGAGGCTACGGCGGCTACCCGTTCCATCATCATCATCGGGACAGCCAATATATCTGACCATTCGGGAAAAAGCACTCTTGGAACAGCAAGAGTGTTTTTTTGTGACCGTTTCTAAGCGCTGGCTTTTTTCATTTCTTGCGGGGCATAAATGCCGATACGGATTCATACCTATTAAGGTCATGTGTTGAGGAAAGGAGGATCGTAATGAAAGAAAATCAGCCGTTTACACCGGTCAAATCCTATAAACCCTTCCACAGCCGGTTTGATCCCTGCCCGCCGATCGGGAGAAAATACTTCAGAACGCCGCCGCATCTTTATATGCGGTTTCAGCCGTATC
This sequence comes from Bacillus sp. hwrm1, assembly GCF_040207805.1. Lineage (NCBI taxonomy): Bacteria > Bacillati > Bacillota > Bacilli > Caryophanales > Bacillaceae > Bacillus > Bacillus sp. hwrm1. The sequence continues at coordinate 3,405,844 of NZ_CP157943.1, read as the reverse complement.
ACTTAGAGCAGTTTTCTCCGATGGAGGCATTGAGAAAAGGGACCCTTTGGAAGGATCTTTACGATTTCTATGATAATCCTTATCGGGGGGGAATCGAATATGGCGAAAAAGATTGATGATGAATATTATCGGCTGCTGGAGCAAATTCAGGCGGCGGACTTTGTCTTGGTGGAGCTGACGCTTTATCTGGATACGCATCCCCATGACCGTCTCGCGCTTCAGCAGTTTCATGAATATTCCCGGTACTCAAGACAGCTTAGAAAGCGGTTTGAACCTGAGTACGGACCGCTTCTGCAATTCGGCGTGAGTCAGGTCGGCGCTCAATGGGACTGGGGCCGCGGTCCTTGGCCATGGCAAGTATAAGGAGGGATCTGTAAATGTGGGTATATGAAAAAAAGCTGCAGTATCCGGTTAAAGTCAGTACATGCAACCCGATGCTGGCTAAGTTTCTCATTGAACAATACGGCGGGGCGGACGGCGAATTGGCCGCAGCGCTCCGGTACTTAAACCAGCGCTACACGATTCCTGACAAGGTGATCGGCCTGCTGACGGATATCGGCACGGAGGAGTTTGCGCATTTAGAAATGATTGCGACGATGATTTATAAGCTGACAAAAGATGCGACCCCGGAGCAGCTGCGTGATGCAGGGCTCAGCGATCATTACGTCAACCATGACAGCGCGCTGTTTTATCACAATGCGGCCGGAGTTCCGTTCACAGCGTCTTACATACAGGCGAAGGGAGATCCGATCGCTGATTTATATGAAGATATTGCGGCTGAAGAAAAGGCGAGAGCGACGTATCAATGGATTATTGATATTTCCGATGATCCTGACCTGAATGATTCACTCCGTTTTCTGCGTGAGCGTGAAATCGTCCACTCTATGCGTTTCAGGGAAGCGGTTGAGATTTTAAAAGAAGAACGTGATAAGAAGAAAATTTTTTAAACGGCCCTCAAACATGACGGCTGTTTTTTTCCTTTCTGCGTTTGGTCTATAATGAAGGTGTCGAATATTCTGATTACGGGAGGCTTTTATGACACCATTTACGATCACGGAGGAGAAGGCGGGGGCATTCCGGGTCACCTCCGCCCGGAAAGATGATGCAAAAGAGGTCATGGATCTGCTCGTGCAAGCGGCAGAATGGCTTCGCGATAAAGGGTCGAACCAGTGGAGCGGCCTTCTGCAAGGGGAAGATACCCACAATATGCGGGAGGCGATCGCCCAAGGGTATGTTTTTTTATTCAGGCAGAATGAAGAGTTGGCCGGCGTCGTCATGCTGCTTCCCGAAGCAAGCGGGTGGGACAGACGTCTTTGGGGCGATGAAGGACATGAGGAGTCCGTATATCTTCACCGGCTGGCGATTAACAGGCGGTTTGCAGGGGCAGGGCTCGGCCGGACAATCATGACTTGGGCGGAGAGGGGTGTGTCTTGTCCGGGAAAAACGAAAATCCGGCTCGATTGCGTGTCCGAAAACAAGGCGCTTCAGTCGTTTTACAGCGGAATGGGGTACGAATCAAAAGGACCCGCGCCGGGTTATCATTTGTTTGAAAAAAAGGTGAGCAAATAAAAAGCTACTCATGACGGAGGTGCAAAAGACATGGGGTTTTTTTTTCTGATCTGTCTGGCCGCATTTTGTCTTAACTTTGCCGTATCGGCTGTGCTCCGCAAGAAATGGCCGAAAAAGATGTGGCCTGAGTGCCTTTTGGCGGTGCTGGGCCTGACTGCTTTCGGTACGGTTGTTTACAGCATTTTCGGTGTCGGCGGCTGGGAAGGAATGGGCTTGGGGCTTGCCGCGATGTTTGCGGGTTCCGGAGCGGCTGCCGGTTATGCCGCTGAGGTGTGCTTACGGGTCGTCAGATCGAATCAAAAACAGTAAGCAGAAGTGAAAAAACGCGGCCTCGGCTGCGTTTTTTTGTGTGTTGCCGGCCGCTGTATAGAAAACAGGCGGATGTCCATAATGGTAATGACTTTTAAGAAGAAGGTGCGAATATGGGACATTTACTTACAGTGGCTTGGGAGTTAGTATGCGGTTTGGGTATTTTATTTGTGATTTTAAAATTGCTTGGAAAAACTCAATTCTCGCAAATTACGCCGTTTGATTTTATTTCCGCGCTCATCCTCGGCGAACTGGTCGGAAATGCGGTGTATGATAAAGGCGTCAGGATTTTTGAAATCATTTTTGCCTCTCTGTTATGGGGGGTTTTAATTTATCTCATCGAACTGATTACGCAGAAAGTAAAAAGCTCCAGAAAGCTGTTGGAAGGCGAGCCGAGTATTATCATACATAAAGGAAAACTGAAATATGATGTGCTGAAAAAGAATAAGCTGGACATTAATCAATTGCAAAGCCTTCTCAGACAGGCGAATTGCTTTTCCATACAGGAAGCGGAGTACGCGATTTTAGAAACAAACGGGATGGTCAGTGTCCTGCCGAAATTTCAATATGACACGACGAAAAACGGCGACATGCAAATAAAGCCGAAGCAGGTCTCTTTGCCGGTCACGCTGATTATTGACGGCGAAGTGCTGTATGAAAATCTGAAAGAAGCCGGGCTGGAAGAAAAGCAGCTGAATCAGGAGCTGAAAAAGCTGAACATCAAAAAAACGGAGGATGTGCTGTATGCGGAATGGAAGCCCGATAAACCGCTGTTTGTCCTGCCGTATGAGGAGAAAAAATAAAAAGAGCATTGCCCTGGGGCAAATGCTCTTTATTATTTTTCGTGTACGCCTGTTTTAACGGCTCTGACATGATACATACCGACATCCGTCCCAAGCATATAATCAGGTTTCGGCTTGCCTTGGTTTGCTTTGTGGGCCGCGATGTGGTCTTCGCTTTTTTCCCATTGTTTCCAATGATCTTCAGACTCCCAGCGGATTAACACGACGACTTCTTCATCACCGCGGCGGACTTTTTTTTCCAGGACCGTTACGTCTATCAAACCTTCCTGCTTTTCAATCACGCCTTCTGAACTGAAGCGTTCGATTACTTTGTCGGCATGTCCTTCTTTTACGGTCATTTTTCTGATTTGCACAAACATCTGGCAGCTCTCCAATCATTTTCACGCTTTATCCAACATTTTAAATGAAAATGATTCTCAAAGTCAATTAAGGTGCATGACGGATTACGATTTCAGGAGAAAGACATGACCATCCTCATCTTTAAATTGCACGAAGCTGCCCCATTCCATTTGTTTCGGTTCATCTAAAAAGGTGATGCCGTTCTTTTTCATCTGTTCGTATGCGGCAAAGACATCTTCACACTCAAATACGATAGAAGCCTTCATATGCTCGGCCCCTTTCATCATCGATTTCGGATAAATAACCAAATGAGTGGCGGCCCCTTTGGGCGCTACCTCAAGCCAGAAGGCGCCCGGGCCCATCGGATGCTCGGCTACGGTTTCAAACCCCGCTTTTTCCGTCCAGAATGTTTTCGCTTTTTGCTGATCATCAGTGTATACGGCGACTGTTGCGATTTTTTTGATCATCATACTGACCTCCTGTTTCATTTCTTTTATAGTGTATCCTCCTGCCGAAAAAAGCAATCAACAGCTTTAATGTGCAGGCTTTTTTTAATTTCTCTAGTACGATCGGCGATTCCGATTTATAATTTAGACAAAAGTACATATTCTTGAAAGAGGAGACGGCAGTGAACAAAGACCAATTACTTCATGATTATATTATTACACATTCGGCAGAGCTGACGGAAAAATGGCTCAAGCTGAGACGGAAGCTGAGAGGGCGTTTTTATTCTGCGGATCAATTAAGTGAGGAAATGAAACGGCTGCTGATCGAGCAGCATACCTTTACAAACACGGTCATCGCAAGCGCTTTTTTGGAGGATCCGGCCGTTTTTCAGCATAACAAAGAAAAATGGGCCGCACAGGTAGCGAAAAGCAGAGTGGAGCAAGACGCGGAGGTTCATGAGGTCGTTGAGGCGATCGGCAATTCAAGAACCGTCTTTTGGGAGGCGGTCACCCGTTTTATGGATGAGCATCAGGACATCGTAACAAACGAGGATGCCCGCCGCTGGAATCACCTTGTCAACGGCTCGTTTGATCAGCTGATGACGGATTTTACTGAACAGTTTCAGAAATTAATGATCGCGAGGCTGTCATCTCAGCAGGAGCTTATTTCCGAATTGAGCTGTCCGGTTATTTTGATCGCGGATACGATCGGCACTCTGCCGCTCATCGGCTCGATTGATACGAGACGGGCACGCGTGATTTTGGAGTCGGTGCCGGAAAACTGTGTCGCCAAACGGATCACAAACCTTGTGATTGATCTGTCCGGTGTACCCATTGTCGATACGATGGTGGCGCAGCAATTGTATATGCTGTCGAAAACGTTATTTCTCCTCGGCATCAGAACCGTGTTTTCCGGCATTCGGCCTGATGTGGCACAGACTTCTATCCAATTGGGCCTTGATTTTTCAGAGTATCAAACTTACGGCTCCCTGGAGCAGGCGCTCGCCAGCATGGGTGTCACATGTGTGATCGAGGAAGCAAAAGCATAGTAAAAAGGTGCTCCGGCCAGAGGCGGGGCGCTTTTTTTGTCAGCGGAAAACAATGTAAATATGTCGGAACTTGAAGATTGCGTTCTTAAAAACAGCTATATGACGCCTTGGGAGTCGATTTCGGGATGACACGGTTTATATCAAAGCGAAGGAAGTGACAGTTTTCGCAAAGAAAACATATCCAAAAATTGTGTAAATGTTATTGATTTCTGAATGAAAACATAATAGTATAATTATATATTTCTTATCAGAATAGTATGAATTAAAACGCTCATTGTCAAAAGACGAACGGCCAGACATAAAGGGGGAGCATGATGACGTCCAAAGGAAACGTAGATCCGCATGTGATCGAAAAGATTATCAGCGCGCTGGAAACGCTCGATTTCGGGACAGTTCAGATTACGGTTCATAATTCCCAAGTGACACAAATTGATAAGGTGGAGAAATATCGATTTTCCCTGAAGAGCAAAGAAGTAAAACAATCTTAAAAAACAGCCAATGACAGGAGGCGGTACATATGAAGCATTCAACTGTTCCTTTCCGGGAGAGCCGGTATCTGCACCTGCCCGAAGTGCGCTTTCTGCATTGGTGCACGAAGCAATACGGTATTAACAAAGGCGTGCTCAATACAATTGACTGCTGGTTTTATGATGCGGGCGTCATTCCGATTCCCGTCAGGCGTCTTTATGTGCTGGCATTTCTCGATTTCGCGAAAACGCCGGGGCAGAAGGGGAAGATCCGATTCGGGCACGGCGGCTTGACGAAAAAACTGCATGATTTCATGGATATGCAGGAATGCGCAGCAAAACGTCAGGCCTGACATCCTTAAAATCTTCTTAAAATCATACAAATTTCTCCCATTTTATTTATAATAGACCTATCAAGATCATTTTTTTGGGAGGACTTTTGACATGCAAACTGCTGCTTATGAGAGCAAACAATCTATTATGCAGCGCATTATAACGGTATTTGTGTTTACACTGTTAGTTGCGACAATCGGCCTGTATACGGGCCAGTTCATTCCGCCGGCATTGATGCTGCCGCTGTCGGTCTTAGAGGTCGTCATGATCATCGCCGCATTTTGGCTGCGCCGAAAAAAAGCCGTCGGATATGTGTTTGTGTTTTCATTCGCTTTCATTTCCGGAATGACGCTGTTTCCGATTATCAGCCATTATGCGTCCGCAGCGGGGGCCTATGTCGTATTGGAGGCATTCGGTTCATCGTTTGTGATTTTTGCGGTGCTCGGCACGATCGGCGCTAAGACGAAAAAGGACTTGTCATTTTTATGGTCCTTCTTGCTTGTCGCTGTTATCGCACTTCTCGCAGTGGGGATCTTTAATATTTTCAGCCCGCTGAATTCCGCCGCCATGATGGCGTATTCCGTCATCGGAACGATTGTGTTTTCAATGTACATCTTATACGATCTGAACCAGATCAAGCACCGGGACATCACGGCTGACCTGATTCCTTTGATGGCATTGACGCTTTATATCGACTTTATTAACTTGTTTATCAACCTGCTACGGTTTTTCGGAATTTTAAACAGTGATGATTAACCGCGCGAAAAAGGCGCCCTGCTGAGAGGGGCGCCTTTTTATGTTCTGCCGCCGGAAAACAGCAGAAGCTTATCAAATAATACTTCAAGCATTTTTGTCAATTCCGCTTTTTGTTCAGCGGTGAAGCTTTCCATGACTCCTGAAATATTGGAGAAGTGGCCGGGAAGAAACAGCATCAGCTTTTCTTTTCCTTCTTTTGTGAGTTCGATGCTGATTTTTCGTCTGTCGCCGGTATGCCGGCTGCGGTTTACAAAGCCGTCCCGTGCGAGTCCGTCGATCAATCCGGTGATGGTCGCTTTGGTGACATTGGATTTTTTTGCTAGCTCTGTCGGACTCAGGCTGTGGCCGGGTGCGTCAAACAGAAACATCAAAATTTTGAATTTCCCTTCGGACAATCCGTGACTTGAGAAATAATGCTCCATGACCTGATTCATTTTTTTAGACATATCAAATAACGTCAAAAATGTTTTCAATGATTCAGCATCCATATCGGCGTAAATCTCAGCGCGTCCGGCAATCTGCGAGTAATCCGGCAAATGTCTCAACTCCATTTTTGTAAGCCTCCGTACCATTTTAGTGATTCAAAGTATAAGCTTGCCGGATTCAAAAGGCAACCTATAAAGATTGACAGTTTTTCAGCCTATATAGTAAGGTGGCTAATAGTTAATAAGTGATAAATAAATAGAGAAGGCGGTATCGTGATGAACCATGAAGTGAAAAAGATCATCATAGCGGGCGGAGGGATCGGCGGCCTGTCCGCAGCGATTTCTCTCGGCAGAGCGGGTTTTGAAGTGACCCTTTGCGAGGCGGCGTCCGGCATGCGAAAAAGCGGAGCGGGCATTCTCCAGCCTCAAAATGCGCTGCGGGTGCTTCGGGAAATCGGTGTGTATGATGAATGCTGCCAACACGGTTTTCAAACGGAATGGCTGAAGCAGCATGATGAAAACGGAACGCTGCAGTTTAAAGTGAGTGAGGCGTTTTTAGATGATTCATTGCCGGGGCGGAATAATATATTGCGGCAAACGTTAAACGATATCCTCAAAAAGCATGCTGAAGCGGCGGGGGTCACGATTCTGCTCGGTAAAAAAGTTGTGTCTTACGAAGAAACGGCAGATGAAATAACGGTGCATTGTGCAGACGGAACCGCGATGACGGCTGACATTCTCGCCGGCTTTGACGGCATCCGCTCCGCTGTCCGCAATCACATGCTGCAAAGAGAAGTGAAAACAGAGTATCTCGGCATGGGAGCGCACAGATTTTACATTTCTTTTCCCGAGCCGATATTTCATGATTCGACACTGATGTATAAAAAAGGGCAGACGCAGGTCGGAGTCGTGCCGCTCTCTGAAAAAACAGGATACGTATTTATCATCCGGCCGTATGACGCTGACTTCAGGGATGACGAGGACACGCGTTTTGAACGGGTGAAAGACTTGCTGCGCGGAATTCCGGGAGTAAAGTTTGTGACAGAGAATATGTCAAAGGAATATCCCGTTTTGTTTCATAAGATTGAGCAGATGGCGGTCAAAGAACCGTGGCACAGAGGCCGCGTCGTTCTGGGCGGGGATGCCGTCCATGCAGGAGCGCCGACATTGGCGCAGGGAGCGGCGATGGCGATTGAAGACGCGATTGTGCTTAGTGAAGAACTGCGAAAACACGAAAACCATGAAACTGCATGTCAAGCATACTTCGAAAGACGGGCGGAGCGGGCATTACAGGTGCAGAATCTCTCATCTGAAATCGTCCGCCGCGAGATAAAGGGAACGCCCGGCGTCCAAGACATCATCGGTGCATGCTATCGATTGCTCAAAGAGCCTTATTAAATAAAGAAAGTCCAGAACATGGCGTCTGGACTTTTGTCAGTCTTGTTCAGATTTATTCCGTATCCGTTCAATCACCTCATGCAGCCCCTCAGGCTTGTGAAACTCCACCGGCGAACTGCCTTTTTCAAACGAGATCGTCTCCGCCTCAATGAGCGCGACATAGCGCCCGTTCACTTTTGCGAGATGGATGGATTCGCCGAAATCAGCCAGTAATCCTTTAATCTCTGTTTCTCCTACTTTCATTTTCAGCTCGGCTTCCGGCGTGTGTTCAATGATCTGCGCGGATGCCTCGATGACTTGATGGGTGTCGAGGCGCTCCTGAATTTCCCGCTTTTCACTTGCTTCCCAAATTTCAATGTCGTGCTCAAACTGCTGAAGCTCTTCGCTGTTTTCTTCAAAAGTTTCATACACGTGTTCCTGCACCATGTTCATGACTTGGCTTTTCATGATTTCCGGCATCGATTCGCCATATTCGACAAATTTGAGAAAATCTTCGAAATAACGGGCGTGCGAGGCCTGGTGGATTTTCAGCTCATGCTCTTCCGTCATGCCTTCTTCCGGCATATACGGATATTGAATGCTTTTCATGTTTTTTGTCGTGATGGCCATTTCGACCTTTTTAATGAGAGACGAGGCGTCTGAGATGCGGGCGACCTTCGGCTCGAAATCGCATTTCATCATAAAGACGAATTTGTCTTCAAAATACTTGCGCGGAACGGCCGATGCCACGATAAAAACACCGCCGCGCACGGCGCTCGTGTCAAGGTAAGTGCGGACGAACTGCTCGCTTGCTTCGATAAATGCTTCCTTCGTATCCGCAAGTCTGGCGCGGTTGAAAAGGTTGTAATTCGGATTTGAATCAAGCTCATGACCCGGCTCCGTGATAAAATGGCCGATTTTTGTTGGGACTTGCTCGGATTGCGGATGCCGTTCGGCTTTCCGTTTGACGATTTTCTTCAATTCCCCGTCAAGAAAATCCTTCAGCTCGCTTTCTTCAAATTCTTCCGTGTCAAGGGTCTGGAAATGTTTGAACTGTTTGTTTGCCTGTTCGTCTTTTCCTTCCACTTGAATGACATAAAACGATAAAAACTTGATTTCAAAATCCATATGTGAACTCACCTTATTTCTGTATTTAACAAGCCTCTCCAGTATAGAAAAAACCGTTATCGATCGTCAATCCGGGGATTGATCCGTAACGGCGGATAATTGGCCGGTGAAAAGGGCACTGTAGTTGGAAGGAACGCATCAATGTGTTAGAAAGGGTGTTATTCATGAAGGAAACAGGTCCGATTCCGCAGCCGAAGACATTCGGTCCGCTCGGCAATCTTCCTTTGCTTGATAAAGACAAGCCTACAATGTCGCTAATCAAACTGGCAAACGAGCAGGGGCCTATTTTTCAGCTGCATACCCCGGCGGGCGCCATTATCGTCGTGTCCGGCCATGAACTGGTGAAAGAGGTTTGTGATGAAGAACGGTTCGATAAAAGCATTGAAGGAGCTTTGGAGAAAGTCCGGGCGTTTTCCGGTGACGGGCTGTTTACAAGCTGGACGCATGAGCCTAACTGGCGAAAGGCGCATCATATTCTGATGCCGACCTTCAGCCAGCGCGCGATGAAAGATTACCATTCGATGATGACTGATATCGCGGTGCAGCTGATTCAAAAATGGGCTAGGCTGAACCCGGATGAGGCCGTTGATGTGCCTGCTGATATGACCCGCCTGACGCTCGATACGATCGGGCTTTGCGGCTTTAACTATCGGTTTAACAGCTATTACAGGGAAACGCCTCATCCGTTTATCAACAGCATGGTGCGCGCCCTTGATGAAGCGATGCACCAAATGCAGCGCCTTGATGTTCAGGATAAGCTTATGATCAGGACGAAGCGCCAATTTCATCATGACATTCAGGCGATGTTTTCGTTAGTAGACAGTATTATCGCAGAGCGCCGGTCAGGCGGCCGGGATGAAAAGGATCTGCTGGCCAGAATGCTGAATGTGGAAGACCCGGAAACGGGCGAAAAACTTGATGATGAAAATATCCGGTACCAAATCATCACGTTTTTAATTGCCGGCCATGAAACGACAAGCGGCCTGCTTTCCTTTGCCATCTATTTTCTGCTGAAACATCCCCGTGTTTTGGAAAAAGCCTATGAAGAAGCCGATCGGGTATTGACCGATCCTGTTCCTTCATATAAACAAGTGCTGGATCTTACTTATATCCGAATGATTTTGCAGGAGTCATTGCGCTTATGGCCGACCGCGCCTGCGTTCAGCCTTTATGCGAAAGAGGATACGGTGATCGGCGGGAAATATCCGATCACGCCGAAAGACAGAATTTCCGTCTTAATTCCCCAGCTTCACCGTGATAAAGAAGCGTGGGGAGACAATGCGGAGGAATTTTATCCGGAGCGGTTTGAACATCCTGATCAAGTGCCTCACCATGCGTATAAGCCGTTCGGAAACGGTCAGAGGGCGTGTATCGGTATGCAGTTCGCCCTGCATGAAGCAACTCTTGTTCTGGGGATGATTCTGCAGCATTTTACCTTTATCGATCACACCGATTATGAGCTCGATATTAAACAGACACTGACGATCAAGCCCGGCGACTTTCATATCCGGGTGCGGCCGAGAAATAAAGAAGCCGTTGCGGCTGCTCTCCCGGCGGCTGAAAAAGCGGCGGAAGACGTCGAAAAAGAAAAACGGGAAACAAAAGGCGCATCCATTATCGGGCTTGATAACCGACCGCTTCTGATTCTGTACGGCTCAGATACGGGAACCGCAGAAGGCGTGGCGCGGGAGCTTGCCGATACTGCCGGGATGCACGGCGTCCGGACTGAAACGGCGCCTTTAAATGACCGGATCGGACAACTGCCGAAAGAAGGAGCTCTCTTGATCATTACGTCCTCTTATAACGGAAAGCCTCCGAGCAACGCGGGACAATTCGTTCAATGGCTTGAAGAAGTCAAACCCGGGGAACTGGAAGGCGTCCGATATGCCGTCTTCGGCTGCGGTGATCATAACTGGGCGGCGACATATCAGGCTGTACCGAGGCTTATTGATGAGAAGCTTGCCAAAAAAGGGGCGGAACGCTTTTCCTCCCGAGGCGAGGGGGACGTCAGCGGCGATTTTGAAGGAAAGCTTGATGAATGGAAAAAAAGCATGTGGACGGACGCCATGAAGGCATTCGGTCTCAAGCTGAATGAAAATGCCGAAAAAGAGCGAAGTGCGCTGGGCCTTCAATTTGTCAGCGGGCTTGGCGGGTCTCCTTTGGCACAGACGTATGAAGCGGTTTACGCATCCGTTGCGGAAAACAGGGAACTTCAGGCGCCGGAAAGCGGCCGGAGCACAAGGCATATCGAAATCACTCTGCCGAAAGAGGCTGCCTATCATGAAGGGGATCATCTCGGCGTGCTGCCGGTAAACAGCAAAGAGCAGGTCAGCCGTGTTCTCCGCCGGTTCAATCTGAACGGGAATGATCAAGTGCTGCTGACGGCCAGCGGACAGAGCGCGGCTCATCTCCCGCTCGATCGGCCGGTCAGGCTGCATGATCTTCTGAGCAGCTGTGTCGAATTGCAGGAAGCGGCATCAAGGGCTCAAATCCGGGAAATGGCCGCTTATACGGTCTGCCCGCCGCACAAACGGGAATTGGAAGATTTTCTTGAGGAGGGCGTCTATCAGGAGCAAATCTTAACATCGCGCGTCTCGATGCTCGATCTCCTTGAAAAATATGAAGCGTGTGAACTTCCGTTTGAGCGATTTCTGGAGCTTTTGCGCCCGTTGAAGCCGCGGTATTATTCGATTTCAAGTTCGCCCCGGAAACATCCCGGGCAGGCTTCAATTACCGTCGGCGTCGTTCGCGGCCCCGCCCGGAGCGGTTTGGGTGAGTATCGCGGAGTCGCTTCGAATTATTTAGCGGACCGCGGCCCTGAGGATGGTATCGTGATGTTTGTCCGCACTCCGGAAACACGATTCCGGCTGCCGGAAGATCCGGAAAAACCGATTATTATGGTCGGTCCCGGCACAGGAGTCGCCCCGTTCCGCGGATTTCTGCAGGCCCGGGCGGCGTTAAAAAAAGAAGGAAAAGAGCTGGGGGAGGCTCATCTGTATTTCGGATGCAGAAACGATCATGATTTTATTTACCGTGACGAGCTTGAAGCTTATGAAAAAGACGGAATCGTGACGCTTCATACGGCTTTCTCCCGCAAAGAAGGCGTACCGAAAACGTATGTGCAGCACTTAATGGCGAAAGACGCCGGCGCTTTAATTTCCATCCTCGGCCGGGGAGGGCACCTCTACGTATGCGGCGACGGCAGCAAAATGGCGCCCGATGTAGAGGCAACGCTGCAAAAAGCGTATCAGTCGGTCCGCGAAACAGACGAACGGCAAGCGCAAGAATGGCTTTTGGACCTCCAGACAAAAGGCATTTACGCAAAAGATGTTTGGGCGGGGATTTGACCGATTTGATGTAAAGGACTGGATGACTCCAGTCCTTTTTCCTTCAAGAAAATGAATTGCTTTCCAATCGATATACATTCGGTTTGTCAGCAATCTGAAGGCTTTGTTGTGAGATCTTATAACAAGATAAGGATGTCTCACAGTGGTGGAAGGATATCAGCGCCAAGAGTCCCATCTGCTGTTTCCGAGACTAAATAGTTGCGTCTATTTTGGATAAAACCTCTTTACAAATATATGGAATTAGAATATACTCTGTTTCACAAAGTACTTTGTAAAAAGAGGAGCCTGTCTTATGTCAAATCAGAATTTTCGAGAATCAGAGATAGCTGAAAACTTATCTCATATCAAGGTCTTGACGAACTACAAGACTGAGTACTCAAGGCAAACCAGTCCATATTTCATTATTTGGGGCTGTATATGGATTATTGCGTACTCCGTTTCTTTATGTAAGGTACCTTCTGTAGTCCTTGCTTGTGTCTGGTTAATACTGGCAGTATTAGGGTGGATACTGACTTTGAAGACATATCTTAAGCAGAAACAATTTGATCCCATGCCCACTTTCTTAAAGAATCAATTAAAATATGCATGGATTGGATTCATATTAATGGTATGCATTTTTGTTTTCCTGATTTTAATGGGATTATTGCCGCGAACAGGAGAATTTCTATCGTTTTTGATTGTGTTAATGGTGTCTATTATGTACATATTCTTAGGCATCGTGTTAACAAAAGAGATTTTTATTATGGGATTTTGGCTGAGCATACTCGGTATGCTTACATTCTGTTTATTTCCTGAGGCAATGAATATTGTTTTTGCATTTATTGGCGGAGGCAGCCTATTACTTACAGGAATGATTTTGAAAAGAAAAGGGCAAGGAAATGAGTAATGTTAACAATATCAATGATTTAATACATGCCAAAGTACGGTTGGGAATTATGAGTTTACTGATGACTTATGATCAATGTGATTTTACTTTCCTGAAAAAGTCATTAGACATCACAGATGGGAATTTAGGTTCGCATCTGAAAAAGTTAGAAGATGCAGCTTATATAGAACTAACCAAGAAGTTCGTATCCAAAAAGCCGAAGACTATTGTTCAGATTACGAAAGAAGGGAAAGCAGCCTACAAGGAGTACATTAATACAATTGAATCCATATTTAAAATAAATAACAGTGGGGGAATGGTGTAAATGCTGCAAGTTGAACATATAAGTAAGCGCTATGGCACGACTCTGGCTTTGGACAATGTGGCTTTATCAATTCCGAAAGGAGTCTGCTATGGACTTGTTGGACCGAACGGATCCGGCAAATCTACCTTAATTAAGATCATCTCACGCATCATCCGGGAATATGACGGTAAGGTTGAATTTGTCGGTAATGAAAATGGCAGATTGGGTTATGTTCCACAGGATATCAGCCTTGAAGAAAAATTAACCGCAAAGACCAATATGGAATTTTTCGGAAAGGTACATGGACTGAATGGCTTAAAACTAAAGCAAACAACAAAAAAACTGTTAGAAGATATCGGGTTGTCAGAAAGGACAAACGACGTTGTGGAGAACTTTTCCGGAGGAATGAAGCGCCGTTTAAATATCGGGTGTGCATTAATGCACGATCCAGACTTAATTATTCTAGATGAGCCGACGGTAGGCGTGGATCCGCAATCACGCCGCTACATTTTTAACATCGTAAATCGACTCAAAAAAGCCGGTAAAACCATTATTTATGTGAGCCATTACATGGAAGAGATTGAAACTCTTTGTGACTATGTAGCTTTTATCGACAGAGGGCAGATTATCGATGAAGGAGAAATAAATGAACTGCTTAAACGACATGAAGAATCATCTATTATGTTTAACTCCTCATTGTCTCATGAATTAATAAAGAGCCATGGTTTTGAGTTTTCAGTCGTTAATTCAGGGCTGATAATAAAAACCAAAAAACCTTTAGAAACCATGGAGCGCTTAATTAGCGTCAGTAAGGAAAACAATATTGTGCCTCATCAGTTGTTTTTATATAAGCCAAAATTAGAAGATGTATTCTTTAAACTTACCGGCACTGATTTGCGTGATGAAGAATAAAGGGGGAATTTATCATGTTACCGCTCGCTCAAATTGAAACGCTAAAACAGTTAAAGGATAAGTCTCTGTTTTTTTGGACGATTATATTACCTATTGTGTCCATCATATTGCTGATTGAGCTATTTACGACAGACAGTACAAACAAAACTTTAGTAGCTTCACAATCTGTAACCGGTATGAGCGTATTCTTTTCTACATTCATTATTATCTCCATCGTTATAAGTTTTGTAAAGGATCGGGAAAAAGGAATTGTATCAAGACTGGCAAGTACCCCTTTAAAGCCTTATAACTTCTTCTTAGGAAAAAGTATCCCTTTTTTAGTCATAACTTTTATGCAAATTCTTCTCCTTTCTGTTTTAGGAATATTTCTGTATGATATTGAAATTAATAATTTTCCGGCGTATCTGTGGGTTGTTGTGTTGATATCTTTACTGGTTACATCCTGGGGAGTTGCCATTTCAGTCTTTGCAAAGACTGAAAATACCGGTTTGGTCATGACAAATGTGATTGCATTAGGTACCGCTGTTGTATGTGGTTTATGGACCCCTTATGATCAATTACCAAGCTATCTTCAAACTATTGGAATGCTCTTTCCGCAGTACTGGGCGCATCAAGGGTTAATTCAATCGGTCTCGACGATATCGGGAGGAGAAAGTCTAATATGGGTAACCCTTGTTGTACTGAGCTATACAATACTGGGATTTATAGTTTCTCTAATTGGATACCGGCATTACATTAAAATGGCAAGAAACTAGACCGCTGAAGAATGGGTCATTAAAACGCAGCTGGGACTAAAAGGAGAGCGGGAAATGATAAGTGAAAAACTAAAACTGTATGTCGAGGCTCTATTTAAAAAGTACGAAAGAAATTCGTTACTGAGCAGAAAAAAAACGGAGCTTTTAACTAAGCTTCATGATAGAGGTATTAGCCTGGAAGCAGAGGGTATGACAAAGCTGGATATTGAGAAGTTGCTTATACGCGAAATAGAATCCAAAAGCTTGGCGGTCGATACCAGTGACCTGAATATAGATAAATCCAATGTATTAAAACTCAAAAAAAAGACGTTTATAAATAAGAATTTGCAAAAAACGGAGGATTTTGAGCCGGTAAATGCCGAGTACTATCTCAGTGACTTTAAAAGTGCAACTCTTCAGAATATCGATGTCGAACACTCTGTCTTCAAAAACTGCTACTTCAAGAATTTCTCATGTAAAGACTCCGCCATCATAGAATCGACATTTAAAAAAAGTGATCTCAGCCAGTCAAATTATGACACATGTAAACTTGAGTATATGCTTTATACCGGTTGTCACCTCCCAAAAGTCAATTTTACAGATACCTCCATCCTGCATACGTTCTTCAAGAACTGCTATCTAAAGAAAGTATCCTTTACGAACTGCAATCTAATTAATATTCGGTTTGAATCTTGTGATATTGCAAACGTTAAAATTACAGGAGGCAAAATGGATAAAACAACATACCGTATACTGCAAGAAGAGGGGACTTCATTACATTCAGTAGAATTAATTTAAATTTAATATAAAGAAGCATAGACCAATAAGAATCATCTTATTGGTCTATTTGTCTTAGAGGTTAAAACGTAGATGAACTAGAGATGATTGTGGTACAGGTACAGCGTGCAGCCATTGGCTCGAATAAATGTTGACCTTCTCCGTGTACACTTGCAATAAGAGCAGTTGGCACTTTAATTTGAGTCATAATTGTTACCTCCTCCATAAAATTTATCGACAAAGAATTTACCGATATGTACCATATTGTGATTTATATGGACAGCATTGTCAACCCAAATATGTAATTTTTTGTGATATAGATAATGAATTTATAATGAGCAATTTGGTTTAAGAAGCTGAATCACTCTAAATTTAGTTAAAAATGAAATTAATAATTCTGAATTTTGTATTTGATCAGAGGGAAAGTATGTGTTTTAATAGGGTTATGGGAATAAATACTATTTTTTAAGCGGAATAACCCAACTTGTTAGGAAAAAGGAAACGTTGTTTGAAGTTAAAGCTAAGCTAATTCAGGCAAATCGCATAGGCTGATCGGGGCTTTGGGTGGATTCTTAACAGGAAATGTCAAACTTCAAGGAAGCTTGAGCTTTGTCTGTTGGACAAAAGGGGTGACTGCCCGACTGCTTAGAATAAAGCTTAATTTACTAAGGGTTTCTTGTACCCCATTGGTATTGTAATGATTCTGGTGTCACCTACGAAAGATTTACTCTTCTTTGTATTACCTCAGCATTCTTCAGAAGCTTCTTCAGATAGTATTACAAAATCAATAATTGATTTAATGATATTTGTGAATTCGTAACTCCCTGTATTATTTTGTCGCACAGAGAGATGAACCAGGCCGCCCCTGGCGATCTAAAGTAGGAGGAAGTAATACGTTATTAACTTATTTGTTTTCTCAAGACACCATCCTTTGTTTACTTTAAGAAAGGTATTTAACTTCTGATCCTAACTAACTTAATCTTGTATGCTGTTTTCTATTTGCTGCTGCACTGTCCTAACTTTTATGGTTCAACCATCTTTTGTTAAGACATTTATTCACGGTGATTATCAAATTTATGATTTCCATATTAAGTATTAATTGGTTATATTAACTTTTTTGCTTATCTTTCTGATGACAAATCATGAGATTGATCGAGTGAGATTATTGACTAGGAGGTATTAGACGTGAAAATTCACTACATGGGAGTTAGGGAACCCCTGAAACAAATATTGGAGGATAAGGCGGCTGAGCTCCATGATTATCCACTGCAGATTGTAGATTTAGGCGGATCAATAAAGTACGAAAGTGATTCTTTCATCAACTCTTTTGACTTGGATGCTGAAACAATCATACTTTCAAACCGGAGATATAATTTGAATGATGAATTGGGTTACGTGGAAACAGAGTTACTACAAAAATATAAAAAAAGTATTTTATACAGAACATCCCCTTTGGATATCGGAATCGAGTTGTACAGAGGATGGGCAGCAGCCACAGGAATACTGCTCACTGCTTTTTCTCCGGTAGGCGTAAATTGGATTTCCACTCAAGATGTTGCATCTGCATGCTTAATCTCAAAAAAAGATGTAAATGTTCGCGCAGGGAAAGCCTTTGACCTAACCGGAGCGGAAGTTATTAGTATGGAAAGACTCAAAGATATATTTGAACAAGATTTGGAAATGCAGATAGATTTACAATGTAAAAATAAAGAGGAAGCGATTAGGATGCTGATGCAAAATAACATGCCACTGGATCTAATAGAATGGTTGGTAGAATATCAGATACTGTCTTCCGATGACCGACTAGAACCAACTACTAATATTCTGGAACAGATAATTGGGCATCCGCCAAATGCAGCTCAATTATTTGAAAATAAACAAATTAATTAAGGAGGAATACAGATGTCTCAACAAACTCAATCTATTCAAACGGTTGTAAGGTTCAAATTATCTCCTCATATTACTTTGGGAGAATTGGAAGGAAGCCTGTTAAGCTTTAAAGCACAATCCATTACAAAAGTTGATGGAGAAGGAATCGTTGAATTCTTTGAGGCAATTTCAGAATATCTTGTATGTGAGAATGGAGTCTCAATTGAAGAACTGCACCAAAGGTTCAACCTAGAGAAAGATCAGTTAAGAAACGTCTTCGATTTCCTGGTGACGAACGGATTGTGTATACAATCTACTTCTAATTTTGACATGACTGCTTTTTTGGCATATGAGAGGGCAGGGGGGCAAGTGGAAGTCAACCAGATCTTACATAGATTAAAGACAAGCATAGTGGAAGTTGTAGCACATGGGGAAAATAACCTAGCAATAACCCTTACTAATAGCTTGCAGGAAACAGGATTAAACATAGATTGGAAAGAAAAACCGGATAATGGGAAGCCTTCGATACGTATTGCTGTAGCAGCTTCACATTTGGACCCGCTGTTAGAACAAGTAAATGATCAGTCATTAGAAGATCATGTCCCTTGGTTGTGTGTTATTCCATACGATGGTCAGACAGCTTGGGTTGGTCCATTTTTCATCCCGCACAAGTCTGCATGTCTCCATTGTTATAACCTACGTAAATCAGCAAACTTTTCAGATGAGGTATTTCGTTCAGAATTGATGAAGGTCAAGCCAGTCAACGCTGCGAAACAACCGGTATATAATCAGCCAGTTCATTTGGTACAGGCAGGAATAGCGAATAATCTTGTCACAGAGTGGATTACACTAAGAGACTATGCACCAAGCGCCGTTCCAGGTGGTTTTATAACTGTCAATTTGGATGACAGGGGAGTTTCAGTTGATAACCATCGTGTATATAGAGTACCGAGATGCCAAAAGTGTTCTCCTGCCGCTGACACAGGGTTTCCTCAAGTATGGTATCACGGCGAGGTGGCCAAATAATTATGGTGAGTAAATGGACGACATTAGAAGATTCATGGAAAGTCCTTGATAGTCTTGCTGATCCATATGTAGGTATAGTGAGAAGAGAGTATCGGAAATTACGCGATGTAGATGACGTTTGGGGACACTCGTACGGTGCTCATGGGACAGACAGTAAAATTTTATTCGGAGTCCCCTCTAATTCTTATAATGGAGGCGGATCGGATAATGCGGCTGCGGCAAGACTAGCTGCTATTGGGGAAACGGTGGAAAGATATAGTGCAGCTTATCTTCCATTTGATTCTGATGTTGTATGTTTTGGATCACAAAAGGAATTAGAGAAGGAGAATAAGCGTTTCATTGGATATAAAGATTGGGAATTGTACGCTCCAACTCAATTCAAAGATCCTATATTTCCTCATGAAGTTTGGAATGAAAATACTAAGCTGTGGTGGAGAAAAGGGACATATGCTAAAACAAATGAGGAGGTATGGACCCCAGGGCAACTAATCCATATCGCCAATCATACGGAATGGCCTGGGGACACTAATATAGGTCATGCTACAAGTAATGGTCTTGCTTGCGGAATTACCTTTGTAGAAGCAGCAATTTCAGGTTTATTTGAAACGATTGAACGGGATGCTTTTATGCTTACCTGGTATAACAAGCTGAGCTTGCCCCAGATTGATGTGAATTCTTCTCCGAGATTAAAACGCTTTTATGAAAGATATATTAAACCAACATCATTGCGGCTGCACTTAGTTGATATGACTGTATTTTCAGGTATTCCTTCTGTGCTAGCAGTTGTCAGAAATCCTCATACGAATTTAGCCCCTTTTGCAATTGGAGCCGCCTCCTCCTATTCAATAGAAAGGGCTTGTGAAAAGGCAGCAATTGAAGGTATGTATACAAGAACTTGGGTCAAGACGGAACAACGTTTAGGTAACGCATTAGTGAATGCGGATTTTAATAGGGATATCAATAGTTTTGAGGACCATATTAAGCTTTACGCAGGAACCGATATCGTCAAGGAAGCTGATTTCCTTACAAGTAACAGCACTTTAGTTGATGTTAACCAATTTAAGTCATTCGATGATAGTTCTCCTGATGTACTTTGGAATAGTCTAAATGATCACCTATATGAAAAAGGTTTCAAAGTGGCTACATTTGATTTAACAAGTCCTGATATAAAAGATGCCGGAGCTTATGTAGTAAAGTCCATCATTCCAGGGTTTAAACCTATAGATGTCCTTTACAGGGGAAGAATGTTGGGTGGAGAACGTATATTACGACATTCTTACGATTTAGGGTTAGTACCAGACCCGTTTACAATCGAAACACTTAATCCAGTACCTCATCCATTCCCATAAATACTAAGGTGAAAGGGGTTAACGAAATGAAAGAGATTGAAAGGCATGCCACTAATTTGGTTGATGTAGTCTATGGCAATGAAAAACTAAGATTTGATGATCCTTCTGAGAACTGGTTTGAGGCTTCGAAAGTTTATCGAAGCTCTATGGCGTGGGACGCGCCAGGAGTAGCAGGCCTAATGAGATCTGCAACATTACAGAAGATCGCTACTCATGCAGGTAAACGATTTGATGACTTGCCATTGATTACATTACCTTCCCCATTGAGGACAAGTGTATCATTAGATGAAGTTATTCAAAATAGGAGAAGTATCGAACAGTTTAACGGTGGTAGTACAACATTAGCACAGCTTTCTACCATTCTGCAGGGTAGTTATGGATTAATAGAGCGCCCTGAAGGTCCTAGACGCCCTATTCCTTCTGGCGGAGCTCTTTATCCGTTGGATCTGTACGTTGTTAGCAACAAGGTGGATTCTTTGGAAAAAGGTCTATATCACTTTGATCCTTATCGTAAGAGCCTAGTTCATCTAGGTGAGTACTCTGAAGAGGATTTCGGAAGAATAATGTTACAAGAAGAAGCTGTAAAGGACTTTTCTTTCGCTGTAATCATATCGGCTAGCTTTTGGAGGTCAAGGTTTAAATATGGCCATCGTTCATATCGATTTATATTTATTGAAGCGGGTCATCTGATGCAGAATATGATTTTATTGGCCACAGCCCAATGTATCCAGAGCCGTCCATACGGAGGGTTTATAGATGATGAGCTCATGGATCTTATTGGTGGCCATAATGGAGTAGACGATGCCCCTATATATACTTTAGTTGCAGGAACATGATGGAGTTAAGGGCATGCATCTTTATAGGGATCCTGATTCATTTGATGGGTCCCTATGTTTCAAAGCTAACAGTTATGTATCAAATCAAGCATAGAACTAAGGAATATAAACTGACTCGTCATATAACACCGCAGCGCAGTTATGATATTATCACCGTTTTTGGTGGAATTATGTGTTGCAGCATCTTCTTATTAGATGATAACTTTTTTTTAATACATAGCAATAATGCGTACGGTGTTTTATTATTTAGTGCCCTAGGTTTCTTTTTTCCTTATGTTATCTGGAAGGGGAAAAACAAATCCGTTGTATTTGTTAAAAGAAAAGTAAATAAACTTGATACATTGATTTTCCTGCCTTTATGCGCAGTTTCAGAGGAATTAATATGGAGAATTTGTATTCCTTTTCTATTTAAACTATACTTCTTTGATTCTGTCTTATTGTGTACGTGTATTAGCTCGATAGGATTCTTACTGCTCCATATTCCCCTCGGTGGTGTAAAGTCAGCCCCCTATATGACTGTATTTACTGTAATAGCTGTAATAGCTGCACAATTTGATTTTTTATCAGCAGCTGCATTCCATATTGTGCATAATTTAACTATCCAGTATTTTCGTCCTGTCAGCAAAAAGAAAATAAATCCATCTTCGCCGACAATGTCTCAAGCAGAGTGGTAAACTCTTTGGAGGTGTCACAGTTATATGGAAATTGAAACAATTGTCAGAGAGTCAGAAGCCAACAGAATTCAAGCACAAACATGGTTTTCTCATCCTGAGAAAAGTAAAGTGAGCTTTCGGTATGATGAGAGGGAAACCTCATCCATTAGAAGTATTTCAATTGAAACATTTCTGTCGTTTTACTCCAGTAAATTTAATAGAGAGCCGTATTCTGTATTAGATATTGGTTGCGGACAGGGGCAAGTAATTCAATATTTGAACAGTCGGTTTCAAAAGATCGAACTGACAGGTATTGATTCCTCTGCCCAAGCAATTTCTTCAGCAAAAAAACTCGGTATTAATGCATCTTTTATATGTTCAAATGCAGAAAATATTATGCAATATGTGTCTAAGAAGCAAGACATTATATTCATACATCTATGTTTTGGACTCTTTAAGAATCCTATTGCTATTGTAAATACACTCATCCATCTATTATCAGATCAATCATGTATCTATATTGTAGACTTGGACAGGAACAGTTTGGGAGAGGGCCTTAACGCAGCGCAATCTCGTGAGGAAGAAGCCTATTTAAAAGATCAATATCGTGCTTCTTTAACACTGGAAGAATTTAAACAGCTGCTGCATGTTGTGACCAAAGAACAACATGGGGTGTCATTTCAGGTGGGTAATTCCTTTATTGGCGGGTTTGATGAAACCAGTTCACAATTTTTTTCGCTAATGAGAAACAGAAATTTGCAAGACGCGTTAAGGACCAGTGTTGGAGAACAGTTAAAGCAGTCACAAATGCCAGCTCTGCTGCATGGTTGGATTATAAAAAACAAAAGGTAAACGTGAAGAAAGCATTTTTGTATATCTTTAGGGTCTAAGCGATAATTTGACAGGTAAAGGACTGGATGACTCCAGTCCTTTTTTTACATCAGCCAAAAAAACCTTCAAGTTTTTTAACCCCTTTGCATACAATAACTTCAGCCCGCCTGTTGGGCGGCTGTCTTTGATATTCATTGTTCGTTTTTAGAAGTTTGTGTTATTCTTATATTTGGTATCTCCTATTTTCAGACCCGGTCTGATACGGTACCTTTTAATGCCAGAAAAAAATGTGAAACGAAGAACGGATATCCTGCGTCTAATGGCTGGCGGGATAAGATGTTCAATGGGCATGACACGAATGATAAATATATCGTTTTTTTAAATGGTGTGTTTATGGGGCTGTGTGATGCTTTCGTTTTGCTCGGAAAGCAGGAATTGAAGCAAAAAGTAAGAATACAGATTTAAAGTGTTTAGGAAAGTAGAGGTTGCCATGAAGAAATTATTTTCTTACAGACTTAGTTTTTTTGTACTGGCTATTATTTTGTTTTGGGCCAAAACGTATTTAGCCTATCATGCTGAATTCAACCTTGGGGTGAAGGGTCCGACGCAGCAGTTTCTGCTTGTGATCAATCCGTTCTCAAGCGCCATTTTCTTTTTAGGACTGGCATTGTTTGCGAAAGGCCGCAAATCAGCGATTATCATGGTGATTATTGATTTCATCATGACGTTTATTTTGTATGCAAATATCCTATTCTATCGATTCTTCGATGATTTCTTGACATTCCCGAACTTAAAGCAATCCGGTAATGTGGGAAATATGGGAGACGGCATCTTCAGCATTATGTCCGGCCATGATATTTTATACTTTGTTGATATTATTATTTTAATCGCGCTTCTGGTGTGGAGACGTGAGCTGAAGGAATTCAAGCTGAAAAAACGGTATACGTCATTAATTATCGTGACGGGTATTGTTTTGTTCTTCGTGAACCTGGCGATTGCCGAAGAGGACCGCCCGGAGCTGCTGACAAGAACGTTTGACCGCAATTACATTGTAAAATACTTAGGCCTTTATAATTACACAATTTATGACGGCGTACAGACGGCGCAGACGGAATCACAGCGGGCATATGCCAGCAGCGATGACCTGACGAGCGTTGAAAACTACACATCGTCGCATTATGCGAAGCCGAACGCCGAGTATTTCGGCAAGGCCAAAGGCAAAAACATCATTAAGATTCACCTGGAGAGCTTCCAATCGTTTTTGATCAACTACAAACTTGACGGAAAAGAAGTCACGCCGTTCCTGAATAAACTCGCCCGCGGCGGAGAGGACATGACGTACTTTGATAACTTTTTCCACCAAACGGGCCAAGGTAAAACATCTGACGCCGAGCTGATGATGGATAACAGCCTGTTCGGACTGCCTGAAGGATCAGCCTTCGTGACAAAAGGGGAAAACACGTATCAATCGCTTCCTGCCATCCTTGACCAAAGTGAGGGCTATACAAGCGCCGTTTTACACGGTGACTACAAATCATTCTGGAACCGTGACCAGATTTACAAACATATCGGCTACGATAAATTCTTTGACGCCAGCACATACGATATGTCTGATGACAACCTTGTCAATATGGGACTGAAGGATAAACCATTCTTCAAAGAATCCATTCCGAAGCTTCAATCGCTGAAACAGCCGTTCTACGCGCATTTGCTCACGCTGACGAACCATTATCCGTTTACGCTTGATGAAAAAGACGCAACGATCGAAAAAGCGAAAACGGGCGACGCGACTGTGGATGACTATTTCCAGACGGCGCGTTATCTCGACGAGGCGCTTGAACAGTTCTTTAAAGACCTGAAGTCATCCGGTTTATATGACAACTCGGTGATTATGCTTTACGGAGACCATTACGGAATCTCTGAAAACCATAACCGCGCGATGAAAGAAATTCTCGGCAAAGAAATTACGCCTTATCAAAACGCGCAGAATCAGCGTGTGCCGCTTATGCTTCGCATCCCGGGCAAAAAAGGCGGGGTGAACCATACGTACGGCGGTGAAATGGACGTTGTGCCGACGATCCTTCACTTGGAAGGCATCGATTCTAAGAAATATATTAATTTCGGCACCGATCTCTTCTCGAAAGACCATGATGATACGGTGACGTTCCGTAACGGAGATTACGTCACGCCGAAATATACTTCCATCTCCAATGTCGTATACGATACGAAGACAGGAAAAGAACTGAAAGGCAATCAGGAAACGAAAAACCTGAAAGCCAGAGTCACAGAGCAGCTGAAGCTGTCTGACAGCGTGATGTACAAAGACTTGCTCAGATTCCACAAATTGAGCGACTTTACGCCGGTTGATCCGTCTAAATATCATTACGGCAAAGAAAAGCTGAATCAGGATAATAAATAATAGAAAGAGCCTTACGGAATTTCCGTGGGGCTCTTTTTTTGTGTGTATCTTCACCAATCTGAAAAAAGAGAGAGCTTTTGGTCACAAAGGGCGCCAATCTCTCATATCTTACAGTAGATTTTGAAACCGGTAATAGAGAATCGGACAAATTATCGGGTTGGTTTCTCTTATACGGGCGGTTTCGAATCCAATATTCACAGAGAAGAGGGGTAGAGATGAAAGCAGTCATTCTCTGCGGCGGAAAAGGAACGAGAATGAGCGAAATCACCAATGAACGTCCCAAACCGCTCGCCATGATAGGCGGCAAACCGATTCTATGGCATATTATGAAACTCTATCAATACTATGGCGTGAACGAATTTATCCTGCTTCTTGGTTTCAAAGGAGAGATGATTAAGGAATATTTCTTAGATTATGACTGGAAGAATCACAGCATGACGCTGGACAGCTCTACCGGAGAAGTGCGGATATTGGGAAAATCCGAGCCGTGGAAAATCACTTTTTTAGACACGGGGGAACACACGCAGACAGCGGGGCGGCTTTTACAGGCGAAGGACATCATCGGTGATGAAACCTTTCTTATGACGTACGGGGACGGACTGGCCAACATCAACCTGTTTCATCTGATCAGCTATCATCAATCAAAAGGGGCTGCGGCGACCGTCACCGGTATAGAAAAGACCTCGCAATTCGGAACGCTGACGGTTGAAGACGGTATGGCGAAAAGCTTTTCTGAAAAAACCTCAAGTGACGGCATCATCAACGGCGGATTTTTCGTGCTCAGCCCGAAGGTATTTGATTATCTGCCGAAAGACAGGGATGTCATGTTTGAAGAAGAACCGCTGAAGGAGCTGGCGAAAGACGGCGAATTGGCGGTATACCGGCATTACGGTTTCTGGACGGCGATCGATACGTATAAAAACCTGCTGGAAATCAACAAGATGTGGGACCGGGGACAACATGTATGGAAGGTATGGTGATCAAGTTTGAGTTTCTGGAAAAATAAAAATGTGTTTGTGACGGGATGTACAGGTCTTTTAGGAAGCTGCTTGGTGAAGGAACTGATCGATCAGGGGGCCAATGTGACGGGACTTGTCCGTGACACTGTGCCCAAGTCGAACCTGTATCAGGGAGAACAAGTGAAGCAAATGAATATCGTGCAGGGCGCGCTTGAAGATCTGGATGTGATTGAGCGGGCGCTGGGCGAATATGAAATTGACACGGTCTTTCATTTAGCCGCTCAGGCGATCGTCGGCGTCGCAAACCGCAATCCGATTTCCACATTTGAAGCCAATATTCTCGGCACATGGAACATCCTTGAAGCGTGCCGCAGGCATCCGCTCATCAAGCGGGTGATCGTCGCGTCCAGTGATAAAGCGTACGGCGACCAGCCGACACTGCCGTACGATGAAAACATGCCTCTTCAAGGCAAACATCCGTATGACGTATCAAAAAGCTGTGCCGATTTGTTAAGCCACACATATTTTAATACGTACGGACTTCCGGTCTGTATTACGCGCTGCGGCAACTTGTACGGCGGCGGAGATTTGAACTTCAACCGGATTATTCCGCAGACGATTCAGCTCGTGCTGAACGGTGAAGCGCCGGAAATCCGCAGCGACGGCACATTTATCCGTGATTATTTTTACATCGAGGATGCGGTCGAGGCATACCT
Source organism: Bacillus sp. hwrm1 (assembly GCF_040207805.1). Taxonomy (NCBI): domain Bacteria; kingdom Bacillati; phylum Bacillota; class Bacilli; order Caryophanales; family Bacillaceae; genus Bacillus; species Bacillus sp. hwrm1. The sequence continues at coordinate 3,379,246 of NZ_CP157943.1, read as the reverse complement.
TTTGCTGGCGGAAAAGATGGAGGAGCTCAATCTTGCGGGAGAAGCGTTCAACTTCAGCAATGAGATTCAGCTGACGGTGCTGGAGCTTGTAGAAAAAATTCTTAAGGCCATGGACAGTGACCTCAAGCCGAAAGTGCTCAACCAGGGAAGCCATGAAATCAAGCACCAATATTTATCGGCGGAAAAGGCGAGGAAGCTTCTGAATTGGACGCCCGCACATACCATTGATGAAGGATTGGAAAAAACGATCGAATGGTATAAAGCCTTTTTTCAAAAGTAACAGAAACAGAGGTGAGAGAAAGACGTGACAAGCGCATATTGCACAGTTTTATCAAAAGGAAGGCTGTATCAGGCTATCGCTTTGTTCGGCTCATTGAAAGCGGTTCAGGCGGACGCCCCCATTTTTACTTTGTGTATGGATCAAGACACCTATGACGTGCTTCAGGCAATGCGGCAGGATAATGTCACCTTGATTCAGGTGTCCGCACTGGAAAATGAGGAGCTCCTTGAACTGAAGCGGACGAGGGATCAGAGCGAATACTGCTGGACGGTGAAGCCGGTATTTCTCGAATTCGTGCTGGACGGACATCCGGAATTAGAGCGTGTCACGTACATTGATGCCGATTTGTTTTTCTTCGCTGATCCGCGCGCGATTTTTGACAATCAGCCGGATTGTTCGGTGCTTCTGTCACGGGGCGATATCGTCATTCCCTCATTTGAAAAACAGGAAATCGACATGCTGCAGCGTCTTTTAGGCCGGTATAATTCCGGTTTTCTCAGCTTCAAAACCGACAGTGCCGGCACAGATTGTCTCAGATGGTGGAAAGAACGCTGCCTGGAAGAATGCAAAAATGCGCCGGGCGAAGGAAAATTCGGAGATCAAGGCTACTTGGATTACATGTCCGGCCTGTTCCCGAATGTGTGTGACATCACCACGCCCGGCGTGAATATCGGCCATTGGAATTACGGCCGCCACACGTTTTCATGGAAGGACGGGCGTCTTGTGCTCGAAGACGGAAGTCCGCTGATTTTCTATCATTTCAGCGGATACCGGATCGTTACAGCCGGCGACATTCGGCAGATTCATGAGACGGACCGGACCGACCTGCCGTTTGTCCATCAGCTTTATCAGGACATTCTGAAGCGGGTGATCGGGACGGTCAGCGCCGTCTGCCCGGAGTTCAGCGGCTTTGCATCTGAGGATGATAACAAATAAATGATCATATACAGGAAGTGAACGAAAAGTGAAGGCAAGCGTCATTGTTCCCGCATATAATTCCAAGGAGCGGCTTTATAACAGCCTGCTGTCCCTGAATGAACAGGAATGCACAGAGCCGTTCGAAGTGATTGTGGCTGACAACGGTTCGGAAGACGGAACCTTATCCATGCTTGAATCATTCAGCGCGAATTTTCCGCTGATTTTTGTGAGAATTAAAGAAAACAGAGGGATCGCTTACGGCCGGAATCAGGCGGTCCGCAATGCCAGAGGCGATATTTTGATCTTCCATGACAGCGATATGCTTGCCGAAAAGGATTTGGTGGCGAAGCATATCAAGGCTCATGAGAACCGGGACGATCTTGTCGTATGCGGTATGTTCTGGAAGCGGATTTACAGCTTTTATTATGACCGTTTTGAAAAAGAGCATAAAGAGAAACTCGCCGAACTGTATGAAGAGCTGCCGGGCGATAAAGAGCCGCTCCTTCATGAAAGTGATATCAGAGACGGAAGTTTTCTTGACCAATGCTTTGATTTAGATACCGACTTTATCCGGGTGCTGAAAAGCATTTTGGAAAAATACGGAGATGATTTGAACGGCTACCGTCTGCCGTGGCGTTTTTTCATTACGAACAATTCGTCAGTCAAGCGACAGCACGTGGCAGATCTCGGCCTGTTTGATGAAGGCATTGTCAGATACGGCTTTGAAGATTATGATCTCGGCATCAGGCTTCATCAGTCGGGAATGAGATTTCAGCTGCGGCGCGATATCATGAGCGTCCATCAGGAGCATCCGAGCAACTGCGCTTCCGTTGATGACATCAGGGCGAATATCGCGTACATGTGCGACAAGTATAATGACATTCATTCGCTTGACGTGCACCTCGCGTTTAACGGCCCGTTTGACGCGGAGTTAACCAACAGCATGATGGCAGACATCGAAGTGCTGCTTAATTATGAGAAATATGAAAGCCTGCTGCACATTTTTCTCGAGCTGCTGCACGCGGTTAAAGACCGCAACCTCGACCCGGACTGGAAGACGAAAAGCCCGCGGATCACGGCGAACAGCTTCAATCTGCCGGAGGTCGGAAAGCTTTTGGCAAAAGCAGAAAAAAAGCTGGGCGTCACGCACTTTGCAAGGGCGTTCAAAGCGCTGGCTGCTGATTTACTGCATGTGGATCTTAAATAAATTGGATGTGATATGGTGAGTAAATATCATTTTTCAACCATTGTTTCCAGAACGCATATCTTTAAACTGATGCCGATGATTCATTCTCTCCATGAGCATTGCCGGGATTTTCATCTGTATGTGCTGTGTGTCGATCAGAAAGCGTACGAACTGCTTCAGCAGGTGCCGTGGGAACATATCACGGCGGTTCAGCTCCATGAAATGGAGGACCCGGAGCTGCTTGAAGCAAAGGGCGGCCGGACGTTTCATGAATATTGCTGGACGCTGAAGCCGGCATTTCTGTTCCATGTGATGACGGAGTATGATGAAGCCGAATATTTTGCCCACTTGGACACCGATCTCTTTTTCTTCTCAGATGCGGGCGAGCTGTTTGCGGAAAAGCCGGATGCTTCCCTTTTTCTGACGGACCACCGCAATTCAGAACGGTTTGCGTCTTATTACAAGCTGACAGGGCAGTACAACACCGGGTTTGTCGGCGCGCGGAATACCGGGGAAGCGTATCGGGCGGTCTGGCAGTGGAGGCAGGATTGCATCTCTTATTGTACGGTGGAGATGAATGAAGAAAAAAAGACATACGGTGATCAAAGGTATGTTGAAAAGTGGCCCGCGCAGTTTGAAGACGTTCATGTCACGGAGTCGATCGGCGCGAATGCGGCGCTGTGGAATATTGAGCAATATGACGTCAGCCTGCGCGGCGGGGCTGTATATGTCAATGACACCCCGCTGATTTTTTATCATTTTTCAGGCTTTACGCTCGTCACGGAGAACGAATTCAATCTGTGCTGGTACTATCACATTGATGACGAGGCGACAGTCAATATGATTTACGTGCCGTACATCAAAAACGTAAAAAAATGGATTGATGAAATTCAAAAAGCGTTTCCTGATTTCAGAGACGGGTTTATTCCGAAATATGCGGTTCCTGATACTCATTTTTATACGGTTGAAACATAAAATCCCTGCCGAAAAGGCAGGGATTATTTTTATGAATGCCATTCTTTTAATGTTTTGTCGCTCGGCAGGACAAAGGCGAGCAGACCTAAAACGGGCAGAAAGGCGACGGCTGTCATGGTCGGCGTCAATCCCGCTGAATCAATAAGAGCTCCGAGCGCAACGGCTCCGATCGCGCCCATTCCGAAGGCGAGCCCGACTGTAAGCCCTGACATCGTTCCGATTTTGCCTGGAACAAGCTCCTGCGCGTAGACAACCGTCACGGAGAAGCTGGACATCAGAACAACGCCGATCAGCGCCAGTACGCCATAGGCGATGACAGGCCCCGCAAACGGAAGGAAAATCGTCAAGGGAGCCGATGCTATCATCGAAACAATGATGACGTTCCGCTTTCCGAAACGGTCTGCAAGCGGCCCGCCGAGAAACGTTCCGACAGCTCCGAAAAATAAAAAGACGAAGATGTAGCTCTGTGCCTGCTGAATGCTGACATGATAGGCATTCATCGCATAGAACGTATAAAAGTTGCCGATCGCGCTCACATACCAGGAGCGCGCGAAAATTAAGAAGATAATCATGATAAGGGCGAGAATAATCGGTTTTGTAATCACGGTCTGCACAGCGGAGGCCGGTGATTTTTTACTTACGGCGCGCAAATGAATAAGGCGGCCTTTATACCATTTGGCGATATAGATGAGAAACAGCACAGCGATTGCGGCGACTAGCGTAAACCAGACAGAGCCGAATTGACCAAGCGGAACGAGAATCAGCGCGGTAATCAAGGGCGCCATCGCCTGGCCGGTATTCCCTCCGACTTGGTAAATCGATTGCGCCAACCCGCGCTTTTCGCCGGCGGCCATGTAGGCGACACGCGATCCTTCAGGATGAAAGACGGCGGAGCCAAGGCCGATAAAAAAGACACAGCATAAAATCGTCAGAAAAGACGGGGCGAACGCGAGACCTAAAATGCCGAGCATGCTTGCGGTGAGTCCGAGCGGCAAAGCATACGGCATCGGGCGTTTATCCGTATACCAGCCGATGACGGGCTGCATCACGGAAGACACCATATTCAGCGTAAAGGCGATAATTCCGAGCTGCGTAAACGTAAGATTCATGGAACGTTCCAATATCGGAAACATCGCCGGAATCACCGCTTGCAGTGAATCGTTCAGCAAATGACAGATCCCGATAATGAACAAAATAGAATACATGGTTGTCTCGGGACGATGGACAGGTTTTTCTTTAAGCGGGGCGGCAATTGCCAAAGTGATTCTCCTCCTTTTTATGTAAACGAAGCATACACCATATTATTCATAAGGTGAATGAATTATCAAGTGCAAAAAAGGCTCTTCTTTCTCAAACAGAAAAAAGAGCCTCCCTTTTTATTTATTTAACAAACTGTGTTTTCTCGAATACATCATATAAACGACGATCCCGGCGGCGATCCAGATGACAAAGGCGAGCCATGTCACGCCCGGCAGGCTGCTTGCGAGATACAGGCATAAGCATGCGCTGATGATCGGCACAAAAGGCACGAAAGGAACACGGAAGGAAGATTTGATCTCCGGATGTTTCTTTCTTAAAACGATGACGGCGATCGCAATGACCGTAAAGGCCGCCAAGGTTCCCATGTTGACGAGATGCGCCAAGGTTCCCAAATCAATAAAACCCGCGATCCCGGCGGCAGCGATCCCCGTCACCCATGTGTTTTGAAACGGTGTTTTAAAACGCGGGTGAACCTTGGAAAACATGCGGGGCAAAAGGCCGTCTCTGCTCATCGCAAATGTAAGGCGCACCTGAGCGTAAAGCAGAGCGAGCATGACCGTTGTAATCCCGATAATCGCGCCGACGGAAATAATGCCTGCTATCTTGTTCTGGCCGACAAATTGGAGCGCGAAAGATACCGGATCTCCGACATTCAGCTTAGTGTACGAAAGCATTCCCGTCAGGACGAGCGATACCGTAATGTAAAGGACGGTGCAGATGGCGAGCGCGCCGATGATTCCGACCGGCATTGATTTCTGCGGGTTTTTCACTTCTTCCGACGCGTTTGATACGGCATCAAATCCGAGATACGCGAAGAAAACGGTCGCGGCGCTCGTGATGACGCCTTTCATTCCGAACGGCATAAACGGCGACCAGTTTTCCGGTTTCACGTAGCCGAAACCGACGATGATAAACAGCAGAATGATCGCAATTTTCATCAATACAATGACATTGTTAAAGCGGGTGCTTTCTTTCACGCCCCTTGAAACAATCGCGGTAATGACCAAAATAATGATAACGGCCGGCAGGTTGAACACGGCACCCGTTTTGCTGCCGGGTGCGGCGGTCAGCGCCTCCGGAAGATGCAGCCCGAAGCCCGCAAGAAGCGACTGGAAATAGGATGACCAGCCGGTTGCGACGGCGGCGAGCGCGATGACATATTCAAGCATTAAGTCCCATCCGATTAAAAACGCGAGACACTCCCCGAGAGTGACATATGAATACGTATATACGCTGCCTGAAATCGGAATGGATGAAGAAAATTCCGCATAACAAAACGCGGCGAGCGCGCAGGCAAGGCCCGCGAGCACAAACGACAGAATCAAAGCCGGTCCTGCGCCTGTCGCGGCCACAGTCCCGGTAATCACAAAAATCCCCGTGCCGACAACACAGCCGATTCCGAGCAAAACCAAGTCAAAAGCGCTTAACGAGCGGGACAGACTGGTCTGTTTGCTCTGAGCCTTTAAGTCGGCCAGCGGCTTTTTCCGAAATAGTAAAGACATATGAGTCCTCCTGAAAATTCATAATATTCTTATCATTATATACACTGACGTTTGTATTATATTGTCGAAATTTCTCGCAGTCAATTAAAGAATTTTCCACTTTAAAAGGACAAAGCTAAAAAGCGTCGATGCACGGAAGGAACGGGAATTTTATTGTGAAATAGTTCAATTTTCTCACCTTAAGACCGATACAAAAGATGACTCATCAACTAATTTCAAGTTTCGGTGAAAGGGAGATGTTTTACATGTTTCAATATGAAGAACTAAATAAGCAGTTTATCGGCGGCCGATGGAGGGATGGGAGCAGCCGGAACGTATTGGAAAACAGAAATCCTTATACTCAAAAAGTCATCACCTCATTCCAAAAAGCGACGTCTGATGATGTGGATGCGGCATATCGCGCCGCGGCTCTTGCGAAACAAGAATGGGACAAAGTAAACCCTTTTAAAAAGCGGGCCATTTTGGAAAAAGCCGTTTCTTTCATTGAAGAGCACGAAGAAGCGATTATTTACTTAATCATGGAGGAGCTTGGCGGAACACGGCTGAAGGCTGAGTTTGAAATCGGACTTGTCAAAAATATGATAAAAGAAGCCGCAACATTTCCGGTGCGGATGGAAGGGAAAATTCTCCCGTCCACGATTGACGGAAAAGAAAACAGACTGTACAGAATACCCGCCGGAGTCGTGGGGGTGATCAGCCCGTTTAATTTCCCGTTTTTCCTTTCGATGAAATCTGTTGCGCCGGCACTCGGCGCGGGGAACGGCGTCGTGCTGAAGCCTCATGAAGAAACACCGATCTGCGGCGGAACGCTTATCGCGAAAATTTTTGAAGCGGCCGGCGTACCGGACGGGCTGCTGAATGTTATCGTGACGGATATCGGGGAGATCGGCGACAGCTTTGTTGAGCATCCCGTCCCGCGGATAATCTCATTTACAGGCTCAACCGGAGTGGGCAGCTATATCGGACAGCTTGCGGTCAAACACTTTAAAAAACCGCTGTTGGAGCTTGGCGGAAACAGCGCGCTGATCGTGCTTGAGGATGCTGATCTTGAATACGCCGTCAATGCGGCCGTATTCAGCCGGTTTACGCATCAAGGCCAGATCTGCATGTCGGCGAACCGCGTGCTCGTTCACACATCTGTATATGACAAATTTACAGAGCTTTACGAAGCGAAAGTGTCATCGCTGAAAGTCGGCGATCCGATGGACCCTGATACGGTTATCGGTCCTTTAATCAATGAGAGACAGGCGGAAGGTCTGAGACGGTCTGTCGAAAAAGCGATAGAAGAGGGAGCGGTTCCGGTGCTGTCCGGCCGATTCAGCGGAACGGTCGCTGAGCCCGTCATTTTAAAAGATGTGAAACCTGAGATGAACATTGCGAAGGAGGAGCTGTTCGGACCGGCCGTCTGCATCATGCCGTTTGAAACGGAGGATGAAGCGGTAAGCATCGCAAACGCGACACCGTTCGGTTTAAGCGGAGCCGTGCATACGGCAAACGTTGAGCGCGGCGTTGAGTTTGCTAAGCGGATCGAAACCGGCATGATTCACGTCAACGATACGACCATTAATGATGAACCGAACGTCGCGTTCGGCGGTGAGAAGCAATCAGGTCTCGGCAGGCTGAACGGCGAATGGAGCCTTGAAGAATTCACCACGCTGAAATGGATTTCGGTTCAGCATGAAAAACGGCAATTCCCATATTAAGAAGGAGTGAAAGAAATGAGTATACAGACGGAGCAGCAAACGCACAGCCTGCTTGACGCATTTGTCAAAGTTGCGCCTTTTTTAAACAGCCTGATCCAAGATGACATCACCATCGGAATTTATGATACAGAAAAATTAATCGTGAATATTCCGGCTAAAACGTTTTCTCTTAATGTAAAGCCGGGAGACCCGCTGCAAAAAGGGGACATCATTACAGACGCGATCCGCATGAATCAGAAGAAGACAAGCATGGTGCCGAAAGAGCTCTTCGGATTTCCGCTGATCGCCAGAGCGATTCCGCTTCACGATGAAAACGGAAAAGTCATCGGCGGCGTCGGTCTCGGCACGAGCCTTGAAAAATCAGCCAAGCTTCATGATGTCGCTGAAAGCCTGTCCGCCGTCGTGGAACAGACCGCTTCGGCCATCGCGGATATCTCAGAATCCATCAGCGGTTTCTCAGCACAGATGACCGGAATTTCCGCTCAGGCGAAACAAGTCAGTGAAAGCGCGGGAGAAATCGCCGACATTTCCGTCACTGTCAAGGGCATCTCGGATCAAAGCAATCTGCTCGGTTTGAATGCGGCCATTGAAGCCGCGAGAGCAGGAGAATCCGGCAAGGGCTTTTCCGTGGTGGCGGATGAGATCCGCAAGCTTGCCACTCATTCAAAAGACAACGTCGGCCAAATTGACCAGATTACGAAAAAAATCCACAGCCTGCTGAAAGGGCTGGAGGACTCTATTGAATCCATCAACCAGAACACAAACGGCCAAGCGGCGGCGGTTGAACAAATTTCTGCCACGATGCAGGAAATTTCGGGAAGCGCCCAGCATTTAGCGAAAATGGCTGAAAACGTACTCGGAGAGTCATAAAAAAAGGGAGCTTACGGGCTCCTTTTTTGTTTTCCTTTTATCAATCGGAAACTGCACTTACACGTTTGATCCGTCATGCTAAAGGGGTACACATACGAATACATCACCCATGATAAAGGAGAGTCTTGTATGTCTGATGCAAATCTGCACAACCCGCTGACGAAATATGATCATGATGAATTTCCAAAACAATATCAAGAACCGCCCGGTTTGCAGAAAGAGATGAAGCCTGTGCCGGATTGCGGTGAAACAAGCTATAAAGGAGCCGGCAAGCTGAAGGGAAGAAAAGCCCTCGTCACCGGCGGCGATTCAGGTATCGGCCGGGCCGCCGCGATTGCTTATGCCCGGGAAGGGGCGGATGTGGCGATTAACTATCTGCCTGAGGAACAGCCGGATGCTGAAGAAGTGAAAGCGTTAATTGAAAAAGAGGGAAGAAAAGCCGTTCTGCTGCCGGGAGATTTAAGCGATGAAGCGTTTAGCGGAGAATTGGCGGAAAAAGCGTATCAAGAGCTTGGCGGTCTTGACACGCTCGCTCTTGTCGCCGGCAAACAGCAGGCAGTGGATGATATCAGCGATCTTACTACAGAACAAATCTATCAAACATTTGAAGTCAACGTATTCTCGCTGTATTGGCTCGTCAAAGCCGCGCTTCCGTATCTGCCGGAAGGCGCGTCTATTATCACGACAACGTCCGTAGAAGGGTATAATCCAAGCCCGATGCTGTTGGATTATGCCGCGACGAAACATGCCATTATCGGTTTTACCGTCGGCTTAGGAAAACAGCTGGCGAATAAAGGAATCAGAGTCAACTCGGTAGCGCCGGGGCCGATCTGGACGCCTCTGCAGATTTCGGGAGGACAGCCCGGTGAAAACATTCCGAAATTCGGTAAGGAAACACCGGCCGTTCCATTAAAGCGCGCCGGACAGCCGGCGGAGCTAGCAGGGATTTATGTCTTTTTGGCCTCAGAAGAATCGAGTTATGTGACATCCCAAATTTACAGTGTAAGCGGAGGAATTCCGACAGCGTAATCAATAAGGAGCTGCCCTTCATACGGGGCAGCTCTTTTTTTCGATGTTATGTGCCGAGCACGTTTTGATTATACAGGACACTCGGATGTGACGGATGATAGGAGGCGGCTTTGTCGTTATGAATCTTCGCTTTTTCTCTGTCGCCGAGCTGCCAGTGGCAGACGCAGAGCTGCAGATGGGGATACCAGGTGGAATATTCGAGCTGGGTAAAGCCTGCATCACTGCTTTTGGCGGATAGGGCGAGTTCATACCAAAACACGCCCTGCCGGTATTGCCGTTTCTCCGCAAAATAGTCGCCGAGCCTGCAGCAGAACTCCGGACGCGGACAATCGATCAGAAATGATTTTAAGAGAGACGTCATGGCGGCCTCTTCATGGCCGACCGCCCTGTAGCAATCGGATAGATATTGGCACGTTCTGATCTCGTCTTCGATCCAGCACTGTTTTGTGGAAAGAAAATGGTGATAATACGTGATGGCGCGCTGATACTGGCCGTGATCCTTTAATTCATTCGCGAAGTAAAACAAATCGCGCGGTGTCATCGTTTCACTGTTTTCCGCCATTTTCTCATAAATCTTCAAGTTGCGGTCTGAGGGAGGCGAGTGCTTTTTCTCGGATTTCCGGTGTGTGACGGCAATATCGGTTTCTATGATGTTTCCGTATACTTCAAGATACTCATGCACGGCTCCGATCCAGCGGAACCCTTTTTCACGCTTGACGAGTCGGTTGCGGCGGTATCTGAAGCTGACCTCTCCCCGAGCATCAAAGCCGACGTGATAATACATGGATACCGCGTCCACCTCTTTTGAAAGCGACGCCTTCAGTTCAATCAGCTTTTCACGGTCCTTTTCCGTCAATATATCGTCGGCGTCCAGCCACAGAATATAATCCATTTCTGCTTTCGAAAACACAAAGTTACGGGCGGCCGCAAAGTGATCGATCCATTCAAAATCATAAATCTTATCCGTATAACGGGCCGCGATTTCTTTCGTCCGGTCGGTCGAGCCCGTATCAGCAATCACAATTTCATCCGCAATGTCTTTAACGGAATCAAGACAGCCCGCAAGCACTTCCTCTTCATTTTTCACGATAACGCACAAACTGACGCTGATCATGTCATCACCTCTTCCCCTCCAGTGTATAAAAGGAGAGGCGGAAACATTCTTCGGACAAAATGATCTCTTCCAAGAAATTTGTCTGTCCTTTTACTAGTTTTATTCCAGCGCCTGATTTAAAATGAACACATGAACTTACGTGAGGATTGATAGGGACCATGAGCATCATAAAAGCGGAAAACCTTTATAAAACATACGGAGATAAGACATTATTCGACCATATCTCCTTTCATATTGAAGAGAATGAAAGAATCGGTTTAATCGGCCCGAACGGAACGGGGAAGTCTACGCTTCTGAAAACCATTTCCGGCCTTGAATCAACGGAGGAAGGCGAGATTACGGCTTCAGGAAGCGTGCATATTGAGTTTTTGCATCAGGACCCTGAGCTTCCGGCCGGACAAACCGTACTTGAGCATATTTATTCCGGCGGATCAGCCGTCATGAGAACGATGAGAGAATACGAAAAAGCGCTTCAGGCGCTGAATGAAGAACCGGAAAATGACCAGCGCCAGAAACAGCTGCTTGATGCGCAGGCCCGAATGGACGCGAATGATGCGTGGGAGGCGAATACGTTAGCCAAAACGGTTTTAACCAAACTTGGCGTCACCGATCTGATGAAGGATGTCAGCGAGCTGTCCGGCGGCCAGAGAAAGCGCGTCGCGATTGCGAAAAACGTCATCCAGCCGGCTGACCTGCTCATTTTGGATGAACCGACAAACCACTTGGACAATGAAACGATTGAATGGCTGGAAGGCTACTTATCGCAATATCCGGGCGCCGTTATGCTTGTCACGCACGACAGATATTTTCTGAACAGGGTGACGAACAGAATTTACGAGCTTGAGAGAGGCAGCCTTTATACGTATAAAGGAAACTATGAAGTATTCCTGGAAAAACGGGCCGAACGGGAAGCGCTGGCGGAGCAGAAAGAAACAAAACGTCAAAATTTCCTGCGCCGCGAATTGGCGTGGCTCAGAAGAGGGGCGAAAGCGCGCTCGACGAAACAAAAAGCGAGAGTGGACAGAGCGGAGGCGCTCAAAGAGCAAAAAGGGCCGGCAGTCTCCGGATCACTCGATTTCGCGATCGGTTCCCACCGTCTCGGAAAACAGGTGATCGAAGCCGATAACGTCGCCATTACCTATAACGGCCAAGCGCTGATCAGCCGGTTTAATGAGCTTGTCATCCCGGGGGAACGAATCGGCATCATCGGGCCGAACGGAATCGGGAAAACGACACTTTTAAACAGCCTCGCCGGCAGAATTCAGCCTGACAGCGGCAGTATCACCATCGGGCAGACGGTCCGGATCGGCTACTACACCCAGGACCACAGCGAAATGAACGGTGATATGAAAGTCATTGAATATATAAAAGAGACGGCTGAAATCGTCAAAACGGCGGAAGGCGATGTCATCACCGCGGAACAAATGCTTGAGCGTTTTCTGTTCCCGCGTCCGATGCAGCAGACATATATCAGAAAGCTGTCGGGCGGGGAAAAGCGCCGTCTGTACTTGCTGAATGTACTGATGCAGGAACCGAATGTGCTGTTTTTAGATGAGCCGACCAATGATCTGGACACGGAAACATTAAGCGTGCTCGAAGATTATATCGAACAGTTCCCGGGCGTCGTCATCACCGTATCCCATGACCGCTATTTCCTTGACCGCGTCATTGACCGCCTGATCGTATTTGAAGGACACGGTGTCATTTCCCGTTTCCAAGGTTCGTACAGTGAATACATGGAACACGCAAAAGCGAAGAAGACGGCGGTAAAACAGCCGGCCGAAGAGAAAAAGGCGGAGGAAGAGCCGAAGAAAAAGCGCAAAAAGCTTTCATATAAGGATCAGATCGAATGGGGCGGCATCGAAGACAAAATCGCCGGCCTTGAAGAAAAGCATCAGCGTCTGGAAGCGGAAATCGCTGAAGCGGGAAGTGATTTCGGAAAGATTCAAGAACTGATGGCCGAACAGGCAAAAACGGCTGAAGAGCTTGAAGCGGCGATGGAGCGCTGGACCGAATTGTCACTGATGATTGAAGAACTTGAGAATTAAGAAAAGCCGGTACGGCCCCCGAGAAAGATGGCGGGTCATTCCGGCTTTTTTATCTTACACAGATGTCTCCCGGCGCTTTAAAGACAAACGTTTTGTCCAAGCAAAGTTTATCAGCATAAAAAGTTAACGTTTACGTTAAGGTTCAAATGGTGTATAATAGAAACAGATACGACAAGAGGGGGATTCACCTTGGAATGGATGAAGATTGATCAAGTTGCCAAGCGAAGCGGATTGACAAAACGAACCATTCGTTTTTACGAGGAGATTGGTTTGATTCCTGCTCCTAAACGGACAGAAGGCGGCGTCCGGCTTTACTCTGAAGATGATATGGAGGAGCTCGAAAAAGTAACCAGCACAAAAGAAGTGCTCGGTTTTTCCCTTCAGGAGCTTCAGCAGTTTATGGAGATGAGCCGTCAGCTGGAATTAAACAAAGAGGGGTACTTGTTGTCACTGGATCCGAAGGAACGGAAAGAAAAGCTGGAAGAGATTCAGCACGCTTTGAACCACCAGCTTGAGATGATTGATGAGAAGATCAGCACATTTCAGCATTTTAAAACGCGCCTTAACGGAATGAAAGAAAAAGCTGACCGCGCCATTCAATCAATCGAATGATTTTGCTGTAAACGCTATGGATATAGCGTTTCTTTTAATGGATGAAACAGGAGGTCTGGTCAAATGGATACATCATCACAACAGAAAACAGGCTTATTCAGCCAGCCGAAAGCCGTTTGGGCGGTTGCGTTTGCCTGTGTTATTTCCTTTATGGGAATCGGTCTTGTCGATCCGATTCTTCCGGCGATCGCCGCACAATTACATGCTTCACCTAGTGAAGTATCTCTGTTATTTACAAGTTATTTGCTCGTTACCGGTTTTATGATGTTTTTCTCCGGCGCGATTTCAAGCCGGATCGGCGCAAAATGGACGCTGCTTCTCGGACTTATTTTTATCATCGTGTTTGCCGCCCTCGGCGGAAGCTCAAGTTCAATCGCTCAGCTTGTCGGCTATCGCGGCGGCTGGGGGCTTGGGAATGCTCTCTTTATTTCAACCGCGCTTGCCGTCATTGTCGGGGTATCTGTCGGCGGCAGCGCCAAAGCCATTATTTTGTATGAGGCCGCGCTTGGACTGGGAATTTCTGTCGGGCCGCTTGCAGGCGGAGAGCTTGGCAGCATCTCATGGCGCGCTCCGTTCTTCGGAGTGTCTGTCCTTATGTTCATAGCGCTTTGCGCGATTTCACTCATGCTGCCGAAGCTGCCGAAACCGGCGAAACGCGTCGGTGTGTTTGATGCGATGAAGGCACTCAAATATAAAGGCCTTTTGACAATGGCAGTATCTGCATTCTTATACAACTTTGGATTTTTTATTTTGCTTGCTTATTCTCCGTTCGTGCTGGATTTAGATGAACACGGCCTTGGATACGTCTTCTTCGGCTGGGGGTTATTGCTGGCAATTACGTCAGTCTTTACGGCGCCGCTCGTGCACAAAGCGCTGGGAACAGTGGGTTCGCTCGTCGTTCTCTTTATCGCCTTTGCGGTCATTCTCATCGTCATGGGGATCTGGACTGACCATCAGACGTTGATCATTACGTGTATCGTTGTCGCCGGTGCTGTTCTCGGTATGGTGAATACGATCATGACAACCGCTGTGATGGGTTCTGCGCCGGTTGAACGTTCAATCGCGTCTTCAGCCTACAGCTCAGTCCGTTTTATCGGCGGTGCGCTCGCTCCGTGGATTGCGGGAATGCTGTCAGAACACTTCACCGCAAGCACTCCATATACAGTAGGCGGGATCGTCGTTTTTGTCGGCATGCTTGTCCTTCTCATGGGACGCAAACATCTCGCCGGAATAAAAGCCGGACATTAAGAAAAAAAGGAACTTCCGCATGGGCGGGAGTTCCTTTTTGTGTTTACAGCACTTTCGTCGTCCAAGATTCACAATTCCATGTTTCCGTCGCGATATCCATGTAGAACTCGGGTTCGTGGGAAATCAGCAGAATGGAGCCTTTGTATTCTTTCAGCGCGCGTTTCAGCTCTTCTTTCGCATCGACATCCAGGTGGTTTGTCGGTTCGTCAAGCACGAGCAGGTTTGTTTCTGAATTGATCAGCTTGCACAGTCTGACCTTCGCTTTTTCTCCTCCGCTGAGAACGGAGACGCGGCTTTCAATGTGTTTGGTCGTCAGTCCGCATTTGGCGAGGGCGGCGCGGATTTCGTACTGGGTAAAGGAAGGAAATTCGCTCCACACTTCTTCGATGCACGTATTGTTATTGGTTTCTTTCACTTCCTGCTCGAAATAGCCCGTGTATTGATGCTCGCCCCGTTCCACCGTGCCTTCCAGCGGCTGGATTTCACCGAGCAGGCTTTTTAACAGCGTCGTCTTCCCGATGCCGTTTGCGCCGTACAGGGCGACTTTCTGTCCGCGCTCCATTCTGAGATTGAGCGGGCGTGACAGCGGAGTATCGTAGCCGATGACTAAGTCCTTCGTTTCAAAAATGAGCTTGCCTGACGTTCTCGCAGGCTTGAAATGGAATTCCGGTTTCGGTTTTTCGGCCGCCAGTTCGATCATATCCATCTTATCAAGCTTTTTCTGGCGGGACATCGCCATATTTCTCGTGCTGACGCGCGCTTTGTTGCGGGCGACGAAATCTTTCAGCTCAGCCACTTCCTGCTGCTGTTTTTTATAGGCGGCTTCGAGCTGCTGTTTTTTCACTTCGTATACTTCCATAAACTGATGGTAGTCGCCGACATAACGTGTCAGCTCCTGATTTTCCACATGATAAATCAAATTGATCACGCTGTTTAAAAACGGAATGTCGTGAGAAATTAAGATGAACGCATTTTCATATTCCTGCAAATAGCGTTTCAGCCATTCAATATGCTGCTCATCAAGGTAGTTGGTCGGTTCGTCCAACAGAAGGATTTCCGGTTTTTCCAAAAGCAGTTTGGCGAGCAGCACTTTCGTCCGCTGTCCGCCGCTTAAATCAGTGACGTCGCGGTCAAGTCCGACATCCTGCAGGCCGAGGCCGCGGGCGATTTCTTCAACTTTGCTGTCAATCACGTAGAAGTCATTGTTTGTCAGGGCGTCTTGAATGACACCGACATCTTCAAGCAGCTGCTCAAGCTCATCAGGGTCCGCTTCGCCCATTTTGTTGTAAATCTCATTCATTTCCTCTTCCATCGCAAATAAGTAATGGAACGCATCTTTCAGCACGTCGCGGATCGTTTTTCCTTTTTCAAGCACGGTATGCTGATCGAGGTAGCCGACGCGCACGTTTTTCGCCCATTCAACTTTACCCTCATCAGGCTCAAGCTTTCCGGTAATAATATTCATAAACGTTGATTTACCTTCGCCGTTTGCTCCGATTAAGCCGACGTGCTCCCCTTTTAAAAGACGGAACGATACATTGTTAAAAAGCGCACGATCACCAAAGCCGTGGCTTAAATCTTTTACGGATAAAATACTCATCATTACACCTCTATCGTTATCAGACACGCTTTTTTTATCATGTGTCTTTCTCATTTATGATTATAAAGGAGGAGACCGTTTGTTAAAAGGCTTGGAAGGAAAAAGAAAATTGCGTTTGGCGCGTGCATTTGAGATACTATGGAGTAGATTTTAAGAATTGAGGAGAACGACATGACCCAAACATGGCCATTTTTACAGCATACACAACCATTTATCGCCGAAAACTGGGAGGCCTCAGGCTTTCAGGAGCCGACCGTCATTCAGGAAAAAGCCGCTCAGGTGATTATGGACGGGAAAGACGTCATTGCCGAATCCCCGACGGGAACGGGAAAAACATTGGCGTACACGCTTCCGGTTCTGGAGCGGATCAACCCGGAACAGAAACATCCGCAAGTGATCATTTTAGCACCGTCCCGTGAGCTTGTGATGCAGATTTTCCAAGTGATTCAGGATTGGAAAAAAGGCTCCGATCTTCGCGCTTTGTCTTTGATCGGCGGGGCAAACGTGAAAAAGCAGGTGGAGAAGCTCAAAAATAAACCGCATATCATTGCGGGCACACCGGGCAGGGTGCTCGAATTGATTCAGGCGAAAAAGCTGAAAATGCATGAAGTCAAGACGATCGTTCTTGATGAAGCGGATCAGCTCGTGACACAGGAACACCGCGAAACGATGAAAAAAATCATTAAAACGACGCTGAAAGACCGACAGCTTTTAAGCTTTTCCGCTACGCTGCAGCCGGAAACAGAACAGGTGCTGAATACCATCGCACACGAACCGGCCGTTTTGAAAGTGAAGCGGAATACGGCGGAAAAAGCGCGCGTCACGCATCAATATCTCGTCTGCGATCAGCGGGATAAAGTAAAGCTATTGCAAAAGCTGTCACGGCTGAACGGCATGCAGGCGCTCGTGTTCGTCAGAGATATCGGAAATTTAAGCGTCTATGCGGAAAAACTCGCCTATCACCATGTGGATCTCGGCATCCTGCACGGAGAAGCGAAAAAAATGGAGCGGGCAAAGATATTATCAGCGTTTGAACGGGGAGAATTTCCGCTGCTTCTGGCGACTGACATTGCGGCGCGCGGACTAGATATCGATGATCTTCCGTACGTCATTCACGCGGACATCCCGAATGAAGATGGGTACATTCACAGATCAGGCCGGACGGGGCGGGCCGGTAAAGAAGGAACCGTACTCAGCCTTGTCACGCCGATGGAAGAATCCAAATTGAAAAAAATGGCCAAATCACTCGGAATTGCGCTGAAAGAGGCCGTTTATTCAGGCGGAAAATTATCTGAGAAATAAGAAACGGAGGGCGGGAAGCCCTTCGTTTTTTGTTGTAAAATAATAGAAAAGGTTCAGGCGGGGGCGGGAAGATGGTTTCAATAGACAGATTTCAAATATTGAAGGAACGTGAGCTGAAAATACTTGAACACTGGTTTAAGAACGATAATATCAGACGGAGAATGGATGCGATGCTGCCATTAGACGCGTGGTATGCACGATTGAATAAAGATGAAGACGATACTGTCATTATGGCATATGACGGGGAGTGTCCGGCAGGCATGGTCTCTATGGAGTTTGTGGAGGAGCGGGCGTATATCGGATTGATCGTCAATCCTTTGTACCAGCTTCAAGGGTACGGAAAACAGATGTTGCAAAAACTGCTGACTGACCCTGGGTTTACCAGCGTGCGGGAATGGGCGGCAAACATCGAAAAAGACAATCAAATCAGTTTAGCCTGCTTTCAAGCAGCGGGATTCACTTTGGAAGATACGGAGCCTGATGAAGACGGCTTTCTTACTTTGATTCTTCGCGGCTGATCCCAAATAAACAGAAAAGGAGGGGACAAAGCCCTCCTTTTTTTTATCATCATGTTAACTTAGATCACTGACTTTGATGATCTGTTTGCCTTTGTTTTCTCCTTTAAACAGGCCGAGGAACGCGTCAGGAATATGGCTGAATCCTTCCGTAATCGTTTCTTCATAATGAAGCTTTCCATCCTTAAGCCATTCGGCCAATTGTTTCGCACCTTCGGAAAAGCGGTCAGCATAATCACTGACGATGAATCCCTGCATCAGCGCTTTTGTTTTGATCAGTTTCGGCTGGACGCGGGGGCCCATGTCTTCTTCTTCACTTTCGGTATTGTACGATGAGATCGCTCCGCATACCGGAATGCGGGCGAATTCATTCAGCAGGTTTATCACCGCATCTGAAATCGGTCCGCCGACATTGTCAAAATAGACATCGACGCCGTCAGGACATGCCTGTTCCAGCGCTTTTTGAATATCATCCGCCGTTTTGTAATTAATGGCTTCATCAAATTGAAGCTCCTCTTTCAAATACGCGATTTTTTCATCAGATCCGGCGATGCCGACAACCCGCGCGCCTTTGATTTTGGCAATCTGTCCGACTGTTGAGCCGACGGCGCCCGCCGCGCCTGAAACGACGACGGTTTCGCCTTTTTTCGGACGGCCGATATCGAGCAGCCCGAAGTAAGCGGTCAGTCCGGTCATCCCTAAAATGCCGAGATACGCCTGGGCGGGTGCGATATCCGTATCCAACTTGCGGAGGGCGGACTCATTGACGGCTGAATATTCCTGCCATGCGAGATTTCCGATCACAACATCTCCTTTTTTCAGCTTATCGCCGTCTGTCAGAACCTCGGCAATCACTCCGCCTGTTATGGCTTCATCTAAAGCGAACGGCTCTACATATGATTTTGTATCCTGCATCCGTCCGCGCATGTACGGATCAACGGACACATAACTTGTTTTCACAAGCACTTCGCCGTCTTTCGGTTCGGGCACGGCAATCGTTTCAAAGCGGAAATCGTCATGGGCGGGAACGCCTTTGGGGCGTCTTGCCAATTGAATTTGCTGCTGATGATTCGGCATACTGAATCCTCCTTCAAGATAAGTGGTTGTTCCAAATGTAACACGAACCATTTCCCGATTACAAAATCAAACCGTCAGCGGCCATAAAAAAAGAAGGGCCAGGGCCCTTCTTTCCTTATATGCATATTTAATAGAATAACCGGTACACATCGGTGTTTTTCTCATGTTCCAAATATTCATAGGCATTTGTTTTTGAAGAATGAAGCATGTCAGCGGTAATCACGGGCTGAAGCGCGGTCAGATAAGAATTCAGCCTATTTTCAATTTCTGTCGGCAGAACGGATTCGATATCACCGATATTGATAATGATAGAGAAAACGAAATCGATATTAATATGAAAAGTATCTTCAGCAAAGGCCGTAAGCTCTTTTATTCCATCCGGGCAGCGGGTATGCCGGCGGAATACCTGCTTCACTAAATCACTGACAACCCAAGCGTTAAATCGCTGTTCCGGTGAAAAGTAATGAATAGGAACCACCTCCCTGCTTAATCGGCTCATGAAGATTTTTATTTTTCTGATAAAAGTTGCTTTTTCTACTGTAACATGTCCCGCCAGAAAATATCCACCGACAATCTGCCCGTTTTCCCACTGAACTCTCTTTCTTTTGTTTGATCCTTGATTGATCGGGTAAACATCCAATATACAAAACAAAAGGGAGGACTTATCAATGAAACCGGTAGTAAGAGAATATACAAATGATCAAAAACTGATGCAGGACGTAAAAGAGCTTCAGCAATTGGGTGTCGCAAAAGAAGACGTATATGTGCTTTCTCATGATGACGACAGAACGGACCGCCTGGCCGATAATACTGATGTCAATACCATCGGAGCGAAAGAAACGGGCATTAAACACGCAGTCGGCAATATGTTTAATAAAAAAGGCGACGAGCTCCGCAACAAAATTCACGAAATCGGCTTTTCAGAAGAGGAAGCATCACAATTTGAAAAGCGCTTAGATGAAGGAAAAGTTCTTCTGTTTGTCACGGATAACGAAAAAGTAAAATCATGGGCGTAAGCTGAACAGATCCCAAGGGGTTTTCGGTCCCTTGGGATTTTTTTGCGGATTCCGCAATAAAACCGAAAGACACATTCTGTATATTTTCGGTGCTGTTTCTCAATTGATTTGATACAATTCGATTGCAATAAATTGGAATTAAAAATCAGGAGGAGCACAATTCATGAAAAAAATGTTATTTATGCTGGCGGTTTGTTTATGTATGATCCCTGCGGGCGTCCATGCCGCTGACCTGGGACGGCAGACGTTAGGAACAAATGACGGCTGGGGAGCCGCTTCCGGCGGGACAACCGGCGGCGCGAAAGCCTCTTCATCGAATGTATACACCGTATCAAACAGACAGCAGCTCGTTTCTGCATTAGGGGGAAGCGCCAACAGCACACCGAAGATTATTTACATACAAGGCACAATCAATATGAATACGGACGACCGCAATAAAACGCTCGGCTTTAATGATTATAAAGATCCGGCATATGATCCGAACGCCTATCTGAAGGCGTACGACCCGGACAAATGGGGAAAAAAAGCGCCGTCAGGCACCCAGGAAGACGCCAGACAGCGATCGCAAAAAAACCAGAAGGCACGGGTCGTGGTTGACATTCCTTCAAATACGACGATCATCGGCTCGGGTTCAAATGCCAAAGTGACAGGCGGGAATTTTAATATTAAGAACGGCGTCGACAATGTCATCATCCGCAACATTGAATTTCAAGACGCTTACGACTATTTTCCGCAATGGGACCCGACGGACGGCAGCAGCGGCAACTGGAACTCGGAATATGACAATATCACCATTAACGGCGCGACGCACATCTGGATCGATCATTGCACCTTTAATGACGGATCGAATCCCGACAGCGGTTTTCCCTACTATTACGGGAGAAAATATCAGCACCATGACGGCCAGACGGATATAGCCAACGGGGCGAATTATATTACATTGTCCTATAATAAATATCATGACCATGACAAAGGCTCCGTCATCGGAAACAGCGACAGCAAGACGTCGGATGAAGGAAAACTGAAGGTGACCATTCACCATAACTATTATCAGAACATCGTCCAGCGCGCACCGCGGGTTCGGTACGGGCAGGTTCATATTTATAATAATTTTTACGCAGGCTCGAAAAGCGCCGCATACCCGTTCAGCTATGCGTGGGGCGCGGGCCACGCGTCAAAAATATATGCCCAGAATAATGTCTTTGAAGTGCCGGGACTGGCTGCTGATAAAGTCATCAGCGTCTTCAGCGGCGGAAAAGCGCTTCATGAAGACGGCACTCTTTTAAACGGCGCCTCCATTAACGCGTCAGCCGCCAACGGATTAAGTCAGTCCGTCGGCTGGACACCGTCATTGCACGGTTCCATCGGCTCATCATCAAATGTAAAATCAGATGTTATATCTAAAGCCGGGTCGGGCATATTAAAATAAGAAACAAGAAACACAAAGGAAAATATTCCTTTGTGTTTTTTAATTAACAAAAACGTTTATTAACTTAGTTAAGTAGTAAAATGGGATAGGGGATGGAAGACAACAAAATAGGAGGAGACCTGTAATGGCTTCAGAAAAAGACGCAAAAAAACAGCAGGCAGTAAAAATCATTCCTTTGCTTATTACTGTTGCTGTGGGATTAATCATTTGGTTTATTCCCGCGCCGTCCGGACTTGAACCTAAAGCATGGCATTTGTTCGCTATTTTTGTCGCAACAATTATCGGCTTTATCTCCAAGCCCTTGCCAATGGGCGCAATTGCAATTTTTGCATTGGCAGTCACCGCGTTAACGGGAACGCTATCTATTGAAAATACGTTAAGCGGATTTGGAAACAAGACAATCTGGCTGATTGTCATCGCCTTTTTTATTTCCCGGGGTTTCATCAAAACCGGGCTCGGCGCCAGGATTTCTTACGTATTCGTACAACGGTTCGGGAAGAAAACACTCGGCCTTTCTTATTCACTGCTTTTCAGTGATTTAATTTTATCACCTGCCATTCCGAGCAACACGGCACGGGCGGGCGGCATTATTTTTCCTATTATCAGATCATTATCCGAAACTTTCGGATCAACGCCGGCAGACGGAACAGAGCGGAAAATCGGCGCTTTCTTATTAAAAACCGGTTTTCAAGGAAACTTGATTACGTCTGCGATGTTTTTGACGGCAATGGCGGCGAACCCGCTGATCGCCAAGCTGGCCCACGATGTCGCAGGGGTGGACATCACATGGACAAGCTGGGCAATCGCAGCCATTGTACCGGGATTGGCGAGCTTAATCATTACGCCGCTGGTCATTTATAAGCTGTATCCGCCGGAAATTAAAGAAACACCGGATGCGGCTAAAATCGCAACGGAAAAATTGAAAGAAATGGGTCCGTTTAAAAAATCCGAACTCTCCATGGTCATCGTCTTTTTATTAGTGCTTGCGCTGTGGATTTTCGGAGGAAGCTTAAATATTGACGCAACGACGACGGCCCTGATCGGATTATCCGTTTTGCTTTTGTCACAGGTATTAACATGGGAGGACATCAAAAAAGAACAAGGTGCATGGGATACGCTGACTTGGTTCGCGGCGCTTGTGATGCTGGCGAATTTCCTGAATGAGCTCGGCATGGTGTCTTGGTTCAGCAATATGATGAAATCTTCTGTTTCCGGTTTTTCATGGATTGTGGCATTTATGATTCTGATTGTCGTGTATTATTACACGCATTACTTCTTTGCGAGCGCAACCGCGCATATCAGCGCCATGTATGCGGCATTTCTCGCCGTCATCGTGGCGGCAGGCGCTCCGCCGCTGTTGGCGGCGCTCAGCCTGGCGTTTTTCAGCAACCTTTTCGGTTCGACGACGCATTACGGCTCAGGAGCGGCTCCGGTCTTTTTCGGAGCGGGTTATATATCGCAAAGCAAATGGTGGTCCATCGGCTTTATCCTGTCAATCGTCCATATTGTGACATGGCTTGTGATCGGCGGATTATGGTGGAAAGTATTAGGGTTATGGTAGAAGAAAAAGGCAGACTCAGGTCTGCCTTTTTTTATTTCTGTAAGGAAGGGGAAGGGCCTGCACATGATGACTCCAGTGCGAATAGAATATGGCCGGGGTGATAATATGAGCAGCGGCCGTAATCAATACATGATATTGAAACAGAAACCTTACAAATATATGAGCAGACATATGAAACATCGGTATGAACAATTACCATGTGAACATGAAAGGCCGGAAACAGGGACGGAAAAACGGTTTCCGTCTTCAGATGAAAATCGATCTGCCTTGTGCGTACCCGGGCTGCGAGGTCCCGAAGGCAAAAGAGGACCCGCCGGCTCCCGCGGTCCGCAAGGGGAGGCGGGTCCGCCCGGTCCACCGGGGCCTGAGGGGCCGCCGGGAGCGGTTCCTGCGGTAGCTTTTCAAAATACAGCAGACCAAATGATGATTCCGTTAGAAGGAACACCGATAAACGTGTTAAGCGCAGTGATAGCCGCGCCGACAGATCAATTGGTGAAAACGGATGCCGTCATACAAGTAAATGTGGAATTAGATCCGCTCGCGTCTCATTTCTCATTGGTCTTAGCTGTCGATCTGCAAAGAAATGGCGTATCGATACAAACACAGAGACAAGAGCGGAACCTCTTTTCTTCAGGCGGACAAATCATAGGAATTCCTTTTACGTACATCGACGAAATGAAGGCGGATGAAACAGCCGCGTACCAGCTCTATTTATCCGTCCTTTCTTCGAATTACGTAACACAAGTCGCTGCGGCAAACCGCTCCCTCATTGCGACGGGATTCCCCATTCAAGGATCGGATTAAGGTGATGAAAAGAAATCACCTTTTTTATTTAGATTGTCAAAACACAGCCCGTATTAATATGCTGTCTTAATAAGTAAGACGGTCAACAACGGGAAGGAGAGGGAAAAAGATTGAATGAATAATCCGATTATAAACGGAAGCTTTGAAACCGGCACATTAGCGGGGTGGAGTTCGGCAAATACCCAGATTAACAGTTTGTTTGCACATTCAGGGAGATATTCTGCGCAATTTATTGGAGCTCAGCCATATGCTTACCTCAGTCAAATCGTTCCAATTTCAGCCAAGTCAGTGACTCTATTCGTATCACTCGCAACGCTCGGAAATGAGCCAAGTCCCCAAGTAACTCTCCAGATCATATATGTCAGCGCAGCAGGTGAACAAATCAGTTCCATTCAAGAAAATATTACACCCGGAAATTTGCCGAACGTGCTCTTTCACACATGGTCTGAAATCTATAAAACAAGCAGTGTGCCTTCTGGCGCGGCCTCTGCTGTCATTGTATTAAGTAAGGTTTCTTCCGGCACGGTTTTAATAGACGACGTTTCATTGGCGCAAACCGGGGGTGAACCTGGCGTAACAGGAATTACAGGTCCCACTGGAGTGACGGGCCCCACAGGAGTGACCGGAGCAAGAGGAGCGACCGGAGCAACCGGAGTAACTGGAGCTACCGGCTCGACTGGTGTAACAGGAGCAAGAGGAGCTACCGGAACCACGGGCTCAACCGGAGTGACTGGAGCAAGAGGAGCGACAGGAGTAACTGGTGCAACGGGAGCAACCGGAACTACGGGCTCAACCGGAGTGACTGGAGTAACAGGAACAACTGGAGTGACTGGTGTAACAGGAGCAACAGGTTCAACCGGCTCAACGGGAGCAACCGGATCAACAGGTGCAACTGGAGTGGCTGGGGCAACGGGTGTAACTGGAGAAATCGGTCCAACGGGAGAGACCGGTCCAACCGGAGCAACTGGCACGATTGGCTCAACGGGAGGAACCGGCCCAACAGGAGTAACAGGTGCAACCGGTTCAACAGGAGCGACAGGGTCAACGGGGATAACCGGCTCGACTGGCTCAACCGGTGTAGCAGGGTCAACAGGAGAAACCGGCTCGACTGGTGCAACAGGCCCAACTGGTTCAACAGGAGCAACAGGCTCAACCGGAGAAACTGGTGTGACTGGCCCGATTGGGGTCACGGGAGCAACAGGAGCAACCGGGGCGACGGGGATAACCGGCTCAACTGGAGTAACAGGTCCAACTGGAGTTACTGGCGCAACCGGAGAAACTGGCTCAACAGGAGTGACTGGGGTAACGGGGCCAACAGGATCAACAGGTTCAACCGGACCGACTGGCTTAACGGGAGAAACCGGCCCAACCGGAGTAACGGGTCCAACTGGAGTAACGGGAACAACCGGTGTAACAGGGTCAACAGGAGAAACCGGAGCGACTGGTGTAACAGGGTCAACAGGAATAACCGGTGTAACTGGAGCAACAGGAGAAACCGGTGCAATGGGAGAAACTGGCCCAACGGGAGAGACCGGTCCAACCGGCTCAACAGGATCAACGGGCGCCACTGGCATAACCGGAGCAACTGGTGTGACTGGCCCGACGGGGGTCACGGGATTGACAGGAGTAACAGGGGTAACCGGGGCAACAGGCCCAACGGGTGCAACAGGAGTAACAGGCATAACTGGTGGAACAGGCTCAACCGGAGTAACGGGTCCAACTGGAGTAACCGGAATAACTGGCCCAACCGGAGTAACTGGTCCGACTGGAGTAACCGGTGCAACAGGGATTACTGGCTCAACCGGGGATACCGGAGCTACTGGAGTAACCGGCCCAACAGGCGCAACCGGAGAAACCGGTTCAACCGGCTCGACAGGCGCAACTGGCTCAACAGGTATAACCGGAGAAACAGGCTCAACTGGAGTAACAGGCCCAACGGGAGTAACAGGAGCGACCGGTGCAACTGGATCAACCGGCGCAACGGGTGCCACTGGCATAACCGGAGCAACTGGGGTAGCAGGTCCAATCGGAGTAACGGGGTTCACCGGCGCAACTGGTGTGACTGGCCCGACGGGGGTCACGGGATCGACAGGAGTAACAGGGGTAACCGGGGCGACAGGCCCAACGGGTGCAACAGGAGTAACAGGCATAACTGGTGTAACCGGATCAACAGGGTCAAGCGGAGAAACGGGCCCCACCGGAGTAACAGGGGCGACTGGTGTAACGGGGACAACTGGGGTAACAGGAGAAACCGGAGCGACAGGCACAACTGGCGCAGCAGGTCCAACCGGAGTAACGGGGTTGACAGGAGAAACCGGAGCGACCGGTGTAACTGGTGCAACAGGAATAACCGGAGCAACGGGATCGACAGGTTCAACAGGAACAACGGGAGAAACCGGCTCAACCGGTGCAACTGGTGTAACCGGGGGAACGGGAACAACCGGCTCGACTGGTGCAACAGGACCGACTGGAACAACCGGCCCAACTGGCCCAACTGGGGTAACAGGATCAACCGGTGCAACTGGAGTTACTGGCGCAACCGGAGTAACAGGCTCAACCGGCCCGACTGGTGTAACGGGATCAACTGGTGCGACGGGATTAATTGGAGAAACCGGATCAACAGGAGAAACCGGGGCGACCGGTGTAACTGGGGCAACAGGGATAACCGGCTCAACGGGTGCAACGGGATCGACAGGCACAATCGGTTCAACCGAATCAACCGGCTCAACAGGATCAACGGGCGCCACTGGCATAACCGGAGCAACTGGTGTGACTGGCCCGACGGGGGTCACGGGATCGACAGGAGTAACGGGGGTAACCGGGGCGACAGGCCCAACGGGTGCAACAGGAGTAACAGGCATAACTGGTGTAACCGGAGCAACAGGGTCAACCGGAGTGACTGGAGCAATAGGTGAAACCGGAGCAACGGGAGCCACCGGAGTAACAGGAGTTACTGGCCCGATCGGCACAACAGGATCGACCGGCTCGACTGGCCTAACTGGATCAACAGGAGCAACAGGAGAAACCGGAACCACGGGCTCAACCGGATCAACTGGAGTAACAGGAATAACCGGAGCAACAGGGTCAACTGGTTCAACAGGAGAAACCGGGCCAACGGGAGAGATCGGCCCAACAGGAGCAACCGGGTCAACAGGAACAACCGGCGCAACGGGCGCCACTGGAATAACTGGAACAATCGGCTCGACTGGTGCAACAGGCCCAACTGGTTCAACCGGAGAAACCGGTGCAACAGGGATTACTGGCACAACAGGAGAAACCGGTGCAACTGGAGTAACTGGGGCAACGGGAGAAACTGGCCCAACTGGAGTAACTGGGGCAACGGGAGAAACCGGCCCAGCAGGAGTAACGGGCACAACCGGTGTAACCGGAGCAACGGGAGTGACTGGGGCCACAGGAATAACCGGAGCAACCGGGACAACGGGAGAGATCGGCCCAACTGGAGTAACAGGAGCAACAGGCCCAACTGGTGTGACTGGCCTAACTGGGGCGAGTGGTGTAACTGGTCCAACTGGAGAAAGCGGGTCAACAGGAGAAACCGGATCAACAGGAGTTACTGGCCCGACTGGGGTCACGGGCTCAACTGGTGTAACCGGAGTAACCGGATCGACAGGAGAAACGGGATCAACTGGTGCGACGGGATTAACTGGAGAAACCGGCCCAACTGGAATTACAGGAACAACCGGAGCAACGGGATCGACAGGAGAAACCGGTTCAACAGGAACAACTGGAGAAACCGGCTCAACCGGTGCAACAGGGGCGACTGGAGTAACAGGCTCAACTGGTATAACTGGTTCAACCGGAGCAACTGGTCCAATCGGCCCAACAGGAGAAACCGGTTCAACTGGAGTGACTGGGGTAACTGGTGTAACTGGCGGAACGGGAACAACTGGCTCGACTGGTGCAACAGGCCCAACGGGAGAAACCGGCTCAACCGGAGCAACAGGGCCAATAGGAGTAACCGGTGCAACGGGAGTAACAGGAGCCACCGGATTAACAGGCCCAACCGGCGCAATAGGAG
The DNA here is from genome assembly GCF_040207805.1 of Bacillus sp. hwrm1. Lineage (NCBI taxonomy): Bacteria > Bacillati > Bacillota > Bacilli > Caryophanales > Bacillaceae > Bacillus > Bacillus sp. hwrm1. The sequence continues at coordinate 3,351,158 of NZ_CP157943.1, read as the reverse complement.
AGACCGGTGTAACAGGAACAACCGGAGCAACGGGATCGACAGGAGCGACTGGGGTAACTGGTGTAACCGGGGGAACGGGAACAACCGGCTCGACTGGTGCAACAGGACCGACTGGATCAACCGGAGAAACCGGCCCAACTGGGGTAACGGGCTCAACAGGAGTGACTGGAGTAACAGGCTCAACAGGAGTAATGGGATCAACGGGAGAAACTGGCCCAACAGGTGCAACCGGAGCGACCGGCCCAACAGGAGTAGCCGGATCGACAGGAGAAACCGGATCAACTGGTGCGACGGGATTAACTGGAGTGACCGGAGTAACAGGTGCAACAGGAGCAACTGGCTCAACGGGAGAAACGGGTCCAACTGGTGTAACAGGCCCAACCGGATCGACAGGAGAAACGGGGTCAACTGGAGTGACTGGGGCAACCGGCCCAGCAGGAGAAACCGGATCAACTGGACCATCAGGAGCAACAGGATCAACAGGAGAAACCGGAACCACGGGCTCAACCGGATCGACTGGAGTAACAGGTCCAACTGGTGTAACTGGTGTAACTGGTTCAACCGGAGAAACTGGTCCAATTGGTGTAACCGGCTCAACCGGCCCAACTGGGGTCACGGGCTCAACTGGGGCAACTGGCTCAACAGGAGAAACGGGAGTAACGGGTCCAACCGGAGTAACCGGGTCGACAGGAATAACAGGAGCAACAGGAATAACCGGAACCACGGGCTCAACCGGCCCAACAGGAGCAACCGGCTCGACTGGTTCAACAGGCCCAACTGGTGTAACCGGCTCAACCGGTGCAACTGGAGTAACTGGAGCAACGGGAGAAACTGGCCCAACAGGAGGAACTGGGTCAACCGGTGCAACAGGGGTAACTGGAGAAATCGGTCCAACCGGAGTAATCGGTGCCACGGGAGAAACCGGCACAACCGGAGTAACAGGCCCAACTGGTATAACCGGAGAAACGGGCTCAACTGGAGTGACTGGGGCAACGGGGATAACAGGAGCGACAGGAGCAACCGGAGTAACAGGGTCAACAGGAGTAACCGGCGTAACGGGATCGACCGGAATAACAGGCGCGACAGGCTTAACCGGTGTGACTGGCCCAACTGGTCCAACGGGAGTGACAGGATCAACCGGATCGACAGGAGTAACCGGTCCAACAGGCACAACCGGAGTGACTGGTGCGACCGGAGAAACAGGATCAACCGGAGCAACGGGTGCATCCGGGGTAACGGGGTCAACCGGATCAACCGGCATAACAGGCCCAACAGGTGTAACTGGTATAACCGGATCAACGGGTGTAACAGGAGTAACCGGCCCAACAGGGTCAACGGGGGTAACTGGAGCCACCGGATCGACAGGCGCAACGGGCCTAACCGGCTCAACTGGATTAACAGGAGCGACAGGATTAACAGGCTCAACCGGCCCAACGGGAGGAACTGGGTTAACTGGTGCAACAGGAGTGACTGGCCCAACAGGTGTAACGGGATTAACAGGCTCAACCGGCGCAACAGGCTCAACAGGAGTAACTGGAGCAACTGGAGAAACAGGCTCAACCGGAGTAACCGGTTCAACGGGAGTGACTGGAGCAACAGGCTCAACCGGCTCGACTGGTGTAACCGGGGCAACAGGAGTAACAGGAGTAACGGGCCCAACTGGAGCAACAGGACCAACCGGCGCCACAGGCAGTACACCAACCTTGCTCTTCACAAGAACCAACGGGCCGCTCACTGTTTATCCGCCGTTAAATACAGAAGTTCCCATTGCTACGCTGGCAATCCCGGTTAACGCTTTGCAGAATGTAAAGCTTGATTATGCACTCAGTGTCGCGCTAACAACTGCAGCCAATTCAAACTTTGTTTTTGAGGTGAGATTATATAGGGGAACAGTACAAATTCATACAAGAACTCTGTCGCGAACTAGTACTACCGCAGCTACGGATAGTTTTTCGATTGCTGATACAACAGTGGATACAGCACAGACCGCAGGAACAAATACGTACCAGCTGAGAGTTATTTTCACAACTGCGAATAATATAACAACAGCGACAGCTCTCAATATCGATTTTAACAGCATTCGTTTCCCGACAACCTAATACAACAGCAGACTGATATTTTAAAGATGAAAGACCTGACTTATGCACAGTTAGGTCTTTTTTCTGTAAATGCTGCATGATGCAGCCTTAAAGAACATTTAAAAATTTGCCCAATAGAAGTGGGGTTTTGCCACACCTTTTTTTATCATGGAAATATTATGAAAATAGAGGTGGTGTAATGAGAAAAGGAGATACTTGGTATAACAGATACGACTCTTGGGATTACGACTGCCGGAATAGTAATGAGTGTTGCTGTCATTTTCAACATAAAAGAAGAAATCAAAGGCGCAGTTATCAAAATCGGGCACATTGCTGTGAAGGATTCTGTTGCGAAAACTCTTGCTGTCATGAAAGATGGTGTCCATGCTGTCATCCAAATCATTTTCATGTAAGAGGATTCACCGGAGCAACGGGGTGCACCGGAGCAACGGGGCTGACCGGAGCAACAGGGCTGACTGGAGCAACGGGATTCACTGGAGCAACGGGGTTTACCGGAGCAACGGGCTCGACTGGGAATACCGGAGCGACTGGGGTAACCGGCGTCACTGGAGATCCCGGCGCCACGGGAGCAACGGGAGTAACGGGCTCGACCGGCGCCACCGGCGCGACTGGAATAACCGGTGCCAACGGGGTAACGGGAGCAATGGGATTAACCGGCGCAACGGGAGTAACAGGCTCGACTGGAATAACCGGTGCCACCGGGGTAACGGGAGCAATGGGATTAACCGGCGCAACGGGAGTAACAGGCTCGACTGGAATAACCGGTGCCACCGGGGTAACTGGAGCAACTGGGATAACAGGAGCCACCGGAGCAGGCGCGATCATTCCCTATGCTTCAGGTCTTCCAACTGCCGTGACGACCATTGCCGGCGGATTAATCGGAACGGTGAGCCTTGTCGGCTTCGGCAATTCTGTGACGGGCGTCAATGTCGGAGGGGGAGGTGCAATTGATCTTACCGGGGCTGGAGGAACTCTGCTGAACTTTGCTTTTTCTGCTCCGAGAAGCGGAACCATTACATCAATTGCCGCCTATTTCAGTACAACCGCAGCATTGTCGCTTGTCGGCTCGACTGTTACGATAACCGCACAATTATACAGTTCCACAGTGCCGAACAATACGTTCACGCCGATCCCCGGAGCATCCGTCACTTTAGCTCCTCCCCTCACCGGCATATTGTCAATCGGCAGCATCAGCAACGGAATCACGACAGGGCTGAACATTGCGGTAACTCCTCAAACCCGGCTGTTAATGGTATTCTCCGCCACTGCGACAGGCCTTTCGCTTATTAATACAGTGGCGGGATATGCAAGCGCGGGAGTTACGATTTCTTAAGTGAAAACGGCCAGACTGGTGCGGATCATCTAAGCTTGGAGAAGATATCACTTTTTCTTCAAGCTTTTTTGTTTTTACGTCTTTTTGGGTAAATAAAGGCTGACGGGAATTCCCCGACAGCCGGCAGAAGTATTTACAAGCCTTCTGAAGTTAATCAGTATCTTAATGAAGACGTTTTTAGTGAGATCAAATCATCCGTTGTGCCGGGAGTGTGAATCATCATCGAAACAGCGGTGCCCTCATCCGGGGTGCTGGTGATCGTCAATTCACTTCCGCAAAAATGCTTCAGCCGCCGATTGATATTTTTCAGGCCGACACTGCGATTAACATCAGAAGACAAAATATCTTTCTGTATGTCCGGCATGATGCCGGTTCCATTATCCTCCACTTTGATAAAATACGTGTTTTCGCTTTGTTTTTTTGCTGTCAGCTTTATCCGTCCGCCGCCTCTTTTCTTACTGATCCCGTGATGAACGGCGTTTTCCACCAATGGCTGTATCATTAAAGGCGGAAGGGGGAAGTCAATGTCCTGTTCAATATCAAAAAGGATATCAATCCGTTTGCCGAAGCGTGTTTTTTCTATAGAAAGATATGACGTAATGATAGAAAGTTCGTTTTTGAATGAGCTGATGTCCGAAGTGTTTTGAAAATCAAAACTCATCCTTAAATAGTTTGTAAATGCAGCAGTCGTTTCCCGTGCTTTTTCAATATCCAAATGGCTGAGCGCGATGATCGTATTTAATACGTTGTAAAGAAAATGAGGCTTAATCTGCGACTGAAGAAATGCCATTTCTAAATTTGTGGCTTGGTGAGCCGTATGCTTCATCAAAATTAAATTTTTAATACGCGCGGTGAATTCAGAGTAATGATAAGGCTTCTGTAAGATGTCGTTTGCTCCGGCATGAAACGCCTTGTATTTGTCATGGCTGATAATGGCTGCCGTAACGATAAGAACCGGCAGATCGACCATGCTGAATCTTTCGCGGATGATTGTGCAGACTTCAAAACCCGTCATGTCGGGCATCATCAAGTCTAATATGACCAAGTCAAGCTTCGAGGAAGAGACAGCTTGAAGCGCCTCTTTTCCGCTTTTTACTGCGATTACGTTATAAGGAACACCTTCCAGCATATCAGTTAAAATTTTCAAACTCTCGATGTTATCGTCGACGATCAGAATCGTCGGAGCATCGATTTTTTCTGAGTGATAAGGCGTGACCAGCGAAATATCCGACATTCTCTGCCCGGGATGTGATTCAGGAAGTTCGGTCTTTGCTTCCGGTAAAGAATCAATTTGAGCGGCGGGTAACGTAAAATGAAAGGCTGATCCTTGCGCCGCCGCTGACTCCGCCCAGATGTCCCCGTTTTGGAGCTTGACGAGCTGTTTCACAATACTTAAACCTAAACCCGTTCCATCTTCTTCCGTCCCTCCCGCTTGCTGAAAAGAATCAAAAATGGTTTCAAGATCAGCCTTAGGAATGCCGCTGCCGGTATCGGCCACCGTGATTTGGATCATTTTGTCATTCAGGCTTTCAGCAGAAAGAATAATGTTCCCCTCGGATGTGTACTTGATTGCGTTTTCAACAAGATTGGTTAAGATTTGACGGAATCGGTTTTCATCTGCAAGCACCAAAGGGAGGCCGTCCGGCACATGATTAAGAATGGCAAGTTTTTTATGTTTGGATAAAAGCCGGTAGAAGTTCATCTCACTGCATATGACGGCATGCACATCGACGGGAACCGGACGAATCTGCAGCATACCCTGCTTCATTTTTTCCAAATCAAGAATATCATTTACGAGATCGGAAAGTCTGTAGCCCATACGGATGATCAGCTGCATATTTTCTTTCTCTTCCTCTATCGTCTTCTTTTTTCTGCCGGCTACAAGGGTTTGGCATATATTAATAATGCTGTTCAGCGGCGTCTTGAATTCGTGTGAAGTTTTGGCGATAAATTCATCTTTCAGTTGGTCGATTTTGACTAATTTCCGTGAGAGGACTTCATTGTCCCGGAAAGCTCCGGCGAATTGCTGCGCCATCAGAAGAACCACCGCCAATAAAGCGATGACTGTCGGCAATGAATAGAGCGAATTAAAAGAAAAAGCCGTTTTGCCGCTGTAAGCTGAAATGGTCGTAAGAATCACAAAAGCGCACATCGAGACGGATGCGAGTGTAAGGTACGTGCTTCCTTTTATTTTTCTTATGGCGGCAATCGTAAAAATATATGTAATATAAAACAGAGTCGTAACGGCAAGCACAGAATGTAAAATGTATGAGAGGTGGTCAATGAAACGTCCGGACATAAAATCAGTGATCAAGATGATCCCGGATACAGCGGTTAAAATGGTGATCGTCGTTTTTGAAACAATTTCTCTGTATGCATAAAAGAGATAAAGAAAAACCGCCATGCTGACAAGCACGGTTGAGATGATACGCAAGGAATTCAGCAATGAAAATGAAATAGACGGAAAGAGGAGAAAGATAATTCTTTCTTTCCCGATCATAAGAATAATGGCAGAAAAAAGCAGACACATCACGGAAAAGAACAATAAATGTTTATCCTTTGTCCGTTGCAGAAAAAAGCCGAGAAAATATAAACCGGTAATGAAAAAAGCCGTAATCATAATGGAATCATTGAAAAAGGAAATTTGATTCTCGCGTATAATTTGTTCTTGAGTCCCAAACGTTATCGGTTTTGCGATCCCCCAGCCGGGAACTTTTCCGAAATTCGAAAAATGCAGGACAAGTTCATTGTCACCCTTGTGAAGCCTGAAAAAGCTGCTGTACGGTTTGTTCTGCGCCTTAAAATCAGCTTTTTCTGTAGGATTGCCGCTCTGTCCAATTAATTTCCCATTAAGATAAAGGCGGTTTGAACTGTAGATATAAGATGTGCTGATCCCCAAAACCTGATTGTCTTCATTTGATCGGATTGTCAGTTTGTACGTCCCGTAATCCACATCGGCCGTTTTTCCGAACAGCTTCACATTGACGGGGACATCAACGAGTACGGGGTTTTTTCCTTTTGCTGAATGAAGCGCCTGCGGTGACAGCATCTGATTTGGATATAGAATCCATTTCCCGTTCAGCTGGACATTTCCATCCTTTTGAAAATCCCACTTTTCCAGATTAATCACGCCCTGTTCCGCTTGAGGGAGGGATGATCCTGAAAAATGATTCAGGACCATAAAAATCATAAAGAAAGCAGCGTAGCCGCAAATAATCGAAATCGAAATAAATTTTTCTTTCACATCATTACTCCTTTATCCCATTCAGGGGCATTCTATTATCTTATGTAATGTATAAATATTGTAATCACAAACGTTATAATACAACAAGAGAAAGAAAAAGAATCCAACTATATAGGGCGTTGGACATGGTATAATTGAAATTATTTTCAGATATATCTATATTGACGGGTGGGATGCGGTTTGAAAGCGTTAATTGTGGATGATGAGGAACTGGCATTGCTTCATTTTAATCGTATGCTTGAGCGGACAAACGCCTTTCAATCTATTATAACGTTTCAAGATCCGGCGGAAGTTCTGGAGCATTCGGAGCTTTCAGCAGCTGATGCGGTGTTTCTTGACATTGAAATGCCCGGGATAAACGGTATTGAGCTTGCTGAATCGATTCAGGAGGTCAATGAAAATATCCAAGTTATTTTTATCACCGCTTATAATGAATTCGCGATCAAAGCGTTTGAATTAAATGCTGTCGATTATCTTTTAAAACCGGTTGACAATGCCCGGCTGCTGACAACTGTTGAGCGGATCCGAATGAATAAAAAACTCAGGACGGCAGAAGAGAATACCGGGACGGATTATGTTATACAATGTTTTGGGAACCTGGACTTTTATCAATCGGTAAATGGTGTCAAAACATACATAACAGTCAAGTGGAGAACATCCAAAGCCCGTGAACTGTATGCATTTTTACTTCTTAATCAAGGGCGCACGGTCAGTAAAGACATGCTGATGGAGATGTTTTGGCCTGCTTATGATGTATCAAAAGCAAGCACCCAGCTCTACTCGACAATATATCAGATACGGAAATTAATCGGTCAGCTGCCTTTCAGCCAATCAATAGAAAATACTGATATAGGATACATTCTCCGGCTTTCCGGGGTAAAGGTTGATACAGTTGAATGGGAAAAAACATTAAAAGAGGCTCCTCCGCTCAGCGCAGCTGCACTAACCCGGCACATGGACATTGTCATGTCATATGAAAACCATTATCTCATGGAGAATGGCTATCTGTGGGCGGAGCCGGAAAAAGCGCGTCTGGCCCATCTGTGGCTCAGCAAAGCGTACGAACTGATTGGTTTTCTCATCCAAGAGAAGAACGATCATCAAGCGATGGACGTTTGCCTGCAGGTTGAGAAAATAGAGCCCGGTGACGATAAAATTATACAATACAAACTGCAGTTATATAATAAACTGGGAAAGGTAGAAGAGGCGATAAAGGAATACGAACGCTATAAACAATTAAAAGATAAAATCAATTGACGATTGAATGACCGGACCGGCTGATGCCGGTCTTTTTTTGTGCGCTATTTCTGAAATGATCCCATGTACAGAATTTGTATAGGCCGATTTCATACAATGTAGTTTGGTTCGGATAAGGAGAATCCCATGCTTACCGGCTTGTTCGAACGTAAGTCTATATAAAAGGGGAGGAATAAGACATTGGGAGTGAGGAACTTTTCGTTCAGCCCGAAAAAAAGCAAAAGGCTGAGGGCGGCATTAATTTCATGCTTCACGCTGTTTTTCATCTTCAGCCAAGTTGTCAGCTTTACTCCGATCGCAGCCGCTTCCGGATCACAACAAAGCGAGAGCGGGTTCTTTGATTCAGTTGCAGTCAAAGACGGCAGACAGCAGACTGTTGACGGGTCAAAAGGGAGTGAGCCCGCTTTAGCACCGGGAGATAAAGTGACACTGACATACGAATGGTCGCTAAAAAACAAGGAAGATGCAAGTGACCGGAATATCACCTTAAAGATTCCGGAAAGTTTTACATTAGATAACGATGCCGAAGGTGAGCTGACATCAGCTGATCGGGTGATCGGTATATATAAAGCTGAAGCAGACAGCAGCGCGCTGGAAGTGAAAGTGAACGATGCTGAAGCGAATGCCGGGGATGCCAAAGGCTCCATTACACTGTCGGCGAAGTTTACTCCCGACATAACAGATGAGACGAAAATGGCAAAAGTTCTTTTTCAACTGGATGCCGGCAAGACCCAGCAGGTGTTAATACCTGTGAAGAAAGACGGAACAACGGATTCCGAAACAGAAAAAAACACCTCTTCAACACCTGCTGAACCTCAGGAAAAGACAGAGGAAAAATCAGCATCTGCGGACGGCGGTGATAAAGCAGAACAGAAAACGAAATCAACACCTTCTGCTAAACGCAGTCAATCAAAAATGGCGGTTTCAAGCAAATCTGCCGCTAAAAGTCTTCAATCAGGCGGAAGCCGGATTACGCAAAATATTTTAACTGATGTGAAATTGACGGATGAAAAAGGAAAACCATATGACAAAAACAACCCTGCGAATACGAACTCTCCGGCAAATATCACCATTCAATGGGCGATTCCGAATGAGCTGGGGAAAACAATAAACGACGGTGATCGATATGAATTTGATCTGCCTAAAGAATTTATCATGCATAATGACATTACGAACCAGCCATTGACCGACGGCGATAGTACGTACGGAACTTTTTCCATTAATACGAGCGGCCATGTCATCATGACGTTTAACGGCGAGGTAAAAGAAGATACTAACGTCAAGGGGTCATTGTATGTAAACACCCAATTCAATCAGAAAGAAATAAAAGGATCAACCACACAAAAGATTAAGTTTCCGGTTAACTCTGATACGCCGGACGTAACGGTTTATTTTAAACCGAATGTCAATAAAACCATTGAGAAATCAGGGTCATTGGATAAAGGTATTAATCCCGGAAAGGTAACGTGGACGGTTGATCTTAATAAAAAGGAAGAAGAAGTTAAACATGCGAAATTGACTGAAAGCCTTCCGGACGAATTGATTTTCCGCTCTGTGAAAGTGTATGAACTTGATGTGAATATTGACGGCTCGGTGAGTCAGGGAAATGAGATAACTTCAGGTTATACCGTTGGCGAAAACGGTAGTGTCACCTTCGCCGGGACGATCGATTCAGCCTACCGGCTCATATATGACACGGAAATTAAAGATGAGGCAAAGCCGGGTAAAGGCGGAAACATCACGCTGACAAACAAGGCGGCATTCAGCGGAGACAATGCGAAGCCGATTTCTGCGGAAGCTTCCGTAACAGCGGGTTACGGAAAAATGATAGAAAAATCTTCGACAGGTTATAAAGGAGAATCCCAAACGTTCAGCTGGGCTGTTATGTACAACTACGGTGAGAAAAAGATTGATCAATCCAAAGCCGGCATCAAGGATACGTTCGGATCAGACGATCTGCATCTTGTTCCCGGTTCATTGAAAGTCCTTCCGATTACATTCAGCCAGAACGGCAGCGAACAAGAGGGCGCCCCATTAAAAGAGGGTGAGGATTATACGCTGACTGATAACGGGAACGGCTTTGAAATAAAATTCAAGCAAACTGTCACAGGAGCATATAAGATCATTTATCAATCTCAAGTCAACGATGGGGTCATTATTGACAGTCCTGTCAAATACACCAATACAGCAATGACAGATACAGGGGAATCAAAGGAAACTCCGGGAACCGCCATTCAGCAGAATCTGATTAAAAATTATTCAAATGCAGACTATGAGAAGAAGACGGTTGATTGGACAATCACAGTTAATAAAAACGGTTACACAATGAAAGACTGGACGCTGGATGATCAATTCACCAGCGGAGGCCTGGCGCTCATTGACGATTCATTTCACATGCAAGACACGACTGATAACAAAACGCTGAAAGAAGGAACAGACTATACATTAACAAAAAAACCCGGAAATCAAGGCTTTACAATAGCATTGATCGGGGATTATGCAGAAACAAACAGTCAGTTTAAGATCACGTATAAGACAAAATTCAACGCTGACTTTTCAAACGAACCCATTAAGAATACGGCTGAGTCGACATGGACGGATAAAAACGGCGGCAAACGCACAAATAAGGAATCGAGCGGCTTCACACCGAACAATCAGACGTCCCATAATGGATTCAAAAACGGCTCATACAACGCCGTTTCAAAAGAAATCACATGGAAAGTCGGCATTAATTATAATGGCGAACCTTCAAAAAATCCTTATATAAAAGATACGATCACAGATGGTCAGCAATTTTTGCATGGATCGGTTGCTGTTAAATCGTATACCATCAGCAAAAACGGCTCCATCACTGAAGGAGAGGCGCTGGATCCTTCAAAATATGAAATAGAGGAGCCGTCAGATGGCAACAAAAATACGTTAACCGTACATCTCAAAACAGATGACGCTGTACCATACCTGATTGAATTTAAAACGTCATTAAAAGGCCAGGTCATCAAACAGAATCAATACACAAACAAAGCAGAGTACTTTAATAATGACCACGCAGACCGAACGCTGACGGGTTCAGTTTCCATCGCAAACGGAGGAAACCTGATTTCTAAAGGCGGCAAACAGAACGGAAACAATATCGATTGGAACATCAATGTCAATGCCAGCCAATCGACACTGGATGACGTAAAAGTCAAAGACACACCGGATGAGAATCAAATAATAGATGAAGATTCTTTTAAAGTATATCAAGCAAAATATAATGAGAACGGCGTTATGAAAGACAGCAGCGGAAACCTTATTCCGGGTGATGTGAAGCTTGAAAAAGATAAGGACTATAAACTAGATATAAAAACTGACAATGCCACCGGCGAACAATCATTTGTCCTTACCTTTACAGGCAGCTATAAACAAATCGACCGCGCGTATGTCATACAATATCGTTCTCTCATTAATATTTCCGGCAGCAGCGGTCAGGTCAGCAACAAAGTGTCGATATCAGGGACAAATGTTGAGGAGCAGACCCAAGAGAACAACAGCTCAGTGTTTGTCGCCATTTCAAGCGGCGGCGGCTCAGGATCAGGAGAGAAGGGAAGCCTGACGATATCTAAAACAGGATCAGACGGAACATCTCTTTCAGGAGCCGGCTTTCAATTATGGTCTAAAGACGGCAAGCAGCTGCTGCGTACGGGCACAACAGACGATGCCGGTAAACTTACGTTTGGGAATATCCGTTACGGAACCTATGTACTGAAAGAAATAAAAGCTCCGGACGGCTACACCATCAGCGATGCTTATGTAAACGGGGTCTCCGTTACGATTGACGGCAAATCCTCCGCTGCAGGAGCACTCTATAAAGTCATAAATCAAAAAAATAAGGTGACGCTTATCAAAAAAGACGAAAACAACAAGCCTTTGGCCGGTGCTGTATTTAAGCTTGAGAAAAAATCAAGCGACGGCACCTATACTCTGATAAAAAATAATATTGAAAGCGATAAAAATGGGAAAGTTGAGATCAACGGTTTGCCCGCCGGATACTATCGGCTGATGGAGACGAAAGCCCCATCAGGGTTTATCGTAAACACAAAAGCCATTCACTTCTCAATCGCAAAGAACGAAAAGAATCAAGTACCTGATGTTGAATTGGGATCAATGGTGAATTATCAAGGAAAAGCCGCATTAACGAAGAAAGATGCAGACGGCGGGAATCTTGAAGGCGCAGTTTTCAAAATCGTCGACAGTGATGGAAAAACGGTTCAGAAAGATCTGGTTTCAGATAAGGATGGAAAAATAGAAACATCCGGCCTTGCACCCGGTCATTACGCCTTCATCGAAACGAAAGCGCCCAACGGATATGTGTTAAATACGGAGAAAGTGGAGTTTACCATCTCAGAAACAGCGGAAGGAAAGCCGGAGTCAACTGACGCAGGAACGGCCGTCAACTATAAAGGCTCTGTCCGGCTGACGAAGGAAGATGCGGAAGGCCGAAACCTTGAAGGCGCAGTCTTCAAAATCGTCGACAGTGATGGAAAAACGGTTAAAGAAGATCTGGTTTCAGATAAGGACGGAAAAGTAGAAACATCCGGCCTTGCACCCGGTCATTACGCCTTCATCGAAACGAAAGCGCCCAACGGTTATGTGTTAAATACGGAGAAAGTGGAGTTTACCATCTCAGAATCGGCGGAAGGAAAGCCGGAGTCAACTGACGCAGGAACGGCCGTCAACTATAAAGGCTCTGTCCGGCTGACGAAGGTAGATGCGGAAGGCAAGAAGCTTGAAGGTGCAGTCTTCAAAATCGTCGACAGTGATGGAAAAACGGTTAAAGAAGATCTGGTTTCAGATAAGGACGGAAAAGTAGAAACATCCGGTCTTGCACCGGGTCATTACGCCTTCATCGAAACGAAAGCGCCCGACGGCTATGTGTTAAATACGGAGAAAAAAGAGTTTACCATCTCAGAAACAGCGGAAGGAAAGCCGAAGCCGTCTGACGCAGGAACGGCCGTCAACTATAAAGGCTCTGTCCAGCTGATCAAGAAGGATCAAGACGGAAACGTTTTAGACGGTGCAGTATTTAAAATCATTGACAGTGATGGAAAAACCGTAAGAGACGATCTGATGACAAAAGAAGGCGGCAAAATTGACGCCGGCGGTTTGGCGCCCGGAAACTATCAATTTGTTGAAACAAAAGCGCCGGATGGTTATCTGCTGTCAACAACCCCTGTGCCGTTTACGATTAAGGCTGAGAACAGCGGAAAACCGAATCAGGCTGCCCTGACTGCAGTTAACATCAAGAACAGCGTTGTTCTCACAAAATTGGATCAAGGTGACAAACGGAAAGTCCTGCAAGGTGCGAAGTTTAATCTGACAGATGCAAACGGCAAAGTACTGACAGAGGGTCTGACGACAGATGAGCACGGACAAATTATTGTACGGGGACTGAAAGCGGGCGAATATCAATTTATCGAAACAAAAGCGCCCGAACTTTACAGTTTGGATCAAACGCCAATATCATTCAAGATCACAAATACCGACATAAAACCAGTCGAAATCAGTGCGGAGAATACACTGACGCCTGGTGATGTCACACTGACAAAAGTGGATCATGACGATAAAAATAAGGTGCTGGAAGGTGCTGAATTCAAGATCACGGATTCTGCCGGACATCCGGTAAACACCGGCGGCAAAGAACGGCCGGCGGTATGGAAGACGGATCAAAAGGGCCGGTTTACGGTGAAAGGATTAGCGCCCGGGCAGTATCGATTTATCGAAACAAAAGCGCCTGACGGCTATCAGCTGAACGAAAAACCAATTGAATTCACAATTGAAAAAGGACAGTTAAAAGCCGTTGAGGTCGTCGTTTCTAATAAGAAATTAAAAAATCCCGCACCTGGGAAAGACACACCGAATCATCAAACGAATCAAGGCGGGCATCATCCTGATACCAATGGTAAAACCAATCATTCGGATACAGGCAAAAACCTGCCGAAAACCGGTGATACGGACGGTATGATGCCGGTCACGGCCGGTATTCTGCTGCTATTAGCCGGCGGAGCCGCGGCTGTTGTATCAAGAAAGAAAGCAAGGAATAGATAGACGTTATCGCACCTGATCATGTAAGAATCGATCAGGTGCTTTTTTAAAAAGAGAATCATTTCTCACCAAATACTCACCGCATGACGTACAAGAAAGGAATTTTCTTCATGGTTAAAAAGATGATCATTGCCGTTCTTATTTTGTCCGGGCTGCTTCTCATTTTCTCACCTCTCATGAAAGGCTGTTTGATCGCGTACCTCAGTAAAAGCCAAATTGAATCGGAATTAACCGCAGAACAAGCGCGGAAAAATAACATGAAAAAAGCGGACTATGATTTTGAATCCATTCATCCGCCCGGTTTCAGGGAAACAGTTCAGTCAAGTTTTAATCGCAAACCAAAACCGATAATCGGACGGATAACCATCAGCAGCATCGATTTAGACCTTCCGATTTTAAAAGGCACAACCAATGAAAACCTGCTGATCGGCGCGGCAACTATGCGTCCGGATCAGAAAATGGGCGAGGGAAACTACCCGTTGGCAGGCCACCATCTGAAGCAGGAGAACCTATTGTTCGGCCCTCTTTTACACATAAAAAAAGGCGCGCAAATCGTGATGACCGACTTTAGAAAAGACTATATTTATTCTGTAACATCAAAAACCATGATTTCAGAAATAGAAGCAAACGCAATTCAGGAGACAAAAGATAAAGAGATTACATTAATCACATGCGACAAAGCGGTAAGAACCGAAGGACGCCTGGCCGTCAAAGGAAAATTGATTGATATTTCCGGTCATTCAAATGTATCTCGGCCATCATAGAGAAACACTTTTTCAACTGAATATACGTCCGCTGTTAAACATCCCGAGACTGGCTTCTGTCAGTCTTTTTTTGCGCAGCGATTATAAAAAGTTCATCCTTCTTATCTCTCTTGAGGGAAATTATACCAGACTGCACTTTTTGAAAGAAATGACAAGAGAAAAAGATCACGAAAATTCTCAAAAATGAGAAATGAAGATTTAAAAAATGGTATGATTTTAGGAGGAAAGGACGGCTGGTGCTGTGTTGGAAGCGAAGCGGTTTTATGTCTCTCTGCAAATGAAAATCGCCGGATTAATTACGGCTTTATTAATACTTGTCATCGGAACGCTCACGGTTATATTTGCCTTTCAGCAATTAAAGGAAGGGCAGAAGCAGGCTGAACAGCTGGCGGTGCAAACGGCAAAAACCATTTCATACATGCCTCCTGTAAAAGAGGCGTTCCGGCTTGCGGATCAAGAGGCTTTTACAAAGTTAGATGTCATTGAACAAATGAAAGAACAGGCAGGCGCGCACGCCGTCTACATCACTGATCAAAAAGGGCATGTTGCATTTCATTCGGCCCGAAGCAGTATTCCGAAAGAAAATCAAAATCTGCAAAATAAAACCATCATGTTCGGCGGGTCACCGGTTTCCGACGGAATGAAGGCTGTCCGGGGGAGCGCCCCGGTTATTTTGGAGGAAAAAAATCATAACGAAGTCGTCGGAACGGTGACAGTCGAGTTTTTACAAGATGAGATAGAAAAAGATATGAAAGCGCATCTGCGGCATTTAGGCTATTTTGCATGTTTGGTGTTTCTTATCGGCATCGGGGGAGCGGCGGCGCTCGCAAAAAGCATCCGTAAAGATACACTCGGCCTTGAACCGCATGAAATTGCAGCGCTGTACAGGGAGCGCAATGCGATGCTCCTTGCGATTAAAGAAGGGATTATCGCCGTAAACAAAGAAGGCGCGGTAACCATGATGAATTTATCTGCGGCTGATATGCTGAATCTTCCGGAACCGATGATCGGAAGGCATATAAAAGAAATCATGCCGGGCGCAAATCTCATGCCGGTGTTGGCAGGGGGAGAATTACCGCCGAACGTGGAGGTGCGTGCCGGAAATAAAGTATTTATCTTAAACGTGAAAGAAATGAAGCAGACCGGACAAGTATACGGAGCGGTGATCAGCTTCCGGGAGAAAACAGAGCTCAAGAAACTGATTAACAAGCTGACTGAAATGAAAAAATACTCAGAGGATCTTCGGGCGCAAACGCATGAATTCTCGAATAAGCTTTACGCGATCCTCGGTCTGTTAGAGCTGGGAGAATATAATGAAGCCATTGAACTGATAAAAGAAGAGTACGCCATCCAGAATGAACAGCATGAAATCCTCTTTCAAAACATTCATTCACAGCGGGTTCAGGCCATACTATTAGGAAAAATGGGAAAGGCTTCTGAGAAGAAAGTGAAGCTTTCAATAGATGAAAACAGCTTTTTAGAATCGCTGCCGGAGCATGTGGGTTCATCCCAGCTCATTACGATCATCGGAAATCTTATTGATAACGCTTTCGAAGCCGTCGCCGAAAAAGAGAAAAAAGAGGTCGCCTTTTTTATGACCGATATCGGCAGGGATATCGTCATCGAAGTGGCGGACTCAGGAGACGGCGTGCCTCAGGAAAAAACAAAAACCATATTTGAAAAGGGCTACTCTTCAAAGGGGACGAGGAGAGGATACGGCTTAGCCAATCTGAAAGAAGCCGTCAGTGAATTGCAGGGATCGATAGAGATTTCGCAGCAAAAGAGCGGCGGTGCCGTATTTACGGTGTTTATACCGAAAGAAACGCCAAAGGGGGAATCGGTGTGATTAACATCGCGATTGCAGAGGACGACTTTCGAATAGCGCAAATTCACGAAAAATTTATCGAACATCTTGATGGATTCAATGTCATCGGTAAAGCAATCAATGCCAAAGACACCATATCGCTGCTTGAGAAACGGCAGCCTGATCTGCTGCTTTTGGATATTTATATGCCGGATGAGCTGGGAACAGATCTGCTCCCGCTTATCCGCGGCCGTTTTCCTTCCGTTGATATCATCATTATTACGGCTTCTGCCGAAACAAGACTGCTGCAGGAAGCGCTCAGGTCAGGCGTTTCCCACTATGTTATAAAGCCGGTGTCGGCACATAAATTTACAGAAGTGCTTTTGCAGTACCGGGAAAAAAGAGAATGGCTGCACTCACAGCCGGAGCTGAGCCAGTCCGTTATCGACATGTTTTTCGGAAGCGGTCAGAAAGAACAAAAACAGCTCAATGATCTGCCGACCGGGATTAATTCGATTACACTTCAAAAAATCAAAAACGCGCTCAGGGAAGCCCAAAAAGGGATGACGGCCGAAGAACTGGGCGAAAAAATGGGCGCCTCCAGAACAACGGCGCGGCGCTACGCCGAGTTTCTCGTTTCTCAGGAAGAAGCGCTCGCTGAATTAGAGTACGGCATTATCGGCAGGCCGGAACGGAAATATTATTTAGCACATGAATAAGGGATGGGAGAAATGAAGCGGTTGGGAGTGCTTCTTGTCATGCTGGCGGCGCTGGTTTCTTTTGACGGACGGCAGATGGCGGGCATCCGTTCAGCCGAAGGGCCGGTTGAAATTGTCGTCCCGGCAGCGCCTCAAGGGGGCTGGGACGTAACGGCAAAAGCTTTGCAATCGGTAATAGAGCGGAAGCAAATATTAGGCCGGCCCGTAAAGATCGTCTATAAACCCGGCGGAGGCGGAGACAGCGGCTGGAAATATGTAAACGAACGAAAAACGGATGTCATCAGTATGAATTCAAGCCTGCTGTTAAGCAATGAAATTTTGGGACAAAGCCGGCTGAAGGCAGCTGATTTTACGCCTTTGGCCATTATCGCAAAAGAGTGGCAGACCGTCGCTCTTCCGAAGGATTCAAAGATAAAAAGCGGAAAGCAGCTGCTCGGCGATATTAAAGCACATCCGGGCGGCATAAAAATCGGATTTGCGCCCGGCCTCGGAAATGATGACCAGCTCTCCTTTGCGAGAGCGGCGGAAATGGCCGAAATTTCTCCGTTTGATATCCGCTTTTTTCAATACGGGAGCAGCAATGAAGTCATTGAAGCTCTTATCAGCCACGAGATAGACGCCGCTTCAATGACCATTTCAGAAGCGAGAGACGCCTATCGGAAAGGGAAAATCACATTGGCGGCCGTTACGTCGGACAAAAGGCTCTCCGGCTTCAGCGATGTGCCGACATGGAAAGAGCAGGGGGTGCCGTTTGTCTTTGCGCACTGGAGAGGCATCATGGGGCCGAAAGACATGACCGAAGGCGAGATCGCCTATTGGGATCAGGCTTTGAAACAGATTACCTCATCCGCGGAGTGGAAGCAAATGTTGAAAAAACGGGATTGGGAGAGCTTTTATAAAAACAGCAGCGGCGCAAAACGCTTTTTAGAAGAGCAGACCGAGTTTTATAAAGAGATGATGAGCAGCGAAAAATAAGCCTTCCGCATATTTGCGGGAGGCTTTTTATTTATAAATGAACAAAATGAACGAAAAGGTTATAAAAAATTAAAAATCTTTAAAATCCAAAATATTTACTTCAATATCCAATTCTCATAAGATAGCAAAAAGGCGGATAAAGGGGATCGGGCCTTTAAAATGTAAGCGTATTCATGATAAGGGGGACATACTGTGTTAGCAATCTTAGGCTTTCTTATGATGCTTGTTTTTATGGTACTGATTATGACAAAACGGCTTTCAGTGTTAACGGCGCTCGTATTAACGCCGATCGTGTTTGCGCTGTTTGCCGGGTTTTCTTTTAACCGGGTCGGCGAGATGATGATTTCCGGGATTGAACAGGTGGCGCCGATTGCAGTCATGATTATGTTTGCGATTCTTTATTTCGGCATTATGATTGATACCGGTTTATTTGATCCGATGGTGTCGCGTATTTTAAAGCTGGTTAAAGGCGACCCGCTCAAAATTGTAGTCGGAACAGCCGTTTTAACCATGCTTGTCGCACTGGACGGAGACGGCTCGACGACGTATATGATTACGACAAGCGCAATGCTGCCTTTGTATATCATGCTCGGAATCCGTCCGATTATTTTAGCGGGAATCGCCGGTGTCGGCATGGGTATCATGAACACGATACCATGGGGCGGCGCGACGCCGCGTGCGGCGAGTGCGCTCGGCGTTGACCCGGCAGAGCTGACGGGGCCGATGCTGCCTGTCATTGCCAGCGGCATGGTATGTATGATTGTGGTCGCTTATGTACTCGGAAGGATGGAAAGGAAACGGCTCGGGGTGATCGAATTAAAGCAGCCGTCCCATACAAATGAAACGGCTGCGGCTGCGGAAGATGAATGGAGGCGGCCGAAACTGTGGTGGTTCAATTTACTGTTAACGCTTTCTTTAGTGGGATTTTTAGTGTCAGGAAAAGTGAATTTAACTGTGCTGTTCATCATTGCGTTTTGTATCGCGCTGATTGTCAACTATCCGAAGCTTAACGATCAAAGGGAGCGTATTTCAGCCCATTCGAGCAATGTGCTTGCGATCGGTTCGATGATTTTTGCCGCAGGCGTGTTTACCGGAATTTTAACGGGGACGAAGATGGTTGATGAGATGGCCATTTCCCTCGTATCGCTTATTCCGGAACAGATGGGGGGATTTATTCCGGCGATTGTTGCCTTAACGAGCGGTATCTTTACGTTTCTGATGCCCAATGACGCCTATTTTTACGGCGTGCTGCCCATTTTATCCGAGACCGCCGTGGCGTACGGTGTAGATAAGGTGGAAATCGCCCGCGCTTCGATCATCGGCCAGCCGATTCATATGTTAAGCCCGCTCGTGCCGTCGACGCATTTATTAGTCGGGCTTGCCGGGGTCACCATTGATGAACACCAGAAGTTTGCGATGAAATGGGCGGTTCTTGCCGTTATCGTCATGACAGCTTTTGCGCTCATCATCGGCGCAATCACGATTTTTTAACATAAAACACCCGGTTCGTCGCACACTAAAGGCATCAGAGGAGGTGTCATGATGAGTGATCCGTTTATGCCGCTTTTTTCAGTGAGAAGCGGGGCCGGTTTTAAAGCGGCGGACGGCGTTTACGGACTGACCGTGCAGATTGCGAATGTTTACTTTATCGAAAATCCCTCAGCTCCGCAGGAAATCATTCTGGTTGACGCGGGAATGCCTCAATCGGCGGAGATGATAACAGAAGAAATGAAACGCCGATTCAAAGAGGGGTATCAGCTGAAGGCGGTCATTTTGACACACGGTCATTTTGATCATGTCGGTGCGATTGAAGAGCTGCTTGAACTTTGGGATGTGCCGGTTTACATTCATGAAAAGGAGCTCCCGTACGTCACGGGGAAAGCGGATTATCCGCCTGCCAGGCCCGATGCGAAAAAAGGGCTTGTCGCAAAGCTGTCACCGCTGTTTCCGCGCCATACGATCCGCATTCCGTCCGTTCAGGCACTGCCTTCAGACGGTACCGTTCCGTTTCTTGAAGAATGGAAATGGGTGCATACGCCCGGCCACACACCCGGCCATATTTCATTATTCCGGGATAAAGACCGCGTTCTGCTTGCCGGTGATGCCGTGATCACTGTTGAACAGGAATCGCTTGCGGACGTTGTCATTCAAAAGCAAGAGCTTCACGGGCCGCCCGCTTATTTTACAGCGGATACGCAGACGGCGGCCGCATCCGTTCAGAAACTGGCCGAACTGGAGCCGGAAGCGCTTTTGACGGGTCACGGAATTCCGATGACGGGAAAAAACTACCGTGAGGATTTGCTTACACTGGCTGAAAAACTGCATTCCGTTTTGTAAAACACCTGCGAACATCACAGGTGTTTTTTCTTTGCAGTTTCCAGTATGATACAAAAAAACCATTGTGTTCACTCTTAAAAACGATACAATGGGAAACAGATGTAAATTGAAGGAGAGAGTTTTTTGAAACATACGGAAATACTTTGGGATGAGGCGAAGGGTTTTATTGATGTCTGCTATCAGGAACTCGGAATGGAATCGGAAATCAACGCGCGTCTGCACGCGATAAAAGATGAGATAGATCGGACGGGAAGTTACGTCCATACGGCGGAAGAGCTTGAACACGGGGCGAAAATGGCGTGGCGCAACAGCAACCGCTGTATCGGGCGTCTGTTCTGGCAATCGCTGAACGTCATTGACCGGCGCGGTGTGAAAACGAAAGAAGAGGTGCGCGACGCATTATTTGAACATATTGAAATCGCCACGAACGGCGGAAAAATTAAACCGACGATTACGATTTTCCCCCCTGAGAAGAATGGGGAGAAGCAAGTGGAAATCTGGAATCACCAGCTCATCCGCTATGCGGGATATGAGACTGAAAAAGGAAGAGTCGGTGATCCGGCATCATATGAGCTGACGGCTGTCTGCGAAAAACTCGGCTGGCGCGGGAAGCGGACCGATTTTGATATTCTGCCGCTGCTTTTCCGGATGAAAGGGGACGGGAAGCCGGTCTGGTATGACCTGCCTCAGACGCTCGTGAAAGAAGTGCCGATCACCCATCCGGATATTGAAGAGTTTGCCGATTTAAATCTCAGATGGTACGGGGTTCCGATTATCGCCGATATGAGGCTTGAAATCGGCGGGCTGTCGTACAACGCGGCGCCTTTTAACGGATGGTATATGGGAACCGAAATCGGCGCAAGGAACCTTGCTGACGAAAAACGGTATGATATGCTCAAAAAAGCCGCTGCGGTCATGGGGATTTCCGCCAGCCTGAATACCGACCTGTGGAAGGATCAGGTGCTGGTGGAACTGAATAAGGCAGTGCTCTATTCATACAAAAAACACGGTGTCAGCATTGTCGATCACCATACGGCGGCGAATCAATTTAAACGCTTTGAAGAACAGGAACAAGACGCGGGCAGAAAGCTGACGGGCGACTGGACCTGGCTGATTCCGCCGATCTCGCCGGCTTCCACCCACATTTTCCATAAATCATATGACAATACGATTGTGAAGCCGAATTATTATTATCAGGACAAGCCTTATCAGTAACTGATGGTAAAAGTGCGGTACCCTTTCAGACGGTGTGATTCTTCGATGGTTATGCCGGTGACATTTGAGAAGGGGCTGCCTTTTCTGACTGCTTCGGCAAATTGTTTTAACGACTCTTCAGGACCTTCGGCAAGGATTTCCACCCGGCCGTCATCACGGTTTTTTACCCAGCCGGCTACCTTATGTCTGTCGGCTTCCATCTGGACGAAGTAGCGAAAACCTACGCCCTGAACCCGGCCGTCTGCAATCATATGATATTGAAGCATGGAAAAACCACCTTTTTCTTACTATGATAAAGGAAAGATATGAGATTTCGCAAAGGATGTGAACGAGGTGACGCAAGACTATTCTGTCTTATCTATCAATCTCGGAAAGCCCGCAATTCATGAATTTGCCGGCAGACAAATCAATTCCGGCATCATAAAGCGGCCCGCAGATTCTCCCGTCATGCTGTATAAAACCCATTTTGACGGGGACGGGCAAGCCGACTTGAAGCATCACGGAGGCCCCGATAAAGCGGTGTGCGTGTATCCCGCCGAGCATTATTCATATTGGGAAACAACGCTCGCGAGAAAACTTCCCGCCGCCGCGTTCGGGGAGAATGTAACGGTCAAAGGACTTGCCGAACAAGACGTGTGGATCGGAGACGTCTTTCAGCTGGGGGAAGCCGTCGTTCAAGTAAGCCAGCCGCGCCAGCCCTGCGTCAAACTCGCGCTCAAATATGGCATCAAAGATATGGTGCTCCGTGTACAGCAGACGGGATTTACCGGCTTTTATTTCAGGGTGCTTGAAGAAGGATATGTCGATCCGCGTCCCGTCCTCAAGCGTCTGTCGAGAGGAAAAGAAAGCATTTCCGTCTGGTATGCGAATGAAGTGAAATATCGTGATTCCGGCAATCTGTCAGCGATTGAAGAAATACTGCGGGAAGAAGCGCTGTCAGAAAGCTGGAGGGAGTCCTTCCTTAAAAAAAGAGACAGGCTCACTAATGTATAGAAAAAAGCCGTGCTGCACTGACAGCACGGCTGATTTACGTTATGCTTGTTTTTTTGTTTCCAGCAGATTGGCAAGGAAGTACTTTTTGAAGCTTTGAAGCTTTCTTCCTTCATAGTGGGTAATTCCTTTTTTCTTTAACTCTTCTACATACCAGCCTTTACTGCCATAATGCATGTCAGAAAACTCCTTTCTCCGTTCTCCCGTTGAGGAGAGTTTCTTCAGTTTTTGCCAAACTTTTGGCATTGTAACATCTATAAAAAGACGCTGAAAAGGGATAACGCAAAAACTGAGACTTTCGATTCAGAGATGTAAAGCTTTCTTACATATATATGTAAAGGGCGGTCTTTTCATGCCTAATGGCCGGTTAATTTTAACAGCACCGTTCCGAGTGTCATGATTCCGAAAACGACGCCGAAATAAACCAGCATCCCCTTCTTTTTCTTCACTCCGTAAACGGTGAGAATGATGCTTTCAATAAAGAAAATAAACCCAAAGATAATAAACCACATGTTGAAAAATGGCTCCTTTCACAGACATATGTCCAGTGTAGCACAACTCTTATAACGGAGCATAAAAAAGCCGGGCACTGTATCAGTGTCCGGCAAGTTTGACGAGAAGCTGGGCCAAATGCTGTTTTTCATTGTCATCCGCAATGTCCCACAGTTCTTGTAAGAGTTTTTCTTCCGCATTGCGGGGCTCCTCGTGTTTGGCGAGATAGTCCCCGAGGATGGCGGCGCTTTTGATGATTTTGCTGTCATCCAGGCCCAGTTTTTTTCCGGCGGAAATTTTCTGATGAAGGTACGCCTTAAATTCCTCGAAATCCTCTAAAATCTGCTGTTTCGTTACGCCGTGCATGGCGTGTATTTCGTTTTCGATTTTGATTTTTTCTTTATCTTTTTTCATGCGTCTCCCTCCTTCGGGTTAGTTGTTGTATACCTGTTTGGAAGGGAGATGAAACATTACAATGCAGTTAAAATAATCGGTTTGTCTTTTGTGATCACGATGGTGTGTTCCACTTGGGCGACAAGGCTTTTATCCGGCGTTTTAAACGTCCAGCCGTCTCCCGCTTCAACAATCGTTTCCGCTTTCGTGGAAATAAACGGCTCAAGCGCGATCACGGTTCCGTTTTTAAACAGCGCGTTATCAAACGGATCATAGTAATTCATGATGTGGTTCGGCGCTTCATGGAGGTTTCTGCCGATTCCGTGGCCCGTCAGCGTTTTAATAACGGTAAATCCATTGGAGCGGGCTTCATGATAGACGGCTCTGCCGATCTGGTTTTGGCGTTTGCCGGCTTTTGCCTGATCCAATCCTTTCTGAAATGCGGATGCTGCGCAATTACAAAGCTTTTGCAGACGTTCATCGCCTTCTCCGAGTACAAATGAAATTCCCGTATCGGAATAAAAACCGCCGAACTCCGCCGAAATATCGATATTTACAAGATCTCCGGCTTTTAAGATTTTAGAGGCGCTCGGAATGCCGTGAGCGACTTCGTCATTTACGCTGATGCATGTCACGCCCGGGAAATCGTATTCCTTCTCCGGAGCGGAAGCGGCTCCGTGCTCGTCAAGCACCGCCTTTCCGATCAGGTCAAGATCTTTCGTGCTCATGCCGGGCTCGGCTTTTTTCTTCATTTCTTCACGCGCCAGCGCGACGATTCTGCCGATTTTTTTAAGGCCTTCTAATTCTTGATCGTTCGTTACAATCATTGTCATTCCCGCTTTCTATTTTTAATCATCTGATTCAAGCTTACCACAACTGGTTTATAAATAGAAAACCAACAAGCCTTATGTGAATAAATGAAGGAAAATTGGTATAGATCACTAGATAACTTATGTGGTATATTTAAGAAAAAAGAAGGGGGATGGGTAAAATGCTTCAATTTTTGCAAAAACTCGGAAAATCATTTATGCTTCCGATTGCCGTTCTGCCCGCCGTTGGTATTATTTTGGCCATCGGCAGAGAGGACTTATTAAATATTCCGTTCATTTACGCGGCGGGGACCGCGGTATTTGATCATCTGCCGCTGATTTTCGCGATCGGAATCGCGATCGGGATTTCCAAAGACAGCAACGGGGCCGCCGCTCTGTCGGGAGCAATTTCTTATATCATGCTGGACGCGGCTGTAAAATCAATCAATTCGACAAATAATATGGCCGTTTTCGGAGGGATTATCGCGGGGTTAATTGCGGGATACACGTATAATCGCTTTAAAGATACGAAGCTGCCCGAATATCTCGGGTTTTTCAGCGGGCGCAGGCTCGTTCCGATTGTAACGGCGCTGATTACCATTATTTTGGCGGGGATCTTCGGATTTGTGTGGCCGCCGATTCAGTCGGTGATTACGTCTTTCGGGGAATGGATGATCGGGCTTGGCGGAATCGGCGCCGGGATTTACGGGATTTTTAACCGGCTTTTGATTCCATTCGGCCTTCATCATGTGCTGAATAATATTTTTTGGTTCCAGTTTGGCGATTTTCACGGAAAAACGGGAGATCTGGCCCGCTTCTTTGCGAAGGATCCGACGGCGGGAACTTATATGACGGGATTCTTCCCGATTATGATGTTCGGGCTTCCTGCCGCATGTCTGGCAATGATTGCCGCGGCTAAGCCAAGCAAGCGCAAAGCGACGGCCGGAATGATGATCGGTCTCGCGCTGACGGCATTTATTACCGGAATTACAGAGCCGATTGAATTTGCATTTATGTTTTTATCACCGCTTTTGTACGGGGTTCATGCTATATTAACCGGGTTCTCTTTATTTATCGTGAATGTTCTCGGAATCAGGTCAGGTTTTTCATTCTCGGCGGGGGCGATCGATTATCTCCTCAGCTACGGCATTGCCGAAAAACCGCTTTTGCTGCTCGTTGTCGGGCTTTGTTATGCAGTGATCTATTTTGTCGTCTTCTATATGCTCATCAAAACGTTAAACTTGAAAACGCCGGGACGGGAAGATGATGAGGAAGAGGAAGAAGTGCTTAGTGAAGATACGGCCGGTTCCGTCGAAGAACATGCCATGCTCAAGGGGCTCGGCGGCAGGCAAAACCTCGAAACGATTGATCACTGTGCGACCCGCCTCAGGCTGACCGTGCAGGATACGTCTCTCATTAATGAGGCGGCGCTTAAAAAAGCGGGAGCAAAAGGGGTTATCAAAACGGGGAATAAAACGGCGCAGGTCATTATCGGGCCGAACGTCGAATTTGTCGCGGAAGAGCTGAGAGAAGCCGTCCGCCGTGACGACCAGAAGCAGACTTGAAAAATCCGGATCACCTATGTGATCCGGATTTTTTTTGAACATATATCAAGTTTCACATAATGTACAAAAAACAACGTTTTCTTCTATGTTAAGATTCATGTAGAACAAGTATGGAGATGATGTAAGGTGACATGGATTGCAGTTGTTTCAATTGTTGTCATAAGCCTGATTAAGATTGTGCTGACATGCCTTCCTACCGGAGCGGTGGAATGGATCCTCCGCAAGTTTGAAACCCATTCAAAGCTCAGTGACGCGTCCGCTGCCGTTTCCCTCGGCGGAAAACGTCTGGAAGGCGAAGACAAACGCCGGGTGATTGATGATTTTAACGAAGCCGTGTTTATCGAACGGCATTATATATACCCAGGGGATGAAGAGCGTTATCTTCATCCGCAAAACGGAGCCGATCCGCTTGTCATTAAGACGAGAAAAGGGAAAAAAGATGTGACGGTGTTTGTATACAGCTACGAAGATCATGTAGATGTCGTCAAACAGCAGAAAAAGAAAGTCGTCGCTTATTCAGTTCTTTCCGACAGCCTGCAAAAGCGCTCTATGGCCGCCGCCGGGAGCTGAACATAAAAAAGCCAGATCATTGATATGATCTGGCTTTTGTTTATTCTTTTTGATCATCTGCTGAGGAATCTTCACGCTTCGTATAATCGAATTGTGAAGGATCCACTTTCTTAAAGCCTTTCGGCTGATAGAAACGAAGCAGATCGCCGTTGATGATCTTATCAGACATTTCAAGCTCAGTCTTGACGAGAGAGTCTTCTTTTTTGTCGACTTCTGAATCATCTAAAAGTCTTCCGGTTTTCGTATCGTAATACTTGCCGGACACTTTCGTATAGTTCGGTGAGATGAAGTCTCCGTTACGGAACGGAATGACTTCTCTGTGCTCTTTCGATAAGATATCTGAACCTGACATGAGATAATCTTTCGTATCGACGCCGAGCAGATGAAGAACGGTCGGCGCGACATCGACTTCACCGGCAAATTTATGATTGCGGCCGCCTTTCACGCCGGGAGCGTGGATAAAGAGCGGCACCCGCTGAAGCTGGGCATTGTCGTATTCAGTGATCTCATCTTTGCCGAGCACTTTCGCCATCGCTTTATTATGGTTTTCGGAGATGCCGTAGTGGTCTCCGTACATCACGATAATCGACTTATCGTACAGGCCGTCTTTTTTCAGGTCATGAAAGAACTGTTCAATTGATTCATCCAGATAGTTCGCGGACTGGAAGTAATTATTAACGACTGAATCGCCAAAGTCTCCCGCAGGGAAGTCCGTGTCTTCTTTATCCATTCCGAACGGGAAGTGGTTGGACAGCGTAATGAACTTCGTATAGAACGGCTGCGGCAGGCTCTTTAAGAGCGGCATGGATTCTTTGAAATACGGTTTATCTTTCATGCCGTAGTTTTTCGTGTTTTCTTCGCTCATGTCATAATAAGCGGAATCGAAAAACTTATCGATGCCTTCCGCTTTGTACATTTCGTTACGGTTCCAGAAAGTCTGCGTATTTCCGTGGAAAGCGGCAGACGTGTACTTTTTGCCTTTTAAGATCGCAGGAACGGACTGCAGCGTGTTTTGCGCTTTATTGACGAAAACCGAACCTTGCGAAAGCGGGTACAGAGAGTTCTCCATCATAAATTCCGCATCAGATGTTTTACCTTGTCCCGTTTGGTGGAAAAAGTTATCAAAGTAGAATGTTTGATTATCGTGCGCCAGCTTATTTAAAAACGGCGTCACTTCCTTGCCGTTAATTTTATAGTCAATGATAAAGGATTGCAGAGACTCTAATGAGACGTAGATGACGTTTTTTCCTTCGGCTTTTCCGAAGTAGACGTTATTCGGCACGTCATAGTTGGCCTTCATATAGTTTTCCACATCCGTTACATCGCTTGAATCGGCAAGCGCGCGCTGGCTGTTTGATTTCACATTCTGCACGGCATCGTAAATCGTAAAGTTGTACGTGCCCAAGTATTTCACCAGATAGTTTCGGTCAAATGAGCGTGTCAAAAGCTCAGGACGGTCGGATTCCGCGACGGCGAGGTTGATCAGGAACATAAGCACGGCGGAAGCCAAAACGATTCTGAATGATTTCTTCGCCGGTTTTTCAGCCGGTTTTTTCATCTTAAGGGCCAAAATAATCAAAATGACGGTATCCAGGAAGTAGAAGGCGTCTGTCCATCTCATTAACGAGAACGCGCTGTCTCCGAGCTGGCCGCCGTTTGTCTTTGCCTGCATCATGACCGGGATGGTAATGAAATCATTAAAGAATCTATAATAGACGATGTTTGCAAAAAGCAAAAAAGACAATAAAAAATGAATCACAATAATGGCTGTCTGCTGTAATTTTTTCTTGAAAAGAAGCCCAAATCCAAGAAAGAACAAGCTGGAGCTCAGCGGATTCACAAAAAGCAATATTTTCTGGATCGTGTTGTCTATGCCGAGGTTAAAGTTTAAAATATAAGCGACATATGTTTTCACCCACAATAACACGACCGCTATCAAGAAGAAGGCAAGTCCTCTTTCTTTTATAAATGTTTTCATTGTTACACTCCTTTTTTCCGATCACGGTTTACACGGAACGATAGAAAAAACGAACGTAATCAATATACCATGAAACCAGCAAATAGAAAAGGTGGAAAAGGCTCATCGGAAAAAGGGCGAAAAACGCTGTCGCAACGGCGGTTGATCTGTTGAATGACAGCTTTAAAACATATAAATGGCACAAACTGGGATTTGTGTTTCCGTATGATCATACCCGGTTCTATTGAAAAAAGAGGTGAACAGTGATGGATATTGCCCATATCGTGGCTGAAGATAAAATCAAGCGCGCCATTAAGGATGGAGAGTTCGCCGGCATCAAAGGAATGGGAAAGCCCCTGCCGAAAGACGATGCCGCACATCTTCCGGAGTCGCTCAGAATGGGCTACCGCATATTAAAAAACGCCGGGATCGCCGAGGATGAGGGCGCGCTGAAGAAAGAGCTGATGACGCTCGATTATTTGATCGCCAAGTGCCGCAATGAACAGGAGCGGGATCACCTGCGGAACAAACGGACGGAAAAACAAGTCAGACTCGACAAACTGACGGAGGAGAAAGCCATGTTCTCAAAACCCGCATCTTCTCATTATAAGGAGAAAGTGTACAGACGGCTGGGCCGCCCGTAAGCCGGCTCCTTATATGTTTTTCTGAAAAGGAATGTGCTCCATAAGGCGCGGGCAGGAAATGTGGAGCAGGCCGTTTACGCACTGCGCCTGTAACAGGTGGGGCTCAGCCGGTTCAGGAAGCTCAATCGTCTCATCGATTTCCCCGTAATATCGGTTCTGGCAAACTCCCATGTTCTTTGGGAAAAGGGGTGTGATGTTGCCTTTTATATGCAGCCGTGTCCTTGACAGCAGCCTCAATGTCAATTCTTCTTCGTAAACGCCGGGCATTTCCACAATGACAAATGTGTACTGTTCATCCTGATAAATATCATAAGTCAGGGTGTTTTTTTGTAAGGAGAAAAAATCTTCGGGAGATTTCCGTTTCAGGACATTAGTCCAAAAGTCGCTGGGCTTGTGCTCGTTCGTAATCTCAAGCCACTTTCTCATTTTTTCGATATCCACTTCGGCAGAACCTCCCTATATTTGATTTGCGATCGGCATTGACGGGTTGGCGATCTGATCCTGATCGCTCACGTCAGGGTCAAGATGGCCCGAATTCAAACATCCGGCGGCCGGCGAAAAATCCCCTAAAGAAAAGTTCGCGCCGACAAATTTGCTGTTGGCGGTGTGGCTGTTTTGTACGGTCTGACCGATATCGACGTTTCCGTTTTGCGTTGCTCCGTTTACTTTTATATTGACGACGTTAATTTGGTAAGGCATTCATAAAAACCCCTTTAATCTATAGTCGGCGGTACCGGCATAACATTTGCGGTATCTGCGGTTCCGATTTCTGTCTGGTCGTTGACATCAGGATCATTTAACAAGTTCTCCATCATCGATTCTATAGGTGACGTATCGCCGAATGAAGAGTTCAGTCCTTGTGATTTGTTATTTGTGGTGGGACTGTTGTATGCCGCTTCCCCAATCGTAATAGATCCGTTGCCAGAAATACTGTTAATCTTCAAATAGTACAGGTTGATAACAGTGGATGGCATCTCTTCACACCTCTTTAACTTAGTTGTACAGTACTGTATGCTTTTTGTGCTCCTGTTGTGAATTTCGCCCGGACATGTTCCCGACCAAACAAGAAGTCAAGGCCCGGTTCCGGCGGGGCTTTTTTTGTTTCAGGGTCTTTCGCAGTATATTTGTGATGAAAGCGCTATAAAAATAGATTGACGACATGTATATACATCATTACAATAGAGTCATAAACATGTATATACAAGTTTGCGAGACAAAATGAAAACGGTTACGGAGGGGTTGGCATGGGTGAGTTTAACCGGGCTGCGCGGCAGATCGCTGAAGCTGTCGGCGGAATTGAAAATATTGAGGCGGCGACTCATTGTGTGACGCGTTTGCGGTTTGCATTAATAGATGAAACCAAGGTAAACCAAAAAATGCTTGATGCAATAGACATTGTCAAAGGATCTTTTGCGGTAAACGGGCAGTTTCAAGTCGTGATCGGGCAGGGGACGGTCAACAAAGTATATGCGGAATTAGTGAAGGAAACGGGGATGGGTGAAGCGTCCAAGGATGACGTGAAGAAGGCGGCGGCGCAAAAAATGAATCCTTTACAGCGTGCTGTGAAAACGCTTGCGGACATCTTTATTCCGATCTTGCCGGCGATCGTCACGGCCGGGCTGTTAATGGGTCTGAACAATATCTTAACGGCGGAAGGCATTTTCTACAGCACGAAATCGATTGTCCAAGTGTATCCGCAATGGGCGGATCTCGCCAATATGATTAATCTGATCGCGGGGACGGCTTTCGCTTTTCTGCCGGCTTTAATCGGCTGGTCGGCAGTGAAGCGGTTCGGAGGAAGCCCGCTTTTGGGCATCGTGCTCGGGCTGATGCTGGTGCATCCTGATCTGTTAAACGCATGGGGCTACGGGGCTGCCGAGCAGAGCGGCGATATTCCGGTGTGGAACCTGTTCGGCCTTGAGGTGCAGAAAGTCGGGTATCAAGGTCAGGTGCTCCCGATTCTGCTGGCGTCTTATTTACTTGCCAGGCTTGAGCTCTTTTTGACGAAACGGACGCCGGAGGGCATTCAGCTGTTGGTCGTCGCGCCGGTGACGCTTTTGGTCATCGGTTTTCTATCCTTTGTCATCATCGGTCCGATTACCTTTGCGATCGGTAACGCGCTGACGGCGGGATTGATTGCCGTTTTCGGACAATTCTCCGCCATCGGAGGCCTGCTGTACGGAGGGCTGTATTCGGCGCTTGTGATCACGGGGATGCACCATACGTTTCTCGCGGTCGATCTTCAATTAATCGGATCAAAGCTCGGCGGCACATTTTTATGGCCGATGCTCGCATTGTCAAATATCGCTCAAGGATCGGCGGCTTTGGCCATGATGCTGATTACAAAAGATAAAAAACAGCGGGGGCTTTCACTGACGGCCGGCATTTCCGCATATTTGGGCATTACCGAGCCGGCGATTTTCGGCGTGAATCTTCGTTACAAATTTCCGTTTGTGATTGCCATGATCAGTTCGGGAATCGCGGGGATGTTCATCTCCGTCAAAGGCGTTCTCGCAAGCTCGGTCGGAGTCGGCGGCGTGCCGGGGATCTTCTCCATTATGAGCCGGTACTGGGGTCCGTTTGCGATCGGAATGCTGATCGTGCTGATTCTCCCGTTTGCGGGAACATACGGGTATGCGCGGCTGAAACGGCAAAAATAGAAAACCTGCGGGGCGCCTTCTATCAGGCTGTCCCTTTTCCCTTTCAATTCAAAACATTACAGGCGGTGAAGAAAAATGAAAACAGACAGCACACCATGGTGGAAAAAGGCAGCGGTATATCAAATTTATCCGAAGAGCTTTAATGATACGACGGGAAACGGGATCGGTGATCTGAACGGTATTATCGAGAAGCTTGATTATTTGCAGAAGCTTTTGATTGATGTCATTTGGCTTACGCCGATTTACGATTCGCCGCAGAATGACAACGGTTATGACATTCGCGATTACTGCACCGTTTATGAAGAGTACGGAACGATGGAGGATTTTGAACGCCTTCTCGATGAAGCGCACAAAAGAGGAATCAAGGTCGTTATGGATCTTGTCGTCAACCATACATCAGTCGAGCATCGGTGGTTCAAAGAAGCGGTCTCGTCACCCGACAGTCCGTATCGGGATTTTTACATTTGGAAAGACGGAAAGGAAGACGGCCGGGCGCCGAACAACTGGGAATCAAAATTCGGCGGTTCCGCTTGGGAGCTCGACCCGGCGTCAGGCCAGCACTATCTGCATTTATTTGATGTGTCGCAGGCCGATTTGAACTGGGAAAATGAAGAGATGAGAAAAGAGGTTTACGACATGATGCATTTTTGGTTCCGAAAAGGAATCGACGGTTTCCGGCTGGATGTGATCAACCTCATTTCTAAAGACCAATCGTTTCCTGATGCCGAGGATGGGCGTGACGGGCGCCCTTATTATACGGACGGGCCGCGCGTGCACGAATTTCTCCATGAGATGAACCGGGAAGTGTTTTCGAAATATGACAGCATGACGGTCGGTGAAATGTCCTCGACAACGGCTGACCACTGCATCCGGTACACAAACCCTGAGAATAAAGAACTCGATATGACTTTTAACTTTCACCATTTAAAAGTGGATTATCCGAATGGTGAAAAATGGGCGCTCGCTCCGTTTGATTTTCTGAAGCTGAAACGGATTTTAGCGTTTTGGCAGACGGAGATGCAAAAAGGCGGAGGCTGGAACGCATTATTCTGGTGCAACCATGACCAGCCGCGGGCCGTATCCAGATACGGAGACGACGGCGTATACCGGACGAAATCAGCCAAAATGCTGGCGGCGGCCATTCATATGATGCAGGGCACGCCTTACATTTATCAAGGTGAAGAGATCGGCATGGGCAATCCGAAATTCGATGACATCGGCTCATACCGCGATGTCGAATCATTGAATATTTACAAAAAGATGAAGGAAGAAGGCGTGCCCGAAAAAGACATTATCGCCATTTTAAAAGAGAAATCAAGAGACAATGCAAGAACCCCCATTCAGTGGAACAGCGGGCCGCACGGCGGTTTCACGACGGGCACGCCTTGGATTCCGGCGGCGGATGATTATCGGGACGTTAACGCGGAAGCGGCTTTGCGGGACCCGGATTCAATTTTCTACCATTATCAGAAGCTCATCATGCTCAGAAAGGAATATGACATCGTGACTGAAGGAACGTTTGAGCTGCTTGCTGAAGACGATCCGGCGGTTCTGGCGTACGTCAGACACGGCAAGGATGAAAAACTGCTGTGCATCAACAACTTCTACGGGAAAGAAGCGGACTTTACGGTTCCGTTTAAAGACACGGACGGCTGGCGGTTTACGGTGCTGCTGACGAATGATGAACCGAGGGAAGGGCGGCCGGAACGATTGACGCTCCGTCCGTATGAATCGATCGTTTATCATCTGACAAAAGCGTGATACACTAATCTGGGTGGTCAAATGAAAGTGAATAAATACATCACAATCTATAAAGATATGGTGCGGCAGATCGAAAGCGGCCAGCGGCAGGCTGAAGACGTTCTTCCGTCTGAAAATGATTTGTGCGATCAATACGGCACATCACGAGAAACCGTCCGCAAAGCGCTCAATATGCTGGCGCAAAACGGCTACATCCAGAAAATCAAAGGCAAAGGCTCCGTCATATTAGACAGAGAAAAAATGCGTTTTCCCGTCTCAGGCCTGATCAGCTTCAAAGAGCTTTCGGAAACGCTCGGAAAAGAGACGAGAACGACGGTTCACCGTCTCGGGCTGATCCTGCCTCCCTCAGAAGCCGCAAAAGAGCTTGGTACAGAAGCGGATGAAAAGGTGTGGGAAGTCGTCAGATCAAGACGGATTGACGGAGAACATATTATTTTGGACAAGGATTACTTTGTGAAAAAACATGTGCCTCTATTGACGAAGGCGATTTGTGAAGATTCGATCTATGAGTATCTCGAAGGAGAACTTGGCCTCTCCATCAGCTACGCGCAAAAGGAAATTGTCGTGGAGCCGGCGGGGGAGGAGGACCGGAAGTATTTGGATCTAGGCGGGTTCA
This sequence comes from Bacillus sp. hwrm1, assembly GCF_040207805.1. Lineage (NCBI taxonomy): Bacteria > Bacillati > Bacillota > Bacilli > Caryophanales > Bacillaceae > Bacillus > Bacillus sp. hwrm1. Next base: position 3,316,873 of record NZ_CP157943.1, on the reverse strand, counting down.
GCCATATGGCGGTCGTGAAAAACCGCGTCTTTTTGGAGGATACCAGCCTCTTTCAGTACACGGAAAGCCGGCACAGGCTCGATAAATTCCGTTTCGTCGACTTTGCGAGAAGAGAAAAATAAAAACGGACTGCCGCGGCAGCCCGTTTTTTTGTCAGTATCAAAATGAATACTATCCAACAAAAATGTGCGTACTGGTACTTTCAAAAATAATGGCTACAATAGTACATAACGATTGAAAAGGAGAGATCATGAATGTCAGATAAAAAACAGCAGATCATCGAAGCGTATCAATTCAGACACGCCACAAAGGAATTTGATCCTGAGAAAAAAATTTCAGAAAGCGATTTTGAATTCATTTTAGAAACGGGAAGATTATCCCCAAGCTCACTCGGTTTGGAGCCTTGGAAATTTGTCGTCGTTCAAAATCCGGAGCTTCGTGAAAAACTCCGCGAGTTCACATGGGGCGCGCAAAAGCAGCTGCCGACCGCAAGCCATTTCGTACTTCTGCTTGCCCGGACGGCAAAGGATATCCGTTTTGACGCCGACTATGTCAAAAACCACTTGCGGGAAGTCAAAAAAATGCCGGAAGATATGTATGAAGGCTATATCAGCAAAACGGAAGATTTCCAGAAAAATGATTTCAATCTGATTGAATCAGATCGCGCGCTGTTTGACTGGGCATCCAAACAGACATACATCGCTCTCGGCAATATGATGACAGCCGCTGCGCAGATCGGAATCGACTCCTGCCCTGTAGAAGGCTTCAACTACAAAGAAATTCACCGGATTCTTGAAGAAGAAGGGCTTCTGGAAAACGGAAGTTTCGACATCTCTGTTATGGCCGCATTCGGCTACCGTGTCAGAGAACCGCGCCCGAAAACAAGATCTGCCTCAAAAGACGTTGTAAAGTGGGTATAAGATAAAAAAGGCTGCCGGGCGTGTCCCGGCAGCTTTTAACGTTTATTTGGTTTTGCTAAAAAACAGGCGGTGATCCAGGACGTAACGGGAATGATGATGCCGATCCCGATTCCGGCACAAAGAATGGTGACGGCTTCCGCACTGAATACTTTTGAGTTCACTATTTTTTCAGCTGAGTATGATAAGTCTTTAAACCAGATAATTAAAGCCAAATAGCTGCCGAAAAAAGCAAAGAATAACGTATTCGTATTCGTTCCTAAAATATCTCTCCCGATGCTTAATCCGAATGTGTACAGATCTTTTCTGCTCATGGACGGATTATGACTGTAAATTTCCCGCATGGGTGAAGTAATGGAAATCGCGACATCGGTAATCGCCCCTATCGTGCCCATGATGATCATGGCTGCGGTAACCTTCACAAAATCCACCCCGACAAACAGTGTGAATATGCCGATATCACCCAATTCTTCTTCACCGAATCCTTGAATTGAAGTATGTTTTGTTACAGACATAATAAAAAACAGCAGCAGTACAATCGTCAGCATTGCAGAAATAAAGGCGGTTACGGTTTTGACGTTTCCTCCATTTATATAAAAAAGAGTAATGCTGCAAATCACGGCGGAAGAGAGCAATGTTAAAACAATCGGATTGATATGCGGGTCTGTCATGAAAATGATGGTGAGAAAGAGAACACCGAAATTTAAGAATAACGCAATAAAAGACCTCGCTCCTTTTTTTCCGCCGATGATGACCATCAATAGAAATAAAATCGCCGCGAGAATTACGATGACATTCATGAGCTTGCCTTCTTTCGTTTAATAAAAAAGATAGAAGCATACAGACTGGCGGGTATGGCTAATACGATTCCGATCCCTCCGGCCAATGCTCTGGCTATTTCCAAGGAAATGTTCATAGAAAGAGTGAATCCTATCGGGGAATCATTTTTCAAATACAAAAGCATCATCGGAATAGAGCCGCTTATATAAGCAAAAAACAGAATGTTGGTCATCGCCCCCATGATGTCTTTTCCGATCTCCATCCCGGAACGTCTGAGAGCTTGTAATGAGATTCCCTTGTTTTCTTCATATAATCCGAAGACAGATGACGTCATGGTAATGGCTACATCCATGACCGCTCCCAGTGATCCGATAAATACCCCGGCCATAAACACCGTGTGATAAGGGCGGGTTAAATACTGCATTTCCTCATATCTGAGACCTTTCTCACCGGTTGCCAGCATTACCAGATACGTAATCAGCAGGGAAACGAAAGTGCCTGCGAGCGTCGCGGCAATGGCTGCGTATGTTTTCGCGTGAAAACCGCTGACAAGCAGCAATGAGATGACAGTAAAGATGAGAATACAGATACCGCAGATGAAAATTAACCCTATATTAGGATGCTTCCTGTACAAATCTAATGCAAACGACAGTAAAACGGCGTTAAACATCAGGCTGACGATCGAAAAGAAGCCTTGTTTTTTGCCGACGATAAGCAAGGTGAAGATGAAAACCCAAGCGATCAGCAAAAGCTGTTTATCCCGTTTTTTATCTATAATGCTTCCCGATATATCCTTGTTTGATGGTTTCCCTTTATCAATAGAAACGAATACTTCATCGCCAATCGAATATTTCTGATCATTCGCTCCGGATGATGAATACTGATTGGACAAATGAATGAGCTGTCCTTTCTGACTGCCGTTTTCAAGTCTGGCAGTGATCGTCTGATTGAAAATCTTATCTTTGTTTTTATGCATGTCCTGTACGTCAGACTGATGTTCCAATGTTGTTTTCGTCACTTTGGCAATCGGCCGCTCATAAAAAGAAGCATTGTGAGTGACAAAAATGAGCGAGCTGATAAAACAGAGCGCTGTTATCACGTAAAACAGCTTTTTCTTGTAAGACATGCGGTTTCGTTTGTGTCCTGTTATCTTCAAAAAAAGTCCTCCAAACAGGCGGCGCCGTATGAAAGAGAGGCCCTGCCGTGAAGTGTTAAACGATGCGGATGCAGTCTTTCGCGAATAACGTTCATATTTTATCACTCGGCCGTACGGCTGTCGACTCAGAGGGGGACCAAGAGAAAAAGCTCCCCTGATACCAGATCAGGAGAGCTTTTGGATGAACCGCCCGATAAAAGCGGTCTTTTTATGCGTCGTTCACTTTTTTTGCTTTTCTTCTTTGATGCAGATACAGTGCCGTTCCGAGCACGCTGATGAGTAACCCGGCAAGAAGGATGGAATACATCGTTGTGGCCGTATCAGGAAGCAGGCCGCCCGGCGATACCCCGTCCTGTGCAGGGCCGGATGACGGTTTTTGTCCGCTTGGCTGCTTTCCGGAGCCTTGGTCTCCGCTTGGCGGCGGCGCGCTCTTCGTGTTTGCGTTTAATATGGTGTATTCACTGAAATGATTTGTATAGCCCGTGACGAGATCGTGTGAAACCGAACCGTTGTCTATTTTTGTATAGACGTTCTTTTTCCGGTCTACATGGTAAATGCCCGGCTGTTTCGCCTTTTTCGTATTCTCAATGCGCAGGGTGAGCTTTACCGGCGCTTTGAATGTTTTGATGTCTTTGTTTTTCTGCTTCATTGTAAAGTCGTATACATTTGAAAGCGCCCCGCTTACTTTTCCTTTCGGCGTCACGCCGAATCGTGTATCAGCTGAAGCAGCGTTTGCCATCGGCATTTTCATGCTGAACTTGTCATGCAGGATCGTAAGGGAAGAATCCGATGTTCTGTCCTTTAACAGGCCGATTTGTTTTTTGGTCACGCTGAGATCAATCGGCTTTTTGGCGCCGTCATTCTTATCGTAATACACGATCGGCGTGTTGGCGTTTTTGGCATAGGCGGCAAATGCGCTGTCATCTTCAAGCGTCCACGAACCGTTTTTTTGTTTCGTCGGCAGGTACACTTCCTGCGCGCGGCCGTCAACTTTCGGTTCCACCGCTTTTCCCGCTTTTTCAAGCTGCTCGGTGAAGACCTCATAGTCGACAAAGCCAAGGTCTTCTTTATGGGACGCTTCGTTAAAGACGGAATATCCGTCTCCGCCTTCACCGACAAAGTTACTGGTGGCGACTCTGTATGTCTTCTTATCAGAAATCGGCTTTACGCTGCCGTCATCCTGTACGGCCGCAGCTTGAAGAACGCGGTGTCCCGGCTTTTTATTCAGTGTAAACGTGTATGTTAAACCGGCAACTTGAGGGAAGGCGCCGCCTTGAGCCTCAATTCCGCTTAACCCTTGCTCCAAGGCTTGTTTGATCTGTTTTCCGGTTAAATCCGCGACGTAAAGCGTGTTGCCGAACGGCATCACATTCAGCACATCGCCGAGTGTGATGTCTCCTTTATCAATGCCCGCGCGGATGCCGCCCCCGTTTGTGATCGCGATTTGGGCGCCGGCCGCTTCCTTCGCTTTTTGCAGCATGCCGTCCGCGATGAAGTTTCCGAGATTGGTTTCTTTGGAGCGGACATGCTCGCGCTGGCCGTCAAGTGCGACCTTTGTTGAGCCGACTTTTTCATTTTTGACGGAGACGAGCTCTTTTTTAAACGGATCAAGCTCTTTTTTCAGATCCGGGTCTTCTTTCGTCTGCTCGTTCACTGGCAGCGCCTGAAGAGAGGATTGTTCCGGCAGGACGATGCCGTTTTTGTCAAATGCGACATCGACACGGCCTAAATATTCGCCATATTCTTTTGCCTGGGCGACGATGGTCGGCTCTTCGTTTTTGACAACTTCCATTTTATCTACAAGCGTATGCGTATGTCCGCCGACGATCAAGTCGATGCCTTTTACCTTTTTGGCAAGATCGAGATCACGCTGATGCCCGATATGGGTCAGGGCGATAATTTTATTGACATGTTCCTTATTCTGTATTTCTTTTACCGTATCTTGTGCGGATTGGAAGGCATCATGAAAGACAATGCTTTTTCCCGGGCTTGATGTGACGGACGTATCTTCTGTCGTTAAGCCGAATACGGCGACTTTTTCTCCGTTTACATCAAGCAGAATGTATGGATAGATGCCTGCTTTTTTCTTTTTCCCTGCCGTAAATGTGTCTGCTTTTTTCATGAATGGTCTGAGTTTTGACTCTTTGGACACATCGACATTTGAGCTGACGAGCGGAAAGTCAGGCGCTTGAAAATTGTATTTTCCGGACGGGTCAGCCGCGCTTCCGTTCCCGCTCAGGAAGCTGGCGAGAGCACCCGGGCCTTTATCAAACTCATGATTTCCGAAAGTCATTGCGTCGTAACCCATGCTGTTCATCAATTTTAAATCAGCCAGCCCCTGCCACTTTGTGAAATAGAGATCGCCTGAGAAAACGTCTCCCGCATCCAGCAAAATGCTGCGGTCGGTTTCGCTTCTGATTTCTTTGATTTTCGTCATCCGCCTCGCCGCGTTATCAAGGTGGGCGTGCGTGTCGTTTGTATGCATAACGGTGAGTTTCCATGCGTCATCTTTCGGCGGATCTGTGCCCGGTTCATCATCTTTGAATTGGAGCTTGTACTGTCCGTAGCCCGCGTTTTGTGATTCACCGATATAGGCGACGTCATCTGCGCGGTCGGCAAACGGCTTTGCGGCCAAGGAAGATTCAAATGTCATGTTTGCCCCTTTGACCGGAAGGATGGACCAGTTATGATCAGCCTGCGGATTAATCGTTTTCTGCTGGATGATGTAATCCATTAAGACCTGCCTGTTCTCATCGGCAGAAGAGTATACGATTTTATCATTGCTTAAGTGAGGGAATCCTCCGCCGCCTGAAGCGCGGTAATTATTTGTGACGATCAGAAATTCCTGCTTGGCGCTGACGGGCTTTCCTTGATAAGAAAGGTTGACGATCCGGCTTGCATCGGGATGAATGACTGTTCCGTTTTCGTTGTATTTCGCCGGTTTTGTGACATCGACCTGATAGGTGACACCGTCAATGACATCAAAATTGTATGAGCGGTAGGCGTCATTTAAAAGCGCTTGGCTGCCGCCTTTTGCCTGATCGATCTGATTAAATTGCCCTGCGGACATTTCGAGCCAGTCCTTCACTTCGCTTCCGTTCAGCTTGACGATCTGAACCGTGTTGTCATACAGGTACAAATCGCCGATATTTTTGATGGCGAGGTCGCCAGCGGAAATGTTTGTATAGTAGTTTGAGCCGTTCCGCCCGCCGGCTTTAAACGGGGCGCCCGCCGAGAGGATAGGCAGATCTTTGTATTCCGTATCCTTCATCTTATTTTCGGCGTACCATTTTTGCGCATCCGTTACGATTTGAATGGACGGATCATCTTTGACTTGGGCGAAGAAACTGTTGATATCGGCTTTTGTCTGGCCGACGGGTTCTCTGATGTATTTCAATGTGCCTTCGTGCGCTTTTTTGACGGTATTGACGACGGTTTCGTTTTCCGACGTCACATTGCCGGCAATCGGCTCGATGCTGCCTTTTGCATCTTCCACATGCCACGCGCTGTCTGTTTTTTCAAGCCGGAGGTCGATGACGCCCGCATATTTGCCCCAGCTGCTTGACATGACAACGGGGATGCCGTTAATCGTGCCTTTATCGACGTCAAATTGATCAGCGCCTTTGTATTCGGCATCAGGGAAAAGCCCGTGCTGATGGCCGGATACGATCGCATCAATTCCGCTGACTTTCGTTGCCAGGTCAAAAACGGCGTTTTCCGCTCCGGAAGACTGCGCTTTTTTTTCGATGCCGCTGTGGGCGAGGGCGATGACGATATCGGCTCCTTCAGCTTTCATTTTCGGAACGGTTTTCTTTGCGGATTCCACAATGTCTTCGACCTGAACGCGGCCTTCGAGATTTTTCTTATCCCACGTCATGATTTGGGGAGGAACAAAGCCGATGTAGCCGACTTTTATCTGATGCTTGCCGCCGTTTTCATCCGTGACGGTTTTGTCTTTTATGACATAAGGCGTATAACGGTTTTCGCCGCTTAATGTTTTCACATTGGCGTTAACGATCGGATAATCAGCGCCTTTGATTGTCCCGTCCAGAAATTCAAGCCCATAATTAAATTCATGATTGCCGAGTGTTCCTGCGTCATAATGCAGACTGTTCATCACTTCAATGATCGGATGGGTCTTTGCGCCTGAAATAATATCATTTTTCTCATATTTTACGGCGTATTCTCCGAGGGGATTCCCCTGAATTAGGTCTCCGTTATCGACAAGCAGCGTATTCGGGTTTTCGCGCCTGTGCTTCTCAATAAGCTGAGCCGTTCGGGCCAGCCCGAATTCCGTTGTCGGTTTGTCGCTGTAGTAATCGTAGTCCATCATGTTAGCGTGAACGTCAGTTGTGGCTAAAATGCTGAGATTCACACTGGAGGATTTGTTTTCTTCTGCTTTAATGGGTGATGTTGGGAGGATTAGACTAAGTATCATAACTAGGGGCAGCAGAATACGGAGTGTCATATTGACGCTGCATCGTCTTTTCTGTATTCTCACCTGTTCTCCACCTTTCAACAAATTTTGTCATGCAGTACCATTGTAAGAATATTTTGTGAAAGTTCATATAGATTTCATGATGATTCTTGTAAAAAGATGAAAAATGAGGATAATGACCTATGTAAAACGGATGAGCGGCAAACGCGTTACCTATGTTTGATGTTAGTGTGGCTGGGGTACATGGATTTATGTAGACTTCATCAAGCAGGAGGTAGTAACTATGGGTAAAAAAATTGCAGTTGTATTAACGGATTATTTTGAGGATGTCGAGTATACTGAACCTGCGAAAGCTTTTAAAGATGCAGGTCATGAATTAACCGTAATTGAACAGGAAAAAGGAAAAACAGTCAAAGGCAAACAAGGGGAAGCGGAAGTGAAAGTGGATGCGTCCATCGATGATGTAAATCCGAAAGACTTTGACGCATTGCTGATCCCGGGCGGATTCTCTCCTGACATGCTGCGTGCGGATGACCGTTTCGTCCAATTTGCCAAAGCGTTTATGGATGATAAAAAACCGGTGTTCGCCATCTGCCACGGACCTCAGCTTCTCATCAACGCGAAAGCATTGGACGGGCGCAAAGCGACAGGGTTTACATCAATCCGAATCGACATGGAAAACGCGGGCGCAAATGTGGTGGATGAAGAAGTCGTCGTCTGCCAGAACCAGCTGGTCACAAGCCGCACACCGGATGACATACCGGCATTCAACCGCGAATCATTAAAACTGCTTGCGTAATATAAAAGCGGAGCGCCGTATCAGGCGTTCCGCTTTTTTTGTGAAGATTCCCGGATAACCAGCTCAGGCGCCAGAATAATGCGTTGTTTTTTGTGCTGGGAACTGGTGATTTTATGATGCAGCAATTGAGCCGCTTCTTTTCCCGACTGCCGCGGAAAGGAAGAAACGGTTGTAAGCGGGGGATAAGAAATTTCAGCTTCCGGCACGTTATCAAAGCCGACAATGTCAATATCTTCGCCCGGAATGAGCCCGGCTTTTCTGATCCCTTGCATGACGCCGAACGCGACCAAATCACTGAAGCAGAAAATCGCGGTCGGGCGCTCAGACCGGCGGAGGAGCTCCGTCACGGCTTCACAGCCTGCTTCGCGGGTTGGCACGCTGTCAATGACATAGTCATTTTTTACTTCCAGATCCGCTTCACGGAGCGCTTTTTTAAACCCTTTCATGCGCTTCGTCCATGTTGACGAGTGCTTCACGCCGCCCAGAAACGCAATCTCCTGATGGCCTTTCTCAATGAAATGACGCACTGCCTTATAGGTGCCTTCCTCATAATCGGCTCCGACAAAATCACAGTCGGCATCGGCAATCTCCCTGACGGCGAGCACGACCGGAATGTCAAGCTGCTCAAGGCGGGAAAGGGTTTCCTCAGCCGTACCTGAAACCGGGCACAAAATCAATCCGCCGACCCTGTGCTCCAGCATGGTTGAGATCAGCTGCTCCTGCTTGGCGACGGAATCAAATGTCGTGCCTAACAGCACCGTTAATCCGACTTCCTCAAGCGTATTCTGAACGCCGATCAGAAACTCTGAGAAAAACGTATTGGAAATGTCAGTAATAATCAATCCTACCGTTGTGGACGTCTGTGATCGTAAATTCGCGGCGACCCGATCATATACGTACCCCAGCTCCCGCATGGATTGCAGCACTTTCTCACGGGTCGCTTCGGAAATTCGCGGATTATTGCGGACGATTAATGAAGCGGTGGATGTTGAGACGCCGGCATGTTCAGCGACCTGCTGCAATGTCACCCGGCGTTTTTTTTGCTGTTTCATACGTCGCATTCCTCACTTGGTTTTTATTCGTTACATCCATTATAAGCGTTTTGGCGCATGAGAAGAAAGAGAGAGGGGGAGAAAATGATAAAGCGCCGGAAGACGGATTGTCCTTCGGCGCTTCTGTCACAATAGGTTATTCAAACATTTGCTCTTTAATATACTGAACAGGCATTTCTCGGCCTGTCCAATATTCAAACGCCATGGCGCCCTGCCAAAGCATCATGCCGAGGCCGTTAATGGTGTTGCAGCCGGCCGCTTGAGCTTGTTCAAGCAATTTCGACGTAACGGGGTTGTAAACGACGTCTGTCACAATCAAATCAGGACGGAGCATGGACGTATCTTCAATGACGCTCAAGCCTTCAAGCGGTTTCATGCCGACACCCGTTCCGTTTGTGAAAATATCGCTTGAAGCGATCTCAGCACGCAGCGCATCTTGATCTTCGAGCGGGAAGACTTTCGCTTTGCAAGAAGATCCCTTCATTTCTTCATTGATGATGCGGACGTTTTCTTCCGCTTTTTCGAAAAACGCGTCATTGCGGGCGAAAATAGAGATTTCTCCGAGACCTTCCAATGCGGATTGAATCGCTATCGGAGTGGCGGCCCCGCCGGAACCGACCAGCGTCATTTTTTTGCCCGTGATATCGATGCCGTGTTCTTTTAAGTTGCGGACGTATCCCATACCGTCAGTGGAGTGTCCGATCAGTCTGCCGTTTTCATTAACGACTGTATTCACCGCGCCGGTGAATTTCGCTGAATCCGCGAGTTCATCGAGGTAAGGGAGAATGTTCATCTTGTTCGGCATCGAGACATTGAAGCCTCTGACGTTTAAGGCGCGCATTCCCGTTACCACATCTTCCAGCTGTTCATTGCCGACTTCAAACGCGAGGTAAGCGTAGTTCAATCCTAATTTTTTAAACGCCAGGTTGTGCATCGCCGGGGATAAAGAGTGTCCGATCGGTGTCGCGAATAATCCGATAAGCTGAGTTTTTCCGTTAATCCGTCCTAAATCTTTCTTCATGATGTATTCCTCCGTTAGTCCATTCATTTGTTTTTCATCCCGCTTTGAGGGCAGAAAAACGCTGATTACATATGATTATTTAAAATGCTGAGTACGCTGCGCAATTCTTCAACGGGAATCTGTCCGGGCGCTGATGCTTCTTTGCCCGCTCCGAACGTGCACGCTGAACCGAAGACTTCGCCGGCCAGGCGGCTGATCAGACCTGTTCCCGCCATTGACATCGTGATGATCGGCCGGTCTGCGTATTGTGTTTTCATCGTGTGAGTGGCATCCAATAAGACGAAAACATCTTCAGTGCTTTGCGGCATCACCGCGATTTTCGGAATGTGCGCGCCGTACGCCTGCATGTTCCGCAGCCGAGAAATGATTTCTTCTTTTTTCGGTGTCTGATGAAAATCATGATTGGACATGACGACATATACGCCGTTGTCTTCAGCGGTTTTCACAATTGATTTGACTTCCGCTTCTCCCGTAAACAACTCAACGTCTGCAAGGTCAATGTGTTTTGTTTCGATGGCGGTTTTAAGCAATTCAATGTAAAAGCGGTCATCAATAACTTTATTTCCGCCTTCTTTATGAGTTCTGAATGTGAAAAGCAGCGGTGTTGCGCCTGCGGCTTTCCGCAGCTTTTCAAGCATGCCTTTTACGGCGTCCAGGCTGTCAACGTGCTCGTACACATCCGCCCGCCACTCAATGATATCCGGGCGAAGCCTGTTGACGGCTTCAATTTCTTCGAGCAGTTCTTTCTCTCCGGCCGCCATCAGCGGCACAATGATCTTCGGAAGCCCTTCGCCGATGACCGTGTTTCTGATCGTGATAGATTGCATGATAAATCCTCTCCCTTAAAAAATAGTCAGGCTTTCATCACTTGCTTAAAGCGGATTCCGATAAACAATGCGAGAAGGGCGCTGACGGCCGCAATTCCGATATCAAGCAGAAAAACAGGCGTCAGGCCGGCCGCTTTGGAGATCGCTCCCGTTACAAGCGGAATGACAATAAAAGATAAGCTTGATGCTATATTAACAAAAGATGTGATCGTACCTTTATTTTTAGGGAATAAAACAGCCATAACCGTCATCGCCAATTGCAGAATGCCCGCAGTTGAAAGTCCGATGACAAAGGAGCTGATGACTGATACGGCCGGCTGATGGATGAAAATCAGAGCAAGCAGCGCGATTGCCGCGATCACAGGGTACAGCACCATTACCGTAATCGGCTGAATCACTCTGTTTAACAGCACAGCCAGCAATAATACGGACACAAGCGCACCGATGCTGTAATAGCTCAGCAATTTGACAGCCTGCACCTCAGGCATGCCCAAAACGGTTTGCCCGAACTTAGGAAGCCATACTTGAACGAGCATAAACAGCGCCGTAGATGAAAAGCCTAACAGAATGATCGCAAGACCAGACGGAGAGGCTTCCGTCCGGCCGCCGTCTTCTTTTTGCTTATGATTCGGAAACGGAACTTTTAACAGGAAAAAGCCGTTCAGGAAGAAAATAATACCCGGTACGAAAAACGTCCAGCCGTAAAACAAATGCCTGTCCGCAATAAACGCGATGAAAAACGGAAGCACCGTCGCGCCGATGGATACAAACGCTTTGATTAACACGGTTGCAGAGCTTGCGTTTTTCGGAAATCCTTCAATAAGCGCCGGATATGTCCCGGAATCCAAAAAGGAATTGGCGATCCCGGCGAAAATGGCGAAGATAAACGCGGCCGTATAGTTTGTCGAAAGCGGAATTCCGATTAGGAAAATCAGATACAGAAAGGCGCCCGACACGATAAACGGCCGTCTCCCGAATGTATCCGAAAGCTTCCCGGCAAACAGAAGTGAAATCAGCTTCCCGATCCCGATGGCGGAGACCAAATAGCTGACCCCGGCTGCGGATGTATGAAGCTGTTTTGATAATGCCTCCATATTGGATGCGATAATAATATTGATCATGCCCAGCAGGAAATAATTAATATAAAGACCCGCTGCCATTTTGGTGTATATGTTTTTCATGATGACATCCCCTAATGCGGTTAATAAAGAATTAAATTAATTTTTAAATTAACAAAAGCACAGCACCATTCCCCTTTATTGAACCACTGCCTTTCTTTGAAAACTGGTTTGATAAAACGGTTGCAGAGACAAACTTGAATAACGCTGATATCACAATTAGTATATCGTTCTACTAAATAAAAAAAGATAAGCGGCCCGCTCTTTTAGTATATCGTTCTACCAAGTTCACAGTTACTATACTCCTTCTTTTTATATGTGTCAAACCGATGAACTTTTATTTTTCACTTTTTTAAATCAAAAAAAGACCCGCCGTTTTTCGGCAGGTCTGACATGGGTTTATTTTCTGAGAGAGGCGAGCTCCTCGGCAATGGCCTGCATTTCACTCGGGCTGAATGATGCTTTTTTCATGACCATTTGATGAAGGTATGTAAGATCTTCTATTTTTTCATCACTGAAATCTTCCGCTCTGATGACGCCGACATTGAGCATGTTGAGCTTTTGCGAAATGTCTTCAATCATTTTGTTTAACGTTTCTGTTTGTTGGCTCGGCAAATTCATGCATCCTTTCATGACCGTTTTCGTACCCTTTATTCTAACAGAATTCATTTAGAATAAAAGCTTATTTCCACAGCCGCAGAAAAGTTGCTAAGATGATGATAAGGTTTTTGATCCTCAAAATGCGGGGAAAGAATAGGGAGGTTATCGATATGATACATGTGTTGTTTGTCTGTCTGGGAAATATTTGCCGGTCGCCTATGGCAGAGGCGGTGTTTTCTGATATGGTGAAGAAAAACGGGCTGAACAGGCAGATTAACATTGATTCAGCGGGAATCGGCGCCTGGCATGCGGGAAATCCGCCGCATGAAGGGACAAAGGAGATCCTGAAGAAGAAAGGGATCAGCGCAAGCGGCATCACGGCGAGGCAGGTGCGTGAGTCTGATCTGACCGATTTTGATTACGTCATTGCGATGGATGCAGAAAATATCGGGCATCTGCGCAGCATGGCCGGTTATAAAAAAGCGGCGCCGCGTATTGCAAGGCTGCTTGATTATGTACCGGAGTCGGACCTTGCGGACGTGCCCGATCCGTATTATACCGGGAATTTCAGCGAGGTGTACGCTTTGGTCGAGTCCGGGTGCCGTCATTTGCTGGAGACAATAAAGAAAGATCATCATTTATAAGGGGGATTGACCGATGAAGCAGACACGCATCATGGCAAAAGCGATTCTGATCGGCGCTGCCGCCGGCGGAGCACTGTCCTTATTACATAAGCCGACGAGAGAGGCATGTTTCCGGAACATGGACGCGTGCAGGCAGCGTGCGGCATTTTACCGAAAACATCCTGAAGCCCTGAAACAGCAGGCTTCTGCAAAACTGGATCAAGTGAAAATCATCGCCAATACCGTATCGGAAGATCTGAGTTTTTTAAACGGGCAGATCACTAAGCTGAAGCAGACGACGCCGCAGGTCATTGACCTGTTAAAAGAAACGAAGGAGCATTTTTCGAAAAACGATCATTGAGGTGGGATGTCATGAGTTTTATAAAGGAGCTGTTTGCAAGGTTTTCTCTCCATGAAGGACAAAGTAAATCGGCGGAGCTGGCGTATTTTTTCCTGCTGTCATTGTTTCCGTTGATGATTTTCATGCTGACGCTCACCGCCTATCTTCCCATATCGGCAGAAGACGTGCTCGGGGCGGTCGATCAATACGCGCCCGACAGCGCCATGTCTATGGTGAAATCCATAACGGAGCAAACGCTGAACAAGCGCAGCGGCGGACTTTTGTCATTCGGGATTATCGCCGTCATCTGGTCGGCTTCGAATGGTATGAACGCGATTGTCAGAGCATTTAACCATGCCTACGAAGTCGAGGAAAACCGCTCATTTATCATCATTCGCCTGACCTCAATTTTTTTAACCATCGCGATGGTGGTTACGATTTTAATCGCATTGCTTCTGCCGGTGTTCGGCAGAGAAATCGGAATGCTGGCCGCAGATTTCATCGGCGCCTCCGGCCTGTTTTTGCAGGTGTGGTCGGTTGTCCGCTGGGGTATCAGTCCGCTTATCCTTTTAATCGTGTTTACCGCGCTTTACATTTTCGCGCCGAATAAAAGGCTTTCCCTCCGTTTTGTGCTGCCGGGAGCCGTATTTGCGGCAGCCGGCTGGATTATCGTCAGTATGCTGTTCTCATTTTACGTCGGCACCTTTGCCAACTACAGCGCCACATACGGGAGCATCGGGGGAATTATCGTCCTTATGATCTGGTTTTACCTTACGGGAACACTGCTGATTTTAGGAGGCGAAATCAACGCGCTTTTACATAAACGTAAAAAGCTTCCTGATGAAAATCCGTACCGCGGGAGCAAGCTATAGAGGAACGGATGACGTTCAAGCTGAAAAACGGAGGGAATCGGCTATGACCAAGCATACGAAAAAAGGCGGAAGCCATAATAAACAAAACTCAAAAAACGGCCCGAAGAATAAAACAAGCGGAAGCGCTAACGGGCAGAACGGATACCACTAGAAAGAAGCCGCCTGACTTAGATCAGGCGGCTTTTTTTATGAGGACGGAAAAGAATGGGATTCGGATGCGGGGCTGTGCTTTGTTTTCCCGAAGACGAGCGCAAGCCAAATACAGACCAGAATCACCGTAATAAAGTAAAACAAATTGGCGCTTTCAAACCGCTGCATATACCAGCCGCCCGCCACCGGGCCGATCATGCTGCCGAGGCTGAAGGAAATGCCGCAGAGCAGATTGCCCGCCGGCAGCAGATGGGAAGGCAGCAGGTCGCTCATATAGCTGATGCCGAGGGAAAACATACTGCCGACCGCCATTCCCGCCGTGAAAAAGCAGCAGCCGATGACAGAAGGCGACGGAAGCAGTCCGGCCGTCAAAAAGCAAAGGGCACCCGTTAATAAGATGACGAGCAGGACACGTTTTCTCCCGAATCGATCGCTTAATAAACCGAGAGGGAACTGGAATACAATACTTCCGATGGCAAAAGCGGGCAATATCAGCGCGACGGCATCGACGGATATGCCTAAGCGCAGGGCGTACACGGGAAAGCTTCCGTTCAGCGCCGTTTCTAAAAAACCGTATCCGAAAGCCGGGAGAAAAGCGACCCAGCCGAAAAGAAGGGCGCGGTAAAACCGTTTTGCGCTGTTATCCCCGGATGTTTCATCCGGACCTTGCGCCGGGTACTCGTTACGTAAGACAAATACAAACAGCCAGGCGGCAAGACTGATACAGCCGGATACGATAAACGGAAGGGACGGACTTGTTTTCACAAGAGGGACCATGAACGGGCCGACAGCGAATCCGAGCCCGAAGGACAGTCCGTACAGCGAAATGTTTCTTCCTCTGTTTCGGGGCGTTGACTTTGACGTCACCCACGTTTGGGTTGAAAAATGCAGCATATGATCCCCGATTCCGATAAGCAGCCGAAGAAAAAACCATAACCATATGGATTGAAGCCAAATAAAACTGAATAAGCTGATGATAACAAGAAATCCGCCCATGACCATCAGAGGTTTGAATCCGAGCTTGCGCAGCGGAGCCTCCATAAACGGCGACGCCAGAAGCACGCCGATATAAAGGCCGGTTGCGTGAAGTCCGTTTATAGCGGCTGATTCCCCGTTCGTTTCAAAAATGACGGAGATCACCGGCAGAAGCATGCCTTGGGAAAATCCGGAGATGGAAACAAGAAGAACCAAAATAAAGAAGTACAGTCGTGACATCGCGTATTTCTCCTTCTTCAGTATCTTTCTTGATCGTACACGGATTTGTCGCGTCCGGCAACCTGAAAATGCCAATTCGGGCTGCCGCGGAAGTGTAATTGAGGGAGTTTTTGAGAAGGATATAAAAAGACTCATTCGAAAAAAGGAGCCAGGCAGATATGAATCGGATTTTTTTCTTTACAGCTGCGGCGGGAGTGCCGCTTTCAGTCATCGGCGGCCTGATGCACTGGCCGTCAGCGGTTTTGTTTATTATTTATTGCTTGACGATTATTGCGCTTGCAAGTTATATGGGGAGAGCGACTGAATCTCTTGCCATTATCGCGGGGCCGCGGATCGGCGGTCTGCTGAATGCCACGTTCGGCAATGCGGTAGAGCTGATTATATCGCTTTTCGCCCTAAAAGAAGGGCTGACGGGCATCGTGCTTGCTTCACTGACCGGTTCGGTGCTCGGCAATCTTTTGCTCGTCGCGGGATTGTCGTTTTTTATCGGCGGTTTGAAATACAAGCGGCAGGAATTCAATATTCATGATGCACGGCATAATTCCGGCTTGCTGATTTTTGCCATTATCGTTGCTTTTGTCATTCCCGAAGTGTTTTCCATGGATATGGGGGAAAAAAACAAGCTTGATTTGAGTGTCGGCATCAGCATCATCATGATCCTTTTGTACGTGGCAGCTCTTTATTTCAAGCTCGTCACCCACCGCGGTGTTTATCAGCCGAATCAGCCGGAGGCAAAGGAAGAAGAGGAGCAGCCTGAGTGGTCGGGGAAAAGAGCGACAGCCGTCTTATTTATTTCAACCATTATCGTCGCCTACATATCTGAAAATCTTGTCCATACGTTTCATGCGGTGGCTGAACAGTTCGGCTGGAGCGAGCTGTTTATCGGGGTGATTATCGTCGCAATCGTCGGAAATGCCGCAGAGCATGCGTCGGCGATTATTATGGCGTACAAAGACAAGATGGATGTCGCCGTTGAAATCGCGGTAGGCTCGACTTTGCAGATCGCCATGTTTGTGGCTCCGGTTCTTGTGATCTGTTCCATCTTTTTTCCGGTCAATATGCCGCTTGTATTCACATTGCCCGAGCTTGTCGCGATGATCTCATCCGTCCTTTTGATGACGATGATTTCAAATGACGGTGATTCGAACTGGTTTGAAGGGGCTACGCTCCTTGCCGCTTATGTCATTATGGCGATCGGTTTTTTCCTGCTTTAACCTGTAAAAAATGCGGATAACAACGATTGCGGAGGAAAAGACTAAAGGAAAATGCTATAGAAAGAGTGATATGATGAGAAAGCTGTTTCATGCCACACTGATTCTGCTGTTATCCTTTAGTTTTTTCGCAACGCCGTCTGCCGGTGCAAAAAAACCGTTTAAAGTTCCCAACTCTGTCGTAAGCATTTCAAAGGAAAATACGTATCCGAATGCTTCACAGGACCAGCCGATGCTTCAGCCGAGCAAACTGGCGAAGGAATTGTTAGATACATCAGAGATCAACATCGAAAATCCGCATCTGATAAAGATGCTGAATGAATCCTCGGTTTCCGGTTCACCGCTTGCCATCGGATACCGGGCGACAATATTTCTCGGGAAATGGGCGCTCGGCTATCAGTCGAACGAAACGGTCGCCAACTGGGAATATAAAAAAATCAATACGAACAGAGCGGATAACCGGGGCGGACAGCAAACCGCGGTTATCTCATACGCCCAAGAACAGCAATACAAAATCAAAGGCGGTCTCACAGCGAAGGTGCCGAACGCAGAAGACGTAAAAAGCATGATGATGCAAAAAGCGATGAAGAAAACAAAACTGCCGCTCGCGTTTGAAACGGTTATCGGCGCAGGCACAAAACGCGACCAAACCTACAAAATTTCTCCGCAGCGGCTCGGCTACCTGCACGCCTACGCTCCGGCCGTTAATGAAAAAGGAAAAGTAACATACGGTGAAGTGTATTTGGTGCTGAAAGGCAGCAAGCGGAAACTTGTCGTCAAAAATGTGACTTCGCAAGGAATCGGGGCTTGGATTCCGGTGCAGGATCACGTCACATTCGGTTTTCAAATGACAGCGCAGCCGAGATAAATAAAAAAAGCTGATTCCGGTTCGGGAATCAGCTTTTTTGTGTGTGATACATTTCCTCGAGCAATTGCACATTGTTGTTGTACAGCTCCCGGGCAAGAACGCGTCTCACCGCAAGGCTCGCCGAGAAGTATTCTGTGTCTTGAACCATGCCTTTTACTGTAAATTCAATGCCTCTGGTTAATTTGTTCAGACTCATAATTCCATGCACTTGAAACGGCTCCGTCGCATTGAGAAATTCATCCCGCTTCAGTGAATCGCGAAGCTCATCATTGAGCATATCGCAGGCTTTTTCTAAGACGGCATATACCCGCTCGGGATCTTCCTTGTAACTGATCACGACGGACTCGGTAATCCGCATAAAATCAATGTTATAGTTTTGAAGCTGTCTGACCTCACCGTTAGATATGGTAAGCAGCTTGCCGGTCCACTCACGGATCTGGAGGGAACGGAGTCCGATTTCTTCGACTGTGCCGTTGAACAGATTGTTAATCGTCACGTAATCACCTTTATGAAGCTGGCGTTCGTATATTAAAAAGACACCGGCCAATATGTCCTTGATTAACGACTGGGCGCCAAAACCGATGACGATACCGGCAACACCCGCCCCGGCTAAAATTCGGCCGAAATCATGAACGAATAAAGAAATGACGTAAAAGATAAAACCGATCGTCGCCGTATACTGGGTGATGGATCGGACGAGGCTTTCAATCGTTTTCCCTTTCCGTTCCTCCAAGAAATCCGTGCGTTTAAATAACACCTGGACAAAGCGGTTGATCAGAAAAACACCGGCGTAAAGCACGAGAGCGACGATGATGATCTCAACCACTTTGCTTTTCAAAATGTCCGTAATTGTCGTTTCCATCTTTTGTTAACCTCTGGCTTTTCGTAATGAAAAATCTGTGTCCTGATAATAACTGTTTTTGACAAGGACGTTCGGGCCGAGGCACCGGACGTTTGTGCAGCGGCAGTTCAGCTCTTTGCTCAGCTTCGTCTGTCTCCACTTGTCATATGCTTCAGGAAGGCTGTCTGTTTTAATATTGCCGAGCGGCGGTGTATCGCCGAAATCCGTGACAATGATATTTCCGTCAAAAATGTTGACATTCAGGCGGGAGCGGCCGTCAGGGTCGTTTCGCACCGTAACGTTTCTCGCTTCCCGCAGGCGGCGGAGGAGCTTCTGGTCTTCTTCATCAGGGCTGCATGCGTAAAACGGGAGCGTACCGAACAGCATCCATGTCTCTTCATCGCGAATGTCGAGCAGATGATGAATGGCCTGTCTCATGTCCTTCAGACTGAGTGATTCAAGCGCGCTGGCGAAATCACTCGGATACATCGGATGGACTTCGTGCCGCTGGCATTTCATTTCTTCGGTAATTTGCCGATGAATATGTTCAATATGCGGCAGCGTCCGTTTGTTCAGCATCGTTTCCGCTGAAACCATTACGCCTGCTTCGACCAGCGTGCGGCTGTTTTCAATCATTTTGTCAAAATAGCGCGCCCGCTGTTCAAATGTCGGTTTCTTCTCCATCATTGCAAATCCGATGTCGGCAAAGTCCTCGACCGTTCCCCAATTGTGAGAAATGTGAAGAACGTCTAAATAGGGAATAATCCGTTCGTAGCGCCCGATATCAAGCGTCAGGTTTGAATTGATCTGTGTGCGCACGCCGCGTTCATGGGCATATTTCAAAAGCGGGACGACGTATTCCTTTACCGATTTCAGCGAAAGCATCGGTTCGCCGCCCGTAATGCTGATAGAGCGTAACAGAGGAATTTCATCAAGCCGCTTTAATAAAAGGTCGATCGGCAGCGCATTCGGGTCTTTCGGCTGGAGCGTGTACCCGACGGCGCAGTGCTCGCATCTCATATTGCACAAAGTCGTCGTTGTGAATTCAACGTTCGTCAGTTTCATATCTCCATACTGGTCGACATCCATGTACGCTTCCCAAGGATCGTACTCCGGTGTGATCGGACGCAGTGTTGTGTTTTGTGTCATGACTATCTAACTCCTTTATAAATGGGGCATACTAACGTCTGCCAACTGTTAATTTTAGACCTGATCTGCCAAGATCGCAAGTAGCGGAACCATTGAAAAACGGCAAAAAATACGCTACCATTATAAAAAATGAATGGAGTGGAAGTATGGGGAATGCAGTAAACAGCAAAGATCAGCAGCTCGATTACCTGAAGAACAGACTCGATATGTTTATGAATGTCATTGATTCCTTAGACCCTGAATCAACGGACGTTGAAGATATAGACCGGCTCATCGGCATGCTTGATGATCTGGAAGCAAAATACGAACGCTTTAAAAAGGATTGGGAATAAACCCCGGCGGATGCCGGGGTTTTTCTTTTTCCATAATGCGGCTGTATAAAAGAGCAGAGCCTACTGCAAAATAAGGAAAAATGCAGAAGGAGTGCTGGTCATGAAATGGTTTTGTTCAATTTGCTGCATGGCCGTTTTACTTGCGGGAGGCATCAACAGCGCAGAAGCCGTGCCGAATGAACGGATAAACTGGGGATTTAAACGCAGCGTCAATCATCAGCCGCCGGATGCCGGCAGACAGCTGGACAATCTGGTCAAAAAATATGATGCCTTTTATTTAGGCAATACGAAAGAAAAGACCATCTATTTAACGTTTGATAACGGATATGAAAATGGGTACACCCCGAAAGTGCTTGATGTGTTAAAAAAACATCACGTCACGGGCACTTTTTTTGTCACGGGTCATTTTGTGAAAGAGCAGCCTGATTTGATTAAACGGATGTCAAAGGAAGGCCATATCATCGGCAATCATTCTTTTCATCATCCTGATCTGACGACAAAAACGGGCGATCAGATTCAAGACGAACTCGATTCCGTCACGGAAGCTGTGTACAACATTACCGGAAAGCGGGACAACCTGTATCTCCGTCCGCCGCGCGGCGTATTCAGCGAATATGTCCTGAAAGAAACGAAGCGCCTCGGCTACCAAACCGTTTTCTGGTCCGTCGCATTTGTCGACTGGAAGGTTAACGAGCAAAAAGGGAAACAATACGCCTATGATCACATGATAAAGCAGGCTCATCCCGGCGCGATCTACCTTCTCCACACCGTTTCAAAGGACAATTCAGAAGCTCTGGACGATGCCATTACCGATTTGAAAAAAGAAGGCTACACGTTTAAAAGCATTGATGACCTGATGTTTGAGAAAGAAATGAAACTGCCGCGCCTGTAGAAAACACCTCTCCTGGTAATGGAGAGGTGTTAATTTGTTATTTTAAGCTTTTAATCAGTGCAGCCCAATCCAGATCCCCGAAGCCTTGTGCGATCCCGCTTTCAAAATGGCTCTTGGCCAGTTCGGCAAGAGGGAGTTTTGCAGAAACCTGTTCTGCGGCGGCGAGCGCCAGATTGGTATCCTTCAGCCCTAAAGACATTTTGAAACCGGCCGGCTCAAATTTCTGCTCAGCCATCATGGTTCCGTAATTTTGATAGACGGGAGAGCCAAAGAGCGCGCCGGCGATTTCTAAAAATTGTTTTTGCTCTAACCCGTACTTCTCCATCATTAAGAATGATTCAGATAACGCCTCAAGCATGGACACCAGCAAGAAATTGACGCTGATTTTCGCGGCATTGGCCGTTTTTGTTTCTTCACCAGTGTCAAATACTTGCTGACTCAGGATGTTAAGCAGCGGTTCGGCCTTTTTCTTCGCTTCTGCCGGTCCGGCTGTGATGATGCGAAGCTCGGCCTTCTCGGCGGCATCGGGGCGGCCGAGGACGGGAGCGGCAATAAAGGACTGCCCTCTGCCCGAATGTGCGGCGGAAAGCTGTTCTGACAGCGCCGTACTGATTGTGCTCATTGAAATATGAATGCCGTTTTCAGATAACCCGGCAATAATGCCGCAAGCTCCGAAAGTCACGTCTGTTACGGCGTCATCGTCTGACAGCATGGACAGCACGATGTCGGCATGTTCAGCTGCCTGGCGGGGCGTTTCGGCATATCCGGCCCCTTTTTCCAGCAGATCAGCCGCTTTTTCTTTCGTCCGGTTATATACAGTCAGGCTGTATCCGGCTTTCATGATATTTTCGGCGATGGGGCGGCCCATATTGCCGAGTCCGACGATGGCGATCTTCATTTGACAGTCCCTCCAATAAAGTTTTCCACCATTATACATGCAAAATGGTTAATCTGCTGTGTACAGGATTGCCACTTTCAGTTCAGGTTCTGAAGACCATCCGGAGTCTGAGGCGGCTTTCCCCTTATAAAATCCGGTAAATCGGGTTTTGATGATTGTTTTTGAACGGGGTTTTACAGTGAACGTTTTTGATTTGAATGTGACGTCCTTTATGTTTTCTGATAAATCCGGGGTGACAGAAATGGTTTGTTTCCCTTTTCCGTAATGATTGATATAAAGCGTGCAGCTCATGCCCGCTCTTTTTCGCTCAACCAGATGACTGCATTCGCTGCGGTGCTTCACATATTCGACAGCCTCTTTTTCGGGCGCGAACTGTTTTAAGGAAAAAACGGCATATTCGGTGGCAGGACTGATACCGGAAGCGGCCCCCATACTGAGAAAGATCAGAAACAGCCCCGCCGCGGGAAGCGTCCGCCTGAACGCGGCGGCACACCAGATTAACGCCGCAAAGTAAAGCACGACCCCGGGAATGACGGAGATATGGGCTCCATCTTCCGGCCAAGAGGAAAAGCCGAGTAACTCAAAGATGTAATCAGACACCGTACGGCCGTTATACAGCGGGGCAATGGACATGACACTGAAAGCCAGGAGGACAGAAGAAATGATTTTGTGAGAAAGGATGGTAACGGCGCACACCTCTTTACGTTTTTTTCCAGACTATCATGTTTTCTCAAAAAAAAGAACAGCCGGCAGCCGTTCTTACTTGAAAATATTAAACCAGCCTTTGCGGGCGAACCAAAACAGCATGGCGGCCACAAGAACGGCCATTACGCCCAAAACGATAAAATACCCGTATTTCCAATGAAGCTCAGGCATGTTATCGAAATTCATGCCGTAAACCCCCGCGATGAACGTCAGCGGGATAAAAATGGTCGAGACGATGGTTAATGTCATCATAATGGCGTTCATCCGGTTTGAATTCAGCGTCACATAGCTGTCCCGCAAATCTGACGTCATATCACGGTTTGACTCGATCAGCTCAGCCAGTTTTAACAGGTGGTCATAAATATCGCTGAAATACGCTTTCGTTTCACGGCTTTCTTTTACATGGTCAAGGCTCAAAATCCGGTACATTAAATCGCGCATCGGAATGATCGTCCGCCTCAGGTTCAAAAGATCAGTCCGCAATTCAAACACTTCATTCATTAAAGTGCCGTAAGATTTATGTGTTCTGCTGTCTTCAATTTCATTCAGCCGGTCTTCAATTTTGTACAGCACGGGGAAATATTCATCGACAAGCTGATCCATAATCATATAAGTGATGTGCCCGGGCCCTTTTTTGGCTAATCCCGGAGAAGCGAAAAACCGTTCTCTCACCTTTGAGACGCCGGGCGATTCGTGCAAATGGAAGCTGACGATGAAACGGTCGGACTGAAAAATGTCCACCTCTTCCATTTCCAGTGTGTCCGGGTTCAAGGCGTGGAGCACATAAAAACGGTAGCCGTCATAATGGTCGATTTTCGGCCGCTGCATATGCTGAAAGCAATCCTCGATCGCAAGCGGATGAAAGTGAAAATAATCACGCAGCAGCTCGGTTTCATGCATCTCAGCGCCGAAAAAATCAATCCAGTACCATGCGATGTCCGGTTGTTCTGTACGTGATAGGGGGATATTATCTAATATCTCATTATGTGTTGTGATTGCGGTTATATGTATCATAAACAACCCTCCGCCTGCCATTATATCATGCGGCGTTATGAAGAAAAGTATACGAATTGCCGCCCGGCCGCTTCATGATATACTTGGACAAAAAGGGGTGGAGCATATGTGGAAGGAAACGGTTTCGGTCACACCGCCGTATCATTTTGATAAAGTCCTTGAAAGGCTGTCGCTCGATCCGCTGAATGCGGTCGATCTTCATGCAAGATCAATCAAAGTGCCGCTCAGAACACGGGACGGCAAACTGTCCGTCATCACGGTTCAAGCGGAAGGCACCGCCGCAGACCCGGTCTTCCTCGTCAGCGGAGAAACGGACCGCGAGGAGATGATTGAACGGATCAAACACATTTTTCAGTGGGAGCAGCCGCTTCAGCCTGTGCTTGATCATTTCTCAAAAACAAATCTGTCGGCGCTTTTTGAGGAGCATGCGGGAACCCCGCTCGTCTTGGAATATGACGTCTACAACTGTCTCATGAAATGCATCATCCACCAGCAGCTCAACCTGTCCTTCGCTTTTACTTTAACGGAACGGTTCGTCCATGCCTTCGGTGAACAAAAAGACGGCGTCTGGTGCTATCCCGAGCCGAAAACGATCGCGGGGCTTGAATATCATGACTTGCGGGAGCTCCAGTTCAGCATGAGAAAAGCGGAATATGCGATTGACATTTCACGGATGATTGCAGAAGGAGCGCTCAATCTGGCGGAACTTACCCATTTGTCGGATGAAGACATTATGAAAAAGCTGATCACCATCAGAGGCATCGGCCCGTGGACCGTCCAAAACGTCCTCATGTTCGGCCTCGGCCGCCCGAATCTGTTTCCTTTGGCGGATATCGGCCTGCAAAACGCCGTCAAACGCCGCTTCGCCCTAGAGGATAAACCGTCAAAAGACGTGATGCTCCAGGTAAGCAGCGAATGGGCGCCGTATTTAAGCTATGCGTCCTTGTACTTGTGGAGAAGTATTGAATGATGAGGATTTTTGGAAACTTCCAGTGAAAAACATGAAGGAACCGCCGGCTGCATGTTATACTGAAAAGATGTGATATTTCAAAGCAGCCGTTTTCCCAGGAGAAAGGCTTTATATAGAAACGGAGAGAAAAAAACGTGAATCAACATCAAAAAAAGGCGCCTGCCGAATTGAAAATCGGACAGACATTTCCGCTGACCATCAAACGTCTCGGCATTAACGGAGAGGGCGTCGGCTATTTTAAGAAAAAAGTTGTCTTCGTTCCCGGCGCTCTGCCCGGTGAAGAAGTCGTTGCCGAAGCGACAAATGTGCAGCCGAAATTTTCAGAAGCACGCGTCAAAAAAATCCGCAAGCCGTCTGAACACCGCGTCACGCCGCCATGCCCGGTCTACGACCAGTGCGGCGGCTGTCAGCTTCAGCATCTGGCATACACCCAGCAGCTTCGCGAAAAACGCGACATCGTCATTCAGTCTCTGGAACGTCATACGAGATTCAATGTCGAAGAAATGAACATTAAAGATACGATCGGAATGGACAACCCTTGGAATTACCGGAACAAAAGCCAGTTTCAAGTCGGACGCTCGCAAAGCGGCAGCATCATTGCCGGCTTATACGGACTTGATTCCCATAAAATCGTTCCGATTAAGGAATGCATTGTCCAGCATCCGGCGACAAACAAAACAACGGGTATCGTCCGCCGTATTTTGGAAAAACACAACGTATCCGTTTATAACGAACGGACCAAAAAAGGCGATGTCCGCACCATCGTGACGAGAGTCGGTTTTGAAACAGGCGAAGTGCAGGTCGTGCTTGTCACCGCGAAAGAGACACTGCCGAATAAAGACGAGATCGTCAAAGCCATTCAGAACCGTCTGCCGGAAGTGAAATCGATTATTCAAAACGTCAACGGCGCGCGCACATCCGTCATTTTCGGTGACAAAACAAAAGCGCTGGCCGGAAGCCATGCCATTCAAGAAGTGCTCGGCGACGTGTCATTTGAACTGAGCGCCCGCGCCTTCTTCCAGCTCAACCCTGAGCAGACGGTCAAGCTGTATGACGAAGTGAAACAAGCGGCTCAGCTGACAGGAAAAGAAAAAGTCGTAGACGCGTATTGCGGCGTCGGTACGATCGGCATGTGGGTCTCAAGCGGCGCAAAAGAGATCCGCGGCATGGACGTCATTAAAGAATCAATTGACGATGCGAAGAAAAACGCCAAAAAACACGGCATCAAAAACGCGGCATATGTCACAGGAACAGCCGAACACTGGCTCCCGAAATGGACGAAAGAAGGCTTCCGTCCTGACGTGGTCATCGTCGACCCGCCGAGAACCGGCTGTGACAGAACATTTTTAGATACCATCAAAAAAGTAAAACCGAAACGCTTCGTCTACGTATCCTGCAATCCTTCCACACTGGCGAAAGACTTGCAGACGCTGTCGAAGGACTATCGTGTCGAATATATTCAGCCTGTTGATATGTTTCCGCAGACGGCTCATGTGGAAGCCGTGGCGAAGCTTGTATTAAAATCGTCTAACTAAAATAAACAATTTGTAATCAGACCTGGATTTCGGTAAATTAAACAATTCCGATTTCCGGGTTTTTTTATGCGCAGCCTTTGCCCTGGCTGTCTTTTCGATTCTTTTTTCCTCCTTTTAATAGTAATTCTAAAATATAAGATTTTTGGAAATTCTTCAACGATTTTTGTGTTAACTTCAACTATAATTGAATTGTAGTCTGTTTAATATAGGAGGAAGGGATATATTGGTCAAAAAATCATTTATTGTAATTGAAAAACCAAAAGGAAACATAACAAAACTACCTTATTCACCTATAAAAGAATCTCTGTTACTAAACTTAAAAACTAGGAATGAAAAGGGAGAAATAGAATTAAGGTGTGAGTGTTCTGATAAGATAGTGCTTAAAGTTTCCAATGCAAAATCACCGTATTTATATAATTCTACCAGACAATTTAAACATTCCAAGGATTGTTGCCGACATCCTCAATTTGTGGGTTCAAGCCCATATGAAAAGGCCTGGAGCTACGATGAGGAAGAGGGATTACATATTGTTAGAATTAAAGAATTACATCTTTCTCAGCTAGGGGATAATAACGAAAGAAACAGTAATGTGAGAAATAATGTGATTTATCATGAAGGAACGGGATCTAATAAAAATGTATCAACGATTTTTGGCTTAGCCACAAGAATAAATATGATGGCGTGGGAAAGTATGGTGTTAGGAAAAAAACATAGAGTTCCTAATGATAAATATGAGTTAGCTAAACATGTTTATGGTATATCGGCTCGAATTAGGTTATCGAGAAAAAGAAAAACTTTAAACGAGATGTTTTATAAACAAGTAGGCATATGGAATGTAAAAGTAAAAAAAGATATCTATTTTGTTTACATGTATGTAAATAGTGTAATACCGCTTGGAGAAGATACTCTATTTGATAATACAAAAAAAGATATTCTGTATTGTGAAGATGCTTTTGGGCGAACTAATCGCTTCTATGTTGAAAAGGAGGAATATGAACACAAGAAAAAAATAGAACCGCATAGCCCTGAATATGTGGTAGCAGGTTTTGTGTATAAAGAAGACAAGTATCATAAATGTATGACTCTAAAAAATTACTGTTTAATACCGATATCTGGTAGAGGTTTATATTGTGAAAGTTCTCATGAAAAAAATATATATGATCGGTTATGTGAAGATAATCTAACATTTTATAAGCCTTATTTGCCAATAGAAGGTTATGGAAGTTTTATTCCGGATGGATACGTTATCAATAAAGACAAGGATATAATATTTGAGGTGTTTGGTATTACTGGTATGTCCTCATATGATGAAAGAAAAGCAGAGAAAATTGCCTTATCTCAAACGGATTCCTTTAAGAGTATGTATAAATTTAAATATTGGGAAGTAAACTAATAGGAATGGAAGTTTTCATTTAATGAGGGATAGTTCATAGTTCCCATTAAGAAATTAATTCGTACCCAAAGTACATAAGCGAAGTTCAGGAAAGTATAAAGTTGCTTATTATAAGGGAGATTAATTGGGTTATTATAAACCAAGGAGAAGATTTGACTGTCTATAAGATCCAATTGCATGCGGGTTTTGGTAACGGAAATATAAAGCTGTAATAGATATACAATACAAACCCCATGCGATAGAAGTCTTGATTATAGCTAGACATAAATGGAGAAATATATATAGTGGATTTGTTGAAAAAAATATAGAAGGAGAGAACAACTTGAAAATATGGAACCATTATGAACTTGAGGCTTTGTTTAAAGATTCAAAGGAATTTATTCCTTTTTTAAACGAATTTATGCAAAACAATTCTCTGGAAGATACTTTAGAAATCGTTAGAGTCTCAGGCGTTTGTTTTAACATCTACAATAATAGACAAAAGATATCAAAAAAAGTCATATCTAACATTAAAGCAGTTTATAAGAGTGATATTAAGTTAATTGATAATTTTGAAGAAAAAATTAATATAATTAATTCAATTTTTAAGGATTTTTATAAATTGAGATCATCCAGGAAATTAGACCAAATTCCTCAGAAGAGAGAGGTAATAACATTTATTCTTTCTTTAGAGATTATGTTAGGTTCTCTAATTGAGTATATTAATGGGAATTCTATACATAGAATTAAAGAGGTGTATCCATACGTCATCTCATTGTTTGATGAAGGTAAACAAAAAATATTACCTGCTCAAAAAGATATAAATCGTGTATTAGGTATAGCTGATAGTATTGCAGAGTTTGCGGGGAGTTTACTGAAGTCTATGGGAGGTGGAAAAGGTAATATAGGAAAACTTGAAACTATGCGCATGAGTCACATAAGAGTCGCAAGAGAGCATATTGAACTATTTGATTTGTGGTCGTCTCTTTTGAACATTGAACAAAAATGGCGTTTTATCGGTACAGATTTTGATATAGATAATAAGAAAATTCACATCCAGCCCAAGAATGAAGATTTTTTACATGCACAAGAAATCTCAAAAGTGAGATTTAAGGATCAAAGAAGTAAATGGTATACGGATTTTAATTTAGCCGATAAAACAGAATTGGAACGTAAAATTGATCAAAATGCAAAGAAATTACCTCCAGCTCATTATCTTTGCGAGAATGAAGCATATTATTGTATTGCGATAGGAGAATTTCTACACACTCATGATCTAAATATAAGGCTTTTAGGTGTGTCACTCGCAGAATGGATTAGAGCTTACGTTGTAATTCAAATTGAGGCTGAAAATTATTTAAAGGAAAGATTCGAGTCAAAAGTAGTTAAACCATTAAACTTAAATAATTGGACTATTATGAAAACTGAAACTTACTGGATAAACTTATTTGTTTCAAAGGGAGTAACTCAAGCCAGTGCTCTTAAAATCATCAATAACTTCAAATTTAATCAAGATGCAAAAGATTTGTTAGATTGTCCTTTTGTCGTTCATAATGACAGTTTGATTATTATTCCTTCTGTGGCATCACATATAGATCCTTCAATGTCATTGATATCTCTGTTAAATAAGAAGAAAGTGGATATTTCTTTTAAGGGTACTGGATTAGAAGAATACATATTAAATAAACTAAACAAGCTAGATATTGGTGCGAAAAGACTAAAGAGAATTGTTAATGGTGAAACATATGAATGTGATGTAGTTTTTACTATTGACAATGATTTGTTCTTTGTAGAATTAAAAGCCTTTGGTCAACCACTAACTATTAGGGAATATTATAATTTCTTAATAAAGATAATACAAAGGGAAACGGAAAAGATAAATAAAAGCCATAAAGAAAGAAGTGCTGTCGAGCAACTAAATCGTATTGTTGATTATTACGTGGAGAATATAAACATTGTAAGAGAAGAATTGAAACTAGAAGAAGAATGGCATCCTAAAAATATTTATAAAGTTATTGTAACGACAGCAATGCTTGGTGAAAGTATGTATTATAATGATTGCTATATTGCTGATACTTCAGCTTTTGTTCGGTTTTTAGATAGGAATCCTCCGGGTTTTTCAATAGGAAATAGATCTTTAAAACCGTATCACGAAGATTTTGAAGGAAATATAACATCTGAAAAGCTAATTAATATGTTGAAAAATCCTCCACAAATAGAGTTGGGAAATATAAGAGTCAAAAAGAATTATAGAAACCTTGCGATAAATGATTTAACTGTTCAATACCCATATTATAATGATCAATTAGGTGATTTTATCGAATACGATAAAGAATTATTGCAAAGATTAGGTTTAGAGAAGGATGAAATTAAAAAGATTAAAAAAATTGCAGAATAAAAAAAATAAGCTCCACTCATTGAATGCAAGCTTAAATTTATGCCTACAGCTAAACTTAGAGATAAATGGTGGGTCTATTTTTAAGATGTAATTACTATTAAAGATATATGTTAGGCAAGCTAAGCGTTGATAGATAAATAGGGAATTTTTTCATAATGTGGATTTTTGGAGGAGATGATAATGGATTTGAAAATCAAATTACCATAGGAATTCTTCATTAAGGGAAAGGCTAATCATACAATTAATTTTGAAATTCCTTTGCCTGAACATATAAAATGGGCTAAAAGATCAAAAATTTAGATCAATGAAAGGTGTTTATGTAACAGATTTAAAAAACCAAACTCGTAATTGTATATATGTGGGGGAAGGTAGCATGCGTAATAGATTAAGTAGACATAAGTATACATTAAAGAGTCTTCTTAGTAATAATGAGCATTGTCGATCTTCGGTCTTTTTCTTGCGCGGCCCTCTCCAGATTTTCATTTTAAAAAATGAAACATAAGAGGACAGGCGATCACGTTGATTAGAGCAAAAGCAAGTAATATGAATGATTTGTTTCAACCTAATACCATTTATGTGTGTTAATGAAATGTTCAAAATTTACTATCGTTTGATAAGAAGTGCTGACACATGCTATAAGTGTAAAAGAAGCATGGTCAGTTTTTAATTTTGGGATAAAGGTTTGGCTGTATCCCATCATGAAAGGATTTGGATTTGTTATGACAGATAATTTCTGGCGTGAATTACCACGGCCATTTTTTGTACTGGCACCAATGGAAGATGTGACGGATGTCGTTTTTCGCCATGTTGTGAGTGAAGCAGGCAGACCTGATGTGTTTTTCACAGAGTTTACAAACTCAGAAAGCTATTGTCACCCGGATGGGAAGGATAGTGTGCGCGGCCGTTTGACATTCACGGAGGATGAACAGCCGATGGTTGCCCACATATGGGGAGATAAGCCTGAAAACTTTCGCCAAATGAGTATTGGGATGGCGGAATTAGGGTTTAAGGGCCTGGATATCAATATGGGCTGTCCTGTACCTAATGTGGCGGGGAATGGAAAGGGAAGCGGCCTGATTTGCCGTCCTGAAGTTGCAGCCGAATTAATACAGGCGGCGAAAGCAGGAGGTCTGCCGGTAAGTGTGAAGACCAGACTTGGCTACACGGATATAGACGAATGGCGCGGCTGGCTGACACACATACTGAAACAAGACATTGCGAATCTTTCCATTCATCTGCGTACAAGAGCGGAAATGAGTAAAGTAGATGCGCATTGGGAGCTCATCCCGGAAATCAAGAAACTTCGTGATGAGATAGCGCCGGATACCCTATTGACGATCAATGGGGATATTCCTGACCGTGAAACCGGCTTGAAACTCGCTGAACAATACGGTGTTGACGGGATTATGATTGGACGAGGCATTTTTACTAATCCATTCGCCTTTGAAAAGGAGCCGAGAGAGCATAGCAGTAAGGAATTGCTTGATCTTTTGAGATTGCACCTGGATCTTCATGATGAATATTCAAAAGCAGAAGCTCGAGCATATAAACCGCTCCCCCGCTTTTTCAAGATATATCTCCGCGGATTCCGTGGAGCAAGTGAATTAAGAAATCAATGCATGAATACAAAGTCAACAGATGAAGTGCGTGCATTGCTCGATGACTTTGAGAGAAAGTATCTTGAGGGGATGGAGCAAGAGTGACCTAAACAAGTCTTCATCCGGCCCGGATTTCGGTTTGAATTCCGGGTCTTTTTGTGTGCAGTTTTTATCCAGACAGATCCGTCATGCAGAAATAAACGAATAATGGTACATTGATAGGAGATACATCATAAAGGGGGAGAGAAAAATGAAACGACTGTGCATCATCCCCTGCGGCAAGAAAAAAATTTGGGATGTCCATTCAGATACAGGTCCGGTAAGGGCGGAAGACGCTTATCTCAGCCCGTTTCATCAGGCGTGCGAGCGATATGCGAAAGCATTTTTCGATGAGTGGGTGATTTTGTCGGCGAAGCACGGATTCCTTCGTCCGGACGATATGGTTCCCGGAAATTACGATGTCACTTTTGGAACCGGTCATCCGGAGATCATGGCAGCGGACGAGCTGCGCCGTCAATTTCATGAAAAAGGCTTTTCCGACATCGAAGAGCTTGTCATGCTTGGCGGAAAAAAATACCGAAGCGTCCTAAACGCCGTCATCGGAGAGCATCAGCATATCACCTGGCCTTTGTCATCGTATAAAGGCATTGGCTACATGCTTCAAGCGCTGAATCGGGCTGTTGAAGAAAAGCATGAACTGCAGCACGTGGATATGAAAAAAAGAGTGTAACCACTCAAACGCCATGATAAACTGTATGCAGAAGAATGAAGCAATAAAAGATTTCCGAGGAAATAAATACGTCGATCATTGTCAAAGACAGGGTGATGCCCGGTCTTTTTTGTATGCCTTAAAACGAGACAAAGGGAACAGATCGAGACAAAATGAGACACCTGTCTCAAACTGTCTCCATTGTAAAAGTAAAAACATTCATTTTACGGGCTTCAAAGGCTGGCATGCTTCTTGCATTTATAAGTGTGAACCCTAAATAGAAGGAGGCGCACAAAATGGAATTGTTAAAACGAGAAGGCTTGTCATTAACTGAGGAAAAAGCGCTGTGGATGTACCAAAAGATGCTGGAAATCAGGGGCTTTGAAGACAAAGTGCATGAACTGTTCGCGCAAGGAGTGCTTCCCGGATTCGTCCATTTGTATGCCGGTGAAGAAGCGGTAGCTGCGGGGGTGTGCGCTCATTTAGATGATGGCGACAGCATTACAAGCACGCACAGGGGACATGGCCATTGTATCGCCAAAGGCTGTGATCTGGACGGCATGATGGCGGAAATATTCGGAAAAGCGACCGGACTGTGTAAAGGAAAAGGCGGTTCTATGCACATTGCGGATCTTGATAAAGGCATGTTAGGCGCAAATGGAATCGTCGGGGGCGGATTCACGCTCGCATGCGGATCAGCGCTCACGGCTAAATATAAACAAACTAAAAATGTAAGCGTTTGCTTTTTTGGGGACGGAGCCAATAACCAAGGGACCTTCCATGAAGGGCTGAACTTAGCGGCAGTATGGAATCTTCCTGTCGTGTTCATCGCCGAAAACAACGGTTACGGCGAAGCCACGACATTTGAGTACGCATCAGCCTGTGATTCAATCGCCGATCGGGCGGCTGCCTACAACATGCCGGGGGTCACGGTGGACGGAAAAGATATTTTAGCAGTTTATCAGGCAGCCGGGGAAGCGATAGAAAGAGCAAGAAACGGCGGAGGCCCGTCTTTGATTGAATGTATGACTTACAGAAACTACGGCCATTTCGAAGGGGATGCCCAAACTTATAAAACAAAGGATGAAAAGACTGAGCATCTTGAAGAAAAGGATGCCATCCAAGGCTTTAAAAACTATCTTCTAAAAGAAACAGATGCAAATAAACTGTCAGACATCGAACAGCGTGTCAGCGAATCGATTGAAAAAGCCGTCTCGTTCAGCGAAAAGAGTCCATATCCGAAAGAGTCTGAGCTGTTGACAGACGTCTACGTGTCATATGAAAAAGGGGGAATGTGAGATGGCGAGAGTCATAAGCATGTCGGACGCGATCAATGAAGCAATGAAGCTTGCGATGAGAAAAGACGACAATGTGCTTGTAATCGGTGAAGATGTCGCCGGGGGAGCGGCGGTCGATCACTTGCAAGATGATGAAGCATGGGGCGGTGTATTGGGGGTCACAAAGGGGCTCGTACAGGAATTCGGCAGAAGCAGGGTGCTGGACACACCAATTTCTGAGGCGGGCTACATGGGTGCGGCCATGGCTGCGGCATCCACGGGGCTGAGACCGATTGCGGAACTGATGTTTAACGATTTTATCGGAACGTGCTTTGACCAAGTGATCAACCAAGGGGCGAAATTCCGCTATATGTTCGGCGGTAAAGCGCAAGTGCCGATCACCGTCCGCACCACATACGGAGCCGGGTTCCGGGCAGCCGCTCAGCATTCGCAGGCGCTGTATGGCCTGTTCACCAGCATCCCGGGTCTGAAGACGGTTGTGCCGTCCAATCCATATGACGCCAAAGGTTTGCTGCTTTCGGCAATAGAAGACAATGATCCGGTATTCTTTTTTGAAGATAAAACGTCCTACAACATGAAGGGCGAGGTGCCGGAAGATTATTATACAATTCCGCTCGGAAAAGCGGATATCAAACGCGAAGGCAATGATGTCACGCTCTTTGCAGTCGGCAAGCAGGTCAATACTGCGCTTGAAGCGGCTGCGCAGCTTTCTGAGAAAGGCATCGACGCCGAGGTGCTTGATCCCCGGAGTCTGTCTCCTTTAGATGAGGAAGCGATTTTCACATCGTTAGAAAAAACAAACCGGCTGATCATCATTGACGAAGCCAATCCGCGCTGCAGCATCGCCACGGATATTGCTGCGATTGTCGCCGATAAGGGCTTTGATTTGCTTGATGCGCCGATTAAACGGATTACAGCGCCGCATACACCAGTGCCGTTTTCGCCGGTGCTTGAAGATCAATATTTGCCGACATCAGACCAAATTGTCAGCGTCACGCTTGAATTGCTTGGCGAGCCGGCAATGAATTAAAGGAGGGATATAGAATGGCTGTAAAAGTAGTAATGCCGAAGCTGGGAATGGCGATGAAGAAAGGTGAAGTATCCGTCTGGAATAAAAAAGTCGGCGACCCGGTTGAAAAGGGAGAAAGCATCGCCAGCATCAACTCGGAAAAAATAGAAATGGAAATAGAAGCGCCTGAAAGCGGCACGCTTCTCCATATTAAAGTCAAAGAGGGAGAAGGAGTCCCGCCGGGAACGCCCATCTGTTATATCGGGGAAAACGGCGAAGAAGTGCGGGAGAAGGAGGCGCCGGCTCCTGAAAATGCAGGGAAACCGCAATCTGAACCTGAACATATTCCCGCTCCCAAAGCCGTGCAAAAGCGTAAACACCGCGTGAAAATATCTCCCGTTGCCCGAAAAATGGCAGAGAAAGCCGGGTTGAAAGTTGAAACGCTGAACGGGACGGGGCCTGGAGGCAGAATCGTAAAAGCTGACGTCATCAAGGCCATGAAGACGGAATCTGAACCGCAGTCTTCGGATCAGATGGCACAGCCGGAGGGAAAACCGGCTTCAGCGATGAGAAAAGTGATTGCAGACCGAATGCACAAAAGCCTGCAAAACAGCGCCCAGCTGACGCTGACGATGAAAGCGGACATTACGGAGCTTGTAAAATGGCAGCAGCAGCTCGCCGACAGCGCGAAAAAGCGGAGCGGTGTTAAACTGACGGTCACACATTTCGTATCCCGGGCCGCGGTGCTTGCGCTGAAACAGCATCCTGAGCTGAACAGCTCTTATCAAGAGGAGCGGATCATCACCTATCCATATGTCCACCTCGGGATGGCGGTTTCTCTTGAAAACGGTCTCGTCGTGCCGGTGATTCGGGATGCGGAAAAGCTTTCATTCCTTGAGCTTGCGGATCACATCAGCACATCGGCACGCCGGGCGCGGGAAGGCAATGCTTCCGGAGATGATCTGCACGGATCGACATTTTCTATTACAAATCTCGGGGGTTACGGAATTGAGCATTTCACCCCGATTCTTAATCCGCCTGAAGCCGGTATTCTCGGAGTGGGCGCAAGCTATGAAACGCCTGCGTTTAAAGGAGATGAGCTTGTCAAAAGCATCATGCTGCCGCTGAGCCTTACCTTTGATCACAGAGTATGTGACGGCGCACCGGCTGCGGACTTCCTGAAAACGGTCAAAGCGCTGCTTGAAGAGCCGGCCGGATTGATTTTATAGAGAGGGTGAAGAGATTGACACTAGCCATTATCGGCGGCGGGCCTGCCGGATATGCAGCTGCCGTGACTGCCGCGCGGAGGGGAGAAGAAGTCGTTCTGATCGACAAAGGGCCGCTCGGAGGCACTTGTCTCAATGAGGGGTGCATCCCGACAAAGTCGCTTTTGGAAAGCGCGAATGTGCTCGATAAAATCAGGCACGCAGATACATTCGGCATCGAACTGCCGCAAAACATTACACTCAATTGGGCCCGCATGCAGGGGCGCAAACGGCAAATCGTCAGCCAGCTCGTGCAGGGAATTCAATACTTAATGAAAGCAAATCAGATTAAAGTCATCAGCGGGACAGCTTCATTTCTCACAGAGCAGACATTGCTTGTTGAAGGAGAAGGAGGCGCAAAAGACATTCTGGAAGCGGATCGGATATTGATTGCATCCGGATCTGAACCGGCGGAGCTGCCGTTTGCCCCATTTGACGGCGATTGGGTGATCGACAGCAAAGACGCGCTTTCTTTACAGAAAATCCCTTCTTCTCTGCTTATTGTCGGGGGAGGTGTGATCGGCTGTGAATTTGCCTCTTTATTCAGCCGGTTTAAAACGAAAGTGACGGTGATTGAATCGGCTGACCGGCTGCTCCCGGCAGAAGACGGAGAAATCGCCGCCGTTTTCGAAGACTCTTTAAGAGACAGCGGGGCTGATATTCAGACGAAAGCCGCCCTTCAGCGGATTGACAAAGAAAGGAAAACCGCGGTGTGGACAAAAGACGGCAAAGAAATTGAGGCTCAGGCTGATCACGTTTTGGTTGCAATTGGGAGAAAGCCGCGTTTGCATGGCTTGAATCTGGAGCAGGCCGGCATCCGGTATTCTCCGCGCGGCATTGAAGTCAATGACCATATGCAGACCAATGTGCCTCATATATATGCGTGCGGCGATGCGGCCGGAGGAATGCAGCTCGCGCATGCCGCCATTCATGAAGGAATCACAGCCGCCGCGCATGCCTCGGGAAAGGACAGCAAAGTCAATATGCGGGCGGTGCCCCGCTGTATTTATACATCGCCGGAAATGGCCGCTGTCGGGCTGACGGAAACACAGGCGAGAGAGGCATACGGAGATGTGAAAATCGGAGAATGCTCATTTTCTGCTAACGGAAAAGCGTTAATTAAACATCAGCATGGCGGCAAAATGAAAATCATTGCCGAACCGGAATTCGGAGAAATCGTCGGCGTGTCAATGATCGGGCCGGACGTGACGGAATTGATCGGTCAGGCGGTCATGATGATGAACGGTGAAATGACGGCTGATATGTCGGAGCACTTTATCGCGGCGCATCCGACTCTGTCAGAAACGCTTCAGGAAGCCCTGCTGAATGTCACCGGACTTGCGGTGCATTCCGTATAACCGGAATACCCTTTCTCAGATGAGAAGGGGTATTTTTCGTTGAAAGCGCTTTATTTTTCCCCTACAATATATGAAAAGATGGTCTGAACAGGGGGGAGCAAATACAATGAATGTCATTCGGAATGATTTTAAAACCTGGAAGCGTTTTGTCAAAGAAGGCGTGCTCGATGAATCCCGTATTCAGAAGCGGGTGGCCGCCTCATGGCACCGCTGCAAAAAAGCCGACGTCAACCCTTATCTCGAAAAGGGGCCGAATGTAATGCCGGCAGATCATTTAGAAAGGCAGGCCGAAAAGCATGCGTTATTTTTAGCGGCCTCAACGCCTCATGCAGAAAGAATGAAAACGGCGATGTGGGAAATGGAAATGATGGTTCTTCTGATTGATTCTGACGGCGTTGTCCATTCAGTTGACGGCCACCCGCGCACCATTCATGAAGCGAACCGCATCAATTTCTTAAAAGGCGCCCGCTGGACGGAAACGGCCGTCGGCACGAATGCGATCGGGACGGCTCTTTATACAAATGAGCCGGTCATGATACACGGCTCTGAACATTATTCGCTCGCTTCTCATCAATGGAGCTGTTCCGCCGCGCCGATCCGTTATGAAGACGGGCGGCTGGCGGGTGTCATTGATATTTCCTGCCCCGCCGCCCGCGCTCAGCCGTTTATGCTCGGAATTGCCTCCTCCATTGCTTATACGGCGGAACGGGAGCTTGCCCTAAAGATCAAAATGACAGAACTTGACATGATCAGCAAGTTCGCCGGGCTTACCCGGTCTCACGATCCGATCGTGCTTTGCAATGAAATGAGCCGGGTTATCGCCGCAAGCCGTCCCGTTCAGCATTTTACCGGACATACGCTGCGCGAGCTTGAGGAACAGGGATTTCACATCAAGCAGGCGAAGCGGGAGGAGAACGGCTACACATGCGTTTATTTATCCAAACGAGAAGAAAAGCCGTCTTTTATATTCCATGGTGCGGCAGGCAAAAGCCCGTCATCCCGACATATGCTTCAGCAGCTGGAGCTTGTCGCCCGAACGGACGCAACCGTTTGTCTTACGGGAGAAACCGGGACGGGAAAGGAGGTTGCCGCCCGGGCGATTCATAACAACAGCTCCAGGAAAAACGGCCCGTTTATCGCCGTCAATTGCGGAGCGGTCCCCGAAAAGCTGATTGAAAGCGAACTGTTCGGCTACTCGGAAGGCGCCTTCACCGGGGCCAAACGGAAAGGACATAACGGCGCTTTGCAAAAAGCCGATAAAGGCACGCTTTTCCTCGATGAAATCGGAGAAATATCACACTCCATGCAGGTCGCTCTGTTACGGGTGCTGCAGGAACGGAAAGTCACCCCGGTCGGCGGGACAAAAGAGATTCCCGTTGACATCAGAATCATCACTGCCACCCACACTGATCTGAGACAGCTTGTCGAATGCAAAAAGCTGAGAGAAGATTTATTTTACCGGCTTCACGTCTGTCCGATCCACCTCCCTCCATTAAGAGAACGCACCGAAGACATTCCCGGCCTTTTCCTTGAATTTCAGCGAAATCGCGGCTGGCGGGGGGAGCTTCCTGATGACTTTTTAGACCTATTAAAGAGCCGGAAATGGCCGGGGAATATCAGGGAATTGTTTAATGTATTTGAACGTCTTTCCGTCATGTTCCCGGACGGACGGCTGTCAGAACGCCCCATCGCAGCCCTGCTTGAAGCGTCAGGTCTTAAAGAGGCGGCCGAGTCTTATGAACAGGAAGAAGCGCCCCCTGTCTCCATCCGGGAGCACATTCAGAAAAACATCATCGTAAACGCGCTTGAATCGGCGAAGGGGAATGTCACGCTGGCCGCCAAAATGGCCGGAATCCCGCGGAGCACGTTTTACAAACGTCTCAAAAAATTCAAACTCACCGCCGGACAATTGTAAGAAACAAGCATACTTCTCTTGGCTGCCGGACACGTTATGTGTGAGGCCTAAAGGAGGTTTGAGACGTGAATACACAGCGTGCGAAAGACATTTCAGAATCCGCCGCCATGGCGTATGTGACGTACGAAGGAGTTCCGATTTATATTCAGCATGTCAACGAAGACAAGGAAACAGCCAGAATTTTTCCGATCGGAAATCCGCAATTTGAGCAGGAAGTGCTGCTTTCTGATTTACAAGAGCATTTTTGAGAATGGGTCTGCTGATGACAGCAGGCCTTTTTCGTACCTGTGGGAACTTTCCCGCTTTTTGAGAAAAATAACTAAAAATGATTAAATGATCTAACTCCTCCAAACCCGGTACAGATCGGACCTTCTCATGATATAAATAAAATGTAAACGTTATCAGAGGAGGGCTTCACATGACAGACAAATCATTCTCAATCGTTATTGCAGGCGGCGGCAGCACATTTACCCCCGGAATTGTATTAATGCTTTTGAATCACCTGGAAGAGTTTCCGATCAGAAAGCTGAAACTTTATGACAATGATAAAGAAAGGCAGGAGCGGATTGCGGGTGCGTGTGAGGTATTTATAAAAGAAAAAGCGCCGGACATTGAATTTCTGGCGACTGATGACCCAGAGACGGCTTTTACGGATGTTGACTTCGTCATGGCGCATATCCGCGTCGGAAAATATGCGATGCGCGCGCTCGATGAACAAATCCCGCTGAAGTACGGCGTGGTCGGCCAGGAAACATGCGGGCCGGGCGGAATTGCATACGGCATGCGCTCTATCGGCGGTGTTCTGGAGATTCTTGATTATATGGAAACGTACTCGCCCGACGCATGGATGCTGAATTACTCCAATCCGGCGGCGATTGTGGCCGAAGCTACACGGCGCCTCAGACCGAATTCAAAAATATTGAACATCTGCGACATGCCGGTCGGAATTGAGGATCGCATGGCGAACATCCTCGGATTATCTTCACGGAAAGAAATGAACGTCCGTTACTACGGCTTGAACCACTTTGGCTGGTGGACGTCCATCACAGACCGGCATGGCAATGATTTAATGCCGAAGCTGAAAGAGCATGTCCGTGAATACGGCTACGTTCCGAAGACGGAGGCCGAACAGACTGAAGCAAGCTGGAATGACACATTCAAAAAAGCGCGCGACGTACAGGCGGCTGATCCGGATACGCTTCCGAACACATATCTGCAATATTACTTATTCCCGGATGATATGGTGAAAAAATCAAACCCGAACCATACGAGAGCCAACGAAGTCATGGAAGGGCGGGAAGCTTTCATTTTCAGCCAATGCGATATGATTACGCGCGAACAATCGTCGGAGAACAGTGAAATTAAAATTGATGATCATGCTTCCTATATCGTCGACCTTGCCCGGGCCATCGCTTACAACACAGGGGAGAGGATGCTGTTAATCGTTGAAAATAACGGCGCGATCGCAAACTTTGATCCGTCAGCCATGGTTGAGATTCCTTGTCTCGTAGGCTCAAACGGACCGGAACCGCTCTCAGTCGGGAACATACCGCAATTTCAAAAAGGCCTGATGGAACAGCAGGTGTCTGTTGAAAAACTGACGGCTGAAGCGTGGGAAGAGCGGTCATTTCAAAAGCTGTGGCAGGCGCTGATCCTGTCAAAAACAGTGCCGAACGCCCGTGTGGCAAGACTGATTCTTGAAGATCTGATGGAGGCTAACAAGGACTACTGGCCTGAGCTTGATGTAAGTCCGTCTCCTATTTCCTGATGACAATCTTCCCCGTTTTCTTTATCTGTTATTCTATATAATAGAAAGAAAACGGGGGGATTTTTGGGATGAGTCTTGAAGAACTGGTTAATCAGCATTACGCGAAATTAAATGATAACGATTTTTATATTTTAAAATATATATTGAATCATAAGCATACGTGCTATCATCTCGGTATCAATGACATGGCGAAAGCCTGCAATGTCTCTCGGTCTTCCATCCTGCGGCTTGCCCAAAAACTGGGCTTCAGCGGCTATAGTGAATTCCGGGTTTTTCTGAAATGGGAGGACCAGCCTGAAGAGGGCGAGAATATGACGTTTGAAAAGCTGCTGGATGATATTGAAGCCAATGTAAAATACGTGAAGTCAAAAGATATGACGGAGATGTGCCGGCTGATAGATGAAGCAAAACGGATTTTCGTTTACGGATCGGGCACGGCTCAGAGGGTGTGCGCCCGTGAGCTGCAGCGGATGTTTGTATCCCGGCGGAAGTATCTGATTTTAATTCAGGACATCACAGAGTTTGATATCATGTGTGATGATTTTACGGTTGATGACGTATTCATCATTATTTCTTTATCAGGCGAAACACCCGAATTAATTCCGCAGGTAAGGACCCTGTCCGCAAAGGGAGTTCCGTTTATTTCAATCACCAATCTGAAAAACAACGTACTGGCGCAAATGACGCCGTATAATCTTTATGCGACCAGCAAGCCGGTGATGTTAAGCGATAAAACGGAAATTGTCGCATTTGCCCCGTTTTTTCTGGTGGGCGAAGCGTTATTCCGTGCATATGTTGATTATAAAGAGCTCGAAAATTTTGATAAATAGCGGGAGGTCACGTGAAATGATGCAAAAAGTCCAGCGCTTCGGCAGCGCGATGTTTGTGCCTGTTTTGTTATTTGCATTTTCCGGTATTATTGTCGGTCTGAGTACGCTGTTTAAAAATAAAACGCTGATGGGGCCGCTGGCTGATCCTGACGGGCTTTGGTATCAATGCTGGTACGTCATTGAACAGGGCGGCTGGACCGTCTTTAATCAAATGCCGCTCCTGTTTGCGATCGGCATACCTGTCGCCTTAGCGAAAAAAGCGCAGGCGCGGGCCTGTTTGGAAGCGCTTACAGTTTATCTGACATTCAATTACTTTATCAATGCGATTCTGACGGTTTGGGGCGGGGCTTTTCATGTCGATATGACTCAGGAAGCCGGCGGAACGAGCGGGCTGACGATGATCGCCGGGATCAAAACGCTTGATACGAATATTATCGGCGCCATCTTTATTTCATCTATTGTCGTGTATTTGCACAATCGTTATTTTGATAAAAAACTGCCGGATTTTCTGGGGATTTTTCAAGGATCTTCCTACATCGTTATCATTTCTTTCTTCATTATGATACCGATTTCGCTTGCGGTGGCATACGTGTGGCCGATGGTTCAGTCCGGAATAGGCTCGCTGCAAAGTTTTCTCGTTTCTTCCGGGGCGATCGGCGTGTGGATTTACACGTTCCTGGAGCGGATTTTAATTCCGACCGGCCTGCATCATTTTATTTACTCTCCGTTTATTTACGGTCCGGCTGTGGCTGAAGGCGGTATCGTCACCTATTGGGCCCAGCATCTCGGGGAATACTCTCAAAGCGTCAAACCGCTGAAAGAATTGTTCCCGCAGGGGGGCTTCGCGCTTCACGGCAACTCGAAAATCTTCGGCATTCCAGGAATCGCGCTCGCTTTTTACGCCACGGCTTCAAAGGAAAAGAAAAAAATCGTCGCCGGCCTATTGATCCCGGTCACCTTGACGTCCATTGTCGCGGGAATTACAGAGCCGATTGAATTTACATTCCTTTTTATCTCGCCGTTTTTATTTGCGGTTCATGCTTTGCTTGCCGCTTCCATGGCAACCGTCATGTATATGGCCGGCGTCGTCGGAAATATGGGAGGCGGTTTGATCGAAGCTGCGACCTTGAACTGGATCCCGCTGGCGTCAAGCCACGGCTTGACGTATGTATACCAGATCATTATCGGATTGTGTTTTACCGCTGTTTACTTTTTTGTCTTCCGTTTCCTCATTCTCAAATTCAACATCGCCACACCGGGCAGAGAAAAAGAGGAAGGGCAGGAAACAAAGCTCTATTCGAAAAAGGAGTACAGAGAACGGAAGCAGGCTTCAAAAGAAACAGCGGCGGCAGACGAAACACAGCGGGATACAGCCGCTTTGTATATTGAAGCGCTGGGCGGAAAGGACAATATTACGGAGGTCACCAATTGCGCCACCCGTCTCCGCGTCACTGTCGCTGATGAATCAAAGGTCAAAAGTGACGCCGATTTCAGAGAGCTGGGAGCCCACGGGGTCGTCAGAAAAGGCAGGGCGCTTCAGGTCATTGTCGGATTAGGCGTTCCGCAAATGCGGGAGCGTGTCGAGAAAATATTGAATGGTTAAAATACTGCAGCAGCAGATTATGTGCAGAGCGCTTGTTAATCCGGCGCTCTTTTTATGTTTTGAAGAAATGTATGAATTTGTCATACCTTTGCCACCTGTACATGCAGGAGTGAAAATGAGAGGGTGCAAAAAACGAAATGACTTCTGCGGTATTTTAAATAGCAATTAACAAATAGGAGGCAAGACAATGACAAACTATACGACTTTCTTAGGACTTTACAAACCCGATAAAGCCGAAGGGATTGAAGTTGAAAGCATTGCTCAAAACTTTGAAGCGATTGACAGCAAAATCGGTGCTGCGCTTAGCAATGGCACGTCAACTTATGAAAATTTAAACGAAAGACTTAACATGTATGAAAACAGATTTGAACATGTGACAGAGCGGAACGTTATGGATTTTGGAGCTAAAGGAGACGGCGTAACGGATGATACGCAGGCATTTCATGATGCCATGGCCGACGGAGGTTATGTCGTAACAGTTCCCGCGGGTGTATTCAGAACATCGGGATTGTTTGTTCCGTCAAATACAATGCTTGTCGGAGCAGGCAAGAAAAGAACGGTCATTAAATTATTAGACGAAACACCGGTCGGCCATTCTGTTCTGACCAACAGTGATTATACGAACGGTAATGAAAATATTTACGTCGGCCATCTCACTTTGGATTGGAACAAGGATACGCGTCCTTCCGGCTGGAAGATTCCGAAAGGCCCCACTTCAAGCTGTTTGCTTTTTGCGAATGTTGACTATTCTTTTGTCGAGCATGTGTTTGCGAAGAACGCCGGCCTGCACGGCTTTGATTCTACAAGCCCGAACTATAACAGACATGGAGAAAAAGATGATCCAACTTATTATCAGCCCAACGGCTGTAACTTTG
This sequence comes from Bacillus sp. hwrm1, assembly GCF_040207805.1. Lineage (NCBI taxonomy): Bacteria > Bacillati > Bacillota > Bacilli > Caryophanales > Bacillaceae > Bacillus > Bacillus sp. hwrm1. The sequence continues at coordinate 3,272,552 of NZ_CP157943.1, read as the reverse complement.
TAACGTTTTCACATTGTGAAGCAACAGGGTCCGGGGATGATAACTTTACTTGTCACTTTGGGAAACACACGACTTTCAGTCATTGCCTCTCTTATCATCCTATGGGGCTAAACGATGGAACTTCTAACACGAACTGTTTTGAAATTGATGACGGCTCTCAAGACGTAATGATTGATAGTTGTATCTCAATTGGAGGAGTCCGAGGCTTTGAGATTAAGGCACACGGTTATGCACCGGCTGCGAAGAGAGTACAGCTTGTTAACTGTCGCGCATACGAAAATGCCATTGGATATAGCATTCGCCATATCGGTCACCACACAGCAAGCGATCCTCAGTCAGCGACAGCCCATGATGTGCAGCTTGCGAATTGTATCGCATATAACCCTAAGCCGAATGATCTTTACAAAGGGGCGGGTCCAAACGCGTTGCAAATCTCCGGATATGATGGTGTGAGTGTTGTGAATTTCCATGCTGTTTGTGATGATAGTTCAATTGATTATAAGGGTAATTCGGTAGTCAGCGTATTTTATAAAGGACGCTTAATTAGCTTAAAGAATATAACCATTCGCGGATTTAAGACTGCAGACAATGATTTATATATTGTCGGCGGGGATAACTCAGTAGGAAAAGTAATGGTGGATGGTGTCACCTTGATTGACTCCGGAAAAAAAGGAGTTGCATTTGGCAGCGGAATGTACGAGTCTGTTGTTAGTAATGTTTGGGGACAGAGATCTCCAAAAAATAATAGCGGGACAGTTGGAATTTATTCCTCAGATCCAGATCTTAATGTATCCAATTGTGATTTTTCAGGTTATGAAACTGACTTTAACATTGGAGGAGCAGTCACTCCTTATTTCTTATTCAAACATAAAGGAAGCGGGGTCATTGGCTCCCGTGAATCTCACGCTACAGGCAATAATAATTTTGTGGCTGGTTCTGTTCGGGGAAGAGCAACCGGAGCGGCTCAATCTTCAGTGCTTTCTTCGTACAATACAATTAATCCGAATTCAGATTCTGTAGCACTTGGCTGGGGTGCCGGCAGCACTCCGTCATCAGCCAACAGAAAGATTGAGCTTCACGCAAAAGAAGGAACAATTAAGGCTACGGGAGGCGTAACAGGTTCCTCGACATTCTCTGACTACGCCGAGTATTTTGAAAGCCTGAGAGGGGAAAAGATTCAGACGGGAACACTTGTCACACTTGAAGGTGATAAGATCAGACCGGCTGAAAAAGGTGACCTCATGCTTGGGGTCATTTCCGAGACCGCCGGAGTGATTCTTGGTGAGTCGAGTTTTCACTGGTCGGGACGATACGTAAAGAATGAATTTGGCGGCTATGTTTATGAAGAACAGAAAGATGCGAATGGCCATACGGTCATGGCGCCAAAGGAAAATCCGGACTTTCGGCCTGAAGAAGACTACGCTTCAAGAGAAGAGAGAGACGAGTGGAACATTGTCGGACTCATCGGCCAGGTATATGTCAGATGCGATGAGACTGTGAAAGCGGGAGATTTTATTCACGCTCATAATGGGATTGCAACAAAATCTGATGCTCCAAACCAGCGCTGGCAGGTCATGAAAGTGATCAATGAGTTTGATGCTGATAAAGGATTCGGGGTCGCTCTCGTTTTTATTCGTTAAATGAAATGACACGGTATGAATGATCATCTGACTAGCGGACGTCTTTTAAAGGCTCCGCTAGTCATTTTAAAATAAAAGGCTCCGGTTCAGGAGCTGGTAAAAAGAAAAGATAAGACAGCCTCCATATATCTGCACGCCTCATTCCCACAATTTTTATCCTCAATGATATTTCCGTTTTTTTTTACACAAAGTACATAATAAAAGTGCAGGTTCAAGGGTTAATCCTTTATTCATTTAAGACAAACAAATAAAATAAATATACATACATATTGAACAAAGGATTTGGAGGCTTACACATGTCAAAGGCTTTATCATATGTAAAACCGTATTCTCTTTTGGCAGGAATCGCTTTGTTTTTCATGCTCATCGAGCTTGCGGTAGAGCTGCTACAGCCCCTGCTGATCGGGAAAATCATTGACGAAGGAATTTTAAAGCAGGATCTCGATACGGTTTGGCTGTGGGGCGGCGTGATGATCGGACTGACCGCTGTTTCATTCGCATCGGGCATTTTAAATTCATTCTACTCCGCCCACATCAGCCAGAGCTATGCGTATGATACGCGAAAAGGGCTTTTTCAAAAAATTCAATCCTTCTCCTATTCGACGTTTGCGCAATTCTCATCCACATCGTTTATCACCCGGCTGACAAACGATGTGACACAGGTTCAGAATATGCTTTTCATGAGTCTCCGGTTTATGCTCCGGGCGCCGTTAATGATTGCGGGGGGCATTATTCTCTCGCTGACCGTCAATGCGAAACTCGGGTTTTTTCTGCTGATCACGGTGCCGATTTTGCTTTTGTTTTTGCTGTGGGTGCTGAAAAGAGGCGGCGCGCTGTTTCGGTCTGTGCAAAAGCGGCTTGATCAGGTCAACACGATCATGCAGGAAAACCTGACGGCGATCAAACTGATTAAAGCGCTCCTCCGTGCAAACCACGAAGTGAAACGTTTTTTGAAATCGAATACGAAGCTGATGGAAAAAACGGTCTCCGCTTTTCGTCTCGTGGAAGCGGCGATGCCGATTTTAATGCTGCTGATGAACATTTGTATTTTGTTTATCTTATGGTTCGGCGCCAAAAGCATTGCTCAGGGCGGAGCGCAGGTCGGCGATGTCGTTTCCGTCATTAACTATGCGACGCGGATTACAGGCGCGCTGTCCGTCCTTCCTTTTCTCATCATGGTATTTTCCCGGGCGAAGGCTTCCGGAGAAAGAATCGGCGAGGTGCTGGAAACAGAAGGCGGCGAGGGAACGGGGCAGGACCCGGCACGGGCGCTTGCAGGCGGGATTGAGTTTCGCGAAGTGTCCTTCCGCTATCCGGGCATGGAAAAAGACGCACTGCATCACGTGTCCTTTTCAGCCAGCCCGAAAGAAACGGTTGCCATTATGGGCGCGACAGGTTCAGGAAAATCAACGCTTTTTCAGCTGATTCCGCGCCTGTACACGGCTGATTCGGGCAGTATTTTCATAGACGGCAAACCGATCGGTGAATTCTCCGCTTGCGGGCTGCGCAGGGAAATCGGCTATGTTCCGCAGGAAGTGCTTCTGTTTTCGGGCACCATCCGTGAAAATATCGCCTGGGGGCGGGAGGATGCTTCACTAGATGAAGTAATGGAAGCGGCCAAAGACGCGCAAATCCATGACACGATTATGAAGCTGTCAAACGGATACGACACGGTGCTGGGACAGCGGGGCGTCAATTTGTCAGGCGGGCAGAAGCAGCGGATTTCCATCGCGCGCGCTTTTATCAGAAAGCCGTCCCTCCTGCTGTTAGATGACAGTACGAGCGCGCTTGATCTTCAAACGGAAGCGAAGCTTTTACAAGCGATCAGATCCTATGAATGCACGACACTGATTATTACGCAGAAAATAACGACTGCGATGAAGGCTGACACCATCTTATTGCTTGAAGACGGCGAACTGCTGGCCAAAGGCACGCACAAAGAGCTGATGGCACAGTCTCATCTGTACCGGCAGATTTATGAATCACAATTCGGAAAGGAGGGAGCTGACAATGCAAAAAGACATTCGTAAACCTTTCCGATATCCGAAAATACCGCTCAAATCAAATGAAGGCGGCAGAAAACGCGTGAAAGCAAAAGATACAAAAGGCACGCTGCGCAGAATCTGGTCTTATGTAGCCGAGAAAAAAGGGCTTTTAACCCTTGTGATCATCATGGTAGTCATAAGCGCCATATTCGGCCTGCTCGGACCGTTCGTCATCGGGAAAGCGATTGATCATTTTATCGTCGGACAGACGATAGACGGATTGGCGGGGGTGCTGTTCATCCTGTTTGGGATTTACCTCGTGCAATCATTGTCCTTATGGTTTCAAAACTATTGGATGATCAATATCTCGCAAAGCACCGTGTTTAAAATGCGGAGCGAGCTGTTTACCCATCTGCATGAGCTGCCGATTCCGTTTTTTGATAAACAGCGGCTCGGGGACTTAATGAGCCGGGTCACCAATGATATCGAAAATGTCAGCTCCACTTTAAATACATCCGTCATTCAAGTGCTGTCAAGCGTCATTACATTCGTCGGCACAATCTCCGTCATGCTGTACATGAGTCCGCTTTTAACATTGATCACGCTTTTGATTATTCCGATCATGCTTTTGAGCATTAAATGGATCACCAACCGGACGGGATTGCTGTTTAAGCAGCAGCAGAAAAACCTCGGCGAGCTGAACGGTTTTATTGAAGAGTCGATATCAGGGGCGAAGGTCATTAAAGCCTATTCGAGGGAAGACCGCGTCATGGAACAATTTTTAGAAAAAAACGCGGCGTTACAATCATCGGGGTTTTGGGCGCAGACGATTTCGGGATTCATTCCGAAAGTAATGAACTCTTTAAACAATTTAAGCTTTACGATTATAGCGGCGGTCGGCGGGCTGTTTGCGCTGAAGGGGTGGATCTCGATCGGTTCCATCGTCGTATTCGCCGAATATTCGCGGCAGTTCACGCGCCCTTTAAATGATTTAGCCAATCAGTTCAATACGATGTTATCGGCCATCGCCGGGGCTGAACGGGTGTTTGACGTGCTTGATGAAAAAGAGGAGCGGGAAGATGAAGAGCATGCGCTGTACCAGCCGATCAAAACGGGAGAGATTGAATTCCGAGATGTCTCCTTCGGCTATCAGGAAGACAGCCTGATCTTAAAACACCTGTCCTTCAGCGTTCCGAAAGGACAGTCCATCGCCTTCGTCGGACCGACCGGAGCGGGTAAAACAACCGTTACGAGCCTGATCGCCCGTTTTTACGAGCCGAATAACGGAAAAATCCTCATTGACGGAACGGATATCAAAAAACTGACGAGATCCAGTCTGAGAAAAAACATGGGGTTTGTCCTGCAGGATTCCTTTCTCTTTCAGGGCACCATCAGGGAAAATATTCGCTACGGCCGGCTGGATGCTTCTGACAAAGAGGTGGAGGAAGCCGCAAAAGCCGCCAATGCCCACGGGTTCATCGAACGGCTCCCGAAAGGCTACGATACCGTTCTTACCCAAAACGGCGCGGGCATCAGCCAAGGACAAAAACAGCTCATTTCCATCGCGAGAGCTGTGCTGGCGGACCCGGTGCTGCTCATTTTGGATGAAGCGACGAGCAACATTGACACAGTGACCGAAGTGAAAATACAAGAAGCGCTCGGCCGTTTAATGACGGGCAGAACAAGCGTCATCATCGCTCACAGGCTGAACACAATTCAAAAAGCCGACCAGATTCTTGTGTTGAAAGACGGCGAAATGGAAGAAAAAGGAACTCACGCCGAACTTCTCAGCCAGAACGGGTTTTACCGGGAATTATATGAAAGCCAGTTCCGGGAATCGTAGATAGGGAAAAAGACCTCCGACAGAGTGCGGAGGTCTTTTTTTCGCGAAGGCAAATAGTACTTTTAAGTTATTTTCGTTAAATGTAACAAAATTACTTGACGTAAATAAGTTATGTATATATACTAGCTTACATAAAGTAAGTGATAATAATTTTCAAGGAGGATTTTATGAATAAATCATTCGAAACAGGAACACTGCTTTTAAGGGTTGTAACAGGTATTATCTTTTTTGTTCACGGTTTATCCAAGTTTCAAGGGTTGGAAGGAACTGCGCAATTTTTCCAGAGCATCGGGATTCCGGCCTTTATGGTCTATGTCATCGCGACGATTGAGCTTGTCGGCGGGGTTCTGATCTTTTTCGGTTTGGCAACGCGCATTATCGGCGTTCTGTTTGCCGTCACATTAGTCGGCGCCATCTTCACGGCGAAGCTTTCCTCACCATTTATGGGCGGATCGGAATTTGATTTCATCTTACTGGTTGCGTCAATTCACTTAGCGCTTTCAGGAAGCCGTCTGCTTTCATTGGATCAGCTCCTTTTCAAATCAAAAAAGGGAGAAACTTTTTCAGCATAAGAAAGAAGGCGTTCAAATGACCGGCATTCATCAAGATACGGCAATCGGTTATGTCAAATTGACCATTAAAAATATGGAACGTTCGCTCGGCTTTTACCGGAATGTAATCGGCCTTCAAGTCATCTCGCAGACAGATCGTTCAGCAAGACTGTCAGCAGACGGAAAACGCGTCCTGCTGGTGCTTGAAGAAAATCCAAGCGCCGTCGTTCTGCCGGAGCGGTCTGTCACCGGCCTTTACCATTTCGCGATACTTCTGCCTGACCGGAAAGAACTCGGCATCGCATTGGCCAGGCTGATTGAAAACGGCATCGCGCTCGGTCAGGGGGATCACGCGGTCAGTGAGGCTCTTTACCTGTCTGATCCGGACGGCAACGGTATTGAAATATACGCCGATCGTCCCCGCAGCACGTGGCAGCGCGATGCAGAGGGCAATTATGTCATGCAAACGGCGCCCGTCGATGTGGACGGGCTTTTGGAAGAAGCCGGAGCTGAACGGAAAAGCCGTCTTCCAGAAGGAACTGTTATCGGCCACATCCATCTTCATGTGACGGACTTACAGGAAGCCAAAGCGTTTTACACCGATATCCTCGGTTTTGACATTGTCGGCAATTACGCCGCCATGTCCGCTCTGTTTGTTTCAGCGGGAGGGTATCACCATCACATCGGTCTGAATATATGGGCCGGAAAACATGCGCCGCCGAAACCGGGAAATGCAAGCGGGCTGGATTATTACACCACCGCGCTGCCGCATCAAAAAGAGCTGTCACGTGTGACAAAAGCGCTGACCGATGCCGGCTTTGAGATCGAAGAAAAAGAAGAGGGCGTATTCGTCAAAGACCCTGTATCAGGGGCGGATATCGCATTTACACTGTAAGAAACAAACCTTGCCGTCTAATCGGCAAGGTTTTCTATTTTTCTGAAGTTTTCTTGAAAAGGCTCGGGAAAGAAGAACGTCGATTTGCAATATACACACGGCTTTTGAGTGACTGAAGAGAGCGAACATCTCAGTGAGGCGCAAAAATGACGCGTGGAGCCGCCATCGCCGGCCCGAGCTCGGAGCATCCGCTGGATTGAAAAAGCTGTATGGACAGGATTTGAATAGAAAAAGGCAAAAGCCGCATCCGGTCACAAGATGCGGCTTTTCATACACAATTTACAATTGTGTGAAAAATGCCCAAAATAAATTGCGCTTCCTGATTCTTCCTGATATGATAAGCCGAAAAAGGAGAACCTGAACAAATGAACTCAAATGCAGCACAGACGGAACAGCCGCTGAAGCATAACGGAAACCGGATGACGGTCAAGGACTTTATCATTCTTGCCAAACCGGGGATTATCATCTCAAATTCACTCGCCGCATTGGGCGGATTTTGGATCGCATGGATTCAGTCAGAAAGGACGGACGGAGGGCCCGGTATATTTGCCGCCATGGCGGTTGCCATGATCGGAACGGCGTTGGTCATGGCATCAAGCACTGTTTTTAATAACTTTTTTGACCGCGGCATGGACGCAAAAATGGCGCGAACCCGCACCCGCGCCAGCGTCACGGGGAGAATACCGCCGCCGGTCATGATCCTGTACGGCACATGTCTCGGCGCATGCGGATTCATCATGCTTGCTTCGCTTAATGTACTGACCGCCGTTCTTGGCTTGCTTGCATTTTTGCTGTATGCCGTCGTTTATACGCTTTGGTTTAAAAGACAATCCGTCTGGAGCACATTTGTCGGCAGCTTTCCCGGGGCGGCTCCGCCTTTAATCGGTTATTGCGCGCTGACCGGGTACATTGATATGCCCGCGATTTTGTTATACGCGATTATGTTTTTGTGGCAGCCGCCGCATTTCTGGGCGATCGGAATCAGGCGAAAGGAAGAGTATCGTGCCGCCGGCATTCCGCTTTTGCCGATCATAAAAGGCAACCGCGCCACAAAAATAAAAATGCTGCGCTATATTGCCGTTCTGACTGCGGTTTCGCTGCTCGTTCCTCTTTATATAGACGTCAGCCCGTTTTATACCGCGTCCGCTCTCCTGCTCGGGGCCATCTGGCTGTACCGGAGCGTCAAAGGCTTTCAGGCGGCGGATGACACGCAATGGTCGAAGGGGATGTTTTTTTATTCGATTGTGTATTTCAGTCTGCTTTTTCTTATTTTAATGGCTGATTCGTTTATCAATGCGGTTCTCAGAACGTAAACAGGCGGCTTGCAGATACAGAGCCGCCCCGTTTTGTTTATGCTTTTTTGATGAGAGCCAAAATATCTTCAAGCCAGGAAATATAATTCCGTTCCCGCTCAAGCGCTTTTGTCAGCACGAGATAATGGCCGAAATCAGGAGAAGAAAAAGAATCCGCCTCCGCGGACGATGTCATCAGTTCTTGATAACTGTTTTCCAGATCGGACAATTTCTCCTTCCGCTTTACGAGCTGATCGGTGAATAGCTCATCCGCTTCTTCCTGCGTCAAAGCTGAGATGAAATAAGCCTTCAGCATAAATTCATCCTTCACCGTTTCCGGAATCGGGTCTTTTTTCGTCAGCCAGGCAGCAAGCTCCAGATCTCCCTTGTCAGTCAGCGTGTACATTTTTTTCTCAAGCTTCGTTCCTTGAATCGCAGTGCGAAACGTAATAAATCCCTCAGCCGTCAGTTTTTTTAATTCCGGATAAATCTGGCTGTGCTTTGCGCTCCAAAACTGGCCGAGCTCTTCTTTAAAATAGCTCGATATATCATATCCGCTCAATTCGCCTTTTCGCAAAAGCCCTAAAATCGCGTACTTTAAAATTCTCATGTTGTCCTCCAAGCCATTCATTTGACAGCTAGTATACCATACGGCCGCTCAAAAACGCAGAAGTGCCGGATGCTTGTAATTGAATCTGCGGCGGCAAAATCAGCGAAAATATGCAGAAAGGGGTTATCGAAACGGCAGCAGAACTGGAAAAAGCCTTTCTCATGTCTTTGCCTCATTCATATGACAACATGATATAATCATTGTAAAAATTAAGAAATAATGGGAGGGACATATGAAGACGGTGATTGTGTATGCAAACCCGGATGAGAACAGTTTCAATGCGGCTCTCGTAAAATACGTCGTCATGGCTTTAAAGGACAGCGGCAAAAGCTATACGGTCATTGACTTATACGCCGACCAATTTGATCCCGTGCTGAAGTACAGCGGCGAAAAAAAGCGCTCTGACATGAACCGGGACGCTGAAACGAAGAAATACCGGAAACTGATGAAAGAAGCGGATCATCTCATTTTCATCTACCCGCTGTGGTGGGGAGGCGTTCCGGCGATTATGAAAGGCTTTTTTGACAGAGTGCTTGTCGCTGGAGAAGCCTACACATATGAAAAAGGCCGCGTAAAAGGACTGCTCCGGGCAGAGACGGCACAGGTCTTTTATACGGCGGATTCCCCGGGCTGGTACTTAAAGTGGTTCCGGAAAAACTCGGACTGGATTACGCTGAAAAAAGGCATTCTGCAATTTTGCGGCATTCAAAAAGCCGAGCGGAACCTTTTTTCTGTCGTCAAAACGAGCACACCCGAGCTGCGGGAAAAATGGCTGCGCCAAGCATACGCTAAAGTCCGGCGCGCTTGTGAAAAAGGAGCGGCCGCATGCAGATAAAAGAAATTTTCGTGATTCGCTGCCTGTCCTGTTTAAGTGTGGTTCTGCTTCACGTAGTTTCAATGGTGCTGATGATTCAGGAAGAGTCCTTAGCCAGTGCCGCCCATACAGTTGATGCTTTTCGGACCCTGTTGATGTTCAGCACGCCGGCGTTTATCTTTATTTCGGAATTTCTGCTTGCCAGGTCATACCCGGGAGGCGTTCCCGCGGGTTTTTTAAAGAAAAGGGGCAAAGTCATTTTCGTGCCGTTTCTGTTTATTGCCGCGGTGGATGCCATTTTAATGAAAAGCGTGGCGGAAGAAGGAGCCGGCTTCGTTTCAGTGATCGGTAAATTTTTAGAAAATGTGTTTTTAGGAAACTTCATCGGCTACTTCATTCTTGTGATCTTTCAATTTTACATTCTCCATATGCTGCTGCACCGCTGGCTGAACAACAAATCTCCCATGTGGGTGCTGTCTGTTTCGTTTATCATCAACGCCGTCTATCTGGCTTACTTTTCCATCTTTCATCCGCCGGCATCATCGGGGCTTGATTCTATTTTTCCGTTCTTTTGGGTTCCGTTTCCGGGCTGGGTGTTTTATTTCTGTCTGGCATTTTATTGCGGAAAGGAATATCCGCGTTTTTTATCGCTCATCAATCAGTACCGTTATGCGGTTTACTTCAGCGCGGCCGTATCGGCAATATTGATTGTGGCCGTTTCATATATCAGCGGCGGCTCCATTTCCTCTAAGCGTCCGGATATTATGATTTACGCGGTCAGTATGATCTTTCTGTGTTTTCATCTGTTTTCAAAGCTCAAAAAAGTGCCCGCGATTGTGATGATGATCAGCAACTATTCGTTTTCAATCTATCTGCTGCACTCCTACTTTTTAATCAGCGGATATCTTCTGGAAGGCTATTTGCGATCAATGCCTTTGCCGGCTGCCATCCTTCTTTTATTTTTGATCTGCACGCTCGGTCCCATTTTCGTATCTTGGGTGTGCAACCATTTCAGATACGGATACCTGTTTGTCGGGAAAGTGTATCAGCCGAAGCAGACCAAAAGAAATACGGCGGCGCATCAAGGCCGCACAGTCTGAAAAAAAGGCGGCGTTTCAGCCGCCTTTTTTGATACGGAAGTTGTACATAACCTGCAAACGAAACCCTCCGCGGCAAGCCGGAAGCGAATGCCAGGCAAGCAGTATCGGGCAGCCTATCCCTAATTTTAATAGCGCTTTCACTGTAAGGCTGAAGACCCCGCCTCCGGCCGTTTTGACGGATGCATTTATGACAACATAACGCCATCGATTTTCTCCCTTGTGAAGACCGATATATTGTATACTTATAGGAAATACTTTCAAAAAAAGTGAAAAAGAGAAAAACTGTGAGCTTGGATGAACGACTAAAAAGGAGCGGGGACATTATGAATGACTGTGTCAAAACATTCGGAGAACTTCCGGACGAACTTTATTCCTTTGCGGGAGGAAAAGGAAGCATTCTCTCTAAAATGTATCAAAGCGGGTATCCTGTGCCTGAAGGGTTTGTGATTTTGCCGTCTGCCTTTCAGGACGGACAGCTGCGCCATCAGGCGAGAGAGGCTGTTGATCAACATGTAAAATCCATCCGCAGCCGCCATGCATCTGCGTTGTTTGCCGTACGATCATCCGCGCTGAGCGAGGATTCCGCTCAGGCTTCCTTTGCCGGAGAATTCGATACGGTGTTGAATGTCAAAACAGATCAAGACATGTCCAGGGCGATTGATGAAGTCCGCCGATCGGCACAGTCTGAAAGGGTAAAAGCGTACAGCGCCGTTCAGGGAATGGAAGATGAGCATGAAATCGCAATCGTCATCCAGCTGATGATACCGTCTGAGATATCCGGAGTGCTGTTTACCGCAGATCCGATTACGGGGAGCAGGCGGGAGATGACAGGCAATTACGTCTACGGTCTCGGGGAGCAGCTCGTTTCCGGGGAAGCCGATGCCTATTCTTTTAAACTGGCACGGCCTAAGAAAAAATATGACGGCCCCGGGGAATTTCGCAAATATGCGTCAAAGCTCTATAAACTGGCGAAAAAGCTGGAAAAAGATCTCGGAGGGCCGCAGGATATTGAATGGGCCGCCGCGGGCGGGACATTGTATATTCTTCAATCCCGCCCGATTACGACCTTACAGGCCGGAAATCTGGAAACCTATGAATGGAATGATTCTTTCAGCGGTGATTTTTTATGGACAAACACAAATATAGGAGAAGCGATTCCCGATGTGATGACGCCGCTGACATGGTCGCTCCTCCGGAATCTGGATGAAGAGTCGGGCATTATTCCGGGCTATTATGTCTGGTCCGGCAATATTTGCGGCAGAGCCTATAACAATATGAGCCAGCCTCTTTCCGTTCTCGCCGCTTTCGGTCTGAATCCGAAAGGCGGAAAAATAGGAAAAATGATGAGCGATACATTGGGAGAAATCCCGGCGGAAATGAAAATTCCCTTATATCCGTTCTCAAAGTATGAACTTTTGAAGATCATCTCGAAAAAACTGAAACCGTATCTGTCGAAAATGAAGCACGCGAAAAAAAACATGTCCTCCTACTTGGACGAATCGCCGGAGTGGTGCCGGAATATTGAGGAAAAGCTGAAACGGGCCGAAACGGAGCGGACATTATTAGCGATATGGAACAATGAGATCTATCCGTATTTATGCAACGCGTGGTTTGCGTTAATATCCGGCGGGCGTGATTCTGCGCAATCCTCTTCGTCGTTAACCTCTCAATTAACAAAACTCGCAGGGATAGAAGATGCGAATCTCCTGCTGTCCAATCTGAGGGGAAAAGGCGGACTGGCCAGCCTGGAGCCGATTATCGGCATTGATCAAGTCATAAAAGGCCGTATGAGCGAGGAAGAATATCTCAGGAACCAAGGCCACCGAGGTCCGCATGAATACGAACTTTCCATACCGCATCCGGGAGAAAACCGGGATTGGCTGACGAAGCAGATCAAAGAACACAAGGAGTCGGGTATTGATGCCGAACAACTGCTTTTGAAACAGCAGCGGGCGCATGAACAGGCCTTCCGAAGATTTGAAGAAAAGTTTCCTCATAAGGTCAAATGGCTCAAAGCCAACATGGAAAAAGCGTCAGAATACGCGAATATGAGAGAAACAACCAGATCCGAATTTGTCAGGGTGTATCGGACAGCCAGAGCATTCGCGCTCAGAGCGGCGGAAATGACCGGCATGAAGGACGATATTTTCTTCTTGTATCTGCATGAAATAACCGATCTGCTCGCGGGGAAAGAGCCGGCGGTTGCGTCGATTCAAGCGAGAAAGCAAAACTATGAAACCTATAAAAAACTGCCGCCGTTCCCATCCGTTATTAACGGAAGATTCAATCCGTTTAAATGGGCTGAAAATCCTGACAGAAGAGCGGATTATTACGATGCTTTTATGCCTGCGGAAGCTGATGATGCGCACACTTTAAAAGGTTTCGCGGGAGCGGCCGGGAGAGTGGAGGGCATTGTCCGTGTCCTTGATGTCCCGGAAGACGGGGATTCTTTTGCGGCGGGGGAAATTTTAGTGACGTCGACAACCAATGTAGGCTGGACCCCGCTTTTTCCAAGAGCGGCCGCTATCATAACGGACGTCGGCGCCCCTTTGTCCCACGCGGCAATCGTTGCCCGGGAACTGGGGATTCCTGCCGTTGTCGGGTGCGGAAATGCAACGTCAAAACTGAAAACGGGGGACAGGGTGGCCGTTGACGGCGGGCAAGGCATTGTCCAGCTGGAACCGCGGCAGACTCTGGTCACTTCTGAAGAGGAAAATGGTAAACTGATAGAATAAAAACATGGGAAAGGAGCCGCGCATGAATAAAGCAGTTATTAACGGGGAGCAAATCAGAAGTATGAGCGACCTGCACCAGACATTGAAAAAGGAACTTGCCCTTCCTGAATACTACGGTGAAAACCTTGACGCTTTATGGGATTGTCTGACCGGCTGGGTGGAATACCCCCTCGTTTTAGAATGGAGACAGTTTGAGCAAAGTAAGCAGCTTACAGAAAATGGAGCCGAGAGTGTGCTTCAGGTCTTTCGTGAAGCGAAAGCGGAAGGCTGCGACATCACCATCATACTTTCATAATACGATCAACGGGAGAGAGACAAAAATGGAACAACAAATCCTCAGCTATCCGATTGGAGAGTATCAGCCGGCTGAATCGATTTCGGCCGGACAGAAACAAGAATGGATCAATACGCTCGAACACGCTCCGGCCAAACTGAAACAAGCTGTCAGAGCGATGTCGGACAGTCAGCTTGATACGCCGTACCGCGAAGGGGGATGGACTGTCCGCCAAGTGGTTCACCATCTGGCGGACAGCCACATGAACGGTTATACCCGGTTTAAATTGGCTTTAACAGAAGATGAACCGGAAATCCGTCCCTATGATGAAAAAAGCTGGGCCGATCTTTATGATTCAAAAACCGCCGCTTGCGGGGATGCGCTTGAGCTGTTAACAATCCTGCACAGAAGATGGGCCGCTCTTTTGCGCTCCATGACGGAAGCTCAATTCAAACGGACATACTTCCATCCTGTTTCCAAAGAGACGGTTACGCTGGAACAAGCGCTCGGATTATATGTCTGGCATTCTGAACATCATATCGCCCATATTACTGAGCTTTGCCGGCGGATGGGCTGGCATTTGTCTTAGCGGATGCCGGCTTCCGGAAAAACGCCAAAACAGCCGCGGACACAATCGTGCATAGCGAAATGACGGCGGCTGCCGTATAAAGATGATGATAGCCGCTGGCAATGCCCGCTTCAATCGCATCAGAAACCGCTTTTTTGACAGCGGGAACGGGGATTCGGCTTACCTGTTCCTGCAACGAAGAAAGCCCGCCGCTGATATCGGGCAATTGCACCTGGTCAGCGGGAATGCCGCTTTTTGCTAAACGGTTTTTGATGTCATCTCCGATCCGGCCAAAGCCGGCTGTAATGAAGCCGGCATATAAGGCCGGGGCGAGCGTCAGCCCGACCTGCCTCACGAGGGAAAGCGTGCCGAGCGCCGTCCCTTTGTTTTGGCCCGCCGTTTCTGATACAAGCACATTCAGCGGAGCTCCGAGCAGGAATCCGAAACCGATCCCCGCAATGACACTCGCCGTGACAAATTCCCATTTATCTGTCACCCATAACGGAAACAGGCTGAAGCCGGCAAATGCGATAGCGCCTGATACAACAGCAGAGAAGACCGGCCCTTTTTTATCCGTGACCGCCCCGCCGAGCCATGCGCCGATGCCTGATGCCAACGCGAGCGGCGTCATCCAATATCCCGCTTTCTCCGCCGATACGTGCAAATACTGCTCCGCATAAGAAGGAATAAAAATGACCGCAGCGAGCAGCCCGCCCGATAAAAACCCGATGACAAGCGTCCATTGAAACACTTTATTTTGCAGCAGTGAGTAGGCGAGAATCGGATCGCCCCCGCGGTTTTCAACCCGCTTTTCAACCTTAAGCAGCGCCCAAAAGAGAAGTGCCGCCCCCAGAAGATATCCGTACACCTTCACGTCCATTATGCTTTCTGACAGCTTTGCCCCGTCGAGGTTTGTGATACCGATCATGCAAGATAAGATTGCGAGAGACAGGATCATCGTGCCGGCAAGATCAAGCTTTTTCGCCTCAGGCTCTTTCGTTTCAGCAATAAACAAACCGCCGCACACAACCAAAGCGGCGGCTATCGGCAGATTAATCAAAAACAGCCAATGCCACGACCCGGTTACATCAAGCAAAAAACTCCCGATATTCGGTCCGAGGACGGCCGCTATACCGTTCATCGCCCCTAAAAGCCCGAGAGCTTTTCCCTGTTTTTCTTTCGGAAGCACAGCCAGCACATGTGAGCTGCCGATAATAAAAATTCCTCCGCCGCCAAAGGCTTGAATGAGCCGCGCCGCCAAAAACATCGGAAAGCTCTGACTGAGTGCGACAAGCAAAGAGCCAAGACCGAACAGTCCGACTTCAATCATAAACAGTTTTTTCCGCCCGTAGCGGTCCGACAGCTTGCCGACAATCGGCACGCTGACACTGAGTCCCAATGTGTAAAGGGTCACGCCCCACGATCCCCATGAAGGAGAAATATCAAAAGACCTGTTAATCGTCGTCAGAGCAGCGGAAATAATTCCGTTGTCCAGCGCCGCCATGAACACACCGATCGTAAAAAGGGTGATGGCCCAGCTCTGGTTTTTTCCTGTTTGCACTCGTCCCGGCATACTGATCAATCCTCCTGTTTTTAATTCACTTCGAATATATTATTCACTTCAAGTGAATTAAATGTCAAACAAAAAAAGGCCGCCGATACCGGCAGGCCTTTTTCATCTCTATCCCTGTTTGGAAGAATCAAGCGCTCTTGCCAAAATGGCGAGCCCTTGATTGACCGTTTGTTTTTCTTCAGCGGTCAGCGTTTCCAATGAACGCTTCAATTTTAGATGTCCTTTTTGATAAAGGCTGCGGAAAATGTCTTTCGCGTTTTCCGTCAATTGAACGACGACTGAACGGCGGTCTTCTTCTGACGGGGCGCGTGTAACGAAACTCGATTTTTCCAACCGGTCAAGCAGTCCCGTGGTATTTGAAAGGGAAGCACCCATTTTTTCTGCAATTTCGCTCACCTTCAGCGTCCCGTGGTTGTTCAGAAGCATCAGCACCTTCATTTGCGGCATGCTCATATCAAGCTTCATCCATTCTGACACATCGCCGAGTCCAGCCGACGTCATCACTTTCATGTACAGCACCCAAATATCCCGTTCCTCAGGAGAAAAAATATCGCCGCCCAATACCGTTGTATCATGCAGGTTGTAATCCATCGTCTCACTTCCTCATTCATACTCCTTCATACCATATTACTGATTTTCATCTGAGAAAGAAAGTTGCAGACGAGTTTTGTTTGAATAGGAGGTGGTAGTGTATAATATGTTGGAGATTATTGGAGGAATTATAATATATAAGCTATTTTATGATGATTGGAGAGAACATTGCTGACTAAAAAGAATGCCTTATCAATATTAAAAGTATTATTTCCTATTGCAGTTTTGCTTTTAGTGATTTATCAGTCGAAGAAGGAATTGACAGATCTTTCTTTTAAACGCACGCTGTACATTATTAACGGGATTGAGCGGTACGATTTATTTATCCTCGTTTTGCTCGGCCTCCTTGCCGTCAGTGCGATGTCCTTTTATGACTTTGTGCTGAAACGGACGCTGCGGCTCAACATTCCGAATTGGAAAGTGTTCAGGGTCTCCTTTATCGCCAATTCCTTTAACAATGTCCTTGGATTCGGGGGTCTGGCGGGCGTCGGACTGCGGACGATGCTGTACAAAGAGCATACGAACGACGTAAAACGACTTGTCGCAGGCATTGCCTGGCTTACTTCTTCAGCGCTGCTCGGGCTGTCGGTCTTCAGTATTCTGACTGTCGCCCGGGTGCTGCCGGTGGGCGAAATCACAGGCGAGAAGCCGTGGATGTGGGCTGTCATCGCCGGCGTGGCGCTTATTGTGCCGGTGGCCTTAATCGCCGCTTGGATCAACAATAAAAAAGCTCGAACGGAAGATGGTGAAGCAAAACTGAGGCATCCGATTTTTTCTTATATCGGGGCTTCGTTTGCCGAATGGTTTGCGGCGGCCGTCGTTATGTATTATTCACTGCATGTCATGGGGATTCACGCAGATGTCCGCCATGTATTCGGTGTATTCGCGATAGCCGCTATCGGGGGAATCATCAGCCTTGTGCCGGGCGGATTAGGCTCGTTTGACCTCCTGTTTCTGCTCGGCATGCAGAATATGGGTTTTCCGCAGGAGGCGGTCGTGACATCCATCGTCATCTACCGGATTGTGTATTCATTTATTCCGTTTGTGTTCGGGCTGTTCTTTGCGGCCGGCGACTTAACGGAAAACACGCTGAAACGGCTGGAATCAAATCCGAAGATGGCGCCTGCCGTAGAAACGACGAACGTGCTTCTCGTATTGCAGCGCGGGATCTTAATCAGAGTGCTTTACGGCTCGCTGTCGCTTTTGGTTTTCGTGTCGGGAGTGGTCGTGCTTGCATCCGTCGCATTGCCGATTGACAGGGAGACGGTCATTCCGCATATTCCGCGCCCGGCGCTCCTTGCGTTTAACGCGTTATCGCTAAGTGCGGCATTGATTCTATTAATCCTGCCGATTGAATTATACAAACGGACGAAACGTTCTTATTCAATGGCGGTTGCCGCGCTGGTCGGCGGTTTTGTGTTCAGTTTCTTAAAAGGATTGAACATCAGCGCGATCTTTATTCTGCCTGTCGTCATCGTATTGCTTGTGCTGTTAAAGCGGCAGTTTATCAGAGAGCAGGCTTCGTATACGCTCGGCCAGATGATTTTTGCGGCCGCTCTGTTTATTATCGCCTTGTTTAACTACAATCTCATTGCCGGCTTTATTTGGGATAAAATGAATCGGCTGCTGCGCCACGATTATTTCGTCCATAACAATTCGCACATTACATATGCCACGATGACGGCCATTATTGTTGTGCCGCTGTTTTTCCTTTTGTTTACGTTCTTTTATCATAAAAGATCGAAGCCGATCGGAGAAGAGGCCGATCCTGAACGGCTGAAGTCCTTTTTGGCGGAAGAAGGCGGAAATGCGCTCAGCCATCTCGGCTTTCTCGGGGATAAGCGGTTTTATTTCTCAAGCGACGGCAAAGCGCTTTTATTGTTCAGCCAGATTTCCAGAAGGCTTGTCGTGCTCGGTGATCCGTCAGGACAGAGAGACTCTTTTCCGCTTGTGATTGAGGAATTTCTGAATGAAGCGCATAAGCAGGGGCTGAGTGTCATGTTTTATCAGATCGAACGTGAAGATCTGGCGCTGTACCATGACTTCGGCTATAACTTCTTCAAGCTTGGAGAAGAAGCGTTCGTGGATATGGAGGCCTTTACGCTCTCAGGTAAGAAAAAAGCGGGGCTGCGGGCGATTAACAACAAATTTGACCGCGAAGGCTACACATTTCATGTCGGGGAACCGCCGTTTTCCTCCGAGTTTATCGCCAAGCTGAAAGACATTTCGGACGAATGGCTCGGACCGAAAAAAGAGAAAGGTTTTTCTCTCGGTTTCTTCGACCGGGATTATTTGGAACAGGCGCCGATTGCTTACGTGAAAGACGCGGAAGGGGAGATCATCGCTTTTGCCAACCTGATGCCGATGTATCAGGAAGGCGAGATATCCGTCGACTTGATGCGTTATCGGAAAAGCGCGCCGAACGGTATTATGGACGCGCTTTTCATCCGTCTGTTTCTCTGGGCGCAGGAAAAAGGCTATACCACCTTCAATATGGGCATGGCGCCTTTGTCAAACGTAGGAACGGCTTTTACATCTTTCTGGTCGGAAAGAATCGCGGCCGTCATCTTCAACAACGTCCGGTATATGTACAGCTTCAGCGGGCTGCGGGCCTTTAAAGAAAAATACAAACCGGAGTGGCGCGGGAAATACTTGGCGTACCGCAAAAACAGATCGCTGTCCGTCACGATGATCCTCGTCACCCGCCTGATCGGAAAAACCAAAAAAAGACGCCGTTAAAAGGCGTCTTTTTTTTTGAATAATTGACTAAAAATTCTAATTTCACTCTGTTATACTGAATAACATGATCATAAGGTGAAAGGATGGCTGATGAATGAAACAGGCAACCGTGTTTAAATATGAAGCGTTTTCCGATATTCCGGATTTGGGAAATCCCGCGGGAATCGTCTTTAACGGAGATGATTATTCAGATGAAGAGATGCAGATGATCGCCGAAATGGCAGGGTACAATGAAACCTCATTTCTCTGTAAAAGCGGGGAAGCCGATCTGCGCATCCGCTATTTTACACCCGGCCACGAAATGAATTTATGCGGACATGCTACCGTCGCCTCTCTTTACGCATTAATTGAAAAGGGAAGGCTTCAGGCTGATCAGATATATCAAATTGAAACAAAAGCCGGCATTCTTCCCGCAAAAGCCGCTGAACGAAACGGCCGGGTATACATCACACTCGATCAGGCTCCCCCGCAATTTCTGCCGTTTACGGGCGACAAAGAAAAGCTTGCGGCCTCGCTCGGGATTACGGCTGAGGATTTTCACAGCGGGCTGCCGATTGTTTACGGATCAACGGGGATCTGGACACTGATTGTTCCGCTGAGATCACTTAAAGCATCACGGAATATGGTGCCGGACAACGCACAATTCCCCGCTATTTTGCGCGATCTTCCGAAAGCGAGCGTTCATCCGTTTTCTCTGGAAACCGTTCATCCGGAAAGTGATCTGCACGGACGCCATTTTTCTTCCCCTTTCTCCGGAACGACCGAAGATCCCGTCACGGGAACCGCTTCAGGCGTCATGGCAGCCTATATGCGGCAATACGGAGGCTCTGAAGCCGAATGCCTCACGATTGAACAAGGCCAGGAAATCGGGAAAGACGGAAAGGTGGAAATCAGGATCACGGAGGAAAACGGAGAGATGAACATCAAGATGACGGGAACGGCCGTGTATGCCGAAACAATCAATTTTCAGCTTCCGTAACGGTTTACAAAAGCCGGTCGTATCCGTTATATTATAAATGATAATCATTTTCATTTGGATAGGAAGGTGAATCGGCATGCCGAAAACCGAACAATTACAGCAAAACGAAAGTCTTGCACATACAATCAGAAACAGAAGATCCATCCGGTCGTTTAAACCGGAAACCGTACCTTCTGAAGTCATATTAGATATGCTTGAAACCGCCGTTTACGCACCGAACCACAGGCTGACGGAGCCATGGCGTTTTATCTACGCAGCAAGCGAAGCGGGAAAAGCAAAGCTTGCGGACAGCTACGTCTCATTTTTCAAAAAGATAAAAGATGATTTCAACGAGGAAAAAGAGCGGAACATGAGAAAAAATCTCAGCGCCGTTCCGGGATTTTTGCTGGTCGTCTTTAAAGAAGATGAAAATGAATTTACGAGAAACGATGATTTTGCGGCGCTGAGCGGCATGATTCAAAACCTTCAGCTTCTCGCACATGAAAACGGCATCGGCATGGTCTGGAAAAGCGGCCGCATTATGTATGACAAACAGGTGCACCAAGACTTCGGCCTTGCTGACAATGAGCGCTTTGCCGCCATCATTCAAACGGGCTATCCGGATGAACAGCCTAAGGCGAAAGAACGGACGCCTGCAAAAAGCCTGTTTACCGAACTGTAAAAAAATCCCCGTCTCTATACAGAGGCGGGGATTTCGTATTAGCGGGTTTTGCTTTTAGCTCTGTTGTCAGCGGCTTTCATCCGCGCCTGCGCTTCGCGGTCAGCGGAATCAGCAAGCTCGCTTGAATATTCCTCATATGTGCCGTCTGTTTCGCGTTTCAAAGCATCCGGAACTTGAGGAAGTTTTTGTTTGTTTTTATCACGGTTTTTGTGAGTATGATTTCTGCCCATATCAATCGCCCCCTGAAAAAAGTGATATCAAACAAACATAGTATCTGCCCGGTTCCGGACTTTATTCAGTTTATTTCCGTTTGGCTGCTCTTTCCGCTTTTTTGAATTCCCCGGAATAAAGGACTTCCTGCATTTTTTTCAGATTGGCTCCCTGCTGATGTTTTTCGCGCTTCTTTTCCAAAAGAAGACCCTCCTTCAAAACAGAATACCAATAGGATTGGCTTTTATTTCCGTTTTTATGCAGATAAGAGATCCTTTAAAGCGGAATCAAGTTCTTCATACGTAAATTGAAAACCGGATGTCAGCGCCTGCTTAGGCAGGGCGCGCTGGCCTTTTACGATCAACAGGCTCATTTCTCCCAAGGCCTTCTCCAGAAAAAGTTCCGGTACGGGAATCCAATGGGGGCGGTGCAGGACGCCTGCGATCGTCTTTCCGAATTGCTTCATTTCCACGGGGTTCGGCGATGTCACATTCATGGGACCGGACAAGTCATCATGCTCCGCCGCAAAAGCGATGAGTTCCGCGGCGTCATCCACATGAACCCATGACAGCCACTGCCGTCCAGAGCCGATGGTGCCGCCGGCTAACAGCTTATAAGGGAGAACCATGAGCGGCAGGGCGCCTTTTTCACCGAGCATCACCCCGAATCTGGCATATACCGTCCGGATGCCGAGCGCTTCAATTTTCTGGCCTTCACGTTCCCACATATGAGCCGTATGACTGAGAAAATCTTCATTTGACGTATCTGACTGTTCGGTGAACGTTTTTTCTGTGCTTGTGCCGTAAATGCCGACGGCGCTGGCCTGAATCAAAGCCCGGGGTTTTTTCGGCTGCTGCTTCATAATCCGTCTGACTTCTCTCGTCGCTTCTAGTCTGCTTGAGATGATTTGTTCCTTCGTTGTGTCCGTCCAGCGGTCAAAGATGGATTTGCCGGCGAGGTTCACCCATACATCAATAGGGGGAAGCTCGCGCTCAGGCGCCGCGTTTTCGGCCAGCCATTGAACATATGTCACATTTTTTTGTTCGGTTTCTCTCTGTTTTCTTGATAAAATATAGACATGATGTCCCCGGCGGGTAAACACACCTGTCAGATGCCGGCCCAGAAAACCAGTGCCGCCTGTCATCGCGATATTCATATCCATCTCTCCTTACACGTTGATACATATACTGTACCTCATTTGCCAAAAAGAAAAACGCCTGAACATCGGGGCGGGAAAGGAGACCGGGATGCCCTTTATTACAAAAATATCGACCCAAAAGAAAAATACCGAGCGCTTCAACATCTTTCTTGATGAGAAATATGCATTCAGCGTCGACGCCGACGTGCTTGTGCGTTTTGACCTGAAAAAAGGGAAAGAACTGGACGAGCTTGACATTCTTGAAATCCAGTACGGCGATGACGTGAAAAAAGCCTTTAACCGCGCCGTAGAATTTTTATCATACCGGATGCGCTCTGAAAAAGAAGTCCGGGATCATCTGAAGAAAAAAGAAACGCCGGACATGGTCATTTCTGAAGTCATCCATAAACTGTACGATTACAGCTACTTAAATGACAAAGAATTTGCCGAAGCCTATGCGAGCACCCACAAAAAAACAAACGGCAAAGGCCCTGACGTCCTGTTCCGCGAGCTGAAAGCGAAAGGAATAGACGACGATACCATCAAGGAGACGCTCAGTGCGTTTACATTTGATGAGCAGATACAAGAAGCGCTGAAACATATCGGCAAAATCCTGAAAAAAGACAAAAAGCTGTCCACAAAAGAGATCAGACAGCGGGCGCAGATGCAGCTTCAGCGAAAAGGTTTCCCTTTCGACGTCATCAATGCCGCTCTGGAGCAGACGGAGTATGAGAATGACGATGAAGCCGAGATGGAAGCTCTGAAGGCTCATGCGGAAAAAGCGATCAGGAAATACCGTTATGACGGCAGTTATGAAAGCGGAATGAAGGTTAAACAGTACTTATTCAGAAAAGGATTCTCGATTGACGATATTGATCAATTCTTGCAGGAAGAGGAGTAAACTGAAATGGACAAACGATACAGTCAAATGACGTCTCATGAACTACAGACAGAAATTGCGGGACTGACGGAAAAAGCGCGAAAAGCGGAACAGATGGGCATTGTAAATGAACTGGCCGTGCTTGAACGGAAAATTACGATGGCCAAAGCTTACATGCTGAACCCGGAAGACTTTCGGCCCGGCGGGGTGTATCAGATAGAAGGTTCTGATGACACTTTCCGCATTGATTACATCAACGGCGTATTCGCCTGGGGACACAGATCTTCCCCGTCTGACGGGGAAGAAGCACTGCCGATTTCCGTTTTAAAAGAAAAAAAATAACAAAAGAGGCCGGTTCCGGCCTCTTTTTCTTTTCAGGCACATTCGTTTCATACTTTCAGTAAAAAATGATTGAATTCATTTTTGATATCTTTTAAGATGGAATTCGTTGTTTTTTAATAAAAAGGAGGCGATTTGCGTTGAATATCAAAATGAAACAGCCATCAGTGAAATTAATGATTTTTGTTTTAATGATTTGCACATTTTCCATCGGGTATACGGAATATGCTGTCATGGGTATTCTGACGTCGATTGCCGATGACTTTCATATACATGTATCTTCAGCGGGCATGCTTGTTACGGCGTACGCGGCAAGCGTCTGCCTGACGGGCCCGATCGTAACCATTATCGCGGTTAAGCTGCCAAGAAAGCCGGTGCTGCTAGGGTTGATGGGCATCTTCGTCCTTGCCAACCTGATGAGCGTCTTCGCGCCGAACTTCGCCGTGCTGGCGATTTCCAGAATTTTATCCGCATCCATCCACGGAGCTTTTTTTGCGATCGCCATGGTGTTTGCGAGTGAAATGGTGCCGCCTGAAAAACGTTCCGCCGCCGCGGCTTCCATGAACGGCGGATTAACCGTGGCGCTGATGCTCGGTGTCCCGTTCGGCTCTTATTTAGGGGATGCCCTTAACTGGCGGGCCGTCTTTTTCATTATTTCCGTTTTAGGCATGATCGGGCTGATCGGACTGATGCTGGTCGTACCGAACCGGAAACCGAAAGTGATTCCGATGCTGATGAATGAATGGAGTGTCTTTAAGCATAAACAAGTGATTTTTTCCTTTGCGATCACCATTCTCGGCTACTCAGGCGTATTTATCGCTTACACGTTTATTGAGCCGATTTTAAGAGATTCAGCGGGGTTCGGCACAGTCGGCATCACAGGTGCGTTATTTGCCTACGGTCTCGGCGGAGTGGCGGGGAATTTCTTCGCGGGGAAAGTGCCGCTCAAACTGCTGACACGCACGATGATCGGTGTGATGATCGGCTTGATCGGCGTCTTGGCGATTTTCCCTTATATCGCTGTTTTTCCCGCCGCCGCGGTTTCAGCGACATTTTTATTCGGCGCATGTGCGTTCGGCACGCCGCCGCTTTTGCAGACCAAGGTTATTTCTTCCTCTGAAAACGGCACGACAATCGCCGCTGCGGTGAGCGTTTCCGCCTTTAACCTGGCAAACGCGCTCGGCGCCTGGATCGGCGGATTGATTCTCGGGGGAACGGGATCTTACTCATGGCTGTTTGCCGGCGGTGCGCTGATGACGGCTCTCGGCCTTGTGCTTTCCACGTTCGCTCATCTGTCTGAGAAGAAAGATGTTTATGAATACCAAGTGCATAAAGGATAACAAAAAGCTTGCAGGGGATATTCCGCCTGCAAGCTTTTTTCAGTGTTTCAATGTAATGCTGATCACCGTATGTTTATCACTCTCGGCTAAGGACATATTCCGGGTTTCCGGTACCCCTTCTTTTTCAAAAACGACGGCATAGGTTCCTTTCGCGCCGCTTTTCCATGCAATCTCGCCGTGGT
The DNA here is from genome assembly GCF_040207805.1 of Bacillus sp. hwrm1. Taxonomy (NCBI): domain Bacteria; kingdom Bacillati; phylum Bacillota; class Bacilli; order Caryophanales; family Bacillaceae; genus Bacillus; species Bacillus sp. hwrm1. The sequence continues at coordinate 3,247,613 of NZ_CP157943.1, read as the reverse complement.
GATCAGTCTTGCCTATTATCTCTCCGCGGTCTATATTCGGCTGATGATCTGACTCCGCCGCTTTCATCACGGTGACCGTCACACCGGCCGCCGGTGAACCGTCTGCATCCTCAACATGGAGCGTAACGGGCAATGCTTTTTTGGCGGCAGAATCATCCGCTTTGCCGCATCCGCATAAAACGGCCGCGGCGAGAAAGAAAACCAAAGCTTTATTGATTTGACCAATATTGAATGTTGTCGAATACACTGTTTGTCACCCTTGTTCCCAGATTGTAAGACGACCCGCCGTTTGTATGAATGGCAATGGCGGTCTGGCCGGTGTCGCTGTAATTGCGGTAAACGGGCGATCCGCTCTGGCAGCCGAACGTATCTGTCGTGTAAGTGAGTTTATATGTCTCGGCAGAACGAATCGGCTTGCTGTCCGACCACATGGAACCGGACACTTTGTCGCACGGATATCCTGTCACGGTTGAGGAAAGCCCGGCCGGACTGGAACTGTTGGTCGTCCGGTAGCCGTACCAGCCGACGGTATTCCCGGGCGATTCGTTTACTTTGATTGCGCCGTAGTCGTAGTTTGTGTCACCGTTTTCTGTCCACCCTTTGACACTGTAGAATGTCTTGCCTGAATAAGAGCCGTACGGGTACGATGATCCGTTGCGGCCGGGAGCTGCCGTAATTTTCGATGCCCAGCCGTTTTTCTGGTCATACACGCAATGTCCCGCCGTAACGATCGTGTCGGCATTGACAAAAAAACCGGTGCATCCGTAGGTGCTTGTGCTGCCGCTGTATGTAACGGTCAGCTGTGCTGTCGCTCGATATGGAAATGATGTTGTAGAAGAAATTCTGATTCGTTCGTCTGTCCCAATAATACTGGAAGGCTTTAATGACTTGATGTCAGCTTTGCTGTTTTGTGCAAGCTGTCTTTTGGTGAGGCCCGTTCCTTCATAAGCGGGGGATGTCTGTGTTGTTTGTACAGGCTGATTCTGATGTGCGTCAAACTCCTCACCGCTGTTTGATACAGATGTCTGCGGGCTGCCCGCTGCTTCTGCTGAAACAGCAAATAATGAAACTGACAGTAAGAATGCGGTAAGGCTCAGCAATCGTTTTGAAACTGTCTTCATTTTATAAAACCCCTCCTTTTTTGTCTACCGGCTTTCGTTTTAACATTTAACATATTATGGAATTTATTTAGCGTTATGACCGCAAAAGGATGTTTTTTTCCGCAAAAAAAAAAGACCGGGTCATTCCCGGTCTCTTACGGTGTGTGTGTTATCGCCTGCCTGAAGCTCTCATGCGTTCTTGCGGGTGCGAATTAATTGAACCGTCCGCCCGTTTAGAAGCGTAGTCATCCTTTGCCCGCGGTTCGCCTTCAAACTTATTATTGTTCTGATTAGGAAATCCTTTTGCCTTGTTCCGGACCATTTGTTTTCCCCCTCGGCCAATATCAAAAGGTTGCGCCTTCTGGACTGAAGACGTAAAGTTAGTATATGCCTGTGACAAGCTGCGTAAAAGCAGCAGGTTTTCCCAAGGAAAGGAGACAGAGACATGAATACATATATCGACAAACTGACGAATTTGCTGCTTGAGAAAAATGACATGCTCAGCTATTTGCAAGCGCGAACTTGGGTTGAGCTTTTATGGGGAGATTTCGAAGCAACTTACGCAAAAGCCGGCCGCCCGTATCAAGGAGAGCAAATGACGGAACGCGTCGTCAAGGAATGGATCGAATCATACGGCAGCAAGCTCCATATGTTCCAGAGCGTTCGGGAAGACATTTCTCATTATTTGGATCAAAGCAGGGGTCTCCTGCATTAACATAGCAGTTCGCCCGCCGGATACAAGTCCGGCGGTTTTTACTTTTTATAAAAGAAATAGAAAAATCATGTTTGGCGACCGGCGGAATGTGGAAATGTGTAATAACTTATAAAATAGCGGGGAGGAACCACAATGAACATGAAAAAGGGGTTAACCGCATTTATTCCGGCCGCAGGACTTTGCTTATTTTTAGCCGCAGGCACCGTTTTTTTCGATCCGGCAGCGAATGCCGCAGCAGTTCACCAGACAAAAATAGACACCGCAGCAGATACATATATCGTGAAAGCAGGAGAACTTAACGTCCGCAAAGAACCAAATAAACAAGGCTCGATTATCGGCACGCTTCGTTCAGAGGATTCCGTAAAGGTTAAACGGCTTCAAGGAGCAGATTGGGCTGAGATTGACTACAAAGGTCACAAAGCCTATATCTCCACACATTTTCTGATGAAGCAGCCGGTGAAGGCGGTGACGGCGAAACAAACCGCTTTTTATACGCCGACTTTGGAAACCGGCAAAAAAGGGTCCGTTAAAGCGGGTGAAACCGTCAATGTGCTCGGCTGGGGGTTCAGCCATGACGGAGGGTTTGACCGTAAATGGGCGTACGTCACATACGGCGGGAAAGCAGGTTATGTGAAAACGGCCGACTTAACTCAAAAATAAAGATTCAGGCAGGCGAATGAGCCTGCTTTTTTTCTGAAACCTTCTGTCTTTCCTTTCGTAAAAGATGAAAAGGAGAGTGACGGATATGATAATGGTAATCGGCGGCCTTCTGATGGCTGCGGCCGGCATTTCAGTCACATTTTTTCCGCCGAAGTCGATCAACAGCCTGTACGGATATCGGACGAAGCGCTCTATGGCGGATGAGTCGCAGTGGAAAGAAGGCAATCGATTCAGTGCGCTCCTCATGATTTTGTTCGGCCTTATTTCGGCGGCAGCTGGATTTGCGGTCAGCCTGCTTATCCGGCTGACTCAGCCGTTCGCCCTGATCGTTCAGGCCGTATTGTTGATTGTGATCAGCGTACTGATCATCGTCTTAACAGAAAGAAGATTGAAACAAACGGGGAGGAGAATCGATGAATGACATTACGTTTCACATGATCGAAACAAACGGAGTGACGCTGCACACGGCTTCAGCCGGTCCGAAAGACGGTCCTTTGGCGGTGCTGCTGCACGGGTTTCCGGAATTCTGGTACGGCTGGAAAAGCCAGATCAAACCGCTGGCGGATGCCGGATACCATGTTGTCGTGCCTGATCAGCGCGGCTATAATCTCAGTGACAAACCGGAGGGCATTGAAAACTATACCATTGATACGCTCAGAGACGACATTATCGGGCTGATCACTCATTTTACAGATGACAAAGCCGTCGTCATCGGCCACGATTGGGGAGGAGCCGTGGCCTGGCATTTGGCATCCACGCGGCCGCAATACGTTGAAAAATTGATCACGGTCAATATCCCGCACCCGGCGGTTATGCGGAAGGTCACACCGTTCTACCCGCCGCAGTGGAAGAAAAGCTCTTATATTGCTTTCTTTCAGCTTCCGGAAAAGCCGGAACGGAGATTGTCTGAAGACAATTACCGCGTATTGGATCACGCGATCGGCTTATCCGAACGACCGGCGCTTTTTTCACGGGAAGATGTCGACAGCTACAAAGAAGCTTGGGGCAGAAAAGGAGCGCTCACGGCGATGCTGAACTGGTACCGGGCGATCAGAGCCGGCGGTTTAGGCCCTGCCGTTCCGCTTAAAATGCCCGTTCCGTACCGATTAATATGGGGCGTCAATGACCGAGCGCTGAGCAAAAAGCTCGCCAAGGAAACAAAACGGATGATTCCAACCGGCGACTTAATCTTCATAGATGATGCCTCACATTGGGTCATTCACGAAAAACCGCGCATCGTCAGCCATTTGATTCATGAATACCTTCAGCAATAAAGTCTGTCCCGCGTACAGACTTTTTCTTTTTTTTCTCATATCTGCCGAAAAACATGACAAAATATAAACCATATGCAGAAAAAATTTTCTTTCCCTGTAACAAAAAAAGGGTTTAAACGTCATTAAAAAAAGGAAAAGCCTTACTGAAGTTTTGCGGACAATTCCTTTAAGGCCGTCCTAAAAAAAGAATAATACAAAGAAGGTGCCTTCATGAAACAAAGGTTAATCTCAATTATTATTCCGTCTTACAATGAAGGGAACAACGTCAAGCTCATCCATGAATCTTTAAAAAAAGAGTTTCAGACGATTCATTATGACTATGAAATTTTCTACATCAATGACGGAAGCGCGGATGACACCCTTCAGCAGATTAAAGAACTGGCCGCCAGAAACCATCGCGTCAAATACATATCTTTTTCCCGCAACTTCGGAAAAGAAGCGGCCATTTTGGCAGGATTTGAACACGTGCAGGGCGAAGCGGTAATCGTGATGGACGCCGATCTGCAGCATCCGACCCATCTGCTGAAAGACTTCATTCAAGGCTATGAAGAAGGGTATGACCAAGTCATCGCGCAGCGCAACCGAAAAGGGGACAGCCCCGTGCGTTCCGTGCTTTCTTCCCTGTATTATAAATTTATCAACAAAGCCGTCGAAGTGGACCTGCGTGACGGGGTCGGAGATTTCCGCCTGCTGAGCCGGCAGGCCGTTGATGCCCTTTTGAAGCTGAGTGAAGGGAACCGTTTCTCGAAAGGGCTGTTCTGCTGGATCGGGTTTGACCAGAAAATCGTATTTTATGAAAATGTCGAAAGGAAGAACGGCACGTCCAAATGGTCATTCAGCAATCTGTTCAACTACGGAATGGACGGGGTCGTCTCCTTCAACAACAAGCCCCTTAGGGTATGCTTTTTCACCGGTATTCTGATATTGCTTCTGTCGATGGTGTATATTGTAACGACCTTTGTTCATATTCTGACACACGGCGTGTCCGTACCCGGATACTTCACCATTATTTCCGCCGTGCTGTTTTTAGGGGGCATCCAGCTTTTGAGTCTCGGCATCATCGGAGAATATATCGGCCGGATTTACTATGAAACAAAAAAACGCCCGCACTATTTAATTAAAGAAGCGAATATAACGTACGGAGAACAAAATGAAACGAATTATACAAAAAAGCGCAAGTGGAACCATTAAACAGCCGCCGCTGTGCGCAGGGTCTGGGGACGTTGTATGAAAAAAAATAAATGGATCTTGCCGGCAGCCTGTGTGCTGGCTGCGGCAGCCGCTCATATTTTTTTCTTAAAAGAGTGGTCGGCAGGCCGCTATATGACGGGGTCTGGAGACGGGATCGCCCAAATGGCGGTCTTCAAAAAGCTGCTGTTTGATCAATATATGAACGGCAGGCTGTTTTACAGCTATTCGTTCGGACTGGGCGGGGGCGTGTACAGTCAGCTCGGCTATTATTTCTCTACTTCTTTTCTATTCCTGTTTATCTCCGCCGCTGTCCGCTTTTTGCAGCTTATTCAGCTGACGGGTGAGGCTGATGCGCTGTTTTGGGCGCAGGCCTCCGTTTTTATCAGCATTGCCAAGCAGAGTTTTATCATATTCACGGCGGCGTGTGTGTTCCGTTATTTCGTCAAACGGACGGTGCCTGCTTTTGCCGGCGCCGTGTTGTACGGGGTCTCGATTATTTACTTCCGGCATGAGGTATATTGGGACTTTTTCACTGACAGTATGGTGTGGCTGCCGTTGCTTGTGTTGGGCGCGGAAAAAATCATCCGGGAAAAAAAGCCGGCGTGGTTTATCTTCGCCTGTGCGCTGACATTGATCAACAACTTTTATTTTGCGTATATTAATCTGATTTTCATCGGCATTTATATCTTATTCAGGTGGGTGATCCCCCTTGAAGGCAATGAGGCGAAAAAGCTCACTCAATGCAGGATATTTATTCTGTCGGGCCTTCTCGGGTTCGGCATAAGCGCAGTTTCCTTTATTCCTGTCGTATACGGATACCTTCATAATCTGCGGCCTCCGTATTCAGAGCATATTGCATGGCTTGATTTTTCCGACAACATTTTATTTTCTAGCAGGATAATCATCCTGCCGGCGGCTTTTTTGCTTTTTCTATTTACATTTACTTTATACAAAAACCGCTTGTTTCGGCTATTTGCGGGAATCAGTCTGCTGTATATTCTGTTTCACTTCAGTCCGTTCGCGGCAAGTGCCTTTAACGGTTTTTCAGCTCCGCAGAACAGGTTTGAATACGTCCTGTGCTTCACGATTGCCGGAACGGTTTCAGCAGGGCTTTCTAAGCTTTCAGACATCAGCATGAAGAGTATGCTGATGTCCGCCGTACTCGTCGTTCTGCTCTATTGGAGCCAGGTGAGGCGGTACAGTCTGGATATTTCTGATCACGCCAACCTGCCCGTCATCCTTCTTCTGGTGCTGAGCATAGCCGCTTTCTTTGCAGCAAAGACAAGACTGAAAGGCGCGGTGCCCGCCGTCTATGCCGTCATTTTGCTTACAGCTGTGCTTACGGCTAATACATATGAAAAATATGCTTTATCAGAAGGCGGGAAGATTTATACGGTATCGCATACATTTATGACGGGTGCTGACTATAAAGGCAAAGAACAATCAGAGCTCATTCAGCGTCTGAAAGAAAAAGACCCTGATCCGTTTGCCCGTTTAGATTGGATGAACGGTGTTTTCAATAACACCCCGATCATATACGGGTTCAACGGATTCAGCGTTTACTCAAGTATACTGAACCGCAATCTGCTGTCCTTTTACTGGCACGACCTCCAGATTGACATGGGCAGAGAAAGCGTCAGCCGCTATGCCACATTAGGAAACAGGGCTAATTTATACAGCCTGCTTTACGGAAAATATTATATGACGGAAAAAACAAACGAGGCCGGCGTGCCGTACGGGTTCAAAAAAATCATGGAATCAACCCATTATGCGGTTTATCAAAATCAATATATGCTTCCGTTCGTACGGACAGCCGATCGCGTATATAACGAGGGCGGCCTGAAAAAAGCGCCCGCCCTTGCCAGGGAACGGGCAATGCTTGACGGGATCGTCATGGAATCAAGCACAACCAACACGAAAAAAGCGCCTGAGGCGAAAAATATGATCCGCCATGCAGAGGTAGCGGCCGAACATGGCGATTATCATAACGGCATCCTGACGGTAAACGAAGACGGCGGCGGCCTGGTCATTACGCCGCAAGCCGCTAAGATGGACGGCGGCGATTATTACGTCAGCTTTTATTTGAAGAATAAAGCGAAGGACCAGGGCTTTACATTAAAAGTGAACGATTACACGACAACGAGAAAATCGAATCAATCCATTTACAAAACAGGTGTCAACGATCTTACTGTGAGAGTGCCGAAAACAAAAAACATCCAAATCCGTCTGCCGAAAGGATCTTATCAGCTTGACGGACTGGCGCTTTATGAAGAACGGTACGATACGCTGAAAAGCGCATACCGAAAAGCGGAAAAAGAACCGCGGGCCGATCTCAGCTGGCGCGGAAATACGCTTCATATCTCGTATGATAACAAAACCCGCGCGCCGTATATCATGCTTCCGATTCCATATGAAAAAGGCTGGGAGCTGAAGATAAACGGCAGAAAAGAGCAGATTGAAAAAGCGGATTATTCCTTTATCGGATTTAAAGCGCAAAAAGGAAAAAACGATATTCAATTAACGTATTACCCGCCGTTTTTTAAACCCGCGGCCGCTCTATCGGTGATCAGCCTCGTGTTTGCGGTTATATATGTGAGAAGACAAAAAAAGCCCGGCTCTTAAACAGAGCCGAGCTTTAATTTTTTCTGCAATTTTTCCTCGCTGAAAATCCAGCCCGTGTAAGAAGAGAGAAGCTCTAAATCATGACTGAGGTGGACGATGGCGACAAAAGGATAGTGGCCTTTGCTCCGGTAGCGTAAATCAATAAAACGCACCTCATAATGATCTTTAAAGGTATCGACCTCCCACCTGTAAACGGGGGAAAATGAAAGAAAGGCTGCAATATTTTCGTCCTGTTTTGCGGCCTTCATCACATCGGTTTCCGGAACGGGCACGCGGTTGAATGTATCCAATATCACGACATGGCCGTCAAGGCTTCTGCCGACATAAAAGGCATGCGCCGTCGTCACGGCGATACGCCACTGCCTGAATTTCATCGTCGGCGAAATAATGATGGTTTCAATCTCCTCTTCAATCATTTCGCGCAGCCTTCGCTTTATCCGCAGCTGCATCAAAAACCGGACGGCGTAATATCCTGCGAGGATGATATAAAGCATCAGAAATGTCACGCCCGGATGACCTCCGATATACCACATGGCAATCGCGGCCAAATGGCTGACGAAAATAAACGGATCAAAGGTATTGATTAAACCGAGAGCGATCCATTTTCTCGAAAACGGGCGGATGGCCTGCGTGCCGTACGCGTTAAAAATGTCAACAAACACATGCAAAACGACAGCGAGAAGCGTCCACAGCCACAAGTGCAAAAAGTTCGCTTCCGGATAAAACATAAACAAAATACCCGGAATCAGAACGGACCAAAATAAAACGGCGGGAATGGAGTGCGTGAACCCTCTATGATTTCGAATATAAACGGCATTATTTTTCAGCTTCAATATGGTATCAATATCAGGTGCCTGAGAGCCGGCAAGAGCGGCGATCATAACTGCCTGAGACATGGGGGTGTGCATGCCGACGGCAGGATCAAGAGTTGCGATTCCGCCAAGCGCGATACCCATGACAACGTGAGTGCCAGTATCCATTGTTGACCTCCTAGCAGGCGTTAACAATCAGTCGCCCGCATATTTCGCATTATAAGATATTCCCCATTTTCTGTTTGCCCAATCATGGCGTTTATCCGCCGTTCTCATATGTTTCCGCTTTTTCTTTATCACTATTTAATGTAACATATTATCGTAACGTGCCCTAAGTTTACACCAAAATAAGGTGTCAAGAAAAGCGGAACCCGAAACATCTGAGGAGAAGATATGAACGCACTTGAAGAAAAAATGAAACAAAAAGATATAGACAAATTTCGCGAGGACTTAATTACATGGTTCGAAAGAGAACAGAGAATTCTGCCGTGGAGAGAAAATCAGGACCCATATCGGGTGTGGGTATCAGAGGTGATGCTGCAGCAGACGCGCGTAGAAACCGTTATCCCTTATTTCCGGCGGTTTGTTGAGCAATTTCCGACCGTTTCGGCGCTCGCTGAAGCCGATGAGGAAAAAGTGCTCAAAGCCTGGGAAGGGCTAGGTTATTACTCCCGTGTAAGAAATCTGCAAAGCGCCGTAAAAGAAGTGCATGAGCGGTACGGGGGAGTCGTCCCTGCCGAGGAAAAGGAATTTGGCGGACTGAAAGGCGTCGGCCCTTATACAAAAGGCGCCGTGCTCAGCATCGCATACAACAAACCGATTCCCGCCGTAGACGGCAATGTGATGCGTGTCATGTCGAGAATTCTTTCCATATGGGACGATATCGCAAAACCTAAAACCAGAACCATTTTCGAACAGGCGGTATCCGCTTTCATTTCTCATGAAAAACCATCTGAATTCAATCAGGGTTTAATGGAGCTCGGCGCGATCATCTGCACCCCGAAATCGCCGTCCTGCCTGCTTTGCCCCGTACAAAAGCACTGTTCGGCATTTGCGGAAGGGACAGAGCGGGAGCTGCCCGTTAAAAGCAAAAAGAAAAAGCCCGGAATAAAAACAATGGCAGCCGTTGTGCTGACAGACGATCAAGGCGATGTCTATATTCATAAACGGCCGCCAAAAGGCTTGCTCGCCAACTTGTGGGAGTTTCCGAATACCGAAACCCAGAAAGGAATCAAAACCGAAAGAGAGCAGCTTGAAGCCTATTTAGAAAAAGAGATGGGAACAACCGCTGAAATCGGGGAGCTGGAAGGCATCGTAGAACATGTTTTCACCCATCTCGTCTGGAATATTTCGGTCTTTTTCGGTAAAGTAAAACAAGTGTCGGATACAACGGAATTCATACGGGTCACAAAAGAGGAGCTCGAGGAATACGCATTTCCCGTTTCCCATCAAAAGATATGGAAAATGGCGGAAGAAAGCGGCCGCCTGTAAAAAACGTCAGTCATAGCTGACGCGAGTGCCGTGGCCGTAATCCGCTTCATTCCGTTTCAGTCCGCCGCGGGCTTCGATTTCCTGAATCAGTTCCCGGTATTTGGACTGGCCTTCTTCGTTTAAATACGGCATAATTTGCTGGAAGGCATGATGGAAATAGGCGAGCTCTGAATCTCTCCAATCTTTTTTGGGCATCATGGCCAATTCGCCCATATCACGTCCGACATACATATAAAAGACCCCTTTCAACACATATTGCTTTTATTGTTTGTTGAATGAAAAGAACTATACACAGCAAGGAGCTGAGGAAAAATGGAACAAAATAAATGCGCACTGATCACGGGAAGCAGCCGCGGCGTCGGGAAAGCAGCCGCCATCAGACTCGCGGAAAAAGGATACAACATCGTCATCAATTACGCCCGCAGTAAAAAAGCGGCATTAGAAACCGCCGAAGAAATTGAAAAACTCGGCGTTAAAACGCTCGTCATTAAAGCCAATGTCGGCCAGCCGGCAAAAATCAAAGACATGTTCCGCCAGATTGACGAAACATTCGGCAGACTGGACGTGTTCGTCAATAATGCGGCTTCAGGCGTGCTGAGACCGGTCATGGAACTCGAAGAAACACACTGGGACTGGACAATGAATATCAATGCGAAAGCATTGCTTTTCTGCGCCCAGGAAGCGGCAAAGATGATGGAGAAAAACGGAGGCGGCCACATCGTCAGCATCAGCTCGCTCGGCAGCATCCGCTATCTTGAAAACTATACGACGGTCGGAGTCTCAAAAGCCGCTTTAGAATCGTTAACCCGTTATCTGGCGGTTGAGCTGTCTCCGAAAAATATCATCGTAAACGCGGTGTCAGGCGGAGCGATTGATACGGACGCGCTGAAGCATTTCCCTAACAGAGATGAACTGCTGGAAGATGCCCGCCAAAATACGCCGGCCGGCAGAATGGTCGAAATTAAAGATATGATCGATACGGTGGAGTTTTTAGTTTCTTCAAAAGCGGACATGATCCGCGGCCAGACCATCATTATTGACGGCGGACGTTCTCTGCTCGTATAAGTTTTAAAAAAAGATGAATAGCCTTATCATCTCCTGCGCATTCTAAAGTGCGTGGAGGTGATAACAATGGCAAACTCAAAATACAGCAAAACAGACGTTCAGCAGGTGAAAAGACAAAACCAGCAATCAGCTTCCGGTCAGGGTCAATACGGCACTGAATTCGGCAGTGAAACTGATGCGCAGCAGGTTAGAAAGCAAAACCAATCTGCTGAACAAAACAAACAGCAAAACAGCTAATCACTGAAACGAAAAAGCACTTCATCTTCGGATGGAAGTGCTTTTTTCTGTTGCCAAAACGACAAAACTTGTGATTCCTCTACAGAATGAGTCAAAGGGTTTTCCGGCGTAAAATCGAAATGGTAAGGAGTATCAACCTAAAAGCCTAAGGAGGAACCCGATGTCAGAGTTTGAAAAGCTTGTAAGTGAACAGATGAAAATCATGGATCAGCTTCTCGAGCTGCAGTCAGAACTTGACCGCTGCCGGCAGGTGGAAGCGGAACTCATCAGTCTGGAAAGAGATGCAAAGCTGGACAATGTACAGGACGAAATTGCGACAAAGCGAAAAGACCTGGCCGGCATACAGGAGTTATTCCAAAGGCAGACAGAGCAAGTCATCCAGTCTTATCGCAGCACGGAAAAGCCGTCTTCCTATGTGCAGAAATGAATGTGCCATTCCGGAAGCGGAGTGGTTCTTTTATTTTCATTTTTTAATTCGTAACGTTATAATAGTGAAAAGACTTGTCGGAAAGCAATTGCGGCTGCATTGACTGCAGGGCTTTACAGAAAGTAGGGGAGAAATATGGGATATCCCAAGGAAGGAGAAACCATTCAAATTCACAGCTATAAGCATAACGGGCTGCTTCATCGAATTTGGAATGAAACGACGATTTTAAAAAGTACGGAATTGTGTATCATCGGAGCCAACGACCGGACAATGGTGACGGAATCCGACGGACGGACGTGGGTGACGAGAGAACCGGCGATCTGCTACTTTCATGCCCGTCAGTGGTTTAACGTCATCGGAATGCTGAGAGATGACGGGGTACACTATTATTGCAACATCAGCTCGCCGTTCGCTTATGACGGAGAGGCCATCAAATATATTGATTACGATTTGGATGTCAAGGTGTTTCCGGATATGACGTATAACATTCTTGACGAGGATGAATACGATGACCACCGCAAATCAATGAATTACCCTAAAGAGATCGACAGCATTCTGAAGGAGTATCTGAATACGCTGCTGCACTGGATTCATCAGCGGAAAGGACCGTTTGCTCCGGAATTTGTTGATATGTGGTATGAACGGTATCTGCGCTATACAAAATAAAGAATACAATAAAAAACCTGTTGGGGTGTCAACAGGTTTTTCACATGGGCTCACACGCCTTAAAGAGAGAGGGGGATAAAGTGTGGGCGTAATCAGACGCTATATGCAATTTGTAAAACCTTATAAAAAACAAATTTTTATCACAGTGTTAATCGGCATCATAAAATTCTCCATCCCGCTGGCTCTCCCGCTGCTGTTAAAATACGTGGTCGATGACATTATTCAAGGGAGCGGAACGGCAAGCGCTAAAACATCATCGCTATTCACGATAATGGGCATCATGTTCGTGCTGTTTTTAATTCTGCGTCCCCCGGTAGAGTACTATCGGCAATACTTCGCGCAATGGACGGGCAGCCGGGTGCTCTATGATATCAGGGGAGTATTGTTTGATCATATTCAAAAATTGAGCCTGAGGTTTTATGCCAACACGAGAACGGGCGAAGTCATTTCCCGGGTGATAAATGATGTCGAACAGACAAAAGACTTTGTCATAACGGGACTGATGAATATCTGGCTTGATATGATGACGGTGCTGATCGTCATCTGCATTATGTTTACACTCGATGTTAAGCTGACATTGATATCTGTCATTTTGTTTCCGTTATACGGAATTTCAGTGAAATACTTTTACGGCCGTCTCCGAAAACTGACACGGGAGCGTTCTCAGGCACTCGCCCAAGTTCAGGGACATTTGCACGAACGGGTTCAGGGGATGCCCGTCATCAGAAGTTTTGCCATTGAAGATTATGAACAAGCCAATTTTGATGAAAAAAACGGACATTTTCTGGACAGAGCGATCCGTCATACGAATTGGAACGCAAAAACGTTTGCAGTCGTGAATACCATTACGGATTTGGCGCCGCTGCTCGTTATCGCGTTTGCGGGTTATTTTGTCATAAACGGTCCGCTGACGGTAGGGACGATGGTTGCGTTCGTCGGCTATATTGACAGAATGTACAATCCGGTCAGAAGATTGATCAACTCATCGACGACGCTGACCCAGTCGATCGCTTCAATGGACCGCATATTTGAATTTATCGACGAGCCGTATGAACTGACTGATAAACCGAATGCAGTAAAAGCTGACGGCATTAAGGGCGAAGTTGAATTCCGAAATGTCTCGTTCCGTTATGAGGAAGGAAAAGAAACGATTTTGCAGGACGTTTCCTTAAAGGTGACAAAAGGGGAAACCGTCGCGCTCGTCGGGATGAGCGGCGGCGGTAAATCGACGCTTGTCAGCCTCATACCGCGTTTTTATGATGTATCCGGCGGCAGCCTGCTGATTGACGGCACAGATATTCGCGATTATGAAGCGAGAAGCCTCCGCAATCAAGTCGGAATGGTGCTTCAGGATACGTTTCTGTTCAGTGAGACGATTCGTGAAAATATCGCCATCGGTAAACCGGGAGCGTCTCTGGATGAGGTGGTTGCGGCTGCGAAAGCGGCAAATGCCCATGAATTTATTATGAACTTCCCCGAAGGCTACGAAACCAAAGTCGGCGAACGGGGCGTCAAATTGTCAGGCGGGCAGAAACAGCGGATTTCCATCGCGCGTGTATTCTTAAAAAATCCGCCGCTGTTAATCTTGGATGAAGCGACATCGGCTCTTGATCTTGAAAGTGAACACTACATTCAGGAAGCGATGGAAAAGCTTGCGAAAAACCGGACGACTTTTATCGTCGCCCACAGGCTGTCCACGATTACGCACGCGGATAAAATTGTCGTCATGGAAAACGGCGCCATCGTCGAAACCGGCACGCACGAGGAATTAATGGCCCAAGGCGGCCAGTACAGACACTTATTTACGATTCAGAATTTGAACTGATACAAAAACTTATGCCGTCCGAATGGGCGGCATAAGTTTTTTTGAATGCAAAAAAACCCGGTTTTACGGAAGCACCGGGTTACTCTTCGTCTGTTTCTAATTCGCTGTCTTTCGGGTGGTATGTCTGAAAACTCGTAATTAATGTATCGAGATGCTCCAGCTGCTCGCGGTATTCCGCAACCGCAGCCATAATGCTGAGCATATTGTAATCAAGCAGTTCATCCTCGCAGTTCTGCTGATTTTTCAAGAAAGACTTCGTCAAAAGCTGTTTATATCTTATGCTTTCTTCAGCATCGTCATCATGCGGTTTGATCTTGCCGACCGTCCGCATCAGAATCCTTTCATGCCAATGAAGCAGATAATCAATTTCTTCTGTCAGCGTCTCCTGAAATTCCTCCGGCATATGATAAATCTCGTTTTCATAGCGGTGCAGCTTTTTCAGCGTATCAAGCGCCCGATTCGCCGTAATAATCGCCTGTCTGAACAATACAAGCTTGCGCGACTTTACATACGTCGTTTTCTTAAAGTAGCTTCTCTCCTCTTTATAAAGAAGGTACGTATGATCAAGCTTCATCATCTTTTCCTTCAGCTTCTCAATATCCTCTTTCAATATCGAGTGTTCCGTGGACTGACGCATCGTCAGCCTGATCCATTTCATGATCTCATCGGTATATTCAACCGTATGATGAGTCAGCTTCGTTTCGTATTTCGGCGGAAGAAACACAAGGTTCACAATAAAAGAAGACAGCACGCCTAAAATAACGGTGCTTGTTCGTATCAGAGCGAACGTCAGGAAGCTGTTTCCCGGTGTTTCTAAAATTGCGATAACCGTCACGAGCGCAATCGAAATGGTGTGTTCAATTTTCAGTTTTAACATGATCGTGATGACAATCACTGCGGTCAATCCGATCATAATCGGACTCGGTCCGAAAATCAGTCCGAATGCCGTAGCGATGACAGCGCCGATGATATTTGCCTGAACCTGATCAATAATGATAAGAAAAGACCTGTAAATAGAGGGCTGTATGGCAAATATAGCTGCAATCCCGGCAAAGATCGGCGACGGAAGTCCGATCCATGATGCTAAGTAGAGCGCGAGCGTAATCGCAATCCCTGTTTTAAAAATGCGGGCACCAAGTTTCATTGGTTTGTGCGTGCATTCCTTTCTCTAATAAATTATGTGCCGAACGAACGGCTGACACTTACATTTCCCTGTCGGCTGATTTGCTAAACAATAAAGTAATATACAGGGATCATACCAATTATTCAAGGTCTTTTTTTGAAAAAACCATTATCTCACAAATCGGACAAAAAGAAAAAGCGGAAGCCCCGGGCTCCCGCTTGTTTCAGCAGTTATTTTTTCATATGTCTGAACGCATCTTCAACGGCCTGTAAAGTGGCGTCGATATCCTCTTCAGTATGTGCGGTTGTGATAAACCAAGCTTCATACTTCGATGGAGCGAGATTGATGCCGCGCTCAAGCATCAGCTTGAAGAACTTGGCGAATGCTTCTCCGTCCGTATTTTCCGCCTGCTCGTAATTGACGATCTTTTCATCAGTGAAGTAAACCGTGAGCGCGCCTTTTAAACGGTTGACGGTGATGGTAATGCCGTGTGTCTCCGCATGGGCGAGAATGCCTTGCTCAAGTCTGGCGCCGAGCTCATCAAGCCGCTCATAAACGCCTTCTTCCTTCAGCACTTCCAGGCAGGCGATGCCTGATAGGATAGATGCCGGGTTTCCGGCCATTGTGCCGGCTTGATATGCCGGGCCGAGCGGAGCAACCTGCTCCATGATCTCTTTTTTGCCTCCGTAAGCGCCGATCGGCAGGCCGCCCCCGATAATTTTACCGAGCGCCGTTAAATCAGGCTTCACTTGAAGAAGATCCTGCGCGCCTCCGTACATAAAACGGAACGCCGTGATCACTTCATCATAAATGACGAGCGCGCCCGCTTTATGGGTCAATTCATTTACCTGTTCTAAAAATCCTTCTTCAGGTTCAACGATGCCGAAGTTGCCGACGATCGGCTCGACGAGAACCGCTGCAATTTCTGAACCCCATTTATCCAGCGCGGCTTTGTAGCTTTCAATGTCATTGAAAGGAACGGTAATCACCTCATTGGCGATGCTTTTCGGCACGCCGGCGGAATCAGGAGTGCCGAGCGTAGACGGACCGGAACCCGCAGCGACAAGTACAAGATCAGAATGGCCGTGATAGCAGCCAGCGAATTTAATGATTTTTGTCCGGCCTGTATAAGCGCGTGCAACCCGGATCGTTGTCATTACCGCTTCAGTGCCTGAGTTTACGAATCGTACTTTATCAAGTGAAGGAATGGCCTCCTTCAGCATTTTGGCGAAAGTGACCTCATGTTTGGTCGGCGTCCCGTACAGCACGCCGTTTTCAGCCGCTGTTTTAATCGCTTCAGTAATATGCGGATGGGCATGTCCGGTAATAATCGGGCCGTAAGCCGCTAAATAATCGATATACTGATTCCCGTCTACATCCCAGAAATAAGCGCCGTTCGCTTTTTCCATCGCAACGGGTGAACCGCCGCCTACCGCTTTATAGGATCTGGACGGGCTGTTCACGCCTCCGACGATATGCTCTAACGCTTCCTTATGAAGTTCAACTGATTTTGTATACAAAAAATGACCCTCCTAATATCTCCTTACATCATGTTCTATTGTAGCATGCTTCATTGCGAGCACAACGGTTCATGCTTCCAGAAAAGAGCGGGAGGATAACGGTTGTAATCTTAACGTGAATTGGATACGCTTAATAAAAAACCCGGAGGTATAAGAAATGACGATTGAAATCGGACAAACAGCACCGGATATGAAATTGGTGAATGACAGCGGGGAAGAAGTAGCATTGACGGATTTTAAAGGGAAGTACGTCGTTCTCTATTTTTATCCGAAAGACATGACACCCGGATGCACGACGGAAGCATGTGATTTCCGTGATCAGCACGAAAGTTTCGCGGGACTTGATGCCGTTATCATCGGAGTAAGCCCTGACAGCCGTGACAAACATGAAAAATTTAAGCAAAAACACGATCTTCCTTTCCAGCTCCTCGTTGATGATGAGCACAAATTGGCGGAAGCTTTTGATGTGTGGAAGCTGAAGAAGAATTTTGGGAAAGAATATATGGGTATCGAGCGATCCACTTTTTTGTTAGACAAAGAAGGCCGTCTTGTGAAGGAGTGGAGAAAGGTAAAAGTGAAAGATCACGTTGCCGAGGCGCTTCGCGAATTGGAACAAATTGCGTCTAATTAATGGACAAATGCTGAACTCACGGGGTTTTCTTCAGATTACATTTGACAGGAGACCGGAAAAAGATGTACACTAATTATAAACATTATAAAGTAAGAATCTTTTTTAGAAGAGAGGTGCATGACGGATGGCTGCACATGAATTAAAAGAAGCCTTAGACACGTTGAAGGATACGGGAGTCCGGATTACTCCTCAACGTCATGCCATTCTGGAATATCTCGTGGATTCTATGGCACATCCGACAGCGGACGATATATATAAAGCCTTGGAAGGGAAATTCCCTAATATGAGTGTTGCGACAGTGTATAACAATTTGCGTGTATTCCGGGAAGCGGGGCTTGTAAAGGAACTGACGTACGGAGATGCGTCCAGCAGATTTGACTTTGTCACCTCTGACCATTATCACGCCATTTGTGAAAGCTGCGGAAAAATCGTAGACTTCCATTATCCCGGACTTGACGAAGTAGAACAGCTTGCGGCTCACGTCACGGGGTTTAAGGTAAGCCACCACCGTTTGGAGATTTACGGCGTCTGCCAAGAATGTTCCAAAAAAGAAAACCACTAAACGAAGCTGACCGCTTTGATACGGTCAGCTTCGTTTATTTTACACTGTTTTTTCTGTTATAAGACTCATCGAACGCTTTGCCTTCCAATCCTTTATCCAATGTGAGCGGCTCTCTGCAATGCATGCACATATCCACTCTGCCCAGAATCTTCGTTTCTTTCTCGCAAGCGGGGCACATCACCCGGACCGCTTTTGTGGACAGCATGCCGATCCAAAAATAAACGGCGGTGCTGAGCCCGATCGACAGCAGGCCGAGAATCATAAACAAGCTGGCAAGCAAAACAGACTGCTTAAAGAACAGCCCGATGTACATAATGATAAACCCAACGAAAACCAAACTTAACGCAAACGTTCTGATCTTATTAATTTTGCTTGAGTATTTCGCCATGTCCATCCCCCTCTCGTTTAACTATAGCACAAAACAGATGGCATATTCTTCATGTTTTCGTAAGAAAAGGGAAGAATAAATATGGCACCTGAAAGGAAATTTGTTATAATAGTGCAATGTGTTTAGAAAAAAGGACTTTCATGTTTTATCATAGAAATGTAGAAACAATAGCTAGTGAAACAATCGCATTGGAGGAATCGTAATGGACAATCTTCTCCGTCCAATTTACCAAGAAAGAGCAAGTCATCCCGATACGCTGGCCGTCCTTATGATTGAGAGAAGGAGTAAAGCATCATCCATCACGGATAACTTTGATGCGGTCATGCTTGTCATTGTCAAACAGGCTGATGAACCTCTTTTTATAAAGCATTATGAATTCGAACAAAAAACCGCTTCTTTACATATTGTAACGGATGCTCTGCTTCAGGAATGGATTCTGCTTGGGACCAATAGAAGAGTCATAGATTGGATCATCAACGGCAAAGTGCTGTTTGACCGCAATGAATATATATCTGAACTCAATGACCGGCTCAGCACTTTTCCTTTCGCCGAGCGGAAATTAAAGATCGGAATGGAATACGGCAAGCTGATCAGAAGATTTGTAGAAGGAAAAGCGTTTTTTGAAGCTGATCATTTTCTGGATGCATATTAT
Source organism: Bacillus sp. hwrm1 (assembly GCF_040207805.1). Classification (NCBI taxonomy): domain Bacteria; kingdom Bacillati; phylum Bacillota; class Bacilli; order Caryophanales; family Bacillaceae; genus Bacillus; species Bacillus sp. hwrm1. Next base: position 3,228,652 of record NZ_CP157943.1, on the reverse strand, counting down.
GCGGTAGTGCATGCTCTTCACCACTTGGCCCGCATAGAAGTGATTGACCGGGGGTTTTATCCCGAAACGACAGTCTGGAACCAGGTCCGTCACATTGAGCCGCAGGTATATAAGCTATATTCCGAACTTGTCGAGAGTCACGAAAGTTTGGAGAAAAGACTCGAATTATTATTCTTAGCAAATGATTTTCTCATCCATTCAAAAGCTGAAATCGGTTCTGCGCACCTTTTTCAAGTGATGAAAGAAAAAGAACTGTGGCAGTTTGGAGAATTGCTTCAGCACCCTGAACTGGTGCACTTCACCCAAGATCTTGGTGTCATGCTTGATTACCTGACGGAAAAAGGCTTTGTTGAAGTATCTCAAATAGAGACCAAAGGGCAGGAAGTATATCATCGAGGATATTCTTTCAAAAAAAGTGTTGACGCTGAATCATAGGCATGGTATATTATTAAACGTCGCTGATGCGCTTCAACAAAAAGCTCACAGCGGCGGAGAAATAAAAACAAAAAAACATTTGACAGCAACTCGCTGAAATGTTATACTGAAAAAGTCGCCTCGAGATGAGGTTGAAATGATCTTTGAAAACTAAACAAGACAAAACGTACCTGTTAATTCAAAGTTTTAAATAAATCGCACAGCGATGTGCGTAGTCAGTCAAACTACTTTATCGGAGAGTTTGATCCTGGCTCAGGACGAACGCTGGCGGCGTGCCTAATACATGCAAGTCGAGCGGACAGATGGGAGCTTGCTCCCTGATGTTAGCGGCGGACGGGTGAGTAACACGTGGGTAACCTGCCTGTAAGACTGGGATAACTCCGGGAAACCGGGGCTAATACCGGATGGTTGTCTGAACCGCATGGTTCAGACATAAAAGGTGGCTTCGGCTACCACTTACAGATGGACCCGCGGCGCATTAGCTAGTTGGTGAGGTAACGGCTCACCAAGGCGACGATGCGTAGCCGACCTGAGAGGGTGATCGGCCACACTGGGACTGAGACACGGCCCAGACTCCTACGGGAGGCAGCAGTAGGGAATCTTCCGCAATGGACGAAAGTCTGACGGAGCAACGCCGCGTGAGTGATGAAGGTTTTCGGATCGTAAAGCTCTGTTGTTAGGGAAGAACAAGTGCCGTTCAAATAGGGCGGCACCTTGACGGTACCTAACCAGAAAGCCACGGCTAACTACGTGCCAGCAGCCGCGGTAATACGTAGGTGGCAAGCGTTGTCCGGAATTATTGGGCGTAAAGGGCTCGCAGGCGGTTTCTTAAGTCTGATGTGAAAGCCCCCGGCTCAACCGGGGAGGGTCATTGGAAACTGGGGAACTTGAGTGCAGAAGAGGAGAGTGGAATTCCACGTGTAGCGGTGAAATGCGTAGAGATGTGGAGGAACACCAGTGGCGAAGGCGACTCTCTGGTCTGTAACTGACGCTGAGGAGCGAAAGCGTGGGGAGCGAACAGGATTAGATACCCTGGTAGTCCACGCCGTAAACGATGAGTGCTAAGTGTTAGGGGGTTTCCGCCCCTTAGTGCTGCAGCTAACGCATTAAGCACTCCGCCTGGGGAGTACGGTCGCAAGACTGAAACTCAAAGGAATTGACGGGGGCCCGCACAAGCGGTGGAGCATGTGGTTTAATTCGAAGCAACGCGAAGAACCTTACCAGGTCTTGACATCCTCTGACAATCCTAGAGATAGGACGTCCCCTTCGGGGGCAGAGTGACAGGTGGTGCATGGTTGTCGTCAGCTCGTGTCGTGAGATGTTGGGTTAAGTCCCGCAACGAGCGCAACCCTTGATCTTAGTTGCCAGCATTCAGTTGGGCACTCTAAGGTGACTGCCGGTGACAAACCGGAGGAAGGTGGGGATGACGTCAAATCATCATGCCCCTTATGACCTGGGCTACACACGTGCTACAATGGACAGAACAAAGGGCAGCGAAACCGCGAGGTTAAGCCAATCCCACAAATCTGTTCTCAGTTCGGATCGCAGTCTGCAACTCGACTGCGTGAAGCTGGAATCGCTAGTAATCGCGGATCAGCATGCCGCGGTGAATACGTTCCCGGGCCTTGTACACACCGCCCGTCACACCACGAGAGTTTGTAACACCCGAAGTCGGTGAGGTAACCTTTTAGGAGCCAGCCGCCGAAGGTGGGACAGATGATTGGGGTGAAGTCGTAACAAGGTAGCCGTATCGGAAGGTGCGGCTGGATCACCTCCTTTCTAAGGATTTTAACGGAATATAAGACCTTGGGTCTTATAAACAGAACGTTCCCTGTCTTGTTTAGTTTTGAAGGATCATTCGATTCTTCGAGATGTTGTTCTTTGAAAACTAGATAACAGAAGTAATTCACATTCAATTAGTAATGCAAGATATCACGTAGTGATTCTTTTTAACGGTTAAGTTAGAAAGGGCGCACGGTGGATGCCTTGGCACTAGGAGCCGATGAAGGACGGGACGAACACCGATATGCTTCGGGGAGCTGTAAGCAAGCTTTGATCCGGAGATTTCCGAATGGGGAAACCCACCACTCGTAATGGAGTGGTATCCATATCTGAATACATAGGATATGAGAAGGCAGACCCGGGGAACTGAAACATCTAAGTACCCGGAGGAAGAGAAAGCAAATGCGATTCCCTGAGTAGCGGCGAGCGAAACGGGACCAGCCCAAACCAAGAGGCTTGCCTCTTGGGGTTGTAGGACACTCTGTACGGAGTTACAAAGGAACGAGGTAGATGAAGAGGTCTGGAAAGGCCCGCCATAGGAGGTAACAGCCCTGTAGTCAAAACTTCGTTCTCTCCTGAGTGGATCCTGAGTACGGCGGAACACGTGAAATTCCGTCGGAATCCGGGAGGACCATCTCCCAAGGCTAAATACTCCCTAGTGACCGATAGTGAACCAGTACCGTGAGGGAAAGGTGAAAAGCACCCCGGAAGGGGAGTGAAAGAGATCCTGAAACCGTGTGCCTACAAGTAGTCAGAGCCCGTTAACGGGTGATGGCGTGCCTTTTGTAGAATGAACCGGCGAGTTACGATCCCGTGCAAGGTTAAGCAGAAGATGCGGAGCCGCAGCGAAAGCGAGTCTGAATAGGGCGAATTGAGTACGTGGTCGTAGACCCGAAACCAGGTGATCTACCCATGTCCAGGGTGAAGTTCAGGTAACACTGAATGGAGGCCCGAACCCACGCACGTTGAAAAGTGCGGGGATGAGGTGTGGGTAGGGGTGAAATGCCAATCGAACCTGGAGATAGCTGGTTCTCTCCGAAATAGCTTTAGGGCTAGCCTCAAGGTAAGAGTCTCGGAGGTAGAGCACTGATTGGACTAGGGGCCCCTACCGGGTTACCGAATTCAGTCAAACTCCGAATGCCGATGACTTATCCTTGGGAGTCAGACTGCGAGTGATAAGATCCGTAGTCGAAAGGGAAACAGCCCAGACCGCCAGCTAAGGTCCCAAAGTATACGTTAAGTGGAAAAGGATGTGGAGTTGCTTAGACAACCAGGATGTTGGCTTAGAAGCAGCCACCATTTAAAGAGTGCGTAATAGCTCACTGGTCGAGTGACTCTGCGCCGAAAATGTACCGGGGCTAAACGTATCACCGAAGCTGCGGACTGTTCTTCGAACAGTGGTAGGAGAGCGTTCTAAGGGCTGTGAAGCAAGACCGGAAGGACTTGTGGAGCGCTTAGAAGTGAGAATGCCGGTATGAGTAGCGAAAGAGGGGTGAGAATCCCCTCCACCGAATGCCTAAGGTTTCCTGAGGAAGGCTCGTCCGCTCAGGGTTAGTCGGGACCTAAGCCGAGGCCGAAAGGCGTAGGCGATGGATAACAGGTTGATATTCCTGTACCACCTCCTCACCATTTGAGCAATGGGGGGACGCAGGAGGATAGGGTAAGCGCGGTATTGGATATCCGCGTCCAAGCAGTTAGGCTGGGAAATAGGCAAATCCGTTTCCCGTGAAGGCTGAGCTGTGATGGCGAGCGAATTATAGTAGCGAAGTTCCTGATTCCACACTGCCAAGAAAAGCCTCTAGCGAGGTGAGAGGTGCCCGTACCGCAAACCGACACAGGTAGGCGAGGAGAGAATCCTAAGGTGATCGAGAGAACTCTCGTTAAGGAACTCGGCAAAATGACCCCGTAACTTCGGGAGAAGGGGTGCTCTGTTAGGGTGCAAGCCCGAGAGAGCCGCAGTGAATAGGCCCAGGCGACTGTTTAGCAAAAACACAGGTCTCTGCGAAGCCGTAAGGCGAAGTATAGGGGCTGACGCCTGCCCGGTGCTGGAAGGTTAAGAGGAGCGCTTAGCGTAAGCGAAGGTGCGAATTGAAGCCCCAGTAAACGGCGGCCGTAACTATAACGGTCCTAAGGTAGCGAAATTCCTTGTCGGGTAAGTTCCGACCCGCACGAAAGGCGCAACGATCTGGGCACTGTCTCAACGAGAGACTCGGTGAAATTATAGTACCTGTGAAGATGCAGGTTACCCGCGACAGGACGGAAAGACCCCGTGGAGCTTTACTGCAGCCTGATATTGAATGTTGGTACAGCTTGTACAGGATAGGTAGGAGCCTTGGAAACCGGAGCGCCAGCTTCGGTGGAGGCATCGGTGGGATACTACCCTGGCTGTATTGACCTTCTAACCCGCCGCCCTTATCGGGCGGGGAGACAGTGTCAGGTGGGCAGTTTGACTGGGGCGGTCGCCTCCTAAAAGGTAACGGAGGCGCCCAAAGGTTCCCTCAGAATGGTTGGAAATCATTCGCAGAGTGTAAAGGCACAAGGGAGCTTGACTGCGAGACCTACAAGTCGAGCAGGGACGAAAGTCGGGCTTAGTGATCCGGTGGTTCCGCATGGAAGGGCCATCGCTCAACGGATAAAAGCTACCCCGGGGATAACAGGCTTATCTCCCCCAAGAGTCCACATCGACGGGGAGGTTTGGCACCTCGATGTCGGCTCATCGCATCCTGGGGCTGTAGTCGGTCCCAAGGGTTGGGCTGTTCGCCCATTAAAGCGGTACGCGAGCTGGGTTCAGAACGTCGTGAGACAGTTCGGTCCCTATCCGTCGCGGGCGCAGGAAATTTGAGAGGAGCTGTCCTTAGTACGAGAGGACCGGGATGGACGCACCGCTGGTGTACCAGTTGTTCTGCCAAGGGCATCGCTGGGTAGCTATGTGCGGACGGGATAAGTGCTGAAAGCATCTAAGCATGAAGCCCCCCTCAAGATGAGATTTCCCATTCCGCAAGGAAGTAAGATCCCTGAAAGATGATCAGGTTGATAGGTCTGAGGTGGAAGTGTGGCGACACATGGAGCTGACAGATACTAATCGATCGAGGACTTAACCAATTTGAATGTATGCTTACTGTTATCTAGTTTTGAGAGAATTTTTAAAAAAACTCTTGCTTTTTCTGAAATACATAGTATAATAATACATGTCACTAAAACGTCTGGTGATGATGGCGAAGAGGTCACACCCGTTCCCATGCCGAACACGGAAGTTAAGCTCTTCAGCGCCGATGGTAGTCGGGGGTTTCCCCCTGTGAGAGTAGGACATCGCCAGGCAGACTTCATTCCGCAGTAGCTCAGTGGTAGAGCTATCGGCTGTTAACCGATCGGTCGTAGGTTCGAATCCTACCTGCGGAGCCATTTATGGAGAGCTGTCCGAGTGGCCGAAGGAGCACGATTGGAAATCGTGTAGGCGGTAACCCCGTCTCAAGGGTTCGAATCCCTTGCTCTCCGCCACTAATTATCAATACATAACAAACGAAAAAATACCAGGGCCCGTTGGTCAAGCGGTTAAGACACCGCCCTTTCACGGCGGTAACACGGGTTCGAATCCCGTACGGGTCACTTATATGATGGAGGATTAGCTCAGCTGGGAGAGCATCTGCCTTACAAGCAGAGGGTCGGCGGTTCGAGCCCGTCATCCTCCACCATTATCATCGCGGGGTGGAGCAGTTCGGTAGCTCGTCGGGCTCATAACCCGAAGGTCGCAGGTTCAAATCCTGCCCCCGCAACCAAAAAAATGGTCCGGTAGTTCAGTTGGTTAGAATGCCTGCCTGTCACGCAGGAGGTCGCGGGTTCGAGTCCCGTCCGGACCGCCATTTATAAAAAGGCTCGGTAGCTCAGTTGGTAGAGCAACGGACTGAAAATCCGTGTGTCGGCGGTTCGATTCCGTCCCGAGCCACCATTTGCCGGTCTAGCTCAATTGGTAGAGCAACTGACTTGTAATCAGTAGGTTGGGGGTTCAAGTCCTCTGGCCGGCACTCTAAATGATGGAGGGGTAGCGAAGTGGCTAAACGCGGCGGACTGTAAATCCGCTCCCTCAGGGTTCGGCAGTTCGAATCTGCCCCCCTCCACCATTTTAAATAGGGGCATAGTTTAACGGTAGAACAGAGGTCTCCAAAACCTCCGGTGTGGGTTCGATTCCTACTGCCCCTGCCACTATTTTATTTATTCATCTTCAGATTATGGCGGTTGTGGCGAAGTGGTTAACGCACCAGATTGTGGCTCTGGCACTCGTGGGTTCGATTCCCATCAATCGCCCCATTTTATCATTGGGCTATAGCCAAGCGGTAAGGCAACGGACTTTGACTCCGTCATGCGTTGGTTCGAATCCAGCTAGCCCAGTTGCATTTTTTAAAAAACAACAGCATAAGATGTATTAAGTTCTTTTACATGTTGCGGAAGTAGTTCAGTGGTAGAACATCACCTTGCCAAGGTGGGGGTCGCGGGTTCGAATCCCGTCTTCCGCTCCAAATTACGGCGGCATAGCCAAGTGGTAAGGCAGAGGTCTGCAAAACCTTTATCCCCGGTTCGAATCCGGGTGTCGCCTTTCTATTGCCGGGGTGGTGGAATTGGCAGACACACAGGACTTAAAATCCTGCGGTAGGTGACTACCGTGCCGGTTCAAGTCCGGCCCTCGGCACCAATTTAACTTTGAACGAACTATGTTAAATTGGTCATCAGTTTTCACATTATAAAACATATATGAGAGTGATTTGCATATTGCAGATCACTTTTTTTATATAATAAAACGTAATGACTATCAATATAAGTTTCTTGCTTGTATCGTATATACTGCATTACCATTTAAAAAACTTTGCTAAAACCGTTGACGTTTTATGAAATACATGTTACATTTATATACGTCGGTTGAACACGACGCATTACATGCCGGTGTGGCGGAATTGGCAGACGCGCACGACTCAAAATCGTGTTCCTTCTGGAGTGCCGGTTCGACCCCGGCCACCGGTATACAAAGGCTTCTACAATATGTAGAAGCCTTTTTTGTTGTGTGAAAATATCCTCCAAGGCTTGTGAAAACATGATACCTGCTGATTGTATAAATCCGCTTTTTTCAAAGATACTAACAAGAAGTTCTTTGAAAGAGGTGTTTTTTATGGAAGGGACTTGGGCTTGTCTTATCCCATTTATTCTGGTCATTCCCATTTCAATCATTACAAAGCAAGTGCAGTCCGGTCTGTTTGTCGGTTTGCTGGTCGGAAGCTATCTTTTGCATCCCAGCTTGCTTGGCGGGATTGAACATATGGTTCAATATGTCATCAGCAACATTGTCGTCACCAATAATATTAGAATCATTGTGTTTCTATATTCATTTGCCGGCCTTGTAGGGATTATAAAGCTGACCGGCGGGATAAAAGGATTCGTCCATTTGATCAGTAAAAAAGTTAAAACCAAAAAAGGTGCGATGCTGCTTGCATGGCTGTCGACATTTGGCACGTTCAGTGAACCGGACTTTCGCATCGTCACAATTGCACCGATCATGAAAGCTTTAAGCAAGCGTCTGGACCTGTCGAAACAGAAAATTGCGTATGCCATTGAGTTTACGGCAAACCCTGTCATTGCCTTGATTCCGATAGCAACGGCATTTGTCGGCTACATGGTTTCCATTATCGGACAGGCCCTTAAAACGTCAGGAATAGATCAGCCGGCTTACACGGTGTATGTGAAAAGTATTCCCTTCAATTTTTTCTCCATTGTGATTATAGTAGTCGGAATTTATTACTGCTTTTTTAAGAAACAAAAAGCGGACGAAAGCTTAGAAAAAACAGAAAAGAGCGGACAAACTACTGCTCGCAAACATAACAAAAATACGGAACCGATTCCGCGGAACAGGGGTGTGTTGCTTTCAAAAGGATCAGGTTCATTCAACATGGAAACAGGGACGATCTCAGATATTCACGGTGGACATACGGGAATGTTCAAAAGTGATGAGCATGCTGACCAGCAGGAGGAGCTGGATTCGGCGCACCGTGCTTATATTAACGAAACACCGATTCGGCCTTGGAATTTAATCATTCCGATCGGGCTGTTTTTGCTATTAACACTCTTTCTCAGCTGGTGGGACGGCCATTCAAAAGCACAAGGGTTTTTGAATGCTTTTATCAAAAGCGATATGCTTGGCGTCATGTTAACCGCATTATTGGCAGCGGTTATTGCAGCATTTGCTCTTTTTATGTTTCAGCGTTTTCATGCAGGCGAGCTTGTTACCCATTTTATTAAGGGCGGAAACGAATTGGTCAACGTTATTATTATGTTATCGCTGATTTGGGCCGTAACAGCAGTATCTGAAGACCTTGGATTCTCGAAATATGTTACTTCTCATTTAACGTCATGGATCCCTCATATGTTTATTGCGCCGTCTCTTTTTATACTGGGGGCTGTTATATCCTATTTTATCGGGTCATCCTGGGGGACTTGGGGGCTATTAATGCCGCTCGGCGTAACGCTGGCGGTTCAGTCACATACCAGCTTATTATTAGCGATCGGGGCCGTGTTTGCGAGCGGAACATTTGGAGCGTTTGCTTCTCCTCTCAGTGATAATACGGTGACAACCTGTACGGTGTTGGGGATCGATGTTGTGAAGTATGCCCGTTCGAAGCTTGTTCCGGCGCTTATCGCCGCGGGGATCTCCGTTTTGTTATACGGTGCGTTTTCATTTTTCAGATAACAAATACTTTTTAAAGGCGGTATCCGAAATGGGGATAACGCCTTTTTATGAGCTGTTATACTAGAGGAAAAAAGAGGTGATGACATTGAAGCAGATTATTGCAATGGGCGGCGGGGGCTTTTCCATGGAGCCGGATCATCTTGTGCTGGATCAGTATATTTTAGAGCAGTCGGCGCGGTCAAAGCCGAAAATTTGTTTTTTGCCGACGGCAAGCGGAGATTCGGAGAATTATATCGGCAGGTTTTATCAGGCCTTTCAAAAGCTGCGGTATGAGCCGGATCACTTGTCGCTGTTTAAACCGCCGGGTTCTGATCTCAGATCCTTTCTCATGAAGAAAGATATTATATATGTCGGCGGCGGAAATACGCGCAATATGCTTGTCTTATGGAAAGAGTGGGGGATTGACCTTATTCTTCGTGAGGCTTGGGAAAACGGCATCATGTTGGCGGGTCTCAGCGCCGGGGCGATTTGCTGGTATGAAGAAGGGTTGACGGATTCGGCTGGAGATTTGAGAGAGTTAAGAGCTTTAGGATTTTTGCCGGGAAGCTTTTGTCCGCACTATGACGGAGAAGCGGAGCGCCGGCCGGTGTATCACCGTCTGATTTCAGAAAAGAAACTCAGCGAGGGCTATGCCGCTGATGATGGTGTTGCGCTTCATTATAAAGACGGTCAGCTGTTCCGGGCTGTCTCTTCCAGGGAAACCGCAAAGGGTTATCGGGTTTTTAATACCAAAGAAGGCGTTCGGGAAACAGAGCTTATGACCGTACCGTTATCTGAATTTTGATAATATGCTTTTTTTTGTACACAACTTATGTTACGATGAGAGCGAAATCAATAGTTACTGGGGGTGCCCGTCTGAGCGGGCTGAGAGAGAAGCGGCGGCTTCTTAACCCTTTGGACCTGATCTGGTTCGTACCAGCGTGGGGAAGTAAAGGTTTTATTATTGTTGATGAAAACAATAATAGTTTCTTTCTGACTGCAAAACCGGGTTCTTCTTTGAACCCGGTTTTTTTGTGCTGGTGCTGAGCTTGGTTCTGTTATTCAAATGATAAAGGAGAGATTTGTATGCAAAATCAATCAGTACAGCAAGCGAACATTTCCATTATGTCGAGTTTTTCCGGCAGTAAAAAGGTTTATACAGAAGGTTCTTCGCCCGATATACGAGTGCCGATGCGGGAAATCAGCCTGAGTGCGACTACGGGGGCATTCGGGGAAGAGGAGAATGCGCCGGTCCGTGTTTATGATACGAGCGGGCCGTATACAGACCCGGATGTACAGATTGATATTCATGAAGGGCTGGGGGCGCTCCGCACAAAGTGGATTACCGGGCGCGGAGATGTAGAAGAATATAATGGCCGGACCGTGAGACCTGAAGACAACGGTTATAAAAAAGAGGGCCGTGCCGCTGAATACCCCGGCCTACAGCGGAAACCGCTTCGGGCCAAGCCGGGGAAAAATGTAACACAATTGCATTATGCGAGAAAAGGCATCATTACGCCGGAAATGGAGTTTATCGCAATACGTGAGCATGTGTCTCCCGAATTTGTCAGAGACGAGGTAGCCAGCGGCCGGGCGATTATTCCTTCTAACGTCAACCACCCGGAAAGCGAGCCGATGATTATCGGCCGGAATTTTCATGTGAAAATTAATGCAAATATCGGCAACTCGGCTGTTACATCTTCTATCGAAGAAGAAGTTGAAAAAATGACGTGGGCGATTCGCTGGGGCGCCGATACGATGATGGACTTATCCACGGGAAAAGACATTCATACGACGCGTGAATGGATTATCCGCAACTGCCCCGTGCCTGTGGGGACGGTGCCGATTTATCAGGCGCTTGAAAAAGTAAATGGCATTGCCGAGGATTTAACGTGGGACATTTATCGTGACACATTGATTGAGCAGGCGGAGCAGGGCGTGGATTATTTCACCATCCATGCCGGCGTACTGCTTCGTTACGTCCCGTTAACGGCTAAACGCAAGACGGGAATCGTATCCCGCGGCGGGGCGATTATGGCGCAATGGTGCCTGGCTCATCATCAGGAAAGCTTTCTGTACACGCATTTTGAAGAAATTTGTGAAATCATGAAGGCCTATGATATCGCTTTTTCTCTTGGTGACGGGCTTCGCCCCGGTTCGATTGCGGATGCCAATGATGAAGCGCAGTTTGCGGAATTGGAGACTCTCGGAGAATTGACGGAGATTGCGTGGAAGCACGATGTGCAAGTGATGATCGAAGGACCGGGTCATGTGCCGATGCATAAAATTAAGGAAAACATGGACAAGCAGCTGGAAATTTGTAAAGAGGCGCCTTTTTACACGCTCGGGCCATTAACGACGGATATCGCTCCGGGTTATGACCACATTACTTCAGCAATCGGCGCGGCGATGATCGGCTGGTACGGGACGGCGATGCTTTGCTATGTCACGCCGAAGGAGCATTTGGGGCTGCCGAATCGTGATGATGTAAGAGAAGGCGTCATTACGTACAAAATCGCGGCACATGCCGCAGACCTTGCTAAAGGGCATCCGGGTGCACAGATCCGTGACGATGCTCTGTCTAAGGCGCGGTTTGAATTCCGGTGGCGTGATCAATTTCATTTGTCGCTTGATCCTGAAAGAGCAATGGAATATCATGATGAAACGCTGCCGGCTGAAGGCGCAAAAACGGCTCACTTCTGTTCGATGTGCGGTCCGAAGTTCTGCAGTATGAGAATTTCTCAGGATATTCGTGATTATGCGAAGGAAAACGGACTTACTGAAGACGAGGCCGTCAACGAAGGGCTGAAAGAAAAAGCAAAAGAGTTTGCAGAGAAGGGAAGCCGTTTATATCAATAAAAGAAAAGATGAAGATGGAGTTTGCCCATCTTCATCTTTTTTAGAAAAACGGTGAACGGCGAAGCGGCGGAATGCTCTGCTCAAAGCGGAATATATTTTCCGGATCATATTTCGTTTTGACTTGACGGAGGCGGTGAACATTTTCTCCGTAATATGTTTGCAGCCAGTTTCTGATTTCTCTATCAGGCCAATTCACGTAATCTCCCATCGTTTCTCTTGATAGGGACGTTCTCAGTCCTTCGATCCAGCGGACATTTTGTCTTTCTTCTTCAGCAGATGTCCAAGTTGTAATATATTCTTGGGCAATGATTGCGTTGCGATAGTAGAATGCCGTTTGGTCCGGAGCGATCCGTCCGGCCGCCCCGCCGAGAGATTGCTGCCAGACACTGGCGTTTTCGTTCGGAGCGTGCTCTAAATAGCGCTTTAAAGTGGATATTGCGCGTGTTGATAATGGTTTTTCAATAAAGGATCCTGACCGCTTCATCTTTTGCGGCTGATTGCCTCCCGGGCTGTTAAAAAAGGCTGCCGCTTTAATAAATGGCACTGTCTTGACCATGCCGCTTGTCGGTTTTCCCGCTTTCATTAACGGAGCCAGCAGTTCTTTCAGCTCATCTTTTGTCCCGGTAAATTGACCGAGCGCTTCTATGCGGTTTACTTCCTTAGGCCAAAACTGAATTGATGAGGTAAGCCGGTTGTCTATAAATGGAGCCCAGCGCTGCCATGTGTTAAATACTTCCTCAAAATCATCCCAGCCCCAAGTGACAGAAAAAACAGACACGCACGAGATCGGTACGGCTTTAAACATCATGGATGTGACAATGCCGAAGTTGCCTCCCCCTCCTCCCTGAGACGCCCAAAATAGATCAGAGTGCTTTGAACGGTTGACTGTGATCAAGTCAGCACCTGTTTTTTCGTCCGCTATGATCATTTCGAGCTGGAGGAGACGATCGCAAGTAAGTCCGGCTGTCCTTGTTAAATATCCGATTCCTCCCCCGAGCGTCAGCCCCGTGATTCCCACATTCGCAATGGTTCCCGCAGGAAGGGTCAAGCCGTACCGCCAAAGTGTCTGGTAGACTTCCCCCAATTCGGCTCCCGCTTCAATCGAGACCAGCCGCTTATCCTCATTTACTCTTATTTTCTTCATTTCACTGAGATCAATGACTAGTCCGTCATTTAACAGGGAAAAATTTTCGTAGCTGTGTCTTCCGCCTCTGATACGGAAAGGCACATTGTTCTCACGCGCCCATCTCACCGCATTGAGGGCGTCATGTTTGTTTTGACAAAACACAATGATGTCTGGATATCTTTGCAGGCTTAAATTGATATTGGTTCTCGCAGCATTATAGTCCGGGTCATCTTTTTTGACGATGCGACCGGTCAATGTTGTCTTTTCCACATTCTCACTCACTTTCACTTGTACTCTGCTATGTTTTCTAGCATATGCGGAAAAATGAGAGAGTGTATGAGGAAAACCCCCGGAAGGAAACGATATTTTAAATTGTAGTTGACAGGTAGGGATTGTATGAATTAACATAATCATTACATATTTCCAAACGATGGCTGATCGGATCACCGAAGGCTCTTATCTTTTAAACAGATAAGGGCCTTTTTTGCGTGAAAGTCATGAATGAAATGAAAAGCGGAGGGATGAAAAGTGGCGTTAAAAAAGGTATCACATGTGCGCAAAAAGAGCAAAAAACGAAAAAAGTATAGAAAACACACATTGAATTTCGAACTGCTTGTAGAGAAAAACAAACGGGAGATTATGAGAAATGAGGAACAGATGGAGCAGATTTATATAAAGATAGATGAAAAGCATGCGGGGGTTCGATAAAGATGAAGGAGAGAAAATGGAGGATAAAAACAACGGTACTCGCGCTGTCGGTATCCATCATGTTATCAGGGTGCGCGTTCGGGAGTGCCGGAGAAGAACCGTCATCTGCGGCGGATAAAAAGGAAGAAACACGTATTGCCCATGTCAAGACAAAGGAATTTAAAGCTTCTCATCCGGCGGCGATTCCCGCTAAATCGAAAGCCAGAACTGACACTTTTGTTGCTGGGATTTCCGCGCCGGGCGGTGTGTTTCTGCCGTACTTTTACGAAAACGGCTGGGACGGAAATGCGACAGATCCTATTTTTGAACCGTTAGTCAAATTGGATAAAACGGGGAAGCCTACCCCGGCTCTTGCGGAAAGCTGGAAAATTTCCAAAGATCAGCTTACATACACGTTCCGTTTAAGAAAAAATCTCGTTTTCAGCGACGGTTCACCGCTGACCGCAAAGGATGCCGCATTCACTTTAACACTGCTGCATGATCCTGCATATGCGGGCTATGAAGATATCACCACGGCTTATATTAAAGGCGGTAAGGCTTACAAAGAAGGAAAGGCAAAGATGATAGAGGGCATTCGTGTCCTTGATGACAGAACCATTCAAATCACGACTGAGAAAGTCAGTGCGAAGTCGCTGCTTCTTTTGGGCGGGCAGGTGCTGTCAGAAGCCTACTACGGAAAGAATTATCAATTCGGCAAACTGGACTATTTAAAAGAGCTTTATGCCAAACCGCTCGGAGCGGGACCTTATCAATTTACAGAATATCTTCCGGGACAGGAAATACGCTATCAGGCTAATGAACACTATTATGCAGGAAAACCGAAAACGGAAAAGCTGATTTATAAAATTATCGATCCGTCAACTTCCCTTCAGCTGTTTGAAACGGGTGACCTTGATTACGCTTCTTTCTCACCTGATGATGATACGGTTCAGCATTTAAAAAGTCTCGGTTTTGCCAATATAAGCGTATCTGTCGTGAATGATTACGGGCTTGTGTACGTCAATCACAAGCGTCCGCCTTTTCAAGATAAGGAAGTGTCCCAGGCGCTTATTTACGGACTTGACCGTCAAAAAATCGTCGATGTCCGCTTTAAACGCTACGGAGAAGTCGCGAATGTGCCGGTGTCTCCGGTTTCGTGGGCTTATGATGACAAAGATGTCAATCGGTACGCGTTTAACCCTGAAAAAGCCAAAAAGCTTCTCGATGAAGCAGGCTGGAAAACGGGCAAAGACGGTGTACGTGAAAAAAACGGCAAAAAGCTTGAAATCAGCTATTACACGTCTAAAGCGGATGATGATTTCATCCCGATCGCGAAAGAAAATTACGCGGACATCGGAATCTCATTAAAACCGGAAGTGATGGATTTTAATACAGAAGTAGCGAAAATAAATGACAAACAATATGACCTTGCCGCCGTTTCCACCTCGCAGATTCTTGATCCGAATGACACGGTGGAAAAGCTGGCTTCCGGCCATCCCAATAATGTAACGGGGTATTCCAATCCGAAAGCGGACCGGCTGATAGAGAAAGGAGCCGGCACGCTTGATATCAGCAAAAGAAAAAAGATTTATCACCAGCTGTACCGGGAGCTCGGGGAAAACCCGCCTTACATTCTGATTCATTACCGTCAGAGCGCAAGGGCGGTCAGCGGAAAAATAAAAGGGCTTGAGCCTGACAATTATTCTGGAATCAGTTCAAGTCTCTCAAATGTCTCAATTCAATAGAACGGTTGGGCAAAATACCCGGTGCATCCTGGGGATTTTGCCCTTTCAGCGGAAAGGAGGGGCTTTTTGTGAAACGGTATGCCGCAGAACGATTCATTCAAATGCTTGTGATCTTATTGGGTACTTCCTTTATTATTTTTTTCTTATTCGCCATGCTGCCGGGCGACTATATTGATTCCAATGTCAATCTGACTCCTGAAAGAGCGCAGGAGTTAAAAGCGCTTTACGGGCTGGATCAGCCGATTTGGCAGCGCTATGTGACATGGCTCGGAAATGTGCTCAGCGGAGATTTTGGGTTTTCTTTGAAATATCAGGAGAACGTCCTGTCACTGCTTCGGAAATATGTCTGGAATTCGTTTTTTGTCGCGTTTTTGGCGTTGCTTGTCACATGGTCAGCCGCGATGATAACGGGTGTCATATCCGCTGTCAGGAAATACTCATGGTTTGACGGGATCGTGACGTTTCTTGTTTTTGCTTCCATGGCGTTCCCGTCTTTTTTTATCAGCCTTCTGTTTATTAAGTGGTTTGGGGTGGATTTGAAAATATTGCCCGTCGGCGGGATGATTGATACCGGAAGCACGAGTACAGGTTTTTCGTACGTGCTTGAAGCCGCCAGACATATGATTCTTCCGGTCGTGATTTTATCTATGCTCGGCATCGGCTCGCTGACAAGGTATTTCCGCTCCGGCATGCTGGACGTGATCAGACAGGATTATATCAGAACGGCGAGAGCGAAGGGATTGAAAGAGCGCACCGTCATCTGGAAACATGCGTTGAAAAACGCGCTCATTCCGGCCATCACTCTTCTTGCTTTTGAACTGCCGGGACTGTTTTCCGGAGCCATCATTATTGAACAGATTTTCGGGTGGCCGGGTGTCGGACGTATTCAGCTGGAATCTGTGCATTATCGTGATTATCCGGTTTTGATGGCGTTTACCTTGTTTTTGTCTTGTTTAACGATTGTGGGGAACTTCTTGGCGGATATCGCTTATGCCGCGGTTGATCCGCGGGTCAGGCTGAAATAGGGGGTGTTCGGAATGAAAAAACAAAAAGGGGTGCCGCCTTCTCTTTGGAAGCAGACGTACCGCCGCCTGCTGCAGCATAAGCTGACGGTCATCAGTCTTCTTTTCTTATGTTTTATGTTTTTATTGTGCTTTATCGGGCCGTCTTTTTCTCCGTACATAACAGATCGGACGGATATTTCAAATGCCAATCAGCAGCCGGGAATCCATCATTGGCTGGGAACTGACCAGTACGGGAGAGATGTGCTGACGAGGCTGATGCTGGCGGGGCAGATTTCTCTGACCGTGGGGCTTGCTTCAATGGTGCTGTCGCTTGTCATCGGTTCTTTACTCGGGGCTGCGGCCGGATTTTATCGGGGAGCCGCTGATATGATCATTATGCGCATTGCTGATATGCTCATGTCCATCCCGGGCCTGCCGCTGCTTTTGATTTTGGCTGCGGTGATGTCGGAGTGGAAAGTGCCTTCTGAATACAGGATGTACCTGATTATGATGATGTTAAGCTTGATCGGATGGCCCGGTCTGGCGCGGCTTGTACGCGGACAGATTTTGTCGCTGAAGGAGCAGCCGTTTATGATGGCCGCGGAAGTTTTGGGGCTTAGTGATAAACGGAAAATCCTCTATCATTTGCTTCCCAATACATTGCCGTTATTACTGGTAGCGGCGACTTTGCATGTGGCGGGAGCGATGCTGAGTGAATCGGCGCTGAGTTTTCTCGGGCTTGGCGTTGCTCCGCCGACACCTTCTTGGGGAAACATGATGGAAGCGGCGAATCATTTTATGGATTTTACACTCCGTCCGTGGCTGTGGATTCCGCCGGGAACGGCCATTTTTCTGACCGTTGTGGCGATTCATCTGCTTGGAGACGGTTTAAGAGACGCTTTTGATCCTAAGGTAAAACGGCAGGTGAAAATGAAATGAAAAAACCGCTTTTAGAAGTGATGCATTTGGAAACGGCTTTTTATACAGAGGAGGGGGCGGTAAAGGCCGTGGACGATGTCAGCTTTACGATACATGAGGAGGAAACGGTTTGTATTGTAGGGGAGTCCGGCTGCGGGAAAAGCATGGCGTCATTGTCCATTATGCAGCTTATTCCCGAGACGGGGAGAATCGAACGGGGAGCGGTGCATTTTTCCGGACGGAACCTGTTGGAATTGAAACCAAAAGACATGCAGAAAATCCGCGGCAGCGAAATCGGGATGATATTTCAGGAACCGATGACATCTTTGAATCCGGTGTTTACAATCGGTGAGCAGCTGGCCGAACCGATTCGCGAACATTTATTGCTGAGTAAGAAAGAAGCATGGCGGAGGGCCGTTGAACTGATCACGTTAGTGGAGATCCCGCATGCCGAGCAGGTTATGCACCAATATCCTCATGAACTGAGCGGCGGCATGCTGCAGCGCATCATGACGGCTGTCGCGCTAAGCTGCGAATCGAAACTGATCATTGCCGACGAGCCGACGACAGCGCTTGACGTAACCATTCAGGCGCAGATATTGGATTTATTGCGGGATATGAAAAAGCAATTTCGCACGTCTATTTTATTCATTACTCATGACCTTGGCGTGGTTGCTGAAATGGCTGATTATGTGATTGTCATGTATGCGGGAAAAATTGTGGAGGAAGGACCGGTTGCAAAGCTGTTTTCTGATCCGAAGCATCCGTATACGAAAGGGCTGCTCGCGGCCAAGCCGGTTATCGGTCAAAGAAGGGAGATGCTGTACACCATTCCGGGGCAGGTCCCCGAGCTTGCGGACCTGTCGGGATCGTCTTGTTATTTTGCGGAGCGATGTGAACACAGCACGGAAATATGCCGGAGATCGAGCCCGCATTTTACTGAATTCGGGAAGGGGCATCAGGCGGCGTGCTGGCTTTACAGAGAGGAGAAAGCAGATGAGTGATGTGTTGCTGGAGGTCAAGGGGCTGAAAAAATATTACGAGGAGCATGGGGGGATGAGAAAGACCCGCAAAAATCCCGTAAAAGCGGTTGACGGTGTCAGTTTTACGATAGAAAAGGGAGAAGTGTTCGGCTTAGCGGGAGAATCGGGCAGCGGAAAGTCATCAATCGGCAAGACCATTTTGAGGCTTCATGAAAAGACAGCGGGAGAGGTGTTTTTTCAGGGGCGTGATGTGTTTCGGATGAGCCGGCGCGAGCTCAAAACTTTCAGATCAGAAGCGCAGCTCATCTTTCAAGATCCGTTCAGTTCTTTAAATCCCCGGCGCCGGATCGGAGAAGCCATTGGTGAAGCGATGATCGAGCATCAATTGGCGGTAAAACGGAACGCGCGTGATAAAGCGGCGGAAGTTCTTGAAGCCTGCGGCCTTTCCGCAAACTTTATCGACCGTTATCCGCATGAATTTTCCGGAGGGCAGCGGCAGCGGATCGTGATTGCAAGAGCGATGGCGCTCAAGCCGCAATTTATCATTATGGATGAACCCGTGGCGGCGTTAGATGTCTCCATCCAGGCGCAGATGATCAATTTGTTCAGCAGCCTTCAAAAACAGCACGGGCTGTCATATTTGTTCATTTCTCATGATTTAAGCGTGGTGGAGCACTTATGTACGAAGGTCGCCATTATGTATTTAGGGACGATTGTGGAATACGCGTCAAAGGAGGAGCTCTTTTCACGGCCGCTTCACCCTTATACGAAAGCGCTGTTATCAGCCGTGCCTGTTCCTGATCCCGGAGCGAAAAGGGAGCGGATAATTTTAAAGGGTGATATACCGAGCCCCTCTGATCCGCCTTCAGGCTGTAAATTCCGAACGAGATGCCCGGCAGCCAAGAAGATATGTGCTGAGAAAAGTCCGGCGCTGTCAGAAAAAGGGCTTCATCATTTTGTGGCATGCCACTTCGTATAATTGAGAAAAAAACGGTTTTATTGATAATAAACAGGAAAAACCTGCCGGGCAGACCGGCAGGTTTTTTGATGTTATTTTGGTGATGGCAGTCCGAGTCCTTCGGCAACGCGTCTGCCGTATTCAGGATCAGCTTTGTAGAAGTGGCCGATCTGGCGCAGCTTAATTTCTTCTTTTTCCACAGGTTTCATCGCACTGACGATATTGGCGACAAGGCGCGCGCGCTCTTCTTCGCTCATCAGGCGGTACAGGTCGCCGGCTTGTGTGTAATGATCATGATGATTATAGCTTACACTGTCAGCGAAACCTGATACAGGATATGCCGCCTGTTTATCTTCAGGTGACTCTTTCGGGCCGCCGAAGCTGTTAGGCTCGTAATAGACGGAGCGGCCGCCGTTATCATCAAAACGCATTTGTCCGTCACGCTGATAGTTTTTCACTTCATTGCGGGAACGGTTGATCGGCAGCGCCTGATGGTTCGCGCCGACACGGTAGCGATGCGCGTCATGGTATGCGAACAACCGGCCTTGAAGCATTTTGTCAGGTGAGATGTCGACGCCGGGGACTAATGTGCCGGGAGAGAACGTCGCCTGTTCTACTTCCGCAAAGTAATTTTCCGGATTGCGGTTCAGAACCATGCGGCCGACTTCAATGAGCGGATAGTCTTTTTGAGACCATACTTTTGTGACGTCAAACGGATCAAAGCGATATGTGTTTGCGTCTTCTAACGGCATGATTTGAACATATAATTTCCATGCGGGGAAATCGCCGTTTTCAATCGCATTGAACAAATCTTCCGTATGGTAATCGGGATTTTCGCCCGCGATTTTTGCGGCTGTATTAACATCAAGGTTTTTCACGCCTTGCTCTGTTTTAAAGTGATATTTGATCCAGACGCCTTCGCCTTTATCATTTGTCCATTTAAATGTATGGCTTCCGAATCCGTGCATATGGCGAAGAGTCGCCGGAATGCCCCGGTCTGACATCAGAATGGTGACCTGGTGCAGGGATTCCGGTGACAGAGACCAGAAATCCCAAACGGCCGTCGGGTTTTTCAGATGTGTTCTCGGATCTCTTTTTTGTGTATGGATAAAGTCAGGGAACTTGATGGCATCGCGGATGAAGAACACGGGTGTATTGTTTCCGACGATGTCGTAGTTTCCTTCTTCTGTATAAAACTTAACGGCAAATCCGCGCGGGTCGCGCACTGTGTCACTAGAGCCCAGTTCGCCCGCAACGGTTGAGAAACGGATGAAGAGCGGCGTGCGTTTACCGACTTCTGACAGAAATGCGGCTTTCGTATATTTTGTAACGTCATTTGTGACTTCAAAATAACCGTGTGCGCCCGCGCCTTTTGCGTGAACGACACGCTCGGGAACGCGTTCTCTGTTAAAGTGCGCCAATTTCTCAAGCAGATGGACGTCTTGTATTAAAGCAGGACCGCGATCGCCGGCCGTCATTGAGTTTTGGTTATCTCCGACAGGAGCGCCCCAGCTGGTTGTCAATTTATTTGAACTCATGTGATCACCTCTTTAGATTTATAAAAACATAATATCACCTATCATTAAAAAGTCAATATTATTTTATAATGATTATAAAATAATTATTTTTATTATCGAAAAAAGGGTTTGGATTTGAAAGCTTACTTGACTGACGGGAATAATGGTTTAAGATGAGAAAAAATAGAAACCGCTGACTTGGACACAAGAGGCTTTTATTCTTCACTGGATAAGGGCCTTTTTTTATTGTCAGGCGGTAAGGGAGGCGGCGATTGTATGCTTTTCCGGCAGCATTTTAAACCTGTCGATATTCACGGTCATCTGCCGTACAGCCTTTATTTCGGCAAAAACGATAAGACATTTTCCGATTATAACCGGGAGCGGTCAGATAGAATGAATCTGACTTGGGATTTTCCTGATCCGCATGATGTTGAGGGCAATGACGGCGAAATCGCTTTGATGACAAGATGGGAGAATGAATTAGATAAGTACGGCATTGACGTGCTGAATTTTTTAACAGCAGAGAGCAATGACCGGATGGCGGCGTTTATTCAAGCCAATCCCGCGAGATTTACCGGATTTGCATATCATCCTTTGGAGCGGGAGGATGCGTATGAAGAGCTGAAAAGAGCGGTAGAAGAGCTCGGTCTGAAAGGATATAAACTGTTCGGGCCGCTGACAGACATCGATTTTCATGATCCGTCGCTGAAAAAGCTGTGGACGTATCTGGCTGACAAAAGGCTGCCTGTATTAATTCACTTCGGGCTTTTAGGAAGAGCGGGGGGCATTGTCAGCCATCGCAACATCAACCCGCTCTCCATCTATCGCGTCGCGAGAGAGTATGCTGATATCCCGTTCATCATTCCGCATTTCGGCGCCGGATATTATCAGGAACTGCTGCAGCTGTGCTGGAGCTGCCCGAATGTGTATATTGACACGTCCGGCTCAAATCAGTGGATGAGGTGGATGCCGTACCCGCTTGATTTGGAAATTCTGTTTCGGAAGACAACTGAATTAATCGGTGCTGAACGGATCATCTTCGGGACGGATTCGAACGGATTTCCGAGAGGATATGTATACAGATATCTTCAGGAGCAGGTGAGGACCTGCCGGGAAATCAATATGCGGGAAGAAGATATAGAGAACATTTTCGGCAACAACGCGCGGACATTATTGAAAATCGCCCGCCAAGAAAAGGAAGTAAATACGTGATACAGCCGATGCGCTCTCTGGCAGGGTTATGCCGGAGGGCGTATTTTAATCCTTATAAAAAACAGTTGACAAGTCGGAATAATTTGAATTAACATGATATTCAAATTTAAAAACAAACGGGTTGCCGATCGGACCGCCGAAGGCTCCCATCTCTGCAAGCAATCGGAGATGGGGGCCTTTTTGTTTTTCGATCGCACGCGGCAGAAAGAGAGGGGAAGACAGATGGCTGTAACCATCAGCATACAAGAAAAAGCTTTTGAGCATGAAGGCCGGAAAACGCCGGTGCTGAATGATATTGAGCTGTCAATTGCATCGGGAGAATTTTTGACTGTCATCGGGCCGAGCGGATGCGGCAAAAGCACGCTTTTAAAATTGATTGCCGGTCTTGATACCGATTATAAAGGCTCTGTCACAATAAACGGCCGCAATGTATCGGGACCGGGCATCCGGCAGGGATTTATCTTTCAGGAGCACCGGCTGTTTCCCTGGCTGACGGTAAAACAAAACATCGCTGCCGATCTCAATATGAACGACCCGGCCGTTCGGAAAAAAGTGGATGATCTGATTGAGGTTGTCAGGCTGCAGGGAGCGGAGAACGCTTATCCGCGCGAATTATCCGGCGGCATGTCGCAGCGGGTTGCCATCGCCAGAGCCCTTTTGCGCGAGCCGGAGGTGCTGCTTTTAGATGAACCGTTCGGGGCGCTTGACGCTTTTACGAGAAAACATTTGCAGGATGTGCTGCTTGATATATGGAGCGAGAAAAAAACGACGATGATTCTGGTCACGCATGATATTGATGAATCCGTCTATTTAGGCGATAAGCTGGCGATCCTCAGCGCAAAGCCCGGCCGGCTGCACAGCCTGATGCCGATTCAGCTTCCGCATCCGCGCAATCGGACCTCAGCGGATTTTCAGGCCGTCCGGCAGAAGGTGCTTTCTGAGTTTGAGAAAACGGAAGACCTCCGGTTTGCGGATGGGTCCGGGATATAGAAGGGACGAAGTGAAGTGAAAAAAATCATCATTCTTTTAGCCGCAGCAGTCATGATGTCAGCCGGATGCAGTGCAGACAGGACAGGAGGGAGCGGGAAAACGGTGAAAGAAATCCGGATCGGCATCCAGCAGAGTTTAAGCCCGCTTCTCATTGCCAAGGAAAAAGGCTGGTTTGAAGAGGCCTTCAAAAAAGACGGAATAAAAGTAAAATGGGTCGAATTCCAAAGCGGTCCTCCGCAGTTTGAAGGTCTTGCCGCCGATAAGCTTGATTTTTCCCAGGTCGGCAATTCACCGGTCATTTCCGGTCAGGCGGCTGGAATTGATTTTAAAGAGATCGGGCTGTCTCAGGACGGGTTAAAGGCAAATGGCATTCTCGTAAACAAGGGCAGCGGGATTCAGAGCCTGAAAGAATTGAAAGGTAAAAAAATCGCTGTAGCCAAAGGCAGCAGCGGCTTTGATTTTCTCTATAAAGCTTTAGATAAAGCGGGGCTTTCCGCCGATGACGTCACCATCATCCAGCTTCAGCCTGATGAGGCGGTTTCCGCTTTTGAAAACAAATCAGTTGACGCATGGTCCATTTGGGAGCCGTATTTGTCAATTGAAACGCTGCAGCACGGGGCGGAAATATTGGCGAACGGAGAAAGCACAGATTTATATTCTCCCGGTTTCACGTTAGTCAGAACGGGATTTTCCAAAGAACACCCGGATGAGGTTGTCCGATTTCTGAAAGTGTTCAATAAAGCAGTTGCATGGCAAAAGGAACACAAAGATGAAGCTGTCTCTTTATATGCGAAAATCAAACATCTTGATCCGAAAGTCGTCAGAAACGTGCTTAACAATACTGAGCCTCTCAATGAACCGATCAATGATGATATTGTCAAAGCCCAGCAGGAAACCGCTGATTTTCAATATCAAACAAAAGCGATTCATAAGAAAATTCATGTAAAAGACGTTGTCGACAATTCATTTATTAAAAAAGCGCTTGAAACGGGGGATGGCAAGTAATGAAAGCAGAAGCATCAACGGCTGCCGGCGCAATAAGCCAATCAGAAAAGAAAGCTCTGGCAACTTCCCGGAAGTATTCATACCAATGGATGAAAGGGGTTGTACTCCCGGCTGCGGTCATCGCAGTATGGCAGGTTATCGCAAGTCTGGGCATCGTCTCGACAACGGTGCTCCCGTCACCTGTCGTCATCTTGCAGACGTTTCAGGAACTTCTTCTTTCAGGTGAACTGTGGGGCCATTTAGAGATCAGTTTATACAGGGCGGCTGCCGGATTTCTGCTTGGCGCGGGCCTCGGCCTTGTTTTCGGGCTGCTGGTCGGTTTCTCAAAGCGGACGGAAGCATATCTTGATCCGTCTCTGCAAATGCTCAGAACGGTTCCGCACTTGGCCGTGACTCCTCTGTTCATTTTGTGGTTCGGATTTGATGAGACATCAAAAATTCTGCTGATCGCATTAGGGGCATTTTTCCCCGTGTACATTAATACGTTTCTCGGAATCCGCAGTGTGGACGCGAAGCTGTTTGACGTCGTGCGGGTGCTGGAATTTAACTGGTATCAGCAGATGACGAAATTAATTCTTCCGGCATCTCTGCCGAATATCCTGCTCGGCATCAGGCTCTCTCTCGGCATTGCGTGGCTTGGTCTCGTGGTGGCGGAACTGATGGGATCGAGCGAGGGCGTCGGTTATATGATTATGGATGCCAGACAATTTTCACAGACAAATAAGGTGTTTGTCGGCATTATCATTTTTGCGGCTGTCGGCAAGCTGACAGATGCATTGGTCAGAATGCTCGAACGGAAACTATTAAAATGGCGGAACAGTTATGAAGGGTAACCTATTAAAAAAGGAGAGATTCATATGGAGATTCTTTGGTTTATTCCGACGCATGGTGACGGCCGGTATTTAGGGACGCAAACGGGAGGGAGAACGGCGGATCATCTTTATTTTAAGCAAGTGGCACAGGCGGCGGACAGACTCGGGTATACGGGGGTTCTGCTGCCGACGGGGAGATCATGTGAAGACCCGTGGCTGACGGCTGCCGCTTTAGCGGGGGAAACGAGTGACTTGAAATTTTTAGTGGCGGTCCGTCCGGGACTGATGCAGCCGTCTGTCGCCGCGAGAATGGCGTCGACAATGGATCGGCTGTCAGACGGCCGTTTGCTCGTAAATGTCGTAGCGGGCGGAGATCCTTATGAACTGGCGGGAGACGGCATGTTTATCAGCCACGATGAACGTTATAAGGCGACTGAAGAATTTTTAACCGTCTGGCGCGGACTCATGCGGGGCGAAACGGTGACATATGAAGGGGACCATATCAAAGTGGAAAACAGCAATCTGCTGTTTCCGCCAAAGCAGTCTCCGCATCCGCCATTATATTTCGGCGGTTCATCACAGGCGGGAATTGAGGCTGCGGCGAAACATACAGATGTCTATTTAACATGGGGAGAGCCGCCGGAGCAGGTAAAAGAAAAGATTGAAACTGTTAAAAAACAGGCTGCCAAGGAAGGAAGGACGATGCGTTTTGGCATCAGACTTCACGTGATTGTCCGGGAGACTGAGGAAGAGGCATGGGAAGCGGCTGAACGATTAATCAGCCATTTAGACGAAGAGACGATTGCGAAAGCGCAGGCTTCGCTCCGGCGGGCTGATTCTTCGGGACAAAAACGGATGGCCGATCTCCATAACGGTGACCGCTCGAAGCTTGAGATCAGCCCGAATCTCTGGGCCGGCATCGGACTGGTCAGAGGCGGAGCGGGCACGGCGCTTGTCGGTGATCCGCAGACTGTCGCTGCTCGAATTTTAGAGTATCAGGCACTCGGCATTGAGACGTTTATCTTTTCAGGCTACCCGCATCTGGAAGAAGCTTATTATCTGGCTGAACTCGTGTTTCCGCTTCTGCCGTTTCAGAATGAACGGACTAAAAAGCTTGAGCGCAGACTGGGTGAAGCAATGGGCAACGACCATTTTGCAAGAGGAAAGAAAGCGAAAGTCTGATGACGTCGCAAGGCGAATAATTGACGGCGGGCGCTTTCTGCGGATTCATTTCCGGGGAAATGCCGGCAGTGAAGGCGGGTATTCACCCGCCTTTTTAAGCGCTTAGCTTGCACGATACTCATATGGATGATATGATACAAAACGTAATTATTACGATTTGTTAGGAGTGCTGAAATGGCAAAAAAATCAAAAGTGATCAAAGAGCTCAAGCGGCAGAAGCTTGTTGAACAATATGCGGACATCCGAAGAGAATTAAAGGCAAAAGGAGACTGGGAAGCGCTGGGCAAACTGCCGCGTGATTCTGCTCCGGCCAGGCTTCATAACCGCTGTACGGTGACGGGGCGGCCCCGCGGATATATGAGAAAATTTAAATTGTCCAGAATCGCATTCAGGGAGCTGGCGCATAAAGGCCGGATTCCCGGGGTGAAAAAAGCGAGCTGGTAATGTAAAAAACTCCGGATCTGTCATGAACCGGAGTTTTTGCCGTGCTTATGAAAAGTGAAAACATAAGCCAAATGCTGAATCATCATCAGAATGAAAATCAAAAGAATCGGAAAAAAGGGTAGATGCGGCTGAATCAGCGGATAAAACAAAAGCAGAACGGCTGCGGCCGGCAATGAGAAGTAAACGGCGATATACGAGGAACGGCAAGCTTTAGCCGTCATCATTCGTTCTCTTTCATCCTGTTCCTCAAATTCATCGGGCACAAGCCTGTGCTTTTTGCCGTTCCGTTTTTTCTTTTCGGCATAGATATACAATGCGGCACAAACGGTAAACAGCAGAAACGGCGTGATATTCAGCTCAAATGAACCGCTCCCCTCCGTTTGGAAAAACTGAGCGATCCGCGGCGCCGCTTCCATAAAGGAAATAAGTGTCCAGCAGGCCAATCCGTAGAGTGCAAGGTGAAAACACGCTTTTCTTTTCAAACTCATTTTTTCTCCTCCTCCAGCCAGAAAACTTCCTCCATCGGCAGGGAGAAAGCCCGGCAGATGTTAAGCGCCAATAAAAGTGAAGGCACATAATCTCCTTTTTCAATCGCTGCAATCGTCTGTCTGGTGGCTCCGGCTTCTTTTCCGAGCGTTTCCTGAGAATAGCCGAATCTGGCTCTCAGCTCTTTTACTTTATTTTTCATCATCAGGCGTACCTCAAGTTTTCTTCTTTTTTATATTGTATGAGACTCTTAACAAAATGTAAACCCAACTTAACATATGGACAAAAAAAGAATTTTTTTCGACAAATTTTTTAACATTCCCTTGACGAAAAAAAAATAAACATGTAATATTAGAAACATCAAATCGGTACTGACAAAAAATAATTTTGATGCGGGTGTAGTTTAGTGGTAAAACCTCAGCCTTCCAAGCTGATGTCGTGAGTTCGATTCTCATCACCCGCTCCATACATACGTTATTAACGCAGTGTTTCGTTTCTCTGATAAACGAAGTATTGCGTTTTTTTATGTGAAAAAAGACACGAAAGGCGTGTCTTTTTATGAAAGCCAAGAGACGGTATGCGTGCCTCCGTGAATTTGTTCAAACATTTTGGTTAAGGATGATAGCAGCTCATCCGCCGCGTCGGCATGAAATGAAGGCGGGAAAAAGATCAGCTGCAGCATTTTCTTTGTGCCGGGCGTGACCGGGCGGGTATTGATATGTCCGGTGAAGTCGCCGAAAACACCATCCGGGCCGGAGAAGGACAGTACGCTTTCTTTTTCTCCGATTTTAATTGAAATCGGTTCATCTATTTCTGCGGCGTCATACGTCATGATAGGCAATGAATATTTCAAGGAGAAAAAAAGTATGGTATCATGGGCTGAATTCACACTTTCAATGAATCGTTCCCGGGAAATATCGCCGAGCATAAGCTCCATCGGCGTTTTTTGTCCTGAAAAGGCGGGACTGAGCTGTTCCATCATACGCGCCCATTCTTGTACAAAAGGTTGCTCTTCTATACCCCCGTCAGCATAATCAAAGTAAAGAGATTCTTGAAATAAACGGAGGCGGCCTTTCAGCATTTGCGGAGCAGGCCCGACTTCGATCTGTTCATATAAGACGGCTGCCGCTTTGATCCCCGGCACCCGTTCAGCAATAAGTGGATCTAAACTGATGTTCAAGTGTGTTCACTCCATTTCGGGATGATAAAACTCTATTATACCTGTGCGGGAGCCTGATCACAAAGAAAGGAGGCTGTGCAAAAAATGAATATTCATAAACTGAAAGAGGAATTAATCGAATACGCCAAAAGCATAGGAGTCGACAAAATCGGGTTTACGACGGCTGATACGTTCGACAGTCTGCGGGACCGGCTGATTCTTCAGGAATCACTCGGCTATTTATCCGGGTTTGAAGAGCCGGATATTGAAAAACGGGTTACACCGTCTTTGCTTCTCCCGAAAGCCAAATCAATCGTCGCCATCGCCCTTGCTTATCCTTCCAAAATGAAAGATGCGCCGAGGAGCACGAGGGACGGGCGGCGCGGCATTTTTTGCAGAGCTTCCTGGGGGAAGGATTATCATGACGTGCTGAGGGAAAAGCTTGATCTGCTGGAGAATTTTCTCCAAAGCAAACATGAGGATATCCGCACAAAGTCAATGGTGGATACAGGGGAATTGTCCGACAGGGCCGTGGCTGAACGGGCGGGAATCGGCTTCAGCGCCAAAAACTGCATGATCACCACGCCTGAATACGGCTCTTACGTCTATCTGGCTGAAATGATCACCAATCTGCCCTTTGAACCGGATGTGCCGATTGAAGATATGTGCGGTACGTGCACAAAATGTTTAGACGCGTGTCCGACCGGCGCGCTCGTCAATCCCGGACAGCTTAACGCCCAGCGCTGTATTTCGTTCCTGACCCAGACAAAGGGATTTCTGCCGGATGAGTTCCGCACGAAAATCGGAAACCGTCTGTATGGCTGTGACACGTGCCAGACGGTCTGTCCGATTAATAAGGGGAAAGATTTTCATCTTCATCCGCAGATGGAGCCTGATCCGGAAATCGCAAAGCCGCTGTTAAAGCCGCTTTTGACCATAAGCAACCGCGAATTCAAAGAAAAATTCGGACATGTATCGGGATCATGGCGCGGCAAGAAGCCGATACAGCGGAATGCGATTTTAGCTTTGGCTCATTTTAAAGATGCCTCGTCTCTTCCGGAATTAACGGCCTTGATGCACCAAGATCCGCGCCCCGTTATCAGGGGGACGGCCGCCTGGGCCATCGGGAAAATCGGTGATCCTGATTATGCGGGGGAATTAGAAAAAGCGCTTCAAAAGGAGCAGGATGAGGAAGCTATACGGGAAATTGAAAAGGGACTGGAGCTGTTATCGGTTTCTGATAAGACTAAAACCGGCCGGTCCTGACATATGTATAGAGAAAAAGCACTTGGCGTGAGTTCAAGTGTTTTTTCTTTATAAAACAGTATGGTGGGTGGAGCGCTTGAAGCATATTATTGAAGATTTAGCGGAGGCCCGGCTTCATTATTTAATCAACGGAACCGAGATGAGGCACAATGGGCAGCCCGGCGATCTTGAGGTCCTGACGAGAAAAAAAGAGCTGTTTGAAAAACGGAAAGTTGACATCGTGAAAGCGAAGGCAAAAGCCGTCATTGTCAAAAGCAGCCTTGAGGACGACGGCACGTTATGCGTCATGTACACGATTCATTTCGAATATTTGTGCAAGGAGCATGACGGACACCTTTACTTAGAAGAGCAGATTGAGGAACGGACTGCATTTCTCTATGATCAGCTTTTGATTAAAGACCGGGAAGTAAAGAAAAAACCGGCGGGATTTTCTGACGGAAACAGCGTAATTGAATATGAGCGGAGTGAACGGGAAGATTTCGGGCGGGCGTTTCAATACGACCGTCTGGCTGCCGTGCAGTACGCGGAGAAGTTTTGGAATAAACGAAATCCCGCTTATAAAAATTTCAGCGACAACTGCACCAATTTTATTTCCCAATGTTTACATGCCGGAAAAGCACCGATGCGGGGGCATCCGAACAGAGGCTCAGGCTGGTGGATGAAGGCAAGCTCGTGGAGCTACAGCTGGACGGTCGCGCATTCGATGAAGATGTATCTGGCCCAATCCAAGGCAGGGCTTCGCGCGGTGCAAGTATCAAGAGCCGAAGAACTGATGCCCGGAGATATCATTTGCTATGATTTTGAAGGGGACGGCCGTTTTAATCATACGGCGATCGTGGTCGCGAAAGATAAAAGCAATATGCCGCTTGTCAATGCCCAAACGTATGACAGCAGAATGAGATATTGGTCATATGAGGATTCAACGGCGTATACTCCTTCCATCAGATATGCGTTTTTTCATATTACGGATGATACGACAAAAGAGTAATTAATGATATAATGGTGGGCGGAATAAAAAACAGAGGTGAACATCGTGGCATTACATGTCGTTTTATATCAACCCGAAATCCCGGCCAATACGGGAAATATCGCACGTACTTGTGCGGCAACAGACACAACGCTTCATTTAATCCGCCCGCTCGGATTCTCGACCGATGATAAAATGCTGAAGCGCGCCGGACTCGATTATTGGGAGTTCGTCAACGTCGTATATCATGATTCATTGGAAGAGTTATTTGAGGCATATGAGAACGGAAAGTTTTTCTTCATTACAAAATTCGGCCAAAAGCCGCACACATCATTTGATTACTCAAATACGGAGGAAGACTTTTTCTTCGTATTCGGCAGAGAAACGAGCGGACTTCCGAAAGAATTGATCGAAAACAATATGGACCGCTGCCTGCGTCTGCCGATGACCGAGCATGTGAGATCATTAAACCTGTCCAACACGGCCGCGATTCTTGTATATGAAGCGCTGCGCCAGCAAAATTACAGAGATTTGACGTGAAAAAACGCCCGCATCCGGGCGTTTTTTTATTGAATAAAAAAGACGGACAGCAGCTGTTCACAGCATTTTTATATTTCAGGCTTAACAACGTAACAGTGTTATGTTACAATACTTTCATCGAAGGAGCTGGATTCATGGAGGAACAACTGATTTCTAAAAAAGAATTGCTGGAAGAAACATCAATCTCATACGGGCAGCTGTACCGCTGGAAACGGAAAAATTTAATTCCTGAAGAATGGTTTATCCGAAAATCAACATTTACAGGCCAGGAAACATTTTTTCCGAGAGCGGAAATATTAAAACGCATCTCAAAAATACAGAAAATGAAAGAAAATCTGTCTTTGGATGAAATGAGGGAAATGCTGTCTCCGCAAATGACTGATGTCAATATAACGTCTGCGGAGCTGCTTCAAAAGGGACTGATTTCAAAAGCCGCGCTGAAAGTTTATGGCGAAGACGGCGTGACATTCACGTCCCGCGCGCTGCTGTCTTTATATGTGCTTGAAGGGCTTTTGCAATCGGGCAATATCAGCCTTGAGGAAGGAAAATTGGCGGCAGGGGTGCTGAAAACGTATGAGGCTTCCGAACTGAAAGCGAATACGGAGCTTGTCATGCTCCGAAAGCTTGGCATAACGACGTGCTTCATCGCAGACGCGGAACATATTTTATTTGAACCGACTGTCAAAGTGGTTGAACGGGTGGCGCTTGCTGCGGCATCGGAAGAATTAAAAACGAAATGGATGCAGGAGGACCATCAATGGAAGTAACAGATAAATTAATCATCAACGGTTCAGGAAGTTCAAAAGGAGGCCGTTTTCATACAGTGGAGATCAACGGAAGCGGCACGGTGTCAGGTGATGTGGAGTGCGCGAGCTTTTTGTTTAACGGCAGCGGAAAAACAGACGGACATGTCAAGACGCAAACGCTGACGATCAGCGGTTCGGGGAAAATTTCCGGCAGTGCCGAAGCTGAATCCATCCGTATCAATGGAACGGGTGTCATTAAAGGTGATGTCAAAACGGAGCGGCTGAACGTCGCGGGATTTTCATCTTTCGGCGGCGGTGTGAAAGCTGATGATATTTTCATATCCGGGAAAGCCGCGATTGAAGGCGATTGCGAGACAGAGACGTTCCGTTCGGAAGGCAAATGCAAGATCGGCGGCCTGCTGAATGCCGATGAAGTCAGTATTAAGCTGGCGGCGGGAGAAAGCCATGTGAAAGAGATCGGCTGCCGCCATTTGAAAGTGATGAGCAGAAAGAGCGTGCTTACGCGTTTTAAGCTGATGCCGGCCCCGGTGCTGACAGCGGAGCTGATTGAAGGTGACATGATTGAATTGGCGGACACGAACGCGAAGACAGTCCGCGGAAATCATGTACGGATCGGCGCAGGCTGCACCATTGGGACTGTGGAATACAGCGGCGATTTTACATGTGATCCTTCCGCTTTGGTTAACAAAGTCGTGAAACGATAGGAGGAACTGCGATGGAAACGACAAAAAAATTGAGTCATTTAAAAATGTACGGAGCCGGACACGCCTCCGGCGGCTCCTACCAAAATGTAAGCATTAAAGGGGAAGGAACTGTCGGCGAAGGACTTCAAAGCGAACGCTGCCGGATATTCGGTACGGGACTTTTTCTCGGAGATGCCGAGATCAACAGGCTGAAAATTTTCGGAGAGCATGAAGTTGCAGGAGATTTATCAGCACGTTCAGCAAATGTGATGGGCACATTGAAAGTCGGCGGCTCCATGCGTTTCGCCACGATGAGGCTGAAAGGACTTGCTGAAATTGGCGGCGGGGCCGCGGGAGAGCGGTGTCATATAAAAGGCAGTCTCACCGTCAGCGGTGATTGCCAGACGGAGCTGCTTCATGTAACAGGATGTATCAATGTGGCGGGATTGTTAAACGCGGGGGACGTAAACATCCATTTGCGTTATGACCGAAGCCGCGTGAAAGAAATCGGCGGCACATCGATCACCGTCAGACGGAAACCCGGTTTTCTTAAACGGAAAGCCGGCACGCTTTCTGCTGAATTGATCGAAGGAGACGCAATTTACCTCGAATACACGGAAGCGGACATCGTCAGAGGAAAGCATGTGGAAATCGGCCCGGGCTGCAAAATCGGAAAAATCGAGTATCAAACAAGCTGCAAATCTCATGAAAAATCAACTGTCCAAGAACATATTCAAATATGAAACATTGTTATGTTGTACAGGAAAGGGTGCTCTTTATGAAGAGCACCCTTTTGCCGTTATTTGTTTTCAGGTTTGCTGTCGTAACCCGCCGTAAAAATGGATACTAAAAAAGTGAGAATGACCCCAAGTAAAATGATCGTTTTCATCATTTCTCCTCCTCTTTGCTTTTCCATTTGATGTCCGAGTCTGGATGAAACTGTATTTCTTTCATTATGAACGGTGCACCGGACCCTTGTCAATGACGGCCTTATAACGTCTTTATTTTTAAGAAACGAAAAGCATGTATTATCACGTCACCGCATAGATTGTAACAAAGTACCTTATTTCTAGTGCATTAACCATGATAGAGGAGGTTCTTATGGATATATTAAAGAAAATTGAAAAGTACAGAGAGGAAGAGCAGCGTCTCAAATGGGAAGGGACGTTCGCTGATTATTTGGAGATCATAAAAGAAAATCCATTGGTCGCGCAGTCTGCTCATTCTCGCGTTTTTAATATGATAAAAGACAGCGGAATCGAGGAGGATGACGGTAAAAAGACATACAGCTTTTTCTCGCGGGAGCTGTTCGGCCTTGAGGAATCTCTGGAACGGCTCGTGGAGGAATACTTTCACCCGGCTGCCAAGCGGCTCGATGTAAGAAAACGGATTTTACTATTGATGGGACCCGTCAGCGGCGGAAAGTCAACTCTTGTCACCATGCTGAAAAAAGGGCTTGAAGCCTACTCATTGACAGACAACGGCGCTGTTTACGCCATTAAAGGCTGCCCGATGCATGAAGATCCTCTCCATCTCATTCCCCATCATCTGCGCGACGACTTCTACAGAGAATACGGCATCAGAATTGAGGGCAGCCTTTCTCCGCTTAATGTCATGCGGCTTGAAGAAGAATACGGCGGCAGAATTGAGGATGTAAAGGTTGAACGTATATTCTTCTCGGAGGATAAACGTACCGGAATCGGAACCTTCAGCCCGTCTGACCCGAAATCACAGGATATCGCCGACTTGACGGGGAGTATTGATTTTTCAACAATTGCCGAATACGGCTCAGAATCAGATCCGCGCGCTTATCGGTTTGACGGTGAATTAAATAAAGCGAACCGCGGAATGATGGAGTTTCAGGAAATGCTGAAATGCGATGAAAAATTTCTGTGGCACCTTCTGTCACTCACGCAGGAAGGGAATTTCAAAGCCGGACGGTTTGCGCTCATCTCAGCCGACGAATTGGTTGTTGCGCATACGAACGAAACGGAGTACCGCTCGTTTATTGCCAATAAGAAAAATGAAGCCCTTCACTCCAGGATCATCGTGATGCCTGTTCCTTATAATTTAAAGGTGTCAGAGGAAGAACGGATTTATGAAAAAATGATTTCTGAAAGTGATGTTTCTGACGTACACATCGCCCCCCATACATTAAAAGTGGCCGCGATGTTTTCTATTTTGACCCGGCTGAAGGAACCGAACCGCTCTGATATTGATCTCGTCAAAAAAATGAGGCTTTATGACGGAGAAAGCGTTGAAGGTTACAATTCCGTTGATCTTGAGGATATGAAGAAGGAATTCCATGATGAAGGAATGAGCGGAATTGACCCGCGCTATGTCATCAACCGCATTTCCTCAACAATTATCAGAAAAAATATGGAATCGATCAATTCGCTTGACGTGCTGCGTTCCTTAAAAGAAGGACTTGACCAGCATCCGTCCATCTCCGCCGAGGACAAAGAGCGGTATATGAATTTTATTTCCGCCGCCAGGAAAGAGTACGATGACATCGCTAAAAAAGAAGTGCAGAAGGCGTTCGTCTATTCATATGAAGAATCCGCGAAAACTCTCATGGACAATTATTTAGATAATGTGGAAGCGTACTGCAATAAAAATAAGCTCCGCGATCCGCTGACGGGTGAAGAAATGAATCCTGACGAAAAACTGATGAGATCCATTGAAGAGCAGATCGGCATTTCAGAAAACGCGAAAAAAGCGTTCCGCGAAGAAATCTTAATCCGCATATCCGCCTATGCAAGAAAAGGAAAACGCTTTGACTATAATTCGCACGAAAGACTCCGCGAAGCGATTCAGAAAAAGCTGTTCGCAGACTTAAAAGACGTGGTGAAAATTACGACCTCAACCAAAACGCCGGATGAGCAGCAGCTTAAAAAGGTCAATGAGGTAGTGGCAAGGTTAATAGATGAACACGGCTATAATTCGACTAGCGCTAATGAACTGCTGAAGTATGTCGGAAGCTTGTTAAACCGCTGATGTTTGATTTCATTGAGAGGCCCGTCTGTAAAAGGACGGGTTCTTTTGTCTGTTTTTCGCAATTGTTTGTCAATTGGAGAGTCCGGCCGGCATAAGATAAAAATAAATCTTTTCGCCGGACTTGTTTCATAAACAGGACCAAGCCGGAATACACATGTAAAACGACCATAACGGTTAAGGAGGGGAATTCATGTCCCGTAATGACAGCGGAAATTTTTTGATTTCAGAGGAAGACTGGTCCCTCCATCGCAAAGGCTTTGACGACCAGCAGCGCCACCAAAAGAAAGTACAGGAAGCGATAAAAAACAACCTTCCGGATCTTGTCACTGAGGAAAGCATTATTATGTCCAACGGAAAAGATGTCGTGAAAATCCCGATTCGTTCGCTTGATGAATATAAAATCCGTTATAACTATGATAAAAATAAACATGTCGGCCAAGGCGACGGCGACAGCGAAGTCGGCGATGTCGTCGCAAGAGACGGCGCAGATAAAAAGCAGGGAGCTGGAAAAGGCCAGGGAGCCGGCGATCAGGCAGGCGAGGATTATTATGAAGCGGAAGTTTCATTGATGGATCTGGAAGAAGCGCTGTTTCAGGAATTAGAACTGCCGAATCTGCAGCAAAAGGAAAGGGACAATATCGTCCATACCGATATCGAGTTCAATGATATCCGGAAAACCGGGCTGACAGGGAATATCGATAAGAAAAGGACGATGCTGTCGGCCTATAAACGAAACGCCATGACAGGCAAGCCGTCGTTTTACCCTATTTATCCGGAAGATCTGAAATACAAAACATGGAATGATGTGACGAAGCCGGAATCGAAAGCTGTCGTTTTAGCGATGATGGATACAAGCGGTTCGATGGGCGTATGGGAAAAGTATATGGCGAGGAGCTTCTTTTTTTGGATGACACGATTTTTACGGACAAAGTATGAAACGGTTGATATCGAATTTATCGCCCACCATACGGAAGCG
This sequence comes from Bacillus sp. hwrm1, assembly GCF_040207805.1. Classification (NCBI taxonomy): domain Bacteria; kingdom Bacillati; phylum Bacillota; class Bacilli; order Caryophanales; family Bacillaceae; genus Bacillus; species Bacillus sp. hwrm1. Next base: position 3,192,443 of record NZ_CP157943.1, on the reverse strand, counting down.
AAGGTTGTGTCCGAAGAAGATTTTTTCTCGAAAGGCGAGAGCGGGGGCACCATCTGTTCCTCCGTTTACCGGAAGTCTCTTGAATTAATTGATGAAAAATATGACCCCGCCCGCTACAACATCTATCCGTTTCATTTTTCAGACGGAGATAACCTGACTTCGGATAACGCCCGGTGCGTAAAGCTCGTCAATGACATCATGAAAAAATCGAATCTGTTCTGTTACGGTGAGGTCAATCAATATAACAGGCATTCCACCCTCATGTCCGCCTATAAAAATGTCAAAGATGATAAATTTAAATACTACGTCCTGAAACAGAAATCAGACGTATTTCAAGCGCTGAAAAGCTTTTTTAAAAATGAGGAAGCCGGTGTAAGCAAAGCATCGTATGAAACATAAAGCCGAGTGAAGAATCGTGCGGCCGCGGTTCTTCACCCGGCTTTTTTAAATTAAAAATAAAGAGAAAAAACGGCATAAAAAAAATCCTTAAAAAATGAAACTTTTCTCTTTACAAACCTTCTTTCATTTATTAATATTTTATCTTGTGAACTATTATTAAGGGAATGAGGTGAAAATACGGTGATTGAATCAGAGCTCGCTTTGCTCAGTTTTGAACAACTGTTTGATACTTCCAGATCGATTTACAAAAAGCAGAAAATGATTCTGGAGACAGTTCTTGAACCTTTTGATATTACAGTGCTGCAGTATCTGCTGATGTTCAAAATACATAAGAGCAAAAGCACGCAGCTTTCAAGGCTGGCTTTGTCGCTTGATCTGAAACCGGCGTCTGTCACGAGAATGACCGATATTCTGTATAAGCGCCGCCTAATGGTTCGGAGCGACTATCACGACGACCGGCGTGTTGTTATGATTCAGTTAACCGAAGAGGGGGAAGAACTTCTAAAGAAAGCTGCTGTTCAATATGCCGAAAAAGCGGCGGTCTTATACCGGCAGCTCAATACCGCTGAACTGCAGTACCTGCGCAAGCTTGCGGAAAGTTTAACGAAGCTTGCAAACGGCTGTGCAGTGAAAAACGGAAAATAAAAAAATCCCCACATATTTTTATCATCATTCCACAAAATGATAGAGGAAGAAACGAAAGGAGAAAACAAAATGAACAGAGGACGTTTAATTCTGACCAACATTATCGGTTTGATTGTTGTTCTTGCAATTATAGGCGGAGGTGCTTACTACTATTATCAAAGCACACACTATGTAAAAACCGATGAAGCAAAAGTTGCCGGCGACATGGCTGCTATCACAGCTCCTGCTGCGGGTAAAGTAACTGACTGGAACCTTGATGAGGGGAAAGAAGTAAGCAAAAACGACGTTGTTGCAAAAATCAAAGGACAGCAAAATGCTGACGTAAAAGCCATCATGGATGGAACAATCGTGAAAAATGAAGTGAAAAACGGCCAAATGGTGCAAGCCGGTACGACAATTGCCCAGGAAATTGACATGAAACACCTTTACATCACTGCAAACATTAAAGAAACAGACATTAGAGACATTGAAGTAGGAAACAAAGTAGACGTAATTGTTGACGGCGACCCTAATACAACATTTGACGGAACAGTAGAAGAAATCGGTTATGCGACAAATTCAACATTTGATATGCTGCCTTCTTCAAACTCAAGCGGCAACTACACAAAAGTAACGCAAAAAGTTCCTGTTAAAATTTCACTCAGCAACCCATCTGACAAGGTGCTTCCTGGTATGAACGCATCTGTAAAAATCTCTGAATAATACAGATCAGTCATCAAACCATGAAGGGAGGTTGTCTTAGGTGGCTAAATCAGATAATCAAGTAAAAAGTCCTAAAACATTGCTTATTGTGCTTATGGCCGGGTTATTCCTGGCGATCTTGAACCAAACGCTTCTTAACGTGGCGATGCCGCACTTAATGACCGAGTTCGGTGTGAGTGCGACGACGATTCAGTGGCTTACGACCGGATACATGCTGGTCAACGGTGTTTTGATTCCGTTATCTGCGTTCTTAATTACCCGGTTCGGACAGAGAAGCCTCTTTCTCGTAGCCATGTTCTGTTTTACAGCGGGAACGTTAGTCTGCGGAATCGCGCCTAACTTCTCAACCATGCTGATCGGCCGGTTAATTCAGGCGGTCGGCGGCGGTATCCTGCAGCCGCTGGTCATGACAACCATTCTGCTTATCTTCCCGCCTGAAAGCAGGGGAAAAGGAATGGGGATTTTCGGTCTTGCGATGATGTTTGCTCCGGCGGTCGGACCGACTCTTTCCGGCTGGATCATCGAGCATTACACATGGCGCATTATGTTCTACGGCCTTGTTCCGATCGGGGCAATCGTTATTATCATAGCGTTCTTCCTCTTTAAGAACTTGGTGGAACCGCAAAAAATCAAACTCGACAGCTTGGGTGCGATTCTATCCATTGTCGGATTTGCCTCATTGCTTTACGGAGTCAGTGAAGCGGGCAGCGACGGCTGGGGAGATCCGATCGTGCTGTCTACCGTCATTGTCGGTGTCATCGCGATTGCCGCGTTTGTCATTCAGCAATTGCGCTCTGAAAAACCGATGCTCGACTTCCGGGTATTTAAATATGATATTTTCTCACTTTCCAGTGTGATTAACATCATTATTACCGTTGCGCTTTACACAGGAATGTTCCTGCTTCCGATTTACCTGCAGAACTTAGTCGGCTTTACGGCGCTGCAATCGGGCCTCTTGCTATTGCCGGGCGCGATTGTCATGCTGATCATGTCGCCGATTTCCGGTATTCTGTTTGACAAAATCGGTCCAAGACCGCTTGCGATTATCGGGCTGGTCATCACGGTCGCAACGACATTCCAGTACACAAAATTGACAATTGACACACCTTACACGCACATTATGCTTGTCTATGCCATCCGCGCATTCGGTATGTCACTGTTAATGATGCCTGTTATGACAGCCGGAATGAACCAGCTTCCGGCACGGTTGAACAGCCACGGCACGGCGATGAGCAACACGCTCCGCCAGATCAGCGGTTCAATCGGAACAAGTTTGATCACAACGATTTATACGAACCGTACGACAATGCACTATTCGCAGATTGCGGATAAAACGAGCACGGCTGATCCAAGCTTCATGCAGTCGTTCCAAAGCGCGGTTTCGAATTTAATGGTCAACATGAACATGTCGCTTGATGCGGCAAAACAAACCGTTTATTCTTATCTCTACAAAACAGCTTCACTTAATTCCAACGTTATGGGGATTAATGACGCGTTTATGTGGGCGACGATCTTTGCGGTTATCGGCGTAGTCCTGAGCCTGTTCTTGCGTGACGTACGGAAAGACAAACAGCGGGCGAAGAAAAAAGAGGAGCTGTCATTGCTTCCGGCCCCTAAAGAAGTGAAGGAATCTTAATCATCTGAATGGGAGGTTTCCTGAATGAAAATTTACGTAGTGTACGATAGTGAAGGCGAACATACAAAACACCTTGCTGAAGCCATTGCCGAAGGAGCACGAGAAAACGCTGAGGCTGAAGTCCTGATCGATCATGTCGATCAAGCAGACATCCGCAAGCTGAAAGACATGGATGCCATTATCTGGGGATGCCCGGGACACTTTGGCACCATCAGTTCAGGCTTAAAAGCGTGGATCGACAGACTCGGCTATCTGTGGGCTGAAGGCGAGCTGATTGATAAAGTCGGCGCCGTATTCTGTACGACGGCGACAACACATGGCGGATTAGAAATGACAATGCACAATCTGATCACTCCTATGTTTCACCAAGGCATGATTGTTGTCGGACTTCCCGGCAACGTTCCTGAAAACGCGCTGTACGGCTCTTACTACGGCGCGGGCGTCACATGCCCGGTTGACAGCGATGTGCTGATGACGGAAGAAGGCCTTCAATTAGGCCGTGCGCTTGGCAGACGTGTCAGCCAAGTCACAGGTAATCTAACTGCCGGACGACAGTAAGGAGAGGGTTATATGGCCATTATTATAGCGGTTATTGCTGCTGTCATTGTGATTGCACTTCTTATCACATTCAATGTCCGCAGCACTTCTGCAGGACAGGATGTCAAAGAAGAAAAGAGAGAAGCGATCGGCACTACAGCCGAACAGCCGGAAAAGCATGATCCGGCCGAGGAGCGCTCAGCCGAGCATGCTCCAGTCGTTGTAAAATCTGAATCTCCCCGTGAGAAAAAGAATACAATGGGCGATGATGTGTACCGTCAGGCGCTTCAGAAGTTTAAGACTTCTGAGACAGATCAGGAACCAAACGATCCTGATAGCGGCGGCAAAATGCAGGATAGCAGCTATCGTGATGCGCTGCTCTCCTTAAAAAACAAAAAGAAGTAATTGAAAAGGCAAATCTGCGTAAGAGCGGATTTGTCTTTTTTTTATTGAAGATATTGTAATACGTGATGATCTAGTGTACTATGTTACTCATACACTTGATCCGAATGGAGAGAGAAAGAATGACATCGTTTTTAGGTTTGCTGAAAAAAGATGCGAAAGTTTCATGGATTTGGCTTGCGGTGTGGCTTTGCGGCATGATTTGCTGGGCGTTTGCAGCCCACGTCATCGCTGCCCGTCAGAAAGAACCGCTCGTCATTTTCGGCTTTTTTACGGCAATGGGGTTTTTTCAATTTCTTGTAGCGCCGCTTTTTATGTACTATCACCTTCATAAAGAAGGAAAAAATCAGCTGTGGCTTTACAATCCGAATGGAGGATTTTATCTGCTGGCTTCCAAGCTGACGGCCTCACTGCTGTATCAGTTGATCGGGCAGCTGGCGCTGACCGGTTACGGCATTTGGATGTACCGGATGCTTTCTGCAAAAGGAGCGCTGGAACACACCATTCCCCTGGCCGGCACATTAACCGGACTGAATGCTTACCTGCTGATCAGTTCAGCGTATTTATCTGTGATCGTGGCCGTCTTTTGGACTGTTTTTCACTCATTAAAACATGTTCCCGTCCTCCGGTGGGTGATCTGCATCGTGCTTGCGTTTGTCTGGACCTATATTGACGATAAAATCATTACGCCTTTCACTTCATCTCAACATGATTTATGGCCGGTAAAAGTGTATGCGAATTTTGATTTTCACTATACAAAATTGACCGGCTGGACGGTGGAGCTGAAGGCCGTCCACATCTCGCTTTTCAGCTTCCTGGCAGTGATCGTGCTTGCGGCGCTCTGTCTCGCGCTGGCCTCTATGCTGCTGAATCGAAAGGTTGAGGTGTAATGATGGAGAATGAATTTCAGTCATCCAAGCCGATTTATCTGCAGATTGCCGATCGTGTATATTACCGGCTGATCCGAAGTGAGCTTTCACCGGGGGACAAACTGCCGTCCGTAAGGGAGATGGCCGTACAGATGAAAGTGAATCCGAATACGATACAAAGAACGTACAGTGAAATGGAAAGGCTGGGGATCGTGGAGACGAGAAGAGGACAGGGAACCTTTATAGCGGAAAGGTCCGATCTGAAAGCGGAGCTGAAAGACAGGCTGACTAAAGACGTTTTCAAACGCTTTATTCAGGAAATGGCGGAGCTGGGGTTATCTCCTGAGGAAATGATCGACGGGATCAAACAATATGCGGAGGAAGCAAACGATGAATCTTGATTTTGAACGCGTAACAAAAAAATACGGCCGCAGGCTCGCGGTCAGCGATGTATCATTTTCATTGTCTCCGGGTAAAATCTACGGAATTTTAGGGCCGAACGGAAGCGGTAAATCAACAACGCTTAAAATGCTTGCCGGGCTTGCGTTCCCGACCTCGGGCGCCGTCCGGATCGGAGACTGCGCAGTAAGCAGGAACATGCTGTTTCGTACGGCTTATTTAACCGAACATGATATGTTTTTCGCCCGGACGACCGTCGGTGATATGCTCACATTTTATCATTCGCAATTCCCGGATTTTCAGCTGGAAAAAGCACATAACCTATTAACGGAAATGAATCTTTCAGCGAAGCAGAAGATAAAAGAGCTGTCCAAAGGCAGCCGGGGCAGGCTGAAAATCGTTTTGGCCCTGTCGAGAAAAGCATCCGTCATTCTGCTGGATGAGCCGTTTTCAGGTCTTGATCCGGCGGTCAGAGAATCGATTGTCAACAGTCTCGTATCTTATATTGATTTTGACAGCCAGATCGTCGTCATCGCCACGCATGAGATCGGCGAGATTGAGACGCTGTTAGACGAAGTGATGGTTTTCATAAAAGGGAAAATCGCTGAACGGCGCGAGGTCGAAGAAATTCGGGAACAGGAAGGAATGTCCGTGCTGCAATGGTACAGAAGCGTCATGCAGGCGCACGAAATAGAAGGGGGATTCTAATTGGAAACGGTATTAGAACTGCAACAGGTAAAGAAAACGATAAAAGGACGAACGATTATTCATGATCTGAGCTTCTCCGTCCGGGCGGGCGAAGTGTTTGGGTTTCTAGGGCCGAACGGAGCGGGGAAAACCACTACGATCAGAATGATGGTCGGATTAATGAAACTGTCTCAGGGAGACATCGTAATCTGCGGGGAATCCATTACGAAAAACTATGCAAAAGCGGTCAGGCACGTCGGAGCCATCGTGGAAAACCCGGAGCTGTACAAATTCCTGAGCGGTTATAAAAATTTACAGCAGTACGCAAGGATGGTAAAAGGCGTTACGAAAGAAAAAATAGATGAGGTCATCGAGCTCGTCGGGTTGCAGGACAGAATACATGACAAAGTAAAAACCTACTCTCTCGGAATGAGACAGCGTCTCGGCCTCGCCCAAAGCCTGCTGCATAATCCTAAGGTGCTGATTCTGGATGAACCGACAAACGGCCTTGATCCCGCGGGCATCAGGGAAATCAGGGACCATCTGAAAAAGCTGACACGTGAAAAAGGAATGGCTGTCATCGTCTCAAGCCATCTGCTGTCAGAAATGGAGTTAATGTGCGACCGAATCGGCATTCTGCAAAAAGGGGAGCTTGTCGATATTCAAAAAGTAAGGGATGAAGGAAAAGAGGATAAAGATACATACTTCTTCCATATTGAACAAAGAGAAGAGGCTCTGGCCGTTCTGAGTCAGTTTGACTGTGTGAAGAAGACAAACGGCATTGAGATCAAGCTGTCAAAACAGGAAGTGCCTGATGTGATATCACTGCTCGTCCGTGAAAACATCCGCTTATATGAAGTGAAAATCATGACAAAATCTTTGGAAGACCGTTTCTTGGAGATTACCGGCGGGACGAAAGAGGAGGTTCAATATGTTTAAGCTGATCTATAATGAATGGATAAAAATTTTCAGCCGCGTCGGCACGTGGGCTATGATTGTAATTTTAGGCGTTTCGATGATCGGTTTTGCGCTTCTGTCAAACCATTTCACCTCGAGCGAAGCCAATCCGAATTGGAAACAGGAGCTCCAGGCCGAAAACAAAGAAATGAAACAGCAGATGAAGGAAACCGGAAACCAGACGCTCATTGATAACCTGAAACAGAATGTCGCGATAAATCAATACCGTATGGATCATAACATCCCTGAGGATACAGGGTACACAGTGTGGTCATACGTAGCTGATTCTTCGATGATGACTGTTTTGACCGGGCTGTTTACGATTATCATTGCCGCAGGCATCGTGGCGAATGAGTTCAACTGGGGGACGATCAAGCTGCTGGCTATCCGTCCGCTCAGCCGTTTTCAGATTTTGCTTTCTAAATATATGACGGTGCTGCTGTTCGGACTGCTGATGCTTGTGATTTTATTTGCCGGCTCCGCTCTGTTGGGATTGGTCTTTTTCGGTACAGGGGGAGATACTGCGGCTGATATTCATCTCGTATACAAAGACGGCCATGTTTTTGAGCAAAATATCATCGCTTTCCTCGCTAAAACATATATCTATGAATCTGTCTCCGCTTTTATGCTTGCGACGATGGCGTTTATGCTGTCTGCGGTATTCCGGAACAGCTCATTAGCGGTCGGATTTTCTATTTTTCTATTGGTTATGGGAAACACGGCGACTGTATTTCTTGCCACGAAATTTGAATGGACCAAATATATTTTATTCGCGAACACGGATTTGTCGCAATATATGAACGGGACTCCTTTAGTAGAGGGGATGACGATGACATTTTCGGTTGTGATGCTTGTGATTTACTTCGTTATTTTTCTGGCGCTCGCATTCGGCGTCTTCTTAAAACGCGATATTGCCACCTGATATAAAAAAGCTGTTTTGCCTTTGCAAAACAGCTTTTCGTTTTAGATGAAAAAAACCCTGCCGGCGTACACCGGCAGGGTTTTTAAACAATTTATGCTTTTGTTACGTTAGCAGCTTGTGGTCCGCGGTTTCCTTCAACGATTTCGAAAGAAACAGATTGGCCTTCTTCTAAAGTTTTGAAGCCTTCGCCTTGAATAGCAGAGAAGTGAACGAATACATCGTCTTGACCTTCTACTTCGATGAATCCGAATCCTTTTTCAGAGTTGAACCATTTTACTTTACCTTCTAACATGAAATTTCCTCCTAAAGCGACATAACGCTTAAATTCACTATTCTTGCTCTAAAACAAACTTCCAAGACGAAAACTCTTACAAAACTTTCTTCTTAAAGATAGTTCGAACAAAAATAATTACCTTTACTCTACCAGTAATTCGAAGAAAAAACAACTGCTAAATGTAACTTTTTTCGAAATAACATGTTTTAAGAGGGGAACGCTCTGATACGGAAATCAGATTTGAGACTAGAACAGCCCATTTTCAGCTGATAAAAACCGCTTTGCAGCCTCTTAAGGAAGCAATTGACAACCCTTTTTTTAATCGGTATTGTATGTAATCATGAGCCCGAATACCATGGTGCAGCTTCTGTACATAAAAATAGATAGGGAGTAGGTCAACTTGAATCTGCGGCTTATAAACAGTCTGTTTCTTTTCATTTTGATCATGTCACTTACTTCATGCCATTATCCTGACGGGAACCGGACAATTACTATCGGAATCAATGGATCTGATCAATCGATCTGGGAGTTTGTCGCGAAAAAAGCCGGTGAGGAAGGATTGCAGCTTTCTTTGGTAATGTTTTCGGATTATGCCGAGGCCGATTTGGCACTTGCGGGCGGGGATCTCGATGCCAATGCGTTTCAATCCGTTTCTTATTTTCAATCTTTGCCGCCTCATGTGAAAAAGAAGCTGGCTCCTTTAGGAACGACATATGCGGCATCGCTGGGGGTGTATTCCAAGCAACATAAACGGCTGGAGGATATACCGGACGGAGCGGTCATTGCCGTGCCTGGTGAAGCGGCGGCCTTCGGCAGGGCGCTTTTTCTCATGCAGGAGGCCGGACTGATGACATTGAAAAAGGGATTCACCGGTACGGGTTCAACTGATATGATCAAGGACAACCCGAAGCATCTGACCTTAAAAACGGAAACAAAAAAGAACGCATATCAGGCGGCGGAACATGCTGACGCAGCAGTTCTCAGTCAAAGCGAGGCGAAAAGAGCAGGATTTCATGCGGAGAAGGACGCGCTGATCCGATCGGCGCAAATGAAGGAAGCGTATATTCATCTGGTCGCCGTCAGGGCTGAGGATAAAGATGATGAACGGATGCAAAAACTCCTGTCTTTGTATCAATCAGATGATACCGCGGCGTTTATTGAAAAAGAATATGAGGGCAGCCTGATTCCTGTTTTCCTGAGGGGCGGCTTTCTCACTGAAAAGAAAGAATGATTTCCTCTTCGGGCGATCATTCTTTTTTTTCAGTGCTGCACACTTGATTGCGCCCTGATGTTTTCGCTTTGTACAGCATCCGGTCCGCGATCAGGGGCAATGTCTGAGGGTCCGATGTATTTGTCGGATAATGCGCGATGCCGAGGGAAACGGTCACGGGAATTGTATCTCCGCTCGTCAGCAGAATCGGGTTCGCGTCAATCGTGTGCCTGATTTCTTCTGCGAGGTGAAGCCCTTTTGTATACGTGCAATTGGGCATAAGCACGGCAAATTCTTCCCCGCCGATGCGGGCTGACGGATCAGAACTGCTGAGTAAGAACCTCATGCGCGCCCCCAATTCCTTCAGCACTTGGTCCCCTTCATAATGGCCGTATTGGTCATTGATCTGCTTAAAGTGATCAATATCCAAATAAATAAGCGCGAGCTGAGACGAGGGGGATTGAGACGCCCGATCGTACAGAACGCGCGAGACTTCCTCGAATTTTCTCTTATTAAAAATCCCCGTCAGAAAATCATAATTCGCTTGAAACTTGTATTGCTTGAACAAAAGGCGGGCATCGGCTTCGTGTTTAATGATATACAGCGACAGCATTCCGCCCAAGGTAGAAATGAGCCAAAAATAAACGAGGGCCCCGGCAGGCTGTTCAGGCATAAGTAACAGCAGCGTCAGGGTGATAATAACATTTGAAAAGAGCAGCATAACGAACGCATTTTTGTGATTCGGCTTTTTTCCTCTGAATACGGCCACAGAAAGTATCGCAATCATGCCGACTGCGGCGATAGAATAAATGGCGCTGGCATTGAAATTGATCAGGATACGGCCTGCCACGATAATGATAAAGGCAGCTGCTGTAGACACCCAGCCTCCGTAAAGAGCGGCGATGATAATGGGGATATTTCTGAGATCAATGATGGAATCGGAGTAAGAAAAGCCGAAAGCAATCAGAAAAACCCCTAAAAGCCCGCAAACCGCCCCCTTCAGTAATTGAAACATCGGACGGTCTTCTTTATGTGAAAGCGACTCTTTAAAAAGAACGGTGAAGAGATAATTAAATGTGATTAAAATCGTCAAATTAAGAAACAGTTCCTTCAGCATAACAATCACCCTTATATAAGTTACTAAAGAAAGGATGGAAAGAAAAGAGAAAAATCATTAAAAATACATATATTGTCAATTCTTACTTGACCGATCGGAATTGATGTAATATAGTGTTTAAGGATAATGAGCAAGGGAGTGTTTACCTGTTTTGGAGAATTTATTTGTAATCTTACATGTTTTTATTTTGTTTTTGTTTATAGCAGGTCTGTTTGTGATGCAAAAAAAACACGTTTCCTTTTCTAAACGTGTCTTTACCGCGCTCGGATTAGGCATTGTATTCGGTTTTGCGCTGCAATTGATTTACGGGCCGGCCTCACATGTCGTGGCACAAACGGCCGATTGGTTTAATATTGCCGGCGGCGGTTATGTCAAATTGCTTCAGATGATTGTCATGCCGCTAGTCTTTATTTCTATTCTCGGCGCATTTACGAAGCTTAAACTGACCCATAACATCGGGAAAATCAGCGGGCTGATCATCGGAATTTTGATCGCTACGACAGCAATTGCCGCGGCAGTCGGAATTGTTTCGGCGCTTTCCTTTGATCTGAAAGCCGTTCATATCGACCAGGGGAGCACTGAGTTATCAAGGGGTCAGGAGCTGCAGCAAAAATCTGAGGATATGACGGCCAAAACGCTGCCTCAGCAAATCGTTGAGCTTCTGCCGGGGAATCCGTTTCTTGATTTCACAGGAGCCAGACCGACTTCCACCATCGGAGTCGTTATTTTCGCCGCTTTCCTCGGCATCGCTTTTCTGGGCGTGAAACGGAAACAGCCGGAGCACGCAGCGACTTTCAGCGGAATTGTCGATGCGGTTTACGCGATTATTATGCGCGTCGTGACATTAATTTTAAGACTGACGCCTTACGGGGTATTGGCGATTATGACCAAAACGATCGCGACAAGCGACATCGACAGCATTGCGAAACTGGGGATGTTTGTGATCGCTTCATACGCCGCGCTTATCGCCATGTTTATCATTCACTTGCTGCTGATCACGTTCAGCGGTTTAAATCCGATCACATACGTGAAAAAAGCATTTCCGGTTATGGTGTTTGCGTTTACGTCCCGTTCAAGCGCAGGGGCTTTGCCGCTCAATATTAAAACACAAAAAAGCATGGGCGTACCGGAAGGCATTGCAAACTTCGCCGGTTCATTCGGCTTATCGATCGGTCAAAACGGCTGTGCCGGCATTTATCCGGCGATGCTCGCGATGATGATTGCGCCGACAGTGGGGCAAAACCCGTTTGAACCGGGATTTATCATTTCCGTCATCGCCATCGTGGCAATCAGTTCATTCGGTGTAGCAGGCGTGGGAGGCGGCGCGACATTTGCGGCTCTGCTCGTCCTATCCGCTTTGAACATGCCTGTCGCGCTTGCCGGACTGCTCATCTCAATTGAGCCGTTAATTGACATGGGGCGCACCGCCTTAAATGTCAGCGGCAGTATGACCGCAGGGCTGTTAACAAGTAAAATGACGAAGGAAACCGATACCGCGGTGTACAATGATTCCACAATCGTCATTGAAGCTGAAGAGGCTTAACAAAAAAGCAGATCGATGGTTCATTCTCTTATAGAAAAATATGAGATAGAGCGCTAAAACGAAAAATCCTTCATCGTTGAACGAATGAAGGATTTTTTTTCGTTTCTAATGATTTCCGGGTTCAATTTCTTCCAGCATATTCATCACGGTGCTGTCATTTAAAACATTCACCGCGCTTTCTTCAAAGTGAATCGGCTCGGTATAGTGAGGCTTCGGCGAAGTTTCTTTACTGCGGCTGCGGTCTGCCTGTCCGTCCGTATGGGATGAGCCGGCGTGATTGCGGGAAGTCTGCTCATGCTGCTGTCCGCCGGATTCCCCGCCGAACGCCTGTTTGATCAGCTCGGCAGGCTGCAATGAGCCGGTTTGTGAATGCCGGGCTTTGTCCGTGTGCTGCTGTCCGCCGGATTCCCCGCCGAAAGCTTGTTTGATCAGCTCGGCAGGCTGCAATGAGCCGGTTTGTGAATGCCGGGCTTTGTCTGCGTGCTGCTGTCCGCCGGATTCCCCGCCGAACGCCTGTTGAATCAGGTCAACAGGCTGCATGGAGTGTGTGCCATCTTTATGCTGCATTCTGCCTGAAACCATTCCGGAGATTTTCCGGCGGATTTCGGGTGATAAAGCTGCAATCAGAATCGATGATCCGATCAGCAGCGCTGTCGGGCTGATGCCGCTTTTTTTTCTGAACAAGTTAAATCCCTCCTCATTCAATTGATTACGCTTACCTTTCCCTTTCCTTCTGATATTTATCCAAACCGCTCAGAATGCAAACGGCGTGCATAAATCCCGCCGAATAGAAAAACCTATACGTAAAGTGAGAAAGGAGGAATTCACATGATAAAAAAGCAAGCAGTTATCTCTGCCCTTCTTCTGCCGATGCTGATTACCGCAGGGTGCAGTATGGGGAACCAAGGAGAAGGAAAACGAAATGACAACCGCACCCAGAATGTAAATTACCGCAACACGCCTAACGACGGTGCGACAAATATGAATACAGTGAACCGTCATAACCAAAACACCGATCACAATGACAATCGTAACCTGAGAGTGGCTGATAAAGCCGCCGACAAGGTGACTGATTTAAAAGAGGTTAAAAATGCGACTGTGATCGTTGCCGGAAACAGCGCATATGTTGCCGTTGTTTTGACAAACGGGCAAAAAGGCGCCATCGCCAACCATTTAAAAAATAAGATTACCGATAAGGTGAAATCAGCCGATAAACATGTCCGGACTGTATATGTATCAGCGAACCCGGACTTCGTTGAACGCATGCAAGGCTACGGAAAACGAATCCAAAACGGACATCCTGTATCCGGTCTGTTTGATGAATTCGGCCAAATGGTTCAGCGTGTATTCCCAAACCCCAATAAATAAATGAATGGAAAAGCCGCATTTGCTGCGGCTTTTTTATTTTATCTGCCGTCACGACCCAGCGCTCCTGAGCATAAAGTAAAGAATGAGATGAAAATGAAAGGATCGGGGAGGGGAGCTTGTTTGCGTGACGGCATGGGGAAACGGGCGGTATTCACTCTGATCCTGTGCGGAGTCCTTGTCATATTGGCTGTCAGTTCAGCCGTTTCAGTAAGTATGATGTACATCCTGTCAGGCCAAAACAGCCGCTCTGTTCCGACGAAGGAACAAGTGACTGAACACATGGATAAAGAAATTTACAAACATACAGCGATTTACTATACGGCGGATGAAAAGCCGCTCTTGGATCTGACCAAGCTTACGCTGGACCACGCAAAGCGTATCAATCAAATCATTGTCGGCTATAAAGGTGAAGCGCCGCTTGAACTCATTTTCTTTTCGGATGAAGCTGAAATGGAGCAATATTCAGGATTGAAAAATGTAGTCGGTTTTTATTCAGAACAGGAGCAGATGATGGGGCTTTTGCCTGAAGAGAAAAAACAGCTTTTGAAAAAAGATGAGCTGGCCGTTTTCATGTATAAGCAATTGATTATACATGAATATACACACTATGCGTTTCATCAAAAAACGCGGCAATTGGGGACGGATACGTCTGTATTTCCGCTTTGGTTTCATGAGGGGCTGAGCGAGTGGGTCGCGCATTATGATGTAGTCATTGATCCGATTGCATTTTCCGTCGTGCCGTTTGATCAATTAACGACCGACCGAAAATGGCAGAAATCGCGTATGGAATATGAAACGGATGTCTATTTGCAAAGCTTCTATATGATAAAGGACTTAACCGAAACATTCGGAGAAGGCATTATCTTAACCATTATCAACAAAACCGCCGAAACACAGGATTTTGAAAAAGGCTTTGAAGCAGCTACGAAAGAAAGCCTGAAACAATTTGAACATGATTTCATAAAAGCATATGAAAAAAAGAAAACGGCATTGGAGAGTCAGGTTTCCAACGCCGTTTTTTAATCAATGGAGGTTTTGCTGCTGCTGTCCCATTTGTCCTTTAATCGGAGGCATTTGCGGCTGTCCCTGGGCCGGTGCAAATGAATTCAGCATGGTCTGCATATCTTGTGCATTGAGCTGAGGAACCTGATAATAACCGTGTTTATTTTGGTATAAGAAGATTTCAAACGCCATTTCGACATATTGCTGAATTTGCGCGGAGAGCACTCTTCTTGTGACGGGATTGGTCATTTCAAGCGAGCTCATCGTCAAGAGAGAAGCTTGAGCTTTAATCAGGCCGAGCATATGGCCGCTGATCCCGAGATCTTTGACATCATTTAATGATTGATTCGGTTTTTTCGGCTGAGTCGGTTTTATACCGTAGACGGCCTGGTTCTGTTCCTTCATCATATATGTCGACGTTTCCTGAGAAGGCTTTTGGCCGGTCTTAAAGCATTCTGCCGTCAGATTATAGAGTCCGAGAATGAATTGATACTGGCGGTCAAGGATGTCGGCCAGCTGCTGATCCTGTATAAATTGTCTGAGCATCATAAATTGATCCAAAACGCCGACTGTTCCGGCCAGCACTTCATGCATATCGAAAAGCTCATGTCCTCCGTGATTCACTTGCGGTGAACCCGGGATCCCCTGATTTACTGGCTGCTGCTGCTGATTCTGCTGCTGTTCCACTGGTTGTTTTCCTCCTTCATGTCAAATCATCATTAAGATGTGAAAAAAGCCGATCCGTTATACATCAAGTCCTGTTTCGTTACGTGGGGATTATTTACTATTTTGCGCCAGTGAAGACAATCTTTACAAAAAAGTGATGTGATTTTTAAGAAAATAAGCTAACGTATTTCTTAGAAGACAGGGGGGAAATAAATGAAGAAAAAAAGGGGTATGCGTCTTACGTGCTGTTTGCTGACGGTTTGTTTTATGATGTTCAGCGTGAAAGATGCGGAAGCAATCGGACAAGCAGGATCACTGAATGAAGCTGGAATGGATAAAGCGTATAAAGAACGGCAGACTGAAGACTCCGGCCGTGTCCCGCTCAGAATCATCAGCATGAATGATCTGCACGGAAAAATTGATCAGCAATATGAGCTTGACCTTAACGGAGACGGTAAACCGGATGGCACGTTCGGGCGGATGGACTACGCCGCAGCGTACATTAAAAAGGCGAAAGCCGAGAAAGAACACGCCTTTGTCGTGCATGCGGGCGATATGATCGGGGGCAGCTCTCCCGTGTCAGCCCTTTTTCAGGATGAACCGACAGTAGAATTGATGGAAGACATCGGTTTTGATGTCGGAACTGTCGGCAATCACGAATTCGATGAAGGAACGAATGAGCTTAAACGGATCATCAATGGAGGAGATCATCCGGACGGTAAGGGGACAAGCGGTTATGACGGCCAAAATTTCCCGCTCGTCTGCGCCAACTGTAAACTGAAGTCAGGGGAGTCCTTTCTGCCGCCGTATGAAATTAAATACGTTTCCGGAATTCCGGTCGCATTTATCGGGGTTGTAACCAGATCGGCGGCAGGCATGGTCATCCCGGACGGAATTAAAAATATTACGTTTACGGATGAGGTAAAGGCCGTCAATGAAGCCGCCGCTGACCTGAAGAAAAAAGGAATTAAAGCAATCGCCGTGCTCGCCCATATGTCTGCTGAACAAAATGGCTCAGCGATCACGGGAGAATCCGCAAAGCTTGCAAGCGGAACAGACTCAGAGATTGATGTGATTTTCGCCGCGCACAATCATAAAGTCGTAAACGGAGAAATCGACGGCAAGCTGATCGTGCAGGCATTTGAATACGGAAAAGCAATCGGAATCGCCGATCTTGAACTTGATAAAGAGTCGAAGGATATCGTGAAAAAATCAGCGGAAATCCAATATATCGATCAAAGTAAAATCAAGCCTGACCCGGCTGCGGCAGGCATATTAAGCAAATATGAAGAGAAAGTGAAACCGATTATCAGCGAAGCGGTCGGGGAAGCGGCCCATGATATAACGGGCGGGTATTCAAATGACGGCGACACGGCGCTCGGAAATCTGATTGCCGACGGTATGAAAGAGAAGATGAAATCCGATTTTGCGCTTATGAATGGGGGAGGCATCCGGGACGGCTTAAAAAAAGGGCCGATCACATGGGGAGACCTTTATAATGTACAGCCGTTCGGCAATGTGCTGACGAAGCTTGAAATCAAAGGAAAAGATTTGCGGGAGATCATTAACGCGCAAATTTCTCCGGTGTACGGACCGGATTACAGCATCAGCGGATTTTCCTATACATGGAACCCGGAAACCGGACAAGCGGTTGATATGAAAATGGCGGACGGGACAGACATACAGCCCGAAAAAGGATATACAGTAACAGTCAATCAATTTATGGCGACGGCAGCGGGGGCAAAATACGGTCCGATCGGGAAACTCGGCAAGAATCCGGTGACGGGGCCTGAGGATTTGGAAGCGACAGTAGACTATGTCAAAAGCTTTTCCGCGCCGATTTCTTATCAAACCGACGGCCGAATCCGCACGGCATCAGCCGCCGAAACACCTGATGACACCGGCAATCAGCCGGGAAGCGGGGAAACACCGGGCGGTACCAGGCCTGATAAAGGAGAAAAACCTCAAGCGGAAAAACCCGCTAAAAAACCGGATGCAGCAGAACAGCCTGATCAAACCAAAAAACCTGAACGTCCTGTCGTAGAAGAAACAGCATCTGATACAGTGCAGTCAATTCCCGAATCCCGTCCGGCGTCTGCCGCAAATTCGGAACAAAGCACAAAACAGACTGAAAGCGGCACACAAAAAGGCCGCCCATTGCCTGATACTTCAGCGGGCAGCCATCAGACGGCATTGGCCGGACTGGTGATCACGGGTGCCGGCGTATATTGGCTTTTCAGAAAGAAAAGGGGAACCCGCACACGATGAACAAACTGAAACATATTCCGCTTCTCGTCATCATCGCCGGTATCATCATCACATGTTACGGAAGCTGGAAGATCATTGATTCACATATGAAAACGAACCATTCGCTTGAAGAAGCAAAAAAAGCAACAGAACCTGTCTTGGAAAAGAACGAAACAAAAAGCGCTGTGCTGACACAGCGCAAAAAAGAATTTCACCCCGAAACGGGTGAGGCAAGCGGCATTTTAGAAATCCCTGAAATCGACGCTGAGCTCCCGATCGTCGAAGGGACTGACGCAGATGATTTAGCAAAAGGCGTCGGACATTATAAGGACAGCTATTATCCGGGCGATCACGGCCAAATTGTGTTATCCGGCCACAGGGACACGGTGTTCCGCCGGACCGGCGAACTGAAAAAAGGAGACAGACTGAACGTGATTTTGTCTTACGGCACGTTTTCTTATAAAATCAGCCGTACAAAAATCGTCAGCCGGGATGATACATCTGTCATCACCCTTCAGCACAAGCGGGAGGAACTGATCCTGACCACTTGCTATCCGTTTTCTTACATTGGAAATGCGCCGAAACGATATATTATATATGCCGACCCTGTTTAAGAAAAATACGTTTCGGTAAAATGAGCCAGATCAGCCGGCATCGGCGCCTCGGCAACGATTTCTTCTCCTGAGATCGGATGGACGACACTGACTTTTTTTGCGTGAAGCGCCTGCCTGTGAAACAGCGTCCTGCTTCCGCCGTACAGGTCATCGCCCGCCAACGGATGGCCGATGCTTGCCATATGCACCCTGATTTGATGTGTTCTCCCGGTTTCCAGTTCAAGCTCTGCCAATGTAAGCTGCGCACCGGGATGATAGCCTTTCACTTTGTAATGGGTGACGGCGGCTTGTCCGCCGGGTGAGACGCGCCGTCTGACGGAATGTGACCTGTCGCGGCCGATCGGCGAGTCAACCGTGCCTTTTTTAGGCGTGACTTTTCCTTCCGCCGCGGCGATATAGGTGCGTTTTAATGTTTTGGTTTCGAGCTGACGGTCAAGGATTGCATGGGCCAGGCGGTGTTTCGCGAAAACGACCGCGCCTGACGTGTCACGGTCAAGACGGTGAACGTGGCGCACTTTCGCCTGCTCGCCGTTGATTTGAAAATGGTAAGCGATCAGGTTGCTGAGGGTGCCGGTCTGACCCTCTTCATTTGGATGAGTCGGCATTCCCGCCGGCTTATTTGCAATCAGCATATGATTGTCCTCAAATAAAATGTCCGGCTCTCCGTATTCCGGAGTCACCGAAGAACCCGTTTTTTCCTGAAGATCAATGAATAAGCGATCTCCGGTTTTCAGTATGATGTTGTTTTTCGGGGATGTTCGATTCACCTGAATGCTTTCTTGGTTCATCCATTCCGTAATTACGGGTTTTGACGCCTGGAATTCAGATTTCAGGACTGAAAACAGCCATTGTCCGGCGTGCTTTTCCGTAATCAGGAGTTCCAGACCGCGGTCATTTTGTTTCATATCATAAAGCTCCTTTTCAAGCGGAAAGCGGCTGTTTCAATAGGAAACACTTACCTTAGCTTTCGCGTTTTTTTCTATGCTATTCTTGATAAAGATTAAGGATATTCACATGGCAAGAAAGGTGATTGATGTGAGAATTGTGAACGCAGCGACTGACGGACAAGAAAGCGCGATACAAGAGCTTTCCTCTGAATTGTTTCAAAATGTCTTTCCTCTTTATTTCTCCGAACTGGAAATTCAGCGCTTTAAAAAAAGGGGCGTATTATCATTACAAAACCAACGTTACCAAGGAACTTTAAAAGAAGCGTTTCAAATTATGGCTTGTCTGCAAACGGTACATATCATGCTGTCAAAGCCGCACCCGGTATATGACGTCAAAGAGCGGGCGCTGTTTGATAAAAATTGCGCTTTGCTGAATGAATGCGGAATGAATTTTCCCTTTACCTATGATGCTTTCGAGACAGGGGCCGGATCAGAAGCCTGCGGTACAGAAGGCTGATCTGACGGGTATAAAGAGCCTTTTGACAGGCTCTTTTTTGCTTCCTTGACATGATACCACAATTTCTTTCCTCTAACTCCCTTTATAATGAGACAAATCCCCGAGCATAATAAATGTCGAAAGGGGTGCTTTACAATGAGTTCAATCAAACAATCAATGACTACCCACGTGGCTACCGTTTCTCCCAATCAAACGATTCAGGAAGCGGCTGCGCTGATGCACCAGCATAATGTCGGAGCAATTCCCGTCGTTGACGGAGGGGAATTAAAAGGAATGCTGACAGACCGTGATATCGCATTGAGAACAACGGCTCAAGGCCGCGACGGCCAAACACCTGTTTCACACGTGATGTCTTCTACAGTTGTATCCGGAAACCCGGAAATGAGTCTTGAAGAGGCGTCACATCTGATGGCCCAACACCAAATCCGCCGCCTTCCCATTGTCGATCAAAATCATCTGGTCGGGATCGTTGCGCTTGGAGACTTAGCGGTCGATCAGCGTTCAAATGAGTCTGCGGGAGCAGCTCTTTCCAATATTTCCAGTCAAAACACACAGTAACGGATGAAGAGAGCTTGCACTCATGCAGGCTCTTCTTTCCGTGAGAATGTTACATTTTGAACGCGAAAGAAATTCACGGTATAGTGTATACATAGGTCAGTACGTTTAGCTAAAGGAGCTGTAACCATTGATAAAAGCATTAATCTTTGATTTTGACGGGTTAATTTTAGATACAGAAACCCATGAATATGAAGTGCTGCAGGAAATGTTTGAAGAACACGGTTCAACATTGCCTTTATCCGTCTGGGGAAAGGTGATCGGAACGGCCGCGGGGTTTAAGCCGTTCGCATATTTAGAGGAGCAGCTGGGAAGAAAGCTCGATCATGATGAACTGACGGCGATCAGGCGCGGGCGCTTCGAACAGCGGATGAAGACGGAAACGGCGCGTCCCGGGGTGGAGGCTTATTTAGCCGCGGCAAAAGAATTAGGATTGAAAGTGGGGCTCGCGTCCAGCTCAGATTTTAAATGGGTATCGGGCCATCTGAAGGAATTAGGCCTGTTTGATGAATTTGAAGTGATTCAGACGGCTGACGACGTAGAAGAAGTGAAGCCGAATCCGGAGCTCTATCTGAAAGCTGCGGAACATTTAGGCGTTGAACCATCTGAATGTCTGGCCTTTGAGGATTCGGTCAACGGCTCAATCGCAGCCAAACGGGCCGGCATGAAATGTGTCATCGTCCCGAATAAGGTAACAAGCGCCCTGTTATTTGAAGAATACGATCACAGACTGGAATCGATGGCGGAAATGGAACTTGAATTACTCTTACAGCGATTGAACGATCAAAACGAAACGGCAGGGGGAAGCAGCATTGTCTGAGAAACTTGATCTGACCCGTTTTGAAAAGAAAATGGTCATCCGGAATATGGAAGAGAAAGATATCAACAAAATTATTGAGCTGCAAAAGGATTGTTTTCCGGGGATGGAGCCGTGGGAGCCTGAGCATTTAATCAGCCATCTCGCGCACTTTCCGGAAGGTCAGTTTTGCGCCGAGTATGAAGGGGAAATTATCGGTTCATGCTCAAGCCTGATCATCAATTTCGATGAATATGATGACCGCCACACGTGGCAGGACATTACAGACGACGGTTATATCACGAACCACAACCCGGACGGATTGAATCTGTACGGGATTGAGGTAATGGTTCACCCGGAATACAGACGGATGAAAATCGGACACCGGCTGTATGAGGCGAGAAAAGACTTGGCGAGACGATTGAATCTGAAAAGCATCATTATCGGCGGGCGGATTCCGAATTATCATAAGTATGCGGAAGAAATGACGGCGAGAGCCTATGTCGAACAGGTGACGCGCCATCAGATTTATGATCCGGTGCTTTCTTTCCAGCTGATGAACGGATTTACGCTCATGCGGATCAATCCGAATTATCTCCCGGATGACACCGCGTCCATTAAATATGCGACATTAATGCAATGGAACAATGTCGATTACCTGCCGCAATCGAAGCGCTATTACAAATCGGCATTTCCGGTGCGCATCTGCGTCATTCAATATGAAATGAAAAAGATTTACTCCTTCGAGGAATTTGCCAATCAGGTTGAATATTATGTCGATGTGGCTTCCGATGCGAGATCTGATTTCGCAGTGTTCCCGGAGATTTTCACGACGCAGCTCATGTCTTTCCTCGAGGAGCGTTCTCCGAGTCTGGCCATTCAGAGGATTACCGAATATACCGAGGACTATATCAGCCTCTTTACAGATCTCGCGGTGAAATATAACGTCAACATCATCGGCGGCTCCCACTTCGTTGAAGAAGAGGGGAAAATTTATAACATCGCGTACTTATTCAGACGTGACGGCACGATTGAAAAACAATATAAGCTTCACATTACGCCGAATGAGCGGAAATGGTGGGGCATCAGCGCCGGAGACAGGGTGCGCGTATTTGATACGGACTGCGGAAAGATCGCCATTCAGATCTGTTACGATATCGAATTTCCGGAGCTTGCGAGAATTGCCGCGGATCAAGGGGCGAAAATTATCTTTACGCCGTTCTGCACTGAAGACCGCCAAGGCTACTTGCGCGTAAGGTACTGCTCTCAGGCGCGAGCGGTTGAAAACCAAATTTACACCGTCATCTCAGGTACGGTCGGAAACCTGCCGCAAACAGAAAATATGGATATTCAATACGCGCAGTCAGCCATTTTTGCTCCGTCTGATTTTGAATTTGCCAGAGACGGAATCGTCGGTGAAACGAATCCGAATATCGAAATGGTCGTGATCGGGGACGTGGACCTTGAAATCTTAAGAAGGCAGCGTGAAAACGGAACCGTGCGCCAGCTGAAAGACCGGCGCAAAGACATTTACCGGATTACGCATCTGAAATAAAAAAAACGCCCGCTCCGCTTAAGGGGCGGGTTTTTTTATAAAAACACTTGCACCGGCCCCGGTTTCGGGATATGCTCTTGTAGCCCTTTCGCTTTCTGGGAGAAAGCGTTTTTTTAATTGCCGCCGCTTTATTGACTCGCCCATGCCGCGCCTTTATATTCTTATTAAGAGGAAAACTTCACCAAGAGAATCGGCGTCAGAAGCCGGGCAGCTTTCGATACAGTGCAATGATATTGAAAGGGAGATGAGCGGTGTGGAACATGTACAAAAAAATCAGTCACTCAAACAAAAGGATAAAGAGCTGATTTGGCACGCGATGAAAGGGGCGGAGCCGGATGACAGCATAATCGTCCAAAAAGGGGAAGGCGCCTGGGTTACGGACATTGACGGCAGACGGTATTTGGACGGCATGTCAGGCCTGTGGTGCGTCAATATCGGATACGGCAGAAAGGAACTTGCCGATGCGGCTTACAGCCAATTGAAGGAGCTTCCTTATTATCCGCTGACCCAAAGCCATCAACCCGCGATTGAGCTTGCGGAAAAATTGAATGAATGGCTCGGCGGCGATTATGTAATCTTCTTTTCCAACAGCGGATCGGAAGCAAATGAAACCGCGTTCAAAATTGCCCGCCAATACCACATTGAAAACGGCGATCACAGCCGCTTCAAATTCATCTCCCGGTACAGAGGCTATCACGGCAATACGATGGGGGCGCTCGCCGCTACCGGCCAGGCGCAGAGAAAGTATAAATATGAGCCGCTCTCACAAGGTTTTTTGCACGCGGCGCCGCCTGATCTCTATCGGAATCCCGGCGATGCCGTCACATTGGAAAGCGCGCATGAAATCGACCGGATCATGACGTGGGAGTTAAGCGAAACGATTGCCGGCGTTATTATGGAACCGATTATTACAGGCGGAGGGATACTGATGCCCCCGGACGGGTATATGGCAAAGGTAGAGGACATTTGCCGCCGCCACGGCGCGCTTCTGATCAGTGATGAAGTTATTTGCGGTTTCGGCCGCACGGGAGAGCCGTTCGGATTTCAGCATTACGGCGTTTCACCGGACATCGTCACAATGGCAAAAGGCATTACGAGCGCTTATCTGCCGCTGTCGGCAACGGCAGTAAAACGGGAGATTTTTGAGGCGTATTCGGGCGGTGAGCCGTACGGCCGCTTCCGGCACGTGAATACATTCGGAGGCAATCCGGCAGCCTGCGCCCTGGCCTTGAAAAACCTGCAATTGATGGAGGACGAAAATCTGATCGCCCGCTCCCGGGAGCTTGGAGAAAGGCTGCTCCGTGAGCTTGAGCCGCTCAGAGAACATCCGGCGGTCGGAGATGTACGGGGCAAGGGCCTTCTTGCCGGCATTGAGCTCGTCAAGGACAAAGTCACGAAGGAACCCGCTGATGCCGCCCTTGTGCAGCACGTCATCACCGCGTGCAGAGAAAAAGGCCTGCTTGTCGGGAAAAATGGCGATACTGTAGCGGGATATAATAATGTCATTCAGCTGTCTCCGCCTTTTTGCCTGTCGGACGAGGAGCTCTCTTTCATCATTTCGACCGTCAAGGAAAGCGTGCTGAGCATTGATTTTTAATGTAAAGGAGTAAAACATGAGTTTTCACAACCAGCAGATTCTACCGGCAATCCGGAACATGAAGCAATTCGATGCATTTTTAGAAAGTCCGTTCTTATACGGCGTCATTTTAGATATCCACCTCGGTCAATTAAAAGGTGTCGTGAATGAAGCGAAAAAACACGGAAAACTTCTGATGGTTCACGTCGATTTAATCCACGGCATTAAGCATGATGAATACGGTGCGGAGTTCATTTGCCAGGATATCCGGCCCGCGGGCATCATTTCGACGAGATCATCAGTCATCGTCAAAGCGAAACAAAAGAAAATATACGCGATCCAGCGTCTGTTTCTCTTAGATACGAGCGCCATGGAGAAAAGCATGGAATTCGTCGGAAAGCATAAGCCTGACTTTATCGAGGTTCTCCCGGGCATCGTTCCGACTTTAATCAGAGAAATTAAAGAAATGACGGGGATTCCGATTTTTGCCGGCGGCTTCATCCGCACGGAGCAGGACGTTGAAAACGCCTTGCAGGCAGGAGCCACGGCCGTGACGACTTCAGACACCGACCTATGGGCTAAATATGAACATTCTATGACAAAAAAAGATTGACACCGCTTACACCCATTGTTACAATAGACCTAGGTTAATACTATGTGATGGAGACCCGGAGACCCACAACAGCTCTTTACGGAAGCAATAAAGCGTAAAGCGGTTTGTTGTGGGTTTTTTATTCTCTATAACTCTGTCAAACCTGCTATTATGTCATTTAGGAGGAATGATGATGACAGCATTTTGGGGAGAAGTAATCGGTACAATGCTGCTTGTTATTTTCGGCGGCGGCGTTTGTGCGGGAGTCAATTTAAAGAAATCGCTTTCATACCAATCCGGATGGATTGTTATTGTATTCGGCTGGGGATTGGGAGTAGCCATGGCGGCATATGCCGTCGGCAGCATCAGCGGCGCCCACTTGAATCCGGCTTTAACGATAGGCCTTGCGCTTGAAGGCAGCTTTCCTTGGAAAGAGGTCCCTGTTTATATTGCAGGACAGATGATCGGAGCAATGATCGGTGCGGTTGTTGTGTACCTTCATTATCTGCCGCATTGGAAGGCGACGGATGATCCGGCCGCTAAACTGGGCGTTTTCTCGACCGGCCCGAGTATTCCTCATACATTTGGGAATATGATAAGTGAAGTCATTGGTACGTTTGTGCTTGTGCTCGGCATTTTGGCAATCGGAGCGAATGAATTTACAAAAGGGCTGAACCCGCTGATTGTCGGATTCCTCATCGTTGCCATCGGGATTTCTCTTGGAGGGACGACCGGATATGCGATCAACCCTGCGCGGGATTTGGGGCCGAGAATCGCTCACGCCTTTTTGCCGATTCCGAAAAAAGGGCCGTCAAATTGGAAATATGCCTGGATTCCCGTAATCGGTCCGATCATGGGCGGTGCGT
This sequence comes from Bacillus sp. hwrm1, assembly GCF_040207805.1. Classification (NCBI taxonomy): domain Bacteria; kingdom Bacillati; phylum Bacillota; class Bacilli; order Caryophanales; family Bacillaceae; genus Bacillus; species Bacillus sp. hwrm1. The sequence goes on along the minus strand of NZ_CP157943.1, from coordinate 3,166,903 downwards.
TCGGCGGCGTATTTTACAATGCCGCGTTTAAAGGAAATGTGACACCTAGCTTTTGGTTTGTAAGCGTTATAATGGTTGTAGTGCTTTTCATACTCTATATTTATACCAAGAAATCTCAATCACAGAAAACATTATCAAATTCTGAATATATTTAAAAAGGAGAGCGGCATCATGGAGACCTATATTTTATCAATTGACCAAGGCACAACAAGTTCAAGAGCGATTCTTTTTAATAAAGAAGGAAAAATCGTGCATTCCGCTCAAAAGGAATTCACACAGCATTTCCCTCAGCCGGGCTGGGTGGAGCACAATGCGAACGAAATTTGGGGATCGGTGCTCGCCGTTATCGCGACTGTGATCTCCGAGTCCGGAATCAGCGCTGATCAAATTGCCGGTATCGGCATCACGAACCAAAGGGAAACGACGGTCGTATGGGATAAAGATACCGGAAAGCCGGTATACAATGCGATTGTCTGGCAATCGAGACAAACATCCGGCATTTGCGAAGAGCTTCGTGAAAAAGGATATAATGATACATTCAGAGAAAAAACGGGACTTTTGATCGACCCTTATTTCTCAGGAACGAAAGTCAAATGGATTCTTGACAATGTAGAAGGCGCGCGGGAAAAAGCGGAAAACGGAAGTCTTCTGTTCGGAACGATTGATTCATGGCTCATCTGGAAAATGTCCGGAGGGGCGGCGCACGTAACGGATTATTCCAACGCTTCAAGAACGCTGATGTTTAATATACATGAATTAAAATGGGATGACGAGCTGCTTGATATTTTAGGCGTGCCGAAATCAATGCTGCCGGAAGTGAAACCGTCTTCTCATGTGTACGCGAAAACGGTTGATTATCATTTCTTCGGTAAAAACATTCCGATTGCGGGAGCGGCCGGAGACCAGCAGTCTGCGCTGTTCGGTCAGGCGTGCTTTGAAGAAGGCATGGGGAAAAACACATACGGCACAGGCTGCTTTATGCTGATGAATACCGGAGAAAAAGCCATCACTTCTGATCACGGCCTTCTGACGACAATCGCCTGGGGATTAGACGGAAAAGTCGAGTATGCACTGGAAGGAAGCATCTTTGTCGCAGGTTCTGCCATCCAATGGCTGAGAGACGGCATGCGGATGTTCCAAGATTCAAAAGAAAGCGAGACATACGCAGAGCGTGTGGATTCCGCTGACGGTGTTTATGTCGTGCCCGCTTTCGTCGGATTAGGCACACCGTACTGGGACAGTGACGTGCGCGGCTCAGTTTTCGGCCTGACACGCGGAACGACGAAGGAGCATTTTATCCGGGCTACGCTTGAATCTCTCGCTTATCAGGCGAAAGATGTGCTTGATGCCATGGAGGCTGATTCAGGCATCTCTTTAAAAACATTGCGTGTAGACGGCGGAGCGGTAAAAAATAACTTCCTCATGCAGTTCCAAAGCGACTTGCTTGATGTGCCGGTCGAACGTCCGGAAATTAATGAAACGACGGCGCTCGGTGCTGCGTATTTGGCCGGAATCGCTGTCGGCTACTGGAAGGACAGCACTGAAATCGCTGATCAATGGAACCTTGATAAGCAATTCAAACCGGAAATGGAAGATGAAAAACGCGATGAATTGTACGGCGGATGGAAAAAAGCAGTAAATGCAGCTATGGCTTTTAAATAAGATAAAAATGTGGTATACTGAAAACAAGTTAATAGGAACGGTCCTGAGATGAGGAGAGACCACAGCACCAAAGTGATGACATGCGCTTTGGCTGTTGTGGTCTCTTTTTCTATACCGTGACAACAAGGAGGAAACGTAATGATGAATCACCAATTTTCAAGTTTGGAACGGGATCATATGCTGGAAGACATGACTAAAAAAACATACGATCTGTTTATTATAGGCGGAGGTATTACGGGTGCCGGTACGGCGCTTGACGCTGCTTCAAGGGGAATGAAAGTCGCTTTGAGCGAAATGCAGGATTTTGCGGCCGGCACATCAAGCCGATCCACAAAGCTTGTCCACGGCGGTTTGCGTTATCTGAAGCAATTTGAAGTCAAAATGGTTGCAGAAGTCGGTAAGGAACGTGCCATCGTGTACGAAAACGGCCCGCACGTCACGACGCCGGAATGGATGCTGCTGCCGTTTCATAAAGGCGGCACGTTCGGTTCATTCTCTACTTCCATCGGCCTGCGTGTGTATGACTATTTAGCGGGAGTAAAAAAATCAGAGCGCAGAAGCATGCTGTCTGCTAAAGAAACGCTGCAAAAAGAGCCGCTCGTCAAAAAAGACGGCTTAAAAGGCGGAGGCTATTATGTAGAGTACCGGACGGACGATGCGAGACTGACGATTGAAGTCATGAAAGAAGCCGTTAAATTCGGTGCGGAGCCTGTCAACTATTCTAAAGTGAAAGAACTGCTTTATGAAAAAGGAAAAGTTGTCGGCGTTTTAATTGAAGATCTGCTGTCAGGCAAGGAATACAAAGTTTACGCCAAAAAAATCGTCAATGCGACAGGTCCGTGGGTCGACGAGCTGAGAGAAAAAGACCACAGCAAAAGCGGAAAACATCTTCAGCACACAAAAGGGGTCCATCTCGTATTCGACCAATCCGTATTCCCGCTTAAACAGGCGGTGTACTTTGATACGCCGGACGGCCGGATGGTGTTCGCCATTCCGCGTGAAGGAAAAACATACGTGGGTACGACCGATACGGTTTACAAACAAAAACTTGAGCACCCGCGGATGACGGTGCAGGATCGCGATTATGTCGTCAGCTCCATCAATTATATGTTCCCGGAACTGAACATTACGGCGGACGATATTGAATCAAGCTGGGCCGGCCTCAGACCGCTTATTCACGAAGAAGGGAAAGACCCGTCTGAGATCTCCCGTAAAGATGAAATCTGGACATCTCAATCAGGCCTGATTACGATCGCCGGAGGAAAACTGACGGGCTACCGTAAAATGGCTGAGCACATTGTCGATCTTGTCCGCGACCGCTTGAAAGAAGAGGGCGGCCAGGACTTCGGCGGCTGCAAGACGAAGACGATGCCGATTTCCGGCGGACATGTCGGCGGCTCTAAAAACTTCGAGTCATTTGTGGAAGCAAAGACAAAAGACGGCTTGAAAATCGGTTTATCACAGGAAACCGCTAAGCAGTTAGCCATCAGATACGGCTCTAACGTTGAAAATGTATTCAGCCGGATTGAAGGTCTGAAAGACGAAGCGGAAAAACGCCAGATTCCGGTTCACATTCTGGCGGAAGCGGCTTACAGCATCGAAGAAGAAATGGCTGCGACACCTGCCGATTTCTTCGTCCGCAGAACGGGAAGACTGTTCTTCGACATCAAATGGGTGCAAACGTATAAAACAGCCGTGATTGATTACATGAGCGACCGATTCCAATGGAATGACGAAACGAAAGAAAAACACACTGAGTGGTTAAATACGCTGCTGCACGACGCGGTTGTTCCGCTCGAACAATAATAACCGGAGGGCTGTGCCGAAAAGGCATGAGCCCTTCTTTTATCTTTTTACATAAAGCATTTGGTTAAGTTATCAAGTGACACGGGCAGCCGCTTCATATTAAAATATGGTCATAAGCTGAAATTATAGGAGGACGAACATGAGTTGGAGTAAGAGTTACGAACGCTGGAATCAGGCCGAACAATTAGATTCAGAATTGAAAAAATTATTGGCGGACGCAGAAGGAAACGAGCAGCTGCTGGAAGATTTTTTCTACAAAAATCTTGAGTTCGGAACAGGAGGCATGAGAGGAGAAATCGGGCCGGGTACGAACAGGATGAATATTTACACGGTCCGCAAAGCATCCGCCGGACTTGCGGCGTATATCGCGAAACAGGGGGAAGACGCGAAAAAAAGAGGGGTTGCGATCGCATACGACTCCCGTCATAAATCTCCTGAGTTTGCGATGGAAGCTGCAAAAACCCTTGCTTCCCAAGGCATTCAAACATACGTATTTGATGAGCTCCGCCCGACGCCTGAGCTGTCTTTTGCGGTGAGAAAGCTGAACGCTTATGCCGGTATCGTCGTGACGGCCAGCCATAACCCGCCTGAATATAACGGATATAAAGTGTATGGCGATGACGGCGCACAGCTGCCGCCGAAAGAAGCGGACATCGTCATTGCGGAAGTGAATGCCATAGAAAATGAATTAACGATTCAAGTTGAAGATGAACAGTCGCTGAAAGAAAAAGGTTTGATTAAAATAATCGGTGAAGAAATTGATAAACCATATACTGAAAAACTGACTTCCATCTCCGTACATCCCGAGCTTTCGGATGAAGTGGATGTCAGCGTCGTGTTCACTCCGCTGCACGGCACGGCAAATAAACCGGTGCGCCGCGGTCTCGAAGCACTCGGTTACAAAAACGTCACCGTCGTAAAGGAGCAAGAGCTGCCGGACCCGGATTTTTCAACCGTCAAATCGCCGAATCCGGAAGAGCACGCGGCATTCGAATATGCCATTAAGCTCGGAGAAGAACAAAATGCCGATATTCTTGTCGCTACGGACCCGGATGCCGACCGTCTCGGCATTGCGGTAAAAAACAGCGAAGGCAAGTACACAGTGCTGACGGGAAACCAGACAGGCGCGCTTTTATTGCATTACCTGCTTTCCGAGAAGAAAAAACAGGGCGCCCTTCCTGAAAACGGTGTCGTCATGAAAACGATTGTCACGAGCGAATTGGGCCGCGCCGTCGCTTCATCGTTCGGATTAGATACGGTTGACACACTGACAGGCTTCAAATTTATCGGTGAAAAGATCAAAGAATATGAAAAATCAGGCCAATACACGTTCCAGTTCGGGTATGAAGAAAGCTACGGCTACTTAATCGGCGATTTCGCGCGTGACAAAGACGCGATACAGGCTGCACTGTTAGCCGTCGAGGTATGCGCCTTTTATAAAAAGCAGGGCATGTCGCTTTATGACGCGCTGCTGTCCATTTTTAAAGAATACGGTTATTACCGTGAAGGCTTGAAGTCATTGACGTTAAAAGGAAAACAGGGAGCAGAGCAGATTTCCGCTATCCTGACTTCCTTCCGAAACGATCCGCCGAAGCAGATGGCCGGAAAACAAATCACGCAGGCTGAAGACTATTCAACGGGAAAACGGACTGTATTTGCCGATCATCATGAAGAAGATATTGATCTGCCGAAGTCAAATGTCCTGAAATATTTCCTTGAAGACGGCTCTTGGTTCTGCCTTCGTCCATCGGGAACGGAGCCGAAAGTGAAGTTCTATTTCGCCGTGAAGGGAACTTCTTTACAAGACAGCGAACAGCGTCTTGCCGCATTATCTGAAGCTGTCATGAAAACGGTGGATGGCATAGTGGAAAAAACGAAATAAACAACAAACCGCCGGAAGCGACATCCGGCGGTTTTTTTATACGCCTCATCCGAAAGTATGAGGAAAATTCATGCTGAAAACAAAGGAATATACAGAAAAGAATTGATATAATATGGATAATTCTGATTGGCCGGAGTGAGGGAAATTGACGAAAACGACGGTAGAAACGTTAAAAACGTTAAAAGCGATTGCGGAAACCTTAAACCAAAGCCACGATTTAAAGGAAGCGCTTGATAAAGTGCTTCGCGAACTGCTCAGCCTGACCGGGCTGCAGACAGGGTGGATTTTTCTGATTGAGCCGGACGGATCTTATACGCTCGCCGCATCCGCTTATTTACCGCCGGCTCTCGGTCAGCGGGAAAATGCACTCATGTGCAGCGGGGAATGCTATTGTCTGACCAAATTCAGCAATGGCGGATTGACAAAGGCCGTAAACATAATGAATTGTAAACGGATTGAATTTGCGGAACAGACGACGAACTGCCGCGATACGGAGGGCATTACCCATCATGCGACCGTACCGCTTGAGGACGGCGGCCGGAAGTTCGGTTTATTAAACGTCGCCGCAAGCGAAAAGACATTTTTCAACGAAGAAGAATTGCATCTGCTTGAAGCGGTTGCATTTCAAATCGGAACGGCGATTCAGCGGATGAAATTGGCCGAATTTGAGCAGCAGAACGCCCTGTTGATGGAACGAAGCAGACTTGCGCAAGAGCTGCATGATTCCGTCAATCAGATGCTGTTTTCTGTCAGCTTAACGGCAAAAGCCGCAAAGAGCTTTACAGATGATGATCGGCTCCGGCAGATGATTACGTTTATTCAAGAGCTGTCTCAGGATGCGCTAACAGAAATGAGGGCGCTTATTTGGCAGCTGAAGCCGGAAAGTTTGACGAAAGGGCTGTATGCGTCGATCAAAAGCTATGCCGCTCTTATCGGCCTGGAAGCCGTTTGTGAAATGGAGGATGAGCTGGAGCTTACAGATGAACAGGAACACGCGCTTTGGCGGATCGCCCAGGAAGCCTTGAATAACTGTAAAAAGCATGCGGGAACGGACCGGGTTATCATTTCCGCCGTCAAAAAGCCGGATTGCGCAGAGCTTCATATTAGCGACCGTGGAGCGGGCTTCAGCGCTGATGCGCATGCTGTGCTCCCATCGCTCGGCGTGGCCGGCATGAAAGCGCGGGCTGAAGCAATCGGCGGCCGCTTTACACTGCAATCTGAGCTTGGCGCCGGAACGATTGTCTCCGTTCGGCTTCCGTTTCGGGACAGGAGGTCTGATTGATGAAAATTGTGATTGCTGATGATCATCACGTTGTCCGCAAAGGACTGCGCTATTTCTTCGCCACTCAGGAAGACATTGAAGTTGTCGGTGAGGCGTCCACCGGTGCTGAAGCGCTTCAGCAAGCTGAAAAGACGGAGCCGGACATCATTCTGATGGATTTATCAATGCCTGATATGGACGGCATAGAAGCGGCAAAAATTGCGGCGGAACGATTCCCGGACATCAGTATCGTCGTTTTGACGAGCTATTCTGATCAGGAGCATGTCATTCCCGCCCTTAAAGCCGGCGCAAAAGCGTATCAGCTGAAAGACGCCCAGCCCGATGATTTAGTGAAAACGCTCCGGGAAGTGTATTCCGGACGTTACCGGCTGTCGGCGGATATTGTGCCTCACGTGCTGACCCATATGGTTCAGGATGATCAGGATAAGGAAAAATATGATCAGCTGACCCCTCGTGAAAAAGATGTTCTTCAAGAAATAGCCAAAGGAAAAAGCAATAAGGAAATTGCGGCGGCACTGTTTATTTCAGAAAAAACAGTGAAGACCCACGTGTCCAACCTGCTGTCAAAGCTGAATCTTTCCGATCGGACGCAGGCGGCATTGTATGCGGTAAAATATAATGTTTTTGGAAAGGCGGTAAAATCATGAGCATATTAGTGATCAGCGGAACACCGAGAAAAAACGGGCGGACTAGAATTGCCGCTTCTTATATAAGAGATCGGTTTCATACCGATTTTATTGATTTGAGCGAAAGTGAACTGCCGCTTTATAACGGTGAAGAAGAACAGAACGAGCTGCCTGCAGTGCAAGAGTTAAGGCGGCAGGTGAAAAAGTCGGCGGCCGTCGTCTTATTATCTCCCGAGTATCACAGCGGCATGAGCGGCGCTTTAAAAAACGCCATCGATTTTTTAAGCAGCGATCACTGGGCATACAAACCGGTGGCAATCATTGCCGCGGCGGGCGGAGGAAAAGGAGGCATGAACGCGCTGGCGAATATGCGGACGGTCATGCGGGGCGTTTATGCAAATGTCATCCCGAAACAGCTGGTCTTAGACCCGATTCACATTGACATGGAGCGCCGGACCGTATCTGAGGATATGGCGGTCAGCCTGAAAGAGATGATTGAAGAGCTGAATATGTTCACAAACACAAGAAATCCCGGCGTCTGACGCCGGGATTGTTTTATGTTAGCATGGCTAATTGATCTTCATAAGCGAGCTCTGTCGCATGATCAATATACCCGAGAAGAGAATACAGCTCTTTTTCAAGCACCGCATGATCATATTCGAAATGATACGCGTGCAGAAAGTGCTCAATACGCTTTGATAATAAATCATCTTTTGTACGAACCATCAAAATTAACAAATTGTCCCATTGAGACCGGTGTGTGTAATACAAGGCTTTGTCATAATCGGCATGATCCATCTAACGCTTCTCCTTTCAATGAGAAGTTCTCCGTTAGTTTATGCCGTCGAAGACCGATGCAACGGGGGAAAAGTTGGTGGCCTTATCACTGCGGCATAGCAATATGAGGGAGACATAAAATAAAACCGCATATCCGTCTCTTCTTTGGACACGCTAAGATTGACAAAAAACGACTCAGGAGAACATAAAGATGAAATCCCTTCCATTTGCGCTTGCCCTCTTGTTTTGCGGCATTCTCATTGCCTCTATCGCTGAAAAAGGGCATACAGAACACCTTGATCCATCAGTTGAAAAATGGGAGCAGCTCGCATGGAACCAGCTTGAACGTGAATACAAGGGGGCCGAGCTTACCGATTATTCGTACATGGGCCGTACAAAAGTGAACCGGGAGCAGACGAAAGATGTGTTTCGCGTAACGGTGCAAACAGCAAAAGAAACGTTTTCATCCCGTGCTGAAGTGTATTTCCATCCGGTGACAAAACATGTGATCAGCATTAATATTTTCAGACTGTAAAAAAAGCTGCACAGCCTAATTGAGGCCGTACAGCTTGTCAGATATCAGAAGAAACGTTTTGCGCCGAGGTAGCGCTGTTTCCAATAGGAATTGTTCATGCTGGAAATAACGACACCCGAATCGTTGGCATTAATAAACTGGCCGTTCCCGAGATAAATACCGACGTGGGAAGGTCCGGCTTTATAAGTTGAGAAAAAGACAAAGTCACCGACAGCCGGCTGGCTGACTGATGTCATCGTATTCCAGTAGCCTGCGGCTGAAAGTCTGGATACAGAAGTGACCTTATTGAGAACGTAATAAATGAAACCGCTGCAGTCAAAGCCTCTCGGCGTTGTCCCGCCCCATACATACGGTACGCCCAGCTGAGCTTTTGCGGCATCGATCATTACATTAATCTTCGCGCTTGTTGAACCTGTGCCGCCTGTGTTGCCGGACTGATTCGGTGTCGTGTTTGTCTGCTGCCCGGTAATCGTCAGCTTTTGTCCAATTTGAAGAACATCTGTTTTCAGATTGTTTTTCTCGCGGATCTGCTGGGCGGTCACATTGAACTTTTGGGCGATCACCCATAAAGAATCCCCGCTTTTCACGGTATATGTAGTGGTTTTCCCTGTATCTCCGGACTGGTTCGGAGTTGACGGTGAAGAGCCGGAAGATGACGTTTTGGTCAGCTTAAGCACTTGTCCGACCCGCAGCATGTCTGACGTCAGTTTGTTGATGCTTCTGATTTGCTGAACCGTCATATTGTATGCGTTTGCGATTTTCCAGAGTGAGTCTCCGCTTTTTACTGTATAAGAGGACGTTTGCGTCTGGTTTTTATTTTGGTTTGAATTGTCTTTTGACGGCGTGTTTCCCGAAGAAGACGTTCCTTTTGTTTTCAGGACTTGGTTTACGTAGATCGTATCCGTTTTTAAGTTGTTTAATACTTTAAGTTCCGCAATGGTCATATTGACGCTGTTTGCGATCTTCCATAGTGAATCGCCGAGTTTGACTTTATACGTCCCGGAAGATGATGACTGATTTTTGCTGCTGTTTGAGCTGCTGCCCGGCGTGGTTTTTTTCTGATCGGTGCTTGAGGAAACTTTCCCCGTCACTTGCAGCTTCTGTCCGGCGCGGATTAAGTCGCTTGTCAGACCGTTCAATTTTTTCAGTTCCTGTACGGACATTTTAAAATCAGATGCGATCAGCCACAGCGAGTCGCCGCTTTTCACTGTATAGACACTTTTAGTCGTGCCGCTGTTCTTTGAAGATGGCTTTTTGCTGCCGGAATCTGATTTGCCGTTAGGAATGTTGAGCGTCTGCCCGATAGAAATAACGGTGGATTTTAGATGATTCGCTGATGTAATGGCATCCACGCTCGTATTGTAGTTTTGGGCAAGCTTCCATAATGAATCTCCGCTTTTAACCTTAATCGTTTGTGCTTCTGCCGGTGTTACAGCTAACGCAGACCCGACGATCGCAGATGCAGTCAAACCGACCGCTACCTTTTTTTTCATAATGAATCTCCCTTTTCCTGCGATGATTTTACTATCCCCATTCGTTGCAGCCGCAAGGTGAGGATATCAGTAATGATAATCTTTATATCGGCACTTGTCTGCAATCGTTTATCATATTAATAGAAATAGTCCTTTTTTCTTATGCCGGCATAAAAAAAGAAGGAATGCGGGCATTCCTTCAGCTTCTGAGCAGTCTCATAATCTCCTCTTTGTTTTTGACCAGATCCCTTAACGTATATTTGTCTAAAACGGCCAGGTAAGCTTGCAGGGCTTCATTCAGAAGGTTCTTTAAGTTGCAGGCGGGAGATATGATACAGAGATTTTTTTGGGAGTCAAAGCATTCTACGATGTTAAAGTCGTCTTCTGTATTTCGAACGACTTCTCCAATGTTTATGTCTTCCGGTGTCATTCCTAATCGGATTCCGCCTCCCCGGCCCCGGATCGTTTCGACATACCCGAGCTGGCCGAGGCGGTAAATGACTTTCATGAGGTGGTTTTTAGAGATGGAATAAGTATCTGCGATTTCTTTTATGTTGGAAAGTTCGTCGGAATGTCTGGAAGCCAAAAAAATCAAAACGCGTAAAGAATAATCGGTATAGTTCGTTAATTTCATAGAATGACCTCGAAAAAAGAGATTTTGCTTCTGTTACAGTCTATCATATATGAATCTAAAATGAAAAAAAAGGAATTTGCCCCCTTAACTCAAAAAAAAAAACGTGCGCTCCTTCTGAGCGCACGTTTTTTTCGTTAAGACATCGGCGGCTTCCGATCGTCAGCCGATTGATGTTTTTCAATTTTGCGATCCAATTTTGCGAGATAACGGGAGGCAAATTCTTTTCCGCCAAGACCGAATGAAAGTCCGAAGGCAAGCGCGAAACCGCCCAGAATCAGAATAAACGCGGCATTTACGATCGTGTCGGCGACACCGAGCTGATCCAGCGCCATAAAGATTGAAAGAGTGATAATGGTATATTTCGCAAGCGGCGCCAGGAATCTGAATTCCTTTCCGCTCAGCATGCCGGCAAGCAGCCTGCTGACGAGCTGTCCGGCCAAAAGCCCGATTCCGAGAATAAATACAGCGGCCAGAACATTAGGCAGGTAAGCGATAATACCTGTTGCGATAACAACGAGAAATTCAAGATGGACAAGCTGCAGCGCCTCTGCCGTAAAGAGCAGGACGATGATGATCTGAACAATCATGCCGACCGTCTGAGAAAGCGTCAGCTTCGGGGTACCCGTCTGTTCAAAGCCCATTTTACCGAGAAGAGAGTCGAAACCGGCCCGGTGCAAGAGCCCGGATACAATGCTGTTGACCCATTTTCCGATCCAGATGCCGGCGATGATCAGCACGATACCGATGATGATATTAGGGAGCATTGTGAAGACCGTGTGCAGCATGGCTGACGCCGGTTCAGAAATACCCGCCACATCAAGCCGGTCAAGCGCAGAAATGATCACCGGAATGAAAATCAGCACGTAGACAATCGTTCCGATGATTGCCGACAGGCTTGTATCCTTCAGGTATATAGAAAGCCCCATACGTGCGGCGAGCCTTTCCGTGCCGATACTCGCCAGAAAGTTTGTGACGATATCACGAACGAGACGGGCAACAAGCCAGCCGATTAAAACAATCAGCGCCGCGGCGAATAATTTCGGTATAAAGGACAAAACGCTTTGGATCATATTTGTAAACGGCCCTGATACTCCGCTGATTTGGAGAGCGGCCAAGACGCCGGGCAGGAACAAGAGCAAGACGAAGTAAAAAACGATTCGTGAAGCGGCCGTAACGGATCTGCTCATCTCCGCTTCTTCAGACACCATTGTCCATTTTCTGAGCCGGCCGTTTTCAGCGAGTTTCATGCCCGCTTTTTTGACGAGATAGCTGAAAAGCGAAGCGGCCGCCCAGCCCAACAGCAGAATCAGGCCGGCTTTTAAAATGCTCGGCACAGCCGCCGTTATCGCTGACAGCATGCTGACAAAAGGCGAAGCCACGGTTGTCAGATGCAGAATGTTAAAGAATAGAATAAAAACGATGATTAATGCGATAAAATAAATGACTTTACTGATGACTTTTTCTGAGGAATAGCGCGCCGGCTTTTTTTCGGCGAACAGCCTGTCGTCGATTTTTGTTTTTTGCAGGCCTTTGTATACGGCTTTTTCAATGATTTTGGCAATGCCCCAGCCGATAAGCAGGACGAGCAGTGCGATGATCAGATTCGGGAGTTTGCTGAGATACGTCGTAAGCATGTCTGCTGTATTCAAGTAGAATCGCTCCTTTTCTTTTTGGGGTATGGTGTGTGTTTTACCCACTTACAGATAAAGCAAACGGGGCGGATGTGCCGAAAGTTTTCAGACGGAAACCGGTCTGTTATTTCATCTTTTGAGAGGAGGGGTCATACATTATAAATAAGTCCAAGTAGGGGGGATTCGGTTGAACGCGGAGGAGACAAAAGGTTTACAGCGGGCAATTGAGGAAATAACCGACATTGCGAAGGGTTTCGGCCTTGATTTCTACCCGATGAGATATGAAATTTGTCCGGCTGAGATTATTTATACATTCGGCGCGTACGGCATGCCGACGAGATTCAGCCATTGGAGTTTCGGCAAACAATTTCACAAGATGAAACTCCATTATGATCTCGGTTTGAGCAAAATTTATGAACTTGTCATTAATTCCAACCCTTGCTACGCTTTTTTGCTGGACAGCAATTCGCTGATCCAAAATAAATTAATTGTAGCCCATGTTCTTGCCCATTGTGATTTTTTCAAACATAACTGCCGCTTTCAAAATACGAACCGGGACATGGTTGAGAGTATGGCGGCTGCAGCGGAGCGGATTAAGCATTATGAAAGAATTCACGGGATAAAAGAGGTGGAGTCCTTTTTAGATGCCATTCTAGCGGTTCAGGAGCATATCGATCCGTCGCTCGTCAGGCCGAAGCTGCTGTGGAGCGTCGATGACGAAGAGGAGGACGAAGAAGAAACCGCGTCATCGCCTTACGATGATTTATGGGGAATGGATAAGCCGAAGCAGGTGAAAAAGAAAAAAGGGAAAAAACCGTTTCCGCCCCGGCCGGAAAAAGATATTCTGCTGTTTATCGAAGAACATTCGCGGGAGCTTGAACCGTGGCAGCGTGACATTTTAACCATGATGAGAGAAGAAATGCTGTATTTCTGGCCGCAGCTGGAAACGAAAATCATGAACGAAGGCTGGGCATCCTATTGGCATCAGCGGATTATCCGCGAGCTTGACCTGACTTCAGATGAAGCCATCGAATTTGCGAAGCTGAACGCAGGCGTCGTTCAGCCGTCAAAAACGGGAATCAACCCGTATTATTTAGGGCTGAAAATTTTTGAAGACATCGAAGAGCGTTATGACAACCCGACAGATGAAATGAAAAAAACAGGAGTAAAGTCCGGTTCCGGACGCGAAAAAATGTTTGAGGTCAGGGAAATTGAATCGGATATATCATTTATCCGCAATTATTTGACGAAAGATCTCGTGATGCGTGAGGATTTGTATTTATTCCAAAAACAGGGCAGGGACTATAAAGTGATCGACAAAGAATGGAAGGCCGTGCGCGACCAGCTCGTGAACATGCGGGTCAACGGGGGATTTCCTTATCTGACCGTCAATGACGGGGATTACCTGAAGAATAATGAACTTTATATTAAACATTGGTATGAGGGAATTGAGCTTGATCTGAAATATTTGGAGAAAGTGCTGCCGTATCTGTACCAGCTGTGGGGCAGGAGCGTGCACATCGAATCTGTTCTTGAAGACAGAGAAGTGATGTTTTCGTATGACGGCAAAGGAGTGCACCGGAGATATCTGTAAAAGAAGAAAGGATGCGGGGAAACCCCCGCATCCTTTTTTATTTTCCGTGTCTCAGGATGTGAAAAATCTTTTTGGCCTGGTCCGTGTTGTTTAAAAGCCCCGTAAATGACTCTCTTCCCGGACCGTATGCGTAAACGGGAACTTCTTCGCCTGTATGATCGCCGGTTGTCCAGCCGCTGTTGGTTTTCGCATTAAAGAGCTTAATGATCGCTTTGTAGATGCTCTTGTCAGCATCCTGTTTTGCGGCCGTTTCGATCTGTTTGATTTCCGCTTTTGACCATTTCAGGTCTGTATAATGCGCAAGCACGGAAGATACGGATTTGCCCGCTTTGATTTGGTCAGCCATAAATGCCGGGGTTTTTTTTGCGGCAAGAATCGGTTCAACATGCCAGTTTTTATCGTCATTCGCGCCGATCGTCAATCCGCCGGTGGTATGATCAGCCGTGGCAACGACAAGCGTATGTTTGTCCTTTTTGGCAAATGCGATCGCTGCTTTATACGCTTTTTCAAAATCCTTCATTTCACTCATTGCGCCGACTATATCATTGTCATGTCCCGCCCAGTCAATTTGGCTGCCTTCGACCATTAAGAAAAACCCTTTTTTATTCTTGTTCAGCCTGTCGATCGCCGCCGTTGTCATGTCTTCTAATGAAGGGACGGCGTTTGAGCGGTCGATTGCTTTGTCGAGTCCGCCATCGGCAAACAGGCCGAGAATCTTCTTGTTACGATCCTTTTTGAGCTCCTGTTTTGATGTCACGTAGCTGTATCCCGCTTTTTTGAAATCCTTTGTTACATTGCGGTCTTTACGGATAAAGTTTGACTTGCCGCCTCCGAGGAGCACATCGACTTTCTGTTTTCCGTTGATGCGGTCATCAAAGTAGCTGCTTGCGATGTCATCCATGTTCTTTCGGGATTTGTTATGGGCTCCGAATGCCGCAGGGGTGGCGTGGGCAATCTCCGAAGTTGCGACAAGTCCGGTGGATTTCCCTCTTTGTTTCGCTTCTTCGAGGACGGATTTTACCCGCTTTCCTTTTTTATCGACTCCGATCGCCGCGTTATACGTTTTCACGCCTGTGGCCATTGCCGTGCCTGCCGCCGCGGAATCGGTAATATTGGAATCAGGATCGTCGGGGTAAGTCATCATCATACCGGTGAGATTGGGGTCGAATGCCGTCAGTTTCATACCATCCGAAGGCTTTCCTTTGTTAATGACCGAACGGTAGGCGTTCATATAGGGAGCGCCCATTCCGTCGCCGACCATGAAGATGACGTTTCTGATCTCGTTTTTGTCAGGCTGTTTTTTTGCCGCAGCCTGTTCGGAGTGCTGAAGCACCGCGCCCGCAATCAGACCGGCTGTCAGCACGGATACGGCTGCCGCCGGCAGAAGTTTTGATCGAACCTGTTTAAATAGACTCATTCTCACTCGTCCTCCTTTAATCGTGTCTGCATGTCTAATGGTAGGGGGTGTTTGTAAAGAGCGCCTGTTCCTCCTGTAAATTTCAGGTGAAACATTGTTAGAAATGTAAATTCCGGTGTAATGTTATGTTTTCAAGAAAGAGTGAAAACCATTCACTTTTTTGAAAAAGACGAGGATTTTTTTAACAAGGGGTTATTTGGAAAATGAACTGCTTTGTTTTTCCAAAATACGAGGATCACAGGAAAAAAACATGACAAATTGACTTGTTTTTCGTCACGTTTGAAATCAAATTGAAATATTTAATACCCTTAAAAACTTTTTTCTAAAACGAATTAGTAAGAAATTTGTCACGGGAAGTCAAGTCTATTTCTAGTGGAAATTGAACCTTATAATAGGAAACAGATAAAAACTTTAAAAAAGAGACACATAAAATAGATAGAATCATTCAGGGAGGAAAATATGAAAAAGCAACTTGTTACAGCAACAACGGCAGTGGTTTTGGGGACGACTTTGTTTGCGGGCGCGGCATCTGCGCAAACGATTAAGGTAAAAAAAGGCGATACATTATGGGGACTTTCAAATCGGTATGGAACGTCAATTAATTCCATTAAATCTGAGAACAAATTAAAATCGGATATCATTTACATCGGTCAGACGCTTTCGATTAACGGTAAATCATCCTCAGGTTCAAGCTCAAGCAGCAAGTCATCATCGTCTACATATAAAGTCGTAAAAGGCGACAGCCTTTGGAAAATTGCGAATAAATACAAAATGACGGTAAACCAATTAAAAAGTTTAAACGGTTTAAAAACGGACCTGATCCGCATCGGACAAGTTCTTAAAGTAAAGGGATCAACTTCCGGTTCAACGTCTTCAGGATCTTCGTCATCAAAGCAGCCTTCATCCAGCCATAATGCTGCACAGACGAGCCTGAATGTAAACAAGCTGATTTCTGATGCGCAATCTTTAACCGGGACGCCGTATGTATGGGGCGGAACAACAACTTCCGGCTTTGACTGCAGCGGATTTATTTGGTACCTGCTAAACAAACAGACGAGTGTCGGCAGAACGAGCACTGCGGGATACTGGAGCTCAATGAAGAGCGTGTCCAGCCCGTCAAGAGGAGACTTCGTCTTCTTTACAACATATCAGGCCGGCCCTTCACACATGGGTGTGTACATCGGAAACAACAAGTTCATCCATGCCGGTTCTGACGGCGTCACAACAAGTGATCTGAATAACAGCTACTGGAAACCTCGCTATCTTGGCGCGAAAAGATTCTAGCAGCGATAGAAACCCGTTCATCAGAACGGGTTTTTTATTTAGACGGGACAGAGCTCCATTTGTTTCACCTAAAAATGAAAATGTGATAAAAAATCTAAAAAGGTTTTCTTTTTTTCATTTTCATAGAGGGCGATGGCGTACGCGCCCGCGCTCGGCATCTGGGCGAATTCGCACGGAATTTCAATCATGCTGCCTGCGGCGAGTTCGGCCCGTACTGCTGACAGCGGCAGAAATGAGACACCCAGCCCCTCTTTAATAAATCGTTTCGTAATATGCGTCTGTGTCACCTTCATTGTCCTGACGAAAGGGAACTGTATTCTGACCTGGCGGAGCAAATCATCCCAATAGTCAGGATGGTTATGGGTCAAAAGCAGATATTGTCCGAACAGGTCTTTCACTTCATCCGCCTTCCCTGTTCCGGGTTTTCGGCCGGGCGGCGCGACGAGGACAACGGGGTCATTGTACAGGGGGCGGCAAGTGAGGGAAGATGATTGCACCTTTAAGCAGCTCAGTCCGATATCGGCTGAGCCGTTTCTGATTTGAGAGGCGATTTCTTCCGATTCGAAAATGGTGACCGTCATTTCGGTTTCTTTATTGTCCTCTGTATAACGCTTCATGACAGACGGGAGAACGGTGTCGGCGATAAGCGGCGAAACAGCGAGTGTCAGCGTGTGCGAGTAGCCCTGGCGCACCCTGTGCAGTTCCGCCATGCTGTTTTCATAGTCTTCCAAAAGCCTCATGGCAAACGGCACGTATGCTTTTCCTTCTTCCGTCAATTGTATTTTCCGGCCGCTTCGCTGAAACAGCTTGCAGCTGATTTCTTTCTCTAATAATTTTATATGAACGGTGACGGTCGGCTGAGATAAAAAAAGCGTTTCCGCCGTTTTTCTGAAATTCTCATATTTTGCCGCGGTGACGAAGGTGTGAAGCCATTTAAAATCCATAGATGCACTCCTCTGATTAAAAGTTTTAATTAATTCCCTTAAAAATATTCATTATTTTTTAAATATTATATTTACTATAATAACAGAAAGAGGATAAGGGGGAATGAAATTGATTTATCGTGGATTGAAAGGGATTACTTGTGCAGAAACGGCTATCAGCCACATTGACGGAGAAAAGGGGCATTTAATATATCGCGGCTATGATGCGAAGGATATCGCGCTGCAATTCAGTTTTGAAGAAGCGGCGTATCTCATTTTGAACGGGGCGCTTCCTGATGAGCGGCAATTGCTTGCGTTTCAGGAAGAACTTGCAGCCGAGCGCGGGCTTCCGAAACATTTGATCGACTTACTGGAAACGCTTCCGGATGAAATGGACGACATGGCGGTGCTGAGAACGGCTGTTTCAGGTTTGGGCACAGATTCATTTACATATCCGCCCAAGCCGGAAGAAGCGATTAAACTGATTGCCGTCACACCGACGATTATTGCGTACAGATACCGCCGTAAACAAGGGCAGGAAGCGTTGTCACCTGTGGCGCGATACGGACACGTTGAAAACTATTTGTATATGCTGACAGGCAGGCAGCCGTCCGCAGCCCAAAAGAAAGCGCTTGAAACGTATATGATTCTGGCGATGGAGCACGGGATGAATGCATCGACTTTTTCAGCGAGAGTCACCGTTTCGACTGAATCGGACTTAGTGTCTGCCGTCACTGCCGCACTGGGTACGATGAAAGGGCCGCTGCACGGAGGCGCGCCTTCAGGCGTCACGAAAATGCTTGAAGACATCGGGACAAAAGAAAATGCAGAAGCGTATTTGGCAGCGAAGCTTATGAGGGGAGAACGCCTGATGGGCTTCGGGCACAGGGTGTACAAAACAAAAGACCCGCGGGCGGAAGCGCTGCGTATAAAGGCTGAAGAAGTGGCGGGAAATGATCCGTCGCTTGACTTGGCGCTTTATGTGGAGAAGGAAGCCATCCGCCTGTTAGAGCAATATAAGCCCGGACGGAAGCTGTATACGAATGTGGAGTTTTACGCAGCGGCTGTGATGCAGGCCATTGATGTCGACAATGATTTATTTACGCCGACCTTTTCAGCAAGCAGAATGGCAGGCTGGTGCGCACACGTGCTTGAACAGTCCGCTGACAACATGATTTACAGGCCGTCTGCGAAATACACCGGCGCTTTTCCCGAAACGGCTCAGCAGCTTTAATCACCGGCATATTTGTCCGTTTAACTCCCCGCGCTGCGTGGTATCGTCTCAGTAATACCAATTGCAGGAGTGTGAGAATATGAATCCGATGGACAGACAGACGGAAGGACAAAAGCCGCAGGTGCAAAAGCGCCAGCCCGGCATTGAGTCAGACATGGAGCCGAAACCGCTCTTGGAGGACCCGGATGTAAAAGGGTCGGGCAGATTAAAAGGAAAAGTCGCCGTCATCACGGGCGGAGACAGCGGCATCGGCGCAGCGGCTGCGATCGCTTACGCGAAGGAAGGAGCGGATCTTGCCATCCTGTACCTAGACGAACATGCCGATGCTGAGAGAACGAAAAAGCGTGCGGAAGAATACCAGGCCGAATGCCTGTTAATTCCGGGAGACGTCGGTGATGAGGCGCATTGTCAGAAGGCGGTCCGGCAAGTCTTAGATCACTACGGAAAAATAGATATTCTCGTTAATAATGCGGCTGAGCAGCATCCGCAAAACGGGATTCTTGATATTACAGCTGAACAGCTGGAGAAGACATTCCGTACAAACATGTTTTCCATGTTTCATATGACAAAAGCCGTGCTGCCCCACCTGCAAAGAGGGAGCGCCATCATTAATACAACGTCTATTACCGCTTATCAGGGAGACACATCATTGATCGACTATTCGTGCACGAAAGGCGGCATCGTTTCCTTTACGCGTTCAATGGCGATGTCATTGGCCGATCAGGGGATCAGAGTAAATGCGGTGGCCCCTGGCCCGATCTGGACCGCCCTGATTCCGGCAACGTTTACTGAAGAAAAGGTGGAAAAGCATGGTCTGGACACTCCGATGGGAAGACCGGGACAGCCTGCGGAACACGCCGGAGCTTACGTGCTTCTGGCTTCAGATGAATCTTCCTATATGACGGGGCAAACCATTCACGTGAATGGCGGCAGATTTATTTCAACATAATACGCAAGTCTTATCCCGCGCTTTTAAAAAGGGCGGGATTTTTATTTGAACGTACATATGAATACGATTTTCAAAAAATGGAAGTCTCCAGCTGAATCACTAATGTTAATATTTCACAGTGGAGAATCCGCTGAGTTCTGTTTTATGAAAACTAAAAATAATATATAGAATTTTCAAAAAAGTTATTTTCATTTTTATATTTTTCGCTATAATATGACATAGGAGAAAGGAATGATGT
Organism: Bacillus sp. hwrm1; assembly: GCF_040207805.1. NCBI lineage: Bacteria > Bacillati > Bacillota > Bacilli > Caryophanales > Bacillaceae > Bacillus > Bacillus sp. hwrm1. The sequence goes on along the minus strand of NZ_CP157943.1, from coordinate 3,146,957 downwards.
GCTGAAACATTTCATGCGAAAAATAAGAATTTAGTCATTATTGCTATTGTTATCTGAATATTCTAACATATATTGGTTTACAAGGAGTGAAGCAGATGAAGGGGAGCGTATTCAGAAAGAAAAGCATTCAGGACCTGCTTGCCGCAACGAGCGGGGAAAAGTCGCTGAAAAGAGAGTTAGGGGCCTTTGATTTGACCCTTCTGGGGATAGGGGCCATCATCGGAACGGGGATTTTTGTATTAACCGGAACAGGCGCTGTCACGGCGGGGCCGGGGCTGACCGTTTCATTTGTCATCGCCGCTCTTGCGTGTTTATTTGCGGCTCTGTCATATGCTGAATTTGCTTCAAGCGTCCCGGTTTCAGGTTCCGTCTACACGTTTACTTATGCGACACTGGGTGAACTTCTCGCGTTTATCATCGGATGGGATTTAATCTTGGAATATATGCTCGCCGTCAGCGCGGTTTCGGTCGGGTGGTCCGGCTATTTTCAATCATTCTTGGCGGGCTTCGGCATTCATCTTCCGACCGCATTAACGGCCGCGCCGGGATCTATTAAAGGCACGGTCACATTCTTTAATCTCCCCGCATTTGTTATCGTGCTTGCGATTACATTCCTTCTCTACTTAGGCATTAAGGAATCGAAGCGGGTCAATAATATTATGGTCATTTTGAAGGTTCTGGTTGTTCTATTGTTTATCGCCGTTGCGGCCGTATATGTCAAACCTCACAACTGGCAGCCGTTTATACCGATGGGGTTCGGCGGTGTTTTCAGTGCCGCGGCGCTCGTTTTCTTCTCTTTTATCGGTTTTGACGCCGTCTCTTCCGCCGCTGAAGAAACGAAAAATCCGGCGAAGGATCTGCCGAAAGGAATTATCTTTTCATTAATCGTCTGCACCGTGCTGTATGTGACCGTATCGGCGATTATGACGGGCGTCGTTCCGTTTGCCCGCTTTGAAGGCGTTGACCATCCCGTGTCTCTCGTCCTGCAGATGGCCGGACAGAATTGGGTGGCCGGGATTATTGATATCGGCGCAGTGTTGGGGATGACAACGGTGATGCTCGTCATGCTGTACGGCCAGACGAGGGTGATGTTTGCCATGTCCCGTGACGGTTTGGTGCCGGGGGCGCTTTCAAAAGTCCATCCGAAGCATAAAACGCCGCACGTGGTGACATGGGTGTTCGGCATCCTGTCGGCATTACTCGGCTCGCTCGTCCCGCTTGATGAACTGGCGAAGCTGGTGAACATCGGCACGCTTGCCGCATTTGTCCTGATTTCCGTGGCGGTTATCGTATTGAGAAAGAAACAGCCTGATCTGCCAAGGGCTTTTAAATGTCCGGGGGTTCCCTTTATTCCGATATTGTCCATTCTGTTCTGCGTGTTTTTGATTATTAACCTTGGCGCCACCACCATATTCCGTTTCTTTATCTGGCTGATCATCGGTCTGGTGATTTATTTCTTATATTCGAGAAAGCATTCGAAATTAAACGGGGATTTGTAAGGAGCGGCACCCGCCGCTCCTTTTCATTTTTCGGAATAATGAAACATATTGAAATGGGCTTAAGTTATCGCAGTGAATAAGGGATAATATAGGGCGGAAGGGAAGTGGAAAGTCGTGTCTGACCAAAAAAGGGTTCAATGGGCCTCAAAAATAGGATTTATTATGGCCGCTGCCGGTTCGGCGATCGGCCTGGGAGCCATTTGGAAGTTCCCTTACGTAGCGGGTACGAACGGGGGAGGCGCTTTTTTTCTTGTATTCGTCCTCTTTACCGTGCTTTTAGGCTATCCGCTTTTGCTCGGTGAATTTATTTTCGGAAGACGGAGCCAGACAAATGCGATTGATGCCTACAAACAAGCCGCGCCGAAGTCGGTATGGCACCTTACGGGTTATGTGGGTGTGGCGGCCTGTTTTTTAGTTTTGTCTTTTTACAGTGTTGTCGGCGGGTGGATTTTGCTTTATGTGTTAAAAGCCGTTACCGGTTCTTTATCCGGGCTCACTCAGGAGCAGTACGGCACGGTGTTCGGGACGGTCATTGAAAATCCGATCCAGACTCTCATTGCGCAGCTTGTATTTATGATCATGACGGTGGCGGTCGTCGCAAAAGGCGTGCAGAAAGGGATTGAACGTGTCAGTGCGGTGCTGATGCCGATTTTATTCGTGCTGTTTCTATTGCTTGTGCTGCGATCAGTCACGCTCGATCATGCCGTTGAGGGGATTAGATTTTTATTGGTTCCGCACTTTGAAGATTTGACGCCGGAATCCATCCTATATGCTTTAGGACAGGCGTTTTTTACATTAACGCTCGGTGTTTCGGTCATGGTGACATACAGTTCGTATCTGCCGAAAACCCAAAATCTTCCGGGTTCGGCGGGTTCCATTGTTATGATGAATGTGCTCGTTACGCTGTTTGCGGGACTGGCCATTTTCCCGGCGGTTTTTTCGTTCGGCTTTAAACCGGATGAAGGGCCTACACTGCTGTTTACCGTGCTGCCGGCTGTGTTTGACCGGCTGCCGTTCGGCTCGCTGTTTTTTATCAGCTTTTTGGCGGTCTTTTTCTTCGCCGCGCTGACTTCGGCCTTTTCGATGGTGGAAATTATCGTGGCGACTGTCGGGAAAGGTGATGAAACGAAAAGAAAGAAGGTGTCGTGGACAAGCGGTCTGCTCATTTTCTTAGTCGGAATTCCGTCCTGTTTATCATACGGTGTTCTCGGTGATGTTCATTTGTTCGGAAAAACGTTTTTTGATCTTGCGGATTTCACCGTCAGCAATGTGCTGATTCCGCTCGGCGCTTTATTAATATCAATCTTCGTCCCGCTGAAAATACCGAAGCAGGAGCTGTTTGCCGAGATGAAAAGCGGTTCCGCCATCGGCTATCGTTTCTTTCAGGTGTGGTATTTCCTTCTGAAATATCTCGTGCCGCTGGCGATCATTGTCGTATTGCTGCATTTAATCGGCGTTCTTTCATTTTAAAAAAACAGGCCCCCGTAAAAGGGCCTGTTTTTATGTTTAAAAACCGAATTGCAGATTCGTATCAACGGCAACGATCGTATATACACAGACAATGACGAACAGATTGAGAATGACACCGAGCAGTCCCGGGCCCGTCCGTCCTTTTTTAATAAACAGCTCAATGATGCCGAACGGCACGGCGGCCATCGCAAACGGCAGCATCTGATAAGAATAGAAAGTCACATTGCTGATGATTGCCACGTTCAAAAGCAGCAGCGACAAAATCGCGGTACCGACTGATATCCAGCCGAAAACATTATGCTCTTTAAAAATTCTTACCAATTCCATAATTCCACCTCACCGATGTTTGCTGCTTTTACTGTTTTGTTTTTCAGCAGACGTTCGATTTCTTTTGTCGGCCCCGTCACGACAGAGCCGTATACGTTCATTCCGTGATGTTCAACATAGTCGATTCGGCTGCCCAGATTCATGTCTTTGCGTTTCGATATTGCATGCGCCCATTTTTTATGGCGGGACATAAATTCAAGGGCATTGATAAATTGTTCACGGTCTGTCTGTCCTTGCGTTTCGAAAGAGGACACCATCTTGGAATCTTTCCCGGGAAATCCTAACGGCTCTGCATAAGGACTGTCTTTCAGATTTTTCTCCGTTTCGACCGCGTTCCATAAAAACTTCACATCGTATTTTTTAAAAGTCGAATATACTTGAGAAGAAGGGTAGGCCCTGTCATAAGAAAGATAGACCTCCGCCACGCTTCCTTCAGGCAATTTTTTTAATGTCTGTCCGGCTTTGTCAATCGTGCGTTCCTTTAAGCCGGAAGGATGGGCGAAATAATGCTTTGCCTGTGCCGCGTCTAGATCATAGTAGTTAACGGCAGGCGATTTGACCGTATCTAAAAACATTTCAATCCGTTCTCCGCCGACGGATTTCGTTTTTGTGCCGATCTGCTTTTGCAGCGGAAATTCCGTATTCATTCCAAACAGCTTCACCTGGCTTTTCAGTCCGGAGGTATCGACGAGGACGTTCGGCATTGTGGTCGCCACCGTCACTGCCGCGGTCTCCATTAATTGATTGCCGGTGCTTTCTTTTCCTCCCAGACCGTAATAGAGGTAGCTTCCTAATGTACAAAGCGGCAAAATCATCAAAGTGGAGATGACGGCGAGAACTGAAATCCGCAAATACGATTTGCGTTTTCCGTATGATAAAATGGCCTTCTGTTTTTCCGGGCTGATGCCGACGTCCCATTCCCGGTCGTCCTGCATTTCGCTTTCAATCAACTCCTGATAGACTTCCAGCTTTTCCAGCTCTTCTTCAAAGGCGGCCATTTCCCGGTCGCTCATTTCTCCATTTTTGTATTGGTAAAAACGCTTTTTAAATTCTTCATTCATCATTAACACCTCTATTATAAAGTGCTTTCAGCCGCTGTCTGGCACGAAATAAAACACTTTTAAAATTAGCCTCTGAAATATTCATAATATGGGATGCTTCTTTGTAATTCAGTTCTTTTAAATAATACAGTGTTAAGGCCTCCCGATAATTGTCGGGAAGTTCGGACATATACCCTGTCAGCACTTCCTTGATTTCAATCTGATGAGCCGGGCTTTGAACAGCCGTCTGAAAAAGGCTCCCAATTAAGTCATCGGAAATGGTCACTTCCTTTTTATGTTTTCTGACATAATCTATAAACGCATTTCTCGCCACTTGAAAAAGCCATGGCTTTACTTTGCTGTGGTCGTAGGAGTGAATGTGTATGTATGCCCTCATAAAGGTTTCCTGCAGCAAATCTTCAGCGAGATGCTTGTCTTTTGTCATGGAGAGCAGGAACCGGTAAACATCATTCATATACATTTGGTAAATTTCATCGATCGTCACTGCCTTTTCTCCCCTCTATGTTATACACGCATAAGAAAGGTTTAAAGTTGCACGTTCCATGCAAACGGCTTAAATTCATTTTCACCTCATCAAACACCATTTCTCTATAGTACCCAAAATCCGTCATAAAAGATAGAGATCGGCGGAGGAAAAATATAATTATTAGTACCAGGTAATAAAAAATATTGTTATAATAGAGAGAGAGAACACTTTTGATCATTACAACAAAGGAAGTGCGTTATGTATAAGTTTTGTGCAAATGCCATCAAATGCATTCTATCCCTGCGCGGAGGAGTGAAAGTGTACAATAAAGAGAATCTTCCGTCTGATAAAGGATTCGTTATCGCGTGCACGCATGCGGGCTGGGTGGACGTCCTCACGCTCGGTGTCGGGATATTGCCCCATCAGATTCATTATATGGCGAAAAAAGAGCTGTTTCAGAAAAAGTGGATCGGACGTTTTTTGAAGAAGATTCACGCGTTCCCGGTTGACCGTGAAAATCCGGGCCCAAGCAGCATTAAAACGCCGATTAAGCTTCTGAAGGAAGGAAAGATTGTCGGGATTTTTCCGAGCGGTACGAGAACATCAGAAGACGTCCCGCTGAAAAGAGGGGCCGTGACCATCGCCCAAATGGGAAAAGCGCCGCTCGTTCCGGCCGCATATAAAGGGCCGTCTACGGGAAAAGCGCTGTTTAAAAAGGGAAAAATGCGGCTTATCATCGGCGAGCCGATTTTTTTGGAGGACTTTTCCGATCTTGCGCCGAAGGAGAGGCTTGCGGCCATGACAGAAGAGCTGAATGCCAGAATTAAAGAGCTTGAGAAAAAACTTGAACAATTGTAAATGAAAAAAAGCTTGCCGTCTGTATCAGACGCGCAAGCTTTTTTGTTATGCTTCTTTTTGTTCGGCCGTTTCCAGCAGTTCATCAAACGCCAGTTTTTTCACTTCGATATATGCGACGTGGTGGCCGTCAATTTCATTAATGATAAATTCACAGCCTTCTTCGATAATCGAGTCGTATTGTTCGACGTCGTATTTCTGGGTAAGGAACCAGCCGCCAATGGTGTCGACCTCGTCATTTTCTAAATGGATGCCGAGGAGTTCGTTCACTTGATCAATCAGGACCTTGCCGTCAAGCATGTAATGGCCGTCGCCGAGTTTACGGATTTCGTTGATTTCATCGATATCAAATTCATCACGGATTTCCCCGACGATTTCTTCGATGATGTCTTCAACGGTGACAAGTCCCGCGGTTCCGCCGTATTCGTCCGACAGAATCGCCATATGAACGCGTTCCTTCTGCATTTTTACAAGCAGATCGTGAATCGGTGCCGACTCAATCACATGGATGATCGGATTGACAAAATCGGTAATCGGCGAGTCGACTGATACTTCGCCGCTGATGCAGGCGGTCAGCACTTCTTTAATGTTAATGACGCCGATAATATTATCTTTGTCACCCTCTTCGACAGGGTAACGGGTATATTTTTCAATCTGAATGATGTCCATCATTTCAGAAATTTTGATATCATGCGGCAGACTGACGATTTCCGTACGCGGAATCATGATTTCTTTTGCAAGTCTGTCGTCAAATTCAAAGATTTTGTTCACGTATTTAAATTCAGACTGGTTGATTTCACCGCTTTTATAGCTTTCCGATAAAATGATGCGCAGCTCTTCTTCAGAGTGGGCAAGCTCATTTTCAGATACCGTCTCCAGACCGAACGTCTTCGTTAAAAGACGGGCGGAGTTGTTCAGAAGCCAGATAAACGGGAACATGATGCGGTAAAACCAAATGAGCGGTTTCGAAAACAGCATTGAAACGGCTTCCGCTTTCTGGATGGCGACTGTTTTCGGCGCCAACTCTCCCACGACCACGTGTAAAAATGTAATGATCGCATAGGCGAGAATAAATGAAATAATATGCGATAATGAGCTTGGTACGTTTATCTTTGTGAAAAGCGGATGAAGCAAGCGTTCAATCGTTGATTCGCCTAAGACACCAAGACCGATGGAAGTCAATGTTATGCCGAGCTGGCACGCCGATAAATACTCATCTAAATGCGTGGTCACTTTTTTGACACCGATTGCGGCTTTATTTCCTTCTGCTATAAGCTGGTCAACCCGTGAGCCTCTGATTCTGATTATCGCAAACTCAGATGCTACGAAAAATGCCGTCAGCGCGATTAAAACCGCGACTAAAATCAAATTCACAATGTCCAATTAGAACCTTCACTCCTTTTGGGAAGATGAAGGTAACACCTCCTGTTAGTAAGATAATGGTTTAACTTAACAGCAGCATAAATGATTGAAGCACTGCAAGCTTTTCAGGAGCCAGCCTTTTTTTCAGCTGGGCGCGCTCCTCTGGTTCAAGCTTTTCAAACCGATTCAAGATCACGGAGATGTTTTGATTCATGTGATCAATTTCCGATGCCAGATTTCCAATATCGTCAGGCAGGGCTGAAGAGGGAAACTGGTTCTCCAGTCGATCTTTTATATCAGACAGGGCCAATCGCTGCTTTTTACAAGCGACTATAAACTTTAACCGATTAAGTGCAAGTGTATCGTAGTAACGATAGTTCGAACAAGACCTGTCAGGCTTTAAAAGCCCGAGGTTTGTGTAGTAATCCACCGTGCGTTTCGTTACACCGGCAAGCTCTGCTAATTCACTGATGCGATAAGTCTCAGCCCCATCTAAATCCCTCCCCAACCATCACGTTATAGTTATGAGAATAGTTTAATATATGAAGGGGAGTTTGCACAAGTTTATTGTTTTCCGTCTTTCTCCTGAAACGGCGCGGCGGGCTGTCTGAAAAAGCGTTGACTGCGCCATGTAAATCTTTCATAATCATTGTAAATAGAAACGGAAGAAAAAGACAGAAGGGACAGATGACAGTGGCCGGTTTATCACGGGAAGTGACACAGAATCTGGAGAAAGGTTCATGGATACGCAAACTATTTGATGAAGGCGCTCGGCTGAAAAAAGAGTTCGGCGCCGATAAGGTGTTTGACTTTTCAATAGGAAATCCGGTTGCGGAGCCGCCTGAAACATTTAAAAAGGCGCTTTGCGAAGCGGCTGAAACAGGGCGGCACGGATACATACAAAACCAGGGGCTTCCGGAGGCGAGAGAAAAGGTTGCGCGCTTTTTGTCAGAGCGGTTTCAGACAGAAATTTCCGCCAGGCATACAGTCATGACGGTCGGAGCCGGCGGGGCGCTGAATGTCGCGCTGAAAAGCATTTTAAACCCCGAGGAAGAAGTCATCCTACTTGCGCCTTATTTTGCGGAATATAAAGCGTATGTTGAAAATTACCGCGGCAGACCCGTCATCTGCCCGCTGACTGACTCATTTGAGATTGATATTGAAGCGGTTAAAGGTGCGATCACCCCCCGTACGAAAGGACTGATCGTTAATACGCCGCATAATCCGACGGGGACTGTGCTCAGCCAGAAAAACCTTAACGAATTAGGCGCCTTATTAAAAGAAGCCGAAGAGCGGAACGGCCAAAGCATATTTATTTTATTTGATGAACCGTACAGCCAGCTGATCTACGGAGAAGAGCAGGCGAATCCGTTTCAGGCGTATCACCGCGTGATTTTAGTCAGTTCGTTCAGTAAAGATCTCGGCATTGCGGGGGAAAGGCTCGGGTATATCGCGGCAGGCGCCCAAATGCCTGAGGGCGATCTTCTGACGGATGCGTTCGTTTTCTGCAACCGGACGCTCGGCTTTGTGAACGCTCCGGTCATGATGCAGCGCGCCGTGGCGAAAATGGATGATCTTTCGATTGACTCTGAACCTTACAGAAAGCGGAGAGACCTTATGGTGGACATCCTCACAGAAGCCGGCTTCGAATTTGAAATGCCGAAAGGAGGCTTTTTCGTCTTTCCGAAATCACCGATTGAAGACGAGGTGGCATTCTGCATGCATGCCGCACAGAAATACAAACTATTGATCGTACCCGGCAGCGGATTTGGAAAAAGCGGCTATTTCCGATTATCTTTCAGCGTGCCTTCAGAACAGATCAGACAGTCGCGCGATATTTTCAAAGCACTGTATCAAGATTTTTCTTCATAGCTTCCAATACATAAAGATGGGAGAACGGACAAATGTCGAGGAGTAATAATGGCACGTCAGACATCAGCATTACAGGAATCGGAGTCTTAACCGCGGTCGGACAAGGCAAGGAGGCGTTTCTCGATGCGCTTATGGAGGGGCGGCACGCCTTTGATGTGATGAAACGGCCCGGCCGGCAGAAAGGCAGTTCGTTTATCGGCGCGGAGCTTAGCGAATTAACGCCGCCGGACGCGCTGTCGAAGCGCTTGTACCGAAGGGCCGCATTATCAGGAAAGACGGCGCTTATCGCTTTATATGAAGCGTGGCATGACGCTCAATTAGACGGCGCTGATCACAGCCGCACCGGTCTGATCATCGGCGGCTCGAATATGACGCAGCGCGAATTGCTGCAGGCCTTTGAGAAAAACGGTGAAACGCCGCAATTTGTAAATCCGACATACGGGCTTTCTTTTATGGATAGTGATTTGTCGGGGCTTTGTACGGAGCAATTCGGGATAAAAGGGCCGGCCTTTACGGTCGGCGGCGCGTCGGCAAGCGGCCAGGCGGCGGTTATTCAGGCTGCTCAAGGAATCAAAGGCGGCCTGTTTGACCGGTGCATCGTGATCGGGGCGCTGGCCGATCTGTCGTACATGGAGTGTCATGCTCTCCGTTCTTTGGGAGCGATGGGCACTGATACATACGCTGAACGGCCTGAAGCCGCCTGCCGCCCGTTTGACCGGCATACGGACGGGTTTATATTCGGAGAGGCGTGCGGGGCGATTGTGCTGGAACGCGCTGAATCTGCCGAACAGAGGGGCGCACGATCGTGGGCCGGCTTAAAGGGCTGGGGGATGGCTTCCGATGCGAACCGCAACCCGAATCCTTCAGCAGAGGGCGAAATGACGGTGATCCGCCAGGCGCTGGAGCGGGCCGGTCTTTCAGCAAAAGAGATCGATTACATCAACCCGCACGGCACCGGTTCGCCGATCGGTGATAAGACTGAATGCCGGGCGCTTTCTGAAAGCGGCCTGTCGCACGCGCGGATTAATGCGACAAAATCGATTACCGGACACGGTCTGAGTGCGGCCGGAACGGTGGAAATCATTGCTGCTCTCTTGCAAATGCGGGAAAACAAGCTTCATCCGATCCGAAACTTAACGGAGCCGATTGACGATTCATTTCAGTGGGTGACCGACGGGCCGAGCGCCCATACCGTACACCATGCGTTAAGCTTAAGCATGGGATTCGGGGGGATTAATACGGCGCTTTGTTTAGAAAATCATTTCCGAAGCAGATAACGGCAGCCTTCTTTTTGAAGGCTGTTTTTTATATGATAAAAATCTGAAAATGATGAAAGAATGGAGTTGTGATACAATAAACTATACAAATGACAATCATGCTTTGACTTAGGAGGTGGCAGGATGGGGCCCTCTGTGTAGTCAATCATCCATTTCGTTCCTCTCGCTTAAGAAAAAACGATGAAATCAGGAGGTGACGTCCTTATCCTTCAATTCGGGATAAGGTGAAATGGACGATATTGACAGTTTGATTTTAATCGGTGTGCTCATTGCGTTAACGGCATTTTTCGTGGCGAGTGAATTTGCGATCGTCAGAGTGAGAAGATCCAGAATCGATCAGCTCATTTCAGAAGGGAACAGACGGGCGGTGCTCGCAAAGCGTATCATTACGGATCTTGATGAGTATTTATCCGCCTCGCAGCTTGGCATTACACTCACATCCATCGGGCTCGGCGTACTGGGAGAGCCTGCATTTGAGCGGATGCTTCATCCTGTGTTTCAGGGCATGGGGCTGCCGGATTCTGCTGAGCATGTGATTGCTTTTGCTGCGGCGTACGGGCTGATTACGTTTCTGCATGTCGTCGTCGGTGAGCTTGCGCCTAAAACGGTTGCGATTCAAAAAGCGGAAAAGCTGACGTTATGGATTGCCGGACCGCTTCGGTTATTTTACGTGTTCATGTTCCCGTTTATTTGGGTGCTGAACGGCTCCGCGAGAATTCTGACCGGTTTGGCCGGATTAAAGCCGGCATCTGAGCATGAAGGCTCCCACTCTGAAGAAGAGCTGCGGATCCTGCTGTCAGAAAGTTTAAAAAACGGAGAAATCAATCCGTCTGAATATACATTTGTGAATAAAATTTTTGATTTTGATAATCGGATCGCCAAGGAAATCATGATCCCGAGAAAAGAAATCGCGGCTGTTTCCACTGATATGGACGTGCCGGAAATGCTTGAGATGATGCTGAAAGACAAATATACGCGCTGGCCCGTAACGGACGGGGACAAAGACAGTGTCATCGGCATGATCAATACGAAGCATCTCTTTTCAGATCTGCTGTTTATGACAGAAGATGAAAAAGCGGAAGTATCCATCACGTCTTACATCCGCCCGGTGATTGAAGTCATCGAGACGATCCCGATACACGACCTGCTGATAAAAATGCAGAGAGAACGGATTCATTTGGCGATATTGTCTGATGAATACGGCGGAACGTCCGGTCTTGTGACGACCGAAGACATCCTTGAAGAAATCGTCGGCGATATCAGAGACGAATTTGATGAGGACGAACAGCCGCAGATTCAAAAGCTGTCCGAACGCCATTATGTGCTGGACGGAAAGGTTCGGATTGATCAGGTGAATCATCTTCTCGGCGCAGGGATTGAAGAGGAAGTCGACACGATCGGCGGTCTTGTGCTGAAACGGAATATTGACATCTGTGCGGGTGAGTCGATACAAATCGGGGGATACACTGCCCTCATATTAGAAATGGATGGCCGGTTTATTAAACAGCTTGAACTCAAAGAAGAACAGGGCCGCCCGGGCGGTCAGGGAACAATAAACCGCCAGCTGCCCGTGCCTGAAACGGTCATGCTTCATAACGCAACCTTGAGCGAAAAATAAGCTCAAGGTTTTTTTAAATGGATATCATAACAAAGCCGCACCAGAACGCCAAAAGGCTTCCGGCTGCTGAAACAGCGATGTAGAGCAGGCTTTCCTTTATGCGATTGTTCATCATCAGCTGCACGGCTTCAATACTGAACGTGGAAAAGGTCGTAAACGCACCGAAAAAGCCCGTCGCGATGATGATGCCGGCAGAAGGATTATCCAGGCCCAGGCCGGTGAACATGCCGAGGCCGAAGGAGCCGAGCAGGTTGACCGCAGCCATTCCAAGCGGCATCGGAAAACCTTTTGTTCTTTCTGAAATTGTTTTACCCAGCAGAGACCGTAATACCGCTCCGATACCCGCTGCGATAAGCATCAGGACAATCGTCATGGCGTATCATGCCCCCTTCCCGCTGCGTGAAGGGCAATCCGCCGTCCCCAGAAAATGCCGGCACATGCAAGGGTAATGCCAGAGACTAATGTCGCGGCAAAATAACAAAAAGCCGCTGCGGGAGACGATTGCAGCAGAAAAATGGTTTCTTTTGCGAAGGTTGACATCGTCGTGAAACCTCCGCAAAAACCGGTTCCTAAAAAGGCGGTCAAAAGAGGGCGTTTAGCCCGAATGATGAAATAACCCGTAATAAGACCGAGTAAAAGGCTTCCCGCCGCATTTTCGAGGAAAGTGGCCGCCGGGAAAGAACTGCTGTGAATGTGCGCGCTCATTTCAAAGCGGAGCAATGCGCCAAGCGCGCCTCCGATAAAAATTGCGATGTATTGTTTCATATCAGCCATCCTTAGAAATAAAATCCGGAAAATCAGTTACAATGCCGTCAACTGCCATCATTTGCAGTTTTTCGGCCGTCTTTTGATTTCTGACCGTCCAGGCAAATACTTTCAGGCCGTGTCTGTGAGCGGTGGAAATCAAGAACCGATTCAGGCGGGTATATTTAATATTGACATAATTTACGGCTGATTTGTAGGCGGCCAGCTGGCTTTTGGAAAACATCCCGAAGCTGGGTCTTGCAATTATTGCAGTCGGAACGGACGGATACATGTCGTGAAAGGTCTGAATTGACTTGAGGCTGAATGATTGAACGATAGGGCGGATGGAAAAGGAAAACCTGCTTAACAGCTGGCCGACTGCTTTTTCAAGACCGACTTGAGAAACGTGCCCCTTCAGTTCAATTAAAAATCCGATTTCAGAATGATAACGCTTCAGAACCTCTTCGAGCAGGGGAATCCGCTCCCCTTTAAACTCAGCCCCATACCAGCTGCCGGCATCCAGAGACTGCAGCTTCTTCAGCGTAAAATCTTTTACAAAACCGGAGCCGTCCGTCGTCCGGTCGACTTTGTCATCATGGATGACGACAATCTGGCCGTCTTTTGTGAGCTGGACGTCAAGCTCAATGAAATCAGCGTTCATTTCGGCAGCGATATCAAATGCCGCAAATGTATTTTCGGGCGCGTAACCGGATGCGCCGCGATGAGCGATGGTATACAAGCTTGTCAGCTCCCCTCATGGGCATTTCTGTTATTATATCAGATTCGTATATGCACAGCGATTCAAACTGGTGAATGTGCGAAACAGTATTTTTTTGGAATAAAGATAGTGCTTTTTTCGGTTTACAATCCGCAGTGATGATTTATAATGGCAAAAAGGAGGCGAGATCATGGGAAAAGGGAGATTGAAAGTGGAAGAAAGAATTAAGGCCGAAACCGATGCTGAAATCCAAAAAGCGACTCTCCTGAAACAGACACAATCAAAGAAGAAATAGTGCCTGACCCTGTTGTATCTGGCTGAAAGATGAACGAATGTGTGAAAAACCCCGGCTGTGCTCTGATGCCGGGGTTTTTCAGGCTGCCTAAAGACATTAAAAGAAGCTGATGTCCGAATGTTTTAGTATAATAGATTTTCGACAAGACAAAGGAGCATATGCCATGATGACACAATTTCAGAGCTTTTTTACGCTTGACCATATTTTGCAGATCAGTATCAGCATCGGAATTTTAGCGGCTTTTCTCGTTTTGAGAAAACTGTTTGTCAAATACTTTTTTCAGCTCATTTACAAATTGGCGAACAAGCCGAAAACCGACATATTCAAACAGATTGCCGTAGCGTTTGACAAGCCGGCCAGATGGTTTTTCGTGGCGCTGGGTCTATTTTTGGCGATTGAGTATTCGCCGTTTTTAGACGGGCAGATGGACATTGTCAAAAAATTATACCGCTCTCTGATCGTTGCGCTGATCGCCTGGGGGCTTTGCAATCTGACATCGGCGTCTTCGTTTTTATTTCATAAAGTCAATCAGCGCTTTGAGCTTGATATGGATGACATTTTGGCGCCGTTTTTATCCAAGGTGCTGCGCTTTGTCATTCTCGCGCTCAGCGTCAGTGTGATCGCGCAGGAATTCAATTATGATGTAAACGGGTTCGTGGCCGGACTCGGACTTGGCGGATTGGCCTTCGCGCTTGCGGCTAAAGATACGATCAGCAATTTTTTCGGCGGCATTATCATCATTACGGAAAAGCCGTTTACGATCGGCGACTGGGTCGAGACGTCATCTGTAACGGGGGGCGTTGAAGATATCACATTCCGAAGCACAAGGTTCCGCACGGCGCAGGGGGCGCTTGTTACCGTACCCAATTCAACGCTGTCCATGGAAGCCATCACAAACTGGACGAGGATGACGAAGCGCCAGGTCACGTTTTCCGTTCGTGTTTCTTATGCGACGCCGATTGATCGTTTAGAGCGGTGCATCACAAGGCTCAGAGAAATGCTTCGTGAACATGAAGGCGTGCATGATGATACGATTATGGTTAACTTTGACGTGTTTGCGGACAGCTATTACAATCTGTTTTTCAACTTTTACACAAAGACCATCGTGTGGGCGGAAAGCCTGGATGTGCGGCAGGATATCAACCGCCGGATTATTGATATTTTTGCTGAGGAAGGCGTGGAATTCGCCTATCCGGGCCAGAATGTATTCGTAAAACAGAAAAGCCACGATGATCCGGTTCATGTGAAGGATCATTCCGGAGAAAAAGAACGGGCATAACAGGCGCCGTTCTTTTTTCATGATATGATAAAAAGAAAAGGCGGTGGAAGAGTGGAAGCGTTTATGACATTGATCAATCAGGCGGAACGTATCGTGGTGCTGACGGGAGCGGGAATGAGCACGGAATCCGGCATTCCTGATTTTCGTTCGGCGGGCGGTATATGGACCGAAGACACATCCAGAATGGAAGCGATGAGCAGGGAATACTTTGAACGCCGTCCGCGTGAATTCTGGCCTAAATTCAAACAGCTCTTTCAGATGAAAATGAGCGGGAGCTATGAGCCGAATGCCGGCCATACGTATTTGGCGGATCTTGAAAAGCGGGGAAAGCAGGTAGACATTTTTACGCAGAATATTGACGGGCTGCATAAGAAAGCGGGAAGCAGCAGTGTCTATGAGCTTCACGGTTCAATTCAGACCGCCGCATGCCCCCGCTGCGGAGCGCGCTACGGGCTTTCTCATCTGCTGAAGGACGAAGTGCCGGAATGTACGGCGGAAATCGGTGATCATGCGGTATGCGGCACCGTATTAAAAACGGATGTCGTGCTGTTCGGCGATCTCGTTCAGCATTTTGAAACCCTTTATGAAAAGCTTGATAAAGCTGATCTTCTTCTTGTGATCGGCACTTCGCTTGAAGTGGCGCCGGCAAGGTTTGTCCCTGAGGATGCGGGCCGGATTCCCGGTTTGAAGCAGGTGATCATTAACCTTGAGCCGACATATTGCGACCATTTATTTGATCTTGTCATCCATGAGAAGATCGGTGAATTTGCAAAACGGATCAGCGCCGCGACATAAAAAAAGCCGGATCATATACAGATCCGGCTTTTCTTATTCATGGACGGGAATCATTTGATCCGTCAAAACATCAAAGGAGTAGCCCTGGGCTTTCAGTTTTTGGATCAGGCTCGGCAAAGCGTGCACCGTCGCAGGCAGATCGTGCATTAAAATGACATGCGGCCTGCTCGTATGAACGCTTTCCAAATATGCGAGCTGATTCAATACTTCCGGCACGTACCGTGCGTTTTTGTACTTCCAGTCTTCACTGTCTATCGTCCAGTCCCAGTACACGAATCCGCCTTTTTCGAGATTCTTAATCTGGGCATCCGTCAATGACGGTTTACTGCCGTAAGGCGTGCGGACAAGATCCGTTTTTACCCCGGTGATTGCCTCGAGTGTATCGCGTCCCTGCTGCATTTCGTTCAGCGGTGATGTCGGTGTTTGATAAAACAGGTGATTATCGTGCGTCACGCCGTGCAGGCCGAGCGCGATTCCTTCCTGCTTCGCTCTTTGCACGGAATGCTTATAGGCTTTCATCCGCGGTTCAAGCATAAAAAAAGTGGCCTTTGCGCCATTTGCCTTCAATACATTCAACAGCTGTTCAGTATATGGAGACGGCCCGTCGTCGAAGGTTAAATATACCGTTTTTTTTCCTGGGTCACGCTCTCTCTGCAAATGTTTCATTAAGATGTCGGGAGAATCATTTTTCAGCCGCAGGCTTTCTGCTTCATCCCGAAGCTGCCCGTTTGCGGTCACGGTGACCTGTTTGTTTTTTGCGGCGGAAGCGGAATATCCCATTATGACGATTACCAGAAGCAGTCCGCACAAAACTGCTAAACTCGTAAGTTTAAAAGCCAATGAAAACAGAGAAGGGGAAGCACCTTCTTTTGTGTTGCGCATAACAATCTCTCCAGTAGCATAAGTTTCTGCATAATGCCGATAACAGCGGAGGCTTGCGAAGTGCCATAAGTTAACAGCATATGTATGTCGAATCAAGTATACAGGAACAAAACTGGAAAAGACATAGAAAAGATGTCGAATAATAAGATTTTAAGAAAAAAATAAACTCCGCAGCCGGCTCGTTCAGTATGATAGAATAGTTGACAATAACAGCTGAGAATGCACATCACGGCAGATAACGATGAGGAGGGTTTACATGAAGACATTAGTAAACGGCCAGTTGGTTGATCGTGAAGAAGCGGCAGTTGATATTGAGGACCGCGGATATCAATTCGGTGACGGTGTGTATGAGGTCATCAGAGTGTATAACGGCGCCTTATTCGGTCTGCGTGAGCATATCGACCGTCTTTTCAGAAGCGCCGCAGAAATCGGCATCACCCTGCCGTTCTCCGCAGAGGACATAGAATGGGATCTGCAAAAGCTCGTACAGGAAAACAAACTCATTGACGGCGGGGTCTATATACAGACGACGAGAGGGAAGGCGCCGCGGAAGCACCAGTATGACGAAGGATTGGAACCGCAGACGACGGCATACACCTTTTCAGTAAAAAAACCGGAAAATGAACAAAAAGCCGGAGCGCAGGCCATAACGGCGGAAGACAAACGCTGGCTGAGGTGTGACATTAAGAGTCTGAATTTACTGTATAATGTGATGATTAAACAAAAAGCCTATGAAGCAGGCGCTTATGAAGCGGTGCTGATAAGGGACGGAGCGGTCACGGAAGGAACCTCTTCCAATGTATACGCCGTCATAAACGGCACTGTCCGGACGCATCCTGCAAATGAGCTGATTTTAAACGGCATTACGCGGATGAAACTGTTAGAGCTGATGAAAGAAAACGATATTGAGGTGCGGGAGAAGGCTCTTACCGAAGACGAACTCAGGGATGCGGATGAAATTTTCATCTCGTCAACGACGGCTGAATTAATCCCGATCGTAACCCTTGACGGGAAACCGGTCGGAAGCGGAGTGCCGGGACCTGTAGCCAAAACGATTCAGGAGGCTTTTCAGTCGCACATTCAGCAGGAGCTCGGGGTTCAGTCATAAGCTGAAAAAAGGCCGGAACACATCCGGCCTTTTTACTTCAGTCAGATAAAAAGAGATTCGATATGCTGAACGAGCACACGGGAGATCTTCTCTTTTGAAAGACGCTCAGGTTCAAGCATGGCATGCAGCGCCAATCCGTCGGCGATGGCGTACATTTTCTCCGCTTCGATCTCTTTATCAAGATTCGGTTTCAGAAGCTTATTTTCATCCAGCCAGTCAATCAGACCGCGGATATATGCCAAGATCCCGTC
Organism: Bacillus sp. hwrm1; assembly: GCF_040207805.1. Taxonomy (NCBI): domain Bacteria; kingdom Bacillati; phylum Bacillota; class Bacilli; order Caryophanales; family Bacillaceae; genus Bacillus; species Bacillus sp. hwrm1. The sequence goes on along the minus strand of NZ_CP157943.1, from coordinate 3,129,078 downwards.
CTGCTGGGGTTGAAACTCTTCTCCCTTATGTCTGGCATAAGCTGTGAAAGCGAACCATACCTCCATTTCAGCCATCGTTTCTTCATCTGTCGGGATGATTTCAAGCATCAGACGCACCGCTTTTTCTTTCGGCGGCAGATCTTTCATGGCAACTTCGTTAATTCTGGCGGCCGCTTTTTCTTTTACGAGTGTCATCGCATACCCTAAAAGCTCATCCTGGGTGGTGAAATAGTGCCTCAGCGCGCCTAAAGAAAGACCCGCTTCCTGGGCGATGTTTCTCACTGTCGCTCCTTCCATTCCCCGCTCCAAAATCGTCCGCCAAGTGGCTTCGGCTATTTGTTTTCTTCTTTTTTCATGATCGATTATTTTAGGCATGGTTCCAGTGTAACAGGAAATATTTTTTCTTGCAATTTTGTAATACAGTTGTATTAAATAAAAAGCAGTGATACAATGCATTTTAGAAAACGATAAGGGGGAACCGGATTGAACGCGATTGCTTGGTTGATTGTCATTTGTGAGGCTGCTTTTTGGGCGGCTGTCATCTTCGGATTGGCGGCGCGCTATATATTCAGGCGGCAAAAGCTCGGAATGTTTTTTTTCGCTCTCATTCCTTTATTGGATGCCGTACTGTTTCTGGCGGCCGCAGCTGATTTATACAGAGGGGCGGCGGCGACTATGGCGCATGCGGTGGCGGCCATTTATATCGGAGTGTCTGTCGCCTTCGGGAAAAGCATGATTCAATGGGCGGATGAGCGGTTCCGCTATTATGTGGTCAAGGAAGGGGCAAAACCGGTCAAACGGTACGGACTGGATTATGCCAAACATTATGCAAAAGGATGGGGAAGACATGTATTAGCATTTGTCATCGGCGGCGTTCTTTTAGCCGGAACGGTATTTCTCATTCAGGACGCTTCCCGCACCGAAGCGCTCAGCAAGCTGTTAAAGGGCTGGTCTGTCGTATTGTGCATCGATTTTTTGATCATGGCGAGTTTTTTTGTGATGCCGAAAAAAAGAAGAAACAGCCGGGAGCTGTAAAAAAAGCAGCTTTTGATTAAGCTGCTTTACAGAAAGAATTATTTTACGATCAGCACGGGAATATCGGATTTCGATGACAGTTTTTCACTGACGCTTCCGAATAAAAGTTTTTTCAGCCTGTTCTGGTCCCGGCTCCCCATGACGATCAAATCCGCCGATATACGGTCGGCATGCTCGATAATGGCATCAGCGGGATCACCTTCTAAAATGTCGATATCCCCGTCAATCTGGCTGTCGTTCATCAGCATTCTCGCTTCCGCAACGATTTCTTCCGTACGGTCTTCATAAATCATCGGATCAGGGGAGATTCTTTCCGCCTGGAGCGGGTCAGGAACGCTTGCAATCCCGCCGCCGATATACGTTGCCCCGGCTCCCGGCCTCGGGGGATCAACAATCGTCCGGGTATCTTTTGCATTGTGGGAATGTACGACCGTTAAATCCGCGTGAAATGTTTTTGAAAGGTCTATGGCTTTTTGGAGCGCTTTTTTACTATCATCACTTCCGTCAAAAGCTGCTATCAACCGGTCCGCGTGAAACATCGGCCTCATCCTTTCAGTAAAAAAGGTTTGTTTTACAATACCCGAATGGCAGAAATGTAAAACCTGCATTGACAAAAAAAGGATTTGTTTATATGATGAAGGAACAATATAGGGAAAAAGGAGGTATGGATCATGTCAAAACTAAAGCTTGTCAACTCATCTTCAGCTGAATACCGGCGTGACTCCCATACAGCGTCCGTTTTCTGAACATTTGCTTAAAAACGGGGCAGTCGCGCATAAGCGGCGGGTCTGTACCTTATTTATAATAATAAGAGGCATGGAGCTGAGGCTTCATGTCTTTTTTTATACAAAAAAATGAAAGAAAGACAGGTGTGATGCTTGTGGCGGTATTAGCGAAAACAATGAAAAACAATCCGGAAAAGCTTGAGGGCGGCTGATTGATGAAAGGGGATGACAGTATTTGTTTACTGTATTAAAAAAGCTCGCATGGTTTTTTAAAGCCTATTGGCTGCGCTATACGACAGCGATTGTTCTGTTATTGATTGTGAATGTCATTGAAATGTTTCCGCCTAAACTTCTCGGTAACGCGATAGACGATATGAAGGCGGGCGTGTTTACAAAAAGCGGGATGCTGTTTTACATATGTGTATTTCTCGCATTAACGGCAGCCGTCTATTTACTGTCTTATTTTTGGATGTATCAGCTTTTCGGCGGGGCGAATGTCATGGAGAAGATTCTCCGTTCAAAGCTGATGGGAAGGCTTCTTCAAATGTCACCGCCGTTTTACGAGAAATACAGAACGGGCGATTTAATGGCGCGGGGGACAAATGACTTGCAGGCCGTCAGTATGACGACGGGCTTCGGGGTCTTAACGCTCGTTGATTCGACGATGTATATGCTGACGATATTTTTGACAATGGGGCTTCTCATCAGCTGGAAGCTGACATTTGCCGCGATTATTCCGCTGCCGATAATGGCGGCTGCGGTCAGCCTGTACGGAAAAAAGATCCATGAGCGGTTTACGGAAGCGCAGGATGCTTTCGGATCATTAAATGACAAGGTGCTGGAGTCGGTATCCGGCGTCCGGGTCATCCGGGCTTTCGTACAGGAAAAAAATGATATCAGCCGGTTCGGTGATATGACGGCGGATGTATATGAGAAAAACATGAAGGTGGCGTTTATCGATTCACTTTTTGAACCGACTGTGAAACTTCTCGTCGGCCTCAGCTATCTCATCGGTCTCGGCTACGGCGCATATCTCGTTTTTCAAAACCGGCTGACGCTGGGAGAGCTGGTATCGTTTAACGTGTACCTCGGAATGATGATCTGGCCGATGTTTGCGATCGGAGAATTAATCAATATCATGCAGCGCGGGAATGCCTCCTTGGATCGTGTCAATGAGACGCTTTCCTATGAGCCAGACGTGATCGGGCCCAAGCACCCCGCCGGCATCAAGGAGCCCGGGCGTCTTGTTTTTGAACAAGTGACTTTCACGTATCCGAGCGGAGCGGGACCGGCGGTTTCTGATGTATCTTTTTCCGTAGAAAAAGGGCAGACACTCGGCATCGTCGGGAAGACGGGAAGCGGAAAGACGACGATCATTAAGCAGCTGTTGCGTGAATATCCGCCCGGCGCGGGAGCAATCACGTTTACAGGCGTTCCGATTCAGGAGATTCCGCTTGAGGAGCTCCGCGGGTGGATCGGCTATGTGCCGCAGGATCATATTTTATTTTCAAAGACTGTAAAAGAGAATCTGCTTTACGGACGGCAGGATGCAAACGAAGAGGAAATCGGCAGCGCGCTGAAAGATGCGCATTTTGAAAACGATATCGGTATGCTTTCCGACGGGCTTGAGACGCTGGTCGGCGAGAAGGGCGTAGCGCTCTCTGGCGGACAAAAGCAGCGCATCTCAATTGCGAGAGCGCTTTTGACCGATCCTGACATTCTCATATTAGATGATTCGCTTTCTGCCGTAGACGCGAAAACGGAAGCCGCCATCATTGACAGCATCCGTAAAAAACGGCGGCATAAAACAACGATTATCACCACCCATCGGCTCTCGGCAGTTGAACACGCAGATCTCATTCTCGTCATGGATGAAGGCCGGGTGTCTGAAAGAGGCACGCACCGGGAGCTGTTGGCGCAGAACGGCTGGTATCGAAAACAATATGAGAGGCAGCAGCTGTCCTCTCTTGAAGAAGGGGGGACGGGCGCATGAAGACCGGGAGAAGATTATGGAATTACGCGCTTCAATATAAGAAGCTGCTGATATGGGCGGTCGTCCTGCTCATTATTGCGGTCGGCACTGAGCTGACCGGCCCGTTTATCGGAAAAAAAATGATTGACGACCACATTCTCGGCATTGAAAAAACATGGGTTAAAGCCTCTGCGGACGATCCGGGCGCCGTCAGGTTCCGGGGGCATGATTATGTCAGGGAGGACCGGCTCAAACCGGGGGCGGACAAAACCGGAGAGGCGCACATTTATCAAGTCGGTGCGGGCTACTATTTTGTTGACCGTCCCGTCAGTTTTGACGGAAACCGTTCGGTGTCTGACGGCCGGCTGACAATATCAAACGGTAAAGAAAGCAGGTCATATCCCGCCATTACGTTATCAAGACAGGAGATTTTTCAATTTTACCGTCCCGAAATAAAAGGATTGCTGACGCTGACCGCCATTTACGCGGGACTGCTCATGTTTTCCGTATGTTTTCATTACGGCCAGCATTATCTGCTGCAGATGGGAGCGAACCGGATCATACAGCGCATGAGGCAGGATGTATTTTCACACATTCAGAAAATGCCGATCCGCTACTTTGATAATCTGCCTGCCGGAAAAGTCGTGGCCCGCATTACGAATGACACAGAAGCGGTCAGGGATTTATATGTAACGGTGCTGTCGACATTTATCACAAGCGGCGTTTATATGCTCGGCATTTTTACGGCGCTGTTTATGCTTGACGTCAGGCTGGCCGCCGTTTGCCTGCTGATTATTCCGATTTTAATGATCTGGTCGGTTGTGTACCGCAAATACGCATCCGTCTTCAACCAAAAAATCCGTTCCATTAACAGTGACATTAATGCGAAAATGAACGAGTCCATTCAAGGAATGCCGATTATTCAGGCGTTCCGCCGCGAGAAGGAAACGATGAAGGAATTTGAAGAATTGAATGAAGCTCATTTCCGCTACAAAAACAAAATGCTGTCCTTAAATTCCCTCATGTCCCACAGTCTTGTCAATGTGTTGCGCAATCTGGCGTTTGTCGGGCTGATCTGGTATTTCGGAGGCGCGAGTCTGAGTGCGGCCGGTATTGTTTCGATCGGTGTTTTATATGCATTTGTTGATTATTTAAACCGTTTGTTCCAGCCGGTTACGGGGATTGTCAACCAATTTTCGAAGCTTGAATTGGCCCGTGTCTCTGCCGCCAGGGTATTCGAGCTTTTACAGGAGGAGGAAACGGAAGAAGAAGGCGCTCCCGCAGACAGAAAGGCGGAAGGGACAGTGGAATTCCGCAATGTTTCTTTTGGGTATCGAAAGGGAGAAGAGGTGCTGAAACAGATCAGCTTTACAGCTGAAAAAGGGGAGACGGTCGCCCTCGTCGGCCATACGGGGTCCGGCAAAAGCTCCATCCTGAATCTTCTGTTCCGTTTTTATGATGCCCAAAAAGGAGATATCCTGCTGGACGATAAAAGCATATACGGCATGTCGAGGCAGGAGCTGAGGTCGCATATGGGCATTGTGCTGCAAGACCCGTATCTTTTCTCGGGCACGATCGGCTCCAATGTGACACTCGATGATCAGCGTATTTCTTTGGAGCAGGCGGAAGAAGCGCTTCGCCAAGTCGGCGCCGCAAGTCTTCTGCAATCCCTGCCGAAGGGCATCAGAGAGCCCGTCACCGAAAAAGGCGGCACACTGTCCTCAGGCCAGCGTCAGCTGATTTCTTTTGCAAGAGCGCTTGTGTTCGATCCGGCCATTTTAATTTTGGATGAGGCGACGGCGCACATTGACACCGAAACAGAAGCAGTCATTCAAAAAGCGCTGCAAGTCGTTCAAGAAGGACGCACGACATTTATTATCGCCCATCGGCTTTCCACGATCAGACACGCAGACCAGATTCTCGTGCTGGAAAAGGGCCGCATTATTGAAAAGGGAAGCCATGACGAATTAATGGCGCAAAAGGGGCAGTACCACCAAATGTATGAATTGCAGAAAGGAACGGCGAAGTCCGCGGTGTAATCGGAAAGGGTGAATCAAAGATTCGCCCTTTTTTTCATTCAGTAAGCCAGTCCCACCCGTTTTCTGACAAACTGCGGGCTGATCAGCTCACGGTACAGAAAGTGCGCCGTGTCTCCGACGGTGATTTCAGCGCCGTCTTCAGGAAGGCGATCCTGTTCGAACCGGTAAACTCCGGCAGCATCTCCGTCAGGAAGGTAGGTGGGACAGATGATCGTCCAGTCAAGATCCTCTGCCAGCAGCATCTCGTATACGCGGGCGTGTTCCTTTGCGGCTCTTGTTGATTTTCGTTTTGATTCTGCCGATTCAAAACGGTATTGATCAGGCATAAGCCGTGATTGAAGGATACCCGCGGTGCCGATCGTAATCAGACGCTGAACATGATGCCGTTTCATGCTGTCTATTATATGGGTCATAGCGGTTGAAAGGGTATCGTCACCGTCCGTGCCGAGACAGCTCACGACTGTGTCCGCTTTGGAAATCAATCGGCTTACATCTTCCCGCCGCCTCGCATTCCCTGTTATGATTTGTTTTTCAGGAATGGGAAGGACTGTTCCGGCTGATCTGACAAGAGCGAATATCTCCATGTGTCCATGTTTCTGCGCTTCTTTTATAAAAGCCTGTCCGACTCTTCCCGTTGCTCCGAGTAAAGCGATGTTCATGTAAAAAACCTCCTCGCCGCTCATTATATCATTCAAAGCAGCGGGGAAAAGAATACCTGTGAATAAACGGGAAATGGTGGGCAACATATTCATTGACCAAAGAAACACTTACGAACTGAATCAGCTCCCAATTGACTGAGGCAATGAATGACATGTTTTCCCTCCTTTTTTCCTAGGGTATGTGGAATAGGAAAAAAGGGTGACGGCATAAAAGAAGACGCGGTATCCCGCGCCTTCTGTAAGCCATTTATTGAGTTATTGTACGCCTTGGCCGCCCATGTTCTGCTGTGCGAAAGATACTAAACGTTTAGTGATTTCTCCTCCGACAGAACCGTTTGCACGAGAAGTTGTTTCTCCGCCAAGGTTTACGCCGAACTCAGAAGCAATTTCGTATTTCATTTGGTCGATTGCTTGAGCAGCGCCGGGTACTACTAGTTGGTTTGAAGAGTTGTTGTTTGCCATTTGTATGATCTCCTTTATAAAGTAGTATGGTTGGGTTTGCTGGAATTGCACCAGCCGATGATTTTCGGAACGAAAACCATTGCCAGCTCGGCTTCACCCAATGCTGTTTGCCGCTTTGTACTACGTATTATGGTGAATCAAACGGCATCTCATTCGGAAAACGGTGTGGTAAATAGCGGAAGGAAAAAGAAAAGCCCAGCCTGGTGCGGCTGAGCTTTTAGCTTTCAGTCATATATGTGATAAAGCATTAATTCATGCAGCTCTTTTACGAGAGCCGGCTCTTCTTTTCCCGGATGTGTGTGTCCCCATTCAATGTCTCCTGACTTGTGGTAAATCCCTTCGTAATGCGTACCCTGCCAGTAAAATGAAATCCGCCATCCGGGCAGTTTCTCTTTTTTGAATAACGGTTTCCAGCTGAAGTGCGAAATCATGACGTTCACGCTCCTTATGGGAAATGTTGATCTTGTTCATTGTAGCTCATCGTTCAATGCCTGTCCCGGGTAAACCTAAAAAAAGACAGCCTCACCGCCAAAGTTTTTCCGGGGCGGTGATGGACCGTTCTGATAAATACGACGCGTATTCAAAATTTCTCCGTTTTGTCAGGTAATCGACCGATCTCAGCTTCGGATGGGAAAATATGCTGCGCCCGGGGCGGGAATTGGCTTCAAACATCCAAACTTTCCCTGAATGATCGACGCCGAGGTCAAAACCGATTTCGCCGATAAAACCTTCAATGTGCTCATTTAACACGCGGCTGACCGCCAAGGCGGCTTTTGAAAGTTTCCGCATCATGCCGACTCTCTCTCTCGGATCGCCGTATAATTCAGCTAACGTCCTGACTTCTCCGCCGGTTGCGAGATGCGTCGTGATGCTGTTTTCACCGGAAATTTTTGCCGCAATGGCCGTCACTGTCCATTTCCCCTCGGCGTTTTTATTCGTGTGCACCCTGAAATCGACGGGGCGCCCATCCAGCCGGATCAGGTCAATGCCTTGCTGAATTAAAAATGCGGACGGGTCATTGTTTTCTTTAAATGATGTCATGAAGGATGCCGCATCTGAATACTCTGCCGTCACCACCGTTTTTTCCTCATTCGTGTGTTTGACAGATAAGCCGGCATCTGTTTTTTCCACCTTGTAAATCCCCGTGCCGAGTGCGCCGTCTGCAGGTTTGATATAGACGGTGTCAAACGTGCTGCATAACGTTTCTAACGCTTCTGCATTCGGGTGCAGGACAGATTTTGGCAGAAGTGAAGCGGTGAGACTGTTTTTTTCCAGAAGCTTATGAATGTCCCATTTATTAAAGAATTGCGGATTAAACCACGGAATCTGATAGTCATTCATCAGCCTTTGTTTTGTCTGCTGTAAAAGCGGAACTTCTTCCGTTTTTCGGCTCGGGAGCCTGTCATATACGACATTCGGAAGCGGGACGGCCGTCCGTTTCCAGCTGTTTTCTTTATAAATCAGCGCTTGGACGGTGCCTTCTTCCCAGTTGATCTGATGGGCCCCGAAAACGAAACAATATCCGTTCGCCTGTTCATGAAGAGAGAGCATCTTGGAAAAGAAGGCTGTACGGTCTCTTAACGGGCGGGACGGCGATGATGTGAACCCGGCTGTGAAAACGCCGATCAGCGGTCCGATGTGCACCGTCTGGCCGTGTATGAGAAAGTCAGCCCGGCTTTTATGCGGTATCAACAGCTCCTCGAACAAATCTTCAGAAAGGAGCGCGCTTTTTTCAAGTGATTGAGAAAAGGCTACACGGCATTTGACAACCTTGGTCCCGAAGGCAGCGGATAAAAGCCCTTCCCGTTTCATGGAGGAGGGGAGAAACAGCGTATTTTTGCTTTTTTTATCGATGCCGACAATCATCCCTTTATGATTCACGCGGTAATACTCCTTTCCGGCTTTCCTGTGACTGAAGTTCGCGGAAGCGTCTCAGCGGACTCGTATACAAATCCTCTTTCGCCTCCGGAGCCACGCTTAAAATAGCTTTCCGTCCCGGCTTTGAGTTGACATCCAAAAGCCAGATGCGTCCGTCTTTGGCATAACAAATATCGAGCCCCAGCTCAAACAGCGGCCCGAACCGTTCATCAAGGAAATAAGGGACGGATTGGGTGATCGAAAAGACATCATCCAATAAAACGGCCTGCTGCTTTCTCGGAATTTCCTCAAACCATGTGTCAAACTTAATCGGTTCAGATCCTCCGGGCAAATGAGATAAAAGACCGTTCTGATAACCCCTTCTGACCGCTTTTCCGACCGTTTCCCAAACGCCTGACTCCGTTTTGCGCATGAAAATGCGGATGTCGCACGGATGCCGCTCTTTATCCTGGATATTTAAGTAGGATTGAAGCAAATAGCGGTGCTGCAGCACTTTTTTGCACCAAGACTTAAAAGACACGTGATTGGAAAATGATTTTGTTTGTTTGTTTTTTCCGATATAGTAAGTGGCCGTAATTGATTTTTTGCCTGTTTCAAGCAGGATGATGCCTCTGCCTCCCGCGCCGAAAGCGGGCTTAAGTATACATGCTTTTTCCTTGGCTAAGTATGATTGCACCTGTTCATAGCGGCTGACTTCGGCCGTTTCAGGAATATAGGGACTGATCAGATGATGCTTTTGGAGCGCATCCGTGACCGTCCATTTATCAGGAAGCCCCCGGCCGATAAATTCCGTTTTCCGATATTTTTTCAGCCATTCGACGATCGGTTTGGCTTTTTGCGCTTCAGCGGATTTTCCGTAAAAACAGCGGTCGTAAATATATTCGGGAATATCGATTTCCGTTTCGTTCCACTTTCCGCTTTGCGGGTGATAGACGAGCGCTTTCACGCGCAAAGAATCCGGAAATATATCAAACGGTGTAAAGCGGGCTAAGCGCACATTATATTGAGGCGCTCTTTCAGCCAATTCCCCGGCGTAATCTTCCTCGTGCCGGCGGGATACAGACATAAAACCGAGTGTTGTCATATTATTACTCCCCCTTTATTCAAAAAGCCGCTGATGGAACGGCCCTTCCATCCAATAAATATGCTAAGCGCGTTATAAAAGATGATCTACTGTAAAGAGTACGAAACAGCATCTTGCCTTATTCCTCACAAACAACAATTCAGGTTCTTCATTTGCCCGCATGCCCGCCAGCCTCTATAATACGAATAGATATATCATCAAGAAAATAGAACATAAGATGGAGGCAGAAGAAAAGGAATGGGCATAGCAGGAACGTTTCTATTTATGATTGTGATCGGAGCCGCGATCGGCGCGGTGACGAATCATCTTGCCATTCAGATGTTATTTCGTCCGTACCGGCCGTATTACCTGTTCGGAAAACGGGTTCCGTTTACGCCGGGGCTGATCCCGAAAAGACGGGATGAATTGGCAAAACAAATGGGGCTCATGGTGACGAACCACCTTTTAACCCCGGAAGGAATAAAAAAGCGGCTTTTATCAGATACCGTTAAAAACCAGGCGCTTCTTTTCGCCGAACAATTCACGCAAAAAATGGCCGCTTCCGAGATGACGGTGCACGAAGCTTTGGCTGCCGCGGGCATCCGGAATCCGCAGGAAAAGACGGATGCCTGGATTGACCGTTTTACCGATGAAAAGCTTTCGGAACTGTACCGGAAATATGAGCACCGCGCCATAAAAGACTGGCTTCCTGATGAGCTTCAGGAAAAGCTGGATGAAAAAGTCCCGTTGGCCGCAGATTATATTCTGAAGCGGAGCATTGATTATTTTGAGAGCGAAGAAGGGAAAGACAGGCTCGGAAATATGATTGACGACTTTTTGAATTCCCGGGGGATGCTCGGCAGCATGGTGCAGATGTTCCTCGGCAATTCAAGCTTGGCAGACCGTGTGCTGCCTGAGCTGTTAAAGTTTTTGCGCAATGAGGAAACGAAAAAGCTTCTGGCTGATCTGCTTTCTCAAGAATGGGGCAAGCTCAAATCTTATACACTTTATGAGGCCGATGAAAAGTGGAATGCGAAAGATCTGCTGTTCAGCATGAAAAAGCGGGCTTTGGCCGCACTTCAAACCGCGCCCTTTTTCGAATGCCGGCTCGGTGACATCATCTCCCGTTATGAAGGTGAGATTACGGGAACGTACGCGCCGAAGCTGCTTGATGCGGCACTCGGCAGTATTGCCGCTCATTTGGAGAATGTGCTGAAACGGCTGCGTCTTGAGGAAGTGGTCAAAGAGCAGGTTGATCAGTTTCCCGTTGAACGGCTGGAGGAAATGGTGCTGTCGATTTCCAAGAGAGAATTTAAGATGATAACGTATTTAGGCGGTCTGCTCGGCGGGATAATCGGAGCAATTCAGGCTTTGTTTGTCATTCTTTTCTAAGGAAAACATACGCCGATGATGAAAGTCGCTCCGCAGTCTGTTATAGTGGAGTGGTATGTCCGAAAGGAAGAAAGGAGCGGTTATTATGGCAGTTCATTTTTATGATGCAGCATATGATCTTGAAAAAGCTTTGCGAAACAGTGATGAATACAGCCGTCTGAGAGGGCTTTATGATCAAGTAAACGCAGATGAATCCGCAAAACGCATGTTTGATAACTTCCGCAATGTACAGCTGCAGCTGCAGCAGAAACAGATGTCAGGTGAAGAAATCACTCAGGAAGAGGTAGAGCAGGCACAAAAAACGGTTGCTCTCGTACAGCAGCATGAATTGATTTCTCAGCTGATGGAAGCGGAACAGCGCATGAGCATGCTGATCGGCGAGTTAAACAAAATCATTATGAAACCTCTTGAAGAGCTTTACGGCAGCCCGGAATAAGCTCCACACCCCTCCATCTATGAAATGGAGGGGTTTTTTTTATTCAACAGAAAAATCAAGCGAACCTTTTACCGTTCCGTTAATGATGACAGACAGAGTGTGAATTCCCCGATAATGCTTGCGGGTGGTTAAATCTTTAAGGGAATGGTGTTTGCTGAAGGCTTTTACGTCTCCGTTATCCATGGCGGACTCCGACATCTTAAACACCTTGCGGCTGCGGTGCCCCCTTTTCTTTACAAAATCAATCGCGTATTCAACCCTGACTTTTTGCCGGGCGGATGAGCGGATCTGAAAAGAAAAATGTATGCTTGTTCCGATGGCGGCCGTTTCCGAATTCAGTGTAAAACGTTCCAATGAAATCCGGGAGGCGTCTTCAAACCCGAAAACCGCAAGCGCCTGTTTGTCTCCTCTTTTTAACAGTGTCCTGCAGGCGTGCTTCAAAATCCAGTCCGTGTGCGGACAGCTTCCGAACCGCTCGGCTGCGATCTGTGCCAGAACATCCGGATGTGTTTTGGAGATGTCATTCAGGTTATTCGCCACGCTTTTTCTGACATATAACGAGTCATCCTGCATCAAGCGGTCCAGAACAGGGAGAATCGGGGAAGGATCGTCAAGAAGAGCCGGAATGGAGATTCCCCATGGCAGGCGCGGTCTTGAGCCTTCGCTGGCAAGCCTTCTGACATGTTCGTCCGGATGCTCCGTCCAGGAAAGGAACTCTTTGAACATCCGCTCCCGGTCAAGCCTGATATACGGGCGGACCGCAAATTCGGAAGTGGAAAAACGAGTGAAATACTGAAGCGCCTTCATTGATTCGTCCCAGTGATCCGTTCCGTACTGTTGGACATAATCGGGAAAAATAATCCCGGCGAGCCCTGAGAAGTGGGGAGCTGTCTCATATAAGACGTCAAGCGCCCGTATGTAATCCTTCGGCAGTGTTTCATATAAAGAGTCTGTGATCCGGCGCATCCGCTGTTTTAACGTCAGTCCGGGCCAATCTTCCTGAAACATCAGCGCCCGGCACTTGTCCCGCTCAAAAGCCGGATACGCCGATTTGATTCTGTTCAGAAGTGCTTCTGCAAATTCTTCGTTATAAATATCTTTTAATAGAGACATGACAGTCACCGCTTTTTTTCTTTTATTATATGAGAATGTATGTTCCCTCGCAACTTTATCATACATTCAGCATAGATATTTCCTCTGATTTTTTTAGTTAAAAAAACCCTTGTTTTTTAACAATATAATTGAGATAATAACTCTGAAAGCGCCTACACTTACAGATGATCTAAGGATACGGTCGCCTATACTGCCTGGTATGTTAAGGGGTAGCAACAGAGAGTAAGTGAAACGAGCGCATCAACGGTCAAATAAGGGGTTCCTGATATATTTCGTAAATAGAAATACACATTGGGGAGAAGGCAGCAAATCGATCGTATCCCAACAAAACGACAGTTCAAAGTCTGCTTGAGGCAGGCTTTTTTGCTGCGGAGAAAAGGTTGTTCTAAACAAAGAGACAGGGTCATATCCTAATGACAAGTACAGTCATCAAGGAGGGGGACTTCTCTGTGTCAAAACAAATGCTGGCGTTAAATATAGACGGAGCGCTTCTTCGCTCCAACGGCAAACTTCATCAGACGACAAAGGATGCCATCGAATACGTCAAGAAAAAAGGAATTTACGTCACACTGGTCACAAACCGCCATTTTCGCTCCGCTCAAAAAGTGGCGAAAATATTAAAGCTGAATGCGAAATTGATTACCCACAGCGGCGCATACATTTCTGAAAAAATAGATGAGCCGTTTTTTGAAAAGAAAATATCAGAAGATCACACGTTTAATATTGTTCAGGTGCTGGAAAGCTATCCATGCAATATCCGGCTTCTTCACGAAAAATATTCGATCGGAAACAAGAAGAAAGTGAACTCCAATCTGGTCGGGAAAACGATGATTCATCCGTCTGACCCGATTTTTTATCCGGTGCAGTTTGTCGAATCATTAAGTGACCTGCTCCTTGATGAGCCGGTTTCAGCGCCCGTCATTGAAGTGCATGCCGAAGATGGCCTGCAGGCTGATATAACGGATACGATAATGAAAGCATTCCCGGCCGTCGATGTGATCCGCGTCAACGGAGAAAAACTGAACATCGTGCCTAAAGGGGTTTCAAAAGAAAGCGGACTTTCGATGGTCGCCGCTGAACTCGGGCTTTCAATGGAAGAGGTTGTAGCTATCGGCCATCAGGAAGATGATCTGCCGATGATCGAGCTGGCCGGTCTCGGCGTCGCGATGGGGAATGCCTCAAATGAATTAAAAAGAAAAGCGGACTGGGTGACAAGGTCAAATGATGAACAAGGAGTCGCCTATATGATTAAGGAATATTTTCGCATGCAGCACCGCAAAGGCTTTCTCGATAAGTTCCATATGAAACGGCCGTAATCAAGAGCCGCAGACGCGAAACGCCGGTCTGCGGCTTTTTCGCGGATTGATTTTAGCCTGTTCTTTCTGTACACTAAAGAAAGTTTTGAATCTGAAAAATAAGGTGATCACATTGCAAATAAAAATAGACGGCATCACGGATGACAGGCTGCATCGTCCGCTGCAAAACATCGCGAATTTATTTTTTGAAGAGTGTGTTCTTGCGTACGGCGAAACGGAGGAACCCTCTGATCTCGTCATCTCACTTGCCATTTCTCAAGATGCAGACAGCGTGTCGGTATCTGGAGAAATCAAAGGAACCGGCGAAAAGGAACACCATACGAAACCGCTTATTGCCGGATGGAGCGAAAAAGAAGTATTTAAACAGGTGAAAAACACGCTGTCATATGTCTACTTAAATCTTCTTCAATCGCATACGGGCATGACACAAAAATGGGGAATCTTAACCGGCATCAGGCCTACTAAACTTCTTCATAAAAAGCTGCAGAGCGGCCTGACAAAAGAAGAGGCGCATGCCGATCTGAAAAAAGATTATCTGATCCATGATGAAAAAATCAATCTGATGCAGGAGATCGTCGACCGCCAGCTCGCTGCTGTTCCCGATCTGTACCGGGTCAAAGATGAAGTCAGCATATATATCGGCATCCCGTTCTGCCCGACGAAATGCGCCTACTGCACGTTTCCGGCTTATGCCATTCAAGGACAGGCGGGAAGAGTCGGCTCCTTTTTATGGGGGCTTCACTATGAAATGCAGAAAATCGGAGAATGGCTGAAGCGGCATGATATCAAAGTGACGACCATTTATTTCGGCGGCGGCACGCCGACAAGCATTACCGCTGAGGAAATGGATCTTTTATATGAAGAAATGGTCCGCTCTTTCCCGGATGTCGCGAATATCAGGGAGATTACCGTTGAAGCGGGCCGTCCCGACACGATTACGGAGGAGAAGCTGGCCGTTTTAAATAAGTATAAGATTGACAGAATCAGCATCAACCCGCAATCTTATGAAAACGAAACGCTTAAGGCCATCGGCAGACATCATACAGTTGAAGAAACCATCGAAAAATACCATCTTTCCCGCAAACACGGCATGAACAACATCAACATGGACCTGATCATCGGCCTGCCGGGAGAAGGGACGGCTGAGTTCAGGCACAGTCTTGAGGAAACGGAAAAGCTGATGCCTGAATCTTTGACCGTTCATACGCTTTCTTTTAAACGGGCGTCAGAAATGACGAGAAACAAGCATAAGTATAAAGTTGCCGACAGACAGGAAGTGTCCCGCATGATGGATGACGCCGTCCGCTGGACAAAAGAGCACGGCTATACGCCGTACTACTTGTACCGGCAGAAAAACATTCTCGGAAACCTTGAAAATGTCGGCTACTCCTTCCCTGGTCAGGAAAGCATCTACAACATTATGATTATGGAAGAAGTGCAGACGATTATCGGTATCGGCTGCGGCGCGGCAAGCAAATTCATTCATCCGGAAACCGGAAAAATCACGCACTTCGCCAATCCGAAAGACCCGAAATCATATAATGACCGATTCGAGCATTATACAGAAGAGAAAATCAAATACTTAGATGAGATGTTCGTCAAATCTGCATTATAATATCAAAAACGGCACGGAATCAGCGTGCCGTTTTTTTATGTTTAACCGTCTGTAAAAACGGGAAAAGACCATCAGACTGTTATTCGCAAGAGGTGCATAATATGTATGATGTCATAGGAGCGGGAATCGGGCCGTTTAATTTAGGGCTTGCCGCATTGTTAGAGGATATACCCGGAACAGACGCTCTTTTTTTCGATAAAAAGAAAGAATTTGCGTGGCATCCCGGTCTATTAATTAAAGGGACGGATTTACAGGTGGCGTTTCTGGCGGACCTGGTCACGCTCGCCGATCCGAAAAGCCGCTACACGTTTTTAAACTTTCTCCATGAACATGACCGGCTGTACCGGTTTTATACGTTTAATGAATTTGATATTCCGAGACGGGAATTTAACGACTATTTGAGCTGGGCGGCTTCAGAAATCAAATCATGCCGTTTCGGCTCAGAGGTAATCGGCGTGAAAAATGCCGGCGGACATTATGACGTCAGCGTCAAGAACATTGAGGACGGAAGCATCAGTGTCTATCAAACGAAGCATTTCGTCATGGGGACGGGGTCTGAACCGCTTATTCCCGCAGAGATTGCTGCCGAAGCGCGTCAGGACACGATGGTCAGCACGGAATATTTGTTTCGGAAAGACGAGCTCGCCGGCGCCGAATCAATTACAGTGGTCGGCTCCGGACAGAGCGCCGCGGAGATCTTTTCTGACTTATTGCACGATGAACAATACCGCCGCAGCCGGCTGCAATGGGTGACACGCTCCGCCGGATTCCGAGAATTGGAAACCGCCAAGCTCGGACAGGAAATGTTTACACCTGATTATGTGGAATATTTTAACCGCCTGCCTTTTAAAGAACGGCTGAACACGCTCCCTGAGCTGGACGGACTGCGCCACGGCATTGATTCTGACACACTTGCCGCCATTTACGATGCCCTGTATCACAGATCGATCAGCGGAGGTTCGCCTGACGTATATATTCAGCCGATGGCGGAGCTTAAAAAAATTGAAAAGCAAAACGGGCGCTGCGTACTGAGCTTTCATCAATGGCAGATGGATGAAACCTTTACGGCCGATTCAGAAAAAGTGATTTTGGCGACCGGCTTTAAACCTCATATTCCGGAATGGTTTACGGCAATTGCCCCCGATATCGAATGGGAGGATGAGAAACGGTTTAAAGTGACGGCCGATTCCCGTCTTGTCTTTAAGGACGACAGGCGGCATCATTTTTTCACATTAACGAATCTTGATCATGCTCACGGAACGGGCGCTACGAATTTGAAGCTGTCTGTTTACAGAAACCAAAAAATCATCAATACCATTCTGGGAAAAGAGCATTTCTCCATTAATAAAAAAACGGCTTTTCAGCAATTTCTTCCCGCTCAAAAAAACTGACCCCTTATGAAGAGGTCAGTTTTTTTTATGATTTCTGCGGCTTCTTTTCAGGCGTCTTCCATTTGAACACGCTGTTCAACAGGAGATATATCCGCTTCGATTCTTTCGTGAGCAAAGGGCCGAAGATGGCCAGTATCAAAACATATAAGGCGGCGAAAGGTTTAAGTGAAGCGGACAGGCCGCCGGCGATGCCGAGATTTGCGACGATAATGGAGAATTCGCCGCGTGACACAATGGTCAGCCCGATATTAGACGATGCTTTATGAGAAAGCCCCGCCCGGCGCCCGGCGATCATGCCGGCGATAAAGTTTCCGGCAATCGTCAGCAGAACGGCGCCGAGGGCAAGCCATACCGCATCTCCGAGTGAAAACGGATCAATGCTCAGACCGAAGCTGAAGAAAAACATGGCCCCGAAAAAGTCACGGAACGGCACGACAAGATGCTCAATCCTGTCAGAATGGGCCGTCTCCGAAAACACGAGTCCGAGCAAGAGCGCGCCGATCGCTTCAGCGACATGAATCGTTTCGGAAAAGCCGGCAATGAAAAAGAGCGCGGCGAAAATGACGATGACAAATACCTCGTTTGAACGGATATCAAGCAGCTTGTTCAGCAGAGGCGGCAATTTTCGAGCGGCAATGAAAAACAGCAGCATATATCCGAAAGCGATCACGATTGACATCAGCGCGCCTCCGACAGACGTCGCGTCTCCCAGAACAAGCCCGGAAACGACGGATAAGTAAACCGCCAGAAAGATATCCTCAAACATAATGATGCCGAGAATCAGCTCCGTTTCCGGATTGGCCGTGCGCTTTAAGTCGACAAGCACCTTTGCGACAATGGCGCTTGATGATATCGTGATGACGCCCGCCAATACAAGCACTTCCAAAAAGGAAAAGCCCGTGATAAAGCCGTATATCAGCCCTAAACTGAAATTAATCAGAATATAAATCGTTCCGCCGGCGGCGATTGAACGTCCGGATTTGACTAATTTTCCGACCGAGAATTCAAGCCCGAGGTAAAAGAGGAGGAACAGGACGCCCATCCGTCCGAAAAATTCAATCACTTCCCGGCTTTCGATAAACGTCAGGTCAATGATGCCCGCTTGGGGCGCGTGCGGCCCGACAAGCATTCCTAAAATGATCAGGAAGGGGATGATCGAGAATTTAATTTTATTGGCGATGACACTCGCAATGGCTACAAGAACTAACGCCGTACCGACTTCAAATACGAGATGGTCCATAAACAGATCACACTCCGTCTCTGGAGAGGAAGTCTTGGATCAGCTTTTTCAGATGCTTTCTTTCACCTGAGAGGACGAGTGTATCGTTTGCTTCAAGGAGCGAATCAGCGCCCGGGTTTAAAAGCTTTTTCTGGTTATGCTTAATGATGGCGATGACCGTCACGTCATAGTTCTGACGCACATCCAGTTCGCCGAGCGTCCGCCCTGCCGCTTTTGCCCCTTTTTCAACTTTAAACCATTCGATAATCAGATCGTTGAACGCCATTTCAATCGATTCAAGCGCCTGCGGTTTGTACACCATCCCGCCGATAATCGCGGCAATCTGTCTTGCTTCCGCATCATCAAGTGAAATGCTTGCCAGAAGCTCATCAGGGTCGCGGTCATCAAATCTGTAAATTTCCCGCCTGCCGTCATCATGAATGATGATCGTCATTTTTTCATGATTTCTCGTTTCGATTTCGAATTTTTTCCCGATACCGGGCAGATCGTTTTCTTTAATATTCATAAAAAATCCCTCCGGAATATACTGTTTTTACACCGTAAATACAGATTGGCAATGAGAAATGGTCTGATGCCGGAGGTAATTTGACTGGTATTGTATCGGAATGGCGCATGTCCTTTCCATTGTGGAATCAATGAATTGATCAAGAGGTTTGACAGATAACAGGGAGATCATCCGGGATAACGCACCGTATCCTTTTGACAGGCCTTGCGGAGCGGTTTTGGTGTGAACCGGCGTCTTTGCCGAATCCGTTTCCTGCGGGTAAACCGAAATTTGTACATGGCTGTCTGTTTCTGTCACCAATTGGGAAGGAAGAGCGACATCCGAAGGGGGGAACAGCACCATAAAAAAGCTCAGTAACAAGCTGAGTATCACATATTTCATTATCGGCGTTTTTCCCCCCCTTTTGTTTTGTATATCAATTTCACTATATAAAAATGTATGTTCAGTTTCAAATGATATGCATTTTTCGGTATCTATTGACCTTGAAAAATAAAGGAATTTCGCTTCGGCGGAAGGAATATATCATTTGAACAAAATATGTAAGCGGATTCAAGGGGGATGTAAACATGAAGTATATTCGTTATGAAGAAAAGGGAAAGATCGCGGAGATTGTGCTGAACCGGCCTGACAGTTACAACGCGCTGAATGAACAAATGCTCCGGGAATTGGAAAACGCATGCGTGATGGCAGCCGACAGTGAGGCGCTTATCGTCCTTTTGCGGGGGGAAGGCCGGGGATTTTCCGCGGGCGGTGATATCCAGATGATGACGTCTGATCATGATTCAGGAGAATATGAACGGCTCATGAAAATGATCGAATCCATTACGCTGACGCTCTATGATATGAAAAAAATTGTGATAGCCGCCATCCACGGAGCCGCGGCGGGGCTCGGGCTGAGTTTCGCGCTGTGCGCCGATGTGGTGCTCGCTGAAGAAAACGCCCGCCTCGCGATGAATTTCATCGGCATCGGATTGGTTCCCGATGGAGGAGGCCATTATTTATTAATGAGACGCGTCGGTGAGATCGAAGCGAAAAAACTGATTTGGAGCGGTGAAAAATTACCGGCTGAAAAAGCGGTGCGGCTCAAGCTTGCCGACGGGCTGTTCAGCGGCGGCCCTGCGGAGGGGGCACAACCGTATATCGACCGATTGCTGCATGCGCCGCTGTCAGCGATGATTGAAACGAAGGCTATTTATCAGAGCCTCCATATCAGCCGGTTAAAAGATGTTTTGTCTCTTGAACGAAAGGCCCAGGAAAATATGAGAAAAACGGATGATCATAAAGAGGGCATCCGCGCCTTTTTAGAAAAACGGACGCCGCAATTTAACCGATAAAATACAGAAGCCGGAAAGCTTCTGTTATCTGTGGAATAAAATCAGCTTTCCGGCTTCATTTACCAAGCGATGAGTACTGTTCTCAAGCTTTTTTTCCTTCAATAAAGCCTCTCCGGCGGCCTTCGCCTCCACCTCATTATCCGCTTCGATCCGTTCATTCAGCAGCGTTTCTCCCGACGCATGGAATGCGGTCAATACATATTGTCCCATCATGTCACCCCCTTTATAGAATGATATTCTGATAAAGAATTTAAAATCCTCCATTAATTTTTACCCATTATTAGTATATAATGGGTCAAGGAAGGAGTTGGATTCGTGCTTACAATTGAAAACGTAACGAAAACATTCGGCAGCTTTACCGCTGTTGACAATTTGAACCTGCAAATACCTGAAAGGGAAATGTTCGGGCTCCTCGGCGCAAACGGCGCGGGAAAAACGACGACCTTTCGGATGATTTTAGGTCTTTTAAGCCTGACTGACGGGCATATCACCTGGAAAGGGCAGCCGGTCAATTATTCCATCAGTGAAAAAATCGGCTATCTTCCGGAAGAGCGGGGGCTGTATCCGAAAGTGAAGGTGAGTGACCAGCTTGTCTATTTGGCGAGATTAAAAGGAATGGGCAAAAAAGAGGCGGAAAAAGAGCTCATGACATGGCTCGAGCGGTTCGGCATTACAGATTACAAGAATAAGAAAGTCGAAGAGCTGTCGAAAGGAAACCAGCAGAAAATCCAGTTCATTTCGGCCGTCCTGCATAAGCCTGAACTGCTGATTCTCGATGAACCTTTCAGCGGTCTTGATCCGGTGAATGTCGAGCTGCTGAAAGAAGCGGTTATTTCTTTGAAAAACAGCGGCGTTTCCATCGTTTTTTCAAGCCACCGAATGGAGCATGTGGAAGAACTTTGCGAGAATTTGTGCATTCTCCAGAAGGGAAAACCCGTCGTTCAAGGCAATCTGAAAGACATTAAGCGGTCTTTCGGCAAAAAAAATGTCACCGTTCATTCAGATGATGACCTCAGCTTTTTAAAAACGCATGAAGGCGTCGTGAAATGGAAGGAAACAAATGACGGAATCAGACTGCAGGTCGCGAATGAACCGGTTTCTCAGGATATTTTCCGGGCGCTGCAAGGGAAAGGTTTTATACGGAAGTTTGAATTGGAAGAGCCGTCACTGCATGATATTTTTATAGAAAAGGTGGGGGCCGTTTATGAATAAATTTTGGATTATGCTGTTTCATACATATAAAAACAAAATCGCGACAAAGTCATTCATTATTTCGACCGCCATTACCGTTTTATTAGTATTAGCGGTGACCAATCTGCAATCGATTATATCCGTGTTTCAATCGGATGACGGCAAGCAGCAAATTGCGGTGATTGATGAAACGGGCGGGCTGTACCCGGCGTTTGCAAAACAGCTTAAAGCGGCGGATACAGACAATGATCTGCAGGCAATGGAGACGAAGGAGTCCGAAAAAGATGCCGTAAAGCGTGTCAAAGACGGTGAATGGGACGGACTGTTTATCATCAGACAAGATCAAAAAGGAACGATAACAGGAGCATACAAAGCGCTGACCATTTCTGATGAATCAGCGTATAAACTGCTCAAGCAGGCTTTAACCCAGACAAAAACCGCTGTCGAAACCGCCAAGCTCGGCATTTCGGCAGAAAAAGTCAGCAGCCTCTACACTCCGCCGGAAGTCAGCAAAGACGCGCTGGAAAAAGGGGCGAAATCTGAGGAAGAGCTCGGTCAGGTAATGGGGCTTGTCTACATCATGCTGTTTGTCATCTACTTCTCAGTTATCATGTACGCAAGCATGATTGCGATGGAAGTGGCGACGGAAAAATCGTCCCGCGTCATGGAAATTTTAATTTCAAGCATGCCGCCGATTCAGCAGATGTTTGCCAAACTGTTCGGTATCGCGCTCGTGGGGATCACACAGTTTGCGGTGCTGATTGCGGCTGGTTATCTCTCACTGAAGCTGAACCCTCAAAATGATGCGTCGTCGCCGATCAGTGCATTTCTCAATTTTAAGGATGTTCCCGTCTCGACGATAGTCTATGCTGTCATTTTCTATTTGCTCGGCTATTTTCTTTACGCGACGCTTGCCGCGTTTCTCGGCAGTGTTGTCAGCCGGATAGAGGACGTACAGCAGACGATTCAGCCGATGGTTTTTTTAGTCGTGGCAGGTTTTATGATCGCCATGTTCGGCATCGGCAATCCTGACGCCGGTTTTATTACCGTTACCTCTTACATTCCGTTTTTCACGCCGATGATTATGTTTTTACGCGTCGGGATGCTCGATATCCCGTTTTGGCAGGCTGCGGCCGGAATCGCCCTGACACTGCTCACTATCGTGATCTTTGCAGCGGTCGGCGCGAAAATTTACAAAGGCGGCGTTTTGATTTACGGAAACGCCAGCGGATTCAAAGCGATCAAACAAGCGCTGCGCATCTCCAAAAAATAAGTGAAACAGCCCGGAACAGCCGGGCTGTTTTTTTATTTTACAGAACGTGCATTCGTATAAAAACGGTGCTAAAATAAGGGTAATTCAATTTGCAGAAAGGGGAGGGCGAGATGGCTGATCTGACGTTTATTCATGCCGCTGACCTGCATCTGGACAGCCCGTTTTACGGCATTTCGAATCTGCCTGAACCGGTATATGCGCGTATTAAAGAAAGCACATTTCACAGCGTCCGCCGACTGACGGACGGGGCACTCCGGGAGCAGGCAGATTTCGTGCTGCTTTCGGGGGATCTGTTTGACGAAGCCAACAGAAGTTTAAAAGCCCAGCTGTTTTTGAGAAAACAGTTTACGAGATTACAGGAAGCGGATATCCAAGTGTTCGTCATATTCGGCAACCATGATCATTTGGGCGGTAAGTGGTCGCCGATTGAATGGCCGGAAAATGTACATATCTTCACCTCGGATACACCGGAGGAAAAATCTTTCTTTAAAAACGGAGAGCTTGCGGCAAGCATATACGGATGCAGCTATCAGGAAAGAAGCGTAACGGTCAATCAGGCGGCCCGTTACCGGAAAATGACCGGCGCGCCTTATCATATCGGCATGCTCCACGGCATGTTATCAGGAGCGGAAGGGCATGACCCGTACTGCCCGTTTACGAAAGAAGACCTTGAAAAAAGCGGCATGGATTACTGGGCGCTCGGACACATTCATAAACGGCAGGTTCTGTCCGCCCAGCATCCCGCCGCCATTTACCCGGGGAATATTCAAGCCCGGCATTTAAAAGAAACCGGGCCTAAGGGATATTATCTCGTCCGGGCGGCAAACGGTGAGATGTCTTGGGAATTCAAAGAAGCGCATGATGTGTTATGGGAGGAAATTGATCTGGATATCTCCGGAGCTGAACATATGACTTCACTTCTGAAAGCCGCATCGGATACATTCTCCGGCTTGCGCGCGGCGGGCCGCCCGGCATGTGTCAGGCTGGTGCTTCGCGGCGCGGCGCCCCGCTTTTGGACGGAGGCGCCCGCAGGTATCGCGGAGGAGCTTCTTTCCGCTTTACAGGAGGAAGAGGCCGAAGAGGAATGTTTCGTCTGGCCGCTTGCGCTTGAGGATCGGACGGATGAAACAGACACCGTGCCGCCCGATCCGTTTTTTAAAGGGCTCCTTCAGGACATAGAACAATGCGCAGACATGAGCGGTGTATTTGAAGCCCTTGAGCGTCATCCCGTATACCGGCGTCAGATGGCTTCATTTACAGATGAAGAGATACTGGATATTAAGCGGCAGGCTCAAGCCGTTTTAAGACGCCAGATGAAGGAGCTTCAGAGATGAAAATAACGGCGATGCATATTTACCAATACGGAAAATTTTCCGACCGAAGTTTTCAGCTGTCAGATTCTCCCGTGCAAGTGATCTACGGGTTAAATGAAGCGGGCAAAACGACATTGATGTCCTTTATCAAAAGCGTGCTGTTCGGTTTTCCGAAATCAAAAAAATACGAACCGAAAAACGGCGGGGTTTACGGCGGCACTGTGGAATTGAAGCATGGCGATCACGGCGCTGTCAAAATCGAACGGACAAAAGGCGCTGCCGAAAAAGTCAGAGTGTATACGGCTTCAGGCGAAATCAAGGACGGAGAATGGCTCAAACAGCTTCTCTCCGATACAGACCGGGCGCTGTACGAAGCGATCTATTCGTTCGATGTATTCGGACTGCAGGAGATTCAAGCTTTTAACCGGGACAAAATCGGCGAGTTTCTCCTGTATTCGAGCTTATTCGGGTCGGAAGCGGCGGCAAAGCTTGACGGGCGACTGGCAAAAGAACTTGACAGGATGTATAAGCCGAACGGGCGGAACCCCCGCTTAAATCAGGAGTTGGATACATTAAAGCGGCTCAGCGCCCAGCTGAAACAGGCGGAAGCTGCGGAAGCGGGCTATCACAGCCTTCTGGAAGAGAAAAAAAGCGCCGGCGGCCGTTTGCAGGATGCCGAAGCACGATTGAAAGACATAACTGAAGAAATCAAAACAGTAAAATCGGCGATAGAAGCAAAGCCGCTCGCAGACAAAAAAACAGCCTTGGAAAGCGAACTTTCTTCTTATCCGGTAGCATTGAAGCAATTCCCGAAGGACGGAATGCATCAGCTTGAAAAATACGAATCGCATCTCCATCCGAAAGCGGCCCGTCTTGAGGGGCTTCGGGCAAAAGCGGCTGAACTCAGGCGGCAGGCTGATCTGCTCGCTCCAAATGAGGACTTGCTGCAAAAAGAGCGGCAGCTGCAGGAGCTTTCCGGCGAGCAGCATATGTACGAATCGCGCGGCGAACAGCTTGCCGCCATCCAATCACAGATCCGGCAGACATCTGCCCGCGTTTCGTCAGGATTGCAGCAGCTCGGAAGACATGAGGAGGACGGCATTCTTTCACTGAACACCGATTATGAATATGAATGGCGGCTGCAGGAAGCCGTGCAGAGCGCCGGACAGGCAAGAGAAAGAAAGACACAGCTTGATGCGATTTTCGAACAAGCGCGGCTGGAGCTGGAAGAAGCCGAACGAAAACATGCCTTGACGGCAGAAAACATTTTGGACCCCGCTGTCAGGAAAGAAAAAGAAGCCGCTTTACAATCATATAAGCAAATGGCTGATACAGAAGGAAACGAATGGCAGGCACATGTTCAGCATCTGGAAAAACAGCGCGCCAAACAAAAAAAGCTCTTTCTCGGTGCGGGCATTCTGTTCATTGCGATTTTCGCTATGTTAAAGGAATGGCTGCCCGCCGCCCTTTTTACCGGCGCTCTGCTGCTGTATATGCTGTCCGGCATGCAAAAACCGCTGCCGTCAGAAAGAGGAGGGCCCGGACACAAGAAAAAGAAGCCGGCGATCTCTAAAGAAGCGGCTGATCTTCTGCAGGAAGAGCTTTGGCGTGACGGCCGGCACCGGCAGCAGCTGATTGCGGATCAAGCCGTGCTTGAACAGAAAGAAGCGGCATATGAAAGAGTCATCCGCCAATATGAAGAATGGGAGGCCGAAATGGCGCCGTCTGAAAAACAGGCGGAACTTTTTATGAATGAACTGGGGTTTTCAGGAAGTCCTTCCCATCTTCTTGACGCATATCATGTGATGAAAGATGTCAAAAAAGAAATCCTTAACAAGCATGAGCTGACCATTGAAGCGGGCAGGCTGCAAAAGCTGCAAAGAGCATTTGAGGACCGGGTCAAAAAGCTGAGTCCTTCAGACGGAAGGGAGCTGTCCGTAAAAGAAAGACTGCACGTTTTGCTGGCGCAGGCGGAACGAGCCCGTGAGGAAGCAAAACGAAAGCAGGCGCTCGAAACGGATCTGCTGCATGCACAAGAGCAAATGCGTGAATTAAATGAAGAAGTTCATTACTACGAACAGCAGGTCAAACAGCTTTTCATGGCGGCAGGCGCAAAAAACCGCGAACACTTTTGTGAACTCGCCAGGCTGACTGAAAGCCGCCGGGAAACAGAGCGGCAGCTGCGCGAAATCAAAACGCACTTGTCCGGCATAGGCGGAAAACAGCTGGAGCCGTACATGAGCCGCACAGTGTCCGAACTTGAACATACAGTCGTTCAGAAGGAAACAGAGAAAAAAACGCTTGAGGAAAAAAGCGCCAAGCTCCGTGAGCAAACCGCTTTATTAACGGTGAAGCAAGAGCAGCTGGAGTCCTCGGGGCTTGTATCCGATTTAAAACAGCAGACAGAAATGCAGAAGGAGCGCGTGAAAAAAACCGCTAAAGAGTGGGCCGCATTACAGACGGTCAGACACATTATCAGGGAAAAAATGGAGCGGCATAAAAAAGTGACGCTTCCCCGTCTGTTAGAAACCGCCGGTGCATTATACGGACCGCTTACGGACGGACGCTATCACAAATTGTATTTTTCCGAGGCTGATGATTCCATTATGGTTATGCGGAAAGACGGAACGGTGTTTTCTGCAGGCGAACTGTCACAGGCGGCATGCGAGCAGCTTTATGCGGCGATTCGTTTTGCGCTTGCGTCAGAGAGGGAATCTGCGGTATCACTGCCGTTTTTACTTGATGACAGTTTTGTCCATTTTGACAGGCAGCGGCTGCAGCGGCTGTTTGATGTGCTGAATCAGCTTTCAGAAGGCGGGCGGCAGATACTTTATTTCACCTGCCATGAGCATGTCAGCCGGTCTTTTCACAGCGGACAAGTCATGCGGCTCCTGTCATAAAAGAGTTTATTTTCAAAAAAGAGGTATGTGCTATACTGGTATTATGTAAGATATGGAGGGAGCTTTTAATAGAATGGCAAAAGGTATTATGCTGCACGAGGTCGGCGAGCAGGTCGATCAATACTTTCTGATTAAATCTTCGACTAAGGGAATCGCAAGCAACGGAAAACCATTCCTGACGTTAATGCTGCAGGACCAATCGGGAGATATCGAAGCGAAGCTGTGGGATGCCAAGCCGACTGATGAAGTAACGTACGCGGCGCAGACGATCGTGAAGGTGATCGGAGATGTCCATCACTATCGCGGACGAAACCAGCTTAAGCTGAGAAACATCCGGCCGGCCGGCGAGAACGAAAATGTCAGCATTGATGATTTTCTGGAAACGGCGCCGATTCCGAAAAACGAAATGATGGAAACCGTCACTCAATACATTTTTGAAATGAAAAATCCAAACATCCAGCGGATCACAAGACATCTGGTCAAGAAATATGCGGCTGAGTTTATGGACTACCCGGCGGCGGCTAAAAACCACCATGAGTTCGTCTCCGGGCTCGCGTATCATGTAGTGTCCATGCTGAACCTGGCAAAAGCGATTGCCGATCTGTATCCGTCTCTTGACCGGGATTTACTGTATGCCGGAGTCATTCTGCATGATCTCGGCAAAGTAAAAGAGCTTTCAGGCCCCGTCTCCACGACGTACACCGTGGAAGGGAATCTGCTCGGACACATTTCGATCATGGTGACAGAGCTTTCAAAAGCAGCCGAAGAGCTTCAGATTGACGCTGAAGAAGTGCTGATTCTGAAGCATTTGATTTTAAGCCATCACGGAAAAGCGGAATGGGGAAGCCCGAAACCGCCGATGGTGAAAGAAGCGGAAATTCTTCACTACATTGACAATCTGGATGCAAAAATGATCATGATGGACAGAGCGCTGGAACGGGTGAAGCCGGGCGAATACACAGAGCGTGTATTTGCGCTTGAAAACCGTTCTTTCTACAAACCGACTTTCCATCAATAAGATAAAAAAGACCGATTCTCTATGATCGGTCTTTTTTACGTTCAGCTCTCATAACTTGTCTTTATCAAGCATAGCTTAGAATAAAGACTCTGGGCGAAAAAGGGAGGAAACCGACGTGCTATTTTTTCCTTGGTGGGTATACCTTTGCATTATCGGAATTATTTTCAGCGCTTATAAGCTTTTCACAACAGCTAAAGAAGAGGAAAAGCTTGACCAGTCGTTTATTGAAAAAGAAGGAAGGGTGTATATTGAACGGATGGAACAGGAACGCGAGCGCCGTATGGCGGCGCCCGCAAGTGAAAACGGGGATGCGGAAGAAAACTCCAATCATTCCATCGCATAAAAAAACTGTGCGGCTCGCCGAGAGCCGGGACTGACCCCATAAGATGAGACAAATAAAAACACCTTCAAGTTTGAATACGGATGATTGTTATCCGAAATTAGACTTGGAGGTGTTTTTTCTATGAGAACAAGAGTGAGTTATCCGGTTGAAGTGAAACAGAAGGCTGTAGAAATGAGATTGGCAGGCGTACCTATGAAAGAGATCCTGCAGGAGTTGAATATTAAGAATAAGACACAGGTTCAGACATGGGTTAGATGGTATAAGGCTGGTGATACACATCGATTCGAACAGCCTGTTGGAAAGCAATACACTTACGGAAAAGGTCCGGAGTATTCTTCCGATTTAGAGAAACTGCAGGCAGAGATTCGTTACCTGAGACAACAGAATGAAGTTTTAAAAAAGTACAACGAATTGGAAAGGAAGTTGATAGCGAAACGTCAGTCGAACTTGTAGAAATATTGCACAGCACAATGACCGTACAGGATATCTGTATTCATTTAGGTATCTCTCGAGCGTCTTATTATCGTTGGAAGAAGAATCTGATGAAGGATCATCCCAAGCGCCATTTGGAAAAACAAATCGGCACGTTGTGCCGAGAGCACAAGTATCGATATGGATATCGAAAAATCACAGCCATACTAAAAAAGAGAATGTGTATTAACCATAAAACGGTTCAACGTATTATGCAGAAAAATCAATGGCAGTGTCGGGTTAAGGTGAAAAAGCGCAAGAAGGATGGGCAGCCATATGCCGTGGTCGATAATATATTGGATCGGAACTTTCAGTCTGATCGTCCTCTTGAAAAACTAGTAACGGACATCACATATTTGCCTTATGGACAGAAACAATTGTACCTTTCCAGTATATTAGATTTATACAATGGAGAAGTGATTGCTTTTACTATTGGGGATAAGCAGGACACAGCCTTTGTCTTAGACACACTTGATCAGCTACCAATGCTGCCTGAGAACTGCGTGTTACATAGTGACCAAGGTTCTGTGTATACATCTTACGAGTATCAAAAAGCTGTTAAAACAAAAGGCATTACCATGAGCATGTCCCGCAAAGGGACGCCCGCTGATAATGCCTCCATCGAATCGTTTCATTCCTCGCTAAAGTCTGAAACGTTCTATCTTAACAGCATTGATCGAACTACGACTGCCATCGTAGAACGCACTGTCATAGAATACATTCATTATTATAACAATATTCGTATTCAAACCAAACTAAACAACCAATCACCGATAAACTATCGGCAATTGGCTGTTTAAAAGGTGTTTTGACCCCTGTCTCAAAAACGGGGGGCAGTCCCAGCCCGCACAGTTTTTTTATTTAGATTCAGAAGAAGTTGAAGTGTTAAACGTGTCTTTTAAGTCTTTGTCTTCCACTTTTACGTCAGCTTTTTTCATGACTTTTTGAATTGCCGCCTGTACAGCTGAGTTGTCGTTTAATTTCTGCTTAAGAACTTCTTCTTTCAGTTCTTTTTTCATGTCATCATATTTGCCGCGTTCTTCTGTCTTTTTGATGATATGATAACCGAATTTTGTTTTGACCGGATCGCTGACTTGTCCGACTTTCAGGCCGAATGCAGCTTTGCTGAATGTTTCATCCATTGACTTTTTATCGAACCAGCCAAGGTCGCCGCCGTTGTCTTTTGAGCTGTCAGTTGAATATTCTTTCGCAAGCGTTTCAAACTTCTCGCCTTTTTTCAGCTTTTTCTCCACTTCGTCAGCTGTCTTTTTGTCAGCGACAAGGATGTGGCTCGCGCGGATTTTACCTTTTAAGCCGTCGTAATATTCTTTCGTATCGGAGTCAGTCACTTTGATGTTGTCTTTCGCCGCTTTTTGTGCAAGCAGTTCGTACTTCACCTGATCTTTCAGGTAATCTTCGCCGTACTGCTGTTTAAGGGCGCTGTACTGATCGCCGAGCTGCGTTTTGTACTCTTTCAGCTTGGTATCGATTTCTTTATCCGATACTTTGTATTTTTTTGCTAATACTTTTTCTTGTACGAGCTGTGTCAGCACACTTGCGCCCGCGGTTTTTTTCATGTTCGTGTAGAGCTCGCCTTTTGTTACATTTCCGGCATCCGTCTTGGCAATCACGTCGTTGTCGCCGCTGCTGCAAGCGCTGAGAGCCAGGACGCTCGTTGCCGTAATAGCTGCTATCGCGATTTTCTTCATTCCATTAAACACTCCTAATCATCCAAATTAAATTGCATATGCGTATCATAACATATTGTGGCTTTCTGTAAAAAGATTTTAAATAAAGGGCATTCGTCTAGTCAAACTTTTTCCTGATACATACAAATATATTGATCATGAAAAGGAGGTAATGAACCATGGGCGGAGGATATTCAAACGGTTTCGCACTGCTCGTAGTACTGTTCATATTGCTTATCATCGTAGGTGCAGCTTACATTTGTTAAGCGAAACGGATCGCTTTTTCCAAAAGCGGTCCGTTTTCTTACCCGGGCGCCTAATCGTTTCAGAAGTAAATTGCATATGATGTAATTGGAAAAATAAAACGTTTTGTAGGAGGTGCTTTTGGAGATGGGTGAAGTATTTGCAGGCGGTTTTGCATTATTGGTTGTTCTGTTCATCTTATTGATCATCATCGGCGCTTCTTGGCTTTATTAAGAAAAAAATATGGCTGTCGGGAGTCAGACCTCCGTCAGCCATATTTTTTTGCCTGTTTACACAGTAAAGGAGATCTCGACGAATGAAGAGATCAGTAAAATTAAAATAGATACATTAATAAAACGGAATACCTTATCCTGCCGGTCTTCAGGAATCTCTCTGACAAGGCATAATGTATTTGTGAGCCTGTTTATGAAATAAAGAATAAACAGGGCAGCCACGATAAAATAGAATAAAATGATGGGAGATTCCCCCTCTCTCTGAACTGCTCCCATATTACATTACCAAATATTTATTAAAAAAGATAGAATGTAACCTGAAAAATCAGCGGGACATCAAGACTCCGGCACTTTTTTTACTAAAATATCAAAACCGTCGGATTCCTGGTCAATCAGACATGATTTGGGCGCTTTGACCAGATGCAGGGCAAACAGAAGATCAGGCAGGCAATACCCCGCATGAATGCTCGAAATCATATAAAAGTAATGAGCGTGTCTCGGAAATGCCAGTCCGGCATAAAACAATAACGGCGTAATGAATAAAAACGGGCTGATCGTTGAAATCAGCATCGTCGTTTTCGGTATGCCTTTCCATGTCGGCATCCGTAAGAAGTACATTTTCATTTCCTTTTTTCTTTTTTTACAGATCATCGGCAGGACATGTATGACTTTATGTACAAATAAAGTAACAACGAGCAGAACACAAAAAGCAAACACGTGCCCGTCACTTAAACTGATATTCGGACGCAGCAGCCCGAATGCCAAGAAGTTGCATATAAAAAACAGGATCATAAAACCTACAGCAGTCAATAATAAACGAACCGCACCATAATCTTTGATCAGATTAATGGTTTTCCAGCAATTCATCAGAGTCATCCTTCCGTACAAAGATGGAATACAATCTCAAAATAATTTACTCTCTTCAGGAGAAAAAATCAATCCTTTTTTAAAGAAAAAAATAAACCTGGAAAGAGAAGAACAGAAGAGCTCGGTGAAACATGGAAATGTACGGTTTAACCTTTCTTCTCCATTCATTATCAGCTAAAATAAGATTAAAGATAGAAAGAAGTGAAACGGATGGATTCAATGGATCAGCGTATCGGGCGTTTAGAATATTACATACAATTGCTGGTGAAAACGGTGGATATGGATAAGTACCCTTTTTATGCGATGATGATTGAAAAAGGGCTGACCGAAGAAGAAGGAGAAGAGGTCGGGCGGATCTGCCGCGAATTGGAGGACGAGCTGGAGTCGCAAAAAGCGCAAGGCTTTGTGACGTTTGACAAGCTCCTTGCGCTTTTTGCGGGACAGCTGAACGAAAAATTAGATGTTCATGAAACGATTTTTGCTCTTTATGAGCAGGGGCTTTATACAGCGCTGATGGAAGAATTTATTGAGATTATGAAGCACTTTGATTAACTGTTGATCGGTTCCAGCTCTTCAGCCGTTTCATGGACAGCCGATTCGTCCGTTTTTTTCTTCAGCCTTCCGTCTTCACTATCAAAATCATTGTTTATGTTTGTCAATGATTTCTCGAATATCTCCATAAAATCTTCGCCGTAAATGTGGCGGATGACACAGGTTAATTCTTCAACCTCAGGAAACTTCCCGAATAAGTGGTAGATCGGCTGTGAGCCTTTAAACACAGCGTTTCTCGACGGATCAAACTCCTCAAGCAGGCTTTCGAATACATTTTCCCCTTCTTCTGTTAACTGAATGTACGTGTTCCGTTTATCATTCAGCCGCTTGGAAAATTTCAGATATCCCCGTTCTTCAAGCTTTTTTGAAAAGTTAAATGCAGTTGATACGTGCATAACGCCGAATTTGGCGATTTCTGAAATAGAAGCTCCTTTAAGCTGATAGGCAATCCATAATATATGATGCTCATTAATATTAAGGTCGTACGGCTTCAGCCAATTCTGCCAGTCTTTCTCGATAGATTTCCAGAGCGCTTTGGACAGCTGCGCCATTTTTTGGGTATAGATTAAAGCTTCTTTTAGATCGTAAGGCGGTTCAACACGATTCAATACAGATCACCTGCTTCACATTTTCTTTTCCTCTATTATGCCAATAAAATAAAGATTAATAAAGATGAAAATTTAAGAATTTTATAATAAATTCTTGATCCGTTGCTGGGAAAGGCTTTAAACCGCAAAAAAAAGTGCGGAACGCAATATGTCCGCACTTTTTTTGGTTGTATAGGATATTAGTTTTGTAAGGTTTTCTCCAGCTGTCTGATTTTCTCTTCAATATCAGCGATTTCCTTCTGGAGATCCTGCTGGTGCGGTTTGATTTCCTCCTGCCACCTTTTAATGCTGGTCTGAAGCTCTCCGCCTACGTCTTTAATGACTTCTGCGCTTTCTTTCGCCGTTTGGACAAGCTGGTCCTTAAGCGCCATTCCGTCTTTTTTTAACCGTTTGATTGTGTCCTCAATTGAATTGCAATTCTCTTTGATTTTGCCCCGCAGCTCTTTTCCGGATGAAGGAGCCGAGAGTAACACCGCTGCGCCTCCGATCAATCCGCCTACGAAAAGGCCTGTTAAAAGGGAACGTCCGTCAGCCATTTGAAATCACCCCGTTTTTTTTCTCATAACTTTTATCATTTTTGTTCAGAAGAATAAACTTCTATACATAGCTTGCTTTATTTTAGCATATTTTTTAAGGGAAAAGGAGGGAGAAGGTTGTCTGTCTTTATGATTGTTTTATCTTGTATGGCTCTTGTCTTTGCGGCGGGCGCCGTTTATTACCTGAAACTGCTCGGCCAGGCCGCTTCTTATCCGCCGAAGCGGGTCGTCCGCCAAAAGGCCATCGTCTGCTCAGCAGGAACCGCCCTCGCATTGTTCCTTATTTTTTTCACAAAACTTCTCGTATAAAACATGCTGAAACACATTAAAAAACCTCTTCCGGCCGGAAGAGGTTTCGGTATGCGGTTATTTCACCGTTTCAATCATATTGGACCGTTTTAAGATCGTCTGCACAATCGGATGCATAATGATAATGGCGATCGTATTCAGCGCAGCCGCCGGAAGGACGACCGCGAGCACCAATGCGGTGAATCCGCCCGGCAGGCCGACAATCAGAAGGGCCAGCGCCAAAAAGAGCAAACCGGAGATGAAGGTGCCGGCTATCGTAATGACGGCGGCGGGCGCTGTTTTCACGCTCTTTTTCACCAAAAGCGCCAGCGCGAGAAACAGAAACGCCGTTACCGGTTTTTCAATGATATTCGGAAGCTGTCCGCCCGGAAAAGATGTCGTGAGTGCGGAAATGATTCCCGTTACAATCCCGATCATCAGCACGTTCTGCACACGGGGGAATAACAGAATACCCATAAACATCATCACAAGCATCATATCGGGTTTCATTCCGAATAATACCGGCGGCATAATGGAATGAAGCACCGCTCCGATTGCCGCAAACAGGGCCATAATGACTAATTCTTTTGTTTTCATACTAAGCTCTCCTCTGCTAAGCTTTTTCGCCATCCAATAATATGCTCGTCATTTATTGCGATGGCCGGAAAAATTGATATGCAAACAGTATATCAAAGGAACCGTTATGTTAGAAGAAATTTATTCGTTTTCCTGCTGGAACTTTCTCATAAACTGAGCCAGTTTTTCACAATCAGCCAGGCTGACGGCGTTGTAGATAGACGCCCTGCAGCCTCCGACTGAGCGGTGGCCTCCGAGTCCGGTCATTTTAGCCGCTTTCGCTTCTTCAACGAATTTTTTCGTGAGACTGCTGTCGCGGAGGGTGAACGTGACGTTCATGTGAGAACGGCTGTCTTTTGCGGCATGCCCCGCGTAAAACCCGCCGCTTGCGTCGATTGTGCCGTACAGGATGTCGGCCTTTTCCTGATTGCGCCGTTCAGCCGCTTCGACACCGCCGTTTTCAGCCAGCCATTCAAGGACGAGGCTCAGCATATAAATCGCAAATGTAGGCGGCGTATTATACAGTGAATCGGCTTTTGTATGGGTGGAGTATTTCAACATTTTAGGGACGTTGGCGTTTTCGTTTTCAAGCCATGATTTTTTCATGATGACGACCGTGACGCCGGACGGCCCGAGGTTTTTCTGGGCTCCGCCATAGATGACATCAAACGTTTTGACATCAATTTTTCTGCTCAGGATGTCGCTTGACATGTCGGCTACGAGCGGGATCGGTGAATTCGGGAACTCTTTCCACTGCGTTCCGAAAATCGTGTTGTTTGACGTAATATGCAGGTAGGCGCCGTCTTTGATTCCTGAGAGGTCCGCTTCCGGTATGTGGTTGTGGTTTGAATCTGCGCTTGTTGCCGTGACGGATGTGTTTCCGAACAGTTTCGCCTCGGCGAGTGCTTTTTCAGACCATGCGCCCGTTACGATGAAGTGCGCCGTTTTTTCCGGCGTTAAAAAGTTCATCGGCAGCATGGAGAATTGAAGGCTTGCGCCGCCTTGAAGAAATAAAATATCATAATCGTCGGGAATATCCATCAGTTCTTTCAGAAGGCTTTTGGCTTTTTGGTGCACCGCATCATATTCCGTGCTCCGGTGGGACAGCTCCATGACGGACATGCCGGTATCCTTGAAGTTGACAAATTCTTTTTGTGCTTTTTGCAGCACATCCAGTGGAAGGGCTGCGGGTCCTGCATTGAAATTCGTTGTACGTTCCATGTTTACGATCTCTCCCTGTTTTCCGCTTTAGTGTAAGAAATAATACAATTATCCTATCACAATTTTTTGATTTTTTTGATATAAAAAAATATAATTTATGTTTTTTGTGTTTCCGGACGCAAAAAAACCTCATCTTTAAGATGAGGCAAGCCGTTTTCTGACGGTTGAAGCGATCTCCTGAAGATCGTCAGGCGTATAGTCTTCGGCGTGGGTCTTCCAGACAGCCCCGAAACCGTCGCCTTTTCCGTAACGCGGAATGATATGCATGTGAAAATGGAACACCGATTGGCCCGCTTTTTCACCGTTGTTATTGAGAATATTCAGCCCGATCGGCTCGAATTCATCGCGGATGGCGCGTGCGATTTTCGGCACCGCTTCAAAATATTCTTTAGAAAGCTCAGGCGTAAACTCGTACACGTTTTCGATATGTGTTTTCGGAATCACGAGCGTATGGCCTTTTGTGACCTGGCTGATATCAAGAAACGCCACGACGTGTTCATTTTCGTATACTTTTGAAGACGGAATGTCACCGGCAATGATTTTGCAGAAAATACAATCGTCCGCTTTGTGCATAGATGGGTTTCCTCCCTGAAAAGAAATATATGTATATTCTCATCGTACCACAAAAACGGCCAAAACAAAAAACAGGATGAACGGCTGCGCGTTCACCCTGATGCAGAAGTACGAGCTTTATCATAGAAAATTGAATATGCCTTTTGTAAGCACCTCATTTGTTTTTAAAATGAAGACTTATGGGTCTGCTTAATCATTCCTGGGACAAACACCTCATTTGATTATTTCATCATGAATGAAGAACATCATCAAAGCAGTGTGTGAAGAAATTGTAAGCACAGGACATGTTGATTTTCATCCAACTGTTCTAAGACGTCTTTTATAAACACCTCATTTTCAGTTGATTAAAGCTGTTTCCTTCTACATACATTATGATGTCCCCCAAAACGATAACTATGCACACTTTTCACGTGAGAAAAAAAGGGAATCGTTTCAAATCAGACTTTATTTTTGGTACTATGAAGAAAAACGAATCAGAAGGGGAGAAATTATGTCTCTGCTATCGGTAAAAGACTTAACCGGCGGTTATACGAGAAACCCGGTCTTAAAAAATGTTTCATTCACCCTTGAGCCGAACCAGATTGTCGGACTCATCGGATTAAACGGCGCGGGCAAAAGCACGACGATCCGGCATATTATCGGATTAATGGATCCGCATAAAGGCTCGATCGAGCTGAACGGCAAGACGTTTTCGGAGGATAAGGAAAGCTACCGCTCGCAATTTACGTACATCCCCGAAACGCCGGTGCTGTATGAAGAACTGACGCTCAAAGAGCATCTGGAGCTGACGGCCATGGCGTACGGCCTTTCCAAAGAAACGCTTGAAAAAAGGCTTCCTCCGCTTCTGAAAGAATTCAGAATGGAAAAAAGGCTGAAATGGTTTCCCGCTCACTTTTCTAAAGGGATGAAGCAGAAAGTCATGATCATGTGCGCGTTTCTCGCGGAGCCTTCGCTTTATATCATTGACGAGCCGTTTCTCGGCCTTGATCCGCTTGCGATCAATGCATTGCTGGAGCGGATGGAGGCCGCGAAAAAAGCCGGATCAAGCGTGCTGATGTCAACGCATATCCTGGCTACGGCAGAGCGCTACTGTGACGCTTTCATTATTTTACATAACGGCGAAGTGCGGGCAAGCGGCACACTGGAAGAACTGAGAGAGCAGTTCGGCATGAAAGACGCAGCTCTTGATGACTTGTATATCGAACTGACGAAGGAAGACGCCGGCCATGAATAATATGTCTACGATTTGGCAGTCCCGGCTTGAAGAGCATATAAAGGAAACCAGAATGTATATGAAATATATGCTCAATGATCATCTCGTCATTGTGCTGATCTTTTTTATTGCCGGCGCGGCAAGCTGGTACAGCAAGTGGGTCAAAGACATTCCCGTTCATTTTCCGTCATTTTGGGTGATGGCGGTGCTCTTTTCATTTGTGCTGACCGGTTCATACGTCCGGACGCTGCTAAAGGAAGCGGACCTCGTGTTTCTGCTGCCGCTTGAACCGAAAATGGGGACATACTTTAAGCATTCATTTAAGTACAGCTATCTGTCACAGCTGTTTCCGCTTCTTGCTCTGTCGCTTGTATGCATGCCTCTGTTTTTCGCTGTAAGTCCGGGGGCGTCGCTTGCGTCATATGCCGCCGTATTTATTCAGATGCTGGCGGTAAAAGCGTGGAATCAGGCCATGGAGTGGCGGATGACGTTTATGAATGACAGAAGCATGAAAATGAAGGATGCGGTCATACGCTTTATCTGCAATATGCTGCTTTTATACTTCGTCTTACAGTCGTTTTATGTGTACGCTGCCGCCGTCTACATTGTGATGGCCGGCCTTTATGTGTATTTCACATCGGCCGCAAAACATAAATCATTAAAATGGGAAGCCCATATTGAATATGAATTAAGAAGGAAGCAGCGTTTTTACAGAATCGCCAATCTGTTTACCGATGTGCCTCACCTGAAAAAACAGGCAAAACGCCGGGCGTATCTCGACTTTTTGCTCAGAATGATTCCGTTCGAACAGCGGAAAACGTTCTCCTATATGTATGCGCGGGCCTTTCTGCGTTCAAATGATTATCTCGGCATTCAGGTCAGGCTCACGATTATTTTTATCCTGATTATTATGCTCGTTTCCGCCAATCCGTGGATAACGGCGGCGTTAACCGTATTTACCGTCTTTATTACGGGAATACAGCTTCTGCCGCTGTTCGGGCATTTTCATCATCTTTCTCTGCAGGAGCTTTACCCGGTCAATCAGAAAGCGAAGCTGCAAAGTTTCTTTTCGCTGATGAAATCGGCATTAACCGTGCAGGCGCTGCTGTTCTGCGCAGCGTCAGCCTATGCCGCGGGAGTCAGCGGGGCGCTGTATGCGGCCGTTGCTTCAGCCGTTCTGATTTTTGTGATCATGCCTTCGTATATGGGCGGAAGATTGAAAAAGTACGGCAAGCTGTAATCAATCGGGTTTTTGAAACCTCAATGAAAGAAGGAGACACAGATGACCGACGATCAGCAGCTGATACAGGAAGCACTGCAATGGAAAGCGCGTTTTTTGCGCAAAGATTCTATGCTTGAACGTTTTTCTAAAGGAATGCAGGCGAAAATAAATGAGCGGATTCCCGATAAAATTCATGCCGTCATCACAGAAAGCATTAAAAAAATGACCGAAGCAACAATGGCGGGTTCAAATCTGGTGAAAAGCAAGCGGGATACAAACGGTATGACGCTTGCTGAAAAAGATGCCCTCGCCAGACAAACCGTCGCATCGTACCAAAAGGTCGCGGCAGCCGAAGGTATCGGTACGGGGGCCGGCGGAATTTTTTTAGGGATGGCTGATTTTCCTTTGCTGTTATCCATTAAAATGAAATGTCTGTTCGATCTTGCCTCCATTTACGGCTATGATGTGAAAGACAGGGATGAGCGATTGTTTTTGCTGTTTATTTTTCAGCTGGCTTTCTCAAGCGGTGAACAGCGGAAACGCATATACTCAATGATTGAACAATGGGATTCGAAAAAGCATGATGTCGATTGGAGAGTTTTTCAGCAGGAATACCGCGATTATCTGGACGTAGTGAAATTGTTTCAGCTTTTGCCGGTCGTCGGAGCCGCCGTGGGCGGAGCGGCCAATTATAAACTGCTGTCACAGCTCGGTGAGACGGCAAGGCACGTTTTTCATTTAAGAATCACAGCAGCCGGTACGTAATGTACCGGCTGTTTTTTATGCCCTATCGGGGGTAGCTCACCGCGGCGCCGATAAGCACTTTGGCGGCCGTCAGCATCGCTTTTTCATTAAAATCAAATTTCGGATGATGATGAGGATAAATGGTTTCCGGGTTTTCTAAAGCGGCGCCCGTAAAGAAAAATGCGCCTTTTGTATGCTGCAGATAATAGGAAAAATCCTCTCCGGCCATCTGCGGCTCTCCTTCAATGACCTTCGTGACGCCGTCTGTTTCCGCTGCGGCTGCCGCCGCGTGCGCCGCTTCCTCGGGATGATTAACGACGGCGGGATAACCGCGCTTGAAACGATATTCATAGGAAGCGGAGTGCATGGAACAGATTCCTTTTACGACGGCTTCTATTTCTGCTTCGAGCAGGCTGCGCACACTTTCGTCAAACGAGCGGACGGTGCCTGATATGACTGCCTGATCGGCAATCGCATTAAACGGATTTTCAGCGGTGAACGAGCCGGCTGAGATGACGGCCGGCTGCACCGGATTTACCCGCCGGCTGACGATATGCTGAAGAGCCGTGACGATTTGTGAGCCGATTAAAACGGCGTCCTTCGTATCGTGAGGAATCGCGCCGTGGCCGCCTTTCCCGATGACTTTAATCGTAAAGCCGTCAGCGGCGGCCATCACTGCGCCCGGGCGGCATAAGACCGTCCCGACGGGTTCAGTCGCCCAAAGGTGAGTGCCGAAAATGGCATCGACATGCTCGAGGCAGCCATCCTCAATCATTGATTTTGCTCCGCCGGGAGATAATTCCTCGGCGTGCTGGTGAATCATCACAAATGACCCTTTCAGTTTTTCCCGGTTGCGGTACAGCACTTTTCCGACCGCGAGCAGAGCCGCCGTATGGCCGTCATGCCCGCAGGCGTGCATGACGCCGGGAATTTGTGAAGCATAGGGCACATCTTTTTCATCCTGTATCGGCAAAGCGTCAAAATCAGCTCTGAGTGCCACGACCGGTCCCGGTTCACCGCCTTCAATATAGGCTGTGACACCGTTTCCCCCGACATTCGTCCGGATGGGAACGCCGAGCTTTTCATAAAATGAGGCGATGAACGCCGGTGTTTTTTTCTCCTTAAAGGATGGCTCGGGATTCATGTGAAGGTGACGCCTGATTTCAACCATTTCCTCATACAGCCCGTCAAGCTGAGCGTTTAAGCTTTTTTGAAGTATCGTTAACGTCAAAAGCGATGCCCCCTCGTCTGCTTTTCCCATGATTGTATAGAAAATGTCAGAAGATTTCAATCCTTTTGCTACGGGAGAATGATGATGGCGGCGATCGTTGTGACGACTAGCCCGGCCGCAACCGGGATAAAGTTTTTCCTGGCAAGCTCAAACGGATCAACTTTACAAATAGCCGCAGCGGGGATCAGTGCCCAAGGGACCAATGTTCCGCCCCCGACCCAGATCGCTGAAATCTGGCCCAGCGCCGTTAAAACGGCCGGGTCCGTATGAAGCGCGGCGGAAAACAGCTTTGCCATCGAGCCTGCAAGAGATATACCGGAAAACCCTGACCCGTCGAGCCCGGTAATCGCACCGACTGCGGCCAGGGCGATGCCGGCGAATTCTCCGGACATCGGAAAAGAATGGGACAGGGCCAATCCGAGGTCATTGACGATCCCCGCAGATCCTTTCGGCAGCGGGGTGTTCAAAATACTTTTAAACCCCGCGTCACCGAGATAAAAGAAGGCCGCGATCGGAATGACGGGGCCGAATACTTTAAAGCCGAATTGAAAACCGCCGATAAAATACTCGGTGATCTTTTCTAAATGCCGCTCTTTATATACAATGAAATGAATGATCAGGAGAATGCCGATCGCGGTTCCTCCGACGAGTGCCGTCGCATCGTTTCCTTGCAGACGGTATACGATCATACAGATAATATCGGCGAGAAAAACAAGCGGAATGAAAACCGCCAGGACCACCCTGAGTTTTTTCGGCAGATACATACTTGTGTCCAAAGAACCGGAGCTGTCCAAGGAGAGGGGGGTCTTCGTTTTTTTTCGATCCCGCATGATGAGGATGAAAGCGGTGATTGTCGTCGTTAACCCCATGATCAAAACGAGCGGAATACTTGCCTGCATGACATCGCTCACGGGAATGCCCGCGGCATCGGCCGTTAATTTCGGGGCCGCCTGAATGACGTAATCCCCCGATAAAGCGAATCCGTGGCCGAACAGGTTCATCGCCATTGCCGCGGCGATCGGAGAAAGGCCCGCCCGGATCGCTGCGGGAAGCAGCACAGCGCCGATCAGCGCCACCCCTGGGGACGGCCAGAAAAAAAGAGAGATGGCAAACATCAGACAGCCGATAACCCAATACGCGACAGCCGGCCCTTTCATCACCTTTGCAAACGGAGAAATCATCGCTTCATTAATACCGGTTTCGGTCAAGAGGCCGCTCATCGCCACGAT
Organism: Bacillus sp. hwrm1; assembly: GCF_040207805.1. Taxonomy (NCBI): domain Bacteria; kingdom Bacillati; phylum Bacillota; class Bacilli; order Caryophanales; family Bacillaceae; genus Bacillus; species Bacillus sp. hwrm1. The sequence goes on along the minus strand of NZ_CP157943.1, from coordinate 3,087,370 downwards.
AAAACAAATGATAAAAATCGTCGGCAGCAATTCTCCGGCGGCATACGTGAAGCTGTGAAACAGGCTGCTGACCGAAGCGGAGAATGAATGCGTCGTCCATAGCGCAATCACAAAAATGCCGGCGAGTGAAATAAAGGTTGTATCTTTCCTGAGGAGCATAAAAACGATAATGGCCGCGATAAAAGCAACATAAAGCAGATGTACCGAGTAGACGCCGATCCCCAATTGAACCACTCCGTTTATAAATAGGATTGCTACAGGTTATTCATAGGCGGGCGGAAGGTGCAAAGAACGAAGCGTAAAATCGGGACATTAAAAAAGCCGGAGAATCTCCGGCGGTTTTCAGTCTATTGCGTAATAAGCGGTTACATAAGACGGGCGGGAAAAAATAGACATCGTGTCGATGCCGGCAGATGTTCCGCGTTTTTTATGGGCTTCCTGATAAGAGTTTGACTGCTGCCAGCCCTGAAAGGCTTTTTCCTCTTCCCACAGGGTCAAAATGACATACGTATCGCCTTCGAGCGGTCTTAATACGCGGATGGCTTGAAAACCGGGTTCATTTTCCACTTTGCCGGCGCGGTTTTTAAACCGGTTTTCAAACAGCGGACGGCCTTCCTGGGTAACGGCGATGTTGTTGAGGACGGCGTAGCCCGGCTTTTTGATTTCCCCGACGCTGTCGATGCTTTCATAGGAATGGGGCGCCTGAAAAACGGTTTCTCCATTTGTTTCATGAATTAAAACCGCATTATCCTCCCCTTGCATCAGCACCATATTCTCGCTCGGGTGTTTCTTTGCAATCGTCTTTAAAAAATCGGCTGTCCCGTATGTAATATAAACCTTCATATCAGCCACCTCCTGCTTGCTAGTATATCAAAAGAGTGGTATAAGTTTCTATTGGCGACTCATTCTGACATAATTCGAAACAATATTTCCCATACTACAAGTTAAGAAAGGCGAGGTGACTTATGCTGAAAAAGAAAAAAAGATTCTTTATTCCGGCTGTAATTGCGGCGGCAACCGCTTTTCTCGCGTTAATCGGATACATTATCATTATATTTCTCGGCCATTATGTCATCGATGAAAAGAAATTAATACTGCACGCATCTTCAAAAATCGTCGATCAAAACGGTGATGAAATCGCGAGCCTCTATACGGAAAATCGCGAGCCGGTATCCATTCAGCAGGTTCCGGAAGATGTGAGAGATGCCTTTATCGCCGTTGAAGATAAACGGTTTTACGAACATCACGGCATTGATGTGAAGTCTGTCGGCCGGGCGGTGTTCCGGGATGTTTTAGCAGGCGGCAAGGTGGAGGGCGGCAGCACGATCACCCAGCAGCTGGCGAAAAACATTTTTCTGACTCATGATAAAACATTTTTGCGCAAGACGAAGGAAGTCATTATCGCCATCAATCTTGAGCGTGATTACAGCAAGGACAAGCTGCTTGAAATGTACCTGAACCAGCTTTATTTCGGCCATGGCGTTTACGGCATTCAAGCCGCGTCCCACTACTACTTTAATAAAGAAGTAAAAGATTTAACCGTTGCGGAAGGAGCCGTTCTGGCAGCGATTCCGAAGGCGCCATCTCTTTATTCGCCGATTCAGCATCCGGATAAAAATAAAGAACGCCGCGATACGATTCTTGCAATGATGAACGACCAAGGCTATATCAGCGCCAAGGAAGCCGTCAGAGCCCAGGGCCGGACATTGGGGCTTAATGTCAAGAAAACATCAGAAACGCCTTGGTTTGACAGTTATATTGATCTTGTCATCAAAGAGGCGGAATCCCGTTATTCGATGTCAGGTGAACAGCTGCTTCAAGGCGGCTATACGATCCGGACGTCACTTGATTCCAAGCTGCAGAAAACGGCATACACCCTCATGAAGGAAAGCGGCTATTTTCCGGGGACGGATCAGGCGGCAGAGGGAAGCGCCGTCTTTATTGATAATAAAACCGGAGGCGTGCGCGCGGCAGTCGGCGGACGCGACTACGTGACAAAAGGATACAACAGGGTTACGGCGAAGCGGCAGCCGGGCTCAACGTTTAAGCCGATTGCCGTATACGGGCCCGCCATGCAGGAAGACAAGTTCAAACCGTATTCGCTTCTCCAAGACAAACTGACGTCCTACGACGGGTATGAACCGAAAAATTATGACGGACAGTACAAGGGGGAAGTGACGATGCAGGATGCGATCACTTACAGCATAAATGCGCCCGCTGTCTGGACATTGAAGCAGATCGGCGTAGATACGGGAAAATCGTATCTTGAGAAAAACGGCATGAACATTTCTGACAACGGACTCGCGATTGCGCTTGGCGGTCTGTCAGAAGGCGTCACCCCGCTTCAGCTTGCCGGAGCTTATCATACCTTTGCGGCAAACGGAATGTATACGAAGCCATTTTTTATAGAGAACATCACGGACGAAGACGGAGAAACGTTATCCGGGCCTAAAAACGGCAAAACGCGCGTCTTCAGCGGACAGACGGCATGGAATATGACGAGAATGCTTCAGCAGGTCGTAAAAGAAGGAACCGCTTCACAAGGCAGCTATCAAGGTGACCTGGCGGGGAAAACCGGCACGACCACATTTCCCGGCGTCCCCGGCGCGACAAAGGACGCCTGGTTTGCAGGATACACTCCCGGACTGACGGGAGCCGTCTGGATGGGCTATGACAAAACGGATAAAACCCATTACCTGAAAGGCGGAAGCCAATACCCGGTCAGACTCTTTAAAGATATCGTCACAAAAGCGGGGGAAAACGGCCGGACATTCAAAAAGCCTGAAAATGTGAAGGAACTGGGCAGCCCGATTGAGCTGGAGGCGGTAAAGTCCCTGTCGGCCCGTTATACATTTAAGGCGATGGGACTGATTACGGTTCAATTAAAATGGGATATTCAAAAGGATGATCGGGTTGTTTACCGAATATATGAGAAGAAAGACGGAAAAGACAAACTTCTGGATTCGGTGAAAGGAAAAGGCAGCTTTGACATACCGTACGCCAATCTGTTTTCAGGGGCTTCATACAAAGTCGTTCCATATAATTCACAGACGGATCAAGAAGGAGAGGGAACGGAATACGTTCAGCCGAAGCTTTTTTCTTCTTAATCATGAATTCGGCGATTTTTTGAACATTAAGCCTCAATTCTATACGCTTTTGAAAAAACAAGGTATAGTGTAATGGGCGAAGAACACGAACGTATGGTTGCAGGAGGAAAGGTGGAAATTCAGATGAGTAAACGAGAAGCGTTTAATGATACGTTTTTAAAAGCGGCACGGGGAGAAAAAACAAATCACGTCCCTGTCTGGTACATGAGACAGGCGGGGAGGTCTCAGCCGGAATACCGCAAGCTGAAGGAAAAGTACGGCTTAGTCGAAATTACGCATCAGCCCGAGCTGTGCGCGTATGTGACGAGGCTCCCGGTCGAGCAGTACGGAGTGGACGCTGCCATTTTATATAAAGACATTATGACGCCGCTTCCTTATATCGGAGTGGATGTTGAAATAAAAAACGGAATCGGCCCGGTGATCGATCAGCCGGTGCGCTCTGCTGCGGATATTGAAAAGCTCGGCGAACTGAATCCCGAACAGGATGTTCCTTACGTGCTGGAAACGATCCGATTACTCGTAAACGAACAGCTGAATGTTCCGCTCATCGGTTTTTCGGGAGCGCCTTTTACGCTGGCCAGTTATATGATTGAAGGCGGGCCTTCTAAAAATTACAACAAAACAAAAGCGTTTATGCACAGTATGCCGCAAGCGTGGCAAATGCTGATGGACAAGCTCGCGGACATGATTATCGTTTATGCGAAAGCACAGATTAACGCCGGCGCAAAAGCCATTCAGATCTTTGATTCATGGGTCGGCGCGCTGAACCGCGAAGATTACCGGCAGTTTATAAAACCGGTGATGGACAGAATATTCCGGGAGCTTTCAGCAGAGCAAGTTCCGCTGATCATGTTCGGCGTAGGCGCAAGCCATCTGGCCGGGGATTGGCATGACCTTCCTCTTGATGTCGTCGGTCTTGATTGGAGACTCGGCATAGATGACGCCAGAAAACAAGGCATTACAAAAACGGTTCAGGGCAATCTTGATCCGTCGCTTCTTCTTGCGCCTTGGGAAGTCATCGAGAAAAAAGCGAAAGCGATACTTGATCAAGGCATGAAAACGGACGGGTTTATTTTCAATTTAGGGCACGGTGTATTCCCTGATGTCAATCCGGCAACGCTGAAAAAGCTGACGGCGTTTGTACATGAATATTCCGCGGCCAAAAAAACGGAACAATCTTCCTGAGCAGATCGTTGGTTATAAGAAGATTTTCCTGTCAAAATCAAGGTGGACAGACCATCAAAAGAGGTGTTTAACAAAATGAGCAGCAAAAAGAAAATGGGACTTCTTGTCATGGCTTACGGAACGCCTTACAAAGAAGAGGACATAGAACGTTATTATACGCATATCAGACGCGGAAGAAAGCCGGAGCCTCATATGCTTCAAGATTTAAAAGACAGATATGAAGCGATCGGAGGCATTTCTCCGCTTGCAAAAATTACGCAGGAGCAGGCGGAGAAGCTCGCACAGCGTTTAAATGAAATCCAGGATGACGTAACATTCAAAGTGTACATCGGATTAAAACATATTGAACCGTTTATTGAAGACGCGGTGGCGGACATGCATAAAGACGGCATTACAGAAGCTGTCAGCCTTGTGCTCGCCCCTCATTTTTCAACATTCAGCGTCCAGTCATACAACAAACGCGCGAAAGAAGAAGCGGAGAAGCTCGGCGGCTTGACCATCAAGTCTGTTGAAAGCTGGTATGATGAACCGAAATTCGTTGATTATTGGGTCAGCCAGGTGAAGAAAACGTATGAATCAATGCCGAAAGAAGAACGGGATGACGCGATGCTGATCGTCTCAGCGCACAGCCTTCCTGAAAAAATAAAAGAATACGGCGATCCGTATCCTGACCAGCTGGAGGAATCCGCAAAACTGATTGCCGAAGGCGCCGGAATTACCGATTACGCAGTCGGCTGGCAAAGCGAAGGGAATACCCCTGATCCGTGGCTCGGGCCGGATGTGCAGGATCTCACGCGCGATCTGTACCAAAAGCATCCTTATAAAGCATTTGTATACGTGCCCGCAGGCTTCGTTGCCGATCATTTAGAGGTGCTTTACGATAATGATTATGAATGCAAAGCTGTGACCGAAGAAGTCGGCGCAAGCTACTATCGTCCGGCTATGCCGAACGCACAGCCTGAATTTATCGACGCGCTTGCAGCGGTCGTGCTGAAAGAGCTGGACAAGTAGAATTAAACGGTAAAGAAGGCGATAAAAATGAGTGGCGATAAAAAACATCTGGTCATCATCGGCGGCGGCATAACGGGATTAGCCGCCGCCTTCTACATGGAAAAAGAAATCAAAGAAAAACAGCTGCCGCTTGAGGTCACTCTGATTGAAGCGGGCCCGAGAGCGGGCGGCAAAATTCAGACGGCGCATAAAGACGGCTACATCATTGAGCGGGGGCCGGATTCTTTTTTGGAAAGGAAAAAAAGCGCGCCGCAGCTCGTCAAGGATTTGGGGCTTGAGCATCTGCTCGTCAACAATGCGACCGGCCAGTCTTACGTGCTCGTCAACGAGACGCTCCATCCGATGCCGAAGGGCGCGGTGATGGGCATTCCGACCAAAATCGCTCCGTTCATCTCCACCGGTTTATTTTCTGTTCCCGGAAAGGCGCGGGCGGCGCTTGACTTTGTCCTGCCTGCGAGCAAACCGAAGGAAGATCAGTCTCTGGGTGAATTTTTCCGCAGACGCGTCGGTGACGAAGTCGTTGAGAATTTAATAGAACCGCTATTATCAGGGATTTATGCCGGAGATATTGATAAGCTGAGCCTCATGTCCACGTTTCCGCAATTCTATCAGACTGAGCAGAAGCACAGAAGCCTGATTCTCGGCATGAAAAAATCGCGTCCGCAGCCTTCGGGACAGCAGCTGACGGCCAAAAAGCAGGGCCAATTTTTAACGCTGACGACAGGGCTTCAAACGTTGGTGGAGGAGCTGGAAAAGCAGCTTACGCTGACAAGGGTGATGAAAGGAACGAAAGTCACCCATATCGGCCGCGAGGAGAAGGGATACTCCGTGACGCTTGATAACGGCAAAGTGCTCTATGCGGAAGGATGCATAGTGACAGCCCCGCATAAAGCCGCGGCGAAAATGCTTTCTGATCTGCCGGCGGTTTCATGTCTTAAAGACATGCATTCTACGTCCGTTGCCAACGTCGCTTTAGGTTTTCCTGAGGGAGCCGTCAAGATGGAGCATGAAGGTACGGGATTCGTTATCTCAAGAAACAGCGACTTCTCCATCACGGCCTGCACATGGACGAATAAAAAATGGCCGCACGCGGCGCCGGAGGGCAAAACGCTTCTCAGAGCGTACGTCGGAAAGGCCGGAGATGAATCCATCGTAGATCTTTCAGATAACGAGATCATTAAAATCGTAATGGAAGATTTGAAAAAAGTAATGAAAATAAATGGCGAACCGGAAATGACCTGTGTGACCCGCTGGAACGAAAGCATGCCGCAATACCATGTCGGCCATAAGGAGCGCATCAAAGAGTTCAGAGATGCGCTGAAAGCTTCCTATCCGGGCGTATACGCGACGGGCGCGTCTTTCGAAGGGGTGGGCATCCCCGACTGTATCGACCAGGGAAAAGCCGCCGTATACGATTCACTGGCTTATTTATTTGAAACGTACCAGCCTCCGTTATCGTAAAACGGAGGTTTTTTTGCATGTTCCCGTTCTGTAAAGGGAACACCAATAAAGAGAGAAAACATTTGAATCTTCTTTATGACTGTGATAAGTTATCTTATGTACAAAATGACTAAAACGTTCAAACGGTCAATTTAACGAGGTGGGAAACATGTCCGTCGATCGGAAAAAGCTCATTCTGGAAGCGGCAACGAAGTCTTTTACACAATTCGGCTACAAAGCAACGACAATGGATCTGGTGGCAAAGCTTGCAAATGTGGGGAAGGGAACCATCTACACGTTTTTCAAAAACAAAGAAGAACTGTTTGATGATATTTTCACCACTATTTTAAGAGAAATGAAGGAACACGCAGACGAAGCGATGAAACCGGAGCTTTCATTTCACGAAAATGTCCACCGGGCGCTTGTCGCGATTTTGGAATTCAGAAAAACACACCAGCTGACTATTAAAATTTTTCAGGAGAACGCCGAGATTGGTACAATAGCCGTTCAGGATGTCATTGCGAAAATGGAGCGGGCCATTCTGTCATATATTAAAGAAAAGATAGAAACAGCCATTGAAAACGGAAGCATTAAACCGTGTGATCCGGAACTGACCGCTTTTGTGATGCTCAAGCTCTACATCGCGCTGATATTTGACTGGGAAAAAAACCATCCGCCTCTTGAAAAAGAGACGATCGCCGAATTGCTGGAAATGTATGTTGGTCAAGGATTATCTAAATAATAGATGATCCTTCACTTTTTAGGTGCAGTGACCGTTTTGTCAAATGAGTCAGTTTGCGGAAGGAGGCAACAGGGTTGAATACAATAAAAAGCCAGTGGAAAGACATTGTAACGAACAAGAAACTGTTAATCCCCATCATTGCCATATTATTCGTTCCGCTGATCTACAGCGGAGTGTTTTTGAAGGCGTACTGGGACCCGTACGGCACGGTGGATCAGCTGCCGGTTGTCGTTGTCAACCAGGATAAAGGGGCGGACTACGAAGGGAAACATCTTCAGATCGGTGACGATCTTGTGAAAGAGTTAAAGAAAAATGATAATTTTGATTGGCATTTTTCAAGCGATCTTGATCAATCGTTAAAGGACTTATTAAATGCTAAATATTATTTATTGGTCGAGATTCCTGAAGATTTTTCTAAAAACGCCAGCACGGTAATGGATAAAAATCCGAAGAAGCTGGATCTGAAATATCATACGAATGCCGGATCAAACTATGTCGGCGCGACAATCGGGGAAAAGGCGATCGACAAACTGAAAGCCTCCGTGTCGAAAGAAGTGACAGAGCAATACGCAAAAGTCATTTTTGATAACTTTAAAGATATTGCCAAAGGGCTCGGCAAAGCCAGCAGCGGAGCCAAGAAAATAGACGACGGCACGAAAAACGCGAAAGACGGCAGCGCCAAGCTGAAGGAAAATTTAGCGAAGCTTACTGAAAGCACCGCCACCATCGGCGATAAAACACAGCAGCTTGCAGACGGCGCGGCGAAAGTGACAAGCGGAATTCAAACGCTTGACAGCTCTATCGCAAAACTTCAGAGCGCAAGCGCCGAAATTCAAGATAAATCAGGACAGATTGCTTCAGGAGGAGGCCAAGTGGCCAGCGGGCTGAAAACAAGCCTTGACGCACAAAAGCAGCTCCAGCAAAAGCTTCCGGATTTAACGAATGGATTAAGTGCGTTAAACAGCAAGGCGCAGGAAGTGTCGCAAAAAGCGGCGGCATTTGAAGATGCGATCAATTCAGTCAACCTGTCAGACATTGAAAACGCGGTTGGGCAGCTTGAACAGACTGAAAAGGATCTGCAGCAGTTTAAGAAGAAGCTTTCTGATCTGAAAAACAGCCTGGATGCCCGGGATGACGCGGTCAAAAAGGTGATTAAGGACAGTGATTTCTTAACGGATGAGCAAAAAGCGAAACTTGTTCAGCTTCTGAATGAGAAGCTTCCGAAGGCCGACCTTCCGGATTTAGACAATATCGTCAGCCAGCTTCCGTCCGGCGGAGATATTCAGCTTCCGGATATGTCAGTCATAAAAAGCGCGCTCAAAGATGTAAAAGCGAAGGCTGATCAGCTGAAAGCACTGCCTCAGTCCACATCGAAACTGTATAACGGCGCAGCGGCGGTACAAGACGCGATTAACCAGCTGACAGCGGGAACTGATAAATTATACAGCGGAGCGCAGACCGTTTTTGAAAGCCAAAACAAACTGACAGCCGGCATCGGCGAATACAACAGCAAGTTCGGACAGCTCAAATCAGGATCAGAAGCGTTAGTGTCAGGGAGCGGCCAAGTATCAGGCGGCTTAACGAAACTGCTGGACGCGCAAAACAAAATCCATGACGGTTCGTCCAAAATTGAGCAGGGGCAAGCGTCTCTCGGCACCGGTTTAAGCAAGCTTTTAGACGGCACCGGACAATTGTCCAGCCAGCTGAAAGATGCGGCCGATCAAACCGGGGACATTAAGACAGATGACAAAACGTACAGCATGTTTGCCGATCCGGTAAAAACGGACGATAACGCGATTCATTCCGTGCCTAACTACGGTACCGGACTGACGCCTTATATTCTCTCTATGGGCTTGTATGTCGGCGGATTGATGCTGACGGTCGTATTCCCTCTGAGTGAAGCTTCAGGGCGTCCGAGAAACGGTTTTGAATGGTTCCTCAGCAAATTCAGTGTTATTCTGCTTGTCGGACTGATTCAATCCGTTATTGTCGCCACGGTTCTGTTAAAAGGAATCGGGCTTGATGTGGAAAGCACGTGGAGATTCTATCTCTTTACGATGATTACCAGCATCGCGTTCCTGTCCATGATTCAATTATTGGCGACAACGATGGGGAATCCGGGACGCTTTATCGCTGTCATCATTCTGGTGCTCCAGCTCGGGGCAAGCGGAGGAACCTTCCCGCTTGAACTCCTGCCGGGATTCTATCAAGTGATTCACGGGGCACTGCCGATGACTTACAGCATCAACGGGTTCCGTGCCGTCATTTCAAATGGCGACTACGGCTACATGTGGCAGCAGGCATCCATTCTGTTGGGCATCGCCGTTGTCATGATCGCGCTGACCATCGTGTATTTTACGGTGCAAAGCAAAAAAGAACACAAAACGGAAGAAGAAATAACAGCATAAGAAAAAGAGGCTCTGAGCAGATGCTCAGGGCCTCTTTTTTTAGATTTCGATCGTCGTATTATTAAAATCCCCATCTTACCAACAGTCCGGTATACGTCAATCCGCCGCCGAACCCGAATAATACCAGCGTCTGGCCTTCCGACAGTTTTTTTGCTTTCACAGCTTCATCCAATGCGAGAATAATAGAAACCGATGAAGTGTTGCCGTAATATTCAACGCTTGTCAACGTCCGTTCAAGTGGGAAGGGCAGTTTTTCGCAGATGGATTCGATCATCCGCATGTTGGCGCTGTGAGGAACGAACCAATCCAGATCGTCTTTTGAAAAGCCGGCTTTTTCTAAAAGGGCATTGCATTCCTCAGGCACGGTTCTGGCCGCCCATTTATATACTTCGCGCCCGTTTTGCACCATGTTTCCTCCGCCTTTAAGCGGCTCGCCGTTTAATTCTGCGCTCAGTCCCGTGCGATACAGCACGTCCGCGCTGCCTCCCGCTGTTCCTTGCACGGCTGCCAAAAAGCCCGGCGCTGATTCATCGCGTTCCACCAATAGGGCGCCTGCAGCGTCTCCGAAAAGAACGCAGGTCGTCCGGTCAGTATAATCCGTTACCTTTGATAATGTTTCACCGGCAATGACAATCACTTTTTGATGGGAACCGGCGGTAATTAATGCGTCTGCGAGCTGAAGGCCGTAAGTGAGTCCGGCGCATGTAGCGTTAATATCAAGCGCCCCCGTGTGCGGCCAGCCGAAGTAAGCCTGCACGCGTGCCGCGGTGCTTGGAAACGCATAGTCCGCCGTCGTTGTGGCGACAAGGATCATATCGACATCATCAAGAGTTCCGCTGTATCGTTCTGCAAGGTTTTTCACCGCTTCCACACACAAATCCGATGTGAATTCATGTTCGCCGGCAATGCGTCTTTCCTTCATACCGGTGCGCTGGACGATCCATTCATCAGATGTATCGACGATACGCTCCAAATCCGCGTTTGTTAATCGGCGTGCCGGAGCATATGTACCGATTGCTGTAATTTTAGATTTTGACATGAAAAAATCACTCCTTTATATCAGATTATAACACCTGATATTATTACTTGGTACTAATTTTAATAAAAAAACCCAAGCAGCATCCGCTGTTTGGGGAGCATGAGATATCTATTTGTAAAACGGGCTTGTGTGAACGATTACCAATGACGGCAGCAGCGGCGGCATGAATGATGATGCTTCTTTTTGTCTTTCTTCTTTTTTTCTTTCTTCTTTTTACAAGGGTCTTCTTTTTTCTTTTTACAGTGATCTTCTTCTTTTTTACAGCCCCAGAAGGCTGCACCAGACCAATCATCCTCAAACCAATCCTCAAACCAATCATTATGAAACCTTTTCCGCTTGTGCGGTTTACGGCTGATCATACATTTCCCTCCTATGCTCATGCTCCCTTCATTCTATGAAAAAAGAGAAGGAAAAGATTGGACGGGTTGTGGATCAAAAGAGTATATTTTAAGAAGAATAAAATTGATAGGAGGAATGACCTGTGGCAAATATGAAACATACGATGGAACTGATTAAAGAATTGGTGTCGATTCCGAGTCCGACGGGCAATACATACGAGGTTATCGCCTATACAGAAAGTCTTTTAAAAGAATGGGGCGTCTCCTCTTACAGAAACCGCAAAGGCGGTCTTTTTGTCACAATTCCCGGCCGTGATGACAAGAAACACAGATTGCTGACGGCGCATGTCGATACGCTCGGCGCGATGGTAAAGGAGATAAAGGCGGACGGCCGGCTGAAGATTGACTTGATCGGCGGCTTCCGATATCACTCGATTGAAGGGGAATATTGCGAGATCCAAACTTCTTCCGGCAAAACCTATACAGGCACCATCTTAATGCATCAGACTTCAGTGCACGTCTACAAGGACGCCGGCAAGGCAGAGCGAAATCAGGAGAATATGGAAGTCCGCCTTGATGAGCCTGTCCGGACGAAGGAAGAGACGTCCGATCTCGGTATCAGGGTCGGCGATTTCATCTCATTTGACCCGCGCGTGCAGATTACGCCGAGCGGCTTTATTAAGTCCCGGCATCTTGATGACAAAGCGAGCGTGGCTCTGCTCTTGAATTTAATCCGCCGCATCACGGAAGAGAAAATCGAACTTCCGTATACGACGCATTTTCTGATTTCTAATAATGAAGAAATCGGCTACGGCGGCAATTCCAACATTCCTCCTGAGACCGTCGAATACTTGGCTGTTGATATGGGGGCGATCGGCGACGGCCAGTCTACGGATGAATATACCGTCTCCATTTGCGTGAAGGATGCGAGCGGCCCGTACCATTATCAGCTCAGAAAACATCTGGCCGGGCTTGCGGAGCGCTATGGCATTGATTATCAGCTTGATATTTATCCGTATTACGGTTCTGATGCCTCAGCAGCCATCCGTTCGGGCCATGACATCGTCCATGGGCTGATCGGCCCGGGAATTGATGCTTCACACGCTTTTGAACGCACGCATGAATTATCGCTTCTTAATACGGCGAAGCTTTTGCACCGGTACGTTTTATCGCCGATGGCATAAAAAACCCTGCGCGGAAATCATTCCGTGCAGGGTTTTCATTTTAACCTGAGATGGTTGTGTTTTGTTCTGTTTTGGCGAGGCTCATGACCTTCGCGCCTTTAACGGGATCATACTGGCCTTCCCATTTTGACATCACAACGGATGCCAGCGCGTTTCCGGTCAGATTGACGACCGTACGGGCCATGTCCATAATCCGGTCAACACCGGCGATGAATGCAAGGCCTTCTGCAGGAACGCCGATTGTGCCGAGTGTCGCAAGCAGGACGACGAAAGAAGTCCCGGGCACGGCAGCCATTCCTTTGGAAGTGACCATCAAGACAAGCACAAGGGTAATCTGCTGCCAAATGGTCAAGTCAATGTGGTATACCTGAGCGAGGAATAAAGCGGCGATTGATTGGTACAGCACAGATCCGTCTAAGTTAAAGGTATATCCGATCGGCACAACAAAGGAAACAATACCTTTCGGACAGCCGATTTTCTCCATCTTCTCCATGATGCGGGGGAGTACGGTTTCGGAGCTTGACGTACTGAACGCCAATAAAATTTCATCCTTCATATAGGCGAGGAATTTGAAAATGTTTACTCCGGCAAGCTTTCCGACGATTCCGAATACAACAATGAGAAAGAAAGCCAAAGCTACATATACTAAACCGACCAGTTTACCGAGTGAAAGCAGGGAACTGAGCCCAAATTTGGAAACGGTAACACCGATCAACGCAAAAACACCAAACGGCGCAACTTTCATGACGAGGTTCACAACATGGAACATCGCATGAGAAACACCTTCAAAGAAGGCCAATACGGGCTTTCCTTTTTCACCGATTGCCGAGATGCCGAGTGCAAACAGCACGGTAAAGCAGATGATGGCAAGCAGATCTCCTTCGGCTAATGATTGGAAGAAGTTTGTCGGTACGATATGCAGGAATGTGTCCGCAACGGATTTACCGCTTTGTTCTTTTTCTGTTTCAACATATTGACTGATATCTGTCTTTTGAGCTTCATGTATATTAACGCCTGCTCCCGGCTGAAACAGATTCGCCAAAGCCAGCCCGAGAATAATGGCAAAAGTGGTAATGATCTCAAAATACAAAATCGTTCTGAAGCCTAATTTTCCGACTTGTTTTCCGCTTCCCGCGCCGGCAACGCCGATGATTAAGCTGGAGACGACAATTGGAATCACTATCATTTTGATTAAGCGTAAAAACAAATCGCCGATAGGCTGTAAATATGTTGGAATGGCGGGATTGCCGTACCAGATGACACCGACTACAACCCCTAGTATGAGTCCGACGAAAATTTGCGTCGCTAGTCCAAAGCGTAATTTTTTCATAGATTACCTCCCGAAGAAAAAAGTGCAATAAGTATCTAAAAAGATAGCTATTAGAACAAATTATAATAGAAAAGAAAACAATCCGTCTATAGAAAAATATAGATTGAAAATACTGAATCTTTTAAAACGTACAGATAATTGCTAATAATGGTGAATAACGCCCTATTCAGAAAGTATGATGACGGCCGAAAAAACGGGCGCCGCACAACTTAGAATTGTGCGGCGCCCTATTGTCACATATCCTTAATTTTCAAGCAGTCATTGCACAGATTAATGTGACACTCATACTGCTCAACAATCTCATTTCCGCATTCTTCGCATTTCTTACCGGGTAAATTTCTGAAAAAATCCGACATCTTTTCCAACATACCCATCCCTCTTTCATTGTTTTGTCTCTATATTGTATTATAACAGTTTTGGAAAATCAACGGCTGTTTTGACACAATGTTTAAAACATGCAATTTGTACGAAAAATAGGTATATTGGAGGAAAGGATCTTTTTATCATAAACATTCGGAGGATTATATGAAAGTTACAGTTATTGGATGCTGCGGCGGGTTTCCGGCCGCAAACGAAGCAACTTCAGGCTATCTGTTTCAGTCCGGCGGCTATTCTCTGCTCGTCGATTGCGGAAGCGCCGTATTATCAAAGCTGTTTGCCTATGTTCCGGCAGAAGAGCTTGATGCCGTCATTTTGTCCCATTATCACCATGATCATATCGCTGATATCGGGCCGCTTCAATTTGCCAAACAGGTCGGCTCCTTTCTCGGAAAAGGGACGCATGCACTGCCGATTTACGGGCATGATGCTGATATAGAACAGTTTGAGCGCCTTACATATAAAACGCATACAAAGGGAGTGGCCTATCAGCCGGACCGCCCGCTTTCTCTAGGTCCGTTCACCATTACCTTTCTGAAAACAGTGCATCCGGTCACTTGTTATGCGATGCGGATTACTGACGGTTCAGCTTCTGTTGTGTATACGGCTGATTCAAGCTACCAGGACGCGTTTATCCCGTTTGCGGAAAATGCCGATCTGCTGATCTGCGAGTGCAATTTTTACGCAGACCAGGACGGCACGTCAGCCGGCCATATGAACAGTTTGGAAGCCGGACGTATCGCGAAGGAGGCCGGAGCGGGGGAGCTGATTCTCACGCATCTGCCTCATTTCGGCGAGCACCGGAAGCTGAAAGAAGAAGCGGAATCCGTGTTCGGGGGCGAAGTGACAATCGCCGCTTCCGGATTGAAGTGGGAGAAATAAAGGAGGAGCACCATGTTATTTATCGACAACCAAAACATAACCGACCCGAGGATCAACCTCGCGATCGAGGAATATTGCGTGAAGCATCTCGACCCTGAACAGACATACCTGCTGTTTTATGTCAATCAGCCGTCGATTATCATTGGGAAGAACCAAAACACAATAGAAGAAATCAATACGAAATACGTAGAAGATAACGGAATTATCGTCGTCCGCAGGCTGTCAGGAGGCGGTGCGGTTTACCATGACCTCGGGAATCTGAATTTCAGTTTTATCACGAAGGATGACGGCGACAGCTTTCACAATTTTAAAAAATTCACCGAACCCGTTATTCAGGCGTTGCGCCAGCTCGGTGTGGAAGCTGAATTAAGCGGCCGAAATGACATCGTGGCGGACGGCAGAAAAATTTCCGGCAACGCTCAATTTTCGACGAAAGGGCGTATTTTCAGCCACGGAACATTAATGCTGGATTCCGCCATTGATCATGTTGTGTCAGCCTTGAAAGTGAAAAAAGACAAAATTGAATCAAAAGGCATTAAGTCGATCAGAAGCCGTGTCGCCAACATCAGCGAGTTTCTTGATGACAAAATGACGGCGGATGAATTCAAAAAGCACCTGCTTCACCATATTTTTAATACAAATGATCTTTCCGAAGTGCCGGAATATAAACTGACCGATGAAGACTGGAAAGCGATCCGGAAGATTTCCGAAGAGCGTTATCAAAACTGGGACTGGAATTTCGGCAGGTCGCCCGCATTTAACCTTCAGCATTCGAAACGTTATCCGGTCGGATCGATTGATCTGCGTCTTGAAGTGAAAAAAGGAATCATTCAGGACTGCAAAATTTTCGGTGATTTCTTCGGTGCGAAAGATGTGAGTGAAGTCGAACAGGCGCTGACCGGAAAACAGTATGACCGAACCGCTATCAAGGAGGCGCTGGCCGGAATCGATCTGAAACAGTATTTCGGCAAAATAGAGCTGGAAGATTTCCTCGAGCTGATTTATTAGAACATTTGCCGAACGCATGATTTGAATCAGCGCCCGTTTTTGTGAAATGATAGAACCATAATGAATGGGGAGGGATCATGATGAAAGTATTTCTCATCGGAGCAAACGGACAGATCGGACAGCGGCTGACCGGGCTGTTTCAAAAAGACGGCACGCATACGCTGCGGGCGATGGTCCGGAAACAAGAGCAGAAAGAAGCGCTTCAAGCCGCGGGAACAGAAGCCGTTCTTGCAGATTTGGAAGGAAGCCCGGAAGACATCGCGAAAGCCGCTGAAGGCTGTGACGCGATTGTGTTTACCGCCGGATCAGGAGGAAGCACCGGATACGATAAGACGCTTTTGATTGATCTTGACGGAGCCGCGAAAGCGATAGAAGCGGCAAAGATAGCCGGCATCAAGCGGTTCATTATGGTAAGCGCCCTTCAGGCTCATAACCGCGGCAATTGGAATGAAGCGCTGAAGCCGTATTACGCCGCAAAGCATTATGCGGATAAAATTCTTGAAGCGAGCGGTCTGACGTATACGATTATCCGGCCGGGCGGGTTATTAAATGATCCCGGCACGGGAAATATCAAAGCCGCGGCTGATTTAGAAAGAGGCTCCATTTCAAGAGAAGATGTCGCCAAGACCGTTATCGCATCCCTTGATGAACCGAATACGTATGAAAAAGCGTTCGATCTGACAGCGGGCGGCACGCCGGTCAGTGAAGCGCTGAAACAATTATAGTTTCCGGTTTTACGGCACTCGGGGCTTTTTGCCCTTGAGTGTTTTTCTATATTTTTCTATAATAAAAGTGAACGTTTATTCCGGATAAATGAATGACTATTCATTCATTACAATTTTTAAAGGGGTGGGAAAATGAATCTGGTTTCCAAATTGGAAGAAACGGCATCGCAGAAACCGGAAAAACCAGCTTGTCTGTTTCAAGATCAGTACATGACGTATGAGGAGCTGGCAGGTAAAATCAAAGCATTTGCAAACGGCTTGGGGGACAGGGGACTGAAAAAAGGGGATCATCTCGCGCTGCTGCTCGGAAATACGCCTGATTTTGTTATTGCGTTTTTCGGTGCGTTAAAAGCGGGAATTGTCGTCATACCTGTAAATCCGGCATATACACCTTCAGAAATCGCATACATGCTGAAAAACGGCGATGTCAAAGCGATCGCCGGCATCGACCTTTTAATTCCCGTATTTGAAAGCCTGCACGGCTCGCTGCCGCTGCTGGAGCATATCATTATCAGCCAGACAGCAGAGAACGCTCCATCGACAGAAGACCCTCAATTGCGCTTAAAAATGACAACGTTTGCAAAAATGCTCTGCCCGGCGGAGCGCAGCAGAACTTATCCGATATTGTCCAAAGATGATACTGCCGTCATTTTATACACCTCAGGGACGACCGGAAAACCGAAAGGCGCCATGCTCACCCATCAGAATCTTTTCTCCAATGCAAATGATGTCGCCGGATACTTAGGAATGAATGAG
The DNA here is from genome assembly GCF_040207805.1 of Bacillus sp. hwrm1. Taxonomy (NCBI): domain Bacteria; kingdom Bacillati; phylum Bacillota; class Bacilli; order Caryophanales; family Bacillaceae; genus Bacillus; species Bacillus sp. hwrm1. The sequence continues at coordinate 3,069,837 of NZ_CP157943.1, read as the reverse complement.
AAAGACAAAATTGTGGCGGCATTGCCGATGTTTCACGTTTTTTGTTTAACCGTTTGTATGAATGCGCCTCTGATGAGCGGAGCGTGTGTCTTAATCGAGCCGCAATTCAGCCCGGCTTCTGTGTTTAAACTGATTAAAAGCCGTCAGGCAACCATTTTTGCCGGCGTTCCGACGATGTATAACTATCTGTATCAATACGAGCACGGCAAGGCGGAGGATTTTGCGTCCGTCAGACTGTGCATTTCAGGCGGGGCCTCCATGCCGGTCGCTCTGTTGCAGACGTTTGAACAAACCTTTGACGTCACCATTCTGGAGGGGTACGGACTTTCTGAAGCGTCTCCGGTTACTTGTTTTAATCCGTTTGACCGGGGGAGAAAGCCCGGCTCGATCGGGACGAATATTTTACATGTCGAAAATAAAGTCGTCGATACGCTCGGACGCGAATTGCCCGACCATCAAGTGGGAGAATTGATCGTGAAAGGGCCGAATGTGATGAAAGGCTATTACAAGATGCCCGAGGAGACGGAGCACGCGCTGAAAGACGGCTGGCTGTACACGGGTGATTTGGCGAAGCGCGATGAAGACGGTTATTTTTATATCGTCGACAGAAAAAAAGATATGATTCTCGTCGGCGGATACAACGTCTATCCGCGCGAAGTAGAAGAAGTGCTCTACAGCCATGAGGGCATTAAAGAAGCCGTGGTCATCGGCGTTCCTGACGCCAAAACGGGGGAAGCGGTGCATGCTTATATAGTGCCGGGGGACGGTGAGCTGACAGAGCAGGCGGTTTTTGATTACTGTGAAACACATTTGGCAAAATATAAACGGCCGGCGGAAGTGGTTTTTCTTGATGAGATTCCGAAGAACGCGACCGGGAAGCTGCTGAGGCGGGCGGTCCGGGACATGCTTCCGAAATGACGGACGAAAAGCGAAGCCGGGGGCTTCGCTTTTACATGCTGATCCGGTCAGCTCTGCGATTCTTCCTTAATGATGCTTTGCACAAGCTTCGTATCATGCCGGGTCAGTTTGTAATACGTGTTTTTATACTTGTACAGCATATAATTGCCGCCTTCGAGCCACATGCTGAATGAATCAAAACGGTCTTCATGGTATTTGACCGTTCCGTCGTAATCGGGAGATACGCTTTTGGTCAGTTTGACTTGTTTTCCTTGGTTCAAGATATCGAGCATATCTTTTACATTCTGCCTGTCTTTAATTTTGATTTCTTTTTTTCCGTGCTCAGACAGAATAATCAGATCTGCGTTGCTTGATGGAAACACATCGCCGGTCCGGCTGTATACATAGAAGAAAGCAATAACCAAAAGGGCGATTACTACAATAAACGCGATTATTTTTTTCATATTCATCACTCCGTCTTTTAGTCTTTCCCGCTTCCTGTTGTTCCATTCTTTTCTGTTATGAAAAGATTAACATCCGTTTCGGAGGCCTGGTTCTATTTATTTGCATTTATGCTTACAATAGGAGTAAGTCATCAGGCTAAGGAGGGAGACTTCCATGCGCAAATGGATAGCGGCAGCGGGACTTGCTTATGTGCTGTACGGCCTTTTTTTCTATTGGTATTTCTTTATGACAGGCGACTCCGCCGTCCCGGAGGCCGTAAAGGGAACGAAAGCCGATCCGTCCTCGTTTATGGACCCGGGCCGCCTGGAAGCCGCTGAAAACTTTTCAAATGTAAAGGATTTTTTATTTTTCATCGGTGCGCCGTTAGATTGGTTTTTATTTTTTCTGCTGCTTATTACGGGGCTTGCCAAAAAAATAAAGCATTGGCTGGAAGCAGCGGTGCGCTTTCGGGTGCTGCAAATCGGAAGCTTCGTATTTGTGATTTCACTCATCGTTACGGCGGCTTCGCTTCCGCTTGAATGGATCGGATATCGGGTTTCGCTTGCGTATCATATTTCGACGCAGACAACAGCAAGTTGGATAAGAGACCATGTCATTGATTTCTGGATCAGTTTTCCGCTGTTTGCCGTGTGTGTGCTTGTGTTTTACTGGCTGATCACAAAGCATACAAAAAAATGGTGGTTTTACGCTTGGTGTCTTACTGTGCCGTTTACCCTGTTTTTGTTTTTCCTGCAGCCGGTCGTGATTGATCCTTTATACAATGATTTCTATCCGCTGAAAGACAAGGAGCTGGAAAGCAAAATCTTGTCGCTTGCCGACAAGGCCGATATTCCGGCCAGCCATGTTTATGAAGTAAATATGTCGGAGAAAACGAATGCGCTGAATGCGTATGTGACGGGAATCGGTTCGAATAAGCGAATCGTTTTGTGGGATACGACGCTTAACAAACTGAAGGATCGGGAAATTTTGTTCATTATGGGGCATGAGATGGGGCACTATGTGATGAAGCACGTGTACATCGGACTGGCCGGGTATCTCCTGCTGTCATTAGCCGGGTTCTATATCATTGACAAGCTTTATAAGCGGCTGTCCAAATTCTTCGGCCGAATGCTTCATATAAAGGGGCCTGAAGATCTGGCCGCCCTCCCGCTGTTATTGCTGCTCATATCCGTTCTCAGTTTTGCTTCTGATCCGATTACGAATGCCGTCTCCCGGTATCAGGAAAACGCCGCCGACCGTTACGGCATCGAGCTGACCGGAAACCGGGAAGCGGCGATTGAGACGTTTCAGGACTTGGCCGATACGGGACTGAGCCGGGTCAACCCGCCGTTTCTCGTCAAAATTTTCAGAGGGAGCCACCCGTCGATCATGGAGCGGATTGAACATGCGGAGGAAGAAAAATAATAAAAAAAACCGGCGGGGCCATGGCCGACGCCGGTTTTTTTATGTTTTACTGAGCTGCCGCCTGTACGTTGATCAGCCCTTTTCCGTAGTAGAAAGCATCACCAAGTTTTGTAGTGGTGTTTTCTAAACTGCTGCGGACTTGAGTGTTTGTCCAGTTCGGGTGCTTAGAAAGAATCAAAGCAGCCGCTCCGGCAACGTGCGGAGATGCCATTGACGTACCATTGTACGCGCCGTATTTGTTTCCAGGAAGCGTGCTTTGGATAGAGACGCCTGGTGCCATGACATCAAGCTCTGAACCTACGCTTGAGAAAGATGCTCTTTGGTTGCTGCTGTTAACAGCGCCTACCGCAATGACAGAAGGGTATTTACCAGGGTAGCCCACTGTGCTTGAGCCGCCGGAAGTGCCTTCGTTACCGGCTGCCGCAACGACTACGACGCCGGAAGCAACGGCTTTGTCAACTGCCGCTTTTAACGCTGCAGAACCAGAAGGTCCGCCGAGGCTCATGTTAATAACGTCCATATTGTTTGCGATCGCCCACTCAATTCCGTTAATGATCCAGCTGTACTGGCCGGAACCGTCAGCGCCGAGAACTTTTACAGCGTAAAGAGATGCGCTTGGCGCAACGCCTAATACACCGACTGAGTTATTAAGAGCCGCAACTGTACCGGCAACGTGAGTTCCGTGAGAGTTGTAGTCTTGGAAAGGATTTGTTTCAGAAGGAACCATGCTGGCTCCGCCTGCTACTTTTAAATCAGGATGAGAAGAATCGATACCGCTGTCGATAACCGCTACTTTCACATTTGATCCAGTGAAGCCTTGAGAGTGCAGAGCAGGGGCTTTAATTTGTGATACGCCGTAAGGCACGGACTGCGCGTACGCTTTTGCAACGTGATCTTCTTCAACGTAAGCGACGCTTGGGTCTTTTTTCAGCTCTTTTACAGCTTTTTCATTTAATGTAGCTGAAGCTGCGTCTACATATTTGAATTGCTTTTGCACTTTCCCGCCTTTTTCAGAAATGACATCTTTTTTCTTAGCGGCGCTCATCGTGCTCATTGTCTGTTTAAATCCGACAATGTATTTCTTTTCCCCGTTTGATTTCCCTGCCGCCTGGGCAGGAGACGTGCTGCCGAACGCCATCGTAAAGATTAACGCTAAAGCAAACAGCAAACTGATCCATACCTTTTTGCCTCTCACTCTTTATCCTCTCCTTTTTTTCATTTGCAGAACAACCAATAGACAGATTATTCTGTGGATTAATTGTATAGCATGGAATAATATTTTAGTAGACCCAATTTTTTTCAATTTGTTTTATTTCTATTTAGGTATATCATCTCTCTTTCGTTTAATAGGAACCCGAAATATTTAAATTTTAATGGAAAAAACCGATGGAAGGACATGAGTATTTGTACACAGCCGCAATCGCTCTCTTGTTTGCTGGGTCGAACGGTTTGATTCCATTTTTGGAAGCTGCGGCAAAAACAGGATAAATGTCACCTTTTGTTGAATGCAGAAGTCTGATGGAAACGGAAGCGGAATGAAATAAAGCGGCCGGCATGAATCAGTCTTCGGCTTTCTTGACGGAGAAAAGCTGTGAAACCATTTTATAAAAATAATGATAATGAATATCATTGATACTTATATTGTCAATGATATAATTGCGGAAAAACGAAAGAGGGGGAACAGATGAAACAAATGCTCAGTATGCTGATGATCTTATCCGTTCTCTTCATAACGGCATGCTCAGAACGGGAACATGAAACCGCCGTCAGGCACGATCTGGGGACGGCGCATGTGGCTGCGCACCCGCAGCGCATCGCCGTATTGAATGAGGGCTTTATTGATACCCTCCATGATCTCGGCATAAAGCCGGCGGCCGCGGCGGATAACCGGACAGAGCGAAAAGACGGCAGTCCGTCTGTCGGACCACCGTCACACCCTGATTTGAAAAAGATCACTTCGTTAAAGCCCGATCTCATCATTGCAGACTCAAGCCTTCACAGGGGGATATACCGAAAACTGACAAAGATCGCTCCGACAATCGCTTTAAAAAATGAAGCTGCGGATTATCAGGATGCGGTTGACGCTGCCCTTACTATTGAAAAGGCGGTCGGTAAAGATGGCATCATAGAGAAACAATTGTCGGCTCAGGAAGAAAAGCTGAATGACATCAAAAGAAAGCTGGATGCAGAAGGCGGCACGATTTTATTAATTGACGCTGCAAATGACAGCATTTCCGTAAAGGATGATCAGTTTTTTACGTCCCGGCTTTTGACGCTCGCAGGGTTTACCTATGCGGTCCAGACGGATTCCGGCGGGAAATCAGACTCTATCAAGATGGCGCCCGGGCAGCTTTTGCATATCGATCCTGATTACATCGTGCTGTTGGACGGTGAGAAAGAACTCGAAAAAAATCACCTCTGGAAACAGCTGACAGCCGTAAAAAACGGACACGTTTACCGCGCGGACAGGGCGGTATGGACGGAGCGCCGGAGCATTGACGGGGCGGACGCCATATTACATGATCTTCAGAAAAAAATGCTCGCCAAAAAGGCCCAAAACTGAATTCGGGCCTTTTTGTTATGATTCTGATAGGTGGCTGCTTACATTGTAATCTTTGATGCGCCACTTATTTTCAATTCGTTCGATATTGCTTAGGCACGCATTGACAAGCTTTGCGTTTTGGATGCCGGTATCACCGTCAGAAATGGCGGACAAGAGGGCATGAATGGCTGCGCCGTGAGCGACGATCAGAACTTTTTGCTCAGGAAACCGCTCCTGAACTTTCACTAAACCGGCAAGCATTCTGTCTGTCAGCTCTTCTGCTGTCTCCATGTTCGGGTAGTTTTTATCCGGGTAGCGCTTCGACCGTTCCGGTAAAGACATTCCTTCCGCATCACCGTAGCTCCGTTCTCTGAAATCTTCCATGACGACAATGGGAAGATTCAAAAATCCGTTAATAATGTCAGCTGTTTTTCTGGCCCGTTTCATCGGGCTTGAGACGATGACATCCCATTCGGACCCCTTTAAGTACTCTCCTGTTTCTTTCGCCTGACGCTCTCCCGTCGCATTTAACGGAATATCCGATTTGCCTTGAAGCTTCTTTTGGGCATTCCAATCAGTCTCTCCATGTCTTACTAAACAAACGGCAGTCATAAAGTCTCCACTCCGATCATTTTTTATCGATATCATCTATTATACTGCCGTTACGTTAACACTTCAAAGAGAAGCGCCAGTCCGACTCCGCCTCCGCTGCCGATCGCTGCTGCTGCGTAGCGGGCATCCGGGCGTCTTTTTGCTTCATAAAAAAGCCGGGTGACAAGCGCCGCTCCGGAAGCCCCGTACGGATGCCCGACGGCCAGAGCGCCGCCCCGGACATTTATTTTAGAATACGGCACTCGAAGCTGCTGTGAAAAAACGCATATTTTGACGGCAAACGCCTCGTTGATTTCGTATATATCAATATCATCCGGTGACAGGTCCCGTTCCTTCAAAAGTTTTTTGACGGCATAAACCGGAGCTGCTGACGGATAATGCGGATGGACGCCGCTTACCGCGCTTCCGATAAAACGCAATCCCGGCTTTAAACCGAGAGACCGCGCTTTTTGTTCTTCCATCACACAAACTGCCGCCGCCCCGTCAGAAATTCCGCAGCTGTTGGCGGCGGTGACAGAGCCTCCGGACTGAAAGACGGGCTTGGCACGGGAGATGAGAGGCTCCATGTTCCGCTTTTTCAGCATGTTTTCGTCAGCGGCGAATCCGTGACAGGGAAGAATTTCCGGGCGGTACAAGCCGTCTTCGTGCGCTTTGACGCTCCGTTCATAGCTGAGAAGGGCATATTCGTCCTGCATCTTTCTCGTTACGCCGTAAGCCTGTGCCGTATACTCTGCTGCTATGCCCATATCAGGATCGCCGATGTGTTCAGGAGAAAAGCGCGCCCGGGATGAGAAAGGGGAACGGCTGCTGCTCTCCGCTCCTCCCGCGATGTATGTGCTCCCCGCACCGGCTTTAGCAAAGTGGCACGCGACCCTCACGGCGTCCAGTCCGGAGCCGCACTGCCTGTCGATGGTCGTACCGGACACGCTCAAAGGAAGTCCGGCGGCCAAGGCTGACAGCCGGGCGAGATTCCCGCCGCGGCCCGTCGCGTTTCCGATCAGGACTTCATCAATGTCTTCGGGCATGTTCCGGCTCAAATGGCGGATCAGCGGAGCTGCCAAATCTTCTGGGAGACAGTCTTTTAACAGGCCGTTTTCCCGGGCGAAAATTGTCCGTTTCGCATCCGTAATTACAGCTTCCATTCCATCATGTCCTTTGCCTGCTTTTGTACGGCGGCACGGGCGATCTTTCCGCCGCCTGTTTCCGGTATTTCTGAAAACAGCCATTTTTTCGGGATTTTATATGCCGCCAGCTGCTCGCGGCACTGTTTCTTCAGTTCCTTTACATTTGCATCTCCGTCGATCACCGCAACGGCGATGCTGCCCCAATAATCATCAGGAATGCCGATGACGGCCGCTTTTCTGACGCCCGGACAGCGGTTGAGCACACGTTCTATCTCTTCAGGGAATACATTCAGGCCGCCTGATACGATCATCCCGTTTTCACGTCCTTCGATATAAAGATAGCCTTCCCGATCAATATATCCCATGTCATCAACCGTCATCCAGCCGGAATCATCAGGTTTTGCGCCGTTGATGTATCCGGAAAATTTCATCGGGCTGTTCACAAAAATCTTCCCCGTTTCGCCCGGCATGCAGCGTTCTCCGCCGGGCCGGCGGATTTCGATTGTAACATTTTCAAACGGGCGGCCCGCGGCGTCAGGCTTTCGGGCGCTGTCTTCAGGCGATAAGAACGCCACGAAACTCAGCTCAGACGTTCCGTAAAAATCGTATAACCGCAAATGGGGATAGCGCTCTGACAACGCTTGTTTAGACGAAGCGGGCCAGTCTGCACCGGAAGAAATCACCTTGAGCGGTGTATCCGGAAACGCCTCTAGTGAGAGCAGGGCGTCCGTCATTGTCGGAACGGTATATAGAACGTCAGCTTGTCTGAGCCGGTCTTTCATTCCGGCCGGGTTGAATTTTCTTTGAAGGATGACGGTTCCGCCGATAAACAAAGTGCTGACGGCGCCGTATAAAAAGTGTGACGAGCGAAGCATGCCCGGTACCAGCACTTTGTCATCAGGGGAAATGCCGAATTCACGTTTCGTACAAGAAAAGCTCTCCAGCCACGAACGGTGAGAGCGGGTGAAGGCTTTCGGCTTACCGGTCGATCCCGAGGTGAATCCGGTATAAAAGGGCAGGCCGGCGTTTTTGATAAAAGCGCCTTCCATTTTTTCCGCCTCGATCAAAGGCCTGCATTCATCCCACAGGATGACAGGCGTTTTGACGCCGTCCAGTCTGCCGCTCAGCCGGCGGTCACAGATGACGAGGCCGGTTTTGCTGATGTTCAGCTGGTCCGCGAGTTCCGCCGCTGCCGAGCGGGGATCTAACGGAACCGCCGTGCAGCCGGCATGCGCCGCCCCTGCGAAAAGTTGTAAAAAAGGGATGCCGTTCGGCAGTAATATTGCAATGTTTTCCGGCTTACCTGAAAGGCTGCCAAGCCAGTTTGCGGTTTGGTTTACCAGCCTGTTCCAAGTTTGATAGGTGATCTGTTCTGTTTCTGTCTGAATTGCGATCTGTTCCGGCGCTTGTCCGGCTGTATCTGAATATGATGATGTAATCATGATGACTAAAATCAGCTTCCTTTCGTCGGCAAAAGCCGGCTTGCTTGAAGAGTTTTTCTGATTCTTACGGCTGCGAATGAGGCTGCGGCCGCTTTAAGCAGATCTCCGGGCACATAGATGAGGCTGAGCTTTACGGCAGTCAAGATATCAATGTGCATCATAAAAGCCTGAACGGGAATGCCGATGACATACAAAAACAGCACGCCGAACAAGAACTGTCTGATAAACAAATGGGGGACAGCAGCTGAGCGAAGGCCTTGGATGCTGAGGCTCAGCAGTAATGCCGCCAGCGGATATGCGATGAGATATCCGGCGCTCGGCCCGAAAAAAACCCCGAACCCGCCTCTGCCGCCTGAAAGGAGAGGCGCTCCGCATGCCACAATCAGCAAAAACAGCAATTGGCTTAAAAACGCCGCTTTCGGTTTTAGGATGCTTCCCGATAAGAGCACACCGATCGTCTGGAGCGTAATCGGAACCGGCGTAAAGGATAAGAAAAGCGGCGGGAGCACCCCCAAAAGTCCCATAATGGCGGTAAACACGGCAATATGCATCATTTCTGTCAATTTCATTATGTATTCCTCCAGCTTATCAAAATATGTTTATACAATAAAGCGAGTCTTTATATATGTCAACTCTATTATATTTTAAGTTAACATTAAAAAGACCGGCCCTTTATGAAAAAGGCCGGTCGGTTTATCTTTATTCTTCTGTAAGGATAACAAGTGAATCAACGGATGATGCAACGTGGGAAACCGCGCGGCTGACTTCTTGAAGGCCGCCGAGAAAGGCCTGCAAATCAACGTCGATTTTGCCTGTCTGGTCTTTGCTCGTTTTCATGCTTTGGACGATGTCATCAAACAGACGGTTGATCTGCGCCATTTTTTCTTTCGTTTCACTTACAAGTCCGTTTACATCTTTAATATGTTTGGACACAATGTTGATTTGTGTATTGGTATTGTTCACGAGCTCTGATACGGTGGAAACGGTTTTTTTCGTATCCTCTGAAAGCTTTCTTACCTCCGTCGCCACAACGGCGAACCCTTTGCCGTGCTCCCCGGCTCTCGCGGATTCTATTGAAGCGTTGAGTGACAGGAGATTCGTTTGCTCGGCGATCCCCGTCACGATGCCGAAGATTTTTTCGATCTGCTGGGCGATGTCATTCAGCTTGTCCATTTCTTCTTCAATCTGCAGAAGGCTGGCGTCGATTTTATTCATCTGCTGCTGCTGGCTTTCAAGCTCTTTTTTCCCGCCGATTGATTTTTCTTCGACATGTACGGAAGTGACGGTGCCGGCTTTTGACGCCTCGGAAATGCCCTCGGATTTATCGACCAGCTCCTGCACGGCTCTGCTCGTTTCTGAAAACAAATCAGCGAGTGATCCGGATGTTTCCTGGATTTTTTGATGAAGACGGGCTTTCTTTTCCTCTTGTTCGTCACGCTGGCAGTTATATTCGCTCTGGAATGCTTCAAGGACGAGCTGCTGTTCAAGATTCAATATTTTCGTCGTCGCTTTGATCGCTTTTAAAAGCTCATGCAAATCCGGAATGGTTGCTTCATATATGTTCATCATCGACAGAAGCAGATCCTGAAACGCTCCCATATACCATTTCGGTTCAAGGCCGATCCGCAAGTGGATGGAAGCGATGCGCTGTCTTTTTTCAATGAATTCATCATCAATCGTGCCGGCGAACATCTCATGGATATGACGCCGTAATGTTTTTTTCAGGCGCTCGACCGTGCTGTGGTCGTTAATGATCGTCATTAATGATTTTTCGTGGTCCAGGTTTCGGTAAAAGGAATCGACGATTGTTGAGATATGTTCTTTTATTAACGGCTGCAGCTCTTCAAGCACATGAAGTTCTTCGTTTCCCAGCCTGACCATTTTCAGCTGTTTTTGGACATCTGCATATTGATTTGAAAGCGCGATGCGTTTTTTTCCATCGGCTTCCGAAAAATAAGCTGTTTCTTTTTTGCGGTCTTTTTTAAATAACAATATAAGTTCCCCCAGATATTCTCTTTTTCTTTTTATCGGTATGGAAGGAACTTGAATGAAGGAATCTGATAAAAATATTTTAATGCAAAAAAATAAAACCATTCGAACAGAATGGTTTAGTTAATCTTGGCTGAGGCGCTTCAGCGGCTTGATGGCGGGACCTTCGGCAACCCCGCCGTCGGGTGTGAACCGGGACCCGTGACAAGGACAGTCCCACGTCCGTTCGCCGTCATTCCATTCGACCTCACAGCCCAAATGGGTGCATGTCGTATCGACAAGATGCAGACAGCCTTTTTCATCTTTATAGGCGCCGGCCCGTTTGCCGTTTACCGTTACGATTTTTCCCTCCCCGGGCCGAAGAGTCTCAGGTGAAGCGTCCGGCCTCTCAAGTTTGCCCGAGATAAGGTGTTTGGCCACGTCGGCATTATAGGAAATCAGTTTTTTCAGTCCCGGATCTGCGTGGAAGCGTGACGGAATAAACAGGCCGGAAAACGGGTTCTTTTTGTTTTGAATATGATCAGCAAAAAGCTTCGCGGCGAGCGCTGAGCTTGTCATGCCCCATTTTTTAAAACCGGTCGCCGCCAAAATATGTTCTTCATCTCCTGAGATGGGACCGATGAACGGAATTTTGTCAATGGTGACAAGGTCTTGTGCAGACCAATGATATGGGATGCTTTCAACCCCGATTGTGTCTTCCGCAAATTGTTTCAGCGCTTCGTAATGCTCGGACATTTCTTTTCCCTGGCCTGTTTTGTGGCTTTCGCCGCCGACAAGAACCAGTTTTTCACCGTTCAAATCGGTGTATCGCAGTGATCTGGACGGCTTGTCTATGCTGAGATACATCCCGTCCGGATACGCTTGTTTCGGTTTTACCGCGAGTACGTAGGATCTGCTGGCATACATTCTGGCGGCGTAAAGCCCGCCTCCGTCATAAAAAGGAAAGTGGGAAGAGCAGACAATATAGCTGCACTTGATGCCGTGTCTGTTTTTCGTGACCACTTCCGGCTGCGGTTCTTTTTTTATGTCGATCGCAGCCGTCTGTTCAAAAATCCGCGCCCCGTTTTTAACGATCTCTTTGACGAGCGCCGCACCATATAAAAGCGGATGGAATTGCGCCTGATTCTTCATGGCGAGACCGAGCCTGCAATCAACGGGGACGGGAAGTTCTTTCACAAGCTCGTGTTCAATACCGAGCTTGGTATAAGCTTCCTGCTCACTGCGCATTTTTTTGACGCCTGATTCTGTATTCGTGTAAAGATATGCGTCTTGTTCAATCAGTCTGCAGTCAATCGAAAGGTCTCTGATGATCTGCTTCATGTCTTCCATGGCGCGGAGATGGGCTTCGAAATACAGCCTTGCGCTGGTCAGGCCGATCTGCTGAATAAGATCGGCATAGATGAAATCATGCTGGGCGGTGATTTTTGCGGTCGTGCCCGCGGTCGTCCCGTTTAAAATCCGGTCTGCTTCAATGACAGCGACACGGAAACCTCTTTTCGTCAGTTCGTATGCCGTTGTCAGGCCCGTAATTCCTCCGCCGATAACCGCAACGTCACATTCCGTATCTTCAGTGAGGGCGGGAAAGGAAGGAATGTCAGCTGTTGCTTTCCAATAGGAAGCCGGTTCCTCGTTTGAAAAAGTAGTCAATTCAGATTTACCTCCTCTGTTGTATATTCTTAATTTTTCCAATAAGACTCTATTCATACATGAAATTCGTATAAGATGCTCAAATTACTCATAATATAGTAATTAATGTAAAGGAGTGATCAAAATGGCTAACCAGAAGAAGAAAACCTTGCCGCCGCAGCATCAAAACCGGCAGCCGGGCTTTGAATATGTAATGGACCCGCGCCCCGTTTTTGACAAACCGAAAGCGGCGAAAAAACTTGAAGGGAAAACGGCGATCATCACGGGCGGAGACAGCGGGATCGGCCGCGCCGTATCCGTTTTATTCGCGAAGGAAGGCGCTAATGTGGTCATCGTTTACTTTGATGAGCATCAGGATGCCGAAGAGACGAAGCAATATGTAGAAAAAGAGGGGGCGAAGTGTCTGCTGATTGCAGGGGATGTCGGCGACGAAGCCTTTTGCAACGATGTCATCCGCCAGGCGGGCCAAGCCTTTCCTTCCATTGACATCCTGGTCAACAACGCAGGTGAGCAGCACGTGCAGCCGGGGATTGAGAAAATCACGAGCCACCAGCTCATCAGAACGTTTCAGACGAATATTTTTTCAATGTTTTACTTAACGAAAGCCGCGCTCCCTCACCTGAAAAAAGGAAGTTCAATCATTAATACGGCCTCTATTACCGCCTATAAAGGCCACAAAACATTGATTGACTATTCAGCGACAAAAGGGGCGATCGTCACGTTTACAAGATCTCTTTCCCAATCTCTTGTCACTCAGGGCATCAGGGTAAACGCAGTGGCGCCGGGGCCGATCTGGACGCCGCTGATCCCGGCGAGCTTCTCGGCGAAGGAAGTGGAAGTCTTCGGCTCAGACGTGGCGATGCAGCGCCCGGGAGAGCCTGTTGAAGTGGCGCCGAGCTATTTGTACTTAGCAAGCGATGATTCTTCCTATGTCACGGGACAGACGATTCATGTGAACGGCGGCACCATCGTAAACGGATAATGTAAAAAAAGCCAATCCATATGGATTGGCTTATTCACTCTGTTTAAGTGCTGCATATTCTTTTGAAAGCGTGAGGAACGCTTCTTTATTTTTATCATCAAGCGCCTTATTAATCTGCATGGTCAGCATGGCGAGCCGGCGTTTATACAAGGATTCATCAAGCACCATTTGAATGTAAATATCGGCCATTGTCACATCGAATTCGTTTGCTATTTGCGTGTTGCGGGACTTCATGAGCTCAGTGTACGACTTTTTCTCTTTCATAAAGAATCCCCCCAATGCCTTTTTTATAGTATATGGATAACGGCCGGAAAAATCAATTAATTTTTATAATCTTTAGACAACTAATACTTGGAAATATATCGACATATCCTGCAAATTGACGAAAAAACGAAAATGATCATCGTATAAATGAGGTGAAACGAAAAAGAAAAACAATATTTAAATAGTAATTTAAGACTAAATTACATCTTTAAAAGGTGATTTTTAGCTATATTCAAAAAAAACCTGTCGTTTTCCAATGACAGATGATAGATTATTAGTATAAATTTTCAAGAAAAGGATTGGAGGCTGCACATTATGTGCCAGAAAACACACGCACCCTTAGAAAGCTATGAAGTAAATCGTTCAACCATCGCTGTTTTGCCTGAGGAAATAGACGGTAAAATGGGGTCGAAGGTCATTGAAAAAGACTGCATTCTGTATGTCAGCATGAAGCCGATTCACATCATCGACAGAAGCTGCCGCTACTTTGGCTCCAGCTATGCCGGGAGAAAAGCGGGAACATATGAAGCGATTAAAATTTCTCACAAGCCGCCGATTATGGTGGACCCTTCAAATCACATCTTTTTATTCCCTACACTTTCTTCTGCAAGGCCTCAATGCGGCTGGATATCTCATGTGCACGTTAAAGATTTTCAACCGACGGCATTTGATGACACAGCTGTCACGTTCTCAAACGGCAAAACGATGGAACTGGAAGTATCCTATCATTCTTTTGAAAATCAGGTTTACAGAACCGCCTATCTCAGAACCACTTTTCAGGACAGGATGGGCAGTCATATCCCGAAGCGGCAGGAATTCATGCTGTATCCGAAAGAAGAGCGGACAAGAATGATCTACGACTTTATTTTGCGGGAGCTGGGGGAGAGATATTAGAGAAAGCTGTGATGTGAAGGGACGGGCCCTCTCCTTTTGGGGAGGGCTTTTTTCGATTTACATGCCCGGCCAGAGTTGTATCGTGTCCGTCTGTTGGCTATGATGATGTAAAGAGTAATGATATTTCATTTTAGGAGAGATGGGCATGGATGTGTTTGCAAAATATGTATCAGGAATCGATAACCCGGATCACCGTCTCAAAGCAGAGGAAATTTTGTCGTGGACGGCTGGCCAATTTCCGAACTTAGAAGCGCAGATCAAGTGGAACAAACCGACATTTACCGATCACGGCACCTATATCATTATGTTTGCCGCGGCAAAAAATCATTTGAGCATTTTACCTGAAAAAGAGACGATGGAGCATTTTGCCGATGACATCGCTCAAGCCGGGTACAGCGCTTCTTCGCGCCTGTTCCGAATTCGATGGACTGATCCGGTGCACTATGATCTGCTTAAGAAGATCATCGAATTTAACATCAAGGAAAAAGCTGAAAATCCGGGGTTTTGGCGCTAGCGGACGTGATGTTGAAGGAGGAAGACATGGACGTTTTCAAAGACTATTTATCAAGTATCGACAGCCCTGATCATCGTCTGCGAATGGAGGAAATCCTGTCGTGGACGGCTGGCCAATTTCCGAACTTAGAAGCGCAGATCAAGTGGAACACGCCGATGTTTACCGATCACGGCACCTTTATTATCGGCTTTGCGGCGGCAAAGCATCATGTAAGTGTTTCCCCCGAAGAAGCTGGAATTGCGCATTTTGCCGACGACATTGCCCATGCCGGCTACAGCGCTACTTCCCGTTTGTTCAGAATTCTATGGACTGAACCGGTGCATTATGAGCTGCTTGAACGCATGATTCAATTCAATATTCAGGATAAGGCGGACTGCTCAGCATTTTGGCGGAAATAATGAAAGAAATGTTAAAAAAACAACCCTGAGGAGGGCTGTTTTTTTATTGGAAACACATGATCAGCCCATTTTAATCAAGAAGCAATGGATGACGTACTATAAAAAATAAGGAGTACGAAGCAGTGAATGAATTTTATAAGGCGTTAACATATGTAAATAAAATTTTTTATGAACCAAATCACTTAACGATACATGATATTCAAGAAGAAGCTCAAAACTCAGAGTATGGGGCCGGTATGTTTCAACTGCATTCAAAATCAGTTCGATTCAGAGTCGCAAAAATAACGCCTAACAAGATAGGACAGTTTGTTGCTTTTTGGGAAAAAGATGGAGATGGTAAAAACCAAGCCTTTTCATATGAAAAAGCTGCTGATTTATTGGTTATCAATACTTTTGCCAGTAATAATCATTTTGGACAATTTGTTTTTCCAAAAGAAGTTCTTGTAAAGCAAAATATCCTTAAAACAGCCGCTACAAAAGGAAAAATGGCAATTAGAGTTTACCCTGAATGGGAAAATCCCACTAGCAAACAAGCTATCGAAACACAAAAATGGCAGTTGGCATATTTTGTTGAGGCAAACGATGCAGATCGTTTTCCAGCACAAGACCTGTTAAAGCTATATTCTAACTAAAATTGGACAGCCCTGAGCCGGCTGACAGTATGTGAAGTTAACTGGTGCGTGAGTTGGAGAATAACGGGGAACCTCAACAAATGAGGTTCCTCTAATTGTTATATAGAAATCGACATTTTGAATGTAACAGAGTTTGTTTATTAAACGTAATCCGAAAAATAAGGGATTTGCGTATCCGGCTGACCCTCACGAAACGCACGATGACAGAAATCGTGCGTTCAACATTCTTTATTTGACGACAGACATGCTGACGCTGCTGCCTGACACTGTCAATTTGGCAAAATCCTGTGTATCAATCACAGGTGTGACTGCTTTATTGTCAATCGTGATGTTCGTAAAGGCTGTTGAGAAGTTTGATTTGATGTAAGGGCGCTGATCCTCTGATGTGACCGCGACGGTGGCGAGCGCTTTCCATTTTGAGACAGAGCCTACATTTGTTTGGGCGAGTTCTGAGATGATGCGGCCGGTGTATCCGTCATTATTCGTGCCCCAGTATGTGGCGCGGGTATTGCCGTTCAGATTTTTGTAGATGGTCAGCTGTACGGTGCTGCCGGGCCGGAAGCCTTTCGTATAGGTGAATTGGCTTTCTCCTTCCAGATACCGGACCTGGCCTTGTCCCTTTGAACCGACTTTCATGATCGGTTTCCATACATGATAGGTGTCACTGTACTGAAGCCCGATATCAGCCTCTGTGCCTCCGGTAAATCCTGAGTAAATATAGGCTGTCCCATTTGACACCTGAATCGAGCTTGGAAGCTGAATTTTCGTGACGAGAACTGAGCCTGTGCTGTTCAGGTAGGCCCTTCCTCCGATTCCTTTGCTGAGCTGGGACGCCGCTTCCGCCGTATTGGGATTGATCAACCCCGGAATTTCCGCCGTACATGTGCCGAATAGAACGGCTGTAGTGAGCACACCCGCAAAAAGCCCTTTTTTCATCATCATTTCTCCTCCTATCATCATAGTCAGATCGCGCTATCAATTCATATTATAAAAGGTTTTGGGAAAAATTCCATAAAAGATATACAGTCGGACGTAAATTAAAACTATTTTCCTATTTATCTTGTAAATGGAGATTATTTGAACTATGATATGTTCAGCAATACCGCATAACTCAGGAGAGGGGATAGGATAGAGATGAAAAAGACGGCAGCTGTGCTTTTGTCTTTCGGTCTTGTGTTCGGATGTTCATACGGAGCGGGGCAGACGGCAGAAGCGAAAACAAAGGTGAAAACGTATCAAAACTGCAAGGCGCTGAATAAGGTGTATAAGGGCGGCGTGGCCAAATCGTCGAAAGTGAAAAACAAGGGCGGCAGAACAAAGTACAAGCCGTATGTATCAAAAGCGCTTTACAATGCAAATAAAAGACTTGACCGAGATAAAGACTATATCGCATGTGAGAAATAAAAAAACAAGCCTCTTTAAAGAGGTTTGTTTTTTAAATGGATTCGGCGGTGACGGCGGTTCCGTATCCGATTAATTCGGATGTGTTCTGTCCTGCGGTCAGTTCGAACCGCAGGCCGACGATGGCGTTCGCTCCGAGCTGCTCCGCCTCTCTGATCAGCCGCTCTTTCACCGCTTTTTTGGAGTCTTCCAGCATTTCAGTATAGCTTTTCAATTCGCCGCCGACGACAGATTTTAAGCCTGCAAGCAAGTCTTTGCCGATGTGTCTGGACTGGACGATACTGCTTGTCACCAAGCCTTTCACTTCCGTAATCTGTTTTCCGGCAACGGTTTCGGTCGTTGTCATGATCATGCGTTTTTCCCCTTTCGTGTATCTTACCGCTATCTTACCATTTAAGCCGCCTTTTCGGCTGCGCTGATTTGTTTTTTTCTGACTGCGGCGCTGACTGCAAACATGACGGCAATGTTCAGAACCAGTGCGATGATGCCTGTATTCATATCCTTAACGATCTGCGGAAGAAACGGAAAGAGGGTTCCGATGGTTGATTCGGTCAGCGTAATGAAGGCCACCGTTCCGACCCCGGCCGTTATGCCGGCAAAAGCGCCGTGGCTTGTGATGAAACGCCGCTTCGGCAGGCTGAATAAGAGGGCGGGGAAAAGCTGGGTGACAAGGCTGTAGCCCATTAAAAGCAAGGTGACGATGGTATTTCCGCCTTTCAGCGTAAAATATACGGATATCAGCGCGATGACGGGTACGGCGTATTTTGCGAGCCGTGAGACTTTTTCGTCAGTCGTGCCGGGCAGAATGGCTTTGTACACATTTTTGGCGAACAGCGTGCTTGAGGCCATTAATATCATTGAACCGGGTACAAGCGCCGTCAGAATCCCCGCCGATCCGATCAGTCCGACAAACCAGGGATCAAAGGTTTTCACAGACAGCTTTAATAAGGCGAGATCCGTGTCCGTCCCTTTTAAACCGGGCACCTGCAGAATCGCCGCAAATCCGGTAAAGATGACAAACAGCAGGACGAGCTGATAAAGAGGCATGATGATCGCGTTTTTCCGAAACACCCGCGGATGCTCCGCCGAATAGGAAGCGGCAAATGTATGGGGCCACATATAAAAGCCGAGGGCGGTCAGCAAAACCGTTGAGCTGAACCAGGAAACGCTCTGTCCGGTTTCCGGCAGCGTGAGAAAACCGGGTTTTGCGGCGTCAATTTGTTTGAACATCTCCGTAAATCCGCCATAGTAATGAATGGGCAGATAAATGCCTAAATACAGGACGATGCCTAAAATCATGATATCTTTAACGACTGATATCCACGCTGAACCGTGGATTCCTGATATCATCACATAAATCGTGATGGAGACAGCGCCGATCCAGACAGCGGCTGAGGGCGGAATCTGTCCGTATGACGTTGCTGAAACAATTAATCCGAGCCCTTTCAGCTGCAGGACGAGATAGGGGATGAGGGATGCGATGCCGACGAGCGATACGAGAATGCCGAGGAGCGGGCTGTTGTATTTTGAAATAAAAAAATCTGATTGCGACATCAGTTTGTGTTGTTTGGCGTAAGTCCACACGGCTGGCAGAAGCCAATATGACAAAATGTAGGCAAGGCAGCCGTACGCGATAATATAAAAGGCGGGGCCTCCTTTTCCGTAAGCCCATCCGCTTCCGCCGAGGAATGTAAAGGTCGTGTATATTTCTCCCGCCATTAATAAAAAGACAAACATCGTGCCGAAGCCGCGTCCGCCCACCGTCCATTGTTCAAGGTCCATATGTTTTCCTTTTCGGGCCCGGATTCCGAGATATACACAAAACAGGAGCACGGCGGCCATTACGGGAAATGCTGCGTTCATTCCGCCTCACCCGCCTTGTTTTCTTTGTCCAATTTGTAAACGGCGGCCATCAGAACGGAAGTCAGCACCGCCCAGATGACGACATACGCGAGAATGAAAGGCATTCCGAAAACATAAGGCGTCACCCGGTTGGCAAATGGAATGCCGGCGAGAATTCCGAAAAAGGGCAGGGCGGCGAGAACATGAATCAGTTTCATAACATTCCTCCTTTTCATTGAAAACAGCGTGTCCCGATTATAAAGAAAATCATGTCGAATGTATAGTGTGAATAGTCTGAAATTTATCAGCTGAAAAGGAAAAGCAGTCCCGGCTGCTTTTTAAATGGTCGCAAGAGACAGGTAATATTCTAATAAGGCGGTTACCTGTTCCCGTATTCTCGGGTTGAAATAACGGTGTTTTTCTTCATAGCCGTTAATGGTGCATATATAAAGCGTAAATGCTTCGTCTCTTTCCGCTTCGTATATTTTAATTTTACGCTTTCTTAACTCTTTTCGAACATCACTCAAATCCTTTTGTGCTAATTTTAAAGAGCAGCTGATAAGCTGTTTATAGGGTTGTTTTAATTTGAACTGGCACGAATCAAGCGCTTCGAGGTCCCGGTTCAGGATGGCAGCCGCCATGGGCAGAAACAGCCCTTTTTCGATGAGATCGCGGGTGCCGCTCCGGATGTCAGGCATAAATACTCCTTCTTTCTTAAAAAAGAGAACGTTTGTTCTTATTTTATACTCGCTTACACGATATTTCAAGTCGGAAAATCTCGTAAACATTTTCGTTTTTTGGAGATAATGTGTAGAATAAGGATAGACAAACTCGTTAAGGAGTATAAACGTTGGAGCAATTTTTATCATATTTGACTGAGGAACAGCTGACGGAATGGTTCCAAAGCTATAGAGCTTTCGGCCCGGCGGCTGCGGCTGCACTGCCTTTTATTGAAGCGTTTCTTCCGTTTTTGCCGCTCGTTGTATTTGTGGTGGCGAATACGAATGCATTTGGTTTGTGGGAAGGTTTTTTTCTGTCATGGCTCGGGTCTGCGGCAGGATCGATGCTGATGTTTTATGCCGTCCGCCGTTTCGGACAGAAAAGAGCTTTCGGTTTCATCCGCAGGCATCAGACCATAAGGCGGATGATGCTCTGGGTTGAGCGGCACGGTTTCGGTCCGCTGTTTATTTTACTTTGCTTCCCCTTTACGCCGTCCGCTGCGGTTCATATCGTTGCCGGTCTGTCACGGGTGGGGGCGCTGCAGTTTATTTCAGCAGCCGCTATGGGGAAAATGGTCATGATTTTTATGATCAGCTTTATCGGATATGATCTACACGCACTCATGACACAGCCTTTCAGGATGGCGGGCGCCATAATGGTGATCGCGGTGCTGTGGTATGCCGGAAAGCATATCGAACGGCGTTTACAGACGAGAATCAGTCAGCATGAGAAAGACGGAGGGAGACAGGAATCTTGAAAAAACGATTTTGGTTTATAGCCGGCGTGCTTATCGTTGTTTTGGCCATACAATTAAAGAATGCCATTTTTATTGATTATAAAGTCGAAGGAATCAGCATGAATCCGACCTTTAAACAAGGAAATGAGCTGATGGTCAACAAGTTTTCCCATCGTTACAAAACGATCCGCCGTTTCGATATTGTCCTGTTCAAAGGCCCGCACCGCAAAGTGCTGATCAAACGTGTCATCGGGCTCCCCGGCGAGTCAATCGCATACAGGGAGGATCAGCTGTATGTGAATGGAAAACGGGTGGCGGAACCGTTTTTAAAACCGTTAAAGTCATCATTGTCCGTCGGGAGCCATGTGACCGGTGATTATACGCTGAAGGAAACGACCGGGCGCAAAAGCATACCGAAGGGACAATACTTTGTTATTGGCGACAACCGCATATACAGCCTCGACAGCCGTCATTTCGGTCCGATTAAGGATAAAGACATTGTCGGAGTCATCAGTGAATCAGACGCCAAGTAAACGGCGTCTTTTTTTTCGGAAATGATTGTAAAAAAGCAGAGGGAAGACTATAATGAAAATTGTTACGCGCGAAACAAAAAGGAGGCGTTTTATTTTTTGGTGATTTTGTTACTCGTGTAACAAAAAATATGAAAGAGGGCTGATGAGATGAAAACACAGGCTGCCATTATCGGGGGAGGTCCGGTCGGGCTTATGCTTGCATCAGAACTGGCGCTGGCCGGAGTGAAAACGACTGTTATTGAACGATTGAAAAAGACGGTGCCATATTCCAAAGCGCTTATCATGCATCCGCGCACACTTGAGCTTTTTGCCATGAGAGGCATATTGGAACGCTTTTTGGAAAAAGGGACGAAGGTGTCTTCCGGCCATTTTTCCATGCTGGATACACGGCTGGATTTTTCTCGGCTGGATACGAAGCAGAATTATTCGTTAATGCTGCCTCAGGCAGAAACGGAGCGGATTTTGGAGGAGTATGCATCAAGTCTCGGCGCAGACATCATCCGCGGGGCGGAAGCGGTGGCTGTCACCCAGACGGATGACGGAGTGGAGACGGTGTTCCGGGACGAAAGCGGGATCCGCACTCTTCACAGCTTATATGCCGCGGGTACAGACGGAGCGGGGAGCATTGTCAGGAAACAGGCGGGCATCGCTTTTTCGGGCACTGATGCCGACTTAACAGGAACCCTCTGTGATGCCGCTTTGAAACATCCGCCCGAATCTTCCTTTTTTTCAACGTGCCGCCTGGAGGGATCGGTTGTGATTGTCCCTCTTACGGACGGACTTTTCCGCGTCCTCATCGTTTCTCCGCACGCTCCGCAAAAGCGGAAGGAAGAGCCGGTCACCGAAAATGAGCTGAAAGAAGACCTGCGGCGGATATGCGGCACTGATTTCGGATTGAGTGATCCGGTATGGATGTCGCGGTTCGGCAATGCCGAGCGTCAGGCCGAACAATACCGATCAGGCCGGGTTTTTGTGGCCGGTGATGCGGCGCACATTCATTTTCCCGCAGGCGGCCAAGGGCTGAACACGGGGCTTCAGGATGCCTTCAACCTCGGCTGGAAGCTGGCGGCGCAAATGAAGGGGAAAGCGGCGCCTTATCTTCTGGACAGCTATCATCAGGAAAGGCACAGCATAGGAAAAGAAGTGTTGCACAATATAAAAACCCAGATAAAGCTCATGGATTTTACCGAGTCGGGGATGGCTTTAAGAGAAACGATGACCGCTTTGCTGGATTTTCAGGAGTCCAACCGTTTATTGGCGGGAAAAGTATCCGCGCTTGATCTGCATTATGAACCGGATGCGGAGCTGCCGCCGCATATCCTGAACGGAAAACGCCTGCCGGATATCGAATTGACCCTTCATGACGGGCGGCCGGCCCGGCTGTATGATTTTCTTCATAAGGGCGCCTTTGTGCTTTTATCATTAAGAGGGAGCATTCATGCCGGTATTGATACGGACAGCGTGGCAGCTGTCAGTGCGGAGCTTGCTGAAACACGTGCCGATTGGGATGACGTCCACACCGTTTTAATCCGGCCGGACGGCCACGCGGCATGGGCAGCCGGCGGCTCGGGACGTGAAGCGGAAGAAGCTGTTCTGGCCGGTTTGGAGAGATGGGGATTCATCTGATACCCTTTTATGCGCCTGTGTGATTGTTTCTTGTGTAACAAAACGTTATAGTAAAAGAAACAATCAATACGGAAGGGTGATTCAGCAGTTGGACAGAAGACAGCCAGACCATGCAAAACACATGATTCTTGAAGGGCTGACAGATATTTTTCACGAGCAGGAGAGGTGTCAGGAGGACATCAGGGCGTCGTTGGCCGGACGGATGGACGAACTCCGTGAAGAAAACGGGAAAAAATTACAGCTGACCTTGACGGAAATTCACATTTTGTCGTGTATCGGAGATCATGAACCGATCAATGTCACGTCAATAGCGGAAAAAATGAAGACGACAAAGCCGACCGTGTCGAGAAGCTGCGCGAAGTTTTTGGAAGCCGGCTTTCTGCGCAGGACCCGGCTGAGCGACAATAAAAAAGAAGTCTATTTCCGGCTGACTCCTGCCGGGAAAGAGCTGCATTCCCTTCATCATGAATATCATGAATTGATAAAAAAGCGGCTCTTGGCGTTTTTAGACCGCTATACAGATGAAGAACTGTTATTTGCTGAACGGCTGTTCCGTGATCTTTCAGCAAACTGGCGGTCTGTAAATGGCGGCGGAGAGCTGTTCAAATAAAAAACACGCATATGAATGCGTGTTTTTTTATTCGGATCATGTTCCTCTTTCTGCCCGGCCTCTCTCGCCGTGTGCCCGTTTCAGCTGAGAAAGGTGGTGCAGCAGCCGATAGAAGGGCGGAAGCATGGCGATGACGAGAACGATCCGGATGACCTGAACCGCGACGACGAAAGTCGAGTCTTCGTGCAGGGTGATCGAAGTCGCCGCCATCTCGGCGATCCCGCCGGGAGAAAAGGCGAGAACAGATGTAATCATGGAGATGCCCGTTAATTTAGAAACCGCAATCGCGCTCAGAATCATGGCGGCGATTAATCCGACGGAAGAAATAAATCCGACGGTCAGCACTCTCGTCACGCCGGTGAACATGCTTTTGTACATTTTTGATCCGATTGTGGCGCCGAGAAAAATTTGTGACAGCTGGTTCGCTTCCGGCGGCCACCAGGCCAGCATGTCTTTGCCCGCCAAGGCGGACACGCCGATTTCCGCAGCAGCAACGCCGATCATGCTGCCGAGCAGCCAAGGGGCGGGAAATTTCAGCCGTTTTGCGCCTTTGCTTGCAAGCCAGGCAGCCAAAATAAATCCGGCCGTTAACAAGACGGGAGTAAGGCCCGGATGTAAAGCTCCTGCCGAAACGGCTCCGGCTGATGTCTGAGCTGCACCGTTTTGTTTGGTAAATAAGAAAATGACGAGAAACGGTATTGTCATGACGACCAAAAGGACGCGCGTCAGCTGAATAAGGCTTACAATCGCGGTGTTTGCGCCGACTTCCTGGGCGATACCGGGCATGGCGGATAAACCGCCCGGCGCCGTGCCTACAAAGCTTGTCATCATGTCCGTCCGGCTGAACCGAAAGAGCACATATCCGGAAACAAGCGCCATCACGATAGAGAAAATCAGCATGAAGCCTACCGGAAGCCAATGCTCCCGTAAAACCGACAGAACGGACAGGTTCAGTTTCTGGCCGAGTTCGATGCCGAGGATCATTTGTCCCGCTGCAAGCCATCTGCGGTGAATCCCTCTTCTGTCAGGCGCCATGAACAGCCAGCGGGGCCTCGTCATGGAGAGGATGCAGCCGGCGGCCAGCGTTCCGAGCATCCAGGCGATCGACATCCCTGTAAGCGAAAGAAGAAACCCCCCTGCCGCACTGATGAGAATAAACCAGATATCCGTAAGGAGATGTTTGTCTTTCTTCAATGAAAACCCTTCTTCCTGAAACATTCATATTAAATTGTTAAGCTCGTTAACCTTACTATTACTATAGTATAGATTTTGAGATAAATAAATAATGAATTATTTCTCATAATCCACTCATTTTTCTTATCGCAAACGCAAAAAAAGCTCCGGAGATGGGTGAGTGCACCCTACTCCGAAACCTCGCCCGCTTTTCCTTTCCACACAAAGGTCAATCCCAGACCGAGAAATAAAACCACACCTGCGAACAGAAACGGGAAGTGAATATTCATATCAAATAAAATACCGCCCAGAGCCGGGCCGAAAATGGTGCCCAAACTCGTGTATGTTGAGTTCATACCGGCAACAAACCCCTGCTGATTTCCTGCGATTTTCGATAAATAAGTAGTCAGTGCCGGGCGCAGTAAATCAAACGCAAGGAAAATGATGCAGGTGACAGCGAGCACGGGCAAAAATCCTGACATCACCGTAGAAACGAAAGCCAGCACGGCGCCGATGATCAGACAAAGCTGAATGACTTTTTTCTCCCCAAGGAAGTTGACAAGTCTTCCGAACGCGAGTACTTGAATGAGGACCGCCACAATGGAGCTGAACGTAATAATAATGGCGATATCCTTTGGCGTGAAGCCGAATTTATGGTTTGTAAATAAGCTGAATACCGTTTCGTACGCCGACAGTCCGAATGCCAAAACAAAAACGATGATAAAGGCGATCAAGTAGTTTGGATGAATCGACTTTTTCAAATCTTTTAAGAAAGTTGATTCTTTGACGCTTTCCAGCTGCTTTGCGCGTTCTTCTTTAGTTAACGGCTCTTTCAGCATAAAGACAGAGGAAATCACTGCGATAAATGCAATTCCCGCCGCAAAGAAAAACGGCATACGAACGCCGTGATCGGCAATAAATCCTCCTATGCCGGGCCCGATGATAAACCCTGTGCTGATGGCGGCAGATACATAGCCCATCGCCTTCGATCTTTCCTGCACCGTCGTAATATCTGCGACATACGCTGTAACAGCGGGCATGATAAAAGCGGCACTGATGCCCCCCAGCACCCTTGCGAAATATAAAATGGAGACATGTGTGCCCAATCCGAAGGTCAGTTCGGATAATGCGAATAAAAACAGTCCGGCGAGAATCATGATTTTTCTGCCGAAGCGGTCAACCCATCTCCCCGCAATGGGGGATGCAATTAATTGCGCAACGGCGAAGGCAGCGACAAGGTATCCCATTGTGCTGCCCGTCAAGTGCATCACATTCATAAACAGCGGCATAACGGGAATGATCAATCCGATGCCTAAAAACGCAATAAATATATTGCTTAATAAGATGATGAGTACAGCCTTTTGTTCTCTGATCGGTTTTTGCATGTTGTTTCTCCTTTGTCAGCTGTCATTCTGTTTATCAGCGCTGATCGACCCGTGAATAAACACGGAGATGGCTTCTTTTTGCAATTCGATTCTTTGCTGAATGGTATCGTTTTTATATAACACATCTAAACCGTAGAAGACGGATAGCAGGATTTTTACTTTTGATTCGACATGATGAATGGACCAGCTGCCGTCTTGATTCCCCTCTTCTAAGATCTCTCTCATCACATCGTCATATTCAATATCAATTTTGTTGAGCCGCTTTACGACCTCCTCTGACGTAAACGCACTCGCATAAAACTCTTCACTTGCTCTCATAAGCGGGTAATTGATGCTCATCCGGCTGAGCAGCTCCGCAAAGCCCGCCAGTTTTTCGGCAGCATCTTTCAGATCAGCTTCCATTTCCCTCCACGTCTCGATCATCACGCGGTGATCCTCTTCCATGATATGAAGAAACAGAAACTCTTTTCCTTTAAAATGGTGATATAGATTGCCTTTACTGATTTCGGCCGCCTCTAAAATATCCCGAATCGATGTTTCTGAATATCCTTTTTTTGCAAATAAGTCACGCGAAGCGGATACGAGCCTGTTCTTCGTCTTTTCGCTCTTTCCGGCACCGCCTTTTGTATTTGTCACTTCACACAGATCCTTTCCGCCTCATTCATATCGTTGTCCCGGCAAAGCGGGGCTCGGTTCGTTTAAAACCGACCAGTTGGTTTATTTTATTATAAAGGGTTTTTGCTGATTATACAATGAAGAAGGTATCCACTGTTTAGAGGGAGTATAAAACGGCTCGAAAAGTAAACCCCATTCTCTCATGTTGAAAGAACGGGGTTTGTCAGCGGTCTGAAGACTCCCGGCGGGGGAGCGTGATCTGCCTGAACCGTTATTTGCCGGTATTCACCTCGGTGTAGCTTGTGTTCGGCGCGTTTGATACCGTTCCCCCTGTATGGTGGGAAGGAGAGTGGGCCATATCGTATAAAAACCAGACGGCATGACGCTGTTCGTCAAATGCCGTGCGGGCAAATAACCGCTTCGCTTCCGGATGCACCGCTCTATCGGATGCCTGCAAATAAAAATCATTCGTTTTCTGCTCATCATAAAACGCCGCCCTCAGTCCTTCTCTGTATGTGTGCGGACAATGCTCCGTCTGTTTCGGCATCAACTGTTTTCCGGTAATTGACGTATACAGTGAAGAGAAAGCGTGCAGGTGGCGCACTTCTTCCTCTCTGATATGTTCGATTCGTCTTCTGATTTCTGCGGTCGGCGCTTTTTCGGCTAATATTGAGTAGCAAATCACAGCGCTGTATTCACCGTTTATGGATTTTACCAGATCCTTGATAAGCACAGAATCGTCACTGCAGATGGCTGTATAATGAAAAAAATTCTCGTGCATTGGACTCACCCCCGGATGTTTATAGGGTATTATACGGCGGCAGCCCGTGACATGTGCGGATGTCATGTTTATTCTTGATCTAGCGGCGATGTAATATGGTCGTCGTATGTGTCGACAAAAAGCCGGCCGTTGCTTCCGCGCACAGCGTATACGACGTCTTCCGGTTTGAGGTTTCTCTTGTCCAATTCTTCTCTCAGCCATTTTTCCGATACGTGGTTTTCTTCCAGATTCTTCATCACCAGCCGGCCGTCCATAATCAGCTCAACGGCAAAGTTCTTTTCATGTCCGGCAAAGATGCCGAGATCCTGTCTTGTAACGGGCGCGAATTCCGGTTTGACCTCCACTGACATGCTGCCGTTTGTTTCAATGATGGCAGTCTGAACCTGAGAAATGTCAAATACATCATTTTCACGAAGCTGCTGGTTCAAGTAGTCGATGGTATAGCGCATCGTTTTCATATTATGCTCAAGTATTTTTCCGTTTTGAATGATAATGGTCGGTTTGCCCGCAAAGAAACCCCTGGCGGTTCTGTTTTTCATAGAAAGATATGCGACAAGATAAATGATGACCACGAAAATCGTGTAAGCACTGACAGTAAAATGAATCGGCAGTTTTGTATTAAACGACAGATTTGCCGTGATGGCGCCGAGCGAGATGGCCGCAATGAAATCAAAAAGCGTCATCTGTGAAATGGTTTGTTTTCCGAGTATCCGGGCGCCGATAAACAGAATGCTGAACGACAGAATCGTTCGCACAATCACTTCGGGATATTCTGACATCATATTTAATCCTTTTTTTCTTTAATTTGGTCAAAAACGATATGTTTAAAACAGTCATCCCGTTTTTACCAGCAGATGAGATTGGTCATTTTCGTCAACTTTCGATAAAATGTAGAAAGATAAAAAGAGAGGGGTCTTCTAATTTGGGTGTTGAGTTTTTAGTAGGCAGATCGGGGAGTGGGAAAACGAGGCTGATTATCGACAGCATTCAAGATGAACTGCGCCGGGAGTCGTTCGGGAAACCGATCATTTTTCTAGTCCCGGATCAAATGACGTTTTTAATGGAATATGAGCTTGCTAAAACGCCGGATATCGGCGGCATGATACGCGCTCAAGTGTTCAGTTTTTCGCGTTTGGCGTGGCGCGTGCTTCAACATACCGGGGGCATGAACCGCCCGTTTGTGACGACGACGGGTGTGCAGATGCTTTTAAGGAAACTGATTGAAGAACATAAGCAAGATTTTAAAGTGTATCAAAAAGCGAGTGACAAAGCCGGATTCACTGAGCAGGTGGAACGGATGCTGACAGAGTTTAAGCGGTACTGTATTGAGCCTGAAGACGTCCGCCGCATGGCGGAAAGCGGAACGGCGTCAGAATATCGCGGAGAGCGGATGCTGTCTGAAAAACTTCATGATTTAGGCATTTTATATCAGCAGATGGAAAGAAGCCTCGCCGGACACTATTTGCATTCAGAGGACTATTTGACGCTGCTCGCTCAGCAGATTCCTTTGGCGGACGCTGTAAAAGGCGCCTGTGTTTACGTCGACGGATTCTATCAATTTACGCCGCAGGAATTAAGGGTGCTGGAGCAGCTGATCATGCATGCTGAACATGTCACATTCTCGCTGACGGCGGACAGCCCTTCGGCGGAACAGGCACCGGATGAGCTCGATCTGTTCAGAATGACGGGAAGCACATACTATAAGCTTTATCAGACGGCAAAGGAATTGAATGCCGATATTTCCTGCAAGGAACTGCATGGCACGAAGCGGCATCGGCATGTGCCGGAGCTTGCCTGCATAGAGTCGCAGTACGATGTGCGTCCCGCCGCGGCGTATACCGGCGGACAGGAAGCTTTTACCGTCATGCAGGCGCAAAACAGAAGAGCTGAGCTTGAAGGTATTGCCCGGGAAATTCAATCGCTTGTCCGGGACGGAGGATACCGGTACAAAGATATGGCGATTCTCATCCGTCGGCCGGAAGATTATAAAGATTTGCTGAAGGAAGTGTTTGCCGATTACGGGCTTCCTTATTTTATTGACGGAAAAGCTTCTATGCAGCATCACCCGCTTATTGAATTCATCCGTTCAAGCCTGGATGTTGTGAAGGGGAACTGGAGATATGAAGCGGTGTTCCGCTGTGCGAAAACCGAACTGTTATTCCCGCTTGATCAGCCGGAGCAGAAAATAAGGGAGCAGGTTGATCAGCTTGAAAATTACTGTATCGCCTACGGCATTAAAGGGGAGCGCTGGACGAGCGGCGAGCGGTTTGTATACAGGCGCTTCGTATCGCTCGATGAGGATTTCGCGCAGACGGATCAGGAAATAGAGATGGAACACATGCTGAATGAGACGAGAGAGTGGATGGCCGCGCCCCTTGTCCGGCTTCAAAACCGGATGAAAAAGGCGAAAACGGTTCAAAGCATGGCGGAGGCTCTTTATCTCTTTTTGGAAGATACCGATGTTCCCCTGAAGCTGGACCGGAAAAGGCAGCGGGCCGAAGAGGACGGAAACATGATCGAAGCGCAGCAGCACGGCCAGGCGTGGGATGCCGTTATCCAGCTTCTCGAGGAGTTTGCCGGCATGATGGGTGAAGATGAAATATCTTTGGCGCTGTTCCAGCAAATGCTTGAAACGGGAACGGAATCGCTTCATTTTTCTTTAATTCCTCCCGCGCTTGACCAAGTATTTGTAGGGAATATGGATCTCTCAAGAATGTACGGCACGTCCTGCACATTCGTCATCGGGGCCAATGACGGCGTTCTTCCGGCGCGCCCGGATGAAAACGGCGTGCTGTCTGATGATGACCGGGAGTGGCTGAAAGCAGTCGGAGTGGAGCTGTCTTCCGCGGGGCGTGAGCGGCTGCTTGATGAGCATTTTCTCATCTATATGGCGCTGTCAAGTCCGTCTGACCGTCTTTATGTGTCATACCCGATTGCCGATGCGGAAGGAAAAACGCTCCTGCCGTCAATCGTTGTAAACAGGCTTGGCGAGCTGTTTCCCGATCATCAGGAAAAGCTGTCAGCGGCTGATCCCGAGCAGGTAAGCGAAGAAGAGCAGCTTCAGTATCTCGTCAATAAACAGGCGGCTCAGACATATACGGCAAGCCAGCTCAGGCTGTGGACAAGAGAGTACGAGATCAGTGACGTATGGTGGAGCGCATACAATGTGCTGATGAAAGAGCCTGATCACCGGCGTGCGAAAAAGCTGTTTTCAAGCTTGTTTTTCCGCAATGAGGCGAAGCGTCTTGAACGGCCTGTTTCGCGCCAGCTTTACGGCGAGCATATTAAAGGAAGCGTCTCCCGGATGGAGGCGTTTAATGCCTGCCAGTTCTCTCATTTTGCATCTCACGGGCTTCAATTAAAAGAGCGGCAGTTTTTCAAGCTGGACGCGCCGGATATCGGCCAGCTGTTTCACTCCAGCCTGAAGCTGATTTCAGACCGGCTTCGTGAGCAGAAGCTGGAATGGCGCGATCTGACGAAAGATCAGTGCCGGAATTTCTCCTATGAAGCGGTGGAACGGCTTGCGCCAAAGCTGCAAAAAGAGATTCTGCTCAGCTCAAACAGACACTTTTATGTGAAGGAAAAACTGCAGAAGATCGTCACGCGTGTTTCTGGCATATTAAGCGAGCATGCGAAGGCGAGCGGTTTCGTCCCGGTCGGTCTTGAACTCGGTTTCGGCGGAAGCGGGCCGCTGCCTCCGCTCACTTTCACGCTGAAAAACGGCTGTACGATGGAACTCGTCGGACGGATCGACCGCGTGGATAAAGCGGAAAGTTCAAAAGGCCTGCTGCTGAGAATCGTTGATTATAAATCAAGCGACAGGGGGCTTGATCTGGCTGAGGTGTATTACGGGCTCGCTCTGCAAATGCTCACATATCTTGACTTATCGATTACACATTCCGAAGATTGGCTCGGTATGAAAGCGACCCCGGCAGGCGTTTTGTATTTCCATATTCATGATCCGATGATTCAGGCCAGTCTGCCGATGGGGCTTGATGAAATCGAGCAGGAAATTTTTAAGAAATTTAAAATGAAAGGCCTTCTCCTCGGTGACCGGGAGGCGATCAGCCTGATGGACACGACTTTGGAGGAAGGGCGTTCAAATATCGTCAATGCCGGTTTGAAAAAGGACGGTTCTTTAAGATCCGACTCAGCCGCGGTCAGCGAACGGGATTTTCATCTGCTGACAGACCATGTGCGGCGGACATTTGAACAGGCGGGCGAAGCGATAACGGACGGGCTTGTGTCCATTACCCCGTATAAGCTGAAAGATAAGACGCCTTGTACGTACTGTGCGTTTCAATCGGTGTGCCAGTTTGATGAGTCGCTTAAGGAAAATGAATACCGCAGCCTGAAAGCGGAAAAAGACGGCACCATACTGGATTGGCTGAAGAAGGAGGCGGATGATGATGCAAATTCCTAAACCGAAAGACAGCATATGGACGGATGACCAATGGAGCGCCATCGTTTCTTCCGGGCGCGATATTCTGGTCGCTGCCGCAGCCGGATCAGGTAAAACGGCCGTGCTCGTGGAACGGATGATCAGAAAGATAACCGCGGAGGAAGATCCGGTTGATGTTGACAGGCTCCTTGTGGTGACCTTTACAAACGCCTCAGCAGCGGAGATGAAGCATCGGATCGCGGAAGCATTAGAAAAAGAGCTCGCCAAAAATCCGGGATCTCTGCATATCAGACGGCAGCTCTCTCTATTAAATCGGGCGAGCATTTCGACGCTTCACTCTTTCTGCCTGCAAGTGCTTAAAAAATATTATTATATGATTGATCTTGACCCCGGTTTTCGGATGGCTGACCAGACGGAAGGCGAATTGCTCGGAGACGAAGTGCTTGATGAGCTGTTTGAAGATGAATACGCAAAAGGGAATCAGGCGTTTTTTGAGCTTGCGGACAGATATACGACAGACAGGCATGATCTGGATCTTCAAGACCTTGTCAAACGGGTGTACGAGTATTCCCGGTCGCATCCTGACCCGGAAGCGTGGCTGCAAAGCTTTGTCCGCCTGTATGACGTGACGGAAGAAAGCAAAATGGAAGAGCTTCCGTTTTACCAGTATGTGAGAGAAGATGCTGAAATGGCGCTCTTCGGGGCAAAACAAAAGCTTGAAAAGGCGCTTGAACTGACAAAAGCGCCCGGCGGGCCGGCCCCGCGCGCTGATAATTTTCTGGATGACCTTCAGCAGATAGAAGAGCTGATCAGCTGCCGGCATGACTTCGATGCGCTGTATGAACGGGTTCCCGCAGTCTCATTTAAGCGGGCGAAGGCGGTAAAGGGTGATGAATTTGACAAAGCGCTTTTGGACGAAGCGACCGATTTGCGAAACGGCGCGAAGAAACTGATCGAAAAGTTAAAGAATGATTACTTTACAAGAAGTCCGCAAGATCACTTAAAGAGTTTAGCAGATATGAAGTCTGTCATCGAAACGCTCGTTCAGCTCGTGATATCGTACGGAAAACGATTTGAAGCGGCGAAACAAGAAAAATCAATTATTGATTTCTCAGATTTGGAACATTACTGCCTGGCGATTTTAACTGCGGCTGATGAAGAAGGCCGGCGGGTGCCGAGCGAAGCGGCAGTTTATTATCAAGACCAGTTCCATGAAGTTCTGGTTGATGAATATCAAGATACGAACCTTGTGCAGGAGTCTATCCTGCAGCTTGTTAAAAGCGGGAATGAAGAGGCGGGAAATCTGTTTATGGTAGGCGACGTCAAACAATCGATCTACCGTTTCAGACTTGCTGAGCCGCTGCTGTTTCTCGGGAAATATAAAAGGTTTACAGAAAGCGGGGAAGGCGCGGGGCAGAAAATTGACCTGAACCAAAATTTCCGCAGCCGCTCCGATATTTTGGACAGTACGAATTTCTTGTTTAAGCAGCTGATGGGCGGAAAAATCGGCGAAGTGGACTACGATGAACAGGCGGCATTGAAGCTCGGCGCATCGTATCCGCCGAATGACGCGGCAAAAACGGAACTGCTGCTCATTGACAGCGCTGATAGCGCAGACAGCTCCGAGGATGCCGAAGACTTTGAAACCGTGCACTGGGAAGCGAAAGCGATAGCCGGGGAGATCCGAAAGCTTGTCTCATCTCCGTTTAAGGTATATGACGGCAAAACAAAAACACACCGGAATATCCAGTACCGGGATATCGTAATTTTGCTGCGCTCCATGCCGTGGGCGCCGCAATTAATGGAAGAGCTGAAAAACCAGGGCATTCCGGTGTACGCCAATTTGACGTCGGGTTACTTTGAAGCCGTGGAGGTGGCTGCGGCGCTTTCAGTCTTGAAGGTGATTGATAATCCGTATCAGGATATTCCGCTTGCTTCCGTGCTGCGCTCGCCCATTGTCGGATGTGACGAAAATGAACTTGCGCTGATACGCCTTGAAAAGAAAAAAGCGCCGTTTTATGAAGCGCTGAAAGCATATATAGCGAACGCTGACAGACATGATGAACTGTATCAAAAACTGAGAACCTTTTATGACAGTCTGCAAAAGTGGCGGTCATTTTCGACGAATCATTCGGTGTCTGAGCTGATTTGGGAAGTATACCGCGATACCGGATATTTTGACTATGCAGGCGGCATGCCCGGCGGAAAGCAGCGCCAGGCCAATCTGCGCGTCTTGTATGACCGGGCGCGCTCGTACGAAGCGACGGCGTTCCGCGGGTTATTCCGCTTTTTGCGGTTCATTGAACGGATGCAGGAGCGCGGCGATGATCTGGGGACGGCCCGGGCGCTCAGCGAGCAGGAGGATGTCGTTCGGCTGATGACGATCCACAGCAGCAAAGGACTTGAATTTCCCGTCGTTTTCACCGCCGGACTCGGCAGAAGTTTTAATATGATGGATCTCAACAAATCATACCTGCTTGATAAAGAGCTCGGTTTCGGCACGAAGTATATTCATCCGGAACTCAGAATCAGCTATCCGACTCTTCCGCTTGTGGCGATGAAGAAAAAGATGCGCAGAGAGCTCTTATCCGAAGAATTGCGCGTATTGTATGTGGCGCTGACCAGAGCGAAGGAAAAGCTGTTTCTCGTCGGTTCCTGCAAAAACCGGGAAAAACAGCTGGCCAAATGGCAGGCGCAAGCAGACCGGGCCGATTGGCTTCTTTCTGAATTCGACCGCTATCAGGCGTCATCTTATTTGGACTTTATCGGGCCGGCGCTCATCCGCCACCGTGACATGGAGGCGCACAGGACGCCGGGACTTTCCTCATCTGAGGATATCGCGCGCGACCCGTCGCGTTTTCACATCCGGATGCTTCAGCAAAGTGAATTGCTGGAAGAGAATCCAAAAGAGCGTGCTGAAGAAAAGAGCAAACGTCTCAAAGCGATTCAGCAGGGTGAGCCGATTCCTGATTCGTTTTCATTTGATGATCAGGCGCGCCGTCTGCTTGAATGGGAATATCCGTACCGAGAGCTGACGGCTATCAGAACGAAGCAGTCAGTTTCTGAGCTGAAGAGAAAGCAAGAATACGAGGATGAATACAGCGGCCGCTCTCTCATCAAACCGTCAGGAGACACGCTTTTATACAGGCGTCCCGGTTTTATGATGAAAAAAGGGCTGACAGCCGCCGAAAAAGGGACGGCGATGCATACGGTGATGCAGCACATACCGCTGACGCACGTTCCGACTGCCGAAGAAGCGGAGCGGACGGTCCGGATGCTTTACGAAAAAGAGCTGCTGACAGAAGAACAGCAGGAAGCTATTGATATAGAAGAAATTGTTCAGTTTTTCGGAACTGAAATCGGGAAAGACCTTCTCAGGGCGCTGCGGATTGACCGGGAAGTGCCGTTCAGTATGGCGCTTCCGGCCGGCGAGGTGTACAAGGATGCCGAAACGGCCGGTGAACCGCTGCTCGTGCAGGGGATTATTGACTGCCTCTACGAAACTGCGGACGGTCTCTATTTGCTGGACTATAAAACAGATCGGATAGAGGGGAAATTCCGGAACGGATTTGAAGGCGCGGCTCCGATTCTGCAAAAAAGGTATGAAACACAAATCGAATTGTATACAAAAGCGGTTGAACAAATTACAAAAACGAAAGTGAAAGGGCGTGCGCTCTATTTTTTCGATGGAGGTCACGTTCTTACACTGTAACAAGATCCGAAGCTCCTTTTTGGAGCGGATCTTTTTTTCTATCAAAAAGTGAGGTGAATGCGGTATGCGCATTTTACATACAGCTGACTGGCACCTCGGCAAAACGCTGGAAGGCAGAAGCCGGCTGAGCGAGCAGGCCGAGGTATTGGAAGAGCTGAATACCATTGTCAAGGAAGAAAATATTGATGCGGTCATTATGGCGGGGGATGTATTTGATACGGTCAACCCGCCTGCGCTCGCTGAACAATTGTATTACGAAAGTCTTTCCGCGCTTTCTGACGGCGGAAAGCGCCCGGTTGTCGTCATTGCCGGAAACCATGACAATCCCGACAGGCTGGCGGCGGCTTCTCCGTTAACAAATGAGCGCGGCATTCATTTAATCGGCTATCCGCGGACAGAACCTGTGCATATTGAAGTGCCGTCGGCGGACGAGCTGTTAGCCGTAGCTGCGCTGGCATATCCGTCAGAGGCGAGATTAAACGAAGTGCTTTCTGATACGTTTGAGGAAAAGCTTCTTCGCGATCATTACGATGTCAAAATCAGAGAGGCGTTTACTCACATGTGCGGACTGTGCCGGGACGATGCCGTGAAAATCGCGGCGAGCCACATTTATGTCGCGGGGGGAAATCAGACCGATTCAGAGCGTCCGATTGAAGTCGGGGGAGCTTACACGGTCGCCGCTGACAGCCTGCCGGCTGATGCGGCTTACGTGGCTCTCGGCCATCTCCACCGTCCGCAAACGATCAAGCGCGCCAAGACGGCTGCCCGTTATTCAGGCTCTCCGCTGGCATACAGCTTTTCAGAAGCCGGTTATGCCAAATCGGTGACGGTGGTAGAAGCGAAGCCCGGCGGAGAAGCGAAGTGGGAAGAGATTTTCCTGTCTTCCGGTAAACCGCTCGTCAAATGGAAAGCGCAGGGGCTGAGCGAGGTTCACGGCTGGCTCGATGAAGGGCGTGACCGGAATGCCTGGATCGATCTTGATATCCATTTGACGGATCAGCTTTCTCTCGAGGAAATTCATCGGCTGAGAAAGGCGCATCCCGGCTTTATCCATATCAGGCCGGTTTTTGAAGAAAAAGAGACCGGCAATGACCGGATTGAAGTGAAACACACATCAATTGAGGATCGATTTAAGAAGTTTTATGAAAAACAAACGGGCGGCGGCGTGCCGGATGAGGAGATGGTCAAGCTGTTTTTAGAGCTTGCGTCAACAGATGATGAGGAGGATGCGACATGAAGCCGATTCTGTTAACGATAAAAGGGCTCCACAGCTTCAGGGAGGAACAGACCATTGATTTTGCCGGACTGTCCGGAGCCGGGGTGTTCGGAATTTTCGGGCCGACCGGAAGCGGAAAATCATCGATCCTTGATGCCATGACACTCGCTTTATACGGAAAAGTGGAGCGCGCCGCAAATAATACGCACGGCATCTTGAATCATGCCGAAGATCAGCTCGCCGTCTCATTTACATTCGCGCTTCAATCCGGCCACCGGGTTTCCTACAAGGTCGAGCGCGTTTTTAAGAGAACGGATGAAACGAAAGTAAAAACCGCCCTCTGCCGCCTGATTGAAATCAAAGACGAACAAACGGTGCTGGCCGATAAAGCGAATGAAGTGAACAAAAAGGTAGAGGAGCTTCTTGGCCTGACCATTGACGACTTTACAAGAGCCGTCGTGCTGCCGCAAGGAAAGTTTGCCGAGTTTCTGTCGCTTAAAGGCGCGGAAAGAAGACATATGCTCCAGCGCCTGTTTAATCTGGAACAGTACGGGGACAGGCTTGTCAAAAAATTGCGGCGGCGGGCGCAGGAAGCGGCAGCGAAAAAAAATGAAATGCTGGCCGAACAATCCGGCCTCGGAGACGCAGGAGAAGATGCGCTGAAGCAGGCTGAACAGCAGTTTCACGAAGCGAACGAACGGCTTGAAGAAGCTGAGAAGAAACGGGTCCGGGCAAAAGAGCGCTTTGAGAATCACCAGGAAATTTGGAACCTGCAGACAGAAAGAGATGAATATGAGCGCCGGGAGAAAAAGCTTGAGGAAAGACGCCCGTACATCACGGATTTGACTGAGCGTCTTAAAGAGGCGGAAACAGCTCTCGCCCTTGAGCCGTACGCAGACCGTTACACAGAAGCCGTCCGCCGGAAGCAGCGCGCCGAACAGGAACACGAACTGGCCAAACGGAAATCAGAGGCGGAAACCGTTTCATTTACCCGGCAAAATGAAGCCTATGAAGCATGGCGGGCCCATAAGGCCGAACAGGAGCCGAAGCTTGTCAAGGAAGAAGAGCTGTATCAAAGACTTTCAGCCATTGAACAAAAACTGCTTGAAGCGAAAAAAGAAGCGGAAAAAACAAATGCGGAACACAGCAAAAAAGAGGAAGAATACGAAGCCGCCTCGAAACAGCTGGCCGGAGTGAAAGACCGCCTGACCCGCGGCCAAAACAGGCAGAATGAGCTGAAAGAAGAGCTGAAAGCAGTTCAAGTGACCGCCGATGAACGGAAAAAATGCCAGACCGCCGCACAGCTGGCGGCAGGCTTTCAGCAGACACAGGAACAAATCACGAAAGAACGGGCCAATCTGACAACGCAGCTGAAAAACGTGGAGAAGCTGAACGGAGAAAGCGAGTCGCTCACAGCGAAAGCGAAAACGGAAGAGGAAGATATTACGCACGCTTATCAAACGCTTCAAACCGTTTACCATATGGTCTGTGAAACGGAACGTTCACTGAAAGCCGTAGCCGAACGGGCTGACAAAACGCAAGCCGATCTCCGCAGGCGCTCAGAGGAAGCGAGAACGGCTGCATTAACAAAAGAATTATCGGAAAAACTAATCGAAGGAAAGCCTTGTCCTGTATGCGGCTCGACGCAGCATGACCGCCCGCGTTCCGCTCATGAAACATTCTCGCCTGATACGGCTGTACAGGAACAGCTGCAGCAGGTTGAAGCGCTGCTTTCTGAGGCGGCGGCTCTTTCTCAGGAGGTGCTGACGGCCAAGGTTGCATTAGAAGAACAGTCGGGGCGTTTTACCGAAGAATGTCCGTTTCTGCAAAGCGCCCGGGTTCCGGAGCTGGAAGCCGCTTCCTCCATCAGCGGACGCCCGCTTGATGAAGCGTTCAGCGCCGTCCGCTTGGAGTGGAAACAAATGAAACAGGATATGCTGTCGGTAAAAGAGAAGGTCACAAGACTGATCAGCGCGCATCAGCAGACGGTGAAACAAGCTGAGCAGCTTGCCGAACGAATCCGCTACGAGGAAAAAGAAGTCGGCCGTCTCAGACATTCATTAGAAGAGCTTGAATCGCTGTCAGAAAGCCGATTGAATCAGTACAATGAAGTCTGCGGTGATATTCCGCCAAACCGGATTGACGCCTGGCAGGCTTCGATAGATGAGAAGGACAGGCAGGCAGAAGAATGTGAGAAGCGCATTGAAACAAGCATCGCATTCCTCAAGGAACATGAAGAGGAGAAAGAACGCCTGCAGGAGATGAAGCATCGGCTTGAACGGGAACGGCTCGAGCTTCACTATGCGTCTGAGCGCCTGCAGCAGGTGATTGACGGATATGAACAAGAGCTCGGAACAGCAGCCGAAGAAACATCAATTTCCGCAAAGCTTGAAGCGGTGCGGCAGGAATTACAGCTGTTAAAATCCAAAGAACAGTCCCTATTCGACGCGCTGAAGCAGGCGCAGCAATCACTGAATGACGCAAAAGGCCGGGAATCCGGGAGTCTCATGTCACTCAGGGATGCTGAGACCTCCCTTGAGAAAGCGCAAAACGACTGGCGCGTGAGGTCAAAAGACACCGGGTTTGCCGAGCCGGACCAAGTCAAAAAAAGTCTGCTTCCGCAAGGGCGTGCAGAGGAAATGAAAAAAGAAATTGATGAGTTCCTGGACACCTCAAAACAGCTATCGGCAAATATCAGCCGTGTTACTGATAAATTAGCCGAGCGCCGGATATCGGAGGAAGAATGGACAGCATCCGTTTCTCTGCTGAAGCAGGCAGAGGCTGAGTTAGGGGCCGCCATGGAGGAAAAAGGAGCACAGGCAAAAGCCTTCGCGGTTATGCAAAAACAGCATAAGCGCTTTAAAGAGATTGAAGCCGAACTGAAAAGCTGGCAGACACAGATTGACAGGCTTGATAAGCTCCAGTCTGTATGTAAAGGCAATACATTCGTCGAATTTTTAGCGGAAGAACAGCTGGAAAGCGTGGCTCGGGACGCCTCTGCCCGTCTCGGAGCGCTGACAAGGCAGCGATATGCCATATTAGTCGATTCAGAAGGCGGTTTCGTCATGCGTGATGACGCGAACGGAGGCGTCAAACGGCCCGTATCAAGCCTTTCCGGCGGGGAGACGTTTCTGACATCGCTGTCGCTTGCGCTTGCCTTGTCCGCCCAGATTCAGCTGAGGGGGCAATACCCGCTGCAATTCTTTTTCTTAGATGAAGGATTCGGGACTCTTGACCAAGGGCTCTTAGACACCGTTGTCACAGCGCTCGAAAAGCTGCAATCGGACAACTTATCCGTCGGAGTGATCAGCCATGTGCAGGAGCTGAGAGCGCGTCTGCCGAAAAAATTAATCGTTCATCCGTCCGAACCGGGCGGGAAAGGCACCCGGGTCACATTGGAGATCATGTAGAAAGGAGAAGGAATTATGGCCGATTCTGCCGAGGGCACATGTGAATTATGCGGCCGCCATCATGTGCGGCTGACGGAGCACCACTTAACGCCTAAGGAAGAAGGCGGGACATTCCTTCCGACCGCAATGCTCTGCATCCCTTGTCATAAACAGGTTCACGCGCTCTATACGAATCAGGAGCTTGCGGCAAGGCTCGCGGGAATAGAAGAGCTGCGGCGTGACCCGAAACTCGCGCGGTTTGTGAAATGGATCAGAAAACAGCCGCCGGAAAAGCTTGTAAAAACAAAAAAAGCAAATGAACGAACATAACGCTGAACCAAAAGCAGCCCTCTTCTGAAAGAGCGGCTGCTTTTTAGGCGTTTCCTACCACATTTTGATCGCTGACATCGGGGTCTATATAGTTTGTCGCATTGACAACGTTGTTTAATAACAGGAAATCTCCGGTATTGCCTGCTCCCGAACCGAGCGCAGATTTAGAAGAGCTTTTTGGAGAAAGGTAAAAGGAATCACCAAAGTTTACGACTCCGCCCGATATGGAATTGATAGCTATAGGTCCGGTAATTGCTGGCATAAACGACACCCTTTATAGAAGTCTCACCGTCATTATATGTCAGGGCTGCTGTGATTGTGAGCTTGGTGTGACAATCTGCCTAATATGTTTCAGCCGCGAATCTCCCAGAACGATCGACGTCGATCCGATTTGAACCACGGACGCTGACGATACCCCTTGAACTTTCACATTCCTTACCCGAATTGAAGGGTTTTCATGGCAGAATGCGCTTTGGACTCCCGTTTCCGGTAACGGCATGACGGCCGGCTGCCGAAAGATCTGGTATTCTTTTTTGTTAAATGAGCCTTCATCGTCTCTGTATAAGGCAATAGTACGCTGATTGGCCAATACTTTGATCCGCATATTGATTTCATTCGTATCGCCTGCTTGAAAGACACTCGCAATCCCGACTGAATTGATTTTGGCGTTCCGGAGGCGTGAAATGCGCTTTAACATTATTCCGGCGCCAGCGGCACATAAGGCCCGATAATAAGAGATTCCGGAGGCGTGTCAAAGATGGAAGACAGATAGACGGAATCGGTGTCGCCGATTAATAATAAGGAAGAACTGGACACACCGGTAGACCGGATGTCGCCGACTTCAATATTCCGGTTAATCACTGTAAAAATCATGACGGATCATCACCTTTCATTTCACCAGGTATGTGCTTAATAAAGTGCTCAACGGCCCTGACAATATCACGCTTCACATGTTCGGCAATCTGCTCGGCATATTGCGCGGGCG
Source organism: Bacillus sp. hwrm1 (assembly GCF_040207805.1). Lineage (NCBI taxonomy): Bacteria > Bacillati > Bacillota > Bacilli > Caryophanales > Bacillaceae > Bacillus > Bacillus sp. hwrm1. The sequence goes on along the minus strand of NZ_CP157943.1, from coordinate 3,028,575 downwards.
CCGTATTTTCTTCTTTCGGGACATGGGACAGATAATACTGAATCCGGCTGTCCATCTGCTTTCTGATATCTTCAATAATATGATATTTGTTCGTTTCGTCCAGCCTGCTCTCATACTGAGTTTCGAGCTGTTCTAAAAGCGCGGGGATTTCTTCATTCAGGTACATATCGACGTTTTGGCGGATTTGCTGCATTTGCTGGCCCGCCTGTTCCTGCTGCATCATTCCGACCTGCGGAGATGTCTGGCCGACTTCGAAGTTTTGCACGGCATTCGGATCAGTCGGATTCAATCCGATATTCAGCGTTCCTTCCAGCCGTTCAATTTTCAGCTGATCAAATTTATACTCGAGCCGATCGATTCTTGTAGAAGGCTGCTGCTTCAGCGTTGAAATTTCATTTTGGAATTCTTTCAGCTGCCGTTCGAGCTCCTGAATCTGCTGCGCCTGCTGCTGGACGAAAGAATTTAAATTCTGCAGGTAGGATGAAACGGATTGATCATACATGACATTCACCTCGCGTCTCGTTTCCTTCATTAAAACTACCGGCTTGGCGGCTGGAGCGGTACAAATGATGAGGTGCCGGGACCTCCCCCTGTTGTTACAGTCTGCTGCCCCGCGGTGACAGGCGGCGCCGGCTCAACATAACTCCCTGTGTTGTACAGATTGGAAAGAGATTTAATTGAACCGGCGCTTCCGATTTGCAGTATGGAGGAATTGCTGACAGATTCTACACGCATGTAATTGATATGGATCGACTGATTGACGTAAAAATTCATACGGCGCCTCCTTTATGCGTTTCCTGCCATCGGCTGATCGATTACATCATTATCGTACACATTCGTTGAATTCCTGTAATTCGTCAGTGTGAGATTGTCTCCGGTATTGAAGCTGCCCGCTCCGGCAAATGTCTTAACCTCTGCTTTTGGAGAAATGGTGATGCAGTCGCCTATATGAACGACTCCGCTCGTACCGACGGCATTAATTTTAAACGCTCCGACAATTGCGGGCATACGAGCACATCCTTTTCGTGAAGATTTTCATGACTGCACTTCAGGAGCTTATCTGGGCTGCCTGCCTAAAATAGCTTATGACAAATGCACATTTTTGTGAGCGGAAAAAACTTTAGACGTAAAAACACCGGCGCTTTACGCATGCCGGGTCTTATACATAAATGATACAGATTTATATACATATCACGTTTATGAGAAAGCCTCTTTTTTTCCTGCGGTGCGGCCGTGCTCAATCTGTGCGGCCGGGTTCAGCCCGCTGTCTTTCGTTTGTTGGATGAGCCCGCCCCGGCACCCGTTTAAAAGGCTGTCCAGCTCCTGGCTGCACCTGATGGTCTCCGTTGCATTGATTCCGAATTTTTGCGCTGTCTCGAATAAAGTTAATCTTTTTTCTTCAATTTTGTTCATCGTGTGATCTCCAATTCTCGATTATTTTGGAAAACATAGGATGATAATAGTATAACCCATTTTGGCCAAGAAGGTTTTATTTCGTCAATATGACTAAAAAAGTGACAATTTTTGATACTCTTTTACACTTATTTTCAGCCTGTTTAAAAGAGGAATTTCCCGCCCGGAGGAAGAATACATAAAGGAATGCCAGATTTAAAAATGATGGGGGATTAACATGAAATTTGCGACAGGGGAACTGAACAGCCGAACATTTGTCGGTCTGATCATTGATGATGACAAAATCTTAGATCTGCAAAAGGCTGAAAAAAAATTGTTTGAACTTGAGACGATTCCGGGTTCGCTGATCGAGTGCATTCAAAAAGGAGATAAGTTTGTCGCGCATGCCGGACAGCTTGCGGAATGGGCGAAAAAACCGAATGACGAGTCGGGTTCATTTATGTATGCGCTGTCTGACGTAAAGCTTTGCGCGCCTATTCCAAGACCTTCAAAGAACGTGATCTGCATCGGGAAAAATTATCGTGATCATGCTGTTGAAATGGGGAGTGAGGCTGATATACCGGAGCATCCCATGGTTTTTACGAAAGCCCCCGCTGCCGTTACAGGACACGGAGAAACAGTGGACAGCCACTTGGACGTAACGGAGCAGCTTGATTATGAAGGGGAGCTTGCGGTAATCATATCAAAAAGCGGATCGCACATCTCCAAAGAACATGCGCTTGATCATATATTCGGCTATACAATTGTAAATGATATAACAGCGCGCGATCTGCAGAAGAAACATAAACAGTTTTTTATCGGCAAAAGCCTCGATACGACATGCCCGATGGGCCCGGTCATTGTACATAAGTCGGCCGTCAGTGATCCGCAAAGCCTGAAAGTTGAAACGCGGGTGAACGGAGAATTGCGCCAATCAGGATCAACGGGGGACATGATTTTTCCGATAGCTGAATTAATCGAAACGCTGTCAAAAGGAATGACGCTTGAAGCCGGTGACATTATAGCGACGGGGACGCCGTCCGGTGTCGGAAAAGGGTTTAAGCCGCCGAAATTTTTAAAGCCGGGGGACCGCATTGACATTACAATTGAACCGATCGGCACGCTGTCGAACCAAATCGGATAATTGTGTGTCCATCGCACGATTGATAATGCTCCGAGCGGCTTGTTGTGGTACCATAAGTGAGGCAGATTGATCTGATAGGGGGAATTGAACATAATGACACATTGGCATATTACTTCATGGGTCGTTGCGCTTATCCTGGTGTTTGTCAGCTACGGGCTGTACGGTTCCGGAAAAGCGAAGGGCGCAAAAATTACGCATATGATTCTGCGCTTATTCTACATTATTATTATTCTGACCGGAGCTGAGCTTTTTGTCCGTTTTGCGAATTGGAACGGAGAATACGCCGGAAAAATGCTGCTCGGCATCATTACCATCGGACTGATGGAAATGCTCGTCATCCGTAAGAAAAAAGGCAAATCAACCGGCGGACTGTGGATCGGTTTTATTATCGTGCTCGTCCTGACGGTGCTGCTCGGCCTTCACTTGCCGATCGGCTTTCACGTATTTTAATCCATCGCTTGAAAAACCCGGATGCATCCGGGTTTTTTTAGTTGCGCAACTGTGCCGCTGAATGAGAAATGCCGTGACAGGGGATGTTGATGAGGCGAAGGAGATGTGCAGGATGCCAAAAGCGTCAATCACTCTTGTTGCCGCAAAAGCTACGGCTGTGAAGGGTAAAAGCAAACGCCGGGCATCAATCAGCGTGAAAAACAAAGCTGAATACATCAGGCGGCACCTATTTAAAAGGTGCCGCCTGTTTGTTACGCGGTGCCGTCTTGTTTTGCCGCAGAATACATAATGGAGCGCCGCCCGTCAGATGCCGTCCATTCAAATCTGTCGTGTTTACCCGAGCTGCCGCGGTGATGCTGCAGGGCGCATTGTGCGTCATCCGCCGAGAAGTGATAAAACGAAACGCCTTCACCGGAAAACAGCGCCTGATTGTAGGAAAATACGCAATCATATACAGACAGGCCGAACCCGTGCAGATGGCTGAGAAACAGCAGGAACGTTTCATCGTCCAGCGAATCGAGCAAGGTTAACAGCGGCCGTTTGACCGCCTTTTCATAACGGATTTCTTCCCCGCCGAGCAGGGGGATGGTGTCTGCACCGATTTCGGCCGCGCCGCCGCAAATCCGTGCCGGCTGCCATCTGCCGCCGCGTTTCATCAATACGTCTGCGTTTGCTAGACTGTCTGCAAGCAGGATATCGCCTTCATCGTTTTCGATGAGGCAGATGCCGTCCTCTATCATCAGGGTGCCGCGCCCCCATTTGTTTTTTTCTGAGAAAAGCTGTTTTCGTTTCATAACCGTGCCGGTCTCCTTTGTTTGTTTCTTCTCTTCCGTTCTTTCCAAATCGGGCTTGTCTCATACAACTCTTAGTGGGACAAATCAACTATCTGCGTTTCTTTGCATAAACTGGGTAAAGTGCTGATAGAAACGAATTTGATACCGACAGAAACGGGATTGGAGCTGATATCACATGTGTGGAATTGCGGGTTGGGTCGATTTTCAAAAGCAGCTCGTCCAAGAGAAACATATTATGAACAATATGATAGACACTCTTTCAAAACGAGGGCCTGATGATTCAAACGTCTGGGGAGAGCCCCATGTTTTATTCGGACATAAAAGACTTTCGGTCGTTGACATTGAAGGCGGCCGCCAGCCGATGGCCTGCACGCATCAAGAGGAAACGTACACCATCATTTATAATGGCGAGCTGTATAACACGGAGGAATTGCGGAAGGAGCTTCAGGCGAGGGGCCACCGTTTTGAGAGGACCTCTGATACAGAAGTGCTGCTGCACAGCTATATTGAGTGGCGGGAGGAGTGCGTGGACCGCTTGAACGGTATTTTCGCTTTTGCCATCTGGGATGAAAAGCGCAAGCGGCTGTTCGGGGCAAGAGACCGGCTCGGCGTCAAACCGTTTTTTTATAAAGAACACGGCTCTTCCTTTCTGTTTGGGTCGGAATTGAAAGCCATCCTTGCTCATCCTGATGTGAAAGCCCGCACAGACAGCGGCGGACTTGCGGAAGTATTCGGACTCGGGCCGTCCAGAACTCCGGGCTGCGGGGTGTTTAAAGGAATTCACGAGGTGCGTCCCGCCCATGCGTTCACTTTCTCAAAGGACGGTTTGTCCATATGGCGTTATTGGAATGTAAAGAGCGAAAAGCATACAGACAGCTTCGATGAAACCGCAGCTCACATTCGGTACTTATTTCAGGATGCAGTGACACGCCAGCTCGTATCTGACGTGCCGATTTGCACGTTTTTATCAGGGGGGCTTGATTCGAGCGCGATAACCGCGATAGCCGCGGCTCATTTTGAGAAACAAGGCAGAGATCCCCTTCATACTTATTCAATTGATTATGAGGAGAACAGCAAATTTTTTAAAGCGAGCGCCTTTCAGCCGAATGATGACGGCCCGTGGATCGATAAAATGACAAATGCATTCGGCACACAGCATCATAAGTGCGTGATTACGCAGGATCAGCTGATTGAACATCTGAAGGAATCCGTTCTCGTCAGAGACCTGCCGGGCATGGCTGATGTTGATTCATCGCTATTATGGTTCTGCCGGGAAATTAAAAAAGATTTTGTCGTGAGCCTTTCCGGAGAATGTGCGGACGAAATTTTCGGCGGATATCCGTGGTTTCACACAGCGGCAGAAGAAGAGGGATTTCCTTGGATGAGGTCGACTGAGGAGAGGGTCACGCTCTTGGATGAAAAGTGGCAAAAACGGCTGAATCTTAGAGAATACGTGAATGCGAGATATGAAGAAACCATTGCGGAAACGCCGCTGTTAGATGGTGAGACGGGAACAGATAAAGCGAGACGGCAGCTGTTCTACTTAAATATGCTTTGGTTTATGACAAATCTGCTCGACCGCAAAGATCGCATGAGCATGGGCGCAAGTCTTGAAGTACGGGTGCCGTTCGCCGACCACAGACTTGTGGAATACGTTTGGAATATTCCTTGGGAAATGAAAATGCATGGCAGCCGGGAAAAAGGTATCTTGCGGAAAGCGCTTGAAGGACTGCTTCCTGAAGATATTTTGTACCGCAAAAAAAGTCCTTATCCGAAAACGCATCACCCGAAATACACGCAGGGGGTCACAGAATGGCTGAAAACGATTTTACAACAGAAAGATTCCGTGCTTCACACCCTGCTTGACAGAAAGAAGCTGGAAATGCTGCTGGAGACAGAAGGTTCATCTTTTCAGGTTCCGTGGTTCGGCCAGCTGATGAAAGGCCCGCAGCTGATCGCCCATCTTGCCCAGATCCATACATGGTTTGAGGCGTACCGTATCGATATAGAAGAATAACAGTGCCGCGACCGGTTTCCGCTGAAGGATATCGGTCTTTTTATTGTGAAACATATGGTACACTAAAAAACAGAGGAGTGATACCATGACCGAATACGAAACATGCGCCCAGCTTGCCGAGGCGCACTTTCCTTTATATAAACGGACTTTCTCATCCCTGCCGCCAAAAAACAGGCGGGCCGCATGGGCGGTGCTTGCTTTGTTTCACGAAGCTGACCGGCTTGATGTGCAGGAACTTGGAGGATTTGAACAGGCGGCACAAGACTTTCTGAACGGGTCACGCGCCGACGGCTTTTTGTGGGAGGCGCTCACCGATGTGCGGCAGCAATTTGCGCTTGAAGAAGAGCCGTTACGTGAGTTTATCGCCGGCCAAATCTCTGACAGAGAAAAAGTAACGTATCAAGAGTTTGATGACCTGCTGATGTATGCGGGCCAAACAGGCGGAGCCCTCGGCCTGCTGCTGCTGCCGGTTTGTGCGCGCCGGAACCAAGAGAAACTCCGCCATGCAGCCGTTTCATTAGGAGCAGCCATTCAGCTGACCCGGGTGCTTCTGGAGGTCCATACGGACGAGCGGGCGAAAAAGCGTCTCCCGCGCCAGGTGATGAAGCAATTCGGCTATACGGAAGAAGAACTGGAGAGCCATACCGTCAACAAAGCTTTTATGAATGTATGGGAGTACATCGCATTCGAGGCCGAGGCGTATTTCGAGGAGGCGTCTGAAGAGCTGGAGCTGTTTCCGTTATACTCAAGGCCCGCCGTTACCGGCTTGCTCACACATTACCGGTCAGAGCTCGGTGACATGAGACAACGGCTTTCACAAGCATAAAAAAACGCCCAGCTTCATAACGAAGCTTCGGGCGTTTATGCAATCCCTTTTTGAATCCAAATCCGCGACCGCCATCTTCTGTACATAAGAATGCCTCTGACCCATTCATCTGCGATAAATGAAATCCAGATGCCCATAAGCCCTAATCCGAAATGGATGCCGAACAGATAAGCGAGCGGCAGTCCGATACCCCACATGGAAATCATCGCCATGTAGACGGGGAATTTTGCATCTCCGGCAGCCCGCAGCGAGTTGATGATAATGACATTGAATGAACGGCCGGGCTCAAGAATGATCGTCATGGCGATCAGCATGCTCGCCGTCGCAATAATGTCAGGGCTGCTTGTGAAAATTCCGATCAGCTGCTTTGAAAACAAAGTCATGATCACGGATGTCAAAGCGGCAATGCCAAGCGCCCAGTACAGACTTTTCATGCAGCGGTCATAAGCGTCGTCAAACCGTTTGGCGCCGATATATCTGCCGATCAAAATCTGTGTGCCCTGGCTGATCGCTGTTCCGAACAGCAGGATAAACATGGTGATGTTTTGTGTATAAACCTTTGTTGTAAGCGCCTGAGCGCCCATAATGGCGATAAAATAAGTGACAACCATTTGCGAAATGTTGTAAGACAGCTGTTCGCCGGCAGACGGAATCCCGATTTTCAGGAGTTTCCGCAAGTGCTCTTTATGGACGTGAAAAATCTTTTGCCATGTCAGACCGAGTCCGATGCGTTTTTTGACGATCACAATCATCGCGATCAGCCCGATGATCCGCGCGAAGGACGTTGACATCGCAACACCGGCGACGCCTAACACCGGAAGGCCGAGCGGCCCGAAAATGACAAGAAAGTTTCCGGCAATATTTAAAATATTCATCCCGATCGTAACGAACATCGTATCCTTCGTATGACCGTAGCTTTTTAAAATGGCGCTGAACGTCATAATCAAAGCCTGAATGAAGGACAGCCCGCCGACCACCTGCAAAAAGACTTTGGCATCCGGCATCAATTCATTGGAAAGACCCATCACATGAAGCAGCGGAACGGCCGCAAAAAATATGGCGGCGCTGATGGCGAGACTGATGACAAAGTTCGCTCCTATTGATACATAAGCCACTTCCTGCGCCTCTTTTTTCTGTTTAGATCCTAAAAACTGTGAAATCACAATTGTCGTACCCGTTGCGATAAAGCTGAACATCACGATAATTAAATTTAAAATCTGATTGCTGACACCCACGGCCGCCACACTGTTGTCAGAGTATTGGCTAAGCATAAGAGTGTCGGCGTTTCCCATAAACATATATAATGAAACCTCAATAAATATCGGCCAAGTCAGCGCGTATAATGAGAGTTTGTGATCAGAGGATTGTTTGAACGCAGCCCGTTTTAAAATCGCTTGTTTCATTTCTTTTAACCCCTTTCCTGACAAAATCAACGTTTAAAAGTGTACCTCCATTTTCTTATAATAAAAAGGGAGAGAAACGAAACTTCTTGCAAAAATCCGACTTAAAAAGGAGGGCCGAAAATATGTCCTTTCTCGAGTTCACAGTTCCTCCGTTCCCGGTCTTTATCGCTGCGGGAGAAGGAGTGTTCAAAAAAGGCGAAACCCATGTGAGACGGGTCTTCCCGGTGTTTGATCTGCTGTATGTGAAAGAAGGCGTCCTCTACATTACAGAAGACGAAAACGCCTTTTCCGTTGAAGCGGGAGAATATATTCTGCTTTCTCCCGGGCTTGAACATTACGGGACAAAAGGCAGTGAAGAAACGACATCCTATTCGTGGCTTCATTTTGAGGGAGCGGATTATGAGATGGCGGAAACAACCGGGAACAATTGGTCGGAGCTGAGGCGAAAAAAAGGGAGCTTTGAAGAGCCGTCCCGCTACCGCCTGTCCCTGCCGCAAAAAGGGAAGGTGAGACGCCCGCAGTTTATGGCCGGGCAATTCAGTGTGCTGACAGATGACAGCGCCGAGAATTCCGACCTGCCGCTCAGAAAGCAGATTCTGTTTGAAGAGCTGCTGCTCCATCTTCAGAAGGAAGCGTTCCAAATCCCGTCCGCAAAGGAAAGAGTCGCATGGGAGGCCGCCCGGTACCTGCAGGAGCACTACAAGGAGAAAACAACCATCAAAGCGCTTTCATCGGCTCTTCATTACAACCAAGACTACGTGACCCGCTGTATGCAGCAGGTGCTCGGCGTCACGCCCGGCCAGTATACGAACAAAGTCAGAATGACGGAGGCGAAACGTCTTTTGTCCGCAACCAATGACAAAATGGGGACAATCGCGGATGCCATCGGTATGGAAGACCCGACCTATTTTTCCAAACTGTTTAAACAGATTGAAGGCATTTCGCCGCTTGAATACCGCAAATTCGTAAGCCGGAAAACGGACTGACCTAAAACCAGAGAACAAAAGAGGGATCGGTAAGCATGAAAATGACAATTTACGATGTGGCCGAAAAAGCGGGCGTCTCCGGCTATATCGGATTATGATAGATTCGAAGTAAAAAAGCAAAGGCCCGGGAGGCCTTTGCTTTTTTATGATTCGTATGAGAAAAAAATGTAGTCAGTCGGCACGCCTTTATAGCCCATTTGGTGAAGCATCGCGATGATATTGCCGCGATGGTATGTGCCGTGATTCACAACATGCCGGATCACATCGGCATATGTCGTCTGAAGCGTCCCCAGGCGCGGATGAGAAATAGAGATCGGACCTTCCGGGTTCTCCATTTCTTTTAAAAATTCGCTGAATTCTTTGTCCAGTTCAGTCATTCTATGTTCAATCGCCTCAAAATCTCCGTCAAGCTTTTCAAATTGATCAAACTGCGAGACGATTTGTTCGAAAGTTTCTCCGTAAAGCACGTGAAGCCAAATGTAATCAGCCCGGTATATATGCACAAGCACGGCGTTCACAGTCGGAAAAACACTTTTCAGTTTCTGCTGTAAGCTGACCGCGGGCAGCGTCTTCAGATGCTGAATAACTTGCTCATTTGCCCATCTGTGGTAGTGATACAGCTTTAAAATGTCTGACATTCCAATTCCCCCTCTTCTTCCGGTACATTCAACATGGCCTGGCCGAATTCCTTTTATCGAAACAAAAGCGCCGCAAAATAAAAAGCAGCACCCCACATCACCAATGCCGAGCATTTATTCAGGATGCCGAGGAGCCGGCCTCCTGTATCCGCCGTTTGAACGAGCCGTCCCGCGAATGCCAGTCCGGCGAACCATACCCAGGAAACCGCGATACAAGCACCGGCAAACAGCCATTTATCAATTCCCGGATAGGCGGCGGAGCTTGTGCCGATGACACTGACGGTATCCAAAATCGCATGCGGGTTCAAAAGGGATACCATGACGGCCGTGACCGCCTGTTTTTTTGCCGTGAAAACCGTTTTTCTCGCCTGTTCGGCCTGCGGTTTGCTTCTCCAAGTCTGCCAGCCTAAAAAACTGAGAAACAAAAAGCCGCCTATAAGCATGACGGTCTGAAAAACGGGAATCTCTGCAATAATCATTGACACGCCTGCGACGGCCGCGCTGATGAGAATCGTATCGCATACCGCGGCGGCAATCACTGCGGGAAATGCCTGCCACACATGTTTTTGCCAGGCTCCCTGCTGAAAAATAAACACGTTTTGCGCGCCCAATGGCAAAATAAGGCCGAAAGCGAGCATCACTCCGTGAAGAATGGCATTCATTTCGTAAAACCCTCCAATCGTCAACTAAATCTCATTGTAGCCGCACTGTGTGCTGATGTCTCCGGCCATTTGGCTGGTACTTGAACCAGCCAAATGTATAATAAATAAAGAAGGAGGGATGACGTATGAACAGCTGGCGTCCGGATCGGGAGTCGCACATACCGCTTTATCTCCAGATCGAACAGCATATAAAAGAAAAAATACTTCATGGCGAATGGACCATCGGCACGAAAATTCCCTCACAAAGAAAGCTCGCCGAGGAGCTTCAGGTCAACCGAAGCACAGTGACGGCAGCAGTTGATGAGTTAATCGCCCAAGGTCTTCTGGAAGGAAAAAGAGGGGGAGGCACAAAGGTCGTCAACAATACGTGGAGCATCATGGCAGCGGCTAAGCCCCTTGATTGGAGCACATACGTTACATCGGGGAGTCATCAGCCGAATTCATCCTTGATTCAGGCCATTAATCAAAACGAGCCGCGTCCGGATCTGATCAGGCTGGGGACGGGTGAACTGAGTCAAGAGCTGCTGCCTGAGCAGGAGATGGCCGAACTGTTCCGTGAAGCGGGAACTAACATTTTTGCGCTCGGCTATGAAGAACCGAAGGGCAGCCTGCAGCTTCGGCAAAGCGTCGCGGAACATTTGAAAACAAAGGGGATTCACGCGTCCCCGGCATCCATCGTAATCGTCTCAGGCGCGCTGCAGGCGCTTCAGCTCATTTCAATCGGGCTGCTAAAACCAAACTCCGTCATGCTGACTGAAAACCCGTCGTATCTCCATTCCCTGCGTGTGTTTCAATCAGCGGGCGTCAGGCTTAAGGGAGTGCCGATGGTTGGGAGCGGAATCAAAACGGATCATCTTCCCGCTTACCGGCGGCAATACGAAGCAGGGCTGCTGTACACCATTCCGTCATTCCATAATCCGACGGGAACGGTGATGTCACTCAAGCGGAGGAAGGAACTCATCGTCCTCGCAAGAAATCACCGCCTGCCTGTCATTGAAGATGACGCATACGGTGATTTATGGATCGATAAAGAACCGCCGCCTCCGTTAAAATCCATGGACGGTGAGGGGAATGTGCTGTATATCGGCACGCTGTCAAAAACCGTAAGCCCGGGTCTGCGCATCGGATGGGTCGTCGCCCCTGAGCCGGTTGCAGACAGGCTCGCCGATATTAAAATGCAGACGGATTACGGCTCCAGTGCTTTATCTCAATGGGCGGCATGTCAATGGCTGTCAAGCGGCCGCTATGAAGCGCGCCTTTTGCGTCTCAGAAAGGAACTTAAAATCAGAAGAGATGCGGCATTGCGTTCTCTTGAAAGATACGCGGGAGATATTGCGGAGTGGCGTGTGCCGGAGGGGGGCTTTTATATTTGGGTCACTTTTCATCAAGCAATCGCCGTTCAGACGCTTTTCACCCGTGCCTTGGAGGCCGGCGTGCTGATCAATCCGGGAGCTCTCTATCTTCCCGAAGACCGGCAAAGCCTGCGTCTTTCCTATTCATACGCATCCTTACCGGACTTGGAAAAAGGCATTCAAACGATAGCGGACATCGCCCGCCGTTTCGTTTAATAAAAGATCACGTCACAATGGCTCCGAGTGCTTCTGCGAATGTAATGGCATGAGACGGAGAGATGCGGCATCCTTTCAGCTTCTCAAGTGAGACGTGCAGATGATCAAATGTGCACGTGCTGATATCCATATTAAAAAGAGACGTGCCGATGAAGTTTGCGCCGTTCAAATCACAGACGTCAAGATCTGTGTATTCAAGAACGGCATCATTCCACTCACTTTCTGTAAGAGCGCACGTGTCAAACCGGACATGCTTCATATTGGAATAGCTGAAGGAGCTGTAATTTGCGAGGCAGTCTTCAAACCGTACATGACGCATGGCGGAATCCGCCAGATTCAAGCCGAGAAGTTTTGAATGCTGAAACGCCGTTCTATGGATGATGCTTCCGCTGAAATCAGCGTTTGAGACATCACATTTGTCAAACAGGACATCCGTACATTCCATATGTCTGAAAGAGACATCCGTAAAAACGGTGTTTCTGAAAATGACTTTTTCGGCGCGCAGGCCGTCCAGTTTGCTGTTTACGACGGCGTTTTCTATGACGACTTCTTTTATGAGGTCGTCCTGAAGCGCTTCTGTGAAAGAAAGCACCGGCAATTCTTTCGGGATTTTCGGTTTTTGGATCGTATTCATCTCATACTTCCTTTTCTGAATTAATAGCTGAAAACGGCAATTGACAGATATCGTTTTCTGCCTGCCATCCTAGCTGTTGCATAATGTACAAAGGGTATTAAAAAAGAGGTAGGGCGTCAATAGTACCGTATATAAAAGCAGACGTGACATTCAAGGTAATGCCCTTAGAGACATGTCCCCAAGGGCATTTGTCTGTTTCAGGCGAGTTCTTTATACATGATCACATGCGGGCCGATGCCGGGTATGTCAAAGGGGCTGCCCGTGCTTTTCCAGCCGAGCTTTTCGTAATATCCCTTTACGTGACATCTGGCGTTGCACCAGACAAGCGCCGCCCCCATATCTGCCAGTTTTCGTTCTGCATAGGCGATTAACGTGCTTCCCGCTTTTTGCGTCCGGTATTCCTCAAGCGTCGCCATGCCGCGCAGCTGGTAGGCGGGCGCTGCCTGTAACGCCTGCTGGTTCTGCGGGTAGTAAGAAGCGATGCTGATCAATGTCCCGTCGTAAAAACCTCCGAGATGAAAGGCTCCTTTGACGCTGTCCTGATCATATTTACAATCCTCAATCGTCTGATGGGGGCGCAGCACGCTGTGTCTGATCGCGTACGTGTCTTCTGCGGTGATGGGTTTTACTTCAACCATGAAAAAATCCTCCTTTGCTTGATTCTTTTTCTGTATCGTACCATGAAAAAGCCACCTGTCATATCAGGCGGCCTCTTCCGCGTCAATGCAAATATACATCAGCCCGCTTTTCATCCTTTTGCTTAATATAAGCTGCAAGCTCTGACGTCAAATCAGAACGGAGAAACGGGGTGATTAAATAAATTCCGTTAAACAGTTCGCACGCCGTGTCGAGAAGCGACTTGGCGATGGCGAGGCCTTCGGCTTTCTGCTTCCGCTTGTCTTCGCCGGCGAGCGCCATTTTTTCGCGGATGCTGTCTGACAGCTTAATGCCCGGGATTTCATGATGGATGAACTCTGCGTTGCGGCTGCTCGTTAACGGCATGATACCGATATACACCGGTGTTTTGAGATGCTTCGTTTCATGATGAATGTCAATGAGCTGCTGCTCCGAGTAGACAGGCTGGGACACGAAGTAGTCAGCTCCGCACTCGATTTTTTTCTGCAGCCGTTTTACTGCTTTATCAAGGTGGCGGACATTCGGATTAAATGCTCCGGCTACGGAAAAGTTCGTTTTCTTGCCGAGCGGTTTCCCTGATAAAGAAATGCCCTCGTTGAATTGTTTAATCAGCCTGATCAAGTCAAAGGACGTTAAATCATAGACGGAGGTAGCCCCCGGAAAGTCGCCGATTTTTGAAGGATCACCTGTGATGGCTAAAATGTCGGTGAGCCCGAGCGTATCCAGCCCCATTAAATGTGACTGGAGGCCTATTATATTGCGGTCTCTGCATGTAATGTGGACGAGAGAACGGATATCAAGGCGCTCTTTCAGCAATGAACCGCAGGCGGCATTGCTGATCCGCGGTGTCGCCAATGAATTGTCGGCGAGCGTCAGCGCTTCTATGCCGGTTTCTTTTAATTCAGCCGCCGCTTGCAGAAATTTGTCAAAATTCAATTTTTTCGGCGGATCAAGCTCTACGATAATTGACCGTTTCTGAGCGGCGATTTCGTTTAAACCCGGCTCGGTCCGTTCGTTGCTGACTGAGATGACTTCTTCTTCCCGTCTGATTTTCACTTCTTTCTCAGTGACGGGGGAAAGGCCGCGAACCGCTTCAGCCATGGCTCTGATATGGTTTGGCGTCGTACCGCAGCAGCCGCCGATAATGCGCGCGCCCTGAGTGCGGAACTGTACGGCGCTCTCCCGGAAATAGGCATCGTCCGTATCATAAACAAGCCGGCCTTCTTCTAAAGACGGAAGGCTGCTGTTCGGATAGACCGATAAATAAGCGTCACGGAAAATCGGCACTTCGGTGAGCGCTTCAATCATGTGGTACGGGCCGAGCCGGCAATTGATTCCCGTTATGTCAGCGCCGAGATCGGCAATGGACCTGAGGGCTTCCCGAAGCGGCGTTCCGTCCTGCAGCACGCCCTGTTCGTGCATGGATACGTTCAGCATAATCGGAAGTTCCGTTTCTTTTCTCGCGATCTTCAGCACTTCACGCGCCTCTTCTAAATCATAGTATGTTTCCAGAAGCAGACCGTCCGGCTCTTCGTGCAGCAATAAATAAAGCTGCTCCCGAAAGCTGCGTTTAATCTCCTCCAGGCTGTAGGCGTTTTTGTTAAAGGTGCGGATGCCGCCCATCGTTCCCAATACATAAGCGCCGTCTGAGGAAGCGCGCGCGATTCTGACCGCCTCCTGATTGATTTTTTTCGTTTCATCCTCAAGTCCGTATCTTGAGAGCTTAATAAAATTCGCGCCGTACGTATTTGTCTGGATGATGTCTGCCCCGGCTTCCACGTAAGCCTTATGTATCCGCTTGATTTCTTCGGGCTTTGATACGTTCAGTTCCTCAAAACATCTGTCAATGCCGTAGGAATAGAGGAGAGTGCCCATCGCGCCGTCTCCGATTAAAATCCGTTCTTTTAAGTCTTGTAATAGTCCCATTGTTTGCCTCCTTCGTCACATTCAGCAAGGAAAAAAGAGAAATAAAAAAAGTCTTCTTAAGAAGAAGACTTTGTAATCATTTGTCTCTCTTCTTATCTTCCAAGCTGTTTTTAGCTTGCTGGATTTAGCACCTTGGTCATGGTTTGGGTAAACCACTACACCGGTTGCTGAAGCGTCGTCGGGCCAGTCCCTCGGCTTCTCTTGATAAGAACGTTCATGTAATTGTCATGGGTTTCCAAAACTTAACTGTGAAAATCCCTTTCTCCAAATTTACCGAAAATAGAGACAATAATCAATAGGAATCACATAATTTATCTAAAATTAATAAATTGAACGTCAATCGGCAGGTCTGCTCCGCGGACGGCTGCAATAATCTGCTGCAGATCATCTTTATTTTTTCCGGTGACGCGCACTTGGTCGTCCTGAATCTGCGACTTGACCTTCAAGCCGGAGTTTTTAATCACCGCGTTGATTTTTTTGGCGTTGTCTTTATCAATGCCCTGTACAAGCTTCGCGCGCTGGCGCACCGTGCCTCCCGATGCATTTTCGATTTTGCCGTATTCAATGTTTTTCGTCGGCACGTCCCGTTTGATCAGCTTGCCGCTCAGCACATCTTTGAGCTGATTCAGTTTAAACTCGTCATCAGAAATCAGGACAAGCTCTTCCTTTTCTAAAGTTACATCGCTTTTCGATCCTTTAAAGTCATAGCGCGTGCCGATTTCTTTCAGCGTCATCTGAATCGCATTCTGCACTTCTGGAAATTCAACTTTGGATACAATATCAAAAGAACTTTCTTTTGCCATGAGAAAACCTCCTATAACATTTCACTTATGAGTTGATTATAGTAGAATAAAGAGAAATGTCCAACAGCATAAAGCATGAATTTATGCATATTGGAAAAAATGAGAAAAACATCAGCCTCATACGGGCGAATCAGGAAGGACGATAACATGAGACCAGGGCAGCAGCTCACGCTTAGTATAGATCACCAAACCGATTTCGGTTATTTTTTAACCGACGGCGAGGATACGGTTCTTTTACATAACAGTGAAATCACAGAGGATATCGAAGACAGAGATGAAGTGGACGTATTTATTTACGTCGATCATCAGGAAAGACTCGCGGCGACGATGAAAAAGCCGCTCATCAGCTTTTATGACTACGGATGGGTGGAAGTGACGGACGCTGTGGAAGATATGGGCGTATTCGTCGACGTCGGTCTGTCAAAAGACGCGCTCGTCGCAACGGAGCACCTGCCTCCGTACAAATCCGTCTGGCCGCAAAAAGGAGACAGACTGTATTGCATGCTGAAGGTGACAAGCCGCGGGCGCATGTTTGCCAAGCCGGCGCCTGAAGATATCATCAGTGAATTATTTACGGATGCAGGGGAAGACGTCATGAATAAAGACCTGACGGGCACGGTGTACAGACTGATTGCATCAGGCTCTTTTCTGATTACCGATGAAGGCATCCGCGCGTTTATTCACCCTTCAGAAAGAAAAGAAGAGCCGAGACTCGGCAGCCGCGTGACAGGGCGTGTCATCGAGGTGAAGGAAGACGGCTCCGTCAACATGTCACTGCTGCCGAGAAAGCAGGATGCGCTTTCGGTTGACGCGGAAGAGATTCTGACCTATCTGAGATCAAGAAACGGCGCGATGCCTTACGGAGACAAAAGCCATCCTGACGATATCCGCGAACGGTTTCATTTAAGCAAAGCCGCCTTTAAGCGGGCGCTCGGGCATCTGATGAAAAACGGCAAGGTCTATCAGGAAGACGGCTGGACATACGAAAAACAATAAATTTTCTGCAAAAACATCGGTGAACCAAAACCGATGTTTTTTATTTTCTCAAAAGCTCCTATACCCTCATTTGTTTAACATCCTGCCGAACATACATATTTTATTGAAATAAAATATTCTGACATCCGAACCGATATATAACTATAGAAAAAAACAAAAGGAGAGTTTCAATGAGAAAAATGGCGATATTTGCGGCTGTACTGCTGATTGCGCTCAGCACGGCGGGATGTGCCGGCAAATCTGAGGAAACGGCGGCCGAAAAAACGAAAACAATCGGCATCATGCTGACAGACAACGGCCTCGGCGACCAATCATTTAATGATTCAGGCTTTCAAGGTTTGATGAAAGCGAGAGACGAGCTCGGCATCACATTTGATTACCGGGAGATAAAAGACACCGGTACATACGAAAAAGGACTGACCCAGCTTGTCCGTGAAGGCAATGATCTTGTGGTGGGGCTCGGTTACAGCATGCAGGCGGATTTAGAAAAGGTCGCCAAAAAATATCCGAAGCAGCGGTTTGTGCTGATTGATTCCGTATCAGACCTGGGTAATGTCACCTCCGTCACGTTTAAAGAGGATGAAGGAAGCTTCTTAGCCGGAGCGCTGGCGGCCATGACGAGCAAAACCGGCACGATCGGATTTATCGGCGGTTCAGATGCCGACGTCATTAAACGGTTTAAAAAAGGCTATCTGAAAGGCGCGGAATCAGTCAAACCGAATATCCGCGTGCTGTCGGACATCAGCGGTACGTTTGATGATGATAAGCTCGGGAAGAGCATCGCCCAAAACATGATCCGAAAAAAAGCCGATGTCCTGTTTACGGCGGCCGGCTTCACGGGTGTCGGCGCACTGAAAGAAGCGGAGGCGCAAAAAGTATACGCCATCGGTGTTGACAGCGATCAATATTACACCGCCGAGCACGCGGTTATCTCTTCTTTAGTGAAAAACGTCGACCATGTCATCTATGAATTGGCGAAAGATTTAACAGACAACAAGGAGATCAAAAGCGGTGAGATCGTTTACGGACTGAAGGAAAACGGCATGGACTTAGCTAAGATCAGAGTTGTCAAAAACGCAGGCGGGCTGGCGAAAAAGATCACGGATATGAAAAACAGCCTGATTGAAAAAGGAGGCGATCTGAAGTGACATTACGGACAAGGCTGCTCGTTAACGCAGCCGTTACGATGATTTGCTTCGCCGCCGTCATCGGCTTTACCATCGTAAACATGATGAAGATTCAGGCTTCAAATGAAGATGAAGTGGACGCGCTGTTAAACGTCCAGGAAGCAAAAGCTGACCTTAATACGTTAAAAGAAAGCATCACCGGCTATTCCAATACGCTCGCAGACGCCCAGAAAGAAGATGTGCGAAGCTATATGAAAAGCAGTTCAGACAAACTGGCGGCGCTCAAAAAAACGATGACGGACGATGCGGACAAAGCCGCTTATGACAAACTCGCCAAAAAATACGAATCATGGCAGGCGGAGGCGGACGCTGCTCTTGATTCGAAAAGCCCGGCTGAAGCGACAAGGACGGCGGCCCGCATCAACGGTCTTCTGAATGATATTTATATGCTGAATCTGAAAAGCCGGGATCACTATGAAGACATGCAGAAGCAGACGGCTGACCAGATTCAGTTTATCGTTTACAGCGCAGCCGTGCTGACCATCGTGATACTTGCCGTCACCGTCATATCTTCCATCAGGCTGACGAAGAGAATTGCAGGGCCGATCCGCCGCATGGCTGAAAATGCCCGTCGTATTGCAGGAGGGAACCTTGCTGTTGAAATGCTTGATTATAAAGGGAAGGACGAACTGAAAGAGCTGAATGACTCATTCGGAATGATGGCTGAACAGCTCCGCACCTTAATTCAGGCGATCGGAGAGGTCGGCCGTGAAGTCGAGACTTTCGCGGAAGGTTTGACGAAGGAAAACCAGACGCTGAAGGACATGACCGAGCAGGTGTCCGTGTCGACGGAAGAAATGGCGCAAGGCTCCCAAACCATTTCAGAAGATCTGCAGCATGCGGTGCAATTCATTGAACAAATGGATGAACATTCAAAGGCGAACGCCGAACGTTCAAAACAAACGACGAGAAGCAGCGAAGAGACGATTGCGGCGGTGGCTGCGGGGCGCGGTGCTTTAGCCGAGACCAAGCAAGCCATTGATAAAAGCAATGAGACATCAAAAGAGATTTCCGAAGCCGCCGATCTCTTCATAGAGCATGCGGCAGGCATCAGTATGATGGCGCAGACCGTTTCTGACATTGCGGGCCAGACCAATCTGCTGTCATTAAACGCCGCAATCGAGGCGGCCAGAGCAGGCGAGGCCGGAAAAGGATTTGCCGTCGTTGCCGAGGAGATACGGAAGCTCGCAGACGGATCAGCCAAAGCGACCGCGCAGATTTTCGATATGGTAAAGCAAATTGAAGACGGCATCACATCTATTACCGGAGCTGTCACGACCGGCGTCGCTTTAGCGGACAGACAGCAGGAGCTGATGGAGAAAACGTCAGAATCATTCGTCCATATTGAACAAAAAGCCGCCCATATTAAAGCCGAGCTTACTCAATTGGACGGACGGATCATCGAATCGAAACAGCTTGGTGAGCAAGTGCTGCATCATGCCGAAAGCATCAGCGCCGTCGTTCAGGAAACGGCTGCGGGAAGCGAAGAGATTTCTGCCTCCGCGCTTGAGCAGCTGTCTTCTTTTCATAAAATGGCGGAAAGCGTCAATAATCTGGTGAGCCTGACAGAGCGGTTAAACGATCAGGTCCGCCGGTTTACTTTGTAACGGGCTTATGCCCCGCCCCCTGATTTTTGCAGCCTGACATGAGTAACTTCTGAATGAAACACAAATACTGAATATACTTGTGTTATTTATTCTTTTTCGAGAAAGGTGAAAAAAGAAGGGAGGAATCGGGATGGATGAACAAATTCCGCATGAAAAGGGTCTTGATAATAGTCTGGCTTTATTACGCGATGGTTATGTATTTGTGAAAAACCGAGCGGAGACTTATCGCTCGGATGTGTTTCGCGCCCGTTTATTAGGGAAGACATTCATTTGTATGAGCGGAGCGGAAGCCGCAAAGCTTTTTTATGACACAGAACGATTTCAGCGGGAGCATGCCCTCCCCAAACGGGTGCAGAAAACGTTATTCGGAACAGGGGCAATCCAGGCAATGGACGGTGAACGGCATAAGCACAGGAAGCTTCTATTTATGTCGCTGATGACGCCGCCCCGGCAAAAACGGCTTGCGGAAGCGGTGGCAAAACAGTGGAAAGCATCTGCGGAAATGTGGGAGGGTTCAAACCGAATTGTCCTTTTTGATGAAGCGAAGAAAGTGCTGTGCCGGGCTGCCTGTGAGTGGGCCGGCGTCCCGCTGAAAGACTCAGAGGTGAAAGAGCGGGCGGAGGATTTCACCGATATGGTAGACGCATTCGGCGCTGTCGGACCGCGTCATTGGAAAGGCAGAAGGGCGAGGCTGAAAACGGAGAAATGGATAGAGGAGGTCATTGAGGATGTGCGGTCCGGCAAGCTGCAAACGCCGGAGTGCTCAGCCTTGTATGAAATGGCTTTTCATACAGAACTTGACGGGAACAGACTTGATTCTCACATGGCTGCTGTTGAGCTTATTAATGTTCTGCGCCCGATTGCTGCCATTTCTTACTTCATTACGTTTTCAGCTCTTGCATTGCATGATTACCCTGAATATCGGGGCAAACTGAGATCGAGAGATGATCAGGAGGCTGAAAGATTTGCACATGAAGTTCGGCGGTATTACCCGTTTGCCCCGTTTTTAGGAGCCGTTGTGAAAAAAGATTTCGTATGGAAGAACTGTGAGTTTAAAAAGGGTGCATCCGTCATGCTTGACCTATATGGGACAAACCATGATTCCCGGCTTTGGGAAAATCCCAATGAATTTCGCCCGGAACGTTTTCAGGGGCGGGAGGAAAATAAATTTGATTTCATTCCCCAGGGCGGAGGTGATCCGGCTAATGGCCACCGCTGTCCGGGTGAGGGAATGACCGTGGAAGTCATGAAAACTTCCCTTGCGTTTCTTGCCAATGAAATAGAGTACGATGTTCCGTCCCAAGATTTGAGCTTCAGCCTGTCCAGAATGCCGGCATTGCCTGAAAGCGGATTCGTGATAAGTGATGTTAGACGCATATAGAACAAAAAACAGCCCTCTATCTTCATACACAAGAGGGCTGTTTTGCTTTTACAGATGGTCCGGTTTTTTGGAATTCTGGTTTTTTCCCGCCTGCCGGTTTTTTTCGGCAAGCCGGTTCTTTTTCTGATTTACGGCGTTATTGTCCAACGGTTTTTTATCATCATCTTTCATGCGGCAAAGCCTCCCTTCTGTCCGTTAGGATGCCCGCCCGCATTGAAATTATGGCTTCAGGAAAAAAATCGCGAGCGTGCCCGGCCCGGAGTGCGCGCCGATCGCAGAGCCGATTGAATGAAGAATGATCTCTTTCGGATGGAACGCTTCTTCAATCATTTCCTTCATCCGAAGCGCCGTCTCCTCGTTATCTGCATAGCTGATCCCCACGGTTTGATCCGCCCAATCGCCGCCTTCTTCCTTCATCATGTCTATAATCCGTTTAAACAGTTTCTTTTGTCCGCGTAATTTTTCGAGCGGCACGAGCCTGCCGTCATCCACATGCAGAATCGGTTTGATGTTCAAAAGCCCCCCGACAAAAGCGGACGTTTTTGAAATTCTGCCGCCCCGCGCGAGATAAGCGACATCATCGACCGTAAATATATGTTTCATCCGTGCGCAAAAGCTCTTTACAGACGTTTCGATTTCTTGTATTGTATTCCCGTTAACACAGAGTGTTTGCGCGTGCATCACCGCAAGGCCGCAGCCCAATGAAGCGCATTTGGAATCTACAATCCGTAAATCAAAATCGGGAAATTCCTCTTTTACTTCATTGGCGATCATTACGGCCGTCTGATAGGTGCCGGAAAGACCTGAGGAAAAGGCGATGTATATCGCCGGTTCTCCGAGTTCCGCGTATTGTAAAAATACTTTTTTTATCGTATCCGGTGATGCCTGGGATGTTTTCGGAACTTTCCCGTCCCGCATCGCTTGAAATATATGATCCGCCTGAATGGTGACCGTGTCCTCATATTCGTTTCCGTCAAGTGTTACGTGCAGCGGAATGAACCCGATCCGGTTTTCTTCAATATAAGAATTCGGCAGGTCAGAGGCGCTGTCAGCAATAAGGTGAACTGTCATCATAATTCCCTTCTTTCCGATTGGTGAGAGTGATGCCAACTATATCATATAAATGTGGCAAAATAGTGTTCAAAACTTTATTTTAAGGGAAAAGCTAATAATGAAAATGAGCGGAGGAGCAAGCCATGGTACTAGAACAAGCAAAAAAATTAGCAATCGTCGTCATCGGCGCGTTTCTGTATGCGGCGGGACTGAATTTATTCCTGATACCGGCGAATGTATATGCCAGCGGTTTTACCGGTGTCGCCCAGCTGCTGTCAAGCGTCGTTGATCAATACGCCCCCTTTTATATTTCGACAGGAGTTCTCATGTTCCTCTTAAACATTCCCATCGGTGTGTTAGGGTGGCTGAAAGTCGGCAGATCATTCACTGTATACAGCATTTTAAGCGTAGCGCTGACGTCCGTCTTTATGGGAATTCTCCCGGAAATGAGACTGTCGCACGATATTCTTCTGAATACCGTATTCGGAGGAGTCATCTCAGCGATCGGCATCGGTTTAACGCTGAAATTCGGCGCTTCGACAGGCGGTCTTGATATCGTGTCGATGGTGCTGGCCAAATGGAAGGATAAGCCGGTCGGCACATATTTCTTCATTTTGAACGGGATTATCATTTTGACGGCAGGATTATTGCAAGGATGGGAGAAAGCATTATATACCCTTGTCGCTCTGTATGTCACAACAAGGGTGATTGACGCCATTCACACCCGCCACATGAAACTGACCGCCATGATCGTTACAAAAAAAGCCGATGAAATCAAAGAAGCGATTTACGGGAAAATGGTCCGCGGCATTACGACGGTGCCGGCAAAAGGCGCTTACACAAACGAACAGAAAGAAATGATGATCATCGTCATCACGCGGTACGAATTGTATGACCTTGAGAAAATCGTGAAAGAAGTCGACCCGAAAGCCTTCACAAACATCGTGCAAACGACGGGGATCTTTGGTTTCTTCAGAAAAGACTGATAGGAGCGGATAGAATGAAGTGGCTGTTTGGCCTGTTATTACCGGTCATTTTATTGATCGGATGCAGCAGTCAATCCGGGCAGAAGGAGCCCGCTGAGGAGGTATCCGGAGAGATGAATGAACAGCAAGCGGAATTAGCCGTAAACCCTGTGCAGACGGATCAGCAGATCGAATTTCAAATGTCTTTAAAAAACAAGAGCGGCAGCCCGATCGATTTCACATTCAGCTCAGGGCAGAAATTCGAATTGACCGTACATGACCAACATCACAAAGAACTGTACCGCTATTCAAAAGACAAAATGTTTACTCAGGCGTTTCAGACTGTGACCTTAATGCCGAATGAAACGTATGACTTTTCAGATGTGTGGAAGAACGTGCCCGGTCCGGGAACATACACGGTGACGGTGACGTTTTTAGGGAAGTCCGATCAGATCGGAAAAAGACTGAAAACGGTAAAAACATTTGAAGTGAAATAAAAAAGCGGCGCCCTCGTCTAAACGGGGCGCCTTTTTTTATTGCAATTTCTCCAGCTGATCCTGAAATTGGTGCAGCTGCTGACGTTCTGCATCCGTCGAATTGGCGTACGCGGAAGACACGGCGTTTTTGGCGCGTGAGACAGCTTTTTCCTGATCGCCGTCCTCGAAACCGTTAGCAATCATGACGGCCTGCTGGACAAATGACTTGGCTTGAGAAAACAGTTCGTTTCTCATTAAAAGTCAACCTGCCTTTCAGCCGAATCTTTTGCTGCATCATGCTGTGCTTCCTCTAATGTAGACCGATATGGAAATCTTGCGTCATGAAGACTGACAGAGTCCTTGCCTTGCTGAATAAACCGTTTTGATTTGTTTCGTTTACCCATTGCAATGTCCCCCTTCCATATTTAGACGAGATGAGTCGTCTGTTTTAGTATGGGCGGAAGGCTTTGTGTTATGAGCGGCAAAACCTCACAGGGAGAAATAGGATTTTAAAAATTCGGCGATTCCGTCCGCTTCATTTGATCCCGTGACGCGGTCGGCGGCCTGTTTGACTTCATCCGTGCCGTTTCCCATCGCTACGCCGCACCCGGCAAACCGGAGCATTTCAAGATCGTTGTCTTCGTCGCCGAACGCGATGATCCGTTCTCTCGGCACTTGGTAATAGTCGCTGATTTTCTTCAGGCCGACCGCTTTATTCATCCCGTGTTTAATGATTTCAATCACATGCCACGGAGCCGCCCATCTTCTGTGGTCAATGACCTCGGCGTGCACATCGGATAAATGTGCGCGTATATCCGCGACGTCCTCTTCCTTTGCATGAATCAATACGGACGTTACATCCTCCTTGACCGTTTCACGCAGATCGCCGAATGTGACATTCGCCGTATTCATATGAAACGCCTCAATTAAATGCTCATCATGATAATGGAAGTACACATCATCAATGACCTCAGCGAGCACATTATGTATTTGATAGGTCTCTGTAAGTTCGGCAAGCTGTCTGACCACATCGACCGATAAAGACGTGTGGTAGCGTCCCCATGATTCGTCTTTCGGGTGGTGGACAAATGCCCCGTTAAAATTGACAATCGGCGTTGTCAGCCCAAGCTCGTCATAATACATCGAACTGGAACGGAAAGGGCGCCCGGTTGAGATGCAGACATGATGGCCCGCTTCTTTCAGCTTCTGAATCGTCCGTGCCGTTTCAGGGGAAATGGTTTTATCGTCTTTTAATAAAGTTCCATCCAGATCTAAGGCGATGAGATAAGGTTTTGTCTCCATAAATAACTCCTTTTGTCATATAATTTGCTGTTTTTCACTTATGTACAGTGTAGCTTTTTACCATCTTTATTGTCTACATGTTACACTTATGATTATGGTTATCCTAAGGAGGGAGTCAACGTGATTCTTATTGATCATCAAACCGTATCAGGCATTCCGTTTTTACATATTGTAAAAGAAGAAAATCGGGACCGTCCCGCTCCCCTTGTTTTCTTTATTCACGGTTTTACAAGCGCGAAGGAGCATAATCTTCATTTCGCTTACCTGCTTGCTGAAAAGGGCTTCAGGGCCGTGCTGCCGGAAGCTCTTTACCACGGTGAACGCGCTGAACAGCTGTCAGCAGAAGAGCTCGCCGTCCATTTTTGGGACATTGTATTAAATGAAATCGAGGAGCTTGACGTGCTGAAAAAGGATTTTGAAGCGCGCGGTCTGATTGAAGACGGGCGGATCGGTCTTGCGGGCACGTCAATGGGCGGAATTACGACATTCGGCGCGATGGCCGCGTATGATTGGGTCAAAGCCGGCGTCAGTCTGATGGGAAGCCCGAACTATACGGCATTTTTTCAGCAGCAGATTGACCACATTCAAAAGCAGGACATCGACATTGACGTCACAAAAGAACAGGTCGATGAACTGTTTGCGCGGCTCAAACCGTTCGATCTCAGTCTGGAACCGGAAAAACTCCGCAGCCGCCCGCTGCTGTTCTGGCACGGCGTTCAAGACAAAGTCGTTCCGTATGCACCGACCCGCGGCTTTTATGAAACGATTAAACCTCATTACAGCAGCCGGCCCGACCATCTTCAGTTTCTGAAAGACGAACGGGCTGATCATAAAGTCCCGAGATACGCCGTTTTAGAAACCGTCGCCTGGTTCGATAAGCATTTATAAAGCACAAAGGTGTTAACAAAAGCCGCTTTTACGTTATACTGAGGAAAAAGGAGTGATGGAACGTGGAAGAAGCATTAAAAGAAAACATCATGGGCGCCTTGGAGCAGGTTGTTGACCCTGAGCTCGGCGTCGATATCGTCAATCTCGGCCTTGTATACGACGTTGATATGGATGACGACGGCCTCACGCACGTTACGATGACACTGACATCAATGGGGTGCCCGCTCGCTCCGATCATCGTCGACGAGGTGAAAAAAGCGCTCGCCGACATTCCGGATGTAAAAGAGACGGAGGTCCACATCGTCTGGAATCCGCCTTGGACAAGAGACAAAATGTCACGCTACGCAAAAATCGCATTAGGGATTCAGTAATAAGAAAATGCACCTCGGATTTTAGGTACATCCTAAAGTTTGGAGGTGCTTTTCTTTTGTCTGCATTTACAAGGAAAAAATCAACGCGGATAAGCGACAGTGAGGGTTTGTTTTGGATCGCAAACAAACCTTTAAATATAAAATTTCATATGAGGTTTATCTTTTTTGTAATAGGACAGTCTGTCTTGGAGTGTACCTGTGTGGAATTCAAATTTATGTCCATCGGGATCAGTAAAATAAATTGACTTTTGATCTTGCTTATCCCTAGGACGCCCATTTAATATATTTACATTTAGATTTTTTAACCTTTGATGTATTGCATCAAAATCTTTTGGGTCAATTGTAAAGGCCATATGCGTATAAGATTTATGTATTTCATTTCTTGGTATATCCGCCTCTAAGTTAAGTGCAAGCCAAAGCCCGTTCAGATCAAAATATGCTGTCTTTTGTCCTTTAACCAGGAGCTGTGCATGAAATACTTTTTCATAAAATTCTATAGATTTTTCCAAATTTGAAACAGAAAAAAGAAGATGATTGATTCCTTTTATGTTTATTTTCCCCACCTCATTTAACATGTTTGTTTGAAACAATCCCTCTGGTAATACATCTGCATATATATCGATTATATACTGACTAAAAAATCATTTTAAGGATTTCTGTGGATTTTTATGCCCGGTGTTTTCCGGCTGACCGTTTCGAGCTGTACTAAACATGATTCTGTCGGGCGCCGTTCTGTCTGCTTTGCCGCTGCAGACCGGCGTTCGGAAAGAAGGGCAAGTCACTAAAAAAACCCGAGTTTCCCACCATTCGGGGTTTTTTGCGGTATCGGGTTAAAAAGGAAAAAAACGGACGTGAGGCATGATATAATAGACCGGCTGCATGCGAGGGAGGAATCCATGAAGAAAAAATTACTTCTCATTATCCTTAGCATTCTTGTTTATACGGCGCTGTTCGCTGTTTCCGCTTTTCACAAAGAGCCGGTGCAGCAGGCAGGGACAATGACGGATGTCAGCCGTCTCATGCCCGTGAAAATTAAGCAGACGGTCAAAGGAAAAGAGAAAGAAACATTGGTCGAAACCATTAAGGAAGCAAAGAGAAAGCATCTGAAGATCTCAATCGCAGGCGCCCAGCACTCAATGGGCGGCCAGACGTATTATGAAGACGGTATCGTTCTCGACATGACGGGCTACAACAAAATACTCGGTCTCGACCGAAAGAAAAAAATCATCAGGGTGCAGGCGGGAGCGACGTGGAATGATATTCAGCGCTATGTCAATCCGTACGGGCTCGCGGTAAAAGTCATGCAATCGCAAAACATTTTTACGATCGGCGGCTCACTGAGCGCCAACGCCCACGGCCGGGATATCCGGTACGGTTCGCTGATTGATACGGTCAAATCGTTTCATCTTTTAAAGGCGGACGGCAAAGTCATCACCGTTACTCCGAAAGATGACCTGTTTTCAGCCGTCATCGGCGGCTACGGCCTGTTCGGCGTCATCCTTGACGCGGATATTGAGCTGACGGATGATGAGCTTTATGAAATGAAAACGAAACGCATGAACGCTGATACATACAGTCAATATTTTACGCAGCATGTTCGGCGCAACCCCGCCGTGCGCATGCATCTCGCGCGGATCGCAACAGGGGATAAAGGCTTTTTGCACGATATGTATGTGACTGATTACACACTCTCAGACAACCAGAAAGAATTAAAGCGGCACAATGAACTGAAAGAAGATGAGCATCCGGCGCTGACGAAATTCGCGCTCGGCCTCTCCCGCCGGTATGACTGGGGCAGAAATTGGTTCTGGTCAACCCAGCAGTCTTATTTTCTCAGCCAAAACGGCGTGAAAGTCTCCAGGAACAATGTCATGCGGTCAGAATCGAAATTTTTGGAATATGAAAACACGGACAACACCGATGTGCTGCAAGAATACTTCGTGCCAGTCGGCGAATTTGCGCCGTACATTCATGATTTACGCAAGACGCTGTCACATGAAGATCTCAATCTCGTAAATATTACGATCCGCTACGTGCAAAAAAATGAAAAAGCCGATCTGTCATACGCAAAGGAAGACATGTTTTCACTCGTTCTTTTAATCAATGAAGGGTTTTCAACAGACAGCCAGGCAAGTGCTGCGCGGATTGTCAGAAAAATGACGGATACGGCATTGCGCCACCGCGGCAGTTATTATCTCCCGTATATGCTGTATCAAACGAAAGAGCAGATGCGCGAGGCATATCCGAAAAGCGATATGTTCTTTCAGAAAAAACACAAATATGATCCGGATGACTTGTTTATGAATTATTTTTATCAGAGGTACAAATCATGAAACACAACCATTTAAAATGGCTGATCCTGTCACAGAGCAGTGTCTTTTTTGCCGGCAGCCTGATCTTTCCGTTTTATATTTTATTTATTAAAAACATCGGTTCCAGCTACACGCAATTCGGTCTCTCATACGGCTTGTTCGGTCTGAGCGGCGCATTGATTCATCCGCTGCTCGGCCGGCTGTCGGCAAGACTGGATTCCCGCTGGTTCCTTATGGCAAATTCGTGGGGGATGGCGGTGCTTCTTCTGACGCTCCCGCACATTACCGGCGTGCACCAGGTTTATGTTGTGCAGGTGCTTTTGGGCCTGTTCGGCGCGATGCAAAAACACGGCGAGAAAATCATGATCGCCGATTACACCGACGGCGGGGAGCGGGGAAAAAAAGTCGGCAGCTATCATTTCTGGACGGCCGTATTTTCAGCTGCCGCCATTATTCTCGGCGGGTTTCTCGCTGATTTCTTTACGGTTTATATTATTTTTTACGCCAGCTCCGTGCTGTTTTTTATAAGCGGGCTGATGATGCTGAAAAAACAGGCTGATCCGATCAGCCTGTTTTTCTTATGCCCCCCCTCGATCGAGAGGGGGTTTTTTGTCAGCGAAAACAGATGGAAAATGAATGAAAAAATATTAAATATACAATTGAATTAATTTTTATTCATGTTATAATGTTAAATAATTTCACAAAAACCAAGAAGGTGAACCCGTTGAAAATAGGTATTATAGGCGCGACTGGTTATGGAGGCGCCGAACTTGTCAGGATTCTTAACCATCACCCTTATGCGGAAGATTGTATATTATATTCATCGAGCGACGAAGGAAAAGAATATGCCGCTTCATATCCGCATTTGAGGAATATAGCGTCACAATCACTTCGGCCGCTTCATATAGAAACGATCCGAAACGAAATTGATGTCATGTTCATAGCCGCGCCGCCCGGCGTTTCCGGAGAGTGGTCGCCCAAGCTGGCGGAGGCGGGCATCCCGGTCATTGATCTATCCGGCGATCTGCGCATTCAAAACCCGGCCGTGTATGAAAAGTGGTATAAGCGGAAGGCCGCTCCGGAAGGAACGATTCAAAGCGCGGTTTACGGTTTAGCTGAACTGCAAAAAGAAGAGATTCAGACTGCAAAGCTGATTGCCAATCCGGGATGTTTTCCGACGGCTGTGCTGCTCGGGCTCGCCCCGCTGGCGAAGAATAAGCTTTTACAAGATTCATTTCTGATTGTTGATGCGAAAACGGGCGTATCCGGCGCCGGCCGAAAAGCATCCATGGGCACTCATTATTCTGAGCTGAATGATAATTTCAAAATTTATAAGGTTAATGAGCATCAGCATACTCCGGAAATTGAACAGCAATTAGCGGCTTGGCAGCCCGGCACAGGCCCGATCACGTTTTCCGCTCATTTGGCGCCGATGACAAGGGGCATTATGGCGACGATGTATACGGAGGCTCCTCCGGGTATGTCTGCTGCACAGGTAAGAGAATTGTATTCCGAATTCTACAAAGATTCATATTTTGTCAGAATCAGGCCGGAAGGTGAATTTCCGGCGACGAAAGAGGTATACGGCAGCAATTTTTGTGATATCAGTGTCACCGTGGATGAAAGAACAAACCGTGCCACCATCGTTTCTGTCATAGATAATCTGATGAAAGGCGCCGCAGGGCAGGCGGTTCAAAATTTAAATATCATGAATGGCTGGCAGGAAGAAACGGGACTTACGATGACGCCAGTCTATCCATAGAACGAAAGAGGGATTCAAAAATATGATTCAGCTGAGTGAGGAAATCACGAAAATAAAAGGCGGCGTATCCTCGCCGAAAGGGTTTGAGGCAAAGGGCGTGCATTGCGGTCTGCGCTATTCAAAAAAAGATCTTGGAGCAATTATCAGCGAAGCGCCTGCAGTCAGTGCAGCGGTATATACGCAGAGCCATTTTCAGGCAGCGCCGCTGAAAGTGACGCAAGCCAGCCTGAAAAAAGAGGGTGTGCTTCAGGCGGTTATCGTCAACAGCGCGATTGCCAACGCCTGTACGGGAGACCAAGGATTAAAGGACGCCTATGAAATGCGGGACGGCTTCGCGAGCCAGCTCGGCATTGAGCCGGAGCTTGTTGCGGTTTCGTCAACCGGGGTGATCGGCGAGCTTTTAGACATGAAAAAAATTCAAGCGGGCATTGAACAGCTCGGTCAAGCGCCGTCCGTGTCCGGAGCATTTGAAGAAGCCATTTTGACGACGGATACAGTGACGAAACAGACGTGTTATGAACTGGTGATCGGCGGAGACATCATCACGATCGGCGGAGCGGCGAAAGGCTCCGGCATGATCCACCCCAACATGGCGACAATGCTCGGCTTTGTCACAACGGACGCGGCCGTGGAAGAACAGGCGCTCAAAAACGCGCTTAGAGAGATTACGGATGTTTCATTTAACCAAATCACCGTTGACGGAGAAACATCGACGAATGACATGGTGCTTGTGATGGCAAACGGCTGCGCGGGGAATGATTGCCTGACGGATCAGCACCCTGACTGGCCGGCTTTTAAAAAGGGATTAAAGCTTGTATGCGAAGACCTTGCCAAAGATATAGCCAGAGACGGTGAAGGAGCGACGAAATTAATTGAAGCCAGAGTCGAAGGCGCGAAAAACAACCTTGAGGCGAATATTATCGCCAAAAAAATCGTCGGCTCAAGCCTTGTGAAGACCGCCGTTTACGGCACAGACGCCAACTGGGGGCGCATCATCGGCGCAATCGGGCACAGTGCGGCAAGCGTAACGGCCGAACAAGTGGAAGTTTTCCTCGGCGGCCAGTGTCTGTTTAAACACAACGAACCTCAGCCGTTTTCGGAAACTGATGCCAAGGAGTACTTATCAGGTGATGAGATTACGATTGCAGTCCGCCTGCAGGAAGGCTCCGGCAGCGGCCGGGCATGGGGCTGTGACTTAACCTATGATTATATTAAAATCAATGCGAGCTATCGCACATAACAAAGGGGAGCGGCATGAAGAAAACGATCGTTTTTAAGTGCGGCGGAAGCGTAATCCGAGAGTTATCCGCCGATTTTTTTCAAAATGTAAAAGAGCTTATGCAATCGGGCTGGAACATTGCCGTCGTCCATGGAGGCGGCCCGGACATTTCAAAAATGCTGAAAACATTGCAGATTGAAACGGAATTTGTCGATGGACAGCGGAAAACGACCAAACCGGTGCTGGAAACAGCGGAAATGGTCTTGTCAGGGACGATCAATAAATTTTTCGTAACCGAACTCGCGAAAAACGGGCTGAAAGCCGCGGGAATATCAGGAAAGGACGGCGGTCTCCTTCAAGCATCCTATCTTAATCAAGACAAATACGGAGAAGTCGGCGAAATACAAAAAACCGATCCGTCAATCATTCACGCATTAATGAAAGAAGGCATCATTCCCGTTATCGCTCCGCTTTCCATGACAAGTGATTTCGAAACGCTGAACGTCAACGCAGACGCCGCGGCATCGGCCGTCGCTTCAGCCTTACACGCCGATAAACTTTTATTTGTCACGGATGTCGAAGGAATTATGGACGGAGAGAACAGGCTGGATACTTTGACGCCGCAAGAGATTCAGGCCCTCATAGATGACGGCGTGATTTCAGGAGGGATGATTCCGAAGGTAAACTCGGCATTATCGGCACTGAGTGAAGACGTCGAGGAAGTGATGATCGTAAACGGAAAAGGAGCGTTTTTTACCGATCAAGCCTTCCAAGGAACAAAAATCGTCAAAGAAAAGGAGAGCGTGTCATGAGCAGTCTATTTCAAACCTACAGCCGCTGGCCCATCGATATCAAAAAAGCGAAAGGGACAATTGCAGAGGATGAAAACGGAAAAACGTATCTCGATTTTATTCAGGGCATCGCCGTTTCCAATCTCGGCCATTGTCATGATGAGGTCACAGAAGCAGTGAAAGAACAGCTTGACAGCGTATGGCACGTTTCCAATCTGTTTGAAAATGATCTTCAGGAAAAAGCCGCGGCAAAGCTTGCCGAACATAGCGCGGGAGATCTCGTTTTCTTCTGCAACAGCGGGGCCGAAGCGAATGAAGGCGCCATTAAGCTTGCCCGTAAAGCAACGGGAAAGACAAAAATTGTAACATTTCATCAATCGTTTCACGGACGGACCTATGCGGGGATGGCCGCCACCGGACAAGACAAAATCAAGACCGGTTTCGGACCGATGCTTCAAGGCTTTCACTATCTTCCGTTCAATGATCCGTCGGCATTCAGCACGCTTTCAAAAGAGGATGATATCGCCGCCGTCATGCTTGAGACGGTGCAGGGAGAAGGGGGAGTCAATCCCGCCGATCCGGAATTCATCGAAGCCTTACAGACATTTTGCAAAGACAAACAGGCGCTGCTTATCGCAGACGAGATTCAAACCGGAATCGGCCGGACGGGCAAGGCATTCGGCTATGAGCATTTCGGCATCTCTCCGGACATCATCACTGCTGCGAAAGGGCTTGGAAACGGTTTTCCCGTCGGAGCCGTGATCGGCAAAAAGAAGCTTGGAGAGGCCTTTACGCCGGGTACGCATGGTACGACTTTCGGCGGCAATAAGCTTGCCATGGCAGCTGTGAAAGCAACCTTGGATATTGTGTTTCAGCCGGACTTTCTCCAGGCGGCAGCAGACAAAGGATCATTTTTAAAAGCGCAGCTGAACCGTGAACTGACAGGGCCTTTTGTAAAAGAAATCCGCGGAAAAGGGTTATTAATCGGCATTGAATGCGCAGGTCCCGTGTCCGGCATCATCGGAGATCTGCAGGAACGCGGGCTTCTCGTGCTTCCGGCCGGACCGAATGTCATCAGGCTGCTCCCGCCGCTTACGGTTTCTGAAGAAGAAATGCTGTCGGCCGTCAGTATGCTTAAGGCAGCGATCGAAGCGCATTCGGCAGTGAAACGGTAATTTTTTTCGATATAAAAGTATAAAAATTCATATTTTTAATTAATTATTCATCAAGAGGTGGGCTTTAGATGAAAGGCTATTTAGTATTGGAAGACGGAACATCATTTGGCGGTGAACTTGAAAAAGAAGCCCGCTGTGTTGGCGAAGCGGTTTTTTTCACCGGAATGACGGGCTATCAGGAAGTGCTTACAGACCCGTCATATAAGGGTCAGATCATCGTCTTTACGTATCCGCTCATCGGAAACTACGGAATTAATGAAAAAGACCTTGAAAGTAAGATTCCTCAAGTCAAGGCTGTTGCCGTCTATGAAGCGTGTGAACATTTTTCTCACCACGAAGCAGTCTCAAGCTTGAGAGAGTATTTAAATAAATGGAACATCCCGCTCTTAACCGAAGTGGACACACGGGCCGTCGTCAAAACCATCCGCTCCGGCGGCACGATGAACGCTGCCGTGTCAACAACAGGAGAAATTCCGGCAGCATCCGGAACAGAAAACCCGGCGGAGCTGGCGCAGTCTGAAGACATCACGTCAATGGGGAATGGAGACCGGCATATTGCGCTGATTGATTTCGGTTATAAAAAATCAATCGCCTCGTCACTTGTAAAGCGCGGCTGTAAAGTAACGGTCATTCCGTATCAGCAGATGAACGCTGTTTACGACATTCAGCCCGACGGAATCGTGCTCTCAAACGGCCCGGGCGACCCGAAAGCGATTGCGCCGTACATGAACCGGATTACATCATTACTCAGTGATTTCCCCGCACTCGGCATTTGCCTCGGGCATCAGCTGATTGCCCTGGCTTTCGGAGGAAATACGTATAAGCTGCCGTTCGGCCACAGGGGTGCCAACCATCCCGTCATTGACCGGAAAACGAAACGGGTGTTTATGACAAGCCAGAACCACAGCTATGTCGTTGATGAAGCATCAATTGACGAAAACGAGCTGTCCATCAGATTTCATCATGTCAATGACACATCGGTGGAAGGGCTCATTCATAAGCGCCTTCCCGTATTAAGCGTCCAGTTCCACCCTGAAGCTCATCCCGGACCGGCTGAGAGCGAGTGGATATTTGATGAATTTCTAGAGAAAGTGATACCAGCAAGGAGAGAAATCGCTCATGCCTAAAGATACAACCATTTCCAGCATATTAGTCATCGGCTCCGGCCCCATCATCATCGGCCAGGCGGCAGAATTTGATTATTCAGGAACGCAGGGCTGCATGGCTCTGAAAGAAGAAGGATACCGCGTTATTCTAGTCAACAACAACCCGGCAACGATTATGACGGATGAGGCGTTTGCCGATGAAATATATTTTGAACCGCTCACAACCGACAGCATCGAGGCCATTATTGAAAAAGAAAAACCGGACGGTCTGCTTGCCAATTTGGGCGGCCAGACGGCATTGAATTTAGCCGTTAAGCTTGAAGAAGCAGGCGTGCTGAAGAAGCATCACGTCAAGCTTTTGGGAACATCGGTGGAAACCATTCAAAAAGGCGAAGACCGGGAGCAGTTCCGCGCCCTGATGAAAGAGCTCGATCAGCCCGTTCCGGAAAGCGAAATCGTCGACAACGAAGAAGACGCCCTCCGTTTCGCTGAGTCTATCGGATTTCCGGTCATTCTGAGACCGGCGTACACGTTAGGCGGAAAGGGAGGCGGAATCGCGAAAACGAAAGAAGCGTTTCAGACGCTTATTAAACAGGCGCTCTTAGCAAGCCCGATCAGCCAATGCCTCGTCGAAAAAAGCATCGCCGGTTTTAAAGAAATCGAATATGAGGTCATGCGCGACAGCAATCATACATGCATCACCGTCTGCAATATGGAAAACATCGATCCCGTCGGCGTGCACACAGGGGACTCCATTGTCGTCGCACCGTCCCAGACGTTAACGGATGAAGAATATCAGATGCTGCGTTCAGCAAGCCTGGCGATTATTTCGGCGCTGGATGTGGTCGGCGGCTGCAACATTCAATTTGCGCTGGATCCGTTCAGCAAACAGTACTATGTCATTGAAGTGAACCCGCGTGTCAGCCGCTCTTCAGCTCTCGCGTCAAAAGCGACCGGCTATCCGATTGCCAAAATGGCGGCGAAACTTGCCGTCGGCTATACGCTTGATGAACTGAAAAATCCGCTGACGGGCTCTACTTATGCAAGCTTTGAACCGGCGCTTGATTATGTCATCGTCAAATTCCCGCGCTGGCCGTTTGATAAATTTAAACATGCCGACCGCACGCTCGGAACGAAGATGAAAGCGACGGGAGAGGTCATGGCGATTGAAAGAAATATGGAAGCGGCCATTCAAAAAGCGGCGGCCTCCCTTGAGCTGAAAACGATCGGCACCCGCCTGCCTGAACTCGGCGGCTGTACGATCAATCAGCTGTGGGAATTAGCGGTAACGCCGGATGACCGGAGATTTTTCGTCGTCATGGAGCTGTTAAGCCGCGGTGAAACGATAGAAGACATCCATGCCAAAACGAAAATTGACCCGTTTTTTCTCCATGTATTCCGAAATATCATCACATTGGAAAACAAGCTGATGGAAGAAGGGGATCATCTGTCTTTCCCGCTTTTAAAGCAGGCGAAGGTAAAGGGCTTCACGGATGTCATGATCGCATCTCTCACGGGAAAAACGGAAGAAGACATCCGTGCTCTCAGAAAGAAATCAGGCATCGTCCCGTCGTTTAAAATCGTAGATACATGCGCCGCTGAATTTGATGCCAAGACGAATTATTTCTACTCCACCTACCTCGGGGAAAGCGACGGAGATATCAGCCGAAAAGAGAAAAAACGCGCCCTCATCATCGGCTCAGGCCCGATCCGCATCGGTCAGGGAGTGGAATTTGATTACAGCGCCGTCCACGGCGTTCTGACCCTGCAAAAGCTGGGGTATGAAACGATTATGATCAATAACAATCCGGAAACAGTAAGCACGGATTATGAAATCGCCGACCGGCTTTATTTTGAACCGCTGACGACAGAACATATTTTGAATGTGGCGGAACATGAAAACATTGATTTTGCCATCGTCCAGTTTGGGGGACAGACCGCGATCAATGCCGCTGAACCGCTGGAAAAAGCGGGCATTCCGCTGCTCGGAACATCCTTTGAAACCCTTGATGCGCTGGAGGATCGGGATCTGTTTTATCAGCTGCTTGATGACCTTGACCTCAAACATGCCAAAGGCGAAACCGCTTATTCAAAAGAAGAAGCAACGGAAAAAGCAAGCCGAATCGGCTACCCCGTGCTGATCCGTCCGTCTTATGTCATCGGTGGGATGGGCATGATCATCGTTGATTCAGAAGCGCAAATGTCAGAACTGCTGGAAAATGAAGCGGGCATGCCGTATCCGATTTTGATCGATCAGTACATTACAGGAAAAGAATTGGAGATCGATCTGATTTCCGACGGACATGAAGTATTCGTGCCGACTTACACAGAGCACATTGAACGCGCCGGCGTCCATTCGGGCGACAGTTTTGCGATTCTTCCGGGTCCGTCTGTCACACCTGATATGCAGCGGAATATAAAAGAGGCCGCCGAAAAAATCGCGGTAAAACTGGCTTTTAAAGGCATCATGAACATTCAGTTTGTCATTGATGACAAAGGGGATATTCTCGTTCTTGAAGTGAATCCGCGGGCAAGCCGCACGGTTCCTGTCGTGTCTAAGGTGATGGGGGTGCCGATGATCCCGCTTGCCGCCAGATTGCTGGCCGGCGCTTCCCTTAAAGACATCAAGCCTGAGGTTCAAAATCAGCACGGAACGGCAGTGAAATTCCCGGTTTTTTCTTCGCACGCCATTCAGGATGTGGACGTAAAGCCCGGGCCGGAAATGAAGTCGACCGGAGAAGGCATGTGTGTCGCGTTTGACGCAGAAAGCGCCCTGAAAAAAATCTACGCGCACGTCTGGGAGAAAAAAGGCAGCATCTATCTGGAAGGCTGTGATGCGGAATTGGAACGTCAGGCTCAAGAGGCGGGATTTACGGTATGCAAAGATGCGTTCCCGGCATGGGCAGAGCGAAAGGATAAAGCGGTCCATATCAA
This sequence comes from Bacillus sp. hwrm1, assembly GCF_040207805.1. Classification (NCBI taxonomy): domain Bacteria; kingdom Bacillati; phylum Bacillota; class Bacilli; order Caryophanales; family Bacillaceae; genus Bacillus; species Bacillus sp. hwrm1. The sequence continues at coordinate 2,991,171 of NZ_CP157943.1, read as the reverse complement.
TTTCAATCACTCTGAAGAAGCGCGTAAACAACGGATCGAAGCCATGACGCACGGTGTGACGGTCTTTACTGAACCGGAAACCGTAAAGGCATTTTTAGCAAGCGGCTCGGGCAAACCTCAGCCTGTATCGCTCAAAGATCTTTATCAAAAGGAAGTGGCATCATGCACACAATAAAAGCGGAACACACATTAACCCATTTGTACGGCAAAGATTTTCTTTCCTTAAAAGATGTCAGCCCGTCAGACATCAATGCGCTTCTGACAGAAGCTTCATTATTAAAACAACATCCGATACAGCCGATTTTCCAAGGGAAAACATTGGCGATGATTTTTGAAAAATCTTCAACCCGCACACGTGTGTCTTTTGAAGCGGGAATGGCCCAGCTCGGGGGAACGGGACTATTTCTTTCAAGCAGCGACCTGCAGCTTGGGCGGGGGGAGACGGTCGCGGATACGGCGAAGGTGCTGTCCGGCTTCGTTGATGCCATTATGATCCGCACCTTTGAGCATGAAAAAGTCGAAGAGCTTGCCGAGCATGCAGACATTCCCGTCATAAACGGGCTGACCGACCGGTATCACCCGTGTCAGGCACTCGCGGATCTGTTAACGATACAAGAAATAAAAGGAAAACTGAAAGGAGTAAAAGCCGCCTATATCGGTGACGGAAATAATGTAGCGCATTCACTAATGATCGGCTGCGCAAAAATGGGCTGTGACATTGCGATTGCTTCGCCGAAAGGCTATGAAGTAAAGGAAGAGGCGGCAAATGCCGCAAAAGAAGCGGCGGCTGTTTCCGGAGCGAAAATCACCCTTACCGAAAATCCGCAGGAAGCGGTGCGGGATGCAGACGTGATTTACTCCGACGTCTTCACGAGCATGGGGCAGGAGGAAGAGACGCAGCAGCGGCTGAATGTGTTTGCCCCGTATCAAGTCAACGCCTCACTCGTCAGTCTCGCCAAACCCGACTATACATTTTTGCATTGCCTGCCCGCGCATCGGGAAGAAGAGGTCACGTCCGAGATTATCGACGGCCCGAACTCTGCGGTATTTCAGCAGGCGGAAAACCGGCTTCACGCGCAAAAAGCGCTCCTGAAAGCTCTTCTTTACAAACAGGATGAACAAAAAAACCGCTGAATCTCATTCAGCGGTTTTTGATATTTCTCCGCATACAAGCGCATACTACATAAAAAAGAAAAAGGAGGAAATGACGTGGGACAGCAGCATCAATTCCGCCCGGGACAAAAAGCGCCGAATAACGGTGTGTACGTTGAAATCGGCGAAACGGGAAGCATGGTCAAAAACCCGCAAAAAATCAAGCTTACAGTGGGAGAAATGTTCCCTGAAACTTCAAACCACAACAGATTGTGGACGTATCAACGAAAACCGTGAACACAAAAAAACCTGCTGAATAGCAGGTTTTTTTATTTAATGCTGGCTTGCATCCTGTTTGACAGGCATGATCTCCGCAAGAACAAAGACTAGCACCGCAATAACCACGGCAATAACGGATGATTGCTTGAAATTGTACGCCGCGCTGTTCATGGAGGCGACCAAATAACAGGCCATATGTGTTAAAAGGAACGTCCAAATAAAACCGATAATAAACCGCACGTTTCCACCTCGTCCTTCATTTTATTCTACGTTGTATCATACCATACATAAAGCGCGGGCGGAAGGTCATTTTCTCATCAAAAAGCGCGCCTGAAACTGACATTTGCCCGCCTGTCAGGCCGTCTGAAGGAAAATTCGGTTCCCGTGCTCGGGATAATAGCCAAAACATAGCAGCAAATAGGAGTTTATCCGATCCGTTTTCATTCTTCTTACATATGATAGCCAATAGAGAGATTAGGAGTAAAAGGAGGCGGGCAGGCATGGGGATTACGGAAAGATTTTTCCAATTCGGATCTGAGCTGAACGTCATCCATCTGCCGTATCGGCCGAATGGCTTCTGTATCTTTATTCTGGGGGACAGAACCCACTTTGTCAGCCGGGACTCAAGCTTTTGGCTCGAACATGAAGGGAGAAACCAGCTGTTACATGTGCTGCTTGACAGAGGGTACACGATTTTTAACAGCAATTTATACGGACGGCATTGGGGTTCGGAAAAAGCCGTCCTTTACGCCAGACAGCTGATGCATTATGTGTTGAAACAAGAAACCCTCAATCCGAAAATACACTTGCTCGCAGAAGGCATGGGCGCCCTTATCGCCGATCAATTGCTGCAGTCTTCAGCGGAGCATATCCGTTCAGCCGCAATGTTAGATCCTTGTCTTGACCTTCAAGCCCATTTTGAATCAGAGAAAGAAAATAAGTTTTTTTATAAGCAGTTTCTGAGGGAAACGGCACAGAGCTTCGGTGTTTCTGAAAAAGAGGCAAGCTCACTGAGCTATCAGACCATTACCGGCTGCCGCACCCGCGTGCCGGTACATATATGGCAAAGAACGACCGGAGCGCCGTACCCGTACACCCTGCATGCGAATGCGTATAAAGAAGCCCGGGAAAAGACCGGAAGCAAGACTGATATCACGTATCACCTGCTTGAGAACCCTGCGCGTATGTACAGAGCCATCTGCCGGTTTTTCCGCAGTCATGAAAAAGACCTGTAATGAATAGAATACAACAGCCATCTCTTTTCAGAGGGCTGTTTGGCTTGTGTGCGAATGAAAAACCGGAAAGGCGGCAGATGTGATGAAGACAGCGCTGATCATTGGAGCAGACGAATTTCTCGGCCTTTCATTGTGCGAACGGTTGATGGATGAGGGCGTGCATGTTGATGTCATTTTGGCAGAACCGGAGGACAAAACGAGGCAGCTGTATTTAGAAGAACGATTAATGTGGCTCGCGAGAAACGGGCTTTTTCAAATAATAGATGAAATCGGTGAAAAGGAATACGATCGTATCTGCGTTCAATACGGGAGCGGGTGTCTGCCTGAAGAAAGGGCTGAGCCTTTATATTGGATTGTTTACAGTGAGGATCACGGAGACTGGGAAAAAAACGGTCAGCGGGATACGGCAAAAGCGATTATCCTTCCTCCCCTTTACGGTCCGTGGACAGAAGCAAAAGAAGATGGCGAAAGCAGGATCTTTTTAGAAGACGCAGTCTGCGGGCTGATGAATCAGCTTGAGGCATACGGCACAGAAGACGAAAATCAGATTATTACCCTGGAAATAAAAGAAAAAACGCAAAAAACGGAAGCGGAAGAAAAAATTAAAGAATGGAAAAGACAATTTTCATCAATATTCGACATTTTTTAAGAAATACCTTCCATGTTATGTGCATTACCGCTACAATAAACGTATATCAATTATACATGTTATGAGTTTGAAAAGGGGTTGAACATGGCTTGATCACCAGGCTTGTCATGATCTTTTCTGTCCTCCTTTTATTGAGCGGATGCGCACAAACTCCGTTTAAAGGAAAAATTGAGAAGGTCGGAATGCTTTTTCCCGATACCATCAGTGACTTGGTATGGGGCACAAAAGGTTACAAAGGTTTATTAGCGATACAATCTGAATTTAACGTTGACGTTTATTATAAAGAAAATATCAGATCCGATGAAGATATTTTAAAAGCGATAGATGATTTTCATAAAAAAGGAGTCAATCTTTTATACGGGCACGGAAATGAATACGAGGAAATCTTCAATATGATCAGCAAGGATTATCCCGACATGGAATTCGTCGTCGCAAACGGAACGGCGAAAAGCGATAATGTCACAAGCGTTCATCTTATGGGAGAAGCAATGGGTTTTTTCGGGGGAATGACAGCCGCCCATATGTCAAAAACCAATGAGGTCGGCGTCATCGCCTCCTTTTTGTGGCAGCCTGAAGTAGACGGCTTTATCAAAGGGGCGAAATATGAAAAGCCTGATATCACCGTCAACACTGAATTTACGGACCACTGGGATAACGGCAATGAAGCGCTGCATCTTTACGAGAAGTTAAAAGCGGAAGGCACGGATGTTGTATATCCGGCCGGAGACGGGTATAATGTTCCTGTCATTCAGCAAATCAAAAAAGACGGGCTTTACGCCATCGGCTATGTCGCCGAGCAATCGAATCTCGGCAAAAACACGGTGCTGACAAGCACGGTGCAAAACGTAGATAAAGCCTATACATTAATTGCCGAGCAATATAATAAAGGTACGCTCAAGAGCGGAGATCACAACTTTGATTTCAGGGAAGGAGTCGTTGAAATGGGGACGTTCAGCCCTCTGGTGGACAAAGCATTTCAAGACAAAATCTCAGACCTTGTAAAAACGTATAACCGAACAAATGAACTGCCGTCAAATGAATAGAGGTGGATACACATGCAGCATGAAAAGTCTCTTGAATTTATGCAGATCGCGATGAAATACCTGCCGGAAGCAAAGGCGGAGCTTGAGAAATCCGGCATAGATCTGTCTATGGAAATGATTCAGCCGTTTATGGACCTGTTTACATCGGTCATGGCGGAAGCGTATGAGCTTGGCAGATCTGATGCCGGGGAGCTGAATAAATAAAGAGAGCCACTTTTCATGAAGTGGCTTTTCACATGATTTTTTTCTTTATAGCGGACACCATCGGCGCGAAGTCTTTAAATACGGGCTTTAATTGATCCAGAGAGTTCATGATGGACCCCAGCTGATTCATCACGTGGTTGTAATCGATCTCTTCTTCGTTTTCAGCCTGAGGCTGCTCCGGGTTTTCTTCCGGTTCTTTATCCCGGTCTCTGGAATCGCCGAACATCATTTTGGAGAAAATATCCATAGTGAAGCCTCCTTTCGTCTTCCTTTTATTCTATGAGGAGCAGCGTCCGATAGTTTAGACGAATATATTGCCAACAGAAAAAAAATAGGGTAGAATTAGTACCTGATACTAATAATTGATCATAACTAATTAGTTTTAAATTCATTATAAAAAAGGAGTCTTTCCAATGAAAGCTGGAATTCTTGGCGTCGGCCGTTACATCCCGGAAAAAGTGCTGACAAATCATGATCTTGAACAAATGGTAGATACATCGGACGAGTGGATTCGTACGAGAACAGGTATAGAAGAAAGAAGAATCGCCGCGGAAGATATGTATTCATCCGGCATGGCCGCTGAGGCTGCGCAAAAAGCGCTTGATCAGGCCGGCATTTCCGCTGAGGAGCTTGATATGATCCTCGTGGCGACGGTTACTCCTGACCAGTCCTTCCCTACCGTTTCCTGTATGATACAAGAGAAGCTCGGGGCCAAAAAAGCGTGCGCGATGGATATCAGCGCCGCATGTGCGGGTTTTATGTACGGTATCGTAACCGCCAAACAATTCATTGAATCGCAAACATACAAACATGTCCTCGTGGTCGGCGTGGAAAAGCTCTCAAGCATTACCGACTGGGACGACCGCAATACGGCTGTGCTGTTCGGAGACGGAGCCGGAGCGGCGGTCATCGGACCGGTCAGCGACGACAGAGGCATACTGTCATTTGAGCTCGGAGCAGACGGTACAGGCGGTCAGCACTTGTACTTAGATGAAAAAGGGCATACAATCATGCATGGAAGAGAAGTATTCAAATTCGCCGTCCGGCAAATGGGTGAATCGAGTGTAAATGTCATTGAAAAAGCCGGCCTCTCCAAAGAGGACGTAGACTTTTTGATTCCGCATCAGGCAAACATCCGCATCATGGAAGCCGCACGGGAACGTTTGGAGCTTCCGGTTGAAAAGATGTCTAAAACAGTCCATAAATATGGAAACACATCCGCAGCATCCATTCCGATTTCATTAGTAGAGGAACTGGAAGCAGGCAAAATTAAAGACGGCGACGTCATCGTCATGGTCGGTTTCGGCGGAGGATTGACATGGGGCGCCATAGCAATACGCTGGGGACGATAAAAAAAGGTGAGGTGCACACAAGATGAGTAAAAAAAGAGTAGTCGTTACAGGGCTTGGAGCCCTGTCTCCGCTTGGAAACGACGCCGAAACAAGCTGGAAAAATGCAATCGGCGGCGTATCCGGAATCGGACCGATCACACGTGTGGAATCGGACGAGTATCCGGCGAAAGTAGCTGCTGAACTGAAAGATTTCAATATTGAAAATCACATGGATAAAAAAGAAGCGCGAAAAATGGACCGCTTCACGCAATACGCTGTCGTAGCCGCGAAAATGGCCGTTCAAGATGCCGGTCTGAACATCACAGACGAGATCGCGCCGAGAGTCGGCGTTTGGGTCGGGTCCGGAATCGGCGGTCTTGAAACGCTTGAATCCCAATTCGAAATCTTCCTGACAAAAGGGCCGAGACGGGTCAGCCCTTTCTTTGTTCCGATGATGATTCCTGATATGGCGACAGGCCAAATCTCAATCGCTCTCGGAGCAAAAGGAGTCAACTCCTGTACGGTGACGGCATGTGCGACGGGAACAAACTCTATCGGTGACGCGTTTAAAGTCATTCAGCGCGGCGATGCCGATGCGATGATTACGGGCGGAACGGAAGCGCCGCTGACAAGAATGTCATTTGCGGGCTTCAGCGCAAACAAAGCCCTTTCTACAAATCCTGATCCAAAAACGGCAAGCCGCCCGTTTGATAAAAACCGTGACGGCTTTGTCATGGGAGAAGGCGCGGGGATCGTCGTGCTTGAAGAGCTTGAGCATGCCCTTGCCCGCGGTGCGAAAATCTACGGGGAAATTGTCGGCTACGGCTCAACGGGTGATGCCTATCACATTACCGCGCCTGCCCAAGACGGGGAAGGCGGTGCGAGAGCGATGCAGGAAGCAATCAAAGATGCGGGCATCAAGCCTGAAGAAATTGATTACATCAACGCTCACGGCACAAGCACGTACTACAATGATAAATATGAGACAAAAGCCATTAAGACCGTTTTCGGTGATCATGCGTACAAGCTTGCCGTCAGTTCGACAAAATCAATGACGGGTCATTTGTTAGGCGCTGCCGGAGGAATTGAAGCAATCTTCTCCGTCATGGCCATTAAAGACGGCATTATCCCGCCGACGATTAACATCGAAACACCTGATGAAGAGTGTGATTTAGATTATGTACCGGACAAAGCGCGCGAGCAGGATGTCAACGTCGTTCTCAGCAACTCGCTCGGCTTCGGCGGACATAATGCCACTTTGATCTTTAAAAAATATCAATAATACAGTTTCTGACCGGCTGCCTGAAAAAGGTGGCCGGTTTTTTTGTGCGTGCATATGATAACAACAAGAGGAGGCGAACCGGTATGAGCGTCAAGCAGACATATCAATGGATGGAAAAGGCGGCATCCGTAAATGATCTGGCCCCGCATCTTTTGCCGCTTTTTTCAGGGGCCGATAAGAAAGAGTGGAAGCCGATACTCGGCATGCTGCAAAACCACGGCATGTTCCGCCATTTGAAGGATGGCGTTAGGACCAGTAAACGGCTGAAAGAAAAAGGATGCTACAGCCATATTCAAAAGGAGGAAGCCTATTTAAAGGAGAAGTGGAACGGGCCGGACGTGCCGATCGTAGTTTTGCCCGTCGATGAACGAAACCGGAAAATCCGTCAGGAATTCGGATCAAAATCCGGTCTGGCCTTTCGGGACAAAATGTTCCTCTTTCTATCGTCGGATAGTTCCAATTCAGCTGTATCCGCCCTTATGACACATGAATATAATCACGTCTGCCGGTTAGAGCATGTGACAAAGGACGAAAAAGACGAGACATTTCTTGATACAATCATGATGGAGGGGCTGGCAGAATATGCTGTATATGAGCGGTTCGGCTCAAGTCTTACGGCGGAATGGACGTCCTACTATACGCCTGAGCAGCTTGATTTTCTGTTTGAAAAAAGAGTCAAGCCGAACCTCCGCTTAACGAGAGACAGCAGAATGTTTTCCCAGCTGTTATACGGAAAAGGATACTTCCCCTCAATGCTCGGCTATGCCGTCGGATTCAATATAGTAAAAAAATATTTAACCGACCATCAAAAAACAGTAAAAGAAGCATTGGCCATCCCTTCAAAAACCTTTCTGGAGGCAACGCTTTAATAGATTAAAAGAATGGAAATTATTTAAGGATATTACATTTATCCTAAAAAATTCTTGCTTTTGTAATAATGATGTAATAATATACAACTATAAAATTTTTCGACTATTCTATATTTTGTGATAGCGAAACGTATGTTTCCCTCTGCTTCAGCGGAATGAGAAAGGGGCGTATCATGAGCACACTATTAGAAGTGAATAATTTAAAGACCTATTTTTTCAGAAAGAAACAGCCGATCCCCGCAGTCGACGGGGTTGATTTTCACATTAACAAAGGCGAAACCGTCGCTCTTGTAGGAGAATCCGGCTCGGGCAAAAGCATCACCTCGCTTTCTATTATGGGACTTGTCCAAAGCTCGGGCGGAAAAATTATGGACGGCTCGATTAAGCTTGAAGGCAGGGACCTGGCCTCCTTCACCGAAAACGAATATTGCAAAATCCGCGGAAATGACGTCTCTATGATCTTTCAGGAGCCCATGACTTCCCTGAATCCGGTGCTGACCATCGGCGAACAAATTACCGAAGTGCTTGAATACCATAAAAAAATGAATAAAAGAGAAGCGTCCAAAAAAGCCGTTGAGCTTCTGGAACTCGTCGGATTCTCCAGAGCGGAACAAGTAATGAAAGAATATCCGCACCGTCTTTCCGGAGGGATGAGACAGAGGGTGATGATCGCCATTGCGCTCAGCTGCAATCCGAAGCTTCTGATCGCTGATGAGCCGACGACGGCGCTTGATGTGACGATACAAGCCCAAGTATTGGAGCTGATGAAAGACCTCTGCAAAAAATTCGATACTTCCATTCTGCTGATCACTCACGATTTAGGTGTGGTTTCCGAAGCCGCCGACAGGGTGATCGTGATGTACTGCGGACAAGTCGTAGAGAGCGCGAGTGTGGAGGACTTATTTTTAAACCCTCTTCATCCGTATACCGAAGGGCTGTTAAACTCCATACCGGTGATAGATGGAGAGATTGATACATTAAAAGCGATCAAAGGCAGTGTCCCGACACCGGATAATCTTCCGGAAGGCTGCCGATTCGCCCCGAGGTGTTCAAAAGCGATGGACAAATGTAAAACAGGGCAGCCGGAGCTGATAACGCATGAAAGCGGCCGTTCTGTAAGATGTTTTTTATATGAGGAAGAGGGTGCCCAATCAAAATGACAGCTGCAGGCCAAGAAACGATTTTAGAGCTGAAAGACGTAAAAAAATATTTCCCGATCCGCTCCGGTTTTTTTCAAAGGAAAGTCGGTGATATAAAGGCTGTTGACGGTGTTTCTTTTTCACTGAAGCGCGGGGAGACGCTCGGCATCGTCGGTGAATCAGGATGCGGCAAATCAACGGCGGGAAGGACGATGATCCGTTTATACAAGCCGACAGACGGCCGGATTCTATTTAAGGGTCAGGATATCTCCGGCTTATCTGAAGAAAAGCTGAGAAAAAGCGTCCGCAAAAACATCCAGATGGTCTTCCAAGATCCCTTCGCATCCCTTAACCCGAGGAAAACGCTGCGTTCCATTATTAAAGAGCCGTTCCAGACTCACCATATGTACAGCATGAGCGAGCGGAACGAGCGAGTAGAGGAGCTGCTGGCGAAAGTCGGCCTTCATCCGAGCTTTGCAAACCGCTATCCGCACGAATTTTCCGGGGGGCAGCGCCAGCGGATCGGGATTGCGCGGGCTCTGACGTTGAATCCCGAGCTGATTATTGCGGATGAACCCGTTTCCGCACTCGATGTCTCCATTCAGGCCCAGGTCATCAATCTGATGGAAGAACTGCAGGATGAATTCAACCTGACCTATTTGTTTATTTCTCATGATTTGAGTGTTGTCCGCCATATCAGCGACAGAGTCGGCGTCATGTATCTGGGAAAAATGATGGAGCTGACCGATAAACACGAGCTGTACGGCAATCCGCTTCACCCTTATACGCAAGCGCTTTTGTCTTCAGTGCCCGTCACGAGAAAAAAAGACGCCGTCAAGCGGGAACGAATCATCCTGAAAGGAGAACTGCCAAGCCCGGCAAACCCGCCGAAAGGCTGCGTGTTCCACACGCGGTGCCCGATGGCCAAACCGATCTGCAAGGAACAAATCCCGGCATTTGAAGAAGCCGCTCCCGGCCATTACGTCGCCTGCCATTTATATGCCTGAAATGACAAGCATCGAGAGGGGGTATGCCGGATTACATAACCAGTTTGCTGCATATATATCACAAAGGGGGAATTGATATGAAATTACGTAAAAGCGCACTGATGATGCTAAGTGTTTTTATGGCGTTTGCCATCTTCCTGTCAGCCTGCTCCGGCTCAAAATCCACAAGCACCGAATCCAAACCGGCAGGAAAACCGCAAAAAGGCGGAGATTTGGTTGTCGGGTCAACCGGGGAACCCACACTTTTTAATCCACTTTATTCTACTGATGTTGCAAGTTCTGATATTGAAGGAATGCTTTACAGCACATTATTGGAAACTGATGAGAAATTAAACGTCAAGCCGTCGCTGGCTGAAAAAGTAACAGAAGCTGACGGGGGATTAACGTATGATGTAAAACTGAAAAAAGGCGTTAAATTCCATGATGGAAAAGAACTGACGGCCGATGATGTTGTTTTCACCTACAGCATCCCTCTTAACAAAGATTACAACGGTGAGCGTGGCTCGGGTTTTGAGTCCCTTAAATCCGTAACGAAAAAAGGAAAATATGAAATTCAGTTTAAAATGAAGAAAAAAGATGCCTATTTCTATAATGTCGTTCTCGACAGTTACGGCATTTTGCCAAAACATATATTGGGTAAGGTCCCGGTTGCAGATCTGGGAGAGAATGAATTTAACCGTAAAAATCCAATCGGTTCCGGTCCGTTTAAGTTTGTTGAGTGGAAAAAGGGCGAGTATGTCAAACTGGAAGCAAATGATGATTACTTTGGCGGCAGACCTTACCTTGATACAGTGACAGTAAAAACAATACCTGATTCTAACGCGGCCGTGGCTCAGTTAAAAGCGGGGGATATTGATTTCTTCGTTGTGCCGGGCACAGATTTTGATACGGTTAAAACGTTTGGAAATGTGAAGGTCAAATCTGACCTTGGTTTAAACTACAGCTATATCGGCTGGAATGAGAAAAAAGAGATCTTTAAAGACAAAAAAGTGCGTCAGGCATTGACTTACGCTCTTGACAGGCAGGCAATGGTGGATCAAGTGCTGAACGGAGACGGTAAGGTAGCGGATGTTCCTGAGAGTCCGCTGTCATGGAATTATCCGAAGTCTAAAGTGCCGACATTTGATTATAATCCGAAAAAAGCAAAGCAGCTGCTAAAAGAAGCCGGATGGGAAGACCATGACGGTGACGGCTACCTTGATAAAGACGGAAAAAAATTCTCATTTGAAATTAAAACGAATCAAGGCAATAAAATTCGTGAAGATTTAGCTGTTGTCGTTCAGCAGCAATTAAAAGAAGTGGGAATCGAGGCTAAACCGCGAATTGTTGAATTCAGTGCGTTAATCGAACAGACAAGTGCCCCTAATTGGGATTATGACGCTCTTCTTCTCGGATGGAGTCTTGCAACGTTCCCGGATCAGTTCTCTATCTTCCATTCAAGCCAATCGAAAAACGGGCTGAATAATATCTGGTATAAAAACCCGAAAGTCGATAAGCTGCTTGAAGAAGCGAAGACAATTACAGACAGAAAAGAATACCAAAAGAAGTATGAAGAGATATACAAATTGATTGCTGAAGATCAGCCGTACAGCTTCTTATTCTATTACAATTACCACAGAGCGATGCCGAATAATTTACAAGGCTATGTATTCCACCCTAAAAATGACTTGTACAATATTGAAAAATGGTGGCTGGATCAAAAATAGCAAAAGCCCTGGAGAGGGAAGGAGGTTCCTTTCCTCTCTTATCCTATTTAAAAAGGGGACAAGAACATGGTTACATATATTTTACGGCGAACATTAATGTCCTTGCCGATTCTCTTAGGCATTACAATTTTGTCGTTTGCCATCATGAAAGCAGCGCCGGGAGACCCGATGTCACTTATGATGGACCCTACAATCAGTCAAGCGGACAGGGCAAAATTCATTGAAAAATACGGGTTGAATGATCCGGAACCTGTTCAATATGTGAAATGGCTGGGGAATATGCTGCAAGGGGATTTCGGGACTTCTATCGTCAAGAAAGGCACTCCAGTTTCTGAACTTATCTTATCCCGCTTACCGAATACGATTGTGCTTATGCTTTTCTCAACCCTTGTCGCTCTTCTTATTTCTATTCCATTTGGTGTTCTGTCAGCGAAGCGTCCTTATTCAAAATTGGATTACGGGATAACTGTTACTTCATTTTTAGGGCTCGCCATTCCGAATTTTTGGTTCGGTTTGATTTTAATCATGGTTTTATCTGTAAATCTGGGGTGGTTTCCCACTGGCGGAGTAAGCACTTTGAATGCTGACTTTAACATATTTGACCGATTGCATCACTTGATTCTGCCTGCTTTTGTGCTCGCCACGGCAGACATGGCAGGGATAACGAGATACACAAGATCCAGTATGCTTGATGTGTTAAAACAGGATTATATACGAACGGCGCGTGCGAAAGGATTCCGAGATAATAAAGTGATTTTTAAACACGGTTTGAGAAACGGACTTCTTCCTGTCATCACTATTTTTGGTCTGATGATACCGTCATTTATCGGGGGAGCGGTAGTGGTAGAACAGATTTTTACTTGGCCGGGTCTCGGCAAATTGTTTATTGATTCAGCCTTTTCGCGGGATTATCCGGTTATCATGGCCATGACGGTCATTTCAGCTGTTTTGGTTGTGGTGGGGAATTTAATTGCGGACATCTTATATGCGCTGGTTGATCCCCGCATTGAATATTAACAAAGAGAGGTGAGAGGTCAAATGTTACAGCCAAATACCGGCACACCCCCCAGCGAAGTAAAATTAAAGGAAAATATTCAATCCAAACCGGAAACAATGACGAAGATTTTTTTCGAAAAGTTCTTTCAAAATAAACTAGCTGTAATCGGAGCCGTTATATTAACCATCATCATCTTGTCAGCCTTATTCGCTTCGGTAATCGCTCCTTACTCTCCGGAGAGTCAATCTCTTATCAATCGTTTGAAGCCGCCGAGCTTAAAACATCTAATGGGAACTGATAAATTCGGAAGAGACATCTTTACGAGGGTTCTGTACGGGGCGCGCGTCTCCTTGCTTGTCGGATTCGCTTCTGTGATCGGCGCGATTACAATCGGGACAGTTGTCGGAGCCGTTGCCGGATATTTTAAAGGGATTGTCGATGCCGTTCTCATGAGAACCGTTGATATCGTATTATCCATACCTGATATATTTTTGCTTATTACACTTGTTACGATTTTCCAGCCCGGAATGGATAAATTAATTTTAATTTTCTCCCTTACAGGCTGGACAACAACGGCACGCCTTGTCCGAGGGGAGTTTTTATCGCTTCGTTCCAGAGAGTTTGTATTAGCTGCAAAGACGATCGGTACAAAAAATCATCACATCATCTTTTCTCATATATTGCCGAATGCGCTCGGACCGATTATTGTCTCAGCCACATTAAAGGTGGGAACGGTTATTTTGGCGGAATCTACATTAAGTTATCTCGGTTTCGGGATCCAGCCGCCGATCGCAAGCTGGGGCAATATGCTTCAGGATGCACAGAACTTTACGCTTATGATTCAGGCTTGGTGGTACCCGTTATTCCCAGGTTTGTTGATTCTTCTTACCGTATTGTGCTTTAACTTTGTCGGAGACGGGCTGCGTGATGCGCTTGATCCGAAAAATGTGAAATGATCTCCCGGACGAAACGGGAGATTTTTTTGTTGCGATGCAGTCAGAAATCCAGTTCCGTATTGCGGAAATCTCATATCGAAATGGAATAATTTATCTATCCCTTGCCTATACTGTGGACAACAGTTTTTATAAAGTGAGGGGTCGAATATGTTATTTCTTCATGATGTATGGGTCAATTGGTTTGAAGGGGAAGAAAACGGGTACAATGTATGCCATTTTCACGAATGGCGGAAGGAAGACACGGTTGAACTTTTGGATCAGACGCCGCTGCTCAGAGTGCCGTCGGTATTATTTCATTACATAGAAAACGACTTATCAGAGCTTCCGAAAGAGCTGCTTGACCAAGTCCACCAAAAGTCATACGTTCGAAAAAATCATGAGCGGACAAAGCTGGAGTATTGTTTTGTCGTGACAGACGGGATCGGCATCATTGCCGTGGATACGATCGGGTATACCATTCCGGTCAGAAAGAGCCGCCTGATTCCGAGACAGGAGCAGCTTGTTTATGAAATGGTAAAGGATGTAGAACCGGAATCGTTTCAATTTGAGCCGGCGCAATTGGAGTCTTCAAAGGAATATCACATTTTGTCATTGGCGCCGGAGCACGTCAGAGGGCTGACGAGAAAAGAGCGGCAGATCAAGCAGCTGATGTTTATGGCGCTCGACCAGCTGAAAGGGCTGAAAAACCGTGCGGAAATTGTGTATTGGTACACGGAATGGAATCCGCATATGTACGAGCAGATCAAACGGATGAGCTTTGAAGAGATTTGGGACATGCTTTACAATGAAACAATTGAAGGCTGGTCAGATAAACATCTTGCGTTCTGTGAAAATTTGATTAAAGGGCAGCCGTTTTTCGAAAAGCTTTGGGAAATGGAGCAGGAATCAAAAGTGAACTAAAAAAGAGGCGGGGATTCTCCCGCCTCTTTTCTTTATCTTCTTTTCCGTCCGAGACCCATGGCGTTTTCCATTTTCTTCACCATTTTGCCGGCCGTTTTGTTTGCGCGCGCCGCTCCTTCGTCGAGAATGCGGTCAAGTTCGTCGCTCTCAATTAATTCACGGTAGCGCTCTTGGATCGGTGTCAATGCGCCGATAACGACTTCGGCTAAATCGCTTTTGAATTCACCGTACCCTTTGCCTTCATATTTAGCTTCTAATTCTTCAATTGATGTGTTTCCTAAAATAGAATAGATCGTCAAAAGATTAGAAACGCCCGGTTTGTTTTCTTTATCATACTTTACAATGCCTTCAGAATCAGTCACGGCGCTCTTGATTTTCTTCTCGAGCTGCTTCGGCTCATCAAGCAGCGTGATGAATGCCTTTTGGTTCGGATCTGATTTGCTCATTTTTTTGAGCGGATCAGCCAGTGACATGATGCGCGCGCCTGATTCAGGAATTTTCACCTCAGGAATCGTGAAGATGTCATTGTATTTTTTATTGAAGCGTTCCGCTAGGTTGCGGGTCAGTTCAAGATGCTGTTTTTGATCTTCTCCGACCGGAACAAGATCCGTTCCGTACAGTAAAATATCGCCGGCCATCAGCGGCGGATAGGTTAACAGTCCTGACACGACGGCTTCTTTGCCCTTTGACTTATCTTTAAATTGCGTCATCCGCTCAAGCTCGCCGATATATGCGACGCATTGGAGCATCCACCCCGCCTGGGCATGAGCGGGAACCTCCGACTGGATAAAGAGGGTCGCTTTCTCGGGATCAAGTCCGACGGCCAGGTAAAGAGCCGCGAGGTTGCGGATGTTCTTCCGCAGCTCAAGCCGATCCTGCGGAACCGTAATCGCATGCTGATCGACAATACAGAAGTAGCCGTTGTAGTCATGCTGCAAATCAACAAATTGCTTCATTGCGCCGATGTAGTTGCCGAGGGTAACGGAACCGCTCGGCTGAATGCCAGAAAAAATCGTTTTCTTCATAGTTCTTACCTCATTTCTTAAAACATAATAAAAAAAGCCCATTCTTCCCGTAGAAAAAAGGGACGAATGAACCGTGGTGCCACCCTGATTATTCCATTACAATGGAATCGCTCGAGACGTTGGTAACGGAGGCTGCTCCGGCTGGGCCTACTAACGTTCGGTCAGCTGCTCAGAAGTCCATTCCACATCGCCCGTTACCTGCTCCCAGCACCGCAGACTCTCTTCAAACGGATGAAAATGTGTACTACTCTTCATCATCGCAATCACAACAAATGTATTTGATTGATCTATTATAAATCAATTATAGCCAAATGTCATCAGAGGAATACAAGCTTATTTCCAGTTTGCTTAAGGGCTGGAAATCCTCAAAAAGAACTGAAAATGCTTAAATGATAACGCATATCAACATTTCGTATAACGAATATTATATGTAAAAAGCAATATGAACTGGAAATTGCAATAAAAAAATTTAGTTAGGTCATGCTTTAAACTATAGAAGTGTATCACCTTTTTGACAGAAAAACTGACCAAATTTAAATATTTTAAATTGAGAAAATAGTATTGCAATAAATTATTCATTTCATTATAATGAACTTGTTCACTCTATTGTTACAGCTTCTTTACATAAAATAATCAGAAAAGACGGAACACAATTAAAGTTTAGAAAAATATTAAGTTATTTTGTCTGATATTTCTGAGTATTTAGTAGTAAAGGCTGAAAAATTTGATTAGGGGGTTAGTGCATGAAAAAGCGTTGGTCTATTGTAGGTTTGATGCTTATCTTCTCGCTTGTATTAAGTGCGTGCGGCGGATTCAGCGGCGGATCAGGCGGCGGTAAAAAAGACACCAAAGGACAGACTTCACTTAATATCAATATTAAAACCGAGCCGTTCTCACTGCATCCTGGTTTAGCGAATGATTCCGTTTCAGGAGGCGTAATCCGCCAGACTTTTGAAGGATTGACACGCGTAAACTCCAAAGGTGAGCCTGAAGAAGGAATGGCATCTAAAATTGAAACAAGCAAAGACGGAAAGACCTATACATTTACGATTCGTGACGGTGCGAAATGGTCTAACGGCGACCCTGTGACGGCGCAGGATTTTGAATATGCGTGGAAATGGGCGCTTGACCCGAACAACGAATCACAATACGCTTATCAGCTCTACTACATCAAAGGCGCTGAAGCTGCCAATACAGGAAAAGGAAAGATTGATGATGTAGGCGTAAAAGCCGTAAATGACAAAACATTAAAGGTTGAACTGAATAACCCGACACCTTATTTCACGCAATTAACTTCATTCTATACGTATATGCCGATCAACAAGAAAATCGCGGAAAAACATAAAAACTGGAACACAAACGCGGGCGAAAATTATGTGTCAAACGGCCCGTTCAAAATGACGGCCTGGAAACACAGCGGTTCCATCACGCTCGAAAAGAACGATCAATATTGGGATAAAGACGCTGTGAAATTGAAGAAAATCAACATGGTGATGATTAACAATAACAACACCGAACTGAAAAAATTCCAGGCCGGTGAGCTTGACTGGGCAGGAATGCCGCTCGGCCAGCTTCCGACTGAATCTCTGCCGACATTGAAAAAAGACGGATCTCTTCACGTTGAACCGATCGCAGGCGTGTATTGGTACAAATTCAACACAGAAGAGAAACCGCTGAACAATGTCAACATCCGTAAAGCCCTTGCTTATGCGATCGACCGCTCGTCCATCGTGAAAAATGTAACGCAGGGCGAACAGATCCCGGCCATGGCTGCGGTGCCGCCGTCAATGAAGGGATTCAAGGATAACACAAAAGGTTATTTCAAAGACAATGACGTCAAATCAGCTAAAGAATTCTTAAATAAAGGACTGAAGGAATTAGGCGTCAAGAATGCCTCTGACCTTCCGGCGATCAAACTGTCCTACAATACGGATGACGCGCATGCGAAAATCGCGCAGGCCGTACAGGAAATGTGGAAAAAGAACTTGGGCGTCAAAGTTGAGCTTGATAACTCCGAATGGAATGTTTACATCGACAAGCTGCACAGCCAGAACTACCAAATCGGGCGTATGGGCTGGCTCGGCGATTTCAACGATCCGATCAACTTCCTAGAATTGTTCCGTGATAAAGAAGGCGGAAACAATGATACCGGATGGGAAGATCCTGAGTTTAAAAAGCTGCTGAACCAATCTCAGCTTGAAACGGATCCGGATAAACGTATCGAAGAGCTGAAAAAAGCAGAAAAGATCTTTATTGACGCAATGCCGGTCGCGCCAGTTTATTTCTATACGGATCCTTGGGTGCAGGATAAAAACCTCAAAAATGTGATCTTGACAGGAACAGGCGAAGTTTACTTCAGAAATGCTTCTTTTGAATAAAAGACGGTTCTGAAAACAAAAGACCCAAGGTATATGGGGAGGATGTCCCCATATACCTTTCTTACTGATTAAGTATAAAATTGTAAAAAACATGGAGGTGTTCACCTTGCTGAAATATATCGGTAAACGATTCATTTACATGATCATCACGCTGTTTGTGATTGTGACCGCCACATTCTTCTTAATGCAGGCAGCGCCGGGCGGACCATTTTCCGGCGAAAGAAAGCTGCCGCCTGAAATTGAGGCAAACTTAAACGAACACTATGGCCTGGACAAGCCTCTTTTCGTTCAATATGTCAGCTACTTAAAATCTGTGGCGATGTGGGACTTCGGACCTTCTTTTAAATATAAAGGCCAAAGTGTTAATGATTTAATCAATTCAGGCTTCCCCGTCTCATTCACTCTCGGTGCAGAAGCTATTCTCCTCGCTTTAGCGTTCGGTGTGCTTTTCGGGGTGCTTGCTGCCCTGTACCATAATAAATGGCAGGATTATACCATTGCGATTTTAACGATCTTTGGGATCTCAGTTCCGAGCTTTATATTGGCGACGATTTTGCAATATATTTTCTCAATTAAATTAGAACTGTTCCCGGTCGCAGGGTGGGAATCCTGGGCATACACCTTTCTGCCCTCTATTGCGCTCGCTTCCATGCCGATGGCGTTCATTGCCAGACTCTCCCGTTCAAGCATGATTGAAGTGTTAAACAGCGATTACATACGGACTGCAACAGCTAAAGGACTTTCCCGTCCGTCAGTCACCGTGCGCCATGCGCTTCGAAACGCGCTTTTGCCGGTCGTGACATATATGGGGCCGATGGCGGCATCCATTTTAACGGGAAGTTTCATCATTGAATCCATTTTCGGAATTCCCGGTTTAGGCGCGCATTTTGTAAACAGCATTACAAACCGTGATTATACGGTCATTATGGGAGTTACCGTGTTCTTCAGCGTGCTTCTGCTTTTATGCGTATTAATTGTAGACGTGCTGTACGGATTAATCGATCCGAGAATCAAGCTTTCCAAAGCAAAGAAAGGAGCCTAGACCATGCAGAACATTCCTAAAAATATGTTTGAACCAGCTTCAGCTAATGCCGGCGATGCCGAAAAAATAAATAAAAAAAGCCTTTCCCTCTGGAAAGACGCCATGCTCCGCTTCCGCAGCAATAAGCTTGCGATGGTCGGGTTCGTACTGATCGTTCTTATTATTCTGATGGCGATTTTTGCGCCTGTCTTTTCAAGGTATGATTATGCCACTACCAATCTATTAAATGCGGATAAAGCGCCGTCGAAAGATCATTGGTTCGGCACGGATGACCTTGGAAGGGATATATTCGTCCGGACATGGGTGGGCGCGCGGATTTCTATCTTTATCGGTGTTGCAGCTGCCGTGCTTGATTTATTAATCGGCGTAATCTGGGGCAGCATTTCCGGATTCCGCGGCGGACGCACAGATGAAGTGATGATGCGCATCGCCGACATTCTGTGGGCTGTTCCTTCATTATTAATGGTTATTTTGCTGATGGTTGTCCTGCCGAAAGGATTGCTGACCATTATCGTCGCCATGACGATCACGGGCTGGATCAATATGGCGAGGATCGTCCGCGGACAGGTGCTGCAATTAAAGAATCAGGAGTATGTGCTTGCTTCACAGACACTCGGCGCCAAAACCGGCCGGCTTTTGTTTAAGCATATCGTCCCGAACGCGATGGGCTCTATCCTCGTAACGATGACACTGACGGTTCCGACGGCGATTTTTACAGAAGCGTTTTTAAGTTATTTGGGCCTCGGCGTACCTGCGCCGCTTGCGAGCTGGGGAACGATGGCCTCAGACGGATTGCCTGCATTAACCTATTACCCTTGGCGTCTGTTCTTCCCTGCCGGCTTTATCTGCCTGGCGATGTTCGGCTTTAACGTTGTCGGCGACGGGTTAAGAGACGCGCTGGATCCTAAGTTACGCAAATAAGGAGTGATATGAGTGACACGTTTGCTAGAAGTAAAAGACTTAGCCATTTCATTTAAAACATACGGCGGAGAGGTACAGGCAATCCGCGGCGTGAATTTCCATTTGAATAAAGGAGAGACGCTTGCGATCGTGGGGGAGTCAGGTTCCGGAAAAAGTGTGACCTCCCAAGCGATTATGAAGCTGATCCCGATGCCGCCGGGCTACTTTAAAAGAGGACAGATTCTTTTTGACGGACGCGATATCGTGCCGATGTCTGAAAAAGAAATGCAGGCCATCAGGGGAAAGGACATCGGAATGATTTTCCAAGATCCGATGACCTCTCTGAACCCGACGATGAGAGTCGGCAAACAAATTACGGAAGTGCTTTTCAAACATGAAAAAATCTCAAGTGAAGCCGCGAAAAAGCGCGCCATAGAGCTGCTTGATCTCGTCGGAATTCCGATGCCCGAAAAAAGGATCGGCCAATTCCCCCATGAATTTTCAGGCGGGATGAGACAGCGTGTCGTCATCGCGATGGCGCTTGCGGCAAATCCGAAACTGTTAATTGCCGATGAACCGACAACAGCTCTTGATGTGACGATTCAGGCACAGATCCTTGAGCTGATGAAAGATCTGCAAAAGAAAATTGATACGTCTATCATTTTTATCACGCATGATCTCGGCGTTGTCGCCAATGTCGCCGACCGGGTCGCTGTCATGTACGCGGGTCAGGTCGTCGAATCGGGCACGGTGGATGAAATCTTTTATGATCCGCGCCATCCGTATACGTGGGGGCTGCTTGCCTCAATGCCTAGCCTGGACAGCACCGATCAGGAAAAACTGACGGCCATCCCGGGCACGCCGCCTGATCTGACGAACCCTCCGAAAGGGGATGCATTTGCGCTCCGCAGCTCATATGCGATGAAAATTGACTTTGAACAGGAACCGCCGATGTATAAAGTGTCTGATACGCATTTTGTGAAATCGTGGCTTCTGCATCCTGATGCGCCTAAGGTCGAGCCGCCTGAAGCGGTGAAGGCTAAAATCCGTCAGCTTCCGAATACGTATCAGCATCCTGTTTTAATGAAGGAAGGTGAAAAAAATGACTGAGAAGCTTCTCGAAATCAAACACTTAAAACAGCATTTTTTCACGCAGAAAGGAACGGTAAAAGCCGTAGATGATTTGTCATTTGATATTTATAAAGGCGAAACGCTCGGCCTTGTCGGAGAATCAGGCTGCGGTAAATCAACGACAGGCCGCAGCATTATCCGGCTGTATGAGGCAACCGGCGGGGAAGTTCTCTTTAACGGGGAAAATGTCCACGGGAAAAAATCCCGCAAGAAGCTGCTGGAGTTTAACCGGAAAATGCAGATGATTTTCCAGGATCCGTACGCATCTTTAAATCCGAGAATGACAGTCGCCGACATTATTGCCGAGGGAATAGATATTCACCGCCTGGCAAAAACGAAAAAAGAGCGGATGCAGCGGGTTCACGAACTGCTGGAAACGGTCGGTTTAAATAAAGAGCACGCCAACCGCTACCCGCATGAATTTTCGGGCGGACAGCGCCAGCGTATCGGAATCGCCAGAGCGCTGGCGGTTGATCCGGAGTTTATCATCGCGGACGAACCGATTTCGGCGCTTGATGTCTCCATTCAGGCGCAAGTCGTCAATTTAATGAAAGAATTGCAGAAAGAAAAAGGGCTCACTTACCTGTTTATCGCCCATGATTTATCAATGGTCAAATACATCAGCGATCGCATCGGCGTCATGTATTTCGGAAAATTGGTGGAGCTTGCGCCGGCGGATGAGCTTTACGAAAACCCGCTTCACCCATACACGAAATCATTGCTGTCCGCTATCCCGCTCCCTGATCCGGACTATGAAAGAAATCGCACGCGAAAGAAATACGATCCGTCCATTCATCAGCTGCAAGACGGAGAAAAGATGGAATTCAGAGAAGTGAAACCGGGACATTTTGTTATGTGCACTGAAGCTGAATTTAAAACCTATCTATAAACGTATCATCCTCCAAGACTCAGTCTTGGAGGATTTTTTTGCGCACATTCAAGTTTATTAAGCCTGCTCCCGTTTTTCTATAATGGAAAAAAAGGGGGAGATCAGTATGAAAACCATTTTGTGCGCCATTTGTGCGGGACTGTTTATCAGTGCAGCCGCTTATCCGGCCCACGCCGCTGCGAAAGAGGAGCAGCCGCTTGTAAAAATAGCGCTGGCCGAAAAAGAACTGCCGAAATCAAATGCACGGTTCGCTTATCCGTCAGGGCTGCATTTTTCACATCCTGATAAGGTGCGGGGCATTTACGTCACAGGGCATTCAGCGGGAGGAAGCAAATTCGGAGAGCTGACAGACTTTGTGGACAAAACGGAGCTCAATACAATGGTGATTGATGTCAAGGACGACAACGGAAACCTCACCTTTAAGCCGGACGGCCATTCTGAGTATGCCAAAATCGCCAAGCCGTACATCAAAGACCCAAAAAAGATGATGAAAAAGCTGGAGGAAAAAAAGATCTATCCGATCGCGCGTATTGTCGTATTTAAAGACAGCGAACTCGCGAACAAAAAGCCGGAGTGGTCCTTTAAAGAAAAAAACGGAAGTGTCTGGAAAAACGGCCGCGGCGAATCGTTCGTCAATCCGTTTATGAAAGAAGTATGGGATTACAATGTAAAGATTGCAAAACAAGCCGTAAAGATGGGTTTTCAAGAAATTCAGTTTGATTATGTCCGTTTTCCTGAAGGATTTGAAAAACGTGATGACGAACTGACATACGGTCACGGCGATTACGGAAAAACAGCAGATAGCAATGTGCAAAAACGCGTTCACGCCGTCACCGATTTTGTCGGTTATGCGAAGAAAAAACTCAAGCCGTACGGCGCGGATGTGTCGGTTGATATTTTCGGCTATTCAGCCACGCTGCCGGAAGCGCCTGGGATCGGCCAGAATTTCAGCAAAATTTCAGAACAGGTCGATGTCATTTCATCCATGATTTATCCGAGCCATTGGACAAGCTATTTCGGCATTGATAAACCGGATCTTGAGCCTTACAAAGTCGTCAAAGAATACGCGAAGGTGGAACATAAAAAACTGTCTAAGCTGAAACACCCGCCTGTATCGCGTCCGTGGCTTCAGGACTTCACGGCATCATATCTCGGCAGCGGAAATTATCAAAAGTACGGAAAACGCCAGGTGGAAGACCAGGTTAAAGCGCTGCATGATGAAGGAATTGACGAATTTTTATTGTGGGACGCGGCAAACCGCTATACCAAAAACGTCGATTACACACCATTTTAAAAAAATTGAAACCATGTTAAAGGATCACACGTCTTAATAGATGTAAGATTGTTTAAACAATCGGAAATGGGGTATATCTAAAAGTGTGAAGACAACGAACCCATAAGGAGCAAATGAATGAACTGGTACGAAAAGCTGAGTGAATATTTTCCGATTGAAGAAATGAAATCAAAAGCGCATATGGAAGCTCTGTTAAAGGAGCAAAGCGATGTTTATCATAAAGAAGAGGGGCAGTACCACGTGCTGATGTATGCGGAATTTGACTCTTTCATCTTTATTGATTACCTGTTTGTGTCAAAGAAATCCAGAGGACAAGGCCTCGGAAGCAAGCTGATCGGCAGGCTGAAAAAGAAAAACAAGCCGATTCTGCTTGAGGTGGAGCCTGTTGACGAGGATGACACGGATACACAGAAACGCTTGCGTTTTTATCAAAGAGAGCATTTCAAGCACGCGCAGTCAATCGGGTATCGGCGCCGGTCATTGGCTACGAATGAAGTGAACAAAATGGAGATTCTGTACTGGTCACCTAAGACGGAATCAGAAGAAGAAATGTTTGAAGCAATGAAACAGACATATGAAAACATTCACACTTATAAAGATGAAAAATGGTACGGAGAATCATACGAAAAAACGGATGAAGTTCTCAAAGTCATTGATGAGAAAAAACGAAAAAACATTTTCGATCAGCTGAGCTAATTGAGAATGGGGAAACATCCGCCGGCCGTAAATTTGCCGGATTGACACATTTTTTTCTCAGGAGACTGTTCACACTTACTTTTTTATAGTATAATACCTATAAAGATTCCTTTTTTAAAGTCATTTCAATTTGAGAATACAAACATGTTCATCCTACTAATTAGAGGAGTGAAGATTAATGGTTACATTATACACATCACCTAGCTGTACGTCATGCAGAAAAGCAAGAGCTTGGCTTGAAGAGCACGAGATTCCGTTTGTAGAGAGAAACATTTTCTCCGAGCCGTTATCAATTGATGAGATCAAGCAGATTCTGCGTATGACTGAAGACGGTACGGATGAAATTATCTCTACCCGTTCTAAAGTATTCCAGAAACTGAACGTAAATGTTGAATCTATGCCGCTTCAAGACTTATATACTTTGATCAATGAGCATCCGGGACTGCTCCGCCGTCCGATCATCATTGATGAAAAACGTCTGCAAGTCGGCTATAACGAAGATGAAATCAGACGATTCCTGCCAAGAAAAGTGCGTTCTTTCCAATTAAGAGAAGCACAGCGTCTTGCCAACTGATATAAGCTTACGATAAGCATGGAAAAAGCCCAAAACCATCGCGGTTTGGGCTTTTTGTTATTTTTCAGTCTGTTGGTAAATCATACTGGCGAGGATAACAAATACGACGGTCAAAATCGGCAGCGTCATTTGTATAATGCCGTGTTCTGCCATGAAAAATGACAGCTTGCTGTCTCCGGCAATCATTTCACCGCCGGTAAATGCGAGAAGACCGCTTCCGGCGTACATCAATAAAGGCATTTTGTCCATGGCGGCATGAACGAGCTTGCTGCCCCAAATGATAATCGGCACCGAGATGAAGAGACCGATCACTACAAGTGTCAGCTCACCGTGAGAAGCGCCGGCTACTGCGATGACATTGTCAAGCGACATAAAGATATCAGCCATAACGATTGTGCGGATGGCTTTCCAAAGAGAAGAACTGCTTTTCACATGCTGCGTATCTTTCTTCTCAATCAGAAGCTGATAGCCGAGATACAATAAAAATACCCCGCCTGCGCATTGCAAAAAAGGAACATTCAATAAATAGACCGCAGCGCTCGTCAGAACGATTCTCAAGACGACTGCGATAAACGTTCCGAAGATGATCGCTTGCTGTCTTTGTTTATGGGCCAGATTCCGGCTGGCCATCGCGATGACGACGGCATTGTCACCGCCGAGAATAAGGTCAATTCCGATAATGAGCAGAAGGGACAGCAGGTAATCGTGCGGCATGGTAACACCTCGCTTATAGATCGATTGCTTGTACAGCTAATATATGAAGAAGTGCGCTATTTATGATGGGAACCGGGAGAAAGCCTGTTTTTCGGTGTGAAAATGCTTTTTTATTTCTTTTATAACTGTTTTATCATAAAATAGAAATATAAAGAATTTGCGCTGTCTTCTATAAGGTTAAGATGTGGACGGAATGGGTAAAGTGTAGTAAAGTACTATTCATCGGGAGCTTAGATGTCCCTTCAACATCTTATAAAGAAGGGAAGGTTGGCAAAATGGAAATAGAAAGAATTAATGAGCATACTGTAAAATTTTATATGTCTTATGGTGATATTGAAGATCGCGGTTTTGACAGAGAAGAAATCTGGTACAATCGCGAGCGCAGTGAAGAACTGTTCTGGGAAGTCATGGATGAAGTGCATGATGAAGAGGAATTCGCTGTCGAGGGTCCTCTTTGGATTCAGGTTCAGGCATTGGACAAAGGACTGGAAATAATCGTAACAAAAGCCCAGCTTTCCAAGGATGGACAAAAACTCGAACTGCCGATCCCGGAAGATAAAAAACAAGAGCCGGCAGATGAAAATCTCGATGCTTTACTTGATGATTTCCAGAAAGAAGAGCAGGCCGAGAGCCGGGAAGATAAGGAGCAAAAGCTTCAGTTCACTTTGCGGTTCGATGATTTTGAGGATCTCATCTCGCTATCAAAATTGAATCTTAACGGAATCAAAACGACCCTGTATTCGTTTGAAGACCGATATTATTTATATGCAGATTTTTATGAGCAAACTGATGAAGAGGTTGAAAATCAGCTAAGCATCCTGTTGGAGTACGCGCACGAATCATCAGTCAGCATTCACCGTCTTGAAGAATACGGCAAATTGGTGATCGCTGATCATGCGTTATATACAATAAAAAAACACTTTGCATCATAACAAACCGATTTCTCTCAGCAGAAATCGGTTTTTTTTGTTCTGAATGACAGGATGAACGGATGAAAACCGTATAACGGCTCTCATCCGCAAACAGGATTATATCTTCTTCCTGCTGAATACAACAAGATTCAGGAAAGGAGAAGATGCAACATGTTCAGTGCTGTGACTGCCGACGGACGGCTCATTCAGCTGGCCGGAAGCTATTCAAAGGAAAAAGCGGCGGAGCTGAGAAAGAAACGCTGGTTCTGCCCCGTTTGCGAAAGTGAACTTGATATCAAACTGGGACGGGAGAAACTGCCGCACTTCGCTCATAAAAAAAGCAGGCTGTGTCCAGGGGAATCCGAACCTGAAAGCGAATACCATCTGGAAGGAAAAAGGCAGCTTTTTCTCTGGCTAAAGACACAAGGGTGCAGCGTCAGCCTGGAACCGTATCTGACTTCCGTTGGACAGCGGCCTGACTTGACGGCGGAAAGCGGAGAAGAGAGGCTGGCTTTTGAATTTCAATGTGCGAACCTTTCGGCGGACTCTTTAAAGAGCCGGACAGCAGGCCTGAAAAACGCCGGGTACCGGCCGGTCTGGATCATCGGGGCAAAACGGTTAAAACGGATGGCCGCGCAATTTTTCCGGCTTTCTGCTTTTCACTGGCAGTTCTTTGAAGTCCATTCATTTTCCTCCTTACTGTTTTACTGCCCCGACGCCCGCTCCTTTTACAGGCTGCATTCCATCACTCCGTTTTACACCGGCTATTCTTATGCCGGCTTAACCACAATCCCTCTTCACAAAGCAAACCTGAAAGACATTTGTCATCCGGAAGGGCGGCACAGCGTCAGACTTCCCTCGTGGGGACGTGCCGTAGCCGGCTTCCGAAACAAAAGCGGGCGGTTTTTATCTGAAGATGCCGGTCTTATCCGGCGTCTTTTCTACGAAAGACATCAGGTTGCATTTCCATTTCTCCCCTCTGAAGTGTTTATTCCCGTTTCAGCGGGCTTTGTGTTTGCAAGTCCCGTTTTTGTGTGGCAGAGCCATTTATACTTGCGGCTTGCGGAACTTTCTAAAAAAGGCGCGCCGATCCGATTAACCGGCATGGTTCATGATTTGCGGCAAAAAATCAGGCGTAAGGAGATCCGGATGCGGTATGGTTCACAAGATAGCCTTATCAGAATGGCGGTAAAACAATATGCTGATTTCTTATGCTTGCAGGATTTTTTAAGGGAAATTGAGAATGAAGTATATATGCCCTCATCTCAACGGAAGCTCCCTCAAACGGCAGAAGAGCTGCGCCGGCGGGATCTGCTCTTTTTTGGGGAATGAGAATGCTTCATTTCGTTCACCCTAACGTCAAGGTGGTGGCGAATGTGAGGGGCGTACAAGCATTTTGTTTTCGTTTTTTCACTGTATTATTGGTATGCTCGGTCTTATATGCCGCATATGATTTGACAAAAGGCAGTGAAAAGCCGGAAGATAATCACAACACAAGTTTTTGGAGAAACAATCGTTTTTTCAATTGGCTTGAAGTAAAGAAAACGAGGGGGATCACCATGACTGAGGAAAATAAAGCAGCACAGCTGCCTGACAGAAGTGAAGTAAAGGCAGAGCATACATGGAGACTAGAGGATATTTTTCCTAGTGATGAGGCCTGGAATAAAGAATTTCAAGCAGTTAAAGAATTAATCCCGAATTTATCTTCTTTTAAAGGCACGCTTGCTCATTCGGCTGATAATTTATACGCGGCGCTTACGGCACAGGATGAAGTGACGAACCGCCTTGGGAAACTTTATGCATACGCGCATATGCGCTCAGACCAGGATACGGGAAATTCTTTCTACCAAGGGCTGAACGACAAAGCCGCAAGCCTGTATTCCCAGGCTGCCAGCGCGACTGCTTACATTGAACCGGAAATTCTGGCGATTCAGGAGGACAAGCTGCACCAGTTTATTCTGGAAAAAGAGGAGCTTAAACTTTACTCCCATGCAATTGAAGAAATTACAAAACAGCGTCCGCACGTGCTGAGCGAACAAGAAGAGGCCCTGCTTGCGGAAGCCTCAGAAGCGCTGTCGTCGCCTTCCAATACATTCAGTGTTTTAAATAACGCCGATATTACGTTTCCGTCGATTAAAGATGAAAACGGCAAGGAAACTCAAATCACACACGGCAACTTTATTAATTTCCTGGAAAGCAGCAATCGTGAAGTCCGCAAAAACGCATTTGAAGCCGTATATAAAACATACGGACAGTATAAAAACACGATGGCGACTACACTCAGCGGCACTGTGAAAAAAGATAATTTTTACGCCCGTGTGAAAAAGTATAAATCAGCACGGGAAGCGGCTTTATCCAATAACAGCATCCCTGAAGAAGTTTACGATAACCTTATTAAAACGATCAATAAACATCTTCCGTTATTACACCGTTACATTGACCTGCGGAAAAAGGTTCTCGGCCTTGATGAAGTCCATATTTATGACCTTTACACACCGCTCGTAAAAGATTCGGGAATGAAGGTCACATATGAGGAAGCGAAAGAGTATATGCTCAAAGGACTTGCTCCGCTGGGCGAGGAATACGCGTCTATTTTAAAAGAAGGACTTGAAAACCGCTGGGTCGATATATACGAAAATAAAGGAAAACGCAGCGGTGCTTATTCGTCCGGTACATACGGCACGAATCCGTACATCTTGATGAACTGGCATGACAATGTCAATAATCTGTTTACGCTCGTTCACGAGTTCGGCCATTCCGTGCACAGCTACTATACGAGAAAATATCAGCCGTATCCGTACGGTAACTACAGCATTTTTGTCGCTGAAGTCGCTTCAACGACCAATGAAGCGCTGCTCGGTGAATATATGCTGAACAGCTTAAAGGATGAAAAACAGCGTCTGTACCTGCTCAACCACATGCTTGAAGGATTCAGAGGCACAGTGTTCAGACAGACGATGTTCGCTGAATTTGAGCATCTGATTCATACGAAAGCGCAGGAAGGCGAGCCGCTAACGCCTGAACTGCTGAACGAACTTTATTATGATCTGAATAAAAAGTATTTCGGTGACAACATGGTGATTGATAAAGAAATCAGTCTGGAATGGTCAAGAATTCCGCATTTCTATTACAATTATTATGTGTATCAATATGCGACAGGCTACAGTGCGGCCCAAGCGCTGAGCAGCCAGATCTTAAAAGAAGGCAAGCCTGCGGTGGAGCGCTATACCGAATTCTTAAAAGCGGGAAGCTCGGAATATCCGATCGACATACTGAAAAAAGCGGGAGTCGATATGACATCGCCTGAACCGATCGAGGCGGCCTGCAAAATGTTTGAAGAGAAACTGAACGAAATGGAAGAGCTTCTTTCAAAAGTGAACCCTTCGTAGTTCAAAAAAGCCTGTGCATAAGATGCGCAGGCTTTTTTTAAAACCCTTTAAACGTTTTTCTGTGATTCAGCCGATACAGGGCAAACAATATGGACAGAAACAGCAGGGGAGATGTAATGTAAATCGGCAGCATGTGCATCATGGCCAGCAGGTTTAAAAAGAAGAAAAACACAATCATTCCGATGATCAATACGGTGCGGAGCATTGATTTCCCTCCTTGTTTTTCTTTGATATATTCTATGAAAACAAGCAGTCAGTTATGTTTTGTGACAAAAATATGAACATTAATCTTATGGCTTGTCAAAACTCGACAAGATTTGATATGATAAGGATGTGAAATTGATCACAAACAAACATTACCCCTTTGTTTGACCGTGAAAAATTTCTCCCATCCCCTTTGTTGTCGTTAAGACATATGAAACCGCGCTTATCCCGGCGCGGTTTCTTTATTTGCACAAAAAAAGCCGGCTCCGTAAGGAATCAGCTTTTTTTAATGATCACAACAGGTGACATCCTCCTGGGTGCCGGAAAGAGACTTCCAAAACAGACCGTGCTTTGCTTCCACTCTGGCGACCTTTTTGGCGAATGCCAGTTTTTTCATTTCTTTTTCAACTTCTTCTAGACTCAAATCATAAACGAGTGCGATTTCTTTCGATGCGACAAACCGGAAATATTCAATGAAACATTCCAAAGGCGGCGTTTCAGAAGGCTTCGGTTCATCCCCGAGCATTTCGAATAAGATCTCTTCGTACACGTCATAAGAATAGTTGCCGGGAACCTTCAGCCCTTCATCATCATGCAGGCTGTTAAAGAACGTCAATGTCGGGTTGACGGTGACATCCATTTCCGCCGCGATTTTCATATCGCACTGAAGCGCTTTTACCGCGCTTTGCGAATGGAGGTCGCGCTTGAATTCTTCAACATCCAATTTCGTCTTTTCGGCAATTTCTAAAAGAACGTCTTCATCCGTAATATTCTGCTTGGAAACAAACAGGCTTTCCTGCATGCTGCGGAGAAACAGAATGCCCGCTTTTCTTCCCTGCAGTTCGGCCGCTTTTAAAGCGAGTGCGGCAAGGTAGGGCGATGAAAGAGGCTGATCCTGCTCAAGCCAAAGGCTTCCGTCACAGGGCATCCCGGAACGGTTCGCAATTTTTTCCCAAGCTTCGGCAAGGAGGTGTTTTTTCCGCTTTTGCTTATTCAGCGATGTAATGCTCGCGGAAACAATGATCCGCAGCGTAAAAAAACGACCGTATTTGATTTTTAATTTTTTTATGGCGGGCTCCAGCGACCAGCATTCAGGACATAAAGGGTCGACAAACATGTAAATTTCGAGCGGTTTTTTTGGATGTCCGTGGCAATGGGCGAAGTATTGCTCATGCTGATAATTCGTCAATATGATCGATCCTCCGCTTCTGACTGGTTTACCATATGCCTGGCCGTCAGTTCCAGACGCCCGTACAGAAATTCACGAATATCGCCCTCCAGCCCGACCTGATCCATCGCTTTGCTCATACAGCTTAGCCACGCATCAGCCCTCTCGTCCGTAATCGGAAAGGGGAGATGCCTTGCCCTGAGCATGGGATGTCCGTGCTCTTCAGTATAAAGAGGAGGTCCGCCCAAATACTGGGTTAAAAATTGCTTTTGTTTTCTGGCCGTTTCAGTCAAATCACTTGGAAATATCGGCTTCAGCAAGGGATGAGACGAGACACGCTCATAAAAAGTATCAACAAGTTGCGATAGAAGTTCCTCTCCAATCGCTTCATATGGTGCGTTAAACGATTGTCCCATGTTGACTACTCCTTTATATGGCTAATAGGAATCATAATTCCCATTGCGAATTTATCTTTCAGTTTTACTATCTTCAGTTACTGTATATTTTAGCAATAACATTTTATTTCTACAAACAAAGTGCCTTTCTGTCAGGCGCTTGTATTTCATATCATATCACATCGCCTTCATTCATGTGTAAGATTTCACTCCGCAAAAAAACCAGAGGGCGAAGGAAGCCTCTCTGGTTTACGCGTAATACTGTTTGGTTATGTTTTTGACATATTGCTGTGTTTCCTTAAACGGCGGAATGCCTCCGTACCGATCTACGTTGCCGGGGCCTGCGTTGTAGGCGGCTAACGCCAGAGATACATTTCCGTCGTATTTCGTGAGCATCTGCTTTAGGTACTTTGTGCCGCCCTCAGCGTTCTGGACGGGATCAAGCGGGTTTGACACCCCGAGTGATTCTGCCGTGGAAGGCATGAGCTGCATCAGTCCCATTGCCCCCGCACCGCTGACCGCTTTCGGATTAAAGCCTGATTCCTGTTTAATAACCGCGCGGATCAGCTTTTCGTCCACTCCGTATTTTTCGGCCGCTTTCTGAATGGCGCTGTCTATTGAAAAGTTTCCGGTGCTGATATCAGAAGCCGCATCCGGAGACTTTATGCCCGGGGAAGCGGTCTGTGAAGCAGCCGCGGAGCCGGATGAAACGGGAATTCTCGGTGAATATGAAGCGTGAGCGGTCCGCACACCGTTTAAAATTCCTGATTCCGGCTGCTGCCGGACGGCTGTGTCCGTATACTGGCTGAGCAGCGCGCTGAAATTTGCAAGCGGGCTTTCTGAAGATTGTCCGCCTGAAGCCGTGCTTGTATGAGAGATTGATTGCAGCGCCATTGATTGCAGCTGGAGAAGGGCCGCCCAATTCGTGATATTCACTGTGTCATTCCACCTTTTTTTGTTTCTGTTCATAAAAACGCTGGATTTTATTTTTCGTGATCCGCTCTGGGATGCCGAATTGCTTGAGCAATTGTTCAAACGCCCGTTTTCCTTCATCCCAGTCAGCAGCTTCGAATTCCAATTCAAAGTCTTCTTTCTCTAAATATCGGCTGTGATCTAAAATGATTAAGCCTTTTTCTGATTCTTTTTCCGCGCGTGCGGTCGACAGCGTTCCGAAATAGCAAATGTGTTCTGAGTTGATTCCGAGACCTTCCAGCTGACGTTTGACGGGGCCATCCGGAATCTTGAAGACGTCAAGATCAGGTGCCGCAAGCTCTTGGTGGGTTTCCAGCAGACCGACCGCGGCAGGCTCTTTTAACGTCAGAACGAACGCGCCGTCTTTTTCTCGGATGCGGAGTGCTGATTTTTTTTGTTTCAGGGAAAAATCTTTCGTGTCGAAATAATGATTGACCTGCTGTTTAAAATCATGTTCTTTCATGCAGAGTGCTTCACTCAGCTTCAGAAATTCTGATTTTGTCAGCAGGTTTTTGAATTCAATTTCTATTTCTTGGGTCATGACAGTCTTCCTTTCAGGACGAAAAATTGTATAATTCCCATTATCTCTTTAGAGGTTACGTTTATCAATATCGACCTTGATATGATAAAATAAATGCTGTACTTTGTTAAAAAAGGAGAACATTATGCAAAAGAGAATTGAAATCCAAAATGCATCATTAACAGAAGACGCGCTCCGCTTGAAGTGCGGAGAGGACTTAAGCGGAGCGGAACGCAAAGCCTCAGGTCAAATGCTTGTTGATTCCGATCACTTTGCTTTTGTATACATACTTGAATCAGCTGACTCTTTTGAATATGTCATTATAAAAGAACATATCTGGCCGGATCTGAAAGAAGCCTTAGACCAAAGAAAACCGGCGGTCCTTGAGGCCGGCGGAAAAACGGTTGAACTTTCAGGGCTGCATGAAGAACTCGATTATCTTCTTGAAAATATTAAAGATAATGCAAACTACGGAGATATGGAAGAAAAAGTGAAAAGCGTATTTCTTTAGAACAGGTTCGGAATTGGGGGATGTACGATGGATGACAAACAATGGGAGCAATTTCTAGCGCCATACCGCCAGGCTGTTGAAGAATTAAAGGTGAAGCTGAAAGGCGTCAGAACCCTTTATGAGTATGAAGATGACCACTCACCGATTGAGTTTGTGACAGGCCGCGTGAAGCCGGTGGCGAGCATACTTGAAAAAGCGAGACGAAAAAGCATACCGCTTCATCAGATTGAAACGATGCAGGATATCGCGGGGCTGCGTATTATGTGCCAATTCGTCGATGATATCCAGATCGTCAAAAATATGCTGTTTGCCAGAAAAGATTTTACCGTTGTCGATAAGCGGGATTACATAGCAGAGCATAAGGAAAGCGGATATCGGTCTTACCACCTTGTCGTTTTATATCCTTTACAAACAACGTCCGGAGAAAAGCACGTTCTTGTGGAAATACAGATTCGGACGCTTGCCATGAACTTTTGGGCAACCATTGAGCATTCACTGAATTACAAATACAGCGGGAACATTCCCGAAAAAGTAAAGCTGAGGCTGCAGCGGGCCTCAGAAGCCGCATCCCGGCTCGATGAAGAAATGTCAGAAATCCGCGGAGAAATCCAGGAAGCCCAAGCCGCGTTCTCGCGAAAGAAAAAAGCGGGAGACCGCCAGTAGGAAAGGAGGGGAATGGCATGAAATTTGCCGTTTCTTCAAAAGGAGACGAGGTTTCAGATACACTGAAAAGCAAAATACAGGCGTATTTACTCGATTTTGATATGACCTTGGATGAAAAAGAGCCGGAAATCGTGATTTCCGTCGGCGGTGACGGAACGCTTCTTTACGCATTTCACAGGTACAGCGACCGTCTCGATAAAACGGCGTTTGTCGGAGTTCACACGGGGCATTTGGGTTTTTATGCCGATTGGGTTCCGCAGGAGATAGAAAAGCTCGTTCTGGCTATTGCCAAAACGCCGTATCATACCGTGGAGTATCCCCTTCTTGAGGTGATTGTCACTTATCATGATGAAGAGCGTGAGGAGCGGTATCTGGCTTTGAACGAATGTACGATCAAAAGCATAGAAGGCAGTCTCGTCGCTGACGTGGAAATTAAAGGCCAGCTGTTTGAAACGTTCAGGGGGGACGGTTTATGTCTGTCCACGCCTTCCGGAAGCACGGCTTATAATAAGGCGTTAGGCGGCGCGATCATCCACCCTTCCATCAGAGCGATACAGCTTGCGGAAATGGCATCCATCAACAACAGAGTGTTCAGGACTGTCGGCTCGCCGCTTTTGCTTCCCGATCATCATAACTGTGTCATCAAACCGAGAAACGACGTCGACTTTCAAGTCACAATTGATCATTTAACCTTGCTGCATAAGGATGTCAAGTCCATTCTATGCCGTGTGGCAAATGAAAAAGTCAGATTTGCAAGATTCCGTCCTTTTCCGTTTTGGAAAAGGGTGCAGGACTCCTTTATCGGAAAAGGCGAATAGAAAGAGGAAACGGATTGGACAACTTTTTTATCCAAAAGAACATGACTGCCCGGGAAGCCGGCATGACGGTAAAAGAATATACGGCTCTGCTCGGCATTTCAAAGCGGCTTCTCGCTGACATTAAATTCGGCGGGGGAGACCTGCTTGTGAACGGAGAGCATGTAACCGTCCGCGCCGTGTTAGCGGAAGGAGACGTGCTTAAGATTGAATTTCCGAAGGAGCATGTGAGTGAAACGCTTTTGCCTGAGCCGGTTCCCCTTGATATTCTTTATGAAGATGACCATGTGCTTGTGGTCAATAAACAGCCGTATGTCTCCTCAATTCCATCAAGAGAACACCCGTCGGAGAGCATCGCTAACGGAGTGATCAGCCACTACCGAAAAAGCGGCGTACAATCAACGGTTCATCTTGTCACCCGCCTTGACAGGGATACATCGGGGGCGATGCTGATCGCCAAACATCGGCTTTCCCATTCTCTTTTGTCGGCAGCACAGAAGAAGGGGCTTGTCAGCAGGCGGTATCTCGCTGTCGTACACGGGATCATGCCTCAGAAGGAAGGAACGGTGGACGCGCCCATCGGAAGAAAACACGACAGTATTATTGAGCGGATGGTAACGCCGGAGGGACAACGAGCGGTGACGCATTTTCAAACGGAAAAAGCGGGACATGCGTTTACGCTTGCAGCCCTGCGGCTGGAAACGGGGCGGACGCATCAAATCCGGGTGCACATGAGCTACCTCGGCCACCCGTTAGTCGGTGATACACTGTACGGCGGAAAAAATGAGGGAATTGCGCGGCAGGCTCTTCACAGTGAGCGGCTTTCATTCGTACACCCCATGACCGGAAAAACGCTCGTTTTTCACGCTCCGGTGCCTGACGATATGAAAACATTAATTGAACAAATGTAAAGCCCGAACCGTTTGCCGGTTTCGGGCTTTTTTTCATGCCTGCCTTCCGTGATCCTCGCGAAATCGTGAGGCATCATAGGGCATTGAGCTTTCCACAGAGACGGTTTCATGCTCCGGAAAGCGAAAGCCTGTCAGTTGATTGCCGAAGACGCATCCTGTATCAATGTTGATTGTACGGTTGACGATCCGGGGGCGTTTTACCGGGGTATGGCCGTAAACAATCCATGCCTTGCCTTCATAAGCGGCGGCCCAGTCTCTTCTGACGGGTCTGCCGTCGGGATACGTTTCACCCGTGATATCGCCGTACAGAACAAATTCTTTTACCTTACGCGAGTATTTACCGATATCGTCAGCTTTTATGCCGGCGTGGGCGACAACGAGATCGCCATTATGTAAAATGTCATAAAGCGGCGCTGACTCATATAATCGGATAAATTGTCTGGAGACTTCCGTTCTGTCGGCGGGAGACAGCTCTTTCAGTTCGGCTGCCGTCGTTTCCAGTCCGTGCATCACTTTTACGGGGTTTCCTTTTAAGTAACGGTACAGTTTGTTGCAATGATTTCCCGGGACATAACGGACGGCTCCTTTTTCATATGCTTTTGCCACAAAACGCATCACTTCTACGGATTTTGGGCCTCTGTCCGTTAAATCCCCCGCAAAGACAAGCGTCCTGCCTTCAGAGTGAACGGGCGTTCCGTCTTTGACTTCATATCCGAGCTTTTGCATTAACGCGATCATTTCGTCATAACATCCGTGTATATCGCTGATGATGTCATAAGCCATTCGTGTCTGCCTCCTTATTAACGTTTTTTTATTTATTATGGGGCTAATTCCTATACCTAATTACGCTGTTTTTGCACAAATTAAAAAAAGAATTAAAGAAATAAAGCCTTATCACTTTTTTTTCGCGTTCAGCCTTGTTAGAATATGCGTTATGTTTTTAAAAAAAAGTAAGGTTTCGCCCGCTTTTTATAACCCTTGTTTTAAGGAGGTATTTACGAATGGAACACACATCAGTCGCATCTTTAGTCGTCGTTCTGATCGTCGCTTTTTTGACGCCGCTCCTTTTACATCGGTTTAAGCTCAGCATCCCCGTCGTCGTCGCGGAGATCATCATGGGGCTTATTATCGGAAAAAGCGGCCTGAATCTTGTCGTTCAGGGAGACACGTGGCTGGAGACGCTGTCTGTTCTCGGCTTTATCTTTTTAATGTTTTTAAGCGGCTTGGAAATTGATTTTTCTTCATTTGAGAAAGGGAAGAAAAAACAATTCCTTCCGAACGGCAAGGAAGCGCCCAACACGTTTTCTGCCGCACTGATTATCTTTTTCGGCATCTTTATTTTATCATTGCTGCTGTCCTATGCCTTTGTATTAGCCGGTTTTATTCAAAACGCATTTTTAATGACGCTTATTATTTCGACGATATCACTCGGTGTGGTGGTCCCGACTTTAAAGGAAGAACGGATCATGAACTCCAATATCGGCCAGATCATCCTGCTTGTCGCCGTTATCGCGGACTTGGCTACGATGATTCTGCTCGCTTTCTTCTCTTCTCTTTACGGAGAAGACAGCGGAAATATGTGGCTTCTGTTGATTCTCTTTGCCGCGGGGGTCGTGCTGTATTTCTTCGGCAGGATCTTTAAACACCGTTCATTTGTGCAGTCGATGTCTAAAGGCACCGTGCAGATCGGCACGAGAGCCATTTTCACACTGATTATCGTGCTTGTCGCTTTATCGGAATCTCTCGGGGCGGAAAATATTCTCGGCGCGTTTTTGGCAGGCGTTCTGGTATCGCTTCTGTCTCCGAATAAAGAAATGGTGGAACAGCTGGATTCCTTCGGCTACGGGTTTTTAATTCCGATCTTTTTCGTCATGGTCGGGGTGAAATTGGACATTTGGACGCTTTTCCAAGATCCGAAAACATTAACGATGATTCCGCTGCTTCTGCTTGCGCTGTTTATCAGCAAAATGTTTCCGGTGTTTTATTTAAAGAAATGGTATGACAAAAGAACCGTGTTTGCTTCGGGCTTTTTGCTGACGTCCACGCTGTCGCTTGTTATCGCGGCGGCTACGATTGGAGAAAGGCTCCACATTATCAGCGCCAATATGTCCGGCGCGTTGACTTTAGTTGCGGTTATTGCCAGCATCATCACGCCGATCGGCTTTAAGAAATTATACAAACGGCAAAGTGCGCCGCAGGAAAAAAAGCGCATTACATTTATCGGCGCCAACCAAATGACGCTTCCTGTTACGCTGGAATTGCCCGATGAGGAATATGAAGTACGGGTCGTCCATGTGTATCAGGAAAATGCCGGAGAAACGCTTGCGGAATCTGTTTTTTCGGTTGACACGATTTCTGATTACGAGCCCGGCACGCTTGAGTCGCACGGTATTTTCAAAACGGATATTCTTGTCGTGGCGACGGGAAATGAAGATGTGAACGCTGAAATCGCCTTAATAGCGAAAGAGAAAGGGACTGAGCGTATCATCGCAAGCGTCGGCTCGGTTGAGCATGAAACAAAACTGAAAGAAGAGGGCATCAGTATTTTTTCTATCCTTCTGTCTACAAAGACGCTCTTGCGCGCATTAATTGAGGCGCCGGGCGTGATGAGCCTCCTGACGAATGAGGAGTCTTCGTTATATCAGATCAATCTGGAAAACCCGGCGTATAACGGCATCATTCTGCGGGAATTTCCGCTGATGGGCGATGTGATTTTCGTCCGGATTTTCAGAGGTGTGGACAGCATCGTTCCGCACGGAGACACGCGGCTGAAAACAGGAGACCGTCTCATCGTCACGGGCTCGCGCAACTACGTGTCGGAACTGAGAAAAATCCTTGAAGCTTGACCAAATTGCAATTCGTGATAATATAGAAGGCATAACAAATAAATCATTAATCGTATGACCACTAGGGGTGTCCTTCATAAGGGCTGAGATAAAAGTGAGACTTTTAGACCCTCATAACTTGAACAGGTTCAGACCTGCGTAGGGAAGTGGAGCGGTATTTTTTTGGGGTTCCTTTTATCCATTTAAATTCCAAACCACTTTTCCGATGCGGGAAAGTGGTTTTTTTATTTTATCAGGGGGGAAGACATGATGACATTTTCTGAAGAATGCAGACTGGCGGCTGCCGAATGGTGGGACGGAAGTTTTGTTCATCCGTTTGTAACGGGAATCGGTGACGGAAGCCTGCCGATAGACCGTTTCAGCTATTACGTGCTGCAAGATTCCTACTATTTGACGCATTTTGCAAAAGTTCAGGCGTTCGGCGCCGCATATGCCGAAGACTTGTTTACGACGGGCAGGATGGCGGGCCACGCTCAAGGGACATATGAAGCGGAAATGGCGCTGCACCGCGAGTTTACGGAACTTTTAGGGATTACGGAAGAAGAGCGTGCGGCATTTAAACCGGCACCGACCGCCTATTCTTATACGTCTCATATGTACAGATCGGTGATGAGCGGCAATTTTGGAGAAATATTAGCTGCGCTTCTGCCCTGTTATTGGCTTTATTATGAAGTCGGCGAACACTTAAAGGAGTGCAAACCGGAGCATCCGATTTATGAAAAATGGATCGGTACATACGGCGGAGACTGGTTCAGACAGCAAGTCGAAGAACAGATCAGCCGTTTTGACGAGATTGCTGAAAACAGCACAGAGGACATCCGCGCGAAAATGAAAGAGAATTTTGTGATTTCAAGCTATTATGAATATCAATTTTGGGGAATGGCCTATCAAAAAGAAGGCTGGTCCGAGAAGGGCGGAAAAGAGGTGGAATCTTTTGGAGCTGCACGCGGTAACTGATAATCGCAAACCCGTTGCCGAGCTGGCCGAGGATATTCTTTCGATTCAGCGCGAAGTAAGCTTTATCCATATCCGTGAGCGGGATAAAACAGCGGGAGAAATCATGCAGCTTTTGACCCTTTTGAAAAAGGGCGGTGCGGATAAGGACAAATTGATCATCAATGACAGGGCGGATATCGCGCTTTTTGCCAATATACACCGTGTTCAGCTTCCGTCCCGCAGCTTTTCCGTAAAGCAGGTGCGAAGCAGATTTCCCCATCTTCATATCGGACGTTCGGTTCATTCGCTGAAAGAAGCCATCCAAGCTGAAAAGGAAGATGCGGATTATGTGGTGTTCGGCCATGTATTTGAAACCGAATGTAAACAAGGACTTGAAGCAAGAGGCATCAGCCTGCTTTCAGAGATCAAACGCACGCTTTCCATCCCCGTCATCGCAATCGGCGGAATGACAATGCAGACGATCGGACACACAAAGCAGGCGAAACCGGACGGAATTGCCGTCATGTCAGGTATTTTCTCAGCTGAAAATCCTGAGGAGGCGGCAAAGCGGTATGCACGCGCGGTAAGGGAGGCCGATTATGAAGAAGCACTATGATACGGCGGTGATCGGCGGCGGAATTATCGGGTGCGCCATTTCTTATGAGCTGGCGAAGACGCAGCAGAACGTTGTCTTGTTTGAAGCCGGAGAAGTCGGCCGAAAAACGACAAGCGCTGCCGCGGGAATGCTGGGCGCTCATGCGGAATGTGAAAACCGGGATGCGTTTTTTGATTTTGCCATGCACAGTCAAAGGCTGTATGAAGCGGCGGGGCAAGAGCTTGAGGAAGCTTGCGGCATTGACATCAGGCGCCATAACGGCGGAATGCTTAAACTGGCGTATACCGAAGAAGATATCGCCCGTCTACGGAAGATGGATGATCTGCCTTCCGTCACCTGGCTTTCAGCGGAAGATGCCCTTGAAAAAGAGTCTTACGCTTCAAAAGACATTCTCGGCGCAAGTTTTATAAAAGACGATGTCCATGTCGAACCGTACTATGTCTGCAAAGCGTATGCAAAAGGGGCGCGGCGCTATGGCGCTGACATATATGAGCATACACAAGTCACCTCCGTAAAACGGGTGAACGGAGAATATTGCATCACAACATCCGGCGGGGATGTCTATGCTGACAAAGTCGCAGTTGCAAGCGGGGTATGGAGCGGCCGGTTTTTCAGCCAGCTCGGCTTGGGACAGCCTTTTTTTCCTGTGAAAGGAGAATGCCTTTCCGTGTGGAATGACGATTTCCCGCTGACCAAAACCCTTTACCATGATCATTGTTATGTCGTCCCGAGAAAAAGCGGCCGGCTTGTCATCGGCGCCACGATGAAACAGGGCGACTGGAGCGATACGCCTGACATCGGAGGAATTGAGGCCGTCATTGCAAAAGCGAAAACCATGCTTCCCGCCATCGAACATATGAAAATAGACCGGTTTTGGGCGGGTCTCAGGCCGGGAACAAGAGACGGAAAGCCGTTTATTGGGCGGCATCCTGAAGACAGCGGCATCATCTTCGCTGCCGGCCATTTTCGGAACGGCATCCTGTTGGCGCCGGCAACGGCTGAAATGGTGCGGGATATGATCCTGGAAAGACAGATTAAGCAGGAATGGGAAGAAGCGTTTCGAATTGATCGCAAGGAGGCTGTTCATATATGATCCTTCAGCTGAACGGAAAACAAATTGATTGGAATCGAAATGAGGGGACGGTTCAGGATTTGCTTGAATCGTACCAGCTTGATCAAAGAATCGTAGTTGTGGAGAGAAATAAAGAAATCATTGAAAAAAAGAATTATGAAAATACGAGTTTGTGTGACCGCGATGTCATAGAAATTGTCCATTTTGTAGGAGGCGGATGAGGATGTTAACAATAGGCGGAAAACAGTTTCAGTCAAGATTGCTGTTAGGAACGGGAAAATATCCGAGTTTTGAGATTCAGAAAGAGGCGGTGGCTGTCTCGGAATCAGATATTTTAACCTTTGCGGTGCGGCGGATGAACATCTTTGAAGAGTCTCAGCCTAACTTTCTCGAACAGCTTGATTTGTCTAAATACACGCTTCTGCCGAATACGGCCGGCGCCGCAACGGCTGAAGAGGCGGTCAGAATCGCAAGGCTTGCCAAAGCTTCAGGGCTTTGTGACATGATAAAAGTAGAAGTCATCGGATGCAGCCGGTCACTTTTGCCAGATCCGGTTGAAACGCTGAAAGCATCAGAACAGCTGCTCGAAGAGGGATTTATCGTGCTTCCGTATACGTCAGATGATGTCGTGCTCGCAAGACGCCTTGAGGAGCTCGGGGTGCATGCCATTATGCCGGGCGCTTCGCCGATCGGTTCCGGTCAGGGAATTTTAAATCCGCTGAATCTTTCTTTTATCATTGAACAGGCGAAGGTGCCGGTCATTGTCGATGCCGGCGTCGGATCTTCAAAAGACGCCGCCTACGCGATGGAGCTCGGGGCTGACGGCGTGCTGTTAAATACCGCTGTATCAGGCGCTGATGATCCGGTCAAAATGGCCCGGGCGATGAAGCTTGCCGTAGAAGCGGGCCGTCTTTCTTATGAAGCGGGGAGAATTCCGGTGAAAGATTACGGAACTGCAAGCAGTCCGCGAGACGGTCTTCCGGTATGACGGACAGATATTCCAGACAGGAGCTGTTTCAGCCGATCGGTCCCTCCGGCCAAGAGAAGCTCCGGTCATCTCATGCCGTGATTATCGGCGCGGGTGCGCTTGGGACGGCAAGTGCGGAGATGCTTGTCAGAGCAGGGGTCGGGAAGGTAACGGTCGCTGACAGAGATTATGTGGAGTGGAGTAATCTCCAGCGCCAGCAGCTTTATACCGAAGACGATGTCAGACAGGAAATGCCGAAAGCCGCGGCGGCTGAAAAACGGCTTCGATCTATAAATAGCGATGTAGAGGTCGAGGGATTTGTCATGGATGTCACTGCGGAAAACGCACCCGGATTGATTCGTGGCGCCTCCCTCATCGTGGATGCCGCCGACAACTTTGAAACGAGACTGATTGTGAACGATGCTGCTGTGCAGAAAGGGATTCCCTTTCTGTACGGCGCCTGTGTCGGCAGCTACGGGCTCTCTTTTACCGTCATTCCCGGTGTCACGCCGTGCCTTCACTGTCTGCTTGAGACATTGCCTTTAGGCGGTATGACATGCGATACGGCGGGAATCATCAGCCCGGCTGTATTGCAGACGGCCGTTTTTCAGGCAGCAGATGCGCTGAAGCTGTTAACGGGCGGATCTATCGAGCATGTTCTCCGTTCCTTTGATTTATGGAAAAATGAACGGTCAGAAATAAACGTCGCCCGTCTTAAGTCGGCTGATTGCCCAAGCTGCGGCACAAACGATTTTCCGTTTTTATCCTATGAAAATCAGACAAAGGCGGCGGTTCTGTGCGGACGGAACACGGTGCAGATCAGAACGGGGATTTCCGAACAGTTTGATCTGCAAAACCTTGCGGGACAGCTCAGACGGGCAGGGCTTGATGTTTCAGCCAACCCGTATTTAATTTCGTTTTGCACAGACAATTTCAAGATGGTACTGTTTCGTGACGGCAGAGCATTAATACACGGCACAAGTGATATCAGCAGAGCGAAATCTTTTTATCATAAATGGATCGGATAATGCGAAAGGAGCGAAAAACATCATGAGCATATGCAAAGCATTGACGATTGCCGGATCAGATTCAGGAGGCGGCGCCGGTATACAGGCGGATCTCAAAACCTTTCAGGAGCTCGGCGTTTTCGGGATGTCAGCCATTACAGCGGTAACCGCCCAGAACACGTTGGGCGTTCACGGCATTTATCCGCTCACCCGGGAGGCGCTGGGCAGCCAGATTGACGCGGTGGCGGAAGATTTGCGGCCTGACGCTGTAAAAACGGGAATGCTGTGGAGCGCGGAAATGATTGCGGAAATTGCGGAAAAAACGGATCAGTACGGGCTTGATCATCTCATCACCGATCCCGTCATGATTGCCAAAGGAGGCGCTTCCCTGCTGCGTGAGGAATCTCAGGCCGCGTTAAAAGAGCTGTTAATTCCGCGCAGCTATGCGGTGACGCCGAATGTTCCGGAAGCTGAGGTATTGACGGGGATGGAAATCCGCACGTTTGAGGACCGGAAAAAAGCGGCCGAACGCCTTTACAAGCTTGGGGCAAAGCATGTCATCATAAAAGGCGGACATCAGCCTGAACAGGGGAGAATCGTTGATTTATTATTTGACGGTTCGTCTTTTACCCAAATAAGCCACGCTTATATTGACACGAAACACACCCACGGAACAGGCTGCACGTTCGCAGCCGCGCTGACGGCGGAAACGGCAAAGGGGAAAAACATTCAGACCGCGTTTGAGACAGCCGTCAATTTTGTGCGGGAAGCCGTGGAACATACGCTCGGCATCGGAGCGGGACACGGCCCGACCAATCATTTTGCCTTTAAAAGGAACAGTCTGCAGACGAGATAAAAAAGAGGCCGCGTCAACATCCGCGGTCTTTTTCCCATGCTTTCAATCTGGACAAGGTTATGGTATGATAAAAATTAAGATCAGGTACTAAAACTATGTCTTTAAGACGATTACAGGAGGCTTTATACATATGAATTTCTCACTTGAAGGCCGCAACATCGTTGTGATGGGCGTTGCCAATAAACGCAGTATCGCATGGGGAATCGCCCGTTCGCTGCATGAAGCCGGAGCGCGCCTCATTTTCACTTACGCGGGAGAGCGCTTGGAAAAATCAGTTCATGACCTTGCGGCTACATTAGAAAGAAATGATTCCATCATCCTTCCGTGTGATGTGACAAATGACGCTGAGATCGAAACTTGCTTTGCAAGCATTAAAGAGCAGGTCGGCGTGATTCACGGCATCGCGCACTGCATCGCGTTTGCAAACAAAGAAGAGCTTGTCGGCGAATATTTAAATACGAACCGCGAAGGATTCCTGCTTGCGCATAACATCAGTTCTTACTCTCTGACAGCGGTCGCAAAAGCGGCGCGTCCGATTATGACTGAAGGCGGAAGCATCGTTACACTCACTTACCTCGGCGGAGAGCGCGTCGTTTCAAACTATAACGTAATGGGTGTGGCAAAAGCGTCTCTTGATGCGAGCGTGAGATATTTAGCCGCTGACTTAGGAAAAGAAAACATCCGCGTCAACAGCATTTCAGCAGGGCCGATCCGTACGCTGTCTGCAAAAGGAATCAGTGATTTCAACTCTATCCTGAAAGAAATTGAAGAGCGCGCGCCGCTGCGCCGCA
The DNA here is from genome assembly GCF_040207805.1 of Bacillus sp. hwrm1. Taxonomy (NCBI): domain Bacteria; kingdom Bacillati; phylum Bacillota; class Bacilli; order Caryophanales; family Bacillaceae; genus Bacillus; species Bacillus sp. hwrm1. Next base: position 2,946,289 of record NZ_CP157943.1, on the reverse strand, counting down.
CGACAACACCTGAAGAAGTGGGCGACACGGCTGCATTCTTGTTCAGTGACCTGTCAAGAGGCATCACGGGCGAAAATCTTCACGTGGATTCAGGATTCCATATTATCGCACGTTAAATAACAAGCAGTCCCTTTCAGGGATTGCTTTTTTCTTTCTTCTGATTTTAATCATTCCGTCATATAAATAAAACATGACAGAATCGGAGGGATGAAGATGTCAAAACAAAACAGAAACGCGGAAAAAAAACCGCTCATGTATATTGTTCAGGCGGATTATTCAGACACGCAATCATCAATGCAGGACATATTAATCAAAAAAAGGAAAGCGCCGCAGCCGCCGGAAGAAGAGCCGATGCATGGAAAGCGGGAGGAAGAATGTAAAACTCAGCCTGAAGGAGCAGTGGCTGTCGAACCAGAAAAGCAAGTACCTGAACAGCACAGCCGCTCAGAAGAAGCCGTTCAAGAAGTTCCGGCGCAAGCGGAGCAGGACACTGCCAAGCCTGACGCCGCTGAAAAAGAGCCTGAAGCGGTTCACAATGCCGCCCCAGAGGAAAAGGTTCCGCCAAAGCGCGTGAAAAAGCCGATGAGCAGAATGTCCATTCTTGAAAAAATTGATTTCTTAACGAAGCTGCCGCATAATATGCCGCGGACCCTTTGTCTGATAGAAGCCAACGGGAAAACCTACAGAGGCGTAATCGTCGGCAGAAAAAATAATGCGATCTTCCTGCGGACGACAAGCAACGGAGCGCCGGCAGAACTCGCAATAGACGATATCACCTCGCTGCATCCGCTTGGATTTTAACCATACAAAAAGCTGCCTGAATTCTGTAATCCGGCAGCTTATTTTTATGCTTTTTGATTTAAGAATGTGTGCGGTTGATCAGTCTCGGGTTCAGGCAATTGATGGCGCAGAAGCTATTAAGATCGACTTCAACGCAATAGTTCGTTTTTTCTAAACGGAATACATCGCAGAGAGAGTCTTTATCTGTAAAATCAAGAATGTGTTTATGCTCATCAAAAGCAATAAGCAGGCTTAATGTGGCACAGCCGTCACAGACCCTTTCAACTCTGAAAAAAACGGTATTAAAACACGGACCGTTATCCAGCTCGCCGACGTTTCCGAATGCGGTGAACGGTTTCGATTTTGAGGTGAAGATGGCGAACGGCACTGTATTGCCTAATGTATAAGCCGGAGATAAAAGGTTAGAATAACAGCCTGTCGGGCAATCTTCTTCGACCGCATTTTGCAGGTCTTCAATATTTTCTACCGCTTCACGCACACAGTATGTTGTTTTCTGGTTCATAATATCCCTCCTGCCTTAACGTTTTAAATGGGACCGGATTAAACGATATCGGAGAGTCAGCCGCCCGGAAGTCCGGGCGGGCTGATGATTGCATCTGTAATAGAAGATTGGAAGGGGATTCTCTTTAGAAAAGATGCGAATCAATGACTATCCGTGATGCTTTTTCTCTTTGTGCGGCTCAGGCCGGTTAACAAGCTCCGGTGAAAGGCACTGAATGGCGCTGAAGCAGCTCAGATCAACTTCAATGCAAAATTCTGTTTTTTCTAAACCGAAGAAATCAGGATCACAAGGATGGCAGACGCTGAGGGTGTCGCCGTGCACATCTACGGGGCGCAATACTGACAGCGTCGCGCAGCAATCGCATAGTCTTTCTACACGAAAGAAAATGGACTCAAAGCACTGGCTGTCATCCGCAAATCCTCCGACGTTCCCGAATGTGGAGAACAATCCGCCTTTTTTATCAAATACGAGAAACGGAATGGTGTCTTTACCTGCAATCGTCGGGCTCAAAAGATTCGTATAGCATCCAGTCGGGCATTGTTCTTCAACAGCCTCTTGTTCTGCTAAAATCTTCTCGACTGCATCGCATACACAACTTTCATCTCGGCCATGGTGTTTTCCGCAGCTCATGGATTTCAGCTCCTTCTTTTAGGGTATTTGACTTTTGTCTTTAACAACATATGTACGCGAGCCTCACTTGGTGTGGGTGAACGTCTATATATTCATCATATGCGGAGAAAATAAGAAAAAGCAGAGCATTTTTAGCTCTGCTTTTTCTTTTTAGAGGACGAGGGTGATGACTAAGATGGCAACCAGTGTATTTGTTGCTGTAGAAATCAATGTTGCGATATCGGCATCTACTGTTGTCACGTTTACGCCGCGGGAGTTTTCGATGAGCAGTTTTTGACGGTTGATTTGTTTGTTAGCTGTTAGCTGCAATAAGTCTTGTGCGACCAATTCAGCGATGACTCCGTCAGCGATTGAAGTGAGAGTGGCTGTTACGACTGCTGCATTAAGAGCTGTCATGACTGAAGTGACTGCCTGAATATCTGTCGATGTCACGTTAATATCACAAGAGTCTCTGATAATAATCGCTTCTTCAGAAACTTGTTTGTTGAGATTCGCCTGTGCCAGGTCTTGGTCGATGAAGGCATTATCTTCGCCGAATCCATTTCCGTTACAGCAAACACTGCATCTTCTGCCTTCTTTTTCCTCTTTTTCTTCTCGCGGATGTTCGCATTCAGGATCAAGTGCAACCCAAGAGTATGGTCTGCTTTCCATATCTATTCCTCCTTTTCTTTTACTATTATTAAATGAGCCGGCCCCTTACTTTGACTCAGGCATCTATCCTGATAAAAATCACTATTTTTTAGTTATTGACCGGGATTTTGGCGTCTTTGCCGGAGCTGTTCGATTAATTGTTCTCTGCGGGTTTGCGGATTTGTCTGCTGTTCTTGCGCTTTTTCCTGCTCTTTTTTCTGTTTCTGGCTTTCAAGAAAAGCTTCTGTTTTCGCCTGCATGTCTTTGACTAATGCGATCAGCATTTCTTTTTCTTCATCAGGGATATCCCGCATTTTATCCTTTGTCACGCCGTGTTTTTTGAAGACATTGCTGACAAGCACCTTTAAAAGCGGATCCACTTCTGGTAGATTTTCGAGTTCTTTTTTTAATTTTTCGTTATCTGCCATTTGTTCTCACCTCTATTTAAATATTTGAAAAGAAAGGTTAAAGGATGTCTAGTTCAGCAAAAAGTATATTTAATAATTGAAACAAAATTTGTACAAAGGCCATGATATCGTCTGCTGTCAGTGTGATTTTAATATTGCGGCTGTTCAGGACTTGAATGACGGTCCTCTTTTTTATTTGGCAATCATCCAGGATCAGCAGTTCGGTTGCGATTTGGTCGGCTGTGTCTTCATCTGCGATCGCGAGCTGTGTCGCGAGGATAATCGCCGTAGTAACTGAGGCTTGTATAGAAAGAGCGGCCGTTATATGTGTTGTATCTATTGTGACATTTTCGCAATCAATCACTTCGATCGTCTGCTCGAATTCGTTGGATAATTGTTCGTATATTTGCGGTTGCAGTGTTTCGACTTTTTCTTCAAACGACATAACCTTCACTCCTTTCTCATTCATACTCTATATAATGCAAATGAAACGCCGAGCGGAATAAGAAAAACAACTAAACCGCACCTATTTTTTTACCGGACAAGGTGCGATTCATGAAGATCAGGGTTTTCGCATATGTATAAAGAGGTCAAGTTTTGAAAAGGAGTGAACAGGTGGTTATCAATTGGCTTTCATTTATTCTGTTATCGTTTGCCGTTTTCCGGCTGGCCAGGCTTTTCGTATTTGACACCATTATGGCACCGCTTCGGAGCCTTTTTCACGAGGAAAAAACAGAAACCGCACCAGACGGCACGACAGAAACCTACATTGTCATAAAAGGAAAAGGCATCAGGGCATTTATCGGTGAACTTCTCAGCTGCTACTGGTGTACGGGCGTGTGGTGTGCCGCCTTTTTAATTGCGGCGCAGATTGTGATACCCGAGGCTGCGCAATGGCTGATTTTGCTGTTAGCCATAGCCGGCGCGGCCGGGATCATTGAAGCTGCGGTTTCCCGTCTTCTGCAGGAATAAGGCGGTTCCACCAGCAACTTACCGTCACTTTCGGCATAAACTGGCATATATGACATAAGGAAAGGAAGGATCACCATGAATCAATCAAGCAAACCTTCCCAACATTCTCCATACAAATCAACTGTGCATCAGCCTTACGAAAAAAAAATCAAGAAAAAAGGCTGCGGCTGCGGCCAAAAGAAAAAACCGAAATAGCCGTTTTCTAAAAAACCGGAGCTTCCGGTTTTTTTGTTTTTTGCCGAACGCCGGCCTCCGTTCGGCATAGATCATAGGAGGAGGGGATGTTATGAATATATTTGAATCATTCATAAACGGTAAATACCGCCGGCACAATCAAAACCAGCGGGAGCATGACAAATATATCTTATCTATTGAAAAACAGCTGTCTGAGTTTGATGAAGCGGGATCGCGCTTTGAGGAATGGATAGATGTGTTTGCCGCCGAAACAGAAGCAAAACTGAAGAAAAATGAGCATTCTCACTAAAATGAACGAAATCCGCACCGGCCCTATGCATTTATCCAAGCCAAACAAGTCGGCTCACATAGAGTATAGAGAGTAAAGGAGGTGCTTAGATATGGGATTCGGATATGGCGGATTCGGCGGCGGCTACGGCGGTTATGGCGGCTGCGGCGGATACGGAGGCGGCTATGTCGGAGGCGGATACGGCTCAACATTTGTTCTTGTTGTCGTATTGTTCATCCTTCTGATCATTGTCGGTGCATCCTTCTTTGGCTAAACCTTAGCAAGACCTTGGATAAGCGCGGGACCGTTCAGTCCCGTGCTTCCCTGATGTATGAAGGAGTATAGAGACGGGGCACTCGGAATTTTTTCCTTGTCTTACGGGCACATGTTCCGCTCTTTATTCATACAATATCGTATTACTCCACAAAAGGAGGCACACCATGGATAATCAATTTTTCAAAAATATTGAGAAGAAAACAGGCGTCAGCATGAAGGATGTCATGAACCTTGCAGGATCATTGCAAAATGCCAATTTCAAAGATGAAAACACGGTGAGAGGCGTCATTCAGAAGGTGTCCCAGCTGGCTAACAAGCGTGTTCCGAAAGAATTGGAAGACAAAATCGTTCAATCGATTACAAGCGGTAAAGAGAAACTTGATTTTGGCACCATTTCTAAAATGCTGAACAATAAATAGGCGTCAGCCGGCCTTGCTAAAAAGGCCTTTTTATGTGAGAAGAACCCGGCAGTGATCTGCCGGGTTCTTTATATCCTGAGTGCGCTCCGTCTGTCCGTCCGAAGAAGGGGCTCGAGAAATCTTGAGCTGCGCGCTGTTTTTCCCCGCCTGTACGCGGGACAAGATACATATAAATGCTGCATGGCCCTTGTCATTGCGACATACAGAAGCCGTCTTTCTTCTTCGAGCGGAGCGGGATCGCCCTGTCTCGCCGTCTCAAGTGCGAAGTCATGGGGGATCGAGCCGTCAGCCGCGCCTAAAATATAGACCGTATTGAATTCAAGACCTTTAGAGCGGTGAATGGTCAGCAGTTCGACGCCGTTTTCATCGGTTTTCAGATTCTCAGCGGCGCGCATATGATCGACATGCGCAAGAAAATCGGGAATGGTTTTGAATTTTTTTGCGGCCACTTTGACATCCCTGAGATCATCAGAGCCTTTTTCCAGTTTGTTTCCCTCATTGCCCCGTTTTTTTAAATACTCGGAAAAACCCATTTTGCTTTCTGCAAAGGTGATGGCTTCAACCGGCTTCATTGTCCGGATGCTTGCGAAAAACGGAACGATCTGCTTGATCTTCTCTATTTGAAAAGGCTTCAGGTCAGGCAGTTTCGTCAGTGCCTTAATCATCGTGCAATCTTCCGTGATTGACAGCGCCTTTAACGTTTGCAGGGCGGATTGCTTTAAAAATAAGGCGGGCAGCAGGTCTTTCACCGCATCCGGATCATCTTCATTCTGACTCGCATATAAGTAGGCGAGGATCTGGCGTACGATTCTGCGGCTGTAGAACGTCTGCACGCCCCGGTCGGCATGATAAGGAATCGATGATTGGTGCAGTCTTTCATAAATGGCCCGTCCGGCGCTGTTTGTCCGGTAAAGCACGGCAAAATCGTCAGGACTCGCCCCGTTTTGAATTTTCTCTTTCATATCCGAAACGATCATGGTCGCTTCTTCTTCTTCATCGTAAGGAAAAAACATCACGGGATTGTGAACGCCGTCTTTGACGGCAGAAAGTGTTTTTTCATACCGTTTTTTATTTTTCTTTACGACGGCATGAGCGCTTGAGACGATCGGATGCGGCGAGCGGTAATTTGCCGTTAAGTAAATGGTCTTTGCTGCCGGATAGTCCTTTTGAAAGTCAAGAATGAAAGACGGGCTGCTGCCGCGGAATGCATAAATGGATTGGTCGTCATCACCCACGCAGCACAGGTTATTCTCAGGGCTTGCGATCATTTGCATAATGTTGTACTGGACAGGATTGATATCTTGGAATTCATCAATCAAAATATGAGAAAATCTGTTTTGGTACTGCGCGAGAATATCAGGCCGGCTTTGAAACAGTTCATAACAGCCTTGGGCCATGTCATCAAAATCAAATTGCCGTTTTTCCCGCTTCTGCCGTTCGTAATGTTCGTAGAGCCTGTACACTTTTTTCTCCCAGTCGTCCGCAAGCGGAATGGTCTCATGGGGGAGATACGTGTTTTTCCAGCAGCCGATAAGCTGAAGCGCCTGGTCGACGGGAAACTCTTTTTCATCCAAATTTTCTTCATAGAGCGCCTTTTTCACATATTGCTCTTTTTGCCACTCCATTTTTAAAAGCTGGCTGCCGTTCCATTTTGAAGAATCATAATGATAGAGTATTTTATAGAAAAAGCTGTGGAATGTTCCTGTCACGAGACGGGAGACTTTTCCGGCTGCCAGACCGTACTCATTTGCCATCCGCTCTTTCATTTCGGCGACGGCTTTTGTCGTAAAGGTCACAAGCAGCATATTCTCAGGTGAAATGCCGAGGTGTTCAATCATATAGGCGGCGCGTGCTGTCAGCACCCTTGTTTTTCCGCTTCCCGCTCCGGCAAGCACTAATAAAGGCCCGTCCGTTTCAGTAACTGCCTTCATCTGTTCACGGTTCAGGCCGATGCCGGGGAACAAAGATGTATCAGCCGCCTCGGATGTTGGTGAAAACGGTTCGGCCGCAGGCACTTTTTTCGGGCTTTTCCATTCTGAGACGATCGGTTTCGGATTCTCTGAAATCGCTTTTCCTTTCGGCAGGCGGAACATGCCGGCTTCCTTATACTCTTCTTTTTCTTTCTCCGCTAGTGGTTCCTCGGCCGCGCATGCTTTTTCACAGGCGGTGAAGTCTCCCTTTTGCCGGTGATAAAATGCCGGCTGCTCTAAAATCGAAAGCCGCATCAAGACGGGCTGCTCACAATGTGCGCAAAAAATATTTCCTTTCTGAGCTTCTTCAAAAAGGAATTGGTAATGTTCTCTAGAATATGTATGTAAATGTATCGTTCGGTTATTCAGTCGGGCGCATTTCAAAAAGGGGTCCTCCCATTAAAAGGTGTTCATCCATTTGATAGACAAAGAATATCATAACAAAAGAACAGCGTTTCAAAAAGTAAGATTAAGGGAAATGAAAAGCGAAGGGGAGGGGTACATATGATTTATGCAGGACGGATTCAAAACCAGCAGTATTCTCAATACGCAAACCGGGCAGCGGGTTATAAGCCTGATTACGCCAGCATTACGAAAGCGGCCGCCCTCGCCAATGACAGGGTGTACAGAGAGGTGGAGCGCCGCCAGGAAAACACCGCAGCCGCAGAAAAGAAAGTACATGAGGAAAAACGTAAGCGCTCTCTTTCCCGTCTGCCGCAAATCATGGGAAAAGGCAGGTTAATAAATCAATACGTGTGAAAAAGCCCGGATATATCCGGGTTTTTTTGAGTCGTATATATGAAAGATGCGGAAAGGAATGATTCAATTTGAGAAAGCTTTCATTATGAATTGCGGGGTTATTTCTATTCGGCCTCTTTACTGCCGGAATGAAACCGGCAGACGCTGCGGAGGGCCCCGCAGCAAAAGATGTCACTCTCATACAGCTGGCGCCGCATGTTTGGATGCATACAAGCACCGGTACGGCAGACGGAAGTCCCGTCCCTGCGAACGGATTGCTTCTTGAGACTTCCAAAGGAATCGTACTGATTGATACTCCGTGGAATGACAGTCTCACAGAGCAATTAATGACACAAATAAAAAAGCGGTTTCCCGGCAAAAGGATGACCGATGCCATTGTGACACACGCCCATGATGATCGTATCGGCGGGCTGAACACCCTGTACAAATACGGCGTAAAGGTGCACAGCACGAAGCTGACCGCCGACTTGGCCCGAGAGCAGGGATATGACCGGCCGCTCGGAGATTTGAAAAACGTGACAAAGCTGCAGTTTGGCGATATGAAAATTGAAACGTTTTATCCGGGAAAAGGGCATACGGAAGACAATATGACCGTCTGGCTGCCTGAGGATAAGCTCTTATTCGGCGGTTGCTTAATCAAGGCTTTAGAAACAAAGGAAATCGTGCCTACTCCGGGCTTTTATCCGGATAAGTGGCCGCGCGCCGTCCGCAAAGTCATGAAAAGATATCAGGACATCAGCATTGTCGTTCCGGGCCATGGCAGTCCGGGGGATGATCGTCTGCTGCCGCATACGATAAACCTTCTGAAAGAAACGTAATAAAGAAGACCGGCGCTCCCATTACGGAGTGCCGGCTTTTTTTATCTCTTCCTGATTTTCATAAAACTGAGGAAAGCAAGTGCAAGCGCCAAAACGGTATATCCCGCTATCGGCCAAATATGCTGATGAAAGGAAGAATAATCTCCGGTTATGACTTCCTGGGCCAGCTCGATCGAGTGAATAAACGGTAAGGCATAAGCGATATGTTTGAATGTGTCACCGAGCAGGCTCACCTCCATCCAAGCCCCGCCCAGAAATTGCACGAGTGTAATATAAATCGTTCCGATACCTGAAATTTGTTTGTCCGTAAACACAGCCCCTAAACATAAACCGAAGAAAACAGACATCATCGCAATCGGCAGCAAGACAGCGATACCTGCGAGAAGATTCATCCACTCGGCGGATAAACCGGCAGCCGCTGCTGCGATAAAACAAATGACGATTTGTAAAATGGCTAACGGCAGCATCGGCATTGCATAACCGATGACATAATCGGCTGTTTTTAAAGGGGAAGCAAACAAACGGGTCAAAAGGGCGGTCTGTTTGTCTTTTGCGATCAGCAATGCAGAGAACATCGTAAGGAAAGCGAAACCGAAAACAATGAGTCCGGGTGCTAAGTGCTGAATTTTAAAGGTATCAAGCGGCGCATTTTTTTCAATCGCCGTAAACAGAAACAATAGAATAACAGGCAGTGCGATTCCAAGGATAATAGACAGGGGGTCACGAAAAATTTCTTTGCGGTTGCGAATGGCGAAATCAAGCATAAAGACCCGCCTCCCCGTCACAAATCGCTAAAAAGGCATCTTCAAATGTAGCTGAATGAGTTTGCTTTTTCAGGGCCTCCGCCGTACCCAGTGCTTTTAAAGTCCCATTTTCTAAAATGCAAATACGATCTGCCAGGGCTTCAGCCTCTTCTAAATAGTGTGTCGTTAAAATAATCGTCATGTCACCCTTTAATGCCTCAAGATTTTTCCACAACTCGCGGCGCGAACGGACGTCCAGCCCTAATGTCGGCTCATCTAAGAAATAAATATCCGGCTTGGTGATCATTCCCATTGCGATGCTGAGCCGGCGCTGCATTCCTCCTGATAATGTTTTGGTTTTTGCTCTTTCTTTCTCTTTTAATTGAAACAATTCGAGCATCTCATCTGTTCTTTTTTTTGCTTCTTTTTTCGGAATTCCGTAGACTCCGGCTATAAACTCTAAGTTTTCCCGCACGGTTAGATGAGGAGCGATGGCTGTTTCCTGCGGGGACATATTCAATTTCGGTTTTATTTTATCTAAATCAGTCAAAATACTGTGTCCAAGCACTGATGCATCACCGTCATCCGGAGAAAGGAGTCCGCAAAGCATACTGATTAATGTCGTTTTTCCGGCTCCGTTCTCACCGAGTAAAGCGAAAAATTCCCCTTTCTCAACTGAGAACTCAAGACGGTCAACGGCGGCGGTTTCTTTATAATGTTTCGTTAATTGCTTCAGCTCAATCGCGTGCATTTACTCATCCTCGCTATCTTCATCGATTTGCTTAGCGTTTAAAATATCTTTTGCAAACTCGAAAAAGAGTTCTTGTTTAACAAGTGCGATACCTTGCTGGTCATCCCCGAGCATAAGCAGTGAATCCCCCGGATTTATATCGAAAACATCTCTTGCTTCTTTAGGAATGACAATCTGTCCTTTTGTGCCCACTTTAACAGTCCCGAATATGTGTTTTCCTTTTGGTGCCGTCATGTTTATCCCTCCGAAATATGAATTGTATTTTTTGTATGGATTGTAATACTTCGTATACTAAACATACATTAACCTTCCATAAAATGCAATAAAATTCATTTAATAGTATTATTTTCATAAAAAAAGCACTCCTGCCATATAACAGGAGTGCTTTTGATTTTATCGTTTGTGTTCCTTTATCATTTCCAGATGGGGGATGCCAGCATCTGGAAATTCTTCGCCGGATGTGACGCGGTATCCTTGTTTTTCGTAAAACGGAACCGCCTGCGTCTGCGCATGTAAGATAAAGCTGTCGGCGCCTTTGGCTGCCGCCGCTTTTTCAAGCGCCTGCATAATGATGGCTCCGACGCCTAAAGAACGATGGCTTTTCATCACGCAGATGCGCTCTAATTTTCCATGCCCGTCTTTCAAGCGCCATCTGCCGGCTCCGACCGGCTGGCCGCCGTCATATATGACTATATGCTCTGACGTGTCTTCGAATTGATCAATCTCTTCTTCTTCCGGAACGTGCTGTTCTTTAACAAAGACCTCTTTTCTGACGAAAAAAGCGTCGTTCAGCTGTTTTTCAGTTTTTGCGATGATGGATTCCAAGCAGTTATTCTCCTCCGCCTAATAAAAATGTTTCGTACACAGTCCATGAGCCGTTATCCAGCTGATAGAGCAAGTGAAAACGGTCGATGACTTCTTCGTGGGAAATGTCCAGCATTTTCAGCTGTCCGAGTACGTCGGAATGTTCATCTGACGACAGCTTCTGGCCGACCGTGACATGCGGAACGAAGCTGTATTCCGGCTCGCCGGATAATGCTCCTGAGTAGCATTTCTCACTCAGAGATTTTAATTCCTCCGTCGGCTCTGCTTTCATATATATCACATTATTCACAGGAGAAAACGAGCTGTATTTTGTGATTTTCAGAACGAGCGGATGCGATTCTTTCGCCGTCTGTCTCAGCTGTGATACGACCTGCTCGATTTCCTGTTCTGTCGCTTCAAACGGATCTCTTAGCGTCAGATGCGGCGGAATGAGCGCGTAGCTCGGGTCGTAGCGTTTCCGGTACGAATTTGCGAGATCCTGTAATTTTTTTGATGGAAATAAAACAATACCGTATTTCATGAAAGTTCCCTCCTTAAATGAATGGTTACAGCATTTTTTTCAGCGCCGGCGTGATGAGCGGCTGCCAGTAGGTCCATTTATGATCCCCGTCGAAGGTTTCATACGTGTATTCAGACTGTTTGCTTTCCAGCAGCTGTTTGAGCTCTTCGTTCGGCGCGGTGAAATCAAGAACCTGGCCGTCTGTCGTGTGAACGCCGGTTTCTTTTTCTCCGATTTGATGATAAACGGAAATCTGTTTGAGATCCTCCGACTGCCGGACGGCATCCAGCACGTGCCCGTCAACATACGGAGACTGCATGATGACGTTTCCAAACATGTTCGGATAGTCAATCGCCGTCATGAGCGAAACGGTTCCGCCGAGGGAATCCCCAATCATGGTGCGGCCGTATCCAACTTGATAAGTCGGGTATTCTTTGTCGATAAAAGGAACGAGCTCATTTGCGATAAATCGCTTATATGAGGCGAACTTAGAGCCTTCTGGATGGTATGTGTTTCTTCGCTCCCGCACATTTTTATAAGGGACGCCGATAATGATGCAGCGGTCAATTTCCCCTTTTGACATAAGCTCTTCCGCCTGCCGCCCGATTCTCCCTAATCTGAAATAATCATGGCCGTCCTGAGCGATGATCGTATGATATTTATACAGGGGGGAGAAGGTGGCGGGCAGGTAGACCAAAACGGTCATTTCCTCTTCAAGCTCATGGGAGAAAAGTTTTTTCTCATGAATGATTCCGTTTTTTGATGCCACTTCGCATTCCTCCAGGCCGCTTCTTGTCTTGATGGTTTTTTCCTATTGTACCATGAATTATTAGAAATTTCTTTCTTCAGATGCACTTCTTGCGAGAGTTCAGATAAATAAAAAGTTATTGAAATTCATTTTATAGTGCGTTAATATAGAACAATCAGAAAATACAAAACAATATTCTTATCACGAGAGGTGGAGGGACTGGCCCTTTGAAACCTCAGCAACCGGTTTGCTTTGCCGCGGGAAGGCAAAGTGCCAAGGTGCTAAATCCAGCAAGCGATTCACATGCTTGGAAGATAAGAGGAAGAGAAAAGCTCCTTCTTCTTATGAAGAGGGGGCTTTTTTATTTTTGAAAAAGGATGGTGCTTACTGATGACGCAGCATGTTGATACAAAATTAGCCCAAATCGGAAATAGAAGCGAAGAAGCAACGGGAACGGTCAGTCCGCCGATTTATCTGTCCACCGCTTACCGACATAGAGGAATTGGAGAATCTACAGGCTTTGATTATGTGCGTACGAAAAACCCGACACGCCAGCTCGTTGAAGACGCTATCGCCGTGTTGGAAAACGGTGCGAGAGGCTTTGCTTTCAGCTCGGGAATGGCAGCCATTCAAACGATTATGGCTTTATTTAAAAGCGGAGATGAATTGATTGTATCCTCCGATTTATACGGAGGCACGTACCGTTTGTTTGAAAACGAATGGAGAAAATACGGCTTAAGCTTTATTTACGATGATTTCAGCGATGAAGACTGTTTACGCTCCAAAATAACGGAAAACACGAAAGCGGTATTTGTTGAAACGCCGACAAACCCGTTAATGCAGGAGGCGGACATTGAAAAAATCGCCCGGATTACGAAAGAAGCCGGCCTGCTTTTGATTGTGGATAATACGTTTTATACCCCGGTGCTCCAGCGTCCGCTTGAACTGGGAGCGGACATCGTCATTCACAGCGCCACAAAATATTTAGGCGGGCACAATGATCTCCTTGCCGGTCTTGCTGTCGTAAAGGATGAAGAGCTCGGCGAGATCATGTTTAATCACCAAAATGCGATCGGAGCCGTTCTCCCGCCGTTTGATTCGTGGCTTTTAATGAGAGGGATGAAAACACTCGGACTCAGAATGCGCCGTCATGAAGAAAACGCCCGTGAACTTGCGGAATTTTTAGAACAGGAAGAAGAAATCGCCGATGTGTTATATCCCGGAAAAGGCGGGATGCTGTCTTTCCGGCTGCAAAAAGAGGAATGGGTCAATCCGTTTTTAAAGGCGCTGAAAACAATCTGTTTCGCAGAAAGTCTCGGCGGGGTGGAAAGCTTTATTACATACCCCGCGACACAGACGCACATGGATATTCCTGAAGACATCCGTATCGCAAACGGCGTCTGCAACCGTCTGCTGAGATTTTCAGTGGGCATTGAACATGCAGAAGATTTGAAGCGGGATGTAAAGCAGGCATTACAGCAAGTAAAAGAGGGGGCCGTGTCATATGAGTAATCACAATTGGACGCTGGAAACCCAGCTCGTGCACAATCCATTTAAAACAGACGGAGCCACCGGAGCCGTCAGCGTCCCGATCCAGCATGCTTCCACATTCCATCAGTCTTCATTTGAAGAATTCGGGACATATGACTACAGCCGCTCAGGCACACCGACAAGAACAGCGCTTGAAGAAACGATCGCAGGTCTTGAAGGCGGAACGAGAGGCTTTGCTTTCAGCTCGGGAATGGCGGCGATTTCGACGGCGTTTCTGCTCTTATCCCAAGGCGACCATGTCCTCGTCACGGAGGATGTGTACGGCGGAACATTCCGCATGGTGACTGAGGTTCTGTCCCGTTTCGGAATTGAACATACCTTTGTCGATATGACGGACACAGAAGCGGTCGCCCGCGCCATCCGGCCGAATACGAAAGCCATCTATATGGAAACACCGTCAAATCCGACGCTCGGCATCACGGATATTAAGGGCGTCGTCAAACTGGCAAAGGATCACGGCTGTCTGACATACCTTGACAATACTTTCATGACGCCTGCTCTGCAGCGTCCGCTTGATCTCGGTGTAGATATCGTGCTCCACAGTGCGACGAAATTTTTAAGCGGACACAGTGACGTGCTGTCAGGCCTTGCCGCCGTAAAAGATGAAGAGCTCGGCAATCAGCTGTATAAGCTGCAAAATTCATTTGGAGCGGTGCTCGGCGTTCAGGACTGCTGGCTCGTATTGAGAGGCTTAAAAACATTGCAGGTCAGACTAGAAAAAGCGAGCCGGACAGCTGAGCGGCTGGCTGCCTATTTTGACGGACATCCCGCCATCAAAAACGTTTACTATCCCGGCCTTGCCGGACATCCGGGAGCCGATACCCATAAACGGCAAGCGAGCGGAGCGGGCGCCGTCCTGTCCTTTGAATTGGAAAGCAAAGAAGCCGTCAAAAAGCTGGTCGAAAACGTATCGCTTCCGGTATTTGCCGTCAGCCTCGGCGCCGTCGAATCCATTCTCTCATACCCTGCAGCCATGTCGCATGCCGCCATGCCGAAAGCAGAGAGGGAGAAACGCGGCATCACAGACGGCCTTCTGCGCTTGAGCGTCGGAGTCGAAAACGCCGAAGATTTAGAGCGGGACTTCGAACAGGCATTGAAAAAAATAACCCCTGCCCAAGTGAGATCATAAACGAAAAGGGCGCCGTCAATTTTGCGACGCGCCCTTTTTTTATTTTAGATAAAAAAAGTGTTGACGAATGAGAAATCAGGATATATAATTATAAATGTCAGAGAGACAACAACATACCCAGCAACACATACATATCATGATTCCGTAGCTCAGCTGGGAGAGCGCTACCTTGACAGGGTAGAGGTCGCTGGTTCGAGCCCAGTCGGAATCATCCACGGCGGTTAGAGGCGTTATATCAACGTTTCTAGCCGTTTTTTATTGCGTTGACTTAGTCGATGACTTAGGCGTATTAAGGCGCAGGGAAGCGGTCCTACCAACGACAAGGTAGCGGTTTTTATTTCGGTGTACTTAACCGAATGGAGGCGGTAATATGTCCGCAAATAGAACAGGAAAACGCGTCAAAAAGGAACGTACTTTACGGAATACTATGAGCAATCTCGATGGCTTTTCTACGGACTGAAGACAGTCTATCCTATTGAAAACATAGATAAAGCCCTTCTCGTAAGAGAAGGGCTTTCTTTTATCTTGAGGAATTCAATGTGTTGTTTTATTTGTCTGTAACTTGTTTAAGGCATTAGGAGGTCTACTATCAGAATTAGAGAGCCATTTTTTTATTTTACTAATGTTTTTTGGATCACTCAGAACAGAACTATACTTTCCGACCTTTTCGGCAAGTGGTGTCTGACATGTTACTCAAATTTCACCGCGTAGAATAATGAATGTACTTAACCTTTGAATATCTCAGGAATTTTATTTCTCCATATTAATAACAGCTCTTTAAATTGGTCTGTTTCTATTGAGTTTTTATAAGGGTCGTCGATCAAAAAAGGGTTTTCAACATCGGTAACATCTTTTTTTATCAATACACTTATGCCATTTAAATCAATTTCAAAATCCTCATGTATCCCATTTAAAACATTCTGAATGTATTCTATATACTCATCAGTTTGTTCTATTGTTGTAATATTTTCAATGAAGTCAGAGAAAAGACTGATTTCTTCTGGTAAAACTATTTTTATATCACCAAATGGATCTTTATCAAACCTGTATGAATATTTCATGTGTCACGGTCACCTTTAAGATTATTTTTTATATAACGGATATGCAGTTGCTATTGTTCCGTCACTATTTAAATACATTTCAATTTTAATTCCTGTTGAAGTGATTCCCCTATACTTATTTGAACGTACTTGTTTTCTAGTATGATAAGCTTCGTCAATTGCTTTTAAAACATCGGCGCGGTTCCATTCTCTTGGAAAGAAACTTGAATCCGCTATCTTTTTTACAGACCCGACTTCAACTTTCGCCATATACACTCCATTTTTGTCAGGTTTCTTTTCTGTACCTGGTATAATCTTCCCACCCATCATGCTTTCATGGTGGTAGCCAACTGCTTTACCGCGTTTATTAACTTCTCCATGATAAATATGTTTCATTGTACCGGCGGTATACTTGCTTTTTCCTGTACTAAAATTTGAAGACACAGATTTTCTGAGAACACTCTCTTTCTGATCTTCAATAATACTTTTCAACAAAGGCGTATTCTTCACGTTATGAGTATTTTCAATATCCTGTGCTAGTCCGGCAAGCGCGGGTTCGTACTTGTTTTTCGAAAAGGAATTGATGTAGTTTTGTCCTTTTTCAATCCCGGTTTTTACATGTTTTGCGGCTGCTTTTTCTCCTGCTTCCAAGACGTTATCCACTTTGGTGGCACCTGTTTTTGCGAGCTTGCTTGTTACTTTTACAGCTGAACCGGAACCTTTGAGTCCCACAATGCTCCCGATGGCGTAGGTGATGTAATGTGATCTTGAATACGCATCCCCGTTAACCATTTTATCATTCCATGAATCCGCCAGGTTTGTCCATATGATTTTTGCGTAGGAGGGCGTGTTCAATACAGCCGATATGGTTTTAGCGACTTTTTGTTCATCGGAGAGATGGTAAAAATCCCATGCGCCGACAGCCAGATCTTTGACGCCGGTTATGGTGTCTTTCCCGACATCATAAAGGCCGACGCCTATTCCTTTAACGATATCCCAAGCCGTTTCTCCGACTTCTTCTAGCTGTTTTGCTTGTTCAAGCTGCATCACATATTGCACCTGAGCGGGTTCAAGGTTTTCATAGCCGATCTTCTTCGCGATTTCCAAATACTCATCCGGATCGGTGACACCATCGGCCAGCTTTTTCTTCAGATCCTTGATCGCTCGCTCTTTCGCCTCTTCCTTTTTAATCGTCAAATAAGCATCCGAATGTCTTGCGATATCGCCTTTTTTCTTATGAATATCACTTTCACGGTACGCTTTGGCGTTGTAGTGAAGCGGCGCGGCGCTTTTTCCTTTGCCTGTGGCGTTTTGGAGCTGCTGAAAGTCGGCTTGGATGAACTGTTCGTTCGCTTCGGTTTCTGTGTATTCCTTCGTTAGATCGTGATCAAGCTTCCCGAGCTTATGTATTGTTTCGTTTCTTTTTTTGTCAGCTGAAGAGAGCTTCTGATCTGTGCTTTCCGTTGAAAACAGATCAAGCGAGATGATGTCTTCGATCTCTCCGAGGATGGAGCGCATGTCCTTTTTCTGCTCTTCCATAATCGCCTTTGATTTACTGAGGGCGTGGGTGAGCTCGTGCTCCAGAAATGATTCCTCCACATGCGAATTGGAAAGTCCGGCGTCTTCGACCTTGCCGGGAAGGCTTGTGAGAAATGCGATTTTCATGTCGATCAGATCAAGCCAGCTGTCTGTGACGCCGGCGTGGTCTTGGAAAAAGGCTTTGATGTTATTGGCGCCCCGGCCTGAGAAGTCGTTGTCACCGAGGTCAGCCATACCTTGAAACGCTTTTTTCAGATTGACCATCTGGCCGCGCAGTTCTTTGTATTCACCCGCGCGCTGTTTGACGGCGGCCAGCAGGGTGGTTGCTTCGAAAACTTTCATGACCATAATCCTTTCATTCGAAATACTTCAACAAGATATTACCATGGAAGAATGAAGGGAAAGACAAATAAGTATTTTGAAAGTACAAAATGATTAATTTGTTCTGGGTAAATTTACTTATTTTATGATCGGGAATTGGGGAAGAGTTAGCTTTAGGTTGAATCGGTTGTTAGAACATCATGTGATGCACCTCCTTTAAAAAGCATAAACACATATTAGATGGCTGAAATTCACTCGAATGAATTAGGATACGACGGTCCAAACTGCTTTCCGCATGGAACCAACCTGGGCAACTGGTCAACAGCTTTAGAAACTTCATCCTAACAGGGAAGTACGGCAAGCATTGGGAATATAAAGGAATATAGGCTTACAGCTATGAAAGATGTATGAATATCCGTCAGACGGCGAAGGAAAGGCAATCTCCATGTGTCGTGACGGTTTGAATGCGGGTGTATGGAACTTCCCGTTCATCGGGAGTTATGTCAGAGGGACGAAAAGACTTTTATGGAGGAGGAAGCGGAATGATTGAATTTACACGGCCATCGCCTATGAAGAAAACATGCACGATGCACCCGGGAAAGGAATCTGTCAGATCGGTTTCGTTTACTGATTTTAACGGCAATTCTGTAACAGTAACCCTTTGTCAAATGTGTCTGGCTGAATTAAAAATGAAAGCCGCGACTGAATACAGGAGCATGACTGAGGAGCGGGCTAAACTGAATCGTTTCAAGATTGGTGATCATGTGTATTTAGAGCATTTGGGAGTAGTCAGCGAGATAAAAAACATGGAAGGCGTTCAAGTGGCAAACAGGACAGACACAGACGGAGTCCGAAAGGCTACCCCTAAGGAAATCGCAGAATATAAAAAGCAGGGGAAGCAATGACGGTGAAAAAACGATTCAGTCAATCATTTATCAGTTGTGTTACTTACAGGAGCGGCGGCCGGATGTTTACGGATGCGCGACTTACACGGCCGGAGCCTCCACGGTGAAGTGAAGGAAAATTCAAACCAAGAATGTGAATTGATCAAACGCAGTTTCATGAATCTCCGAAGGCTTTCATCCGAAATTTGGGTGCAGTATGGAAAAAAATTTATGGAAACTTGACATAATGCTGTCAGGTCCCTATTGTATGATTAAATGAATGGCCAGTAAAATGATAGGAGGCGTTCAATATGAAATTGCTGCAAATTAGACTATTGGTTAATGACTTTAAGAAAAGCGTCGAGTTTTATAAAGATTCATTAGGACTTCCAATCAGTTGGTTAGAGAAGGAAATGGAATATGCACTCTTCGATAATGGAGAAACGAAAATAGAGCTTTTATCTCGAGAAAATATGGCTGAAATAGTTGGAGAAGAAAGAAAATCTTTAGACGGAGATGCGCAATCAAGATTTTTGCTTCAGTTTAAGGTAGAAGATGTTGATAAAACGTATGACTATCTGCACAAGCAAGGGATTAAATGCGTCAATGAACCACATGATCGTCAGGAATGGCGTGCACGAGTGGCTCATTTCAGAGATCCAGATAATAATCTTATTGAAATATATAAAATGATATAATTTTTTGACTGGCAGGATTAAGGTAATGCGTTTGTTAACTTACTTATGATTTTTATAGTCTGCAAGAGAAACATATATAGGTCCAAGACGGAAAGCCTGCGGACACTGATCATTGCACAGCTCACTGTGCTGTGATTGGTGTCCGTTTTTATTTGCACGGAGGGATAACAAATAGATGATGAACACGAAGCGGACATGCAAACATTCAGACGCGGCGAGGGCGGCGCATTTAATAAGGGGAGGAGTCAGAATGCAGGATTTAATCATCTCACAGGAAATATATTGACTTTCATCCTGTTTGTAATGTTAATTAGAAGATGTATACAAAAACATTATAATGAGGAGGTCTGGATGTGAAAAATAAAGCGGGAATCCAAGTTGGACTATGCATTGGACTTTTATGTTTAAGCTTTACCGGTTTCAACCCTTTATTCGGCTCAGCGCATGCTGAAGCGAAATCTATAGAAAACACAAAAATGACAAGCTGTATAACGAATCAAAAATTTGTTCAGCTTGAGAAAAAATTCGATGCCAGGCTTGGGGTTTATGCGATTGAAACAGGTTCAAACAAGACAATCGCCTATCGGCCGAATGAACGGTTTGCTTACGCATCAACCTATAAAGTTCTGGCTGCAGCTGCTGTTCTGAAGACAAGCTCAAATGAAAAACTTAATGACATCATCCGCTACACCAAAGATGATCTTGTTACATATTCTCCAATCACAGAAAAACACCTGGATACAGGCATGAGCCTGAAAGAAATCTCAGAAGCCGCTGTCCGTTACAGCGATAATACCGCCGGGAACCTATTGCTCCAGCAGCTTGGCGGCCCCAAAGGTTTTGAAAAATCACTGAAACAGATCGGGGATCATGTAACGAAAGCTGATCGATTCGAGACGGATCTAAACTCTGCGATTCCTGGGGATCGTCGTGACACAAGCACCGCAAAAGCACTGGCGACTGACCTTAAGACTTTCGCTTTGGGTAACACTCTCACGGCTGACAAGCGCACGATTTTAACAGATTGGATGCGGGGCAACGCTACCGGCGACGAACTGATTCGGGCAGGCGCTCCTGCAGGATGGGAAGTCGGCGATAAATCCGGAGCCGGAAGCTACGGCACACGAAACGACATTGCGATCGTTTGGCCGCCTGACAGAGCCCCAATTGTTTTGGCAATCCTGTCAAACCGGTTTACGGAAGATGCCAATTATAATAATGCTCTTATCGCTGAGGCTGCAAAAGTCGCTCTTAATGATCTTAAATAAACATTGCCGTTCATTTTTTATGGACGGTTTTTTATATGTTGAGAATGCGGTATGCCGGTTTCGTTTTTCGATACATGTTATAATGTAAAGCCATAAAAAGATGGAAAGAGGGGGATTTTCGATGCATTACATAACGGCATGCTTAAAAATCATCAGTGATAAAGACCTTAATGAAATAATGAAAGAGTTCAAAAAACTTGAGGAAGAAACGAACAAAGAAGAAGGGTGTATTCAGTTCCATGCTCATCCGCTTGAACCATCAGAACGCAAAATCATGCTTTGGGAGATTTGGGAAAACGAAGAAGCTGTTAAAGTCCATTTTACGAAAAAACATACAAAAGACGTTCAAAAACAAGAATTAACGGAAGTAGAATGGTTAATGAAAAGCAATGTGAATGAGTAAAAGGCTTTGTCTATAGTTGGCTGACTTTGCCGGCAACCATCATCAGTTTCATTCACTAAAACCCTTGCTGTGCAAGGGTTTTTTACTTTAAAAAGTTCTTTATATCGCAGTCTTTTTATGGGTAAGGAACAGACTTGGAATGAAGATGGCCGCAAGGATGATGACGGATACTAAGAATCCGGCATGGTAGCCTTTTAAACTGTTCGGAATCGTCGGCTGCAATCCTTGTATGACAGTTGCGGTAACGGTTGCGATCACAGCTGACCCAAAGCTGGAACCGAGGTTTTCAATCATATGAATACCGACACCTGCTTCCGGAAGCTGTTTGCTGTCAAGGCCTGTATAAGCGTCACTCATCAATGGGAGCATAATTCCTCCAAAACTGGTGCCGCGGATAAATAATACGACGGAAATCCAAATCATACTTGTGTTATCGGTGATAAAAATAAGCGGGATCGATCCGATCAGCGAAAGAACAAGACTGACCGTAACCACGTATTTCGCACCGATCTTATCAATCATTTTTCCGATCAGCGGACGAGTCACGAGCATTCCGACTCCTTGAGGGATTAAAGCGAGTGCTGCTCCGACTGCCGTGAACTGACGAATGTTTTGAAAAAACAGCGGAAGTATTAACATCGGCCCCATGATGGCAACATTCGCTAAGAACAACCCGATCGAAGATGATAAGAAGCTCTTGTTTGCAAACAAATTCATAGGCAGCACGGTTTGGTTTTTCTTGATCAGATTATATACAAGATAAATGACTGCTGAAACAAGACCGATGCCCGTCCATAAAATGGTGTCGCTATTGTTAAATGATGCATGATCCGCCGCTTTCGTAATACCGTAAATCAATGCCGCGCTCATTAATGACAAATTGATAATCCCGAAAATATCGAGTTTACGATCTTTGTTGAATGGTTCAAAGTCTGGAATGGTCTTCATCATAAGCGGTGCAGCAATCAAAACGATGAACACGTTGATGTAAAAAATCCAATGCCATGAAGCGCCTTGGACGATGAAGCCTCCGATGACAGGTCCTAAGATCGGGCCGAAGATCATAGGGGTGCTGACGATTGCCATCACTTTTCCCAGGTTTTCCGGACCTGCCGTTTTAACCAAGAGTGTTGACATAAGCGGAGTTATAATGCCGGCGCTGAATCCTTGAAGCAAACGGAAGAAGATGAAGCTGGAAACGTCACGGCTCATCCCCGCAAAAACAGAAATGACACCAAAGGCGATGACTGAGCCGATGAAGATTTTCTTACCGTTATATTTATTCATAAGCCAGCCGGATACGGGTACTGCAATCGCAAGTGCTAAGACATAGCCTGTAACGGACCACTGAATGGTATCCAATGTCGTGTTGAAGTCTTTGGTCAGTTTGCCGATGGCGATGTTTACCATCGTAGAGTCAAGCATTGGAGCGATTGCTCCCAGTGCAATAGCCCAGGCGGCTGTGAGAACTTCTTTTGGCACCCGAAGTTCCTTTCTTTTATGTGTTGACATATTACTCTCCTCTCAAAATTGCTGTCTTTGTTTTCTTGTCAACAAAATAATAGAGTGATTTTGTTTCTTTGTCAACAATAAGAGGGATATAAAAAGGCAGCCCGTTTTCATGGAGCAGGGCTGCCTATGGTTTTATTCATATTTATTCCGATTTCATGTCTGCACCAAGTTTCTTTATTTCTGAATCCAAATGCCTGCTGTATGTTTCCACGAAGTTCAGCATCGTGTCAAATTGTTCATCAGTTACTTGTTCAAACACGATTTTGTCCCGTTCTTGAAACTCTTTGTGCAATTCCTCGTGAATTTTATAAATGACTTTTCCTTGCTCAGTAAGCCTGAAATAGATTTCTTTCTTGTTAAGCGGCTTCTGATAGCTTTCGATAAGGCCTTTATTGATAAGCTTTTTCGTTAATTTACTTATGGCGCCTCTTGTCATATAAAGGGACTCCGCAAGTTTTGTCACATTGGCGTCTTCAATTTTTTTGATGAATTCGATGCAATGCACTTCAGAAGGTTTATGCCCCTTAAGGCTTTCTTCCATCTTCAGCCTATTCAGCCACACCATCTTGTTAAAGAAGTCCCTGAAATCCGTGAGGAGCTGTTCTTTTTTGTCCATGTCCCGTCCTCCTGCTCGGTGGTGCTTACACAATATTATAAAATGTTTGTTTCTTTTTCAACAATCGTAAAGTTATTATTTAGGAACTGAGAGATAGTGCGCAGAAATAAAAAGGAGGGGGAACAGAAGAAGTATTCTATTTAAAAAGCGGCTTTTTAACCGAAACGTGGGTTTTCGGGTATTTTTCTTTCCGTATTCGTTACTTGCTCTGTTTCATAACAGGCCAACACTACAGCCTTATAAAAAAGCAGGCTGCGCAATGAGCCTGCTTGAGATTCGCATCAATCATTTTCCTGTTGCGGCATCATGAAAAGCGTCGATTGCGGTTGTGTATTTCAAGACGTTTTTAGACACTTTGGCGGTTGCGCCTAATGGGTACGCGTCTGACAGAACGCTGGAGTGAGCTTCGGGTTCCCAGTAAAATACGCCGGTTCCTTTGCCGTTCGGAACGGCTTTCACCAGTTTTATGGTGTCTTTTATGGTCCAGTAGGAATCTTTCGGATTATTTTCATCTCCGCCCAGTTCAACCACCATGACTTCCTTGTTGTAGCGTGAGGCGATGTCATTCAAATTAGATGATAAATGGCCGGTGAGCTCCCAGTACGGCTTACCTTCCCAATAGGGATAGAATGAAACGCCGATGATGTCGGTTTTTCCTCCATTTTTAAAGAATTGATCAAACCACCATCTGAATAGGCTGTTGTCCGTGCCGTGTGCCAAATGGCTGATGACCTTGGTGGCCGGGCTGACGGATTTCACGGCGTCATAGCCTTTGTTCAGTAAGGCGGTCAATTTGCTGAAATCGTTCGTGCTGCCGTCGGGCAGTAAAATTCCTGAATTCATTTCATTCCCTACTTGCACCCAATCAGGGGAGATGCCGTGATTTTTAAGTTCTTTCATGACATCGTACGTATGGTTATACACGGCTGCCTGCAGCTGGCTGTTTGAATAACCGTTCCATTGGTTCGGCTTGATCTGGTGGCCTGGATCAGCGAACACATCACTGTAATGGAAGTCAACCATTACCTTCATTCCTAACGCTTTTGCCCTTTTGGCCGCCGCAAGTACGCCCGCTTTGTCACTATAGCCGAGCATGGTCCATGTTGTGCCGTCTTTCAGCCAATAATAGCTGCTTGGCGGATTCACAAACACTCTCAGTCTCACGGCATTTATTCCGTGATCTTTAAGAATCTGCAAGGCATCTTTCTGTTTTCCGCCGTCATCCAGCCAGCGCACACCTTCGTCCTCCATTTGTTTCAGCCATCCTATATCAGCGCCATAGGCAAACGGGGCATCCGCTTTTGCTTTAGGAGACTTCTCAAAGAATGTAAAAGCAGTGAAAATGAGAGAAAGACAGATTGCGTTTACAAATACACGTTTCAATCGGTTTTTGAACATCACAATACCTCCTGATAAAAAAGATTGTTGATTGATTTCACTCTGAATGTTTCAGCTGCCATTCTCCAATAACGTCGTGAAACGCTGAAACGCCTGAATTCCTTCGTGTGTCATTTTAAAAACGCCTGCATCGGTCAGCGCGCGTAAAAATACATTCGCGGTTTCTTTTTGTAAAACAGCGGCTGCATTTTCCGGTGTCACGTCTTCATCCGTTTTGATGTTTTCGGCCCACGGAAGATGAATGTCTTTGATGTCATGAGGTTCATTCAGTAAATACTTTTTCACTTCTGCCAGCTCATCTTTCAGGCGGGGAGGTAAAACGGCGAGTCCCATCACTTCAATCAGACCGATATTTTCTTTTTTGATGTGATGCACATCTTGATGCGGGTGAAAAATGCCATCCGGATAATTTTCGGAGGTGCGGTTGTTTCTGAGAGCGAGATCGATTTCAAAATCCGTTCCCCTGCGTCTGGCAATTGGGGTGACGGTATTATGGGGTTCATTTGTCTTTGCGATGATGCTGACGGTTTCGTCTGAATATTCCCGCCACTTTTCAAAAACATACGCAGCGGCATCTGTCAGCAAATCCGGATCTTTTGCGCGAAGGCGGATCACTGATACCGGCCACTTCACGGCTTCGGCCTGAACGTCTGGAAAATGACGCATATGAAAAGGGTAGAGGGAACCCGCTTTTGCCATCGGAAACTCATGGGCGCCGCCTTGATAATGATCGTGTGAAAGAATGGAACCTCCTACGATCGGCAAGTCTGCGTTTGATCCCGCAAAATAATGCGGGAAGATTTCCGTAATAGCCAAAAGCCTTCTGAAGCTGTCGCGGCTGATGTTCATCGGCTTGTGCACGCTTGAAAGAAAGATAGCGTGCTCGCTGTAATACGCATAAGGAGAGTATTGAAACCCCCACTGTTCTCCCGCTAAGTCAAGCCTGATGATGCGGTGATTTGAACGGGCGGGGTGATGCGGTGTTCCGGCATACCCCTCGTTTTCCATACAGAGCAGGCATGTCGGATACCGGTTTTCCGGACTGTTTTTTACCGCGGCGATGTCTTTAGGGTCTTTTTCGGGCTTTGATAAATTAATGGTGATGTCCAATGCCCCAAAAGGTGTTGGTGAGCGGTACACGATATTTTTTCGAATGGCCCGCGTCTTAATATAGTCGTTGTTTTGGCTCAGTCGGTAAAAGTAATCTGTTGCTTTTTTCGGGCAATCTGATAACAATTTGCTGAATGCGGCGTTGATCAGAGAAGGGGCCGGTGTGATCACGTCCATGATTCTGCTTCCCAGCATGTCTCTTTCAGCCGGCGTATCGTTAATGATTGACCGTTTTACCGCGTCTTTCACCATTTCGTCCAAATAGTGAAGCCTGTTTTGTTTCTTGATATGTTTCGGTTCTGCATAATCCGTCAGTCCGAGCAGATCGAGAAGTCTGTTTCTTGTATAAATCACATCTGTTTCATTTATGTCGCCTAAGACAGTGCTTTCTTTCAGAAACCCTGCCACTGATTCAAAAACTTCAATGACCGCCGCCTCCATTTCATTTGTCCTTGTATCCGTTTGGATGTTGCCGATGCCAATTCCATGCTGACGCAATGATTTCCGATATGTCCGTTTGTTTCGGATTCCAGCCCAGAATGTTCCGCGCTTTATCGCTGGAAGCGATGAGGGTGCTTGGATCACCGGGTCTTCTTGCGGCCGCTCTTACTTTTATGTCTCTTTCGGTCACTTGCCGGGCCGCTTCCGCCATTTCTGATACGGAAAACCCGCTGCTTGATCCTAAATTGAAAATGCCGCTGTCTCCGCCGTTTTGCAAATATTCCAGAGCGAGAATATGGGCATCGATTAAATCGGAAACATGGACATAATCGCGGATGCACGTGCCGTCTTTTGTATCATAGTCAGTGCCGAATATCAAAACCTCCTCGCGCTGACCGAGCGCGGTTTGTAAAAGGATAGGGATAAGGTGGGTTTCCGGATGATGATCTTCTCCGATGGAACCGTCCGTTTTCGCGCCGGCAACGTTAAAATACCGAAGCGAGACATATTTTATGCCGCAGGCGGTTTCACACCACTTCAGCATTTTTTCTGCCATGAGTTTTGATTCGCCGTATGCGCTTTCCGGCTTTTCCGGCATGTCTTCTGTGATGGGCACTTTTTCAGGTTCGCCGTATACAGCGGCGGATGAAGAAAACACAATGTGTTTCACCCCGAATTCCTGCATGACCTCCAGTGTAATTTGCGTACCGTACACATTATTATTGAAATATGAAAGAGGGTCTTTCATTGATTCGCCGACAAGGGATTGAGCGGCAAAATGGAGAACGCCTGTTACGTTCTCCTTCGCAAACACAGAGCGAAGAAACGGTTTGTCACGGATATCTCCATGGTAAAAAACTGCTTTTTCATGAACAGCTTTCCGGTGGCCTGTCTGCAGATGATCCACAGCTATCGTTTCAAATCCTTTGTTTAATAATTGATCAACCGCATGAGAACCGATATAGCCGGCTCCGCCGAGAACGAGAATCGCCATGATTTATTTTTCCCTCCATTCAGCCGCGCCATCGCTTATATCCGCGATGTAGAAAGAAGCTTCAAGACCTGTCCTGCTGCGGTAGTGAGATGAAACGGCCCGGATAAAGCCGGCGGTTTCTTCACTTTCCACAATGGCTATGGCGCAGCCGCCGAACCCCGCTCCCGTCATCCGCGCTCCGAGTGCTCCTTCTTTCCAGGCTGCTTCAGCGAGCGCGTCTAATTCGTCACCGGTCACTTCATAATCATCGCGTAACGAACGGTGGGACGCATTCATCAGCTCGCCGAACGTTTTCAAATCATTCAATTTGAGAGCCTCCGCGGCTGAGAGGGTCCGCTCGTTTTCGTTGACCGCGTGCCGGGCTCTTTTACGCAAAGTTTCACAGGAGAGAAGGGATTCGAGTTCGTTGAATTCTTCTCCTGTCAATTCCGCAAGTGATGCGATATTCCGATATTGCCGCAGTTCTGAAAGAGCCTCGTCACATTCGCTGCGGCGTTCATTATAATTTGAAGCGGCCAGCTCCCGGCGCTTGTTCGTATTCATAATGACGATTTTATATCCGTTAAAAGCAGCCGGAATCATTTCGTGCTCAAGCTTATCGCAGTTTAACAGAATGGCCATGTTCTTTTTGCCTTTTTGCACTGCGAATTGATCCATAATGCCTGAATTCACGCCGATAAAATCATTTTCGACTCTTTTTCCGATAAGCGCCAGTTCAGTATCGGAAACATCCAGGCTGAATAACTTTCTTAAAATGGAACCTGTTAACATTTCAATAGAAGCGGAGGAGCTTAAACCGGCTCCGTTTGGAATCGTACCGTGAAAAAGAATATCCATTCCGCTGTCTATTTGGCCGCCGGCTTTAAGAAGGTAATGGATCATCCCCTTCGGATAATTGGCCCAGCCGTCTTCTTTTTTGTATGCTGTGGCGGAAAGATCAAGGCAGACAATGCCGCTGTCAGGAAAGTTTTCTGAGTATAACCGGATCTGGTGATCTCCGCGTTTTGCGCATACGGCATAAGTTCCGATCGTGATCGCGCATGGAAGAACGTGGCCGCCTATATAATCCGTATGTTCCCCGATCAGGTTGATCCGGCCGGGTGCGAAAAACAGTTCTCCGTTACTTCTCTTGAAAATGTCTTCGAATCTTGATTTTAAAAGTTTGGCATCCATGATAAACCCCCGATTCTATTTTGAGGTATGCTCCAGTATGAACTGAATGGCTTTTTGTGAATTTCTGGTGAGGCTGATATATTCTGCTCCTTTCGTTGCGATGAGTTTCACTTGCAGGCGGTCCGCATCTTCTTTAATGTCATCATAATAAGAGCCGACTTGCGGAGCCAAAATGATCATATCGAAGTCTTTCATGATGTCGTAATGGGATCCGTAGGCGCCTGCTGAGGCGGTAATCGGCACGTTATATTCTTCGGCTCCTTCTGTCAGTGCGTTCGCAAGCATGGCGCTCGTTCCCGCTCCGGCGCACAGCACTAACACATTGGTGCTGTGTTCCAAGGCGGATGAGGATTCCTGAAGATTTGTGCTGATGACGGAGGACGCGTCTTCGGAGGCGCCGGCCATGGCGGGCTGTAATGTTTGCGGCGCGGTTTCAGGCTCGGTGTGTTGGGCTTCTTTCGCCGCTAATACTTTGTCATAAGCTTTACAGAATGGCAGGTATATCAGGAAATCGACAATGATTAATACAGCCGTCAGCACAAAAGCCGAGAGCCCCATGCCGGTTCCGAGAATCAAGCCGGCGGGCGCCGGGGTGGCCCACGGAAGAACATACATAAAACTGTTCATTCCGATGACATCCACGAAAAATTTAAACAGACAGACATTCACCATCGGCGTTACAACAAACGGAATGAAAAAATAAGGATTTAAAATGATCGGCGCAGCAAAGAGCAGAGGTTCGTTTACTGCGAAAGACACCGGAACCGCGGATGCTTTTCCGACTGCTTTCAATTGCTTGGATTTCGCGAAAAGAAGAAAGATAAACGGAACAACAAGGGTTGCGCCGGTCCCTCCCATTGTGCCGACGAAGTTCCCGAGTCCGACGGTCAGCACGTTGGACGCCTGCTCACCGGCATTATGAAGCTGAAGGTTCGCCTCCACATTTGCGTAAATAATAGCTGCGATGGCCGGTTCCACAATAGAAGGACCGTGAACGCCGACAAACCAGAACAGCGCCATCATTCCCCAAATGACACAAATCCCCAGATAACCGTCTGCGGCGGTAAAAAACGGCGATAAGAGAGAGGAGAGAGCCTCTGCAAAAGATACGTTCAGCGTATTCCTGATCAATAAATCAACGATCACCATGGCCAGAACGGAAAAAGCGAACGGAAAAACATCTTTAAATGTTTGTGAAATGGTACCCGGTACTTCTTTAGGCATTTTAATCGTAATATTTTTCAGCACGCAGAATCTGTAAACGTTCACTGTTATGAAAGCGGATACAAAAGCGGCTAAAAGACCTTTTGTGCCGAGGTATTCCGTGGAGAATCCGCCATCGATTTGAGTGACGCTTAAAATGAGAAACCCGACGACTGAAGCAAGCATCGCTGAAACGGGGTTGATCCCTTTGTTTTTCGGCATTTTTCGGTTCATTGATTCACTCAGGCATTTCGCACTTGTTGCCGCAACGATCAGACCGAGGGCGCCCATTGAATAGTTATAAACTTTCCAAAGCCATTCAGAAACACTTTTAGGCCAAGTGAAACCCAACACTTCCGGCACAGCGGCGGTGAGGATGAAAATGCTGGCGAATAAAATAACAGGCATGGCCGTTAAGAAGCCGTCGCGGATCGCGCCTAAATAAATGTTTCTTGAGATTTTTTCAAAAAACGGTTTTCCCTTTTCGATTTGCTTGATGATACCGTTCATTTTTCCACTCCTTATCGGCGGCTTCGGTAGAGTTCTATAAAATCCTGAATAAGATCACGGAGCAAAAGGGTTGTCATCAAGTGGTCCTGACCGTGAACGAAAATAAACCCTAATTCCATGTCCTTGCCGTCAGCTTCTTCAGCTAACATTTTCGTTTGCGCACTGTGGGCGAGGGTTAAATTTTCATCGGCGCTTTTCAATGCTGCTTCCGTGTTTTCGAAGTTTCCGGCACGGACTTCTTTCAGGACTTTCAATAAAGTGCTTCTGGCGTCGCCGGCATAGGCGACGATTTCAAAACCGAGCATCTGCAATTCTTCCTTTGTCATGAAAAAAACCTCCTAAAGACGGCACACATGATGAAAAGAGACTCTTTTCACCATGTATGATCGTTAAATGATTGTTTTTGTTTCACTTACAAGTTTGTACCAGTAGGCCGATTCTTTCGGATATCGTTTTTGGGTGTCAAAGTCGACGTAAAAAAGACCGTAACGTTTGTTGTAGCCGTTGGTCCATGAAAATAAATCCATTAAGGACCATAAGAAGTACCCCTTTACATTGACCCCGTCGCTAATCGCTTTACTGACGGCTTCTAAATAGACTTTTAAATAGTCGATTCTTGCCTTATCCATAATGATGCCGTCTTCAAACTCATCTTTATAGCCCATGCCGTTTTCGGTAATGTACATTTTGTTATATTGCGGATAGTCCCGTTTGATGCGCATCAGCATGTCATACATGCCTTCAGGATAAATGAGCCAGTCCCAATCGGTCCGTTTCAGGCCTTCTTTGTAAATTCTTTCGCCGATTCCTTTTACTTTATAGACCGAAGTGCCCTTATCGCCCGTTCCGTTATGGTGAATAACGGTTTCTCCGTTGTACGCTTTGACGAAATGGCATTGATAATGATTGATGCCGAGATAATCATTGCGGGTTGAAGCTTTTTTCATCACGTCAAAGTCACTGTCTGAAAACTCGTATGAAGCGCCGTTTGCCTCACAGATTTCATTCAGGGCACGCATGGTTTCCTCGGAGTAATAGCCGAGGTAGGTGGCGTCGAGGAGGAATCTCACTGATAATGCGTCATCCAGAAAACAGGCGCGGCGGTCTTCTTCTGAGTCGCTGGCGGGATATTTTGTTTCCAATGAGTGGACGACACCGATTTCTCCCGGATAGCCGCCGTCTTTAAAAAGATTGACGGTCATCGCATGCGCTACCATCATGTGATGGAGGCATTGAATGACTTTTGTGATATCACTTTTAATTGATGGCGGGAAAACCCCGAGTAAATACTGGTTGGTGGCTGTGGGATAAATTTCGTTAAACGTGCTCCAATATCTGATTTCGCTGAATTCTTTAAAGCAAAACTCCGCATAGCTGACGAACGCTTCTATTGCAGCGCGGTTGAGGAAATCTCCCTGATCAAATAATCCTTTCGGTGTATCGAAATGATGCAGCGTGACAAAAGGGGTGACGTTGCGTTTATGGCACTCTGAGAAAATACGATGATAGTAATCAACACCTTCCTGATTGATTTTGCCCGTGCCGTCAGGGAAAATTCTCGTCCAGGCTATAGAAAGGCGGATGCCATTTATTCCGAATTTTTCACATAGTTTAATATCTTCCGGAAACTGGCGGTAAAAATCACTTGCCGGATCAGGGCTGAATCTTCCCTGTTTTTCAAGGAATTCATCCCAGGCCACAGGCCCTTTGCCGCCTTCTTTTGTGGCGCCTTCCGCTTGATATGCCGCAGTCGCCCCGCCGAAAATAAAGTCATGAGGTAATTTGAGCATTACTGAATCCTCCTTCGCCAATGTGGGAATTGAAGTTTGTTAATGTTTGTAATTGTTATCTTTTGTTTAATAGTAAACGCATACATTTTTGTTGTCAATAGCTTCATAAAGAAATAACATCTGTGTTCATAGGGGTTTTATAAGTTTCTTGTTGTTTTATATGTTGATTATGTTGTTTGTTAGTGTTTGTTTTTGTTGACCGGAGTGCCGCGGTGTGTTAGATTGTGTGTAAAGTTGAGGGGATGATTGAACATGTTAAAAAAAGAGCGTCTTTTAAAAATCATCGACATCGTAAACTCGCGGGGGTTTATTACGGTGAGTGATATTATCGATGAACTGGATGTTTCTGATATGACAGTGAGAAGAGATCTGGACGAGCTGGATAAGGCCGGAAAAATCGTACGTATTCACGGAGGCGCACAGAGCATATCTTATTCCATTGATCACGAATTATCGCATAATGAAAAACTGGGTGTTCAAATGGATGAGAAGGAGAAAATCGCGGAACTTGCAGCTTCATATGTAAATGACGGCGATACCGTTTTTTTAGGGCCCGGCACGACGATTGAACTTTTAGCCAAACACCTGCTGCATAAGCGAATCAGGATTATCACAAACAACTATCCCGTATTTGATATTTTAAAGCATGGTGACACTGCGGATACCATCCTGATTGGCGGCGATTTCCGAAAAAATACCGGTGCCTTCGTCGGGCCCATCGTGAACGGCAATCTGCAGAAATTCAATTTTACGAAAGCCTTCATCAGCGCCAACGGCATACATAATGATGAGATTTCTTCTTACAGCATTGAAGAAGGGGAAGCTCATCAAATCGCGCTGAATAATTCGCGGACGAAATTTTTGCTGGCGGATAATAAAAAATTCAACCGGGAAGATTTTTACGTATTCTATAACTTGCACGATATGGACTATCTGATTACGGATGATAAAGTGATGAAAGATGTTCAAATTCATTACGAGCAATATGTAGATGTCAAAATCGCAAAAAATAAAAAAGGCGGGCGGTTCGATGAAAGGGGTTATTTTTGATTTCAACGGCACGATGTTTCAAGATTCGCATCTGCACGAAAAAGCATGGTTTTTCATGGTGAAAAAATACGCGCCGAAAACCATTTCTGATGAAGACATTTTCGTTAACATTCACGGGAGAACAAACAGTGAAATCCTGACGTATTTTATTTCCGGCGATTTAACAAATGAAGAAATCAAGAAGCTGTCTTTTGAAAAAGAAGCCTACTACAGAGAATTATGCCTTGAAAACAAAGATGAGTTAAAGCTGACGAAGGGACTGACCGGCGTATTGAACCATCTGAAAAAATCAGAAACGCCAATGACCATTGCCACGGCTACGGTAAAGGAAAATGTCGAGTTTTACTTTGACGTCTTTCAGTTGGATCGGTGGTTTGATTTTGACAAAGTCACGTTTGATGACGGGAGCTTCCCCGGAAAACCGGCGCCGGATATTTTTCTCATCGCATCGGAAAAGTTAGGCCTCAGGCCTGAAGAATGCTTAGTCATTGAAGATGCCTTTTCGGGGCTCACAGCGGCGAAAAAAGCAGGTGCAGGCAAGATTATGGCCATTGACCCGCTCGGAAAAAACCGCGCGCTATTTGAAGAAAAACAGCTGGCGGATGACGGGATACTGACAGATTTCACCTCGTTTTTTGAGGTGATTGCCGGACATTCTGTTTGAGAGATCAGCCGGTTCTTCATGCCGATATGGCTGTACAGGCTGCGGACTCCGTTCGCAACACGGGATGTTTTTGTGTTCGGCGGTGTCTGCTTCTCGTGAAGAAAGGGGTTTCGCTTTTTAATCGGAGTCACTTTTAAGACAGGGGTATCCCTGTTTTTTTTATTTCCTCGTATTTACAAAGAAGCGCTAAGGTGCTTATTGCTGACTGTTTATATGTTTTACGATAAAATCCTGAGCATACAAGAAAACCAGCCATCCTGTAAGTCCAAGCCCTGATGCGGCAATGAAAGACAGTGAATGGCGAAGGGCGATGCCGATAATGACCAGCATAATGACTGTGGAGGGGATGCCGGAAGCCACGCTGAATGCAAAATGACTTAATGTCTCCTTCGGTTCGCCTTGGATGTACAGCCAAACCATGCTCAGCATACTGACAATTGGTAAAGCCGCTATTATACCTCCATAACTCGGGCTTCTTCTTGATATTTCAGTGATAATCCCAATAATAGCAGCGGAGACAATGATTTTAACGATCGTAAACATCTTCAGCACGCTCCTTCATCAAACTGAATGCTTTTAGGACAAGTGTTCTTTCTTCATTATTCATGCTGTCAATAAGAAGCTGTTTAAGCTTTTCTTCATCGAGCCCGGAATGCCGGTAAAGGACATCCGCCCCCAAACTGGTAAGTTTTAAAATGACTTTCCGCTCATCCTCAACACTTCTGGTTTTATAAACGTACTTTTTCTGCAGTAACCGCTTTATATGTTCCGAAGCGGTATTATGTGATACTTGAATCGCTTCGGCAATGTCTTTTATTCCGACTGCCTTCTCTTTTTGAATGACTTGCAGAATCCGTACACCTTGGTGAGTAATTTTTTCATGGTGCTGATAACGGAGCCGGTAGTAAATATCTGTCCAGAGGTCATTTAATCGCATGGTTTCGTTTGACATCATCATCCACCTTCTATCGTTTATTAAGATTATATCTTATATTACGATATATTTTTGCGGATTGAAAGCAATTTTTGAGCATGAGGGAGCGGCATTCGTTCTGTTTTTAGAAGATTGGAAGAGACAAGCGGCCGCAGCTTCAACGAATAAACTTGTTTCATATACTCTCAATAAGTTATTTCCTTTATTTTGGAAACGCCAGCTTAATACCTTCCGCATATAAATAAGAGCGCTGACAATATGATAAAGAACCAAAGTATATATTCAAATGCAGTTTTTTTCAGCAGGGCAGTCTTGTGCTGAAAGAAAAAGATACGGGGGATAAAAAGCGGGTAAGAAGATAAGGAAAGGAGAGAGACGGATGGAACTTGATTTTGTGATTCGTCTGGCGGTTGCGGGTCTGCTTGGGGCTCTTATTGGATTGGAGAGAGAATTCAGGGCGAAGGAAGCCGGTTTGAGGACGCATTTTTTAGTGGCCGTCGGCAGCGCCTTGATGATGATCGTTTCCAAATACGGCTTTTTTGATTTGTTATCCAACAGCCATACGTCCTTTGATCCGAGCCGGGTGGCGGCGCAGGTCGTCAGCGGCGTCGGATTTTTAGGAGCCGGCACGATTATTTTGCAGCGGCATGTCGTGCGGGGGCTTACGACGGCCGCGGGGATTTGGGCTACGTCGGGCATCGGGCTGACGATCGGGGCAGGTATGTATGTCATCGGCATCAGCGGCACGATTTTGGCGTTAATCGGGCTTGAACTGTTAAATTTTCTGTTTAAACCGGCGGCGCATTCTTTGTCTGTCAGTTTCAGGATTGAGGAGAAAGCCGTCATGCATGATATTTTAACTTCTCTTGAGGAAAAAGGAATTCTTATTACGTCCTATGAATTGAATAAGGCGGTGCTTGAAGTGAAGGGAAGGGTGAAAAGCAAAAGCGGGAAAGCGGCAGTAATGGAAAAAGTTCAAGCTCTCCCGTATATTCTGTCGGTCAAAGTTGAATAGCAGACAGGGGAAGCCTCCTGTCTGCGGTCATTTCTTTTAAAACATTAATACCAAGGATAGAACGGGATATACGGCCGCGGATAGTATGGATACGGTCTGGGGAAATAATAAGGCGGCCGCGGGTAGTATGGATATGGTCTGGGGTAATAATAAGGCGGCCGCGGATAATGATATGGCACCCGTTCGTGGCTCTCGGCTGTGTATTCATGATAGAAAGGATCGTACAAGAGGAAAACCTCCTTTTCAAATGTTGGTTCCGTTTACCTTATTCCTGTATGCCAGGTATGGTGTACGTACAACGGGCAAAAAAAAGACGCCGGTTATCATCCGGCATCTTTTTTTACACTTTCACATCAATTGAATGTCCGGCAGTCGGGTGCTGGGACGGCAGCATTTTCACTGTTTCTTCCGCCGCAGCCTGTGCATGCTGCATGACCGTTAATGCGGCAGCGCATACCCCGAGGGTATAGGCGAAAATGTCACTCCAGACAAATTGCCAGCCGAGGATCAGCCCGCCGAGCGTGCTGCTTCTGATTGCGTCAATCCAAGGCGCGTGATACAGCTGGCTGCATTCAATCAGACAGCAAAACGAGAGGCTCAAAAATGCGGCTGTTTCCGTCCGGATGTTCCGAAACAGAAGCCCGAATCCTGTAAAAATCATTGCCGCCCACAAGGCATCTCCTAAATAAGCGTTTATGATGCCGGGCAATAGGGCGGTGATGTATGCGGTTCTGGACAGCAAACCGAGGGCGATGATAAAAACGGTACATATTCCGTATGTCAATGGATGTCTATTCACTTCACACTGTTCCCCTTTTTTTTGTACTCCCATGTATTGTAAGGAACGATGGAAAAGCTGTCTATGAAAAAACGGCCCGGGAGGCCGCTTTTTTTGCGTTATCTGGCTTTTAGGTTGACGTGGTCTGCTTTTTGGTCACTGCCGATGACGAAGCGGAGCTCATACTGCCCCGTATGGTAGACGTAATCTGTTTCGCCCGTTTTTGGCACTGTCAGGATTTTGTCAGCGCTGCCGATTTGTCTGCTTAAGACGTCAGGTGTGACGCTGCCGAGGTTTAAGCGCCGCTCGACCCCTGTTCCGAAATAGCGTATTTCCGAGATTTTTCCGTTTTTATGATAGGAAAATCCATAACCGGGGTTTCCCATGTTCCAGCTGTATAAATCAAATGGATTGCGGCTGTCTGCTTTTTGTTCCGGCTCGCCGATTTTATCGTAAACGTCCTGTCTTGTGCTTTGGTTGATTTTCAGGCCTTTCACATTTTGCGGCATTTCCCCTTTAAACGCCGATTGATAAAGGCTGTTCACCAGTTCTTGTGCACGTTGGTTTTCTGTTTTTGAAGCGGCTGCGGCATGGACGGGCTGTGTATCCGAAAATGCTTCTGCTCCGAATGCGCATCCCGTGAGCATCACCGCCGATAATCCGGTGACGAGTGTTTTTTTGTTCAACATATGTGAACGCCTCCTTTTTACCGCTCATACCCGCATGTTTCCTGAGATAAACGAGATGTTTTAGTGAAAGGCCGGTTGGGAATCATAGAGGATGTATAGAGGGGTACAGAAAGGGGAAAAGAAAATGGCTGATACAAAGAAGGTTACAATCAATGGGGTTGAAATGGAAGCTCGGGACGGTCAAACCGTTTTGCAGCTTTTGAACAATAGTTCAATTGACGTGCCGCACGTGTGTTATCATCCGAGTCTCGGGCCGATTGAAACGTGCGATACCTGTATCGTCAATGTTAACGGGGAACTGGTGCGTTCGTGTTCCGCGCAAATAAAGGACGGAGATGTCATTGATACGCTTTCGTCCGATGTGAAAAAAGCGCAGATTATCGGCATGGACAACATTTTGCACAACCATGAATTGTACTGCACGGTCTGTGATTACAACAATGGGAGCTGCGAAGTACATAATACCGTAAAGGAAATGAAAATCAATCATCAAAGCATTCCGTTCGATCAAAAACCGTATCCTAAAGATGAATCAAATCCGTTTTACCGATATGATCCCGACCAGTGCATTTTGTGCGGACGCTGCGTCGAAGCCTGTCAGGACGTACAGGTAACCGAAACGTTAAGCATTGATTGGGAGCGGAAACGCCCGCGGGTCATTTGGGATCAGGATGTGCCGATCAATGAATCATCATGTGTTTCCTGCGGACATTGCTCGACGGTATGTCCGTGCAATGCCATGATGGAAAAAGGCATGGAGGGCGAAGCGGGGTATTTAACAGGCATTAACCAAGAGACGCTTCGGCCGATGATTGACATCACAAAAGGCGTCGAAACCGGATACGGATCGATTTTGGCCATATCGGACATGGAATCGGCCATGCGGGATGAAAGAATCAAAAAAACGAAAACCGTATGCACATACTGCGGTGTCGGCTGCAGTTTTGATATATGGACGAAAGGAAGAGACATTTTAAAGGTAGAACCTCAGGCCGAGGCCCCAGCAAATGGCATTTCGACGTGTGTGAAAGGGAAATTCGGCTGGGATTTCGTCAATAGTGAAAAGCGCCTTACCAAACCGCTTATCCGGGAAGGAGACTCGTTTCGGGAGGCGGAATGGGATGAAGCGCTGCAGCTGATCGCTGATAAATTTACCGATATAAAAGAACATTTCGGCCCGGACGCACTTGCCTTTATCACATCTTCCAAATGCACGAATGAAGAATCATACGTGATGCAGAAGCTTGCAAGAGCCGTCATCGGCACAAATAATGTCGACAACTGCTCACGCTACTGCCAGTCTCCCGCCACGGCCGGATTGTTCAGAACGGTCGGATACGGCGGTGATTCAGGGTCGATTACAGATATAGAAAAAGCTGAGCTCGTGCTGATTATCGGC
Organism: Bacillus sp. hwrm1; assembly: GCF_040207805.1. NCBI lineage: Bacteria > Bacillati > Bacillota > Bacilli > Caryophanales > Bacillaceae > Bacillus > Bacillus sp. hwrm1. The sequence continues at coordinate 2,907,967 of NZ_CP157943.1, read as the reverse complement.
TCAAATACGTCTGAGTCTCACCCCGTCCTGTCCACACGTATTAAACGTTCTCATAAACTGCACGGACAGAAGCTCGTCGTCGCTGACTTGCGAAAACATGAAATGGCCGAGCGCTCCGATGTGTTTTTCCAGCCGCGTGCCGGATCAGATATTGTCTGGCTGAATGCCGTATCGAAATATCTGCTTGATCACGATTTGGCGGATACTGCATTTCTGAAGGAGAGAGTGAACGGATTAGATGAATTCGTGAAAAGCCTTGAACCTTATACAATGGAATATGCGGAAAAACATACCGGTGTGGACAAGGATACCCTAATCAAAGTGGCCCGGATGATTCATGAAGCCGGCAGCGTGTGCGCACTGTGGGCGATGGGTGTCACCCAGCATATCGGAGGAAGTGATACGAGCACGGCCATTTCCAACATGCTTCTTGTGACCGGAAATTACGGCAAGCCCGGCGCAGGCTCATATCCGCTTCGGGGCCATAATAACGTGCAGGGAGCCAGTGATTTCGGCAGTATGCCTGACAGCTTCCCCGGCTATGAAAAAGTAACGGATGAAAAAGCCCGCAAAAAGTATGAGCAGGGCTGGGGAACAGACTTGCCGAAAGAAATCGGAATGACAAATCATGAAATGATCGAAGGCATCCACTCAGGAAAACTGAAGTCCATGTACTTAAAAGGAGAAGAAATGGGGCTTGTCGACTCCAATATTAACCATGTTCATGCCGCGTTTGAAAAGCTTGATTTCTTCGTTGTGCAGGATATCTTTCTTTCGCGTACGGCCGAGTTCGCCGATGTCGTGCTTCCGGCAAGCCCGAGCCTTGAAAAAGAAGGGACGTTTACGAATACGGAACGGAGGGTGCAGCGCCTTTACGAAGTGTTTGAACCGCTGGGCGATTCAAAGCCTGATTGGCAGATCATTACGGACATCGCCAACCGTCTGGGCGCTGATTGGCACTATGAACATCCGGCAGACATTATGGAAGAAGCGGCAATGCTTTCGCCGCTCTACGCAGGCGTCACTTACGAACGTCTCGAAGGCTACAATTCACTGCAATGGCCGGTTGCAGCGGACGGAACCGATTCACCGCTTTTATTTACGGATAAGTTCCCGTTTTCAGACGGCAAAGCGATTCTATATCCCGTTCAGTGGACCGAGCCGAAAGAATTTGGTGAAGAATATGATATCCATGTGAATAACGGGAGGCTGCTCGAGCATTTTCACGAAGGGAATCTGACTTACCGATCAAAAGGAATATCCGAAAAAACACCGAGTGTGTTCCTTGAGGTCTCGCCCGAACTCGCCGAAGAAAGAGGGCTGGAAGACGGAACGCTTGTCCGTCTGACATCACCGTACGGAAATGTGAAAGTCAAATGCGTCATCACAGACAGGGTAAAAGGCAAACAAGTCTATCTCCCGATGAACGATTCAAAAGACGCCGCCATTAACCTTTTGACAAGCAGCTATGCCGATAAGGATACCGATACACCGGCTTATAAAGAAACATCAGCGAAGATGGAGATTTTGAAAAAAGAAGGCGTTAATCCGCTTCCGAAAATCAATTTCCGTTACGGAAACCCGCAGCCGCAGATCGGTGTCCGGGTTGATCGGAAATGGGCGCGTAAAGATTATGTATTTCCGGGAGACGCCGTAAAAAGGGGGAAACAGCAAAATGGGTAAAGCAATCAGCGGCATCCGAAAACAGACCGTCACAGAAGAAGACAAACGAAAAAAGGACTTAGAAGAGATCGAGACGGCTCTTTTACGAAATAAAGACGCGATTTTGGAATCTCTGCACATTCTTCAGCACATGAACGAGCGCGGCGTTTTGGCGCTTCTGCGCGGGCTCTTCGGCCAGGGAGACAAAGTGATGGATATCCTCGTGAAGAAGGCGAATACTCCGGAAACGGCCAATATGCTGAAAAATCTCCTGCTGTTAAGCGGCGTTCTCGGCATGCTCGATGTAAAACAGCTTGAGCCATTTATCGTTAAAATCAATGCGGGGGTCACAAAGGCCGTCGAGGAAAAAGACAGCGGCAGGAAGACCGGGTATTTTGATATCGTCCGCGCTTTAAAAGACCCGGAAATCAACAAGGCCGTCACTCTGCTGTTTTCTTTCCTGAAAGGCATGGGCGCTGATACGGACGATATGGAAAGAAATACGCAGCCTCCTGAAGACCAAAAGCAGCACCAGAAACCGCAGACGAATGAGTGAACATATCTCCCGAGCCTGGCCGAAGGCTCGGGTTTTTTGTGCGCTTCTCCTGTTTTCTTGGGAGAAATTTCACCTCCGGATTCATGACTTTTGTTGTGTTATGTTAATAGTTAAGGTTATGAATAGAAAAAAATTGAAAATATGTGCTAGGATAAAATTCAAGGTACGTCAACTATTCAAATATGAAACAATCAGGAGTGATGAAACATGAGTAAGCTGAGGAGCACGAGACAAGCCATCCAAAGAACCCTGATGAAAGGAAAAAACGGCCTGGACGTATACAACCCTTTTCCTTGGTACGAAAAAATGAGACGGGAAAGCCCTATACACTTTGATGAAGAAACGAAGGTTTGGAGTGTATTTTTATACGATGATGTCAAAAAAGTCATCAGTGATAAAGAGACGTTCTCAAGCCTCATGACTGATGTGAAAAGCTCGATTGCAAAGTCCATGCTGAATATGGACCCGCCGAAGCATACCCAAATCAGATCTGCCGTCAATCGCGCTTTCACTCCCCGCGTCTTGAAGGAATGGGAGCCGAGAATTAAAGACATTACCGATCATCTCCTGAAACAGGCAAAGAACAAAGGGCGGATTGATATCGTTAAAGATCTCTCTTACCCTTTGCCGGTCATGGTGATTTCAGAATTATTAGGCGTTCCGTCCGAACGTATGGATCAGTTTAAAAAATGGTCGGACATTCTCGTCAGCATGCCGAAAGATGCGAGTCCTGAAGCGGCGGAGAAAAATCAGCAGGAACGTGACCAATGTGAGGCGGAGCTGGCGGCGTTTTTTGCGGAAATAATAGAAAGCAAACGAAAACAGCCCGGCCAAGACATTATTTCTATTTTGATAAAAGAGGAAGAAGAGGGAGAGAAGCTCACGGCAGAAGATCTGATCCCGTTTTGCAACCTGCTTTTAGTGGCGGGAAATGAAACAACGACTAATCTCATTTCAAATGCGGTTTACAGCATATTAGAGACGCCCGGCCTTTATGAAGAGCTGAGACAGGACCCTTCTCTCATCGCGCAAACGGTGGAAGAGACGCTGCGTTTTCGCGCTCCCGCTCCGTTTGTCAGAAGGACGGTCCGGCACGACACTGAACTGCGCGGACGCCGCTTGAAAAGCGGGGAGATCGTTCTCTGCTACGTTGCATCTGCCAACCGTGATGAAAACAAATTTGAGAAGGCGGGCGTATTTGATATTCATCGCCAATCGAATCCGCACCTTTCCTTCGGATTCGGCGTACACTTCTGCTTAGGCGCTCCGCTTGCCAGACTTGAAGCGGAAGTGGCGCTGAAAGGAATTGTAAAAGCCTTTTCACACCTTGAGCCGGTCCGGATTGAGCCGATCCGAAACAGTGTCATGTACGGGCTGGAGTCTTTAGAAGCGGAGATAAACGAAAATGAGGGAGAAGAAAAATGATGAGAAAAACACACATCGCCATTATTAATGTGGCCGCTCACGGTCATGTCAATCCCACGCTGCCCGTAGCCGAGGAACTTGTCAATCGCGGGTATAAAGTGACATTCGCTACGACTGAGGAATTTGAAGCTTCCGTTGCCAAAACGGGCGCCATTCCCGTTTTATACCGCACAAGCATAAAGGCGGACCCGGAGACGATAAAAGATCGGGTAAACAAAAATGACGCGTTTGTGATGTTTCTGGAAGAAGCGGTTGAAGTGCTTCCGCAGCTGGAAGAGCTGTACAAAGACGACCTTCCTGACATCGTCCTGTTTGATTTTTTAGCTCTTGCCGGAAAATTGTTTGCGGATAATGGCGGCATCCCGGCCGTAAAGTTCTGCCCGAGCTATGCAATGAATGAGTATTTTCAATTAGGAAGAGACGAAGAAACACTGGAAGCGGCCAAACAGGCGATAGAAGAATACCAGGAGCAGATTGAAAATGAACAATTGAAACGGATGACAATGGAAGAATTTTTTATGCCTGAAAAACTGAATATTGTCTTTATGCCAAGGGCCTTTCAGCCGAAACAGGAAACCTTTGATGAACGATTCTGTTTTGCGGGTCCGTCTCTTGGAGAACGCACAAATACGGGAAGTCTGGAAATTGATGCAGCCGATGACCGTCCGCTTATGCTCATCTCACTGGGAACGGCGTTTAACGCCTGGCCTGAATTTTACCAGATGTGTATTGACGCGTTTCGGGACTCGGACTGGCGGGTTATTATGTCAGTCGGCACAACAATTGATCCGGAAAGTTTTTCGGATGTCCCCGATCACTTTATCATCCGCCAGCACGTTCCTCAGCTTGATGTGCTGGAGAAAGCAAAGCTGTTCGTATCTCACGGCGGGATGAACAGTACAATGGAGGCGATGAATGCGGGTGTCCCGCTCGTTGTCGTTCCGCAAATGCACGAACAAGAGGTTACCGCAAAGCGTGTGGATGAATTGGGGCTTGGCGTGCATCTGCCGCCGAAAGAAGTCACTGTGGCCCGTTTGCAAAAAGACGTTCAAAACGTATACGGCGATAAAAACATCCTCAGCCGCGTGAAAAGCATGCAGCAGAAAATAGAAGAAACCGGCGGCCCCAAACAGGCTGTTTGCGCCATTGAAGAATTTTTGAAAAAGGCGGCCGTCGAAAATTGATTGAGAAACAGGCAGCGCACCGGAAGACGGCTGCCTGTTTTGTTATATGTTTTTCTTCATGCCGCATCTCCGGCATTCCCTCAAAAATTTTCCGCCCTTCACTGAGCTTTTAAACAGCGTGTAGTCGCAATTGTCACATCGGCCGCTGTGAACATCAGGATATTCATTGAACTCATAAATGACCGAAGTATCGTATCCTTTTGTCTCGAACTCTTTTTTTGTTTCCATGATTGAAAATCCCTCCGCGAATCAAATCGTTCTGCCCGGTTAATGATACAGCAACTGCACGGGGGATTCAACGGGAGCATAGCTTGATTTTCCCGGCTGATTGCGTAACAATAATAGAAATAAATGACGGCCTGCCATAGGGCGCCCGGCATCTGAAGGGAAGAAGAAAACAGCGATGGGAAAAGGATTGAACGGGAAACGGATTGCCATCGGCGGTTCGCGGAAAACAGAAGAGATCACAAGATTAATAGAAAAGCAGGGCGGAACGGCGGTCGTCCGTTCCCTCCAAGGAACCGTATACCTGGCGGAGGATCAAATTGAACCCGACGTAAGAACATTTGCCGGGCAAAAAGCCGACTGGGTAATATTCACCACAGGCATCGGTACGGAAACGTTATTGTCGGTATCGGAAAAAATCGGTCTGAAAGAAGAATTTTTAGCGGCCGTTCATGAAGCGAAAATCGGCTGCAGAGGCTATAAAACATATGCGGCCTTAAAAAAGCTCGGCATCACGCCGCATGCCTCAGATGAAGACGGTACAACAAGAGGGCTGATCCGCTCCTTGGAACGATTTGACTTTAAAGATAAAAAAGTCATGATACAGCTTCATGGCGAAAAAGCGCCGGTCTTAACGCAGTTCCTTGAGAAAAACGGAGCGGAGGTATTCCCTGTTCTGCCGTATCAGCATATTCCGCCTGAAAGGGAGACGGTTGATAAACTGCTGGGAGAGCTGTTAAACGGAGAGGTCGATGCCGTATGTTTTACAACAGCCATTCAAGTGCGCTCTCTCTTTGATTATGCAAAAGAAAAAGGATCCACAAAAGAATTGCAGCAGGCATTCGAAAAACAAGTGCTTGCCGCCGCAGTCGGCAAAGTGACGGCTGAAGCGATCCGGGATGAAGGGGTAAAGAGGGTCCTTGCTCCGGACATTGAGCGGATGGGAGCGATGATTATTGAATTATCCCGTTACTATGAATCTCTGACCTTGTCATAAACCATCATTCAGCAGGGAAAAAAGCCTACGCTTCCCTGCTGAATTTTTTTAATTGCCAGTGTTCCGTGAAAAGGGAAGGATATGTCAAGGCGCTGAGTATGATACATGTAAGAAGAGCGGAGGCCATCGTTGTAAAAACGATCAGCAGCTGAAAGCGCACCGCCTGTATCGGATCAGCCCCCGCTAAAATCTGCCCCGTCATCATGCCGGGAAGCTGAACGAGACCCAATGTTTTCTGGCTTTCAAGCGTCGGGATCATACTGAGCTTCATACTGGACGTCAATATCTGCCGGACGGCCTGCTTAGGCGTTCCTCCGAGAGAGAGAATCAGCTGGATTTCTTCTTTCCGCAGGTCTGCTTCCGAACTGAGCCTGCTTAAAAACAGGCTTGAGAGCACCATGGAGTTTCCGATGACCATGCCGCTTATCGGAATGACATATCTTGAAGTGAACGGAATGATGTGAAGGGTCAGTAAAAGTCCCTGCGTCACGGTTTCCGCGATCGCCAGTGTCAGAAAAACGCGCCAAAATGAGCCGATCCGCATTTTTTTCCGTTTGGCGACATTGTGCGAAGCGGCCGTGAGCATGAGAAGCACCATTAATATGATAAATATCGGGTGATCACCGCGAAAAATCAATGACAGCACATAGCCGATGATGAGAAGCTGAATGACGGCCCTGACGGTTGCGACGATCATATCCTTTTCGACGCCGGCTTTAAAAGATTTAGACAGGAATAAAGCGATAATGACAAATATACTTGTCAATAACAGAGAAAGATCATTCATATCAGCGCCCGCTCCCTTGTAAAAGCGCCCGGGCCTTTTCGTGTTTCGGTTCCTTAAAGAACGTTTTCGTTTCCGCGGTCTCTAAAAGCCGACCCTCAGCCATAAACCATACCGTATCGGATAATCGTTCCGCTTGTTCAAGGTTATGGGTGATCCACAGGACCGTCAGCTGTTTTTGCCGATGGAGTTTCGTAATCAGTTTCTCAATGATGAGAACGGATGACGGGTCCAGCGCCGAGGTGATTTCATCCAGCAGCAGGATGGACGGCAGTCCGGCGAGAGTTCGCGCTAATGAGAGCTTCTGCCGCTGACCTCCGGATAATTCTTTTGCATTCCGATCCAGAAGCACGCGCGGAAGGTCTGTAAAATCTGCGAGCTCTTCAGGCGTATAGTGCTGTGCCCCGTGGAGTTTTTCTGCGAGCAGAAGGTTGTCCCGCACCGTTCCCTCGAGGACGGGAGCTGATTGAAATGCAAGGCCCGCGGTTTTTCTGAGCTCTCTGATGTCCCAGTGTCTTATTTCTTTTCCGAATACAAGCACTTCCCCTTCATCAGGTGTATTCATCAGATTGCACAGTGACAGCAATGTGCTTTTTCCCGCGCCGGAAGGGCCTATCAACGCCGTGATAGAATCTTTTTGAATATGTCCGGTTACACGGCTTAGGACATCAAAGGACGTATTGTTTTGTTCAAAGCGTTTGCCGGCTGACAGAAAAGATATTGCCGGAATTTCTTCTTTCATACAGGAGGACACCTTTCGTAAAAAAATCAGGAACCGGTGAGATTGGCTGACGTTTGCTCAGCCGTTTTCTGGTCTGTCTGCCGGGAAGCGAATGTATGCATGACCATTCCCGCAATAATAATGAACAGTCCGGCAAATGAAAGAAGTGACGGAAACGCCGCGGATAAAAAGACGATTTCGCCGATCAGTGCAAAAAGAACCTCTCCGGACTGCGTCGCTTCAACAGCAGCGAGCTTCTGCGGCTCATTCCTCACCATATCGGTGGCGCGGAAAAATAATACTGTTGCGATAACGCCAGAGCTGAGTGCGACGATAAAGGATTGGAATGACTGTCCCATTGACGGAAGCCCGTCTCTATGCCAGCCGAAAGCGGCGATCAAAAGCCAAAACGGAAGGCTTGCGAGCGTCATGCCGAGCACCCGCTGAAACGTATCGAGTTTTCCGCCGTATTGTTCCAGCATTTTGCGGTTGCCGAGCGGATAGGCAAAAGCGGCGATGACGACCGGCACCACGCTGAATAGTATCGTGCGGCCGGACAGAGAACCCGCATGCTGAAGCTGAATCAGACCGGCTCCGATCAGGATGATGACGGAAGTAACCAGCGAAATCAGCGGGATCTTTTGTCTGGCGGAAACCGGGCCCGCCGGTGAATGTTTTGTTTCGTAGAAAAACGGCGACAGAAGCACACCCGCGACAATTGTAATCTGCCACGTGCCGGCGATCAGCCAGCCCGGCCCATATGCCGCCGCAAACGTAATCGGGGCATAAAAAAGCACGAACCCGGTAAAACTCCACTTCAGCCAAAAAAACGGTTTTTTCCGGATTTCATGCCAGAGCGGCGCCCATTTTCCTTTCGCATAAACGATCAAAAATAAAAACGGAACCATAAAAAGAAAACGCAGGGAAGAGCTCCACATCCAGCTTCCGCCGGAAAGCTCCATCGCCCTGTTTAAAATAAATGTGACTGCAAAAAACAGAGATGCCAATATTCCGATCACGATGGCTTTCATTAAATCCCTCATTTTTACACATATTTTTTTATACTATACTATTCACTGGCAGGCTTCGCAATGGAATATGAGAAAATAGCGTTTTAACAAATGATGAATGGGAAACAGACATATACGGAGGTGAAAACAATGCAGAAAGAGGATATTCAAGTGCTTTATTTTGAAGATGACGGCCGCATTCCGAATAACCCGAATCTTCCGCTTGTTATTTATAAAGCGGTATTTAATGAAGAAACGGTGCAGAAAGCAGAGTCCGTCCTCAGCCGGCACGATTGGTCGAACAGCTGGACGGGCGGAGTATTTCCGTATCACCATTTTCACAGCACCACGCACGAAGTTCTTGTCGCGGTAAAAGGAAACGCGGTTTTGAGGTTCGGCGGGGAACAAGGAGCGGATGCCGTTCTTCAAACGGGGGACGCAGCGGTCATTCCGGCCGGCACCGGACATAAAAAACTGTCGGGCAGTTTTGATTTTACCGTGATCGGGGCTTATCCGGGCGGCCGGCAGTACGATACAAAAACGGAGAAAAATGATAGAACTTCAGAAGAAACCAGCCGTGTCCCCCTCCCGGAATGCGACCCCTTTACGGGAAAAACGGGCCCGCTATTAAAATTGTGGGAAAAATGACAGGGGAAAAGCGGATGGTCTGTAAAAAAATAGCCTAAAAGAAACGTTATTACACCCCCGCCATATAAATAATTTCATAAACGAAACAATTCACGTTCAAATTTTGTTCAAAAAGTGTTATTATATAAGAGTAAATCAAATTGGGGTTTTTTATGTTTGCTATTTTCAGAGAGGAAAAAGAAATTTTGACTTATTCAATTGTTTTTGTTGATATAAAAATAATACTGGATATGGCAAAGTGAAAAACTGGGTAGTAAACATTTATTTTTGTAAATGATTGTGCATGAATTCACAATCTTGCTTTTTCATGCTTTTCTGCATGAAGGGGGAAAGGCTACCCTTTCCAAAAAAATCAGCATACTGCTTATAGTAAAGGAGAATCGGATATGCCAGAAACAATCGATCAAACAAATGCATCTGTCAGCCAAGGCCAACGCGATCTTATTGATCAGCTGCTAAAACCTGAAGTTCAAGAATCACTGACTGTTTTAGTGGATCAGCTTCCAAAACTGACTGAGTTAGTAAATATTTTAACGAAGTCTTATGATTTTGCACAGTCTGTAGCGACAGACGAAGTATTGAAGAGCGATACAGTGGGTGCGCTTACAGAAATTCTTGAGCCGGTGAAAGAAACAGCGAAAGAAGTGGCGGCTACTGCGATCGAAGCAAAAGACCGCGCGGATGCAAGCAATGAAACGATCGGACTTTTCGGCCTGCTGCGCATGCTGAAAGATCCTCAAGCTCAAAAGCTGTTCCGTTTTGCTAACAGCTATCTTGAAATCATGAACGAAAAACAAAAATAATCTCAGATTCAAATTGATATAAAGGACGGAGGATATACGATGTCAAAACATATTGTCATTTTAGGCGCTGGTTACGGCGGAGTTCTTTCTGCTTTAACCGTTCGCAAACATTACAGTAAAGATGAAGCACGCGTAACCGTTGTGAACAAATACCCGACTCACCAAATCATTACGGAACTGCACCGCCTTGCAGCGGGCAACGTGTCTGAACAGGCTGTTGCTATGCCGCTTGAAAAACTTCTGAAAGGAAAAGACGTCGACATTAAAATCGCAGAAGTCAATTCTTTCTCAGTTGATAAGAAAGAAGTTGCCCTTTCTGACGGTTCTAAGCTGACTTATGACGCGCTTGTTGTCGGACTTGGTTCTGTTACGGCTTATTTCGGCATTCCTGGACTCGAAGAAAACAGCATGGTGCTGAAATCTGCGGCTGATGCCAACAAAGTATACAAACACGTGGAAGACCGTGTGCGTGAATACGCTAAAACGAAAAACGAAGCTGATGCAACAATCCTTATCGGCGGCGGCGGCTTAACAGGCGTTGAGCTTGTCGGTGAGCTTGCTGACATCATGCCGAACCTTACGAAAAAATACGGCGTAGATCCGAAAGCAATCAAACTGAAATTAGTAGAAGCAGGTCCGAAAATTCTTCCTGTTCTTCCTGATGACCTTATCGAACGCGCGACAAAAAGTCTTGAAAAACGCGGCGTTGAGTTCTTAACAGGTCTTCCTGTTACAAATGTTGAAGGAAACGTTATTGATCTGAAAGACGGTTCAAAAGTCGTTGCCAACACATTTGTATGGACAGGCGGCGTACAAGGCAACCCGTTAGTCGGCGAATCCGGCCTTGAAGTGAACCGCGGCCGTGCGACGGTTAACGATTTCTTACAATCTACTTCTCATGAAGATGTATTCGTTGTCGGAGACAGCGCTGTATACTTTGCGCCGGACGGCCGTCCGTACCCGCCGACAGCGCAAATCGCTTGGCAGATGGGTGAACTTGTCGGTTACAACCTGTTCGCTTACTTAGAAGGAAAAACGCTTGAAACATTCAAGCCTGTAAACTCTGGTACGCTTGCAAGCCTCGGACGTAAAGACGCGGTTGCCATCATCGGAGCGAACTCTACTCCGCTGAAAGGTCTTCCGGCATCTTTAATGAAAGAAGCAAGTAACGTACGTTATTTAACACATATCAAAGGATTATTCAGCCTCGCTTACTAATTCTTAAGATCACACAGAAGACATTGCCGGACTTTCTCGGCAGTGTCTTTTTTTAACGGATACAATTTTCTGAAAAATAAAATAAAATGATTGATATGTGAGAAAGAGGAAGCTAAAATAAAAAAGAATCATTTTGTTAACGTTAACATTTTTAAGAGGGAGGATGAAAGTGTGAAAGCTTTTATGGGTGATGATTTTTTACTGGATAGTAAAACGGCCGTAAAGCTGTACAGGGAATATGCTGAAAACATGCCGATCATTGATTATCACTGTCACTTAAGCCCAAAGGAAATCTATGAAAATAAAACCTTCGCAACGATTACGGAGGCATGGCTTTACGGTGACCACTACAAGTGGCGGATCATGAGGGCCAACGGCATTGAAGAGCGCTGTATTACCGGAAACGCTTCAGATGAAGAGAAGTTTTTCGCCTGGGCAAAAACGGTGCCGATGGCGATAGGCAATCCGCTGTACAGCTGGACGCATTTAGAGCTGCAGCGCTGGTTCGGCATTTATGACGTATTGAATGAAAAAACGGCCGCGGCAATTTGGAAAAAAACGAATGAGCTCCTGCAGGGAGACGGGTTTGGCGCAAGGGATCTCATTCTGAAATCAAATGTCAAAGTCATTTGCACAACCGACGATCCTGCCGATGCGCTGACATACCACGAACTGTTGAAAGAAAGTGATTTTCCGGTTCAAGTGCTGCCCGGATTTCGGCCTGACAAAGGACTGGACATCAGCAGCCCGGGTTTTGCCGATTGGGTCCGTTCGCTGGAGAGCGCTTCAGGAATGGCTGTCACCACCTACCAATCGTATTTAGATGCGTTAGAATCCCGCGTCCGCTTTTTTCACAATGCCGGGGGAAGAGTGTCGGATCATGCGTTAGATCAAATGGTTTATGCCGAGACGACCGAAGAGGAAGCGGCCTGGATTTTTGCAGCCGGATTAAGCGGAGAGCATGTGTCTTTTGAAGATGAAAAGAAATTCAGAACACGGACGCTGCAATATCTTTGCGGTCTTTACGCCGAACTGGACTGGGCGATGCAGTTCCATATTAACGCGTTAAGAAATACCAATACAAATAAGTTCAGCAGCCTCGGTCCTGATACGGGATATGACTCAATTAATGATGAACGTATCGCAAAACCGCTTGCCCGGCTGTTAGATTCCGCCGAAAAAAAGCGGCAATTGCCTAAAACGATTTTGTATTCTTTGAATCCGAATGACAACTATATTATCGCCAGCATGATCAACAGCTTTCAGGATGGGAAAACACCGGGGAAAATTCAATTCGGCACAGCCTGGTGGTTCAATGACACGAAAGATGGAATGCTCCAACAAATGAAAGCGTTATCAAACATGGGCCTGTTCAGCCGTTTTATCGGGATGCTGACGGATTCAAGAAGTTTCCTGTCCTATCCCCGCCATGAATACTTCAGGCGGCTTGTCTGCACGCTGATCGGCGGCTGGGCGGAACAAGGCGAAGCGCCTTACGATATGGAGCTTTTAGGAAAGATTGTCGAGGGGATTTGTTACCGGAATGCTGAGGAATATTTCCGCTTTTAAAAAATGGAATGAAAGAGGTGGCCTATGAGTAATGTGCCTGTCGTGACAGCACCTGCCGCAAAAGTGAAGGAGCATAAGCTGAGTCTGAAAGAAAAAGTATCCTATGGTTTTGGAGATTTTGGGAACGGATTTATGTTTGATCTCGGGCAGATCTATTTGCTGAAGTTTTTCACAGATGTTGCAGGCATTCCGGCAGCGTTCGCCGGCAGTATTTTTTTGGTCAGCAAGCTGTTTGCGGCTGTGACTGATCCGATTGTCGGCTCGGCCATTGACTATAGAAAAAAGATCGGACCCCGGGGGAAATTCAGGCCGTACTTATTATTCGGAAGTATTATTCTTGCGGTCATGACCGTATTGATTTTTGTGTCACCGGACGTGAGCGTCACCTGGAAGCTTGTGTACGCCTATGCTTCTTACATGCTGTGGGGGGTCGCTTATTCTTTCGTCAATATTCCGTACGGCTCCCTCGGCGCGGCCATTACACAGGATGCGGAGGACAGAACGGCGCTTTCCGCATTCCGCCAGATCGGCTCCCTCGGCGCGCTGCTCATTACAAGTGTCATCGTCATCCCGATTCTTGTTCATTTTGATAACGTTCACATCGGCTACCCGGCAGTCATGGGAATGATGGCCGTAATCGGAATCGCGGGATTTATGATCTGCTACCGAAACTGCAAAGAAAGAATTATCGTCCGTGAAGCGCCGAAAGAAAAGCTGTCCGTCATGTCGGTTTTCAAATGCTTTATCGGCAACAAACCGCTTCTGACCGTCGTTTTCATGACGATTTTCTCAATATCGGCATATAACATTAAATCCGCTATGCTTGTTTACTTCGCCCAGTATAATCTCAACAATGCGGAGCTGATGTCCTACATGAGTTTTATCATCATCGGTTCTTCATTTTTAGGTGTTTTGTTTATGCCGAAACTCGTCAAACATTTCGGAAAAAAGCAAACGGTGATGATCGGTTTCGCCGTCAGCGCCGCGGCTGATGCGCTGAATTTCTGTCTGCCGTCAAACGTATTTATCTTTACGGCGTTAGCGAGCATTGCTTTTATCGGGATCAGCATACCAAACGGCATTACGTGGGCGCTCGTGTCAGACATTATTGATTACGGGGAATGGAAGACGGGTGAACGGAAGGAGGCGACGACATATTCGCTTTTCAACTTCTCCAGAAAACTCGCCCAATCTTTATCAGGTTTTCTTTCAGGCATCGGGCTGAGCGTTATCGGCTATATCCCGAATGCATCTCAGACAAAAGGCACGTTAATCGGGATTAAAGGGCTTCTGCTGCTGTACCCGGCTTTCGCTTTAGCGTGCGCCATGCTGATTATCGGTTTGATGTATAAACTGACGGACCGGCAGCATGCCGAGCTCGTTCAGGACTTACATCATGCAAAACCTCAACTTTAGTGATTTTATGGACTGTCCGTTAATGGTACAATAGAAATAAATGACAGCATACAGAAAGAAAGGAAAAACGATGGTAACCATAAAAGATATCGCAAAACTCGCCAACGTATCCCACACAACCGTATCCCGGGCACTTAACGGCAGCCCCTACATTAAAGAGCATACAAAACAGAAAATATTAGAGCTCGCTTCACAGCTGAATTACACACCGAATGTAAATGCAAAAAGCCTTGCCATGCAAAAGTCCCATACGATCGGGCTGTTTTTTACAAGCATCACAAACGGAACCTCACACAGCTTTTTTTCCGATACCATCAAAGGTGTAAACCGCACAATCAGTGAGGAATACAATTTGTTCGTCCGCGCGATTGACGACCTGAAAAGCTTTGAAACCATTACGCCCATGAGATATGACGGAATCATTTTAATGAGCCAAAGCGACAGTGATAATTCATTTATTTATCATATCCGCGAGAAAAACATCCCGCTTGTCGTGCTGAACCGGGATATTGATGACCGGAGCATCACGAATATCCTGTCAAACGATAAAGAAGGCTCCAGACAGGCGGTCGACTGCCTGATCGCAAACGGACACAGAGATATCGCGATCATTGAGGGAAAGGAAGGATTCAGGTCAACTTCTCAGCGGAAAGAAGGCTATTTGACATCTTTAATTGATCATTCTATTCCGATTAAGCATGAATACAGTGTAAAAGGCCGCTATGATATGGAAAGCGGCAGTCAGGCGATGGAAAAACTCTTGGCGCTTCAATCACCGCCTACGGCTGTTTTTTGTTCAAACGATGATATGGCGATCGGGGCGATGAACGCTATTTTCGCCAAAGGCCTGAACGTTCCGGAAGATATATCCGTTATCGGGTTTGATGACATCGGCATTTCCCAATACATGACGCCGAGGCTTTCGACAGTAAAACGCCCGGTAGAAAACATCAGCATACTCGGCGCAGAGAAGATTTTGGCGCTAATCGCCGACCCGGATACGGCGGCGGAAAAAATATATGAAAACACCGAGGTGATGATAAGAGATTCCATTAAAAAACTCACATAACGGCCCGTCTGAATATCCGGGTTTTCACACGGAGAAATGTTAACGTGTGCATAAATACAGAAGGAGGCGGACAGCTTGCAGCAGCTGAATAAAAAGATGTGCGGCGAATACATTCAATATCCTGAAAAAGTCCTTCAGTTCGGTGAAGGCAACTTTTTGCGGGCTTTCGCTGACTGGCAGATCGATCAATTGAATCAATTGACGGATTTTAACGGAAGCGTTGTCGCCGTACAGCCGAGAGGCTCTGAGAAAATCAAACGTTTAAACGAGCAGGACGGTTTATTTACGCTTTTTTTGCAGGGGATAAAGGACGGAAAACCGGCTGAAGAACACATGATCGTCAAATCCATCAGCCGCGGCATTGATCTTTTTTCTGACTATGATTCCTTTAAACGGCTGGCAGCACAAGAGGAGCTTCGTTTTATCATTTCCAATACGACGGAAGCGGGAATTACGTTTGAGAAAGGCGACCGGCTCGAGGATAAACCTCAAAAAACATTCCCCGGGAAATTAGCGGCGTTCCTTTATTTCCGCTATAAGGCATTTGCGGGTGACGCCGAGAAAGGGTGCATTGTGCTTCCATGTGAACTGGTCGAAGAAAACGGACGGAAACTGAAGGCGGCCGTGCTTCAATATGCCGGGCTGTGGGAGCTGGAACCTGGTTTTACTCAATGGATTCATGATGCGAACATCTTCTGCAATACCCTCGTGGATCGGATTGTTCCCGGATTTCCTGTTGATACCGCGGAAGAACTTACCGATTTTCTCGGATACGAAGACCGTCTGCTTGTGGTCGGTGAGCATTATTATTTGTGGGTGATAGAAGGGCCGGAACAGCTTCAGAATGAGCTTCCTTTTACTGAGGCCGGGCTGAACGCACTGATCACATCTGACCTTACGCCTTACAGGACAAAAAAGGTGAGAATCTTAAACGGCGCTCACACGGCATTGGCGCCAGTGGCTTTACTATACGGACTGCAAACCGTCCGGGAAGCGGCTGAGCACGAGGTGACGGGCAGATTCATCGAAGAGCTGATCAATGAAGAAATCCTCCCTGTGCTGCAAATGGAGGGTGTCACCCAATACGCGGCAGACGTGTTACAGCGGTTTAAAAACCCTTATAGCCACCATTATCTGCAAAGCATTACCCTTAACGCCGCCGCGAAATTCAAAACAAGAAACCTGCCGACGCTGAGGGCTTATATCGAACAGGAGGGCCGGCTACCTGAGAAGCTGGTATTTTCGTTCAGCGCCATGATCTATTCATACTGGAACGGACCGAACAAACCGGCAGACGGCGGGGAGGTTCTTAACCGTTTTCAAATGGCGCGGTCCCGTTGCAAAGATGATATGTTTCAAGCGGCATCTGCCATATTAGGAGAAGAGCGATTGTGGGGGAAGAATCTGAATCATCTTCCGGGGCTGACTGAACGAACGGCTTTTTTTCTGTCTGTCATTCATAAGCGGGGTATGAAGCATGCGTTACATGAATGCTGCGGAAAAAAGGGGGAAGTGAAATGAAAGAGGTCATAAAAATCCATAAAAACGATAACGTGCTTCTCGCCATGCGCCATTTTAACAAAGGAGAGCGGCTGCATACAGACGGACTGACGATTGAAGTGAAGGACCCTGTCAAGCGGGGGCATAAAATCGCGCTGCAAACCATTGAAGAAAACGGCAGCATCATTAAATACGGTTTTTCGATCGGGCGTGCGACAAGGCGGATTTCGGCCGGCGAGCATATTCATGCCCATAATCTGCAAACGAATTTATCCGATGTGCAAGAATACACGTATTCACCGCGCTTCGAGGACAATCCTTTTACAAATGAGAACCGGACATTTAAAGGTTACAGAAGAGAAAACGGTACATTCGGCGTCCGGAATGAACTGTGGATCGTGCCTACAGTCGGCTGCATAAACGGCGTCGCTGAGAAAATCCTGCAGCGCTTCGTAAAAGAGACGAAAGACATTGCGCCCTTTGATAATGTGCTGGTTTTAAAGCATCAATACGGATGCTCCCAGCTTGGCGATGATCATGAGAATACGAAACAAATGCTGATAAACGCCATCCGCCATCCAAATGCGGGCGGTGTGCTGGTTTTAGGGCTCGGCTGTGAAAATAATGAGCTGGCGGCGATTAGGGAAACCCTTTCTGAAGTGAACGGAGATCGTGTGAAATTTCTCGAATCACAAGCTGTCACAGATGAAATTGAAGCGGGGACTGCGCTTCTTAAAGAGATACATCTTACGGCAAAGGGAGATAAACGTGAGGAGATTCCGCTGTCAGAATTGAGCATCGGATTGAAATGCGGCGGGTCGGACGGTTTTTCCGGCATTACGGCAAACCCTTTATTAGGGAGATTTTCAGACTACTTGATTGCACAGGGAGGGAGCACGGTCTTAACGGAGGTGCCTGAGATGTTCGGCGCTGAGACGATTCTCATGCAGCGCGCGGCGAGTGAAGAAGTGTTTCATAAAACAGTCCGATTGATCAATGATTTCAAGCAATATTTTATGAAGCACGAGCAGCCGATTTATGAAAACCCGTCACCAGGGAATAAGGAAGGCGGCATTTCAACGCTCGAAGACAAGTCGCTCGGCTGCACCCAAAAAGCCGGTCTTGCACCGGTTTCTGATGTGCTGACATACGGTGAAACACTGAAAACAAAGGGATTGACACTGCTCAGTGCGCCCGGCAATGATTTAATCGCTTCTTCAGCGCTCGCCGCGGCGGGCTGTCACATCGTTTTGTTTACAACCGGAAGAGGCACGCCGTTCGGCACATTTGTCCCGACTGTGAAAGTATCAACAAATACCGATTTATTTCAATCAAAACCGCATTGGATTGATTACAACGCGGGGAGATTGGCGGAAGACGAAACAACAGAAGATCACATTGTAAGAGATTTTATTCAATACATTATTAACGTTGCAAGCGGACAATTCGTCAATAACGAAAAAAACGATTTTCGGGAGCTTGCAATCTTTAAGTCCGGTGTGACGTTATAAGGGAAAAGGCGATCTGACAACAGACCGCCTTTTTTATATTAATTTTATTCCGCTGATTAAAATAATCGCCGCCATCACAAACTGCAGGGGGCGCGGTGAGAATTTCGGCGAAAAGAAGCTGCCGAGAAGCACACCCGGCACAGAGCCGATCAACAGATTCAATACAAGCAGGTAATCGACGCTTCCAAAGCTTGCGTTTAACAGACCGGCAGCAGTTACGAGCAGAAAGGCATGTGCGATATCCGTTCCCACCACTTCTGCCGTTTTCATTCTGAACAGGTATAACATGGCGATCGCAAATAATGAGCCGGATCCAATAGATGTCAGGCCGACGATGAAACCGAAAATGACGCCGATCAGTATCATGAGTGTCCGCTTTTCTTCAAGCGTTTTTTGCTGCCAGCGGTTCGGCCGCAGTCTTTTATCGAAAAAAAGGCGGGCGATAATGGAAATGGCGACAAGGGTCAGTACGTAGCCGAGCGCCTGTTTGATAATCTGCTCCTGATGCTGGTGAAAAGCGGGAAACAAGTGAAGAACACCGATGGCGGCTGTTGCGCTGGGAATGCTTCCGAGCGCCAAGTAACCGACAAGTTTAAATTGAACGGTGCGCTGCTTCCAATGAGAAACGACACCGAACAGTTTGGTGATGGAGTTATATAAAAGGTCAGTGCCGACGGCGATTGAGGGGTTGATCCCCAAAACGATCAGTAAAGGAGTCAAAAGCGCTGCTCCTCCCACACCCGTCAATCCGACAAGCGTTCCGACAAAGAAACCCATAAACACAATGCTTACTGTCATCTGTGTGCCTCCTGAATAATCCTACTATTTTTATCAGATTATATATGATTAAGAGGCGGTAATCAATTAAATTTTCGGAAAATTTTATACAGAACAAAAAATCCGCCAGCCTGCTGTTATGTCGCAGACCGGCGGATGGCCGGATTATGATTTTTGCTGATAAAACGGAAGTTCCGTGTGGCCCATTTCTCTGACATACACGAAAAGATTGCCTTTATGATGAATTTCATGCTCCATCGCAAGCTGAAGGAGAGCCGCGCCGGTCACTTTTCTGCCGAAAGAGGCGGTCAGGTCAATTTCGCGGTTCAGCTGCTCTTCTGTCAGCTGTGACAGGATGTCTGTCGTTTTTTCAGTACACGTTTCAGCCAGTTTGACGAGGTCTGTTTCTGCTTCTTCTTTCGGTTTGTTCTGGATGGCTGATGCGTTTCCGTCGTTAATGACGTTTGCAAACATAAGAAAAGAATAAACCATGTGTTTTACAAGTTCCTGAGCGGACATTGATGTCTCTGCCGGCTTATAATCGTAATGTTCGCGGCTGATTTTTTCCGCCAGCTCAATCGTCACGTTTCGATGTGACAGAAAGTGGCTGACCAATTGATTTTGTGCTGTCATGTGAAAACCCCCATTTAATACAGAATAAAAAGCTGCAAGGATATGCTATATCAACGGCACGGAAGAAACAAGCAATAAGCTTGTGACGGAGATAAATCGTTGCGGATATCCGAAATTCGACAATTGCGGTCTTTTTGCGTTCTTCTTTTTCTAGCAAATATGATAAAATATGACATATCTCGGTCATTCCAAAAGGGGGGATTTATTGAGGATGAAGCAGACTATTCCGTCCTCTTTTGTCGGGCTCAAAATTAATGAATGGTATACCCATATCCGGCAGTTTCACGTCCTTGAGGCGGAGCGCGTCAAACGTGAAGTAGAGAGAGAGATCGAGGATATGGAAGAAGATCAGGATCTGCTGCTGTATTATTCATTAATGGAATTCAGACACCGTGTCATGCTGGATTACATCAAGCCCTTAAAGGAGGACCCTTCTCAGCCTGAGTTTTCAGAATTATTGGAAGACATTGAAGGCAACCAGTATAAACTGACAGGACTGCTTGATTACTACTTTAATTTTTTTCGAGGAATGTACGAATTTAAACAGAAAATGTTCCTAAACGCCATGATGTATTACAAACGGGCTGAAAAAAACCTTGCACTCGTTTCTGATGACATCGAGAAAGCTGAGTTTGCTTTTAAAATGGCCGAGATATTTTACAACCTGAAACAAACCTACGTCTCCATGAGTTATGCCGTTCAAGCCCTTGAAACGTACCAATCGTATGAGACGTACAACGTCCGCAGAATCCAATGTGAATTCGTTATTGCAGGGAATTATGATGACATGCAGTATCCAGAAAGAGCATTGCCCCACTTAGAACTTGCTTTAGATCTTGCAAAACAAGAAGGCAATCCCCGTCTTATCAGTTCAGCCTTATATAATCTCGGAAACTGTTACGAAAAAATGGGAGACCTCTCTAAAGCAGCCGAATATTTTGAGACATCCGTTTCCATTTGCAGGTCAGAAAAGTTCGATAATCTTCCGCATTCTATTTACTCATTAACACAGGTTCTTTATAAACAGAACACTACAGCCGAAGCAGAGAAGCAATACCGCCTCGGGCTCAGTATCGCCCGCGAATACAATGATGAATTGTTTGTGAATCTGTTCCAATTTTTACATGCGTTATACGGCAAGGAAATGGATAACGCATCCGTCAGGCACACGTTTGATTTTCTGGAAGAACACATGCTGTATCCGTATGTGGAAGAATTGGCGCATGACGCTGCCAAATTTTACATGAAACACGGACAGCCTGAAAAAGCGCTCACGTTTTATGAAAAAATGGTGCACGCCCAAAAACAAATCCAGAGAGGAGATTGTCTATATGAAATCTAAACTGTTGTCAGGATTGCTGCTTGTTGCTGTCGGGTTCAGCTTTACACAGGTGATCGGCCATGAAAGCCATTTGGAAAATCAAGCGGACGGCACATTCCATATTGCCGCGCGCAACCAAACATAACATAAAGACCCTTCTTTGGAAGGGTCTTATTTTTTGCATGCGTATCCATTCCATTTTTATCCGAATGCAGGGTCTATATGCTCAAGTTATCTGTCCTACGAATGCCACCTATTGATGAAAAAGGCATAAGGAGAGATGAAGAGTGGGGATTGAAGTGAAAAAACGGCTCGTATCGGCTGATAAATATGCGTTAAAATGTCCGAATCCGATGACGCCGGAGTATATTACCATTCATAACACGGCAAACGACGCATCCGCCGCTAATGAAATCAGCTATATGACGGGAAACAGCGAATCAACGAGCTATCATTTTGCGGTTGATGACAAAGAAGTGATCCAGGGAATTCCGTTGGACCGGAATGCCTGGCATTCGGGAGACGGCACGAACGGTACCGGAAACCGAAAGTCGATTGCTATAGAAATCTGTTACAGTAAGTCAGGCGGCGAACGGTACAGAGCCGCAGAAGAACTGGCGATTGCGTTCGCGGCGCAGCTTTTGAAAGAACGGGGCTGGGGGATTGACAGAATCAGAAAGCATCAGGACTGGAACGGAAAGTACTGCCCGCACCGCATTTTGTCTGAAGGCCGCTGGGATGAAGTGAAGGCGAAGATTGAAAAAAAATTAAGCGGGAGTATGCCGGCGAAAAAAGCCTCTATTGCTTCTTCCGCGTCTGAATACCATGTGAAAAAAGGCGACACCTTATCGGAAATCGCCGCATCGCACGGTGTCAGCGTAAAATCGCTGCAAAGCATCAACCATATCACCGATCCGAATCACATTACAGTCGGACAAGTGATCAAGCTCGCTCAGACGGGTTCTTCTTCAAAAAGTCAGGCTGTGTCTTCCTATCCGCTTCCATCCGGTGTGATCAAAGTGACGAAACCGCTGACGAAAGGGACAAACGTAAAACAAGTGCAAAACGCTTTATCCGCTCTTTATTTTTATCCCGATAAAGGAGCAAAAAATCATGGGGCGGACGGCGTTTACGGTCCGAAAACGGCAAATGCCGTAAAACGTTTTCAATCCGTCAGCGGATTAACGGCAGACGGAATTTACGGCCCGAAAACGAAGGCGAAAATTGAAGAAAAACTGTAATCAATAAAACGGAAGCTCCCCGGGCTTCCGTTTCTTCTTACATACAAACTGCTGCAAGGGCCTTTTGAATATCATAAATGCTTTCATCTTTTTTAAACTGCTTTGAGACAGCGGGAAGTTCCGCGCCTGAAATCCAAATTTTCAGCTCTGAATCAAGGTCAAAGCGGCCGGCAGTTTCTACGCTGAATCTGGAAATGCTCTTGTACGGAATGGATTGAATCTCCGTTTTCTTCCCTGTGAGTCCCTGTTTATCAACAAGAATAAGACGCTTATCCGTAAAGACAATGATATCTCGGACAAGCTTAAATGCGGCATTGACATTCTCACCTTCCAGCAGAATACGAGCCAGTTCTGCTTTTGCTTCAGCCGTCGATATTGTCGACGCATTGCCCAGCAATCCATTGATGAACCCCATGATATATCCCCCCTGATACGTATTCTATCAAATCATACTATAAAAAGGTTTCCATTCCCAGATGAGTAGAGTAAACTGGTGCTGACTGGAAAAGGAGAGCATGTTACACATGAAAGATAGATATGACAATTTCGCAGCCCTTTCTGCTGCTGAATCGGAATACAGAATTATTTATGAAGAAAAAGAGGGAAGTAAATGTATCGTCCTCGCTCCCCACGGCGGCAGGATTGAGCCGGGTGTCAGTGAGCTGGTGCGGGCATTTTCTGACCAAAGCTCAATTTATTTATTTGAAGGAACGAAGCGGTGCGATAACCGTTCTCTCCATTTGACAAGCACACGCTTTGACGAACCCCTGGCTTTAGAAAAAGTGACCGCCCATCATTACGGATTGGCTTTTCATGGGTATCATGATCTGAAAAAGGCAAATACACTCGTCGGGGGCGCGGATCTGGAAAAAGCAAGACTGATTTGTGATCTGCTGCGTGAAGCGGGGTTTGATGCCGAGCTGACAGAGAAGAATGATCGGCTGGCAGGTGTAAATCCCCGCAACATTGTCAATCGGACAAAAAGGAAAATGGGGCTGCAATTGGAAGTGAGCACGGCGCAGAGACACGCGCTGTTCAGCAATTTTGGCTGCCGGGGAGAAAAATATACGCCAACCGATCTGTTTTTTCGGTATGTAGAAGCCGTGAAGGCCGGTTTTTATGATAAATGAACAGGGGGCCCGTTCTTATATTTACTGGAGCTGCTATGCGGCGCAAGAAGTGCGTGGCGGGCAGCACGGTGAGAATGATGACATTCTGCCGGCTGCGTTCCAAGCCGGCAGAGTATCGCTAATTTTCAATAAAATACGGCGTTTTTTCTTCAGCGGCATGCAAGTGTGTCTGTCCGCTTTCATAATACACATTCGGCCGCTTGTCGGATAACAGACAAGCGAGCCGCTTCTGAAATTGAATACCTGCTTTACGCCGTTCAAACAGCTCCAGCCTTTTTTCCGCAAATGATGCCGTCACCCGGAAAGCGGCTGCGATTAAAATGACGGCGTGGCTCCTTCGCTGGGGAAGCTCCATGTTTAACAGCATAAAGGTCGGCACACAGAAGTGGTACATAAAATGGTTGGCCTGAAATTCCTGCAGTTCTCTGAACAGCTTGTTCATATGAAAATGGTTGCCGGTATGCTTCAGCACATGGCACAGTTCGTGCGCAAAATCCTGCCATTGCTCTTCGGGTGACTTTTTTTGATTCAGGACGATGCTGTACATGCCGTCCCGCTTCAGCATCATACTGTGCGTATCTTCAAAATGAATCCAAATGTCAAGCTCCTTGGCAATCATCTGCATATCAATATGGAGAGGGGCGGTCATTCCCATGCGGCAATATAAGTTTTTGACGTATTCCTCAAGATGTGTTAAAAAATCGCCCAATTGAATACACCCTTTCGAACATATGTTCTTTTTTAAGCGAGAAAGAAAAGCCCTGATCGGACTTTGAATCAATTCCCTTTTCTTTTAAAAATAAACATTCAGCTTTTATATCGGCTGAACGTTAAGCAGTTTAAAGGAAAAGAGCGGATTATTTATGTTTCGGCCTGCGGTTTTTCTCTTTTTCTTTTAAATAATTAATGAATTCAATGGCCTGCTGTTTGCTCTCCGGGGAAAAGTCCTGCATGTCCCGATATGCGATCTGCAGGTCGGGATCGGCAAACATGTCTTCATCTGAAGGTTCTTTTCCGGTTAACAAATAATCAGTCGACACTTTGAAATAATCCGCAAGCTTTTGCAGCGTGTCGTAATCGGGTTCAGATCGGCCGTTTTCATAATGAGAATATCTGGCGCGCGAGACACCGATATGATTTGCGACTTCTTCCTGCGTTTTCTTTCCTCTGAGACTCTTTAATCTTCCGCCTATCATCCGAATGACCTCTCTTTTTTCAACACCCTAAGTTACTTATGATTATAGATACAAAATGTATCAAAATAAAGAGATGATAAAAAAAGTATCAAAAAGGTCTTGATGATACAAAATGTATCGTATATAATCAACATCATAAGGATACAAAATGTATCAATATACGATAAAAAATTGATCAGGAGGGTGAGAGATGCAGCCGATAATCATCCGTTTCAGCAGCAATCCGGCTGACCAGAGATGTTTAGGAAAAGCAGGCGGTTCGATATCTTTTACCGCTTGCGGACTTCCGGTATTCCGATTTGATAACCGATTGCAATATGAACGCTATATAGGTCTGAAGACAAACGGAGACGTCCCTTATGAATCGTAAAAGCTACCCGTTTTTCATCTATTCCGGATTACTGAATTCAGAACATTATGACAAAATAGGGTCCGCCATTTGGCTGTTTTTATGGTTCATCAGCTCAACGACAAAGGAACACGTAAAAGACGGTGTAAAGTGGGGGATCGTCCTTGGTCATAAGCCCGTAAAAGCAAGAGAGATGGCCGATGTATTTGCCGTCAGCGAAAAAACCGTCAGACGGTGGCTTGAGGTTTTGGAACAGCATGAATATATCAAAACCGTCCGCGCCCCTTACGGACTCATCGTCTCCGTAAAGCACTCGAAAAGATTCACGCCGAAAAAGACATTGACCCGCCCGGAAGCAACTGACCGGACAATATCGGCGGATCACCGGGACAAAAATGTCCGGGGAGAAATAGATATAACAAAAAATCATACTGCTGAAGAAACGATTAACGACATTGCCGCCCATTTTATCAGATTAAGGTCTGCACAGGAGGGGCGGAGCGTATACCCGTCGCCCCGGGATTATCAGGCCATCGCCCGTATTGTTTCCCTCGGTGCGTCAGCACAAGAAGCAATCAAATGGCTCGGCGAATGCTTTACCGCTTTTGAACAGCGGCGCACATCTTCAGCTGAAACGATCAAGGCTTTCAGCTATTGCGCCAAGTATATGGAAGACCGCTTGAATGCACGAATTGCGGGAAGGACAATCACAACAAAAAAAGAGAGGAATACGATACATGACAAAACGAACGATCGAGCAGATACTGGCCGACCTGAAAAACGGAAAACGTCCATTACTGGCGGACAGAC
Organism: Bacillus sp. hwrm1; assembly: GCF_040207805.1. Classification (NCBI taxonomy): domain Bacteria; kingdom Bacillati; phylum Bacillota; class Bacilli; order Caryophanales; family Bacillaceae; genus Bacillus; species Bacillus sp. hwrm1. Next base: position 2,882,212 of record NZ_CP157943.1, on the reverse strand, counting down.
CGGAAGAATCAGACGAAAGCCGCTTTGACTGTCCGCTCTGTAAAGATCAGGGCGGTTATCTCAAAAACCAGCTGGGAATGGATGTGTGGGTTAAGTGCCGCTGCGCCGCCGAACGAAAAGCAGAGCGCATCCTCAGCGCAAGTGAGATTACAGGCGCCTTTCGGAAGCTGGATTTCAAAGGATTTATCACGCGGGGCAAGCCTCAGGCAGTCGTCGACGCATATGAGTGCGCCCTTGAATATGTTGAAAACTTCGACAAGATTAAAAACTGCCGGAAAAACAGCATTGCCCTTTTAGGGCGTCCGGGGTCGGGAAAAACCCATCTTTTGACCGCTCTCAGCAATTATGTCATGAGACAGAAGCAGACACCCGTGCTGTATTTTCCTTTTGTGGAGGGATTTACGGATTTAAAAAATGATTTTGATCTGCTTGATGCAAAGCTTGGCCGTATGAAACAGGCGGATGTGCTTTTTATTGACGATCTGTTCAAACCGCTGAACGGAAAACCCCGGGCGACCGATTGGCAGATTGAACAAATGTACGCCGTCGTAAATTACCGCTATTTAAATCATAAGCCGGTTCTTATCTCGAGCGAGCTGGCCTGTGACGGACTGGTGCAGGTTGATGAAGCCTTGGGCACAAGAATTTATGAGATGTGCAGCGATTATTTAGTCATCATTAATGGCAATTCATTTGACGTAAACCACAGATTAGAGGGGGCGAGATAATGTGTAAGCTGTGCGGGCCGAAGAAGGTCATTGTGACGGAAACGGGTTTCGGCGCTGTCTTTCACCCTTGCCCGAACTGCAAAACAGGCACTGATTTAACGCCGGTCATTAAACGTCTTGAGCGAATGGTTCAAGACGCAAAAGCGAGGCTTGATGCACGTGTATAAATATATTAAATGGCTTTTTTGCCTGCTGTTCAGGGCGAAACGGATAGAAAAGCAAATTGAAGCATGGCATGAGGCTGATGGAAAGTGAGGATAACCATTGCAAGAAAAACACAGCCCCGCTCCATGGCGGGCCGTACACAGCGGAGAAGAAAAACCCATTTACATTTATTCCGCTTACAGCGAAGCGGATAAAGAGAAGTTCCCTTATTCAAACGGAAGGCTCATCGCGGCCGTTTTCAACTTAAGTTCATACTCACAACAGATCAACGCGGGATTGATGGCAAAAGCCCCGGAACTTTTTGAGGCGGCCGAAACGGCTCTCCGCCTGCTCCGGGGAGAAAGTTCTGAAGAAAAAGAAGCGTTCATAAATGAGCTCGGAAGCCTCATACATGAAGTAAACATCCTGAAAAAAACGGAGGACGTAAAACATGAATCCTAAAAAACTGACTGACATTGAACATACAACATTACAAAGCCAGCTGGAAGAAGGCAAGGTTCGGGTGATTATTATAGACGGACTGAATAAGGAAGCATGGCTCGCCGAAGCGCCGGAGCACGGCAAAACGCTTGTCGAAACGCGAAAAGGGGATCTGGCCCGGGTCGAATATGAAATCGGCTTTAAATTGAATTAATCGAAAAAAACAGAATACGTCCAAGACGGAAAGCCTGCGGACACTGATCAATCGCGTACATGCTGCGCATTGGTTGGTGTCCTTTTTTTGTTCCGAAAAAGAGGAGGATCTGCATGGAAGACTTACTATTTGAATATAAACGCACGCTGAAAGAGACGAAAAAGTGGTACAAGCAGCTGGAGGAAGCCGATGAAACGGTGCTTACTTCAGAAGAACTGAAAGATAAAAAAATCATCAGAACGATCATTACAGATGTGGAATATGTCATCGAATGGCTTGAAAAAGGCCGGCAGCCCGGCATAAGAAGAGCGATAGACCGCAGAGACGCTTATCAGAGAATGCTGATTAAAGATCCGAGAATCATAGAAACCTATTCGCAGGCGCTGATGTTTGAACCTTCCGGGAATGTGACTGAAGAAGACAGAATCAGACTGCGGGACGCATTAGCCGTTTTAACGGATAGAGAAAAAGAAATGCTGCTGCTCCACAAAGCGGAATGCTTTTCATATGAACGGATCGCCGCCTTGCTGAATGTAAAGAAATCAACCGTACAGACGACGGTCAAACGGGCGCTTCTAAAAATACAAAAACAGCAGGAACAAAGAAATCAATCGCCTGCTTCATAAGTTGTCATACGTTTGCCACCTAGAAGTGAACAGACGATCACAAAAAGCGGCCCGATTAGAAGCCGCTTTTTATTATAGACAATCATGTCGGAGGTGGCGGTGATGCCGTAGCATGAAAAACGCAAAAAGAAAACAGGCATTTACAATCTATCAGTCTCATAAAGGCCGCATCACAAATCGCGCCCTTGCCGGCGAATCAGGCGTATCCGCAAGAACGATCGGCAGATGGAAAAAAGAAGGGCGCTGGGACGAGGCGCTCCATAAGAACGCGGAAAGCGGCGGAAAAAACACCCCGGGCGAAGATGATGAGTTAAACGAACGCCAGCGGCTGTTTTGTCTTTATTATGTGAAAAGCTTTAACGCCACCCAATCTGCGATAAAAGCCGGGTATTCACCGGAAAGCGCGCATGTGACGGGAAGCAGGCTGTTAAAAAACGAAAAAGTCGCCAAAGAAATCAGCCGCATGAAAAAGGAAATGGTCAATAAAGTGTTTGTCGAAGCGATGGACGTTCTTCAAGTCTATGTGAAAATCGCTTTCGCCGACATTACCGATTATGTAACCTTCGGAAAAAAAGAGGTTCAGGCCTTCGGAAAATCAGGGCCGCTCTTTGACGAAAATGATAAGCCGATTATGCAGGAAATCAGCTACGTTGACGTTAAAGATTCGCACCTTCTGGACGGAACCATCGTCACAGAAGCAAAACTCGGAAAAGAGGGCATTGCAATAAAGCTTGCCGACAAGATGAAGGCTCTTGAAAAGCTGTCCTTGTACTTTGACCTTTTCCCCGATCAATTTAAACAAAAAATCGAAAATGAAAAATTAAAGCTGGCACAGCAGAAGATGGAAAAAACAGAAGACAGCCAAAAGCCGATTGACATTGTCATTACGCGGAAAGAGGAACGGTCATGATTGAAAAAGCGGTCAACCCGCGCTTTGAAGATTATTTGTTCAATTGGAATGAAACGTACCAATTTCTCGTCGGAGGCTACGGCTCGTCAAAAAGCTATCATACCGCGCTGAAAATCATCCTAAAGCTGCTTCGTGAAAAGCGGACGGCGCTTGTCGTGCGGGAAGTTTTCGATACGCACAGAGATTCTACTTTTGCCTTGTTTGAAGATATTATCGGGGAGCTTGAGCTGGGACATGCCGTAAAGGCCGTGTCTTCACCGATGCAGCTGAGATTTTCAAACGGAAGCCGGATTATGTTTAAAGGGATGGACAACCCGGCCAAATTGAAATCCATTCATCATATTTCACTGATTTGGATTGAAGAATGCTCTGAAGTGAAGTATGAAGGCTTTAAGGAGCTGATCGGGCGTCTGCGCCATCCCGAGCTTTCGCTTCATATGATATGCACCACAAATCCCGTCGGCACCTCCAATTGGACGTACCGGCATTTTTTTCGTGATGAGCAAAAAAAACGCTTCGTATTGGATGATCAGACGCTGTATGAAAAAGGCACCGTCGTTAAGGGGGATACGTATTACCACCACTCCACAGCGTGCGATAATCTGTTTTTGCCGAAAAGCTATATTAAGCAGCTGGACAGTTTACGGCATTACGATCCCGATTTATACCGGATCGCCCGCAAAGGACAGTTCGGCATCAATGGCATCCGCGTGTTTCCGCAGTTTCAGGTCATGGAGCACAACGAAGTAACGGAGCGGATTGCTTCCATCAGGCGCCCCCTGTTTCGGACCGGCATGGATTTCGGTTTTGAAGAGTCATACAATGCGGTCATCCGGCTTGCCGTCGATCCGGATCAAAAAGAGCTTTATATTTTCTGGGAGTATTACAAAAACAAAATGACCGATGATCAGACAGCTGAGGAGCTTCAGGAATTGGCGGATCAAAAAGAGCTGATCAAAGCGGATTCGGCTGAGCCGAAAAGCATCCAATATTTTCGCAGGCAGGGCTTTTGCATGGTTGCGGCCAAAAAGTTTCCGGGCTCAAGACTTCAGTATACAAAAAAACTGAAACGGTTCAAACACATCTATTGCTCAGACAGCTGTCAACATACGATCCGCGAATTGCAGAACTTAACGTACGCAAAAAACAAAAACGGCGCTCTGTCGGAAGATGAGTTTTCAATTGATCCCCACACACTTTCAGCCATTTGGTATGCGCTGGATGACTATGACGCGGCGGATCTGAAAGATGCATCACAAAAACGGAGACGTCCGAATCGGGAAAGGAGGAGGTAGGCGTTGCCGAACTATCAAAACGTTAGAGCCACCGTCTTTAAATCAAAAATGGCCGCGCCGCAGGCAAGGCAGATGAACGAAGATCAATTTGCCGATCTGTACGGCGAAGACATCATTTCACCGCCCTATAATCTCATTGAACTGAAAACAATCGCCGAATACTCGACGATTCTTCAGCAGTGCATTGACGCGTATCGGGTCAATATTACGGGTTTTGGGTTTGATGTGGAATACACCTTTGATGTAAATAGCCCAGATTGCTCCCCGTCAAAAAAGGCCCGGGCCGAAAAAAACTGGATGAAGCTGGAGAGCTTTTACAAATGTCTTCATTTTGATGAATCGGCCGAGACGATCCTCGGATATGCGATAGAAGACCGTGAAAAAACGGGCAACGGTTTTCTCGAAGTGCTTCGGGACGGGGCGGGAAAACCAGCGGGGATTGAATATCTGGATGTGAAACATATGCGCGTCTGCGGTGTGACTGATCCCGTTGAAGTTACATTTTCTTATGAAGAAAATGGCGCATCCAAAACGATTAAAAGGCAAAAACGGTTCCGTAAATATGTTCAGATGCTGAACGGTCGGAAAGTGTTTTTTAAGGAATACGGCGATCCCCGCATGATGGACATGAGAACCGGCGAATACGTAAAGACCCTGTCTGAAGAATACCGGGCAAATGAAGCCATTCACTTAAAAATCGGCAGCGGCACTTACGGAATTCCGCGCTGGGTCGGCAATATCGTCAATCTATACGGCGCCCGGAAAGCGGAAGAACTGAATTTTATGTATTTCAAGCAGGGCCGTCACGTGCCGGCCGCCATTACGGTTGAAAACGGCATGCTGTCAGAAGCATCGTACAAAGAACTCCAGGATTATATGAATGACCTGGAAGGGGTGGAAAATGCCCACAAATTTCTGCTGATTGAGGCGGAAGGCATTGCGAAGGAAAAAGACCTTCACGGAGGCGAAGACATTACGCCCGTGTCTGTGGAAATTAAATCACTTGCGGAAATTCTGCAGGATGATGCGCTGTTTCTTGAATATGACGACAAAAGCAGAAATAAACTCCGCTCCGCTTTCCGTCTCCCGCCGCTTTATACGGGCGAGGCGCAGGAATACAACAAAGCCACCGCCGATACGGCACGGAAAATAACGGAGGAGCAGGTGTTTCAGCCGGAGCGGAAAACGCTGATTAATAAGCTCAACACGTTATTTTTGCCTGAACTGGGTCTCCACGATGTACAGCTTACATTAAAAGGGCCTGATTTTCGCGATCCGCTTGAAATTGCGAAGGTGCTTACACCATTTATTTCCGCCGGCGCGGTCTCTCCTAATGACCTCCGTGATCTGGCCGGAAGAGTGCTCGGCAAGACGCTTGAGGAGTGGCCTGAAGAGTACTACAGCCGGCCGGTGCTGAAAGGGAAAAAGGAGCAATCCTGAAAGGGGGTGAAAACATCTCGTGCCGAGAGAATTGAGAAATGCCGTCATCAGTTTTGTGAGCTATGTCGATAAGGCGGCGAACCAAACGGAATTCTTTTTTACAAAATCAGCCGGAGGCCTTCCGTCATTTGAAAAAAAGGTGCAGGTGTTTACAAAAAGCGAATCGGATGAGCAGAAGATTGTTTACGGCATCGTTTACGAGCCGGATGTCCCGGATGCCCATGGCGATTATATGACGGCTGAAGAGATTGAAAAGGCCGCTCACGGTTTTTTGGCGGACGCCCGCAACATCGATACAAATCATAATTTTGAAGGCGGGACCGGCGAGGTGGTGGAGTCGTACGTCGCCCCGGATGACTTTGAAATCGGGAATGCTGTGATCCGGAAAGGATCTTGGGTGCTTGTCACCAAAGCTTCCGATGAAGTATGGGATCAGATTAAAGCCGGTATCATTACGGGCTACAGCATGGCGGGAACCGCTGACGTTTACGAAAAGCCGGCAGAAAAGCAAGCCGGCTTATTCGGCGCGGTCAAGCAATTTCTCGACCGTGACCGCAAATCAAGAAACCGCAAAGGAGAGGACTTGAACAAGATGAGAAAAGAAGACGTTAGAGAATCGATTGAGCACGCGCTGCACCCGCTTTTAAAGCGGCTTGACAGCTTGGACCAAAACACGGAAGACAAAGACGGGGCGGCTGCGCCGTCTGATGAAGAAAAGCTGAAAACGCTTGTTGAGGACATGCTCGCGCCGATTATTAAACGCATTGAAGCGCTTGAAAAAGTAAGAGGCGCATCAAAGCAGCCGGAAGAAGAGACGGGCGGCCAAGAGCCTGTTAAAAAATCCATTTGGAGCGGACTGCTTTAAGCCCAGTCAGAAGGAGGAACTGTAGAGTGAGAAATCAAGATATCATCAGAAAGGCGGAAATGTCACTTTCCGCTTTAAAAAGCGGCGGTTTAATGAACCCCGCACAAGCTTCAGCATTTATCCGCATGGTGCAGAACACGCCGACCATTTTCAGCGAATCGCGTGTGATTCAAATGGAAAATGACTCGCAGAAATTTGAAAAAATCGGTTTCGGACAGCGTATTCTGCGTGCCGCTGAGGAAGGAAAAGCCTTAACTGACGATCAGCTGACCGTCCCGGCAACAAGTACGGTGCAGCTGAATACGAAAGAAGTCATTGCGGAAATTAATATCACCTATGACACGCTTGAAAATAATATTGAAAAAGACGGCCTGCAGCAGACGATCATGCAGATTTTGGCGGAGCGGGCGGCAGTCGATATTGAGGAGCTTGTCGTAAACGGCGATACATCTTCTTCTGATCCGTACTTGGCACAGCTTGACGGAATCCGTAAGCAGACTGTATCTCACGTCATTGACGGAAACGGGGAAGAGCTGTCCAGAGCCACATTTAAAAAAGGCTTAAAAGCCATTCCGGCTAAATATTTGCGCTTGCCTCAGGAATTCAGATTTTACACATCTCAAGGCATGGAGATTGAATGGAAAGACCGTGTGGCTGACCGTCAGACCAATCTGGGGGATCTTGCGGTGCAGGGCGGTTTGTCTTCAGCATTCGGCGTTCCGGTCAAAGGAGTGTCCAATCTGCAGCCGTACTCGGTCGGAGAAGGTGACTCCCAATACGATGCGTCTGACATCATTTTGACTCACCCAAAAAATATCATTCTCGGTTTTTCACGGAATATCCGAATCGAAGTAGATAAAGATATTCGCAGCCGCAAATTTATTATCGTACTGACGGCTAAACTTGACAGCAAATTTGAAGAAGAAGATGCAAGCGCCAAAATCGTAAACGTTAAAGAATAAGACGGGGGTGGCAGTTATGTTAATTCAGCCGTCTGACGTTGTTTCATATTCAGTTTATGATCAAGTCAAAAACAGGCCGGAGCCGCTTCTAATACAGGACATTCTGGAGGCGGAGGCGGAAGCGGCCAGAATGGCGGGGCATTCGTTCACTGACCCTATTTACTCACCGCTTCCCGAAAAGATTAAGCTTGCGTTATTAAAGCTTTCTCAATATTTTGCGCTGATCAACCAGAATGAAGCAGCCGCTTCCGCCTATCAATCTGAAAAGATAGGCGACTACTCGTATACGGTGGCAGGTGAAGGCGGAATCAGAAAACCGGCGGTGCACCATCTGCTCTGTGAATATATCACGCCGGGTTATTCCCCGGTTTCTGCAATCGCAAAGGTGAGACCTTTATGAGCTACGAACGGCTGCTCACTGACAGATGCGATATTTATCATGAGACGGTGTCAGTTCCGAAGGCCGGACGCTTCGGGATTCCCGCCGAAAAGCTCCAGCCTGTCTTTTCTTATCCGGAAGTGCCCGACGCTGAAGACGTGCCGTGTCTGTTTGTTGAAAAACAGCAGCAGCTTATTCAGCTTGCGCCTGATCATAAGGTATATCAGCGGTTTCTCGTTCATTTTCCGAAAGAGGCCGCTGTGCGTGTCAATGACAAAATCATTTGGGAAGGACAGGCGTATATTCTGGAAATGCCGAAGAAAGCAAGACAGCACCATTGGGAGGTTATCGCTGTGAGAGATGACAGGCTATGAGCATAAAAAACCTTGAACAATGGAATCGGTCGCTGCAAAAGGCATCATCCGGAGAATTTGCCCGTCAGGCAGGCGAATGGCTGGAACAGTCAGGAGAGGATTTTCTCGACTTGGTACGGGAGGAGCTTATTCATTCGGGAGGGATTGATACAGAAAACCTGCTGTCTTCTTTCCGAAAAGGAGCGCAGGATCATGTATGGATCATTGAAAACGGGGGACTGACCCTTGAAATCGGCACCAATGTAGAGTATGCCTCATTCATAAATGACGGACATTGGACCGTCTCAGATGAAAATGTCAGATGGGTGCCCGGGTATTTTCAAGGCTCCCGGTTCATCTATGATCCGTCAGCTTCAACGGGAATGGCGCTCAAAAAACAGTGGATCAGCGGGAATGGGTTTTGGGACAAAGCCCTTCTTTTGTATGAAACACTCTTCGCCGAATCGCTGGACAAGCGTTTCAATCAGTGGCTTAACACGTTGGGGGGAGATATCGGATGAATCGCGAAACCGGTTCAATCGCCGCTTTTTTGTATCAGCAGTGCGGCGTGCCCGTATATGAAAATGAACTGCCTGAACAATTTCAGGTGCCGTCACTATACATTCCGCCCCCATTTGTTTTTGACGAAAATGATACAGTCTCCACTTATAAGAAAACGTACAGTCTGAATGTGAAGCTGTTCCATGCCGACTCGGTGCAGGCGCTCTATACAGCCGACCGGATCGCTGATGCGGTGAGAGAATCAAGACAGCTGATTCCGCTGCTTACGGAATCAGGGGAGGATACCGGTGATTTCGTCCGCATCAGCCGTATCGAAACAAGAGTCGGAGACAAAGGCGAGGCAGTGATCACAATCCGCTGGACGAGCCGCTACTACTATCAGAAACAAACATCTCCCGCACTGCGGGATGTGGACATTAACAGCGGGGTGAAAGAAAAGTGAAACAACATAAAAAGAAAAATGCCGCAGCGGCGGAACGAGCGGTTCTTTATGACACGGCGGATTTAACAAAGCACGCGAAGGAGCTTTTCGGCGTAAAACCTGAGATTCTCCAGGGGGCTTTATTCGGCGTGAAGCAAAAACAAATGACAAAAGCGCAAGCCAAGTCTTACATTGAAGCATTTTTAACCAAGGAGGTCATGCAATAATGAACGGCGGAACATTTACGCAAGGAAAAGAAAAAGAACGTGCCGGGATCTATTTTAACTTTAAAACAACCGCCCAGGAGCGGGTATCGATCGGTGAACGCGGGATTGTCGCCCTTCCCGTCGCATCCGGCTGGGGGGAAGCGAAAACATTCGTTTCCATTTCAAGTATTGAAGATTTGAATAAAAAAGTGGGGCTCAGTATTGAAGATCCGTCACTGATTCTGCTTCGTGAGGCGAAAAAGAAAGCAAAAACCGTTTTGATGTACCGTCTGACAGAGGGAATCAGAGCGAGCGCCGATCTTTCGCAAGGTGTTAAGGCAACCGCTTTGTACGGCGGTTCAAAAGGAAATGACATCATCATCCGCATCAGTGAAAACGTCCTTGATCAGACCGCTTTCGATGTGACCACTTACATGGATGAAGCGGAAGTTGACAAACAAACGGTGAAAAAAGCCGAAGAATTAAAAGCAAACGGCTATGTCACATTCACGGGAACGGGCGAACTGTCGGCTTCCATCCCGCTGACAGGCACCGAGGAAGAATCCGGGGAAACGTTAAACCCGCAGGCAGGCATCCGTCTTGCGGGCGGAACTGATAAAGCACCGGTCAACTCAGACTATACGGATTTTTTAGCTGCTGCTGAAACGGAGAATTTCGATGTCATCGCTCTTCCTGTCGCGGAAAACGATCAGCTGAAAGCGACATTTGCCGCATTCATTAAACGCCTTCGCGATGCGCAGGGACAGAAAGTGCAAGGGGTGACCGCCCATTACAGCGGGGATTATGAAGGCATTATCAATGTGACTGAAGGTGTCCTGCTGGAAGACGGAACCGAGATTAAAGCTGAAGATGCGACCGCCTGGGTGGCAGGCGCAAGTGCCAGCGCCGCATTTAATCAATCCTTAACATTCGTTGAATACGAAGGCGCCGTCGATGTGCTGCACCGCCTGACTCATGATGAAGTGATCGAACGTCTTTCCAAAGGTGAATTCCTTTTCTCTTATGATGCCCGTGATAAGTCAGTCAGCGTTGAAAAAGATATCAACTCATTGGTGACATTTACGGCAGAGAAAAACAAAAAGTTCGCGAAAAACAAAATCGTCCGTGTGCTTGATGCGGTGAATAACGATTTGACACGTGAACTGAAAGCCTTAATTAAATCGAAAAAAGGCACGGGCAGCGATCTTCCTGCGACAAATGACGGCCTTCAATTCGTCAAAACGATGATCATTCAATATTTGACTACGCTTCAGGATGCGGGTGGCATCGCCAACTTTAATTCAGACAAAGACATTACAATCGGGCTGAATGAAGACCGCGACGGCTTTTTAATCGATCTCGCCGTACAGCCTGTGGATGCGGCAGAAAAATTCTACTTTAACGTGGAGGTAAACTAAGATGGCATTAAAAGCGCAAAACACGATTTCAGGAAAAGAAGGCCGTTTATTTCTCGACGGAGAAGAGATGGCGCATATTAAAACGTTTGAAGCAAACGTGGAAAAAAACAAATCAGAAGTAAACATCATGGGCCGCCGCATGACGGGACATAAAACAACAGGCGCCAACGGAACGGGCACGGCAACATTCTATAAGGTCACATCCAAATTCGCCGTCCTTATGATGGATTACGTCAAAAAAGGCAGCGACCCGTATTTTACACTGCAAGCCGTTCTTGATGACAAATCATCGGGCCGCGGAACAGAACGCGTCACTCTGTATGACGTCAACTTTGATTCTGCAAAAATCGCCGGACTGGACGTAGACTCAGAAGCACTCGAAGAAGAAGTGCCGTTTACCTTTGAAGATTTCGATGTGCCGGAAAAGCTTTCTGAAACGTTTTAATTAAGATCGGTATGAGTGAAACAGGCCTTTTTACAGGCCTGTTTTTTATAAAAAATAGAGTAAGGGAGTTTTCATCATGAGCGAAAAAAACGAACAAGTATATGATCTATCATTCTTTATGCCAGGTAAAACAGTCGAGGCTGAGGAGATTCGGGTTCCGCTTTCAAAGCGTTTTGTCGATAAAAAAGGAAACATCGTGCCTTTTATTTTTAAAGCCATTACGACTGAGCGCATTGATGAACTGGAGAAGGAAAGCACGACATATAAAAATGTGAAGGGCAGAGGCCGAGTAAAAGACTTAGACAGCCAGCGCTTCTATGCGCGGATCGCGGTTGAATCTACGATTTACCCTGATTTCCGGTCTAAGGAGCTCCGCGACGCTTACAAAACGGCAGATCCGGTCGAGGTGGCAAAACGCGTGCTTTCAGTCGGCGGTGAGTATGCAAATTGGCTGAATAAAGCGATTGAGATCAATGGTTTTGAAGATGAATTAGAAGATCTGGAGCAAGAAGTAAAAAACTGATAAAAGATGGGAATAAGGAAGCCGTGTATCTCTATTACGCGATGCATGAGCTTCATTATTCTCCATCAGAACTGAAAGAGTTATATGAAGCACCGAGACATTTTAAGGCGCTGTTGTACGGTTTAATCGGTTACAAGCTGGACATTCTTGAAAAACAAGCGAAGAAAGGGGGAGCGACATCATGGCAAAGCTGACCGCCCGTTTTGAATTGGAAGATCGGGTTTCAAAGAAAATAAGGAAAATCCAAAATGGCTTCAGAGCGCTTGAGAAATACAGGAAAATGACAAAACGCCAAAGTGAAATTGATATACGCAAAGAGAGTAAATCAGTTTTAAGAACAATTGACCGCATTCAGCGCTCTATGAAAAGAAAGCTGGGCGCACAAATGATCTCTATTTCAGCTGAAGACGGAGCCAGTGCCGTCATTCAAAAGGTGCAAGCCCAATTAGCGGGTCTGCCTGCGTCTTTAACCATTAAAATAGGAGCAAAAGACAGCGCGACAGCGGCATTTGAGAGATTGCGGGATCTGGCTGCCGGTTTTAAAGGATTTACCGTTTCACTTTATGCGTCAGACGAAGTGACCCCTGCCATGGAACGTATCAAACGCTATATGCAATCTGCGTTAAAGAACGGGTACTCTGTCACTATACGCGTCATAGATCACGTCATGAAAACAGTCGGCCGAATTTCAGCGGGCATTGATTCGCTGACGGGAAAAAACAATGTCATTCAATTATCGTTAAACGAAAAGGTGACAGCACAGCTGGCTGCAATGCAAAAGAATATGCCGGACGTCGGAAAAGCTTCTGCATCTGCTGCTCCTGCTTCGCCGAAAAACGATTTTTCAATGCTTGACTCCATTGCAGACACCTTCATGAAAAAAGTCAATGATATCGCATCCAAATTTTATCCGGAAACAATCATAGCGGAACTGGATAAATTCGCTGCAAGCTTTATGAAGAAAGCGGACGAAATCGCAAGCAAATTCAGCCCGGAGACGATTTTAGCAGAATTGGACAAGTTCACGACATCAATCATGGGGAAAGTAGACGAAATCGCGAGCAAATTCAGCCCGGAGACGATTTTGGCAGAGCTGGATAAGTTCACAACGTCATTCATGGGAAAAGTAAACGAAATCGCGAGCAAATTCAGTCCGGAGACGATATTAGCCGAACTGGACAAGTTCACAACATCATTCATGGGAAAAGTAGACGAAATCGCGAGCAAATTCAGCCCGGCAACGATATTAGCAGAGCTGGATAAGTTCACGAGCTCATTCATGGGAAAAGTAGACGAAATCGCGAGCAAATTCAGCCCGGCAACGATTTTAACCGAACTGGATAAGTTCACAACGTCATTCATGGGAAAAGTGGACGAGATCGCGAGCAAATTCAGCCCGCAAACGATATTAGCAGAACTGGATAAGTTCACGACCTCATTCATGGGGAAAGTAGACGAAATCGCGAGCAAATTCAGCCCGGCAACGATATTAGCAGAGCTGGATAAGTTCACGAGCTCATTCATGGGAAAAGTAGACGAAATCGTGAGCAAATTCAGCCCGGCAACGATTTTAACCGAACTGGATAAGTTCACAACGTCATTCATGGGAAAAGTAGACGAAATCGCAAGCAAATTCAGCCCGGAGACGATTTTAGCAGAGCTGGACAAGTTCACGAGCTCATTCATGGGAAAAGTAGACGAAATCGCGAGCAAATTCAGCCCGGCAACGATATTAGCAGAGCTGGATAAGTTCACGAGCTCATTCATGGGAAAAGTAGACGAAATCGCGAGCAAATTCAGCCCGGCAACGATTTTAACCGAACTGGATAAGTTCACAACGTCATTCATGGGAAAAGTGGACGAGATCGCAAGCAAATTCAGCCCGGAGACGATTTTAGCAGAATTGGACAAGTTCACGACATCATTCATGGGGAAAGTAGACGAAATCGCGAGCAAATTCAGCCCGGAGACGATTTTGGCAGAGCTGGATAAGTTCACTGATTCATTTATGAAAAAGATAGATGACGTTGTCAGCAAATTCAGTCCGGAGACCATATTGAAAGAGCTGGATCATTTTACTGATTCGTTTATGAAGAAAGTCGACGACGTTGTCGGCAAATTCAGTCCTGATAAGCTAATCGACCGCGCCGAACAATTTGTAAATGACACGATTGACCGAATTTCTGAGAAATTCGATTTTCTCAATCCGGATAAGATTTTGGAAAAAGTGGAGCAGTTTACATCCTCACTGTTCGGAGGCATTGATAAAAAGTTCGGCAAATTCAGTCCTGATGCGATCATCGAAAAAGCCGAGGCATTTGTTGATAAAATTGTCAGCAAGATTGCCAAGAAATTTGAGAAATTCAGCCCGGACAAAATCATCGAAAAAGCCGGGGAATTAATAGAAAAAATATTTTCAGGAATCGCTGAAAAATTAGGCAAACTCAATATCGGCGGATTATTAGGAGGCGGAACGAAAAAAGAAAAGAGTAAGGGCGGCCTTACTGCCGGCGGCTCCAACGGCCCGAAGCGTCCTGATCTGACAAAGGGTTCACAGCGCACGGTAACAGCGTCAAAATCTTCAGGAAAGTCAGCCAAAAAAACCGGCGGGGCTTTGGGGGGCTGCTGCTGCTGTACCGGAGTGACGAGGGGCAAAAGCAGTAAAGTCGAAGAGCGGAATAAATCTTCAAAACGAGGTTCATCCGCAAAGGGAAGCAAACAGGCATCCGTAAACACGCCGAAAACAAAAGGGGCAGGTAAAGGCATCGGCGCGCTTTTGAAAGGCTTGGGAGATTCAAAGGCGCTAAAAGGCGGTATGAAAGGGTTAAAAGGTGCCGCTAAAGGAATTCCCGGCATAGGTGAATTGTTATCACTCACTGATTTAGCCGGCATCAATAAAGATAATGCAGGAGAGAAGGTCGGCTCAGCAGGCGGCGGTCTTGCCGGAGCCGCGGCCGGAGCGGCAATAGGAAGCGTTGTTCCCGGAGTGGGCACGCTAATCGGCGGCGCGGTAGGCGGCATCGCCGGCAGTTTGGGCGGTTCCAGCTTGGGAGAGGCCTTTGATTCAGGGGCTTTGAAAGACACTTGGAATGATATTTCCAAAGCGGCGCAAAGTGCTTGGACAACAATACAAGATACTTGGGGAAGCGTTTCATCCTGGTTCATG
Source organism: Bacillus sp. hwrm1 (assembly GCF_040207805.1). Taxonomy (NCBI): domain Bacteria; kingdom Bacillati; phylum Bacillota; class Bacilli; order Caryophanales; family Bacillaceae; genus Bacillus; species Bacillus sp. hwrm1. The sequence continues at coordinate 2,867,154 of NZ_CP157943.1, read as the reverse complement.
GAAAATGTATGGACGCCGGTTTCATCAGCTGTCGTCGGAGTGGCGACAAGCATCTGGTCAAATATCGTGAATGCGTGGACGACGATTCAAGGGATTTTCAGCACGGTGTCATCCTGGTTCATGGAGAATGTATGGACGCCGGTTTCATCGGCTGTCGTCGGAGTGGCAACCAGCATCTGGTCAAATATCGTGAATGCGTGGACGACGATTCAAGGTGTCTTCAGCACAGTATCCGGCTGGTTTATGAGCACGGTGTGGGGGCCCGTAAAATCGGCTGTCGTCGGAGTGGCGACGTCCATTTGGAGTAAAATCACAGGAGCTTGGGATAAAATTAAATCCGTTTTCAGTACGGTTTCCGGCTGGTTCATGGATACTGTCTGGAATCCGGTGAAAGACACGGTGAAAAATGTCGGTAAAGGAATATCAGATGCTTTCCAGACTGCTTTAGATACGGTAAAGGATATATGGAAAGGGTTAAGCGGCTGGTTTGAGAAACATATAAAAGAACCTCTTGTAAAAGTGGGAACGGCCATATCAGATGCTTTTTCTGCAGCATTCGACTGGGTGAAAAAGATTTGGGATAAAACCGGCGGCAAAATGATTTCAGGCATAATGAACTTTGTCACAGGAGGCGGCGGAGATAAAAAGAAAAAAACGGACAAAAACGCCACGGGCGGCTACATTACAAAGCCGACCATTTCCTGGATCGGTGAAGCCGGTAAAGAATTTGTCATTCCCGTTGACAACAATCGCGGACGCGGAAAGATGCTGCTTTCACAAGCTGCGTCTAAGCTCGGCATGCGTGTTGTCGATGATATGGGCGCGGCTTCGGCTCAGTCTTCTGCTGTTCCGGCGGGAGCGGGCGGTGTTTCTTCTTCTGCATCTGTGTCGGCCGCAGCGTCTGTGGATTCTTCCGGATTTGCCGGGACGGCTTCATCACTCGGCAAACAGTTTACTGAAGGCTTTGACAGCGGAATCAGCAAAAAAGCGGTGGATATGGACGGCTGGAAGGAAAAAAACATCAGAGCGCCGTTCAATACCCTCATTTCGTCTTCATCCGGTTACGGAAAGCAAGTCGTTGCGGGCTATGCCAAAGGTCAGAATACTTCGCCGACGGGCACCGATTCATTTTTAAAAACAAAGGTGAAAACACCTTATCAATCGGCGGTTAATCAATCGTCATCATGGGGCGCCGCAACGGTGAAAGGATATTCGGCCGGACAGAATGCAAAAGATACGGGAACGTCGCAATACGTAAGCACACATATCAATAAACCGTTTGTGCAATCAAGAGATTCCGCGAACGGCTGGGGGTCAGGCCTGATCGGACACTTCGTATCAGGGATGACTGCAAAAGGAAGCGAAGTCAAACAGGCGGCCAAAGATCTGGCCAAAAAAGTCGAGGACGCATTCAGGGAAGAGCTTGATATTCACTCTCCTTCCCGTGTCATGATGAGTCTCGGACGCTTTGCTTCAGTCGGCGTCGTCAAAGGGCTCAGCTCAGTTGACGTGAAAAAATACGCCGAAAAACAGGCAGGCTCGCTTGCAGCAGCCTTTTCCGGCATGGGTGCAGCGGGAGGAAGCGTCAAAGAGTGGCTTTTGGCCGCAATGAAAGCAACCAATACGCCGATCAGCTGGCTTCCGGGATTAATGACGATCGCACAGCATGAGTCAGGCGGCAACCCTAATTCCATTAATCTATGGGACAGCAACGCCAAAGCCGGACACCCGTCACAGGGGCTTATGCAGACGATTCCAAGCACCTTTGAAGATCACAAAGCGCCGGGTATGAATGATATCAGAAATCCAATTCACAACGCCGCTGCCGCTATCGGCTATATTAAAAGCCGATACGGCTCGATCAGCAATGTCCCCGGGATTAAAAGTATGGCTCATGGAGGCCCTTACGTCGGTTATGCCAATGGGGGTCTGATTACCAAGGAGCAGATCGCCCGTGTCGGCGAAGGGAACAAACGGGAGTGGATCATCCCTGAAGAGCGGGGCATCCGCGGCCGTTATCTGCTGCAAAAAGCCGCTCAAGCGCTCGGCATGGAAGTGTCCGATCCGTCCCAGACGGAACCGGCGGCGCTTTCAGCCGGCACGGTTTCCGCAGCCGTTAAAGGCGGCGGACAAACCGTTCAAAAAACGGGAACAAAAGAAATTAAAATCGAATTCAGCGGCGATCAGCATTTCCATAACGGACAGGACGCCGACAGCCTCGCCGCCAAAATCAAACAGGCGCTGATTGATGAACTGCAAAAAGACATTTATACCGGAGCAAAGGGGGCCGTTGCTTTTGACTAAATCTGTTTACGAATTTTGGCTGTCTCAGGGGAAGGACAAGCTCCGGCTTCCCGTTCTCCCTGAAGCGATTGATATCGCAAACAGCGTGCAGAATGATTCCGTGAAAGTCACCGGACTTGGAGAGGTGACGTTTATCGAAGAACCGGGAGCGAAAGAAATTTCGTTCTCTTCTTTTTTTCCGAAACGGTACAGCCCGATTGCCGAATATCAAAGCATCCCTTCGCCGGAAAAAGCCATTTCAGCCATTGAAGCATGGATGAAAGCGAAAAAACCCGTTCAGTTTTTGATTACAGGGACAAAAATCAATGTCACATGCAGCATTGAAAGCTTTAATTACAGCGAAGGTGACAATGAAATCGGTGACCGGAATTTTGATATCGTACTGAAAGAATATAAAACCGCTTCGCCAAGAAAAATCAAACAAAAGAAAAAAACGAAAGCGAAGCGCCCGTCCAAAGCTTCACCCAAAACATATACCGTCAAAAAAGGGGATACGCTTTGGGACATCGCCGGCAAGTTTTACGGAAAACACACGGAGTGGCGGAAAATCTGGAACGCGAATAAAACCGCCATGATTAAGCGCAGCAAACGGAATATCCGGCAGCCGGGGCATTGGATCTTCCCGGGGCAGAAGCTGAAGATACCGCAATGAAACGGGTGAAAAGATGATTGAACTATTTGTCATAAAAGAAACGGAGTGGCTCGAGCTTGTCACAGAAAGCGTAACGCTGGAAGGACACAGATATCAGGCGCCCCGCTCCATCGAAGCGACGATTGTCGTAAAGCAGGGCAGCCAGACGTATTACGGTGTATCGGAGGGGGATACGGTTTTGTTCAAATGGAACGGAAAAGAACTGTTCCGCGGCATTGTTTTTGCAAGAACGCCCGATGAGCATACCGTCGCCTTCACCGCATACGATATGCTCCAATACCTTGTGAAAAACCAGGACGTTTACGTGTTTTCCAACAAGCGCGCCGATCAAATATTGAAAAGGATCGCCAGCGATTTTCAAATTCCCGTCACATCCATTGCCAACACAGGCCATACCATTAAATCACTCGTTTTTAAAAATGATACAAGCCTTTACGATATGATGCTAAAAGCGTTAAAGCAGACAAAAAGCCAGACGGGGCGCAATTATCAGCTCTATTCAGAAAAAGGCAGGCTCGGCTTGCGTGAATGGCCGGAGCCGTCTGACATATGGGTGCTGGAAACAGGAGTTAATATCACAGGGTATCAATACAGCACCTCAATTGATGACACCGCAACCCGTGTCGTCATGCGGCTGCAAAAAGACAATAAAACGATAAAGGCTTCCGCGTCAGACAGCGCGGGCATGAAAACATTCGGCGTTTTGCAGTATACCGAAACGGTTTCTGACGACATTAATGAAGCCCAGCTGAAACAGCGCGCAAAAGTGAAGCAGGCTGAGAAAAAAGGCGTTAAGAAAGAGCTGAAAAATATACAGGCAATCGGTATTCCTGGGTTGGAAAGCGGATTGCCTGTATATATTTCAATTCCGGAAATCGGGCTGAAGAAAACCTATTATGTAGATACGGACCGCCATGAATTCCAAGGAACAAAACATACCATGACGATTGACGTCACGGAGAAAAATTCACTGCCGGAGGGGACATCCTGATGAGATTAAGTGATGCCATTAAACATTTAGCCGTCGGAGCGGTTGACGCCGAAGCGCCGGTGGAGCTGATGCCGGCCGAAGTGACCTCCGTTTCGCCGCTCGAGCTGAAACTGAAAGATCACGACAAACTTTTGATTCCGTCTGATGCACTCATTGTGCCGAAGCGGCTGAGATCCGGAGAAGATGATCAGCTCCAGGCGGGAGATCGGGTGATGACCGCCGCCTTAACAGGAGGACAGTCTTTCTTTGTACTGGACAAAATTTAACCGGCATCCGGACGGAGATGCACGAGAATATCAGCCTATTAAAGCCGCTTCATCTGCCGAAGAGGGCTTTTTTACATGGACAAATCTAAAAGGAGCGGGTGCAATGGCCTTGACACCGGAAATCGAATTTGAAGATTTGGAGGATGCGAGTGAGGCCGTTGAGACTTCACAAACCTACCGAATTGATTTTGAAAACAACCGGATTACCAATGAACTGATAAACGGACTGGACGCAATCAGACAATTTGTCTATATCGCTCTTCACACAGAACGGTATTCATATTCGGTTTTCAGCCATGATATCGGAAACGAACTTCAGGAAGTGCTTTCAGATCAGAACACGACGGAAGCTTATAAAAAAATGGAGATTCCAAGACTGATAGAAGAAGCCTTGCTGTATGATGACCGCATTTTGGCCGTTACCAATTTTGAGATTGAGAAAAAAGATGATGCCTTCATCGTCTCTTTTACCGTTGAAACTGATGAGGGCATGCTTGAGATAGAGGAGGTGCTGGGTGAGGATGTTTGAAGCTCAGACGTTTGACGACATTATGGATAGAATGCTGGCGCGCGTTACGGCGGATATTGATACGAGAGAAGGCAGCGTCATTTACAATGCGCTCGCGCCTGCGGCCGCTGAGCTCGCAAAGTCTTATATTTGGCTGGATACCGTGCTGGAGCTCGTGTTTTCCGATACGGCTCAGGGAGAATTTCTGGACAGGCGTGCTGCTGAAGCGGGAATTGAACGAACACCTGCCACAAAAGCGGTCAGAGCAGGAGAATTTACAGCGGGCATCACCATTCCGCCAGGCTCCCGTTTCTTCGTTGATAACCTGTATTTTCAATATACGGGGGATGGAACGCTTGAATGTGAAACAGCCGGTGAAGCGGGCAATGCCGGCATTTCAGGGCAGAACCTGCTGCCGCTTGATACGATACCCGGGCTTGAGAAAGCAGTCGTGCGCGATATATTAATTCCCGGCCGTGAGGAAGAAGATGACAACAGCTTAAGGGCGCGCTATTTTACCCGTGTCCGCCGGGAGGCAGTCAGCGCAAATAAACAGCATTATAAACAATGGGCCGAAGAGGTTGACGGCGTCGGCAGGGCGAAAATCTTCCCGCTTTGGAACGGAGCCGGAACGGTGAAGGTTGTCATCACAAATGCGAATTTGGAACCGGCATCAGATATTCTGATCAAAAAAGTAAAGGATTATATTGATCCGGACGAAGGGCAGGGAGAAGGACAGGCGCCGATCGGAGCGGCAGTAACGGTGGAAAGCGCCGTATGGAAGGAAATCGAAATCTCCGCTTCCGTGCTGCCTGAGCTGAACAGCTCGATCGATGACGTAAAAGCGGAGATTGAAAAAGGCGTCCTGAATTTATTTAAGAAAATGGCCTTCGAAGAAAACACCGTCCGTTTATCACAAATTAACAACATCGTTTATAACTCGGCATCCGTCAGTGACTACGCCGATATCAAAATGAACGGTGCGGCGGAAAACCTCGTGCTCAGTGACGTGGAAATTCCTAAACTCAAAGAGGTGACAATCCTTGAGCAGACTCGATGAGATGACGGCGTACCTCCCGCCGTTTTTAACCCGATTAAAGGAGATGGCACAACTGCTTGAGGCGGAAGCTCCCGAGTTTGAGCGGCAGAATAACGATATTTTCGATTTGACGGATCAGCTCTTTATCACGACGGCGACATGGGGGCTTGAACGCTGGGAAAAAATATTAAAAATACCGCGGGAATCAGGTGACACGGAGGATATGAGACGGCTCAGGCTGATTTCGAAGATGTCGAATATTCCGCCCATCACACATCAAGCGATCGAGCAGGCGCTAAACCGTTTTTTAAAACATCCGTCAGCTTACGTTCGGATGTTTCCGGGGCAGTATCGTTTTTATGCCGATATCGGGCTTGATGACCTGCAGCACATGAACGAGCTGATTGAAACACTTGAAAAAATCAAACCTGCTCATTTGGCGTATACATTGAGAGCCGCATTAAACGAAACACTGGAAATCAAAGACCGGGTCATTCTCAACAATCGGAGATACCGAAAAGTCAGTGAACTGAAGGTCGGTTATTCCGTCACACTCAACAATAACGAGGTGGTCTTACCATGATATCAGCCGCTTACAGACAGCGTGCCGCAGCCGATCTGAAAAACAGGATCACAAAAGTGCTGTTAAACGGAAAAGAAACTCCGATTGCGGACATTTCCGTAAAAGAAGCCGCAGTCACCGTTCTCACACGCAGGGAAGAAGACGTCAAACACATTGAAACCGTGCAGATGCTTGACGAAACAGGAAGCGTCATCACAGAACGAAAAACAAATTTAGATCTCAGCAATAACAGAACGCTTGATTTAAGATTTACCTTTGAGGTGGTGTAACGATGGCTTACGAAGAAAAAACAGACTGGCTTCCGGACGATCCGATTAACGAAGATGACGTCAACCGCTGGGAAAAAGGCATAAATGACGCACACACGGATCTGGCGGCCCATAAAAACGACATGAACAACCCGCACAAAACGACAAAGGCGCAAATCGGCCTCGGAAACGTGGACAATGTCCAGCAGGCAGCAAAGAAAGATTTTGATCAGCACAATCAAGATCTGGACCGGCATGTGACGAAAGCTGAGAAGGATACATGGAATGCAGGACAGCTGTTTAAATTAACGGAAGATAATGGGTTGGCAAAGTATCGAAGCGGTGCTGACTTTAATACGGTAACGGATACAGGTTTATATTATATGAGCAGTGTCACGACCGCATTAAACGCGCCAGTGAATAATAACGGGTATTTGTTTGTTCACAACTACGGAACGTATGCTTATCAGGAATATACGTCCTATAGCAGCAGCGACTCAACGTCGTCAGGCCGCCGAAAGTTTATGCGTAATAAAATCTCAGGCTCGGATTCTTGGACGTCATGGCGTGAGTTTGAGTCAGTGGAAGGATCGCAGTCAAAGGTCGATGCACATGCTAATAAAACAGATATTCACGTAACAAAATCTGATAAGGATAAATGGAACAATGCGCAGTTAAATAAAATTTCGAATGATGACGGCCAGCCGTTATTTAATGTCACAACTGATCTTCATGCTGAATTGTTAAATTATCCTTCATTGACCTATTTCTCATATGAAAAAACTGCGGCGAATACCCCTCCTGCAGGCGGACGCGGGTTTTGGACCTGCAGTGTCGGAAAGTCATATGGTCATGTTCTTGCCATGACAAATGACAACAGAACATTCCGTAAGTCTTTGGCAAATAATGTTTGGAGTGATTGGGTTGAGTTGGACAACACAGAAGCTGTACAAAAACTATTAGACGCTCACGCTAATAAAAAAGACATCCATGTCACACAGGCGGATAAAAATATGTGGAACGGGGCACAGCTTTCGAAAATAACAAACGATAACGGCGGCTATCTTCTTACAATTGGTGATGATGATAACTTTCTTGAAAAAATCGTTAAAAACGGCAGGGCGTTCGGCACCTTTTATTCAACCGGCAAAGCGGCAGACAGTCCGAGCAGCGCTTCGACCCGCGGCATGTTTCATTTTACCTCTCTTGACAGTGAGGGAAAGGGAACGTTTGGGTATGTCATTGCCGTTGATTATAAAAATAATATGTTCACGAACTATTTGGATTTGAACTTGGGCTGGCAGGGCTGGCGTCGCCTCATTACTGAACTTGATACTGAGAATGTACCTTGGATCAATGTTCCTTATAAAAATGGCGCTAAATCAGGAGACAGGCCGCTTCAATACCGCAAAGTGGGAAACACCCTTCACCTGAACGGACACGTTCTTACGGACAGAGAAGTGGTATTCGGGAGTGTGCCATCCTCTTGTGCGCCGGCCAAAGGCGTTGTGACGATGGTTGCAGCCAGCGGCACCACCGGTTACAGCAAATTTATTATTTATTCTAATGGAGATATGAAGCTGACGGGAATTATGGCCAATATAGAAAGTAATGTGAACGGCTATTATATTGACCTTGTTTTGGCACTCACGTAAAGGAGCGAGAATATGAAATTAATATTTCCGTATGACAATAACAACATTTATACAGGCACTCCGGTTGAGCTTTATCCGGATTCTGAGACAGGAAATTATATGCTGCCGCCTAACGCTGCGGACTTTCCGCCGGAAATAAACGGCGAAGGCATGTGGCGCCCATTTTTTGATGAAGAGAAACAAGAATGGGTGGAAACCGCTGACGAAGCATATAAAGACAGCTTAAAAAAAGATACGGCTCCCGATTCAAACCAGCTTGCAGGCCTCGGCGGACAGCTGGCGAATGAGAAATTGGCCAGAAAAGCAGCCGAACAAGCGCAGCAGTCACTCGGCAGGCAATTAGCGTCTTTAAAATTAGAATTATTAAACGTGAAAGGAGAATGAAAAAATGAAGAGACTTAACTTTTGGGTTTACGCTTTGTTTTATAAGTGGGCCACAATAGAAATGGTCAAACAAGCTATGGGCTATGATGACTGCTCTGCCGAAGATCTGGCTGAAGGTGTGGCCGCGAAGTATATCACGCCTGAGGAATTTCAAGAAATAACGGGTGAAACATACGAAAATTATAAAAATGCTGTGTCATAAGCCAAACGGCTTTTTTTATTTGTCATTTTTAATAAATGAGAAAAGGAGGACGGCCGATGAAAAAGCATTCATTTGAATTTCCCGCCGATCAACTTGGCAGACCCGGCGCCGTAAAAGCTTATCGCGGTAACAAAAACGATTATGTCACACCGGTTGCTGATTTGTCCGGAATGGCAGAGCTTCTTACCAATACGCCGCTAGAAGCGATTGAAGTATACAGCCAATTCGGACAAGACCGTTTAGGAGCCGTCTTAATAGACAGAGTACAGGGGTGGGCTTATTCGGACCGCAGCGGAACTCTTTTTATCGAAGAGAGCGAGGATAACAATTCGTGGACAGCTTCACATTTTGTCGCAGTCAAAGGCGGAGTGCTGACCGCTTCGGGGTGGGTCTGCCTGACAAAACGATATTACCGGTTCCGTTTTGAAAACGGAAATCAAAAGCAGTCCGAATTTGTTTTATACCAATCTGTCGGTACGGGCGGTGATATGGCGTTTTCATATACAGACGTGATTTTTCATGAAAATGCAGCAGAGGCGGGCGAGGGAAGCATCTTCTCGGCGGGCGCTTGGAAAAAACTTCTCGTCGAAATCACCGGCACGGCTGAGTCGGGCCATGTCGCGTTTTGGGGGAGATCCATCTCGGGAAAAAACGTGCCGATCAGAGGAATCAGGTCTGATGACGGGACATCAGCCGCCGGTACATCAGGCACAGAAGAAGTGTGGTCATTTGATATTGCCGGCTTTAAGGAAATCGTCATGGAAATCCAGAGCATTTCCGGCGGGAGCCTTTCTGTCAAAGGCACGGCATTTTCGTAAGAATGAAGCTTCCGAAGGGAGGTGAGAACAATGTAAGAGGGGGGAGCGGAAGTGCTTCTGGATGAACAAGCGGTGCAAAAAGAATTCGCAGGCATCAAAGGTGAACAAAAGGTGCTTGAACAGCGGGTAGCCGCATTAGAGCGGGTATCCGACCGGCAGGATCAGCAAATCATGACGCTGAATGAAAAACTGAACAAAATTGACGAAAACACAACATGGATTAAGCGGACCATTACAGGAGCGATCGTGACAGCAATCTGCACGGGCGTCATTGGCGGAGCCATCGCCATCATGTACAATCTGCTGCAAAAGTAAGGGGGAAACCGATATGAAATTCGCGGACAAAGGCACGGTCGTCAGGACGGTGCTTCTTTTGCTTGCTTTATTGAATCAAACTTTGCTGATGTTCGGCAAATCGCCGCTGAATATTCAGGAGGACCAGGTCAGCCAGCTTGCAGATACGCTGTATGCCGCCGGGTCGGCCGTTTTTACAATCATAACGACTGCCGCCGCCTGGTTTAAAAACAATTACGTTACAGCAAAAGGGAAAAAACAGCAGGCTTTATTAAAAATAAACAATTTATCGAAATAGGAGAGATGAGAATATGGTAAAAATCACACAGGATTTTATCCCGGCAGGAAACAATAACCGCCCAGGCTATGCAATGACACCGATTTACATTACGGTGCACAATACAGCCAATACCGCAGTCGGAGCTAACGCCAAAAGTCACGCAAGCTATGTGAAAAATCCCGATACACCGACAAGCTGGCATTTCACAGTCGATGATACGGAAATTTATCAGCATCTTCCGCTGAACGAAAGCGGCTGGCATGCCGGTGACGGAAACGGGGACGGCAACCGTAAATCCATCGGTATTGAAATTTGTGAAAACGCAGACGGCAACTTTTCACAGGCCGTGGCAAACGCCCAATGGCTCATCCGCACATTAATGACCTCTCACGGCATCACGCTTGCAAATGTCGTTGCGCACAAGCATTGGTCAGGAAAGCTTTGTCCGAGAAGACTGTTGGATACATGGGATGAGTTTAAAGCGGGAATCGGTTCTGGGGAAAGACAGACGTATACCGTCCAAAAAGGAGATACGCTGTCGGCGATCGCGCGGAAATTCGGCGTCAGCGTGGCCGATCTGCAGAAATGGAATAACATCGCTGACCCGAACCTGATTAAAGTCGGACAAGTACTGATCGTCAGCCCGCCGGTTGAAGCACTGTATTCTCTTCCGGACGAGGTGATTCAGCTGACAGAGCCGTACACGTCCGGCGAAAAGGTATACCAGGTGCAAAACGCGCTCGCCGCGCTTTATTTCTATCCTGAAAAAGGAGCTGTCAATAACGGAATTGACGGTATCTACGGTCCGAAAACCGCAGATGCCGTGGCCCGCTTCCAATCTGTAAACGGACTGACGTCTGACGGCGTCTACGGCCCCGCTGTAAAAGCGAAAATTCTGATGCAGCTTTAACAAAAAAGGCTGAGTCCCGTTCACATTGCGGGATTCAGCCTTTTTTCTTTTTTAACCGGTTCAATAGCCTGAGATTCCTCGCCCGCATCCTCAGCGAATAAGCGGAAAGCCCGAAGCGTCCGTAATCCACAAACTTTACGCGCCTGACAATTTTCTTCACATCATCACCTGTCGCATCTCTTTGTTGGTTTTATTATATGAAAGATAAGGAAAAAAGGAATAAGGACAAGAGCCGTGTCTCCTGTCCTTAGTGTAATCAAGCTTTTTTTTGTTTATACTTGTCAATCAGCCGCTCGTTTTCTTTGAAAATTCTGGCGGTATGAGGGCTGACCTGGTAACTTGCGATACTTGTCATTGAACGTTTTTTAAACATTTTGAACGGTTTCGCTCTTTGTTCCGGCTGCCCGTTTTGAAATGCCTGCTCCATTTAACCGTCACCTTCCTCTTCTATTGGCAGCATTAAATCATAAATGCTCGTTAGCGATGTGAAAAGCAAATAATCGAATTCCGTCAACAGGTTTTCCGACGTGAGTTTGATCACGTAATGGCGGTTCTGGACTGTAAACGGAATAAGCACAAGCCTGCCTTTTTGATCATAGTAGACATCTTTACGGTTAAGACGGGACTGAACGTCCGCCGCATCAGGCATATGCTCCGTCAAGCGGTCCTTATCCGATTGTGCGGAATAGTCGCACAAGGAAGCCGTGACATTCATTTTTTCGGCATAAGCGGCCAGCAGTCTGCTGATGCCTTCCGCATAAGCTTCTGTACTTCCATAATATACATGGATCGGTTCATTTTTCAACAGATATTGATAGGTTTTCAGTTTTTCAAGATAGGAGTGAAGCATTTCGTTATTTTCTTCTAAAATTTCCCGCGTATCCGTCTCTAATTCATTGCCGGCGAGCTTTTTGATATACGCGCTCAAAAAGATAAACGCATCAATAAGGGCAAAGCAGACGGCAACAATCAAATATTGTCTCCATGCGGCAAAGAGCGATTCAGGATCATATGTCCAATAGACCATGGAGCCCAGTACAAATAGTAAATACCACGTTTTACGGATGGCAAACATTTTTTCTTTTACCTTTGCCTCATACCGCCAGGATGCGTACACATATAAAATGAGCGCGGCCGCCATCGTCCACACCATGATCTGAAAAAACAAAAGCATGAGCATCCCTCACAATTTGAAAAATGGTCTGCTATGTTCATTCTATGTCATGACATCATTTTCCTGTCACAAAAAAAACCGCTTCTGTAAAGAAGCGGATGTCATCAGAAAAAGAGATCTAGGATGAAAAAGGCGATGGCGCCGAGTGTACCTGCAATCGGCAGGGTGATGACCCATGTAATGAGCATCCGTTTAGCCGTTCCCCAGTTTACGCCTTTTACGCGGTGGGAAGCGCCCACACCGAGAATGGAAGACGAAATGACGTGCGTCGTGCTGACAGGGAGATGAATAAACGTGGCCCCGAAAATAATGGCTGCGCCGGTTAAGTCGGCAGATACGCCGTTTACCGGACGGATTTTCATAATTTTTCCGCCGACGGTTTTAATGATTTTCCAGCCGCCGATGGATGTGCCGAGACCCATTGCCAGGGCACAAGAGAGCTGCACCCAAAAAGGAATGGCATCACTTTTATGTAAATTGGCCGTCATAAGCGCCATCGTAATGATACCCATCGCTTTTTGCGCGTCGTTCGTTCCGTGTGTATAGGACTGAATGGCAGCCGTCAAAATCTGCACTCTGCGGAAGCGTTTATTTGTTTTCGCCAGATTGCTGTCTTTAAAAATCAGCTTCACGATCGAATATACGATAAAGCCGAGAACAAAGGCGATGATCGGTGATAAAATAAGTGCTTCGATAATTTTAATGAACCCTTTATAATTAAGCGTTGCAAAACCTGACGCTGCAATGGCCGCTCCGGCGATCGCTCCGATAATCGCATGTGAAGAGCTGCTCGGAATGCCGAAATACCATGTGATCAAGTTCCAGACGATTGCGGCGAGTAAAGCCGCCAGAATGACAACTGACCCGTTGTCTAATGTATAAGGATTCACAATGTCCTTTGTAATGGTTTTCGCCACACCGGTAAATGTCATCGCTCCGAGAAAGTTCATGATGGCGGCCATAACGATTGCGTGCCGCGGCTTCAGCGCTTTTGTCGAAACTGAGGTGGCGATTGCGTTTGCGGTATCGTGAAATCCGTTAATGAAGTCAAATACCAAAGCGCATATGACAATTAATATCGTTAAAAGTAATAGAGTATCCATTATAACCCCTCGTTACGCGTTTTTCATAATAATGGTTTCAAGGTTATTGGCAACGCTTTGGCAAGAGTCGGCAATTTCCTCAAGCGTTTCGTAAATTTCGCGGTACTGAATCACTTTAATCGGATCGGTTTCTGTGCCGAACAGATTTTTTAATGATTTACGGTGCAGGTTATCACAGCTGTGCTCGTATTCCTTAATTTTAATGGCGTGAGGGTGAATGTCCTTCAATCGGTTTTCTGCAAGAAGTTCAATCGTGATTAAAATTTCCTTCGCGCACTCTCTGATGTATCCGCTGAACTTATCGATATGCTCATCGGAAGAAGTGATCGAGAAAATCTCCATCATTGCTGAAAAATGTTCGATTCCGTCAAGCACGTCATCGAGGCTGTTTGTCAGCTCAAGGATGTCTTCACGTTCAATGGGAGTGATAAAAGCTTTGTTCAGCTCTTTAATCATAACATGAACATGATTATCTCCTTTTGTTTCAAACTCTTTTAACGTATCGGCAAATTCCTTTAAAGTCGTCTGGTTCGTCACTTTAAAGTTGACAAAATATTCTGCGGTTTCGTCTATGTTTTTTGCGATTTCTGTTAAAAGGAGTGAGAACTTATCTTTTTTTCTTTTTATCATTAAAAACCCTCCATTGTTTGAATGAGACAATGCACACATCAAATTATTATATAGCCTTTTGTCGAAAAAAAACAGATAAAGTCGAAAAAAACGCCTCTTGATTTTTTCGTAAAAACGTGTCTCATCCTGTTTTTCTTATGTTACCCACTTCGCCAAAAAAACGTAACATACTTCGAATTCAGACATCTTGCTTAAAAAGTATAACAAAAGATGTGAATTTGCTGTCAACTTTTGCACGTGATTTTGCCAGAAAAAAAACGGCTCCCGTAAAAGGAACCGTTTTTGTCAGTTTTTTCTGCCGTTTTTCAGCCAAAAATAAAGCGGCAGCCCGGCGAGGCCGATCAAGAGGGACAGCACGCAGCTCAGTGTATCTGTAATGATCGTGCTGATCAGCACAAACAGTGAACCCGCGATGGCCAAAACAGGAATGATCGGATACAAAGGCACGCTGTAGGCGCGCGGTTTTCCGCCGCTTTTTTTTCTGAGGATAAACACGGCGAAAAAGGCCATGACGTAAAAAATATAAATCATGAAAATAGAGATTTCAGACAGCTTATCGGGATTGCTGGCGATCATAAAAATAATGGCCAGCGCGATCTGAAATGACACGGCAATCCACGGGGTGCGGAACGTCGGGTGCACCCGCGAAATCTGTCCGGCAAACGGCAGCTGTTTCCGTTCCGCCATCGCAAATGAGACACGCGGAAAAGCGAGAATCTTTCCGTTTAAACAGCCGAAGATGCTGACGATGATTCCGACGCTGATCAATTTTCCTCCGATGTCGCCAAATAGCATTCCGGCAGCGGTGCCGGTCGCATTTTCACCGAGTTTGACGATGTCGGTCGCAGGAAGAATGTGCAGCAGCGCAAAGTTAATGAAAAGATAAATGGCGGTGACGACCAGCAGTCCGCCCGTCATCGCTCTCGGGAGCAGCTTTTCCGGATTTTTCATTTCGCCGCCGAGTGCCGCAAGCAGAATCCAGCCGTCATAAGCAAACAAGGTGGCCAGTATGGCAGCGCCGAAATTCATGTCCGACATGCTGCTTGTAACGGCTGTGAAAATATGCTGATCGCCTTTCCAAAGGCCGAACACGATCATGCAGATAATCGGAATCAATTTGCCGACAGTCGTAATTCCCTGGACGATGCCGCCATATTTCGTTCCGATAATGTTAATGATGCTTAAAAACAAAACGGCTGAAATCCCGATCAATTTAGACCAGCCGGAATCCCAATTGAACAAGTGCGCCATCAAAGAGCCGAAATACAAGCCGATTGCTCCGATAATGGCGGGGCCGTAAATGATAATTTGAACCCATCCGCACAAAAAGCCCCAAAATTCGCCGTACACTTCTTCTAGATATGTATAAAGTCCGCCCGTTTTCGGAATCTGAGTGCCGATTTCCGCAACGGTCAAGCCGCCGGCAAGCGTCAAAATGCCTCCTAACAGCCACGCGATAAGCGCAGTTTTCGCATCACCGGAGTAGGCAAGCACGGCGCCTGGTTTCATAAATACGCCGGAACCGATGATGGTGCCGATAACAAGTGAGAGGGCGATGGTAAGGCCGATCTCTTTTTTAAGTCCGTTCTCTTCAATCTGCATATCCTATCCCTCCAGATGTAAAATCGTCATGCTGAAAAAACTATTTTCCATATTGTAAACCCTAATTGCTGAAACACGAATAAAATAAATTTTCTGATTTTGTTGTTTTCCCTAAAAGATAAAGGTTTCTGCTTTTGAGAAGGAAAAAATACTGTTTTAAAAGCGAACATTAATGGTTTTTTAATATCGAAGGTTCGTTATTTGGAGAGCGACAGTCTGCAGACCGTCTGTGAAGCAGATGGGTTGACTTTGCGATCCGGATAACATAAATTGTATATATATAAAATATCTCGAAATCGAGATAATTGACTGGAGGATAACATAATGAAAGTTAATGGAATACACCATGTATCAGCATTGACGGCTGATGCGCAGAAAAATTTAGATTTCTATCGGAACATCCTGGGATTGAAGCTTGTGAAAAAGTCCGTAAACCAGGATGAACCGACGATGTATCACTTATTTTACGGTGATGAAACAGCTAATCCGGGATCGGAATTGACGTTTTTCGAAATTCCGCGGATTGCGCCGTTTCATGCGGGAACAAACAGTATTTCTTCAATCGGCCTGCGTGTCCCGGATGCACAAGCGCTTCAATATTGGAAAAAACGATTTGAAGAGCATCAGGTCGCTCATGGCGACATCATGACAATAGCGGGCAGAGAGACACTCGCTTTTTGGGATCATGAAGGACAGCGGCTTGTGCTGACAGCTGACGAAAAAGGAAAAGACATCGGTGAAGCGGTGAAGCAAAGCGGCATACCGGAAGAATATTCTTTCCGCGGTCTTGGTCCCGTTGAATTGACCGTCCCGTATGCAGAACCGACGCTGCGTGTGTTAACCGATGTGCTGGGCTTCACTGAAATCGGGAAAGAAACGCATGAAGACCGGGGCACGGTTACGGTGCTCGAATCCGGAAACGGAGGCGCGCGCACAGAAGTCCATCTCATTGAAAGAAACGATCTTCCGCGCGAGCGTCCGGGGAAAGGCAGCGTCCACCATGTGGCCTTCCGCGTTCAGAATGAAGAGGAGCTTGCTTTATGGCACCGCATCATTACAAAAGAAGGTTTCAGCAACTCAGGCATTGTAGAGCGTTATTATTTCAAAGCGCTGTACTTCCGGGAGCCGAACGGAATTCTGTTCGAATTGTCAACGGACGGTCCGGGATTTATGGTTGATGAAAAACCTGAAGAGCTAGGCAAAACGGTTGCGCTCCCGCCTTATCTCGAACACCACCGTTCTGAAATAGAAGCACGGCTGAAACCGATACAGTAAATCAGAAATCATGACAGATGCCTCCCGGCTTGACGGGGGCATCTTTTTTTTGCTTTTTTACCCGTTTTGTCATTCTTTTTACCTATTTGTAAACGGCAAAATAATTGTCTTTGTTTATTAATAAATTTTTCACATTTGGTTGTTACACTTGTTCAAAGTTAAACAAAAGGAGTGAAAACACAGGTGAAAATGAAAAAACGCGAGATAGACGCAGTCTTCATTCTCATTTTACTCGCTTCCGCATTCTTGAATATGTACAACATCTGGAATGACGATACGGTGAATCCTTATTACACCGCAGCGGTAACGAGTATGCTTCAAAGCTTTCATAATTTCTTTTACGCTTCATTTGACGCAGCCGGGTTTATCACGGTAGATAAACCGCCTGTTACATACCAGATACAAACGATCAGCGCGCTGATATTCGGTATGCACGGGTGGAGCGTCATCCTGCCTCAGGCATTGGCGGGTGTAGGTTCAGTTCTATTCATGTACTTATTAATAAAGCCGACGTTCGGAAAAACGGCGGCGCGCATCGCCTCATTTGTCATGGCGTGTACACCGATCGCAGTAGCGGTCGCGCGGACGAATAATGTCGATGCTTTACTGGTCTTTTTCCTCTTGTTCGCCACATGGCTTCTCTTTAAAGCGATCAGAAAAGGCAGACTGATCTGGCTTTTGGCGGCATTTTTTGTCGTCGGAGCAGGCTTTAACACAAAAATGCTTCAGGCTTATATGATTTTGCCGGCCTTCTTGCTGTTCTATATGATTGCGGCAAACACCACGATTAAGAAAAAAATCATTTCATTGGTAAGCGCGTTAGCCGTTTTAGCAGCCGTTTCATTGTCATGGCCGCTCATTGTTGATAATATTCCAGCCGGCAAAAGGCCATATGTCGGAAGCAGCCAGACAAACTCCGTATTGGAATTGGCTTTCGGATATAACGGGATTCAGCGGCTGACAGGGCAAAGTTCCGGCGGCGGTCAGGGCGGGCCGGACGGAAACGCATCGAAAGAGATGTCTTCTTCCGATGGTTCTTCACAAATGCAAAAACCGCCTGGCCAGTCTTCAAGCAGCAGTTCAGCAAGCGGAGACAAACCACAAAACGGCAGTATGACGGCACCTCCATCTAACGGGAAAATGCCAAGCGGCGGTCAAGGAGGTCCTACAAGCGGCGGAGATGGTCCCGGTGGCGGAGGAAAAAGCGGTACAGGCACCGGCTCGAAAATGCAATCAGGTTCAGGAATGTTCGGAACGGGAACTCCTGGTCCGCTGCGCCTTTTCCAAACGGAATTATCTGATCAGATCAGCTGGCTCCTGTCGTTTGCGATTTTTGGAATGGCCGGTTTATTGATCGCCGGGGCGAGAGAAAGAAGACGATTATCAGCAGAACAGAAGGAAACGATCTTTTGGGCAGCGTGGCTTGTGCCGATTGCCGGATTCTTCAGTGTGGCGGAATTTTTCCACCATTATTATCTCATTATGCTGGCGCCTCCGATCGCGGCACTTGTCGGTGCGGGATGGGTCGCCCTCGTTCATCTGTACCGCAAGCAGGCGGGATGGAAAACTTGGCTATTGCCGGCCGCTATTCTTGTGACAACCGGATTTGAGCTGTTTATCCTCAGAAACTACAATGATCAAATCGGCGCAGGCTGGAGCATCGGAGCAGGCGTTCTCGGCGCAGTGGCAGCAATCGCCCTGTTCGTATTCAAACAGCGCCAAAAACCGCTAAGTTATTATGTTTCACTTGCAGCCCTTTTCGTCTTGATGGTCATGCCGATTTATTGGGCGAGCACACCGCTTCTGTACGGAGGCAACAGCTCATTGCCTGAAACAGGCCCTCAGCTCGCTTCAACAAGCGGAAAAGGCATGGGAATGGATAACGCATCTGTCAATACAAAACTGATCAACTATTTAGAGAAACATAACGCCGGAGCGGACTATCTATTTGCTGCAACCGATTCCAACACAGCGGCGCCTTACATTATCAAAACGAAAAAAGCGGTCATGGCGATCGGCGGTTTCAGCGGGTCTGACCCGGCCATTACGCTGACTCAATTTAAAAAGCTCGTAAAAGAAGGGAAAGTAAAATACTTCTTAACATCCGGAATGGGCAAAGGCGGAAATAACGATATTGTGCAGTGGGTTGAGAAAAACGGAAAGAAAGTATCTTCAGATAAATGGAAATCAAGCACAGATCAGAAAACGAAAAATAGTGATCCAGCTGATACAAAAAGCAGCAAGGCTGCGGGTAAAAACAGACGAATGAGCGGCGGGCCGGGCGGAATGAATCAGTCAGCTTCACTATACGAACTTCAATCTGATGAATAGGAGGAAAAAACATGAGCAGACATATTCAATATTCAATAGTCGTCCCGGTTTATAACGAGGAACTCGTCATTCAGACAACCTATCAGCGCCTGAAAGAAGTCATGGATCAAACAAAAGAGCATTATGAATTGATCTTTGTCAATGATGGAAGCAAAGACCGCAGTATTGAGATTTTAAGAGAGCAAAGTCTGATTGATCCGAGAGTGAAAATTATTGATTTTTCCAGAAACTTCGGACATCAGATCGCGATCACAGCGGGTATGGATTATGCAGAGGGGAATGCAATCGCCGTCATTGACGCCGATTTGCAGGATCCTCCTGAATTAATCCTTGATATGATTGAGCAGTGGAAAGAAGGCTACGATGTGGTGTACGCCGTCAGAACGAAACGAAAGGGAGAAACCTTTTTCAAGAAACAGACGGCCTCTATGTTTTACCGGCTGCTGCGGAGCGTGACTGATATTGATATTCCGCTCGACACCGGAGATTTCCGCCTGCTGGACAGAAAAGTCTGTGATGAGATGAAAAGATTAAAAGAAAAAAATCCTTTTGTCAGAGGACTCGTCAGCTGGGTCGGCTTTAAGCAGACTGCTGTAGAATATGAACGAGATGAGCGGCTTGCGGGGGAAACGAAATACCCGCTTAAAAAAATGCTGAAGCTTTCCATGGACGGGATCACAACGTTCTCTCATAAACCGCTCAAGGCGGCAAGCTATGCGGGAATGATCATGTCCGGAGCGGGTTTTCTCTATATGTTTATCGTTTTATACATGAAGCTGTTTACGAACAGCACCATTACGGGCTGGTCCTCTCTGATTGTGATACAGCTGTTATTCAGCGGCATCGTTCTATTAATGCTTGGAATGATCGGCGAATATATCGGAAGGATTTATGACGAAGCAAAAGACCGTCCGCTCTATATCGTGCAAAAAGCGTACGGCATGAAAAACGAAAAGATTTATCGGGACCAGCATATGTCTTAACCGAAACACCCTGTCCGGCCAGCGGACAGGGTGCTTTTATGTGAAATAAAAGCCGCGGGATGACAGAATGTCCCGCGGCTTTTTTCATTCATCTGCGGCCGGTCTGCGTGTGCAGAGAGCGCATGATCAGTCCGGTTCCCGAAAGGTTCAGTAAAATGCTTGCGCCAAGCGTCATACCCCAAGCAGCGTTTTGCTGAGGAAACTGAATGCTCAGCTGCAGCAAGATCAGGCCTGTAACGACCAGCAAAAGTCCTGTTTGTTTCATGTGTAAGTATCCTCCTTTGTACACTAAGTCATACGGCTGATCCAGGCCTAAAGTTTCCGCTGTACATAAAAAATCCAAGGCGGCTGCCTTGGATTTTTGTTAAGAAGATGTTTCTTCTTTTTGAGTCAGTTTCATTTTTTTCGTCATTTCCTTGCCGTTTCTGATAATCTTCACGTCAACGGTGCTGCCGACTTTCGTATTCTTGTAGAGAATATTGCGAAGTTCGCTGCCCGTGCCGGTTTCTTTCCCTTTTAAGCTGATAATGATGTCTTCTGCTTTTAATCCGGCTTTGGCAGCAGGTGAGCCCTGTGCCACTTCGCGAATATAAACGCCTTTATTCAGCTGTTTGCCGAAAAGCCCGAGTGTGCCTTCCTGATAGTTTTGCGGCACTTGTTCCAAGTCGATCATGCTCACGCCGATATAAGGGCGCTCCACCTGTCCTTTCGTGAGAAGCTCTTCGGCGATCGGTTTTACATCGTTGCTCGGGATGGCAAAGCCGATGCCTTCTACATCACTTTCGCTGATTTTCATGCTGTTGATGCCGATGATTTTGCCGTCTGTATTCAAGAGCGGTCCGCCGCTGTTTCCGGGATTGATGGCGGCATCGGTTTGGATGACGTTGATGCTCGACTCGCCGGCTGACGTAGAGATCGAGACGGTTCTGTTTAAGCCGCTCACGATGCCTTGTGTGACGGTGCGGGAAAGGTCTTTTCCGAGCGGATCACCGATGGCGATGACGGATTCACCCGTTCTGAGAGCGGATGAGCTGCCGAAGCTTGCCGTTTTTGTCACGTGTTTATCACTGATTTCTAAAACGGCCAAGTCTGTCAGAGAGTCGCTGCCGACGAGTTTAGCTGTTACATCGGTGCCGTCAAATAATGACACTTTAAGGGAAGAGGCGCCTTCGACCACGTGGTTATTCGTAATGATATACGCTTTGCCGTTTGCTTTCTTAAAAATAACGCCTGAACCCGATCCCGTTTCCGCATCATCACCCGACGAATTAGAGTTTGAATCTGAGCTTGATCCGAATCCGAATAAATCGGAACTGCTTTGCTGCTTCTGCAGATTGGTGATCCCGACGATCGCCGGTGAAATGTCTTCCACCATATTCGAAATGCTGCTTGAATTTGCCGATGAGCTGTTTGCCGATTTGCCGCTGTCTGATTCAGAAGATGTCTGCTTGGCGGTTACCGATGACGTTTCCTGAGCGGGAGCCGGATTGGAAGTATCTTGAGTCTGATGGTCTCCAAGCGGCGTAAATGTATAGATGCCGAGGGCGAGCCCTCCGCCGATCACTCCGCCGAGAAGCGGTCTGAACCAGCCGAAGCTTCGTTTTTTCTTGTCCTCGTCCGGCGCGGAATATCTGGCCGTCTGCGGGTTTTCTTTTACTAAAAGGACTTCCTGTTCTTTTTGGTCTGTCCGATTTTCATCACGATAGTTATCCATCATGTTCACTCCGTTTCTCTATTTCATCATAGCATGATTTGCCTATTATTACTGACTCCATCTTAAACAAAAAGTGTGGGATAATAATGAAAAGATTGTGGGAAATTGTGAAAAAGACGAAATCGGACGCGCGGCGCTTTATATTGACAATTTCCATCGGATTTGAAATAATAAATGAGATATTATGTTCAATCCTTCACATGAAAAGATATGAAAATTCTGTCAAGCTAATGGGGGAGATCTGTTAGCTTTTTCACTTTGTCAAATAGTCAGAAAGGAGCTGTCACATGAAAGAAAAACATCACTGGATTATTTCTCTGCTCGCTGTATTGGCGGTCGGGCCGGGGCTGATGTCGAATACCGCTCTTTCGGCTGTCCAAAGCCTTGTCCGGCAGACGGTCGGCGGGGAAAACTTTGACTCTTTTCATCCGATTATTATCGGTAATATGGCATTTGCCTTATTCGTGCCGGCGGGGCCGTATTTAAGAAAAAGATTCGGCTCCCGGCCTGTCTATATGATTTCGATGGCCGCGGGTGTCATCGGAGCGCTCCTTGCTGCTGTGACAAATGATATTTATCCGCTCGCTGCGGGCCGTTTTTTACAGGGAGCTGCGGCGGGCACTATGTTGATGATTATGATCCCGATGCTGGTGCTTTCGTTTCCGATTGAGCGCCGGAATTACGCATTATTTGTGTTGATCGGCGGATTTTACGGGTCCGTCATTATGGGAACCGTTTTAGGCACGGCGGCAAGCGCCGGCCATTGGCATTGGCTGTTCGGCATTTTTGGCCTGCTGTCTTTTTTCGGCCTCATTTTCAGTTATATGTGGCTGCGGGATGACGCTCATAAAAATGCTGAAAAATCTCCATTTGACGGCATCGGTTTTCTGTTAGCGGGTGTATCAGCCGTGCTGACCGCCTATACATTTATTCATCTGCCGAAATGGGGCTTTTCATCATGGCAGACATTGGCGGGATTTGGAGGAAGCATCGTCATTCTTCTGATCTTGCTGATCATGCAGTACAGAAACGAACATGCGCTGATTTCGATTAAACTTATGCTGATTCCAAAGCCGATTCTGGGTGTTTTCATGATCGCTGCGGGCAGTATTTCCATAGCGGTCAGTCTTTCTGCATTTCACGGGGAGCTTCAGACCGCATATCATATGTCACAAACTCAACTGATATTCCTTTATGCGAGCCTTTTGGGAGGCGTGGCCATCGCCGCTGTCATCAGTGCATTAGCATATGATAAAGTCGGTCCGGGCATGCTCGGCATAACAGGCTCTGTTATACTGGTGTTCGTGAATTTCCAATGGATGACGGCAGATCATCATATACCGCTTATTCTATTTGCGGGGCTTTTCGTGATGCTGGCGGCCGGGACAGGGCTTATTGTGGCAGCCGGACTGATGGGAGCCGCGTTGGGCGGACCGCTTCCGGAACTGGTGAAACGCATGACGGCAGTTCAGTTTTTGAGGCTTTTCATTTATATGGGCGCACCTGTTTTAATAGGGTATTTTACGAAAAGAGATGCTTCCGGCACGCTTCGGGGCGCGCGCGGCACACAATCGCCGCATGACCTGCTGATGGGGACATACAGCGATTTGTTTCTTATTGCTTTCATCTTAAGCTTGCTTTTAGTGTGTTTATCATTTGTCATGAATGCGACCGGCATGGGACATAAGCTGGCGCATAAACCGCATGCCGTCCGTAAGCAGGCGGTTGAACAGCCTTCGCCGCAGGCTCCTGAACCGATCAGGCATCAGGTCATTCCCGATCATGAATACAGAAGTGCGGTCAGACAGTTTCAGCGTCATCATATAAGCAAAAACAGTATGTAACTTTTTCTATCAGCAAACCCTTTTCCCGGTGAAAAGGGTTTGTTTTTTCCCATAATGGCAGAATGGTATATTGCATGTTTCATCCTTTTTTAATATAATTTGTTAGAATATTCATAATTCAATATCGGAATTTTAAGTAAAAAAGGAGGCATTACATGAAACTGTATCTATCTGTGGATATGGAAGGGATTTCCGGGCTGCCTGATGAAACATTTGTCAATTCCCGCATGCACAATTATGAGCGCGGCAGGGTTCTGATGACCGAAGAAGCAAACTGGTGCATCGCAGAAGCGTTTAATAACGGATGCACGGAAGTGACCGTGAATGACAGCCACTCAAAGATGAATAATCTGCTCGCGGAAAAACTTCACCCTGAGGCAGAGCTGATTACGGGGGATGTCAAGCCGTTTTCCATGATGCAGGGGCTTGATGAATCGTATTCGGGTGTGATGTTTATCGGCTATCATGCGAGAGCGTCGATGCCGGGCGTTATGTCGCACAGCATGATATTCGGCGTCCGCCACTTTTACATAAATGATAAGCCGGTCGGTGAACTGGGGTTAAATGCCTATCTCGCCGGATTTTACGATGTCCCGGTCATCATGGCTGCAGGAGATGATTGCGCCGCAAAAGAAGCGGAGGAGCTGATCCCGAATGTGACGACTGCCGCCGTCAAACAAACCATTTCAAGAACCGCGGTCAAATGCCTGTCCCCTCAAAAAGCCGGACGGCTCCTGACGGAAAAAACAGCCTATGCGCTCAAAAATAAAGATAAGGTCAAACCGCTGACTCCGCCTGAAAGACCTGTATTAGGCATTGAATTTGCCAACTACGGACAGGCTGAATGGGCCCATTTAATGCCGGGCACAGAAATCATCCCGGGAACGACAATCGTTCAATTTCAGGCAAAAGACATGCCGGAAGCCTATCAGGCCATGCTCGTCATGACAGAACTCGCCATGAGAACAACATTCTGTTAAAGGGGTGAACGGCATTGCTGCGGTATTTTATCAAACGTTTTATCGCCATGATTATGACCGTCCTCGTCATCACCACTCTGACATTTGTCATGATGAAAGTGATACCCGGCTCGCCTTTTAACGAAGAGCGGGGCACAAACGAAGCGGTCCAGCGAAATCTCGAATCCTACTACCATCTGAACGAACCTCTTATCACTCAATACGCCATCTATCTAAAATCCATTCTTACCTTTGATTTCGGTCCTTCAATTAAAAAACCGTCAGACAGTGTAAACGCCATGCTTGAACGCGGGTTTCCGGTCTCATTTGAGCTTGGGATAACGGCGATCATCATCGCGGTTATTTCCGGGCTCGCGCTCGGCATAATGGCCGCTCTCAGGCGCGGCGGATTTCTCGATTACGCGGCCATGAGCCTTGCGGTGCTCGGGATTTCCATTCCGAATTTTATTATGGCTACGCTGCTGATTCAGCAATTTGCGGTTCATCTGAAATGGTTTCCGGCAGCTACCTGGACGAGTCCCGTTCACATGGTCCTGCCGACTGTTGCGCTTGCCGTCGGTCCCATGGCCATTATCGCGAGGCTGACAAGATCAAGCATGGCCGAAGTGCTGACTCAGGATTACATCCGCACGGCAAAA
This sequence comes from Bacillus sp. hwrm1, assembly GCF_040207805.1. Lineage (NCBI taxonomy): Bacteria > Bacillati > Bacillota > Bacilli > Caryophanales > Bacillaceae > Bacillus > Bacillus sp. hwrm1. The sequence goes on along the minus strand of NZ_CP157943.1, from coordinate 2,841,746 downwards.
GCAAAGGGGCTTTCTCCCGTCAAAATTGTGATCAAACACGCATTGAAAAATGCTCTTATGCCTGTTGTGACAGTCCTCGGGACGCTTGCCGCAAGTATTTTAACAGGCAGTTTCGTCATCGAGAAAATTTTTGCCATACCGGGAATGGGCAAATATTTCGTAGAAAGCATCAATCAGCGTGATTACCCGGTCATCATGGGAACGACCGTATTTTACAGTGTGATTCTGATCGTCCTGCTGTTTCTGGTTGATTTGGCATACGGCCTGTTAGACCCGCGCATAAAACTTCATAAGAAAGGGTGATCCTGATGAATCTCCCGCAAGAAACGGTAAAACACACAGAAGTGCCTGATGACTGGTTTCAGCCGGGCGCGGAAAGAAAGGGTGAAACCGAGTCGGTCAAGCGTCCGAGCCTGTCTTACAGTCAGGATGCGTGGCGGCGGCTTAAAAAGAACAAATTGGCGATGGCCGGGCTTGTGATATTATGCTGCCTGTTTCTATCGGCTGCGTTCTGTCCGCTGATATCACCGCACAGCGTGACAAGGCAGACGCTCGCCGAGCAGAATCTTCCGCCGTCTTTTTCACACTGGTTCGGAACCGATGAACTTGGCCGGGACGTGTTTACAAGAACGTGGTACGGAGCGAGGATCTCTTTATTTGTCGGTGTGATGGCGGCGCTGATCGACTTTTTGATCGGCGTCATCTACGGAGGCGTCGCCGGCTACAAAGGGGGCCGGACAGACAGCGCTATGATGAGAATTATCGAGGTTCTCTACGGATTGCCGTATCTGCTCGTTGTCATTTTGTTAATGGTGCTGATGGGGCCGGGGCTCAGTTCCATTATCGTCGCTCTGACCGTGACGGGATGGGTCGGCATGGCGCGGATTGTCAGAGGGCAGGTGCTGAGGATGAAGCATGATGAACACGTATTGGCTTCGAAAACGTTTGGAGCGAAAACATTTCGGATCATTAAGAAAAATCTGCTGCCGAATACGATGGGAGCCATTATTGTCCAAATGACGCTTACGGTGCCGGCGGCGATTTTTGCGGAATCATTTTTAAGTTTTCTCGGACTCGGCATTCAGGCGCCGTTTGCAAGCTGGGGAGTCATGGCAAACGACGGGCTGCCGGCGATTTTATCAGGCCATTGGTGGCGGCTGTTTTTCCCCGCTTTTTTCATTTCCTTGACGATGTACGCGTTTAACGTACTTGGAGACGGCTTGCAGGACGCGTTAGACCCGAAACTGAGGAGGTAGGAAAAATGGCGCAGCAAGTTCTTTCCGTTCAAAATCTGCATGTTACTTTTTCAACATACGGAGGCACTGTAAAAGCCGTCAGAGGCGTCAGCTTCGATTTATATAAAGGTGAAACGTTTGCGATCGTCGGTGAATCGGGCTGCGGAAAAAGCGTGACGTCACAAGCCGTGATGGGTCTTCTTCCGAAACATTCGGCAAAGATTGAATCCGGAAGCATACAATTTAAACAGAAAGACCTTTGCCAAATGTCGGATCGGGAAATGCGGGGAATCCGGGGGCTCGATATTTCTATGATCTTTCAGGACCCGATGACGGCGCTCAATCCGACTTTGACCATAGGGAATCAGCTCTCAGAAGCGCTGTTGGAACACCGCGCCATGACAAGAAAACAAGCTGAATCCGAAGTTCTCGCCATGCTGGATCTGGTCGGTATCCCGGACTCGAAATCCCGCCTGAAGCAGTACCCCCACCAATTAAGCGGGGGCATGCGGCAGCGGATCGTGATTGCGATGGCTCTGATCTGCGAGCCGGAAATTATGATCGCCGATGAACCGACAACGGCTCTTGATGTGACGATTCAAGCACAAATCCTTGAATTATTTAAGAAGATTCAAAGAAAAACAGGCGTGTCTATTATTCTGATCACACACGATCTCGGCGTCGTCGCTCAGACCGCCGACAGAGTCGCCGTCATGTATGCGGGGAAAATCGCCGAAATCGGCACGAGGCATGATATTTTTTACCGTCCGGCTCATCCGTACACAAAGGGGCTGCTTCGTTCAGTGCCGCGGCTGGATATGGAGGATAGTGAGCTGTCGCCGATTGACGGGACGCCGCCTGATTTATTCGATCCGCCGCCGGGCTGCCCGTTTGCCGCCCGCTGCCCGGACAGGATGATCGTCTGTGAAAAGGTATACCCGGCAACAACCGTGAAATCCAAAAGCCATATCGTCAACTGCTGGCTTCAGGATCACCGTGCAGAGCGGCTGAAGCAGCAGCTGACGGCAGCAGAGGAAAAAGGGGGATTGAAATGAAAAAGAGATGGGCGATCGGTGTGATTGCTGTTGTTTCGTTTGCTCTGATGGGCTGTACAGCCAATGAACAGGCGGGGACAGAACCCGGAAAAGCAAAAGAACAGGGGGGTGAAACGGTGCTGCGGCTCAATAACGAAAATGAGCCGACCTCACTTGATCCGCCGATCGGATTTAATAATGTTTCCTGGCAGCCGCTGAATAACATCATGGAAGGATTGACGAGGCTCGGAAAAGATAATAAGCCCGAACCGGCCATGGCGGAAAGCTGGAAGGTGTCCGCTGATAAGCTGACATATACCTTCAATATCCGGGATAACGCCGAATGGACAAATGGCGATCCCGTTACGGCGGAAGACTTCGTGTACGCCTGGAAACGGATGCTCGATCCGAAAACGGGCGCATCTTCCGCTTTTCTCGGCTATATGATCAAAGGCGGGGAAGAATTTAACAGCGGAAAAGGCAAACAAGAAGACGTGAAAGTCACGGCAAAAGATAAAAAAACGCTTGTCGTCACATTGGCGGCACCGCAGGATTATTTTCTGAGCGTCGTGTCCAATCCGGCGTATTTCCCGATTAATGAGAAGGTCGCCAAGGCTGATCCGAAATGGTTCACTGAAGCAAAAACCTTTGTCGGCAACGGGCCGTTCAAACTGACGGAATGGAAGCATGACGACAGCATGACGATGGTCAAAAACGAGACGTATTGGGATAAAAAGACGGTGAAACTGGATAAAGTCACATGGGCGATGGTCAGTGACCGGAATACCGACTATCAGATGTTCCAGTCGGGGGATTTGGATACCGCCTTTGTGCCGGCAGAGCTGAGCGAGCAGCTGATGGGAGGGAAAAATGTCCGCACGTGGGATCAGGCCGGACTCTATTTCTATCGTTTTAACGTAAAAATGGAGCCGTTTCAAAATGAAAAGATCAGAAAAGCGTTCGCGGCAGCGATTGATCAGAAAGAAATCACGGATTATGTGACCAAAAACAGTGAAAAGCCGGCACATGCCTTTGTGTCCCCGGGATTTACTCAGCCTGACGGGAAAGATTTCCGCGAAGCGGGCGGCAGTTTATTAAATCCGGATGAATCAGAAGCCAAAAAACTGCTGGAAAAAGGCATGGCAGAAGAGCATTATGACAAGCTGCCCGCCGTTACATTGACATACAGCACAAAACCGGAGCATAAGAAAATAGCGGAAGCGATTCAGCAGAAGCTCAAAAGTGTGCTCGGTATAGACGTTAAGCTCGCCAATATGGAATGGAACGTCTTTTTAGAAGAGCAGAAAGGACTGAAGTTCCAGTTCTCTCAAAGCTCATTTTTACCGGATTACGCAGATCCGATCAGTTTTCTAGAGGCTTTCCAGACGGATAATTCCATGAACCGCACCGGCTGGGGCAGCGCGGCATACGACGGCTACATCAAGCAGGCAAAACAGGAAGCCGATGCCAAAAAACGTTTTGCGCTCATGCATAAAGCGGAAAAACTGCTCATGAACGAGGCTCCGATCATTCCGATTTACTTTTACAATCAGGTGCATCTGCAGAACAGCGGCGTGAAGGGCATTGTCCGGCACCCCGTCGGTTACATTGATCTGAAGTGGGCGGAAAAGTCCTGATCTTACAGCGGAAACATACGCCGCTCTTTTGCCGATAAAGGAGCGGCGTGTTTCACTTTTCAATCCGGAAAGGAGATTGAAAAAGTCATGAACCATAAACCGAAAGCACTGCAAAAAGGCGACACGGTCGGTGTGATTGCGCCCGCAAGCCCGCCTGAGAGCGGGACGCTGCAAACCGCGCTGCTGTTTTTAGAGAATGAGCTTGGCCTTCAAGTGAAACTCGGCCGGGCGCTGAAGACCCGTCACGGCTATTTGGCGGGAGAGGACCGGGCGCGCCTCGATGATCTCCATGACATGTTTAGTGATCAGAATGTCAAAGCGGTGATATGCGCGTGCGGAGGATTCGGCACGGGCCGCATTGCCGCCGACATCGATTTCGGCTTAATCCGCCGCAATCCGAAAATTTTCTGGGGATACAGTGATATCACGTTTTTACATACCGCCATTCATCAAAATACGGGGCTCGTCACATTTCACGGCCCGATGCTGAGCACGGATGTCGGGCTTGAAGATGCTGATCCCCTGACAAAAGCGTCGTATCATCAGCTTTTTACAGAAACGGAATTCACCTATACGGAGGACATTTCTCCCTTAGAGGTGCTGACAGGCGGAAGGGCCGAGGGAGAGCTTGCGGGAGGCAACTTGTCGCTCATTACGTCCACACTCGGCACGGCGTTTGAAATTGATACAAAAGACAAATTGCTGTTTATCGAGGATATTGATGAGGAGCCGTATCAAATCGACAGAATGCTGAATCAATTAAAGATGGCCGGAAAACTGTCAGACGCAGCCGGAATCCTGGTCTGTGATTTTCACCAATGCGAACCGAAGCATAAAGAAAAGTCGCTTACTTTAGAGCAAGTGCTGAACGATTACATTGTCAAATCAGGGAAGCCCGCGCTTAAAGGCTTTAAAATCGGCCATTGTTCACCGAGCTTCGCCGTTCCGATCGGAGCCCGCGCGGTTATGGATACGGCGGCCAAAGCGGTAACGATTGAATCGGGGGTTTCCGGAAGGGAGTGATCAGGCGTGAGGATTACAGATATTCAAACGGGACGGATGTCCGTGCCGCTGAAAAAGCCGTTTAAGACCGCTTTACGCACGGTTTACAATGCTGAATCGGTCATTGTGAAGCTCACTTTTGACAACGGTCTGACCGGCTGGGGGGAGGCGCCGCCGACGGTTGTCATTACAGGCGACAGTGCGGCCGGTATTGAAAGCGCCGTCCACGATGTGCTGAAGCCCGCTCTCTTGGGGCGGGGCCTTTCCGGCATGGAAGCCGTTTTGTTTGATATCAGCCGGCTGTTGGAAAGAAATCAAAGCGCAAAAGCCGCGGTGGATATGGCTGTATATGACGGATGGGCGCAAATGCACGGACAGCCGCTTTACCGGCTTCTCGGCGGCTATCGGAATACACTGGAAACAGATTTTACCGTCAGCGTTAACTCTCCTGAGGAGATGGCGGGGGATGCAGACCGTTATGTGAACAAAGGATTTCATATTTTAAAAATAAAAGTCGGCATAGGTGACATATCAGACGATGTTGCCCGGATTCAGGCGATCAGATCACGTGTCGGCGGAAACGTCAAACTGAGATTGGACGCCAACCAAGGCTGGACTTCGAAAGAAGCCGTGACTGCGATCCGAAAGATGGAAGACGCCGGACTGGACATTGAGCTGGTCGAGCAGCCTGTTCACAAAGACGATATCGCCGGGCTGAAGCAGGTCACCGATGCCGTAGACACGCCGATTATGGCGGATGAGAGCGTCTTTACCCCCCGTCAGGCCTTTCACGTGCTGCAGACGAGAAGCGCCGATTTAATTAATATTAAGCTGATGAAAGCGGGCGGCATAAAGCAGGCGGAAACAATCAATGCGATGGCGGAAACGTGCGGCGTGGAGTGCATGGTCGGCAGCATGATTGAGACCAAACTCGGCATCACCGCCGCGGCCCATTTTGCCGCGGGCAAACGGAATGTGACGAGGTTTGATTTTGATGCGCCGCTTATGCTGAAAGATGATTTGATTCAAGGCGGCATCACATACAGCGGCAGTCAGATTGCGATTCCCGACGAACCGGGTCTCGGCATTACCGGTGTGTCGATACAAGAGGGGGCGAAAAGATGAGAGCAGCCGTTACAGCGGCGGCAGCCAACGTATGGACGCTGCCGTCATCTCCCCGTTCGTATGATGCGCCGATGCTTGAAAACCCGCCGCAGATCAGAAAATGGTTAGCGTCTATGGGATATGAAGAGCGGCTGCAATTATGCACAGACAACCTTGTCCAAACGCAAGCGCTTTTCGGGGAAGAAGTGATCATTCTCAAAGAGGAAGGGGAATGGACTTTTGTCGCCGTTCCCGGCCAGCCTTCAAACAAGGATGTGCGCGGATATCCGGGGTGGATGAAAAAAAGCCAGCTTTCAAAAGACGGCTTTCATACATCTTCCCCCGCCGTATGGATTACCAAACCGACAGCTTTTTTATATCACACAAATGGCGAACCGGACTTGGAAGTAAGTTTCCTAACGCGTCTTCCGGCATCAGGACGTGAGAAAGGCTTTTTCCGGGTGGTGACGCCGCTCGGAGAAAGGTTCGTAAATGAAGCTGACGCAGACGAGTGCCGGCATACGGAAGGACGGGCGGCCGATGTCATCGAAACGGGCATGATGTTTCTCGGGCTTCCGTATTTATGGGGAGGACTGAGCGGTTTCGGGTTTGACTGTTCCGGGTTTATGTATTCGATATTTAAAGCAAACGGCTATACCCTTCCCCGTGATGCAACGGACCAAGCAAAAGCCGGATGCGGCGCGGCGGTAAACGATATCCTGCCGGCTGACCTTTTGTTTTTCGCCTATGAAGAAGGAAAAGGCGCGATCCACCATGTCGGTTTGGCGCTGGGAGACGGCCGAATGCTGCACTCCCCGAAAACGGGAAAAACAATCGAAGTGCTGTCTTTGGAAGGAACCGTCTATGAAAAAGAATTATGCACCGTACGCCGCTGTATAAGCGAAAAGGGGGAATAGAAAATGACGGCATCTCCGCTCCTTGAAGTCAGCGGGCTGAAAATGCATTTTGACGCAGGAAGAAAGAAAGCCGTAAAAGCAGTCGACGGTGTCAGCTTTCACATTAAAAGAGGGGAAACATTCGGACTTGTCGGAGAATCGGGATGCGGTAAATCGACGCTCGGAAGGGTTATTCTCCGTCTGTATGACCCGACGGCCGGTTCGGTATCATATGAAGGGACGGATATACACCGTGCCGCGGCAGAACAGCGGTCGGTCTTCTTCCGCAAGCTGCAGATGATTTTCCAGGATCCTTACGCCTCGTTAAATCCGCGCCTGACCGTAAGGGAAATTATTATGGAGCCGATGGAAATCCACAATCTTTATAATACAAGGAAAGCCCGTCTGATGATGGCGGATGAACTGCTTGAAGCTGTCGGGCTCCATCCGGATTTCGGCAGCCGGTATCCCCACGAATTCAGCGGCGGACAGAGGCAGAGAATCGGGATTGCCAGAGCGCTCTCTCTGCATCCCGAATTTATCGTGGCGGATGAGCCGATTTCCGCGCTGGATGTGTCGGTACAGGCTCAGGTCGTCAACCTTTTAAAAAGGCTTCAGAAAGAGAAAGGGCTGACATTTTTATTTATCGCCCACGATTTATCAATGGTCAAGCATATCAGCGACCGGATCGGCGTGATGTATTTGGGCCGCATGATGGAAATTACAGAAAGCGCTGCGCTTTACCGGGAACCGCTTCACCCTTATACGAAGGCGCTTTTATCCTCAATCCCGATTCCTGATCCGCTTCTTGAGGACAAGCGTGAACGGATTATTCTGAAAGGGGAGCTGCCGAGCCCCCTTAACCCGCCGAGCGGCTGTGTATTCAGGACGCGGTGTCCTGAAGCGATGGAGCTCTGCGGTAAGATAACGCCTGAGCTTGAAGAAGTGAAGGCGGGGCGTTTTGTCGCCTGCCATTTATACAAAAAAGAAAGCTGACAATATAAAGTCAGCTTTCTTTTTTAATTAAACCTGATGCAGAAATGACACGCAGACCGGATACGGAACCGGAATGTCAGATTGAAGCAGAGTCAATTTGCCCGTTTCCGGATCACGTTCAAACAAAACCAGATTTCCCGTTTCTTCGTTTGACGCGACAAGGAATGTCTCGGAAGGGTCAAACGCGAAATCACGCGGCCAGTTTCCTTCTGTCGGCACCCATTCAATAAGAGACAATTCGCCGGAATATTGGTTGATCTTAAAGATGGCGATGCTGTCATGTCCGCGGTTGGCGGCATAAAGAAATCTGCCGTCTTTAGATATGCGGATCGCGCTGCCTTGCGATTTGTCCGTAAAGCCTTCAGGCAAAGCGGAAATGACCTGCAGCTCTCTGAATTCACCTAAGGTCGGGTTGTATTCAAGCGCGATGACTTCATTACTGATTTCCGTCATGACATAGGCGTATTTTTCCGCCGGATGGAAAACGATGTGGCGCGGCCCTGAACCCGGTGCGAAAGAGTGAGTTTTCACCTCTGTGAGCGAACCGTTTTTCATTTGGTAAGTATAAAGCGTATCCGTCCCTAAATCGACGGCTGCAATGTAGTTATGCTCAGGTGTATAGCCTGCGAAATGGGTATGCGGTTTCTCTTGTCTTTCATGAGGACCTGTTCCCGTATGAGCGGCTTCGGCAGCCGGCTCCCGCAGACTTCCGTCTTCATTGACGGGAAAGGCGTGCACTTTTCCGCTGTGGTAATTAGCGGTTAACACATATTCATGTTTATCATCAATGCTGACGTGGCATGGAGACGGGCCTTCAATCAGCTGGTGGTTCACAAAAGTTAATTCCCCGCTGTTCTGATGAATCTGATAGGCTGCGACGCCGCCTTTTCCGTCTGCCTTTTCAATGGAATACAGCATGCTGTTATCAGAATTCGGAGTGACGTATGTCGGGTTGCCGAGCTTTGCTGCCAGCTTCGGACGGCTGAGCCGTTTCGCTTCTGTATCAAGTTCAAAACAATAAATGCCTTCGCTTCCGCCTTTTGTATATGTTCCCGCGTATCCTATGTACTTAGCCATTCGGTTTCCCCCTTTAGAGTCTTGTCTTCTCTATATTAACGTATCTTGAAGGAAACTGCCTTGTAAATGTTTAAGATGTTCTGACAAGCGGCAAGGTGCAGCAGCGGAAGGAACCGCCTGATTTAATAATTTCGGAAAACTCGGTTTCAATGACTGTATAACCTCTTTTTCTGAGCTCGCGGTTCGTATGACGGTGCTGAGGCAGGCTGATAATTGTCTGATTGCCGATTGACAAGATATTAGGACCGAGCGTGAATTGCTCTTCTTCAGGCACTTCTATCATCTCAAAACGTTCGGCGAGAAGATCAATTTCTTCCTGCCGCAAGCCATTTTTGCAGTATAGCGCCTCCGTTTCCGAGATCATATTAAATACACAGTCCAAATGTAAGAAATCTTCCTTGAGAGGGATCGGCACTACCGTCATCTCCGGCAGTGCCTCCCGCAGCTCCCGGACAGCCGCTTTATCCGTGCGCTCGCTCAGCCCGGCGTAAACGGTGCCGTCTGCGATCAAGATGTCGCCGCCTTCAATGTTCGCTTTTTTCAGTCGCGTATAGGGGATTTTCTTATTGTCAAGCAGGTTTTGAAACACTTTTTCTTCTCCCTGCCGGACTGAAGCCGCCATGTTTGAAATAAACGCCGTCTCGCCTAAGACAAATCCGATATCCCGGGTGAATACCTGCTCAGGCAATGCGGGATCGGCAGGCAGCAGGACGACTTCAATCTGATGAGATCTTAAAATGTCAATAAACTCACTATGCTGTTTGAGGGCAACGGGTATGTTAATATTTTCTTGTTTGAAATGTTTCTGCGTTCCGTTAATAATATCCTTGATGGCCATGTGTTCCGGCCGGCATAAGATGACTGTCTGCAAAGCATCAAACTCACTGCGGCAAGCCGGTTTCCGCGTGGATTTGGGAATGGATACGTCCATGTGATATCCTCCTATCGGTATTCAATGTGCGTTTATTATTCCCGGATGTGATGAATAATGAAACATTTATGAGAGAATATCTAACCAACTTAATATTTAAAATTTTAGACAAAACGGTCAAAGTATTGTTTAATAGGGTACAGATGAATGAGTCAAAACGACCAGACACCAAAGGGGAGTTTAAATAATATGAAGTTGCCAGAATCAAGATTTTGCAAAGAAACAAGGGTTGTTAAAACAAGCAGGGTTTTTCCGCTTGATACGAATAATCACAATACGCTGTTTGGCGGAAAGCTGATGAGCTACATTGATGATATCGCTTCAATTTCCGCGGCCCGCCACTGCCGGTGTGAAACAGTCACGGCCTCAATGGATTCTGTAGATTTTTTGCGCCCCATCGGCCAACAGGATTCCGTATGCCTTGAATCTTACGTCACATGGGTCGGCACATCGTCTATGGAGGTGTTTGTTAAAGTCATTAAAGAACATCTGATGACGGGCGAACGCGAGCTTGCGGCAACGTCGTTTCTGACCTTTGTCGCGCTTGATTCAAACGGGAAATCGGTACCCGTTCCGCGGATCGTGCCGGAAACCGAGGAAGAAATCATGCTTCACAATACGGCCGTTCAGCGCGCCGGAGAACGAAAAAACCGCTTAAAACACAGCAAGGCCCTGGCCGAGGCGCTCGGAACAGATAAACCTTGGTAATCATCAAACCGCTTTTTTAAAAAGCGGTTTTTTTATGCTGAGAAAGGACTTTTCCTGCCGGATCCATAATCTATTACAGGGAAAGGAGACGTGGCGTGCATGATGAAACATAAGTCTTCCGGCACCATCCTGACAACCGGGCGTATCCGTCTGCGGACTATGCGGGATGACGATGAAGAAAATTTGTACGGGCTGTTTACCGACAGAGAGGTCATGAAATATTATCCTTCTCTTAAAAGCAGACGGGAAACGAAGGAATGGATTGCCTGGAACAAACGATTGGCCGCAGGATACGGCGTCAGTCTTTGGATCGCAGAGGATAAAGAGACGGGCGCATTTCTCGGTCAATGCGGAATCGTTCCGCAGACGGTAAACGGAAACACTTTGATGGAAATCGGCTATATGTTTGCCCGCCGCCGCTGGGGCTGCGGCTATGCGACAGAGGCGGCGAACGCCTGTCTGGACTACGGTTTTCATACGCAGCAATACGGACGCATAGCGGCGCTGATTGATCCGGAAAACGCTGCCTCCGTCCGTGTCGCGGAAAAAATCGGTATGGTGCCCGGTGAGACCGTTACCAAATGGGAGAGGCAGCTGACGGTTTTTGACATCACATCTGACGTTGAACGTTTCGGCGAAATGTAGTATGATACGAACAGACATGTTTTCTAGGGTTCCGCATGTTCATACATGGCCTGGTCCGAGAGAAAACACATATGCGGACATATCCCGCATATGCACACGGAGGGAAAAAAGCCCGGGAGAGTCAATCTCATGTGAGACGACTATCCGGGCTTTTTTGTATTGTCCGGATACAGAAAGGATGAAGAACATGAAATGGGGTTTAGTGGTCATAGCGGCCGTATTTGAAGTGGTATGGGTCACCGGCCTGAAACATGCTGATTCGGCACTGGCGTGGAGCGGCACGATTGTGGGAATCATCATCAGTTTTTATCTATTAATCAAGGCGACAGACAGCCTGCCCGTAGGAACGGTATATGCGGTCTTTACCGGACTCGGGACAGCGGGCACCGTGCTCAGTGAAATCCTGCTTTTCAAAGAGCAGGCCGATCCGGTGAAAATCGTGCTGATCGGCGTTTTGCTGATCGGTGTCATCGGATTAAAGCTGGTCACACAGGATAAGCCTGAGACGAAGGAGGAGAAGGCGTAATGCATTGGATCAGCCTGATAGCCGCGGGTCTTTGTGAAATGCTCGGGGTCTTTTTAATGAATCAATTTCAAAAAGAAAAGAAAGTCAAATGGATTCTTTTCATTATCGCCGGATTTGCGGCTTCTTTTTCCCTGCTTTCTTATGCGATGGAGACGATCGCGATGGGCACGGCCTATGCGATCTGGACCGGTATCGGCACGGCGGGCGGCGCATTAGCCGGCATTCTTTTCTACGGCGAGCAGAAGGATGCGAAGCGCATCTTTTTCATTGCGCTTATTTTATGCGCTGCCGTAGGGCTGAAAATTCTTTCGTAAATTGATTTTTATCAAATCTTCAGTATAATTTATTAGTAAGTTACGAATTATGAAGATACGAGGGATTAAAACAGATGAATTCATATATGACACAGCGGCTGAAAGAATACCGCCGCGGGAATGAGGAAAAAGGGCGCCTGCTTGTCAGCTGCCCCGACCAGCCGGGAATTGTATCGGCCGTGTCGGCGTTTTTGTTTGAACATGGTGCAAACATTATTGAATCAAATCAATACACGACTGACCCTGAAGGCGGACGGTTTTTTCTTAGGATCGAATTCGACTGCAAGGGCATTCGTGAGAAAAAAGAGGACTTACAGCAGGCGTTCGCCTCAATCGCCCAGACATTCGGCATGACATGGAGCCTGTCTCTGGCAAGTGAGCTGAAGCGGGTGGCGATCTTTGTATCGAAGGAGCTGCACTGCCTTCATGAACTGATTTGGGAATGGCAAAGCGGCAATATGATGGCCGAAATTGCGGTCGTCATCAGCAACCACGAAGAGGCCAAAGAAGTGGTCGAACCGCTGAATATTCCGTTCCATTACATGAAAGCTAACAAAGACATCCGCGCCGAAGTGGAGCGGCGCCAGCTTGAGCTGCTGGAGCGGTATAAGATTGATGTGATCGTTCTTGCCCGCTACATGCAGATTTTGACGTCTGATTTTGTATCTGCCCATCCGAATCGGATTATTAACATCCACCATTCATTTCTGCCGGCCTTTATCGGCGCTAACCCGTATAAACGGGCTTATGAGCGCGGAGTGAAATTAATCGGCGCGACCTCTCACTATGTGACGGACGATCTTGATGAAGGGCCTATTATTGAACAGGATATTGAACGCGTCGATCACAGAGATCACGCAGAGGATCTGAAGAATATCGGCAGAACGATTGAGCGGAGCGTGTTGGCAAGAGCCGTAAAATGGCATCTGGAAGACCGCGTCATCGTTCACGGAAACAAAACGATCGTATTTAATTAATGGCGGTCCGCCGGGGAGGCGGACTGTTTTTTATGGATGAAAATGTCTTGACAAGAACCTGTTTTCTTTGCATAATATAAAAAAATCATTGAGCGTTGAAGAGGATCAGTACGCAGAACTTTCTGTGACAGAGAGCAAAATGGCCCGCTGAAACATTTTGCCGCATGAAACCTGCCGAACCTGCCTTGGAGTCCTGAGGGGAAAACTCAGGCGCGATAACCTGGCGTTACAGGAAAGCGGGACGCGTGAAAAACGCGTTCAAACAAGGTGGTACCACGGAAAGCCCATTTCGTCCTTATTTTTCAGGACGGAATGGGCTTTTTTTATTGAAGAGAGCCGGTTTGGATTGATTGCCACGGAGGAGAAACGATGAAAAAACAAAGAATTGTTGTGAAAATCGGGAGCAGCTCGCTCACCAACAGTAACGGAAGCATTGATGAAGCAAAAATCAAGGAACATACGGAAGCCATTTCTTTATTAAAAGAAAACGGGCATGAAGTGATCCTCATTACCTCAGGCGCGGTGGCAGCGGGTTTTTCCGCTCTCGGCTATCCGTCGCGACCCGTTACGATAAAAGGAAAGCAGGCATCTGCCGCAGTCGGCCAGACGCTTTTAATGCAGCAATATATGGACCATTTAAAAAGATACGGTCTGACGCCGGCACAAATTTTATTAACAAGAAATGATTTCTCAAAAAGAGAGCGGTACAGAAATGCCTATGCCACTGTAATGGAACTGTTGGAGCGGGGCGTCGTGCCGATTATTAATGAAAATGATTCCACATCAGTCGAAGAGCTGACGTTCGGTGATAACGACATGCTGTCGGCGCTTGTAAGCGGTTTGATTCATGCAGACCAATTAATGATTCTCACAGACATTAACGGGCTGTACGATGCCAATCCGAATGAAAACCCGGACGCAAAGCGGTTCGACTATCTGAATGACATCACACCTGAATTGCTCGGATATGCCGGATCAGCAGGCTCAAAGGTCGGCACCGGAGGCATGAAGTCAAAACTTCTCGCCGCCCAGACCGCATTGTCGCTCGGGGTAAAGGTATTTATCGGAACCGGCTCCGGACGGGAAAAACTGATGGTGATTTTAGACGGAAAAGGCGACGGCACTTATATCGGCGATAAAGACCTGTCCTCAGTGAATAATACACGGCAATGGATCATGTTTCATTCTCCGATATCAGGGGAAATCATCATTGATGGGGGAGCGGAGCAGGCGATGATCCATAATGGGTCAAGTCTCCTCCCTGCCGGCGTCGCCGATGTCTGCGGCAGTTTTCCGAAAGGGGCCGTAGTGGAAGTCAAAGGGCCCGGCGGCATTATCGGCAAAGGGCAGACGCAGTACTCATCCGATGAAATTTTAGAAGTCAAAGGGAAGCGGAGCGACCAGCTTTCAGGAACGAAGCAGGTGGAAGTGATTCACAGAGATGATTGGGTGAATTTATTTGACGAGGGGGAACACAAATGAGTGAAGTATTGCAAAAAGCGGCCTTGGCAAAAGAAGCGGCTGCCGAAATGGTCATGAAAACGACGGCTGAAAAAAACGAAGCGCTCCAATGTATCGCAGACGGACTCAGAAATGAACGCCGGCTGATTTTAACAGAGAATCAGAAAGATATTGAAGCGGGACGGAACAGAGGACTGACACCTGACATTATTGACAGGCTGACTCTTGATGAAAAACGCCTGCTCGATATCGCGGACGCCGTGGAACTATTAATCGGTCTTGAAGATCCCGTCGGTGAATCGCTGGAGACCATTCAAAAAGAGAATGGATTATCCATTGAAAAAATCCGCGTGCCCCTTGGAGTAGTGGGCATGATCTATGAGGCCAGACCGAACGTTACCGTAGACGCGGCCACACTCTGTCTGAAAACCGGAAACGCGGTTGTGCTCAGAGGAAGTTCTTCCGCCATCCACAGCAACATAGCGCTTGTCAGTGTGATGAAACGCGCACTGGGGCTGTCAAAGCTTCCGATTGATGCCGTTCAGCTCATAGAAGATACAAGCAAAGAAACCGCCAAACAGCTCTTTACATTAAATGACGGGCTGGATGTATTGATCCCGCGCGGCGGTAAAAATTTAATTGATCTAGTGGTCAGGGAATCAACCGTACCCGTTTTAGAAACCGGAGCGGGCAATTGCCACGTGTACATAGATGAGTCAGCAGATCCTCAAATGGCAAGCGAGGTCGTCATCAATGCCAAAACACAGCGTCCTTCGGTCTGCAACGCGATTGAATCTCTTTTGATTCATGAAAAATGGGCCGAAGAACACGGACGAAAGCTGCTGAATCAGCTGACAGAAAAAGGGGTGGAGCTCCGAGGAGACCAGGTAATTTGCAAACTGGAGCCTCAAGCGAAACAAGCAGAAGAAGCCGATTGGGGAGCGGAGTACCTGGCGCCGATTCTCAGTGTGAAAACGGTGCAGGACGTACAGGAGGCGGTCCGCCACATTCAGCAGTACGGCACAAACCATTCAGAAGCCATTCTGACGGAGAACGCCGAGCATGCGGCTTACTTCCAGACCGCCGTTGACGCCGCCGCCGTGTATCATAATGCTTCAACCCGGTTTACGGACGGCTTTGAATTCGGATACGGAGCCGAAATCGGCATCAGCACGCAAAAGCTTCACGCGAGAGGGCCGATGGGGCTTCCGGCGTTAACATCTACAAAAATCATCATCAAAGGAAACGGACAAATCCGCGTATAATCTTTTAAGCTTATCCTTCAAAAAGGGTAGGCTTTTTTTATGCGGAAAGATTGACGGTTCTTATTATATTGTGTAAAATTAAATTGCACACAATATAATAGAGGTGAATTCACATGACAAAACCATTATTTACTGCAACCGTATCAGCCGCCGGCGGACGTGAAGGGAAAGTCACGTCTTCTGACGGAGTGCTGAATCTTGATGTTGCTATGCCGGGAACGCCAAGAGCAAAAAAGCTCGAACATGCCACAAACCCTGAACAGCTGTTTGCCGCAGGATATTCAGCCTGCTTTGACAGCGCTCTTCAGCTCGTAGCGAGAAAAGAGCGTCTGAGTATTGAAACAGAGGTCACTGCGCATGTCAGTCTGCTGAAAGATGAAGCAGACCAAGGATATAAACTAGGCGTTACGCTTGAGGTCAAAGCATCCGGCATTGATAAACAGGAGCTTGAAGCCCTTATCCAAAAAGCGCACGGTGTCTGCCCGTATTCAAAAGCGACAGCGGGAAATATTGAAGTGAAGCTTCTGGCAGCAGAATAAAAATAAGGATGCCCATTCGGGGCATCCTTATTTTTTGCCGTGCAGCGTATTCAAAACCTCATAAAGCGACTGTTTTAACTGCTTTAATTCCTCTTTTGACCGTCCCGTCTGTTCCAGCATGGCAATGGGGATATCCGCCGCTGTCTTCTGCAAGGCCCGTCCTTCATCTGTGAGCCTGATCGTCACGGATCGCTCGTCTTCAGCCGACCGCTTTCTCATGATGATTCCGTGCTGCTCCATCCGTTTCAGCATCGGTGTCAGCGTTCCGGAATCCAGGTACAAAAGCTCACCCATCCGTTTCACATTCAGTTCTTCGTGCTCCCATAATAAAAGCAGCGCCAAATATTGGGGATAAGTTACGTTGAGCTTATCAAGCAGCGGTTTGTACCGTTTCGTCATTTCCCTTGAGCTTGCGTACAGCAAAAAACAAAGCTGATTCTCCAGTTTCATATGTTCAAAATCTTTTTCTGCCATTACTTCTTTCACCAACTCTTTGTTTGTTAACGTTACCCCTATTGTAGCCGAAAAACGGCCCATTTCCTATTCCTCATGTTTAAAAATATGAGCAGGGGCAATATATACAGTAAGTACAATGAGGAGGCTGATAATAATGGCATTATTTACTTCAAAAGCGACCGCAGTCGGCGGACGAGCAGGACATATTAAATCCGAAGACGGGGTGCTGGATTTTGACATCATCATGCCGAATGCAAAAAAAGACGGAGAAACCGGCACAAACCCTGAACAGCTCTTTGCGGCAGGATATGCTGCCTGCTTCGGGGGAGCGCTTGAGCTCGCCGCCCAAAAACAAAAAATCGACATGACCTCTGAAATTGAAGGACAGGTCAGCCTTTTAAAAGATGAGAGTGACGGAGGTTACAAAATCGGCGTAACGCTCGTCATTGATACAAAAGATCTTGACAAAGAAACGGCGGAGAAGCTAGTGCATGCCGCTCACGAGTTCTGTCCGTATTCAAAAGCAACAAGAGGAAATGTAGACGTCAAACTTGAATTAAAATAAATAACCGAACGAATATCCCGGATTTTATATCCGGGATATTTTATTAACGAAAACATCAGTAATGATCTCTTCTCTCCCGGAATAAGAATACGATATAGCACTTTTGCATAATGACACCAAGAGAAAAGAGGGAGAAATCGATGTCTCTTCCAAACATACCGAACATCACCCCCGACATTACACTCTCCAGATGTGAGACCCTGAACCTCCTTCTTTCATCCGTGGCTATGGAAGAAATCGGACTATCCCATATTCTGCAGGCGGAAGCGGAAAGGATTCAAATGTTTCTCGGCGCTTCCGGCGATCCCTCCTTGGAGGAATTGTCATCAATCAATAGAAGCACTGAACGGCTCCTGCGCACCGTCATGAAATCACAACTCCTTTTGCAGACGAAGCTTGAGGACATTATCTTCTTACAGGATTCTGAAGTCTGTATGGACCCGGACGACCCAAGCAATCCGAGTAATCCGGGCGATCCTGATGACCCGTGGAATCCGGACGACCCGAGCAATCCGAGTGATCCGGGCGATCCTGATGACCCGTGGAATCCGGACGACCCGAGCAATCCGAGTGATCCAGGCGATCCTGATGACCCGTGGAATCCGGACGATCCCAGTGATCCGGAAGATCCGTGTGACGGCCTGTTTTACGGCCGCATTGGCTGCTGTGAGTGCGGGGATTGTGAGGACTGCGGTTGGAAGAAAAAAGGCGGGGAGCGTTCATAAAAAAAGAGACGGGTGAAGCATATGCCGTATCCAAGCATCTCAAAAGCGAAACAGGCATCTTTTGAAGCCTTGCATTGTCTCACGATGGCGCTGTTACATATATTATCTGTGACCGTGGATAAAAGAAGGGGTTCAAATTACAAAGAAGAAATCAGGCTGTTCTCCGCATTGTGCCGCTGGCAGATGGAAACAGGCGGCCGTCTGTTTTTAATGATCAGCTTGGAAGAAGAGCAGAAGCAGATGTATGAGGGGCACTTTCTTGAAATGAAGACAGTTACGGAACGAACGAAAAAATTCATTTCTGAAAGCCCGCGCGAATTCCGGGCGCATCCGATTACGAAGCGGGCTGTCAGGCAGCTTCAGGAATGGAATACGGAAACTGCCGAACCTGCCGTCAGATGGGTGCGGCCTGTCATCATCACGATGAACGGCACTCCTGAACGGCCTTGGTTCAATCAACAACTCCAAAATCGGGAAAGGTGAGAAAATGAGCGGAAATGCTGAATGTAAACTGACTCTTTGCATGATTGTGAAAAACGAGGAGAGATACATCTCCCGTTGTTTATCAAGTGTACAAGACATCGCTGATGAGATCGTCATCGCAGACACCGGATCACAAGATAATACAAAAGATATATGCAAAAGTTTTCAGGCAAGAGTGTTTGATTTCGAATGGGAGAATGATTTCGCAAAGGCCAGAAATTACGCCCTGCAGCATGCCGAAGGAGATTGGATTTTAGTGCTTGACGCGGATGAAGAGCTCGATCAGGAGACGGGCCGTTTTTTAACTTCGCTGCTTCATGACGGATTACCGAGCCGGGGCCTTTTGAAAATCATCAATTATACGGGGAAGCAGCTCGATGAAAACGAAGCGTTTGAAAGCATGCAGCCGAGACTGTTCCGCAATCATAAAGGCCTTCTGTATCAAGGCAGAATTCACGAGAATATCTCGGCTCCCAATGAGGAAGAAAACAATGCTTTTTTCACGCTCCCATGTGTGATTCATCACTACGGCTACTTGGAGCAGGAAGAAAAGATCAAGCAAAAACATAAACGGAATATCAGCATTTTAAATGAAGAGCTTTCAGAGGAAAATCCTGATCCGTGGCTTGTCTATCATTTGGCAAGTGAATGCTACAGAATCAAAGACTATGAAAAAGCATTACATCTTGTCAACGGCTCAATTTTTCAATTTTTAAGCGAAAAACGAATGCCTCCGTCTCTCCTGTATTATTTGAAATATACAATATTGCTTGAGCTCAAACGGTATGAAGAAGCCGAACAAGGGATTGAAAAAGTGCTCAAGCTATATCCTGATTACAGCAATCTTCATTATTATAAAGGCCTTGTATTATATCATTTGGAAAAGTACAGAGCGGCAATCAAAGCATTTGAAAACGGAACGCAGGTTGAAGGAGAAAACGCTGATCACTTAATGTTAAAAGGTGCCGCCGATTTCAGAGCCTTTTATTATATGGCAAAATGCCATTCTGCATTAAACCATGATATGACGGCCATCGCTTACGCCAAAAAATCCGTGAAGTTCAATCCTCAATTTAAACCCGCGAAAGAACTTCTGTCTCAATTAAAAAAGGATCAGCGGACAAACGCTTGATCCTTTTTTTGCATGTTCCATTAAGATAATCGAATAATGTTTAAAGCTGCACCGACGCTTCCTCCAAGCAATGTGGCCGCACCCAATAATCCGAACAGCTGAAGCTGGATGGTGCTGCCTGCTGGCAAAGTCACAATAAAGGAGTTATTAAAGTTTGCCAAAGACGCGACCGGGGCGATAATCGAACTTGCAGGAGGAGTGCCGTTGATTAAAATACGCGAACTTACAAGCAAGCCGGCCGTTAAATTAATATGGTAGGAAATATAGTACCGTCCCGCCGGAGCAACGGTAAATATGGTATTTGCGGCATTAGCCGTAATATCTGCCGAAAGGTTTTGTTCATTCGGTAAGGAAATGGTCGTGCCGCCGACAATAACTGCGACAACACCGCCGCCCGTATTGCTCGCATAGCCGGAAGTTGCTGTCAGACTTGTTCCGGTGCTTCCGGTCGGTCCGGTGCCGCCAGTAGCGCCAGTGCTTCCGGTCGGCCCGGTACCGCCAGTAGCGCCGGTGCTTCCAGTCGGTCCGGTGTCGCCAGTAACGCCGGTGCTTCCAGTCAGCCCGGTGCCGCCAGTAGCGCCAGTGCTTCCAGTCGGTCCGGTGTCGCCAGTAACGCCGGTGCTTCCGATCGGTCCAGTAGCGCCAGTAGCGCCGGTGATCCCGGTCGGCCCGGTACCGCCAGTAGCACCGGTAATTCCAGTCGGTCCGGTGTCGCCAGTAGCGCCGGTGCTTCCGGTCGGTCCGGTAGCGCCAGTAGCGCCGGTGATTCCCGCCGCAGCTAAAAGTGTATAGTCAGCTGAGGCTCCAGGGGTTCCCGCCGGGCTGTTTACGTTTGCGACGTAAGAGCTTCCGTTATACAAGACAACCTGTCCGGTTGTGTAAGTGGGAGCAATCAGCGGATTAAAAGCAACAATCCCTTGAAGGCCCGCACCGGTGACCCCCGTCGGTCCGATCGATCCGGTTGGCCCCGTCGCTCCGGCCGGTCCGATTGCTCCCGTAGGTCCCGTCGGCCCCGTAGCACCAGTCGGTCCCGCCAGTGTAGGGATATTTGAGATACTGTCCAATTTTGAACCGAGAAGAAGCTCCTGTTTCATTAAGCTGTCAAGCGTATCACGGACGCTCTCATTCAGGTTAAGAATATCCGCAAGACTTGAGGGGGGCCCTGTTAATCCGGGAATCGTTCCGAGCGCGTATTGGATTTTTTCCCCTTCCGCATTCAGAATATGTGCCATTCCCAGCTCTTCCATAGCAATTGACGAAAGAAGAAGGTTAATGGTATCGTCTCTGGAAAGTGTAACGACAGGGGTGATATTGGGCAAATTAGGCTGTGACACAATGTCCCTCCTTATGAGTTGGCTGAAAATCATTTTATTACGAACAAAGTTCCCCGAAATGAGCGTAAGCAGTACTGTATCAGTATATTCACTGATTCTGTCCAAGTTTCTGAATGGATTCCCTTTATAAACCAATTGAGCGGGTTATACCACTGTTTTTGATTTCAACATATATGAAGGAAATACTTTAAATATAGAGAAAATACATCGCACAGCATTCGCAAATCGGTCAAAATGACAGCGGGACATGTGATCGTCTATAAAGCGATGGCTATATATCTTGTGCGTTTCCTGCAAAAACTCTCTTTTTCATTTCAAGTTTTCTGTATAAAAGGGCGAGTAGCATGGATGGGATCGTACAAACAATCATTCCGATAAAGGCATACCGGGGTTCAATTTCATATAAAAAACCTCCGAAAATAGTAAATACCGCAGTGCTCCAGCTGAGAGCAAGCGCTGAATATATGCCTTGGGCTTTCGGGATTTGCGCGGGTGAAATATTTTCAATTAAGTATTTCATAAATGCATAGTGTCCCATCGCGAATGAACAGGCATGCAGCGTCTGCGCAATACAGAAAATGATGACATGAGGAAAGGCAAATACGAGTATCCAGCGTACGGTAGCACCAAGCGCCGCCAAGGCGAGCAAAGAGCCTGCCGTAAATTGATGAAAGTATCGGTCAGCGATTGCAAAGAAGATAATCTCCGCGATAACGGCGATGTTGATAATGATTCCGATGGCATATGCGGGGGCATCGATTTCCTGCAAAAAGAGATAACCGTAATTGTAATAAGACGCGTGTGCCGCCTGCAGTAAGATAACGATTGCGAGCACCAGACCGAAATATTTGATGCGGAATAAGGCAAACATGCCCTCTTTTCTTGCGCGGTCTGTTTCCGGCCGTTTTGAAAGAACAGCTGGCGCATGCATAAAGCTGAGGCATGCGAATATCAGGGTGCCCAAAAGCAGTGCCCATAAAATCGCTTGATCTCCGAATATACCTGTAAAGACGGACAGGATGACGCCGGCTGAAACAAAACCCGCGGACCCCCACTGGCGGCTTGTCCCATAGGCCTTTAATTCGTTATGCTGTACAAGGACGCCGCAAGCGCTGTCTAAAGCAGGCATTAAAGCAGGGTAAAACACATGCAGCACTAATGTGACAAGAAGCAGGCTTTGAAAAGAATCAGCGGGAATATAACATAAAAGTGCGAGAAGCGTCCCGATTCTTGCGCCGTTTAATAAGGCTTTGCTGCTGAATTTTCCTGCTAAATAAGGGAAGAAAAATAATGTGGAAATCCCTCTTGCCGCCAAGCCCAGGCTCATAATGAAACTGGCTTCGGATACGGAAACCCCTTTTATATGCACCATCCATCCCGTCCAATAGGGCAGAAAAACACCCCATGTCATAAAAAAACTAAAAAAATGCAGACTCATCCAGCGATATGCTTTCATTCCCGTTCCTCCTTTAATTGGCATGTTATCATGTAAAGACATAAAGACAATATGAGATATCTCATATATTGGGGTGGACGATGGAAATTTATAAAGGCGAGAAAAAGCGGCATCAGTTAGAAAAACACTCAATCGCGCATTTATTCTCTTTCCCCGCTGAAGAGTTTATGGAAGTGCGCGAATATGAGCGGGACGAATGGATTATTCAAGAGGGCAGGAGGCCTGACTTCCTGTTTTACGTGATTGAAGGAAAAGCGAAAATATATGTAACCCACCAAAACGGGAAAGTTTCTTTAATTAATTTTATCAACAAAGATGATTACATCGGAGAGATGGAACTATTACATGAAGTGTATTACACAAAAGGAATTCAAGCCTCAGCGAAGACTGTTTGTTTTGCTCTGCCTATTTACCGCTGCCGCGCGCAATTGCTGCAGGATGCGAAATTCCTGCGTGAATTGGCTAAGTTTTTAAGTGCTAAGGCAACGCTTATGGCTTCGAAATATTCACAAAGTCTGGCGTTCCCGCTTGAAAACCGGCTGGCCGATTTTATTTTGCAGACGGCTTATGAAGGGGTTTATAAAGAGAAGCACGTAACGGTCTGTGATTATTTGGGTGTATCTTACCGTCATCTCTTGCATGTGCTGACGCAATTCTGCCAAAAAGGGTATTTGCAAAAAGAAGGGCGGGGCTATCAAATTAAGCAGCATGATTCACTAAGTGAACTTGCGGAGGCGCTGAAGAATAAATAGCACGCCCAGAAAAAACAGCCACCCGCGATTTGCGGATGGCTGTTCTTTTTTTATACAAGCTGAGCTTGTTTTTTTCGTGCCTGTTTCGCGGCGTCGACCATATTTTTTAATGCCGCAACGGTTTCTTCCTGCTGTCTTGTTTTCAGTCCGCAGTCCGGGTTTACCCAGAAGCGGTCAGTCGGACACACTTCAAGCGCGTCATCAATAATTTGATAGATTTCTTCAGTTGCCGGCACACGCGGGCTGTGAATGTCGTATACACCGAGTCCGAGGCCTTTCACGTAAGGATGTTCTTTCAAGTATTCTAAAAATCCTCCGTGGCTTCTGCTGTGTTCGATTGTAATGACATCCGCGTCAAGATCATTGATCGTATCTACGATATCTTCAAAGTTGCTGTAACACATATGCGTATGAATCTGCGTCTCATTTTGCACAGAAGACGTCGTTAACCGGAATGCTTCTGCGGCCCAAGTTAAATATTCATCCCAATCCTGCGTTTTTAACGGCAGTCCTTCGCGGAGCGCGGGTTCATCCACTTGGATAATCTGAATACCGGCATCTTCAAGCACTTTTACTTCTTTTCTGAGGGCAAGCCCGATCTGGAAGGCGATTTCTTTTCTTGAAATATCCACACGCGGGAATGACCAGTTTAAGATGGTGACAGGTCCCGTCAGCATGCCTTTCATGTGTTTTTCCGTCAGCGATTGGGCGTAGACCGTATCTTTTACCGTCATCGGTTCGATAAATTCGACATCTCCGAAAATGACAGGCGGACGTACGCAGCGTGAACCGTAAGACTGCACCCATGCATATTTCGTAAAGGCGAATCCGGCCAGTTTTTCACCGAAGTATTCGACCATGTCCGTCCGCTCGAATTCTCCGTGAACGAGCACGTCTAAGCCGATTTCTTCCTGAATGTCAACCCAGCGCTTCGTTTCCGCATTAATAAAGGCTTGGTACTGTTCATCCGTCCAATCTTTTTTCCGCCATTTTTGCCGTGCGCTCCGCACCTCGGCAGATTGAGGGAAGCTTCCGATTGTCGTCGTCGGCAGAAGGGGAAGACCGAGTGATTCATTCTGCAGCGCCAATCGTTCTTCAAAGCTTGCCTGACGGGAGAAATCTTTTTCCGTCAGCTGATTCAGCTCTTCTTTTTGAGCTGAGTTCGCTCCTGTTGCGAATGCTTTTAAAGCCTTAAGTGCCGCTTTTGATTCTTCGATCTGCTCACTGACGGCCGCTTTGCCGGACAGAAGCCCTTCTTTTAAGACGCCGAGTTCCGCCAGTTTTTCTTTAGCGTATGACAGGCCGTTCAGCAAATCCTTTTCAAGATGCTCGTCAGGGTGTTTCGCCACCGGCACGTGCAGAAGGCTGCTTGAAGGCTGAATCCATAACTCCTCAACATCAGCGTGGCTGAGGATATCCAGAGCTGCATCAAGGCGTTCTTCAACATCGATTTTCCAAATGTTGCGGCCGTCGACCACACCGGCTGCCAGCACTTTATCTTTCGGGAAGCCGTGCTTTTTCAGCTGATCAAGGTTTCTGCCTTTATCATGCACGAAGTCAAGCCCGATTCCCTGTACGGGATAAGAAACGAGTTCTTCATATGCATCAACCGAATCGAAGTATGTCTGCAGGAGGACATTCAGCCCTGAAAGCTCTTTTGTAATAGATTCATAGAGTTCTTTTGCGGCACGGACGTCTTCAGAAGAAGCTGTCACAAGGGCCGGCTCATCGATCTGAACCCATTTTACGCCTTCAGCTTCAAGTTCTTTCAGCAGCTGAACATAAAGAGGAACAAGGCGTTTTTGAATCGCTTTCGCTTCTGATTCTTCGTATCCTTTCGCAAGTGTGACGAATGTGTACGGACCGACGATGACAGGTTTTGTTTCCGCTCCGAATTCTTCTTTGATCCGGCGGTAGTCGTCAAGCTGTTTGTTTCTCGTCAGACGGAATTCAATGCTTTCGTCATATTCAGGAACGATGTAATGGTAGTTGGTATTAAACCATTTCGTCATTTCACTGGAAACGGCGTCTTTTACACCGCGGGCAATCGCAAAGTATGTATCAACGGGATCCGTGATGCTGCGGAATCTTTTCGGAATCCAGTTAAAGCTGACGGCTGTATCAAGCACATGGTCATAATGGGTGAAATCAGAGACCGGCACGATATCGATATGTTGGTCAAGTTGTGTTTTGACAGCTGATAAGAATAAACCGTCAAGTTCTTTAAGAAACGTTTCTTTGTCAGTGTTACCTTTCCAATAAGCCTCAAGCGTTTTTTTCCATTCTCTGTTCAAGCCGATTCTCGGAAAACCGAGGTTCGAAGTTTTGATTGTTGTCATTAAGTTTCCTCCTTTAAGTGAGATGTAACAAAAAAGCCTCTTTCTCATGAGAGAAAGAGGCTTTAACTTCAAAATGCAAGCCTCTCTTATCTCTCAGATCACGTCTGATGGAATTAGCACCGTGCCTTATGAGACAGTCGTCTCGGCGCAAAAATCACGCGCCCCATTTCACAATGGAATTACGGTCGGTTGCTGTTGGGGTCAAAAGGCCAATCCCTCGCCCAACTCTCGATAAGAGAAAATATTTCAATTTTTTTGAAAAGTTACATCATTTGTTGGTTATCTTATCAGCTTATTCAGATCACTGTCAATAGAAAATCTCACATTTTAAAAATTGGTGATGTGACAAGCTGATTAATCATTATATGAGAAAAATATCAGAAAGACAGCAGCTGTGCCTGTTCGGCTCTTTCCATCAGTACTTCAGGCGCGTCTAAATACAGAAATCCGTTCCCGGCCAATGTTTTGGCGATGTCCAAAGGAAGGGTCCGCCGCACGAGCTGGGCGTAGACTTCAGCCTCAGAAAGCGTCCGCTGAAACGCGTCCTGTTCAAGCCCTTTTATTAAGGCAAGCGCTCCGCTCACATGCGGGGCGGCCATTGAAGTGCCCGTCAGCTTCCCGTATTTATGG
Organism: Bacillus sp. hwrm1; assembly: GCF_040207805.1. Lineage (NCBI taxonomy): Bacteria > Bacillati > Bacillota > Bacilli > Caryophanales > Bacillaceae > Bacillus > Bacillus sp. hwrm1. The sequence goes on along the minus strand of NZ_CP157943.1, from coordinate 2,815,527 downwards.
TTGGGAAGGGTGGAGAGAATATTTTCTCCCGGAGCCACCAGGTCAATCTCTTTATTAGCGTTTGAAAATTCAGACGATTTACGGGCGATTGAGACTGATCCGACTGCGATCACTTCGTTGTAAGCGGCCGGATACGACAGTTCCTCTGTACGCTCGTCTCCGTCGCCTTCGTTTCCTGCCGCGCAAACGACCAGAACACCGCTTTTTACCGCATTTGTGACGGCTTCTTTCAATTCAGGCACATCGCTTGGCCCGCCGAGTGACATGGAAATGATATCTGCCTTTTGTTCAACGGCGTAGTTGATGCCGTTAATGATCCATTCGTATTTGCCGCTGCCGTTTTGACCGCCGAGAACTTTAACGATTAAAAGGCTTGCTTCCGGCGCGACACCCGAAATTCCGCCGTTTGAATCATTGGCGGCAATCGTTCCGGAAACGTGTGTCCCATGTCCGTTATAATCGGAAATCGCGTCTTCTTTGCCTCCGTCATCATCGGTGAAGTTTTTCCCGCCGACAATCCGGTCTTTCAAATCAGGATGATTGATGTCGCAGCCTGTGTCAAGCACCGCGATTTTAATATCCTTGCCTTTAAACCCTTTTGCCCACAACTCTGGCGCCTTAATCACTTTAATCCCCTCTGGAAGCTCGTTCACCTCCATGATCTGTTCATCCGTGACATAAGGAATCAAATGCATTTCACCATTCATAAAAAAGCCCTCCTTTTTTATGCTTGCGAGTGGATACAAGGGTGTTGCTACTATTTTATGGCAGAGCATGCCGGCCGGAAAGAGTCATTTGAAGCATTTTCATAAAAAAGGCGTAATCTATCGCACTAAAAAATTTCAAATATATGGATAGTTTAACAGCTTTTATTTTCATTCATGATCCGCTGACGGTATAATTGGAAATGGGAAAGGAGAAGAGATATGAAGATAAGTGAAGCATTATACAACTATTTTTCAGAACAAGTGGATCAAATTGCGAAAGAGTGGATCGAAACGATGGAAGATTCGGATCCGAATTCGATTTATTCTTTGACAAATCCCATCATCACAGAAGAACTGACGGAGCAGGATAAAGAATTTTACCGGCATATTAATAAAATGTATATCATGCCGAAAAAAGAATTTTTAGAAGAGTTCGAGCGGTGGGTGATTGAGCTTGCGAAAGACCAGAAGCATCTGGATACTCCCGTCCAGTATGTGGTCCGTGAATTCATGAGAAACCGGAGACTATATGTCAGTTATTATGATGCGTTTGCCGATAAACATGAATCTTCGTTTGCACAGGGAGAAAGGAAGAAATGGGAGAATTTAATTGTACAAGTATTTGATTTTACGATTTACACGTTTGTCGATCATGCCGAGCATAACTCAAAAATGCAGCTGAATGCGCAAAGAGAAATGATTTTGGAGTTAAGCTCGCCGGTTATCACACTGAGCAAACGGACGGCGCTGCTGCCGCTTGTCGGCGATATTGACACGGAGCGCGCCAAATTCATTCTTGAAAATACGCTGAGCACATGTGCAAAACGGCTGATTGAACATCTGCTAATTGACCTGTCGGGTGTAGTGGTTGTCGATACGATGGTGGCGCATCAGATTTTTAAATTAGTTGAGGCGCTGAAATTGATCGGCGTCACGTCCACTTTATCCGGAATCAGGCCGGAAATCGCTCAAACCGCCGTACAGCTCGGCATTAATTTCTCAGATATTACGATCAAGTCCAATCTCGCTCAGGCTCTCAATTATCATCAATAACATACATAACAAAACAGGCTGCCGAATCACTCCGGCGGCCTGTTTTTATACAAACAACAATGAAATGAGCCAGCTTGCGCCGAATAACAGAAGCACGAGCAGGAAAAAGCACCAGTCGGCGCGGCGCACGGTAACAGTTCTGTAAAACGTGCGGTTTCGGCTCCCCGTAAAGCCTTTAGATTCCATCGCGATCGCCGTGCGTTCCGCCTTTCTGATTGCGCCTGCCAATAGCGGAATGGTGAAGCGCCTGAAGGCGGAGAGCTTTCCTTTCAGCCCGGAATCAGACGCCGCGCCCCTGATTCTGTGCGCCTGCCGGATGATCAGGATTTCATCTTTCAGAAGAGGGAGAAACCGGAACCCCGCGATAACGCCGTATGCAAGCTTGGGCGGCAGCTTACACTGCTGAATCAGACTGAGCATGAACAGAATCGGATCGGTTGTGAAAAGAAACATCATCGACAAAGCGGAAAAACATAAAATACGAAACGCGATAGAAATCCCGAGCGCCGCGTTATCACTGTTGACGGCAATCGGCCCGAGCTTAAACAGCAGGTTGCTTCCGGTTGTCGGGACGTTTCCGAATACGGCGGCTGTCCATAAAGAACCGAAGGCCAGAATGACAAACGGAATCGTGAACAGCAGCCATTTTTTCAGCGGCACACGACCCGCCGAGAGGACGCCTCCCGCAATGATGATATAAAACAAAGCAGGGGTGTACGGATTATAAATAAACGACAGCATTATGACGCATAACAATACAGCCGCCGCCTTTATTGACGGATTAACAGCCTCCAGCCGCAAGTTCATTTCTCCGCCTCCTGTCGTGTCTCATCCATTCATACCGCAGCGGCAAAGCCAAATGCGCCTGCTCGGCGATCCTGGTGTTATCAGAAAATAAAGCGTCGGGAGTTCCCCGGAATACCAGTTTCGTGCCGCAGAGCACAAGGATCGTGTCGGCATAATCTGAGACGAGTTCCATATCGTGTGTCACCATCAAAACAGCCGTTCCTTCCTTTTGAATCTCACGGAGCATTTGCATACACTCCCGCGCCGTTTTGGCATCCTGTCCGAAAGTCGGTTCATCAAGCATCAAAACGTTCACATTGTGCATAAGCATCGTTGCGACGCTGAGCCGGCGTTTTTGTCCTTGGCTTAAAGAAAACGGATGCTGTGAGGCATGGCGTCTCAGGCCGAATCGGGTTAACAGCTGAAGAGCTTTCTCCTTTGCGGCTCTGCTGCTTTCAAAACCGAACATCAGCTCTTGAATGACGGAATCTGTGACAAACTGGTGTTCAGGATTTTGGAAAACATATCCGATCAGCCGCCGCAGCTCTTTTTCAGAATAGGAATCAATCGGTCTGCCGTCTATTTTGATGTCTCCGCCCAGCGGACGGATGAGCTTGGCCGCGGCAGAAAGGAGCGTGGATTTTCCTGTTCCGTTAGGACCGGCAATCGCGGTGATTGAACCTTTTTTTACGGAAAAGCTCACATCCTGAAAAATGACGTCTGCTCCTCTTGAGAATGACAGCCCGTGAACGCTCAGCGCGTCTTCTGCCGAAAGCGCGGCGGGCCGGGGTTCGGGCAGAGACGGTACAGGTTCGTGAAACAGCTTTTCTTTACACAATGTAAAAGGAATGCTGACGTGCTTCTGCAATGAGATTACACGCGGAATCGGAATGCCGAGCTCTATCAGCTCTTCAACCTTTGTTTCAAAGATAACGTCCGTCTCTCCGTCCATCACCTTCTGACCCGTTTCGTCAAGGACAATCGTCCTGTCCATCCACGGCGCCCAATGATCAAGCTGATGTTCGATAACGAGAAGGCCGAAGCCTTTTTTTGCTTGAAGATCTTTGATCAGCCGCACTAATTCACGTGCGGAATATGGATCAAGCTGTGCCGTCGGTTCGTCCAAAATAATGAGTTCCGGTTCCATCGCAATGATACAGGCAAGCGCCACTTTTTGTTTTGAACCGCCTGACAGCGAAGCGATCGTTCGCGTTTTCAGATGAGTGATCTCTAATTTTTCTAAAACGTCATCGATGATTGCGTCCATATCTTCTTTTGTATATTGCAAATTTTCCAGGCCGAAGGCGATTTCATCTTCGACCGTCAGCATGCAAAACTGCTGGTCCGGATCTTGAAACACGACGCCGATGGATCTGGCGGCGGGTTCTGTCAGATGTGAAAGAGGTGTTCCGTATAAAGACACGGTTCCCGATTGAACCCCATCGCATGCTTCCGGGTACAGACCGTTTAAACAGAGAGCGAGCGAGCTTTTGCCGCATCCGCTCGGCCCGAGCAATAAAGCCCGCTCTCCTTTGCGGAGCTGAAAGGACACGTTTTGAAGAATCGGCTTTTCATCCTGATCATAAGAAAAGGTAAGACGGCCGGCCGATAGAAGGGGCTCACATGCCTGCATCTTGGTTCACCTGTTTCTTTTTCTTCTTGAATTGTTTTCCGAGCGCCATGCCGCTCAGCACCCCTGTGTAAGCCAGCGCATCACTGATTGCTTTGCCGAGAAGGCCGGCAAGAAGCGCACCTGAGACCAGACGGATGAGAAGCATGACGGCTAATAAACCCGGATTCAAAACAGAGTATCCGGAAACGAACAAGTCATAAATGAAGCTCGTCACAGAAGACCCCATACCGGATAAAAGAAGCACGGGCAGGGTATACACCCGCCAGCGTGTCGCAAAAAAGACCGCTTCCGCACCGATTCCCTGTGCGATCCCGATCAGAATCACCATCGGTCCTGACGGATTTCCGAGTAAGCACTCCACAAACGCGGCGATGATTTCAGAAACGAGAGCCGCTCCCGGTTTTTGAATAATGTACGCGGCAATCACCGAGACGATAAACCAGATACCGTAAATCGGCTCATAGCTCATCCGGCCGAAAAATCCTGCCGCTATATTGCTTGCATGAGTTGATACTAAATAAATGACAGCAAATACAACACTGATGACGGACATGACGACAATTTCTCTCATTTTCCAATTTTTCATTGTGATCTCCTGCTTTCTTATCGGATAGTCGTATGTATGAAAGAGTTGATTTTACAGGCGGTTTATATTCAGTTTCATATTGCGGTGTCCTCCCCCGTTTTTTAATGAAAAATAAAAAACTGCATATCCGAGGGAATATGCAGCAGCAGAACGAAAACGCATGGGGAAAAACCCTGCGCTCCGGTCAATCTGCACTTCCCCACGCTGGTATTATCCAGATCGGGTTATAAGGGATCAAAACACGCCTGCCGCATGTTTTATCTCAGCCGATAACAGCACCCCTAGTGCGTTTCCTATACAGTTTTTTATGATGACATCATCATAGTTGATCATGTCTGATTTGTAAACAGCCTTTCTCCGAACAGAGTTTGGAATCGGACCGGATGATCATTCATAAAGATAAGAAGAGCCCTTTTGATCAAAAGGAAACGGAGGACATCTATGTTTGTTCATACAGTGCAGTCTGGTGACTCGTTATTTTCCATCAGCAGAAAGTACGGATACCCTGTTGACAGCATCAGAAGCGTCAACGGGCTTGAGGAAACGAATATCGTTCCGGGGCAGGCGCTTTTAATCCCTCTTAATGAATATACGGTTCAGCCGAATGATACGTATGCCGTTATCGCAGGTAAGGCTTATGTGCCGCAGATGCAGCTGATGCAGGCAAACCCGGATATTCCGCCGAACCGGCTGCGGGCGGGTATGAAAGTGAAGATCCCTGATATCTCTAACTATCTTGCGGGCACCCTGCAATTTTATGTCATACGGACGCCTGAAGCGGATAGAGAGTTAATTAATGATTTTGCGCCGTATTCTTCGGCGATTTCTTTGTTTGAATATCATTTTGGCCCGAACGGAGATATCATTAACGATTTAAACGACAGAACCGCAATAGAAACCACATGGCAGAACAGAGTGCGCCCGCTTGCCGTCATTACGAATCTGACAGAAGGGGGATTCAGTCCGGAATTAGCCCATCAAGTGCTGCAAAATCCGACGGCAAGGACGAATCTCGTCAACAATATCGTCTCCTTAACCGTAAGAAAGGGGTACGGCGGTGTAAATATCGATTTTGAACGGGTCAGAGAAGCTGACAGGGACCTCTTCACAGGATTTCTCCGGCAGTTAAAAACCCGGCTTTCAGAGCATCAGCTCGCGTTAACGATATCGGTTCCGGCGAAAACAAGTGATGCAGTGCCGTGGCTGAGGGGATATGATTACGGCGGAATCGGAACCGTCGTCGATTATATGTTCATTATGGCGTACGACTGGCACCACGCCGGCAGTGAGCCGGGACCCGTGGCGCCTTTGACAGAGGTCAGGCAAACGATCAATTTTGCCATCAGCAGGGTGCCGAGAAGAAAAGTGATTCTCGGTGTTCCGCTGTACGGGTATGATTGGGTGATTCCGTACCGTCCCGGAACGATCGGATCCGCCATCTCCAATCAGCGCGCCATGGAAACGGCCATGAAGCATCAATCAGTGATCCGTTATTCCCAGCAGGAGCGTTCCCCTTACTTCCGGTATACTGATGAAAATGGAAGAACGCATGAAGTGTGGTTTGAGGATGTGCGGAGCATGAGTGAAAAAATGGTTCTCGTTCGGGAGTTCGGACTGCAGGCGATCGGCGCGTGGCAATTAACGCTCGGTTTCAAACCGGGCCCGTGGCTGCTTAGGAACTTTTTCACGATCCGAAAAATATAGCTGCATGTCCTGCTCTGCAAGTGATTTTTTCTTTTCTATGATAACGGGTCTTCTTTTGGACAATCTAAAATTGAACAGGAGGTCTGTCATATGAAGAAAAGGGAAGAGCAGTATATCAACGAGGCTGAGTATGTACCGCATCCGACAAAAGAAGGGGAGTACGCGCTCATGCTGCATGAATCCTATCATTTCCTTTCAGAAGAGGATGAAAGCGATTTGCCGGAATAAGGGCTTTATGCCTTTATTCCGTTTATTTTATAGGCATGTGCTGAAATCACAAATTTAAGGTTGACACATTCCTTTTTTTTCTGTAATCTCAGTGTGTCAATTCAAATAAGAACTTCGTTAGGTGAGGCTCCTGTATGGAGATACGCTGCTGCCCAAAAATGTCCAAAGACGCCAATGGGTCAACAGGAATCATCGACATAAGGTGATTCTTAACGCAGCTGGATGGCTGTCCTATGCCATACAGTGCTAAAGCTCTACGATTGGAGGCCCCGCACGTTTATTTGCCGTGCTTGTTTTCGCCTTCATATCAGAAGGTTTTTTTTATGCCTCAAAACGTACACGACTGAGCATGATAAGGAGGTGCGGAGTATGGATTCTCCCCATTCGAGTATGTCAGAAGAAGTACCCATATACAGCCAGATAACCAGTGACGACATGATGAGGAGACAAACCGCCGCACTTCCCTTGACGGACGGCGCGTCTCCGTAAAGGAGGTACGAGTCCCGATGGTCCAAAACATGACCTATGACGAACTCATATTACGCATTATCATTTTATTGCGGGACGGAAAAATAAAAGAATTCCGAAACATGATAGATGAGCTTCAGCCCTATGACATGGCATTTTTGTTTAAAGAAATGCCGGAAAAGCACCGGGCCCGCTATCTGTCATATATGACGGTTGATGACATCACCGACATGATCGGAGAGCTGGAGCGGGAATTTCAGCTTGCCGTTTTGCATAAAGTCGGTAAAACGAAAGCCACTCTCGCAATGAATAAAATGGATAACGACGATCTCGCCGCATTGCTGGAAGAGATGGATGAAGAACTGAAAGAACAGCTTTTATCCAGCATGGAGGCTGAGGAATCAAAGGCCGTACAGCTTTTGATGAACTATCCGCAAGAATCGGCGGGCCGGATGATGACGAACCGCTTCGTCTGGATTCCGCAGCATTATACAGTAAAAGATGCGGTCGTGAAGCTGAAAAGCTTTGCAGAAATCGCAGAATCAATAAATTATTTGTACGTGATTAATGACAGCAAGCAGCTTGTCGGAGTGCTCTCTTACAGAGATTTAATTCTCGGCGAGCCTGAGGATAAAGTGCAGGATCTCATGTTTACACGTGTCATCTCGGCCGGGGTGCTCCAAGACCAGGAAGAAGTCGCCAGGCTGATCCAGCGGTATGACTTTTTAGCCATTCCCATCGTGGAAGAAAATCATGTGCTTGTCGGTATTGTCACTGTCGATGATATTATTGACGTCGTGATTAAAGAAGCCGATGAAGATTACGAAAAATTCGCAGCCTCCGGTAAGGCGATTACATTTGATACGAAAGCGTACGTTGCGGCGTACCGCCGTTTGCCGTGGCTCATTCTGCTTTTGTTTATCGGATTGATTTCCGGAAGCATTCTGAATTATTTTGAAGATACATTGCAAAAAGTAGTCGCCCTCGCGTTTTTCATGCCGATGATCGCGGGAACGACGGGTAATACAGGCACACAGTCACTCGCCGTCGTCATCAGAGGACTGGCTAAAGAAGAAATGAATAAAAAAACCATCTTTAAACTGATTTTCCGTGAATTAAGAACCGGTATCTATATCGGCATCGTCTGTGCGATCGCGATTACGATTGTCGCAACCGTCTGGCAGAAAGACTTAACGCTCGGTTTTGTCGTCGGTTCATCGCTGCTTGCAACGTTGATTATCGGTACGATGGCCGGAACGATCGTCCCTATTATTCTTCATAAACTGAACATTGACCCGGCGATTGCATCAGGACCGCTGATTACGACGCTGAACGATATTTTGTCCTTATTAATTTATTTCGGCATTGCAACTGCATTTCTTCATGCTTTATAAAAAAAGTCCGTCTCACAGGAGGCGGACTTTTTTGATCAGCGGTTTTTATACTTAAAATGAGCATTAAGCTGTCCTTCCAGCATTTTTTTGCGGAGCTGCGGGTCGTTTTTGAGAGCCTGTTCTTTTTTTCGCATGTCTTTTAAAATTTCAGCCGTCTGCACGCCGTCTTCCCGCTTGTTGGCAATATCCATCAGCCGCTCAACGTCCGCGAAGGAATACTTTCTCGTTCCCCGTGATGAACGCTGCGGATAGATTAATTTCCGTTCTTCATAGTATCTGATCTGTCTGACTGACAATCCGGTTAATTCGCTTACAATGCCGATCGAGATTACTTTTTTATCTTTGTAAGATTGTTCGTCTGTCGTCATTTTTCCACCCCTGGATGTCTTTTACTCATATTATATAAGAAAAAAAGAGAAAAAACCTGACGCTTGTCAGGTTTTCTGACGCGGAATAGAAAATTTTAGAAAAAAAGCGGCAGAAAAATTGACAAGGTTAATGCATGGTTCTGTGCCCCGTTTTATGCTTACTGTACAGACACAATGAGGAGGAAGGATAGGAATGGAGAAAGAAAAAGCGGTTTCGCTGGCAAAAGAAATCATTGAATTAGATATGAAACGCGATGAAATGCTGGAGGCGTTCATGCAGCTTGCCGGGGAACACGCTTTTCCGCTGCTCAGAGCCGTCCAGAACGGACTTTACCGAAAAACATCATAATCTACAGAAGTTTTACAATGGCTTTATACGTCTTTGATATAAAAGCGTTATTCTGATCATAGAATAACGGAAAACAAAGGAGGCCGCTATGAGTCGTTTGCTTCAAAATGCATTGGACAAAGAGAGAAACCATTATTCCAAAAAGCTTCTGCAGATCGGAGTCTATACGAAAGAAATACTCAATTCCATGACAATTACGGAGCTGAGAAAGGAATACGCGTATTTTTTTCGGAACATTCCCTATAAAGAACGGAACCCTTATACAAATTAAATGATGTATAAGGGTATTTTTTTATATAAAAAAGAAGGAATTCTGAAAAACGGCACGAATAGAATATAAAACAAAGAACGACTCTTATGAATTGTAAGGGTTTACATTATTTTTTTATAAAAATCTTAAATACGGGGTAGATATGATGAGATTATCATTTAACGAAGAAGAAGTGATGCGTTCGATGAATTTGTACAAAGTTTTTGCAAGGGCTTTCAAGAGTGTGTCTGAACACAGCATCCGCGACAGTAAAGAACACGGTTTTAATCCGACTGAATTTGCCGTTTTGGAGCTGCTCTATACGAGAGGACCGCAAAAGCTTCAGCAAATCGGGTCGCGTCTTTTGCTTGTCAGCGGGAATGTCACCTATGTCATCGACAAGCTTGAAAGAAACGGGTTTTTGGTCAGAGAACAAGACCCTAAGGACAAACGGTCTGTTTACGCCCATTTAACTGATAAAGGAAACGAGTATTTGGATAAAATTTATCCGATTCATTCATTGAGAATTGCGAGAGCGTTTTCAGGACTTATGCCTGAGGAACAGGAACAGCTGATAGCCTTACTGAAAAAAGCGGGAATTCACAGCCAGCATTTGCTTTTCCGTTAAAAGAAAGCGGATACAAACACTCTTCTTCACGAAGAGTGTTTTTTTCTGTTCCGGACAGTAGAGCCTGAAGCGGTTTTTGCATAAGCTGATACAGGTCGGCATCATTATTTACCAATCATAATGTGACATGCCCCATGCCAAAATATGAGGGTGCTTTGAATATAAAGAAGGTGAACATGTGAGAAGCTGTCTGCTGTCTATATGGTACTTACTTGATCCGCTTTATTTCTTCTTTACCCGGCTGACGCTGATTGATAAACGGCAATCGAATGTATTCCGCGTCCGTTTGACTAGATATAAAGGAAAAGAAGTCATCCTGAGCGACGGAACCAGAATTAAAAAAAACGACGTGTTAGTTAAGATTCATCTTCATAATGTCAAACTCCTGAAAGAGCTGCAGCCTATTGAAAGCGCGGTCAGAAGGGGGATTATGCTATATCAGAAGGTATATCAATCCATGCCTCATTTAGCGGATTATATTAACCAGCATAAACGGAAAGACGAGATTAAGGGAGTCGTCGGCATTACAATGCTTCATAAAGGAGCTGCGAGACTCGGTTTTGATGTGATAAAACCGTCCAGCGGCTGCTACAGGCTGTTTAAGAAAGCGGCCCATATTCCGATTTTATACTTTACTGCAAAACAGCTCACCCTCAAAAACATTCCTTACTCCTGCTATTTATTTATTTCCAAAGAAAAATTGATGTGCACGTATCAGACTGAAAAGAGCTGACAAAAAGCGTCAGCTCTTTCTCTTGATTTGCTCAAGCACGATTGAAAGCGGGCCGTCCTGCGGATTCCGGTAAAAATCATAAAACGGATCTCCCTCTGTCCTGACGCGGTTCACTACTGTATCGATCGTATAATCATCAGGTGTTAAAGAGGAGTTGACTTCACTCCAATAAAGGGGAGCCGCAACCGTTCCCAATTCGTTGCCCCGGGTCGAATAGGGGGCGATAATGGTTTTCCCTTCGGCATGCTGCAAGTAATCTAGGTAGAGCCTGCCGTTTCGGTTTTTGATAAACCGCTCTGTCGTAAAAAGATCCGGCCGCGTCCTGACGCAATAATCGGCGATGAGCATTGTGAACGCACGGGTTTCTTCATAGGTGAATGCTTCCGGTGAAAGCGGGATGTAGAGCTGAATGCCTTTATTTCCGGAGAGCTTCGGGAATGACGTAATGCTGAATGAGTCAAACAGCTGTTTCAGCACATGCGCAGCCTCCACTGCCATAGGAAAATCATTCCTTGACGGAGGATCAAGATCAATGACGATTTCTGCGGGCCTTTCAGAATGCACTGTCTGAAACGGAACGTGAAATTCAAGCGCCAGCTGATTGGCCAGCCATAGAAGTGACGGTATGCTGCTGCATACGATGTGCTCGTGGCTCCCGTCAAACACGCTTGAGACAAAGTCCGGCGTGTAGTCCGGTTTGTTTTTTTGAAAAAAAGATTCGCCAGGCGCGCCGTGCGGATAACGGATCACCGTGACGGCCCGATCTTTAAGAAAGGGCATAAGAAAATCGCTCATTTTCACCATATAACTAAGGAAATCTGCTTTCGTTTTTTCACGTTTTTTAAAAACAATCTTATCCAGGCTTGTGAACTGCAGCTTCGGCGGCAGCGTTTTAGAGTGAAGGATAAGCTGCTGATACGTGCATTCCGTCCAATCCATTTCAAACTGAAAAGACACAAAAGATACTTCACGCAGCGTGTCCTGCAATATGGTTAAATACTGCACGGTCATGCAGATAGAAGGCTCAAGTGTATACTCGCCGCTTTTTTGTTTTTTTCCGTGGGTCTCCATAATGGTTCTGACGGCGTTTTTTTCTTCCGCCTGCATGCCGTGGGAAACGGAAGCGATCGGGACGGCGGTGCCGTCTTTTAAAACAGAGGCCGTTACATACCCGTTCTTCGGATTAAACCCGGTTAATAGCACATGTGCCGTTTTCATATGTTTATACTTTTGCCAGTCGGGGGAGCGTTTATTTTCCGCCCAGCCGCTGGAAGCCCTTTTTGCTACGATACCTTCTCCGTCATGGCGGACGACCTTGTCCCAAAGCGCATCAAAGTCAGTGTGTTCCGGAATGTATTGAATCGCTTCTTCCGCTAAGTGATGAGGGCAGGCTGGAAGATTTGCTTCTTTAAGCAGTTTGGAAAGGGCGCGTTTCCGTTTCACATACGGTAATGAAACGGTGCCCGCGCCTTCCAGAACGAGGAGATCAAATGCCAGAAAGCGGCACGGCCGTCTATCAGCGGTGCTTTCAATTGCTTCCGTCCGTTTTAAACGTCCGCGGATTTGAAGATGCTCAAAGTCCGCTCTGTACGGATTGATTAAATAGACAAGCTCTCCGTCAAGCGTAATGGGGAACCTGTCTTTCATGTGCTGAAAACACCGAGCCGCAAAAGCTGTGATTTCCGGAAATTGATTCGTCAGCGTCTGTCCGTTTCTGCTGGTTAATGTAACGCCGCTTTCGTCTATGCGGAGAAGACAGCGGAACCCGTCATACTTTACCTCATAGCGCCACTCACTGCCTTCAGGCGGTACAGAGGTCAAAATCGGCTGCATCGTCAGCACCATGATTAAGACGTTCCGGCTTTTTGTCTGGTCGTCTTCTGCTTTTTGCCTCCGCCGCCTGCTGACGCGGCGTCTTTTGGCCGCGCCGGTGCAGCCTGTTCGCGATCCGGCCGCTTCGTCCGGTCAATGCTTGCCTGAAGCGCGCTGACAAGATCGATGACATCTTCGCGCGGGCCGGCAGCAGCCGGTGTCACGCCCGCTTCTTCATGTTCGAGCTTATCGTTAATTTTAGCGAGAAGGGCTTTCCGGTATGTGTCTTCGTATTGTTCCGGGTCAAACTCGGTTGTCAGCTCATTAATTAACGTAATCGCCGTCTGCAGCTCTTTTTCATTAACGGCTGTCTGCTCGGGAACGCCCGGCACATGTCCGGCATTTCTGACTTCATCCGGATAATGAATGGATTCCATCACGATGCAGTTGTCATACACGCGAAGAATCGCAAGCTGCTGTTTAGAGCGGATCGTAATGGAGGCAATCCCGATTTTACCCGTCGTCCTCAGCGCTTCTCGCAGAAGTGTATAGGCTTTTGTGCCGTTATCTCCCGGCCCGACATAATATGACCGGTTAAAATAAATCGGATCAATTTCCTGCAGCTGGACAAAGTCAACAATCTCAACCGCTTTTTCTTCATGTTCCTGTTTTACGTCTTTCAAGTCTTCGTCTGTCATAATGACGTATTTCCCTTTTACATACTCATAGCCTTTCACGATTTCATCAGGTTCCAGACTTTTTTCACATCCGGTGCAGATTTTCTCGTATTTAATCGGCGCATGGTCTTCTTTATGAAGACTGCGGAATTTTATATCTTTATCTTCAGTGGCCGCAAAGAGCTTGACCGGGATATTGACGAGGCCGAAACTGATCGAACCCTTCCACATCGTGTGCATGAATAAAAACTCCTTTTTGTCTTTATTGTGGATAAACGGGTCCGTTCCATGTGTAGCAACTTATGGGTGTTGCGGCGCTTCATGGAGCGGCTGTTCCATTTCCTCAGGCGGAAATGGTCGGCTGAAAAGGAAATGAATTCTTTATTTACAATCAGTGAATCGGTAAGTTCTTTAAAGCGCTGAAGTCCCTGAAAATCATCAGCGGTAATCAAAAAGATTATACAAAATCATTCCCCGGGAAATGCCCACGCATTCCCATGTGGTGACTGAGAAAATTTCCCGCTCCCATATGAACTGAATCCGCGGTCAGCCGCCGCTTACTTTTCGGGAGATCTTAAGTGATGTAAACGCCGCCAGACAAGCAATCAGGAGACAGGCGGGACGTTGTATTGCGCATGTCATTCCCTCCCGCTATACCGATCTGAAACGACTCACATTTATAAAGGGCATGTCTAAAAGATATTTCAGCCTCAAGGTTTTGTGTTAAAATCATTCTTAAGTTTCGGAATATAGACGTAAGCCGGGAGTGATAGATCATCGAAGATTTCATCATATCAATAATAGAGGCGTTTAAAAGCTTATCTTATGCCGGAATTTTTTTGGCGCTCAGTATAGAATTCATCCCGGCGGAAATTGTTCTTCCGCTTGCGGGCTATTGGGTCTCAAAAGGGGATATGACACTTGCCGGGACCGTGTTTGCCGGTTCGCTCGGCGGTGTTTCAGGTCCGCTTGTCTTATATGGAATCGGCAGGCTGGGCGGTCGGCCGTTTTTGCTGAAATATGGAAAGTATATATGGATAAAACCCGAATCCCTGCAGAAATCAGATGATTTCTTTCAGAAGCACGGAGGTTTGGTCGCGTTCAGCGGCCGTTTTATACCGGGGGTCAGGACGCTGATTTCTTTGCCGTGCGGCATAGCGAAGATGAATGTCTGGGTGTTCTCTCTATATACATATGCAGCGATGCTGCCGATTACATTTGCTTACGTATACCTCGGAATGAAACTCGGGGAAAATTGGAAAAGCGTCGGTTCCATTCTCGATCAATATATGCTGCCGCTCGGTATATTCATTGTGTTGCTTCTCATTCTTTGGATGTTTTTAAAGAGAAGAAAACAGCGGGCCAAAACAGAAAAAATTTCTCAATTTGTTAAAAAAGTTAAGCGTTGACAAATGATGAAACAGGCTTTATCATGAGCGTATAAACAAATATTTCTTGAAATCCCAAAGGGGAGTAGCGTCCGGATATTCCGGAAACAAAGTCGTCAATTCATGGATCATATCCATCGGCTTTGTTGGCATGCCAATCATTCATGTCTAGCAAGACCTTTGCCTTATATCGGCAAAGGTCTTTTTTGCGTAAAAAACCGCCGGTATAAGCTCGGATGATAGAAAAAAGAAACGGAGGGAATGGATTGGACTTTGCATTATTATTGGAGTATGGATGGGTTCTTCTCGTTTTAATCGGGCTGGAAGGGATTTTGGCGGCGGATAACGCGCTGGTGATGGCTGTGATGGTGAAGCATCTTCCTGAAAAACAAAGGAAGAAGGCTTTATTTTACGGATTGGCGGGCGCATTTATTTTGCGTTTCGGGTCGCTGTTCGCCATTTCTTTTCTGGTGAATGTTTGGCAGGTCCAGGCCGTCGGCGCTTTATATCTGTTTTACATTGCGGTCAGCCATTTGCTGAAGCGGTATGTATTTAAAGATAACGCCGGTCAGAAAACGCAGAAAGAAAGCGGGTTTTGGCAGACTGTCTTGAAAGTGGAGCTCGCGGACATCGCTTTTGCCGTTGATTCCATTTTAGCGGCGGTCGCGCTTGCCGTAACGCTCCCGGGAACTCAGCTTCCTGCCATCGGCGGCTTGGACGGCGGTCAGTTTCTCGTTATTTTAGCCGGCGGCGTAATCGGTTTAATCATTATGCGTTTTGCGGCATCAATGTTCGTATCCTTACTGAAAACCAGGCCGGGCCTTGAAACGGCGGCATTTGTGATTGTCGGATGGGTAGGCGTGAAGCTCGCTCTTTATACATTGGCCCATGAGGAACTCGGTATAATTCCGGCAGATATCATCCATTCGGCGGCCTGGAAAATCATTTTCTGGGCGGTTCTGGCTGCCATTGCGGTTTGCGGATGGTTTATGTCAGGAGCAAAACAAATAGAGTCTGGCGCGGAATCGGAAAAAAGAGAACACGCGTAAAATGATCAAAAAGGGAGTCTGGCTTTTTTTAAAAAGCAGGTTCCCTTTTTTGTTTGAAACGCTTACATTTAAGACATATGATAACAATTTTATAACAGCATTGTTACAAAAAACACAGAGAAAACCCCCTTAATTCTGCATGGGGGCACGAAATCATGTATAGTACGTCTTATTGGCTTGTCATAATTGAGACAAATGAAATCGATTTCTCTTTTTCTTCCTTTGCGAATCCCTACTAAATTAGCTATGATTATGAGTAGTTATAGGGAGGAACTGAGGTGAAACCAGTGCTTAGCCTTTTGTTTAAATTGGGAAAAAAGAAGCAAACGCTTGAAACATCTGTTGAAAAAATACAAAAAGGCGACAAAGATCTGCAGAACGATTTAATACAACAATATAAGCCTTTTATCGCGAAGACGGTTTCATCCGTTTGTAAACGATATATAGATGAAAAAGACGACGAATTCAGCATCGGGCTGATCGCGTTTAACGAAGCCATTGAAAAATATTCGGCTGAAAAAGGTAATTCGCTGCTTGCATTTGCAGAGCTGATTATAAAAAGAAAAGTGATAGATTATATCAGAAAAGAAGCAAGAACCGCTCAGCATATCAATATGGATGTGCAGGAAGGCGACGACCAGGAATCTTCGCAGAGCCTTATCGAAGCGGAGCTTTCCATTGATGAATACCGCAAACAGATAGAACAGGAACAGCGCCGGGAAGAAATTCTTTTTTTTCAGAAGCAGCTGAAAGAATACGGCCTGTCTTTTAAAGAGCTGCTGGAACAATCGCCGAAGCATACAGATGCGAGGCAGAATGCGATTAAGGTAGCCTACACGCTTGTTGAAAATGAAGAGCTGGCGTCCATTTTGCACCAGAAAAAACAGCTTCCTGTCAAGCAGCTGGAGCAGCTCGTGTCGGTCAGCAGAAAAACGATCGAACGGAACCGAAAATATATCATCGCCATGAGTATTATTATTACCGGTGATTATATTTATTTAAAAGATTATCTTAAAGGGGTGTTGCACTCATGAGAAGAGGGATCATAGTAGAGAAAAATAAAAAATTCGTCACGTTGCTAACCCCTGACGGACAATTTTTAAAAACAAAAAATGATCACCGCACTTGTGAAATCGGAGAGGAAATTACGTTCGAAGGCGAAACGCGTATGGGAAGAAGGGCCAGCTTTTTTGATTTTCTGAAACTGCGCCCTTTTAAATTGGGAGTGTTTACGATGACTGCTATTATTTTGTTTATTTTAATTTTGCTCCCGGTTTTTTCTGATAACAAAGCTTACGCGTATATGACGCTTGACATTAATCCCAGCATTGAAATGGCTTTAAACAGCAAATATGAAGTCATTGAACTGACACCGCTGAACCATGACGCCAAACAGGTCATCAGTGACATCGGAGATTGGAAAAGCAGCGATTTTAAGGAAGTCATCAGTAATATTATTACCGATTGCAGCAAGCATGGATATGTAAAGGAATCAAAAGAGATTTTAATTTCCACGGTTTATGAAAATACAGATGACAATACATATAAAAAAGGCGTTAAAAAACAGCTGGCCGACATGACTGAAAAATATAAGGGCACCTACCAGGTCCAATCGCTTGAATCTGATATGGAAACAAGAGAAAAAGCAAAACAGGAAGGGATGTCAACAGGCAGCTACATAAGAAGAAACGAAAAGAAAACAGAAGAAAAACAGCCTGAAAAGCAAACCGACGGCAATGAAACAGATCAAAAAGATACCGAAACAGACGCTGATCAAAGCGAGCAGCCGGACACAGAAAAGCCGGCGGCTGATGAAAAGACAGCTCCTGATGAAGAAAAGGCAGCAGAGAAGCCGGGAAACAATGAAACAACGCCCGGTACGGAAGAAGCGAAGCCGGACAGTCAGGACGGCAATCAGCAAACCGAAAAAAATGCAGCTTCCGGATCAGAGGAAAACACACAGAAGGAACAAGATGGGGAAACAGAGCAGCCCCCAACACAAAATCCTCAGGAAAACGGAAATGACAAAGAGCCTAAGCAAAAGTATTACAATCATTACTGGAATCATGATCGCAATGAACATTGGGAATCCTATCGGCATCATGAAGATTCGTCAGACCGAAGGAATCCGAACGGCTACCGGCACGGAAAGGAGAATGCCGATAAATATCAAAATTCGCCGAGAAGTCCCGGCGAATAAGCTGCATTATTGATTTTTCCCGTTTAATTGTGATTGAGCCTGCTGTACAAGACGTTTTGTCATTTCCCCGCCTACAGAGCCGTTTGCGCGTGCTGCTGTATCAGAGCTAAGGTTCACGCCGAATTCTTGAGCCACTTCGTATTTAAATTGGTCAAGTGCCTGCTCAGCCCCTGGAACTAAGAGTTTATTTCTGCTCGCCATCTTTTTCATCTCCTTTTCTCTGGCAAGATGTGTTTTCGCGTTTTAGTTTCAAACGGAACGGTATTGATTATGCTGGCAATTGTTGTACAGCAAAAAAACCCCGGCGCAGACACCGGGGCGAAGAAGCGTTATGAATTATAATAAATGGCTGGTCATTTTGTAGGCTGAGGCTTGAATATGGAAAGTCAAAACGGAGAGCACCGTGACGGCGATTATGGATCTGATATTGTTCCATTGTCCGCTTCCGAGTTCTTTAAAGCAGCCTTTGAGCTTGTCCGTCTGCTCTTCGACGAGCTCCTGCAGGCTCGTTTCCTTCATCGGCGGGTTTGCCTTATGATGAAGATAATCAATCACTTGGGCGCAGCTTTCATAGTAGCTGATCGGGCTGATGACGTCGTCTGATCTGTCTGTGATCGTGTTAAAAGCGATTTTTAATATGCCGCGTATATGTTCGAAGTCATAAATTGATTTTAAATCACGTACAATGAGAAGGATGACAGCTTGTTCAATTGTATATTTTTTGCCGAGTAAGGGGTGGCCGATTAAATCTTTAATATCGCGCTTCACCCAGTTTTGGACGGCGGTTGATTTTAAAGACGTCAGCTCGCACAGATTTCCCAGCTCGACAATCTCGTTAGTTGAAAGCCCGTATTCCTTTTTCTCTTTTTTTCGTTCGAATCTCGTCAGAAATTCAGGGATATGCAGACGGCTTTCCGCCTCATCCAAGGTCATATCCGCTGACTGCAATAAGATTTGGAGAGGGGTTGCGTCTCCTTGGCCTTTTAGCGCGTAAAGAAGCCGGACCATATCAGTTCGGGTCAGTTTAAACGTGTTCATGGTTCACCTCTGATTGATTACGTGTTCACTTTTTAATATCACTGAGAATTACATTAACATCATACGTCGAAATTGTTGCATTTTCAAACAGATCATTTATAATTTAAGTAAATAAGTTCTTTTGATCTTAAAAAAGACGGAGGTAATTATGGCGAAAAGAATATTTCTGTTTATTTTAACGAACCTTTTGGTCATTACGACAATCGGAATTGTGCTTACGATTATTACAAGCGTTACCGGTGTCGGCTCGTATATACAAAATGGCCGCATTGATCTGATGGCATTGCTCGTGTTCAGTCTTGTCGTCGGTTTTGTCGGTTCTTTTATTTCTCTCGGAATGTCCAGATGGATGGCCAAAACGATGATGGGCGTCCGGGTGTTAAATCCGAAGAAACAGTCGCTCAGCTATGAAGAACAGCAATTGGTTGACCGTGTGCACAGATTGGCCCGTGCCGCAGGGATGACGAAAATGCCTGAAGTCGGCATTTATCATTCCCCGGAGGTCAATGCTTTTGCGACCGGACCTTCTAAGCGCCGTTCGCTTGTCGCGGTTTCTTCAGGTTTATTGCAGCAGATGGATGATGCTGCGGTGGAAGGGGTTCTTGCCCATGAAGTCGCACACATCACAAACGGTGATATGGTCACGATGACGCTGCTGCAGGGAATCGTCAATACGTTCGTCGTATTCCTTTCCCGAATCGCGGCTTGGGTTGCAAGCCGCTTTGTCAAAGAAGACCTCGCGCCGGTCGTTCATTTTATCGCGATGATCGTGTTTCAGATTATCTTTTCCATTCTCGGCAGTCTTGTCGTCTTCGCCTACTCGCGCCACAGAGAGTTTCACGCTGACCGCGGCGGTGCAGACCTTGCCGGCAAGGATAAAATGATTTACGCCCTGCGTACGCTGAAGTCTTATACAGGACATGTGAATGAAGAGGACCAGACGGCGGTGCAGACGTTAAAAATTAACGGCAAAAAGCATTCGTCACTGTTCTCCACACACCCTGATCTCGATGAGCGCATCCGCAGGCTGGAAGCAAAATAATCAACAAAACCTCTGACAATCGTGGGACTGACCCCCGTTTTTGAGACAGGGATCAAAACACCTTTAAGCAGCCAGCTGTCGGTATGTTACCGGCGGCTGGTTGTTTAGTTTCGTTTGAATACGAATGTTGTTATAATAGTGTATATAGGTTTCGACAGTTTGTTCTACGATGGTCGTCGTAGTGCTTTCCAACCTGTCGAGGTAGAACGTTTCAGACTTTAGTGAGGAATGAAACGATTCGATGGAGGCATTATCAGCGGGCGTCCCTTTGCGGGACATGCTCATGGTAATGCCTTTTGTTTTAACAGCTTTCTGATACTCATAAGATGTATAAACAGAACCTTGGTCACTATGTAACACACAGTTCTCTGGCAGTGCGGGCAGCTGATCAAGTGTGTGTAAGACAAAGTCTGTGTCCTGTCTATCGCCAATCGTAAAAGCAATCACTTCTCCATTGTATAAATCCAATATACTGGAAAGATACAATTGTTTCTGCCCATAAGGCAAATATGTGATATCCGTTACTAGCTTTTCCAGAGGGCGATCAGACTGAAAGTTCCGATCCAATATATTCTCGGCCACGGCATATGGCTGCCCATCCTTCTTGCGCTTTTTCACCTTAACCCGACACTGCCATTGATTCTTCTGCATAATACGTTGAACCGTTTTATGGTTAATACACATTCTCTTTTTTAGTATGGCTGTGATTTTTCGATATCCATATCGATACTTGTGCTCTCGGCACAACGTGCCGATTTGTTTTTCCAAATGGCGCTTGGGATGATCCTTCATCAGATTATTCTTCCAACGATAATAAGACGCTCGAGAGATACCTAAATGAATACAGATATCCTTTATGGTCATTGTGCTGCGCAATGCTTCTACAAGCTCGACTGGCGTTTCGCTATCAGCTTCCTTTCCAATTCGTTGTACTTTTTTAACACTTCATTCTGTTGTCTCAGATAACGATTTTCTGCCTGCAGTTTCTCTAATTCGGAAGAATACTCTGGACCTTTTCCATAAGAATATTGCTTTCCGACAGGTTGTTCGAATCGATGTGTGTCCCCAGCTTTATACCACCTGACCCATGTCTGCACCTGCGTCTTATTCTTTATATTCAATTCCTGCATGATCTCCTTCACAGGCACGCCCGCCAATCTCATTTCTACAGCCTTCTGTTTGACTTCAACCGGATAACTCACTCTTGCCCTCATAGAAAAACACCTCCAAGTCTAATTTCGGATAACAACGATCCGTTTTCAAACTTGAAGGTGTTTTTTGTTTGTCTCATATTATGGGGTCAGTCCCTCGTTTCAGAGGTTTTTTGTTTAAAGATCGGCAAATTACATAAGGTAATGAAAAATCTTTCTAAAAAGACCTTTAAAAATTCTCCCAATATCATTAGAATAATTACGTACTACATTTGAGAGGCAGAAGGAACTATCTTATGAAATTAAAACTGAAGAAATTCATACAGATCTTGTCGCCTGCACAGCTGATTGCATTATATTATTTTCTCGCTGTGACGGTGGCATTTATTTTGCTAAGTCTGCCGGCCGCCCACAAACAAGGGGCCAGCTGGTCGTTTATAGACGCGCTGTTTACGGCTGTAAGCTCAGTCAGTGTCACCGGTTTAACGGTCGTCAACACGGCTGATACATTCAGCACGGCCGGGATTGTCATTTTGGCTTTCGTGCTTCAATTCGGCGGAATCGGCATCATGACGCTCGGAACATTCGTCTGGCTCATTATGGGCAAACGGATCGGTCTGCGGGAACGGAAGCTCATCATGGTGGATCAGAATCAATCGCAGTTTTCCGGTATCGTCAACCTGATGAAGCAAGTGCTGTTTTTGATTTTATTAATCGAGTTTTTAGGCGGCATCATCTTAGGAACATATTTTTTAACGTATTATGATTCGTTTGAACAGGCGTACTTGCACGGATTCTTTGCGAGCGTCAGTGCCACGACAAACGGCGGTTTTGATATTACGGGAAATTCACTCGTCCCGTTCAGACATGACTATTTCGTGCAGTTTATTACGATGCTTCTGATTATTTTCGGTGCGATCGGTTTTCCAGTGCTCGTAGAAGTAAAGGACTTTTTGTTTTCAAAACAGCGCAGATACTCATTCACGCTGTTTACGAAAATTACGACCGTTACGTTCGGAATGCTCGTTTTGTTCGGAGCCGTGGGCATTTATGCGCTTGAAGCAAGCCATGTCATGAAGGGGAAAAGCTGGCATGATGTTTTATTTTTATGTCTCTTTCAATCAACCGCTACGCGAAGCGGCGGGCTTGCGACAATTGATATCAGCCAGCTGTCGGCGCCGACATTATTTTTCATCTGCGCCCTCATGTTCATCGGCGCATCACCGAGCTCGGTCGGCGGCGGAATCCGTACGACGACGTTTGCGCTTAACCTTCTTGCCCTGTTTCATTTTGCCCGGGGAAATAAAGCGGTCAAGGTCTTTAAACGCGAGCTTCACCAGGCTGATGTCATGAAGTCGCTGGTCGTTACGATGATGGCGATTCTGCTCGTGTTCGGATCGACGCTGATTCTGGCCGTGACCGAGAAAAATCAGACGCTCCTCGGACTGCTTTTTGAAGTGTGTTCCGCATTCGGAACGACCGGCCTGTCGCTTGGGATTACTCCGCATTTAAGCGACATCGGAAAATGCGTCATCATGATTGTCATGTTTATCGGCCGGATCGGCATTTTGACGTTCCTTTATCTGATCGGCCGAAAAGAAATCGAAGCAAATTATCACTATCCGAAGGAAAGAATGATTATCGGCTGACACCGCTTTTCAGAAAGCGGTGTTTTTTATTGCCGTAAAATGGATGAGTGGAAACAGTTTCTTTGGAGATTCTACTTGTAAAGAGGTGACGTCATTGTTTACCGTATTTTGGAAGTCGGTAGTTATGATAGCGGTCGGTACCTTTTTATTGCGGATTGCCGGACGGAAATCAATCAGCCAGCTGTCGGTGACCCAGACAGTCATCATGATTTCGATCGGCTCGATTATTATTCAGCCGTTTATTGAACATAATTTATGGGAAACTATTTTCGCGGCGGCGATTTTTATTGCGGTATTAATCCTGATGGAATATTTAGAAATCAAATCAAGCTTTTTTGAGTTTTTATTTTCAGGAAAAACCGTCGCCGTTGTCAGAAACGGAAAAATCATCCCGGAAAACTTAAAAAAAATGCGTTTTACCGAAGCTCAGCTGTCAATGAGGATCAGGCAGGAAGGCCTCGGAGACATTCAAGATTTTAAATATGTGCTGCTTGAGCCGAACGGACAGATCGGCTATGAACTCATTGATGAGGCCAAAAACGTGACAGTGCGCGACTTGAAAAAAATGCTTGATGAATTCAAAACAGATTTGCTGACAGAAGGAGGAAATCAAATGAAACGCAAAGCAGCAAAGAATGAAGCTTTGACCAACAACAACACACCGACTGAGAGCATGGACAAAGATGCATACAAAACACAATATGACGGTGATCCCGGACTGAGAGGCGCAAACCGCAAATCAAAACACGGCAAACAAGGAGGCGAGTAACATGACGAAAAAAAACCGCCACAGCAAAGACATGCAAAACCATAAAAAGCCGATGGACCCTAAATTGCTTGAAGAAGAGTTTGCAAGCGAGCTCGGTGATTATAACGCCGGAAAATGGATTGAAACGCTTGAACAGACGAAGCCAAAGAAAAAAGAAGACGGCAAACAATAAAAAATACCTCTTAGGCGATAACGCTTAAGAGGTATTTTGCATTATTTCGAATAAGCACCGTTTCTTGTTCCTTTCACCGCTTCAAGCCAGCCGGTGATCCGCAGCTCAATAAACGGCTGTGCGGCCGTTTTCACCGCATTGCTGGAGAGAATGGACGTAAGAGCGGCCGTTAAAATTAAGAGCATGACTAAATTCTGATAATCAGACAAGTGATCTTCAAGCCCGATCTGCCGCAGCGTTTTTATAATGAATCCATGCAGCAGATACACGTAAAACGTTCTCGTACCCCATTTCGTAAAGAAATAACGCCTTTGCGGAACGAGCGCCAAAAAGCTGAAAGTAGCGGCAAAGGCCAAAACATACCAGCCGATGCGCGACAGACCGCTCAACAGCGACACTGTGCCGAATGTAGAATAAGGCTCCGATCCGAACAGCCACGAGTAATCAAAATCAATACACCAGCATAAGAGGAAAACAATCCCCAGTACGCCCGCGGCAATCTGCCTGCCTCTTTTAGCCCGAAGCAAATCAAAGTGCTGTTTCTTTAAATAAAACCCGACGAGAAACATCGGAAGAAAAACAAACGTCCGTGAAAGACTCAGCGTGCTGCTGATAAAATCAAGATACCCGATCATGACGGCAAGCCCGCAGCTCGCCCCAAGCGCCCACATTTTCGGCAGCTTCGTAAAGGGGTAAAGCAGCAGATTCCAAAAGAATAAGCTGACTAAAAACCAGAGAGACCACTGCGGATCAATCGGATTGACGCTTGCCATGCTTTCATCCTGAATCAAATAGTAAAAAACTGAGTAAATGCCCTGAAAAATCAAGTACGGAATAATCAGCTTCACAGCCAGCTTCTTCACATAACCTTTCCGCTTAAAGTTTTTTGCGAAATAGCCGGAAACCAGGATAAAGGCCGGCATATGAAAAGTATAAATGAATTTGTAGAGATGGAGCATAAACTCATTTCCGTTAATAAATGACCGGAGGATATGGCCGAACACCACCAGAAAAATCAAGATAAACTTGGCGTTGTCAAAGTAACTGTCTCGCGATTTTGTCATAGCATCACCTTCTCTTCAAAAATCATCCACTGCATGATTATTTCCTGTTGGTGTTCATTTTAAAATAAAAAACAAAAAATTGAAGGAGGACAAAAGGGATTGTTAGGATGATGTAATGGGGAGGTAAGGATCGTAGAAAAAGACTTTAACTTGTCATATCATTGAAATTTTCTGAAATGTATAGGGCGAATGAAGGAAGATGAGGTATTTTGTAGAAATATTGAAGGATAGGTTTTTGAAGAAGGAGTGTACTGAATGGCTGAAACTCTGGATTTGCAAACAAACGAGTCGCTGAAAGAGCAGCTGAAGCGGATGAAAGAGGAAAATGACCGCCTGAAGAGTGATTTGAACCGGTATCACGTGATTATGAATAACACGCTTGATGCCATTTTTATATGCCGTAAGGAAATGAAAATCGTCCAGGCGAACGAGGCTGCGGCCCGGATGATGCAGATTGAGGCAGAGAACCTCATTAACCGCTCCGTCCTGGATTTTTTATATTCCGTGCCTCAGGAAGAACTGAATAAGGCTGTGAAAAAGTTTTTAAAAAAAGGCCATCTGTGGAAAGAGGTGCCGATTAAGCTTGACAGCGGCGCGACGAAATACATTGAATTCCTCGCCAGAGACGGAATTGGGGAGGATTATTTTTTTGTGGTGATGAGGGACATCTCCTCTAAAAAAATATTAGAGCGCGAATTCTCCATGAACGAGCAGCTGTTTAAAGATTTGTTTGACAGGGCTGTCGACGGCATCGTGCTGTTTGATAAGGACGGCGGGTTTATTGATGCGAACCTCTCTTTTTGCAAAAGCTTTGAGATCGGCCAGAATGAATTGTCCCATCTGTCGCTCCGCCATTTTACCGACGGAGAAAACAAAAAGCATCTGAAAGAAATCTGGGAAACCCTCCGCAGAAAAGGAAACGCCAAAGGAGAACTGCCCGTCAAGCTTCGGTCGGGCGAAGAGAAGCTGTTTGAATTTACGATTACGTCCAACTTAATCAGCGGGTTCTACATGTCCATTATGAGGGACATAACAGAGAAACGGTTGATGGAATTGAAACTTTTCAAAAGCGAAGAGCGATTCCGCGAAATTTTTGAAAACGCCATGGACGCGATTGTCATTTGGTCTGATGACGGAAAGATTGCCAAAGCAAACGAATCGGCGTGCCGCATTTTCGAACTGCCGATGGATAAACTGGTGGAGACGAATTTATGTACGTTTATCGTTGATCCGCAGAAAAAATACAAACAGATTAAGAAAAAATATGAAAAATACGGGGAAATCCGTGAAGAAATGCTGTTTCAGATGGCAAACGGCCAATTTAAAGAGTTGGAATTCACATCAAAACGAACCATACTTGAAGGTCAGCATTTAACCATTTTAAGAAATGTCAGCGATCGTAAGCGGATGGAAAAGGAATTGCGGGAAAGCGAGCTGAAATTCAGAAAAGTATTCAACGGCTCAATGGACGGCAAGGTCTTATTTGACAACCAATTCCGCATTATTGACGCGAATCCTCTCGCAAGCCGTATACTCGGTATGCCGGATGAGGAGCTGAGAGCGTACACCGTTCCGGATATTCTTTCTTTATTTGATATTGAAAACGCGGGTGTTCCCGCCAGAAAGATTGATTTAGAAGGAATGGATAATGAAATCCCCTTCCTGTTAAGCAGCAGCGACAGCCGCAAACTGGAATTCTCCTTCAAAAGAAATATCATTCAAAATATGAATCTGGCCATCTTTAAAGATGTCACAGAGGCCAAAGAGCTTGAAGAGAGGCTGCGGAAATCCGACACTCTTCATGTTGTAGGGGAGCTGGCGGCGGGCATCGCCCACGAAATCAGAAACCCGATGACGGCGCTGAAAGGATTCATTCAGCTTCTTCAAGGAAGCATTGAAGGCGAATATTCTCTGTACTTTAACGTCATTACCTCAGAATTAAAACGCATCGAGTCTATCATCACTGAATTTTTAATTTTAGCGAAACCCCAGGCGATATTATATGAAGAAAAAGACGTGACGCAGATTATGAAAGACACGGCTGATCTTTTGAATGCCCAGGCCAATCTTGTCAATGTGCAGATCCATCTGAACCTGACCGGAAACATCCCGCCGATTTACTGTGAACCGAATCAATTAAAACAGGTGTTTATCAATATTTTAAAAAACGCCATTGAAGTCATGCCGGGCGGCGGCAATATCTACGTGACCATTCAGTCTTCTGATCAAGACCACATTTTGATTTCTATTCAAGATGAAGGAACAGGCATTTCCGAAGACAAATTAAAACGTCTGGGTGAACCATTTTACACGACAAAAGACAGGGGAACGGGTCTCGGTCTCATGGTCAGCTATAAAATCATCGAAGAACATCAGGGACGCATTCATGTGGAAAGTGAAGAAGGGAAGGGCACCGTTTTTCATTTGACGCTTCCGATCCGGCAGAATACCGAAGAAAGAAGGAGCGGGGAATGATCTGTTTTACAAGTGTGAGAGCGCCGTTTGGAACCGTCATCATAACAGAGGAAGAGAGCTTTATTACCGGCCTGTTTCTCACCGGGGAAGATTTTGAGGAATGGCGGAAAGACGCGCCCGGCGTAAAGCCGTGCGAAACCGCTTTGCTGTCGGAGGCGAAACAGCAGCTGGCATCATATTTTTCAGGAGAAAGAAAGCAATTCTCTCTGCCTCTGAGACAAAAAGGCACACCCTTTCAGGAAAGGGTATGGAACGCGCTGACGATGATTCCTTACGGGGAATCCCGAAGCTACGGCGATATGGCTGAAGCGATCGGAAAACCGAAAGTGGTGCGCGCCATCGGACAAGCCAATAAACGAAACCGGCTGCCGATTTTGATCCCGTGCCATCGGGTAATCGGCAAAAACAGCGCCTTAACGGGATACGCGGGCACGAAGACGGATGTAAAAGCGGTGCTGCTGAACATCGAACAAATATCCTATAAAGAAAAATAAAGCGTATGGCACGTTCCGTTTTTTCACGTCCGACATATCATTTTATTAAGTGAAAAAAGTTGGTCTGATGAAAAAGGAGGACGAAGCCTGATGAAAATGAGCCGTCCGCAAAAGATAGCCGGTTATGCAGAGCTGTTTTTTAAAATGCATCTCATTACAGCCGTCCAAAAAGATGAAGTGATTACATTGTGCAGACAAAAAAACCGCTGACATTGCCTGAGGCAATATCATCAGCGGTTTTTCAGCTCAGCTGGCAGTCAGTGAATAATTGTTCAATTTCTTCCGTGTAAGAGCCGGTCACAATTCCTTTCTCGGTTATAATGCCGGAAATCAGGCTGCCCGGTGTGATGTCAAAGGCCGGATTGAAGACCGGCACATCTTCGGGAGCGGTGCGTATGCCGGAGATCTGTCTGACTTCATCCGGATCTCTCTCTTCAATCGGAATCTGATAGCCGTTTTCAATCTGCAAGTCAAATGTCGAAAGCGGTGCGGCCACAAAAAACGGAATTTGAAAGGCGTTTGCCAAAATAGCGAGGCCGTACGTTCCGATTTTGTTGGCCGTATCACCGTTTTTTGCAATTCTGTCAGCGCCGACAATGACTGCAGAAATATGTTTTTCCTTCATTGTATGGGCGGCCATGCTGTCGGTAATGAGCGTGACATCAATTCCGCCCTGCATCAGCTCCCACGCCGTCAGCCGTGATCCTTGGAGAACGGGTCTTGTTTCACATGCGTAGATATGAAGGCCGAGATCTTTTTGTTTCGCTAAGTAAAAGGGAGCAAGCGCCGTGCCGTATCGGCTTGTGGCAATCGAGCCCGCATTGCAGATGGTCATAATCTGGTCGCCTTTTTTAAAAAGGTGCAGCGCATTCTGGCCGATCATTCGGCATGTTTCTTCATCCTCAATCTGAATTTGAATGGCTTCATGAACGAGCGTTGTCTTCGCTTCATTGATTGAGATCGCATCCCTGATGGAATCCGTCAGTCTGTCAAGCGCCCACGCGAGGTTGACGGCAGTGGGCCTCGAACTGTTTAAATACGCTTTGACATCCGCGAACTGACGTCGGAAATCTGAAAGGTCGCGGGCTTCAAACGACTTGGCGGAGAGCGCGAGTCCGAACGCCGCGGTTATACCGATGGCCGGGGCGCCCCTTACTTTCAGCGTGACAATCGCGTCGAATACATCTTCCTTTGTTTTAAGTTCCGCATATTCAGTGACGTCGGGAAGCTTTTGCTGATTTAAAATGCGGATGTAGGTTTCTTTCCATTCTACAGAACGGGGGATGGCAAATTCATTGGTCATGCTGCATCATTCCTTTACACGGAGCTTAAATTGGTCCAGAACCTCGGTGATATGCTTCAGTTTTTTTCTGTTTTCGATATAATAGGCGCCGATGTCAAGCGCGAGCTTCTTCCGTTCGATTCGTTTGTCAAACGGAGTGATTTCATCTAAGTCAGCCACATGGGCGAGTCCGATCGTGCGCCGGATCAGTTCGCATCCCGCAAAACCGACCGCTTCCTCAAACGCGTTTTTCAGTGTGTCTTCCAGCAGGTGTCTGCGGGAAGGCAAGCAGTCTTTCTCCCATGCTTCACTGAATGTTTTCACAAATGTATCCCATACGGCGGCAGTATGATCATATAACGGCTGTCTGTCGTCACCGTCGCGGCTGAGGGCGTTTAACAGCAGATTGGCGATAAATTGGCCGATGTCAAACCCGATCGGTCCGAAGAAAGCAAACTCGGGATCAATCACCTTTGTTTCATGTTCATCGGCGAAAATGCTTCCCGTGTGCAGATCGCCGTGAACCAATGTTTCCGCGGAATTCAGAAAGATGGCTTTCAATTCGTCAGCGCCTTCTTTCAGCCGGGAATTGTTCCAAACTTTTTCTGCGTATGGGCGCAGCTCCTCTTCAAAATCGTTTGTCTCATGGTCGAGAAACGGTTCTGTAAACACAAGCCTTTCCGTAATATTGCAAAGCTCAGGATTTGTAAACTGCTTTGCGAGCTGCTGCTTTACTTTCGCATCAAGCGCATAATCGGATGAGTAAAAAAGCGTTTTCCCTAAAAATTCACCGATATGAACCGATAAGTTCGGATAATGCTGCCCTTCCAGCAGCCCTTTTCTTGAAATCCGCAAATGCGAGAGGTCTTCCATTACCGTGACGGCCATTTCAGTATCGGAATAGTAAACGGCCGGAACGAGGTGCGGCACGTGTTCGCCCTGGCGGATGAGGGCGCTGCTTTCGATTCTCGCCCGATCAATTGTAAGCGGCCAGCTTTCACCGACGACTTTCGCGTAAGGGATTGCCTGTTTAATAATCAGTCCTTTTTTGTTTTCTTTATCGTAAACATGAAAGACGTAATTTAAATTGCCGTCGCCGATTTCACGGCATGTCAGAGTGCTTTTGCTTTGGAATAAGCCGAGCTTGACGGCTAACGCGGCGGCGGAGCTTTCTGTTAATTGTTCATAAAGACTTGTTTTAGTTGCTGACATGGATTTACCCTCCAATTATGTAGTGGCAGTAAGAGATCGTGACGGAGAATACGCCCGAAAAAAAAGCCTCCTTCTCTGAAAGAGAAGGAGGCTGAAACAGTGCAGTCCGCCTCTTATCTCTCAGATAACATCTGATGGAATTAGCACCGTGCCTTATGAGACAATCGTCTCGGCGCAAAATGTACGCGCCCCATTTCACAATGGAATTACGGTCGGTTGCTGTTGGGGTCAAAAGGCCAATCCCTCGCCCAACTCTCGATAAGAGAAAAATATATTGATTTGTATCACAATTCGGATTAATCAGTTGATGAAAATATTAGCAGGTGCCGGATATTCTTGTCAACGTTTTTTTGAAAATTAATATAGTTCACGCCGCAAGTCTTGAAAAACCGGAATGGTTCCCCGCACGGCCGCGCTTTCTGACACATCGATTTCCGCCCGGACTGCGCCTTCCGTCCGGTCTCCTTCGGCTAAAATCCGGCCCCACGGGTCAATAATCAGGCTGTGGCCGGCAAATTCATTATCGGGATTGGACCCCGTGCAGTTAGAGGCTGCGACAAAACATTGGTTTTCAATTGCTCTGGCGATAAGCAGGCTTCGCCAATGATCAAGGCGGGGCAGAGGCCATTCCGCAGAGATAAACAGGACATTCGCGCCCCGGGACGTATGCTTTCTGATCCATTCGGGGAAACGGATATCATAGCAGATCAGTCCGGCGCACTTGACACCGTCAAGCTCAAAGGAACCGTCGCTGTTTCCTGCTGACAAGTAAAGGTGTTCATCCATCAGCTGAAACAGATGGGCTTTCTGATACCGCTTCACGATCTGTCCGCTGTTATCGGCGATGTACATGGTGTTATAGACATTTTCGCCTTCTTTGACCGCAAAAGATCCGGCAACGAGGTGTACGTTGTATGTTTTTGCCGTTTCTTTAAGCCATTGTTCCGAAACTTTGCCGTTTTCATCCGCCAGCTGGTCTAGCCGTGTGAGATCATAGCCGGTCGTCCACAACTCAGGAAGCACGATTACATCCGCATGGCGGCTTTCTTGCTCAATCAAAGATTCTGCTTTTTTAAAGTTTTCTGAAGGATTTCCGTATGAAATATCAAATTGCAAACAGGAAACGGTCCATTTCATTTTTTAACACCTCAAGTTTCTCTTTACTTTTTTTATTTAACCATATATGATGATGGACTATCATTTCAAGACATTTTTAGAAGGTGAAAATATGAACTTTGAAATCTCAGATGTACTCAAACAGCTGCCGGAACAATTTTTCGCATCATTGGTGCAAAAAGTGAATCAAAAGCTGAAAGAAGGCAGAGACGTCATCAACTTAGGGCAGGGAAACCCTGATCAGCCGACGCCTCAGCATATCGTTGAAGAAATGAAGCGCGCCGTCGAAAGGCCGGAAAATCATAAATACTCATCATTCCGGGGCGCTTACAGCTTCAAAAAAGCAGCCGCTGCATTTTATGAAAGGGAGTACGGGGTCACGCTTGATCCTGAAACGGAAGTCGCCGTGCTGTTCGGAGGCAAGGCGGGACTTGTTGAGCTTCCGCAATGTCTTTTAAACCCGGGAGATACCATTCTGGTGCCTGATCCCGGATATCCTGATTACTGGTCAGGCGTCGCCCTTGCAAAAGCGAGAATGGAAATGATGCCGCTGACGGAAGAAAGAGGGTTTCTCCCTGATTACAGCGTAATTCCTGAAAAGGTGCGGAGCGAGGCGAAGCTGCTGTATCTCAATTATCCGAATAATCCGACCGGCGCTGTGGCGACAGAGGCGTTTTTCGAGGAGACGGTCGGTTTTGCGGAGCAAAACGGCATTTGTGTCGTTCATGATTTCGCGTACGGAGCCGTCGGCTTTGACGGGCATAAACCGCTGAGCTTTTTGCAGACCGAAGGCGCAAAAGAGACGGGAATCGAAATCTATACCTTGTCTAAAACGTATAATATGGCGGGCTGGCGGGTCGGATTTGCCGTCGGAAACGCTTCTGTCATCGAAGCGATCAACCTTTATCAGGATCATATGTTTGTCAGCCTGTTTCCTGCGGCGCAGCAGGCGGCGGCAGCCGCACTTTTAGCGGATCAGGCATGCGTCGCGGCGCAAAATGACAGATATGAATCGAGACGCAATGCATGGATTAAAGCCTGCCGCAATATCGGCTGGGATGTGACGGCTCCGGCGGGCTCCTTTTTTGCATGGCTCCCTGTGCCTGACGGTTATACGTCACAGTCGTTTTCAGATCTGCTGCTCGAGAAAGCGGATGTCGCGGTCGCTGCCGGAAACGGGTTCGGAAAATGGGGGGAAGGCTATATAAGAGTCGGTCTTCTGACAAGTGAAGAAAGACTTAAAGAAGCTGCGGAACGGATCGGGAAACTGAATCTTTTCACCCGAAAAAGCATTGACATATCAGAATAACAATGCGATAATTCAAAATACTTTATAAAATCATTATTCTTATCAAGAGCAGGCAGAGGGACGAGCCCGATGAAGCCCGGCAACCGACTGATAAAGCACGGTGCTAATTCTTGCAGCAGGAGCTGAGAGATAAGATTCGGACATAACACGAAGCCTCTTTCTGCTCAAACGGAAGAGGTTTTTTTATGTTTTGCGAAAGAAAGAGAGGCGTTCACGCATGAGCGAAGTATTGGCAACATATCTTCTGACAGACACAACGGACAGTGAAAAGCGGGCGGAACAGATTGCGGCGGGGCTGACGGTAGGCTCCTGGACTGACCTGCCCCTGGTGAAGCAGGAACAGCTCAGAAAACATAAAGGGCGGGTCGTAAAAGTTGAGGAGAAAGAAGGAACCTCAGAAAACGAAACACAATCCGTCATCACCATCGCCTATCCCGAGGCGAATTTTTCAAGAGATATTCCGGCCGTCCTGACGACGGTATTCGGAAAGCTGTCACTGGACGGAAAAATAAAATTGACTGATCTTGAATTTTCCGAAGGGTTTAAACGCTCCCTTCCCGGGCCGAAATTCGGTATATACGGCATCCGCAAACTGCTGGGCGAATTTGAAAGACCGCTTCTGATGAGCATATTTAAAGGCGTGATCGGACGGGATCTCGCCGACATTAAAGAACAGCTCAGACAGCAGGCGCTCGGCGGCGTGGATCTTATTAAAGATGACGAAATTTTCTTTGAAAATGAACTGGCTCCGTTTGAAACCCGCATTATCGAAGGAAAACAAGTCCTGAAGGAAACCCGGGAGGAAACGGGGCATAAAACGCTGTATGCCGTAAACCTTACGGGAAGGACCGCTGAATTGCGGGATAAAGCGAGGCGCGCGGCAGAACTCGGGGCGGACGCGCTTTTATTGAATGTGTTTGCTTACGGTTTAGATGTGATGCAGAGCCTTGCTGAGGACAGGGAAATCCCGCTTCCGATCATGGCGCATCCGGCAGTCAGCGGCGCGTTCACATCATCTCCCGTTTACGGCTTGTCGCATGCGCTTTTGCTCGGCAAGCTGAACCGCTATTGCGGCGCTGATTTCAGTTTATTTCCGTCACCTTACGGATCCGTTGCTCTTCCGAAGGAGTCCGCGCTTGCAATCCATGATGAATGTGTAAAAGACGATGTCTTTCATCCGTCGTTTGCCGTCCCGTCAGCAGGCATTCACCCCGGTATGGTGCCATTGTTGATGCGCGATTTCGGCATCGATCACATCATCAATGCCGGCGGAGGCATTCACGGCCATCCGAAAGGAGCCGAGGGCGGGGGAAAAGCGTTCCGCGCCATCATTGATGCGGTGCTTGAAGCGCAGCCGATTGAAGAAAAAGCCGCGTCGTGCAAAGATCTTCAGCTCGCATTAGACAAATGGGGAAGGGTGGAAGCCGTATGACCCGCACACCGCTGATTATTTGTGATTTCGACGGAACGGTCACCATGAACGACAACATTGTCAGCATGATGAAAGAATTCGCGCCTCCTGAGTGGCTTGAATTAAAAGACGGTGTTCTGTCTAAAAGCATATCAATCCAAGAAGGAGTCGGCCGGATGTTCGGACTGCTGCCGAGCAGCTTAAAAGAAGAACTGACCGGCTTTATTCTGAAGGATGCGAAAATACGGGACGGCTTTTTGGATTTTGTCTCGTTTGTCCGGTCAAACGGCCTCCCGTTTTATATCGTAAGCGGGGGAATGGACTTTTTTGTGCATCCGCTTTTGGAAGGGATCGTAGAAAAGGAGCGGATTTTCTGCAATCATGCATCCTTTGACAATGAGCATATTCATATAGACTGGCCGCACGCCTGTGACGGAGACTGTACCAATCAATGCGGCTGCTGCAAACCGTCAGTCATCCGTAAGCTATCCGATCAGCAGAAATTTCTCATTATGATCGGTGATTCGGTCACGGATGTCGAGGCTGCAAAGTTGTCCGATATGTGCTTTGCGAGAGATTATCTTTTGACTGAATGCAAAGAACTCGGCCTCCGGCATCTGCCTTTTCAAGATTTTCATGAGGTGAAAACAGGCATTGAAAACATCGGGGAGGTGCAGGCATGGCTGCAAAAGAAGAACGCTGGCGCGAACTTGCCGAGGTAAAACGCGAGCTGGCTGAAAGAGACTGGTTCCCGGCAACGAGCGGGAATCTTTCCATCAAAGTATCCGACGGGCCGCTGACTTTTCTCGTTACGGCGAGCGGAAAAGACAAACGAAAAGAAACAGACGAAGATTTTCTCTTAATCGATGAGTACGGGAAGCCCGCTGAGACCGGCCATTCTTTAAAACCTTCAGCGGAAACGCTTCTCCATACTTACTTATACCAAAAGACAGACGCCGGCTGCTGTCTGCATGTCCATACCGTCAATAATAATGTCATCTCAGAGCTTTACGGGGATGAAAAACAAATCACTTTTCAGGGGCAGGAGATGATTAAGGCGCTCGGATTATGGGAGGAAAACGCGTCCGTGACCGTTCCGATCATTGACAATCCGGCGCACATCCCGGCATTGGCCGAAAACTTCGCGCACCATGCGGCCGCCGGCTCAGGCGCGGTGTTAATCCGCAATCACGGCATTACGGCATGGGGGCGGACCGCATTTGAAGCGAAAAGGGTGCTGGAAGCCTATGAATTTTTATTCAGCTGTCACCTCAAGCTTCTGTCACTTCGGCCGCAGCTGGTAAAATAAAAGGAGGAATAGAAAATGGCGACCATCAGAATTCATGACGAAAAGAATACGCTCATTGAAAAACAGGAAGAAGTAGCGCGCTTCTTAGACGAACAAGAGGTGATCTATGAGCAGTGGAACATTGAAAAACTTCCGTCTGAGCTTTCGGAAAAATACGATCTAACCGAAGATGAAAAAGAACGGATTCTCGCGGCGTTTGACACGGAGATTCAGGACATTTCAGCCCGGCGCGGATATCAGTCTCAGGATGTCATTTCTTTATCAGACACCACGCCGAATCTTGATGAATTATTAAAAAATTTCCAAAGAGAACATCACCACACGGATGATGAAGTCCGCTTTATCGTCAGCGGACACGGCATCTTCGTCATTCAAGGCAAAGACGGCACATTTTTCGACGTCCGTTTAAATCCGGGAGATTTGATTTCAGTTCCGGAGAACATCCGCCACTACTTTACGCTTCAGGAAGACCGCCGGGTCGTCGCAATCCGAATCTTCGTGACGACTGAGGGCTGGGTGCCGATTTACGAAAATGAAAGTGTGCAAAACTGATAGACGCCCGAACCTCTCATGCACCCGCCGGCATGAGAGGTTTTTTATTGTAATATAAAGTCAGCTTTGGCTGTTTTTTAATTCTTGAATATGCCGCATTCTGTTTATATCATTACCCGAATGGGTATTATTCTCTTATTCATGCTAAAGATTCCAATATGAAATGAAAAAATAAGTTATTTAGTAAAAAAATGTTTACAAATAAAGTATAATCTGTAATAATGCTCAATAACCCAATCAAACTTGTTTCCTATTCTTTTAGCGGTGAGGGGTGAAGTGAATGGGCAGTTATTCTGAACAAGAAAAATTGCTTCTATCTATTGATAAAAAAAGAAAAATGATGATAGATGCGGCTAACAGGCAAGGGTTTACAGGATATGACACGATCAGGCACAGCCAGGAACTGGACTGTCTGATGAACGCGTATCAGCAGCTGGTAAACCGTGATCGTACACATCACCAAGGAATACAGGGCCTTGTGAAGAAAATAGGCTTGTTCTCCCGCGGTGACGTCATGCCTGCATATGAAGCAAACAAATGATGGATGATAAAACAGATAACGAAGACTGAATGCGCTTCCTGATCAAGCGCCGCATCCGAAAGATGACCGCGTACAGTCAGCAGATTTTTCCGCTGGCACGGCTCACGAAGCGCCTCGTACTATCTGCCGGCTATGATGCCGTTCCTCTGGTATATCCTCTTACACATACTCTTCTTTAAATAAAAAACACCCCGATCAGGGTGTTTTTTTCATCGAGAAGCGGCAGGGAGGGTAATGGTGACCTCTGTGCCCTTATCGACTTCGCTTTGAATGTCAATCGAACCGCCGTACATCAGCATGATTCGTTTACATACGACAAGGCCGAGGCCGGTGCCTTTTTCCTTTGACGTTACAAACGGAAGAAAAATGTGCTCAAGCATATCTTCAGAAATGCCCATTCCGTTGTCAGCCACCTTAATGACTGCTTTATGATCGCGGGCTTCTAAATAGATGGACAGCCGGCCGCCTTCCTGCATGGATTCCAGCGCGTTTTTCGCGACATTTAAAATCACCTGTTTAATATGGTCTTTCGTGCAGTTGACCTTGAGCGGCCGATTGACGAGAATCTCCACATTCACTTCCACATTGTATAGATTCCCTTCAGAATAAATAATCGGCATAATCTCATCAAGAATATCCTGCAGCGAGTTCACTTCCAACCGTTCAGCAGTGGGTTTTCCAAGCACTAAAAACTCACTGACAATCTGATTGATCCGTTTAATCTCCTGCTCAATAATTGAGAAATACAGCTGATCTTCCTCCGATTTGTATTTTTTCTGCAAAAGCTGAATGAAGCCGCTGATCCCTGTAAGCGGGTTGCGGATTTCATGGGCGGTGCTGGCGGCAAGCGTTCCGATCAGCTCCAATTTCTGCGCTTCATTTTGAGCGCGCTCCAGCTGGGTCTTGCGCTTAAGCAAATAATATTGAACGAGGATGAACAGAATATTCAGCAGCACGGCAATACTGGACATCGGCAGCAGCACGCTTTTGGTCAGCTCATTCAGCTCAACCGGTTTCGGATAAACATTGATATTCCAATTAATATCATCCAGATAGCCGCTGACCGGTTTCACACCTTCTGATTGATCAGCCCGTCCGCTGGCAAATATCACTTTATTCTGATTGGTTGCCTTGACATAAACGTCAGGGCTCAGCATATTGATCATATTTCTCAAATAATCGACTTGTATGGCGGCTACTAAATAATCCGTGACTTCCCGTTCTGCGTCTAACACCGGCACGCAGATCGTGAAGATGCGCTGGCCTGTAATTCTGCTGGAGTAGTCATTTGTGATGACCGTTTTTTTCGTCTTTTTCGCCTTCGTAAAATACGGTCTGTCGGCCAAATTCACCTTTGATTTCAGATCAGTCGTGCTTGCGATGACATCACCTTTGGAATTCAGCATATACAGTCCGCTGAATCTGGGTTCATCCTCAAAAGCCTGATCGAGAATGTCAATGATCTTTTCTTCATTGACAGGCTTATCGACAGCGATCGCAAGTGTTGTCATCCGGGCTTTTGTTTCACCGATTAAATAATTGAGCTTATTGCGGTGAAGGTTGAGCATCATACTGGCTTCCTGTATGTGTTTATCGGCTATTTTCTGCTTTTCTTTTTCATAAATGAAAAAGCTGATAATAAGTGCCGGGATGATCACCAATATGAGATAAAGCTTGATCTTTCCCCGGGCACCTTTAAATGTATTCACTCTGCATCGCTCCAACATTACACTTGAATAGAGGTATTATATCATTTTTATACTTCTTTAATAAGAAAAAATAACCAAAATGATAGAAAAACAAATTATTTTATTAAGGTCTGACAAAAAGAAGAGAAATTTTGGAAACATTTTTGTTGACATTTTTCATTTTGTTTATTAATGTTTCTCTGTAACGGTTTCTTTTGTAAAAGGATGATTGAATGTATGACGGATAAAACAGAAAACTCATTGAAATTATTTATTGTACTGTCACGTGCGTACCGATCTATTAACGACCATATGAATAAACATATTCATAAGCACGGCCTGAACCCGACGGAATTTGCGGTGCTTGAGCTGCTGTACCACAAAGGCAACCAGCCGCTTCAGCAGATCGGCGACAAAATTTTATTAGCGAGCGGAAGTATTACATACGTTGTTGACAAATTAGAGAAAAAAGAACTTCTCATCAGAAAAGCCTCGCCGACTGACAGAAGAGTGACTTTCGCACAGATTTCCGAAAAGGGAATCCGTCTTTTGGACGATATTTTCCCTGATCATGCTGACGAAATTAAAGAAATGATCAGTGTGTTGAGTGATGAAGAGATAGAAATGTGTACGGAAATGCTGAAAAGAGTGGGGTTAAACGCTAAACATTTTCATCAGAAATAAAAAAGGAAGCCATTTGAAAGGCTTCCTTTTTTATATTACTGATTTTGGTCAGTCGCGGCGTTTCTAGGCTGTATCAATACCTCGACGCGCCTGTTTTTGCTGCGCCCTTCGGCGGTTTTGTTCGACACGGCCGGTTTATACTCTCCGAAACCTTTGGCGCTGAATACTTTTGCGTCAAGTTTCGGGTTTTCCGTGAGAATAGCCATGAAGTTGACGGCCCGCATGACGCTTAAATGCCAGTTAGATTGATATTGTGAGTTTTTAATCGGTACATTGTCCGTATGTCCGCTGATAATAATGTTCCTTGGCGGATTCAGCACAAGGAGATTCGAGATTTCCTTGGCAAGCGGAATATCTTCCTGACGGATATCCGCCCGTCCGGAATCAAAAAAGATACTGTCTTTAATGGTAATTAAGAGTCCTTCTTTAGTCAGCTTTGTTTCCAGCTGAGTTTCAAGCTTTTTATTTTTTATAAATTGATTGACTTGCTTTTGCACGCCTTCAAGTTCTTCGCGGTCGGCTGCTTCTCTTTCTTTCTTTTTCTGTTCTTTATCTTTTTCCTTGTCTTTTTTTAACTGATCAACGCCGTCTTTTTCGTTTTCAGGAGGGGTGACGCTTGAATATTCAAGAACACCCGTGCCTCCGGTAAACACGGCGTTAAATGATTTAGACAGCATTTGGAATTTCGCCGCATCGACCGAGCTCATGGCGAACAATACAATGAACAGAGCCAAAAGAAGGGTGAGCAAATCCGCGTACGGGATCAGCCAAGACTCATCCACATGCTCGTCATCATGCTTCTTCTTCTTTTTTCTCGCCATTGTTTGCCTCTCCTTCTTGTTCAGCGACTTTTGCGCGTTCATTCGCAGGAAGATACATGAGAAGTTTTTGTTCGATCACTTTCGGGGCCTGTCCTTCAAGCACTGACAGAACGCCTTCGATCATGATTTCACGCAGTTTGACTTCCTGCTTTGATTTGCGTTTCAGTTTGTTGGCGAAGGGATGCCATAGTACATATCCTGTGAAAATCCCGAGAAGGGTGGCGACAAAAGCCGCACTGATGGCATGTCCGAGCGCCTCGGTATTGTTCATGTTGGAAAGAGCCGCGATAAGGCCGATGACCGCACCCAAAACGCCGAGTGTCGGCGCATATGTGCCGGCTTGTGTAAAGATGGCTGCGCCGGCCTGGTGTCTGTCTTCCATCGCTTCAACTTCCTCAGTCATAATATCTCTGATAAATTCTGCGCTTTGTCCGTCAACCGCCATACTCAGGCCGTTTTTCAAAAATGCGTCATCCACGTCTTCAATGCTTGCTTCCAATGCGAGCAGACCTTCACGTCTGGCGATTTGCGCCCATTGAGAGAACATAGGAATTAATTGCGCAATTGTCAGCTGTTTGTTTTCTTTAAACAGCACTTTAAAAAGGGCAGGCACTTTTTTGATTTCTTTTCCGGGGAATGCGATGATCACCGCAGAAATCGTACCGAACAAAATAATCAGAATAGCTGCCGGGTTAGCGAGTGCGCTTAAGCTGACCCCTTTCAGCACCATGCCCACGCTTAAAGCAATCAAGGCGAGGATGATACCGATAATCGATGTTTTATCCATAGTTTTCACCAAATCCTTTATACTAGCTTTCTATGGTTAATATCGGTGGCAGTGCATGGAACTTTAGGGTGATTGAGAAATTGTTCCCGAATTCTTCACAGTTTCTCCCTTTCGGCATGGAGAAAGAAACAAAAAAGCGGCTCCCCGCGAGGAGGGAACCGCTTTTTTCTTATTGTGCCCGGACTTTGATGCCGTCCTCTTCCATTACGACATGGAAGGCTTTTATTTCGTTGTCATCCAATAAGAGATCTGTCATTTCGTCCTCGATCAATTCTTGGATGGTTCTTCTGAGCGGGCGTGCTCCGAAAGCTGGGTGGTAGCCGATTTCAGCGATTTTTTCTTTCGCTTCGTCCGTTACGCTCAGGCTGATGCCGCGCTCTTTTAATGTGTCTTCAAGCTCTGTGAGAAGCAGGCTGACGATTTTCACGAGATGTTCTTTTTTCAGGGATTGGAATTCAATGATGCTGTCAAACCGGTTTAAAAACTCCGGTTTGAAGAACGCGCTCAGTGAATCAATCAGCGTTTGTTCCTCCAGGACGCTCTCTTCAGATTGGAATCCGACTTTCACCTGTTTTTCGCCGGTTCCAGCGTTGCTTGTCATAATCAAAACGGTATCTTTGAAGCTGACCGTTCTGCCCTGGCTGTCTGTCAGACGGCCGTCCTCCATAATCTGCAGAAACATATGCTGGACATCAGGGTGGGCTTTTTCAATCTCATCGAGCAGCACGATGCTGTACGGATTGCGGCGAACTTTTTCCGTTAATTGACCGGCTTCATCGTGTCCGACATATCCCGGCGGTGAACCGATAATTTTTGATACGGCGTGTTTTTCCATGTATTCACTCATATCGAGACGGATAATGGAATCTTTTGTACCGAACAGTTCATCTGCGAGTGTCTTTGATAACTCGGTTTTTCCGACTCCGGTCGGTCCGACAAAGAGGAAGGAGCCGACAGGTCTGTTTTTGGATTTTAAGCCGGCGCGGCTTCGTCTGACCGCTTTCGCCACTTTTTTCACGGCTTTTTCCTGACCGATGACGCGCTGATGAAGATGCTCTTCAAGTTCCTTCATTTTGACTTGTTCATCAGCCTGGAGTTTTCCGACCGGAATGCCTGTTTTCTGTTCAATGATGGCTTGAATATGCTCCGCCCCGATTTCAGGTGAAGAGGCCGGTGTTTCATGCGCCAGCTGCTTTTCCAACGCCGCTTCTTCATCACGCAGTTTCGCGGCAAGCTCATAATTTTCTTCATGAAGCGCTTTTGTTTTCTCCGCGTCAATTGCTTTGAGTCTCTCAGCCGCATCTTCTTCATTTACGGTATCAAGCTCCAGGTTCGCCTTAGAGCCGGCTTCATCTAATAAGTCGATCGCTTTATCCGGCAGGTGGCGGTCCTGAATGTAACGGGATGAAAGCGTAACACAGGCGTTTATCGCTTCATTGCTGAATGTGACGCCGTGGTATTTCTCGTATTTATCTTTAATGCCTTCCAGAATGCTGATGGCTTGTTCTATTGTAGGCTCGTGAACCATGACAGGCTGGAAGCGTCTTTCAAGCGCCGCATCTTTTTCAATCTGGCGGTACTCTTTCAGCGTTGTCGCCCCGATGACCTGCAGCTCGCCTCTGGCAAGCGCCGGTTTCAGGATGTTCCCGGCATCCATTGATCCCTCGGCAGAGCCGGCGCCTACAAGAAGGTGAATCTCGTCAATGAACAAGATGACGTTTTTCCGTTCTTTTAATTCGTTCATTAATTGTTTCATTCTTTCTTCAAACTGGCCTCTGATCCCTGTATTGGCGACGAGAGAAGCGACGTCAAGCAGGTAAAGCTCTTTGTTTTTCAATTTGTTCGGCACATCGCCTTCAGCGATTTTAAGCGCGAGGCCTTCTGCAATAGCCGTTTTACCGACGCCCGGCTCACCGATCAGCACCGGATTGTTTTTATTCCGGCGGTTCAAAATTTCAATTACGCGCGCCACTTCATGATCGCGGCCGATCACAGGGTCAATCAGACCTGCTTTTGCGCCGTTTGTGACGTTTTGAGCGAGCTCGTCGAGCAGGCCTTTTTCAGAGCCGGCCTGCTGTTTATTTTGATTGGG
Organism: Bacillus sp. hwrm1; assembly: GCF_040207805.1. Classification (NCBI taxonomy): domain Bacteria; kingdom Bacillati; phylum Bacillota; class Bacilli; order Caryophanales; family Bacillaceae; genus Bacillus; species Bacillus sp. hwrm1. The sequence goes on along the minus strand of NZ_CP157943.1, from coordinate 2,772,856 downwards.
AGCGAAACCTTGCTCAAACGGGAATCCGAATGATTGTGGCCCCATGCTCATAGACGGTTTTCGGGTTAATTCTGTATAACATGTTTCACATAAAACGAATTGTTTTTGAATGGAATTGACTTGCATGTTCAGGCGAATCGTCGCCTCGTTTTTCTGACAATGTTGACAACGCATTTGCCAAAACCTCCTCGAAAAATGTTTGATCATCTTTGACCAAATGGATTAGAAAATAAGGTCTTAACTTTGACCTTCTTTGATTAATAGTATACTCTGACCTTCTTTGACTTTCAAGTGTTTTGTTTCAAACCCTGAAAAATAAATGTTTACAGCATGATAAGTGATATTTGTGAGGTTTGATTATTTTTGACCAATATAGTCAGAAAGGAAATGAAATGTTTTGACCTTTCTTGATGAAGAGTATACGCCGGCCCTTTTTTTCTTTCAATATTTTTGCTTAGAGGAGAGAGCTGAATCTGTTTTCTCCGGGGAAGGACGATTTGTTCGTCTTTTCGGGCGACTTGTCTCATAAGCATATATAAAGGCCTGGACAAATCTGCGCTTAGCCGGAGGGTGAAATGGGACAAACAAAAGGTTCTGCAAGTCAGCTTGCATTTGTATACGTAGGCACGGTTGTAGGAGCCGGTTTTGCCACGGGACGGGAAATCGTTGAGTTTTTTCTGAAGTTTGGCTGGATCGGTCTGTTCGGTATCGTGGTAAGCGGTCTGATGTTTACATATTTAGGCGCCAAAATCATGATCATTTCCAAACGGATTCATGCAGCATCTTATCAGGAATTGAACACATATTTATTCGGCCAGTCCATCGGCCGCGCCGTGAACATGTTTATGATGTTTATATTGCTGGGAGTGACCTCTGTCATGCTGTCCGGAGCGGGAGCGCTGTTTCATGAACAGCTTGGCTGGTCCGCACAAGCGGGGATCCTTCTGACGATCGTACTGAGCTTTGCCGTCATGACAAGCGGCGTTAAAGGTGTGTTCGGCGTCAATATATTGGTTGTGCCGCTTTTAATTTCCTTCTCTTTTATCGTGACAGCAGATTCATTTGTATTTACAAGCACGAGAAACGCGGACGAATGGGTATGGCCTGACAAGTGGAATTGGCTTTTGTCCGCCGTCTCTTACGGCGCGTTAAATTTATCGCTCGCCCAAGCCGTGCTTGTGCCGCTTGCGAATGAAATGTCTTCAGAGAAGGTGATCAGAAGGGGGGCTTATTTTGGCGGCGTTCTGTTGACACTGGTGCTTGCCGCGAGCTTTTTATCATTATCGGTGCTGCCGGATGTGCTGGAGTTTGACATTCCGATGGCTCAAGTCGTCTATTCGTATTCGCGTTCGCTTCATATCATTTATTTGTTTATTATTTTCGGAGAAGTGTTTACGTCGGTCATCGGTAATTTATACGGATTGGAAAAACAATTAAACAGTTTTCTTCATATAAAAAGTACATATATTTACGGCGGCATTTTGGCGTTTGCTTTCATTATCAGCCAAATCGGCTACGGACAGCTGATTTCCACCGTTTATCCGGTGTTTGGGTATGTGAGCCTCGCTTTCATCGGCGCATTGATTTGCAAAAAAATCCCGAAAGAAAAATAAGGATATAAGGAAAATGTCTGTATTTTTTGGGAATTCCCCTTCTTTTTTCCTGACATTTCTGTATAATGAATTGGGAAATGATGGGGAGGAGTAAGAGATGAAAGCTCGACGTGTATTATTGGGATTTATTTTTATTTGTATCGGCATTGCGTTTTTTTTACAGAGGGCGGGAGTTATTCATATATCCGCAGGTTCGGCGTGGCCGTTTCTTTTCATTATAATGTCCGCAGGGTTTCACGCCGGATTTATTTTTGCGAAAAAAACGCCTGACCAGGCGGGACTGCTCGTTCCGGGCGGTATGTTTTTTGTGCTGGGCTGCCTGTTTTGTTTTGAAACGGCAACGGGATGGACGTATTCAGGCGTGACGTGGCCTGTTTATATATGGGCGCCTGCTCTCGGTCTGTTTGAGCTGTGGTATTTCGGCGGGAGGAAGTTAGGTGTATTGATTCCTGCTTTCATCCTGACAGCCGTGGGAGCACTATGCTTTGCCGGTATGCTGATGACGGGGCTGTGGCCGCTTTTGATCATCGCAGCCGCGCTTTTGTTTCACGCCGCTGCCTTTATGCAGCCGAAAAAAAGATCGGGCCTTCTTATTCCGGGCGGCATTTTGCTTGTGACGGGCGGGTTGTTATGGTTTGAAACGCTGACGGATTGGACATACGCAAATGTGACATCGCCTGTCTACCTCTTTGCCGTTGCGTTCGGCCTGTTTGAAGCCTGGCTGTTCGGCAGAAGGCAAAGAGGGCTTTTGACTGCTGCGGCGGTTCTGTGCGCCGCGGGCATTTTCGGCATATTCACCAATGCAAATGAAGTCATCAGCGAACGCGGCTGGCCCGCTCTCATTCTTTTGCTGGGCGCCGCTTTTCACATTCCGATTTTCGGCCCGAAACCTGTCAAAAACGCGGGACTTCTCGTACCGGGCGGCATCTTATTGATTACGGGGATCTTGTTTGTCTTTGAAACGGCAACCAATTGGTCCTACTCCGGTGTGACATGGCCTGTTTACCTGTTGGCAACGGCATTCGGTTTATTTGAGCTGTGGCTGTTCGGCGGGAAACAGAAGGCGCTGCTCATCCCGGTTGCGGTGCTGACCTTGACAGCACTTTGCTTTATGATGACGAATCAGCCGATCATTCCGGTTTCTGTTTTCTGGCCTGCTTTATTTGTTCTGATCGGGATTGCGCTGATGGTATTTCCGGGGAAAAAACGCGGGGCTTAAACCCGATTTTGCAGCCTGACACAGGGTTCAGGCTGTTTTTTTATTGTCACGGGAAACAACATTATGGTATGATAGCAAAAGTGAAAAAAGAAGAAAATCCGTATTGATGCGGGAGAGGTTCTAGCTACACCCTCTATAAAAAACTAAGGACGAGCTGTATCCTTGGATACGGTTTTTTTATGTTTTTTAGGGCGCCTTCTCCGAAAAAGGCGCTTTTTTTATGGAATGATAGATAAGGGAGAGAAAGACATGAAAAAAGAAAAAGCAGTTGTGGTGTTCAGCGGAGGCCAAGACAGCACGACTTGTTTATTATGGGCTTTGCAAAATTTCGAAGAAGTGGAAACCGTTACATTCCATTATAATCAGCGTCACCAAGAAGAAATCGATGTGGCAAAATCGATTGCCGAAAAGCTCGGTGTCAAAAATCACTTGCTTGATATGTCTCTTTTAAATCAGCTCGCGCCGAATGCGCTGACAAGAGATGATATCGAAATTGAAGCGAAGGACGGGGAACTGCCGACAACCTTTGTGCCGGGACGCAACCTTGTATTTTTATCCTTTGCATCGATTCTTGCATATCAAATCGGCGCGCGCCACATTATCACCGGTGTTTGCGAGACTGATTTCAGCGGCTACCCGGACTGCCGTGACGAGTTCGTCAAATCCTGCAATGTCACCGTCAACCTGGCGATGGAAAAGCCGTTCGTCATTCATACGCCGCTTATGTGGCTGAACAAAGCGGAAACGTGGAAACTTGCGGATGAGCTCGGCGCGCTTGATTTTGTAAAGAATAACACACTGACTTGCTATAACGGCATCATTGCGGACGGATGCGGCGAATGCCCGGCATGCCTGCTCCGCAATAAAGGATATGATGAATATATGAAAATGAAAGGAGAGCGAAACTAATTGCTTTCTCAAATTTACCCGCAGGTTCAGCATCCTTATTCGTTTGAGTTGAATAAGGACATGCACATCTCAGCCGCGCACTTTATTCCCCGCGAAAGCGCCGGAGCGTGCAGCAGAGTCCACGGGCACACGTATACAGTAAATATTACAGTTGCGGGGGATGAACTGGACGATTCAGGCTTTCTCGTGAATTTCAGCGTGCTGAAGAAATTGGTGCACGGCGCTTATGACCATACATTGCTGAATGACCATGACGAGTTTTCTGCTGATGATGACAGATATTCACTGCCGACGACCGAGGTCGTGGCCAAAACGATTTACGATAAGGTGCAGTCCTACCTCGAAACACTGGAGAATCAGCCGGTCTGCGTGCAGATTTTTGTCAGGGAAACCCCGACAAGCTATTGCGTATACCGCCCGAAAAAAGGTGATAGGAATGGCTAAAGGAATTCCGGTATTAGAAATTTTCGGACCGACGATACAAGGGGAGGGCATGGTTATCGGCCAGAAAACCATGTTCGTCCGCACGGCGGGCTGCGACTACTCTTGCAGCTGGTGCGACTCCGCTTTTACATGGGACGGCTCAGCCAAAAAAGATATCCGCTGGATGACGGCGGAAGACATTTACCGCGAGCTGAGAGAAATCGGCGGAGACGCCTTTTCCCATGTCACCATCTCAGGAGGAAACCCGGCGCTGTTAAAGCAGCTTGACGCGCTGATTCTGCTGCTGAAAGAGCACGGGGTGCGCGCCGCTTTAGAAACGCAGGGAACGGTCTATCAGGATTGGTTCACAATGATTAACGACCTGACGATTTCACCGAAGCCGCCAAGTTCGGGGATGACAACCGATTTTGCAAAGCTCGATCACATTGTGTCTTCGCTTGATGCGGCAGAAAGGCTTAACGCGGTCAGCTTAAAGGTCGTCATTTTTAATGATGAAGATCTGCAATTCGCGAAAACCGTGCACAAGCGGTATCCGAATATCCCGTTTTATCTTCAGGTCGGAAACGATAACGTCCATACGACGGACGACCGGGCATTGATCGCACATCTGCTCGGAAAATACGAAACACTCGTTGATAAGGTTTCAGCCGATTCGGATCTGAATCTCGTCAGAGTCCTGCCTCAGCTGCATACATTGCTTTGGGGCAATAAACGGGGAGTTTAATAGAAAGGGAGATTTATATGACAAGAAAAGAATCAGAATTAGAAGGAGTTACGCTCCTGGGGAATCAAGGGACAAACTATTTATTTGAATATGCGCCGGAGGTTTTGGAATCATTTCCGAATAAACACGTGAACCGTGATTATTTCGTTAAATTCAACTGCCCGGAATTTACGTCGCTTTGCCCCAAAACGGGACAGCCGGATTTTGCAACCATCTACATCAGCTATATTCCGGACGAAAAAATGGTGGAAAGCAAATCGCTGAAGCTGTATCTTTTCAGCTTCCGCAACCACGGAGATTTCCACGAGGACTGCATGAACATCATCATGAATGATTTGATCGAATTAATGGACCCCCGCTACATTGAAGTATGGGGCAAATTCACGCCTAGAGGCGGAATCTCGATTGACCCGTATACAAACTACGGCAGACCGGGAACAAAATATGAAAAAATGGCCGAACATCGGATGATGAATCATGATATGTACCCGGAGACGATTGATAATCGGTAATTATTCCGTTGTGTGATACGGAGTGTGAAACGAAGTGGAGTCACAGTAAAATCCGAACATTCAGTGCTGATTTTCAGCGGAATTGTGACCGAGTCACAGCGAAGTGTGACCAGCACTAAGCTCAATAAAAGTGTGACCCGGTCACACTAAAAGTGGGAAAAGTCACCCCTGAAAATGGCTCTACTCATGGGAATTGTATTAAAAAGTGTGACCTGAGGTGCAACCTGAACTGTGACTTTTATGCAGTGAAAAATTGATAGTACAGAAGCAGATTAAGGCGTACAATTTGTACGTCTTTTCTTTTTTATCCGAAAGAAAAAATGCCTATCTAGAGATCATAGGCATTAAATATTATTATCAATATCTTCATTTATTTTTTGGCTAAGTTTCTGAACCTTCTCTTTAACATTTGAAACAGCTCTTTTTTGAATTTCATCAAAGTTTTCCTGAATATAGTCCATGACACTTCTTATTAGAACTTCACTTTCAAAATTGAATATCTCATTTATTTCTGACTGTTCTTCATCTGTTAGGTGATGGTATTGAAGTTGTTTAGCATTTACTTCAGCAGCTACATCAATCCTAACTTTAGTTGTTCTGGTTGTACAATTTCATATTCACCTTCTGCATACTTTTGCTCCGCATAATGGCTTCCCCATTGACAGAGCTCCTGCAAGATAGGTTTAAGAGATTCTCCAAGTTCAGTGGATGAATATTCAACCTTCGGCGGTACTTGATTATACATCTTTCTGCTCACAAGTCCACTGGCTTCAAGCTCTCTAAGTGTTTGAATCAGCATTTTCTGAGTTATATTTGGGATCATGCGCTTTAATTCACTCGTTCTCTTTGGTCCATTCATTAAAAAGTATAATACAAGGCCTTTCCATTTTCCGCCAATAACTTCCTTTGTCACTTCAAACCCACAGCTAAATTTTTTCATGTCTAAAGCTCTCCATTCCACATTTATTACTTTTTAGTTACTATATCACAAAAAAGTGGGTACTTCCGATAATGTGCTTACTGAAGGATACTATATCTTGTAAGTTGTTCTTCAAGTACTTAAAGGTACTAGACATAAAATAAAATCAATTCTAAAGGAGTGTTAAGTATGGGTAAATTTGAAGGTAAAATAGCGCTTGTAACGGGTGGAACAAGTGGGATTGGTCTTGCTACAGCACAAAAATTTGTAAACGAAGGTGCATATGTTTATATCACGGGACGTAGACAAAACGAACTTGATAAAGCTGTTAACCAAATTGGCAAGAACGTAACCGGTGTTCAAGGTGATATTTCTAAGCTTGAAGACTTAGATAAACTATATGACATGATAAAGCAGGAAAAAGGTAAGTTGGACATTCTTTTTGCTAATGCAGGCACCGGCAACTTCCTTTCATTAGGTGAAATTACTGAAGAGCAGGTTGATAGAACGTTCGACATTAACGTTAAAGGAACCATCTTTACTGTTCAAAAAGCGTTATCACTATTCCCGGACAAAGTAGGTTCTATTATTGTAACGGGCTCTACTGCTGGATCAATTGGCAACCCAGCGTTTAGTGTATATGGAGCATCTAAAGCAGCATTAAGAGCACTGGTTCGCAACTGGATTCTTGACCTAAAAGGTACTGAAATCCGTGTAAATGTGGTTAGTCCAGGAGCTATTCTTACACCTGCATACGATGAGCTTTTTGGTGATGCACTTGAAGGAGCAATGGAAAATACCAGAAATACTGTTCCAGCTGGAAAAGTTGGGACACCTGAAGAAGTAGCAAACGCTGTATCTTTCCTTGCTTCAGACGAAAGCAGTTACTTGACGGGTGTTGAATTGTTCGTAGATGGCGGGCTAGCACAGGTATAATTTCACTGTGCAGAGATTACAAATAGTCCCCTTGGTAAGGTGTGAAATTGGTGTGACTTCATGATTAATGTCTAGAGCAAGTACTTATGGGACAAGACTTTGACCTGCCTTTTCTTCCACGAGGACTGCATGAACATCATCATGAATGACTTGATCGAATTAATGGACCCCCGCTACATTGAAGTATGGGGCAAATTCACGCCTAGAGGCGGAATCTCCATTGACCCGTATACAAACTACGGCAGACCGGGAACAAAATATGAAAAAATGGCCGAACATCGGATGATGAATCATGATATGTATCCGGAGACGATTGACAACCGTTAATTTTCAGACGGGGTACGGTCTTGGGATATAACCAAATACCCCCGCCTTTTAAGCGGGGGTATTTTTCGTCTGTGCCGCGCCGCCAAAAAGGTGCATGATATTTGCACAGAACTTCTATAAGGAAAAGAGAAAAGAAAAAGACGAGTAAACCCGGGGGGAGTGTACTCGCCGCTTCAATACGTGACGGGTGCTGGATGGCAGCTCGTCTGTTTCATTATAAAATAGGGAACATACGTTTGTAAAGGCCTGCGCAGTTTTTTCTCATTCGGAGCGGATCAATTGTAAAGGAATGGTCAGCATGATAGCATGTCCTGTAAAAAGAAGGAGTGTTCGTTATGGAGCCGTTAGAGTTAAACGGTGTAAGGCTGAAAATGTATGATTGTAAAGAAAGTGCGGGCAAAAACGGCCGCATGATTTCATTCGTATTGAAGGTGACATCTGAAACGTATCATGATATTGCCGTCCTTTTGTATGAAAAAACATTTGACATCAAGGCGCCCGAGCGTGGACTTGAATTCCGCGGTAAAATAACCAACTACTATACATCCGTCACAAATCTTTACAATAAAGGTGAGACCGGTGATTTTTTTGTAGAAATGACCGAGATCTGAATTCATTTGAAAAAGCTGCCGGGCGGCAGCTTTTGTGCGGGATATGTAAATGGTTCGGATTGTTCGGGGGGTTTAATAGGAGTCTCTGATGATTTTATAATTCTTATGGTTGACGACAGTGAGGGAATCTAATTCAAGGTCACGATAATTATCCATGATGGTTACATCAACGATGACGGAGTTTTCATTTACTTTTTCAACAATACCGGTTAATCCGTTTTTAAATTCAATGACGTTTCCAACCTTAGCAATTTTCACGAGCTTCCTCTCCTTTATCATAAATCCTGTTTGAAAATATTTTGCAGTATTTTCTTTAAGAAGTAAAGCGATATGGGTATCAGCCCGCTCAATCATTGTCCCGGCGGGGGAAAGATGGTATATTGATTTTCGGGAAAAAGCCGAGAAAAGGAGGCTGTGTTCGTTGCTGCCTGAGGAAATTTCAGAATGTATCAACCAAATGCGCACCGGGGAAGTCAAAGAATTCAGGGTGCAGAAAGAACATTTTCTTGCATTTCGAGCAGTTTTATCGAAGCAGGAAGATTTTAAGCATTTCCGCGGTATTGCACAGCAGGGCGGAGATGTTGTTTTCCAGTATTTAGAACAGCCAAGAAGCTGACGGCTCCTCGCACTTGAGGAGTCTTTTTTTGTTTCTTAGTTTCTCATTTCATCTGGCTGTAACAGATGTAAACAAAATGTAAAATCCCTCCGATGGATACTTTTACTGCTATTTGGTTAATGTTGTGAAAATGACGGCTGTTTTCCTGCCAATAACAAGGCTGTTAACGAACTTCTTCCATCATAAAAGCTGATTGGGAGCACTGGAAAATCTTTAACCGTGAATTTGCGCACAGCTCTTGTTAAGGTAGTGAAGTATTTAAGGAGGAAATCGTATGACGACAAAATTTGCTGCCTTGGCTGTCTTTTTTCTATGTTTTATGCCTGCATCAAAAATTGAACATACAGAAGCTCTGTTTACTTTTGCGAAGAAGCCAAAGCAAGAACCCAGCACACTGGTTGCTGATTTAAATAAAAAAAGCTCGGTTCCGAAGCTTTCAAAAACGGATCATAAGCATTCTATCCAACCGATAAAGCTGTCATCTCACCAAGAGAAGAAAGCAGAACCGGAAGAGACGGCTTATCAGCCGCCGAAAAAAACGTATTCCCGCGCTGACAGACAACTTCTGTCACGTCTCGTTCACGCAGAAGCGAAAGGTGAATCTTATAAAGGGAAGGTTGCGGTAGCCAGCGTAGTGCTGAACCGCACTGAAAAAAACGGCTTCCCGGATACCATTCGGGGCGTGATCTATCAAAGGAATGCATTTGAACCGGTAGCAAACGGAAGTATTAATCAAAAGCCGGATAAGGATTCCATCGCCGCCGCAAATGAGGCGCTTGACCATCCGGGCAGAGAAACGGACGCGTTGTTTTTCTACAATCCGAAAACGGCATCTGACCACTGGATCCGTTCCCGGAAAATTATCGAACGGATTGGCAGACACGTATTTGCGATGTAAGCATAGCGGGATCAAAAATATCCCGGCTATGCTTTTTTCAATTTTGAGAAATCGAAAATATTTTGAGAACTTGTCTCATATGATGATGGAAGAACGAGAGACAAGGAGAGACACCATGAATCGATTTGTGAAAGGGATCATTCTTTTATCCATCGCCGCCTTTTTCGCGGAATGTCTGGAATTTGTCGTGAATATGATACTGGCGCGGGAGCTTGGCGAGCATGGGATGGGACTTTACATGAGCATTCTGCCCACCATTTTTTTAATTATCGTCATCGCCAGTCTGGAGCTTCCGATCTCCATTTCAAAATTCATCGCGGAATCCAATCAGAAGCTGCATGAAAGCATGCTCCGGCATGCCTTCAGAATGACCGCCGTTTTTACCGCGTTTTCAACCGCGGCCGCAAGCATCGCGCTGCCGTTCATTCCTGTATTCGATACGTATCACCCGTTTATTAAAGGGATTGTCATCGGGCTGATTCCAGTCGTCGCTTTTACATCCATCGCCAGAGGTTATTTTATGGGTGTGCAGCAAATGGGAAAAATCGCGGTTGCGAATGTCATGAAAAAAATCATTCAAGTGCTTTGTCTGTTTATCTTTTTTCAATGGTATTCTTTTGAAATTGATATGGCCGTGCTCATTTCATTATTTGTGCTGGTCGCAAGCGATGTCGTGGTGTTCGTTTACTTGTATACGCAGTTTATTTTGGCGCGGAGGGCGCTTTCCGGCCATCAGCACATTCATCTTCGCGGGAAAGACGTGCGGAAACGCCTCCTGGCCGTATCCATCCCGACAACGGGACTTCGTATATTTCATGCGGTGACAAACGCCATTGAACCCTTTTTAGTGAAAGGAGCGCTGCTGGCGTCCGGGGCAGCCGGGACAGCCGCGATTGATCAATACGGCATGCTTGCCGGTGTAGCGATGACAATCGGTTCGTTTCCCGCGTTTATCGCCCATTCGCTGATGGTCGTCATGATTCCCAGCATTTCAGAAGCGTATGCGCTGTCCCAATATGATATTGTGCTGAAACGGCTGAGACAAGCGATTTTTATTACATTCGGCTACGGCATTCCGGCAGTCTGGGTCATGTTTCAGTTCGCGGGCCCGCTGACCCATTTGTTTTTTCAGTCTCCGGAAGCGCAGTATTATTTGCAGCTTTTGTGGCCGTTTTTTCTTTTTCACCTGTTTGTGATGCCGCTTCAGGCCTGTCTGATCGGTATCGGCCACGTGAAAACGGCGTTTTATCATAACGTATGGAGCAGCATTGTAGGGCTTTCGATGATGTATGTGCTCGGTTCTATGCCGGAATTGCAAATGCTCGGCATTATACTCGGCATGAATACCGGCATGATTCTTCTGACAAGTTTACATTACGCGACGATCTGCAAAGACCTCGGTGTCTCCGTGTTTTTGACGGGCGGCGGAAGAACAGCGCCCCGGATCGAAAGCTGAAAAGGCTGATACATTTCAATAAGGAAGGGCAAGCTATCCGAAACGCGTGAAAGGAAGATCATATGCATAAAAACCGCCTAATTGTATGTGCAGTCCTTTTGATAGCTGCCGCCGTCTGGATGCCTGAAGCAAAAGCCTCATCAGAAAAACAGGCAGTTCCCGCCGTGTTTCTGATGAAGACGATTGAAGGAGACGAGATATCGATTCCGAATAAAGGGCAGAAAACGATTTTGCATTTTTGGACATCGTGGTGTCCGCCGTGCAAAAAAGAACTGCCTCAGTTCCAAACGTATTATGAACAGCATCAGTCCGATGATGTAAGCCTTGTAACGGTAAATTTGATGAATGCCGAGCGAAACAAAAATACCGTTCAAAACTTTGTCAGTCAGCACCATCTCACTTTCCCGATTGTTCTTGACACGAAAGGCGAGCTTATGAAGGAATACGATGTCATGACGATTCCCACGTCATTTCTGCTGAATGAAAAAGGAGAAATCGAAAAAAAGATCGTCGGTCCGATGACCGCCTCACAATTAAAAGAATGGTCAGAGAAATAAAAAGGTGCTGGAGGAATTCCTCCCGCACCTTTTTTGCATATAATGAACAGCTGAAGAAACACTAATGATAATTATTATCAAAAAGAAATTAAAACAATTATAATTGAAATCTTCCGCCGGCATGCTATAATAAAGAAAACACTGCGATAACACTGTGAAAATGCTGCCTGTCAGGCGGCTGTTTTGCTTTTATCGGGGAATTGAAGATGATTTGCGTTCTCAATTAGAGAGGAGATTCATAATGAATGAACAAGTGATGACACAAACCCATTCACAACAGCACATACAAGAAGAGCGGGCCGGAAAAAAGTGGCTCCAGCATGCAGAACTCATTGCGGCGCTCGTATCCGGCGTCCTTATTCTTGCGGCCTGGTTTTTTACCGAAACAAAAGGCCTGTCCGTCACTTTGTATATCCTTGCCTTCCTGATCGGGGGATTTGCAAAAGCGAAAGAGGGAATTGAGGATACCATTGAGACGAAGGCGTTAAATGTGGAACTGCTGATGATTTTTGCGGCTGTCGGCTCCGCCCTGATCGGTTATTGGGCTGAAGGCGCTGTTCTTATCTTTATTTTTTCGTTAAGCGGCGCGCTCGAAACATATACGATGAATAAAAGCAGCCGTGATTTAACATCTTTAATGAAACTGGAGCCGGAGGAAGCGACACTGCTTGCGGACGGACGGGAAAAGCGGGTGCCGGCTGCTGAACTTAAGATCGGTGACATGATCGTCATTAAGCCGGGCGAACGCGTAGCAGCAGACGGGATCATTGAGTCTGGCGTGACGAGCCTCGATGAATCGGCGCTTACGGGTGAAGCGATGCCGGCGGAAAAAACAGCCGGAGATTCTGTGTTTACAGGAACGGTAAATGGAAACGGCTCCTTAACGGTTCGTGTGACGAAAACAAATGAACAGTCTTTATTCAGAAAAATCATCCGGCTGGTGGAATCAGCCCAAAACAGCGTGTCACCGGCTCAGGCATTTATTGAGCGGTTCGAAAGTGTCTATGTCAAAGGCGTGCTGTTAGCCGTGGCTTTGCTTTTATTCATTCCTCATTTCGCTTTAGGCTGGAGCTGGAGTGAAACCTTTTACCGGGCGATGGTGTTTATGGTGGTCGCCTCCCCGTGCGCGCTTGTCGCTTCTATTATGCCCGCTGCGCTTTCCCTTATCTCAAATGGGGCCCGCAACGGATTATTGGTTAAAGGAAGTGTGTTTTTAGAGCAGCTGGGAAGCGTACGGATGATCGCTTTTGACAAAACCGGCACGGTCACAAAGGGACAGCCGGCAGTCGCGGCGTTTCAAGCTGCCGAACATGTGAGTGAAGATGAGATCATGCAGGCGGTGTATGCGATGGAAAAGCAATCAAGCCACCCGCTTGCAAAAGCGATAGCTGAATTTGCCGAAAGCCGGGGCGCCGCGCCCGCAGGACATCTATCGATTGACGAGACGTCCGGATTCGGTGTTCAGGCTGAAATAGAAGGCGTCAAATGGATGGTCGGAAAAGCGGGGTTTGCAGGTGAAGATGCGGCAGATGCTTTTTTGCAAACATCGGGAAAAGAATTAAAGGATAAAGGTTTTACACTGGTCTTTGTTAAAAAAGATGACCGGATTGCGGGCTGCTTTGCCTTAAAGGATCAAATCCGACCTGAAGCCAAAGCCGTGATGGCTGAGCTTGAATCACTGGGCATTAAAACAGCCATGCTCACCGGCGATCAGTCTGAAACTGCGGCTGCCATTGCAAAAGAGGCGGGCATGACGACGGTTGTTGCCGATTGTCTGCCGGACCAAAAGGCAAAAGAAGTGAAGAAGCTGAAAGAAACGTACGGCACAATCGCCATGGTGGGGGACGGCATTAATGACGCGCCCGCTCTGAAAACCGCTGACGTCGGTATTGCGATGGGCGGGGGAACGGACGTGGCCCTTGAAACGGCTGACTTAGTCCTTATGAAAAATGATCTTCACAAGCTTGTGAAAATGTGCAGACTCTCAAGGAAAATGAACCGGATTATAAAGCAGAATATTGTTTTCTCGCTCTCGGTCATCTGCCTTTTGATCTGCGCTAACTTTCTGCAGGTGATGGAACTGCCGTTTGGCGTGATCGGGCATGAGGGGAGCACGATTCTGGTCATTCTGAACGGACTGAGATTATTAAAATAAACATGACAGCCGCACATCGGGCGGCTGTTTTTTAAATGTTCGTTCACAGCATAAACGCCGGAAAACTGATAGAATGAATAAAGAGTCACTTTGGTAAGGAGGAAAAGCAAAAAATGAACAGATTAGAACGTGTTTCATCTTGGCTGAAAAAAGAAGGACATGATGCGGCGTTTATACATACAAAGGAAAACGTATTTTATTTAACTGATTTTTACACGGATCCGCATGAGCGGTTAATGGGATTGTTCCTGTTTCAGGAACAGGAGCCGTTTTTCGTTTGTCCGGGAATGGAAGCCGGACAAGCCCGCAGCGCCGGGTGGGAGCATGGTATTATCGGCTACGGCGATCACGAAGATCCGTGGGAGCTGATCAAAGCCGAGCTCACAAAACGAAATGTGCGGCTTGATTCCATCGCGGTTGAAAAGGATTCGATCTCTCTTTCCCGCTCAGAACAGCTCAAACAAGCTTCAGGGGGCGCGGCATTTGTTTCGGCAGAAGAAACGCTCAACCAATTCCGTCTCGTGAAAGATGAGAAGGAAATCAGAATTCTCAGGGAAGCGGCAAAGCTCGCGGATTACGGAGTTGAAGTCGGTGTCGCGGCGCTCAAAGAGGGTGTGAGTGAAACCGAAGTACTCGCGCAGATTGAGTTTGAGCTGAAGAAAAAAGGCGTGCAGGGCATGTCATTTTCAACGATGGTGCTGTTCGGGGAAAAATCAGGCCAGCCCCATGGGAATCCGGGTGCAGACCGGTTGAAAAAAGGCGATTTCGTTCTGTTTGATCTGGGCGTTATTCTTGACGGCTACTGTTCAGACATTACGAGAACATTCGCATACCAATCAATCAGCCAGAAACAGGAAGAGATTTACGAAACGGTGCTTAAAGCTGAACAGGCGGCGCTTCAATTAAGCAAACCCGGCGTCAGAATCGGCGATCTCGATTTAAAAGCCCGCGGCATTATTGAAAAAGCCGGATACGGAGACTATTTCCCGCACCGCCTCGGCCACGGACTCGGGATTTCGGTTCACGAATATCCATCAATGAGCAGCGCGAACGACACACTCCTCAAAGAAGGCATGGTATACACGATAGAACCGGGGATTTACGTGCCGGATGTCGGCGGCGTGCGCATTGAAGACGATGTGTTCGTCACAAAAGACGGCGCCGAAGCATTAACGCAGTATCCGAAAGAATTAACGATTCTGAAATAGAAAGCTTTGTGATAAAAAGGACGGTTCTGGAACGCAGCGTCCTTTTTTATCACCTTTTAAATGAAAAAATCATCAAAATGCTGAAATGGTTTGATGTCATGCTTTTCATTCAGGGGCCGCATGGCAAGGTAACTGCCGCCGACTATGGCGAGACATAAACCGATTAAGCAAAGAATCCCCATCGCTGTTCTTCTCCTTTCAAACGAATAGGCTGTTTCTAGCTTACTGTATGAAACGCATTCCAGATCAAGGGAAAAAAGAAAGGGGGACGCCATGGCTACGATCAGAGACATTGCCGGCGCTGCCGGGGTTTCCGTTACAACGGTATCAAGAGTATTAAACGATCATCCTTATGTAAGTAAGGACAAAAGAGAAAGAGTGAAAAAAGCGATGCAATCGCTCGGATATACGCGCAACATTCATGCTGTACATTTATCCAAAGGTTTTTCCGATATGATCGGCGTTGTGCTTCCGTCGGTGAATCTGCCGTATTTTGCAGACCTTGTTGCAGGTATTGCCGAGGCTGCCGAAGCGTCAGGCGTGCATCTTTCTTTATACCAGACAGATTATCAGCAGCAAAAAGAACGTTTTGCCTTATCACAATTACAGGAGCGCCAAGTGGACGGCCTGATTATCTGCTCCAAAGCAATTCCTGATGAACATCTGCTTACCGTGAAAGAACCGCTCATCCTCTGCCAGTACACTGATGCGGCGGGGCTTTCCTCCATCAGTAATCCACATCGGGAAGCATTTCGGCACGGTCTGGATTATCTGATAGAAAAGGGACACCGGAAAATAGCGATCAGCCTGGCCAGAAAAAAGGGAAAAAACAGTCAAGTACGCATTGCCGCATACAAAGAGGCGCTCAAGAAGATCGGGCAGCCTTACAGGGAAGAGCTGGTTGTGGAAAAGGCGCTGACGCTGCTTGACGGGAAAGCCCTTTTTCATAGATGGAAGAGCTGGGATGACAAACCGACTGCGCTGTTTGCGGCGAATGATCAAGTATCCGCAGGTCTTTACCTTGAAGCCAAGGCAAACGGGACGCGCATCCCGGAAGAGCTTGCGATTTTGAGCATCGACAATCATGATATCAGCAAGATGTTAGGTATTTCCACAATAGATATACAAACAAAAGAAATGGGAAAGCAGGCTTTTCACATGCTTGAGAACAGGATCAGCGGCGGGCCTCCGGCAAGGAAAGTTCTTGATTACCGCCTTATTGAACGATCAACCGTCTAAAAAAAGAATTGACGCGCTTTCCGTTCGTTTTGTACGATATGAGGTATTGAATGACAAAGGAGCTGAGGATCATGAAGGGGTCCTTTACAGTTGAAAAGGTATTAAATAACAATGTGCTCATCGCAACACATGATAGATACAGTGAGGTCGTCTTAATCGGAAAAGGGATCGGCTTTGGAAAAAAACAAGCGGATGTCATTGAAGATAAAGGGTATGACAAGATGTTCATCTTAAAGGATGAAAAAGAACAAAAACAATTTAAAAAGCTCCTCGGTTATGTGGACGAGACACTTGTCGACATCTCCAATGACGTCATTTATCATATCAAGAAGCGGACAAGCCAACCGTTAAATGAGCATATCCATATTGCGCTGACTGACCATATCGCCTTTGCGGTAAAGCGGCTGCAGCAGGGTTTTGACATTAAAAACCCGTTTCTCATGGAAACCGAAACGCTTTATCCGGAAGAATTCCAAATTGCCCGTGAAGTCGTCGGCATGATTAATGAAAAGACGGGAATCTGCCTTCCGGAAGGGGAGATCGGCTTTATCGCTCTGCATATCCACTCCGCCCTGAGTAATCGGCCCCTTTCAGAGGTCAATCAGCATTCACAGCTGATGTCCCGGCTCGTTCAGGTGATTGAGGAATCTTTCCAGATGAAAGTGAATAAAGAAAGCGTCCACTATTTGCGGCTGATCCGGCATATCAGATTTACCATAGACAGGATTAATCGGGAAGAGCAGACAAAAGAACCAGAAAAGTTAATGTTATTATTGAAAAATGAATACCCGCTATGCTACAATACTGCTTGGAAACTGATAAAAATCTTGCAGCAAATACTGAAAAAACCAGTTCATGAGGCGGAAGCGGTTTATCTCACGCTTCATTTGTACCGATTAACCAATAAAATTTCATAATTTCAGTTGAAACCTTAAAAACGTGTCACTGATTCGATCAGGCATGAGTGATTGAGGGTAAAAAACGGGAAGAACGGTCCCGTTATTTTGCACACCCTTTTTACTCATGCCTTTTTTGTTGTGTAAAAGGGCAAATGTAAACGGTTAAACTGAAGACTTGCGCCAGTGAATTCGTTGTCATGAATTTTCGCTGTAAGGTCACACTAGCTAACAGAGGAGGTACATCTTTTATGTTTAAAGCATTATTCGGCGTTCTCCAGAAAATCGGCCGTGCTCTTATGCTTCCGGTTGCGATTTTACCGGCTGCGGGGATCTTGCTTGCGTTAGGGAATGCCATGCAGAACAAAGATATGATTCAAGTCATGCACTTCTTAAGCAATGATAACGTTCAGCTTGTGGCGAATGTCATGGAAAGCGCCGGCCAAATCGTATTTGACAACCTGCCGCTTCTTTTTGCAGTAGGGGTTGCGATCGGTCTAGCCAACGGAGACGGTGTTGCCGGAATCGCGGCTATTATCGGATACTTGGTCATGAACGTATCCATGAGCGCCGTGCTTATGGCAAACGGCAGTATTCCGTCTGACAAAATTGAACGGGCAAAGTTTTTTGCGGAAAACCATCCGGCCTATATTAACATGCTGGGGATACCCACTTTGGCGACGGGCGTGTTCGGCGGTATTATCGTCGGGGTTCTGGCCGCGTTATTGTTCAACAAGTTTTATAAAATTGAACTTCCGCAGTACCTCGGATTCTTTGCGGGTAAGCGGTTCGTCCCGATTATCACATCGATTTCCGCATTAATTCTCGGTCTTATTATGTTAGTGATCTGGCCTCCGATCCAGCACGGTCTGAATTCCTTCTCCACGGGTCTTGTGGAAGCGAATCCAACCTTGGCGGCCTTTATTTTCGGGATGATTGAGCGGTCATTGATTCCGTTCGGTCTTCATCACATTTTCTACTCGCCGTTCTGGTATGAATTTTTCAGCTATAAAGATGCGGCCGGAGACATCATCCGCGGAGATCAGCGGATTTTCATGGCTCAGATCAAAGACGGCGTACAGCTGACGGCGGGAACATTTATGACGGGGAAATATCCGTTTATGATGTTCGGTCTTCCGGCGGCAGCGCTTGCAATCTATCATGAAGCGAAGCCTGAAAAGAAAAAACTTGTAGCCGGAATCATGGGTTCTGCCGCTCTGACAAGTTTCTTAACGGGAATTACCGAGCCGCTTGAATTCTCATTCTTGTTTGTGGCTCCTATCCTGTTTGCGATTCACTGCGTATTCGCGGGACTTTCCTTTATGGTTATGCAGCTGCTGCATGTAAAAATCGGTATGACCTTCTCAGGCGGTCTGATTGACTACTTCCTGTTCGGAATTCTGCCTAACCGGACGGCTTGGTGGCTTGTCATTCCGGTCGGCTTAGGATTAGCCGTCATTTACTACTTCGGTTTCCGGTTTGCGATCAGAAAGTTCAATCTGAAAACGCCGGGCCGTGAAGAAGAGGCTGCGGATGAAGGTGCGGGCGCCTCAGGCGAAGCCGGCGACCTTCCTTATGAAATCCTGCAGGCAATGGGTGATCAGGAAAACATTAAGCACCTTGACGCTTGTATCACGAGACTTCGCGTTACGGTCAACGACCAGAAGAAAGTGGATAAGGCCCGTCTGAAACAGCTTGGCGCCTCAGGCGTTCTTGAAGTCGGAAACAACATTCAGGCCATTTTCGGCCCGCGTTCTGACGGTTTAAAAACACAGATGCAGGATATTATCGCCGGACGCACGCCGCGCCCTGAACCGAAAGTATCCGCGCAAGAAGAAGTCAGCCAGCAGGTTGAAGAGGTTATCGCAGATCCGCTCCGAAACGAGCAGGGTGAAGAAGTGTTCGCTTCTCCGATCACCGGCGAAATCCATCCGATTACCGATGTGCCTGACCAGGTGTTCTCAGGAAAAATGATGGGTGACGGTTTTGCGATTCTTCCTGAAGAAGGAATCGTCGTATCGCCTGTCCGCGGAAAAGTGCTGAATGTTTTCCCGACAAAACATGCGATCGGCCTTCAGTCTGACGGCGGAAGAGAGATCCTGATTCATTTCGGAATCGACACAGTCAGTCTGAAAGGCGAAGGATTCACTTCTTTTGTTTCTGAGGGTGACCGGGTTGAACCGGGGCAAAAGCTGCTTGAAGTTGATCTTGAAGCGGTTAAACCTCATGTTCCTTCATTAATGACACCGATTGTCTTTACAAATCTTGCCGAGGGTGAAGCGATTTCCCTTTCGGCCGAAGGTACCGTAAAACGGGAACAAAAAGATATTGTGAAAATCGGAAAATAAGCATATAAATACGCCGTGCTTGTCAGATGACAAGTACGGCTGTATGATATAATATTGTGTAGTAAAATAGCTTTAATTTAAAGGAGAATGATAATCATGGCACAAAAAACATTTAAAGTAACAGCAGATTCCGGAATCCACGCTCGTCCTGCGACAGTTCTTGTACAGACTGCAAGCAAATACGATGCTGACGTAAACTTAGAATATAACGGCAAAACAGTAAACCTTAAGTCAATCATGGGCGTTATGTCTCTAGGTATCGCTAAAGGCGCTGAAATCACAATTTCCGCTTCAGGCGCTGACGAAAACGATGCTCTTAACGCTTTAGAAGAAACAATGAAAAGCGAAGGACTCGGCGAGTAATGCAAGAATTAAAAGGAATAGGCGCTTCAGCCGGAATTGCGATTGCGAAAGCATACCGGCTTGAAGAGCCGGACTTAACGGTTGAAAAGAAAAACATTGCTGATGCTGCGGCTGAAGTAAGCCGTTTTGATGAAGCGATTGTACGTTCTAAAGAAGAGCTTGAAAAAATTAAAGAGCATGCTTTAAAAGAACTGGGACAAGACAAAGCTGACATTTTCTCCGCGCACCTTTTAGTTCTGAGTGATCCTGAGCTGTTGAACCCGGTAAAGGAGAAAATCAGCACAGATTCAGTCAATGCTGAATTCGCTTTGAAAGAAACAGCTTCCATGTTCGTTACTATGTTTGAATCAATGGATAACGAATACATGAAAGAGCGTGCGGCGGATATCCGTGACGTAACAAAACGTGTGACGGGGCACCTGCTGGGCGTGGAAATTCCGAACCCGAGCATGATCTCAGAAGAGGTTGTTATCGTGGCTGAAGATTTGACACCGTCTGATACGGCGCAATTAAACCGTCAGTTTGTAAAAGGTTTTACAACTGATATCGGCGGACGCACTTCACACTCCGCGATCATGGCCCGTTCGCTTGAAATTCCGGCTGTCGTCGGCACAAAAGCGGCTACAGGGACAATTGAAAACGGTGTTACGGTAATCGTAGACGGCATCGATGGTGATGTGATCATCGATCCTTCCAGTGAAACGTTAAAGAAATATGAAGAAAAGCACAGTGCTTACCTGGCGCAAAAAGCTGAGTGGGCGAAGCTCGTCAATGAACCGACTGTTTCTAAAGACGGCCATCATGTAGAGCTTGCCGCAAATATCGGCACACCTGACGATGTAAAAGGCGTTCTTGAAAACGGAGGAGAAGCTGTAGGGCTTTACCGTACGGAATTCCTTTACATGGGACGCGACCAGCTTCCGACGGAAGACGAGCAGTTTGACGCTTATAAAACGGTTCTTGAGCGTATGGAAGGAAAATCAGTTGTCGTGCGGACATTGGATATCGGCGGCGACAAAGAGCTTCCTTACCTGCAGCTCCCTAAAGAAATGAACCCGTTCTTAGGCTACAGAGCCATCCGCCTTTGCCTTGAAGAGCAAGAAATCTTCAGAACTCAGCTTCGTGCGCTGCTTCGTGCAAGTACATACGGAAACTTAAAAATCATGTTCCCGATGATTGCGACAGTAAACGAGTTTAAACAGGCGAAAGCGATTCTTCTCGAAGAAAAAGAAAAACTCGTCGAAGCCGGCGTAGCGGTTTCTGACGATATTGAAGTCGGTATGATGGTAGAGATTCCGTCTACAGCCGTTATCGCAGATCAGTTTGCCGCAGAAGTTGACTTCTTCAGTATCGGAACAAATGACTTGATCCAATACACGATGGCTGCTGACCGCATGAACGAGCGCGTAGCTTATCTGTATCAGCCATACAATCCGGCGATTCTCCGTCTGATCACCCTTGTTATTGAAGCCGCTCACAAAGAGGGCAAATGGGTCGGCATGTGCGGAGAAATGGCGGGAGACGAAATTGCGATTCCGATTCTTCTCGGCTTAGGCTTAGATGAGTTCTCGATGAGCGCTACATCCATCCTTCCGGCAAGAACGCAGATCAGCAAGCTTTCTAAAAAAGAAGCTGAATCATTCAAAGAAACAATCTTGTCTATGAGCACGACAGAAGAGGTTGTCGCATTCGTTAAAGAAACATTCAATAAGTAATACAAAAGCCAGACGGTGTAAGCCGTCTGGTTTTTTTCATATTCGGAAAAAAGGGGGGAACAATAACTTTCAACAGGAGGGATTATCATGACAAAATCATTTGCAGCGGGGGATACGGTCTATGTGATTTACCGCAATCCGCATGCCGCCAATGTTGCCCATATTAAAGAGGCGGAGATCGTCCATCACCCGTATCATGAGGGAGAATTGTCTCTGTTTTTATACGAAACCTATCATCCGCTGGCCGAAGATGACGCGGTCTTTTCGACATATGAGGAAGCGGAAGCACTTTACAGCGAGCTTTTTGAAGAAGACCGGTATCATTGATCAAAGGAAATGTTTACAACGCATATTCACTCTCTTTTAAACGGAAAGTAACAACATGAGAATATGTAAAGGGAGTGTCTGTCTATGCTGAAGCCGTTTGTGCCCCAGCTTGTTTATATTGAACCGAGAGCGCTCGAATACCCGTTAGGACAAGAGCTGAAGAATAAGTTTGAAACCATGGGGCTTGAGATCAGAGAAACGACATCGCATAATCAAGTCCGGAATATTCCGGGAAAAAATCACTTGCAGCAATACCGGAACGCGAAATCAACATTGGTAATCGGCGTCCGGAAAACACTGAAATTCGATTCTTCAAAGCCGTCCGCCGAATATGCCATTCCATTTGCGACGGGCTGTATGGGGCATTGCCACTATTGCTACCTGCAGACGACGATGGGGTCAAAGCCCTACATTCGGACATATGTCAATGTGGAAGAGATTCTGGATCAGGCTGATGAGTATATGAAAGAACGGGCGCCGGAATTTACAAGATTTGAAGCCTCTTGTACGTCTGATATCGTAGGAATCGATCATCTGACACATACATTAAAAAGAGCCATTGAACATTTCGGACAAAGCGAATTGGGACAGCTCAGATTCGTGACTAAATTTCACCACGTCGATCATTTGCTTGATGCAAAACATAACGGAAAGACTAGGTTCAGATTCAGCATCAATGCGGATTATGTCATTAAAAACTTTGAACCGGGAACTTCTCCGCTCGACAAACGGATAGAAGCCGCCGTTAAAGTCGCTAAAGCGGGCTATCCGCTCGGTTTCATCGTGGCGCCGATTTATATTCACGATGGCTGGGAGGAAGGCTATAAGGAACTGTTTGAGAAACTTGATGCGGCGCTTGATGAAGACGTTCGGCATGACATCACATTTGAACTGATCCAGCACCGTTTTACAAAACCGGCCAAACGGGTGATTGAGAAGAACTATCCGAAAACAAAGCTTGAGCTTGATGAAGAAAAGCGCAGATACAAATGGGGTCGCTACGGAATCGGCAAGTATATATACCAAAAAGACGAAGAGCATACTTTAAGGGAAACACTGGAATCTTATATCGAAACCTATTTCCCGAAAGCGAAAATCGAATATTTTACGTAAGGCGGAGCTGTCGGTACGACGGCTCTTTTTTTGCTGCGCCAAATGGCGGAAATTTTTGATATTTATTTCAAGGTTTATTCATTTTCTTGGCCGAAAGACCGATATAACTCTCAGGAGGGGATGGTTATGTTTAAAAAAATGCACATCAAAATTGCTGTGTTTGTATCGGCAATGCTTATCGTAACGGTTGTTTTTTTAACGGTTTCTTCATATTTGACATTAAAGCCGATGATGACGGAGGAAGCAAAACGTACGACAGAGAATGTCACCAATTCACTCGGTCAGAACATTGAGCTTCAGCTGAAAAATGATGAGACCGTATTAATGAGATTAGCAGGCGGTGAATTGTCCCGGTCTTTTTTATCAGATGGGAACAAAGAAACCGCGCGGCTTTTTAACGATGAGTTAAAACAGATCGGACAGAATGACAAATATGTCGCGCTTGCGTATGTCGGAACCGCAAACAAACAAATGTTTACATATCCAAAGGCCGATTTTGCCAAAGACTATAATCCGACAAATAGAACGTGGTATAAGATGGCGGCCGAAAAACCCGATAAGGTTGTCTGGACTGACCCTTATAAAGATGCAGTGACGGGAGACATGATCGTGACGGCGTCAAAAGCCATTCAAAACAGCGGAACCGTCGTCGGAGTGGCGAGCTTAGATCTGAAACTGTCCTCCATTCAGAGCATGGTCAACGAGCAAAAGGTACCGTATAAAGGATTTGCGTTTTTGGCGGATGAAAACGGCTCTCTTCTGGCGCATCCGGAAAAACAGGGAAAAAATATTTCGGAAGATCAGACGTTAAAAGACATCACTACGGATAAAGAAGGCATCAAAGAGCTGCAGGGGAACATGGTCGTCTACCAAACGGTAAAAGAAACAGGGTGGAAAGTCGGAACGCAGTTTGAAAAAGATCAGCTGATGGGAGTAGCCGACAAAATGAACACGGTGAGCATTTTTATGTCACTGATCGCCCTTGTGATTACGATCGGACTCAGCTATTTCCTTGCAAAAACGATAACCGGGCCGATTCAGCAGCTGATCGCGAAAACAAATTCGGTCTCAGCGGGAGATTTAACCGTCCGCGCCCGGACGAAATCAAAAGATGAAGTAGGCGAGTTAACAAAAGACTTTAACCAAATGGTTGAAAATATGAAAGAGATGGTCGAACAGGTTAAGGCCTCCTCAGAAAATGTGTCTGATACATCTGACCAGCTAACCGTCATTTCACAAGAAACAAATGAAACGAGCGGACAAATCGCAAAAGCGATAGAGGAAGTCGCCGCCGGAGCGACAGAGCAAGCGTCAGAGGTTGAGACGATCAATGAAAAATCAGAAAATCTCTCGGTCAAAATAAAAGGAATCGCAGATCGCGCAGGCAGCATAAAACAACTCTCAAAATCTTCAGAGGATGCCAGCTACAAAGGATTGGACGCGCTCGGGCAGCTTCTGATGAAGTCAAACGAAGCCAATTCAGAAACGAAAAAAGTAGAGGCAATGCTGAATGACCTGGAAGAACAAACGAAAAACATAGAAGAAGTCGTGACGGCAATATCCGCTATTTCAGACCAGACGAATCTCTTGGCGCTGAATGCGAGCATAGAAGCCGCAAGAGCGGGAGAAAGCGGACGGGGCTTTGCCGTCGTCGCGGAAGAAGTCCGCAAGCTTGCTGAACAATCAGCTCTTTCTTCCGGCCATATCAGTGAGACGGTCCGTCTGATTCAATCTGAGACAAAAGAAGCGTCACACGCGATGATTGAGGCAAGCAGAATGAATGATGAACAAAACAGCGCCATTCATGAAACGGGTGAGGTTCTCAATCTGATTACGACGGAAATGCAGTCTCTCGTTCAAGGTATAGATCATATTTACAATGACATTCAAAAAATGAGTGAAGAACAAGCCGCGATTCAAGAAGCGATTCAAAGCATCTCCGCCATTTCTCAAGAATCTGCGGCAGCGGCGGAAGAAGTGAATGCTTCTACTGATGAACAGCTCGTTACGCTTGAAAAAGTAAAGCAATCGACTGATATGCTAAAGAGCGCAAGCGAAGATCTCATCAGCGCCATTTCTAAATTCACCTTGTAACGCGGACTCTATCAGCCTATTATATGGTAATATAGACATGAAAGAATGATATTCTGAATCGCATCAGGGGAGGAAAGCGCAGTGAACAAAACGGTCGGATTTATCGGTTTAGGCGTCATGGGAAACAGTATGGCATCGCACATTTTAGAAGCGGGCTATCCTGTTTTAGTCTACACGCGTACGAAACAAAAAGCGGAAGAGATCCTGAATAAGGGAGCGGTTTGGCAGGAGACGGTCAAAGACCTTTCAGAGAAAGCTGACATTATTATTACCATGGTCGGCTATCCGAGTGATGTCGAGGACATCTATCTCGGCGAAAACGGCATTCTCCGGCACGCAAAAGAAGGGGCGTTTGTCATTGATATGACGACATCAAAACCGTCTCTGGCGAAAAAGATTGCGGAGCAGGCCAAAGAAAAGTCCATTCTCGCCTTGGATGCACCCGTTTCCGGCGGAGACATCGGCGCCAGGAACGGAACGCTTGCCATTATGGCCGGAGGAGAAAAAGAAGCGTTTGAAGCATGCCTGCCGCTTTTCTCCGTTATGGGGGAAAACATTCAGTATCAAGGGCCGGCCGGCAGCGGCCAGCATACGAAAATGTGCAATCAGATCGCGATTGCAGCGGGAATGGTCGGAGTGGCTGAAGCGATGGCTTACGCTGAAAAATCCGGTCTGAACCCGGAACAAGTGCTGAAAAGCATTACAACCGGAGCGGCTGGCAGCTGGTCACTGTCAAATCTCGCTCCCCGTATGCTGAAAGGCGATTTTGCGCCCGGATTCTACGTGAAACACTTTATTAAAGACATGGGAATCGCCCTTGAAGAAGCGGAGCTCATGGGAGAAGAGATGCCCGGATTGGCGCTCGCCAAATCATTATACGACAAGCTTTCCGCGCAAGGTGAAGAAAACAGCGGAACTCAAAGTATTTATAAGCTTTGGGTGAAATAAAAAAGATTGCCCGAACGCGACTATTTTATGGATGCTGAGGAAGCGATGGCTTTACGGTATTGTTGATGGTGTTTTGTAAACAATGATCTGCAAACCTTGTATTCTTAGAGCCTTTAATGAAGACAGGAACTTGGCAGGATAATGTATTAACGTGCATCCATTTATAATGCTCTACTGTGAATAATTTGGAAAATCCCCCTCGTTTGTTTGATGCAGACTGTCTATTATAAATCTAAAGGGGGATTTCCGAATAATTATTAGGATTAATACAACTTTCCAACAGTAGGATGTATCATGTATGATTCAAACTATGAATTCGAGTAACCCAAATATACATAGCAATAAATCGAGTTCGTATTCCCGCAATTAAAACCTAATAATTCGGCATCCGAAACTCTACAGATTCGCTTTCTAGCAAAACTGAAAAATAAAAGAGGATGTATCGTAAAAAATCCAAGAGATTTACGAAAACATCCTCGATCCAGAGATTTTATCATTACATGTTGTTTTTTGAGAATTCCAGATAAAATCAACGTTAAATCCATTTGTTAGCAATATAAATTTTAATGTTGTACAGTAATATAGTGTTTCAGTTCTCCTATATGGGTTTGAGTTCCCCAGGTCAATGCTACTTGCACATCATACTTGCCTGCTGGAATATTTTTCGTCAAAAAGCTTACTTTAAAATTGCGAACATTATGTCTATTAACAACTATATATTTGACTATATCTCCTTTTTTATTTTCAAGAAAAACTGTAACACCCCAGTTTACCTCATATTTTGAAGGCACAGTACCTGTTACGACAATAGAAGTAGCGTGTTTTGAGTAAGTATTAGCATCTGTTTGGAATTTAATTGCTCCTTTTGAAGTCATGGCTAACGCTTCTGAACTGTTTGAGAAAACCCCGAATGTCAAAAGAGCAACTGTGAATAGTGTCATTACAATTTTTTTCAATTGAAACTTCCTTTCTCCATTTATTTAGAAATCCATTCAATATATTACTAAATTTTGAAAAATTATTCAACATAAAAATAGGTAAATTCTACTTTTTATTAAATAAAGTATTGCTAAAGAAGCAAAGGCTAACAAAACCAATTTAATCATCACGTTTAAGATTTTACAAAAAAGCTCCCAGCACTTATGTGCCGGGAGCTTAAAATGTTTATAAATTTATAAAGTGTCAGGCCCTTCTTCGCCCGTACGGATGCTGATTGTATTGGGAACTTCGTAAATTAAGATTTTGCCGTCACCGGGTTCACGGGTTTTGAGCACTTTTTGCACCGTTTCAGCCACTTTTTTATTTATTTTCCGATAAATTGCTGTGTCCAGATGTTTCCTGATTCTACGTAACCGACACCGATTTGAGTGAACTCAGGATTCATGATGTTCTTTCTGTGGCCTTCACTGTTCATCCAAGATTTAACGACAGCTTCAGGAGTCGGCTGGCCTTTGGCGATATTTTCACCGGCGGTTTTATAAGTGATTCCGAAAGATTTCATCATATCGAAAGGTGAGCCGTAAGTAGGGCTTTGGTGATCGAAATAGTTTTTGTCTTTCATATCTTGTGATTTTGCGTGAGCTGATTTGCTTAGTTTATCATCAATCTGCAGAGGTTTTAAGCCTTGCTTTTGTCTCTCTGCATTTGTCAATTCAACGACTTTCTTTTCGTACGCACTGACAGAAGAAGGAGTTTTCTCGCTGCTGTTGTTTGTGTTATCTGTCTGCTTTGCATTGTCAGCAGCCTGGTTTTGCTGGTTTTGATCGGCTTTCGGTTTTTCGGCAGCTGCCGGTGCCGTTTTTGCCGGTGTTTCTTTTTGAACGTCTTTAACTGTCATATCAGAATGCTTGGCGTGTTTTTGCAGCTGCTGTTTCAGTTCTTTCTCATTTTTAACGTTCAGCTGTTTCACGCTCGTTTTCATATGTAGTTTTTCAACAGCCTCTTGAAGAGTCAGATGCTGTACAGTGTTTCCTTTTTTCACGGTAACGACGTGCTGGCATGACAGCTCTTTGGCAGATGCCTGCTGAATGCCTCCGAATGTAATCAAACTGACTGCCGCGGCGGCAGATAAGAGAAATGCTTTTTTCATAAGTTTATAGCCTCCCAGAGAAGTTGTTTTTTTCTACATGAAAAATCTTATCACAGCTTTTTTGTCATAATGCAGGCAGCCATTTCCTTTGACAACAAACGTTTGTCATAATTGTAATTGAGCGCAGAAAAATGGCTCTATACCGGGAAAAACGATCTGTATTTATTTTTTAAAATCCGTTACATCTCTTCAAATTATTTGAAGTGTTAGATATATTTTAAGATAATTTGATCTTGACAGTTTTTTTTACCCGTTTTCGCTGTAACAACTTTTACAAAAATGTTACAATTAAAATCTGTTTATGTAAATATATTCAATGATTTGAGAGGTGTAACAGAAAGTGGCTGAAGTCGCGCGTGAACCAAAGAAAAAAACGAAACGTTACAGAGCGCTGAGAATGAATCTCTATTTTTTGATTGTTTTTCTTCTCTTTACGGCACTGATTTTTAAACTTGGCATCGTCCAGATTGTCGAAGGGGATAAACACCGCCAGGATGCGGAGAAGGCAAATGCAAAAACCGCCTATTATCCGACACCGCGGGGAAAGATGTATGACAAGCGGAACAGAGTGGCGGTTGATAACCAGGCTGTGCCTGAAATTGTATACGTTTCTACCTCAAAAACCTCGGCAAAGGACAAATTGAAAACGGCAAAAAATCTCGCCGCACTGATTCATATTGATACTGAATTTATGAAGGATCGAAATATCATTGATTACTGGCTTGCCGCACATCCGAAGAAGGCGGAAAAGCTTATGAAGGATTCAGAAAACAGCCTGAAATCCCAAGAAGTATACAAACGCCAGATTGAACGCGTCCCGAAGCAGGAGATTGATGCGATCAAACAAAATAAAAAAGAGCTGGAAATCGCGGCGATTTATACGCGTTTTTCAAGCGGCAACGCCTATCAGCCGCAAGTCGTCAAATCAATGGACCCGAATAAGCTGAACGGAAACGGAAACAGCGGTTCACTGCTTGACGAGCATGAAAACAACAAGCAAAAACCAAAAAGCGACCTGACATATGAAGAAGTTTCCGTCGTATCCGAGCACCTGAAAGAGCTCCCCGGCATTGACGTGATCAATGACTGGACGCGTAAATATCCGTATGACAAAACGCTTTACTCTCTGTTCGGCGGTGTGACGACACCGGAACAGGGATTGTTGGGCGAACGGAAAGATTACTATGTCACAAGAGGCTATTCACTGAATGACCGAGTGGGAAAAAGCTACATCGAATATCAATATGAAGACTATTTAAACGCGCATAAAGAAAAAGTAGAGTATGTGGAAAACAGCAAAGGTGAGGTCGTCAGCCAAAAGCCCGTCGATGAAGGCAGCAGAGGCTACGATCTTCAGCTCTCGCTCGATATGGAATTACAGTCGAAAGTCGAAAAAGTAATTGAAAAAGAGCTGAGAAGAAGCCGCGCCGCAGGCAACTTTATGGTTGACAGAGGATTTGCCGTCATGATGGACCCGAACAACGGGGATATTCTCTCAATGGCGGGGAAACGCATCGATCTCGAAACAAATAAAACACAGGATTTTGCGATCGGAGCATTTACGACCCAATATGAGATGGGCTCTTCTGTTAAAGGAGCGACTGTTCTCGCGGGTTACCAAAGCGGCCTCCCGCATTATAAAACGTTTGTCGATGCACCGCTTGTATTTAAAGGCGACACGAAAAAACAATCGTGGACACAAATGGGAGCCATTACTGAGCTGACTGCGCTGCAAAGAAGTTCAAACGTATATATGTTTCATGTGGCCATGCATATCGCCGGCATTACTTACGTCCCGCACGGTACGCTGCCTGCCGGATTAGACGATATTAAAAAAATGCGCAACTACTACGCCCAATTCGGTTTGGGTGTGAAGACCGGGATTGATCTTCCTCAGGAATCAGCAGGCATGCAGTCAAATCCGCAATTGGTCGGGGGATTACTGCTGGATTTTGCGATCGGACAGTTTGATACGTATACGCCGCTTCAAATGGCTCAATATATTTCAGCCATCGCAAACGGCGGGTATCGCGTCCAGCCGCGGATCGTCACAAGCATTCATGAACCGGACAGCAAAAACAAGATTGGAAAAGCGATTGAACAGCGAGATATTAAAATTTTGAACAAAGTAAATAACAGTCCGAGCGATTTTGATCAGGTTCATAAAGGAATGAAATTGGTCACAAGCTCACCTCAAGGAACGGCTTATTCAACATTCCAAGGTTCCGGCGCTGATGTTTCCGGAAAAACGGGAACCGCGGAGACGCACTATTACGGCACGAACAAAAACTGGTGGGGGAAGTACACGTATAACCTGACCTTTGTCGGCTATTATCCGTCAGAACATCCAAGAGTGGCATTCAGCGTCGTCGTTCCGTCTGTTCGAAATGATAAAGATCATGTAAGCAAAAACATTGCCAAGGGAGCAATTGACGCTTACAAAGAACTTGAAAAGAAATACAATAAAAAATAACAAATGAAAGGGCGGCCGAACATCTCGTGCGCCCTTTCTTTCATTCAGGAAAATTGACGTTCACAATAAGAATAGAAGGAGAATGCTCATTTTTTAGCGAATCAATCTAGTGGAATTTCTTTTTATATCAGTCCGTGTCCAGCCTGCAGTGCGAGTATAATGCAAAGGAGGGATTCTGTGGAACAGGATACTCAGCATGTCAAACAGTTTCAATCGAAAACCGATCTTCATGCCGTTTTGACGTCTAACGGGCGTATTATGTATATTTCTGCAAACTGCAAATCGTACTTCAGTTATTCTCAGGAAGAGATGATTGGGTCATTTCTCAAAACGTTCCTGCATGAAGAAGATCAATTTTTGGTTGAAAGTTACTTCTATAATGAGCATCATTTGATGCCTTGCACCTTTCGTCTTATTAAAAAAGATCATACCATCGTATGGCTTGAAGCGGGTGTGGAAATTGTCACACCGCAAATGGAGGGGACGGATCGGGAAATCATCCTCAAAATCAAGGTGCTTGAGGAGAAGACGCCCCGCCGGCCTTATATGTATGAACAAAAGAAGCAAAAGGCAGAACAACAGTCGGAAGATGCGGCTGGAAACGGCGAATTCGAGCGTCTTGTCGAAATGCTGCCGAATCCTTTATATGTCAGCATCAACGGCACAATCGCCTACGCCAACAACGCGATGCTTGCCATGCTGGGAGCCGACAGCAAAGACGAGGTAATCGGCAGGCGCTCTTATGAGTTTATTGAAGAAGAGTACCACGACATTGTGAAAAACCGAATTGTGCGGATGCAAAAAGGAATGGAAGTCGGAATGATCGAACAGACGTGGAGAAGGCTCGACGGCACGCCCGTTCATTTAGAAGTAAAGGCGGCACCGACGACATATAAAAATCAGCGGGCGGAATTGCTGCTTCTGATTGATATTTCTTCACGGAAAAAATTCCAAACGATTCTGCAAAAAAGCAGAGAACGTTATCAGCTCCTCATTCAGAATTCAATTGACACGATCGCCGTGATTCACAATGATAAATGGGTATTCATGAATGAGTCGGGCATTTCGCTGTTTGAGGCTGAAACATATGAAGATTTAATCGGGAAAAACGTCTATGATCAGCTTCATCCCTGTGATCATGACGGCGTGAAACAGCGGATCCAAAATATTATCAACCGAAAGACCGAGTCAGAAATTATTAAGCAATCGTGGTTTACCTTTAAAAACCGGCTGATCTACACGGAAATGGTCTGCATTCCGACGACGTTTTTCGGAGAAACGGCCGTGCAGGTCATTCTGCGTGACATTTCTGAGCGGAAGCAGACGGAGGAATTAATGCTGAAGTCGGAGAAGCTGTCTATCGCAGGGCAGCTGGCGGCGGGAATCGCTCACGAAATCCGCAATCCGCTGACGGCGATCAAAGGATTTTTACAGCTCATGAAGCCGACGATGGAGGAAAACGAACATTACTTTGAAATTGTGTTTTCTGAACTGAGCAGAATCGAATTAATTTTAAGTGAGCTTTTAATGCTTGCCAAACCTCAGCAAAACGCCGTGAAAGAGCGTGTAAACTTAAAGAAAATTATAAGTGAAGTGACCGCTCTTTTAGAGACGCAGGCAAATCTTAAAGGGATTTTTATCAAAACGGATTACGAACATGACAGCATGTATATTAACGGTGATCAAAATCAGCTGAAACAGGTGTTTATCAATCTGATTAAAAATGCCGTTGAGTCGATGCCGGATGGGGGAACGGTTCACATCATCATGACAGAAGATGAGTATTCCGTTAATGTGACGGTGAAAGACGAGGGTGACGGGATACCGGAAAACGTGCTGAAACGAATAGGCGAACCGTTTTTGACAACGAAAGAAAAAGGAACCGGCCTGGGGCTGATGGTCACATTCAACCTTATTAAAAACCACCAGGGAGCTATCCAAGTAGACAGCAAACCGGACAGAGGCACGGCCTTTCATATTACATTCCCGAAACAATAAAAAACAACGGCGTTATGCCGTTGTTTAAATAGTCTGTATGGATTCTCTCGTTTTTAAAATAAATGCTTCCAGCCGGTCCAAGCCTTCTCTCAATGTATCCAGTGAATATGCGAATGACAGCCTCACATACCCTTCACCCAACTTTGAAAACGAGCTGCCGGGCACAAGAGCCACACCTGCATCCTCTAAAAGAGCCATACTAAAATCAAACGATGACATTCCGAATGACTTAATGGAAGGGAAGATATAAAATGCGCCTGACGGCTTTACGACGTCAAGCCCCATTGAAACAAGACGGTCATATACATAGTCAAGCCGCTTTTTATACTGTTCTCTCATAATAAGCGCATCATCAACACCGTTTGTCACCGCTTCAAGAGCCGCTTTCTGAGAGATTGAAGACGCGCATGTCACACTGTATTGGTGAACTTTTAAGATGTGCTTGGCAATTTCTTTCGGTGCGAAAATGAAACCGATTCTCCAGCCCGTCATGCTGTGCGATTTTGACAGGCCGTTGATGACGATCGTCTGGTCTCTCAAATAAGACGCAATCGAATAATGCGGTCTGTCATAGGTTAATTCGCTGTAAATCTCATCAGACAGGACAAAAACATTTCTGCCCTTCAGGACGGCTGCGATGTTTTGCAGCTCTTCCTCAGACAATGTCACTCCGGTCGGGTTTGACGGATAAGGAAGAATGACGCATTTTGTTTTTGGTGTCAGCGATTCTTCAATGAGCCGCGCCGTCAGCTTAAATCCGTGTGTCGTCGTATCCACATGGACCGGAACGGCGCCCGACATGCGGATGATCGGTTCGTAGCCCGGATATATCGGTCCGGGGAGAATAACTTCATCGCCCGGAGATAAAATCGTCCGCAAAGACGCGTCAATCGCTTGGCTTGCCCCGGTTGTGACGATGATTTCAGTTTCAGCTTCATAATTCAAATCAGCTTTTTTCTTCATATAAAGCTGTACGGCCTGTCTCAGCTCAAGGCCGCCCGCATTCGGAGTATATGCCGTTGCGTTCTCGTCGATTGCCTTTTTGGCAGCCGCTTTGACATGGTGCGGCGTGAAGAAATCCGGCTGACCGATCGTAAGCGAAATGACATTGTCGTGCTGAGCTACAAGATTTGAGAATTTGCGAATTCCTGAAATTTCAATTTCTTTTACATTCGGATTAAGCAAATGTTCCATAATTCATCACCTTATACTATATATTGAGTTTATCCTATTTTACCACTAGCTGAGCATTTGTCATCTTTTTATTGAACTATCCCGAGTATATGTCCGATATGTGAAAACATACCTTCTTTCAGAAAAAAATAAGACAACCAGCTGAAATGATTGTCTTCATTGTATCATGATCTATCTATTGTGATATGTGGCGAATGTCATTAATACCCGTATTCAAAGCTGACGTCTTCCCGCCATAAGATGTATGGAGCGGGCTTGTCGGGACGCTCTTTCGCCTCTTTTTTCATTTGCAGGTAAGCCGTTTTGCTGATATCTTCTAACACCGTCATTTGATCTTGGTCGAATATGACTACTGTACCCATTTATTACACCCTTCTTCCTGAAAAATCCTTGACTATTTTACCACTCGATGTCAAAAAGTCAATGGGATATCAGAAAAAAGCATCTTTTTATAAAGAGTTCATGGCCAGTTGGACCGAATACATTCACTTTTTCCGTTTCCAGCCGATATATACAGTACAATACTGAATGCGGATAGCGAGGGATTGAATTGTCTTTACAACAATACGATATTTTATTGGATTCAGGCACAAACGAATTAGAAATCGTCAAATTTGAAGTAGGCGTCAATACATTTGGCATAAATGTGATGAAAGTCCGGGAAATCATTCAGCCGGTAGATGTCACATCTGTGCCTCAGTCTCATAAAGACGTAGAAGGGATGATTAAGCTGAGAGGCGAAATTCTTCCCGTCATCAGTCTGTATACCTTTTTCGGCGTTGATGCCGAAGGAGCAAAAGACGATAAATATATCGTAACGGAATTCAACAAGCGGAAAATCGTCTTTCACGTCGGTTCCGTTTCACAAATCCACAGGGTGTCCTGGGAGGCGATTGAAAAGCCGACTTCCTTGAACCAGGGCATGGAGCGGCATTTAACGGGAATCATCAAACTGGAAGACACGATGATCTTTCTGCCTGATTATGAAAAGATCATTTATGATATTGAATCGGCATCCGGAGTTGAGACTTATCATGTCCATCAGGAAGGATTTGATGAAAGACGGGCGGGTAAAAAACTGATCATCGTTGAAGATTCTCCGCTTCTGATGCGTCTTTTGACGGATGAGCTGACTGAGGCGGGGTACAGTGAAATCGTTACGTTTGAAAACGGAAAAGAAGCGTATGATTACGTCGTGGAACTGACGGATAACGGAGCAAACCTGTCAGACCATATTGACATGATTATCAGTGACATTGAAATGCCGAAAATGGACGGGCATCGTTTGACGAAGCTCCTTAAGGATAACCCGCAAAGCTCTGATGTGCCGATTATGATTTTCTCGTCCCTGATTACGGACGACCTGCGCCACCGGGGCGAAGTAGTCGGAGCAGATGAACAGATCAGCAAGCCTGAAATCAGCGAGCTCATTAAAAAAGTGGATACGTACGTGATTGAATAGAAAAAGCCGATGCATGACGCATCGGCTTTTTTTGCGGCGGAATTAAAAATAACTCTCACCAAGTTTTTTAAATACGGGTTTATGATAAGCGGGCTGCTGCCTGTTGGCGGCAAGCGGTTTTTCCTTTAAGCCCACATATTTTTGCAATACGTTTTTCGCTTTTGTCAAAGACATTTGTGCTTTAGGATTGCGGTACGATTGATTTAACGTACCTAAATGCGGAAGATGCTGGAAGTCTTCTTTTGTTGGAGGCATGTGAAAATAGTAGTCTCCGATAGAGATAAGTACGTCTGACTGCTGTTGGCTAAACCTGGGATTATTTGAAAAGTGAAGCCCTATTTTTTTCCCTTTGCCTTCTTTCACAAGCTTTTGTAATGCCCGTTTTTTCAGCAGATAAAGGTATTTAGGGTTGGGGGCGGTTTTTGCATGGCGGTTCACAGTATAAACAGCTTTTGAAAGATTCTCGATGGTTGGCTGCAGCTCTTTCGAATAAGCGTGGTCGTCCATTATTTCTCTCCTTTGCATTGATCAAGTTCATATATAGATTATACTTTTTTAGCGTTGAAATGCAAATATTGATTATAAAAATACGCCTTTTTCTGATGAAAAGGGCGCATCTTTTTCCTTTATTAGACAGGTTTCGCATGTTTTTCAGAATCAGCCTTTAATGATTGCTGCACATCGATCTCTGCTGCCTCGGCGCTGTATTTCGGAAGAGCGATAAAATAGAACACAAATACCGCTAAAATCACGATTCCCATGCCGTAATAAAGGTAATCAATATTGGTAACGAATTTCGGAAACAACAGGGCAACCAGTCCGAGTGTAATCGATTGGGCAAACATCATAAAAGGATCCTGCCAGCCGCTGACCCGGCCCATTATTTTCGGATGAACGATTTTCGGCATCCAGCCGCCGATGGCGATATTGACAGGGCCGATGCACATGCCGAGGACGAAAGCCGCCGCATAATAAATCCACAGCTTATCCGTATAGCCGAGGACAAAAATGAGCAGTCCGGCTGCCAAAATAGGAATCGACATCAAATGATGCGGTTTGACTTTTTTTGCGATCATCGTTCCGATCACACTTCCTGCAAGCAGGCCGAAGCCGAGTGCGACGGTGAAGATGGAAGTATGTGATTCGTAATGATCAGGCGCAAGTCCGTATTTCATCGTAAACATCGGCAGTACGGCAAAGCCGCCGTTGACAAAACCAAAGATAAAAAAGCCGAAAATAAGGGAAGCAAGCAATTTGTTTTTAACAATATATACGATCCCTTCCTTAAAATCAGCGACCGAGTCTTTCAGAAACGAATCTCCCCATTTAAAAGGGCCGTTCGGCTGACGGGCTTCTTTCGGAATGCGGCACGCGCGGATCAGAAAGCCTGATACAATAAAGCTGACAAAATCAAGGATGATGGCTCCGTGAATACCGATCGTTTTATACATAAACGCGCCTATACCTACGCCGAATACCATGAAGATGCTGAACAGGATCTGGTTAAGTCCCGCCGCTTTCGCGTAATGCTCCTTAGGCAGAATAGCTTGTACAAGGCTGGCTTCCGCCGGGAAAAAGAACTTGGTCACGGCGCTTCTGATGAACAAAATACAGAATACGAGAGGGATGCTCCCGGTGTATAATGCGGCAAACAATACGATCGTCAGTCCGGCTCTGATCCAGTCACAATTCTCTGCGACCTTTTTCCTGTCAAGCCGGTCAGCTGCGACACCGACAATCAGAAATACGAAAACTGTCGGCAGTGAATACATCAGCTCAGCCAAAGTCGTGTATGCCGGCTGGTTTGAAAAATGGTCCAGCAAGTAAAAAGCGAAAGCCATATTACCTACAGTCGTTCCCATTTGAGAAGCGAGTGCTGCGAAAAAGAGACGGACAAAATTGCGATTTTTAAATATATCCATAAACACGCTCCTTACCCTAAAGGTCCCACTGTAATATATTATCATCAGCTCGTTCCATTAACAAATAAGATCTTTCTATCTTATAATAGTCACCCTTGTTCCATTAGGAACGGTAGCGGCAAGTTCAGTGACGTCCTGATTATACATCCGGATGCATCCTTTTGATACCGCTTTGCCGATGGAGGAAGGATTATTTGTTCCGTGAATGCCGTAATGAATTTTAGAGAGGCTGAGCCAATAAGCGCCGAACGGGCCGCCGGGCTTAGGCTGGCGGTTCACGATGTAAAATTCTCCGGTCGGCGTGGTCGTCAATATTTTTCCGACTGCGATGGGGTACGTACGGATGAGCCTGCCAAGGCGGTATAACTCCAGTTTCTTCGCTCCGATATACACGATGATGGAGTAGGGAATGGTGGATGGGTCGGGAAGATTCGGTATGATAATATGCTGTCCCGCGTATATGACCGATTGGATTGAGGGATTTGCCTGAAGGAGAGCAGCAGTGCTTATTCTGAAGTCTTGCGCAATGCTTGAGATGGTTTCTCCTTGTTTCACTTGATATGTCAGCAGTTTCATCACCCTCCTTTTTGCTCTTTTCCATATACATATTACGGAGGGGGTGTCTGTGCATCAGGATAAAAGTCTTATTTTTGCTCGGTTTTCAATGTGAACAGCGTGATTTCCGGTCTGGCTAAAAATCGATACGGCAGTCTTGTCGTACCGAGCCCGCGATTGACGTAAACGGCTGTGTCATGCAGTGTATACATGCCGTCGGTATACGTTTTTCCGTAAGGAGGCGTAATGAGAGGGCCGAAAAACGGGAACTGGACCTGGCCGCCGTGAGTGTGTCCCGACAGCTGGAGGTTTACGGGATATCCGCCTATCTTGAGAGCGGCATCAGGCTCGTGGACGATTAAAATGGAAAACGCATCTTCGGAAAGGCGTGACAGGGTGCCTTCATAATCGGGTTTTCCGAGCATTACATCATCCAAAAACGCGAATTCAATCCGGCTTCCATCTGTCAGCTGCACCTGACGGTAGCCGTTTCGAAACACTTGAAAATCAGCCGCTTCCATCAGAGCCTTGTACGTGTTCGTACCGTAGCCTCCGTGGTCATGGTTTCCGTAAACACAAAGTTTGCCGAAGGGAGCTTCAAGATTTTGCAGCACGGCGAGTGCATGCTGGTGATCATTAAATAAATGCGGCTTATCAATTAAATCTCCCGTAAAGATGAGCAGATCGGGTTTCAGCTGATTGATCTTTTCCGCTGCTTTATTCAAGTCACCGGATGTAAACACATCACTGAGATGCGTATCGCTGAATTGAACGATTTTAAAATTGTC
The DNA here is from genome assembly GCF_040207805.1 of Bacillus sp. hwrm1. Lineage (NCBI taxonomy): Bacteria > Bacillati > Bacillota > Bacilli > Caryophanales > Bacillaceae > Bacillus > Bacillus sp. hwrm1. The sequence goes on along the minus strand of NZ_CP157943.1, from coordinate 2,734,228 downwards.
AAAGCCGCGGGGGATCAGGCGGCTGGTGATTGTATGCCGGGTGATCTCAATCATGCGCGGTTCAATATAACGGGCATAGCCGTAACCTCCGCAAGCCATTGCGAGAGCTGCACCCAAAATGCCGAATCCTCTTTTTAAAAATGTTCTTCTGGTCATTTTCTCCATATGTAAAACCAACCTTTGTCAGAGTTGTTCTATTATATCATCAGCTTGGCTGAAAAATCCCTTCTCAGCATGTAATGACGCGGAAAGACATCTATGATAAAATTATGAATGATTATTCATTCAATAAAAAGGGGTGGGTTTGTTATGGATAAGAAAGCGGTAATCATTACAGGCGGATCAAGCGGCATGGGAAAAGCAATGGCGAAAAAACAGGCTGAATTAGGATGGCACGTCATGGTGACAGGGAGGAACCATGAAGCACTTGAGGAAACAAAAAAAGAAATTGAGACCTTTGAGGGGCAGGTCGCCTGTTTTCAAATGGATGTCCGTTCTGATTCCGCCGCTTCAGACATGATTTCAGAAGCGAAAAAAGTCTTTGGCCGGCTTGATGCGCTGATTAACAATGCGGCCGGCAACTTTATTTGCCCGGCAGAGAAGCTGACGCCCAATGGATGGAAAGCTGTTATTGAGATTGTTTTAAACGGCACATTTTTCTGCAGCCAAGCAGCGGCAAGGCATTGGATCGAGCAGGAGCAGAAGGGCGTCATCTTAAATATGGCCGCTACATACGCATGGGGAGCGGGAGCGGGTGTCGTTCATTCCGCTGCAGCCAAAGCAGGGGTATTGTCACTGACAAGAACGCTGGCCGTTGAGTGGGGGAGCAAGTACGGCATCCGCACAAACGCGATAGCCCCCGGACCGATTGAACGAACAGGCGGTGCGGAGAAGCTGTTTGAATCGGAAAAAGCGATGGCCCGCACGATGAACAGTGTGCCGCTCGGCCGATTGGGCACACCGGAGGAAATCGCCGCTTTGGCAGCGTTTTTGCTTTCTGATGAAGCATCCTATATAAACGGGGATTGTATCACAATGGACGGAGGGCAATGGCTGAATCCTTATCCGTTTTAATTTTTCATATATTGATTATTTTGCAAAACAAGCGAACGTTAAAGCCGCCGTTCGCTTGTTTTATTTTCTATTCAAAATTATGATATAATTTTGAAAGATTAAGGGGCGATTAATTGAAGAAATTATTAAAATGGTTCGTTGTACTATGTAAGCAGTTTCGTTATCATCTTTAATATTTGGTACTTTATTATTTGTGCTTTTACTCCGGAGTATTATCAAAATACCAATCTTACATCTGATGAAATAATCAGATTTGAAAAGCTATATCACATCGATTTTCCTGATGAAACGAAATTTATTAAAGCCAGGGAGTATTTGAGTGGGCTCGGAGGCGATACATCGGCTGTATTATATGTGTCTCTGCCAACTAAGCTGGCGGAAACAATTTTATCTGATTATACGTATATGCCAATACATCATACTGATCATGCGGGTTCAATGTATGGAGTTGACGTTTCCGAGAGTGTTGGCGGGTTAACAACTCTTACATTTGGCACTTTAGATAAAAAAGGAACTTTCTTTCAGTTGGAACATGATGATGATTGGATATTTAACAGCACTGATTGGAGCCATTATTTTTGGACAGCTGCCGGTTATAATGCTCTTATATTTATCCTTTTATTTGTGATTGTGAAACAAATCAATAACGTCCTTAATTAACCGGTCTGAAGAGTGATCTTAAAAATGTCCCCCTTTTATTTTAAGCTGCGGCCATACTGCCTCCTTTTCCCCTAATCTAAACATTTGTGGTGCTGATATAATTGTGTATAATCAGACAAAGATAGAGAAGCAGGTGATAACATGTTGGACCCACTTGATATACTGACGAATATTGATGATGTCATTCCGTATTACCAAGCGATTTTTAACGCTGAGGAACAAAGAGTCGTAGGCTACGAAGTGCTTGGGCGGATTTTGGCAGATGCGGAGATTGAGAGCCTCGGGCCGTTTTTCTTAGATTCCGGCATTCCGGAAGAATATAAGCTTGAGGTCGATGACAGAGTCATCAGGCAGGCGCTGGAGCGGTTTAAAGAAGCTGACCGTGATCTGTTGATTTTTATCAATCAGGATGCGAATGTATTGATGCTTGACCACGGCGAAAGCTTTCTTGAGCTTTTGAAAGAATACGAAGAGCAGGGCATTGAATTGAACCGTATTGTGCTTGAGATCACCGAGCACAATTTCGAAGGCGACATTGAACAGCTGTACCATATGCTTGCCTACTATCGTACATACGGCATTAAAATCGCGGTGGACAATATAGGTAAGGAGAGCAGCAACCTGGACAGAATCGCGCTCCTTTCACCGGACCTTCTGAAAATAGATTTGCAGGCGCTGAAGGTATCTCAGCCGTCACCATCATATGAGCATGTGCTGTACAGCATTTCATTGCTGGCGAGAAAAATCGGCGCCGCGCTGCTGTATGAAGATATAGAAGCTGATTTCCAGCTCCAGTACGCATGGAGAAACGGAGGCCGATTTTTTCAAGGCTATTATCTGCAGGCGCCGAGCGGGGATTTTATAGACCGGAGCCTGTTAAAAGCACGCTTGAAAACGGAGTTTCAGCAATTTATTACGAGAGAAAAAAAGAAGCTGGAAACGGTATATGAACACTCTGAGAATTTTTATAAGCGGGTCAATCAGGCAGTTTCCGAGCTAAAGAAAACCCATCAGGCGGACGATGAGTTTATTAAAAAACTGGCGGAAAACCTGACCGACTGCTGCTTCAGAATTTATATGTGTGATGAAGAAGGCTATCAGCTGACGGGAAATGTGTTCAAGCAGTCCGGCGAATGGCTTTATCAGCCTGAATACATGGAGAAAAACTGGAGCTGGCGTCCGTACTTTTTAGAAAACATCATGAAGATGCGGAATTCAAGAAAAGGCTTTTTCAGTGACCTGTACAGTGATATTGAGACAGGTGAGATGATCAGAACCTTTTCATACCCGATGGATGACAATATGTATTTATTTATCGATCTGCCTTACTCTTATTTATATGAACAGGACGGGTTACTTTAAAGCGGCTGCTGTATGCCGCTTTTTTTGTTCATTTGAAAAAAGTTTTAAAAAACGATTGACAATGATACTGATAATCATTATCATTTAGTTATAGAGAGAAGTTACTCTCTGTTCCCCAACCCCTCTATCAGATCAAGATCCGAAAAAACTTGGCGCTACCCCCGCCAAGTTTTTTTATGCTATCTCCTCATAAAAGGGCTTCTCCTTACATACATTTGATAATGGCGGCTCAAAAAGTGAAAAATTATTTTTGAAAGGTGTATGACATTCCGAAAAAAGCTTCAAACTATTCGAAAACACGGTTTTCCCGTTTATTTCTTTTTGAAAATCCAGCGGGAAAATGCCATCCCGGTCTACTTTATGGTATGATGCTCTGTAGAACTTGTATTATAATAAATACTTGTTGATTTGAAGTTGTTTTTTGAAAGGAGTCTTTTTTTAGAATGTCACAATTAATGGGTATCATCACGCGGCTGCAAAGTCTGCAAGAAACAGCGGAAGCGGCTAACGAGCCGATGCAGCGTTATTTTGAAGTTAACGGCGAAAAAATTTGCAGTGTTAAATATTTCGAAAAAAATCAAACGTTTGAACTGACGGTTTTCCAAAAAGGTGAAAAACCTAACACATATCCGTTTGATAACATTGACATGATTTCTATTGAAATTTTTGAGCTCCTTCAGTAATTTGATTTGATTTTTCAGGCTGACCAAGCTTCCGGTCTTCCGCAAGCGGAGCTTTATTAAATTATGCAAAGGAACGTGCTTGTTCGTTTGGTTGTAGACTCTGGAAAGAGGAGTGTCCGTACATGGCTGATTCTTTTCTGTTTTATAATCTTTCTGAGGCACAGATGACCTTTCAAGACGTGACGGAGCGGCTGAAACGCTTTGTCAATAAAGACCCCCGTTCAGCATACGTGCTGTCTGTAGGGACTGATTCACAAGTTTACCGCGACTTCACAAAGTTTATTACGGCTATACACTTGCACCGTACAGGCAAGGGAGCTTGGGGCTGTTTGAAAAATCATGATCTTGCAAGACCGATACATAGCCTTCGCGAAAAAATTTCGCTGGAAACCGCATTCAGCCAGGAGATGGCTGCGCATATCCTCGACGGCCGTCTTATGGAACTGACAGATTTGCTCTTGCCTTTTACGGATGAAGGGGCGGATCTTTCATTTGAAGTGCATCTGGATATCGGTCAAAAAGGGCTGACAAAAGAATTGATACAAGAAATGACCGGCCGCATTACCTCGATGGGCATTGAAGCGAAAATCAAGCCCGATTCCTGCACAGCATTCAGTTATGCCAATCGTTACACAAAATAATATTTCATACAGAATCCGCAAAATGTCGAATTATGCGGTTGACGATTTTTTTCTGTTTACTTATTCTAGCGGTAGAGCTGAAAGCAAATTTCACCTTGCTTTCGGAGGTATTCAGTTAAAAATAGGGGGCCTGATTACGTATGAGTCTTATCGGTGAACGATTTACGGAAGAAGAACAGAAACTTCTGCTGAATATCCTGATCAATCAAGAATATGCCATTGAGCTTTTGACCAGCGAAATCAACGATATAGAAGCAGGGTCAAAAAGCGTTGATGGAACCACTTATAAAAAACTCGTAACGCTCTATGACCGTTTTCGGAATGAAAATTAATCAGCGGCCTATAAATTGATACTCGATTGCAAAGAGTATCTTTTTTATTGACGGAAACTTTTCGACAAAAAATGATAATGTTTATATTATTGCAATATAGGGAATACATGCTTTGATGAAAAATGTAAAGGGGTCGAAGTGACATGATTAGCTTACAATCAGATCAGCTTCTTGATGCAACAGTCGGACAATTTATGATCGAGGCGGATAAAGTGGCGCACGTTCAAGTCGGAAACAACCTTGAGCATGCTCTATTAGTGCTGACGAAAACCGGCTATACCGCCATTCCCGTCCTTGACGCTTCGTACCGTCTGCACGGTTTGATCGGGACAAATATGATTATGAACAGCATTTTCGGACTTGAACGGATCGAGTTTGAGAAGCTGGATCAAATTACGGTTGAGGAAGTCATGCTGAAAGACATTCCCCGTCTCCACATCAATGATCCGATTATCAAAGGGTTCAGCATGGTCATTAACAACGGCTTTGTCTGCGTTGAAAATGATGAAGGCGTCTTTGAAGGCATTTTCACGAGAAGAGTCGTATTAAAGCAGTTGAGCAGTCATATCAGATCATTGAATAAGTAGGCTCGCACGATCAGCCTATTTGTTCTTTTGCATGCCAGAAAAAGAAAACGCATACATATGAGTGGCGCTTGCCTCGGCAGCCTTTATTTTATTAGAATGGTAGATAAGAAATACGAAAAGGCATTGAAAAGGAGGACGACATGCAGCTTCAAGAGCTTCATATGCTCGTAATTTTAGCTGAGGAATTAAACATGAGGAAGGCTGCCGAACGGTTATTCGTGTCACAGCCGGCTCTGTCCCAGCGATTGCAGACCATTGAAAAAGCCTGGGGAACAAAGATCTTTCTAAGATCTCAAAAAGGACTTACGGTAACGCCGGCAGGAGAAAAAATCATACAATTTGCAAATGACGTCACGGATCGGCAAGAAAGAATCAGAGAAAACATTGATGAACTTGAGGGTGAGATTCACGGCACACTAAAGCTTGCCGTCGCTTCGATTATCGGGCAGCACTGGCTTCCGAAAGTGTTAAAAACATATGTGGAACGATATCCGAATGCAAAGGTCTCTCTCATTACAGGGTGGAGCAGCGAAATGCTGAAAAGTCTGTATGAAGATCAGGTACATATCGGCATTATCCGGGGAAATCCGGAATGGAAAGGCCGGAAAGATTATTTAATGACCGATCATTTATATTTGGTCGATACGGAAATTTCCTGTATTGATGATATTGCCCATACCGACCGGCCGTTCATCCAATTCAAAAGTGACAGTACATATTTTCAGGAAATTCAGCATTGGTGGCATCAAAAATTCAAAACCTCGCCGAAACAGACCATCCTTGTCGATCAGATTGAAACGTGCAAGCAGATGGCGCTGCACGGGATCGGATATGCCATTCTGCCGTCAGTCACCTTAGAAGAGGAAGACAAAGTAAATAAAATGCCCCTGCTTGATACAAAAGATCATCCGATCGGCCGTGACACATGGCTGCTCGGTTATGAGCCGGCATTTGAATTAAAACAGGTGCAGGCTTTTGTTTCTGTCATTAAAGATATGCTGAAGCAGGAACGCCCATTTTAGAAAGACAGCAATCATGCTGTCTTTTTTTATTTTTTATTGACAATGAAAATCATTATCATTTAAAGTGTTATATATGTTAATGAAAATCATTATCAATTACGAGGTGGTCATATGCAGAAAGCATTAATGATATACGCAAGCATGTCGGGGAATACAGAGGATATTGCCGGCATTATAAAAGAAACACTGAGCGGGCATCAGATAGCAGTTGACTGTCTTGACATGGACGAAGCAGATGCGGATTCTCTAGAAGCATATGATTATGTTTTTGTCGGCACGTACACATGGGGGGACGGTGATCTTCCTTACGAAGCGGAAGATTTTTACGAAGATATTCTGCACAGCCAGCTCAACGGACTGAAAACGGCCTGTTTCGGTTCAGGCGATCACGCCTACCCGAAGTTTTGCGAAGCGGTCACGCTGTTTTGCGATGCGTTTGAACAGGCCGGAGCCAATTTATATCCGGAAACGCTGAAAATCGAGCTGGCGCCCGAGACGGCTGAGGATCAGGAATGCTGCAAAGAATTTGTCCGCGGTTTTCTTGCATGGGCCGCACACCACGGAGACCGGTGCTATGTTTCATAAAGGCGCGACGGCTGTCATGGCATCAGTATCTTCGGGATTTTTTGTGGCTGTGAAAGGCGAAGGTATTTTTCATTTTTCCGCGGAAGAAGGCTGGAAAAGATTGTTCCGAGTGAAAAGCAGAATTCATGTGCTGACTTACATAGGGCCCTACATATTCGCGGCTGGAGAAAAAGGCGCCGTCCTCAGATCAGCCGATCAGGGAAAGACTTGGACGGCCTCCCGTTTTCCGACCAGCGCCTCCGTATGGGCCGTTGCCGGGCGGAATGACGGGTTTGTCTGTGCGCACGGCACATACTGCCTCTACTTATCTGATGATTTCGGCGTCACTTGGCATGTGGCTAAGCCCTTTTCACAATTAAAGGAGCCGCCTGTCATCCGTTCGCTTTGTTTACACGGTCAGACGATTTATATCGGCACCCGGATTCATATGAATCATGGCGGCATTTGGGCGTATGATCTGACGGAAGAACGCATCCGGCGTATAAGCCGCGAAAGGCAGCGCATGACGGCTTCAATGATGATGTATCAGAATGACTGGCTCATTGCAGCAAAGGGCGCGGCAAAGGGAGAACGGGGGGAGGTTGCCGTCCGAAACGTGCGGACGCAAGAGGAGTTTGCCATTACAGCCGGACCCGCCGTACGGGAAAAATCATTTCTCGACGTTTCTGAGGATAACGGGATTATTTATGTCACATCGTCACAGGACGAAAACGGATTTTCGCGTATTTATCAAGCTGATCTCGCCGCCGGTGAATTAAAGTGGTTTGATACGATCCGCGGTCACGGATGGCGGGTGGCCAACCGGGAAGAAAACTTTTTTTGCGCGGGCCTTTACGAAAGTAAGTTTGTCAGACCGTATGAGGCGGTTCGGCTCGCACATTAGTTTTTATGCATAAAGGAGAGACGAAGATGGGGAATGTATTGCTTGTTTACGCCACAATGTCAGGAAACACCGAGGCGATGGCGGATTTAATTGAAAAAGGGCTGATCGAAGCACAAGCATCCGTAGACAGATATGAAGCTATGGATATTCATGCCGAACTTTTTAATGATTACGAGTATATTTTATTAGGCACATATACGTGGGGAGACGGGGATCTTCCTGATGAAATGCTCGATATTGCTGAAGATATGGAAAACCTGGAGTTTATAGGAAAAACATTTGCTTTGTTCGGTTCCGGAGATACGTCCTATGAGTTTTTTTGCGGAGCGGTTGACGAATTGGAAAAAGTAATCACAGCCCGCGGCGGGCGGGTGGTGCTGCCGTCGGTCAAAATTGAAAACAACCCTGAGGGCAGTGAGGAAGAAGAGCTCCGGGAATTCGGAAGACAGTTTGCCGCGCTGTGCAGCCAGCCGGCAGAATAAAGGCTTGTTCCTTTTTTTCTTGTCTTTGTATCCTTCCTTTGTTACAGTAATGAGGTAGAAAATCAGAGGAGGACAATACATATGAAAATGATGGATGCAAATGAAATTATTTCATTTATTCAAAATAGTACAAAATCAACGCCTGTAAAAGTGTATGTAAAAGGCGATCTTGAAGGAATCAGCTTTGGCGATTCCGCTAAAACATTCCTGAACGGCCAATCCGGCGTCGTTTTTGGCGAGTGGGCTGAAATTAAAAGCGCAATCGAAGAAAACAAAGACAAAATTGAGGATTACGTCATTGAAAATGACCGCCGCAACTCTGCGATCCCGATGCTTGATTTAAAAGATGTTAAAGCGAGAATCGAGCCCGGCGCTATTATCCGCGACCAAGTCGAAATCGGCGACAATGCCGTTATCATGATGGGTGCATCTATTAATATCGGTTCAGTCATCGGCGAAGGTACGATGATTGATATGAACGTTGTTCTCGGTGGACGCGCGACTGTCGGCAAAAACTGCCACATCGGAGCGGGTTCTGTATTAGCGGGCGTTATTGAGCCGCCTAGCGCTAAGCCTGTTGTCGTGGAAGACGACGTTGTGATCGGCGCAAATGCGGTTGTGCTTGAAGGCGTAACAATCGGTAAAGGCGCGGTTGTCGCTGCCGGAGCCATCGTTGTAAATGACGTCGAGCCATATACCGTTGTAGCGGGAACACCTGCGAAAAAAATCAAAGATATCGATGAAAAAACAAAAGGCAAAACAGAAATCAAACAGGAATTACGCCAGCTGTAAGGAATGGTTTGATAGAATGGGCGTGGATGATAAAATCCACGCCTTATTCTTATCTCAAGGAGGAGTACATATGGAAAAAGAGCGGCTTATTGCCATCCGAAGAGATCTGCACCGCATTCCGGAGATCGGCTTTCAGGAATATAAAACCCAACAGTACCTGCTGAATCTATTGAACCAATATCCGGAGGAAAGAATTGAAATCGAAACTTGGAGAACCGGCACCTTTGTCAAAGTCAACGGCACGGCTCCGGAAAAAATGCTCGCCTACAGAGCGGATATAGACGCTCTGTCGATTGAAGAGCAGACGGGGCTTCCGTTTGCATCTGAACACCCCGGTTTTATGCACGCATGCGGCCACGATATGCACATGACCATTGCGCTCGGCATTATTGATCATTTTGTCCATCATCCCGTCAAACATGATCTGCTCTTTTTATTCCAGCCGGCTGAAGAAGGACCGGGCGGAGCGGAACCGATGCTTGAAAGCGATGTGCTGAAAAAATGGACGCCGGATTTGATTACCGCTCTCCATATAGCACCTGAGCTTCCTGTAGGCACAATTTCCACCAAAAGCGGATTGCTGTTTGCCAATACGAGCGAGCTTGTCATCGATCTTGAGGGGAAAGGCGGGCATGCGGCATATCCGCATACAGCAGACGACATGGTCGTTGCCGCGAGCACGCTTGTCACGCAGCTGCAAACGGTCATATCCAGAAATACGGATCCGCTTGACAGCGCTGTGATAACTGTCGGAACGATTACCGGGGGCACGGCGCAAAATATCATCGCAGAGCATGCTCATCTGGAGGGAACCATCCGGACGCTTTCCGAGGAATCAATGCGTATGGTGAAAAAGCGGATTGAAGAGCTTGTCAAAGGAATTGAAATCGGCTTCCGATGCAAAGGAAAAGTCACGTATCCGTCCGTTTATCATCAAGTTTATAATACAAGCGGCCTGACCGAAGAATTTATGCAATTTGTCAGCGATCATCAGCTTGCTGACGTGAGAACGGCGAAAGAAGCGATGACCGGAGAAGATTTCGGCTATATGCTGAAAAAATATCCCGGCTTTATGTTCTGGCTGGGGGCCGATTCATCCCACGGGCTTCATCACGCCAAGCTGAACCCGGATGAAGATGCGATGGAAACCGCGGTAAATGTCATGGTCGGATATTTTTCGAAGTATGCCAATTAAATCCGAAAAGAAGAATAATCTAACAAAAATTGAGCATTCTACATAACGGAGGTGTTCAATATGACGAAAAAAATTGGAATTGAACAATCTTTATCGGATGTAGAACAGGCGTTAAAACAAAAAGGATATGACGTAGTGATGATGAAGACTCCTGAGGATGCGAAGAATTGTGACTGCTGTGTCGTAACCGGACTTGACAGCAATGTCCAAGGAATTGCCGATACGTCAACTCAGGCTCCCGTCATTACGGCTTCCGGAATGACCGCCGACGAAATCTGCAGCGAAGTGGAAAAAAAATTTCATTAAAAAGAAAAAACCGAAGCTCACGCTTCGGTTTTTCTATTCGGCGGAAGCGGCGTTTTTAAAACGGTCGAGCGCGATTTTTATTTCTCTCCGCAGTACGCGTTCAACCCGCCATTGCTCCATATTTTCTGTTTTGGCAATGATTCTGATCACCATTTCTGACGTGCTTAAATCCTGAACCCCGATGACGTCCGGCCCTTCCTTAATCTGCGGGAGCTCAGCGGCTGCTTTGTCACACGCGGTTTGCAGGATTTGAATGGTTTCATCAAGATTTTTTTCAAGCGGCACTTTAATATCGACAAGCGCCTGCATCGTTCCGCGGGAATGGTTGCTCACATTCGTAATGCCCCGGTTGGGAAGATAGTGAAGCGTGCCGTCAAAGCTCCGGATTTGCGTCGTACGGAGACCGACCTGCTCGACAATGCCGCTGTAGCCGGCAACCGTAATATAATCGCCGACGTCGATCTGTTTTTCCAAAAGGATAAAAAATCCGGTGACGATGTCACTGACAAGCCCCTGAGCCCCGAAGCCGACTGCGAGACCGACCACGCCGGCGCCGGCAATGAGAGCGCTCGGATTGTAGTGAAATAAATCCAAAATCATTACGATAAAAACGAAAATCAGGATGTATCCATATACATTAAGCGCGAGGCTTCGCAAAGTATAAGCGCGGCCTGTGGAGAGGTTGTTTTGTTGCTCGAATTTCTGAAACAGATGCTTGATCAGCTTTTTTCCTGCCGCCCGGAAAATAAAGTACGCTAAAATAATGAGAGCCAGCTTTATGATGAAAATCCCGGCAGATGTGAGAAGCCCGGCCCAGTCAAAGTGTTTTAAATCAATCATAGTGATGTCTTCCTTTCAAGTCTTTTGCGGAAAAAGCTAAAAGTGATATACCCGTTTTTAAAAAAAATAAACCTTTTAATAGAAACCAGTTATTTCATTTATGATTTGTTCATATTGCCCGGTTTCAATATCATCATTTTTGTGAAGATATGAACTAAGGAATCGCCACACTCATTTTAACATGGTGATTCAGCCAAATCATATCCTTTGGAGGGAAAACAGGAGAACGTTGCCCGGCGAAATTGAAAGCCCCGGCAAAAAACCTTTTTCATAAGGAGGGAAATAAGATGAAATTACGTCAGCAAATGCCTGAATTGACAGGCGCTAAAGCATGGATTAACAGAGAAGTCACGAAGGAACAGCTGGTCGGCGGAAAGCCGGCACTGATTCACTTCTGGTCCGCCAGCTGCCGCATGTGTAAAGAAGCGATGCCTGAGATGAACGAATTTCGTGATAAATATAAAGATCAGCTGAATGTGATGGCCGTTCACATGCCCCGTTCCGAAGACGATCTTGACCTTGAGAAAATCAAGGAAACAGCGGCTGAACACGATATCTCTCAGCCGATTTACGTCGACAGCGATCATACGCTGACTGAAGCATTTGAAAATGAATATGTGCCGGCTTATTACCTTTTCGATAAAACCGGACAGCTCCGCCATTTTCAAGCGGGAGGAAGCGGGATGAAAATGCTTGAAAAACGCGTCAGCCGAGTACTTTCAGAAACGGAGCGGGCTTCTGAGTAATCGGGACAATCTCCGTCGGACTATTGTCTCGGTTCTGCAAACCCTTTGCCGTTTAGGTAACAGGGTTTTTTTGTGCCTATTGGATAAAAAATTCCAATATGACATGAGCGGCTTTAAAAATAAGAGAAACAGCCGTAAACACGCTGTACCGCTTGTTTTATCGATATCATTATCTTTTACATATTATAGTCGAAAATTGTAGATATCACGCTAATTTTCATTAAACAAGTAATTTCAAGTTATATTTTGAAATGGTTGAATAAATTGGAACTTTGTCCAGAATCCCCTATATGACAAGGGATTTTTGTATATAAAGTACCATTTTCAGAAAATAAGCAATTTTTCATAGAGTAAATAAAATAGTAAAATGATAAAATAATAGTTGATAAAATTACTTTTGTAATCTAATATCTTAATAAAAGCGTTTAAATTTTTGACAGGGGGTTTTACACATGTTTAATGAAAGAGAAGCGCTGCGCTTACGTTTAGAACAATTGAACGAAGCAGAGGTAAAAGTCATTCGTGAATATCAAATAGAACGTGATAAAATATATGCAAAACTGAGAGAATTAGACAATACAGGCAGCCTGTCCGATACAAAAAAAGAGTTTCGTCCGGAGAAAAAAAGTGACTCTCTCCCGGTGCTTGCAGAGCTTGCAGCACAGGAAATGAGAAGCTATCAAAAGCCGCAGGCACAGCCTCAATCCTCCCAGCCGCAGATGCAGTCTATTACGTCTCTTCCCGCCGGCATTCCAGACGGTTCTACAAGAAGAAGAAGAGGGACGGCGAGACCGGGATCAAAAGCGGCAAAACTGCGCGAAGCAGCGATTAAAACATTGAAACGCCACAATGCAGCGATCAAAAGTTCCGAACTTCAAAAGGAAATTGAAAAGGAAAGCGGCCTTGAAATTCCTAATATGACAACATTTATGCAAAGCTTAATTAAAATGTATCCGGAAGTGAAAAAACCATACCGCGGCCAATATATTCTTGAGGGAGAAATTTCTCAGGAAACAGCAGAAACGGCAAATGATACGGCTGCTGAATAATAAAACAGTAAAAACTGCTTGCGTTACTCAAGCAGTTTTTTTGCGTTTTCCCGCTTATTCTGCGGAAGTGACGCCTCTTTTCCAGGCTTTTTTTCAAGCTTGACGACATATTTTTGGAAAGGCTTTTCGCCGTCAGCACGTTCTTTCAACGCATCCAGTTTTTCATCAAACGACTGATCGCGGGACTCTGATTGTACAAATTGTTTTTGCAGGGAGATGACTTGTTCGGTAACGGCTTTAAGCAAGTCTTCTGCCTGAACAGTCTCTTTGGAAACAGAAGGGATTTCCAGAGCTTGTTCCGCCGGTTCCGCCGTGCGGCTGTCAATATCAGCAAAATGGCCGGCAATCCAAGCATCACTTTCGTCCAGCTGCCGTTTATACGAAAGAATGGTTTCTTGAAATAACTTTTCTTTCGTTTTTTCTATTTCTACAAGCCGTTCTTTTGTTTCTAGTATTCGATCTCTCATATGATTAATTTCTATTTTAATATGTTTGAGCTGGTATTCTTTTTCTATCATTTGTGTTTGAAGCCGGGTATTTTCGTCTGCAGCGGCATGATAACGCTGTTTCATATCTTCGTGAGAAGTCCGTTCAGTTTGAATGGCGGTCTCAAGTGAGCGGATGCGGGTATGTAAGTTTTTATTTTCTTCTTCAAATTTTACATTTGTAAGATGCAGACGGTGCTTTTCTTCCATCTCATTTTTCCGCCGAAACGTTTCCTGCTGAAGCAGTTCTTGCAAAATGACGATTTTATCGAGCAGCCCGGCTCTGATTTCATGCAAAGAACGTTCCGTGTCACTTGTCTGTTTGTGTTTTTGAGCCATGGCTTCCAATTCGTCAGAAAGCTTGTGAAGCCGCTCTTTAATATTGGCGTTTTCCTCCTGAAGCTTATTATTTTTTTGATGGAAGTAGCTTGCTTCAAATTCTGAAATTAATTTTCTGCATCTGGAAAGTTCGGATTTCAAGTAAAGGTTCTCTTGAGAAGTGTCGTGGAAAAACGGACCAGATATTTTCATAAGAACCATCTCCTTCATGATGTTAACACTACAATATGGGAAAGGATCAACGGCTATTCCTCTTAATTAAACAGACAAGCACCGTAATATTGTATTTCGGCTGAGGCGTTTGCTATGCTTTTATATAGAATGGGAGAGAGATGACATGAAACGGGTGAATGTAATATTAGCAGGGGGAGCTTCCCGAAGATTCGGAGAACCGAAAGCTTTTGCAAAGTGGAAGGGCGGCATGTTTTATGAACAGGCGAAAAAAGCCTTCGGCGGCGGAGAAACGGTAATTATCAGCCGCCCTGAGCATATAAAAAAGTTCTTATCAAACAGGGAGCGGCATGTTTTGGCCGATGAGCCGCGGTTTCGGGCAATGGGCCCGCTTGCCGGCATCTATACGGCAATGAAACAAACGGAAGGCGAAATATATACGGTCATATCCTGTGACACGCCGCTCGTGACAAGAAAAACGATGGCTGCGCTTGAAATGAAGCTGACCGGAAACCTGGACGCTGTCATACCGGTTTGTGAAAACAGAGAGCAGCCCCTCTTGGCGGTTTACCATAAACGGGTGCAGGATGTGCTTTTTGATCAGCTGACACAAAACAAACTGAAAATGACAGACACGCTGAAGCGGCTGTCTGTCTGTTATGTGCAGGCTGAAGACATCGGCGCCGGGCCGGAGGAGTTCGCTAATATCAACACACAGGACGATTACACCAGACTTTTGGCGCATGTCGAGTCTTCAAATCAAGACTGATCGGGAAGAA
Source organism: Bacillus sp. hwrm1 (assembly GCF_040207805.1). Lineage (NCBI taxonomy): Bacteria > Bacillati > Bacillota > Bacilli > Caryophanales > Bacillaceae > Bacillus > Bacillus sp. hwrm1. The sequence continues at coordinate 2,719,215 of NZ_CP157943.1, read as the reverse complement.
ACATGGTATGATGGAAATAAAAATGCAAGGGGACAACACAGATGGAAGAGCGCTATTCGCGGCAGACAAGATTTAAGCCGATAGGGGAAAAAGGGCAGCAGGCGCTGGCTGACAGCAGCGTCCTGATTGTCGGAGCCGGAGCCCTCGGAACAGCCGCGGCAGAGGGCCTGGCAAGAGCCGGAGCGGGCCGTATGGCGATTATTGACCGGGATTATGTGGAATGGAGCAATTTACAAAGACAGCAGCTGTATACAGAAGAAGACGCGAGACAGCGCCTGCCGAAAGCAATGGCGGCTAAGGCGCGTCTTTTGGCGGTAAACAGTGATATACATATCGATGCTTACGCGGCGGAAGGTACGGCGGAAACGCTCGAACCGCTGATCGAACAAGCGGATTGCATCGTGGATGCGACAGATAATTTTGAAACGAGAATGGTCATCAATGATCTGGCGCTGAAAACGAAAACGCCTTGGATTTACGGTGCCTGTGTCAGCAGTCAGGGAATGTGCATGACGATTATTCCGGGGGTTACGCCGTGTTTATCCTGCCTGTTTGAGCAAATGCCCGTGGGCGGAGCGACATGTGATACAGCGGGTATCATACCTCCGGCGGTTCATATCGTCTCCGCTTATCAGCAGGCTGAGGCGCTGAAATTGCTGACAGGAAATCATGCGGCGGTAAATCGGCGCTTTTTCACGTTTGACGTGTGGAATAACACCAATATGAGCATAAATGTGGATCAGATCAAACGAGATCATTGCCCTTCCTGCGGCGCGGAGCCCGTATATCCGTATCTGCAGCCTGAAAACAGGCCGAAAGCAAGCGTGCTGTGCGGTAGAGACACCGTTCAAATCAGATCGGAAGCCTTAAAGAGGCTGGATAAAGAAGAGCTTGTCAAACGTCTGAAGCAGATCGGTAAAGTGGAAGCAAATGAATTTCTGCTGCACATGGCGTATGAGCGCTTCAGAATCGTTATTTTTCAGGACGGACGGGCTTTGATTCACGGTACAAACGATATAAAAGAAGCAAATTCAGTTCTGGCCAGGGTGATCGGACTGTAGGAAGGGGAGATATTGCTATGCTTGAAAAAAGAACGCCGATTCAGGTGGACGAAGCAGTCCGCCGGGTGAGCCGATATAAAAAACAGGGGGATACCGAATGGGTGGCGCTTGAGGACAGTCTCCACCGCTATTTGGCGGAGGATGTTAAGGCGGATCATGATGTGCCGGCCTTTAACCGTTCCCCGTATGACGGATTTGCCATCAGGGCGAGCGATTCAAAAACGGCTTCCCGTGACAATGCCGTCACCTTTGAAGTCATTGACCATATCGGAGCCGGCGCCGTGTCGGAAAAAGAACTCGGGCCTTATGAAGCGGTCCGCATTATGACGGGGGCGCAGATTCCAAAAGGCGCGGATGCCGTAGTGATGCTTGAGCTGACAAAAACGTTTTCTGAAAACGGGACGAATTACATGTCAGTGAAACGCCCTTTCCATGCGGGCGATAATATTTCATATCAAGGAGAAGACGCGAAAAAAGGCAGCTCGCTATTAAAAAAAGGGACGAAAATCACGCCGGGCGTAACCGCTCTTTTAGCAACCTTCGGCTATGCTTCCGTTCCCGTGGTCAGAAAGCCGGTTGTCGGCATTATCGCAACGGGAACCGAGCTTCTTCATGTCAGCGATCCGCTTGAGCCGGGGAAAATCCGCAACAGCAATGCTGCGATGGTGTATGCCCAGGTCATTGAAGCGGGCGCGGTACCGCTGAACTTAGGGAAAATTTCCGATGATTTTGATGACAGCTATGATGCGGTGAAGGAAGCTATGAAAAAAGTTGATTTTCTGATCACGACCGGCGGCGTGTCAGTCGGCGATTTTGATTTTCTTCCAGACATTTATAATAAGCTCGGAGCGGAAGTTCTTTTTAACAAAGTGGCAATGCGCCCGGGGAGCGTGACAACTGTCGCCCGGGCCGATGACATGCTGCTGTTCGGCCTTTCAGGCAATCCGTCCGCATGTTATGTCGGATTCACCCTGTTTGTCAAACCGATGATTCAGACGTGGCTTCTGAATGAAAAACCTCATTCCGGATGGGCGGAAGCCGTGTTAACAAACGACTTTCCGAAACCGAATCCGTTTACGAGATTTGTGAGGGCATTTGTTTATCATAAGGACGGAAAGATGATGGCGTCACCGGTCGGTCTCGACAAATCAAGCTCAGTCACATCTCTAGCCGAAGCAAACGCGTTTATCCTTCTGCCGGGAGGAACGAGGGGATATGAAGCGGGCCGGACGGTTCACGTGCTCCTCATCCGTGATGAGAATGGAAGTGAATGGCCGTGGTCAATTCTTTCCCGATCGTCCAGATCGTAGGTTTTCAAAACAGCGGTAAAACAACGTTTATTGAACGTGTGCTGAAAGCGGCGCCGAAAGAGTGCGATATTGGATGTTTAAAACATCACGGACACGGCGGAGAACCGGAACCTTTTTCTGACGGAAAAGACTCGGAGCGTTTTTCAAAAGCCGGGGCCGCGGTTACGGGAGTAGAAGGGGATGGCGTCCTGCAGCTTACGGCGCGAAAAAAATGGGATCTGGCGGGTTTGATCAGTCTGTATGAATGCCTGGGAATTGACGGTCTTCTCATAGAGGGATTTAAACATGCGCCGCATCCGAAAATCATTATGATCAAAGACAGCGAAGATTGGCAAAAGCTGAAGCATTTGGAGCGCGTGATCGCGGTTATCAGCAGAAATACGGAGCATATGCCGGCAGATGCAGGCATGCCCGTATTCCATGCGGACGATCCGGCTGCCATGATGTTTGTGCTTTCGCAGCTGAAAGGGGAATCTGCATAAATGGAACGTTTTCAAATTACAAGGGAACCTATCATTGCGGAAAATATCGTAAAAAAAGTTGAAAAGCGTGAAGCCGGCGCCATCACAACGTTTATCGGCACGGTCAGAGAGTGGACTGCAGGACGGCGGACGGTGCGGCTCGAATATGAAGCGTATGAACCGATGGCTGTTCAAATGCTTTCTCAAATCGGCGATGAAATCAGCGCGAAATGGGAAGGAGCCGAAGCTGCAATCACTCACCGTGTCGGCGTCCTTGATATCGGAGAAGCAGCGGTCGTAATCGCCGTGTCCTCACCGCACAGAAAGGCGGCATATGAGGCGAATGAATATGCAATTGAACGGATAAAACAGATTGTGCCGATATGGAAAAAAGAAATCTGGGAAGACGGCGAAGAATGGATAGGCGATCAGCTGGAAACAACGCCCTATCCGAACGGAAAACCGGATTTGCATAAAGGGGAATCGCGATGATTAAAGTATTATTGTTTGCCGGGCTTGCGGAGCAGGCGGGAACACCGGTCATTGAACTTGACGAAAAAGAGACGGCGGCGTCTGCTGTAAAAACACTGTTAAAGGAACGGTACGGACTTCAGACGATTGACAATGCCATGATCGCAATCAATGAAACATATGTAAAAGACAACAGCATCGTAACAGAAGGTGATACCATTGCCTTTATCCCTCCTGTAAGCGGAGGGTGAAAAAAGAGCCGGATGTGCATCATTGCCATCCGGCTTTTTTGTATATAGGCGCTGAATTCCAGAGAATATCTAAATGGGATTTAAAGGGATTTGCGATTGAGCTGGTTTTGACTACGTGAATAGGCTGAAGACAGTGCCTTCACAAGGCTTTGAGCCTCCCGTCATACCGGTCAGACAATGCTTTTTTTTACATAATTATGGAACGTAAAGCTGAGAATTTGTGTTACAATTTAGCATAAATACGCAAACGGCAAAAAAATTGAAACTTCTCTCAGCCTAAAGCGTACGTATAAACAGAATAATACATAGGAGGCATCAGCAATATGGAACCAAACCTGGAAAAAAGCAATACGGCAGTAACGGAAAAGCCGTCAATTTTCGGCGTCATTACAAGTCCTGTTGTGCAGTTTAAAAGATTAAAAGAGAAGCCGGTCATCGGCATTCCTCTCCTGATTGTCATCATTCTCATCGCGGCCGGCAGTATTTTGCGCGGATTGGGGATGAATTATGAAGAAGTGCTGAACAGCTCATCTCTTGACGGATTGTCGGATGATCAGATTGAAATGACCAAAACCATTGCTAAATTCGGCTCGATGTTCGGAGGAATCTTCGGGGGCATTATCGCTCTGTTTATCGTTCCGCTCATTTACTGGCTGTGCGTTAAAATTTCAGGCGGCGTAACAACTTACAAAAAAATGCTCTCACTCAGCCTGTTTACGGCATTTATTACCAATATCGGCTTAGTTATTAACGGTCTTGTCACTTATTTTACCGGTGCGGGCTCATTGTATGCCGTTACATCTTTGGCGAGTGTCATACCGGCCGGAGGCGGCGTCGCGGTCTTTTTAAGCGCGTTCGACATTTTCAGCATCTGGAGCTATATTCTGCTCGCTTTGGGACTTCGCTATACAGGCGGCATTTCGAAAAAAGCGGCCTGGACTTCCGCGATTGTCCTGTTTGTTATTATGCTTTTAGTTTCGGCAGTCGGAGGACTGTTAAGTTCAGTGACAGCAGGTGTATAACATGAAAAAAATTTGGATCGGAATCAGCATCGCCGTAATTGTTGCAGTATTCATCGGTATCAATATTTATAAGTCTGCCGCTCCCGCGGGCGGCAGCGCCGGGAAAAAAATCGAAACCGGAACCATGGAAAACAGAGAAATCTCCTCTACGGTTATGGTTCCGGGAACACTTAAATTCTCTAAAGAACAGTATGTTTTTTATGAAGCGGATAAAGGAACTCTTGATAAAGTGAAAGTAAAAGAAGGCGACAAAGTAAAAAAAGGGTCGTCGTTAGTCACGTATACAAATGAGCAGCTCAATCTTGATAAAGAACAAAATGAGTTGACAGAACAATCAAAACGGATGCAAATCGAACAAGTTGAAGAAAAACTCAGAGCATTAAACAGCAAGGAACAAGATCTGGCAAAACAAGTGGGAGAAGCGGAAGCCAAAAAACAAATTGAATCCGAACGGACTGATCTGCAGCTTCAGCAAAAAACGGCGGAAATCGAATTAAAGCAATCTGATTTGCAAAAGCAGTCTCTTGAAAATCAGGTGGCGAATCTCAATGTTAAGAGTGAGATGGACGGGACGGTAATCTCGGTAAATCAAGAAGCGGCTTCTAAAAAATCGGATATTCAAGAACCGGTTATACATATAGGAGACCCGGAACACCTGATCGTTGCCGGCAATTTGTCCGAATACGACACGCTGAAAGTGAAAAAGGGACAAAGCGTTACAATTACCTCAGACGCCATTCCAGGTAAAACGTGGAAAGGGAGAGTGGCGGCTGTCGGCCTCGTTCCTGATCAAAAGTCAAGCGCTGCTTCGGGGGAAAGTACGGAACAGGCCGTGCAGTATCCGTTCCAGGTTAAGCTGATCGGAAACCTTCCGGAGGGCAAGCCGGGGTTTAAATTAATTATGAACATTGAAACCGACAAACGGAAAGCCGATACGCTGCCGTCCTCCGCGGTCAAAAAAGACGGAGATGAGCACTGGGTCTTTACGGTAAAAGACGGGAAGGCCAAACGCGTGAAAGTTAAAGTCGGCGATACCGCAAATCAGCTTACGGAGATAAAAGAAGGGCTTTCAAAGGATGATAAAGTCATTCTGAATCCGGCTGACGGTTTGACTGACGGAACGGATGTGAAAGCATAGATGATTCAGCTTTCAAAGGTGAAAAAAAGCTATCAGATCGGCAAGGAGACGTTTGATGTTCTCCGTTCAATCGACTTGACGATTGAAGAAGGAGAATATGTGTCAATTATGGGACCGTCGGGATCGGGAAAATCTACGATCATGAATATCATCGGCTGTCTGGACAGACCGACGTCCGGCAGTTACAGGCTTGCGGGCGAAGATGTTTCTTCATGCACCGAAAAAGAGCTTGCGGCGGTCCGGAACAAATCAATCGGATTTGTCTTTCAGCAATTTCAGCTGCTGCCGCGATTGAATGCAAGAAAAAATGTCGAACTCCCCATGATCTACGCCGGTATCGGCAAAAAAGAGCGTGAGGAACGGGCTGAGCATGCGCTGGAAAAAGTCGGTTTGGCGGATCGGATGCGTCACATGCCGAATGAGCTGTCCGGCGGCCAGAAGCAGCGTGTCGCGATTGCAAGAGCCATTGTGAACGAACCGAAGCTCATTTTAGCTGATGAACCGACCGGCGCGCTGGATACGAAAACAAGCATTTCCATTATGGAGCAGTTCACAGAGCTTAATGCAGAGGGCGTGACCGTGGTGCTTGTCACTCATGAGCCTGAAGTGGCGGACTGTACAAACAGAGTGATTTTCGTCCGTGACGGCATGATCGTTTCCCGCGATGCTGAGCAGAGGAGAGTGGGGGAATGAGCCTGTCAGAAAATCTCCGGATGGCCCTCAGTTCCGTAAGAGCTCACAAGCTGAGATCGATTCTGACAATGCTCGGAATCATTATCGGCGTCGGTTCAGTAATCGTTGTTGTGGCTGTCGGCCAGGGCGGAGAGCAAATGCTGAAGCAATCCATCAGCGGGCCGGGCAATACGATTGAATTGTTTTACATGCCCAGTGATGAAGAATTAACAGCCAATCCGAACGCCTTACAGGAAGCGAGTTTTACAGAAGAAGATATTAATGGATTAAAAGGTGTGGACGGCGTAAAGCAGGTTGTCGCTTCCGCGGTAAAATCCATGACGGCACGTTACCATGAAGAAGACACGGATATTACGCTGAACGGCATTAACAGCGGCTACATGGACGTAAAAAAGCTGGACGTTCAAGATGGACGGACATTTACGGATAATGATTTTCTTTCCGGGAAAAGAGCGGGAATCATCTCGAAAAAAATGGCTGAAAAGCTGTTCGGGAAAACGTCTCCGCTCGGAAAAATCGTCTGGGCCGGCGGACAGCCCGTTGAAGTAATCGGCGTACTGAAAGAAGAGAGCGGCTTTTTATCGTTAGGACTCAGTGAAATGTATGTGCCGTTCAACATGCTGAAAACGTCTTTCGGTACTAACGACTACAGCAACGTTTCCGTTCAGACGGAGTCAGCTGATCAAATCAAATCAACAGGAAAAGAAGCGGCCCGTCTCTTAAATGACAATCACGGTACAAAAGAGGCCTATCAAGTCATGAATATGGAAGAAATCGCGGCGGGCATCGGTCAGGTCACGACCGTCATGACGACGATCATCGGTTCGATCGCCGGTATTTCTCTCGTTGTCGGCGGGATCGGGGTCATGAATATTATGCTCGTATCAGTGACGGAACGGACAAGAGAAATCGGCATCCGCAAATCGCTCGGTGCCACGAGAGGACAGATTCTGACACAATTCTTAATTGAATCTGTTGTGCTTACATTAATCGGCGGCTTAATCGGAATCTGTCTCGGCTACGGGGGAGCATCACTCGTTTCCCTTATCGCAGGCTGGCCGTCGCTCGTTTCCTGGCAGGTGGTTTGTATCGGTGTGCTGTTCAGTATGCTGATCGGTGTCATTTTCGGCATGCTGCCCGCCAACAAAGCATCTCGCTTAGATCCGATTGAAGCGTTACGGTATGAATAATCGGCGCCCCATGCAGTCTGCATGGGGTTTTTTTGTGTTTTAATGATTGAATGAATATAATAGACTTTTTTCATTTATGATAAAAAGAAAATGTCATACAATTGTCCCCCTTTTTGTCGAATTTACAGTTTACAAACCCTATGTACATACGTTAATATGAACAAATGTGAAAGATTTTGATAGTTATTGAATGAATTTGAGTGATTTTAGTTGCTAGAAGTAAAAAAAGCGTTTACAATTATCTTGCAGCCGAAATGAATACGTTTCCAAAGGAGGCGGAATATGCTCACTCCTGAAAGGTATCAGCTGATTATGGATCAGATTGAAAAGCGTGATGTGGTGAAGATTCAAGAGCTGATAAGTATGACAAATGCTTCTGAATCAACGATCAGAAGAGATTTATCAACACTTGAAGAGCGCGGATTTTTAAAGCGCGTTCACGGCGGGGCGTCTAAACTTTCCAACAGCAGGCAAGAACCCGATATGCTTGAAAAATCCTCCAAAAACCTTCAGGATAAACTGAAGATCGCAGAAGAAGCGGCATCTTTATTAGAAGAAGGTGACTGTATTTATCTTGATGCGGGAACAACTACATTGCACATGATTGATTTTATAGATCCATCTAAGGACATTGTGGTTGTCACAAACGGAGTTATGCATATCGACGCTTTAATAAGGAAAGGGATCCCCTTTTATCTTCTCGGAGGATATGTGAAGCATAGAACAGGTGCGATGATCGGCGGCGCCTCATTAACGGCGGTCAGCCAGTACCGTTTTGACAAAAGCTTCCTCGGGGTGAACGGCGTGCACATTGAAGCCGGCTTTACAACACCCGATCCGGATGAGGCTCTTCTGAAGACAAAGGCTGTGAGACAGGCGAAAAATGCGTATGTTTTAGCCGATCCTTCTAAATTCGGCGAGATTTCTTTCGCAGCGTTCGCCGCCTTGGGCGATGCCGCTATCATTACCACTGAAGCTGAAGAACTTGCATTCGATAATTACCAAGAAAAAACTGTCGTAAAGGTAGTGAAACCATGATTTACACTGTAACCCTCAATCCGTCTGTTGACTATATCGTTCACGTTGAAGATTTTGCCGTAGGCGGTTTAAACCGTTCCAGCTATGACACGAAGTATCCCGGCGGAAAAGGCATCAACGTTTCGAGATTACTGAAAAGACACCATGTGCCGTCAAAAGCATTGGGATTTGTCGGCGGATTTACCGGAAACTATATCACGTCATTTTTGCAGCAGGAAGGTCTGGAAACGGCTTTTTCTGAGGTGGATGAAGACACGCGTATAAATGTAAAACTGAAAACGGGCGATGAAACGGAAATTAACGGACAGGGCCCGACGATTTCAGACGAAGTGTTCAATGCCTTTTTAGAACAGTTCTCCGCTCTGGAAGAAGGAGACATCGTCGTTTTAGCGGGAAGCATTCCTTCTTCCCTGCCGCATAACACGTATGAAAAAATTGCTGAGGCATGCAGAAAGCAGAATGCCCGGGTAGTGGTGGACATCTCCGGTGAAGCGCTGATGAAAGCGACAGAAATGAAACCGTTTTTGATGAAACCGAATCATCATGAGCTTGGGGAAATGTTCAATACGGTCATTGATTCAGCCGAAGCTGCCGTTCCTTACGGTAAAAAATTGATTGAACAAGGCGCTGAACATGCGATTGTTTCGATGGCTGGCGACGGTGCGCTTTTATTTACGAAAGAGGCGGTTTTCCTCGCCAATGTTCCTAAAGGAAAGCTTGTCAATTCGGTAGGCGCGGGTGATTCCGTCGTCGCGGGATTCCTTGCGGGAATTTCAAAACAGCTGCCTTTGGAAGATGCGTTCCGTTTAGGAGTTGCTTCCGGAAGCGCGACGGCATTTTCTGAAGAACTCGGAACTGAAGAGTTTGTACAGCAGCTTCTTCCTGAAGTTAAAGTCACACGTCTATAGAGGAGGAAAGAAAAGTGAAGATAACTGAGCTGTTAACAAGAGATACAATTCATCTCAATATAGAAAGCAAAGAGAAAGAAAACGTTATCGATGAAATGGTGACAGTGCTTGACAAAGCCGGCAGATTAAATGACAGAGAGGCTTACAAAGCAGCCATTTTAAATCGTGAAAGCCAAAGCTCGACGGGAATCGGCGAAGGCATTGCCATTCCTCATGCGAAGACGGCGAGCGTCATTAACCCGGCCATCGCATTCGGCCGTTCAAAAGATGGTGTGGATTATGAATCATTAGACGGTCAGCCGGCACACCTGGTCTTTATGATTGCGGCAACCGAAGGAGCGAATAATACGCACCTTGAGGCATTATCAAGACTTTCAACGCTTCTCATGCGTGAGGAAATCCGCAAACAGCTTCTTGAAGCTGAATCAGAAGATGCGATCATTGACATCATCAATCAGCATGACAAAGATGACGATGAGGAAGAAGAAGAGCAGGAAGAACAGGCAGCGCCGTCAGGAAAAGGCAAAATCCTTGCCGTTACGGCATGTCCGACAGGTATCGCCCATACGTTTATGGCAGCTGACGCACTGAAGGAAAAAGCGAAAGAGCTCGGCGTTGACATTAAAGTCGAGACAAACGGCTCAAGCGGTATCAAACATAAGCTGACGGCTCAAGAAATTGAAGACGCGCCTGCGATCATCGTGGCGGCTGATAAACAGGTTGAAATGGAACGCTTTAAAGGCAAACATGTTCTTCAAGTGCCTGTGACGGCCGGTATCAGACGTCCTCAGGAACTGATTGAAAAAGCCGTTAACCAAGATGCGCCGATTTACGAGGGCAGCGGCGGAGGATCTTCCGCTTCAGATGAAGACGGTCCGAAACAGAAATCAGGCACAAGTATCGGAAGTACTTTCTATAAACACTTAATGAGCGGTGTCAGCAACATGCTGCCATTTGTCGTCGGCGGCGGAATTCTCGTTGCGATTTCATTCTTCTGGGGAATTCATTCAGCTGATCCGAAAGACCCGACATACAACACGTTTGCCGCAGCGCTGAACTTTATCGGCGGCGATAATGCGTTAAAGCTGATTGTTGCAGTTCTTGCCGGATTCATCGCAATGAGTATTGCGGACCGTCCGGGATTTGCGCCGGGTATGGTCGGCGGATTTATGGCTACGCAGGCGAATGCCGGATTCTTGGGCGGACTGATTGCCGGATTCTTAGCAGGTTATGTCGTAGTCCTTTTGAAAAAGCTGTTTGTCTTTATTCCTCAGACTCTTGACGGATTAAAACCTGTATTGATTTATCCGTTGCTCGGTATTTTTATCACCGGTGTCCTGATGCAATTTGTCATAAACACACCTGTCGCAGCGTTCATGAATTTCTTAACAAATTGGCTTGAAAGCCTTGGAACTGGAAACCTTGTCTTAATGGGTATTATTTTAGGCGGTATGATGGCTATCGACATGGGCGGCCCGCTCAATAAAGCGGCGTTCACTTTCGGTATCGCGATGATCGGGGCCGGAAACTATGCGCCGCATGCGGCCATCATGGCGGGCGGAATGGCTCCGCCGCTTGGAATCGCACTGGCGACAACATTCTTTAAACACAAATTCTCTAAACGTGACCGTGAAGCCGGTATTACGTGCTACTTCATGGGAGCAGCTTTCGTTACAGAAGGCGCCATCCCGTTTGCAGCGGCTGATCCGCTTCGCGTCATCCCTGCAGCCGTTGTCGGTTCTGCGGTAGCTGGCGGGTTGACAGAGTTTTTCCGGGTAACGCTTCCTGCACCGCACGGAGGAATATTCGTTGCATTCATTACGAACCATCCGCTGCTTTACTTAATGAGCATCGTGATCGGAGCGATTGTAACGGCTGTTATCTTGGGAATCGTCAAAAAACCGGTTGCAGAGAAATAAGCAAAAAGCGTCCTTTACGGGCGCTTTTTTCAATCATGTACGCATAGTAGCGTTATGTATTTTATGATGAGTTATGATAAAGTAAAGATGGTACATGAACTGAAACAGTGATCGTCTAGGAGGAACCACGTTGACTGAAGAACAAAAACCTACTTCTGAAAAATCGGTAAAAAGAAAATCCAACACGTATTGGGAATGGGGAAAGGCCATCATTATAGCAGTCGCACTTGCGCTGTTAATCCGCCATTTTCTGTTTGAACCGTACTTAGTGGAAGGATCATCAATGTACCCGACATTACATGACGGTGAAAGGCTGTTTGTCAACAAAAGCGTCAATTATATCGGAGAAATCGAGCGGGGGGACATCGTCATTATTAACGGCGATACATCGAAAGTCCATTATGTAAAGCGGCTCATCGGAAAACCGGGAGAAACGGTGGAAATGAAAAATGACACGCTTTATATAAACGGCAAAAAAATCGCAGAACCGTACCTCGCGAGCAATAAAAAAGAAGCGAAAAAACTGGGAGTCAACCTGACGGGAGATTTCGGCCCCGTAAAGGTTCCGAAAGGCAAATACTTCGTCATGGGCGACAATCGGCTGAACTCAATGGACAGCCGGAACGGCCTCGGCTTAATTGCCGAAAACCGAATCGTCGGCACCTCGAAGTTTGTGTTCTTCCCGTTTCATGATATGCGTCAGACAAAATAAAAACGCCGCGCTGCCCGATTTGGACAGCAGGCGTTTTTTATTTGGCAAACGAGGCGGCGACGGCGATGAACATTACCGTGGCCAGCACTGATCCGACAATGGCCAGAACGCTGAAAAAAAGATTCACCTGCTGCTTCTCTTTGCCGCGTTTTTCAAGCATCCGTTTTGAAAAGAGATGCGAAAACGTATAAATGAGGGCGATTCCGACGTACAAGCCGATGTCACGTGCGGTAAAGCCTGTGACGGCCAGAAAAACCCCGGTAAAGAAAATCATAAGACAATATTCTGTGAGTGTTAAAAGCTTCAACTTGTTCCTCCGTGATGAATATGTATATATATCTATTGTATCACAGGGCTCCGGGTTTGCCTGCATCTTTTCAAACCCGTATATTCGCAGGGAAACATTTCTCTTCCCCTTTATTCATGGTATACTTTTAATGATGATAGACACGATGGAGGATTCTAAATGATTGCTGTAAATAATGTGAGCTTGCGTTTTGCGGATCGCAAGTTATTTGAAGATGTCAATATTAAATTTACGCCGGGCAACTGCTACGGATTAATAGGCGCAAACGGTGCCGGAAAATCAACATTTTTGAAAATTTTATCCGGTGAGCTGGAGCCGCAGACCGGCGATGTCCATATGAGCCCGGGCGAACGTCTTGCCATTCTGAAGCAGAACCACTTTGAATATGAAGACTTCGAAGTGCTGAAAGTCGTTATTATGGGACATAAACGTTTATACGAAGTCATGCAGGAAAAAGACGCGATTTATATGAAGCCTGATTTTTCAGATGAAGACGGCATCCGCGCCGCTGAGCTTGAAGGAGAGTTTGCGGAATTAAACGGATGGGAAGCTGAAAGTGAAGCCGCTATTTTGTTAAAGGGCCTGGGCATCTCTGAAGACCTGCATACGAAGAAAATGGCTGACTTAGGCGGTTCAGAAAAGGTGAAAGTGCTCTTGGCACAGGCGCTGTTCGGCAAGCCGGACGTTCTGCTGCTTGATGAACCGACCAACCACTTGGATCTGAAAGCGATTCAGTGGCTGGAAGAGTTTTTAATCAACTTTGAGAACACAGTCATCGTCGTATCCCATGACCGTCACTTTTTAAATAAAGTGTGCACGCACATCGCCGATCTTGATTTTAATAAAATTCAAGTGTACGTCGGCAACTATGATTTCTGGTATGAATCCAGCCAGCTTGCTTTAAAGCTTTCTCAGGAAGCCAACAAGAAAAAAGAAGAGCAGATTAAACAGCTTCAGGAGTTCGTGGCCAGATTCAGCGCCAACGCCTCTAAATCAAAGCAGGCGACATCAAGAAAGAAACTCCTTGATAAAATCACGCTTGATGATATCAAACCGTCATCACGCCGTTATCCTTATGTCAATTTCACGCCGGAACGCGAGATCGGAAATGACGTGCTGCGGGTTGAAGGCTTAACAAAAACGATTGACGGGGTTAAGGTGCTTGATAACGTCAGCTTTATTATGAACAGAGAAGATAAAATCGCTTTTACGGGCCGCAACGAACTTGCCGTTACGACATTGTTTAAAATCATTTCCGGGGAAATGGAAGCAGACAGCGGCACATTTAAATGGGGCGTGACCACTTCCCAGGCGTACTTCCCTAAAGACAACAGCGAATATTTTGACGGCAGCGATGCGAACCTTGTTGACTGGCTCCGCCAATACTCGCCGCATGACCAAAGCGAAAGCTTTCTGCGCGGTTTCTTAGGACGCATGCTGTTCTCAGGAGAAGAAGTCAACAAAAAATCAAACGTCCTTTCCGGAGGAGAAAAAGTGCGCTGCATGCTTTCAAAAGCGATGCTTTCCGGCGCGAATATCTTAATTCTGGATGAACCGACAAACCACTTAGATTTGGAATCCATTACGGCGCTTAACAACGGCTTAATCAGCTTTAAAGGCGCTATGCTGTTTTCATCTCATGACCATCAGTTTGTACAGACAATTGCCAACCGCATCATTGAATTAACGCCTAAAGGCATTGTTGACAAACAAATGTCTTATGACGAATTTCTTGAAAACGCGGATGTACAGAAAAAGCTTGAAGAGCTATACGCGTAATAAAGAAGCAGGGGAGACTCTGCTTTTTTATTTATGAAAAAAGTTTTCAATCTTCTGACTTCCCGTTACAATAAATGAATACATAACTTGAAAAGAGACGGAGGAATGCATCATGAAGTTTTTAGTTGTCGGAGCTGGGGGAGTGGGCGGATATATCGGCGCGCGTCTTGCAGAAAAGGGAAATGACGTGACGTTTCTCGTCCGCAAGAAACGGGCGGAACAATTACAAGAGACGGGATTGACCGTCAAAAGTGAAAAAGGTGATGTTTCAATCAAGCCAAAATTAATCATGGCGGACGAAGAAGGAGCATTTGACGCGGTTATCATCGCTTCAAAAGCGTATTCTTTGCAGGACGTCATTCGGGATGTCAAACCGTTTGTCAAACCTTCGTCGGTCATTATTCCTTTTTTAAACGGATACAGGCACTATAACCAGCTGTTTGAAGCTTTTTCAAAACGGCAGGTGCTGGGCGGCCTCTGCTTTATTGAGAGCGCCCTTAACGACAAAGGGGAAATTCTTCATACGAGCGCTGCCCACCGCTTTGTTTTCGGTGAATGGAACGGGGAACGCACAGAACGTATGAACGAGCTGGAAAACGCATTTGCAGGTGTGAAAGCGGATGTCATCATCAGCCGGGATATTGAAAAGGACATTTGGAAAAAATATATGTTTATTGCCGCGCAGGCGGGAGTGACCACTCTGTTTCAACAGCCTGTCGGACCGATTTTAGAAACAGAAGGCGGCCGCAACACGGCAAAGCGCCTCTTTGCTGAAATCGGTGCCATTTTCAAGGCTGCCGGCATCCCGAAAGATCCTGGTCTGGAAGAGGAGAGTTATCGCACATTGACAAGCATGTCTTACCATATGAAATCGTCGATGCTGAGAGATATGGAAAAGGGCAGGGTGACGGAAGGTGATCATTTACACGGATTTTTGCTTGAGAAAGCGAAAGGCTTGTCAGTTGATACACCTGTTTTGGAAACCGTCTGCGCCAACTTGCAAATGTATGAAGCGAAATAAAAAAAGGAGGCCTGATCGCCTCCTTTTTTTATTAAAATGCCCAGTTTCCGTTTCTGAAGATCGGTTCTCTTTTGCCGTCCGCCGTAATGCCGTCGATATTCATATCTTTGGAACCGACCATAAAATCTACGTGTGTAATGCTTTCATTTAAGCCCTCTTTGACAAGCTCTTCCCGTGTCATTTGTTTGCCGCCCTCAATATTAAAGGCATACGCACTGCCGATCGCCAAGTGGTTAGAGGCGTTTTCATCGTACAGTGTGTTGTAAAATAAAATATTTGATTGTGAAATCGGTGAATCGTACGGCACTAAGGCCACTTCTCCGAGATAGTGTGAGCCTTCATCGGTTTCGACGATGCCTTTTAAAATCTCCTCGCCTTTTTCAGCTTTCACATCAACGATGCGGCCGTTTTCAAAGGTAAGAGTGAAGTTATCAATAATGTTGCCGCCGTAGCTCAGCGGTTTCGTGCTGGAAACCGTGCCGTTCACCCCGTCACGCTGCGGAAGGGTAAAAACCTCTTCTGTCGGCATGTTGGCCATGAATTCGTGCCCGCTTTCATTCACGCTTCCTGCGCCTGCCCATACATGTTTTTTCGGCAGTTCAATGGTTAAGTCTGTTCCTTCAGCCTGATAATGCAGGGCGCTGTAATGTTTTTTGTTTAAGTGTTCCACTTTTTCATGAAGGTTTTGATCATGTTTTTTCCATGCTTCCACAGGGTTTTCTTCATTTACGCGGGTCGTTTTGAAAATTTCTTCCCATAAAAGCTGAACGGCTGTTTCTTCCGGCTGATCCGGGAACACTTTTTTCGCCCAGCCTGTTGAAGCCGCTCCGATCACCGTCCAGCTGACCTTATCTGATTGAATATATTGTCTGTATGTATGCAATGCTTTTCCGGCGGCTTTTTGGAACGCTGCAATCCGTTTGCCGTCAGTGCCTTTTAACAGGTCGGGGTCGGATGAGACGACAGAAATAAACGCAGCCCCTTTTTTCGCGAGCTCTTCTTTTCCTTTTGCTTCCCATTCAGGATACTCTTCAAACGCTTCAAAAGGTGCCATCTCGTATTTTAATCTGGACAGTTCATCGTCCTGCCAATTTACGGTGACGTTTTTAGCGCCTTTTTCATAAGAATGTTTGGCAAGCAGTCTGACAAGTTCCCGGACATCAGTTGAGGCATTGATTACGACATGCTGTCCTTTTTGGACATTGACGCCGACTTCTACCGCCAGCTGAGCATATGTATGTAACTTTTCAGTAAACGAACTCATCGTTCATTCCTCCTCATCGGTTTTTCTCATCATATCAAATATCGCCTCATAAAGGAAAGAAAGGAGCACAAACGAAAAAGACACAGCTTTTGCTGCGTCTTTACGGGTGATTCAGTTTTACGGCGCCGCCGGCCGGAGAATGGGGCATATTGGCCAGTGATATGCTCATACCCCCCAAAATAATTCCGCTTAAAATGACGGCTACTGCTACGCGTCTTCCCACATCTCTAAGCATATGCTTCCTCCTTAATGTTTCTCCAGTTCTCACAATATGAGCCGGCCGGAGAAAAAAGAAGCACAATCTTATTATTTAATCGCTTTTTGCAGCTTGTCGATGACGTCTAATGAACGTCCCGTGCCGATAGCCACTGATTCAAGCGGATTTGCCGCCAAATGAACGGGAACGACGATTTCATCTGTCAGCCATTCTTTCATCCCGTTTAAAAGGGAGCCTCCGCCGGTTAACACGACGCCGCGGTCAACGATATCACCGCTGAGCTCCGGCGGACAATCTTCAAGTGTCGCTCTGATCGCTTCAAGAATATGCAGGAGCGACTCACGCATCGCGTGCTGAATTTCATTAGATTGCAGTCTGATTGTCTTCGGCAGACCGGTTACAAGGTCACGCCCGCGGATTTCCATCGTTTCCGGCACATGTTCGATCAATGCAAAACCGATTTCCATTTTCACTTGTTCTGCCGTACGTTCCCCGATCAGCAGGTTGTATTTTTTTCTGACGAACGAGGCGATATCTTCATCAAGCTGGTCGCCGCCGATTCTGATCGAATGGCAGGATACGACGCCCCCGAATGAGATGATGGCGACTTCAGTCGTACCGCCGCCGATATCTACGACGACGTTTGCGACCGGCTCGTCAACAGGGAGGTCGGCTCCGATTGCAGCGGCTACGGGTTCTTCAATCAAGTGAACGTTTTTCGCTCCGCAGTTTTTGACAGCGTCACTGATGGCGCGGCGTTCAACGGCTGTTGAGCCTGAAGGCGTGCAGACGACGACATTCGGTTTGCGGAAAGTCATTCCGATTTTTTTTCCGGCTTTTTTCATAATGTGTTTTAATAAGTCAGTTGTCATATCATAATCAGCAATGACACCGTCTTTCATCGGCCGAACGGCGACGATTTTCCCAGGCGTCTTTCCGATCATGCTTTTGGCATCCGTTCCGATGGCAAGCACCGCTTTCGTTGTTGTATCTACAGCGACAACGGAAGGCTCGTTTAAAATAATTCCTTTATTTTTACTGTAAACAAGTATATTAGCGGTTCCTAAGTCGATTCCGATCTCAGTTGATTGAAACATGTTTTCACCCAATCCCTATCCTGATTTAATTGATTCTACATTTAAAGTTTCTGAGAAAAACCACGATTTTTGGGGGTTTCCGCCGGGAATGAAATGTTTTTGTAAAAAAGGAGGGAAAGTCTGTATCCCATATTTCAAAAGGATTTTCTTCTGTAAAAAAACATTCAGTTCCGGATGCTGAGAAACTTTTGCTCCGTTCCTTTCGTCTACGTTTATGAAGGATTTTCCTTGGACATAAAGAAGAGACATTAAAGGAAGTAGGGGATTTCTATGAAATCAATTGGTGTAGTAAGAAAAGTAGACGAACTCGGGCGTATTGTCATGCCGATTGAATTGAGAAGAGCATTGGATATCGCTATTAAAGATAGTATTGAATTTTTCGTTGACGGAGACAAAATTGTCTTAAAAAAATACAAGCCGCACGGCATTTGCTTAATGACGGGGGAAATTACTCCCGAAAATCAGGAGTACGGCAACGGCAAAATTATTTTAAGTCCTGAAGGAGCGAAAATGCTGCTTGAGGAAATCGAGGAAGCGTTAAAAGATAGATCATAATCAGCAAAAAGGGCGGAGCATCATTCCGTCCTTTTATTATGAACTTGTGCAAAAACTCACGGGAAAAGTAAGCGAACCTGCTCAATTAATTGGGAATAGTTATCATTTTTTAGTCAATAATGCAGTCAACAATGTTACAATATATGTAGAAATGCTAGCGGCAGGTGGGACTATGGGAAAATATCAAGCGCGTATCATTTCCTTAATCTTGGCAATGATTTTTATTATGTTTTGGGATTATTTATTTTATATGATTGAACGGAATCCGATTAACTGGCCCGTTGACATCACCTTTACCGCCGTCACATTAATCAGCGTCTGGCTGCTGGCTTATTATGTGGATAATAAAAAGCAGCTGCTGGCGGAGCTGAAGGACAGCGAGCAGAAAGCAAAGGCGCTTTCAGATGAGAAAAACCGGATCATGGACAATCTGCAGGAAATCGTTTTTCAGACGGATGCTCAAGGGAATATTACATATTTGAATCAGGCCTGGACGGCGATTACGGGCCACTCCATCAGCGAATGTATGGGCACGATGTATAATGATTATTTTATAAAAGAAAAACATATCATTGATTATATTATCTCCCAAATTAAGCAGCAGTCCCCGTCAGGAATGTTTACGGCCAAATATATTAAAAGAGACGGCTCGATCTTTTGGGGAGAAGTCCATTATAAGCTGTATTATGACCGCAGACAGAAATTTGTCGGAAGCCTGGGGACGATGTCTGATATCAGTGAACGGAAAAAAGCTGTCGATGAGCTTCTGGAAACGAACGAACGCCTCGCCATGCAATCTCAAAAGCTGGCCATTGCCGGGGAGCTTGCGGCAGGAATCGCCCATGAAGTAAGAAATCCTTTAACGTCAGTCAGCGGCTTTCTCCAGCTGATGAAAGCCCAGTATCCGGAAAGAACGGATTATTTTGATATTATTTTTTCGGAGATTAAAAGGATTGATCTCGTGCTGGGGGAGCTGCTTCTGCTCGCCAAGCCGCAGACCGTGACGTTTACCGCTCATCATCTCAACCATATTTTACGGCAGGTGGCGACGCTTCTTGACACGAACGCGGTGCTGTCGAACACTGTGATTGAGAAGGATTTCAGGCAGACTGAGTCCTGTATGGTCAACGGTGACGAAAACCAGCTGAAACAGGTATTTATCAATATTATTAAAAATGCGATTGAAGCGATGCCTGACGGCGGGAATATTCATATTTATACAAAACGGGATGAAGAATACGCGGTGATCAGCATACAGGATGAAGGAAACGGCATGTCGAAAGAAAAGCTTGAAAACATCGGGAAACCGTTTTTCTCAACAAAAGATCAGGGAACGGGTCTCGGGCTTCCGATTTGTTTACGAATTCTGAAGGAGCATAATGGTAAACTTAACATTAAGAGCAAAAATGGAGAAGGCAGTACGTTTCAGGTGATTCTGCCGTTAGAAGCGGCTGCTGTCCAAAAGGAGGAAAAATAACTTGCTTCTTTTTGTATACGGTTTGTTACGGAAGCGTGAAGAAAACCATGAACTGCTGAAAGGCGCTCCGTGTGTGTGCGAGCAGGCTGCGATAAACGGCGTGCTGTACGAAACGGATAAAGGTCAGCCTGCGGCGTCTTTAGCAGAAACAGCTTTTGTGTACGGGGAATTGTATGAAACAGATCATCAGATGATCCGTAAGCTGGATGCGTATTATGCTGATTTTGATCGAAAAGAGGTTGCCGTGACGACGGATGCCGGGAATAAAACCGCCTTCGCATATGTCGTAAAGCCCGACCAGTGTGCCTCATTCAGCCGTATCAAAAGCGGAGACTGGAAAGAATACCGTTTTATGAAACGGGAGGATGACAGTCCGGTTTATTATTTCGCATACGGCTCCTGTATGGACAATGCCCGGTTTAAACAGGCGGGGGTCGACCACTTTTTTGCCGAGCCGGTCGGAGGGGCGGTTGTTGAAGGGTATTCGACGAGATTCACGTTAAGGCGTCCTGACGGTTCCAGAGCCGATCTTGTTGAAGACGGGGGACGAACTGAAGGCGTGCTGTACAAGCTCCCGTTTGAAGCGGCAACCTATCTGTACAAAAGAGAAGGTGTTGATAACCACACATACCGTCCAGCGTTCATAGAAGTGTGTGCCGGCGGCCGTGTATACAGAGGCGTCCTGACGTTTCTCGTTCTTGATAAAGCTGAGGAAATTGCGCCTCCGGGTCACTATCAGGAAGAAATCGAACGCGGAGCGGACCTGTATTTATCGCCCACCTTTTCAGAAAAGCTTAAACGCTATATGAACTCGTTGCCGAAAATGTGATACTATTCCTATTAGAGATATTGTTTAAAGGAGTACTGTTATGAGAAAAGAGTTTGCCGTTATCGGTCTCGGACGCTTCGGCGGAAGTATTTGCAAAGCATTAAGTGAAGAAGGCCTTGAGGTCATGGCGATGGATATTGATGAAGATAAAGTAAATGAATACGCCAAAATCGCATCACACGCGGTCATCGGCGATTCAACCGATGAATCGGTGCTGAAAAACTTAGGGCTGCGCAACTTTGATCACGTCATTGTGGCAATCGGCGAAAATATACAGGCGAGCATTTTAACGACGCTGATCTTAAAGGAACTCGGCGTGAACACGATCACTGTTAAAGCGCAGAACGATTATCATGAGAAAGTGCTTGCGAAAATCGGGGCCGATCACATCGTCCACCCTGAACGTGACATGGCAAAACGCATCGCCCACAACATCGTATCAAATAATGTGCTTGATTATTTGGAGCTGTCCGACGAACACAGCATTGTGGAGATCGTGGCCAACAGCAGGCTTGCGGGCAACACACTGCTTGATCTGGACATCCGGGCGAAGTACGGCATTAATATCGTGGCCATCAAGAGAGAAAAAGAAGTGATCGTATCTCCGCTGGCGACTGAAATGATCCAAAAAGAAGATATTCTCATCGTTATCGGCTCTCTTACGGACATTTCCCGATTTGAAAAAAGAGTGCTTCACACAAAGTGAAAAGCCGTCCGTAAAAGGACGGTCTTTTATTATGTCAGAATAGAAAGACATTTATCATGTAAGCGGTATTTTCTGCAATTTTTATTGACTATGATCAGGCGATCCGATAGCATATTGTACCATATAAAGAAAAAGAGGAGGCCTCATTTTGAACAAAGAAACACTGGCTGAACGGCTGAATGCATCAGCCGGCAGACAAAAAGCCGATACCGTCATTAAAAACGGAAAAATCATGGATGTATTTAACCAGGAATGGATTTCTGCAGATATCGCCATTACGGGCGGAGTGATCGTCGGGCTGGGCGAATATGAAGGGGAAGAAGTCATTGATGCAGAAGGTCAAATGATCGTTCCGGGCTTTATTGACGGACATGTTCATATCGAGTCCTCTATGGTTACTCCGATTGAATTTGCTAAAGCCGTCCTCCCTCACGGAGTGACTACTGTCATTACTGATCCTCACGAAATTGCGAACGTTTCCGGAGCAAAAGGCATTTCATTTATGATAGAGCAGGCGAAAAAGGCGCCGCTGAACATCCGTTTCATGCTTCCTTCCTGTGTTCCCGCCGCTAGCTTTGAACGCTCGGGAGCCGTATTAAAAGCCGAGGATTTAAAGCCTTTTTATAAGGAGAAAGAGGTGCTCGGGCTTGCGGAAGTAATGGATTATGTGTCTGTTGCGGAAGGTGAAGAGGATATGCTTCAGAAACTGCTTGATGCCAAGCGTCACGGAAAACGGATCGACGGGCATTTAGCCGGACTGTCTTCAGATATCATCAATATATACAGAACCGCAATGGTGTCAAATGATCATGAAGTGACGACAAAAGAAGAAGCGCTGGACAGAATCAGACGGGGAATGTACGTCATGCTGCGCGAAGGATCGGTGGCAAAAAATACGCTCAATGTGCTGCCGGCGGTGAATGAAAAAAACGCGCGCCGCTTTTTCTTTTGTACGGATGATAAGCATGTAGATGATCTGCTTTCAGAAGGAAGTGTGAACCACCAAGTCAAAATGGCGATAAAGGCGGGACTTGATCCATTCCTTGCGTATCAGCTCGCCAGCTTAAATGCGGCTGAGTGCTACGGCCTTGAAACAAAAGGGGCGGTAGCGCCGGGTTTTGACGCAGATCTGCTGTTCATTTCAGATGTACGGGAGGCTGCCGTCACGAAGACCATGGTCGCCGGCCGGACCGTTGCCGAGAACGGACGAACGGTTTATGAACAGTCTGCCGGTTCCTATTCGCCGGACCAGGCGCTGTTGGATACAGTGCGGCTGAGATCGCCGCTGACTGAATCTGATTTTTATATGCCGATTCATGAGGGCAGGAAAATGAAAGTAATCGAAATGATACCGAATCATTTGGAGACGAGAAAAAAAGAAGTGCCTGCACCGTCTGCTGACGCGTTTTGTCCTGATACAGAAAATGATTTATTAAAAATCGCCGTCACAGAGCGGCACAGCGGCGAAAAAATGATAGGACTCGGGATTGTACAAGGGTTCGGGTTAAAAGAAGGCGCCATCGCCACAACCATTTCTCACGATTCCCATAATATCATCGCCGTCGGTACAAACGATGCCGATTTGGCAAAAGCAATCAACAGGCTCCGTGACACCGGAGGAGGATTAACAGCCGTGAAAAACGGAGAATTGCTTCACTCCGTTCCGCTTCCGATCGCCGGGCTTTTGTCTGATAAGTCGGCGGAATGGGTCAATGACAGCTTGGGCGTGCTTCATGAAAAGCTTCCTCTGCTCGGATTCACCGGTGATTTCAATCCGTTTCTCACATTATCGTTTTTAGCGCTTCCGGTGATTCCGGATATTAAAATGACAGCAGCCGGTCTGTTTGATGTCAAAGCCTTTCAGCATATTCCGCTGCAATAAAAAAACTGCACTCATTACGAGTGCAGTTTTTTTTAGACCTCCATAATGATCGGAAGGATCATCGGGCGGCGTTTTGTTTTTTCGTATAGGAACGGAGCAAGTGTATCGGTAATTTCGTTTTTAATTTCGGACCACTGCGTTGTTTTCCGATCCATTACTTTCTCCAGATGGTTCGAAATCAGCTGCTGCGCGTCATTGATCAAATCACCGGATTCTCTCATGTATACAAAACCTCTTGAGATTAAATCAGGCCCCGCCGAAACCTTAAAGTCGTCCATATTGATGCTGACAACAACGATAACAAGGCCTTCTTCTGAAAGAATGCGGCGGTCGCGGAGCACGATATTGCCGATATCACCGATTCCGCTTCCGTCAATGTAAACGGAGCCGGACGGAATTTTGCCTGCCACAGCGGCTTCTTCGCCTTTGAGGGCCAGCACTTCGCCATTATCCATGATAAAGCAGTTTTCTTCAGGTATGCCGCAATCAGTCGCGAGTTTGACGTGCATTTTCTGCATTCTGTACTCACCGTGAATCGGCATAAAGAACTTCGGTTTGATCAGGCGGAGCATTAATTTCTGCTCTTCCTGTCCGCCGTGTCCGGATGTATGAATGTCATTCAATGAACCGTGAATGACTTCTGCGCCCGCACGGTACAGCTGGTTGATGGTGCGGCTTACGCTGATTGTGTTTCCGGGTATCGGAGAGGAAGAAAAGACGACTGTATCTCCGGGATTAATGGAAATCTGCCGGTGCGTCCCGTTAGCGATGCGTGATAACGCCGCCATCGGTTCACCTTGGCTCCCCGTACATAAAATCGTTACCTTATTGGCAGGCAAACGATTGATTTCGTTATGCTCAATAAACGTATTTTTAGGACAGGTAATGTAACCGAGATTTTGTCCGATTTCAATAGCCGATTCCATACTGCGTCCGAATACGGCAACTTTTCTGCCGTTTAAAACGGCTGCTTCAATCACCTGCTGAAGACGGTGTATATTCGAAGCGAATGTCGCAAATATAATTCTGCCGTCCACTTTTCGGAAAATATCGTGAATGCTTTCGCCTACGCGGCGTTCTGACATGGTGAAATCAGGCACCTCACTGTTTGTACTGTCAGAAAGCAGGCACAAAACGCCTTCTTTCCCGATTTCAGCCATCTTTGTCAAGTTGGCCGGTTCGCCTACCGGTGTGAAATCGAACTTAAAGTCCCCGGTATGTACGATATTGCCCGGCGGTGTTTTGACGACGATTCCGTATGAATCCGGAATGCTGTGTGTCGTTCTGAAGAAGGATACAGACGTCTTGCGGAACTTCACGATGTCGTCTTCACCGATGATGTTTAATTTGGTCTGTCTTAACAGCCCGTGCTCTTCAAGTTTATTCCGAAGTAAGCCGATCGCGAGTTTACCGCCGTAAACGGGAATATTTACTTGTCTGAGCAGGTACGGAATACCGCCGATATGGTCTTCATGACCGTGGGTGATAAACAGACCTTTAATTTTATCTTCATTTTTTACTAAATACGTGTAATCGGGGATTACGTAATCAATGCCGAGAAGTTCATCTTCCGGGAACTTGATTCCCGCATCAATCAGTACAATTTCATCCTGAAACTGCACCCCGTACGTATTTTTCCCGATCTCGCCCAATCCGCCGAGGGCGAAAACGGCAGTCTGGTCATTTTTTACAAATTTCATTCCGCTCATAACTCCAATACTTTAAAATTTTCGCTCTGCTTCTCATATTCTAAAAAAGCACCGTCCACAGGCTGAACAAATTCAATGTTGTATTTCTGATCTTTCAGTTTCGTTCTGACGTCCCGTTCTGAAACGCCCTCAATGTAAAGTGAATCTGTTTTTTCCCGAACAGGTACTTCGTCAGCCTTCTCTTGATAAAATACCTTATAAATCATCCAAATCTCTCCTTAAATGCCGTATGTTAGACTCGCTCATTCTATTATATTCGAAAACGGATTATAAGGAAAGTCTCGAGCAAAAAAGGGACTTTCAAAAACCGAAAGATCCCTTCTACGCGATGACTTTTTTCCGGAGCATTCCGCCCCACTGTCTTCTGAGTTTCTTCCGTAATCGGCGCAGCATCGTATACCTCCTTTAAAGCCCTTTATAGCAGTAGTATGCGGAAAAAATGAATTTGTTTTCGTGGGTAAAACTGGAATTTGATCAAGGCGGTTTTCCGGAAGAAAAACTTTCTGTATGATGATATTGAAAAAGACACGACTGATAAACGGGAAAAAGGAGAAATTGACATGAATCCAAAACTGATCTTTTTTGATATTGACGGCACGATCTATGACCATGATAAACATATTCCCGATAGCGCAAGAAACGCCGTGACGGCGCTTAAAGAGGCTGGGCATCACGTTTTTATCGCCAGCGGAAGGTCCCCGTTTATGGTAAAACCGATTCTGGAAGAGCTTGAGATTGAATCATTTATTTCATACAATGGCCAGTATGTCGTATTTGAAGGTGAGGTCATTTATAAAAATCCTCTTCCTGAAGATGCGGTTGCGCGTTTATTAAAGCAGGCGGCAGAAGGGGAGCATCCCGTCGTATTTATGGCGGAAGACACGATGAAAACGACCGTCCCCGGACATCCGCACGTCTCGGAAGGTATCGGCAGTCTGAAAGCGCCTTATCCCGAAGTTGATGAAACATTTTATAAAGGAAAAGAAATTTATCAGCTGCTTTTATTCTGCCGCGGACATGAAGAAAAAGCATATGCCGCTTTTCCGGAGTTTGATTACGTCCGCTGGCATGAATTGTCCACGGATGTGCTTCCGAAAGGCGGTTCAAAAGCGGAAGGCATTAAAAGAGTGCTTGAGCGGCTTCCGTACGGCGTAAGTGACACTTATGCATTCGGCGACGGACTAAATGACCTTGAGATGATCCGTTTTGTCGGCACCGGGGTGGCGATGGGAAATGCGGTTCCGGAATTAAAAGCTGCCGCCGATTTCGTCACAAAGCCGGTGGATGAAGAGGGAATCAGCTGGGCCGTCAAAGAACTGGGCCTTTTGAAATAAAGAAAACCGGCACTTTGGGAAGTGCCGGTTTTTTTAACGGTCAATGGCAATGGCGTTTTCAGGTTCTTTGAACGGATCTTCTTTATCGATATGGTCGTAAAACATCACGCCGTTCAGATGATCGATTTCGTGCTGAAACACGATGGCCGGAAAACCTTTGAGGCGGATGTCAATCTGTTCTCCTTCAAGCGTCACCGCCTTCACGCGGATGCGGGCGTAGCGCGGCACATAGCCGGGAATGGGTTCGTCTACCGACAGGCAGCCTTCTCCGCTCGTCAAGTAGCTTTTTTCCACTGAGTGGCTGACGATTTTAGGGTTAAAAAGAGCATAGCTGTATAAAGTGCCTTTCGCATCTTCTGCATGGACGGCGATCATCCGTTTTTTTACGTCTGTTTGCGGAGCGGCAAGACCGACGCCCGGACGAAGCTTGTATTTCTCGGCTAATTCAGGATTTTGGCTGTTTTTCACAAACTCAATCATATCAGCAAGATGCTGTTTTTCTTCGTCAGAAGCGGGAAGCTGAACCTCTTCAGCGATCTCTCTGAGCGCGGGATGTCCGTCGCGTACAATATTTTCCATAGTAATCAAGAAACTTCACTCCTAAAGCTTAATATGTAAATTATAGCGAATTTCTTTATCGCGGCGCAACGAAACAATTGGCCGGCCATAGCAGGCCGGCCGATTTTCATGGTGTATAAGGTCAGCAGCCGCAGCCTAAATAAGCGGCACCGACGATGATTAATAAGATAAACAATACGACGATTAATGCGAATGTGCGGCCATATCCGCCGCCGCAGCCATAACCGTAACCGCCATAACCGTATCCGCCGCCGCAGCAACCGCCGCCAAATCCGCCGCCAAATCCATATCCGTACATAAAAAAACCTCCTCTTTTAATTACGCTGACCCTTTGTCAGCAGGGCCGGCGTCTACTATAAACTATGTAAAAGCCAAAAAGATGTATGGTCATCCGCCCTGTTTTCTCAATTTTTTACGCAAGTATTCTTTGACAGCACCGTAAGCGTCTTTTTACCCGGTCATGCCAATTACAGCTCAGCTATTGTCAAAAAGCGTTCGGGCTTCTATAGTGGAAATTGTCAAGATTGGGGGATTTTAAGTGAATATGATTCAAAAAAAGGTATTAGCAGGAATCGGAGCGCTCGGCGCCGCAAGTATGCTGCTTGCGGGCTGCGGGGGAAAAGATCCGGTTGAATCGCTTCATGACTCGATGGAAAAAGCCGTTCAAGCGGAAAAACCGTTTCAAAAAGAGCAGAAAACATTAGAAAAATTGGAGAAAAAAGAGCATAAGCTATACGACAGCGCGGTTAAACTGAATATGGATGATTACCAGAAAATTGTCACACTGTCTGATCAGGCTCTGAGCAATGCAAATCAGCGAAAAAAACATCTGAAAGCAGAAAAAGACAGTATTGATGATTCAAAAAAAGCGTTTGAATCCGCAAAAAAAACTTCTCAAGAAATAAAGGATAAGAAAGTAAAAGAAAAAGCCGGGCATGCTGTCGCTTTAATGGAGAAAAGGTATGCATCTTATGATCTTTTGTACAAAAAGTACGAAAAAGCCATTTCACTTGATAAGGACCTTTATAAACTGATTAAAGATAAAAAGCTCACATTAGCGCAGCTGGAAGAGCAAATCAGCAAAGTAAACTCAGTTTACGAAAAGGTGCATAAACAAGCAGATGAGTTCAATCAATTTACTAAAGACTACAACAAAGAGAAAGAACTATTATTCCGCAAATAGTATAGTGAAGGCATATCGGCATGGGCTGATGAACTGATAACAACCGAGTTCAGCCGCCTGTAAAAAGGCGGCTGAAGAATTGGTATATACGTGTGTTTCCCATTGACAACAAGTAAATCATGGTATAGTATTTATTTAGGGAAATATTCACATAAAACCAATCGTTGTTTCGGCACGTTGGAATGTTTTTATTATATTGATATATAGAAAACAGAATGAAAATGTGGTTTTAATTATCAGAAAATTCTATCTATTTATATTTGCGGCAATATGATATTTGTACATGCTTTTTGCTTTTAAACCTTTATCCGGCATAAAGGTTTTTTTATTTTGCTTAGTAATGCTTATTAAGTAAGGGTGCTGAGAGTAAACGACAATTTTAAAATTGAAGTGAAAAACGTTAATCAAAATCGGAACGAAAAGAAACGGCAGAAATACGGAACAGGAGGAAAACAAATGCTTGCTTACGTCTTTCCCGGACAGGGAGCGCAGTTTAAAGGAATGGGCAGAGACTTATTCGATGAATTCAGTGAGCTCATTAAAAAGGCAGATCATATTTTAGGATACTCCATAAAGGATTTATGCCTTTCAGATGAAAAAGAGAGGCTGACTGATACGAAGTATACACAACCTGCAATTTATACAGTGAGCGCACTGCAATATTTAAAGGGTTTAAAAGAAGGTCATACACGCCCTGATGCTGTTGCAGGACATAGTCTGGGTGAATATACTGCGCTTTTTGCGGCCGGCGTTTTTAATTTTGAAACAGGTCTCCGGCTGGTTGCTAAAAGAGGCGAGTTAATGAGTGAGGCTCCCGAGGGCGGAATGGCTGCCGTGATCGGACTGGATGAGCACCACATAAAAAAAATACTTCAAAAGTATGAATTCGGCCAAATAGATATCGCCAATTACAATACATCTTCACAAATTGTGATAGCAGGAGCTGCAGAAGAGATAAAGCGGGCAGCCTCTTTTTTTGAAAAAGAAGGGGCGAAAGCTTATATCGTATTGCAAGTCGGCGGAGCTTTTCATTCTCGTTTCATGGAAAGTGCAAAGCGTGAATTTGCGGAATTTATCGAGGGGGTTCATTTTTCAGAATTGAATTTCCCAGTCATCTCTAACTATACGGCAAGACCTTATAAACAAGAAGATATCAAACGGAATTTAATTGAACAAATAACAAACTCGGTAAAATGGACTGAAAGCATCAGGTACTTAATGGGACAAGGCGTCACTCTGTTTGAAGAGATCGGTCCTGGAAACATTCTGACTAAATTAATTCAAACCATACAAAGAGATGAGGAACCGCTTAATATTAGTGCGCCGGAAGACAGTCTCTTTTTTTCTGAAGGGAACAAGGACAATTCGGAAAGCGGGAAAGAGCATAGCCTCTTGGCCGAAAATATAGAGAGCGGTGCAGCTTCACCGGTGTCCCGATTGGGTGATCAATCTTTCAAAGAAGATTACGGTTTGACATACGCGTATTTGGCAGGTGGGATGCATAGAGGGATCTCTTCCGCTGAAATGCTGATCCGCCTCGGGAAGAAAGGAATGCTGGGGTTCTTTGGCACAGCGGGTTTACCTATAAGGGAAATTGAACAGGCCCTTATTTCTATTAAGAAGACACTCAAAAATGGCCAGCCCTACGGAATGAATCTGCGATTTGAGCCGGATCATCAAGATAGAGAAAAGGAATTGATAGATTTATATATCAAGCATGACGTACGAGTAATAGAAGCGTCTTCGTATTTTTCCGTCAGCGCACCATTAATTTATTACAAAGCGCATCAGTTGAAGATAGACAAAAGCGGCAGGGTCATACCTCATAATCGGATCATTGCCAAAGTTTCACGGCCGGAAGTTGCGGCCGCATTTCTGAGTCCGCCTCCTCAAAGTATCGTAAAGAGGATGTGTCAGCATGGTATGCTGACGGAAGAGCAGGCGGAATGGCTCAGCCGTATTCCGGCAGCAGACGATATCATTATTGAAGCAGATTGCGGAAGTAATACCGAACAGGGCTCATTGACAGCGATGCTGCCGTTTTTTGTTAAGCTGCGGGATGAAATGATGGAAACACACAAATACGCAAGGAAGATAAGAATCGGGGCTGCGGGAGGAATCGGGACTCCCGAGTCTGCCGCTTCTGCTTTTTTAATGGGCGCTGATTTTATTATGACGGGATCCATTAATCAATGTACAGTTGAAGCCGAAACAAGCGGTTTTGTTAAAGAAATGCTGAGTGAGACAGGAATATGCGATACTGCTTATGCGCCTTCGGAGACTCTGTTTGAGTTCGGAACAAAGGTTCAGGTGCTGAAAAAGGGCACGCTGTTTCCGGTCAGGGCAAATAAATTATTTCAAATCTACCAACAATATGAGTCTTTGAGTGAGATAGATGAAAAGACAAAGATTCAGCTCGAAAATGATTATTTTAACAAGACTTTTGATGAAATCTACGAAAGCATAATAGAAAAACAGCCGAACCTGGCCCAAAAAGCTGAGCGCAATCAAAAATATAAGATGCTGTTATTATTTAAGTGGTATTTGCAGAGAGGATGTCTGCTTGCTTTGGCAGGGCAGGAAGAACAAAAGGTGAATTTCCAAGTTCATTGCGGCCCGTCTTTAGGCGCTTTTAATCATTGGGTAAAGGGCACGGGTTTGGAATCATGGAGAAACAGACATGTCGATGACATTGGTGAAAAATTGATGAATGAGACCGAAAGTCTGCTAAGGCGCAGATTGGATACGTTATTTCTACACTAAAGAAGGAGCGGGTGGAGGCCAATGGTTCATTTGAATAAACAGAGTGCGGATATCGCGATAATCGGGGTTGCTTGCAGATTCCCCGATGCAGATCATTATCATGAATTCTGGGAAAACATAAATAGCGGCAAAGATTCCATCCGGGAAGTGCCGATTGAACGGTGGGATCCCGATCTTTATTATTCAGCTGATATCAGTATACCGAACAAAACAATCAGCAAGTGGGGAGGTTTTATTCATAAAGCTGACCATTTCGACCATAAGTTTTTTAATATCTCTCCCCGGGAAGCGAAAAACATGGATCCTGAGCAAAGAATCCTTTTAGAAGAAACTTGGCGGTGCATCGAAGATTCCGGGGTTTCTTTGCAGGATCTCCAGCGTAAAACCACTTCTGTTTTTGCGGGTATTATGAATTCTGACTACCGGCAGACAGGTCATGCTGAATCGGAAATCGACAGTTATGCCTGTTTAGGAAGTTTCGAAGCTATGCTTTCCAACCGGCTTTCATACACATTCGGTTTGACCGGAAAAAGCATGTCTGTAAATGCCGCTTGTGCATCATCGCTTGTTGCTTTACATGAAGCGGTTAAGTCATTGCGGACAAAAGAAAGCGATTATGCAATCGCATCGGGAGTAAACTTGAATTTCCAACCCGGAAAATATATTTCTTTTTCTAAAGCCAGAATGCTGAGTCCTGACGGCAAATGTAAAACCTTTGACGCAGCAGCGAACGGGTACGTTCCCGGAGAAGGGGCAGGCGTTGTATTGCTGCAGCGCCTTGGTGATGCAGTAAAAGCCGGTCACCATATATACGGGATCATAAAAGGGACAGCTGTTAATCATGGCGGTAAAACCCGTTCCATAACCGCTCCCAGAGCAGAAGCGCAGTGCCGGGTCATCTCAGAAGCTTTACACAACGCTGCTGTCGATGCTGCGACGGTTTCTTATGTAGAAGCACATGGCACAGGTACATCTCTGGGCGATCCGATAGAAATAGAAGCATTGACAAAAGCGTATCGGCAATATACTGAGGATACTCAATATTGCAGGATCGGAAGTGTGAAAACAAATATCGGTCATACAGAAGCAGCGGCGGGAATGGCCGGATTGATAAAAGTTCTAATGATGATGAAACACCGGAGGGTGCCGAAAAGCCTGAATGTACATACGGTAAACCCAATTATACAGTTTGAAAAAACACCGTTTAGGCCGGCGCTTGATTCAAGTGATTGGAAGGCGGCAGACGGGGCTCCGCTCAGGGCGGGAATCAGCTCCTTCGGTTTTGGGGGTGTCAACTCTCACGTCATCATTGAAGAATTTATACATACAAAAGACGAATCTGACAGAAAAGGAAGGATACCCTTCCTTTTTTCCGCTAAAAGTGAAGAAAGCATGAAACAAATGATACATCATTGGAGAACCTTTGCTGACGATTCAGAGGAATTTTGCAAAATATCAAATGAAGTGATCAGCAGCACCCTTTTAACAAGGACATCGTTTGATTACAGGGCTGGTTTATTGGCAGGCAGCAAGGAGGAATTTAAAAATCAGCTTAAAGAGGGATTGAGTTTTCGGAGGAAACAAGATTCTGAATGGGCGCTTGCCGTCGGTGACTTCAAATGGGAAAGTTATAAACAATTTGCCGTTTTGAAACGGGTGTTCCCTGATTTAGAAAAGAACGTAAGGCCGGTGCTGAAGGGTATACCAACATTGCACAGTTCATTTAAAAGAAAATGGACACCTGAGAAAATCCGCTTGTATTCTTTAGTTATCAATACGGAAATCATAAAAAGTATCCTGGCATCCGGTTTTAAGCCAAGCCTCATTACAGGCGCCGGAGACGGATATTACGTCGCTCTTGCAGCAGCGGATATCATCAAAATTGAAAAGGCCATTTCTGTAATCACAGGCGCTGAAAAACCTTCGCGCATATCCTGTAAGCCGCCGTCCATTCCATTTGTCAATCCGTACACTTCAAAAACGTACCCGCCGGTTCGATTAAACGAAGATTATGTAAGGATGCTGCTGAACGGTCTGAGCTTCCAGGCTGATTTTGCAGACCGCCTGTACGGGAAAACACGGCTGCTTCTTGAGCACCAATATACGTTTAAAGGGTTTTTAGAAGAGTGGGATAAAGCGGGAAAGACTCAGGAAATCGAGATTTTATCTTATATTGTGAATCGCACGGCGGATAAAAGAAACGCATTGCCGGCTGATGAGGAAGCGGCGATCATGGCTATCCTTGCCTCTATGAGAAGACTGTATAAGAGATGGGATTTAACAGATTATGATGGATTCTTTAATAATGATTATGTTCTGGAAATATTAAATTTACTGGATGAAGGAATCTTGTCTAAAGAACTTTTTCTGAGCATGTTATTGAAAAAGCAAGACGGAATTAAACAGGCTGTTGCTTGTATTAATGAGCAGCCGGCAGGTTTTTATGATAAAACTCGTTTTCCGTTGATGACAGAATACAATCAAATGGATGCCGTGTCTCAGGAGATAGCTGACCATATGCCGCTTCACACGGAAGAAAAGGGAACGGAGCCGGATGTGAATATTTCTGATTTTTCAGTTTTTAAATTCGGATCGCTCCCTCCATCAGCAAAACTAAACAAAGCGGCTGCTTTTGAAGCGGACAAACCAGCCGATGAGGCTCTATATCATTCATTTATGCAAATGTGGCTTTCAGGAGAAGAGATTGAATGGGCGAAACTAGGTGATTATCATAAAAGAAAAGCACCGCTTCCGCCTTATCCGTTTGAGCGCTCTCAATTTTCTTTAAACCCTCAGCCGGTAAAATCAGACGCGGCTTTTTCAGAAAAGAAGAATCAGGCACTTTATACGCCGGTATGGAAAGAAACCGCACTTGAGAATGAGGCGGGCAGCGGCAAAGCCTGTACTATTTTGTTGTTCTCAAGTAACAAAGACTATTTTGAAGAGCTGAAAAAAAGAGAGAATACGTCCGCATATCTTATTATGCCCGGTGACCGTTTAGAGCAGATAAGCGACAGTGTTTTCACGATCAACAGGCAGCGTCCCGATGATTATCAAAGTGTCATTCGTCTGTTAAAAGAAAAAGGCGCAGCGCCTGATGCAATTTTGCATACGTGGTCTGAAAAACGGCCTGAACTGGAAGAAACACTCGAATCAGGAATTTATTCCGTGTTTTATCTGACTAAGGCTTTAATCAGCGAGAACCTTATAAACAAAGTAACGTTCATTTATACATTCAGCGCAGATCAAAAAGAAAAATTGCCGTATTTTGAAGGTGTGAACGGTTTTTTAAAATCGGTAAAACAAGAATATCCGCAGCTGCATTGTAAGACGGTTTGCTTTGAACATGATTCGGCATCTGTTTCATTTTCAGAAAGGGCTGACATTCTTCATAAAGAAATAAACACAGCGCCTGATCGGCATATTCATATCACTTACAGAGGCTGCGTAAGATATGCACGGATGTTAGTGAAGCAGAGAGAAACAAACAGAAAGACCATTCAATACCCTGAAAAAGATAAAGTGTATTTAATTACAGGGGGATTCGGGGGGATTGGCAGTAAAGTCGCTGAATATTGCGCGAAAACTGAAAGATCCACCATTATTCTATCGGGGCGATCTGCTTTAAACGGAGATAAGCAGAAACATTTAGAATACCTGAACAGCTTTAAAGCAAAGGTTTATTATATACAGGCGAATATATCCGATAAAGAAGCGGTAAAAAAAATGATTGACGGTATTACCGATCAGCATGCAGGTCTTCATGGCGTCATTCATTGTGCAGGAGTTATCAGAGACTCGCTGTTTTTTCGAAAAACAAAGCATGAACTTTCAGAGGTGATTGCTCCGAAAGTTCATGGTGCATTGAATCTTGATCATGCAACGAAGTCGCTGGAATTGGATTTTTTCGCCGTTTTTTCTTCAGTCGTCTCTATTGCAGGGAACGAAGGCCAATGTGATTATGCATATGCAAACGGCTTTTTAGATCATTTTGCCGAATATCGGGAACAGAAACGGCAAAATTCTCTGCGCAGCGGCCGCACGCTGACAATCAATTGGCCTTTATGGCAAGACATCGGAATGGGGGCGAACCTGTCAGGTCAAGGGCGGACGTCTCTTTTTCATGGTTCCGGGCTCGAAGAACTTCCTGCTGAAGACGGAACGGAATGGTTTTCGCGGATTGTAACTTCGGGTCAGCTGCATAATATTGCAGTCTGCGGTGATCATGAGCGCTTTGAACAATTTATGCGGCAGAGATTTTTGACGGACGAAACAGAGACAGGCAGTGCCATTCCTTTGGCTCAAGGCGATATTTTGGATCAGACAGTTTTGTTTTTAACCAATATCATCTCCTCTGAGGTCGGTGCAGAACGGGAAGAGATCGATCAAGATGTGCATCTGGCTGAATATGGAATGGATTCGGTTATGATTCATCAATGCAACACAAAGCTGGAGCAGTCACTGGGAGCAATTTCGAAAACGCTTTTATTTGAATTTCATACAATCAGAGATTTAGCAGATCATCTTGTAAAGGAATATCCGGATCGGCTGGGGCGTTTATTTTCACGGGAGGAAAAAGGAAAACAGATTCAGAGCATTACCCCCGCCAGACCGGAACAAAACATCACTGCACCTGCGGCGGAGGAAAAAGAACATCTTGACGGGATAGCGGTAATCGGTATCAGCGGCCGTTATCCCGGGGCTGAAAATATCGAAGAATTGTGGGAGCTTCTATCAAAAGAGAGAACCGCAATCACAGAAATTCCGAAAGAACGATGGAATTATGAGACCTACTATGATCCAGACCCCGCTAAAGCGCATGAGGGGAAAATTTATTGCAAATGGGGCGGATTTTTAAAGAATGCTGAATCATTTGATTCTTTGTTTTTCCAAATATCGCCGAGAGAAGCAGAAGCGATGGATCCACAAGAACGAATATTTCTCGAAACCGTGTGGAAAGCATTTGAAGATTCGGGATATACCATTGAAGGGTTGAGAAAGCAGACCGAAAAACATGTCGGTGTATTTGCGGGAGTGACGACCAATTCTTACAAGCTGCTCGGCGAAAGAATACCGACTGACAAAAACGATGTACTTCCAAATTCGTTCCCATGGTCTCTCGCGAACAGAGTGTCTTACACATTTGACTTTACAGGTCCCAGTGTCCCTGTAGATACGGCTTGTTCTTCATCCTTAACGGCAATTCACATGGCTTGCCAAAGTTTAACAAAGGGTGAGTGCTCGGTTGCGGTTGCGGGAGGAGTAAATTTGTATCTTCATCCTTCTGACTATTTATACCGATGTCAGATGGGAATGCTTTCAAAATCGGGAAAATGCAGAAGTTTTGGAGAAGGCGGCGACGGTTTCGTGCCCGGGGAAGGTGTAGGGGCCGTTATTCTTAAACCGCTTAAAGATGCCATACGTGATAATGATACTGTGTACGCCGTCATTAAAGGAACGGCAATTAATCATGGCGGAAAGACAAATGGCTATACGGTGCCTAATCCTGCCGCACAGGCGGATTTAATTCAAGGAGCTCTTAAAGCGGCCGGTTGGAGCGCCAGAAGTGTCAGCTTTATTGAAGCCCACGGCACGGGAACGCCGCTGGGTGACCCGATTGAAGTTCGAGGCCTGACCAAGGCGTTTAGAGCTTATACCGAAGATGTTTCATATTGCTCTCTCGGATCGATTAAATCTAACATCGGCCACCTGGAAGCGGCCGCGGGTATTGCCGGCCTGACAAAGATTATCTTACAAATGAAGTATAAAAAAATAGCCGCAACACTGCATGCTGAACGGGTGCATCCGGATCTTTATCTGGAAGAGACACCTTTTTGCCTCCAGCAGGAAACCGCCGACTGGATAAAACCCGCGAATGAAAAACATTCTGACAGCAAATATCCGCGGCGTGCGGGATTAAGTTCTTTCGGAGCGGGCGGGGCAAATGCTCATATCCTTGTGGAAGAGTATGAGTCTGCTGCTGACTGTCATACGAGGCGTGAGGAAAGTGAGGAACTTATCGTACTCTCAGCCAAGCATTCACTGAGTTTACGGGAATCAGCAAAACAGCTGGAGGAATATCTTCAAAAGGCCCGTCATAAGCAGGGCGAGTTTTTACAGCAAGCGGGAACAAACAAGCCGCTTCACCTTTCTGATATTGCGTATACCCTTCTTGAAGGGCGTGAAGCCATGCCGGAAAGGCTTGCTGTCATTTCAAATAATATCGATGATCTGATGTTGAAATTAAATCACTTTTATAATGGAATTGACGATCACGA
Organism: Bacillus sp. hwrm1; assembly: GCF_040207805.1. Taxonomy (NCBI): domain Bacteria; kingdom Bacillati; phylum Bacillota; class Bacilli; order Caryophanales; family Bacillaceae; genus Bacillus; species Bacillus sp. hwrm1. Next base: position 2,682,061 of record NZ_CP157943.1, on the reverse strand, counting down.
AATATTTAGAGGGAAAAAACCGAATCATAAACGCAGACAGCAGCAATCGGATCTTCCGCTCAAATCCGGCGGCACCACATTAACCGAAATGGCTGAATTTTGGGTATCAGGAGGCAATTTAAGCTGGGAAGATTTCCGCACCGGCAGAAAACCGAGAAAAATTGCCCTGCCGACTTACCCTTTCTTAAAAAACAGACTGTGGGTGTCAAATAAGGCGCAAACAACATCAGCAGCCGGTACAGCTCCTTTATTTGATTTTTCAGCAGGTGAGTGCCGATTTTATAAAACGCTTTCTGATTCTGAATATTATGTAAAAGACCATGTTGTGCATGGGAAAACGGTTCTGCCCGGAGCGGCAATCATCGAAGCGGCCAGAGAAGCGGGAGAGAGGCTGTACGGAAAATCAGTCATAAAACTGAGTCAGGTTGTATGGGCGGTTCCGATAACCGTTGAAAAAGAAAAGACGATAATGATAGATCTGCTGCCGAATCAAAAAGACGGCAGATTTGTGGTGAAAACCGATATGCAACCTGAAGCGGCAGTTCACTGCCAAGGAAACATTACCACATGCGGAGATCAAGATGCCTCTCATACAGAGCGTTTTCAATTGGACAGCTGGTTAACCGGACAGAAAAGATTAATCAGCGGCGCTGAATGTTACAGGGATTTCCGGCAGAGCGGTTTGGACTATGGAACCAGTTTTCAGGTAATAAAACAGCTGTTTATCCATGAAAATGCTGTTCTTGCACGAATATCACTTCCTGAGAGCATTCATAAAAAATCCGGCACGCTGCTGGAACCGTGTTTATTGGATGGCATTTTTCAATCCACAACAGGGTTTACGTCCAGTCAGCAAGACGATCACATCGCATATTTGCCTTTTGAATTAGGTGAGCTGGAGATTCTTCACGCACCTTCGGCAAACGGCTTTGCTTATATTACAGCTGCCGATGAAAGACAACATGATGATGTCAAAAGGTTTCATATACTATTTATGGATGAAAACGGATCTGTAAGTCTTAAAATAAAAAACTTAGCGTTGAAGGCATTAAGGGCTGCACCGCAGACTCAGGATGAGCGGCATTCAGTTAAGTATTACACAGATATGTGGAAGCGGGCCCCTATGCTTCATCAGCCTGAAGCCAGCGGTTTAAACAGCTGCCTTGTGATTTCACTCCGTCGGGATATATCAGAACCGCTGATCCGCCAGGCATATAAAGATATCGGCCTGAACATGATCTTTGTCCGCCATGGCGGCAGTTTTCAAGAAAAAGAAGCTGATTCCTTTGAATTGAACAGCGTCAAACTTGACGGCTATAAGAAATTGCTGGCGATTCTTAAAGAAAGACAAGTGACAATTGACCGCGTCATTTTAATCGGGATGAGCCCTGAAACGGGAATTGAGCAGAACATTCGTGAAAAGCTGGAAGAGGCTGTTTTGCCGGTTTTCAATGTAACGAAAGCTCTGTTAGCAACAATCCCAAGACATAAAATCCTGATATCACATGTATTTTTCACAAGGGAAAATCAAATCTTACCTTATCAAATGGCAATCAGCGGCTTTTTTAGGTCGCTTCATTTAGAACATCCTATGTTGTCCGGTAAAAATATTGAAATACACAGCGACGAAATTCAGTTACAGCTGAACACCGGTCTGCCTGAATTAAAAAACCTTGTGAAAGAAACAATCATCAGCGATGATACTTCAGAAATCAGATACAGAGATGGAATCAGGCAGGTAAAGCACTCTGCAGAAATTGAAAGTGCCGAGCCCCCCGAAAAGATGGAAGTAAAAGAAGGGGGAGTTTACCTCATTACAGGAGGAACAGGCGGTCTGGGACTGATTTTCGCCAGACATCTTGTGCGAAAAGGGAGAATAAAACTTGTCCTTATCGGCAGGTCAGAGCTTTCTGAGGAAGCCGTAAGCAATGTAAAAGAGCTCGAAAAAAACGGATCAGAGGTTTTTTATGTAAGAACCGATATTTCTGATAAGGAAAATGTCAATAACCTGATAAAACTCGTCAAAAACAAATTAGGTCCTGTTAAAGGAATTATTCACAGCGCCGGTGTGATAAAAGATTCATTACTCATCAATAAGCGTGAAGAGGATCTCGATTCAGTTTTGGCCAGCAAGGTTTACGGAACAATATGGCTTGACCGGTATACAGACAGAGAACCTCTGGACTTTTTTGTTATGTTTTCATCTATCAGCGCAATAATCGGGAATGCCGGACAAACTGATTATGCTTATGCAAACCGGTTTATGGATTATTTTGCGGAAATGAGAGCGGCGGAAAATAAACCTGGAAAAACAGTCTCGATTAATTGGCCTTTATGGAAAGAAGGCGGTATGCAAATTGATATTCATTCAGAGAAGTTCCTTTATGACCGTTTCGGAATGCTGCCTCTGGTAAAACGGGAAGGCCTTGCAGCATTTGATCAAGCAATGACAGGGTGTGAACATCAAATAATGGTATTTAGCGGTAATGAATTAAAGCTGGAACGAATGATAACGATTGACAGCGGAAAAAGTGATCCGGCAATCGCCGACGAAAATCACGAACCGAAAGAGCTGTCAATAACTGAATCTTTAAAAAGCACTTTGACACGCATCATCACCGGCGTATTAAAAATTGAAGAACGGGAATTTGATTTTGAACTGCCGATAAGTGAATACGGATTTGATTCAATTATGTTTACAATGCTGGGCAACGAATTAAACGAAACTTTAGGAATATCAATGATGCCGTCAGATTTTTTCGGTCTTACTGATTTTAATGAACTTCTTGAGTTTTTAAAGAGTGAGTATTCCGAGGAGCTTCATCTCTGCGGTTCTTTTTCTTCAGATGAATCTGCGGCGAAAGACCGGAGAGAAAATCTGATTGAGGGCATCGCAAAGATGATGTCAAGTATTTTGAAGATTGACAGAAAGGAAATAGAAGAAGAGACTTCATTCGGCGAGTACGGATTTGATTCTATTACGTTTACCAGACTCGGAAATGAAATCAATCAACAATATGGTACGGAATTATTGCCGTCCATTTTCTTTGAATGCAATTCACTGGCTGAAATGACTGATTATGTAATCGAGCAATACGGAGAAATCCTTTTTGCTGAGACAGAATCTTTTTCTGCAGCTGACGAAAAAACATTGTACAGCACGCCTCCGCCGGAATCTTATGAACATTCCCCTGAGCCTGAAAACAAAACCAGGCAAGAGGAAAGACATATGAATGAGCCGGTTGCAATAGTGGGAATAAGCGGCCGTTTCCCCCAAACAGATACGCTGGAAGACTTTTGGGAAGGAATTGAAAAAGGGCGGGATATGATTACAGACATTCCTGAAGACCGTTGGAACTGGAAAGAGTTTGACGGCGATCCGATCAGGGACGTCAATAGAACAAAAATAAAAAAAGGCGGATTTATCAAAGGCGCGGACAGTTTTGATCCGTTGTTTTTCGGGATTTCTCCCGCCGAAGCAGAATTAATGGATCCCCAGCAAAGAATTTTTATGGAGACTGTATGGAAAACAATAGAAGATGCGGGCTATAAGCCATCTGATTTGGCAGGGACGAAAACCGCGGTGTTTGCAGGGGTCGCCACAACGGATTATGCTGAACGTCTGAATGAAAATGGTGTCTCTGTTCAGGCGCAGACCGCAACCGGTTTAAATCATTGTATATTGGCAAATCGTATTTCTTACCAGCTGAACCTGACGGGTCCGAGCGAACCGATTGACACTGCCTGTTCAAGTTCGTTAGTTGCACTCCATCGTGCGGCTGAGGGGATTCAAAGAGGCGATTTTGAAATGGCGATTGCAGGCGGAGTGCATATTATGACAAGCCCTACTCTGTTTATAGCTTTTGATAAAGCAGGTATGCTTTCCAAAGACGGAAAGTGCAAAACGTTCGATAAAAGCGCTGACGGCTATGTAAGGAGTGAAGGGGCGGCTGCAGTATTGCTTAAGCCGCTCAGCAAAGCACAGGCAGACGGTGATCATATATATGGTTTGATTAAAGGGTCAGCTGTAAATCACGGCGGCCGCGCCAATTCTTTGACAGCTCCGAATCCGAACGCACAGGCGGACTTATTAACCGAAGCTTGGCGGAAGGCGGGAGTCAGCCCTGCCACTGCGGGATATATAGAAGCGCATGGCACAGGGACAAGTCTTGGCGATCCGATTGAAGTAAACAGCATCATAAAGGCATTTAAAACGTTATATCAAGAATGGGACATTCCTTTTGCGAAACAGAAATGCTGCGGAATCGGGTCTGTGAAAACAAACATCGGCCATCTCGAAACCGCTGCCGGAATAGCCGGAGTGATGAAAGTGTTACTGGCTTTTAAATATCGCAAACTTCCGGGACTCGCCCATTTTTCACAACTCAATCCATACATCAAACTGGAAAATACGCCATTTTATATCACAGAAACCGCTCAAAAGTGGAATCCGATAAAAGATAAAGAGAACAACGATCTGCCGAGGAGAGCGGGTGTCAGCTCATTCGGATTCGGCGGTGTGAACGCGCATATTGTTTTAGAGGAATATAGGGAACCTCAAAAAGAAATGCCGGAAAACAACGGTAACACACATATTTTTGTTTTATCTGCGAAAACCAAAGATCAATTACTTGAGTATATCCGGCTTATGCTTCAGTACTTGGATCGCGTGATTGCCGGTGACATGACCGTTAATGCCAGTGACATGGAATTTACATTGCAAAACGGCCGGGAAGCAATGAACGAAAGAATTGCCGTATGTGCAGCGAGTCTGACTGAGCTGAGAGATAAATACGTCAGCTTTCTTGATGACAGCAAGGTGCAAAAAGGCGTATTTATAAGCGAAAACACTGAAGAGCCCACAGCTGTTTCTGAATATATGATTGAGGAGGCTCTTCAAAGCGGAAAAGAGGAGCTGCTCGCACAATGGTGGGCCAATGGAGCCGAGTTTGAATGGAAGACAATCGGCAATAAGAAATTGAATAGAGTGCCGCTGCCAACTTATCCGTTTGCAAAAGAGAGTTATTGGTTCACCCCGAAAAAGAACAAAAGTGAGGTTAAGGTTAATAGCAAAAGTCTTCACCCATTAATCAGCGAGAATGTCTCAACATTAAAGAAACAAGCATTTAAAACTGTTATTTCCGGAACTGAATTTTTCGTCACTGATCATCTTGTTTCAGGAGACTATGTGCTGCCGGGAGCCGCTTCGCTTGAAATGGCTCTTGTTTGTGCGGAAATAAGCGGAGAAAGTAAAGTATATAAAATAAAAGACGTGATGTGGAACAGACCTATATTATATAAAGGAAAAACGCTGCACATTTATACCGACTTGGAAATGAAACAAGATAAGTTGAACGTAACGATATGTAAAGAGGGTCCGGATGGCGTGCAGCAAATCTGCACACAAAGTGAAACAGTATTCGGAGACATAAACAGAAATGCTGAGTATGTCGATATTGATAAGTTCAAACGCAGCAGTAAGGCTGTCATAAGCCGGGAAGAGTGTTATCACCGCTTCAGTCGTATGGGCCTGACATATCATAGCAGTTTTCAAACGTTGAAAGCCGTATACCGCGGTGATATGGAGTTAATGGCAGAATTGGAGCTTCCGGCTCATTTAGCGAACGGGTTTTCACATTTTACACTTCATCCTTCATTAATTGACGGCGGTTTTCAAGCGGCGGCATTTTTGTTAAGAGATAATGAGAAAGACGGCTTATTTGTTCCATATTCACTTAGAGAGCTTCATATTAAGAGGGCGCTTACTGCCCGATGCCATGTCTCGGTGAGAGAAACCGGTTTTTATACGTATAACATTGATTTTATTAACGAGAGCGGCGAAATAGCCGTGAGCATGAAAGACTTTTCTGTCAGAAAAGTGACCGGGGGAGAATTAACCGCAGGACGTAAAAATGAAGATCAGGAAATTCTCTTCTTATTAGAACAATTGAAAAACGGTGAACTTTCTGCTGACCAAGTTTATCAGCTGCTGGAGGGAAAATAGTGCAGATCAAACAAATACTTTCCTTAATTGAAGAACAGCAAATGTCTCCTGATGCAGGACTGGAGCTAATTCGCACTTACAGAAAAGAACAAATGGAAAAAAAGGCGGAGCCGGAATCACAAGCTCCGTCCCCAACCATTTTTTTTAAGAACGATTGGGTAAGGACAAATAACATTGATATGCCGAATCAGCAGGCACCGGGGAATATGCTGATTTTTGATCAGGATAACCGTCTGTTTCAGCATGCCGAGATGATGAATGGAGATCATAACCGTGTCATTCTCGTAACGCCCGATTCTGATTATAGAATTGAACGGAATAGATGCACAATCAATCCTTCTGATGAAAATCATGTCGAAATGCTGCTGTCTGATTTGGCTGTAAACGGATTTACACCTGATGTCGTGCTTTATTTATGGAACGAAGAAATCAGAGAATTCACTGAAGAATCCGTTAATGAAACTCTTCGCAGAGGGATCAACTCGCTCTTTTTATTATCAAAAGCTTTAATGCGGAGAAACGAACCTGTTACATTATTGCATATTTATTGGACAAGCGGTCTGAATCAGCCGTTTCAGGAAGCTGTCGGAGGGTTCATGAAAACGGTAAACATGGAAAGCTCCAAGCTTCAAGCGAAAACCATACAGATTCGCCATGAGGATTCTGACAAAAATCCTCCGGTTTCCGAGATGTGGGATGCTGCAATCAGTGAAATACAGCGCTTTCAAACGGATGAATGTGAGATTTTAATAGACTCACATACCCGTTATGTGAAAGGGCTGCAGCATATTGATAATCCGGAACACGATAACGGATCTGTAACGTATCAAAAAGGCGGTATATATATCATTACCGGAGGAGCGGGAAAACTCGGGCTGCTGTTTGCGGAACACATCGCTAAAGAAAACCAAGCCGTGATTATACTTACAGGCCGTTCTTTTTTAACCGCTGATCAAAAAGAACGGATCAGTAAGCTTAATGAGAGCGGCTCTATTGTTGAATATCAGCGGACGGACATCACAGATCGAACAGAGGCAGAGCGATTCATTTTCGGCGTTAAACAGCGGTACGGCAGCATAAACGGGATCATTCATGCTGCCGGCATCCTTCGTGACTCATTTCTTGTAAATAAAAGTCTCAGTGATTTTACGGACGTACTGAAACCGAAAGTTTACGGGACAATCTGGCTGGATGAGCTGACAAAAGACGAAGATCTTGATTTTTTTGTTCTCTTTTCTTCTTTTTCCGCTTATGGAAATGCCGGCCAAAGTGACTATGCGTACGCAAATCATTTTATGGACAGTTTTGCAGTGCTTCGATCCCAGCTCTCCCGAAACGGAAAAACCCTTTCAATCAATTGGCCGTTATTGAAAGATGGGGGGATGAGTCTCGACAGCAATGGAATCAACCAAATAAAAGAAAAATACGGAATGACTCCAATGCGAACTTCCTCTGTTTTCGAAGCGTTTCTAAAAATGCTGCGGTCTTCATTTACCAGCTTAATGCCTGCAGAAGGAAAGCGGGATAAAATGATAAAAGCGCTTTCTATTCAAAGAAATACAGCTGCAGCAGATCAAGATACACTCACGGCGGAACACGATGAAGAAGAGGAATATGCTGCGAAAGAAAAAGTCAATGACTATTTAATCAAGATCATCAGCGGTGTCTTGAAAATCCAAGCTCATAAAATAAATGCGAAGGACTCTTTTGAGAAATTCGGAATCAACTCACTTATGATCATGTCACTTATTTCAAAGCTTGAAGATACTTTCGGGGATCTTCCAAAAACAATCTTTTTTGAATATCAGAACATTGAAGAGCTTTCAAACTTCTTCCTAACATCTTTTAAAGAAAAAGTGCTTAAGGCCGCAGGGGCAGCTCCGGTAACAAGAGTGCCGAAGAAAAGAGAAAATCTGAGTAAAAAACAGCACCGGCAGCAGAGGGTTGCATCTGCACCGAGCATGGTTCAGCCGGGTGAGGATATTGCCATTATCGGTGTGAGCGGAAGATATCCGAATTCCGATACTCTTGAGGAGTTCTGGGAAAACATTGCCGGAGGGAAAAACTGTATTATTGAAATCCCCGAGGAACGTTGGGATTTCAGATCGAATTACAGTCCCGACAGAATGGAGAAGGGGAAAATCAACAGTAAGTGGGGCGGTTTTATCAGCGGTGTTGATCAATTCGATCCGCTGTTTTTCCACATTTCTCATAAAGAAGCTGAGCTGATGGACCCTCAGGAGCGAATTTTTCTCGAAACCTCCTGGCATACGTTTGAAGATTCAGGATATACAAAAGAGAAGCTTAACGGTATGAAAGCCGGTGTGTTTGTCGGAGCCATGTACGGACAATATCAATTATTCGGCGCAGAAGAAACTGCGCGGGGCAATCCGATTGCGCTCAGTTCCTTCTTTTCATCTATTGCGAACAGGGTTTCATACTTTTTTAATCTCTCCGGCCCGAGCATTGCACTGGATACGATGTGTTCATCATCGCTGACGGCCATTCACTTGGCATGTGAGAGCATTAAAAGAGGGGAAAGTGAAATTGCGCTTGCGGGCGGCGTTAATGTGTCCATACACCCCAGCAAATACCTTTGGCTGAGTCAAGGTAATTTTGTTTCCACCGAAGGATTGTGCAGAAGTTTCGGAGAGGGCGGAGACGGCTATGTCCCGGGAGAAGGTTCAGGAGCCGTCCTTTTGAAACCTTTGGAAAAAGCAATTGCTGATCAGGATCATATATACGGAGTGATTAAAGGAACATCTGTAAATCATGGCGGAAAAACCAATGGATTTACGGTTCCGAATCCGAATGCACAAGCTGAGCTGATTGCTGAAAATTTCAAGAAATCGGGCATCAGTCCGCGATCCGTCAGCTACTTGGAAGCACACGGAACGGGTACCTCGCTCGGAGATCCGATTGAGATTGCAGGATTGACAAAAGCGTTTGAGAAATTTACGGACGATAAACAATTTTGTGCCATAGGTTCAGTGAAGTCTAATATCGGACATCTGGAGTCTGCCGCAGGTATAGCAGCCCTTACAAAAGTTCTTTTACAATTTAAGCATCAGAAATTGGCGCCATCCATTCACTCGGAACAGCTGAACCAAAATATCCGATTTGAAAAGACGCCTTTTTACGTTCAGCAGAAAGAAGAAGAGTGGCGGAAAGAATCAGGCGCCTCCAACAGGAGAGCAGCAATCAGTTCGTTCGGAGCGGGCGGAGCAAATGCCCATGTCATTGTGGAAGAATATCAAAACCATGCGGACACACAAACAATAAGCGGTCCGTTTGCCGCAGTTCTCTCTGCCAAAAATGAAGACAGACTGAAAGAATACGCTCGGCGCCTTCTGCAATTCACAGAGCGGGAGACAAAGGCCTCGGCAGCTGATATCGCTTTTACATTGCAGACATGCAGGGAACCGATGGAAGACAGACTTGCTGTTGTAGCTTCCGATTTGCCGGAACTAAAGGAGAAACTGAGAACTTTCTGTACTGAAGGAACAATTGGGGAGGGCGTATACAAAGGGAATGTTACGAAAGATTTTGATAAAGTCTTTATCTTTCATGATCAAAAGATGAAAGATAAATTCCTCGAGGTGATGATGGAGACAAAGGACTTGAATCTTCTTGCAAAATTATGGTCTTTCGGGGCTGATATTCAATGGAGAGAGTTATATGAAGAATATACCCCGCAAAAGGTCAAGCTTCCTTTATATCCATTTGCTGAGGAGTCTTACTGGGTGCCTCGAAACCAAAGTGCAACATTTCCGGAAATATTGCCGCGGCAGTCTTCACTGCACCCGCTTCTGGATTCGAATGAATCTACTCTGGAACAGCAGTTTTTTAAAACGACATTAAGAGAAAAAGAGATTTGGTTAAAAGACCACATCGTAAAAAACAAGAGCATTCTCCCGGCAGCTGCTTTTCTTGAAATGGCATGTGCAGCGGGAACGCGGTCATATCGAAAGAAAAAGGTCACTCGTTTAAAAAACGTGATATTTGCCAGACCGGCCATGCTTTTGAAAGAGAGCCTGACCATTTACACTCACATTTCCGTAAAAGACGGCAGCATATTATTTAACATGTCACCTGACGAGGATGCTGCTGTAAGGACTGGATTTGTGACGGGGGAATTAGATTATGATCATCATTACAGTGATGATGATATAGAGAACATCGACAGACAAGAGATGATAAACAGAAGTGCTTTTGTCCGTGAACAAGATGAATGTTACGAGTATTTTCGGGAAAACGGGTTCCTGTATGGGCGCGCTTTTCAGCCGATTCAGCGTTTATGGGGCGGAAAAACGGAAGCGGTTGCACACTTATTGCTGCCAAAAGAAGCCGCATATGCTCTTGAACATTATACATTGCATCCGTCTTTAATTGATGGGGCTCTGCAATCTTTGTTCGGAATTACGGACGGAAGAGAAGAGGCATCTGTTTATGTTCCTTTTTCAATAGGAGAGATTACGGTTCGGAAAAAGGTTTCAGCAGAATGCTGGGCTTATGCGCGTAAAACAGGCCAAAAAGGTCAATCCGAGCTTATTTACGATATTCAGCTGCTTAATGAACAAGGAGAAAGACTTGCAGGTTTGAAGGATGTAACCATTCGTAAAAAAGAAACGTTTTCCGCGGAGGCACAGACTCGTGCAACAGCGGATTCCAATGGAAAGAACGAGAGAGTAAAAGAGCTCCTCAGACAATTAAAAGCGGGCGAACTGACTGCGGAGGAAGCAGATTATGCGCTGGAGCGTATGCAGGATTAGTTTATCATTTTGCGGCAGTGCCATTTGTAAAGGGGATGAAGATTTTTATGAAAGAAGCCCGTCATATTAGAAAAAAAGTACTTTCTGACATAGAAAGCGGCATCATTTCTTTGGAAGAAGGAGTAAAGCGGATACAGCAGCTTGGTTCTCATTCCGCAGGGGGTAACGGACAGGCGATATATTATCAGACGGTCTGGCAGCGGACAGATCTCAGCATTCATGTAAAAGGCGGCCGGCGTGAGGGCAGCCTTTTATTATTTGATAAAAATGAAGATGTGAGTAAAGAACTTGCTGCATTGCATGATACAAGGGTTATTTTGGTTAAGCCGGGGAAAGAGTTTCGAAAAACCGGGGACGGTGTATTTGAAATCGACCCCCGCTCTGAAAGAGATTACATAAACCTGTTAGGATGGCTTATAGAAGAAGAGAAGTCAGATATACGGGAAGCGGTGCATTTGTGGTCAGACATGCCGTTTGAAAAGACAGAGAGAGCGATTCGTGAACAATGCGACAGCGGAGTCTATTCTTTGTTTTTATTACAACAGGCGCTCTTCAAAAATAACTGCCGCAAACCGATCAAACTGTTATATGGATATTTTTCACATCTTTCTGGAGAACAGCCTCTTTACGCGGCGGCAAGCGGATTTTTGCGGACATTGCAGCTGGAAAATCCGTTAATCTCAGCAAAAAGCATTGAGATGGAGCAGTCAATAGCAGCTGTTCACGCAGCTGATATCATACGCAATGAGCTGAGTGATTTCCAGCCTTCAGATGTAGAGATCCGTTATAAAGACATGCAGCGTTATGTTAAACAGCTCAAAATGTATGAACCCGAAAAAAATTCCGGAAGCGGAGATGTGCCGCTGAGAGAAAATGGAGTATATATTATCGCAGGAGGCGCGGGCGGATTAGGATTTACCTTTGCAGAATATTTGGCTTTTCAAACAAAATGCTGCCTTGTTTTAACGGGGAGATCTCCGCTTTCAGATCATATAAGAAAACAGCTGAGACGATTAGAGGATGCCGGTTCTTCAGCTGTTTATGTTCAGGCTGATATTACCAATAAGGAAGAAGCCGAATATGTAGTCAAAAAAGCCAAAACTTCTTATGGAAAAGTAAACGGGGTCATTCAGGGCGCGGGAATCATCCGTGACTCTTTCCTTCTTAACAAGTCACGAGAGGAATTCGATCAGGTAATCAGACCGAAAGTATTGGGTACGATGTGGCTGAATGATGCTGTTGAGAAAGAAAATCCTGACTTTTTCATTTGCTTCTCCTCTACTTCCGCAGTGTTGGGAAATGTCGGGCAATCTGATTACGCGTTCGGAAACAGTTATATGGATCATTTCATGAATATGCGTTCTGCCCAGGATTCTGATACGATTTCTCTCTCTCTGAACTGGCCGCTGTGGAAAGAAGTCGGCATGCAAGTGGATGAGCGCACGGTAGAGACAATGAAAAAGGCGGGTTTTTATCCTTTAGAAAAAGAGGAAGGTAAAGAAGCGTTTGCAGTCGCATTGTCCTCCGGTTTTTCGCAATTTACTGTATTTTACGGAGATGAGCAAATTGACAATCATGTTCAGCAATTATATGAACGAAAAGACAATATTCAGGCAGATGAAGGAACAGGGAGAAATATCGAATCATTTGATTCAGAGAAACTGAAAGCTGAAACATCTGATTTCATCATCAAAGTGATTGCTGCAGAATTCAGGATGCCTGCGGACAAAATAGATGCAGAAGAGGCATTGGAAAAATACGGACTTGATTCCGTTATGATTATCAATATGACGAATGAGCTTGAAAAACATTTCGGCGCGCTCTCAAAAACGCTGTTATTCGAATATCAGACTGCAGAAGAATTGTCACAGTATTTCGTTGAGGAGCACAGGGATACTCTTCTTCATAAACTCCGGTTAGGAGAAAACGGGAGCAGCACCCCATCTCAGAAGAAAAAAGATCATGAACAGACAGCCGAAGTTAACGGGAAACAGAAAATCCAGATGAAAAATCAGGTGCAGCAGGAGAAGTATCATGACAATGATATCGCGATTATCGGTATCAGCGGACGTTACCCGATGGCAAATGATCTTGATACTCTGTGGGAAAACTTATTGAACGGTAAAGACTGTATAACTGAGATACCTGAGGATCGGTGGGATTCGGGGCTGCACTATCAGCCCGCAGCGGGCGATGAAGTAAAAAACCAAAGCAAATGGGGGGGATTTATTGACGATGTGTATCATTTTGATCCGTTGTTCTTTAATATTTCTCCTGCCGAAGCTGAATTAATTGATCCGCAGGAGAGACTGTTTTTAGAGACGGTTTGGCACACCATAGAAGATGCGGGGTACGCAAAGAAAACGCTTGAACGAAAAAACGTCGGTGTTTTTGCAGGGGTTATGTACGGCCACTATCAGCTGTACAGCGTTGGTCACGAAGCGGCCGTTTCTTCCTCATATGCATCAATCGCCAACCGGGTATCGTACTTCTTTAATTTCAGCGGACCAAGTATTGCTTTGGACACGATGTGTTCCTCATCATTAACGGCTGTTCATTTTGCCTGTGAAAGTTTAATCAGGAATGAATGTGAAATTGCAATTGCAGGAGGCGTCAATTTATCCATTCATCCTCATAAATATGAACTCCTGACTCAAGGCGGATTTTTATCCAGTGATGGCCGGTGCAGAAGCTTCGGTTCCGGAGGAGACGGCTATGTGCCGGGAGAAGGGACAGGTGCCGTGCTGCTGAAACCTGTAAAAAAGGCTATTGCGGACGGTGATCAGATTTATTCAGTTATTAAGGCAACAGCCATCAACCACGGTGCTAAGACGAATGGATATACCGTGCCGAATCCCAAAGCTCAAAGTGAGGTCATTACGAGAGCCTTAAAAAAAGGATTTATTGATCCAAAAAGCATCAGCTATATAGAAGCTCACGGAACAGGCACCGCCTTAGGAGATCCGATTGAAATCACCGGTCTGACCAGAGCATTTTCAGATGCCGAACGCGATAAGAAAACATGCGCGATCGGGTCGATTAAATCAAATATTGGACATCTTGAGGCTGCTGCAGGCATAGCGGGCATTACGAAAGTTATTCTTCAAATGAAACATAAAACGATTGTTCCGTCACTGACTCATTCTGCTGAATTGAATGAAAATATACCGTTTCAAAAAACACCTTTTTATGTACCGGACAGTGCCGAAAAATGGGAGTCATCCGTTCCCAGGCGTGCCGGAATCAGTTCTTTCGGGGCAGGAGGAGCTAATGCCCATGTTATTTTAGAAGAATTTGCGGATGAAGCTATCTCTCCTCTCGCGGCTGAAGAACCTGAACAGCTTTTATTTGTTTTTTCTGCAAAAAATGCCGACAGGCTGGCAGAATATGCAAAACGCGCAAAAGAACATATAGCAGCCAGAGATTATCCATTAGAAACACTTAGAAATACAGCATTTACTTTACAAACCGGCAGAGAAGAAATGCCGCACAGATTGGCTGTTATCGCCTCCACAAGAGATGAATTGCTTAAAGGACTGACAGACTATACTCTCGGAAACGCGACGGATCATATTTTTACAAGCGGCAAAGACACAACAGAAGCTCAAAGGATGAATAAAGTTGAAATTGAAGAAGCAGCCGCAAACAGAGATCTTTTGAAGATTGCTGAATACTGGGTTGGCGGTAACGGGGTAGATTGGCCGTCACTTTATAAAGATGCCACTCTGAGACGGGTATCAGCACCCGGATATCCATTTGCCAAAGAGCTGTGCAGAATAGATGCGCAAAATATGGGAAGCCGCCGGATGAACGTTAATAACGATCTGCATCCTTACATTTCATGCAATATATCTGATTTTAAAGCACAGAAGTTTCTTATCAATGTAAGCGATACCGGTTTGTATATAAAAACAAAGTATCAAGACAAGGAAATGTTTCCGTTTCTCAGCCAGATTGAAATGGCGAGAGCTGCCGGAGCGATGGCTTCAGGGAATCCGATTATTAAATTAACAGAGCTCTCCTTTAGAGAACCGATGTTACAAAGCGGAAGCAATGAGCAGATCCGGATTGTATTAACCCCGGATAATCAGGGTGCATCGTATTCTATAGAAAAACAGAGCGACTCATCCATTTATTCCTCAGGGCGGCTCGAATTAGAAGGCGGGGCGTACGAGAACGGAAATATTCATCTTGAGCCGTTTCTGTCTCAGCGCGCAGACCCCATTCCGTACGAAGCGTTTTATCAGCGGCTTGCCGAATTCGGATACAGCTGCAGTGACAGTCTGAAAGCGGCAGAGCACTGCGTCAGCAGGAACGGACAGGTACTTTTAAAAATAAAAGCAAAGGCCGGGCCGAAAGGGTGCATAATCAAACCGGAAGTTATTGAGAGCGTATATCAAGCCGTCATATACCTTGCGGGGGAAAATGCCGGAGAGCTCCCGGAAAACATTAAAGAATGTACGATTTTTGATCATGAGACTGAACCCGTTTATGTATATGCAGAACAAACTGGAGAAAGCGATTCGGCTTATGATATGTATGTATTAGACAATGCCGGCGGGATTTTGATGGAACTGAGCGGGCTGGTTTTTGGCGAAAAGCCTAATAAAAATGTACGTTTTTATGAGCATAAGTGGGATCAAAAAAACCCTCTGATTGAAATCAAAGATAGGGAGCCAAAAACAATTCTGGTCTTTGCAAAAGATGAAGCACTGGCTGGAGCTCTGAAAAATCAATCAGACAGCCGTGTCATTCTCGTCACGCCGGATCAGCGGCAGATCGATCAGGACCTGCTGACATTCTGTGTAAACCCGGAAGTGACATCAGATTACATTCGTTTATTTGAAGAATTAGAGAAAAAGGGGTTTTCTCCTGATGTCATCTTGCACACGGGAGAAACATTTTACGCGGGTGACCACCTTCTCAGCGGCCTGGAATCAATTTTTTATTTATTAAAAGCTCTGAGCGCCCGCAGTGACGCCTCTCTTTATCTTCATTCTCTGCTTCTTGTTCACTCTTTTAAAGAAGGCGTGAATGATCCGTATACGGGCGCTCTTGCAGGCTGTTTAAAAACGGCAAATATGTTGGTGCCATCCGCAGAGAATGTGAAGTCAATCGGTTTTTCAGAACGTATATCAATTGAAAAAATGGCTGAATTTTGTCTTAACGAAATGGTTTCACGCGTGGAACGGCAGGCTGAAGAAGTTAAATATATTAATGACAAGAGGTATGTTAAGACATTAAAGGACTATGTATTCAATCATACAGAGCACTCTCATCAGCTGAAACAGGAAGGGATTTACCTCATAACGGGCGGTTTGGGCGGTCTGGGCCTGATTTTCGCAAAATATTTAGCCTCTCAATATCAAGCAAAATTAGTATTGACGGGAAGGTCACCGTTAACAGCTGATAAACGCCATAACATTGACCGGCTGCAGGCGCTTGGAGGAGATGCGGTATATTATCAAGCTGATGCCGCAGATCAAAAGACGATGGGACGGGTCATAGAAGAAACGAAACGGACTTGGGGCTCTATTCAAGGCGTTATCCATTCAGCTGGTCATGCCGATGATCGGTTATTTACAGAGATGAATCTGGCTGATTTTTCAGATGGCATGACTGCTAAAATTGAAGGCACGGTATGTTTAGATGAATTAACGAAAGATGAGCCGCTTGATTTCTTTATCGTATTTTCTTCTATTTCTTCGGTCTTCGGAGATTTTGGACAGGTTAACTATGCGTTATGCAATTATTTTCAAGATCAATATATAAATTGGAGATCCGAACAGAGCCGCCGGCAAGAGAGACAAGGCAAGAGCATTTCGATTAACTGGCCGTTGTGGCGTAAAGGCGGAATGCATTTAAACAAAGAAGCGGAAGAAGCATATCTTTCCGCATCCGGGTTTGATTATTTGGAAACGGAAGAAGGGATAGCGGCTTTTGAGACGATTTTGGCAAGTGACTGCCCGCAAATTTCGGTTGTTACCGGGGATGCCGAAACGACACCAGCAAGAAAAGATCTGCCGCATCAAAAAGTAAATACGCTTCCGGTTCGTCAAGAGGAAATTTCTTATACAGCACCGGCTTATACAGACAATGTCCTGGAAGAACTGAAGCAAATGGTGTCGGAATTATTGAAAATTAACATTGAACAGCTGGATACGGCAGAGAATTTCGGCAATCTCGGCTTTGATTCTATCAGTTTGAAAACATTAGCTGTCCGACTGAATAAAAAATACAAACTTAAGCTGACACCTGCCGTTTTCTTTACTTACAGCCATATTAAGTCTCTTTCAGAATTTCTAAACAGTGAACTGCGTACTGTTGCAAAAGGGAATACAGATGCAGAAAAAAACATTTCTGAAAAAAGGAAAGTAGTGCACGCTGGGAAAACCACCGGGAAAACCGTGAAGCCGCCGCGAAGTTTTCCGTTTGAAAAAAAGACAACAAGACAGGCTGACCATCATCCAGAGAAGCAGCCAGTTGCCATTATCGGGATGAGTTGTGTTTTTCCGGGAGCAAAAAATGCAGATGAGTTTTGGATCAATTTAATCAATGAAAAAGATTTGATTCAGGAAATTCCCCCGGATCGCTGGGATTGGAAAAAATACGCCGAAGGCAAAGGAAGCAGCGAAGTACATTCGAAATGGGGCGGCTTTATCACAGATGCCGATAAATTCGATGAGGCGTTTTTCAATATTAATCCGCGGGAAGCAGAACTCATGGATCCTCAGCACAGAATTTATTTGCAGGAGACCTGGAAAGCGATAGAAGATGCGGGTTACAAAGCTTCAAAGCTGTCTGGCAAAAATATCGGGGTGTTTACGGGCATTCAATTTAATGATTACCGCCAGCTGCTGATGAGGCATTCGGACGGGGCGCATGCGTTTGCGGGAACCGGAAACAGCCAGGCGCTCATCAGCAATCGTGTATCCCATTATTTTAATTTCAGAGGTCCGAGTGAGTCCATTGATACAGCCTGCTCAAGCAGTCTTGTAGCAATCCACAGAGCTGTGCGCTCGATTCAAAATGGTGAAAGTGAGCTGGCGGTAGCAGGCGGGGTTTCGCTGCTCTTAGATCCAGTCACGCATATGTATACTGATAAACTCGGTATTTTGTCTAGGGACGGCCGGTGTAAGACGTTTGATAAACTTGCCGACGGTTATGTCCGCGGTGAAGGTGCAGCTGTTCTGTTATTGAAACCATTGCAAGCGGCAATGAATGACAGAGACAATATTTACGGAGTTCTGAGAGGAACCGGAGAAAATCACGGAGGAAGATCTGCTTCATTGACCGCTCCGAACCCGGAAGCTCAGGCAGAACTGTTAACGTCTGTTTACAAAAATGCCGATATTCCTGTTGATACGATATCTTACATTGAAGCACACGGAACCGGGACAGAACTGGGAGATCCGATTGAGATTGAAGGCTTGAAAAAAGCGTTTGGATCTTTTGAGCCGCATTCAGGAAAGAATCATGATCAATATTGCGGCATCGGTTCAGTAAAAACGAATATCGGTCATTTAGAGCCCGCCTCTGGAATGCCGGGGCTGATTAAAGTATTACTATCCATGAAGTATAAAACATTGCCTGCCACACTACATGTCAATGAACTGAACCCTTACATTCAATTAAGCGGAACACCGTTTCATATTGTCAATAAAACTATGAAGTGGGCCAGATTAATAGATCGAAAAGGAAATGAAATTCCGCGCCGTGCCGGAGTCAGTTCCTTTGGATTCGGCGGGGCAAATGCTCATGTCATCGTGGAAGAATTTGAATACGGACAAGATAAAGCAGTAACTGCCGAGCGGGAACAAATCATTGTTCTTTCGGCCAAAACAAAGGAAAGGCTGATGGTTAAAGCCAAAGAGTTAACAATGTTTTTACATGAAGAACTATCAGTTCAATTCAGTCAGCAAGAGGTACAGGAACGTGATTTGCAAGAGGCGGTTCGGGAAGCGGCAGCGGGTATCCTGCGTTTAGATACCGCAGATATAGATGCAAAGACACCTCTATCGGAATTCGGATTTGATCCGTTGGCTTATTCCGAATTAATCTCTTTTATAAACCAAATGTACGACACAGAAATATCACTTGACATATTTCAGGAATTAAAGACACTGAGCGAGCTGTGCCGCTATATCAGCAGCATCCGGAATCGATCAGCTGATAAACCGTATAAGGGCAATTTTAGAGAGAAGTCCGGAATCAGTCTTGAAGAAATAGCATATACGCTGCAAACCGGAAGGGAACCATTTGAATGCCGCCTTGCGATCACTTGCTCGAATACAGGAGATCTTCTTGAAAAATTAAACGGTTACATCCAGGGGAGCAGGCTGCAAGGTGTTTATGAAGGAAATGTAACGGATTTTGATAGTCTGTACGCTCCTTTATTCGGCGGCCCCGAAGGTCATGCATATGTACAATCACTGATTCAGCAAAACAAGCCGGCCAAACTGGCTCAGTTGTGGACGATCGGTTGTGAAATCAGCTGGGAAGACTTGTATGAGGAGGAACTCAAACCGGTTAAACTGTCTCTTCCTCTCTATCCTTTCAGTAAGAACAGACATTGGATTCATTTAAATAAAGATGAAGCGCAGAAGGCTGAGGCTTTCTCGAACACTGAGCTTCACAACTCAAATAAAGATACAGCAGATGGAGAAATCATGTCGCTTCTTGAAAAAGCACAAACAGGTGAGATGAATACGAAAGAGACGTCAGAGCTGATAGAGGAGTTGCTTTTCCATGAATGAAAAAACGATGCAAATTGAGCAAATCGTGAAAAAGGTGAAAGAATGCAGCCTGACGCCTGAAGAAGGGCTGGAATTAATTAAGAGCTTGGGGACAACCCATCTATATGAAATGGTATGGGATAGACATGAATTTAAAGGCAGTAAAAAATTCCCGCATACGAAAGAGCCAATTTTATTTTTTTGCGAAGACGACAGCATGTATACCGTAATGAAGAGACAGCTTGAAGGTTATGAGGCGCCTTTCATTTACGTGACTTCCGGCGAGCGTTTCGAAGATTGCCGGAACGGTCGTTTTACAATGAACTTTGCAAAAGGTGAGGATTATGACGCGTTATGCGGGGTTCTGCGTTCTCAAAATATAAGACCCCGCCATATTATTCATTTTTTGGCTGCCGGGCTCTTCAAAAATACAGAAGATGCAATGAGAAAGCAGCTCAATAAAAGTCTGTATTCCTTGTTTCAAATGTTTCAGGCCTTCATGGCGAACAAACTTTGTCCGAAAGCAGAAATTTTGTATCTGTATGAAAATGCCGAGGGCGAGGTTCAGCCGATTTATAACGCGGTTGAAAGTTTTCTTAAGACCGTACAGGCCGAAAATCCGAGTTTCACATGTAAGGCTGCAGAGCTGAAATCAATGTTTGACGAGCCGTTTACAAAGCAGCATATTGCAGATGTCATCTCTTTTGAATGGAACAACCAATTTAAAACGGACCACTTTACCTGCTATGAGCCGAGGCATTATTATAAAAGGCAGCTTCAAAGAGTAAAAAAAGAAGATGGGGAGAAACATAGTTTCAGTGTAAAAAAGAACGGTGTGTATTTAATTACGGGAGGAGCCGGCGGTCTCGGGTATCTGTTTGCTGAATATCTGGCGAAACAGGCAGAAGTCAAGCTGATATTAACCGGGCGTTCCCCGGCCTCCCGTGAAACGGCGCAAAAATTAAGCGCTCTTGAAAATCTCGGCGCTGAAGCCTTATATGTCCCGGCAGATATTTCAAAGGAAAAAGAGACGGACGCTCTGATTAAGTACATTAAGCAGACATTCGGAGAATTAAACGGAATTTTGCACAGTGCCGGACTTGTTAAGGATGCATTTATCATAAAAAAAACGAAAGAAAGCATAGAAGAAGTTATAGCGCCTAAAGTATTCGGAACCGTTTGGCTGGATAAAGCAGCTGAAGAAGAGCCTCTAGATTTCTTCGTTATGTTTTCATCCCTTTCGGCCGTTCTGCCTAATGCGGGTCAAAGCGACTACGCCTTCGCTAACGGATGTATGGACGGATTCACCCAGTATCGAAGCATTAAAGGACGTCCCGGGAAAACACTTTCTATTAATTGGCCGTTATGGGATGCGGGCAATATGACAGTCGGGCCGGGAGAGCTGCAGGCTTTAAGACATGCAGGGCTGGAACTTTTATCCGCCCAAGCAGGGCTTGCCGCTTTTCAGGACAGTATGAGCCGCTCTGCTTCTCAGCTGGCTGTTATCAGCGGAGACAAAGATAGAATAAGTGAATTACTCTCAACTGACCATAAAAAGATAGAGACTGTGCCTGAAAACAACAGTAACCTGCCGCAATTACATGAAAAAGATCTGAAAAAGCAAACGGTCCGTCTTTTGACAGAGATCGTCGGAGCGGAAACGGGAAGACCGGCGGACAGTATTTTACCCGAGGATACGTTTGACCGTTACGGAATTGATTCTCTAACGATTTTAGGTCTTAACTCTCGTCTGGAAAAATATTTTGGAAGAGTGTCTAAGACTCTTTTCTTTGAATACAGCAGTGTTGAAGAGCTGTCAGAGTATTTTCTTGAACACTATCAGCATGAGTTGCAGAAGGCGTTTTTACCGGCAGCCGAACAGCGAATTGATCATTCGGCTCCGGCGAAACGGGAGAAGCTTTCCGTTTCCCGCATACCATCCGCACCTTCCGAGGAAGATATTGCGATTATCGGTATAGCCGGCCGCTACCCGATGGCGAAGGATGTGGAAGAGTTTTGGGAAAATATTTCTTCCGGAAAAGATTGTATAACGGAAATACCGAAAGAGCGCTGGGATTTTCGGAAATATTATCACACAGGTGACAATGCCCGTCATGACAGCAAATGGGGAGGTTTTATAAAAGACGCTGATAAATTCGATCCGCTGTTCTTCTCAATTTCGCCTCGTGATGCCGAGTTAATTGATCCTCAGGAACGGTTATTTTTAGAGACAGCATGGCACACGTTTGAAGATGCGGGTTACACAAAGAAAAAGTTGAAACGGCATAAGACAGGTGTATTTGTCGGTGTCACCTACAGCCACTATCAGTTATTTGCAGCCGGTGCTTCAGATGATGAGGAACGTCAGGCGCTCTTGTCTTCTTATTCGTCTATCGCAAACCGGGTGTCATATTTCTTTGACCTGCACGGACCCAGCCTTGCAATTGATACAATGTGTTCTTCTTCACTTTCTGCTGTTCATTTTGCATGTGAAAGTATAAAAAGAGGAGAATCCACCCTCGCCATAGCCGGAGGCGTGAATTTATCTTTACACCCGGATAAATATACTTTACTTTCCCAAAATCATTTTGTTTCAAGCGATGGGCGCTGCAGAAGCTTTGGAGCGGGAGGAGACGGATATGTGCCGGGAGAAGGAGTCGGGGCCGTTCTTTTGAAATCGCTTTCTGCCGCGAAGGCTGACGGGGACAGGATTTACGGTGTGATTAAGGGAACATCTGTAAATCACGGCGGAAAAACAAACGGATACACTGTGCCAAATCCGGGCGAGCAGGCAAACGTCATCAGTGAAACTCTTGATAAGGCGGGGATTGATGCAGACAGCATAAGTTATATTGAAGCGCATGGCACCGGGACATCTTTGGGAGACCCGATTGAAATTTCAGGTTTAACCAAAGCTTTGCACAGCTCGAAAAGCGATTATCGTTGTGCAATTGGTTCGGTTAAGTCAAATATCGGACACCTAGAAGCTGCGGCGGGAATTGCTTCTATTACAAAAGTGCTGATGCAAATGAAGTATAAACAGCTTGCTCCTTCCCTTCATTCCGATAACTTAAATCCTAATATTGATTTTGAGGAAACACCGTTTTACGTGCAGTCTGAACTGACCGATTGGGAGACGCCGCAAAATCAAGCCAGAAGGTCAGGCATCAGTTCGTTCGGCGCTGGAGGATCTAATGCCCACATTATCATCGAAGAGTATAAGAATGAAGAAAAGATGGAAACGGTAAAGAGCAACAAGACGCAAATTATTCTGCTTTCTGCCAAAAATGAAGAACGTCTCAGACTCTTGATTGATGCATATATAAATGAACTGGGGCCAAAAACGTCACTAGCTGATGCTGCGTACACCTCGCAGACCGGGAGAAACGCTATGGAAGAGCGGCTCGCTGTTGAGGTTAGCAGCATTGACGATCTTCGCAATAAGCTGACGATGTATTTGCGGTCAGATCATAAGTTAAACGGTTTATATAGGGGAAAGGCCCGCCGAGGCGCTGGTCAAAAGGATGCCATGTCAGCTACTCACTTTAATAGTGCAAGAGAAATGGCCATTCACTGGGTGAACGGAGGAGACGTTCAATGGGAAGAGATGTACACTGCGGAATTACCGAAGCTTGTCTCTCTTCCTGCATATCCTTTTGAACGGAACAGATATTGGGTGCCTGCCGCAAAAGCTGCACAGAAACAGAAAAAAACAGGTGTACCGCAAAGTCTGCCACACGCACCGACTGATTTATCATTTGATGTATTTAAAAAAGCGTGGAAAAAACAAAAGGCTGCGCCCTCCGCTTTTACGAAAGGACAGGTGATGATCCTGACTAATAGTGAAAGTGAGCGGCTTGCATTCGAATTGTTTGATTCAGATCCTCTGATTGAATCCGCTGTCATTTGCGTAGATAACTGGGATCATTCGGATGGAGAAGCCAAAAAAACGGCTCTAGCAGTCATAGAAGAAAATCCGGAAATCATCGGCATGATTGACCTGTCAGATTTGCGGAGTGATCAAAACGGGGCACGCACCGGCACAATCGGGAAGCTGACACTGCTGCAGGAAATCATAAAGACACGTAAACAGCTTTTCGTTTTACATGTGACCAGAGGGCTGCAGACATTTCTGAATGACAAGCCGTCGTTAGCCGGAGCCGAAACAGCCGGACTATATAAAATGCTGAGTGCGGAGTATCAAAAGATAAAATCAAAAACAATAGATGTAGACGGGCATGTCGGGACTGCGGCGGAATTGAGACAGGTAATCACAGATGAAGCTTGCGCTGACGGGCTGTATAGTGAAATCTGCTACCGGAACGGTGAACGTTATATTCCATACGTCGAGAAATTACATGCAACGGAAATAAACCGGAAACTATCCGGTCTGCCAGTATGCCGTACGGATCAAACCCTGGTTATTACAGGGGGAACAAGAGGGATCGGAGCAGAACTTGCCAGACATTATGCCGGCAAGGGAGTCAAAAAACTTGTGTTGATGGGAGTAACCGACCTTCCGGAATCTGATAAAATAGCCGGCATGTTAAAAGACACCGATGAAAAGTCACCTCTTTATTCGAAATTACAACTGCTGCATGAGTTGGATCAAAAGGGAGTTCAGGTGGAAGTGTATTCCGGGCCGCTCACGGAAAAAGAAACATTACAACGCTTCTTTTCAAAGGTGAGACTGAAGTTCGGCAAAATCGGCGGGGTGATTCATTGCGCTGGTGCAGCCAATCATTCGAATCCGGCTTTTATTCATAAATCTGATCAAGAAATAAGAGAAGTATTTGAGCCAAAGGTGCAGGGGATGCAGGTACTTCATGACATTTTTATTGATGACAAACTTGATTTCTTCATTTTGTTTTCATCTGTTGCGAGCGCCTTTCCTTTATTAGGCGCCGGAACAAGTGACTATGCCGCAGCGAACGCTTTTATGGATTACTTTGCGGCGTATCAGCATGCAGCCGGCAGAACGTATTATCAATCAATTAACTGGCCGAGCTGGAAGGACATTGGGATGGGCGAGGTGACCAGTCCATCATATCAGGCACTTGGTTTACTTTCACACTCAACAGAAACAGGTATTGCCATGCTGGATGAAATGATGACGATAAACGGATACCCCTGCCTTATACCGGCAAAGACACATCCGGAGAAATTCAAGCTGGAGCAGCTGCTTCAGACAAGAATTCAAGCTGCTAAAAATAACCCGGATGCTGAAGAAAAAGAGATCTCTGGTCAGGGAGACAATGAAGCTATGATCAGGAAGTTAATGGAGATTTTTTCCGCGGAGCTGAAAATACCTTATGAGAATTTAGATCAGGATACGTCTTTTGCGGATTACGGAGTTGATTCAATCTTACTGGTTCAGCTTGTCAAAAAAGCGGAAGATGCATTTCAAATAAAAATTGAACCATCAGCTTTTCTGGAGTATCCGAGTTTTTCACAACTGGGCGTCTATTTAAACGAATTATTTGCAAGTGAGGGAATCAGTCCTCAAATTGATTCAGAAAACATTGAGGTTCGGAAAAAAGAGCAACATATAAATCAAAATGCTTCCGAAGTACGGGACAGCGGATCTCAAATACAACAAACCAGTCTGAACCAAATCGCTATTATCGGAATGGGCTGTGAGTTTCCGGATGCTCCGGACACAGAAACGTTCTGGACAAACTTGAAGAAAGGACAAAATAGTGTCCGCGAAGTCCCGGCGTCGCGATGGGATATTTCTTCATACTACTCTGACACCTATGAAAAGGGAAAAAGTATCAGTAAGTGGGGCGGATTTCTTCAAGATATTGAGTCTTTCGATCCCGCGTTTTTTAATATGAACAAAAGTGAGGCATCAGAGCTTGATCCGTTAATCAAAAAATGCCTTGAGGTCAGCGTCCAGACTTTGAGAGACGGCGGCTATACAAAAGAAGAAGTATCAAACAAAGAAGTCGGCGTCTTCATCGGTTCGCGGACCGGGACGTTTATGTCCAAAATAGGTTCCCCTTCAAAAAATACGATCGTGGGTATAGGACAAAATTTCATAGGCGCGCATATCTCACACTTTTTTAATCTGAAAGGACCGAATCTGGTTGTAGACACGGCTTGTTCTTCTTCATTGGTCAGCGTCCATCTCGCTTGTCAAAGCCTGATGTCAAAAGAGTCAGATATGGCGATTGCGGGCGGAGTTGACATTTTGCTGGATCAAAAGCCTTACGTCATGCTGAGTGAGGCTCGGGCGCTTTCACCTGAAGGAAAATGTCATACATTTGATGAGAAGGCAGATGGATTTGTACCGGGAGAGGGATGCGGCGCAGTCCTTTTGAAAAGACTTGATGACGCCCTTGCCGAAGGTGACAGAATTTACGCGGTAATTGACTCATCCGCGGTTAATAATGACGGACAGACAATGGGAATGACAACACCTAATCCGAAAGCGCAAAGCGCAGTGATAAAAAAAGCCCTGAAAAAAGGCGGAATTGATGCAGATACTCTCAGTTATGTCGAGACGCATGGCACCGGTACGATGATAGGAGATCCGATTGAATTAAAAGCGCTGACAGAAGTGTTCCGGGAGGTTACGGAAGAAAGGCAATTTTGCGGAGTAGGCAGCGTAAAAACGAATTTCGGACATTTAATGAGCGCAGCGGGGATAGCGAGTATTATAAAGGTTGCCTTATCCATAAAAAATCAGATGCTCCCGCCGACATTACATTGTAAAACGCCAAATCCGCGTTTTAAATTTGATCAGTCGCCATTCTTTCCGAACACGTCTTTAAAAGAATGGCGTCCCAGAAAAGGGGTTTTGAGAGCCGGAATCAGTTCTTTTGGATTCGGGGGCACGAACGCACATATGATATTGAGCGACAGCCATCTCACATTAGGATATGGAGAGACAAAAAGACACCCGCTTTCTCCGGTTATATTCAATAAGGAACAATGCTGGATCGACAATGGAGAAACTCCAGAAAAGGAAGAGTCAGAATTGCTGATTCCTTTACTTGATTTCAAAGAATTATAAAGAAAAGAAAAGGAATGAGACAGGTGGCCAGTAATCAAAACTATCAGTTCACATTAACAATTAAACATACGGACTATATTGTCAGGGATCACCGGGTGCATGGCACCCGGATTATACCCGGTGTCACATTTTTAGATATGATATACCGTATGGCGCTGAGCAAAGGTTTGCCTATTGAAGAACTCGAGTGTCAGAATATTTTGTATTTGGAACCTGTAGCAACATCGGATACCTTTGACAGAGAAATCCGCATCCGTTTTCAGGGATTGGAACAGGGATGGGAAATTCAGGCGAAGAGCAGAAAGGTAAAAGATGACCGCATTCTGGATGAAAGCTGGGATGAGAATATGACCTGCAGGCTCATGCAGAAATTCCCGGAAAGCATGAGTTCAATCAATATTGATGAAATTAAACATGCCTCCGCCCGTGAAGATGATATGGAGATATGTTATGACTATTTAAAAAAGGTTGATATAGAGCATTTTGAATTTATGAAGAGTCTGGGGAAGGTTTATGCGTCTGATCATTCTGTACTTGCAGAGTTAACGCTCAGCCAAATTGCCAATCAATATACCGGCTATTTTCAATTGCATCCCACTTTTCTTGATGCGTCTACCATCATATCGATCCTTTATCAGGCATGTCCCGAATATTTTACACAAGGATCTCCGGCAAGCCGGATGAAAACGTATATTCCCATTCATATTGAATCTTTCCGTATGACGAAGCGCCTGGAAGACAGGTGTTATGTGTACATAGAGAAGCAAGACCAAAATCATGATTCAGGGGATGTCATCCAAGTAAGTTACGGTTTGTACGATGCATACGGGGAGATGATCGCTTATTTTACGCGGCTGTCTGTGAAACATATTCGCTCAAAAGATTTAATTGAAAACCTGAAGCAGACTCGTTTGGAAACTGAAGCGGCTTCTCAGCCAAAAGACAGCCTGATCAGAAAAGATTCAATCATAAATCGAAGCGAAAGCATCGAGACACACCTTAAAGAATTAATATCCGGGGTTTCAAATATAGATCTGCGTGACATAAGGACAGACATTGGTTTTTATGAACAAGGCCTGGATTCAGCTTCTTTGCTTGCCATTGTCAAAGAACTTGAAAACAAAACAGGGGAACAGCTGTATCCTACACTCCTGTTTGAGCAGAAAACGATCCGGGAACTCGCCGCGTATATTAAAGAAAATCAAAAAATGTCCAGTTATTTCTTAACGCAAAATCAACCGGCTGAAAAGCCTGACATGAAAGAAAGTAAGAACGAAAATCTTTCCGCTCTTATAACAGAAGGAGACATTCAGCAGCTGATCGCAGATATCAAAGGGACTGCCCCTGAAACACTCTCTGTTGTAAAAGGTTTTTATGAACAAGGCCTCGATTCCGTAACACTTATGCAAGCCGTAAAGGCATTGGAAGAGAAAACAGGCAGGGAACTGTACCCTACTTTATTGTTTGAGTATCCGACGATTCAAAAACTTGCAAATTATTTTGCAGAGAGCGGCGAAAAGACTTTCGTTGACAAAGACCTCCCTCTTCATCATGGAGAGAATCATACGGCTCTGACCTATTTAACGCCGCATTGGAGACAAAAGGCTGCCGCTTGGGACCCGAATTGCGGAAATAAAAAGAAAAGAACATGCCTGCTGTTTCAATATGACAGAGAGCTTTTTCATTTTATGCGGGAAAATGCTGAAAATGGATTCGAAAATACACAGATCATTCTCGTTTTATCAGGGAATCGTTTCTCCTATCACGGAGACGGTGTTTATGAGATAGATCACAGGGAGGAAGCTCACTTTGACAGGCTTGCAGCTGATCTGAAAAAAAGGGGACAAATGCCCGACACCGTGGTTTACGGGTGGCCGGAAGGGTCATTTGCCGGCCCGGAAAGAATAAGTGAACAGCTTTCTAAGGGGGCTTACCCGCTATTCTTTTTCAGCCGGGCATTGATGCGCAGCAAGGCGGAAAAAAAGGTTGTATCGCTTTTCCTTTATCCGGCGGATCATAAAAATGATCAGCCGCTTTACGCTTCAGTCCATGGCGCAGGGCAGTCTATTGTGCTTGAGAACCCGAAACTGGCCCTTAAGACAATCGGGATATCAGTTTCAGACAAGTCATCGTTGCCGGAACTTACAGCTGAAATCATCAGAGTCGAATCTACGGAAGCGCATCCGGGAGAAACCGATCTTTATTATGAAGGAAATGTGCGCTGGGTCCGTGCCTTACGGGAAGCAGAACCGGCTCCAAACTCAGATTTCTCCTTTAAAGAAAACGGAGTATACATGATTACAGGAGGGGCCGGCGGCTTAGGCCTTATATTTGCAGAACATATTGCAGCCCAAACGAAAGCCAATATTATTTTAGCGGGCCGTTCTGAACTTACGGAAGACAAAAAGAACAAAATCAGCCGAATGAAAGCAGGCGGTTCTTCGGTTCAATATATAAGAGGTGATTTTTCAGATAGCCGCGATGCAGAGCGAATCATAAAAACCATTAAAAGGAAATTCGGAGAAATCAACGGTGTGATACACAGTGCCGGTGTGACGCACGACGCTTTATTGATTCAAAAATCAAAAGATGAAATTCAGGAAGTAATCGCTCCGAAAATAAATGGGACGGTCTTATTGGACAGCTTGCTGCAAACCGAACCTTTGGACTTCTTTGTGATGTTTTCATCAAGCACCTCGATGTACGGGAATATCGGACAGACGGATTACGCATTGGCCAACCGGTTCATCGATCTTTTCGCTGAGTGGCGTGAAGGAATGAGGCGGAAAAAAGAACGCTCCGGCGTCTCAGTAGCCATCAGCTGGCCGCTATGGGAAGACGGCGGCATGAAAGTGGATAAACAAACTGAAAAATGGATGAAACAAAAAATCGGTATGGTTCCCCTTAGTAAAACCAATGGGATCAAAGCTTTTCAAGATTCACTCTCTCTGAACGCATCACAGCTGATCGTGTTTGAAGGTGACAAAGAAAAATTGGAATCTGCACTTCAAGATACCTTCATAGAGGATGAAAGCCGTGAGATCCAAATAAATGAAACAGCTGATACAAGGCATGAGGACATTGCCATTATCGGATTAAGCGGAAAGTATCCGATGGCTGAAAACCTACCTGAATTTTGGGAGAATTTAAAGAGCGGAAAAGATTGTATTACAGAAATCCCGCCTGACCGCTGGAATATGGATGATTTCTTCAGCGAAGACAGAGATATGAAAGGGAAGTCTTACAGCAAGTGGGGAGGTTTTATCAGCGGAGCCGATCAATTTGATCCGCTTTTCTTTCATATTTCCCCAAGGGAAGCAGAACTTATGGATCCCCAGGAAAGGCTCTTTTTAGAAACGGCCAAACATTGTTTTGAAGACTCAGGGTACCCGAGAAACATGCTGGAAAAGATGAAAGTCGGTGTATTTGTCGGTGCAATGTGGGGCCAATATCAACTATTTGAAGGAGAAGAAAATGGAGTGGCTTTCTCGCCGGCGTCCGTCTATTCTTCAATTGCCAATCGGGTGTCTTATTATTTTCATTTAAAAGGTCCGAGTTTGGCTCTGGATACAATGTGCTCTTCATCACTGACCTCTATTCATTACGCATGCCAAAGCATACATTGTGGAGAGAGCGATATGGCATTAGCCGGCGGAGTGAATTTGTCAATACATCCGAATAAATATAAGTTCCTCAGCATGGGACAGTTTCTATCAAGTGACGGCAGATGCCGGAGTTTTGGAAAAGACGGAAGCGGTTATGTTCCCGGTGAGGGAGTCGGGGCCGTATTGTTAAAACCATTGAAAAAAGCAATAGAAGATCAAGATCAAATATACGGTGTGATTAAGGGAAGCGCCGTTAACCATGGAGGGAAGACGAGCGGGTATTCCATACCGAATCCGGATGCGCAGGCGGAGGTCATTTCAGAAGCGCTTCGTAAAGCTGACATTGATCCGAATACCGTCAATTATATTGAAGCGCATGGAACGGGTACGTCATTAGGCGATCCGATTGAAATTCAAGGACTGAAAGATTCCTATCAATTGAACCATCCTTGCGCCATCGGTTCGGTGAAATCAAATATCGGACATTTAGAATCTGCGGCAGGAATCGCTGCGGTAACGAAAGTGCTTCTCCAAATGAAGAATAAGCAGCTTGTTCCTTCTCTGCATTCCGATATTGTTAATCCGTTTATAGATTTTGATCAGGTTCCTTTTCAAGTGCAGCGGAAAGCGGCTGAATGGAATATTCCGCAAAACAGCAATGCTGTTCATCCTTTGAGAGCCGGGGTAAGCGCTTTTGGGGCAGGAGGAACAAACGCGCATCTTATATTGGAAGCGTATGAGCCGCCAAAAGCTTTTGATCATCAAAGCGGCCGAGTGATCTTTGTTTTATCGGCTCAAGACAAACAACGGCTGATAAAATATGCAAAGGTTATGGCTGATTTTCTATCAGAAAATGAATCGAAGGATAACAATCATAAACTGCGTCTTCAGGATATTGCCTATACACTTCAGACGGGACGCGATCATATGGAAGAACGGCTGGCGATAGTGGCAGATTCCGGGCGGGTCATTGCTGAAGAGCTTTCAGCTTATATCAGGGGTGAAAAAAGCAGCTTAAGCTATACCGGTAATACATTCGAATCAGAAGTTCACAATGAAATGCCTCACGTTTGTTCAGATTACGCCGAAGCCGCATCCAAATGGGTAAATGGAAGAAAGATAGATTGGGAGACTTTTGAGGTGAATCGGAATGCCCGCAGGATTTCTATTCCGGGACAACCGCTGATCAAACAGCGGTATTGGATAGCGGAAAAAGGGGAAGCACTTGTTTCAGCGGATGTGAGTAAGCCGGGTCACCCTTTCTTGGGGAGTAACACGTCCGATTTTAATCAGTTCAGTTTCACGAAAAAAATCACCCGTAATCATCCGTTCGCACTAAGTCTGTCTGAAGGAAACGTGTCCTTTTTCCCTTATGCATCTTTGGCTGAAATGGCTATCGTCAATGCAGCGGCGGCATTTGGACAACCGGTTCAAACATTGACTGATTTATTGTGGACCGAAAGCATGAACGGAATAACTGATATACGGGAACTGATGATTACGCTGACACCTGAGCGCGACTTTGCGCGGTTTGACATATATGCAAACACAAAAAATGAGAATAAAGTACGTCTTGCCAGGGGAAATGCGCATATTGTTAAGCCTGAAAGCGGTATGTTTCCTGAAGCGCTTGATATTGCTGAAGTCAAATCAAAAATGACTGAACATCCGGCTGAAGCGCCTTTTGTCATTGAATCAGCGAAAAACAGTGACGGAATGCTGTCGCTTCATTCATTGCCGGATGAGCTTTATGCAAAAAGAGAGAATTTTACGATCTCTCCTGAAGCGCTTGAGTCCGCGATTCAAGCCAGTGCGTTTTTTGTCAGCGGAGAAACCTTCCCGGAATTGATCGGAATGGGAGCGGCGGATGTCTATCACCCTCTCGCTCAAAATTTTTATGTCTATACTCAAAAAGAGAACCGGCAGAACAGCCGTGATGTAACGTGTCATATGACGTTTACAGATAAAAACGGAAGCATTCTGGCAGAGTGCAGAGATGTGAGATTCAGATATGGTCATGAAAAAGACACTGTTCAGACGGACGACGAACTCATTCGTCTCCTGCGTCAATTGGAAACCAATGATATTGATCAGAAGGCTGTATTGAAACAATTAATGGGGGAAGAATGATGAACGGAAAACGTGAACAACTCAGCGATATTCTTGATCTGATTCAAACAGGACAAATGTCGGCTGACGAAGGCTATGCCCGTGTGACATCCATTCAGAATCAAAAATCACGGGCATCGAACCATCCGCTTTTATATTACAAGTCGGAATGGACTGAATCGTTCATTCCCAGTAAGAAGAGCGTACCCTTGACGGGATTGCTCCTGATTTTTGCAGAAAATGAACGGCAAATACAAGAATTGAGCGGTTTGTTTAAGGACTGTACTCTCTTGTTTGTTATCCGCGGAAAAGAATTTGCTGTTTTACATGATGATACGATTTGTATGAACCACGTGAAAAAAGACGATTATCTAAAGCTGTTCCGATACATTCATGATCATTTTCAGCTGCCCGAAAAGATTCTTCACTTGTGGTCTGATTCTCAGGCTGACATGAGTAAGAAAGGTATACAGAAACAATTGGAAAACGGATTGTTTTCTCTTCTGTATATTACACAGGCGCTGATTGAACTAAAATGGAAAAAGATAATAAAGCTGACGCATATTTTTCAAACAGAGAATAAAGAACAACTGCCGCTGCATCATGCTCTCGGCGGATTGGTGAAAACTGTTCACCAGGAACACCCCAATTTTCACTATCAGATTATCAATATCACGCAATCAGAGGGTGCGGGAGCCGCTCTTCCAGCAATAGCGGATATATATCAGAGAGAGTGTGACGAAAAACGGGATATCCATTTTGAAGTGCGCTATGAAAACGGCAGACGTTTTACGAAAAGCTATAATAAAGCCGGCTCATTCGATTTAACCCAGCCGCTGAAACATCATGGGAATTATCTGATTACAGGAGGCCTGGGCGGTCTCGGTTATATTCTGGCAAAACATCTGTCGGAAAAATGGAAAGCGAATCTCATATTGACAGGGCGCTCTGATTTAACTGAAGAGCAGGAGAAAAAGATCGAATATTTAAGAAGTTCAGGTTCAACAGTTGAATATATCCGATCTGATGTTTCAAAACAAAGTGATGCTGAACGGATGTTTGCTTTTGCAAAAGAGCAGTTCGGCACCTTACATGGAGTATTTCACAGTGCCGGCGTACTCCGTGACTCTTTTATCTTAAGAAAGACAAAAGAAGAAATTGATCAAGTCACAGGTTCGAAAGTTTATGGCACGCTGTGGCTGGCGGAAGAAATCAAAAAAATGAAAGTTGAATTACTTGTCTTGTTTTCATCCACATCGGCAGTCTTCGGCTCAGCCGGCCAATGTGACTATGCTTTCGCCAATGCCTGTTTGGATCAGTATGCAGCAGTTATGACCGCAAAAGAGTCTGCCGAAAGGATAGTGTCAGTCAATTGGCCGCTATGGACTTCCGGCGGGATGAATATTGACGATGAAGGAATATCCTACATGAAACAGGAACTCGGTCTTGACCCGTTAGATGATGGTGACGGAATACAGGCTCTGGAGAACAGCTTGTGTCAATCATCTGAACAGCTGATTGCCCTGAAAGGCCGTAAAGAAAAGATTGAGGATGTGCTGAAGCGTGCCGGCACAATCAGCTTACATTCAGACCAGCAGGAAGATGCCGATTTGCAAAACGATGAATTAAGACAAAATATCATCAGTTATCTGAAAAATATAATGTCAGAGGAATTGAAATTACCGGTCTCACTCATAGATGAAAAACAATACCTGGAGAAATACGGCATTGATTCAGTAATGATCATGCGTCTGACCAAAAAGCTGGAGCAAAGTATCGGCAGATTGTCGAAAACATTATTTTTTGAATATCATTCAATATCTCAGTTAGCTGAATATTTCCTGAGTCATCACAGCGAACGAATGATGAAACTGCTGAAACCGGCCGGCACATCTGAACTTGTCTCATATCAAAAAAAGCAAAAAAGAAAACCAGTGGAAACAAAAGCGCCGGTACGCTCTGAAGGAGAAGGTTCAAAAGAGCACATTGCGGCCGATCCCCTTTCTGCTGATATAGCCATTATCGGTGTCAGCGGCAGATACCCGGGTGCGGAAAACATCAGGGAGTTCCAGAATGTGCTGATGAATGGACGGGATTGCGTAAGCGAAATTCCTGATGATCGGAAAGAAATGCTGGAGGGAAGCTGCTATAAGTGGGGAGGTTTTCTGAAAAATCCAGACCGGTTTGATCCTTTATTTTTCCGGATATCACCGAAAGAAGCGGCTTTTCTTGATCCTCAGGAACGTCTCTTTTTAGAGACAGTGTACAATACCATAGAGGATGCGGGTTATAAACCTTCAGATCTGACCCGCAAAAAGGTCGGAGTATTTGCAGGCGTCACATATGGAAGCTATCAATTTTTCGGCGTTGAAGAATCACTTAAAGGAAATGAACTGGCCGTCGGGTCTCCATTTTCTGCAATAGCAAACAGAATATCGTATTTCTTTAACTTTAAGGGGCCGAGTATGGCGGTTGATACAATGTGTTCATCCTCTCTTAACGCCATTCACTTAGCCTGTGAAAGTATACGAAGAGGAGAAAGCACACTTGCTGTTGCGGGCGGGGTCAATCTTACGCTTCATCCGAATAAATATACATTATTAAATCAAAGCCGCTTCTTTGCAAGTGATGGCCGATGCCGTACATTCGGCGAGGGCGGTGACGGTTATGTACCGGGAGAAGGAGTGGGATCCGTACTTTTAAAGCCGGCGGCGGAAGCGGTAAGGGACGGAGATCATATTTATGCGCTGATTAAAGCGACAGCGGTCAATCACGGAGGGAGAACAAACGGTTTTACGGTTCCTAATCCAAATGGTCAGTCTGAACTGATACAGGACGCGCTTCAGAAAGCTTGTATTGATCCTCGTACAATTAGTTATATTGAAGCTCACGGAACGGGAACTTCTCTGGGCGACCCGATTGAGATCACCGGGTTAACAAAAGCGTTTCGGGAATTTACGGAGCACACTCAATATTGTTCCATCGGTTCTGTCAAATCAAATATCGGCCATCTTGAGGCCGCAGCGGGAATTGCCGGTTTGACAAAGGTTCTTTTGCAAATGAAACTGAAAAAACTGTTTCCTTCCATACATGCGGAGACGTTGAATCCAAATATCGATTTTAAAGCATCTCCCTTTTATGTACAGCGGTCATTGCAAGATTGGAAGAAACCCAAATTTCAGGAAAACGGAAAAACAGTAACTGTTCCGAGAAGAGCGGGGATCAGCTCATTCGGAGCGGGAGGAACGAATGTTCATATCATTATAGAAGAATATGAAGAAACAAACGTCTCAACAGAACATGTTGAGAACGAACCGCATATTGTCCTGTTATCTGCCAAAGACAATGAACGTCTTCTTGAGTATGCCGAAAACATGAGAGATTTTATCCAACGTTCACTAAGTCCTGAAGTAAAGGATAAGCAGCCTGATATGAGAGAAAAGGTGTATGAAGTACTCAAACCGTTTGTTTCGGAATTGCTTCATATCCATCCGGAAGAAATTAATATTGCTGATCACCTGAGTGAATTTGGCGTAGGGCCTTTGGAATTAAGCCGGATGGCGGATTTTATTAACGAAATGTTTCATATTGAACTCACGATGTATGAATTAACTGATTGCCCCTCCATTCAAGCGGTTACTGAATACTTATTGAAGGAATATGCCGGAGCGATAAGAAACCTGTTCCCGAATGAAGTGATGGAAGGCAGCCAATCGGAAAGCGTCGTTTTACGGGATCTGG
Organism: Bacillus sp. hwrm1; assembly: GCF_040207805.1. Classification (NCBI taxonomy): domain Bacteria; kingdom Bacillati; phylum Bacillota; class Bacilli; order Caryophanales; family Bacillaceae; genus Bacillus; species Bacillus sp. hwrm1. The sequence continues at coordinate 2,646,077 of NZ_CP157943.1, read as the reverse complement.
CATACACTACACAATCGGGCAGAGAAGCGATGGAGGCCAGAGCGGCGATTACCGGTACGTCTCTTAAAGAAATCAAAGATAAATTATTTGAGTTTTGCCGCGGTGACAAGCAAGTTCCAGGCGTATATGTTCATCAGCAATCAGCAGATGCATTTGCTGAAAAAATGAAGGCGTTAACGGAAGGCAGAGCAGGTGAATTGTTTGTAAAGACTATTATTGAGAACGGTGAAGCGGAAAAGCTGGCTCAATTATGGGTTTGGGGGGCGGATATCGACTGGAAATCCGTTCATCAACATTTACAGCAGCCGGGTAAACGGATCTCAATTCCGACTTATCCGTTTGCAAAAGAACGTTATTGGGTTCCGTCCAGGACTGAGAAGACAGAGATCCCTCAGCATTCTTTTCAACATCACTTGCAAAAAAAATGGAGGGAGAATCCGTTTGTAAATCCATCCGAAACAAAAGAGTACGGACTGACAGTAGCATTTGTAAATCAAGACACAGAATCAATTGCCCGCACCATTTGTTCGGATATAGATCAGGAGAATCTGATTGTCATCAAACATCACTCTTCATTTATAAAACACTCTGATCAAATGTTTGAGTGTTCTTTATTAGATGAAAACCACGCATACGCCGTTATCCGTGAGATCTTCTCGGGCGGTGAGCGGCAGGTCGAAAATATATTTGATTTCTCAGATATCGGAAACCAGAGTGACAATCAGAACGGCATCCCATATGGTAAATTCTTATTTATACAAGAAATAATTAAGCGGAGTAAAAAGGAAACACCATTATCCATTTTACAAATCACCAATGGCTTGCAGGTATTTAAAGCGGAAAAACCAAAGCTGACAGGGGCAGAATCAGCGGCTTTTCTGAAAGCCCTTTCTGCGGAATACGGCTTTGTTCATGTGAAAACAATAGATATAGACAGCATGAAAGAAACGCATGAGCTGAAACAAATCTTTGAGAATGAAAGGGCGCAATGTACCGGAGAGAATGAAGTATGCTACCGCAGCGGCGTCAGATATGTTCCGTATTTTGAAGAAGAAAGAATCCATACCGGCGGGCCTGTTTCATTTCCTGCGGATAAAGCCATCGTGATTACCGGCGGGACAGGGGGCATTGGCAGAGCAATAGCTGAAGATTTGGTGAAACGGGGAGTGAAAAAACTCGTGCTGACGGGTACGCGTCCATTACCTTTGCGAAGTGAATGGGATCATTTGCTGAAAGAGGGCAGACAGGACGAAAAGACAGTCAGCAATATAAAACTGTTTCAAAGTTTTGAAGAGAAAGGTGTCAACTATATGTATTACAGCGGTTCTCTCACAAATGAAGAGAAGCTGCGTTCATTCTTTCACCAAGTAAGCCTTGAATTTAAAGATATAAGCGGTGTCATACACTGTGCCGGACTGCACAGCGGCGGAAATCCAGCCTTTATTCATAAAAGAATGAGTGAATTTAAGACGGTGTACGGGCCGAAAGTCACTGGACTTCAGAATTTGGAGCGGATTTTTAATAATAGGCCGCTGGATTTCTTTATTCTATTTTCATCAATTGCAGCACAGTCACCCAAACTGTCGAAAGGAATGACTGATTACGCGTCTGCAAACGCATATATGGACTATTTCGCGGCTTATCATTTTCAAAAGGGGAGAACGTATTTCACGTCCATCAATTGGCCGAGCTGGAAAGAAGTCGGAATGGGTACTGTGACGAGTCCTTTATATGATGAATTGGGACTGGACTCTCTATCCACACGGGAAGGACTGGCGATTTTGTATCATGCACTGGAGAGAAAATCGGCCAATATCATTCCTATCGTGAAAAAAGGAACAGTGTTTCATGCAGACAGTCTCCTGAACATCAATAAAACCGGCGGAGCTTCGGTTCCAGTCCGAAGACAGGAGACTCCCGACACTTTTGATCATTCAGAAGGGCTTGTCAGTGAACTTTCTGCCGTATTTGCCGAGGAATTGAGCATTCCCCTTGAAAAGCTTAACCCAAATACGGATTTTCAGGAATACGGTGTGGATTCTATACTACTTGTCAGCATTATACATCGAATAGAAGCAATGATTCAGAAAAAAATTGACCCTACTGTGCTTCTTGAACACAACACGATTCATGGTCTTGCGGAATATATCGGTAAGACGGCGCCGCCGTTGAAGAAACAAATCGAACAGACTGATTCTCAAAGCAGCAATCAGCAAGATATGCAAGATATGCAAGATATGCAGTCTGTGACGAGCCGAAATACAGAACCGCAGACGGCTTCATCTGCAAAGATAGCTGTTATCGGAATCGGATGTAAGTTCCCTGGAGCGGCTGATAAAGAGGAATTTTGGGACAATCTGAGAAAAGGGAAGAATCATATTAAAGAAGTACCTGATTCCCGGTGGAATATAGAAGAAAATTACTCTCCGGTGCAGCAAAAGGGAAAAAGCATCAGCAAATGGGGAGGATTTATCAATGGAATCGGCAGCTTCGATCCGGAGTATTTCCGCATGGAAGAGGAGAAAGCCATCCAAACGGACCCGCTGATAAGACATTTCTTAGAAACGAGTGTACAGACTGTACGGGATGCCGGTTATGAAGAAACGGAATTATCGGGAAAAAAAGTCGGCGTATTTGTCGGTTCCAGAATGGGCGGTTACGGTCACAAACTGCCGAAAGAAAGCAGCAGCCACATCGTCGGGCTTAGTCAAAACTTTATTGCTTCACATGTGTCGCATTTCTTTAATTTTCACGGTCCAAGCATGGTTTCTGATACCGCTTGTTCTTCTTCATTAGTCAGCATTCATTTAGCCTGCCAAAGCATAAAAAACGGTGATTCAGAGATGGCGCTGGCAGGAGGGGCGGATCTGCTTTTGGATGAAATTCCTTACCTGATGTTAACAGAAGGAGGAGCTCTTTCGCCGGACGGTCAGTGTTTTACTTTTGATGAAAGGGCAAACGGCTTTGTACCCGGAGAGGGTTTTGGCGCTGTTCTGTTAAAACCGCTGGAGAAAGCGAAAGCTGACGGAGATCGGATATACGGTATCATTGAAGCATCAGCTATTAATAACGACGGTGCGACAATGGGAATTACGACCCCGAATCCTAAGCTTCAAGAGCAGGTTATTCAAGATGCATTTGAAAAAGCCGATATCACTCCCGGATCAGTCAGCTACGTCGAAACTCACGGCACAGGCACGATGATTGGAGATCCGATTGAGCTTCAGGCTCTGACAAAAGTATTCCGAAGAGACACAAACAAAACGCAATTTTGCGGAGTAGGAAGTGTGAAAACCAATATCGGACACTTATTAAGCGCTGCCGGAGCGGCAAGTTTCATTAAAGTGATTTTATCAATATGGCATAAGGAAATTCCGCCTACATTGAATTGTGAAACGCCAAATCCGCGCTTTGAATTTGAAAAGTCGCCTTTTTATCCGAATACAGAGCTGAGAAGCTGGAAGGATGGAAAACGGAGGGCGGGCATCAGCGCTTTCGGTTTTGGCGGAACAAACGCCCACCTTTTGGTAAGCGGCCTGGATGATTCATATCATTCCGTCAGAACTCCGCTGCCGCCTGCTGAGTTTGTCAGAAAAGAGTACTGGCCGGATTCAAATCGGAAAAAACAAATCAAACAGAATAAAAAACGGCTTCTTGAAATTATTGATGAAACAGAGTAGCACCTGCTCTGTTTCTTTACTTTGTAAAAGAAGAAAGGTTGTCGAGTTGCATGAGGTTCAGCGTATTAGTCAAACATGACGATTATATTGTTTCAGACCATGTCCTTCATCAAGTGCGTACGATACCCGGCGTAACGTATCTGGATTTAATAACACGATTTTTAGCTGAGAAAGGGATATCACCCCGAAGTTTTGAAATCAAACATGTTTTATTCCGTGAACCTGTTGCGACGTCAGTCCATTTTGATAAAAAAGTCACCTTCCAGTTTACGGAACAAGAAAACGGCTGGCTTGTTGAAACAACAAGCAGGAAATGGGTCGCTGAAAAGGCGGAAGGTGAAGCGTCAGTCAACTTGCAGGCGGAAATCATAAGAAAAAATGCGATAAACGAAAAGACAATTTCAATCGAAGAATTAAAGAAAGGGGCCGTCCGGACTTCGGATGCTGAATCCGCCTATCGTAATTTGCGCAGAGGCGGCCTGATTCATAAAGATTTTATGAAATTGGAAGGTACGGTATATGAAGGTGAAAATTATATTCTGGGAGAGGTCAGTTTAAGCGGACTTTCAAAAGAATATACAGATGACTTTTACATGCATCCCGCATTTTTGGATGGGTCTCTCAGCTTGTTGGGAATCCTTACATCAGACTTGCCGGATGAAGGAACAAATGCGTTTATCCCTATATATATTGAGACATTCCGGGCACTGCATAAAACAACTGGGTCTTGTTTTGTGTATATTAATAAAACCAGTATAACGCAGCCGCCTTCTAAAGACATTTTATATGCGGACATAGAAGTATACAGGCCTGATGGAGAGCTTGCTTTTTATTATGAGAGATTCGGTGTGAAAAGAGTCAGAAATGAAAAATCAATACAAAGGCTGGAGCATTCCCAAAAAGCTAAAGAGGTCGGCAGCGCAACGAACAATAAAGAAATGATCAGAAATAATTTGATCCAAGAGATAGCCGGCATGATTGAAAAACCTGCTGAAACAGTGAAGAATGATATTTCCTTTTACGAGATGGGCTTGGATTCTAAACAATTATTAGACTTATCCAAAAAATTAGAACTGATGTTAGGTTCAAAGCTGTACCCGACTTTATTATTTGATTACTCCACAATCGGTGAATTGACGGAATATCTGCAGGAGAAATACGGAGCCGACATTACAGACTCTATCTCTGATACAGTTCAGCACCAAGACAGTCATAAAACATTAACAGATGAGCTGTCATCCATTATTGGAGAGGCTACAAACACACCGCCAAATAAAGCGGACAAACACCAATCTTTTTACGAACTGGGTCTTGACTCAAAACAGCTGCTGCATATATCGAAAATGCTCGAGGAAAGATTGGATACACAATTGTATCCGACATTGCTTTTTGATTATAACAATATTCATGATTTAGCGGCTTATTTAGAAGAAAAATATGATGTGCGTAATACGCCGGCCGCAGCTTTTAAAGAAAAAACGCAAACGAAAGAGCCGTCTGAAAAGCCGGTGCTTGATTCCTTGTATTTACAAAAAGAATGGATAGAATCTCCATTAAAGTCCGGAGAAGTACCTAAGGAAAATACATTGATTTTCGATTTCGGCAGTTCATTGAGTGATGAAATCCGAAAGTACATCGGCAGTGAAAATGTTATTTATGCGGAAGCCGCCGCTGAATATGAAATGGTAAATGAAAAGCATTATAAATTTAATCCGGAGCAGTCTGCTCATTACACCAGACTGTTAGAAGATCTTAAAAAGTCCGGAACGTTTCCGGCGTCAATCATTCATTACCTGTCAAAAAAAGCTTATACTGAGGCAGCGTTAGATCTGACTCACAGCTTTTATTCAATCCTTTATTTAAGCAAAGCATTGATCCGTCAAAAAACAAAAGAAAACATCAACATTTTGTACGTACATGACAAGGGTCAATATACAAATCCGGTTTACGCCGCGATTGGAGGCTTTTTTAAAACGCTGAATGCGGAGCAGCCGAATATAAAGTGTAAAACGGTTGAGATTTCTTCAAGACAAACCATTGAAAAAGCACCTTTGCTTCTCAATGAATTAAGTGCCGGACATCATCAGGCTGTGAAATATGACAGCGATCAAAAAAGGCGGGTGACAGCATATAAAGACACTTCGCCGCAAACAGGACAAAAGGCCGCAAAGTTTGCAAAAAACGGGGTGTATCTCATCATCGGAGGATTAAGCGGCATCGGCTGGATTATTTCAGCGTTTCTTTATGCAAATCACGGAGCCAGCGTTATCATTGCCGGGCGATCGAAAATGACAGCAGACATGGAAGAAAAATTAGACAGCATCCGATATGACGGGGCAAGCATTTCTTATATCCAGGCTGACATGTCAGATAAGCAGCAGGTCATCAAGTTAGCGGAAAAAATTCATGCTGATTATTCCGAAATCAACGGGGTCATTTACAGTGCAGGCGTGTTAAAAGACTCTCTCATTATGAATAAAACAGACGCGGAAGCTCAAGCGGTGCTGCAATCAAAGGTCAATGGTGTGATTCATTTGGATGAAGCGCTCAGAAATATGCCTTTAGACTTTTTTGTTTTGTTTTCTTCCATCTCCTCAGAAATCGGAAGTCTGGGTCAAGCCGATTACGCCTATGCCAATCGTTTTCTGGAGCATTTTGCCGAGTGGAGGGAATGTATGAGAAAGGCGGGGGGAAGATCAGGAAAAACCATCGCTGTAAATTGGCCTTTCTGGAAAGACGGAGGCATGTCAGTTGATCCCGGCATTCAAGACATTATGAAAACGGAGTACGGACTTCACCCATTAGAAAATACTGCCGGAATCAAAGCTTTTGAACACTCGCTTCTCGGCCGAGGCCACCAGCTGATCGTGTTATACGGAGAAAAAGAAAAAATACAAAACGCTTTCAAGCCGTTATCCGCCCGTTCAGCACCGCCTCTGGTAAGAGATTCAGCGATTGCAGCCGATTTTGATGCTTCGTCAGTCGTTACGGAAGAAGCCGAGAGTCCTTTCCGAATACTCGGCACGGCTTCCAATCGTCATCTCGACGATTATTTGCATTATTGGAGCAGACTGAAGAAAGGAGCCCTTCAGCACAATCAAAGCGATGCCGCAAAAAAACTCATCGCTTTTTACCAGACAGAAGAAACGGAAACCGTTCATTTTCTGGCAAACACAGAAAATGCCCGGCATATGGAAATATTGATGAGCGGTAAGGGTGAAACAATTTTACTGATTTGCGGTTTTGCTACCACTGCTTACATGTGGAAAGAACAAATGAAGGAGTGGGCAGATCAATTTAATGTAATTGTCATACACACACCGGGTTACGGGCTGAGTGAGGGGAGCGCCGATTTTACACTGAGCGGGCTGGCTCAGACTTTTATCGAAGTGCTGAACGAGATAGGGGTTGCTTGGCCGATCCACATTGCGGCAGCTTCTTGGGGAGGCATGATAGGGCAGAGGATAGCCTATGAATACCCTGAAAAAGTAAAAACGCTCATTCTTTCCGGAAGTTACACCGCATACGAAGAAGACCCTGAAAGCAGTGTCGAGGAAAAACTGAAAAATGATTTTATAGCTATAGGAAAGTCGCATGAATATGAAAGTTTATACAGTAATCAATTCTTAAATGCTTCTATTGAACGTTTTATGAAGATACATCAACAAGAAGGCTATTCTACGATCGGCTTTTTAAAAGACATTTATACAAGAACGCTTATCCTTACGGGTGAGAAGGAAAGCGTAGTTGATCAGAAAGAAACAAAAAGGCTGCAGAAACTGCTGAGCAATGCAGAATTAAAGAAAATTAAGGGAGCGGGGCATCTTCCGAACATCACACATCCGGAAGAATTTAATAAAGCGGTGTCAGAATTCATCAAGAAATCAGTAAGTAAGGGATGAAAACGATACATACAGTACAGGGGGAGAAAACAATGAAACAAACATTAAGCAATCCGGCATTTGATATGAAACAAATTAACGCTCTTAACGGCCATTATCAGACGATGATAGACAATGGAGATCTGCAATGTGCGAGTTATATGATGTCAAGAGGAGGTGAGGTTTTTGCAGCTGAGTCGTTAGGGGAATTTACCGGCGGCCAAAAAGAAAAGCAAACATTTCAGCTTGATACAATCAGAGAAATCGGTTCTTTGACAAAAGTGTTTACCGCTGTAGCCGTCATGCAGCTCGTCGAAAAAGGTTTGCTCGATCTGAAAATGCCGGTCAAGCTCATTTTGCCAGCGTTTGATAAACCGGGTTTCGGAGAAATTAAAATTTTGCACCTTTTGACTCATACGGCGGGATTAAGTTTTGAGCTGGATATTCAAAAGGCTGAAGGCATTGACTTAACGAATGAGGAAGAATGGATAAACTATCTGGTCAGTACGCCTTTGGAGTACGGAGTGGATGAAGCATGGAACTATTCCAGAACCGGCTTTGTTATACTTGGCATCATTATTTCAAAAGTAACAGGCGTATCCTACGAACAGTATGTAACAAAGCATATTATTGAAGCGCTCGGATTAGAAAGAACGTATTTTTATGTGCCTGATGCTTTAAAAGAAGAAGTTTGTGTGATCAATGAGCACGAGTGCGTACAGCTGGAAAAAAGTCATCACCCGTATTTTCCGAATAAAGCGACAAGCGGTCTGTACTCTTCGTTGCGAGATATTTGGAAGTTAGCTGAAATGTTTAGAAATAAAGGCAGATTGAAAGATAAGAAGCTGCTTGGAAGAAAAACAGTCGAGGCGATGCTGAGAAATCAAATAAAGCCCGGTCTTCCTTTTTACTTCTTCGGAGCGCCCAGAGAGGAAGGCGGCTTTGGTTTAGGCATTAATTTGTGGCCGGCCGGTGACCATTATTTCATGACAGAAGGCACCTTCTCACATCTTGGAATGGGGTGGTGCGGCATGTTTTCTGATCCAGCCGAAGATTTTACGTATGTATTTTTCACTCCGATTTCCGAGTTTCATCCTCATGCCGTGCTGACGCCGCTGAATATCGTGTGGGCGGGTATTGAATAATTAGACAAAAGCATCGTCCCGTCTGTTCGGCAGGCGGGACGATTGCTAACTGCCCGTTTTTATCCCGCGGCATCTTTTCAAAGCCTGACCCGAAGTTAAATAACTTAATTTACTCTTTGTAATTTTTTTTAATTATAGTACAGTAGAGCATTTTTATAATACAGTTTAAAGTCTTTTATAGTACAGTTTGGCGCAATATGATCTTATGTTTTATAAGCGGTTTCAAAATGACGTTATAAATAATTGACGGCTTTGTTTAATTACTGTAAACTATGGTTGTTGATCATATTGTACTAATAAAAAATCTTTTTTTATTAGTACAGTTTAAACGTCATTATCTTTGCTTAAGCGCTATGTGAATTTCTGAATGATTAATTTTAGAATTGCAGAGCATGATAAGACTGTTTTTAATACGGATGGCTAAACGGTATCCTAACCCTGTTAAATCAAAAGAAGAGGTGGTTTAAAAAATGGCTGCAAAGACAAAAACTTCAATTGTTGATAGCAAAAAACAATTTGATGCTATTCATAAGCAGTTTGAAACGTTCCAAATTTTAAATGCTGAAGGAGAAGTCGTAAATAAAGACGCAATGCCTGATCTTTCAGATGATCAGTTAAAGGAATTAATGAGAAGAATGGTGTATATCCGCATTTTAGACCAGCGTTCAATTTCTCTTTCCCGTCAAGGACGTTTAGGTTTCTATGCACCGACAGCGGGCCAGGAAGCTTCTCAAATTGCATCACACTTCGCGCTTGAACAGGACGACTTTATCCTTCCGGGTTATCGTGACGTTCCTCAGCTGATTTGGCACGGTCTTCCTTTACATCAGGCATTCCTGTTCTCACGAGGCCATTTTAAAGGTAATCAGATGCCTGAGGGAGTAAATGCTTTATCACCTCAAATTATTATAGGTGCTCAAATTATCCAAACCGCAGGTGTAGCTTTAGGTCTTAAAAAGCGCGGTAAAAAAGCGGTAGCTATTACTTACACTGGTGACGGCGGAGCTTCTCAAGGTGACTTCTATGAAGGAATGAACTTTGCCGGAGCATTTAAAGCGCCAGCGATCTTCGTTGTTCAGAATAACCGCTATGCGATTTCAACTCCTGTAGAAAAGCAATCATCCGCACAGACAATTGCCCAAAAAGCAGTTGCCGTCGGTATTACAGGTGTTCAAGTAGACGGAATGGATGCACTTGCCGTTTACGCTGCAACCGCAGAAGCACGCCAGCGCGCAATTAACGGTGAAGGTCCGACTCTGATTGAAACTCTTACATTCCGTTACGGACCTCATACAATGTCCGGTGACGATCCGACTAAATATCGTACGAAAGAAATAGAAAATGAATGGGAGCAAAAAGACCCGCTCGTACGTTTCCGCAAGTTCTTGGAAAACAAAGGACTATGGTCTGAAGAAGAAGAGAACAAAGTGATTGAACAGGCCAAAGAAGAAATCAAACAAGCTATCAAAAAGGCTGACGGCGAATCAAAACCGAAAGTAACAGAGCTGATTGAGAATATGTTTGAAGAGCCGACGTTCAACTTGAAAGAACAACTTGAAATTTACAAAGCGAAGGAGTCGAAGTAAGCCATGGCGCAAATGACAATGATTCAAGCGATCACTGATGCGTTACGCACAGAACTGAAAAACAATGAAAACGTTCTGCTTTTCGGGGAAGATGTAGGCGTTGCCGGAGGCGTATTCCGTGCAACTGAAGGCCTTCAAAAAGAATTCGGTGAGGACCGCGTATTTGACACGCCGCTTGCTGAATCCGGTATCGGCGGTCTCGCTCTCGGTTTAGGCCTGCAAGATTACCGTCCTGTTATGGAAATCCAATTCTTCGGATTCGTATATGAAGTAATGGATTCAATTTCAGGACAAATGGCTCGTCTCCGCTACCGTTCCGGCGGACGCTGGACTTCTCCGGTGACAATCCGTTCTCCATTCGGCGGAGGGGTTCATACACCTGAACTTCACGCTGACAGTTTGGAAGGCCTTATCGCTCAGCAGCCGGGTATTAAAGTTGTTATCCCATCCACTCCTTACGATGCAAAAGGACTGCTGATTGCCTCTATCAGAGACAATGATCCGGTTGTTTTCTTAGAGCATATGAAACTTTACCGTTCTTTCCGTCAGGAAGTTCCTGAGGAGGAATACACAATCGAGCTAGGCAAAGCTGATGTGAAACGCGAAGGTACTGACCTTTCTATCATCACATACGGCGCGATGGTTCATGAGTCGCTTAAGGCTGCTGAAGAGCTTGAAAAAGAAGGCGTTTCTGCTGAAGTTATCGACCTTCGCACTGTAAGTCCGCTTGATATTGATACAATTATTGCTTCTGTTGAAAAAACAGGCCGCGCAATTGTCGTGCAAGAAGCTCAAAAACAAGCCGGCATCGCTGCCAACGTTGTAGCTGAAATCAATGACCGCGCGATTCTGAGCCTGGAAGCTCCGGTTCTGCGTGTTGCGGCGCCTGATACAGTATTTCCTTTCTCGCTTGCTGAGAGCGTATGGCTTCCAAACCATAAAGACGTTCTTGAAACTGCGAAAAAAGTTCTTGAATTTTAATCAGGCATCATAAAAGACGGTAAAGAGAGTCCTTTTCTCTTATATGAAGGAATCTGTTTACTAGGTTCAATGCTTGCGAATGCATAACTAAAATTTGCTTAATCAACTAGGAGGTCGAAAACTGTGGCATTTGAATTTAAACTTCCGGATATCGGGGAAGGTATCCACGAAGGCGAAATCGTAAAATGGTTTGTAAAGCCGAACGACGAGGTAGAAGAAGACGATGTTCTGGCTGAAGTGCAAAATGATAAAGCAGTGGTAGAAATTCCTTCACCTGTTAAAGGAAAAGTATTAGAATTAAAAGTTGAAGAGGGAACAGTTGCAACTGTTGGACAAACGATTATTACGTTTGACGCACCTGGTTACGAAGATCTTCAATTTAAAGGAAGCCATGATTCAGGAGAGGCGAAAACTGAAGCGCAAGTTCAGTCGTCTGCTGAAGCAGGGCAGGATATCTCTAAAGAAGAGACTCCTAAAGAGCCTGCAAAAGAAACCGGCGCAGGACAGCAGGACCAAGCGGAAGCTGATCCGAACAAACGCGTGATCGCCATGCCTTCCGTACGCAAATATGCCCGTGAAAAAGGCGTGGATATCCGTAAAGTAACAGGTTCAGGCAATAACGGACGTGTTGTAAAAGAAGATATCGACAGCTTTGCAAATGGAGGAGCGGCTCAAGAAGCGGCACCGCAAGAAACAGCTGCACCTCAGGAAACAGCTAAACCTGCAGCGGCTCAGGCTCCTGAAGGCGAATTCCCTGAAACACGCGAAAAAATGAGCGGTATCCGTAAAGCGATCGCGAAAGCAATGGTGAACTCTAAGCATACTGCACCGCACGTAACTCTTATGGATGAAGTTGACGTAACAAATCTTGTTGCTCACCGCAAACAGTTCAAACAAGTTGCTGCTGATCAAGGCATCAAGCTGACTTATCTGCCTTACGTCGTCAAAGCATTAACATCCGCTTTGAAAAAATTCCCTGTTTTAAACACATCTATTGATGATAAAACAGATGAAGTGATCCAAAAACATTACTTCAACATCGGAATTGCAGCGGATACCGAAAAAGGCCTGCTTGTGCCGGTAGTGAAAAATGCCGACCGTAAAGCCGTTTTCGAAATCTCTGATGAAATCAACAGCCTTGCTACAAAAGCGCGTGAAGGCAAGCTTGCACCTGCGGAAATGAAAGGCGCTTCTTGCACGATCACAAATATCGGTTCTGCCGGAGGCCAATGGTTCACACCGGTTATCAACCATCCAGAGGTTGCGATTCTCGGTATCGGCCGTATTGCTGAAAAAGCGATCGTCCGTGACGGTGAAATTGTAGCTGCTCCTGTCTTAGCTCTTTCTCTCAGCTTTGACCACCGTATGATTGACGGAGCAACTGCACAAAATGCGTTAAACCACATCAAGCGTTTACTGAACGATCCACAACTTATTTTAATGGAGGCGTAATGTTATGGTAGTAGGAGATTTCCCTATTGAAACAGATACTCTTGTGATTGGTGCGGGACCCGGCGGCTATGTAGCTGCCATCCGCGCTGCTCAGCTTGGACAAAAAGTAACAGTCGTTGAAAAAGCAACTCTTGGAGGCGTTTGTCTGAACGTCGGCTGTATTCCTTCAAAAGCGCTCATCAATGCAGGCCATCGTTACGAGAATGCAAAACATTCAGATGACATGGGAATCACTGCTGAGAACGTAACGGTTGACTTTACAAAAGTCCAAGAATGGAAAGCTTCTGTTGTAAATAAGCTTACCGGCGGTGTTGCAGGTCTTTTAAAAGGAAATAAAGTGGATGTTATAAAAGGGGAAGCTTATTTCGTAGACAGCAACTCTGTCCGTGTAATGGATGAGAACTCTGCGCAAACATACACGTTTAAAAACGCAATCATTGCTACCGGTTCTCGCCCTATCGAATTGCCAAACTTCAAATATAGCGAACGCGTTCTGAACTCTACAGGCGCACTTGCACTTAAAGAAATTCCGAAAAAGCTCGTTGTTATCGGCGGCGGATATATCGGTACTGAGCTTGGAACAGCGTATGCGAACTTCGGAACTGAATTGGTTATTTTAGAAGGCGGAGATGAAATTCTTCCTGGCTTCGAAAAACAAATGAGTTCTCTCGTTACCCGCAGACTGAAGAAAAAAGGCAACGTTGAAATCCATACAAGCGCCATGGCTAAAGGCGTTGAGGAAAGACCTGACGGCGTAACAGTTACATTCGAAGTAAAAGGCGAAGAAAAAACGGTTGATGCTGATTACGTATTAATCACTGTCGGACGCCGTCCGAACACTGATGAGCTCGGCCTTGAGCAAGTCGGTATCGAAATGACTGACCGCGGTGTCATTAAAACAGACAAGCAGTGCCGCACAAACGTACCGAACATTTACGCAATCGGTGACATCATTGACGGACCTCCGTTGGCTCACAAAGCGTCTTACGAAGGTAAAATCGCTGCGGAAGCTATTTCAGGAGAGCCGGCTGAAATCGATTACCTCGGTATTCCGGCGGTTGTATTCTCTGAGCCTGAACTGGCTTCTGTCGGTTACACTGAAGCACAGGCGAAAGAAGAAGGCATTGAAGTCGTTGCAGCTAAGTTCCCGTTTGCAGCAAACGGACGTGCGCTGTCTCTTAACGAAACTGACGGCTTTATGAAGCTGATCACTCGTAAAGAAGACGGTCTTGTAATCGGTGCGCAAATTGCCGGCGCAAGCGCTTCTGACATGATTTCTGAATTGAGCCTGGCGATCGAAGGCGGAATGACTGCTGAAGATATCGCAATGACAATTCACGCTCACCCGACATTGGGCGAAATCACTATGGAAGCTGCCGAAGTAGCAATCGGAAGCCCGATCCATATCGTGAAATAATAATGTAACAAAGAAACAGCCCCCGTTTGTAAAAGCGGGGGCTGTTTTTATTGTGCAAGCACATGCTGCATAGGTTTGATGATATCCTCTTTTTTCTTTACGGATCCCTCAATCTTCATGACCACATGCCGATGATTGATCACCATCAGCGCAGGGAACGTGTTGATTTCCTCTTCCCATCCCTTTCTGTTGTCATAAACCTTCATTTGATCGACATGATGGGGATATTTCTTTTCTAAATCAAGAATCGCATCGTAATAAGGCACTTCTTTATCTATATGATTTTCATCGGAAAAAAACAAGATTTGAGTGTGATGAATGCTGTCGATCCGGTTTTTTGTGAATGGACTGACAGTAGAAACCGAACAGCTTGACAGAACGAACAGCATCAAAAAAAAGGGAATCACCGTACGGTAGCGCATCTATCTTACTCCTCTGTTTTATATAATATATGGGTTCATCCATTTATAAGGACTATATCAAGTGTATCACGAGAGGTGAAAAACCTAAGGCTTGTTACTGAATTGTTATATAATTGAAACCGTTTTTAATGAAGAAATAATACGTGTGACAACTTGCGCAGCCGATGTGTAAAAAAGGCACATTGTTTTTCGTGAGAGCGCTGTTTTTTCGTTATACTGGGAGCAAAACCATATCAGGAGGGATTGTCATGTATAAAGCCGCTGCAGCCGTCATATGTATGTGCTTACTCGCCGGCTGCCAATCAAATGAAAAGATGCAAACAAACAAACCTCATTCTCAAGCCGCGGCCAATCATGCCAAACGGGAAAACCACCATACAAAAGAGGAAAAACAGAAAAAACAGAAGGCGGAGCCCCGTTACTATATCAATCCGAATAGCTTTTCTGTGGAAAAAATGGATGAACAGAAAGAGAAAAAACCGATCGCATTGGTAACGATCGATGACGCGCCTGATCAGCATGCCGCTGAGATTGCGGACAAACTGCACGATCTCAATGCGTCAGCGATCTTTTTTGTAAACGGACATTTTTTGAAAAAAGATGAAAATAAGAAAGCGCTTAAGCATATTCATGAGTTAGGTTTTATGATCGGTAATCATACAATGACTCATCAAAACTTAAAAGATCTTTCCGAACAAAAACAATGGGAAGAAATCATTGGCGTCAATAAAGCGGTTGAAAAGGTAATAGGAGAGAAACCCGCATTTTTCAGGGCGCCTTTCGGAAGCAATACGGACTACAGTGACAGACTTATAAAAAAAGAAGGTATGGTGAAAATGAACTGGACCTTCGGGTATGATTGGGATCAGAAATATCAATCCAAAAAAGCGCTTACCGATATCACACTGAACAGTCCTTATCTGCGGGACGGGGCCAACATATTGATGCATGACCGGAAATGGACGGCGGAAGCCATGCCGGACATTGTAAAAGGATTGCGTCATAAAGGATATACTGTGATTGAACCTCGAGCTATAAAAAGACCGTAAAAAATAAATGTGTTATACAATTTATAGTTGACATATTAAATGTGACATAATAATATAATAACAACAAGTGAAAATTAAGCGTTTTCAAATTCTGAGAAATGGGGAATGACAGATGGGTACAATTGTTTGCCAAGACTGTAACGAAGCGATTCATTACTTTGAGGATGAGAAGGTCACGACGTTATACGGAACATGCTGCGGACAATGCCAGTGTCATCTTGAAGAAGAGTAAAAAGCGTAAAAAGGCCCGAAACGATTTCGTTTCGGGCTTCTTTATGTTTATTGGATGGCTTTTTGCTCTTTGATGACTCTGATCATTTCAAGCGTTGCATCTTCGGGACCCTGCACAGGAAGGCCGGCGTCCAAGTTTTTAAAAATGTAGCTGATATTTTCTTCAGTAATGATCTCGCCCGGAATAAAGATCGGAATTCCCGGCGGGTACACCATGACAAACTCTGCGATGATCCGTCCCGCGGATTCTTTTAACGGAATGACTTCCGTATTTGCGTAAAACGCGTCTCTTGGCGTCATCGCTAACAGAGGAATTTCAGGAAGCAGAACTTCGGTTTGCTGATGAGCATAGTCATTGTCGGAAGCCTGCTTTGAAATGTCTGTAAGCGCGCTTACAAGACGGTCGGCATCTCCCGCTCTGTCGCCGGGGGTGAAAATACATAAAATATTATACAAATCGGACAGCTCGACTTCGATATTATATGATTCGCGGAGCCATTTTTCAACGTCATGACCCGTCAGGCCGAGGTTTTTGACCGAAATGATTAATTTAGTCGGATCATAACTGAATGCAGCTTTAGACCCTGTGATTTCTTCGCCGACACAGCGGATGCCTTCAATTTGATTGAGGCGTTTCCGTGTCTGATCCGCCAGCAGAATCGTATCTTCAAGAAGGTCGCGGCCTTCTGTAGCGAGGCGTTTTCTTGCGACATCCAGTGAAGCGAGAAGCAGATAGGATGTTGACGTTGTCGTCAGCATGCTTAAAATCGACTGTACTCTTTCTTTGGAAACAAGACCTTCTCTCACATTTAAAATGGAGCTCTGCGTCAGGGAGCCTCCCAATTTGTGCACGCTTGTGGCTGCCATATCAGCGCCCGCCTGCATGGCGGACAGAGGAAGCTTATCATGAAAATGAATATGCACGCCGTGCGCTTCATCGACAAGCACAGGCACATCGAAAGAATGCGCGAGCTTTACAATGCTGCTCAAGTCAGCTGCCACACCGAAGTACGTCGGATTTATGACAAGCAGGCCTTTTGCGTCAGGGTGCTCCGTCAAAGCCCGCTCGGCGGACTCAAGCGTAATGCCGTGAGAAATTCCGAGCTCATCGTCAATTTCCGGGTGAATAAAAATCGGCACCGCTCCGGAAAATACAATGGCCGACATAATGGATTTATGAACGTTTCTCGGGATGATGATTTTATCTCCGGGTCCGCATACGGCCATGACCATCGTCATAATGGCGCCGCTCGTCCCTTGTACGGAAAAGAAGGTATGGTCTGCGCCGAATGCTCGAGCGGCCAGATCCTGGGCTTCTTTAATGATGCCCTTTGGCGCATGTAAATCATCCAGAGGTTCGATATTAATTAAATCTATGCTTAACGCGTTTTCTCCGATAAATTGTCTGAATTCCGGATCCATTCCCGCGCCTTTTTTATGGCCCGGAATGTGGAATTGGACAGGCTGTCTGTCCGCGTGCTTTTTCAGTCCGCTGTACAGGGGTGTTTCATGTTGCGGCAATTGTTTTCCCACCTTTATCATAATACCTACGGATTAGTTTGTATTACATTCAGTTTTATTACCCGTTTTTTAAACGTAAAACAAATGAATTATATTATGAACTTGAAAGAAAGTAAAGAACAATTTATGATCTATGGAAGATGCTTATTTTGAGCATGATTATAAAGGAGTGAAGACATTTGGAATATCAATATCCGATGGATGAGGACTGGACGACAGAGGAGGCCGTGGATGTCATTGCTTTTTTTCAGCAGGTGGAAAACGCCTATGAAAAAGGAGCTGACCGAGACAGACTTCTGAATGCGTACCGCCGCTTTAAAGAAATCGTTCCCGGGAAAGCGGAAGAAAAGAAAATCTGCAGCCAATTTGAAGCTGACAGCACCTATTCCCCGTATCGGACTGTGAAACAGGCGAAACAATCAGATCAAGCGATTATCAAAATGTAGACAAAGCGAGCCGGCAATCGGCCCGCTTTTTATGTTATGAGACTTTCTGAGTCAGTGTGTATAAAAAGGAAAGCTTCCTAAAAGCATCTTCAATGGTTTGCAGGAATTCATTGTTGTTCATGTTGATCACGTCTTCTTTTTGCAGCTGAATGCCGCACAAAAGCTCTGCTTTTTTCACTGTCTGCAGGCGTTCAAATAATGTTTTCAGCTGCTCCTGATCCATGTCGGACTGCTTGTACGCACCTGGCTTCGTATGATCCGGCGACCATACAAAATGACCGGGAATCTGTTTTGTGATGTCCTCCTGCTTCGCTTCCAGCAATCTGCCGTATTCCTCTTTTATCGGAGATTCATAAATGATGGCAAACCATACAAACATATGGGTGTCCCATAAACCGATCTGAAAGTGAGGGAGTTTCTTATACCCGCGTTTGCTGTTGGCAAAGGCAACCCAGCTGTCAGCCGGCGGGTTGACAGATCTTCTCGCGTGCTTGGCGACATGCGGGAACATTTCATCTCCTGTCAATGCTGACAATGTCGGTGCGAAATGCTCTCCTAACAAGGTCAGCTTCGGACGGACTTGTTCTTTTAACACCTCCATGCGCGGATCTAAACCTTCTATTGTAAATGTATCGAAGTCTTCTTTTGTAAAACGCATCTGAGTCATCTTTTTCCTCCTTATCGTAAGTATTCATATTTTACCACAGCCGCCGCCGGCCGCAAAAACATTGAGAACGTTTGAGCCGAGAGGATTGGTGGTAAAAAACGAATAGGTAAACACACAATTTTAAGAATGTTGTTACAGCCGAATATAAGTTTCCATACGATATAAGAAGTATCATTAATAAATTGGAAAAATGGGATGCTTTTTTAACAAATGATCTCTGGAAGGGGCGAAAGACAATGAGGCAAGTGGTGAAGGAAGGATTCAGGGAGGAAAAAAATAACCGTGTAGCTGTCTGGAGACTAGAGGTTGATTATGAATTGGCAACCCTGTATGAGGCCATGCAAAAAGAGAATGAAGATCAAATCGATCTCAGCAAAAGAAAACTGGAACGTCTCAGAAAAGAATGGATTCGGCTTAACGGATAAAGAATAGTAAAAACGAACCGCAGGAAATGGTTCGTTTTTACGTGAGAAGGCATTTTTTTCATTTTCCTTGCTTTTTCATCGCCTTTATCAGTATGCTATAGAATAAGCTATACATAGAAAAGAGGTACACGGTATGACAAATTGGACGGAAATTGATGATATCGCAAAACAATGGGTAAAAGAAGCCGGAACGAGAATCAGACAATCCATGCAGGAAAGCTTGACGATTGAAACAAAATCAAATCCGAATGATTTAGTCACAAATATTGATAAAGAGACGGAGCGCTTTTTCATTGACCGTATACAGGGAACTTTTCCCGGACACCGGATTCTCGGAGAAGAAGGGCAGGGGGATAAACTCCGCTCCCTTGACGGAATCGTCTGGATTATTGATCCGATTGACGGAACGATGAATTTTGTCCATCAAAAGCGGCATTTCGCGATCTCCATCGGCATCTTTGAAGACGGAAAAGGCAAAATCGGCTTAATTTATGATGTGATGCAGGACGAACTGTATCACGCATTCAGCGGAAAAGGGGCTTATCTGAACGACACGCCGCTTGCTCCTTTAAAAGAAGCTTCCATTGAAGAAGCCATTATTGCAATCAATGCCACATGGGTGACGGAAAACAGAAGGATTGACCCGAGTATTTTGGCGCCGCTCGTAAAACGGGTCAGAGGAACGCGTTCCTACGGTTCGGCGGCACTTGAGCTGGCCAGTGTTGCGGCCGGCCGCATTGACGCATACATTACGATGAGGCTCGCGCCGTGGGATTACGCTGCCGGCTGCGTGCTGCTGAACGAAGTCGGGGGCATTTACACGACCACAGACGGCGAACCGTTTACGTTTTTAGACAACCACAGCGTGCTTGCGGGCAATCCGGCAATACATAAAATTATCTTTGACGACTATTTACATGCTGACAGGTAGAGATTTTGAAGAAGAAGATCTCGGGTTTCTGGAGCAGCTGGCGGCATCACACCCGGTGTGGAAAAACGAAGAGTTCGGAACAAAAAATGCGGCGGAGTTTATGCTTGCATACTCCATGTACAATGGAACATGGCTCGTATGGGAGATTGACGGCGCTCCTGCCGCCGTCAGTTTTCATTTGGAATGGGCGCCTTCAAACGGAAAACCGTGGCTCGGAACCGTGGCCGTCGCTCCGGAGGCAAAAGAGAAAGGAATCGGACGCGCGGTCATTGAAGAGATTGCGGGCCGGCTGAGAGGGGAGCATAAAGCGATGTTTTCAGCCGTTCCCCTGGACAGGCAGGAATGGGTTTTGTTTTTAAGCCAATGCGGCTTTGAACAGCTTAAGCTTGAAAAAGACGATCAGGAAAAGACATATATGATCATGGTGAAGCCATTGTGAAATGTTTCAGATATAAAAAAGAGACCGGATTTCTCCGGTCTCTTTTCTTGTTTACAAGCCGACCGCATTCCAGGCCGCTTCTACGCTTGCAGCGTCTTGAGAGCCGTAAAGGTCCCGCGCTGATTGAATCAAAGCTGCTTTTGCATCTTTAAAGTTTGATGACGGAGTGAGATATACCGTTAGTGCGCGATAGTAAATCTGCTCCGCTTTTTTCACGCCGATTTTAGTAATCGTGTTGTAAGCGGCTTTGTTCGGAATTCCGCTGTTTGTATGCACGCCGCCGTAGTCGCCGGCATCAGTGTTCGGAAGGTTTTGATAATTTTTGTAATGGTCGGGCTGTCCGTATTTTGTCGGAGTGGATAAACTGCGGAGAGCCGGCTGGCTGACCGTAATATCTTCACCGATATCCCAGTCCTCAGTATCATTGAAGTATCCGAATACATCAGAGAAGGATTCGTTTAAAGCGCCCGGCTGATTTTCATAGTTTAGGTTGGCTGTTTCCTGTGTAACACCGTGTGTCATTTCATGGGCCGTTACGTCCATTGAACCGGAAAGAGGCGAGAAGAATGAGCCGTCACCGTCACCGTAAATCATTTGGTCGCCGATCCAGGCCGCGTTATTGTATTTGCTGCCGTAATGAACGGAAGATACGATTTTGCCGCCTTTATTGTCGTAACTGTTGCGTTTAAACGTCTGATAGAAATAATCGTACACTTTGCCGAGATTGTAATGCGCATCAACGGCAGCGCGCTGAGAAGAAGTTGTGAACTGGTTGGTAGTGCTTGATACGAGTGTGCCCGGCAGGTTATATTGTCGGTTTTGCAGATCGTACGTAATAATTTGCGTTCCGGTAGGTTTAGAAAGATCACGCATTACATATTTTCCGCTTTCAGAAGAAATATTTAATGAGACCGTTTTTCCTTTAAGAGTCGTACCTGTTCCGGTTGCAGCGGCATGCTCCACTTTGTTTTGCTTTTTCAGGACTTTCCCTGTCTCCGCATCAACGGTTACTTCCCAGTTAGCTGGTTCCGGTTCGATGTAGCGGATGGTTACATCATAGGCGAGGCGGTATTTACCGTCTTTTGTGGCCGCTGCTTTCAGCTCGGCTTTGTTTTTGTTTGCAACGTTGCCGTTAGAGACGGCTTCAGGTGATTTGCCGATTGCTTTAAAAGCATGATCCAGCGCCTGATTTGCAGATAATTTTTTGCTGTTTGCCGTTTTGGCAGAAGCATCGTTGTTTAATTCACCGTTAATCGCATAGACATTGTTGGATTTATCGACGTGAATAATGACTTGTGAGTCTTTCACAGGCACACCGTTAACGACAGGCACATAACGGAAATGCTTGTAGCCGAGATCATCAGTCGTGTGGTCAATCAGCTTCAGTCTCTCAGAAGGGTTGCCTTTGAAGACTTTGCCGTTTTGTTTCAAGTAGTGCTTGATTGCTTTGTCACTGACTGAAGGCAACTCAGACTGCACCAAAGAATGCTTCGGCACAAAGTTCGTCAGGTTTTCTTTAAGCTGAGGATTCTCAGCGGCCTGAACACCCGGAAGACTGATAGTTAAACTCATAAAGGAAGCGGCGACAGCAACAGACAATTTCTTACCTAAACCCACAATAAATCCCCCTTTTTGAAAATAATGAAAACTTATATTGTTATAATAAACCAGCATTCTCTCATTCTGCAATATAAAACTAGACTCCGCTGATGAATTGATAGAATCGTCCCGGAAAGGCTTCCGGCGGCCAGCATCGGGGGATAAGCCGAGAGGCACGTGTTGAATCAGACATGAGTCGAATGATGCGATTTATTCTGAAAAAAATGACAAATGAAGTCGGGAAAAATGATAGGGGAAAAATGTTCCGATCTGTAAAACTTTTTTTATAGCCGTTTGTCTAAATGGGTGAGGCCTTAATAAACGAAAAGGATTGTTTCAGATGTCAGAGATTTTCAGTCATTTTATTCAGCATTTCGACAGATATTTCAAGAGCTGTCTTACGAAGAGATTGCTGATGTTTTGGACTGGAGTCTTTCGAAGGTGAAGAGCACCCTGTACAGGGCGAGAATGCAGCTGAAACAGCACTTTGGGGAAAAAAGGAAGGACGGACAGATATGACTTGCTGTTTAGTGAGAGATTTACTCCCTTTATATATTGAAGGCGATTGTGAAACAGAAACGGAGCGGTTTATTTCCCGCCATCTTGAATCATGCGGTAAGTGCGGGAGTTTATATCATATGATGAAGGAGCCGTTTGACCTCGGCAGCCCTGAGATGAAGGCGCCAGCCTGTTATGCAGAAGAAGCAAGGCGGTTTAAGGAACGGTATTACGGGAAGCTGCTGATAAAAGCAGCCTGTTTGTTCGGCGCTGTTTTCTTTATCATGCTGGTCCTTAAACTGCTGATTTAAAAAAACGCCCGGCTGAATGACCGGGCGTTTTAATCCGTTTACTCAGCCGGATGAAAGGCTGTATAAATGCCTTCAAGCAATTCCTGGGGCAGTGAATTAAAGAATCCGGCACACAGCTTTGCTTCTTTTTTTCCTGCTCCTGCTTTTTCAGCAAGTTCCTGATCAAACGTATACACACCGTCTTCTTCAATCAGCGCAGATTGAAGGATATGAAGGCTTTGGGAAAAAGCGGTGAACAGCTGATCAACGATAAGGGCCTCTTTTTCCGTAAAGCCGAGCTCCACCGCTTTTTCTTTATTAAATGTATATTCGCCGTCCGTTTTCTCAATACATTGGGAAAGTACGGTTAAAAATTCGGTTGAACTGTCCCACAGCTTTTGAATGATCTGGGCTTGTTCTTGATCTAATCCCAATTCAACCGCTTTTTCGCCGTCAAAATAATAGACACCGTCTTTTTCGTAAATCGATTGGCTGATGATGTCAATGAGTTTTGCCGCGTCTTCCGGTGTCTTCTCTGCGGAAGCCTGCAGGGCATGCGGTTCATTTGCCTGGATCGTTTTTGCGCCGGCAGAATCAAGCGGACTGAATGCAAGCAAGGCGGCTGAGGCGGTTGCGGCGGCAGTTACAGCGGTTTTCTTCAAAAAAGATGTTTTCATTTCGTTCTCTCCTTGTCATGTGTATTTGCTTACAGCCACAAGTATAAAAAGACAATGATGGAATTGAAATAGGAGGTATGGTATTTTCTGCATAACGATGCCGGACTATTTCAGACTGCATATTCTGAGGGAATCTGCTGATGTAACTAGAATGGGAGCTGTCATTTCCGGCTTCCTGACTAGGCGGCGGGGGAGATAAGCCTTACATCTCAGCCTGTTTTGAGGATGTAAAAAAGCCTGAATCTTTGATTCAGGCTTCATTAGATATTTTCTTTCCATGTTTACGGAATTTTGCAAAGGGTCATGCTTTTAATCAAGCAGTCCCTGTTCGCGCATTTTTTTCTTTACGGTGAAACCGCTTCCCATCATGGCGATAACGAGAACAATGCTTCCGATGATGCCCCATGCGCTTTTCTCAGCGATTGATACGCCGATCAGCATCATGCTGAAGACTGCTGCGAATGCAAATAATAATAAGAGCCAATTCAATTTTTTCATATTTCCATCCCCTTTAACGTCATACTTTCAGTTTACAGAAAAACGTAACGCTTTTAAAGAGGATGTGTGGTATAATATGAAAGTTATCTAATTTTTTTAGGAGATGAAAATGTGAAACTTCGAAACGATCTTCGCAACATCGCGATTATTGCCCACGTTGACCATGGGAAAACGACTTTGGTAGACCAATTGCTTCACCAAGCCGGAACATTCCGTGCCAACGAAAATATTGCCGAACGCGCAATGGATTCAAACGATCTTGAACGTGAACGCGGTATTACAATTCTTGCGAAAAATACTGCGATTAACTATAAAGATACACGCATTAATATTTTGGACACTCCGGGACACGCCGACTTCGGCGGAGAGGTAGAACGGATTATGAAAATGGTTGACGGCGTTCTGTTAGTCGTTGACGCATATGAAGGCTGCATGCCGCAAACCCGTTTCGTACTGAAAAAAGCTCTTGAGCAGAACTTAAATCCGGTTGTCGTCGTAAACAAAATCGACCGTGATTTTGCCCGCCCGGAAGAAGTCATTGATGAAGTGCTTGATTTGTTCATCGAGCTTGACGCAAACGAACAACAGCTTGAGTTCCCTGTCGTCTACGCTTCTGCGATTAACGGAACGGCAAGTCTAGATCCGAAAAAGCAGGACGAAAATATGGAATCACTGTATGAAACGATTCTTGAACATGTCCCTGCCCCGGTAGATAACGCCGAAGAGCCTCTTCAATTCCAAGTGGCGCTGCTTGATTACAATGATTATGTCGGCCGTATCGGTATCGGACGCGTTTTCCGCGGCACGATGAAAGTGGGTCAGCAGGTTTCATTGATGAAACTTGACGGAACGGTAAAATCATTCCGCGTAACGAAAATCTTCGGTTTCCAAGGATTGAAACGCGTGGAAATTGAAGAAGCGAGAGCGGGAGACCTCGTTGCCGTTTCGGGCATGGAAGACATCAATGTCGGTGAAACGGTTTGTCCGGCTGACCACCATGAGCCGCTGCCGGTTCTGCGCATTGATGAGCCTACGCTTCAAATGACATTTGTCGTAAACAACAGCCCGTTTGCAGGCCGTGAAGGCAAATATGTCACAGCCCGCAAAATTGAAGAGCGTCTGAATGCGCAGCTTCAAACAGACGTCAGTCTTCGTGTCGAACCGACTGCATCACCTGACGCATGGGTTGTTTCAGGACGCGGTGAGCTTCACCTGTCCATTTTAATTGAAAACATGCGCCGTGAAGGCTATGAGCTTCAAGTGTCTAAACCTGAAGTTATCATTAAGGAAATCGACGGCGTAAGCTGCGAGCCTGTTGAGCGCGTGCAGATTGACGTGCCTGAAGAGCATACCGGTTCTGTTATGGAATCAATGGGTGCGAGAAAAGGCGAAATGCTTGATATGATTAATAACGGAAACGGCCAGGTCCGCCTGATCTTTACCGTACCTTCACGCGGACTCATCGGCTATTCTACTGAGTTTCTGTCACTGACACGCGGTTTCGGTATCCTGAACCACACGTTTGACAGCTATCAGCCGATGCAAAAAGGCCAAGTCGGAGGCCGACGTCAGGGTGTGCTCGTTTCCATGGAAAACGGAAAAGCGACATCTTACGGAATTCAAGGTATTGAAGACCGCGGCGTCATCTTCGTTGAGCCCGGAACAGAAGTATATGAAGGCATGATTGTCGGCGAACATAACCGTGACAATGACCTTGTCGTCAATGTCAGCAAAATGAAACAGCAGACAAACGTCCGTTCCGCTACGAAGGATCAAACGACTACGATTAAGAAAGCGCGCATTATGTCGCTGGAAGAATCACTCGAGTACTTAAACGAAGATGAATACTGTGAAGTAACGCCGGAATCCATCCGTTTAAGAAAGAAAATCCTGAATAAAAACGAACGTGAAAAAGCGGCGAAAAAGAAAAAAACAGCAGGAATGTCTTAATCACTTGCAGAATTTGAAAAGGTAGAACCCGAACGGAAAAGGGGAGGGGGATCTTTTTGAATGAAGTAAGTGAACGGCTGTCGTTCTTTGCGGCTCTTTACCAAGTGGATGAGCATCCGCTGACGGGAATGTGGCTGTTATACGGAACGATCGTCGTGCTTTCGGTGATTGTATTTAAACTCGGCTTTGCCAAACGGCTGCCGGTGTTGAAGGCTGCGGCAGTTTATCTCTTTCTCGTGCTCGGCTGCACCGTGCTGACTTTTTTCGGTGTGTTTCTGCCGGTCGGAGAAGGGCTTGTTGTCGCCGCCTTGATTTTGATCATTTACAAAATCCGTCTGCACCAGTCCAAAAAAAGCCAGTCAGCTAAACCGCAATAAAAAAATGACCTTGCCTTCCGGCGGGTCATTTTTTATTCGGTTTATTTTTTCAGTTTATCTTTTTTCGCTTTTTGTCCGGGATGAAAGGAAAAGTGTCCGGTATTCAGCCGCGCCTCCGTTTTGACTTTGATTCGGTCATGGCATTCCCGGCACATATATGTATGAATCGGACGATTGCGGAGGCGTTTGGCTGTCAGTGTTTCATCATCAATTTGTTCGATTTTGTCGCAAATGGAACATTTTACTCTCATTGATTTTCACCTCTTTCACTATGACAAGCATTATAACATGGATGCCCCTCCTGCCAAAGGGAAAGAAAGCAGCGCCCTTCCTTTGGAGCGGGCGCTGCTTTTTACCGGCGGTTTTTCATATGATGATCCGATTGATCGTTCTGTTCGTTTTGCAGCTTGTTCTGGTCTCTTTGGTTCAGCTGATCATCATTCGATTGAGTCGGTGATTCTTTTTCATTGTCGGTCACATCATTCGGGACTTCCGGCATGACACGGCCGACGATGGCGGCAAGTTCGTCCAAAATGCCTGAAACGGGGCGGCCGGCCTTAATGTCGCTGCCCATGCCTCTCAGACGGGAAACCGTATCAGGATCAGCCACGACAACGGCATTGGCGCCGTAAGGATCGTTTTTTAACGCCTGGGCAACCGTGTATTTAATGCTCTCCACTTTGCTTCTTTCTAAATTGTCATCCACATCGATACCGACAACGGAGTATCTTCCGAGTACAACCGCGGTGGCATCTGAAATGCCGGGGATTTTTTCGGTTACCTCGACGAGATGCTTAGCGATGTCTGTCCGGCCGGGATTTTCAGCTGTCTCAGGAGCCGTATTTTTCACATGGATCGGTTTTGCATCGCGCTGATCGGCTGATTCGTTCTGAATATTGCGGCCGCGGCCGTCCTGTACAGCAGTGCAGCCGGTAAGGATAAACAAGGCTTGTATGATAATGAAAAGAATTCGCACGTCAGATTTCCTCCTTGAATGCTTTCATTTATTTTATTGTTGAATTAACCTTCTATCTTTATTCACCAAATCATATATTTTAGCAGGCATCCCCGTTATTCGCGGAAAGAGAAGCACACGATGGGCTTTGATCCTTATTTCAGGAGGCTGAGACTTGAGTAAAATTTATGTGTTAGATACGAATGTACTTTTGCAGGATCCTAACGCCATTTTTTCCTTTGAAGAAAACGAAGTTGTCATCCCCGCCGTCGTGCTGGAAGAGGTCGATTCAAAAAAGCGGTATATGGACGAGGTCGGGAGGAATGCGAGGCACGTATCTAAGCTGATAGACGGGCTCAGGGAGAAAGGAAGGCTGCACGAGAAAGTTCCGCTTGAAAGCGGAGGAACGCTCAGAATTGAACTGAACCACCGGTCATTTCACCAGCTCCAAGAAATTTTTATCGAAAAAACGAATGATAACCGCATTTTGGCGGTGGCAAAAAATTTAAGCCTTGAGGAGGAGACGAAAGAAAACGGCCGCCTCGTCATCCTGGTCAGCAAAGATGTGCTTGTCAGGGTAAAGGCGGATGCCATCGGGCTTTTGGCGGAGGACTTTTTAAACGACAGAGTCGTTGACCATGATGAAATATATAGCGGGTACAAAGATATATTTATGAATAAAGAGCGGTTTGCCTCGTTTTATAGAGACAAACAAATTTCAGTCAAGGAGCTTCAGCAGCATCAGGTTTATCCGAATCAATTTGTGCTGATGAAAGATGAATTAGGAGGATCTTCGTCTGCGGTCGGCATGACAGATAAGAAAGGCGAGACCGTAAAAAGACTCGTTTTCGATGATGAGCACGTATGGGGTATCAGGCCGAAGAACGTCCAGCAGACAATGGCGCTTGAACTCCTGCTGAGGGAAGATATCCCGCTTGTCACCCTGATCGGAAAAGCGGGAACGGGAAAAACCTTGCTTGCTCTCGCGGCAGGGCTTCTGCAGACGGAGGATCTCGGTATTTATAAAAAACTGATCGTCGCGCGTCCCATCGTCCCGGTGGGAAAGGATATCGGATATTTGCCGGGCGAAAAAGAGGAAAAGCTCAAGCCGTGGATGCAGCCGATCTTTGATAATCTTGAATTTTTATTCAATGCGAAAAAGCCGGGTGAACTTGAAGCGATTTTGGCAGGAATCGGATCGATTCAGGTGGAGGCGCTGACATACATTCGGGGAAGAAGCATTCCGGATCAGTTTATTATTATTGATGAGGCTCAGAATTTGACGAGGCACGAGGTCAAAACGCTTTTGACTCGGGTGGGAGAGGGCAGCAAAATTGTCCTGATGGGCGATCCGGAGCAAATAGATCACCCATACTTAGACAGTTTAAACAACGGACTTGCTTATGTTGTAGAACGGTTTAAAGAACAAACCGTCTCCGGCAGCGTGAAGCTTGTGAAAGGTGAGAGATCCGGCCTTGCACAGCTCGCCGCCGATTTGTTATAAAACTTCGATTTCTGTGACGCCCGTTATCGGGTTTTCAAAGTCTCCGTCCACGTAAAAATGGACCGGGCCGCCGTCTTGAAGGGGTTTCCCTGCATCGCTGAAATGCGCGATTGCGTCCATCGCCTTTTCGAGCGCCACTTCGGTTCTTTCTGATTTTGAAATAAATGCGCACAGGACAGCGCTTTCTTTCGGCTCGGCATTTGCTAAAACAGCGCCGAGCTTCATGGCGAAGCTGCCGTTCATCAGTCTTTCTTTTTCATAACGTTTTTCGCTTTTTAAAGTCGGCGGCGAAATGCGCCCTTCTCTGATCACCCGTTCCGGATCAAGCGTATGCTCCTGGGTTTCTGCAGAGCCGTCCGGATGAACAGGCTGATTTTTTTCAAACGGAAACTTACGGTCATCGAAAATCCAGACACTCGGATCAATTGTAATCGGGTATGTAACATTGCCTTTTACTTGAATAACGCTCATGGTGAAGCCCCCCTTTACTTAAAGTATAAAAGTTTTCGCATGAATTGTCACTTTGCGTCGCAAATTAGATGTATACAACGGCAGCGAAGTGAGGATGATCGACATGGTATGCCGGCATTACCAAGAGCTGGACGCATTAGTTCAGGAAGCGAAAAAAAGGACCGAAGAAGGCAAAGTGGCAGACTATATTCCGGCTCTGGCTGAATCTGAACAAGACAGCCTTTCGGTCACGATTTATCATGCGGAAAATACATGTCTGACGGCAGGAGACGCCGACCGGACATTTACGCTGCAGAGCATTTCGAAAGTGCTTTCTCTGGCGCTCGTACTGATGGATTACGGAAAGGAAAAGGTGTTCAGCTGCGTGGGTCAGGAGCCGACCGGCGACCCGTTTAATTCCATGATTAAGCTTGAAACAGTGAATCCGGGCAAGCCTTTAAATCCGATGATTAATGCGGGCGCTCTCGTCGTTACGGGTTTCATTAAAGGGCATTCGCCGAAAGACCGCCTGGATTACCTGCTCGGATTCATCAGAAGACTTGCGAATAATCAGGACATTACATATTGCAGACATGTCGCGGAATCGGAATTCAGTTCATCCATGATTAATCGGGCCATGTGTTATTACATGAAGCAGTATGACATTTTTGAAGGCGATGTAGAAGAGGTCATGGATTTGTATACAAAACAGTGCGCGATTAAGATGAGCAGTCTGGATTTAGCCAAAATCGGCTGTGTATTCGCCCTTGACGGCAAGCATCCGGAAACCGGGGAGCAGGTCATTAAAAAAGATGTGGCGAGAATCTGCAAGACGTTTATGGTGACATGCGGCATGTATAATGCGAGCGGGGAATTCGCGATTAAGGTCGGCATTCCAGCTAAAAGCGGCGTTTCGGGAGGGATCATGGGCATTTCGCCGTACAACTTCGGAATCGGTATATTCGGCCCGGCGCTTGATGAAAAAGGCAACAGCATCGCGGGTGTGAAGCTTTTGGAAATCATGTCTGAGAAATACAGGCTGAGTATTTTTTGAAACATTTTTTATCATAACATCTGCTTAAATCCTCTTGCAATTTCATCTGATACCCTTTATGATAAATAGAAGAATTAGGTACTCGCCTGGGGAACGGAGGGATACTTTTGGCTTCAGAGATTATAGTTGACCATCAGCAGAAAGCATTCGAGCTGTTGAAGTTAGATGCTGAGAAGATTTTGAAGCTGATCCGAGTACAAATGGATAACTTAACGATGCCTCAATGTCCTCTGTATGAAGAGGTCTTGGATACTCAGATGTTCGGACTGTCGAGGGAAATCGATTTTGCTGTCCGCCTGGGATTAGTTGACGAAAACGACGGCAAAGAGCTGCTGGACAGACTTGAAAGAGAACTGTCTGCTTTGCATGACGCGTTTACAGGAAAATAAATGATCAAACTCAAACTATTCAACGGTTTGGGTTTTTTTATAACCGTAAACCGTTTTTTTTGCATCTTCTTTTCGTAAGACGGTCTCTTAATCTGCATTTCATCCGAAAAACTATAAAGAAACTGCGTAAATTGTTTATGAATTATAGTAAAATATAATACGCTATAGGTATTAAACGTAAGCTTTAAGCAGGAAAGAGGATGTTATGTTTAAAAGGATGTTAAAATCTTACGATTATTCATTGATATGCGCTATCATTCTGCTGTGCTGTTTCGGATTGGTAATGGTATACAGCTCAAGCATGATTACCGCCGTTATGCGTTACGGCGTGAGCAGCGACTATTTCTTTAAACGGCAGCTGTTCGCCGTCCTCGCAGGGTTTGTGCTGTTTATCATCGCGGCCGTTTTTCCGTACAAAGTGTTCGCCCATCAAAAGATTCAGAAATTCATACTGCTTGCGTCAGTGGCTGCGCTTTGCGCGCTGTTTGTTTTCGGACATGTTGCCGGAAATGCGCAAAGCTGGTTTAAAATCGGCGGAATGGCCATTCAGCCGGGGGAATTTGTCAAGCTGACCCTGATACTCTACCTAGCCGCGGTATACGCAAAGAAACAAAGCTATATCGATCAGCTTTTGACGGGGGTTGCACCGCCGGTGATCGTCACCGTAGTCATTTGTGCGCTTATCGCCATTCAGCCTGACTTCGGAACGGCGATGATTATCGGCCTGATCGCGTTTTGCGTCATTATGTGTTCGGGATTCAGCGGAAGAACCCTGCTCAGGCTGGTTCTCATGGCGGGAATCGTATTGCTCCTTGTCAGCCCGATCATCTATCTGAAATGGGACGATATTTTGACACCCGGGCGTATGAGCCGGTTTGAAAGCCTTGAAAATCCCTTTAAATACGCCAGCACATCAGGCCTGCAGATTATAAATTCGTATTATGCGATCGGCTCAGGCGGTTTTTTCGGTCTCGGTCTTGGAGAAAGCATTCAAAAATACGGTTATCTGCCTGAATCGCATACAGACTTTATTATGGCGGTTATTTCAGAGGAGCTCGGCATTTTCGGCGTGCTGTTTGTCATTGTGCTGCTGGCTTTTGTCGTGTTAAAAGGTTTTTATATTGCGAGAAAATGTGAAGATCCGTTCGGGAGCCTTTTGGCAATCGGGATATCCAGCATGATTGCGATTCAGACCTTTATCAATCTCGGCGGTGTCAGCGGTTTAATTCCGATCACAGGTGTTCCGCTGCCGTTTATCAGCTACGGGGGCTCATCAATGTTGTTGTTATTAATGAGCGCCGGTATATTGGTGAATGTCAGCATGCATGTCAAGTACTCAGAAAAGAAGAAAAAGAGGGAGCCCGTTCCGTCTAAGGGGGTAAAAAGACGGCAGACGGAAAAATCTGTGTATCTCTAAAAAACAAGTGTATACACAGGACGGATATTCCTTTATTATAAACTACATATTTATTAGGCCAAGGGGGAGAAAAGTTTGTCACAACAATCCATCCAAAAAGTGTTAGTAGCAAACAGGGGAGAAATTGCGATTCGGATTTTCCGGGCGTGCACAGAATTGAACATCAGAACGGTAGCCGTTTATTCAAAAGAAGATTCGGGCTCCTATCATCGCTATAAAGCGGATGAAGCTTATCTAGTGGGAGAAGGCAAAAAACCGATTGATGCGTATCTTGATATTGAAGGGATTATTGAGATCGCAAAAAGAAACGGCGTAGATGCCATTCATCCGGGCTACGGATTTCTCTCTGAAAATATCCAATTTGCGAGACGCTGTGAAGAAGAGGGCATCGTATTTATCGGACCGACGTCAGCGCATTTGGATATGTTCGGAGATAAGGTAAAGGCGAGGGAGCAGGCAGAAAAAGCCGGCATCCCCGTTATTCCGGGGAGTGACGGACCGGCTGAAACATTAAAAGATGTCGAACAATTCGCAAAAGTCCACGGATTTCCGTTTATTATTAAAGCATCGCTCGGAGGCGGAGGCCGCGGAATGAGAATCGTCCGAAACGAAAGCGAATTGAAAGAATCGTTTGAGCGGGCCAAATCAGAAGCGAAAGCCGCATTCGGAAACGATGAAGTGTATGTTGAAAAACTGATCGAAAATCCTAAGCATATTGAAGTTCAGGTGATCGGAGATAAAGAAGGCAATGTCGTCCATCTGTATGAGCGGGACTGTTCCGTTCAGAGACGCCATCAAAAGGTCATTGAGGTGGCGCCTAGTGTATCTTTGCAGCCTGAATTAAGGGACGAAATCTGTGAAGCGGCTGTGGCGCTTGCGAAAAATGTCGGCTATATCAACGCAGGGACCGTGGAGTTTCTCGTAGCGGGCGGTGAATTTTACTTTATTGAAGTGAACCCGCGCGTGCAAGTGGAGCATACGATTACGGAAATGATAACGGGGGTTGATATCGTTCAGACGCAAATCCTCGTGGCGCAGGGCCACGGACTGCACAGCCGTGCCGTCAATATCCCTGAGCAGAAAGACATTTTTACAAACGGGTATGCGATACAATCACGTGTGACCACTGAAGATCCGCTGAATGACTTTATGCCTGACACGGGTAAAATTATGGCTTACCGCTCAGGCGGCGGCTTCGGCGTCCGCCTTGATACGGGAAACAGCTTCCAGGGCGCCGTCATCACGCCTTATTATGATTCACTGCTCGTCAAGCTGTCGACATGGGCGCTGACGTTTGAACAGGCATCAGCGAAAATGGTCCGCAACCTGCAGGAATTCAGGATCAGGGGCATTAAGACCAATATTCCGTTTCTTGAAAA
The DNA here is from genome assembly GCF_040207805.1 of Bacillus sp. hwrm1. Taxonomy (NCBI): domain Bacteria; kingdom Bacillati; phylum Bacillota; class Bacilli; order Caryophanales; family Bacillaceae; genus Bacillus; species Bacillus sp. hwrm1. Next base: position 2,612,767 of record NZ_CP157943.1, on the reverse strand, counting down.
CGTGGCAAAGCATGAAAAATTCCTGACGGGCCAATATGACACATCGTTTATCGACACAACGCCTGAGCTGTTTGTTTTCCCAAAACAGAAGGACCGCGGAACAAAAATGCTTTCCTATATCGGCAATGTCACGGTGAACGGTTTTCCGGGAATCGGAAAAAAAGAAAAACCTGCATTTGATAAGCCTCAGACCGTTACGTTAGGTATCGGGGAAAAGCCGGCAAGCGGTACGAAACAGATCCTTGATGAAAGAGGCGCTGAGGGGCTTGCTGACTGGGTGAAAGAGCAAAAATCCGTGCTCCTGACCGATACAACGTTCAGGGATGCCCATCAGTCCCTGCTTGCAACCCGGATCAGATCCAATGATTTGAAAAAAATCGCGAATCCTACGGCTGCCCTGTGGCCTGAACTGTTCAGCCTTGAAATGTGGGGAGGCGCGACATTTGATGTAGCGTACCGTTTCTTAAAAGAAGACCCTTGGAAACGCCTTGAAGATCTTCGCAAGGAAGTGCCGAACACATTGTTCCAGATGCTGCTTCGTTCATCAAATGCCGTCGGTTATACAAACTATCCGGACAATGTCATCCAAAAATTTGTCCGGCAGTCAGCGGAGTCAGGTATTGACGTATTCCGGATCTTTGACAGCCTGAACTGGGTAAAAGGGATGACGCTGGCCATCGATGCCGTCCGTGAAACCGGAAAAGTGGCGGAGGCTGCGATTTGTTACACGGGAGATATTCTTGATAAGACCCGGACGAAATATGATTTGCAATATTATCTTTCTATGGCGAAAGAGCTTGAGGCGTCTGGTGCCCACATTCTCGGCATTAAAGACATGGCCGGTCTTTTGAAACCTCAAGCCGCATACGAACTTGTCTCAGCGCTGAAGGAAACGATTGATATTCCCGTTCATCTTCACACGCATGATACGAGCGGCAATGGCGTCTTTCTCTATGCCAAAGCTGTTGAAGCGGGTGTGGACATCGTGGATGTCGCCGTCAGCTCAATGGCGGGTCTGACTTCACAGCCGAGCGCAAGCGGATTTTATCATGCCCTTGAAGGAAACAGCCGCCGTCCTGAAATGGATGTCCGGCAGGTGGAAAGACTGTCGCAATACTGGGAATCCGTCCGTCAGTATTACAGTGAATTTGAAAGCGGGATGAAGTCTCCGCATACTGAGATTTATAATCATGAAATGCCGGGCGGCCAGTACAGTAATCTGCAGCAGCAGGCAAAAGGAGTCGGCCTGGGTGATCGCTGGAATGAGGTGAAAGACATGTACAGCGTCGTCAACCGCATGTTCGGCGACGTCGTGAAAGTAACACCTTCTTCCAAAGTCGTCGGAGATATGGCGCTTTACATGGTGCAAAACAATTTAACAGAACAAGATGTTTATGGTAAAGGCGAAACGCTTGATTTTCCGGATTCAGTCGTAGAGCTCTTTAAAGGGCAGATCGGCCAGCCGCACGGCGGATTTCCGGAAAAACTGCAAAAGCTCGTTCTGAAAGGACAGACGCCGATCACGGTAAGACCGGGTGAGCTGCTTGAACCGGTATCTTTTGAAGGTATTAAAGAAGAATGGAAAGAAACGCATCAGATGGAATTGAGTGATCAGGACGCAATCGCGTATGCTCTTTATCCGAAGGTGTTTACTGAATATGTTAAAACGGCGGAACGCTTCGGTGATATTTCCGTATTGGACACACCGACTTTCTTCTACGGCATGACACTCGGTGAAGAAATCGAAGTGGAAATTGAGCGCGGAAAAACGCTGATCGTGAAGCTTGTATCTATCGGTGAACCGCAGCCAGATGCGACACGTGTCGTTTATTTCGAATTGAACGGCCAGCCGCGCGAGGTGGTCATTAAAGATGAAAGCATTAAATCGTCCGTACAGGAAAAATTAAAAGCAGATCGGACAAACCCGAGCCACATTGCGGCATCCATGCCGGGAACCGTCATTAAATTGTTAACGGAAACCGGGGCAAAGGTGAATAAAGGCGATCATCTGATGATTAATGAAGCGATGAAAATGGAGACGACGGTACAGGCGCCGTTCTCCGGGACGATACAGCAGATTCATGTGAAAAACGGTGAACCGATTCAGACAGGCGATTTACTGATCGAAATTGAAAAAGCGTAAAAAATGAACCTAAAAAAACCTGATCCGCCCCCGTGTGCGATCAGGTTTTTTATGTGTAAAGGCCGAAGCTCTAATGCTTCGGCCTTTTCATGTGCCTCAGATGTTCCGCTGTTTTGATTCATAGCGGAAGCGGGCGATTAATAATAAGAAATAGCATAAGACGCCGAACAGGCCGGCAATAAAGAGCGAATGGGCAAGTGCAAAGCCGGTGGCCATTTCTGAATAAACAACCATGATTCCGGAGAGCGCCTGTAATACAACAAAGGCAACAGCCGCTATCCAGCCCCCAAGAATCTGTTTTTGGTCTTTGTAAGAGCGCATCGCATGTGCAAAAGCGACAAGAATCCATACGAACAGAAGCAGCGCTGCCGTTCTGTGGCCCATCTGCACCCATTCCTGAAAATGGGACGGAAGCCCGTGATTCAGCCTGCTGCAAAGCGGAACGTCAGGGCAGGCAAGGCTTGATTTCGTATGGCGTACATAAGCCCCCGTATAAACGACGATATACGTGTAAATCGAAAGGCCGATCATATGAAACTGCATTTTTCTGCCGATTCTGAGCGGCTTGACGAGCTTTTTGTCTGATTTATCAGCTTCGAATATGAGCAGCGTCAAAATCAGAACAGAAGCGAAAGAAATCAGCGATATGCCGAAATGAAGCGCCATAACGAGCGCATTTGATCCGAAAACAACCGCTAATGCGCCGAGAAGCGCCTGTAAAAATAAAAAGATAATGGACATAATGGCGAGAAAGGTTGTTTCACGGAAAACAGGCGTGACTTTTCTCCATGCCCAAAAAGCGAGACTCAGCACGAGAACGATTGAGACACCGCTTGCGAGTCTGTGGCTCCATTCAATGATAGAAGCGGCGTTAAGCTCCGGGAAAAACCGGCCGTGGCAAAGCGGCCACTGCCTTCCGCATCCGAGACCCGATCCTGTCTTTGTGACAAGAGCGCCGCCGATCAGCACGACGAGCATAACGAATGTCGTCAGCACGCCGAGCGCTTTCAAAGCTTTATTCATTTTACATTCACCTTCTTAACAAACTGGACAAAATGATATACGTACCAAGTGTAAGCGAATATGTGTTTTGTGGCAATTCTCAATTCTGTTTGTTCACAAAAATATAATAGAATCAGGACTTCTTAGATAATGGGGTTGATTATTCCAGATGGGTCTGATAGAAATAAAGTAACCGCTTTATTATGAAACCGGCGGATTTGGTAAAATTCATAAAAAGTTCACAAATAAATTCCTGTTTCTCGTTTAATATTTAAGAGGATGTTTTTTTACAGGTCATTATCTTGTATGATAGAGTTGCAGGTCTTAAAAAACCTGCTTTAGGTTTGTAAGGGAGGTTTACGTTATGGCTAATTCCAGAATTTTAAACGATACAGCTATAGACGGACAGATTGAAGAGACGACGGCATGGAAGGATTTCCTTTCGCTTATCAAAATAGGAATCGTCAATTCGAATTTAATTACGACTTTTACCGGCATGTGGCTTGCGTTACATATATCCGGTCTGAGTTTTTTAGGCAATTTAAACACCGTGCTTCTTACATTAATAGGATCTTCTTTGATCATCGCCGGTTCTTGTGCGGTTAACAACTATTACGACCGTGATATTGATCATTTAATGGAACGCACGAAAGTAAGACCGACGGTAACCGGAAAGATTCAGCCGAATCAAGCGCTGTGGTCAGGAATTTTACTCATTGCTTTAGGACTTATCATGCTTTTGATGACCACCGTGATGGCAGCAGTCATCGGTTTTATCGGCGTGTTTACGTACGTTGTTCTTTATACAATGTGGACCAAACGCCGTTATACGATTAATACGGTTGTCGGAAGTGTATCAGGCGCCGTGCCGCCGTTAATCGGCTGGACAGCGGTTGAAGGGCACATCGGTGTTGTCGCGTGGGTTTTATTCATGATTTTATTCATCTGGCAGATTCCGCACTTTTTAGCGCTTGCGATTAAGAAGACGGAAGATTACAGAGCAGCGAATATTCCGATGCTTCCAGTAGTGCACGGCTTTGAAGTGACGAAAAGACAGATTATCGTCTGGGTCGCATGCCTGCTGCCGCTTCCGTTTTTCCTCGGCAGTCTCGGTCTTCCGATCGTCATTCTCGGCACTTTGCTGAATGTCGGATGGCTTGTTCTCGGACTGATGGGATTCCGCATGAAAAACATCATGAAGTGGGCAACTCTTATGTTTGTCTATTCGCTTAATTACATGACCATTTATTTTGTAGCGATGGTGGTCTTTACGCTGTTTTAATTGAATAATGAGCTTGTTTGATCGCCAAAACAAACAATGACAACTAGTAAACGCCGCCTTGACCTTTTGTTTAATCAGGCGGCTTTGCTTTTATACATAGATGGAATTTTAAGTAAAAAATCTCATATTTTAAGAAATGAGGAAAAGAAGTATTTCGGCTGGAAGCAGATTTACTGCTTGTGCATCTCGTACTGATTCAAAAAAGGGGTTGGGTGAAATGTTAAAGCGTTGGCGTCTTTTATCATTATTAGCCTTAATGCCGCTTTTATTGAGCGGCTGTGGAAAACCGTTTCTGTCCACGCTCAAGCCTGCCGGCGAAGTGGCTGATAAACAATATGATCTGACGGTGCTCAGCACACTTATCATGGTTGTCGTCGTTGCGGTCGTAGCAGTTATTTTCTTTTACGTCATTGTGAGATTCAGACGGTCGCGTATAGGGGAAGACACGATACCGAAACAGGTGGAGGGGAACCGTTTTTTAGAAATCACCTGGACCGTTATTCCGATCCTGCTTCTGATTATTCTTGTCATTCCGGTTGTCATCGATACATTGGCGCTGGCGGATACGTCGCCGATGGATAAGAAAAACCGTAAAGCAGAGGATGCGCTCGTGATTAATGTAAGGGCGAATTTATACTGGTGGGAATTCGAGTATCCTGATTACGGGTTTGTGACAAGTCAGGAGCTGATCGTTCCCACAGATGAACGCGTCTATTTCAAGCTGAAGTCCTCAGATGTGAAACACTCTTTCTGGATTCCGTCAGCCGGGGGAAAAATCGATACGAATACGGATAATGACAATACTTTCTTTCTGACCTTCGATTCTAAACGCAGCAAAGAAGCGGGAGAATATTTCTTCGGGAAATGCGCAGAGCTGTGCGGACCTTCACATGCGCTGATGGATTTCAAAGTGAAGCCGCTGCCGTCAAAAGAATTTAAACAATGGACGAAAGCGATGAAAAATTATAAGCATACAACAGACTCCGGTTTAGCCGCGCAAGGAGAAGAGCTGTTTAAGGAAAAAAACTGCCTGAGCTGTCATGCGGTTGAGCCCAATGATAAACGGGCTGAAGCGGCAAGAACGGCTCCGAACCTCGCTACCTTCGGTGAACGGGTCAAAGTGGCCGGCATTAAGGATGCGAATAAAGAGAATATAAAAGCCTGGCTGAAAAATCCGGACAGCATTAAACCGGGCAATAAAATGACAGGCACTTATCCGAAGCTCTCGGACGCTGAAACGGATGCGCTGTATGAATATTTAAAAGGGCTGAAAGCGGAGAACAAGTGAGGACAGGGAGATATCAGGGGGGAGGTCGTAAATGATGAATACGCTTACAGGACAGCAAAGAAAAAGCTCTTTGCTTTGGGATTATTTGACGACGGTTGACCATAAGAAAATCGCGATTTTATATATGATCGCCGGGGGATTTTTCTTCGTCGTCGGCGGACTTGAGGCCATGCTTATCAGGATTCAGCTCTTGAGGCCGGGGAACGATTTTATGGGTGCGCAGCAGTTTAATGAAATTATGACGATGCACGGCACGACAATGATCTTCCTGGCGGCGATGCCGCTGTTATTCGGGCTGATGAACGCGGTTGTGCCGCTTCAGATCGGGGCGCGTGACGTATCGTTCCCATTTCTGAATGCGCTCGGATTTTGGCTGTTTTTCTTCGGAGGCATCTTTTTGAATCTGAGCTGGTTTTTAGGAGGCGCTCCTGATGCAGGCTGGACGTCGTACGCGTCGCTTGCGCTGAATTCGAAAGGGCACGGCATAGACTTTTTCGTGCTCGGCCTGCAAATATCAGGCTTAGGTACGCTGATTGCGGGGATCAACTTTCTCGCCACGATTATTAATATGAGGGCGCCGGGTTTGACGTATATGAGACTGCCGCTGTTTACGTGGACGACATTTGTGGCGTCGGCACTCATTTTATTCGCATTTCCTCCGCTCACCGTCGGTTTGGCGCTGATGATGCTGGATCGTTTGTTCGGAACGAATTTCTTTAATCCTGAATTGGGCGGCAATACGATAATCTGGGAGCATCTGTTTTGGATTTTCGGGCATCCGGAAGTATACATTTTAATTCTTCCCGCCTTTGGGATTTTTTCAGAAATCATTCCCGTATTTGCGAGGAAACGTCTGTTCGGTTATTCGTCTATGGTCTTTGCTATCGTGCTGATCGGCTTTCTCGGGTTCATGGTTTGGGTTCACCATATGTTTACGACGGGACTCGGACCGATCGCTAATGCGATATTTGCGGTTGCGACGATGGCGATCGCGGTGCCTACGGGCATTAAAATTTTCAACTGGCTTTTGACCATCTGGGGAGGAAATGTCAAATTCACGACGCCTATGCTGTATGCCGTCGCCTTTATTCCTTCTTTCGTACTCGGAGGAGTCACGGGTGTCATGCTGGCGGCCGCAGCGGCAGATTATCAGTTCCACGATACGTATTTTGTCGTAGCGCATTTCCACTATGTCATTATCGGCGGCGTTGTGTTCGGCATCCTGGCGGGCGTGCATTTCTGGTGGCCGAAAATGTTCGGGAAGGTGCTTCATGAAACGATGGGGAAAATTTCGTTCGTCTTATTTTTTATCGGGTTTCATCTTACCTTCTTCATTCAGCATTTCCTCGGTTTGATGGGAATGCCGCGGCGCGTTTACACATATCTGCCCGGCCAGGGGCTTGATACTGGAAACCTGATCAGTTCAATCGGCGCGTTTTTCATGGCGGGCGCGGCTGCTTTACTCGTCGTCAATATTATTTATACCTCAATAAAGGGGAAATACGTCGGGAACGACCCGTGGCTGGACGGTCGTACGCTTGAATGGGCGGTCTCTTCGCCGCCGCCGGAATATAATTTTAAACAGCTTCCGTTTGTCCGGGGACTTGACCCGCTGTGGATTGAAAAGCAGGCCGGAAATGAAGGGATGGCGCCTGCAGAGCCTGTAGAGGACATTCATATGCCGAACGGCTCCATCATGCCGTTTATCATATCTTTCGGGCTGTTTGTCGCAGCGTTCGGGTTTTTATACCACTCCGATTATTCATGGGGGCTTCCGGTTATCTTCATAGGGCTCGGCATCACATTCTTTACCATGCTGCTTCGCTCTGTGGTCGATGATTACGGCTATCATATTCACAAAGAAGATCTGCCGAATGATGATAAAGGGGTGAAGGCGTAATGCAGCTGCAGGAAAAAATGACGGCTGAAACCTTTCCGGCTTCTCCTGAAAAAGCAACGCTGGAAGGGAAAAATAAGTTTTTGGGATTTTGGCTGTTTCTCGGCGGGGAAACGGTTCTGTTCGCCTCGCTATTTGCAACATTCCTTGCTTTACGGGAATCTAAAGCCGGAGGGCCGTCAACAGCTGAGATGTTTGAGCTGCCGATCGTATTTATCGCGACGATGCTTCTTTTAACGAGCAGCTTAACGAGTGTGTATGCGATGTATCATATGAAAAATTTCTCCTTTAAAAAAATGCAGGTGTGGCTTTTGGTTACCGTTTTATTGGGAGCAGGATTTTTAGGGGTAGAAATCTATGAATTTATGCATTACACTCACGAATTCGGCTTTACCATTACAAGCTCTGCGCTCGGCTCAGCGTTTTACACGCTCGTCGGCACACACGGAGCACACGTGGCGTTCGGGCTGTTGTGGATCAGCGCGCTGATGATCCGGAATGCAAAAAGAGGGCTCAGCCTTTATAATGCGCCGAAATATTATGTGGCCAGCTTATATTGGCATTTTATCGATGTCGTGTGGGTCTTTATCTTTACCGTTGTATATTTGATGGGGATGGTGGGATAACGATGGACGATAACAAAAACAGAGGGACTGTCAGTACGGATCTCGAATATCGAAAAAAGAAAAATGCCGAGGAGATGAAATATCAGGTCATATCCTTCGGCTTGATGATCGGTCTTACGCTTGTCGCGTTTTTGACGGTGGCTGCAGACGGCATTGCCGGATGGTTTACGATGCCGTTTCTGATCCTGCTTGCGGTCATCCAGGTCATCTTTCAGCTGTTTTACTTTATGCATATGAGCCAGAAGGGGCATGAAGCGCCGTCATTATTTCTGTATTCGGGAATATTTGTCGCGTTTATCACCGTGCTTGCATTTGTCACGATTATTTGGTGGTAATCGGGACGGCGGGGAGTGAGAGATTTGATTAATTTGGAAATGTTCGGGTTTCGCGCAATGTGGAGCCCGTATCTGTTTTGTATAACTGCCGTGATAACAGGTGTTTACTTTTACTGGTGCAGCCGGCATAAAGGACGTGTGTCCGCTAAGGAAAAGGTGCTGTTTGTGCTTTCCGCGCTATTTTTTTACGCGGCTGCGGGAAGTCCGGTTGATTTATTGGGCCATGTGATGTTCAGCGCCCATATGACGCAGATGGCGGTTCTGTTTTTAGTCGTACCGCCGCTGTTGATTTCCGGAATTCCCGGCTGGGCATGGAAAAAACTGATCTTCCGTCCTGTCGTAAAGCCGCTGTTTTCGTTCTTTTCAATGCCGCTTATCGCATTAGTGCTGTTTAACGGTATTTTTTCACTGTATCACATCCCGTTTATATTTGATTTCGTCAAAACGGATTCGCTGTATCACACGCTGATGAACGGACTCATCTTTGTAACGGCGTTTTTTATGTGGTGGCCGCTTGTGCATAAGGTGGACGGTCTGCCCCGTCTCAGCGGTTTAATGAAGCTGGGGTATATTATGGCAGACGGGATTCTGTTAACGCCGGCCTGCGCGCTCATTATGTTCAGCGGGGCGCCCATGTATGCCACGTATACAGATCCGGCGGCTTGGGCCGAAGCAATGAAGCTTTGCGTTCCTTTAGATTTGCTGGAGGAGATCCCTTTATCCGGACCGGAGATGTTCAACACGCTTCCTCCTCTGGAAGATCAGCAGCTTGGGGCAGTACTGATGAAAATCATTCAAGAGGCGGTCTACGGAACATATTTGGCTGTCATCTTTTTTCAGTGGGTCAGAACGGAACGGGAAAAAGATACGCTGTCAGAGCCGCCGTATATCGAGCATACCGTCTCATGAAAAAAAGTACAGCAGAATATGCTGTACTTTTTTATTACATTTGCACTGTTTTTAATGACTCTTCCAATTCAAGCAGTAAAGCTTTGCTTTCAGCGACGACATGTTCCGGAAATTCTTCAGCGCTGCCGTATTCTACGCCGTGCGGATAATAATGCTTTCCTAAAAGAGGGGCCTTCAGCTGAATCACGGCCCGGCTGCCGCCGACATCGCCCTCTTTTGCCGTTCCTTGAATCCGCAGATAAAATGTCCCCTCAGGTACTGAAAACTTTTTGTCGTAAGTCACTCTTTCATAATCCCATTGTCCAGCCAGAATGAGCCCTTTACCTTCCATCAGATCATTCAAGCGGCTGAGCTCCGCTGTTACCCCTTCAAGACCGCTGTTTTCAAACTTCAAACCTTCCCCCTCCTTTTAAAAATGCCCTTTCCTGACAATCATAGTATGAAAGCGTTACACTTTCAATGATTCATACGGTGAAAGTATGCAAAAAGAAAAATTTGACGACAATAGTAGCAGAAAAAAGGAGGAATTCCGCAATGACAAAGATCAATAAGCTCATGACGTCAGACTTGCAATATTGTACAGTATTAGATAATGTATATGAAGCTGCGGTGAAGATGAAAGACGCAGATGTCGGCGCCATTCCGATAGTGGATGAAGACGGCGCCACACTTGTCGGGATCGTGACAGACAGAGATCTCGTATTACGGGGAATTGCTTCAAAAAAGCCGAACTCTCAAAAAATAACCGACGCAATGACAGAGCGGGTTATCAGTGCAGAAGAAGACGCCTCTGTGGAGGAGGTGCTCCATTTGATGGCTGAACATCAGCTCAGAAGAATTCCCGTCACAAAGGATAAAAAACTGGTCGGCATTGTTACGCTCGGCGATCTTTCGTTGGCCGAGCAATCAAATGAGCAAGCAGGCCGAGTGCTGTCTGACATTTCTGAAGACGGCGGTCCGGAGGGGTTTATCCATTAAACATAAATCACGGACGATGCAAATAGGCTGTACTGTATAAGAGTAAACAAAAACAGAACGGTTTGAACATATGGGGGTGAGAGGTTGAAAAATATCGCAAGGGCTCTCGTTATCCTTTTGCTTATTTACGGAGCGTATGTTCTGTTTATACAATATGGATCGGCTCCTCAGAAAAAGACGGATCAGGAGGAGCCTCAGGTTTCCAATGAAGAAGAGAGCGGAAAACGGCTGAAAATGCCGTCATCCGGACTGCTTTCTCTCATGGGGAAATCTGCCGCCGATGTGAAAAAGAAACTTGGGGAACCGTCCCGGAAAGATCCTTCTGCCTACGATTACGAGTGGTGGGTGTACAACCAGGGGAAAGACCAATACGTACAAGTCGGTATTTTGAATGATAAAGCCGTGACTTTATACGCTTCGGGAAGCGGCATCAACGCAAAACCGTTTAAGATCGGCGAATCGACGGGCGAAGTTTTTAAAACGACGCAGGTTTCTCCTTTTGTCAATGTGACTGACAAGGGAAACACGTATCGGTTCGAGTTTTCTGAAGAAGATATCAATACCCGTCCCACCGTTAAGATAGGCGGAATGTATGTTCAGCTGTACATGGACAAATTTGACGGGAATCTGTCAAGCATCAGGGCATTTGATGCGGAAACACTTGTGAAACAAAGGCCGTATGAAGTCATGTACAGAGGAAAGCTGACAGAACCCGAGCCTGTTTCTGATAAAAAATGGAACGACATTGAACGAGCGAGTGAGCAGCAGATTCTCGATATTACAAATGTCATCCGCGTAAAACACGGACTTGCAAGGCTGAAATGGGACGAAGGCGCCGCAAAAGTGGCATTCGGTCACAGCAAGGACATGAAGGATAACAAGTATTTCTCTCACGTCTCAAAGAAATACGGGACTCTGAAGGACCGCTTGGAAAAAGGCGATGTGAAATACCGGGAGGCCGGTGAAAATATTGCCTACAACTATGTGGACGGTCCTGCAGCCGTGGAGGGCTGGCTGAACAGCGAAGGCCACAGAAAGGCGCTGTTAAGCCCGGATTATACGCACCTCGGTGTCGGCGTTGATCAGAAGTATTATACGCAAAACTTCATTAAGCCTTGGCAGTAAAAAACCGCAGAGGGGCGCGTCCCCCGCGGTTTTTTTATGTTTTTTCGCGAGCGGTGCTTCTGGCGAAAAAAACAATTTTTATATATACCTGCTTTTTTTCGCAATTTAGGCGAACATTAAGGCGCATGAACCGATACATTATAGCAGGCAAAACTTTTCGGAGGGGGTGAGAATTGTGGCGAATCAGCAATCACGGCAATCAATCGATGATTTTAAACAATTCGTAAAAAAGCATCCCAAACTGATCCAAAATGTTCGCAAGGAACAAAGAAGCTGGCAGGAAGTCTATGAAAACTGGGTTCTTCTGGGCGAGGATGATCCGATATGGAACCCTTTTAAAGACGAGGCCGTTCAGCCTTCTTCCGACGCGGAAACCAAACAGGAACCAGCTGAAAAAAACGATTTCGTTTCAAAAATGGTCACTGCCGTCAAAAAGATGGATATCAACCAAATGAATGAGCAGATCAATAAAATGAGCCAATCCATTTCATCATTGCAAAGCCTTTTAAGCCAATTTTCGGGGAGCAGCACGAAGCAGCCCCGGCAAGGCTCCGGACAACATCCTTTTTCGTTCAGGAAGGATTAAAGAAGGGGATCGTGTATGCGAAAAGAGGTTCAGGAATTCATATCCGCAGATGAGGAACGGAAACGGTTTATACGGCAGCGTCCCGTCTGGTACCGCAGACTTGCGAGAAAACCGGACGATCTCAATTCCTTTCAGCTTGACATGATGAATTTTTATGAAAAGACGATACCGCATCGGGTAAGCCAATTCTCAAACGGGATTCAAATGGCGCAGATGATGATGCAGATGGTTCACGCCATGCGTTCACAGGATTAAAAAGCGTTTAAACGCCGCATTTTCCAATTGGGTGGTTTCATGGTAAACTAGCAACTGGAGGTGCGTATTTATGTATGCAACAATTGAGTCCGTCAAGCTTCAAAGTGAAGCGGAGCAGCTTGCCGGCATGATTCTGCAGTCTGAGACGGCTGAAAATTACCGCGATTGTTACAAGCGTCTCCGTGAAGATGAAGAGGCAGGGCGGATCATTCGTTCTTTTATGAGCGTTAAAGAGCAGTATGAGGATGTGCAGCGCTTTGGCAAATACCATCCTGATTATAGAGAGATTTCCCGCAAAATGAGAGAAATGAAGCGGGAACTGGATTTAAACGATAAGGTGGCCGAATTTAAAAAAGCGGAGACTGAGCTTCAGTCGCTGCTTGACGAGATCAGCATTGAACTCGGAACGGCCGTCTCGGAGCATGTAAAAGTTCCGACGGGGAATCCTTATTTTGACGGCCTGTCATCCTGCGGCGGCGGGTGCGGTTCCGGCGGCGGCTGCGGATGCAAAGTTTCCTGACGAGACGGCCGTCTCGTCTTTTACATAAAATGAACAGAAAGTCAGGCGGGTGATCATGATGGAAAATAAGCGCCAAGGCATAATCGTATATCTGCATTCCTTAAAACACAGCAAAATGCTGAGAAAATTCGGCAACGTTCATTATGTTTCCAAGCGGCTGAAATACGTTGTGCTGTATTGCGATATGGACCTAATCGAAAAAACAATGGAAAAGATTTCTTCTTATTCTTATGTGAAGAAGGTAGAGCCTTCTTATAAACCTTTTTTAAAGCTGGAATTTGAATCAAAGCTTGATAAGGCGAAAGAGTACGATTACAAAGTCGGTATATAAAAAAATCCCCGCAGATACCTGCGGGGTCCTTCTATTCCTTAACAAGTTAAGGAGAAGGAAAAGGGAGAGGAGAAACCGGAGGAAGAACTTATGGGGAAACGTAAGTCTTCTCCGCGGTTGGCAACAACATCATTCATTGATGCTGTTACACGTAGTCTTGACAGGAATGTGAATATGTATACACGTTTTTCACGTTCATTGTTTGAAAGAATGCTTTATGATAAGATAGGGATTGTTTTGATACATAACGGCTCAGCCGATGAGTAACATCAAAGTTTTCAGAAAAAGTGGTGTGAATAATGAGAGTAATTTCCGGTTCAAGAAAAGGACGAGCCTTAAAGGCTGTGCCGGGCACATCAACAAGGCCGACGACGGATAAAGTAAAAGAGTCTATTTTTAATATGATCGGCCCGTATTTTGACGGAGGAACGGGGCTGGATTTGTTTGCGGGGAGCGGCGGTCTCGGGATTGAAGCGCTGTCGCGCGGATTTGACCGCTGTATCTTTGTGGATCGTGATTTCAAAGCCATCCAAACGGTAAAAGCGAATATCAAAGCGCTTGATCTGCTGTCTTCAGCGGAAGTATACCGCAATGATGCAGAGCGGGCCCTCTATGCCGCGGCGAAACGGGAAAAAGGTTTTGACGGAATTTTCTTAGATCCTCCGTATAAGGAACAAAAGCTGAAAGCGCTTATCGAAATGATTGATGAGCAGAACATGCTGAATGAAGACGGTTTTGTCGTAGCCGAGCATGATAAAGCCGTTGCGCTTCCTGAAGCCGTCGGCGCGCTTTCTGTAACAAGAAGGGAAATTTACGGGCTTACAGGAGTGACGATATACCGAAATAGGGGGTAATGATGTGGCAAGTATAGCTGTATGTCCCGGAAGTTTTGATCCCGTCACCTACGGACATCTGGACATTATCAGACGGGGGGCAAACGTGTTTGAGCAGGTGTACGTATGCGTGCTCAATAATTCTTCTAAGCAGCCGCTGTTTACAGTTGAGGAACGATGTGAGCTGTTAAGAGAAGTGACAAAAGACATACCGAATGTTACGGTCGAGACGTCACAGGGACTGTTAATCGACTATGCGAAAAAAAAGCGGGCGAAGGCGATTATCAGGGGGCTCAGAGCCGTTTCTGACTTCGAATATGAGATGCAGGGGACTTCCGTCAACCGCGTGCTCGACGAATCAATAGAAACTTTTTTTATGATGACGAACAATCAGTACTCTTTTTTAAGTTCAAGCATCGTAAAAGAAGTCGCAAAATATAACGGGCCTGTTTCAGAGTTTGTTCCTCCGGAAGTTGAACAGGCGCTGATGCAGAAATTTAAAGGATGAGAAGCGCTGATTGGCGTCTCATCCTTTTTTTGTCCGTGCTGACAGCCTGTAACAATAAATCAATGCGTATACGGCGAGAGCTGTCAGCGTGATGGCGGGCCCGGTTTCAACAAGTGTATTCCAGCCGCTGACGGCAGCAGATCCCGCTTCCTGATCGCGGAAAGGGAGGAATACGGACTGGTAAGGTTCGTCCAATGCAAGGTAAAGCGGCTTCCACAGTAAGAGAATAAAGAGTGCGGCATAAATGCCCTGAAGGATACGCGCCGCGAAAAACGGTTTAAAGCGGATATCTGTTTCCGATAAAATGCCGGCTACCTGGGCCTGTACGGAAAGGCCGCTGAACCCGAGAATAAAACTCACAATCATGGCTTTCGGCAGCAAGGCGGCATCAGCTTCACTGACCAGCTTGCTCCCAAGTGTAATTTCAAACATTCCGCTGATAAGAGGGATGTCCAGATTTGCCGGAAGATGAAAAAGCGAAAGCAGCGCGTTTGTAAATACAGAAAGCACATCCATGACTTGTACGATTGATAATAACCGGCTGAAAACCGAAAACAATATAATAAAACCGCCCACCATCAGCAAGGTTTGTACAGAAGAGGTGACGGCGTCGCCCAAAATTTTTCCGAGCGGCCGCTTTTCCGAAAGCCGCGCCTTGTGGAGGGCCAGAAATGCTTCCTTCAGAGAAGGGAGAGCGATCGTCTTTTTACCGGTATACGCCGCTTCTTCTTTCCGTCCGTATGAACGCATCGTCAGGCCGACGGCGATGTTTCCGAGATAGTGAGCCGATGCCAGCAGAATGCCGAGAGACGCGTTATGAAAAAAGCCGACTGCCACAGCAGCGAATATAAATAACGGATTGGATGAATTGGTAAAAGAGACGAGGCGTTCAGCCTCTACTCTGGAGATTTGTTTATCCTGGCGCAGCCGTGCAGTCAGCTTCGCGCCGGCCGGATTGCCTGAAGCCATCCCCATAGCCAGTACAAATCCGCCGACCCCCGGCACTCTGAAAATGGGACGCATAAAGGGTTCGAGTAAAAGGCCGACAAACTTGACAATGCCGAATCCGATTAAAAGCTCAGATAGAATAAAAAACGGAAGCAATGAAGGAAAAACTACCTCCCACCACATGGAAAGACCGGTTTTGGAGGCTTCGAATGAGGCCTGAGGGTGTGAAATAACCGTAGCCGTCAAAAAAATGAAAAACAATGAAATCAAAAATGTATGAAACTTAGACAAATTCATTCTTACCTCCCCGATGCTAAAATTGCACACTGACATTTATATCATGATAAAATATAGAACAGACCTTAAAGGCGGCCGGGCAAGTACCTATTTGTCATCCTGTACTAATATACGAGCATAGGGGTTCAATTTAGACCATAGAATTCATGTATAGGATGTCTATTAGGGGGTTCGTCGCGTTGGCCAAACCTACAATCGGGTTAGCGTTAGGTTCGGGAGGGGCAAGAGGCATCGCTCATCTCGGAGTGTTATCCAGTTTACATAAGCATCAGATTCCAATTGATATGATTGCCGGCAGCAGCATGGGAGCATTAGTCGGAAGCTTTTATGCGGCCGGGCATGACGTGGCCACGATGAAAAAAGTCGCTAAAGCATTTAAGCGGCGGCTGTACGCGGATTATACGATGCCGAAGCTCGGATTTTTAAAAGGAGACCGCATCAGGCAGCTCGTTCATGCCTATACGTACGGCAAGCCGATAGAAGAACTGCGGATCCCGCTCGGCATCGTGGCCTGCGACCTTCAGACCGGCGAAAAACTCGTTTTTACGAAAGGTTCAGTGTCCGAAGCCGTCCGCGCGAGCATCAGCATACCGGGCGTTTTCGTCCCGCAAAAAATGAACGGACGTATGTTAGTCGACGGCGCGGTGGTCGACAGAATCCCGGTTTCCGCCGTAAAAGATATGGGTGCTGATATCGTCATCGCCTCTGACGTCTCCCGGGTGAAAAAAACGGAAAAGGCGGCACATATTTTTGATGTAATCATGCAAAGTATGGATATACTGCAAAATGAATTGGTCCGTCACCAGACCATTGCCGCAGACGTCATGATCCGCCCTTCTCTTGAATCATTCAGCTCAAGTTCTTTTGCCAACATTGATCATATGATCACAGCGGGCGAAGAAGCCGCAGACCGGATGATCGGCCGGATTAAACAAGAAATAGAGAACTGGGAGGGCTAACTCATATGAAAGCAAAACATTTTCGCTGGGTGTTTATCATCCTGATCTTATTAATCGCTGTTACATTTATTAAGCTTCCGTATTACATCACACAGCCGGGAGAAGCATCAGAGCTGAGACCGCTGATTAAGGTGGACGGAGGCTATCCTGAAAAAGGAAGCCTTTCCTTGATGACTGTCAAAGTAGGCCCCGCCAATCCGTATACATATCTTTGGGCGAAAGTGCATCCTTACGAAGAAATCGTCCCTGATGAAAGCATAAAAGAAGAGGGCGAATCGGACTCGGATTATATGAAGCGCCAGCTGCAAATGATGAAAAGCTCCCAAGAAAACGCGGTCATTGCCGCTTATCAAAAAGCCGGGAAACAGGTGAAATACTCATTTAACGGCATTTATGCCAGTTCAGTCGTCTCTGACATGCCGGCAAAAGGAAAAATAGAGGTCGGTGATAAAATCATCAGCGCGGACGGGAAAACATACGAATCCGCTGAAAAGCTGATTGATTATATCAGCAGCAAAAAAGCGGGGGAAAAAGTAACGTTTCACATTGAACGGGACACGAAAGAAAAGACCGTTGACATTGTGCTGAAATCATTCCCGGACGACCCGAAAAGAGCGGGAATCGGTGTCGCATTATATACTGACCGGAACGTGAAAGTGAAGCCGGATCTTCATTTCAGCATTGAAAACATCGGCGGGCCTTCTGCGGGTCTCATGATGTCTTTAGAAATTTACAACCAGCTGACAAAACCTGACGAAACAAAAGGCTATAATATAGCCGGAACGGGGACAATCGACGTGGACGGCAAAGTCGGACCGATCGGCGGAATCGATCAGAAAGTCGTCGCCGCAGACAAAGCGGGAAAAGATATTTTCTTTGCGCCGAATCAAAACGGAGCTGAAAATTCTGATTACAAAAATGCGGTAAAAACGGCGAAAGCAATCAAGTCCGATATGAAAATCGTCCCTGTCGACACCATGCAGGACGCACTTGACTATTTGGATCAGCTGAAAGTAAAAAGCACCTGATACAGACAGGTGCTTTTTTTACGCATTCAAAAAACGCTTTTCGTCTTCATCATAGCGGATCGGCGCTTGTGAAAATTCCTGTTTCTCAAACAATGTGCGTTCAGGTTCGTTTATCGGCAGGCTGTAAACCCGTCCCGCCAGTATGTCCAGATCCAGAGCGGGATGAGAGAAAGAAGAGAGCTTGCTGACGAGAGGTGCGGTAAGCTCTTTTTTCTTTGCCGACAGGTACGCCTGTCCTTTTTTCGTCATTCCGAGAAGACGGATATAAGGAGCGCTTGAAGGCTGCAAGAGCCGATGCATGTCTTCTTTTTTCGTCCGTGTCAGAATGTGCGTGTTTATCCGCTGCAGCCTCGTCCACGTGTATCGTTTTGTTTTCAATCGTTCCATCATTTCGCGATAGGATCGGGCTTGTCTGATGGTGCGCAGAATTCTGTGCTCAAGGCCTTCTTCCACTTCATAGATTCGGCTCAATTCTTCAGCGGAAAGAGTGCTGAGGCTGTATTTTACATATGAAAAATAGTCTTCCGTGCTGTGCCATATGCCGTATGAATTTCTGTATGCCTCCAGCTCACGCGCAGACGCTTCCGGGAGAAAGCTCCTTGCAGCCGCCGTTCCTTTTTCTATCAGCGCTTTCCGGATGCTTGTTGCGCTGGCTATCCGGCTGTTATCTCCGGGAAGCTCGGCGTCATGATATTGGGAAGCGATTCTGGCTGTCGTATAAGGCTTCATAGCGGAACCGGAGGTGTGTATGGCTCTAACGTAGTGAAAACCGAGAATATTGTTCGGCTTGGACAAATCGAGCATGTCCCGCCCTTTGAATATGTGTGAAAAAGCTTTTGAGGCGGCGGCCGGATAGCTGAGACCCTTTTTCAGCTCCTCTTTCAGAATCAGGCTGCAGTCATCTTCCTTTCGGCTGAACGCTTCAGACGCTTCAATAAAGGGTTCGATCCGCCCGTTTTCGCTGCCGAAAAACAAGCTGCTGCATCCTAAATGATGAAGAAGCGAAACGCTGCCGCGCGCGAATAATTCCGCTTTTTGTACGGCATATATATAAGGGAGCTCAATGACGATATCCACGCCGTTTTCCAGCGCCATTTTTGTCCGGGCCCACTTTGAGACGGCGGCCGGTTCCCCGCGCTGCAAAAAAGGGCCGCTCATCACCGCCGCCGCGACGCTGCTGTCCGTTTTGATTTTTGCTTGTTCCGCATGATAGCGGTGTCCGTTATGAAAGGGATTATATTCAACAACCAGGCCGACTGCTTTCATATTTGTCCCGCCTTTCTTGCTATGTTTTGCTTCGTGTGGTACATTTGCAAATGAAGTGCATATTTTAGTCCGTTTCGTTTAGTGTATGCATAGCCTATCCGGCTGTCAACGATTGCATGACGGCGGCATTATGCTGTAAAGAAAAAATATTGACAAAAACATTCTGAAAAGCTATAATCATGTTTGTTGCTTTCCTGAGGTGATACAAATGAAATGGACGATTTATCAGCTTCATCAAATCGCGAAAAAGAGCTTTGAATTTGATGAAACAGTTGAGTTAAATGAGCTGACAAAATTGAATTCTGACATCCGCCGCATTTCTCCCGTCCGGGTGAAGGGCCGCGCGGAGATTGAATCCAAGCAAGTTTCGTTTGACTTTACGATTTCAGGCGAAATGGTTTTGCCGTGCTCAAGAACTTTAGTTGATGTGCCGTATCCATTTACAATCGCGACAAAAGAACTGTTTAGATTTCATAAGTCGGATGATATAGAAGATGAGGACGTTCATTTTGCTGAAGACGATACCGTCGACTTAACTCCGATCATAAAAGAAGAGATTCTTTTAGAAATTCCTATGCAAGTCTTTTGTGAAACTGAACAAAAAGAAGGAGCCGCTCCCCAAGTGGGGAAGGATTGGCAAGTGATTTCTGAGGAAGACAAGAAAAATCAAATCGACCCCAGACTTGCGGATCTGAAAAAGCTCTTAACACAAGATGATGAATCTTAACTCTTTAAGGAGGTGGGAATAATGGCTGTACCTTTTAGAAGAACTTCTAAAATGAAAAAAAGATTGCGCCGTACACATTTCAAACTAAATGTACCTGGTATGACAGAATGCCCGTCATGCGGAGAGATGAAATTGTCTCACCGTGTATGTAAAGCATGCGGATCATACAACGGCAAAGACATAAATGTTAAAAGCAATTAATGTATGAAGAAAAGCGCGGGAATCTCGGTTCCTGCGCTTTTCTTTTTTTTTTGCCCCTCCGGCCTGCTCCCGCCGAAAAAATTGTGAGCCCCAGTAGTCTATCTAATCTATCAGCGGCATATGTATGAGGTAAATGAGCAAATATGGAGGGAGATACGATTGACGATAACGAGACAAGACGCGTGGACGCAAGATGAAGATTTGCTGCTGGCCGAAGTGGTGCTCAGGCATATTCGGGAAGGCGGGACCCAGCTTTCCGCTTTTGAAGAAGTCGGCAGAGCGCTGACGAGAACGGCTGCCGCCTGCGGGTTCAGATGGAATTCTTATGTCAGAAAACAATATCAGTCAGGGATAGAACTGGCGAAAAAACAGCGGAAGGAATTAAGAAAGCAGATCGGGGTGCATTCCGCCAATCTGCCGGGAACCGTCAAACAGCCTCCGATCCGCAGGGCGGAAGGAGAAAAAGAGCTGTCCATTGATGATGTCATTTTGTTTCTGCAGCAATTTAAAGAGTCGCCAGCCGCAGCGGATATGCGTCATGAAAAAGAAAAACTCACAGAACAGCTGACCGCGCTGCAAAAAGAAGTCGAGGATCTGCGTGAGGAAAATGAAAGCTTGAGAAACAAGCTGGAGATGACGGAAGAAGATTATAAAGCGTTAATTGACATTATGGACAGAGCGAGAAGGATGTTCAATTCAAAAGAAGACGACAGAAAATCGGCGCAGAGCCTGTAAAATGAACCGGCCTGGGGGCGGCGCCCCGCCGGTTTTTTATTATGCCGTTTCTCCGGATGTCATTTCACCGTCCATATCGGGATGCCAGATATAAGGATTTTCTCCTTTATCACGCGCCATATCATATTTAACGGGCTCAAAATTCATCTTATCCCAGAAATCTGCTGATTTCATGCGTGAATTTGTCCTGATCGGCATTCTGAAGGATTTGGCAAAATCAACAAGCGCTTTTCCGTATCCGTTGTTTTGATAGCCCGGAAGAACCTCAAGCTTCCAAAGTTCCAAAAAGTCCTGACGGTGATCAAAATACGGATTCGCGCCTCCGTTTACCTGATATAAACTCATTCTCGCCACTAGTTTATCCCCGAAGTAAATCCCGTAAAAAGGCGAGGTGCTGTCATTTTCAATGATATTATCCTGAAGATCTTCAAGCATCGACAGCTCCTGCATCCCGTATTCCTTAAACCTTTTAAATTCTTCGAGTGTCTTAAAGTTGATGAGCAGTCGCTCTATTTTCAACACAAACTCCCCCTTTGTTGTGTTCTACCATTATTGTAAACGCTTTAATTGAAAATTCCAACTATAATATGCTTGCCAGTCTTTTTGCTCAAAACGAAATTGAAGTAATTTGCGGCGGCTTCTGCTATGATAATATGGAAAAATGCAGATATAGGGTGTGACAGTGTGAAAATCGGAATTATCGGCGGCGGAGCGGTAGGCCTTTTATGTGCTTACTACTTATCGTCCCGCCATCAGGTAACGGTCATTACGCGGCGGACGGAGCAGGCTGATGCGATTAACTCAGGCGGTATACGGCTTTTGAAAGACGGAATAGAATGTACGGCGGCATGCAGAGCGCAAACAGGCCTCACTTCCGGATTCGACCTCTTAATCGCAGCCGTTAAACAGCACCAGCTAAGTGCTGTGTTGCGGGATCTTGAGACGATAAAAGGGACGAATGTGCTGTTTTTGCAAAACGGCATGGGACACATACACGACATTAAAGATTGGCATACGGATCATTCGCTTTATGTCGGCACTGTTGAGCACGGAGCAAAAAAGATATCAGATCATGCCGTTGAACATACGGGAGCCGGAGCCGTAAGATGGAGTGTATTCAGCGCATCCCGGCCGGAAACGCTCAAAAGCATCTTTTCCGGCATGCACCGGGATTTTCCCGTATATGATGAAAACGACTGGTATCGGCTGTTAACGGGAAAACTGATCATAAATGTATGCATCAACCCGTTAACTGCATTGCTGCGCGTGAAAAACGGAGAGCTGGTAACAAATGACGCTTACAAAAAATATATGAGAAACGTGTTTGAAGAAGCGGAGACAATACTTGGCCTCGCTGATAGAGAAAAAGCGTGGAACAAGGTTTGCGAAGTTTGCAGACTGACGGAAAAAAATCATTCCTCCATGCTCGTCGATATCATGGCAGGCAGGCGGACAGAGGCCGATGCGATTATCGGCTACCTTGTAAAAGAAGCGGAAAGCCGCGGATTGCCGGCCGTTCATCTCCCATTTTTACACCGCAGCATAAAAGCGTTAGAAAGAAACTGAAACAAAGTCTTTTGAGGTTTTCCGGTAACATGCTATACTCATTTCGGAAACCTAACTATTTATTGGAGAAAGGAAGTTCCAGACAGATGCAGCTAACTGAACTTTCCATCAAAAGTCAAAATAAGTTTGTGCAGCACTATATAGATGGAGAAAACATGTCTTCATTTTTTGATTATGATATTCATTCAGAGGACGTATGGCAAAAGCGGCTTCATGACCTGTCTTCGCGGCCGTTTGCCAGAGAAGAATTAGCGGATTATTTATCCTCCTATCACGAAAAATTTCACTCCGCCGCCATGCAGGCCTCCATCGAAAAACTGAGAGATCCAAAAAGCGCAGCGGTAGTAGGCGGCCAGCAGGCCGGTCTTTTAACGGGGCCTCTTTACACCATACATAAAATTATCTCCATTATCGTACTTGCCAGACAGCAGGAAGAGGCGTTGCAGATTCCTGTCGTTCCGATTTTCTGGGTGGCGGGTGAAGATCACGATCTGGAAGAAATCAATTTTGTGCATACGTCAACAGAGAATAAAGGTCCGGTGAAACAGAAACTGCCGCAGTCGTACTGGAAAAAAACATCGGCGGCTAAAA
Source organism: Bacillus sp. hwrm1 (assembly GCF_040207805.1). Lineage (NCBI taxonomy): Bacteria > Bacillati > Bacillota > Bacilli > Caryophanales > Bacillaceae > Bacillus > Bacillus sp. hwrm1. The sequence continues at coordinate 2,589,831 of NZ_CP157943.1, read as the reverse complement.
CCGAGCTTGATCAGGAAAAATGCGCGGCTTGGATTGATGAAGTGTTCGCTGCTTTTGAGGAGACGGATCACACAAACACACTCCTTCAAAACGTGAAGCGATGTTTACGCTCATCAGAGACATTCACGGACTTTTTTGAACTGTTGATCGCCGACTTGTTTCAAGAAGAAGGCCTTATTCTGATGAATTCGGGAGATCCGGGGATTAAAAAGCTGGAAACGGGTATGTTTCAGCAGATTTTAAAACACAATCATGAGCTTGCCAAAGCCGTGTCAGACCAGCAGCGTCTTATGCGGGAAGCCGGTTATCACCCGATTATTGAATCGGACAAAGATCAGGCCAATCTGTTTTACGAACACGAGGGAGAGCGTTTCTTAATTGAAAAAGAAAACGGCGTTTTTGTCATTAAGGAGCTTGATCTGAAGTGGACGAACGACGAGCTTCATACCCATATGGAAGAAAAACCGGAATGTTTCAGCAATAACGTTGTGACAAGGCCGCTTATGCAGGAGTTTCTCATCCCGACTCTGGCGTTTATCGCGGGACCGGGGGAGATCAATTATTGGGGTGAGCTGAAGCGGGCTTTCTCATTAATGGGCTTTCGCATGACCCCGGTAATGCCGAGACTGAACATTACGATTTTAGAGCGCCATATTGAAAAGAAGCTTTCAGAACGGAATATCCCGCTTCAGGAAGCGATCGAACACGGCACCGGACACCTGAAAGACACTTATTTTGAAGAGCAGATTCCGGAAGAGTTTTCTTCTGTAATGGAACAGGCGAAGTCGCAGATTGAAGCTGTCCATAAACGTGCAAGGGACGAAGCGCTGAAGGTCGATTCAAGCCTTGAGCCGCTCTTACAGAAGAATGCCGCCTTCATTCAAGATCAGCTCTTGTTTTTAGAACGGACGGTAACGAAAAGAATTGAAGAAAAAGAAGGCTTTGTGCTGCGTGACTATGAAAGAATCCAAAACAGCATCAGACCGCTCGGCGCTCCGCAGGAACGGATTTGGAATGTGATGTATTATCTGAACCGCTACGGTCCAAAATTCTTCACAACCTTCAAACATCTGCCATTTTCTTTTCAAAACCAACATCAGATTGTCAAACTTTGAAATAAAGTTTTAAAGAACCCTGAATAGTTCAGGGTTTTTTTTTATGTGTAAACAGTGTAAAATGAGGTTGTGGAGAGAAGTGGCGGATAGTGGTGAGTTTAGGGGAGAAAGTGGGGGTCCTTATCATGTTTATGGGTGAATACCGGCATACTGTTGATGCAAAGGGCCGCATGATCGTACCCGCAAAATTCAGAGAAGGCCTCGGTGAGCAGTTTGTGCTGACAAGAGGACTTGACCAATGCCTTTTCGGCTATCCGATGAATGAATGGAAGCTGATTGAAGAAAAGCTGAAGGCTCTGCCGCTCACCAAAAAAGACGCCCGCGCATTTACCCGATTCTTTTTTTCCGGTGCGACCGAATGCGAACTGGACAAGCAGGGAAGGGTTAATATTGCGTCATCTCTTCTGAATTACGCAAAACTGGAAAAAGAATGTGTTGTCATCGGGGTTTCCAATCGAATTGAATTGTGGAGTAAGGTAATATGGGAACAATACACAGAAGAGCAAGAAGATTCATTCGCTGAAATTGCTGAAAACATGATTGGATTTGATATATAATGGATCTTCGTGCATCACAACAACAACTGACAATTCAATTCATTCCTGATAAAGGTGGGACCGACACAAATGTTTCAGCATAAGACAGTACTTCTTCGTGAAACCGTCGACGGTTTAAATATCAAACCGGACGGAACCTATGTGGACTGCACCCTTGGCGGCGCCGGGCACAGTACATATTTATTGCAGCAATTATCGGAAAAAGGACGCTTGATCGCCTTTGATCAAGATGACACGGCACTTGAAAACGCAAAGAAAACATTGTCCGAATACAAAGGACAGCTCATTCTGGTGAAAAGCAACTTTCGTTATTTAAAAGAGTGTTTACATGAACACGGCATTACGAGTGTCGACGGAGTTCTATTTGATTTAGGAGTATCCTCTCCGCAGCTTGATACACCGGAACGGGGATTCAGCTATCATCATGACGCACCGCTGGACATGAGGATGGACCAGTCGGCCGCCCTTACGGCGAAAGAAGTCGTAAATGAATGGCGGTATGAGGACCTTGTGAGGATTTTCTTTAAATACGGAGAAGAAAAATTCAGCAAGCAGATCGCCCGAAAAATTGAAGAGGCAAGAGAAAAATCGCCTATTCAAACAACCGGCCAACTGGTCGATCTAATAAAGGACGCGATACCGGCTCCGGCAAGAAGAAGCGGAGGTCATCCGGCCAAACGTGTATTCCAAGCCATTCGAATCGCCGTAAACGACGAGCTTCAAGTATTTGAAGAGGCCCTCTTGCAAGCGATAGAGGTGCTGAAGCCGGGCGGAAGGGTGTCTGTGATCACTTTTCACTCGCTGGAAGACAGAATGTGCAAGACGACATTCAAGGAAAAATCATCACTTCCCGAACTGCCTCCGGGTCTTCCTGTGATACCGGAAGAATTTGAACCGGAATTAAAACTGATTACAAGAAAGCCCATTACGGCATCAAAAGAGGAGCTTGAAGAAAATAACCGCGCCCGGTCAGCGAAGCTCCGCATTGCGGAGAAACGAAAATAACGGGCAGCAAATGACAACATTAAAGGAGGTCATCAGCCTATGAGCAACTTAGCTTACCAGCAGGAAAAACAACAACGGCCAGTGATAAGTCCCGAAAAAAAGGTGATTGTCAAAAAGAGGGCTTCCATTACACTCGGGGAAAAGGTGCTGCTCGTCCTGTTTGCCATTGCCGTTCTCTCCACATCAATGTTTATCGTATCAAAGGCATACGCGGCGTACCAATCCAATATTGAGGTGCAACAACTGGAGGAGAAAGTATCTGAGAAGAATAAGCAGATCGGTGATCTCGAAAAGACGGCTGCTGACTTAAGCCAGCCGCAGCGCCTGATGGATATCGCTAAAAAGCACGGTTTGAATCTGAAAGATAAAAAAGTGAAAAACATACAGGAATGATAACCCATGCCGAAAAAAAATAAGTTTATGAACAGAGGAGCAGCGATACTCAGTATTTGTTTCGCTCTCTTTTTCTTTGTCATTCTCGGGAGAATGGCGTACATTCAATTAACCGGTAAAGCAAACGGTGTAGAACTTGCAACAAAAGCGACCGAGCAGCACGAAAAAAAGCGGACGATAGAAGCGAGCCGCGGCTCTATTCTTGACCGGAACGGCAAAGTGCTTGCAGAGGACACGGCGACATATAAGCTCATTGCCGTGCTTGATAAAAAAATGACAAGTGATCCGAAGCATCCTCAGCATGTCAAAGACAAAGAGAAAACGGCGGAAAAACTGGCGACCGTTATCAATCTTGATAAAAGCGAGATTCTGGACATCTTAAACAGGGATGGCGCGAAGCAGGTGGAATTCGGTTCAGCCGGCCGCGATATCTCTTATGCGAAAAAACAAAAGATCGAAAAAATGAATCTTCCGGGTATTTCTTTCTTAAGAGATACGAAGCGCTACTATCCGAACGGCGTATTTTTGTCAAATGTTCTCGGGTATGCCGATGTGAATGAAAAAACAAACGAGATACAAGGCTCTTTAGGGCTTGAAAAAATACTGAACAACTATCTGACGGAACGCGACGGATCCGTCACTTACGAAAGTGATAAATCCGGCTGGAAACTTCCGAACAGCAAAGAAAAAATCACCGCACCTAAAAACGGTGACAATGTATATTTAACCATTGATCAGAAAATTCAAACCTTTTTAGAAGACAGCATGACGAAAGTAGCGGAAAAATATAAACCGAAAAAAATTATGGCGGCTGTCGTAGAACCGAAAACAGGCAAAGTGCTTGCGATGGGGCAGCGTCCGAGTTTTGACCCGAATATCAGAAACGTCACCAATTATTACAACGACTTAGTGTCGTACGCGTATGAACCGGGTTCAACGATGAAGATCTTTACGCTTGCCGCGGCGATTCAGGAAAATGTGTTTTCTGCAAACGAGAAATATAAATCAGGAACATATAAAGTGGGAGGCAAACCTGTTAAAGATTGGAACGATGGCGCCGGTTGGGGTATGACAAGCTTCCATGACGGCCTCATGAGGTCATCGAATGTTGCTTTCGCCAAACTGGCCAACGAAAAACTGGGGTTTGATCGGTTTAATGAGTACCTGCACAAATTCGGGCTCTATCAAAAAACAGGGATTGATCTGCCCGGTGAAGTATCAAGTAAAATTAACTACAAATATGATTTTGACAAAGCGTCTACGGCTTACGGCCAAGCATCGGCGATAACGCCGATCCAGCAGCTTCAGGCCGTCACGGCGATTGCCAATAACGGCAAAATGATGAAACCTTACGTCATTGATCATATTGTCGACCCCGATACGAAAAAAGTCGTCAAGCAGACAAAACCAGAGCAGGCAGGCACGCCGATTTCAGCCGATACGGCTAAAAAAGTCCGGAATCTGCTCGGAGAAGTCGTGACGTCAGACATCGGAACCGGAAAACCTTATAAAATTGAAGGATTTGACGTCGCGGGTAAAACGGGAACCGCACAAATTGCCGGGACGGGCGGATATTTAAGAGGAACGAGCAACTATGTGTTTTCATTCATGGGCATGGCGCCGAAAAATGATCCTAAGCTTGTCATCTATGTAGCCGTGCAGCAGCCGCAATTAAAAGCGGGGCAAAGCAGCTCTGATCCTGTCGCGGAAATCTTTAACCCGACGATGAAAAACAGCCTCCACTACATGAATATCGAACCGACGGAAAAAACAGATTCCGGTCAGGAAGAAACGAAAAGCCAAAAGATGCCTGACCTGACAGATAAGACGGTCAAGAGCGCTGAGAAGGAAGCGAAAAATGAACATCTCACACCGATTGTCATCGGCAGCGATGTTGCCGTAAAAGAGCAGTATCCGACAGCCGGAGAAGATGTGATCACCAATCAGAAAATCTTCTTAAAAACAGACGGAAAGATGACGATGCCGGATATGTCCGGATGGTCGAGACGGGAAGTGCTTCAATTCAGCAAAGTATCAGGCATTCACATCGATGTGAGCGGTGAAGGTTACGCTTCAAGCCAAAGTGTGAAAAAAGGCAAAGAACTGAAAGAAAATACCGTGATCAAGGTGAAATTTAAAAATCCTGATTAACGGGACAGAGAAGTCCGCGGATGCCCGCGGGCTTCTTTTTTATGCGCCGCCGTTCTATGTGTCCAAGCTGAGGCATAAATTGAAACAAGCCTAAATAAGGAGTGGACGGTCCCTTGCGCGTTTCAAATGTAACGGTTCGAAAACGTTTATTACTGGTTTTGCTTTTTGGCGTAATCATTTTTTTGATCATTGACAGCAGATTAGGCTATGTTCAATTTGTGATGGGAGAAAAGCTGACTTCACTGGCTAAGGATTCCTGGAGCCGGAATTTGCCGTTTGAGCCTGAGCGGGGAGAGATTCTTGACCGAAACGGCGTGAAGCTGGCTACTAATAAAAGCGCGCCGACCGTCTTTGTCGTACCGCGCCAGATCCAAAATCCCATCAAAACGGGCAAGCTTCTCGCGTCAGTTTTAAATATGTCGGAAGAGAAGGTCTACAAACATATTACTAAGAAAACCTCCATAGAAAAAATCTCACCCGAGGGGCGGAAAATTTCCAATAAAAAAGCGAAAGAAATCAAAGCGCTCGACTTAAAAGGGGTTTATGTGGCTGAAGACAGCATCCGCCATTATCCGTACGGAAGCTTTTTGTCCCATGTTCTCGGTTTTGCCGGTATTGATAACCAGGGTCTTCTCGGTTTGGAGGCTTATTATGATGATGACTTAAAAGGTGTAAAGGGATCCGTGAAATTTTATACGGATGCCAAGGGGAAGAAAATGCCTGATGAAGCGGATGATTACACCCCTCCGAAAGACGGACTTGATATGAAACTGACGATTGACGCCAAGGTTCAGACGATTATAGAAAGAGAGCTCGACAATGCAGCGGCGAAATATAACCCGGACGGAATGATTGCGGTCGCAATGAACCCGAAAAACGGGGAAGTGCTCGGCATGTCAAGCCGTCCTGATTTTGATCCGGCTGACTATCAATCGGTGGATCCGTCCGTTTACAACCGGAACCTGCCGGTATGGAGCACATATGAACCGGGTTCGACCTTTAAGATTATTACGCTTGCGGCGGCTCTTCAAGAGCAAAAAGTAAACTTGCAAAGAGACCACTTTTATGACAGAGGATTTGCCGAGGTCGACGGCGCCCGCCTCCGATGCTGGAAAAAGGGCGGCCACGGTTCGCAATCTTATCTTGAAGTCGTTCAAAATTCCTGCAACCCCGGGTTTGTACAGCTGGGGGAACGGCTCGGAAAACAAAAGCTGTTTCAATATATTAAGGACTTCGGTTTTGGAAAGAAAACAGGCATTGATCTGCAAGGGGAAGGAACGGGGATCTTATTCCCGCTTGACAGAGTCGGCCCGGTCGAACAGGCGACAACCGCTTTCGGACAAGGGGTTTCCGTCACGCCGATTCAGCAGGTGGCAGCCGTTTCCGCAGCAATAAACGGCGGAACGCTTTATACTCCGTTTATTGCCAAAGAGTGGGTTGATCCCGTTACGAAAAAAACCGTTAAGAAACAATCGCCGATTGCGAAAAGGCAAGTTATTTCCCAGGAAACGTCAAAGCAGATCAGATATGCTTTAGAAAGCGTCGTCGCTCAGGGAACGGGGCGGAATGCCTTTGTGGAAGGATATCGCGTCGGCGGAAAAACAGGTACCGCACAAAAGGTGAAAGACGGCAAATATCTCGAAAACAACCATATCGTCTCCTTTATCGGTTTTGCGCCGGCCGATGACCCGAGCCTTGTCGTGTATGTCGCGGTTGATAATCCGAAAGGCACGATTCAATTCGGGGGAACCGTCGCCGCGCCGATTGTCGGAAATATGATGAGAGACAGTCTGCCTGAGCTCGGCGTGAAACCGCGAAAAAATCAAATCGAGAAAAAATATCAATGGAACGACACAAAAACAATAGAGGTTCCGAATGTTGTAGGGATGTCTGTCTCTGATCTTGAGTCGCTGCTTGTCAATTTGAATATTGACTCCTCAGGAAAAGGAAGCAAAATTGTGAAACAATCACCTGCAGCCGGAACGAAAGTAAAAGAAGGCTCAAAGATCCGTGTTTACTTGAGTGAAGAATGAGTCTTTTTGAGGCAGCCGATTGTTTTCGGCTGCCTCTTATCATAAAGAGAAAAAAAGAAGATAACTTTTAAGATTAACTGGATGTATCCTTTTATTTACGCTAAAATATGAACTGTATGTTTAAAAGCCATTCTGACTTTTATAAACGGTTATCATGATAAAAGAATGAATAGAATTTCTGAGAGGTTTGATACAATGAAACTTACAAAGCTGCTTACATATTTAATGGCCGAACCTGTTCAAAATGACTTTCAAGACCCTGACATAACTTCAATTGAGATGGACTCCAGGGAAGTGAGAAAAGGGAGTCTTTTTGTGTGTATAAAAGGGTATACGGTAGACGGACATGATTTTGCCCAAAAAGCCGCAGAAAACGGCGCAGCGGCCATCGTTGCCGAGAAAGAGCTTGACGTCGATGTTCCTGTCATTATTGTCCGCCGGTCACAGCGGGCGCTCAGCGTTCTTTCTGACGCGTTTTACGGGCAGCCGACAAAGCAGCTTCAGCTTATCGGCATCACCGGCACAAACGGCAAAACATCAACGACGCACATGGTTGATGAGATTTTCAAAAAAGCGGGAAGACAGACCGGTTTAATCGGAACGATGTACATTAAAATCGGGGATGAGACATTCCCGGTCAAAAATACAACGCCCGAAAGCGTCACACTGCAAAAAACGTTCAAGAAAATGAATGATGAGCATGTTGACACAGCTATTATGGAAGTGTCTTCTCACGCTCTGTCACTCGGCAGGGTTCACGGCTGCGATTATGATATCGCCGTATTCACGAACCTGACGCAGGACCATTTAGATTATCACAAGACGATGGAAGACTACAGACAGGCTAAAAGCCTCCTGTTTTCCCAGCTGGGCGGCTCCTTTAATCACGAAAAGCCGAAGCGGGCCGTTTTAAACGCAGATGACAAAGCCAGTGCTTATTTTGAAAAAGTGACGGCGGCGCACATCCTTACATACGGAATCGAGAATGATGCCGATGTCATGGCGAAACAAATCGAGATCTCTGCGCAAGGCACAAGCTTTGAACTTGTTACGCCAAAAGGAACAAAGCAGATCACAGTTTCACTCGTCGGCCGCTTCAACGTGTATAACGTACTGGCTGCAGCGGCGACAGCGATCGCAGCGGGTCTGCCGTTTGATACGATCACAAGCGCTCTTGAAGAGCTGCAAGGTGTCAGAGGCCGGTTTGAACTGGTGAATCACAATCAGCCGTTTCCTGTGGTCGTCGATTACGCGCACACGCCTGACAGTCTGGAAAACGTCCTGAATACATGCAAAGACATGACAGAGGGCAAGCTTTTCGTCGTCGTCGGCTGCGGCGGTGACCGGGACAAAACGAAACGCCCGAAAATGGCGGAAATTGCGGTGCGGATTGCCGACGAACCGATTTTCACTTCAGATAACCCGAGAAGCGAGGACCCGCTGGCCATATTAAGAGATATGGAAAGAGGGGTAGAAGGCACTTACTATCACAGTATCGCAAATCGCGAGCAGGCTATCTTTTTTGCCATTGCCAACGCGAAAAAGGGAGATGTGGTTCTGATTGCCGGGAAAGGGCATGAAACCTATCAGCAGATCGGCAATGAAACATTCGACTTTGATGACGCCGAAGTAGCGGGAAGAGCTATTGTTGAGCTGAATAAAAAGTAAAACAGGAAAGAGTGTTAGAATGAGGGAAATGAAAAGAATTACGGGGACACAATGTGAATATGATAAATACGTATGTCGTTTGAACGAAACGGGAGGAGAAAAGAGCAATGCTTGAGCAAGTGATTTTATTTACAATAATAATGGGATTTTTAATCAGTGTTCTGATATCTCCGATTCTTATCCCGTTTTTAAGACGTTTAAAATTCGGCCAAAGTATCAGGGAAGAGGGGCCGAAATCACATATGAAAAAATCAGGGACGCCGACGATGGGCGGGGTCATGATTATTGTATCCATCGCCATTACGGCGATTGTCATGACGCAGAAATTTTCGCATCTGAGCGCGGAAATGTTTCTTCTGCTGTTTGTCACGATCGGATACGGCCTGCTCGGCTTTCTGGATGACTATATTAAAGTAGTAATGAAACGGAATCTCGGATTGACGTCGAAGCAGAAATTGATCGGCCAGATCATTATTGCCATAGTATTTTACGGAGTATATCATTATTGCCATTTTTCAACCGGCATCAGGGTGCCGGGCACACATCTGTCAATCGATCTCGGCTGGGGATACTTTATCCTCGTTCTCTTTATGCTTGTCGGAGGTTCAAATGCCGTCAACCTGACAGACGGTCTGGACGGTCTCTTGTCCGGTACCGCGGCTATCGCATTCGGCGCTTTCGCCATCCTTGCGTGGAACCAGTCACAATATGACGTTGCGATTTTCTCGGTTGCCGTTGTCGGCGCCGTTCTCGGTTTTCTTGTATTCAACGCCCATCCCGCCAAGGTATTTATGGGGGATACCGGTTCGCTTGCGCTCGGAGGAGCGATCGTGACCGTTGCCATTCTGACGAAGCTTGAAATTCTGCTCGTCATTATCGGCGGAGTATTTGTTATTGAGACCTTATCTGTTATCTTACAAGTCATCAGCTTTAAAACGACAGGAAAACGAATCTTTAAGATGAGTCCGCTTCACCACCATTACGAATTGGTCGGATGGTCTGAATGGAGAGTTGTCGTCACATTCTGGACTGCGGGACTGCTGCTTGCCGTTTTAGGAATTTACATCGAGGTGTGGTTATAAGTGGAAAACGAACTTTTTTTGCAAAAACAAAACTTTCTGGTCCTCGGACTGGCGAAAAGCGGATATGCGGCTGCGTCGATTCTTCATGAAAAAGGCATTAACGTCGTCGTGAATGATCAAAAAGCCTTTGAAGAGAACGAACCTGCCCAAAGGCTTGCAGAAAGAGGAATTGAAGTCATCTGCGGTGAGCATCCGACGTCACTTTTTGATCAGCATCACATTACCATTCTGATCAAAAATCCCGGAATCCCGTATGAAAATATCATGGTGGAGGAAGCGCAAAGAAGAGGCATCCCGGTCTGGACGGAAATCGAGCTTGCGTATTATATCACCAATGCAAAATTCATCGGCATTACAGGTTCAAACGGGAAAACAACAACGACGACCTTGATTTATGAAATGCTGAAAGCTGACTCGATAAAGGCGCTGATCGCAGGGAATATCGGCACTGTCGCCAGTGAAGTGGCTTATCATGCTGACGGTGATGAATGGATCGTCACAGAGCTTTCTTCGTTCCAGCTGATGGGGACTCATGCGTTCAGACCTGAAATCGGCCTGATTTTAAATGTGTTCGACGCTCATTTGGATTACCATCACAGCCGTGAAAACTATGAAAAAGCCAAGCAGAACGTGTATCTTCATCAGCTTGAGAGTGATACGGCCATCGTCAATCAAAGCGATGAAACAGTCGTGCGGCTTGCCGAAAGCGGAAAAGCCGGCACCGTTCCGTTTTCAGTCCACCAGGAACTGTCAAGCGGCGCATTCATTAAAGACGGAATGCTGATGTTCGGCGATGAAGCGATTCTGCCTGTTGATGACATCGTACTGCCGGGCGCGCACAATTTAGAAAATATTTTAGCCGCTGTAGCCGCGGCAAAAACGGCGGGCGCGTCTAATAAAGCGATTCAGAAGGTGCTGACAAGCTTTACCGGTGTCAAACACCGTCTGCAGTATGTAACTGCGATCCAGAATCGTAGATTTTATAATGACAGCAAAGCGACGAATATTTTGGCCACAAGCAAAGCGCTCTCCGCGTTCAAAGCACCGGTTATTCTGCTTGCAGGCGGACTGGACCGCGGCAACGGTTTTGACGACCTGAAACCGTATATGGACAATGTCAAAGCGGTCCTGACGTTCGGACAGACAGCGCCGAAGATAGAAAAACTGGGCAATGAGCTGGGAATACAACATGTCAAACGTGTCGATAATGTTGAACAAGCAGTATCTGCGGCGTTTGCGCTCTCAAATGAAGGAGACGTCATCCTCTTGTCACCCGCGTGTGCAAGCTGGGATCAGTTCAAAACATTTGAAGAACGCGGTGACATGTTTATAGATGCCGTGCATATGCTTAAGTAAGGGCTTGTCTCTGTTCATCGGCAGCCCTAAATGACTTATGCTTGGGGTGTCGATTGCTTTGACTACTAAAAAAACAGCGCCTGATTTGTTATTAGTTATCATTACGTTATTGCTTTTAACAATAGGATTAATTATGGTCTACAGTGCAAGTGCGGTATGGGCGGATTATAAATTTGACGACTCGTTTTTCTTCGCGAAACGGCAGCTGCTGTTTGCGGGGATCGGCGTCATTGCCATGTTTTTCATTATGAATGTGGATTATTGGACATGGCGCACATGGTCGAAGCTGCTTCTGATCATTTGTTTTTTTCTGCTTGTGCTTGTGCTGATTCCGGGAGTCGGAATGGTGCGGAACGGTTCAAGAAGCTGGATCGGAGTGGGAGCGTTCAGCATTCAGCCTTCGGAGTTTATGAAACTGGCGATGATTGCGTTTCTGGCTAAATTTCTTTCTGAAAAACAGAAGAATATTACGTCATTCAGACGCGGATTCGTTCCCGCGCTCGGAATCGTGTTTTCTGCATTTATTATTATTATGTGCCAGCCAGACCTGGGAACGGGGACGGTAATGGTGGGCACGTGCATCGTGATGATTTTTGTTTCCGGTGCGCGAATCGCTCATTTTGCGTTCCTCGGACTCATCGGTTTAAGCGGATTTGCGGCACTAGTTCTGTCCGCTCCTTATCGGATTAAACGGATTACCTCTTACTTAAACCCGTGGGAGGATCCGCTTGGAAGCGGATTTCAGATCATTCAGTCGCTCTATGCCGTAGGTCCGGGCGGACTGTTCGGGATGGGGCTCGGCCAAAGCCGGCAAAAGTTTTTTTACCTGCCGGAGCCGCAAACCGATTTCATTTTTGCTATTTTATCTGAGGAACTCGGCTTTATCGGCGGTTCGCTCATATTGCTGCTGTTCACTATTTTATTATGGCGGGGCGTCAGAATTGCCCTCGGCGCGCCGGATTTATACGGAAGCTTTGTCGCTATCGGTATTATTTCTATGATAGCTATTCAAGTCATGATTAATATCGGCGTTGTGACGGGGCTGATCCCGGTAACAGGAATTACGCTGCCGTTTTTAAGCTACGGAGGCTCATCACTGACGCTGATGCTCGCAGCGGTCGGCGTGCTTTTAAATGTCAGCCGGTACTCGAGGTATTGATCTGTATCTTACCTCATCACTCATGATTTATTCGTTATCTATAAAAAAACAGACAACATCAATAACCCTGTCCTAAAAAACAGGGTTATCGCTATGTGATTAAGGGGGACATACGAATGCGTATTGCAGTAAGCGGAGGCGGAACCGGAGGACATATTTATCCGGCCCTGGCCTTTATTAAAGAAGTTCAGCGCCGGCATCCGGATGTGGAATTTTTGTATATCGGAACAGAGAACGGTCTTGAGAAAAAAATTGTTGAACGGGAAAATATTCCGTTCCGCGCCATTGAAATTACAGGTTTCAAACGAAAACTTTCTTTTGAAAATGTAAAAACCGTCATGCGCTTCTTAAAAGGCGTGAAGAAAAGCAAATCATATTTAAAAGAGTTTAAACCAGATGCCGTTATCGGTACAGGCGGCTATGTATGCGGTCCGGTCGTATACGCGGCGGCAAAAATGGGAATTCCGACGATCATTCATGAGCAAAACAGCCTGCCCGGCATCACAAATAAGTTTCTCTCGAAATATGTTAATAAGGTAGCAATTTGCTTTGAAGAGGCAAAATCGCATTTTCCTGCTGAAAAAGTTGTGTTTACGGGAAACCCGAGAGCCTCTGAAGTCGTCTCAATTAAGACAGGCCGCTCATTAACTGAGTTCGGGCTGAAAGACAATCAAAAAACGGTGCTCATTTTCGGCGGAAGCAGAGGCGCGGCTCCCATTAACCGTGCCGTTATAGATATGCAGGAAGAATTGAAAACGAGACCTTACCAAGTGCTTTATATTACCGGGGAAGTACATTACGAGAAGGTAACGGCTGAGCTGAAAGGCGGAAAAGCCGCTGATAATATGGTGACAAAACCGTTTTTGCACCAAATGCCGGAGTACTTACAATCAATTGATGTCATTGTGGCCAGAGCCGGAGCGACGACGATTGCGGAGATCACCGCTCTCGGCATTCCGAGCGTGCTTATTCCGAGCCCGTATGTGACAGCCAATCACCAGGAAGTCAATGCGAAGGCGCTCAGCCAGCATGACGCTGCAATCGTACTGAAGGAAACCGAGCTCAGCGGAGAAAAACTGATCGCTGCGCTGGACAAAATCGTCATGAATGAAGAAACCTTAAAAGACATGAGTGAGCGGACAAAATCACTCGGTGTTCCGGATGCGGCAGCCAGACTGTACAGTATCATGGAAGACATAAAAAAATAGAGCAAATGGAATGCGGAGGTTTATGATGGAGAACGTAATTCAGGAATTAAGAGACCGCGAAGTCGGCAAAGTGCTGGAACAAGAACCGCTCGCGAACCATACAACGATGAAAATCGGCGGTCCGGCGGACATTTTGATCATCCCCAACCGTGTGGAAGCGGTCAAAGATATTATGGATATTGTGAAGAAACATGATCTGCCATGGACGGTTATCGGCCGCGGTTCAAATCTGCTCGTGCTTGATGAAGGCATAAGAGGAGTTGTCATCAAACTGGGCGCGGGTCTGGATCATTTGGAGATTGACGGCGATCAGGTGACGGTCGGAGGCGGCTATTCGGTCGTCCGGCTTGCGACTTCCATGAGTAAAAAAGGAATGTCCGGTCTCGAATTTGCAGCGGGCATTCCCGGATCAATCGGCGGAGCCGTCTATATGAATGCCGGGGCGCACGGATCTGATATGAGTGAGATTCTTGTGAAAGCCCGTATCTTATTTGAAGACGGCACAATCGAATGGCTGACGAACGAAGAGATGGATTTCAGCTACAGAACGTCTGTTTTGCAGAAAAAACGTCCCGGCGTCTGTCTCGAGGCAGTTCTTCAGCTTGAGCAAAAGGAACGGGAAGCCATTACGGCGCAAATGCAGCAGAACAAAGATTACAGAAAAAATACGCAGCCGTATTCAAGCCCATGCGCCGGAAGCATATTCAGAAATCCGCTGCCGAATCATGCCGGAAACCTCGTTGAAAAAGCGGGATTAAAAGGACATCAGATCGGCGGAGCGAAAGTGTCCGAAATGCACGGGAATTTTATCGTCAATGCCGGCGGAGCGACTGCCAAGGACGTTCTCGACCTGATTGAATATGTGAAAAAGACAATCCGTGAGCAGTATGATGTTGACATGCATACAGAAGTTGAAATCATCGGAGGGAATCGTTAAAAGGTTCTCTGATTACATGAGCTCATGTGATATACTTTTAACAAATGTCGAACGGCATCACAGCATGCCGTTTGTTTTTCAATCAGACGAATGTCAAGCTGTTTCATTCTTAGTGAGGTGGACAGGCAGTGAACCCAAATCATGAAAGAGAAAAAATTGTAAATATTGAAGAGCGGATTCCGAAAATCAAAGAGCAGCGGAAGCAAAAAGCAAACCGCCGGCTGATTTCATTCATTGTGCTCTTTTTTATGATGGTGCTGATCATCGTGTACTTGCAGATGCCGATCAGCAAAGTGTCTTCTGTCACCGTTTCCGGAAACGAAAACGTGTCTGTAAAAGAGATCAACGCGCTTTCTGATATACATAACGGACAAACCGAGTTCTGGAGTCTGAACAAGAAACAAACAGAAGAAAAGATTGAGCAGAATAAGCTGGTGAAAAAGGCGGAACTTTCAAAAGTATTTCCTAACAAAGTCAGCATTCACATTGAAGAATACAAGACGATCGCGTATCTGCAGCGACATGATGTGTATTATGAAGTGCTCGAAAACGGCACTGTGCTGCCGAACGAAGTCACGCCGGATGACGCGGGCCCGATTTTGGTTGACTGGACAAACGCGAAAAAGCGGGTCAAAATGGCGGAGCAGCTTGATAAGCTTTCCGGTTCGCTTAAGCAGTCGATTTCTGAAATCTATTATACACCGGTAAAAATGGATCAGGACCGGATCAAGCTGTATATGAACGACGGGTATGTAGTTACCGCTTCTATTAAAACGTTTGCCGGCCGGATGAAGACCTATCCTTCTATCGTTTCCCAGCTGGACGGCGGGAAAAAGGGGATTATCCACTTAGAAGTCGCTACGTATTTTGAAGAATTTAACAAAGGTAAATCCGGCAAGAAAAAAGAAAATGATTAATAGTTCTAAAGAACTAATTTCAAGGTGATTCAAAAGAATCTATTACAATCAGCGGGGCAGCCGATATAACCGATAGCGGAATCATTATGACTATGTTTGTTTTTGTCCGGTATATGGCTGCCGGACAAGCGGAAAATTCTCAATGCAATGGGCGTGTCTTCTGCAGTGAGCATTGCATTTGGAATTTTCCTCCTGTTTCTTCTTTTTTCGGATGTTTCTGGCAATATCTATAGCTTTTCTGGAGGTTCATCTTAGTGTAGACTAATGGAAAGCGGGTATATTTGCATCTGGTTTGCACAGTATGGCACCGTGACAGGAAATCTTACGGTAAGGTGGGCCGTCTCTAAAAAAAATAAAAAAAATACGATATAAAAGAGGATATACATAGAATATAACGAATAGTTTCATTAAACATAAATTGTGAGAAATCAGATAAGAATTTGTTGATGCTGTTGTTTTTGTTACACACTTGTAAAGCCACATTCATTGTATTGTTGTTCCGCAAATAATAGAATAGAATTTGATCGAAATGTGAGGAGGTGCCATAGAATGAACAACAATGAACTTTACGTCAGTCTTGACATCGGTACGTCCAATACAAAAGTGATCGTCGGAGAAATGACAGATGATTCCCTTAACATTATCGGAGTGGGAAATGTACCGTCTGAAGGGTTGAAAAAAGGCTCAATCGTTGATATAGATGAAACCGTTCATTCTATAAGAAAAGCGTTTGACCAAGCTGAAAGAATGGTAGGTTTTCCGCTGAAAAAAGCCATTGTCGGCGTTAATGGAAATTATATTCATATTCAAGATACGAACGGCGTTGTCGCTGTTTCCAGTGAAAACAAAGAAATTCACGTTGAAGACGTCCGCAGGGTAATGGAAGCGGCACAGGTCGTGTCAGTTCCGCATGAGCAGCTGATCGTAGACGTCGTTCCGAAACAGTTTATCGTTGACGGAAGAGACGAAATTACCGATCCGAAAAAAATGCTCGGCGTGCGCCTGGAAGTAGAAGGCACGCTGATTACCGGCTCCAAAACGATCTTACATAACTTACTTCGCTGTGTGGAGAGAGCGGGCGTTGAAATTACTGATATTTGCCTGCAGCCGCTTGCGGCCGGTTCGGCGGCTTTGTCAAAAGACGAAAAAAACCTCGGAGTCGCCATGATTGATATCGGCGGCGGCTCGACGACGGTGGCGGTATTTGAACAGGGGCACCTGAAGGAGACAGCCGTCATTCCGCTCGGAGGCGAAAACATCACGAAAGATGTATCGATCGGATTGCGCACTTCCACCGAAGAGGCTGAAAGAGTAAAAAAACAATTCGGACATGCATTCTACGATGAGGCTTCAGAAGATGAAGTATTTGAAGTCACCGTCATAGGAACGAATCAAAAGCAATCTTTTACACAGCAGGAAATTGCCAATATTATTGAAGCAAGAGTGGAAGAGATTCTTGAGATTGCCGCAGCCGAAATTGAGCATATGGGAATTACAGATCTGCCCGGCGGCTTTGTGCTGACCGGCGGACAGGCCGCAATGCCCGGAGTGCTTTCATTGGCACAGGAAGTGCTGAGGCACAATGTAAGGGTCGCAAGCCCGAATTATATCGGTGTAAGAGACCCTCAGTATATGACGGGTGTCGGCTTGATACAATTTGCCTGCCGAAATGCCAGAATTCAGGGAAGAAAAATAGGCTTTCATATGCCGGAAGAAGCCGTGCAGGAAATCGCGGTCTCTCACGAAGAAGAACATCATCAGCGGCCAGAGGCGCAGCAGCGTCCAAAAGCAAAACAAAAAACACAAGCCGAACACAACAAACCGAGCAAAATGAAAAAACTATTAAGCATGTTTTGGGAATAGATTGATAGTCATTCGGCAGATTAGGAGGATTTAGCATGTTGGATTTCGAAACAAACATAGACGGCTTAGCATCAATTAAAGTAATCGGAGTAGGAGGCGGCGGTAATAACGCGGTCAACCGAATGATTGAAAATGAAGTGCAGGGTGTAGAGTACATTGCGGTAAACACGGACGCGCAAGCTCTTAACCTGTCAAAAGCGGAAGTGAAAATGCAGATCGGGGAAAAGCTGACCCGCGGTCTCGGAGCGGGAGCGAATCCGGAAGTCGGCAAAAAAGCCGCTGAAGAAAGTAAGGAACAAATCGAAGAAGCGCTAAAAGGCGCTGACATGGTGTTCGTTACAGCCGGAATGGGAGGCGGTACCGGAACGGGAGCCGCACCGGTTATCGCGCAAATCGCAAAGGACTTAGGCGCTTTGACTGTCGGTGTCGTAACAAGACCGTTTACATTTGAAGGAAGAAAACGTCAGCTGCAGGCTGCAGGCGGTATCACGGCAATGAAAGAAGCCGTTGACACACTGATCGTTATTCCGAATGACCGCATTCTTGAAATTGTCGATAAAAACACACCGATGCTTGAAGCATTCCGTGAAGCTGATAACGTGCTTCGCCAAGGGGTGCAAGGTATCTCTGACCTCATCGCGACGCCTGGTTTAATCAACTTGGACTTTGCCGATGTCAAAACCATCATGTCCAACAAAGGTTCAGCATTGATGGGTATCGGGATCGCTACGGGCGAAAGCCGTGCTGCTGAAGCCGCCAAAAAGGCGATCTCCAGTCCGTTACTGGAAGCGGCAATCGACGGAGCGCAAGGTGTTTTGATGAACATTACGGGAGGTACAAACCTGAGCCTCTACGAAGTGCAGGAAGCAGCCGACATCGTCGCTTCTGCATCTGACCCTGATGTCAACATGATTTTCGGTTCAGTTATCAATGAAAATCTGAAAGATGAAATCGTCGTCACCGTTATTGCGACCGGTTTTATCGAACAGGAAAAAGATGACTCAAAACCGCAGCGTCCGACTTTAAACCAAGGATTGAAGTCTCAAAGCCAAAACGCTGCGAAACGCGAGCCGAAACGAGAAGAAACACAGCATCAAAACACGGTGAACCGCCATACATCACAGCCGGCGGATGATGCTCTCGACATTCCTACATTTTTAAGAAACCGCAACAAACGCGGCTGATGTAAAAAAGGACAAGACCACATGGTTTTGTCCTTTTTCTTTTTTGTGTACAGTCTTCCTTCCTATCCCCATGATCTATACAGTGAAAAAAGCAACTTTATACCTATGACGAATTGATTGTTTTTTAATTTCATACGGCTTTCTACAGAATGTGACAATATCTGGATGGAAGATTGTCTACATTTAACGTACAGCATCGAAATAACAAACGATTCCAATTATGAAGGAGGGATACACATTTTATAGGGCGTTACCAAATAAGGGGGGATACGATTGAAGAAAAAAACAAGAAACAGATGGACAGGCTCCGTTTTAAGCGCGATTGTCGTCAGTTCCCTGTTGTTTCCGGGTGCAGCCGGAGCGAACAGCACACCGGGGGCAGTTTCTTTCACCAAAGATCTTTCTTCCTCTAAGAGCATTCAGCATAAGATTTCCGATTCAGTCAAGAAGCGTTTTGAAAAAAATGATAAAGTCACGTTTCTTATCAAATTTAAAGAGAAAGCCAATACGAAAAAAGCGGTCAAAGAAGCAGAAAAAAACGCCAAGTCTCAATCGCTTTCCGCAGCAAAAACTGAATATCAAAAGCGGTCAGCCGTCGTTTCTTCTTTAAAACTGGCGGCTCATGATGCGCAGCAGAATCTGAAAACATATTTGGAAAAACAAAAAAAGAAAGGCAAGGCTGATCACATCCATTCCTATTATATTGTCAACGGAATGGCAGTCACTGCTTCGAAAGAGGTAATGGAAAAAGCCGCCTCATTTCCTGAAGTAGAAAAAGTTCTTCCGAATGAAAAACGTCAGCTTACTCAACGACAATCAAAAGCTCCTTTTCAAATGAAGAAAAAACAAAAAGAGATCAAAGCAAAGGAAGGCATCGAATGGAATATCAGCCAAATTGATGCGCCGCAGGCCTGGGCTTCAGGATACGACGGAACCGGCACGGTTGTCGCCTCCATTGATACGGGAGTTCAGTGGGATCATCCGGCGCTTAAAGAAAAATACCGGGGTTACGATCCTGAAAATCCCGCAGCGCCGAATCATGAAATGAACTGGTATGATGCCGTGTCCCATAAAGACGCTCCCTACGATGATCTTGAACACGGCACTCATGTAACAGGGACCATGACGGGTTCAGAACCTGACGGCTCAAATCAAATCGGTGTAGCTCCGGGAGCGAAATGGATCGCAGTAAAAGCATTTTCAGATGACGGAGGAACTGATGCCGATATTTTGGATGCCGGTGAGTGGGTGCTCGCGCCTAAAGATAAAAACGGCACGCCGCATCCCGAGATGTCGCCGGATGTTGTCAATAATTCCTGGGCAGGCGGTTCGGGAATGGACGAGTGGTACCGCGATATGGTGAATGCGTGGAGAGCGGCAGGGATTTTTCCGGAATTCTCTGCGGGAAATGAAGACTTATTTACACCGGGAGGACCGGGTTCAATCGCAAATCCGGCCAATTATCCTGAAGCATTTGCGACAGGTGCGACTGACATCGACAAGAAACTCGCTGATTTCTCACTTCAAGGCCCCTCACCGTATCATGAAACAAAACCGGACATTTCGGCTCCGGGAGTGAATATCCGTTCTTCGATTCCTGGAGGAACATACGAAGGCGGCTGGGACGGAACTTCAATGGCCGGGCCGCATGTGGCGGCGACGGCGGCTTTGTTAAGGCAGGCGAACGCCTCTATTACGGTCGATGAAATGGAAGACGTTTTGACGCGCACCGCGGAAAAGCTGACAGATTCCGTTTTTCCGGAATCACCGAATAACGGTTACGGCCACGGTCTCGTTAACGCTTTTGATGCCGTTTCTGCCGTAACGGACGGAATCGGAAGCGTAGAAGGCAAGGTCTCTTCTGCGGGCGAAGATCACAATCCGCCGAGCTTTCACCATGAACCGGTCTCAGCGGCTTACAAAGGGGCAAACCTTCCGTTAACGGTTACAGCAGAAGACGATGTAAGCGTAACTGAAGTCATCCTTTCCTATCAGTTTGATGAAGGAAAGTGGAAAACGACAGCTGCCGACCAAAAAAGCGGTGATGAAAAAAAGGGAACATACCAGGCGGAGATTCCGGATGTAACGGGAAGCAAGGTAAGTTATAAATGGACCATAAAAGATTTCGGAGGTCATTCTGTAGAATCTGATACGTACCAGGCTGACGTGAAACCGAGCATTACGGCGGGATACAAAGAGGATTTTGAATCACAGCCGGCGGGCTGGTCCAGTTACGGGACACATGACCAATGGGAATGGGGTATCCCGGGTTCAGGGCCCGGCACCGCATTTTCCGGAGATAAAGTGTATGCGACGAATCTGTCCGGCCCTTATGCCGATTCAGCCAACATGAATTTGGTGATGCCTCCGATTCAAGTTCCGGAAACAGGACGGCTGTTTTTGCAATTTAAAAGCTGGCACAAGCTCGAAGAATTTTTTGATTACGGGTATGTGTTCGTTCTTCCGGAAGGAAAATCACATTGGGAGCAGGCGGCCGTTTACAATGGTGACTCCGCAGGATGGAACGATGAAGAGGCAGATTTATCTGCGTATAAAGGCCAAAACATAAAGCTCATGTTTAATATGCAGTCAGACGAAGTACTCAATGAAGACGGATGGTATATCGATGATGTCCGGCTTTCAAGCAGCCCTCTCGGCAAGGCGGCTAAAAAAAGTAAACACAATAGACAAACACCTCCCGGCCACCTGAAGAAAAAAGCAGTCAGTCCGAAACAGGCCAAACCGGCAGTGAAATCACCCGGAAAAAGAGTAAAACGTGAAACAAACCTCCTGCCTCTCAGAGCGCAAATCAGTGTCGCCGAGACGGGGAAATCCGTATATTCCGACCCTGCAAGCGGAAGCTACAGCCTGTCGCATAAGGCGGGAAGCTATACGCTGAAAGCCGAGGCTTACGGATTTAAGTCCGCTTCGAAACAAGTTTCTATTCAATCAGACAAAACCGCACAGGCAGACTTTACACTGGAGCAAATGCCGTCCGGCACGCTAAAAGGAACCATCACCAATCAGTCAACAGGCGAACCGGTAAAAGGGGCTGCGCTTTATGTGGCTGAGGATGCCGCAATTGAACCGGCGGTGACAAACGATAAAGGGGAATATTCGCTTAAGGCGTACGAAGGCTCCTACACAATCAAAGTAGCGGCAAAAGGCTTTTACAATAGCGAATTTTCCGTTGACATCAAAGGAGATGCTGAAAAAAACGTCAAGCTTAAGCCGTATATCGGTTATGAAGGGGAAATTGCATATGATAACGGAACGGAAGAAGCCGCGCTGTCATATTTTAAAGCCGGCAGCAAATCTGCCGTTAAGATGACGCTCAAAGACGGAAAAGAACACGGTATGCTGACGGGAGGCCTTTTTAAATTTTGGGGCGCCGACTGGCCTGATCCGGGCGGTACCGAATTTCAAGCAGAAGTATATGATGCATCCGGCCCTGATGGAGCTCCGGGCAGCAAAATTGCCGGCCCGTTCCAAGCTGAAGCGCTTCGAAACGGCGAATGGACCAAAGTGGATCTCAGCTCAAAAGGAATCGCGGTCGGAAAGGATTTTTATCTTGTGTTCCGCCAGACGAAACCCGATCCTTATACACCTGCCCTGTCATCTGATGACGGCAGTCCGTACTCGAACAGAAACTGGCAA
Organism: Bacillus sp. hwrm1; assembly: GCF_040207805.1. Lineage (NCBI taxonomy): Bacteria > Bacillati > Bacillota > Bacilli > Caryophanales > Bacillaceae > Bacillus > Bacillus sp. hwrm1. The sequence continues at coordinate 2,567,546 of NZ_CP157943.1, read as the reverse complement.
TACCTCGACGGCCGCTGGTCTAAAACCGATAAATCAGACGGAAACTTTATGATCAGGGCTTTGGTCGACTACGAAGCTTCTGTGCCTGACATAATGTCGCCTGAAGACCGGTCATTTACAAACAAGAAGTCAATCACGGTGAAAGGAACGGCTTCACCAAAAACCGCTGTCCGTCTTACCAATAACGGTAAAACCGCCGCAGAAACGAAAGCAGATGCAGACGGCAATTTCCAGGCCGGCGTCACACTCACTGAAGATGCCAATCGGCTGACGGCGGCATCTGTGACAGACAGCGGGTCAACCGATGAGTCAAGCCCTGTCACGGTCATACTGGATGAGGATAAGCCGGATGTGACGATTGACAGTCCGGCAAACGGTGATAAAACAAATAAAGAAGCAGTGACCGTAAAAGGAAAAGTGCACGACGCCCATTTAAAATGGGTAAAGGTGAACGGAAAAAAAGCTGAAGTAAATAACGGTTCTTATCAAGCGAGAACCCTTCTGGAAAACGGCAGCAATGAGATCAAGGTCACGGCCTCAGATGAAGCGGGTAACAAAACAACGAAAAAGACGGTAATCGATGTCAATTACAATGCTCCCGTCATTTCCGGATTGGTTCCCGGAGCGGATAAGGAATTAAAAGCCGGAGAATCAGTGAAAATCGCTTTTTCAAGCGGAAAGAAATTAGACGCTTCCTTCGTTATCCGTCTGCCTCTGACAAACGCCCGGGCAGGGAGCCAAAACGCAACAGAGCTTCCGCTGAGAGAAATTTCTCCGGGACGATATGAGGGTTACTGGACGGCGACTTCTTCCATCAAAGCAAGCGGAGCAAAAATTGACGTTATCGCTAGAGATGACTACGGAAATGAAACGAGACAGACGGCTAAAGGAAAACTTTATATCAATGAGTAAAACAGAGCGCTGCCAGATCACGGCAGCGCTTTTTTAGTTGAAGCGGACAATAGGAAAGCAACCCTTTCGGCCCTCGACAAATAAAACGGTTATCCCTTAAAAATTGTACTTTACCCTCAACATTAATTGACAGACTTTCCCACAGAGCTTGCTTTATACTTATGAAACAAGAGAGAGATACAGATAAGTAAGACAAAAGAGGAAAGGGGTCAGATGTGAAAATCTATCTGGATGTCATTTGGCTGTTGAACTTTTGTTTTGATTCTCTTTTGCTTTTATTGACCGCCTTTATTTTAAAACGCCAGGTGAAAAAAAGAAGAGTGGCCGCCGGCGGTTTCATCGGGTCAGCCATTGTGCTTCTGATGTTTACGCCTGTTTCTCCCTTTGTGGAGCATCCGGCGGGAAAAATGGCGTTTTCAGTAGTCATCGTGCTTGCGGCTTTTGGCTTTAAACGGTTCCGATACTTTTTTCAAAATTTGTTCGCCTTTTATTTCGCGACTTTTCTCGTCGGCGGGGGAATGATCGGCGTACATTCCCTGCTGCAGACAGAATCAATTGTGCAGCAAGGCGTAATGGTCACAAGCCAGACCGGATTCGGCGACCCGATCAGCTGGATGTTTGTAGTTATCGGATTTCCGGCCATATGGTTTTTTTCGAAAAAGAGAATTGAAGACATCGAGACGAAGTCCATTCAGTACGATGAACTTGTCATGGTGCAGGCGGAATTCAGCGGACAGACAATCCGCGCGAAAGGATTGGTGGATTCCGGGAATCAGCTGTATGATCCGCTGACGAAAACGCCGGTCATGATCCTTCACATTGACAAATTCGCTCCGATTCTCAGCGAAAAGGAAACGGCCCTCATCAAATCCGCCAGTCCGCTTGAAGTGATAGAGCAGCTTGATGATTCGTTCCGCCATGCGGATAAGCTGAGGCTGATTCCATACAGGGGCGTCGGCCAGGACAATCAATTTTTACTCTGTTTAAAGCCGGATTACGTCACGATTTTAACAAAAGACGAAATGATCGCTTGTGAAAAATGCCTGATCGGCATCAGCACGAAACCATTATCCGCGGACGGTGAATTTGACGGAATCGTTCATCCGAAGATGCTGACAGGGAAGGCTGTAAAACATGTTTCCTGACGAAAAGTCTGTTATTCATCATACTCAAAACGCGTTGTATTTAGAAGGGGGAGGAAGATGAAAAAACTTAAGCTGCGTCTGACATATTTGTGGTATAAATGGCTGATGAAACTCGGACTGAAAAGCGATGAAGTGTATTACATAGGAGGAAGCGAGGCGCTGCCGCCGCCTTTGTCTAAAGAAGAGGAGCAGGTGCTCTTATTAAAGCTGCCGAGCGGGGATCAGGCGGCGCGGGCCATCCTGATTGAGAGAAACTTACGTCTTGTCGTTTACATTGCCCGCAAATTCGAAAATACCGGCATCAACATCGAGGACTTAATCAGCATCGGCACCATCGGTTTGATCAAAGCGGTAAACACTTTTAATCCGGAAAAGAAAATCAAACTCGCCACCTACGCGTCGCGATGTATCGAAAACGAAATTTTAATGTACTTGCGCCGAAACAATAAAATCCGTTCAGAGGTATCCTTTGATGAACCGCTGAATATTGATTGGGACGGAAACGAACTGCTGCTTTCGGATGTGCTCGGCACAGATGATGATATTATTACAAAAGACATTGAAGCCAATGTGGATAAAAAACTTTTGAAAAAAGCGCTTGAGCAATTAAACGAAAGAGAAAAGCAGATTATGGAACTGCGTTTCGGGCTTGTCGGAGAAGAAGAAAAAACACAAAAAGATGTAGCCGACATGATGGGGATTTCACAATCTTATATCTCCCGGCTCGAAAAGCGGATTATCAAAAGACTGAGAAAAGAGTTTAACAAAATGGTGTAAAATTTTTTCCATCTGACAGCCCTTACTGCTGCAAGGATTGCCGTCGCCGGATGTTTATTTCTGTAAAATGGCGGTGCATATTTTTCCCACCCGAGGAGATACTTAACGTTGTACAGCAGCTCCTAGTGGGAGGGAAAAACGTGTCAAGAAATAAAGTCGAAATTTGCGGGGTGGATACCTCCAAATTACCGGTGCTCAAGAATGAAGAGATGAGAAAGCTGTTTAGGCAATTACAGGATGAGGGCGATGATTCAGCGAGGGAAAAGCTTGTAAACGGCAATCTGCGCCTTGTCTTAAGCGTCATTCAGAGGTTTAACAACAGAGGAGAGTATGTTGATGACTTATTTCAGGTCGGCTGCATCGGACTAATGAAATCCATTGATAATTTTGACCTAAGCCATAATGTTAAGTTTTCAACATACGCTGTACCGATGATCATCGGAGAAATCCGCAGATATTTGCGGGATAACAATCCGATCCGCGTCTCGAGGTCGCTTCGCGATATCGCATATAAAGCGCTTCAAGTAAGAGAGCGGTTAATCAGTGAGACAAGCAGGGAGCCGACAGCAGAGGAAATCGCCAAAGTTCTTGAAGTGCCCCATGAAGAAATTGTGTTTGCCCTTGACGCCATCCAGGATCCGGTTTCACTGTTTGAGCCGATTTATAATGACGGCGGCGATCCGATTTACGTGATGGACCAGATCAGCGATGAGCGCAATAAGGATACACAATGGATTGAGGAGCTCGCTCTGAAAGAAGGCATGAGAAGACTGAACGAACGGGAAAAAATGATTTTGCGAAAGCGCTTTTTCCAAGGGAAGACCCAAATGGAAGTCGCTGAAGAAATCGGCATATCCCAAGCTCAGGTCTCAAGGCTTGAAAAAGCAGCCATTAAACAAATGAATAAGAATATCCATCAATAACGGAAAAAGCCTTTAAACCTTGTTTAAAGGCTTTTTTCATGCGATGGTTTACGTTTGCAAAAAAGTGATGTATTCTAATGTGTAAAAGTTTTTAGAAAATTTAAACAAAGTAAACGGGGGAAACGCAATGATTTTACAGCTGGACAGTGTGTCATTAAAAAGAAACGGGAAATGGATTTTGAAAGATATCAACTGGCGCGTCGAGAAAAACGAAAATTGGGTGCTGTACGGATTAAACGGAGCCGGAAAAACGGCTTTGCTGAATATGTTATGCTCTTATTACTTCCCCACTTCAGGAGAGATGCAGGTGCTCGGCCATCAATTCGGCAAAACAGAGCTCGGTGACAGGCTCAGAAGGAAAATCGGCCTTGTTTCGGCAGGTCTTCAGCACAAATTATATGCCGCGGACTCCGCTTTTGAAATCGCCCTCAGCGGCGCGTACGCCTCAATCGGGCTGTACGAAACTCCGAGTGAGCAGGTAAGGGAAAAAGCGATCGGTCTTCTGAAGGATTTGGGCGCCATCGGTTACGCCGACAGACGATATGAAACATTATCACAAGGGGAAAGACAAAGAGCGCTGATTGCGCGGGCGCTTATGGCTGATCCGGAACTGCTGATTTTGGACGAACCCGTGACGGGTCTTGATTTTATGGCAAGGGAGCAGCTGCTGGACACGATTATGTCGATCGCCGAAAAAGAAAATGCGCCGTCCATCCTTTATGTCACCCATCACGCTGAAGAAATTCTGCCGGTATTTGATCAGGCGCTTCTTTTAAAACAAGGCGAGGTGTTCGCCTCCGGGAAAATCATGGACATGCTTTCTGACGAGCGGCTTACAGCGTTTTTCGATATGCCTGTCAATGTCTTATGGAACAATGGCCGCCCGTTTTTAACACGTGCAAAAGAGGCATCATCCGTAAAATAACATAAATTCACCCTGGGGGTGCTGCCATGCGGCTGAGAGAGACGTTTGTCTCAACCCTTAACGGACCTGATCCGGATCATGCCGGCGGAGGGAAGCGGTGAAAAAAGCGGAGGAAGATCCGTTTTTTACCCGTTTCATTTCATGAATGAAACGGGTTTTTTGATACAGCCAAAGGGGAGATTTCCAATGCATCAGATTGATATGCTGTTACACCAGGCGGAGAAACGGCGGCACGACTTCATACATATTGCTGAAAGATTGATAGCCTTTCCGACTCCGGCCCCGCCAGCAAGAAATACGGCAGAAGCCCAAAAGTGGGTGGCCGGATTTTTAAAAGAAACGGGCTGCTCGGTCGATATGTGGGATGTGTATCCGGAAGATCCGAATGTAGTCGGTGTTTTAAAAGGGACAGATTCAAGCAGGCATCAAAGCCTGATTTTAAACGGACACATTGATGTGGCAGAAGCCGGGGGCGAAGACTGGCACTCTGACCCGTTTCAGCCGCACGTAAAAGATGGCATGCTGATCGGAAGGGGCGCCGCTGATATGAAAGGGGGTTTGGCGTGTGTTCTTTTCTCTCTGAAGCTGATCCATGATGCCGGCATTAAGCTTCCGGGCGACCTCATTGTACAGTCTGTAATCGGAGAAGAAGTCGGTGAGGCGGGGACGCTGGAATGCTGTAAACGCGGCTATCACGCGGATTTTGCCGTTGTCGCGGATACGAGCAGCCTGCATATTCAAGGGCAGGGCGGAGTCATCACCGGCTGGATAGAATTGAAAAGCAAACAAACATTTCATGACGGCATGAGGCGCAATATGATTCATGCGGGCGGAGGCACATTCGGAGCGAGCGCCATCGAAAAAATGGCGAAAATCATCACTGCCTTGGGAGAGCTGGAGCGCCACTGGGCGGTAACGAAAAGCTATCCCGGTTTTGCGCCCGGCACCAATACGATCAACCCTGCCGTCATTGAAGGCGGAAGACACGCAGCGTTTGTTGCCGATGAATGCCGGTTATGGATCACCGTCCACTTTTATCCGAACGAAACGCACGAACAAGCAGCCGCAGAAATCGAAGACTATATTAATCGTGTCGCTGACAGTGATCTGTGGCTCAAAGAAAACAGGCCGGTGTTCAAATGGGGCGGATCTTCGATGATTGAAGACAGAGGAGAGGTGTTCCCGGCGCTGGAAATCGACCCGGATCATCCGGCAGTTTCTGTCTTGGCTGCATCACACTCAGCCGTCAGAAAACAGGAGCCCGTCATTGATGTTTCCCAAACCGTAACTGACGGAGGGTGGCTTTATCATGCCGGGATTCCGAGCGTCATATACGGTCCCGGCGATTTAAAAAACGCCCACTCCGTAAACGAGGAAGTGTCCGTTGATGAGCTTATGGACTATACGAAAATCATGCTGAGATTTATCCTCGGCTGGTGCAGCCGCAAAAAAGATTGCCCGATGTGACAAGGTTCAGCCCGGCCGTTCATATAATAGGAAAAAGAACGGGCAAAGGGCGTGATACGGATGATCAGCATATCTGAATTTCAAATAAAAGATGTGGTAAACGTGTCGAACGGAAAAAAACTCGGAAGCATCGGTGATATTGATATTAACGTGACAACGGGAAAAATTCAGGCGATTATTTTAGGCGGCAGCGGAAAAGTTCTCGGTTTTTTCGGAAAAGAAGAGGAAATGATCATTCCTTGGCGAAATATAGTTAAAATTGGGGAAGATGTCATCTTAGTGCGTGTAAACGAACCAAAGGGGGGAGCGTAATCCTCCCTTTACTTGTAAAAAGCCGGAAATCTCAATGTTTCCGGCACATTTATTTATCTCATTTTTCAATCAGCCGCTAAACGTATGCTTAAAATTGTGTTAAAATGAGTGGGAAATTACGCTTTTTTAATGTTTGTCGAAAGGTTGGATCTCCATGAATACATATCACCCGTTTAGTCTTACCACCCCCTCGGCACTCATGATAGAAGACTGGAACTGTGTGAATCAGCTTAACACAAAGGTCATCGCCGGATTCACAACGAAAAACGGCGGGGTCAGCAATCCTCCGTATGAGTCATTAAATACCGGATTGCACGTCCGGGACGAAGCTCATGATGTTGTGACAAACCGTGAAGTCATAGCGTCCTTATGCGGTACTGATCTGGATTCCTGGGTGTTCGCCGACCAGACACATGAAAACCGCGTCCGGCGCGTGACAGCCGGGGATAAAGGAAAAGGAGCGAGAGACTATTCTTCCGCATTCCGCGGGACGGACGGGCTCTACACGAAAGATGCGAATCTTTTTTTGGCCCTTTGTTTTGCGGACTGTGTGCCCTTGTATTTTTATGACCCGGTGAAATCCATTATCGGCGCTGCCCATGCCGGATGGAAGGGGACGGTCAAACAAATCGGACGCATCATGACGGAACGCTGGGTAAACGAAGAAGGCTCCCGTTTAACAGATATTCAGGCTGTCATCGGTCCGTCCATCAGCGCGGGAAGCTATACAGTCGACGACCGCGTCATCAATGAAGTGCGGGCGCTGCCTTTTACGGCTGAATCCGCCATATGCGAAACGGAAAAAGGCCAGTATCAGCTTGATTTAAAAGAGGTCAACCGTCTTCTTCTGATACATTGCGGCATTCCGGAAGAAAACATTTCAGTCAGCGGTTTATGCACCGAACGAGAGCGTGAACTATTCTTTTCACACCGCCGCGACAAAGGGAAAACGGGACGCATGATGTCCTTTATCGGAATGAAGGAGGCGTAAGATCTTGCGTGTTGCTGATCAATTACGACATATAAACGAAAGAATAAACGAAGCATGTAACAGATCGGGCCGAAGCCCCGAAGATGTTACCGTCATCGCGGTTACAAAATACGTATCAGCCGAAAGGGCTCAAGAGGCCGTTGATGCCGGTATTACAAGTCTGGGAGAAAACCGGGATGCCGAGCTTATTCATAAGCAGGAAGTCATCAAAGGCAGCCCGGAGTGGCACTTTATCGGCAGTCTTCAGTCCAGAAAGGTGAAGGCCGTCGTTGACCGTGTATCTTATATTCATTCCTTAGACAGACTGTCATTGGCAAAAGAGGTTGAAAAACGGGCGCAGCATGCGGTTCGCTGTTTTGTGCAGGTGAATACTTCGCTTGAGCCGTCTAAGCACGGTTTGAAAACAGAGGAGGTCATCCCCTTTATCAGAGAGCTTTCTGAGTTTAGAAACATTTCTGTAGAGGGCCTGATGACGATGGCTCCCCTGACAGACGATACAGAAACGATCAGAGCCTGCTTCCGGCAATTGCGTGATCTGAGGGATCAGGTGCAAAAACTGCATCAGACAAACGCACCGTGCCGGGAACTGTCAATGGGCATGTCAAATGATTATGAAATCGCTGTTGAAGAGGGCGCAACTTTTATCAGAATCGGCTCTTCATTAGTCGGAAATGAACCGGGGGGTGTAAACAAATGAGCATGAAAAATAAACTGAAAAACTTTTTCTCAATGGATGAGGAGGAGTACGAGTACGAATACATTGAAACGGAGCAGGATCATCCGGAAGAGCATGAACAGCAGAAAGATAAACAGCCTGCTTACGCTCAGAAGCCGCAGGGCAAGCAGAACGTAGTAAGCTTGCAAAGTGTTCAGAAATCCTCTAAAGTGGTGTTGAGTGAACCGCGTGTATATGCGGAAGCGCAGGAAATCGCCGATCATTTAAAGAACAGGCGGGCGGTTGTCGTCAATCTGCAGCGCATCCAGCATGATCAGGCGAAAAGAATCGTCGACTTTTTAAGCGGTACCGTCTACGCCATCGGCGGCGACATTCAGAGAATCGGTTCAGATATTTTTCTGTGCACGCCTGATAATGTCGACGTTTCCGGTACGATTTCGGAGCTTATAAATGAAGACGAACATCAGAGGTGGTAAAGCAGGATGATTCTTTATCAAATTTTTTCCGTTCTGAGTTATTTAATTTACATCTACTCGTTTGCCCTGATCATCTATATCTTTATGTCATGGGTGCCGAGTACGAGAGAAACGGCGGTCGGACGGTTTCTCGCAGCGATTTGCGAACCGTATTTAGAGCCGTTCAGAAGGATCATTCCGCCCATTGCCATGCTGGATATATCCCCGATTGTAGCGATTATCGTGCTTCGGTTTGCCACGACGGGACTTTGGGGCCTATACCGCATGATCGCAATGTATACTTGAATGCGACAGTTTGATACGGGCTTGGCACCAGCCAAGCCTCTTTACATAGAAAGGAAAGAACATGAGCGATATTTACCAGCACTTCAGACAAGACGAGCGGCCTTTTATTGATCAGGCGCTTGAATGGAAACAGATTGTCCTGGACCAGTATCGGATGAAGCTGACTGATTTCTTAGATCCCAGAGAACAGGTCATTGTAAAAGCCGTTATCGGCGACGCCTGCGGTCTTGCGTTTTTCGGAGGATATGACAGAGCTGAGCGCAAACGCGCGATTTTATACCCTGAATATATGGAACCTGAACAGGATGATTTTGAGCTTCGGGCTTTTGACGTTCAATACGCTGAAAAATTCGTCAGCATTGACCACCGCTCTCTTCTCGGATCATTAATGGGGATCGGCTTAAAGCGGCAGAAATACGGCGATCTGATTTTCTCTGAGGAAGCCGTTCAGCTGATCGTCTCCGGTGAAATCGCCGATTTTGTCAGCACTCAGCTGACCAAGGCGGGCAAAGCGCCGGTAAAGCTTGAGAAAATCGAGCTTTCCGCTCTTCACATTCCCGCTTCAGATGTCGAAATAAGGGATGACACGGTTTCTTCATTGCGTCTCGACGCCGTCTGCGCTTCAATGAGCAGGCAATCCCGTCAGAAAGCGCAGGCGCTTGTGAAAAACGGGCTCGTTAAGGTGAATTGGAAAGCCATTGAAGATCCGTCTTATCAGGTTGCTGAAGGGGACATGCTCTCGATTCGCGGCTTCGGACGATGCAGTTTGGCAAAAGTTGACGGAAAAACGAAAAAAGACAAATGGAAAGTTACATTTGAACGGCAAAAATGAGTCGTTTTTTCAGTTTTTTTCTCCATCTGTGCCGTATTTGTTTTATAATGTGAACTAGATAACCGTACTGAAATGTAAAAATGGAGGTGGCAATATGCCATTAACGCCGAATGATATCCATAACAAAACGTTTACAAAAGGTTTTCGCGGATATGATGAAGATGAAGTAAATGAATTTTTAATGCAGGTCAGAAAAGATTACGAAATCGCACTCCGTAAAAAAACGGAGCTTGAGGCGAAAGTGAACGAGCTGGACGAAAAAATCGGCCACTTTGCCAATATCGAAGAAACGCTGAATAAATCAATTCTCGTAGCTCAGGAAGCCGCAGAAGACGTAAAGCGCAACTCGCAGAAAGAAGCGAAGCTGATCGTCCGTGAAGCAGAAAAAAATGCTGATCGCATCATCAATGAGTCGCTTTCCAAATCAAGAAAAATCGCAATGGAAATTGAAGAGCTGAAAAAACAGTCTAAAGTCTTCAGAACACGTTTCCAAATGCTGATTGAAGCGCAGCTCGACCTGCTGAAGAACGATGATTGGGATCATCTGCTGGAATACGAAGTCGACGCGGTATTTGAGGAAAAAGAATAATTTTCTGATTTTCTTGACATTCTCCGGCCCGTTCGAATATAATACGTTCATAAATTCAGATGAAAAGACGATTGAAAGGGACCGGCATGACTCAAAACAGGCTAAAAAGCGACCCGGGGAAGGTGAAAGCCCGGGATGGCCGGAATCATGCAGATCAGCCCTTTAGTTTCCTTTCTGAACCGAGAGTAGGAAAGGACGTTCCATCACGTTACGATGTTCGAGAGGAAAAGACGGATGATCCGTTTTTTCTAAAAGGGTGGTACCGCGAGATAAGCTTTCTCGTCCCTTATGGGATGAGAGGGCTTTTTTTATTTTCTGAAAAATGTTGTGGAGGAATGAAAATGGATTACAAAGATACGCTGTTAATGCCGAAAACAGATTTTCCGATGCGCGGAAATCTGCCGAATCGTGAGCCGGACATGCAAAAAGACTGGGAGGAGCAGGACATTTACCGTCTTGTTCAAGAACGGACGAAAGACCGCCCGAAATTCGTGCTGCATGACGGACCTCCTTATGCAAACGGAGACATCCACATGGGCCATGCCCTGAACAAAATCCTGAAAGACTTCATCGTCCGCTATAAATCAATGAGCGGCTACAACGCACCGTACGTGCCGGGCTGGGATACGCACGGACTGCCGATTGAAACGGCGCTGACGAAAAACAAAAAAGTAAACCGGAAAGAAATGTCAGTAGCAGAATTCCGCAAACTATGTGAAGAGTACGCTTGGAAGCAAATCGAGGGACAGCGTGAGCAATTCAAACGTCTTGGTGTCCGCGGTGACTGGGAAAACCCATACGTGACATTAAAACCGGAATACGAAGCGCAGCAAATCCGCGTATTTGGTGAAATGGCAAAACGAGGCTACATTTACAAAGGCCTTAAACCGGTTAACTGGTCACCTTCAAGTGAGTCTGCTCTGGCTGAAGCCGAGATCGAATATCAAGACAAACGTTCAGCATCTATTTACGTCGCTTTTGGTGTAAAAGACGGAAAAGGCGTTCTTGAAAACGGCGAGCGCATCATCATTTGGACAACAACGCCTTGGACAATTCCGGCGAACCTCGGAATCTCAGTGCACCCTGATCTTGAGTACAGCGTGATTGCAGTAGGTGAAGACCGCTTTGTCGTAGCAAGTGCCTTAGTCGAAAGTGTTGCATCAGCATGCGGATTTGATCAGTATGAAGTGACAAGAACGGTCAAAGGAAAAGACCTTGAGAACATTATCGCTGAACACCCGCTATATGGCAGAGACTCTCTCGTTATGCTTGGTGAACACGTAACAACTGATGCCGGAACAGGCTGTGTTCATACAGCGCCAGGACATGGGGAAGATGACTTTATCATTGGCCAAAAATACGGTTTAGATGTGCTTTGCCCGGTCGATGAAAAAGGTGTAATGACAAGCGAAGCTCCTGGGTTTGAAGGCATGTTCTATGATGATGCAAACAAAGCGATCACACAGCAGCTCGATGAAAAAGGCGCACTTGTGAAGCTTGAATTCATTACTCACTCTTATCCGCATGATTGGAGAACAAAAAAACCAACCATTTTCAGAGCGACAGCGCAATGGTTTGCGTCTATTAAAGATTTCAGATCAGACCTGCTGGATGCCATTAAAGAAACCAAATGGGTTCCTGAATGGGGTGAGCAGCGTTTGCACAACATGGTTCGGGACCGCGGAGACTGGTGTATTTCCAGACAGCGTGCGTGGGGTGTGCCGATTCCGGTATTTTACGCTGAAAACGGAGAACCGATTATTACAGATGAAACCATTGAACATGTTTCTGAATTGTTCAGACAGCACGGATCAAACATTTGGTTTGAAAAAGAAGCAAAGGATCTTCTTCCGGAAGGCTTTACGCATCCTGGCAGCCCGAACGGCACATTTACAAAAGAACAGGATATCATGGATGTTTGGTTTGATTCAGGCTCTTCACATCAAGCAGTGCTTGAAGAACGTGATGACCTCGTTCGCCCGGCTGATTTATACCTAGAGGGATCTGACCAATATCGCGGCTGGTTTAACTCTTCTCTTTCTACAGCAGTAGCCGTAACAGGAAAAGCGCCGTATAAAGGTGTGCTCAGCCATGGGTTCGCACTGGATGGAGAAGGACGCAAGATGAGTAAATCAATCGGTAACGTTGTTGTTCCGGCTAAAGTCATGAAACAGCTTGGTGCCGACATCTTAAGATTATGGGTATCGTCAGTGGATTATCAGGCGGACGTTCGCGTGTCTGACGCCATTCTGAAGCAGGTCGCGGAAGTATACCGGAAAGTCCGCAACACGTTCCGCTTCCTTCACGGCAACCTGTTCGATTTCAATCCAAGCGTCAATGCCGTGGATGTAAAAGATCTCCGCGAAGTGGATCAATATATGCTGATCAAGCTGAATAAGCTGATCGATAAGGTGAAAAAAGCGTACGATGAATATGAATTTGCGGTTGTTTATCACAGCATTCACAATTTCTGTACGATCGAGCTCAGCTCCTTCTATCTTGATTTTGCAAAAGATGTTGTGTACATCGAGCATGCTGATCATCCGGACCGCCGCAGCATGCAGACGGTCTTCTATGAAACGCTGCTGGCGTTAGTGAAGCTGACGGCGCCGATTCTCCCGCACACGGCGGATGAAATGTGGTCTCACTTATCATTTGTTGAAGAAGCGAGCGTGCAGCTGACAGATATGCCGGAAACCATTGCTGTTCCGGACAATCAAGCGACAGAAGAAAAGTTCGACCGCTTCATGGAGCTTCGAAACGACGTGCTGAAAGCTTTGGAAACAGCCCGTAACGAAAAAATTATCGGAAGATCATTGGAAGCGAGCCTGACTTTGTATCCGAACAAAGAAAACCGCGACCTCTTGTCATCCATTAAAGAAAACATCGCGCAGCTGTTTATCGTCTCAGAACTGACAGTAAAAGACGAAAGTGAAGCGCCGGAAAACGCGCAAAGCTTCACAACAGGAAAAATGACCGTAGAAAAAGCGGAAGGCCAGATGTGTGAACGTTCCCGCGTAATTTCTAAAGATGTCGGAGCCAATCCGAAATATCCGACATTATCACTGCGCAATGCGGAAATCGTTGAAAAATATTATCAAAAATAATAAATGAGAAAGCGCCCGGTGACAGCCGGGCGCTTTTTTACATGCCACTAATGTCATCGATTAGAACGACAGGAAAAATCTTATGGGCTTCAAATGGCGCTCTGGGGGCAACAATAAAGCCATAACATCAAGAGCAGGAGTTGTGATGAATGAATGATCAACTGACCGCAATCCACACGGAGCTTCTCATGATGAAAGAAGAACTTCAATCAAGATTATTCGAATATTCTTGCTTTCAAATGTCAGCATCTGTTGAACCTTCAATGAACGACCAAGAAGCAACTCTGATCTATCATATAAAAGAAGAACTTCAGGACGTTCTTCTTGCCCTGTCTAAGTTTGAAAACAATACGTACGGTTATTGTGAAAAAACAGGCGACCCCATTCCGATTGAAAAACTTGCGGTGCTGCCGACGGCCAGAACCGCTGATGATTTTTATTATCCCGCTCAATTTGAAAAGAAAACCCTTCCATATTGGGAACCCGGAGATTATGCATATGATCAGGCGCTGTATGAGTGACAGCGTCTGTTTGCATGCGCTTATGATCTGCCTTTACTCTGGCATCTTTTACTGATAAAATTCATAAAGGATAAAAGTAACTGTATACTGGAGGAACGTGTGTGCTTTATTATCTAATCGCTCTTTTTATTATTATTGCCGACCAATTGACCAAATGGCTTGTCGTCAGCCATATGGAATTGGGACAAAGCATACCTGTCATCGATCAGGTGCTTTATATCACATCTCATCGCAACACGGGAGCGGCGTGGGGGATTTTAGCCGGCCAAATGTGGTTTTTCTACGTCATTACCATCGCCGTGATTATCGGAATCGTTTATTACATACAGCGTTATGCAAAAGGGCAGATGTTACTCGGAATTTCTCTCGGCTTAATGCTGGGCGGTGCGGCCGGAAACTTTATTGACCGGGCGGCGCGCCAGGAAGTGGTGGATTTTATTCATGTCATCATCGTGGATTATCACTATCCGATTTTTAATATCGCGGACTCCTCACTGTGCGTCGGTGTAATACTTTTATTTATTCATATGCTGTTTGACAGCGGGAAAAAGAAGGAGCAATAACATGAATCAATTTGAGATAACCGTTCAGCCTGAACAAAAGAGCGAACGGATTGATAAATTTTTGGCTTCAACGGGAGAAAACTGGTCACGCACTCAAGTGCAGCAATGGGTAAAAGAGGGATTGGTATCCGTTAACGGCAAATCCGTAAAAGCGAATTATAAAATGCAGCCCGGCGATCAGGTAAACGTCACCATTCCTGAACCGGAAGAATTGGACGTGCTTGCAGAGCCGATGGATTTGGACATTTACTATGAGGATCAGGACGTCTTGGTTGTGAACAAACCGCGGGGCATGGTTGTACACCCGGCGCCCGGCCATGTGACTGGGACGCTTGTAAACGGACTGATGGCTCACTGCAACGACCTTTCCGGCATTAACGGCGTCATGCGCCCGGGAATCGTCCACCGGATTGATAAAGATACTTCCGGTCTGTTAATGGTCGCTAAAAACGATATGGCGCATGAATCACTCGTTAATCAGCTCGTCAATAAAACCGTGACCAGAAAGTACATAGCGGTTGTCCACGGGGTGATTTCACATGATGACGGAACGATTGACGCTCCGATCGGGAGAGATAAAAAAGACCGTCAAAGCATGACCGTAACAAGAGAAAGCAGCAAAAACGCCGTCACGCATTTCCACGTGCTTGAGCGTTTTCAAGATTTCACGCTCGTAGAGTGCCGTCTTGAGACCGGAAGAACGCATCAGATCCGTGTTCATATGAAATATATCGGGTTTCCTTTGGCAGGCGACCCGAAGTACGGACCGAGAAAAACCATTGATTTCAATGGTCAGGCGCTTCATGCCGGAATATTAGGTTTTGATCATCCGCGGACGGGAGAATACATGGAGTTTGAAGCGCCCCTTCCTGAAGATATGAAAAAACTCATTGAAGATTTAAGAAATAGCCATTGACAGCGACTTTCTTTTCTGAAATAATAAAAACAAGCTGAATAGATTCTTTAACACAGTCCAGAGAGGCTGAGAAGGATAACGGATAGGACAGAAGAGATACACGTGTGTCTTCGTCCTGGAAAGGAACCCCTCTATGCTCTGGCAGGAGGGGTTTTTTCTTCTTATATACGAATGGAGAGGTGTCACGAGTGAATCAAAAAGCTGTTATTCTCGACGAACAGGCGATCAGGCGGGCGCTGACAAGGATAGCCCATGAAATGATCGAACGGAATAAAGGAATGAATGACTGCATTCTTGTAGGAATTAAAACAAGAGGCATTTATTTAGCGAAGCGGCTGGCCGAGCGGATCGAACAGATTGAAGGGAATCCAGTCACCGTCGGGGAAATCGATATCACCCTTTACCGTGACGACCTGACGAAAAAAACGAGCAATGAAGAGCCGCTTGTAAAAGGCGCGGACATTCCGGCCGATATCACAGACCAAAAGGTCATTGTGGTTGATGATGTGCTTTATACCGGCCGGACGGTGAGAGCTGCGATGGATGCCCTCGTTGATGTCGGACGGCCGTCATCGATACAGCTTGCCGTGCTTGTCGACAGAGGGCACCGGGAGCTGCCGATCAGAGCGGACTATATCGGAAAAAACATTCCGACCTCAAAAGCTGAAAAAGTGATGGTTCAGCTGAGCGAAGTTGATCAGACTGATATGGTCGCCATTTACGAAAATGAATAATCACCTTTTTAAATGCATTCCAGAGAGTTTGCAAAGAGGATTTTAAAACACAAAGCCGGGCGGATCGACGCGGCCGGGTTTTGTATGCCTCTTTGCGCAAAAAGCAAAGAGGTTTTTTTATACCATTTGAAAGTCAACCGGGAGGAAAACGCCATGAGTAAGAAAAAAGTAAACCTGGGAGTCAGGGACGTCCCCAATCCATTGTCTTGGCTGTCATTCAGCCTGCAGCATTTATTCGCCATGTTCGGTTCAACCATACTCGTGCCGAAACTGGTCGGAATGAGCCCGGCAGTGGCGCTTGTCACGAGCGGAATCGGGACACTCGCCTATCTCTTGGTGACAAAAGGCCAGATTCCCGCTTATCTCGGCTCATCATTCGCCTTTATATCACCGATTATCTTGGTGAAGGCGACGGGAGGGCCGGGGGCTGCCATGGTCGGCGCTTTCCTGGCGGGAATTGTGTACGGCCTGATCGCACTGCTCATCAGGCAGCTTGGAACGGGGTGGCTGATGAAGCTGCTGCCCCCGGTGGTCGTCGGGCCGGTCATCATCGTCATCGGCCTCGGACTGGCAAGCACAGCCGTCAATATGGCAATGTATGCTGATCCGAATGCGAAGGAACTCGTCTACAGCCTGAAACATTTCAGTGTAGCCGGCGTCACTTTGGCCATAACCATTATCTGTGCCATCTTTTTACGGGGATTTTTAAGCCTGATTCCGGTATTGATCGGCATTATAGGCGGCTATCTGTTTGCGCTGACACAGGGCATCGTCAATTTCCAGCCGGTCATTGATGCAAAGTGGTTCGCCGTTCCTGAATTTATCATCCCTTTCAAAGACTATACGCCGTCAGTGACATTGGGCATTGCGGCTGCGATGGTGCCGGTCGCTTTCGTGACGATGTCAGAACATATCGGCCACCAAATGGTGCTGAGTAAAGTCGTCGGACAGGATTTCATTAAAAAGCCGGGACTGCACCGCTCCATAATGGGGGACAGTGTTGCGACGATCATCGCTTCGTTAATCGGCGGCCCGCCGACGACGACATACGGCGAGAACATCGGAGTACTGGCAATTACGAGAGTTTTCAGCGTCTTTGTCATCGGCGGCGCGGGTGTGATTGCGCTGTGCTTCGGATTTATCGGAAAAGTATCAGCACTGATCAGCTCTGTTCCGTCCGCGGTTATGGGAGGCGTTTCCTTCCTGCTCTTTGGAATTATCGCCTCCAGCGGCTTAAGAATGCTGATTGACAACAACATTGATTATGAGAACAAGAGAAATTTAATTATCACATCCGTCATCCTCGTGATTGGCGTCGGAGGGGCTTTTATTCAAGTTTCAAAAGGCGGGTTCCAAATATCCGGCATGGCGCTTGCGGCAATCGTCGGAGTCATCCTGAACCTCATCCTGCCGCATGCAAATGAAGAAGACGCGATTGCATCAGAAAAACAAAATCATATGTAAAACCTTTTAAAGAAAGTCCAGAGAGGCTTGGAAGGGTTATAACGGGAAGAAGCTGTACGCTGCTTCTCTCTTTAACCGCACCCCGAGTCTATAGACCGGGGTGTTTTTTTACGGCCTTCAAGCGGAAACGGAGGAGAAAAACATGAATCATTTAACGGCGATGTCTGAACTGAGCACGGCTGAAATTACAGAACTGCTGCGTGAGGCAAAAGCGATAAAAGAGGGAACAGTCCGCCCCGATCTCGCGGGAAAATTCGTTGCGAATCTGTTTTTTGAACCGAGCACGAGGACGCGGTTCAGCTTTGAAGTGGCGGAAAAGAAACTCGGGATGAACGTGCTCAGCTTAGACGGCACGAGCACAAGCGTTCAAAAAGGCGAGTCCTTATACGACACGGTCAGAACACTGGAATCAATCGGAGCGGACGCCTGCGTCATCCGGCACAGCACGGATGAATATTACAAAGATCTGACCGGCAGAGTCAATATTCCGATCTTAAACGCCGGCGACGGCTGCGGCCAGCACCCGACTCAGTCATTACTCGATTTAATGACGATTCAAGAGGAATTTGAGACCTTTCAGGGCCTGACGGTTTCCATTCATGGCGATATCAAACACAGCAGGGTGGCAAGGTCAAATGCCGAGGTGCTGACAAGACTCGGCGCACGCGTGCTGTTTTCAGGGCCGCCGCAATGGCAGGATGAGAAAAACGCCTTCGGCACCTGTGTGCAGACGGATGAAGCCATACAAGCTTCAGATGTCGTCATGCTGCTCCGCATCCAAAATGAAAGGCATCAGACAGAAGCCGACCAAAAAGGCTATCTGGAAGCATACGGGCTGACCGCAAAGCGGGCGGAGAGCATGAAGCGGCATGCCATCATCATGCATCCCGCACCGGTGAACAGAGGAGTCGAAATTGACACAACATTAGTGGAATGCGGAAAATCAAGAATCTTTAAACAAATGGAAAATGGCGTGTATATCAGAATGGCAGTCTTAAAAAGAGCACTGCAAACCAATGTGAAAAGGGGAGAAGCGGCTTATGTCTTATCTCATTAAAAACGGCTGGATGTTAAATGAACAGGGAGAAAAAGTGGCACAGGATATCCGGGTAACGGGTGAATTCATTTCGGAAACCGGGCTTCTGACAGCGAAAGACGGAGAAACGGTGATCGACGCTGACGGACTGTTCGTTTCACCGGGACTCGTAGACCTTCATGTTCACTTCAGAGAACCGGGCGGCGAGAAAAAAGAAACCATTGAGACGGGCTCTAAAGCCG
Source organism: Bacillus sp. hwrm1 (assembly GCF_040207805.1). Classification (NCBI taxonomy): domain Bacteria; kingdom Bacillati; phylum Bacillota; class Bacilli; order Caryophanales; family Bacillaceae; genus Bacillus; species Bacillus sp. hwrm1. The sequence continues at coordinate 2,548,653 of NZ_CP157943.1, read as the reverse complement.
CGGCGCGGGGCGGCTTTACCACAGTCGCAGCCATGCCGAATACAAGACCGGTGCCGGATACGAAAGAGCAGATGGAATGGCTGCAAAACCGGATCAAAGAAACCTCATCTGTCAGGGTTCTTCCTTACGCATCCATTACGATCAGACAAACCGGCGAAGAAATGACAGATTTTGAGGCGCTTCATGAAGCCGGCGCATTCGCCTTCACCGATGACGGCGTCGGCGTTCAGACGGCCGGAATGATGTATGAAGCCATGAAACGGGCGGCTTCAATGAATAAAGCGATTGTCGCTCATTGTGAGGATAACTCGCTTATTTACGGAGGGAGCGTGCATGAAGGTTCTTTTTCAAAAGCGAACGGCCTGAACGGCATACCTTCCATTTGTGAAGCGGTACATATCGCCCGTGACGTGCTGCTGGCGGAAGCGGCGGGCTGCCATTACCACGTGTGTCATATCAGCACGAAAGAGTCCGTCAGAGCCGTAAGAGACGCAAAAAAAGCGGGAATCCGCGTGACGGCGGAAGTATCGCCGCACCACCTGCTGCTTTGTGACGAAGATATCCCGGGACTTGATACCAATTTTAAGATGAATCCGCCGCTTCGCAGCAAAGAGGACAGAGAGGCGCTGATTGAAGGGCTTTTAGACGGTACGATTGATTTCATCGCCACTGACCATGCGCCGCATACAGAAGAAGAGAAAAACACGGATATGAAGCTTGCGCCTTTCGGTATCGTCGGTTTAGAAACAGCCTTTCCGCTTCTGTACACACATTTTGTGAAAAACGGGGCGTGGACGCTGAAGCAGCTGGTTGATTTCATGACGGTAAAACCTTGCGAGGCATTTGATCTTCCGTACGGAACGCTTGCACCGGGGGCGCCGGCTGACATCACCCTGATTGATCTGGAAAAAGAAGCAGCCATTGACAAAGATACATTTTTATCTAAAGGAAAAAATACGCCATTCAACAAGATGAAGTGCTTCGGCTGGCCTGTTGCAACGATGGCTGCCGGTAAGCTTGCATACGAAGAAGGGAGACTCGTCAAATGAAAAGAAGACTAGTGCTGGAAAATGGAGCGGTATTTGAGGGTGAAGCATTCGGGAGCCTGGAGCATACCGCGGGTGAAGTCGTATTCAACACGGGAATGACCGGTTATCAGGAAATTTTATCAGACCCTTCTTACTGCGGGCAGATCGTGACGCTGACGTATCCTCTGATCGGCAACTACGGAATTAACAGAGATGACTTTGAATCCATCACTCCTTTTGTAAAAGGGCTGATCGTAAAAGAACTGTGCGAGCTGCCTTCCAACTGGCGTTCGGCTTACACGCTTGACGAGTATTTGAAAATGAAAAATATCCCCGGCTTACAAGGGATTGACACGAGAAAGCTCACAAGAATGATCCGCACGGCCGGCGCATTAAAAGGAACGTTTGCTTCAAGTGAGGAGAATGTCGGAGAGGTTCTTGCAAGGCTGAAAGAAACGGAACTGCCGAGAAATCAAGTCGCTCAAGTATCTGCGAAAACGGCATATCCGAGTCCGGGCCGCGGCAAACGCATCGTACTCGTCGATTTCGGTATGAAGCACGGCATTTTAAGAGAGTTAAACAAAAGAAAATGCGATGTTATCGTTGTGCCGTACAATGTAACGGCGGAAGAAGTGCTTCAGCTCAAGCCGGACGGCATCATGCTTTCTAACGGACCCGGAGATCCGAAAGATGTGCCGGAAGCCATTGAAATGATAAAAGGCATACTCGGGAAGGTGCCGTTATTCGGAATCTGCCTCGGCCACCAATTATTTGCACTGGCATCCGGAGCGGAAACGGAAAAAATGAAATTCGGACACAGGGGTTCCAATCATCCGGTTAAAGAGCTTGCGACAGGGAAAGTCGCTTTAACCGCCCAAAACCACGGATATACAGTTTCTTCAATAGATGAGACAGAGCTTGAAGTGACGCACATTGCGATCAATGATCAAACGATCGAAGGACTCAAGCATAAAACATTGCCGGCATTTACGGTTCAGTACCACCCTGAAGCTTCACCGGGGCCGGAAGACGCCAATCATTTATTTGACAGATTCATTGACTTGATCGAAACAACTGAGAAAGAAGGGGAAGCGGTATGCCAAAACGCGTAGATATTAAAAAGATTTTAGTGATCGGATCAGGCCCGATTATTATCGGACAGGCGGCGGAATTTGATTATGCGGGCACACAGGCGTGTCTCGCTTTAAAGGAAGAAGGCTATGAAGTTATTCTCGTCAACTCGAATCCGGCAACGATTATGACGGATACGGAAATGGCTGATCGGGTATACATAGAACCGCTGACGCCGGAGTTTCTCACGCGTATTATCAGAAAAGAACGGCCGGACGCCATCCTGCCGACTCTGGGAGGACAGACCGGACTGAATCTTGCCGTTGAGCTGTCTGAACTCGGGGTTCTTGAGGAATGCGGGGTGGAAGTGCTCGGCACAAAGCTGTCCGCCATCCAGCAGGCGGAAGACCGCGACTTATTCCGTACGCTGATGAATGAGCTGAATGAACCGGTGCCGGAAAGTGAGATCATCCGCACTTTACAGGAAGCCGAGGAATTTGTCGGCCGGATCGGGTTTCCGGTTATTGTGCGCCCCGCTTACACATTAGGCGGAACGGGCGGCGGCATCTGCTCGAATGAAGCAGAACTGAAAGAGATCGTCGAAAACGGATTAAAACTCAGCCCCGTCCATCAATGCCTTCTGGAAAAAAGCATTGCCGGTTACAAAGAGATCGAATATGAAGTCATGAGAGACAGCAGAGATCACGCGATCGTCGTCTGCAACATGGAAAATATCGATCCAGTCGGCATCCATACGGGTGACAGCATCGTCGTTGCCCCGAGCCAGACTTTGAGCGACCGGGAATACCAGCTTTTGCGCAATGTTTCATTAAAGCTGATCCGCGCGCTCGGCATTGAAGGCGGCTGTAATGTTCAGCTCGCGCTCGATCCCGACAGCTTCCAATATTACATTATCGAAGTGAATCCGCGGGTGAGCCGCTCATCTGCCCTCGCCTCAAAAGCGACGGGTTACCCGATCGCAAAGCTTGCGGCGAAAATCGCAGTCGGGCTTTCTCTTGATGAAATGATGAATCCCGTAACGGGAAAAACATATGCGGCTTTTGAGCCCGCGCTTGACTATGTCGTTTCTAAAATCCCGCGCTGGCCGTTCGACAAATTTGAGTCGGCAAACCGCAGGCTCGGGACGCAAATGAAAGCCACCGGAGAGGTCATGGCCATCGGACGCACCCTTGAAGAATCGCTGTTAAAGGCGGTCCGCTCACTGGAAGCCGATGTCTATCACCTGGAACTGAAGGATGCGGAAGAGATTTCTGACGGGCTTTTGGAAAAACGGATCAGAAAGGCCGGAGATGAACGGCTGTTTTATCTTGCTGAAGCGTTCAGAAGAGGCTACACAGTCGAGCAGCTTCATGAGTTTTCCGCAATTGACGTATTCTTTTTGCACAAGCTCTGTAAGCTGGTCGCTTTTGAAACAGAGCTGAAAGCGGAAAAAGGCAGCCTCGCCGTCCTTCAGACAGCGAAGGAACTCGGTTTCTCCGACAAATATATCAGCCGGGAATGGAATATGCCGGAACAAGAGCTGTATCAAATGCGAAAAGAAGCAGCCATCAAGCCTGTATATAAAATGGTGGATACATGCGCGGCGGAATTCGAATCAGAAACCCCGTACTTCTACAGCACATATGAGGAAGAAAATGAGTCTGAGGTTACATCAAGAAAAAGCGTCGTCGTCCTCGGCTCCGGCCCGATCCGCATCGGACAGGGCGTCGAATTTGACTATGCGACCGTTCATTCTGTCTGGGCCATCAAACAGGCAGGCTATGAAGCGATTATTATCAACAACAACCCTGAGACGGTGTCCACTGATTTCAGCATATCAGACAAACTGTATTTTGAACCGCTGACGGTAGAAGATGTCATGCACATCATCGATTTGGAACAGCCGGAAGGCGTTGTCGTCCAATTCGGCGGCCAGACGGCGATCAATCTTGCGGAAGAATTGAGCGCCCGCGGCGTCAAAATCCTCGGCACATCACTTGAAGATTTAGACCGTGCGGAAGACCGGGATAAGTTTGAGCAGGCGCTTGAGGCGCTGAATGTGCCGCAGCCGCTCGGAAAAACCGCTGTGTCGGTGAACGAAGCGGTCAAAATTGCCGCATCCATCGGCTATCCGGTACTTGTCCGCCCTTCGTATGTGCTCGGCGGCCGGGCGATGGAAATCGTCTATCACGAAGAAGAGCTGCTTCACTATATGAAAAACGCGGTCAAAATCAACCCGCAGCATCCGGTGTTAATCGACCGTTATCTGACGGGGAAAGAAATCGAAGTCGATGCCGTATCTGACGGCGAAACAGTCGTTATTCCGGGAATTATGGAGCATATCGAGCGGGCCGGCGTCCATTCAGGGGATTCAATCGCCGTCTATCCGCCTCAGTCTTTAAGCGAAGACATTAAGAAAAAAATCGAACAATACACTGTAGCCTTGGCAAAAGGCCTTAACATCATCGGGTTGCTGAACATCCAGTTCGTACTGTCGCAAGGTGAAGTGTATGTGCTTGAGGTAAATCCGCGGTCAAGCAGAACCGTGCCGTTCTTAAGCAAAATCACAAAGATTCCGATGGCGAATCTGGCGACAAAGGTCATTCTCGGCCAAAAGCTTGCTGATTTCGGCTATCAAGAGGGGCTGCAGCCTGAACAGCAGGGGGTGTACGTGAAAGCGCCTGTCTTCTCATTCGCGAAGCTGAGAAGAGTGGATATTACATTAGGGCCTGAAATGAAGTCGACGGGAGAGGTCATGGGCAAAGATTCAACTCTTGAAAAAGCGCTCTATAAAGCACTGATTGCCTCTGGCATTCAAATTCCGAATTACGGCTCGGTGCTGTTGACCGTTGCTGATAAAGATAAAGAAGAAGGACTTCTGATCGCGAAGCGGTTCCACGCTATCGGCTATAACATCATGGCGACGGTAGGAACGGCAGCTTATTTGAAAGACGCTCAGATTCCGGCTCAGGTTGTCGGGAAAATCGGCGAAGAAGGGAAGAATCTCATCGACGTCATCAGAAACGGAGAAGCGCAATTTGTCATCAATACGCTGACAAAGGGCAAACAGCCGGCCAGAGACGGCTTCAGAATCCGCCGCGAATCCGTTGAGAACGGAGTCGCCTGCCTGACATCTTTAGATACGGCCGAAGCCATTTTGCGGGTATTGGAAAGCATGACATTCCGGGCGGATCATATGCCTGCATCCGAAACCAATCAAAAGGCGGCAGTCACGATATGAAGAAAGCGCATTTGACTGTTCAATCCAACTTAGAAATTGCCGACCGGATTTATAAGATGGTGCTGAAAGGAGAGCTTGTCCGGCACCTTACCGAGCCGGGTCAATTTCTTCATCTGAAGGTGAGTGACGCGGTCACGCCGCTATTAAGAAGACCGCTCAGCATTGCGGACGTCGATTTCGCCGCGAATGAAGTATCCGTTATCTACAGAGCTGACGGTGAGGGAACGCGTCTTTTGTCCGAGAAAAAAGAGGGCGGCAGGATAGACGTTCTCGGCCCTCTCGGCAACGGATTCCCCGTCCGGCGGATTGAACCCGGAAAAACCGCGCTGTTAGTCGGAGGCGGAGTGGGAGTTCCGCCTTTGCAGGAACTGTCAAAGCGCCTGACGGAAAAAGGCGTAAACGTCATTCATGTGCTTGGATTTCAATCAGCAAAGGATATTTTTTACGAACAGGAATGTCGTGCGTACGGAGACACCTATGTGGCGACGGCTGACGGAACATATGGAGAGAAAGGGTTTGTCACCGATGTCATCCGTGAAAAGCAGCTCGAATTCGATGTCCTGCTAAGCTGCGGACCGACACCGATGCTGAAAGCTCTGAAGCAGCAGTACGGCCATAAAGAGGTTTATCTTTCGATGGAAGAGCGGATGGGCTGCGGCATCGGAGCCTGCTTCGCCTGCGTGTGCCGCACGGGTGAAAGCGATACATCATATGTAAAGGTCTGCCTTGACGGGCCGGTATTTAAAGCTGAGGAGGTGGCGCTGTAATGTTAGAGGTGAATCTGCCGGGTCTCCAATTGAAAAATCCGATCATCCCCGCTTCCGGATGTTTCGGTTTCGGGAAAGAATATGCCGGATTTTACGATTTATCATGCCTCGGAGGCATTATGATTAAAGCCACGACGAACGAAGCCCGCTTCGGAAATCCGGCGCCGAGAGTGGCGGAGACAAGCGCGGGAATGCTGAATGCCATCGGACTGCAAAACCCCGGCCTTGAGCATGTGCTCAATCATGAGCTGCCTTGGCTCGAACAATTTGACACGCCGATTATCGCAAATGTCGCCGGTTCTCAGGTGGACGACTATAAAGAAGTGGCCGAGCACATCAGCCAAGCGCCGAATGTGCATGCGCTTGAGCTTAACATTTCATGTCCGAATGTCAAAACGGGGGGGATTGCTTTTGGTACTGATCCCGTCATGGCGGCCGAACTGACAAAAGCGGTGAAAGAAGTTTCCGCAGTGCCTGTGTATGTGAAGCTTTCGCCTAATGTCGCAAACATAACCGAAATTGCTAAAGCGATTGAAGCGGCCGGTGCTGACGGTCTGACGATGATTAATACACTCATCGGGATGAGGCTCGATCTCAAGACGGGACGGCCGATCTTAGCAAATAAAACGGGCGGACTGTCAGGCCCGGCGATCAAACCGGTCGCCATCCGGATGGTATACGAAGTCAGCCACGCCGTTCAAATCCCGATTATCGGGATGGGCGGCGTTCAGACCGCAGAGGATGCATTAGAATTTCTTCTTGCGGGAGCGAGTGCGGTTGCCGTCGGCACAGCAAACTTCGTCAATCCGTTCGTCTGCCCGGAAATCATAGAACAGCTCCCCCGTGTACTGCGCCAACACGGCTTTCAATCTGTAAGTGAATGCATCGGAAGGAGCTGGAAACATGAAAAACAACCTGCCCATCATCGCGCTTGATTTTGCATCAGGGGAAGAGACTTTAACGTTTTTAGACTTGTTTGAAAAGGAAAGGCTTTTTGTCAAAACGGGGATGGAACTTTTTTATCAGGAAGGCCCCGCCATCATTCACCAATTAAAAGAACGGAACTGTGATATATTTTTAGATTTAAAGCTTCATGATATCCCGACTACGGTCAATAAAGCGATGAAGCGGCTGGCCGGCCTCGGCGTTGATCTCGTCAATGTGCATGCGGCAGGGGGCGCACGCATGATGCGCGCGGCCCTTGAGGGACTTGAAGAAGGCACGCCGGCAGGCAGAAAACGCCCGTCTTTAATCGCGGTGACTCAGCTGACCAGCACTTCAGAGCAGGTGGCGAAGGAAGAGCTTCTGCTGCAAAAGCCGCTGTTAGAAACGGTCGTGCATTACGGCAAAATGGCGGAAGAGTGCGGGCTGGACGGAGTGGTATGTTCGGTACATGAAACAAAAGCCATTTATGAAGCGGTCCGGCCTTCATTTCTGACAGTCACACCGGGCATCCGCACGGCCAGTGACGCAGCTGACGATCAAGTCCGGACGGCGACTCCGTCATTTGCGAAAGAAAACGGTTCGTCAGCCATCGTTGTGGGCCGCTCAATTACAAAAGCGGAAAACCCCGTTAAAGCATATGAAGCAATTAAACTGGAATGGGAGGGCGTTCGCCGATGAAACAGGCTATCGCAAAACATCTATTACACATTGAAGCTGTCTTTTTACGCCCGAATGAGCCGTTTACGTGGGCGAGCGGTATTTTATCACCGATCTATTGTGACAACCGTCTGACATTGTCGTATCCAAAAGTGAGAAATGATGTGGCGGACGGGCTCGGCAAACTGCTGAAAGAGCATTTTCCCGAGGCGGAGATGATCTCGGGCACTGCAACGGCGGGCATTCCGCATGCTGCGCTTCTCGCAGACCGTGCAGGCGCACCGATGTGCTACGTCAGAAGCAAACCGAAAGCGCACGGCAAAGGAAATCAAATAGAAGGCGCCATTAAAAAAGGGCAAAAAACAGTCGTGATTGAAGACTTGATTTCTACCGGAGGCAGCGTGCTTGAAGCTGCGGCGGCCCTTCAAAGAGAGGGCGCGGAAGTCCTCGGCGTCATTTCCATTTTTACATACGGACTGCCGAAAGCAAAAGAAGCCTTTAAAAAAGCGGGTCTTCCTTATTACTCGTTAACGGATTATGACACGCTGATTGAAGTCGCGCTTGAAAACGGAACGATTCATTCAGATGACATTGAGAAACTGAAATCATGGAAACAGAATCCCGAGTCAAAAGATTGGTTTAAAAAATAATGACAATAAAAACAGGCCTCAGGGCCTGTTTTTATTATTCCTATCAAAAAACTCGGGTTGACTTCTGTTAGAATTGTGCTAAAATTTAGTACAAATCTAAAAAGCTTATCAAGAGCGGCTGAGGGACTGGACCGATGACGCCCGGCAACCTGCGTGTCATGCAAGGTGCCGCATCCAGAAAAATGCACAGCATTTTGAAGATAAGGGCTATACCGGGTCACTGTCTTTCATTCCGCTGGATTGAAAGTTTTTTATATGAAAAAAAGATTGAGGGATAAGACAACCGGCAGAAAACAACAGCTGTTTGATTGTCTCCGGGAGGAGGAAAGGAAAAATGCTAACGTATGACACATGGGAAGAGCCGGCGATTACATTTCCGGAAGACGATTCCTATAAAGGCGCGCTGTCCGTTTTAAAATGGGCATACGGCCACTACGGAGACCAGCTTGTTTACGCGTGCAGCTTCGGGATTGAAGGCATCGTCCTGATCGATTTAATTTCTAAAGTAAAGAAAGACGCGGAAATCGTGTTTCTTGATACGGGTCTTCACTTTAAAGAAACATATGAAACGATCGAAAAAGTGAAAGAGCGTTACCCGGGACTGAACATTATCCTGAAAAAGCCCAGCCTTACTCTTGAAGAACAGGCCGAGGCTCACGGAGATAAACTGTGGGAAAGAGAACCGAACCAGTGCTGCTACATCAGAAAAATTCTGCCGTTAAGAGAAGCGCTCGCGGGACATCCGGCATGGCTGTCCGGTCTTCGCCGGGATCAAGGGCCGAGCCGGGCGAATACGAATTTCCTGAATAAAGACGACAAGTTTCAATCGATTAAAGTATGCCCGCTGATCCATTGGACATGGAAAGACATCTGGAGATATACTTCCAAGCATGAGCTGGATTACAATATCCTCCATGATCAGGGGTATCCGAGCATCGGCTGTGAACCGTGCACTTCACCTGCGTTTACCGCGGAAGATTTGCGGAGCGGCAGATGGAACGGCATGGCGAAAACAGAATGCGGACTGCATGAATAAAGGAGCTGCACGATGGAATTAGCCGCTATTTTATTCTGCCTGTTTTTTGCCATGAATATCGGAGCAAGCGGAGCCGCGGCTTCAATGGGAGTCGCTTATGGGTCCGGCGCCGTTAAAAAGAAAACGTATGCGCTGATCATCTGCGCGGCCGGAGTCCTGTCAGGGGCGGTTATCGGCGGCGGAGAAGTCGTTAAGACGATCAGCGGCGGAATCATTCCCGAACAAACCATTACGCTCACCATTGTCTGCATTATTATCGGATCGGCGGCGCTATCATTATTCACGGCGAATGTGCTCGGCATTCCGCTGTCGACGAGTGAGGTCACTGTCGGGGCGATTGTCGGTGTCGGCGTCGCGTACAAAGTATTGTTTTTACAGCATCTTTTGGTCATCGTGATTTTTTGGGTGCTCGTACCGTTCGTCGCGTTCTGTTTCACGTTTCTCGTCTCGAAGGTATTCAGTTCTCTGAATATTCGAGTCATTTCGAGTCGGAAACAGAAGATTTTAGGGATTGTGCTGCTGATTGCGGGGTTTTGGGAAGCTTTTTCAGCCGGAATGAACAATGTCGCAAATGCGGTAGGCCCTTTGGTTGCTGCGGGCGTGCTCAGCGTGTCCAAAGGAACGCTGTACGGAGGCATCTTTGTCGCTCTCGGCGCTCTGCTTTTAGGACGCAAAGTGCTTGAAACCAACGGGAAAAAGATTACGAGATTTTCAGCCGGAGAAGGCATACTGCTTTCAGGAACCGGCGCGGGGCTTGTCATTATCAGTTCCGTCTTCGGTCTGCCGGTCCCATTGGCGCAAGTCACATCATCATCAATTATCGGTATCGGAATGGCCAAAAACGGGCCGAACGTTTTTCATAAAGAAGTCGTGAAAACGATGCTCAAAGTATGGGTCGTTTCACCGTTTTTGTCACTGTCGATTTCGTATTTGCTTGTCTCCCTGCTGTTAAAAGGAGATTACTATTCCATCTTTATGATGGCCAGCGTGCTTTTGGCAGCTGGCGGAGCTGCCAGTCTGATGAAAGCCATCCGAAAAGAGAAACGCTCTGTCCATGAACAAGGCGGAGGCATTTAACTATTAATCTGAGTTTATTTATCTGTTAACTGGGAGGAATCATGTATTATGAGTTTAGCACCGCACGGAGGAACATTAATTAATCGGGTAAATGAGCAGTATGATCTTACATCCGTCCAAAAAGAAATTGAGCTTGATTTGATTTCGTTCGCTGATTTAGAGCTGATCGGGATCGGGGGGTACAGCCCGATTGAAGGATTTTTCACAGAAAAAGATTACGTGTCAGTCGTTGAAAATATGCGTCTGGCATCCGGGGTTGTCTGGTCCCTGCCGATCACGCTTCCGGTCGATTCAGAAAAAGCGGCTGAGCTTGCCGTCGGCGACACGGTGAAACTGACTTACGGCGGAGAAACATACGGCATAGTCGACATCGAAGATATTTATACGCCGGATAAACAAAAAGAAGCCGTTCACGTATATAAAACCGATGATGCCGCGCATCCGGGCGTGAAAAAATTATTTTCACGCGGCGATACGTATGTCGGCGGGCCGATCACATTAGTTAAAAAAGCGTCAAAGCAGTTTCCTGAGTTTACATTTGAACCTGCCGATACAAGACGAAGCTTCGAAGAAAAGGGCTGGAAAACCATTGTCGGTTTCCAAACGAGAAATCCGGTCCACCGCGCCCACGAATATATCCAAAAAACCGCGCTTGAGACGGTTGACGGCCTGTTTTTGAACCCGCTCGTCGGTGAAACAAAATCAGATGACATTCCGGCGGATGTCAGAATGGAAAGCTACCAGGTGCTGCTCGATCATTATTATCCGAAAGACCGCGTGTTCCTCGGCGTATTTTTGGCGGCTATGCGGTATGCGGGGCCGAGAGAAGCCATTTTCCACGCGCTTGTCCGCAAAAACTACGGCTGCACGCATTTTATCGTCGGCCGCGATCATGCCGGCGTCGGTGATTACTACGGCACATATGAAGCGCAAGAGCTGTTTGATCAATTTACAGCGGATGAACTCGGGATTACACCGATGAAATTCGAGCACAGCTTCTTCTGCCAGAAATGCGGCAACATGGGAACGGCCAAAACATGCCCGCATGACAGAGAAGACCACGTCATTCTGTCAGGAACAAAGGTCAGAGAAATGCTGCGAAGCGGCGTCATGCCGCCGGCGGAATTCAGCCGTCCTGAAGTTGTCGAGGTGTTGATTAAAGGGCTGAAAACGAAAGAAGAAGCAGGCGTTTCTTAAGGAGGAAAATAGAGTGACAAATCGTGATATCGTGTGGCATGAAGCCTCAATAACGAAAGAAGAATACCAGCAGAAAAACAAGCATAAAAGCTCTATCCTCTGGCTGACGGGCTTAAGCGGTTCAGGAAAATCCACGATTGCAAACGCCGCAGCGCGCGAGCTGTTTGAACAAGGCTATCAAGTCATCGTGCTTGATGGTGATAACATCCGCCACGGCTTAAACAAGGACTTAGGTTTTTCCGATGATGACCGCAAGGAAAATATACGCCGCATCGGGGAAGTGGCGAAGCTTTTCGTTCAGCAGGGAACCATCGTCATCACGGCTTTTATTTCTCCGTTCCGTGAGGACAGAGATCAGGTGAGAGAGCTTGTGGCGGAGGGCGAATTTAATGAAATCTATGTGAAATGCGACCTCGATATATGTGAAAAGCGCGATCCGAAAGGTTTATATAAAAAAGCAAGAAATGGTGAAATTCCGTTCTTTACGGGGATCGACTCACCGTATGAAGAGCCGAAAGCGCCTGAGCTCGTACTTGATTCAGGCAAATGTGAACGCGAAGAATGCACCGGAAGACTGGTTGACTTTGTGAAAAACAGCTTAGCATAATAGGTCCAAAAAGGCCGCGCAATCAGCCGGATATCCCCCGCAATGGCGGGATATGGTAAAATAGCTGAAGTGCGGCCTCGCGGCTGTTCTGGGAAGATTTCAAAACGGATCGGGGAGACATGCTATGGGGAAAGTATTTATCGTTGGAGCCGGTCCGGGAGATCCGGACTTATTAACGGTGAAGGCAATGAAAGCCATACAGAAAGCGGACGTTATATTATATGACAGATTGGTAAGCAAAGAGATTTTACAATATGCCGGAGAAGAAGCGGATCTGATTTACTGCGGAAAGCTCCCGGATTTTCACATTATGAAACAGGATACGATCAACCGTTTCCTTGTGAAGTATGCGAAAAAGGGGAAAACCGTTGTAAGGCTCAAGGGAGGCGACCCGTTTGTTTTCGGCCGCGGAGGCGAAGAAGCGGAGGCTCTCGCACAAAACGCCATTCCGTTTGAGATCGTTCCCGGCATTACATCAGGAATCGCGGCTGCTGCTTATGCCGGCATTCCCGTGACGCACAGAGAGGCGAGCTCCAATGTCGCATTCGTTACGGGACATTATAAACAAGAAGACGACTTTGAAGAAAAATGGAAAGCGCTGGCGACGGGCATTGATACGCTGGTGATTTATATGGGAATTAAAAATATCCGGCAGATTGAAAGAATGCTGCTGGAAAACGGCAGAGACGCCGGCACCCCGGCAGCCTTTATTCATTGGGGAACGACGGACAGGCAAAAAACAGTCGTCTGCACCGTCGGCACGCTTTCAGACACAGTGATAAAAGAAGAAATCAAAAACCCGAGCTTAATTGTTATCGGCGATGTCGTCAATTATCACTGCAAACTGGACTGGTATGCATCTGAACAGAAAAATCTGGATTTGAGCGAGGCGTTGTAAATGAAGCAGGCGATTTTATACATCGGGCACGGAAGCAGGCTGAAAAAAGCGCAGACAGAGTCGGCGGCGTTTTTAAAAGGGTGCATGCCGCACGCTGACGTTCCCATTCAGGAAATTTGTTTTTTAGAACTGCAGGAACCTTCTATTGAAGCGGGATTTGAAGCATGTGTCAGACAAGGCGCCACTCATATTGCGGCCGTGCCTTTACTGCTGTTGACCGCTGCCCACGCAAAACATGACATTCCGGCTGAAATCGCCCGTGCGGCGGCCCTGCATCCCGATATAAAAGTGACATATGGTGTTCCGATCGGAGTGGACGATGAAGTCGTAAAAGCGGTGCATCATCGCATTGAAGATACCGGAGTGCCCATTGAGCAGGCGAAAGTGGTGCTGATCGGAAGAGGAAGCACAGATCCGGCAGTTAAAAACGCAGTCAGTGAGATTGCCGGAAAACTTGAGGCGATTACACCTGTTAAAGAAGTCATCCCTTGTTTTTTAACAGCATGTGATCCGCACTATAAAGAAGTGTTTGCCGGCCTTGAAGAGGATGACGGAGCACCCGTTTTTATCGTTCCATATCTTCTGTTTACCGGGCTTTTAATGACTGAGATTGAACGGGAAGTTCAAAAGCTTCAAACGGTCAGTCAAAATGTTCATCTCGCTTCATACTTAGGTTTTCACCCGCATATTAAGCAGGCGTTTTTGAACCGTGTGTCAGAAGCTGTTCGAAACCCCGGCGGTCAGTTTGATTTTAAGGGGGGACAGTATGCTGCCTCTGCACATTAATTTAAGCGGAAAAAGAATTATCATCGCGGGCGGAGGCAATGTTGCCTTAAGAAGGCTCAAAACGGTGCTTCCGGAAGGCGCGGATATTACTGTAATCAGTCCCGATGCCCTGCCCGAAATTAAACAGCTGGCGGATGAAGGGCGCATCCGCTGGGTTTCCCGTAAAATTGAAATGAAGGATCTCGCGCCCGCTTTTTTCATCATTGCCGCGACAAATGACCGCAGCGTGAATCAGGAGATAGCCGCGAGCGCTTCTGAAACGCAGCTGGTCAATTGTGTAAGCGATGCTGAACAGGGCAGCGTGTATATGCCGAAGATCATCCGCAAAGGGCGCATTCAAGTATCCGTATCAACAAGCGGCGCAAGCCCGGCACATACGAAAAGACTGGCTGAGGACTTAGAGCCTCTCATTACTGCTGATTTGGCTGAAGAAGTGGATCGATTATTTGAGAAAAGAAGAAGACCATAAAAAACACCTTGTCTGTCATCAGGGACTGACCCCATAATATGAGACAAACAAAAAACACCTTCAAGTTTGAAAACGGATCGTTGTTATCCGAAATTAGACTTGGAGGTGTTTTTCTATGAGGGCAAGAGTGAGTTATCCGGTTGAAGTCAAACAGAAGGCTGTAGAAATGAGATTGGCGGGCGTGCCTGTGAAGGAGATCATGCAGGAATTGAATATAAAGAATAAGACGCAGGTGCAGACATGGGTCAGGTGGTATAAAGCTGGGGACACACATCGATTCGAACAACCTGTCGGAAAGCAATATTCTTATGGAAAAGGTCCAGAGTATTCTTCCGAATTAGAGAAACTGCAGGCAGAAAATCGTTATCTGAGACAACAGAATGAAGTGTTAAAAAAGTACAACGAATTGGAAAGGAAGCTGATAGCGAAACGCCAGTCGAGCTTGTAGAAGCATTGCGCAGCACAATGACCATAAAGGATATCTGTATTCATTTAGGTATCTCACGAGCATCTTATTATCGTTGGAAGAAGAATCTGATGAAAGATAACCCTAAATACCATTTAGAAAAACAAATCGGCACGTTGTGCCGAGAACACAAGTATCGATATGGCTATCGGAAAATCACAGCCATATTAAAAAAGGGAATGCGTATGAATCATAAAACGGTTCAGCGCATTATGCAGAAGAATCAGTGGCAATGCCGGGTTAAGGTGAAAAAGCGTAAGAAGAATGGGCAGCCATATGCCGTGGCCGAGAATATATTGGATCGGAACTTTCAGTCTGATCGCCCTCTGGAAAAGCTAGTAACGGATATCACATATTTGCCTTATGGGCAGAAACAATTGTATCTTTCCAGTATATTGGATTTATACAATGGAGAAGTGATTGCTTTTACGATTGGCGATAGACAGGACACAGACTTTGTCTTACACACACTTGATCAGCTGCCCGCACTGCCAGAGAACTGTGTGTTACATAGTGACCAAGGTTCTGTTTATACATCTTATGAGTATCAGAAAGCTGTTAAAACAAAAGGCATTACCATGAGCATGTCCCGCAAAGGGACGCCCGCTGATAATGCCTCCATCGAATCGTTTCATTCCTCACTAAAGTCTGAAACGTTCTACCTCGACAGGTTGGAAAGCACTACGACGACCATCGTAGAACAAACTGTCGAAACCTATATACACTATTATAACAACATTCGTATTCAAACGAAACTAAACAACCAGCCGCCGGTCACATACCGACAGCTGGCTGCTTAAAGGTGTTTTGATCCCTGTCTCAAAAACGGGGGTCAGTCCCTCAGGCAGGGTGTTTTTTATACTGTCCTCACAGTCCCCGAATGTGAACAATTCAAAACGAAAGCGGGCAGTTTGAACGGTATATGCCGGCAAGCGGTCAGGATTGCGAAGTGATGCGGAATATCTATCTGATCCCAATGCCGCCTGGATTCCGCCCGCATACAAAGGAAAGGTCAGAGACCCGCCCGGATGTGCTCAGGTGCGGCGAGGGAAGGTGACAGTATCCGCCGCCAAATCAAGGTGTGACCGCTTTAATCAGAGACGGCCCCGGCGGATCAGGCAGACATGACGGGAAACTGATCAGATACTGTATAGATCGGTTCTGACGGCTGGGAGAGTTTCGTCTCCGTTTATACGTAATAAAAACACCTCCAAGCTGAGTGCGGGTTTCAGCTTGGAGGTGCGTTTATTTTTTCAGCCGTATGACAAGGTCGGCATCAGGTGTGACAAATACGGTATGCTGGCTGTCATAGGTGACAAATCCGGGCTTTGCGCCGTTTGGCTTTTTCACGTGTCTGATTTTTGTATAATCAACGGGAACGGAGCCGGAATCTTTCGCCTTGGAAAAATAAGCGGCGATCGCAGCCGCCTCCAGTATGGATTGTTCATCCGGATCGTTGCTTTTAATCACAACGTGGGAACCGGGAATGTCTTTCGTGTGGAACCATAAATCATCCCTTGCGGCAGCTTTTGTCGTTAAGTACTCATTTTGTTTATTGTTTTTGCCGACAAGAATCGTCAATCCCCGTGAAGATTCATATTGCTCCAAAACAGGAACGTGCTGCTTCTGTTTTTTCTGTCCTCGCTGCTGTTTCGGTCGCAGATATTTGCCTTCCACGAGCTCCTCCCTTATTTCGTGAATATCCTTTGTGGAGGCGGAGGAGAGCTGCTGGATCAGCTGATCGAAATAAGCGATTTCCTCCTCAGCCAGACGGATCTGTTCTTTTACCACCTCGACGGAATTCTTCGCCTTTTGATACTTTGTAAAATACATCTGCGCGTTTTCTGACGGTGTTTTGTTCGGATTTAAAGGGATGGTCACTGTCTTACTTTCTTCATCATAATAATTGATGACTTCCGCTTCTTTGTCACCTTTTTTCAGCATATACAAATTCGCCGTCAGCAGTTCGCCGTATAGCTGGAATTCCTTCGCATTTTCTGAGTAGTCGAGCGTCTTTTCCAGCTTTTTTATCTTATTGGAGTTCTTTTTCCGTTCGTTTGCGACAAACCGCTCGAGATCCTGAGCCTGCTGTTTGACGCGGTCGCGTTCCGCCTTGCCGAAATAAAACCGGTCCAACAGCTCACTCAGTGAGTGAAAGGTGCGCTCCTCACCGTTTACATGTGTGAGAGACAGGAGATAAAAGTATTCCTTTCCGCCGGCTGTCGTAATGTTCGGTGTAAACCTGCAATCTTTCACGGCATGGAACATTTCAATCAGCGTCTTCGGCAGCGTTATTTTGTTAGCGAGACCCGCTCTATGCACGGCTTCTTTTGCAAACAGCGGAGAAACACCGGAGAAATGTCTGACGATCTGCTGGTCAAGCCGTCCTTCCTGAAAACTGAGATAACGCAAAACGTCCTCTTCATCCGCGGCAAGCGGCGAAATTTTTTCCTGAGCGGGAGGAAGCTTGTAATCATATCCCGGCAGAACGGTCCGGTAGCTGTTCATCGACGGAGATAAATGCTTCAGTCCGTCGATGATGGCTCCTTCTCCGTCAGTCAGGATAATATTGCTGTGCCGTCCCATAATTTCAACATACAGCGTTCTGACGGTTTCGTCGCCGATTTCATTTCTGCTTTTTATCCGGAATATCATAATCCGGTCTAATCCGGCCTGTTCTATTTTCTCAATAAATCCGCCTTCTATATGCTTTCTGAGCAGCATACAAAACATCGGCGGCTCGCTCGGATTTTCATAGGCCTGGTTTGTCATGTGCACCCGTGAATAGCTCGGATGCGCCGATAATAATAATTTATGGTTTTTTCCGTTAGCGCGGATATGAAATATCACATCATGCTTAAAAGGCTGATGGACTCTCGTAATCCGGCCTCCGGCGATCCGGCTGTTTAATTCATGTGTCATTCCGTATGTAAACATGCCATCAAAAGACATATAAAACACCCTTTCCTTCTTCCTGCATTCGATAATTATAGCATGAAAAGGGACGAGTCAGAATAAGCTTGTTTACAGAGTGACATCTCTAAAGCGAGGCAGGGGAGTGGACGAGAAGAATGAAGTTTCATGAAATGGGACAAACCGATTTGCTGAAAGCAACAAATACGTCCATTAAACAGGGGTTGACCGAAAAAGAGGTGAAAAAACGCCTTGAAAAGCACGGACCGAACGAGCTTCAGGAGGGCAAGAGGACACCGGCGATCGCCGTGTTTTTCGCCCAATTTAAAGATTTTATGGTGCTCGTGCTGCTGGCGGCAACCTTAATATCCGGGTTTTTAGGCGAATATGTAGATGCCGTAGCGATTATGGCGATTGTATTTGTCAATGGGGTTCTCGGTTTTTTTCAAGAGCGGCGTGCGGAAAAGTCTTTACACGCATTAAAAGAGCTGTCAACGCCGTATGTGTCAGCGTTGCGGGACGGGAGCTGGAAGAAAATTCAGTCCAAGGAGCTCGTTCCCGGCGATATCATGAAATTTTCAAGCGGCGACCGGATTGGCGCGGATGTGCGGATCGTTGAAGCGAAAAGCCTTGAAATTGAGGAATCGGCGCTGACCGGGGAATCAATTCCGGTGGTTAAACAAGCTGATAAACTGAGAAAGCCGGATGTTTCGTTAGGCGACATCAGCAATATGGCGTTTATGGGTACGATCGTAACGCGCGGCAGCGGTGTCGGCGTCGTCGTCGGTACAGGAATGAATACGGCAATGGGGAAAATCGCCGATATGCTGGAATCCGCCGGCAGCCTTTCAACACCGCTGCAGCGAAGACTTGAAGAGCTCGGCAAAATTTTAATTATCGTCGCGCTCCTTTTAACGGTATTGGTCGTTGCAGTCGGCGTCTTACAGGGACATGAGCTTTACAGCATGTTTTTGGCCGGGGTGTCATTGGCCGTCGCCGCGATTCCGGAAGGGCTTCCCGCCATTGTTACGGTGGCATTATCAATCGGCGTCCAGCGCATGATCAAACAAAAATCAATTGTCAGAAAGCTTCCGGCGGTTGAAACATTGGGCTGCGCCTCTGTCATTTGTTCTGATAAAACCGGCACGCTGACACAAAACAAAATGACCGTCACCCATATGTGGTCAGGGGGAAAAACATTTAAAGTGTCAGGCATCGGCTATGAGCCGGAGGGCGTTTTCACCCGAGATGAGCGGGAAATCAAGCCGAAAGATGAGAAGATTCTTGAACAGATGCTGGTTTTCGGCGCGTTGTGCAACACATCCGAAATCGCACTGAAAGACGGCCATTATGTACTCGACGGCGATCCGACAGAAGGAGCGCTGCTGACGGCTGCAAGAAAGGGCGGCTATTCAAACGATTGGCTCAGCGGGCACTACCGCGTGGTTGCCGAGTTTCCGTTTGACTCCGTCCGCAAAATGATGACCGTCATTGTAGAGGATCAGGAAAAAAAGCAGTTCGTCATCACTAAAGGAGCGCCCGATGTGCTGATTGACCGCTCGTCACATCTGATGTACGACGCAAGAAGCGCGCCATTTTCAGGAGAAAAGAAAGCAGAAACGGAAGCGGTTCTGAAAGAGCTGGCGTCGCAAGCTTTGCGTACGATCGCGATTGCTTATAAACCGCTTAAGCCCGGAGAAAAGCCGACAATGGAGCAGGCGGAAAAAAATCTGACGATACTCGGCTTGTCAGGCATGATTGATCCGCCCCGTCCGGAGGTCAGACAGGCGATTAAAGAATGCCGTGAAGCCGGCATTAAAACGGTTATGATCACAGGGGATCACGTCGAAACGGCAAAGGCCATTGCAAAAGATTTGCGTCTTCTTCCGAAAAAGGGGCGTGTGATGGACGGCAAGACGCTGAATGAGCTTACGGAGAAAGAACTTATCGAAACGGTCGATGATGTCTACGTCTTCGCACGCGTGTCGCCTGAACATAAATTGAAAATCGTCAAAGCGTTCCAGGAAAACGGACACGTCGTCGCCATGACGGGAGACGGGGTTAATGACGCGCCGGCCATAAAGCAGGCAGATATCGGCGTTGCCATGGGCGTGACGGGAACGGATGTGGCAAAGGAAGCCTCTTCTCTCATTCTGGTAGATGATAACTTTGCTACGATTAAATCAGCCATAAAAGAGGGACGGAATATCTATGAAAATATAAGAAAATTCGTCCGTTATTTGCTCGCCTCCAACGTCGGTGAAATTTTAGTGATGCTGTTTGCGATGCTTCTCGCTCTGCCGCTGCCGCTCGTTCCGATTCAGATATTGTGGGTGAACTTAGTCACTGACGGGCTGCCGGCGATGGCCCTCGGTATGGATCAGCCGGAAGGAGACCTGATGAGGCGGAAGCCGCGGCACCCGAAAGAAGGAGTGTTTGCGAGAAAACTGGGCTGGAAAGTCGTATCAAGAGGGTTTTTAATCGGAGCTGCAACCATTTTAGCGTTTATCATCGTCTATCACCGCAATCCTGAAAATCTGCCCTACGCACAGACCGTTGCATTCGCGACTCTTGTCCTGGCTCAGCTTATACACGTGTTTGACTGCCGGAGCGAAACGTCTGTTTTCTCCCGGAATCCGTTTGAAAATATCTATCTGCTCGGGGCCATCATTTCTTCTATCTTCCTGATGGTCATCGTCATCTATTATCCGCCGCTGCAGCCGATATTCAAAACAGTGCCGATTACGCCGGGCGATTGGATGCTGATTATCGGTATGTCGGGCATACCTACTTTTTTGCTGGCGGGTTCACTTTTGACAAGAAAAAAATAATTCCATATGATATAATCTTAGGGGTAATAGCATGTCTATTGCCCTTTTATTTTGATAACGGGAAAGAATTGGGTGTTTCATATGATACGGAGTATGACAGGCTTCGGCAGCGCAAGCAGCACAAAAGGCGATCTCTCGGCAACCGTTGAATTGAAATCCGTCAATTACCGGTTCAAAGAAGTGAACGCCCGCCTGCCACGGCCTTTGCTATATGTAGAGGATAAGCTGAAACAAACGATATTGCAGCATATACAGCGCGGAAGAGTAGAGCTGTTTCTCACTGTAAACAGTGACGCGCTCATAAAAAGAAGCCTGAACATCGATTGGGAGCTCCTTGATGAATATGTGAGCGCCGCACGCGTCATGAAAGAGCGCTACAGCCTGGCCGCAGAACCCGATGCAATGGAGTTCTTTAAATTTGAACATATTGCGCAGATACACGAAGAACAGATGCGTGATGACAAGCTTGAAGAAGTCATCAGGGAAGCCGCTGAGCTGGCTGTAAAGGAACTTTGTGACATGAGGGAAAAAGAAGGACGGCTTTTGGCGGAAGACTGCTTTCTGCACATCGAGCGGCTTGAGACGCTGTCCGAACAGGTGAAAGAGCGCGCTTCGGCCGTTGTTATTCAATACCGCGAGCGTCTTTACGCCCGAATGAAGGAATGGACGGAGGATGCGCTCGACGAAAGCAGGCTGATCACGGAATGCGCCATTTTCGCCGATCGTTCTGATATAACGGAAGAAATTACCAGGTTGAAGAGCCATTTTGTTCAATTCCGTGATATATTAAAAGAAGGCGGGGCAGTCGGCCGCAAACTTGATTTCCTTGTTCAGGAGCTTAACCGAGAAGCGAACACGATCGGCTCAAAAGCCAATGATCATCAAATCACAAAGCTTGTCGTTGAAATGAAAAGTTCTATTGAAAAATTGAAGGAACAAGTGCAAAATATAGAATAGCGACTGTGCGTATTGTTTACAGACGGCCTCTTCAGGTTACACTAGAGACGTCTATTTTACAGGGGGAACGTAGAAGATGACGATTAAACTGATTAATATCGGATTTGGCAATATCATCTCCGCCAATCGGATGATTTCGATTGTCAGCCCGGAGTCTGCGCCAATAAAGCGAATGATCCAGGATGCAAGAGACCGCGGAATGCTAATAGACGCTACATACGGACGAAGAACCCGTGCAGTTGTCGTCATGGATAGTGATCACATTATCTTATCTGCCGTCCAGCCTGAGACAGTTGCACACAGACTTTCTGTGAAAGAAGAAATTATGGATGAAGGGCAGGGGTAATTGCCGCATGAAAGAAAGAGGGTTATTAATCGTTCTCTCAGGTCCCTCCGGAGTTGGAAAAGGAACGGTTCGGCAAGCAATATTTTCACAACAGGACACGAAATTTGAATACTCAATTTCAGTCACGACGAGAAACCCGAGAGAGGGCGAAGTCGATGGCGTCGATTATTTCTTTAAATCTAGAGATGAATTCGAACGCATGATTGAAAACAACAAACTGCTTGAGTGGGCAGAATATGTCGGCAACTATTACGGGACGCCCGTTGATTATGTCGAACAGACGCTTCAAGAAGGAAAAGACGTCTTCTTAGAGATTGAAGTGCAGGGCGCGCTCCAAGTGCGGAATGCATTTCCGGAAGGCCTGTTTATCTTCTTAGCGCCGCCGAGTCTTTCTGAGCTGAAAAACAGAATCGTGACAAGAGGAACTGAAACCGACGATTTAATCGAAAACAGAATGAATGCCGCAAAAGCTGAAATCGAAATGATGGACGCGTATGATTATGTCGTTGAAAACGACGATATCCAAACGGCTTGTGATAAGATTAACGCAATCGTTCTCGCCGAGCACTTAAAACGTGAACGCGTCGCTCCGAGATATAAGAAAATGCTGGAGGTAGAATAACTTATGTTAGATCCGTCAATTGACTCTTTAATGAATAAATTAGATTCTAAATATACGCTGGTGACCGTGTCTGCAAGACGCGCGCGTGAAATGCAGATCAAAAAAGACCAGCAGATTGAACATACCATTTCTCACAAATATGTAGGCAAAGCTTTAGAAGAAATTGACGCGGGCCTGCTTTCGTTTGAAAGAGAAGACAGCGAATAACAAGCACACGTAGCAACCTATCTCTACATAGGTTGTTATTTTTTTCCGTTTGGGATTTGTCCAATGCTTTCATAAAGGGGAGAAGACTTCATGAAAAACCGAAACATTTTGCTATGCGTAAGCGGAGGAATTGCCGTTTATAAAGCTTCCGCACTCACGAGCAAGCTGGTTCAGGCCGGCGCAAACGTCAAAGTGATTATGACTGAGTCCGCGCGTGAGTTTGTTTCTCCGCTGACATTTCAGGCGCTGAGCCGGAATGAAGTATATACAGATACATTTAATGAACAAAATCCGAAGGTGATTTCTCATATTGATGCCGCTGACTGGGCGGATTTAATTATTGTCGCGCCCGCTACGGCAAATATCATCGGCAAGCTTGCCAACGGAATTGCTGACGATATGCTCACAACGACGGTGCTGGCGGCTGAGGCCCCGGTCTGGGTGGCGCCTGCGATGAATGTCCATATGTATGATCATCCGGCGGTGAAACGGAACATCTCTGTGCTTTATCAGGACGGGGTCCGCTTTATCGAACCGAGTGAAGGCTATTTGGCATGCGGATATGTCGGCAAAGGAAGGCTGGAGGAGCCGGAGCTTATTGTTGAGCGTGTCAGAGAGCATTTTAAGGAGCCTGAAAACGATGCGCCGCTGAAAGGAAAACATATTGTCATTACAGCCGGTCCGACGCGCGAAGCCGTGGACCCTGTCCGCTTCTTCACAAATAAATCCACCGGCAAAATGGGCTACGCCGCTGCTGAAGCCGCTGTCCGTCTCGGGGCGCGGGTGACGCTGATTTCAGGCCCGGTGTCAATAGAGCCGCCAGTCGGGCTGTATCAGTTTCTTCCTGTGCAATCGGCAGCCGATATGAGAGAAGCCGTGCTTTCTGTGTTTGATTCATGCGACATGGTGATTAAGACGGCGGCCGTGGCCGATTTTACGCCGGCGGCTGTTTCTGATCACAAAATGAAGAAGAAAGACGGTTCGCTCGTGATCGAATTCAACCGTACGGCAGACATACTGAAAGAACTCGGCGAACGGAAAACACACCAGCTGCTGGTCGGTTTTGCGGCTGAAACGCAAGACGTCGAACGCTATGCGCGCAGAAAACTCGAACAGAAAAACCTTGATATGATCGTTGCGAATGATGTGAAAGCAGAAGGGGCCGGATTTGGCACGGATACGAATGTCGTCACCTTCTATTTCCGGGACGGAAGAAAACGGGAGCTTGCGCTTATGTCTAAACTTGACGTTTCCTTTGAAATGCTGAAGGAAATGACCGCTTTGAAAGCCGAGGACCGAAAACCCGTATGAATGTAGCAGAAGTCATTGTCGATGTCAGCTCCAAAAACATTGACAGACCCTTTGATTACAAAATTCCCGATCATTTAAAAGGGATGATCGAAGTCGGCATGCGGGTGATTGTCCCGTTTGGCCCGCGCAAGCTTCAAGGATTTGTGACCGGTTTGAAAGATTCGTCTGAATTAAACGGCGGCTCAATGAAGGAAGTCGAGAAGCTTCTTGATTTGACGCCCGTTCTGACTGAGGAACTGATGCAGCTGTCTTCATGGCTTTCTGACAAAACGCTGTCGTTTAAAATCACGGCGCTTCAGGCAATGCTGCCCGCCGCACTGAAGGCGAAGTACGAGAAAGAGCTGAAAGTCGTTGACGAAGAAGCGCTGACACCGGACATCAAACAGCTTTTCAGGAATCAAAAAAGTCTTCTGTACTCGGATATTACCGATGAAAGCATTCTTTCGTCACTTCAAAAATTCGTGCGCAAAGGAAGCATTGATGTCACATATAAAGTCGCCCAAAAAACGAATAAAAAAATGATCCGCATGATCGAAGCGGGGGCGGACAAAGAAGAACTCGCCCGGCACGCAGATTCATTGACAAAGCAGGCTTCTAAACAGCTCGCCGTGCTTACTTATTTTATCGGCGGGGGAGCAAAGATTTCCGCGGCCGAGCTTTGCAAAAAGACCGATTCCAGTTCCGCGACGCTGAAAACGCTTCTTAAAAAGGGGCTTCTTACGGAAAGCTTTGAGGAGGTTTACCGCGATCCTTATCAGGACAGAATGTTCAAAAAAACAGAGCCGCTCTCTCTTACAGAAGAGCAGCAGGCCGCTTTTGAGCCGATTAAACAAGCTGTAGCCGATCATGTCCATCATGTCTTTCTGCTTCACGGCGTCACAGGAAGCGGCAAAACGGAAATTTACCTGCAATCCATTGAAAAAGTGCTGGCAAAAGGACAAGAAGCCATCGTGCTCGTTCCGGAAATCTCGTTGACACCGCAAATGGTCAACCGTTTTAAAGGCCGTTTCGGCTCACAGGTTGCGGTCAT
This sequence comes from Bacillus sp. hwrm1, assembly GCF_040207805.1. NCBI lineage: Bacteria > Bacillati > Bacillota > Bacilli > Caryophanales > Bacillaceae > Bacillus > Bacillus sp. hwrm1. Next base: position 2,523,541 of record NZ_CP157943.1, on the reverse strand, counting down.
GCACAGCGGATTATCCACAGGTGAAAAATACGATGAATGGCGGAAGATTCAGCGCAAGGAAGTCCGGCTTGTCGTCGGAGCCAGATCGGCCATCTTTGCCCCGTTTGAAAATCTCGGCATGATCATTATTGATGAAGAGCACGAATCTTCCTATAAGCAGGAGGAAATGCCGCGGTATCATGCAAAGGACGTAGCCATCCGCCGGGCCGAGCATCACAGCTGTCCGGTCGTCCTCGGGAGCGCCACGCCGACATTGGAGTCATTTGCGCGGGCGAAAAAAGGCGTTTATGAGCTGCTTCCATTAAAACATCGCGTAAATCGCCAGCTCATGCCTGACGTTTCTCTCGTTGATATGAGAGAAGAACTGAGAAACGGCAACAGATCAATGTTTTCAAGAGAACTGATGGAACAGCTGGAAGAGAAGCTTGCAAAAAAAGAGCAGGCCGTCCTTTTTCTGAATAAACGGGGGTATTCCTCGTTTGTGATGTGCCGGGACTGCGGTTATGTGCCGCAATGTCCGCATTGCGACATTTCGATGACTTATCACCGCTACGGACAAAGGCTGAAATGCCATTACTGCGGCCATGAGGAACCTGTCCCGGGAACATGCCCGGAATGCGGCAGCGAACATATCCGCTTTTTCGGCACGGGAACGCAGCGTGTGGAGGAGGAGCTTACCAAAGTGCTGCCTCAGGCGCGCGTGATCAGGATGGATGTGGACACCACTTCAAGAAAAGGCGCCCATGAAAAACTGTTGTCAGCGTTCGGTGAAGGGAAGGCGGATATCCTGCTCGGTACGCAAATGATCGCAAAAGGGCTTGATTTTCCGAACGTGACGCTCGTCGGAGTATTAAGCGCAGATACGACGCTTCACATCCCTGATTTCAGGGCCGCGGAGAAGACATTCCAGCTGCTGACGCAGGTAAGCGGCCGGGCCGGGCGGCATGAAAAGCCGGGAACGGTGGTCATTCAAACGTATACACCGTCTCATTACAGCATTCAGCTGACGAAAACGCACGACTATGAAACTTTTTTTCAGCAGGAAATGGCGCACAGAAGGGCCCAGTCATACCCGCCTTATTATTACGTGGCGCTGGTGACCGTTTCTCATGAAGAAGCGGCAAAAGCCGCGGTCACCGCAGAAAAGATTACAAACTATTTAAGGGCGGGATGCGGGCCTGATACGAAAATTCTCGGGCCGGCGGCTTCCCCGATCGCCAGGATCAAAGATAGATATCGCTATCAATGCGTGATAAAATACAGACAGGAAAACGAGTTGCAGATTCAGTTGAAAAAGATACTGGAGCACTATAAACGCGACATTGCGCAAAAGCATGTCATGATTTCAATCGATATGAATCCGTACATGCTGATGTAACATTAGTTTTTGGAGGGCAAAATTTTGGCTGTAAAAAAAATCGTCACACACCCGGCGGAGGTTCTGGAAACACCTGCCGATGAAGTGACAGTGTTTGATAAAAAAATAAAAAAACTGCTTGACGATATGTACGATACGATGCTCGAAATGGATGGCGTCGGCCTCGCCGCGCCGCAAATCGGCATTTTAAAAAGAGCGGCCGTCGTGGACATCGGTGAAGAAAGCGGCCGGATCGACCTTGTAAATCCGGTTATTCTTGAAAAGAGCGGTGAACAGACCGGAGTCGAGGGCTGCTTAAGCTTTCCAGGGGTTTACGGCGATGTCACCCGCCCGGATTACGTAAAGGTAAAAGCCTATGACCGTAAAGGAAAACCGTTTATTTTAGAAGCGGAGGGTTTTTTGGCCAGAGCCGTTCAGCATGAAATGGATCATTTAGACGGCATTTTATTCACATCAAAAATTACGGCTTACTACACTGAAGAAGAACTGGCAGAAATGGAAGGATGATTGGATGACAAGGATCGTTTTTATGGGAACGCCCGATTTTTCAGTTCCCGTCCTGCGCACGCTTATTGAAGACGGGTATGAAGTGGTTGGTGTCGTTACGCAGCCTGACCGCCCGAAAGGCAGAAAAAAAATCATGACGCCCCCTCCTGTTAAGGCTGAAGCTGAACGTCACGGAATTCCCGTGCTTCAGCCCGAAAAAGTAAGGCTCGAAGAAGAAATAGAAAAAGTGCTCAGCCTGAAGCCGGACCTGATTGTTACGGCGGCATTCGGACAGATCCTGCCCAAGCAGCTGCTGGACGGCCCGAAATACGGCTGTATCAACGTACACGCGTCACTATTGCCTGAATTAAGAGGCGGAGCGCCGATACATTATTCGATTCTCCAAGGCAAGAAGAAAACGGGCGTGACAATCATGTATATGGTTGAAAAGCTTGATGCGGGTGATATGATTTCGAAAATCGAAGTGGAGATTGATGAAAAGGATAACGTCGGCACGCTTCACGACAAATTAAGCATAGCGGGGGCAAAGCTTTTGTCAGAGACCGTCCCGAACGTCATTTCCGGAAATATTAAACCGATCAAACAGGACGAATCAAAAGCGACTTACGCGCCTAACATTAAGCGTGAGCAGGAGCGGATTGATTGGGCAAAGCCCGGAGAAGAGATTTACAACCAGATCAGAGGTTTAAACCCTTGGCCTGTCTCCTATACAACTTTGAACGGTCAAAATATGAAAGTATGGGCTTCTGAAAAAGTTGCGGCAAAAACTGAAGCTGCGCCCGGAACAGTCATCCGCACAGAGCAAAACGGCATTGTCGTCGCATCAGGAAACAGCACCGCACTTTTAATTACTGAGCTGCAGCCGGCGGGAAAAAAACGGATGAAGGGCGAAGATTTTGTAAGAGGCAAAAATGTGCAGCCCGGTGACGTGTTAGGAGAAGCAAATGAAGAATATTAATGTCCGGGAGCTCGCCCTTGAAGCGCTTGAGAAGCTTGAGCAAAATCAGGCATACAGCAACCTGCTTCTTACATCGGTTATCAAAACGAACACGCTCAGCGATCAGGACAGAGGACTGCTGACAGAGCTTGTCTACGGAACACTGCAAAATAAAATCGCCTTAGACTACATGCTGAAGCCTTTTATCCGCAAGCCGAATAAAGTGAAGCCATGGGTGATTCAGCTGCTTCGTCTGTCCGCGTATCAAATGGAGTATTTAGAAAAAATACCGGATCGCGCCGCCATTCATGAAGCGGTTGAGATCGCCAAAAAACGCGGGCATAAGGGCATTGCGTCCTTTGTCAACGGCATCCTCCGCTCCCTGCAGCGTGAAGGGGCGCCGTCATTCGCTGAAATTGAAGACCCGGTTCTCCGTCTTTCCACAGAGACAAGCCATCCCGAGTGGCTCGTAAAAGAGTGGGTCGAGGCGTACGGCTTTGAGGCAGCTGAAAAGATCTGCCGGATTCATCTCATTCCGCCGAAGCAGACGCTCCGTGTCAATCACATAAAGAGCGACAGGGAAACGGTGCTGAATGAGATGGAGAATGCCGGTCTTGAAGCTGAAGCCGGAGACCTTTCTCCTGATGCGATTAAGCTTTTAAAAGGAAGCATCGCGAACACGGCATTTTTCCAAAACGGCCGGGTATCCATACAGGATGAAAGCTCAATGCTTGTCGCGCGGGCGCTGGACCCGAAGCCGGGCGAAACCGTTTTAGACGCATGCGCCGCACCGGGCGGAAAGTCGGCTCACATTGCGGAACTGATGGAGAACGAGGGGAGCCTCACATCGCTTGATCTTCACCGCCATAAAGTGAAGCTGATTAAAGAGGGCGCAGAACGGCTCGGGCTTACGATCATCGACGCGCAAACGATGGATGCGCGAAAAGCGGGAGAGGCCTTTGGCGCAGAACGGTTTGACCGTGTTCTCGTTGATGCCCCTTGCTCAGGTTTCGGCGTCATCAGAAGAAAACCCGATATGAAATATACGAAGACGCCGGAGGACAGCAGACGGCTGTCAGAAATCCAGCTCGGCATTTTAAGGGAAATCGCCCCATTAGTAAAAAAAGGTGGCACACTCGTATACAGTACGTGTACAATGGACCGGACAGAAAATGAAGAAGTTATGCATGCGTTTATACAAGAACACCCTGAGTTTGAACCCGATTTGTCTCTTGAAAAGCGGCTGCCTGAAAAGGCGAGACCCTTTGTTCAGGATGGAAGCCTTCAAATTCTTCCGCATTATTTCGGAACAGACGGTTTCTTTATTAGCAGCATGAGAAAGAAGGGATAAAAAATGACACAATTAAAAAAGACAAGCGTACGGAAAGAGCTGCGGACTGAGCAGCCGTCCATTTACTCTTTTGAATTAGATGAAATCAAACAATGGCTGACCGAGAATGGCGAAAAGCCGTTCCGCGCAGCACAGATTTTTGAATGGCTTTATGAAAAGCGGGTTTCTTCATTTGATGAAATGACAAACCTCTCAAAAAGCCTGCGTGAAAAACTCGAGAGCAATTTTGTGCTGACAACGCTGAAAACGGCTGTAAAACAGACATCTCAAGACGGCACGATGAAATTTTTATTTGAGCTTCATGACGGTTATACGATCGAAACGGTTTTAATGAGACACGAGTATGGTAATTCTGTATGTGTAACGACACAGGTCGGCTGCCGGATCGGCTGCACATTTTGCGCGTCAACGCTCGGCGGACTGAAACGGAATCTTGAAGCGGGAGAAATCGTCGCTCAAGTCGTGAAAGTGCAAAAGGCGCTTGATGAAACGGATGAACGCGTCAGCTCAGTCGTCATCATGGGAATCGGAGAGCCGTTTGATAATTTCAATGAAATGCTCGCTTTCTTAAAAATCATTAACCACGATAAAGGGCTGAACATCGGAGCGCGTCATATCACAGTTTCCACCAGCGGAATCATTCCGAAGATTTACGATTTCGCGGATCAAAAAATGCAGATCAATTTCGCGATTTCTCTGCATGCTCCGAATACAGAAATCAGAAGCCGTCTGATGCCGATTAATAAAGCCTATAAGCTTCCTGACCTTATGGAGGCCGTCAAATATTACATCGAGAAAACAGGCAGACGGATCAGCTTTGAATACGGGCTGTTCGGCGGCGTAAATGATCAGGTCGAACATGCAGAAGAGCTTGCAGAACTGTTAAAAGACGTGAAATGCCATGTCAATTTAATTCCGGTAAACTATGTGCCTGAACGGGATTACGTCCGCACACCGAGAGATCAGATTTTCGCATTTGAAAAAACGTTAAAATCCCGCGGTGTAAATGTCACGATCAGAAGAGAGCAAGGCCATGACATTGACGCGGCCTGCGGTCAGCTTCGCGCGAAGGAGCGTCAAGACGAGACGAGGTGAAGAGGTTGATTACAGCCTTGAAAACAGATACAGGTAAAGTCCGCCGGCATAATGAAGATGCGGCGGGCATTTTCACAAAAGAAGACGCGGTGCTTGCGGTTGTCGCCGACGGCATGGGCGGTCATCTTGCCGGAGATGTAGCGAGCAGGATGGCGGTTGCGGCGATGGAAGAGCAGTGGAACCGGACCGAAACGGTTCCTTCTCTGCCGTCTGCTTGCGAGGATTGGCTGAAAGACCGGATTCATGAGGCGAATGTCAAAGTACATGACCACGCTAAAGCGAATGAAGAATGCCGGGGAATGGGCACCACTGTTGTTTGCGCCTTATTCACCGGGAAGTTTGTCACTGTGGCTCATATCGGTGACAGCCGGTGCTACCTGCTTCAAGAGGGGGAATTCACTCAGCTGACTGAGGACCATTCGCTTGTGAATGAGCTGGTCAAGACGGGGGAAATTTCGAAAGAGGACGCCGAGCACCATCCGCGGAAAAATGTATTGACGAGAGCGCTGGGGACAGATGAAACCATCAGTCCCGACGCCCGTTCTTTTGAACTGTCTGACGGCGATCAGCTGCTTTTATGCTCTGACGGACTGTCAAATAAAATAGAAGATCACGAGATCAAACAAATGCTTCAAGCCGAATCTGATCCTCAGGAAAAAGTAGACCTTCTCATCAGCAAAGCGAATCAAAACGGCGGCGAAGATAACATCACGGCTGTGTTGATTGAGTTTTCCGCAGATGCAAAAGAGGGTGAAGACAAGTGCTAACCGGCAAGCGGATCAGCGGGCGTTATCATATCCTCCGGCCCATTGGCGGCGGCGGAATGGCAAACGTTTTTTTAGCTGAGGACATCATTCTCGAACGTGAAGTCGCAATTAAAATTCTGCGGTTTGACTTTGTGAATGACATTGATTTTATCAGGCGTTTCAGAAGAGAAGCACAGTCGGCATCAAGCCTCGATCATCCGAATATCGTCAGTATTTACGATATCGGGGAGGAAGGCGATATTTATTACATTGTCATGGAATATGTGGAAGGCATGACATTAAAGGAATACATAAACGCACACGGACCGCTTCATCCGAAAGAAGCGCTGTCCGTTATGGAGCAGATCGTCTCGGCCATCGCCCATGCCCATCAAAACCATATCGTGCACCGGGATATTAAACCGCACAATATATTGATAGATCATTTAGGGCATATCAAGGTGACGGATTTCGGCATCGCCACAGCGCTTACGTCTACGACAATCACACATACGAATTCTGTGCTGGGCTCGGTTCATTATTTGTCTCCGGAGCAGGCGAGAGGCGGTCTGGCAACGAAAAAATCAGATATTTACGCGCTCGGCATCGTGCTGTTTGAGCTTTTAACAGGTAAAATCCCTTTTGACGGAGAATCAGCCGTCAGCATAGCGCTAAAGCATCTGCAAACAGAAACGCCTTCCGCCAGAAAGTGGAACCCTTCCATTCCGCAGAGCGTCGAAAACATTATTTTAAAGGCAACCGCTAAAGACCCGTTTCACCGCTATGAAAGCGCCGAGGACATGGAAGCGGACATCAGAACGGCTTTTGACGCCGGCAGGCTGAATGAACAAAAATTTTCCGTGCAGGATGATGAGGAAATGACAAAAGCCATTCCCGTTATTACTGACGGCGCAAAAGCCGCACCTCAGGCGGAAACGCCGGGGGAGACGGATGATAAGGAACAGCAGCCCGCCAAAAAGAAAAAACGGAAATGGCCGTGGGTTTTGCTGGCCGTCTGTTTCATTTTCATTATGGCGGCTGTTCTTGCGGTCACCGTGTTCCCGTCTTTGTTTATGCCTAAAGATGTAAGCGTCCCCGACGTACGGGGCATGAAGTACGAAAAAGCGGAAGCCCTGCTTGAAAAGAACGGGCTCCGGGCGGATCCTGATATAACGGATATTGAAGATGAAAAAATAGAAGAGGAATTAATGGTCAAAACGGACCCAAAAGCGGGGTCTACCGTTAAAGAAGGCTCTTCTGTAAAACTGTACAAAAGCATCGGAAAACCGAAAACCCAGCTGATCGACGTGAAAGGGCGGCAGATCGGCGACGCAAAAAAAGCGCTGAAGGAAAAAGGCTTCAAACATGTCAATGTCAAAGAAGAGAACGATGACAGCGAGGCCGGCACCGTAATTGATCAGAACCCGTCAGCCGGCACCGACATGGTCGCAAGCGACGATGAAGTCAATCTAACGGTCAGCCTCGGCCCGGCGGACGTTACGCTGAGGGACTTAAAGACTTACAGCAAAGAAGCGGCTTCAGGGTATCTTGAAGATAACGGCCTGCAGCTTGTTGAAAAACAAGCCCATTCAGATGACGTGCCGGAAGGACAAGTCATGAAGCAAGAGCCGGCAGCCGGCACTGCGGTTAAGCCGGGAAGTAATGTTGAAGTGACGTTCTCGCTCGGACCTGAAGAAAAACCGGCGAAAACGGTAAAAGAAAAAATCAGCATTCCTTACGAACCCGAACATGAAGGGGACGAGCTTGAAGTGCAAATCGCCATCGATGATAAGGACCACAGCATCTCTGATACGTATGACTCATTTAAAATAAAAGAGCCGACTGAAAAAACAATCGAACTGAAGATTGATCAGGGACAGAAGGGGTATTATCAAGTGATGGTCGATCATAAAGTCGTCAGCTACAAAACGATTGAATACCCGAAAGATAATGACTGACAAGGAGGGACCCTATGCCTGAGGGCAAAATTATAAAAGCGTTAAGCGGATTCTATTATGTCTTGGATGAATCACAGGACAAGATCATTCAATGCAGGGGCCGGGGCATTTTCAGAAAAAATAAAATAACGCCCCTGGTCGGCGATTATGCCGTTTATCAGGCTGAAAATGATAAAGAAGGCTACCTGCTGGAAATCAAAGAACGAACAAACGAGCTGATCAGGCCGCCGATTTCAAATGTCGATCAGGCCGTTCTTGTCTTTTCTGCCGTTCAGCCGGCGTTCAGCACGTCTTTATTGGACCGTTTTCTCGTCCTTGTGGAAGTCAACGGCATTCACCCGATCATCTGCATAACCAAAATGGACTTAGCTGCAGACGGGGAATCGAAAGAGGCGATACTTTCTTACGTGAAAGACTATCAGGCGATCGGTTATGACGTATATGTGACGTCATCAAAAGAAAACAGCGGCTTAACAGGCATTGTGAAACACTTCGAGAACAAAACAACGGTGTTTGCCGGTCAGTCCGGAGTCGGAAAATCTTCGCTTTTAAATGCGATCAGCCCGGAGCTTGAGCTGAAAACAAACGAGATTTCCACGCATTTGGGACGCGGAAAACATACGACGCGCCATGTGGAGCTCATTCATACATCAGGCGGTCTGGTGGCGGATACTCCGGGATTCAGTTCGCTTGAATTTACCGGCATTGAGGAAGAAGAGCTGGGCAGCACGTTCCCTGAGATCAGAGAAATAAGCGCCTCTTGCAAATTCAGAGGCTGTCTGCATCTTAAAGAGCCGAAATGCGCGGTAAAGCAAGCGGTGGAAGAAGGAGAGATTCAGCCGTACCGCTATGAGCATTACAAAGAATTTATGCAGGAAATAAAAGAGAGAAAGCCGAGGTATTAATATGATTAAGGTTGCGCCATCAATTCTTTCCGCCGATTTTGCTTCACTGGGCGAGGAAATTAAAGACGTGGAAAAAGGAGGGGCGGACTATATCCATATTGATGTCATGGATGGCCATTTCGTCCCTAACATTACAATCGGGCCGCTTATCGTTGAAGCCGTCCGTCCGGTGACTGATCTGCCGCTGGATGTCCATCTTATGATTGAAAACCCGGACCGCTACATCCCGGCATTCGCAAAAGCCGGTGCGGACATCCTTTCCGTTCATGCTGAAGCGTGTCCGCATCTTCACCGGACCATTCAATTGATAAAAGAGCAGGGAGTAAAAGCGGGAGTTGTGCTCAATCCGCATACGCCCGTCCAAACGATTGAACATGTGATCGAGGAGCTTGACCTTGTGCTGTTAATGACGGTTAACCCCGGTTTTGGCGGACAGCGCTTCATTCATTCGGTTCTGCCGAAAATCCGTCAGGTCAAACAGCTGGCTGAGGAGAAAGGCCTGTCTGAGCTTTTAATCGAAGTGGACGGAGGCGTTAATAAAGAAACAGCCCCTTTATGCACTGAAGCGGGCGCCAATCTGCTTGTTGCCGGGTCTGCCGTATATAATCAGCCGGATCGGAAAAAAGCCATTGCTGACATCCGAAACGCGTAATAAACATGCTGAAAAAGAGCCCGGTGAAAGCCGCCGGCTCTTTTCGCGTCTAAGAGAGAGGAAAACATATGAAGACAATCAATATCGTTGCGGGCGGCCCGCGGGAGCTTATTCCCGATCTATCCGAATACACTGACGGAGATACGACGTGGGTCGGAGTCGATAAAGGGACGGTTGCTCTTTTGGAAGCCGGAATCATTCCGCAGGAAGCTTTCGGTGATTTTGACAGCATTACGGAAGAGGAGCTCATGCAGATTCAAAAAGCGGCGCCGGCCCTCCATGTGTATCAGGCGGAAAAAGATTATACCGATCTTGAACTCGCCCTTGACTGGGCTTTACAAAAAGAACCGGAAACCATTCGGATATTCGGTGTGACGGGCGGAAGAGCCGATCACTTTTTAGGGAACATCCAGCTGCTGTATAAAGCCTTACATAAGAATACCGATGTCGTGCTGATCGACCGGCAGAATGACATTCAGATGTTCGGGCCCGGCCGTTATACAATTGAAGAAAAAGCGCGCAGACGCTATATTTCTTTCATTCCGTTTACGGAAGCGGCAGACGGCCTGACACTCGACGGTTTTAAATATCCCCTTGATAATTGTCATATTCCTCTGGGTTCCACACTATGTATTAGTAACGAACTCATTCATTCACGAGGTACTTTTTCGTTTGCAAAAGGCATATTAATAATGGTAAGGAGCGCGGATTAGAAAAGCGGCTTCTGCCATATGCGGAAAAAACCATGAATCCTAAAGTGATGAACGCAGCGGATACGGGACTTATAGGAGGGGACAAAATGAAATTTTATACCATTAAATTGCCGAAGTTTTTAGGAGGAATTGTCCGGGCGATGCTGGGCTCATTTAGAAAAGAGTAAGCCCAAGAAGCTGAAATTGCCCTCTTTGAACGCATAAAAAACGCCTGCCGCATAAAAGGGCAGGCGTTCATTTTTGCTTATACACGCTCAACTTTACCGGATTTTAAAGCCCGGGCAGATACATACACTTTTTTAGGTTTGCCGTCAACAAGGATGCGGACCTTTTGAAGGTTGGCGCCCCAAGTACGCTTAGAAGCGTTCATTGCGTGAGAACGGTTGTTTCCGGCTTTTGTTTTTTTACCTGTAATAAAACATTTACGTGCCATTTGTTTCCCTCCTAACTGCGCGAAACATCTTTTCAAACATAGTGTCTCAGATGCTTTCGTTATACAATACTTTAAATAATTTACCACAGCTAAAAACCGTTTGCAACTATTGTTTCCCTTACTTTCAAGAAAAATCACTTGACATGTAAAACCAATCACATTTCCGCGCTGAAGGCCGCTGTCTGTATCTTTTCTTTTCATAATGGGATACATATAGTAGAATAATGATAACTCTATGCATCTGAAGGAGGAACCTGTGTGTCCATTGAAATGAAGACAAAATACGGACAGATTGATATATCCAACGAAGTCATCGCAATGGTTGCCGGAGGCGCTGCCATTGACTGTTACGGAATAGTGGGGATGGCCTCAAAAAACCAGATTAAAGACGGTTTGTCTGAAATCCTCCGGAGAGAGAACTTCGCAAAAGGCGTACATGTCCGTCAGGAAGCCGAACAAATACATATCGACATGTACATTATTGTCAGCTACGGCACTAAAATATCCGAAGTAGCCCACAATGTTCAGACGAAGGTAAAATACACAGTAAATCAAACAATCGGACTTGCAGTTGATTCTGTAAATATTTATGTCCAAGGCGTACGAGTAACGAACCCGTAGTGAGGAGGATGAGTATTGTCTAGACGAAACTTAGATGGGAGAGCTTTTGCGGCAATGATTCTGGCGGGGGCTGAGACATTGTCTCAAAACGCGTCCGCGGTGGATGCGCTGAACGTGTTTCCCGTGCCTGACGGCGATACCGGAACAAATATGAATTTATCGATGTCATCCGGTGCAAGAGAGGTAGAGCACATTGACTCACCCGACATCGGCAAAGTCGGCATCGCCCTGTCAAAAGGCCTGCTTATGGGGGCGAGAGGAAACTCAGGGGTGATCTTGTCCCAATTGTTCAGAGGTTTCACAAAGAGCATTGAAAACAAAAACCAAATAGACGCCCAAGAATTTGCCGCAGCACTCCAAGCGGGAGTGGATATGGCATATAAGGCGGTCATGAAACCGGTTGAAGGAACGATTTTAACCGTGGCCAAGGATGCGGCTAAAAAAGCGGTCGCCTCGGCCAAAGAAGAAACCGATATTATTTCGGTCATGGAGGCCGTTATTGAAGAAGCGGAAGCGTCGCTGAACCGCACGCCGGATCTGCTTCCTGTTTTAAAGGACGTCGGTGTCGTTGACAGCGGCGGAAAAGGTCTGCTTTGTGTATATGAAGGCTTTTTGGCTGCTTTAAAAGGAGAGGCCGTACCGAAAAAAGCGGTTCTTCCGGCACTCGATGATATGGTGAATGCCGAGCATCATAAAAGCGCGCAGAGCATGCTGAGTACAGAAGACATTGAATTCGGATTTTGTACGGAAGTGATGGTGAGGCTGGATCAAGATAAACGGACGTTCAAGGAAGAGACGTTCAGAAACGAACTGAGCCGTTTCGGCGATTCATTGCTGGTCGTGGCTGATGATACGCTTGCGAAAGTTCATATTCATGCCGAAGAACCAGGGAACGTACTCAATCTCGCACAGCGTTACGGCGATTTGATTAAAATTAAAATTGAAAACATGAGGGAACAGCATACTTCAATCATCAGCCAAGAACATGATGAAAAAAAGCCGGCCGGCGTTATGAAAGAAGCCCGCAAGCCTTTTGGCATCGTGACTGTGGCAATGGGAGAGGGCATTTCTGAATTGTTTACGAGCATCGGCGCTTCACACGTAATCGAAGGCGGCCAGACAATGAATCCGAGCACGGAAGATATTGTTGAAGCCGTTCAGTCTGTCAATGCGGAGACGGTTTTCATTCTTCCGAACAATTCCAATATTGTGATGGCTGCCAATCAGGCGGCGAGCGTGGCTGAAGAAAATGTCATTGTCATTCCGGCAAAAACGGTCCCTCAAGGCATGACTGCCCTGCTTGCGTTTAACCCTGACCAGCCGGCTGACGTAAATGAAGCTAATATGCTTGAGGCCATCCGGAATGTGAAAAGCGGACAGGTGACATATTCAGTCAGAGACACCCATATCGACGGCAAAGATATTAAAAAAGGTGATTTTATCGGCATTTTAAACAGTTCAATTATCGGCAGCGCCGAAGATCGGATAAGTGCGGCGAAATTGCTGCTGGATGAAATGATCGGGGAAGAAGATGAAATCGTCACCATTTTGTACGGAGAGGACGCGCCCGAAGAAGAAGCTGAGAAACTCGCTGAGTATATTGCAAGCGTCTGTGAAGATATCGAGGTTGAAATCCATAACGGCAGACAGCCTCTGTATCCATATATATTTGCGGCAGAATAGAAGGGCTTATCAGGCCCTTCTATTCTTATGCCTTTATTTACCTGCGGCAGTGCGGCAGTGTGCCTGCTTGCCAATTGAGAAATGTTCAATTAGTCTAAAGAAAAGCGCTGAATGAAGTGATGTTAAGGAGGAGCAAACCAGCATGAAGTATAGAAGCGTTTTTGATATTATCGGCCCGGTAATGATCGGTCCGTCCAGTTCACATACCGCAGGCGCCGCCCGGATCGGCAGAGTGGCCAGAAGCTTATTCAGGCGGGAGCCCCGCCGGATCGTTGTGTCTTTTTACGGATCATTTGCGGAGACGTATAAGGGTCACGGCACTGATGTCGCGATTATCGGCGGCCTGCTTGATTTTGATACATTTGATGAGCGGATTAAAACAGCGATTCAAATTGCGGAAGAGAAGGGCATATATGTAGAGTTCCGTACAGAGGATGCCGTGCCCGTTCATCCGAATACAGCGCGCATCGTCATTTCTGATGATGAGGGAGAGCTTGCCCTTACCGGTATTTCCATCGGCGGCGGAAAAATAGAAATCACGGAGCTCAACGGCTTTGAGCTGCGTTTGTCCGGAAACCATCCGGCTATTTTAGTCGTTCACAATGATAAATTCGGCACGATTGCAGGCGTTGCCAATGTGCTTGCGAAATTCTCCATCAACGTCGGACATATGGAAGTGGCGCGTAAGGACGTCGGCCAGCTTGCGCTGATGACGATTGAGGTCGATCAGAATATTGAAGAAGAAGTGCTTGACGAGCTTTCAACACTTCCTAATATTATACAGGTTACTAAGATAGCTGACTAAAAAGTCAGGAGGAAAATGACATGTTTCGTAATGTAAAAGAATTAATAGAAATCACTCAAGAAAAACAAATTCCGATTTCGGAAGTGATGATCACCCAAGAGATGGAAGTGACGCAAAAAACGCGGGAAGAAATCTTTCAAGGAATGGAGCGCAATCTCTCCGTCATGGAAGCAGCTGTTGAAAAAGGGCTGAAGGGCGTCACGAGTCAGACCGGTTTAACAGGCGGAGATGCCGTGAAACTTCAGGCATACATCCAATCTGGAAGAAGCCTGTCGGGCAATCTGATTTTAGACGCCGTTTCTAAAGCTGTGGCGACAAATGAAGTCAATGCGGCGATGGGAACGATCTGCGCTACACCGACTGCCGGCTCTGCCGGGGTCGTGCCGGGAACGTTATTCGCCGTAAAGCATAAGCTGCACCCTACGACAGAACAAATGATCCGTTTTCTGTTTACAGCCGGCGCGTTCGGTTTTGTCGTAGCAAATAATGCGAGTATTTCAGGAGCGGCAGGAGGCTGTCAGGCGGAAGTCGGGTCAGCATCAGGCATGGCAGCGGCTGCGATTGTGGAAATGGCGGGCGGAACGCCTCAGCAATCAGCGGAAGCAATGGCGATTACACTGAAAAATATGCTCGGTCTCGTATGTGACCCGGTCGCCGGATTGGTAGAAGTGCCGTGTGTCAAACGAAACGCAATGGGAGCATCCAACGCAATGATCGCGGCGGATATGGCGCTGGCCGGGATTACAAGCCGCATTCCTTGCGATGAGGTGATTGACGCGATGTACAAAATCGGCCAGACAATGCCGACAGCACTGCGTGAAACGGGACAAGGCGGTTTAGCCGCGACACCGACGGGAAGAGAATTAGAGAAAAAAATTTTCGGAGGAGCGCTGAAATCAAGTGACACACCATCAGCAAACTAGTATAGCGGAAATTAAGGGCATTGGGCCGGAAACAGAAAAAACATTGCACGAACTTGGTATCTATGACATTTCTGATCTTCTGAATTATTTCCCTTACCGTTATGACGACTATGAGCTGAGGGATTTAGAAGAAGTAAAACATGAAGAAAGAGTGACGGTAGAAGGGAAGGTTCATTCAGAACCTTCTCTTACCTATTACGGCAAAAAACGAAACAGGCTGACATTCAGAGTGCTTGTCGGCAATTATTTAATTACCGCGGTCTGCTTTAACCGTCCCTACTTAAAAAAGAAACTGACGTTAGGTTCTGTCGTCACGATATCAGGGAAATGGGATAAACACAGACAGACCGTTTCCGTGCAGGAATTAAAAAACGGTCCTCATCAAGAAGATAAAAGCATTGAGCCTGTTTATTCTGTTAAAGAAAACGTCACCGTAAAAATGATGAGACGGTTTATTAAGGAAGCGCTGCAGCATCATTTGGACAGTGCGGCCGATCCGCTTCCTGAAAAATTGAGAATCCGCTACAAGCTGCCTGATTACAAACATGCCCTGCAGACGATGCATCAGCCTGAAACGAGGGAATCGTTACAGCAGGCAAGACGCCGGTTTGTTTACGAGGAATTCTTATTATTTCAGCTGAAAATGCAGGCGTTCCGTAAAGCGGAAAGGGAACAGTCAAAAGGCATCAGCCATGTGTTTCCGGCTGAAAAACTCGCCGCTTTCACAGACAGCCTGCCGTTTTCGCTCACGACCGCACAGACGCGTGTGCTTCGGGAAATTACCGCTGATATGACATCCCCTTACCGAATGAACCGTCTGCTGCAAGGTGATGTCGGATCAGGGAAAACGGCCGTCGCCGCCATCGCTTTGTACGCTGCGATTTTGTCGGGGTATCAGGGGGCATTAATGGTGCCGACTGAAATTTTGGCCGAACAGCATGCAGATTCTCTCGTATCGTTGTTTGCAAATGAAGATGTAAATATCGCGCTTTTGACGAGTTCTGTCAAAGGAAAGCGGCGCAGGGAGCTTTTGGAGCGGCTTGCTCTCGGAGAGATTGATATTTTAGTAGGGACCCATGCTTTAATCCAGGATGAAGTGGAATTCAAAGCGCTGAGCCTTGTTATTACGGACGAGCAGCACCGGTTCGGGGTCGAACAGCGCAAAAAACTCAAGAATAAAGGTCAGGATCCGGATGTGCTGTTTATGACAGCCACCCCGATTCCGAGAACGCTGGCCATTACCGTCTTCGGAGAAATGGATGTTTCCGTGATAGATGAAATGCCCGCGGGGCGAAAACAAATCGAAACGTATTGGGTAAAACACGACATGCTGGAGCGGATTTTGGCTTTTATAGAAAAAGAGCTGAAGCAGGGAAGGCAAGCCTATGTTATCTGCCCGCTCATTGAAGAGTCGGATAAACTGGATGTACAGAATGCGATTGACGTATATAACATGCTGTCTGACGTTTACCGCGGTAAATGGAATGTCGGCCTGATGCACGGGAAGCTCCATTCTGATGAAAAAGATCAGGTGATGAGAGAATTCAGCGCCAATCAATGTCAGGTACTTGTGTCAACAACCGTCGTAGAAGTCGGGGTGAACGTGCCGAATGCGACGATTATGGTCATCTATGACGCCGACCGTTTCGGATTATCTCAGCTCCATCAGCTCCGCGGCCGGGTCGGGCGGGGAGACCACCAATCTTTCTGCATCTTGATGGCAGATCCGAAATCCGAAACCGGGAAGGAACGGATGAGAATCATGTCGGAGACAAACGACGGCTTCGAGCTGTCTGAAAAGGACCTTGAACTGCGCGGCCCCGGTGATTTCTTCGGAAAAAAACAGAGCGGTATGCCCGAGTTCAAGGTGGCGGATATGGTTCATGACTACAGAGCTTTGGAAACGGCCCGCCAGGATGCGGCCAATCTGGTGTCTTCAGAGGCGTTTTGGAAAGATGACGAATACCGCATGCTGCGCGGTCAATTACTTTCAAGCGGCGTCCTGGAAGGGGAGAAATTAAGCTGATTCTGCAAAATTCGGCGGCTTTCAAAAAACAATCATTGCATTCCAAACTATGAGATTATATACTACTATTAGTACCTAGTCTTAATTGTCCGGATGGTGTTTACAGATGAGAAGAAGCAAGAAAGAACGCCAAAAATTATTGCAGCAGACGATCAAATCGACACCCTTCATCACAGATGAAGAATTAGCGGGGAAATTCGGCGTCAGCATTCAGACGATCCGTTTAGACCGCTTAGAGCTCTCAATACCGGAGCTGAGGGAAAGAATTAAAAACGTGGCAGAACAAACGCTTGATGATGAAGTGAAATCACTGTCTTTAGACGAAGTGATCGGTGAAATTATTGATCTGGAGCTTGACGGCCAGGCCATTTCCATATTAGAAGTAAGACGCGAACATGTCTTCAGCCGCAATCAAATTGCGCGGGGTCATCATTTGTTTGCGCAGGCGAACTCACTCGCCGTAGCCGTCATTGATGATGAGCTGGCGCTGACCGCAAGCGCAAATATCCGCTTTACAAGACAGGTGAAAGAAGGCGAGCGCGTCGTTGCGAAAGCCAAAGTGACGGCAGTCGAAAAAGAAAAAGGCAGAACGGTAGTTGAAGTCAACAGCTATGTGGGAGAAGAAGTCGTGTTCTCCGGCAGCTTTGACATGTACCGTTCAAAACAATCATAAAGGTGGAGCATGCATGAGAATAGCTGTAGATGCAATGGGGGGCGACAACGCACCCAAAGCTGTTATTGACGGAGTAATGAAGAGTATTGAGGCATTTGACGATCTTCATATTACGCTGGTCGGTGACAAGACAACGATAGAATCACACTTGCCAACAACATCAGACCGCATCACTGTGTTGCACGCCGATGAAGTGATTGAACCGACGGATGAACCGGTCCGCGCCGTACGCAGAAAGAAAAACTCTTCTATGGTGCTGATGGCGCAGGAAGTGGCTGAAAACAGAGCGGACGCCTGCATCTCAGCGGGGAATACGGGCGCACTCATGACAGCGGGACTGTTTATCGTCGGCAGAATTAAAGGAATCGACCGGCCTGCGCTTGCCCCGACGCTTCCGACCGTTTCAGGCGACGGTTTCCTTCTTTTGGACGTGGGAGCCAATGTAGATGCCAAACCGGAGCATCTCGTCCAGTACGGAATTATGGGATCTGTATATGCCCGGCAGGTTCTCGGAATCAGCTCGCCCCGCGTCGGATTGTTAAATGTCGGCACGGAAGAAAAGAAAGGAAACGACCTGACAAAAAAGACGTTTGAACTATTAAAAGAAACAAACGTGAATTTTGTCGGAAACGTTGAGGCGAGAGACTTGCTCGAAGGAGCTGCTGACGTCATCGTCACAGACGGCTTTACGGGCAACGTCACGTTGAAAACATTGGAAGGTTCAGCGTTATCGATTTTCAAAATGCTGAAAGATACACTGACTTCAAGTTTTGTTTCTAAGCTCGCAGCTGGAGTGCTGAAGCCGAAGCTGATGGAAATGAAACTGAAAATGGACTATTCTGAGTACGGCGGGGCGAGTCTTTTCGGTTTGAAAGCGCCCGTCGTTAAAGCGCACGGCTCTTCTGACGCACGCGCTGTTTACCATGCGCTGCGCCAGGCGAGAGAAATGGTCAGCCAAAACGTGGCCGCATTTATAGAAGAAGAAGTAAAAGAAGAAAAAACAGATGAGTAGTCTGGAGGTTACCGCATCATGAGTAAGATTGCATTTTTATTTCCCGGACAGGGATCACAATATATCGGTATGGGAAAAGACCTGTACGAACGCGAAGAAGCGTCAAAACGTATTTTTGATGAAGCGGATGAAACGCTTGAAACAAAGCTGAGCTCGCTCATTTTTGAAGGCGACGCCGAAGAATTAACCCTTACATACAATGCGCAGCCCGCGCTGTTGACAACGAGCATTGCCGTATTGGAAAAGTTTAAAGAATTCGGCATCACCCCTGATTTCACCGCCGGACACAGCCTCGGAGAATATTCGGCGCTTGTTGCGGCGGGAGCGATGACATTTAAAGATGCCGTTCACACGGTAAGAAAACGGGGAGAATTCATGAATGAAGCCGTGCCGGCCGGAGAAGGCGCCATGGCAGCTATTCTCGGAATGGATGCGGAGTCCTTGAAAAAGGTGACGGATCAAGTGACGGAAAACGGTCATCTCGTACAGCTTGCAAACTTGAACTGCCCCGGCCAGATCGTAATTTCCGGAACGGCAAAAGGTGTGGAGCTGGCTTCAGAGGAAGCGAAAAACAACGGAGCAAAACGGGCAATCCCATTAGAAGTAAGCGGACCGTTCCATTCTGAATTAATGAAGCCGGCAGCGCAAAAACTCGAGGAGGTGCTCAGCGCCTGTGAGTTAAAAAATGCGGCTGTTCCCGTGATTTCAAACGTTTCGGCTGACGTTATGACAGAAAAAGACGATATCAAGAAAAAACTGATCGAACAGCTGTACTCACCTGTTCGCTTTGAAGAAACCATTAACAAACTGATTGACGAAGGCGTCACGACGTTTGTTGAAATCGGGCCAGGAAAAGTGCTTTCAGGCCTTGTGAAAAAAGTGAACCGCCGCCTTAAAACAATCGCGGTTTCTGACCATGAAACCATCGAACTGGCGATTCAAACGCTGAAGGAGGAGAATCAGGATGCTTAATGAAAAAACAGCAGTGGTAACGGGAGCGTCCCGCGGAATCGGGCGGGCGATCGCGCTTGATCTTGCGAAAAACGGCTGTAACGTAGTAGTCAACTACTCCGGGAATGAAGCGAAAGCGAACGAAGTCGTAGATGAAATCAAATCTTTGGGCCGAAACGCGATCGCGGTAAAAGCCGATGTATCAAATTCCGAAGAAGTACAAAACATGATGAAAGAGGCTGTCGCTGCATTTTCTTCAATCGACATTCTCGTGAACAATGCGGGGATCACAAAAGACAATCTTCTGATGAGAATGAAAGAAAATGAATGGGATGATGTCATTAACATTAACCTGAAAGGTGTATTCAACTGCACGAAAGCCGTGACAAGACAGATGATGAAACAGCGCTCCGGCCGGATTATCAACGTATCATCAATCGTCGGCGTCAGCGGAAACCCCGGCCAGGCGAACTATGTGGCGGCAAAAGCCGGTGTAATCGGCTTAACGAAGTCATCAGCCAAAGAGCTTGCGAGCCGAAATATTACGGTCAATGCCATTGCTCCGGGCTTTATTTCTACAGATATGACGGACAAGCTTTCTAAAGAAGTCCAAGATGAAATGCTGAAGCAGATTCCGCTCGCGCGTTTCGGTGATCCTTCCGATATCAGCAGCGTTGTTACGTTCCTTGCTTCTGAAGGATCGCGTTATATGACGGGCCAAACCCTTCATATTGACGGCGGAATGGTGATGTAAAGATTTGTTTTTAAAATTTCATCCTAGTTTCTCTAGTTTTTTAAAAACGAATCCTCTATAATACTTGAGGGGAGGTGAATTGCTATGGCAGATACATTAGAGCGTGTAACGAAAATCATCGTAGACCGCCTTGGCGTTGATGAAGCTGACGTCAAACTTGAAGCTTCTTTCAAGGAAGACTTAGGTGCTGATTCCCTAGATGTAGTTGAGCTTGTTATGGAACTTGAAGACGAGTTTGATATGGAGATTTCTGACGAAGATGCTGAAAAGATTGCAACAGTCGGCGACGCTGTGAACTACATACAAAACCAGCAATAAGCTGATGCTAAAAGTCCCGCCTGACAGCGGGGCTTTAGCCCTTTAATCGTTCGGTTACCGGCGTCTGACGCTGTACGCGCTGCCGATTCCGTTTACGGCGGGGAGCGCGGTGAACCTGATGTGCCTATGGAGGTTACTATGTCAAAACACTCACATTTTAAAGATAAAAAAAAGTTCTATAAAAAAATAGAGCAATTTAAAGAGTTCCAAGAACGGATTTCGGTTCATTTTCAAAACGAGAAACTTTTGTATCAAGCATTTACACATTCATCTTATGTGAATGAGCATCGGAAAAAGCCGTATGAAGACAATGAAAGGCTTGAATTTTTAGGTGACGCTGTTTTGGAACTGACGATCTCCCAATTCTTATTTGCCAAATACCCGGCCATGAGTGAAGGAGATTTGACGAAGCTGAGAGCCGCTATCGTATGCGAGCCGTCACTCGTCTCACTTGCCCATGAATTGTCATTCGGCGATCTTGTTCTCTTGGGAAAAGGAGAAGAAATGACGGGCGGCAGAAAGCGTCCTGCGCTTTTAGCGGATGTGTTTGAAGCGTTTATCGGCGCACTGTATCTGGATCAGGGCCTTGAGCCGGTTCAGCAATTCCTGAAAGTGTACGTGTTCCCTAAAATAAACGATGGTGCTTTTTCTCATGTGATGGATTTCAAAAGCCAGCTTCAAGAATTTGTACAGCGGGACGGAAAAGGATCGCTTGAGTACAAAATTCTCAATGAAAAAGGGCCTGCCCACAACCGGGAATTCGAGGCGCTTGTCTCTCTTAAAGGTGAGGCGCTCGGTATCGGGAACGGACGTTCCAAAAAAGAAGCCGAGCAGCATGCGGCACAGGAAGCTCTTGCGAAAATGCAAAAACATCATACGAAACAATAAAATCCCCCTGTTTCCCTAGGGGGATTTCAGTATGTCTGCGCCTGATATAAGCGGGTGATTATGATAATATTGAGATACTTATACGATAAGGAGGATCTGGGATGTTCCTCAAACGTTTAGACGTTATAGGATTTAAATCATTTGCAGAACGGATATCCGTTGACTTTGTAAAAGGCGTCACGGCCGTTGTCGGTCCGAACGGCAGCGGAAAGAGCAACATTACCGAAGCCATCCGCTGGGTGCTCGGCGAACAATCAGCCCGCTCGCTTCGGGGCGGAAAAATGGAAGATATCATTTTTGCGGGAAGTGATTCGCGCAAGCGGCTGAACCTTGCCGAAGTCACGTTAACGCTTGATAATGAAGATCATTTTCTCCCGATCGATTACCACGAAGTCAGCGTGACGAGACGGGTGTACCGTTCCGGAGAGAGTGAATTTCTCATCAACAATCAGCAGTGCCGTTTGAAAGACATCATTGACTTATTTATGGACTCCGGGCTCGGAAAAGAAGCATTCTCTATTATCAGCCAGGGGAAAGTCGAAGAGATTCTCAGCAGCAAAGCGGAAGACCGCCGCAGTATTTTTGAAGAAGCGGCCGGCGTGCTGAAATATAAAACAAGAAAGAAAAAAGCGGAAAACAAACTGTTTGAGACGCAGGATAACTTAAACAGGGTGGAAGATATTCTCCATGAGCTTGAAGATCAGGTCGAACCGCTGAAAATCCAGGCATCAATCGCCAAAGACTACTTAGAAAAAAAGAAAGAGCTTGAGCATGTCGAAATTGCCCTTACCGCCTTTGACATCGAACAACTGCATGGCAGATGGTCGGGTTTAAAAGACAAGGTGCAGGCTGCTAAAGAAGAAGAATTGGCGGAATCATCGGCTCTATCCGCAAAAGAAGCGATGATAGAAGAGACGAGAGATAAAATCCACGCGCTTGATGAATCCGTCAACGAACTGCAGCAGGTTCTGCTCGTGACAAGTGAAGAGCTGGAAAAGCTGGAAGGCCGGAAAGAAGTGCTGAAAGAGCGCAAAAAAAATGCCGCGCAAAACCGGGAACAGCTTGAGGAATCCGTTACACATTACACGAACAAAGAAGCCGAACTGAAAGCCGACATTGAAAAACAGTCTGCCGTCTATGATAAGCTGCGTGCGGAAGTGAAGCGGTTAAACGCCCAAGTGAAAGAAAAGCAGCAGGCTCTCAGTCTGCATAATGAAAATGTAGAAGAGAAAATTGAACAATTAAAAAGCGATTACTTTGAATTGTTAAACAGCCAGGCGTCGATTCGCAACGAGCTGCAGCTTTTAGATGACCAGATGTCCCAATCTGCGGTCCAGCAGGCGAGACTGACCGCAAACAATGAAAAATATCTTGAAGAACGTAACGATATTGCAGTCCGCAAAGCGGCGTGCGAAGAAGAATTGGCTGCCGTTGAAGAGGATATTCACAATCAGGTCGTCCGCTTTCGCGAAGTCCAGACAGCATATGAACAGAAAAAACGCCAATATGAAAAGAAAGAATCTGCGCTGTATCAGGCATATCAATTCGTCCAGCAGGCCAGATCCAAAAAAGATATGCTTGAAACGATGCAAGGCGATTTTTCAGGATTTTACCAAGGCGTAAAAGAAGTGCTGAAGCAGAAAGAGAAGCTCGGCGGCATCCGCGGCGCCGTTCTCGAACTGATTGCCACCGAACAAAAGTATGAAACGGCGATCGAGATTGCACTCGGCGCAGCGGCGCAGCACGTTGTCACAGACGACGAGCAGGCGGCGCGGAAAGCGATTCAATATTTAAAACAGAATTCATTCGGCCGCGCGACGTTCCTGCCGCTTACGGTTATGAAACCGCGCCAGCTCCAAACCCGTGATGAACAGACGGCTCAGAAGCATCCGTCTTTCCTCGGCACAGCGAGCGGGCTTGTCACATATGATGCCGCGTATCGGAATGTCATTCAAAACCTTCTCGGCACCGTGCTGATCACTGAAGATTTAAAAGGTGCGAACGAACTGGCCAAGCTTCTCGGGCACCGCTACCGCATCGTGACGCTTGAGGGCGATGTCGTCAATCCAGGCGGATCAATGACAGGCGGCGCGGTCAAAAAGAAAAACAATTCTCTGCTCGGCAGAAGCCGTGAGCTTGAGACGGTGACTGCGCGGCTTGCCGAAATGGAAGAAAAAACAGCTTTGCTCGAAAAAGAGGTCAAAACGCTGAAGCAGGCCATTCAAGAGCTTGAACATACGCTGAGCGGTCTCCGTGAAGACGGTGAAGCTTTCAGAACAAAGCAGCAGGATGTAAAAGGCAGGCTGTATGAACTCGAAGTCGCTGAAAAGAACATCAATACCCATCTGGAGCTTTACGATCAGGAGAAAGCATCACTGACCGAAAGCAGCCGGGAAAAAGAGACGCGCAAATCAGCTCTGGAAGAACAGCTGAGTGAGGCATCCGGCCAGCTGAAAGAGCTTGAGGAAGAGATGGAAAGGCTGACAAAACAAAAGCAGACCCTATCCTCAACAAAAGAAACGCTCTCTCATGAACTGACGGAATGTAAAGTGGCTGCTGCGAAAAAAGAACAGGCGTGTTCGAGTGAAGAAGACAACCTCAAACGGCTGAAAAAAGAGCTTGAAGAAACGCAGCTCGCTCTGAAAGAAACACGGGAAGATTTAAGCCTCCTGACCTCAGAGATGACGTCCAGCACAAGCGGTGAGGAGCAGCTTGAAGAAGCAGCCCATCACAAGCTTCACGATAAAACGAGAACGATCGAATTGATCGCCAGCCGGCGCGACCAGCGGGTGAAGCTCCAGCGGGCTCTTGATACGAACGAGCTTGAACTGAAAGAGATGAAGCGTCTGTATAAGCAAAAAACAGACATTCTGAAAGATGAAGAGGTAAAACTCGGCCGGATGGAAGTTGAGCTTGATAATCTCTTGCAGTATTTACGCGAGGAATACAGCTTATCCTTTGAAGGGGCAAAAGAACAATATCAGCTCGAACTCGAGCCTGAAGAGGCGAGAAAACGGGTCAAACTGATCAAGCTTTCAATTGAAGAGCTCGGAACGGTCAATCTCGGCAGCATCGATGAATTTGAAAGAGTAAACGAACGGTATCAGTTTTTAACAGAGCAGAAAAATGACCTGACGGAAGCGAAAAACACACTGTTTCAAGTCATTGAAGAAATGGATTCTGAAATGACGAAGCGATTCCATGAAACGTTTATCCAGATCCGTTCTCAATTCAACGACGTGTTCCGTTCTTTATTCGGAGGAGGACGGGCTGAACTGAAGCTGACTGATCCGAATGATCTTCTTAATTCCGGGGTGGACATTATCGCGCAGCCTCCGGGCAAAAAACTGCAAAACTTAAATCTTTTGTCAGGGGGAGAACGGGCGCTGACTGCCATTGCCCTTTTATTCTCCATTCTGAAAGTAAGGCCCGTGCCGTTCTGCGTCCTTGATGAAGTGGAAGCTGCGCTTGATGAAGCCAATGTATTCAGGTTTGCGCAATATTTAAAAAAATACAGCGGCGACAGCCAGTTTATCGTCATCACCCACAGAAAAGGCACCATGGAAAAAGCGGATGTCCTCTACGGTGTTACGATGCAGGAATCCGGCGTTTCCCGAATGGTTTCGGTCAAACTGGAAGAAACAAAAGAATTCGTTCAGTAACGAGGAAAGAGGTTGAAAGATGAGCTTTTTTAAAAAATTAAAAGAGAAAATCACGAAACAGACAGACTCCGTCTCTGAAAAATTTAAAGATGGTCTTGAAAAAACAAGAAATTCCTTCTCAAATAAAGTGAACGAACTCGTCTCCCGCTACCGAAAAGTCGACGAGGATTTCTTCGAAGAGCTTGAGGAAGTGCTGATTGGCGCTGACGTAGGTTTTACAACCGTCATGGAGCTGATTGATGAGCTCAAAAAAGAAGTGAAGCTGAAAAACATCCAGGATCCTCAGGAAGTGCAGTCCGTCATTTCTGAAAAGCTTGTCGACATTTATAACAGCGGCGACGAACAGATTTCTGAATTAAATATTCAGGACGGGCGCCTGAACGTTATTCTGCTTGTCGGGGTAAACGGCGTCGGAAAAACGACAACGATCGGAAAACTTGCCCATAAGCTGAAGAATGAAGGCAAATCCGTTGTGCTCGCTGCCGGAGACACCTTCAGAGCCGGGGCGATTGAACAGCTTGAAGTGTGGGGGGAGCGTACAGGCGTGCCTGTCATTAAACAGGCTGCCGGAAGCGACCCTGCTGCGGTTATTTATGATGCCGTACACGCGGCTAAAGCAAGAGGAGCGGATGTGCTGATTTGTGATACGGCCGGCCGCCTTCAGAATAAAGTAAACTTAATGAAAGAGCTTGAAAAAGTCAAACGCGTCATCGAACGCGAAGTGCCTGAGGCTCCGCATGAGGTTCTCCTTGCGCTGGACGCGACGACAGGCCAAAATGCGATGGCGCAGGCGAAAGAATTCTCCAAAGCGACGAATGTGACGGGTATCGCGTTAACGAAGCTTGACGGCACCGCAAAAGGCGGTATCGTCCTGGCGATCCGCAATGAGCTTCACATCCCCGTGAAACTGGTCGGCCTCGGAGAAAAGGTTGACGATCTCCAGCGGTTTGATGCAGAATCTTACGTATACGGTCTCTTTTCTGATTTAGTTGAAAAAGCCGAGGATTAATGAATAAAAAACGAGTATAAAATGGACGGTTTTATACTCGTTTTTTTATACGCATTGATAGATCGGAATGGAGGGGGCAATTGTTGGACAAATGGCTGAAAGCTGAATTGGAAAGTAAGGTCGGAGCGATAAACCATATGTCGCTGTTGGATGAACAGGGAGGCACTTCAACCGTTCGAAAAATAGTGGCCGGCCAAGACGCATTTCTGCTGAAAAGTTCTTTTCAACAGAAGTATCGGGAATGGTTAATGAGAGAAGCCTTCGTTTTACAAAAACTGACGGAAACTCGTCGTCTGCCTGTTCCTATTTATTATGGGATGATACAGGAACAGCATGCCAGCCATATCATCATGTCATTTGAGGATGGAATCACCCTGACTTCGGCTTTAAGAAAAGCAAAAGGGGATACTGAAAAGAAAAAGCTGATCAAAAGTTTCGGCCAGTTTCTGCAACGTCTGCATGAAACCGAAATGGTCCCTGGTTTACAGCCGGAATCAGACTGGCTCGATCTGCAAATCAAACGAGCCGGGGAATATGTCAAAAAAGGACAGGCTGAAGGAAGTGCAGAGCTTTTGAAGGAATTGGACAGGTACAGGCCTGTTCCTGTTCAGCAGACAATGATACACGGTGACTGCACGACTGATAATGTGCTGGTGAAAGACGGAGAGGTCTATCTGTTTATCGATGCTGCGGGAATATCGGCGGGAGATCCGCGATATGATGAATCATTAGCGATCAGTCATTTTGTCACAAACGAAGCATGCCTCAATGCTTTTTACGAAGGCTATTGCCGCTATCGTGTATCAAAACAAGAATTCGAGTATTTTAACGACGGTCTATATGAATTTTTTTGAAAAAACTTATTATGTAAAAAGAGCATCATGCTTTGACAAGATAAAAACTTGACACACGCTCTGAAACCATGTAAACTAAGTTTTTGTAAAGGGATTTGACTTAACAAAGGGGAGAGCTCAAATGTCGCTCGAAAAAACGACGAGAATGAACTATTTATTTGACTTCTATCAGTCGTTGCTGACGTCAAAACAAAAGAGCTATATGTCGCTTTATTATCTGGACGATTTCTCCCTTGGTGAAATAGCCGAAGAGTATGACGTTTCAAGGCAAGCCGTTTACGATAACATCAAACGGACTGAAGCGATGCTTGAACAATATGAAGAAAAACTGCTCCTTTTTAAAAAGTTTCAGGAGCGTAAAGAAATGTTTACAAAGCTGAAAGAGCTTGCTTCCGGGTTGCAGGAAGAGGAAAAAATGACGGCTCTGATTGAAGCGCTTGAGAAATTAGATTAGGAGGCGGCAAACAATGGCATTTGAAGGATTAGCCGACCGACTGCAAAAGACGATTTCAAAAATCCGCGGAAAAGGAAAAGTCAGCGAACAAGACGTAAAAGAGATGATGCGTGAAGTTCGTCTTGCGCTTCTTGAGGCTGACGTTAACTTTAAAGTCGTAAAGGATTTTGTGAAAAAAGTAAGTGAACGGGCTGTCGGACAGGACGTTATGCAGAGTCTGACACCCGGTCAGCAGGTTATTAAAGTCGTAAAAGAAGAGCTTACCGAGCTGATGGGCGGCGAAGAAAGCAAAATTGCCGTCGCCAAACGCCCGCCGACCGTTATTATGATGGTCGGGCTCCAAGGTGCCGGTAAAACGACAACCACGGGGAAGCTTGCCAACCTGCTGCGCAAAAAACATAACCGCAAACCGCTGCTCGTGGCTGCGGATATTTACCGCCCCGCCGCGATTAAACAGCTGGAAACCCTGGGGAAACAGCTTGATATGCCGGTCTTTTCGCTTGGCGATCAGGTCAGCCCGGTGGAAATTGCCAGACAGGCGATTGAAAAAGCGAAGGAAGAGCATCATGATTATGTGATTTTAGACACCGCCGGACGGCTGCACATCGATCATGAACTGATGGATGAGCTCTCCGGCGTAAAGGAAGTCGCAAATCCTGAGGAAATTTTCCTTGTCGTCGACTCAATGACCGGTCAGGATGCGGTAAACGTCGCCAAAAGCTTTAATGACCAGCTCGGTTTAACGGGTGTCATTTTAACAAAGCTTGACGGGGATACCCGCGGAGGTGCGGCGCTTTCTATCCGCGCGGTCACCGAAACGCCGATTAAATTCGCCGGAATGGGAGAAAAGCTCGATGCTCTTGAAGCGTTCCATCCTGAACGGATGGCATCCCGGATTCTCGGAATGGGTGACGTGCTGACCTTGATTGAAAAAGCTCAGGCGACTGTTGATGAAGACAAAGCCAAAGAGCTTGAGCAGAAAATGAGAACGATGAGCTTCACATTGGATGATTTTCTGGAGCAGCTCGGCCAGGTCCGAAACATGGGGCCTCTTGACGAACTGCTGCAAATGATGCCCGGCGCAGGCAAAATGAAAGGCTTAAAAAACATCCAAGTCGATGAAAAACAGCTGAATCATGTGGAAGCGATCATTAAATCAATGACTGTTCTTGAAAAAGAACAGCCGGATGTCATTAACGCCAGCCGGCGGAAGCGGATTGCCAAAGGAAGCGGAACATCCGTTCAGGAAGTCAACCGTCTTTTAAAGCAGTTTGAGGAAATGAAAAAAATGATGAAGCAGATGACCAACATGACAAAAGGGAAGAAAAAAGGCTTTAAATTACCTTTTATGTAATCGGTTATACATGATAAAACCGTTGTTAAGAAAAAACACTTTACAAACACTTTTATCATTGTTAATATACTATCTTGTTGAAATATTTTCGGAGGTGCTAGTAAAATGGCAGTAAAAATTCGTTTAAAACGTATGGGAGCAAAAAAATCTCCTTTCTATCGTATTGTTGTAGCAGATTCTCGTTCACCGCGTGACGGCCGTTTCATCGAAACAGTCGGCACATACAACCCGGTTGCAAAGCCGGCTGAAGTGAAAATCAACGAAGAGCTTGCTCTTAAATGGCTTCAAACAGGAGCTAAACCTTCTGATACAGTCCGCAACTTGTTCTCAAGCCAAGGAATTATGGAAAAATTCCACAACGCTAAACAAGGCAAGTAATGACTGATCAGAACTTGGAAGATTTGATTGTCAGCATTGTGGCTCCGCTTGTCGACCATCCGGAAGACATAACGGTCACAAAGGAAGAGACTGATCAAAAGATTGCGCTGCGCTTATCTGTCAATAAGTCAGATACCGGTAAGATTATCGGAAAGCAAGGCCGGACTGCAAGAGCGATTCGAACCGTCGTTTTTGCAGCTGGCGCACAGTCTTCTAAGAAAGTTCAATTTGAAATATTTGACTGAAAAAGGGAGAGGGCCGGCACCTCCCCTTTTTTTACACGTAAAAAAGGCAAATGAACAGAAATATGTTGGAAGAGTGGGGAGTCTGGTCCTATGCAGATTATTCACAGGGTAACCGTTATGCAGGTTCTGACCGAGCAAAGCAAGGAAAAGCTTTTGGCCTCTTTTGCAGAAAAAAAGCAAACGCTTGAACGAGAATGCAGCCAGCTCTATTTTCAGCTTAGAAAACATGAAAAAGATCAGCAGAATCCCGATGTAGCGGAATCTTTTAAAAAAGCCATTGAGAAAAGACAAGACAAAATCAAAATGATCGATTTCCAAATAAGCCAGACAGAGTCGCTCCCGCTTGGAAGCGAAGTGAAGGAAAAGGAGATCGATGCGCTGCTTTCAATCAATGTCGGTGATAACTGGCATGAAAAAACAGCGGCAAATACCATCGTCATAAAAGACGGGGTAGTAATTGAAATCCGCCCGAGGTGATAATATGACAAACAGATGGTTTAATGTAGGCAAAATTGTAAATACCCACGGCATTAAAGGCGAAGTGCGGGTCATTTCTAAAACGGACTTTGCCGAAGAACGGTACAAGCCCGGCAATACGCTCTATTTGTTTGCGGAAGGGGCTGCGGAGCCAATTAAAGTAACGGTCAGCGCCCACAGGCTTCACAAGCAGTTTCACCTGCTGCAATTCAAAGAAATGCCGAGTCTCAATGAAGTCGAACACCTAAGAAACATGGTGATCAAAGTCCCTGAAGAAGACTTGGGAGAGCTTGAAGAAGATGAATTTTATTTTCATGAAATCATCGGCTGCGAGGTTGTGTCAGAAGACGGGGAACTGATCGGCACAGTGAAGGAAATCTTGACGCCAGGGGCTAATGACGTATGGGTGGTTGCAAGAAAAGGCAAAAAAGATGCGCTCATTCCGTATATTGCTTCCGTGGTAAAGGATATTAATATAAATGAGAAGAAAATTAAGATTCATGTAATGGAAGGGTTAATAGACGAATGAAAATCGACTTTTTAACACTGTTTCCCGAAATGTTTCAAGGGGTGCTCGGCTCCTCCATTCTGCAAAAAGCACAGGAAAAAGAGGCTGTCCGTTTTGACGTCATCAATTTCCGGGCTTTTTCGGATAATAAACACCAAACGGTTGATGATTACCCGTACGGCGGGGGAGCCGGGATGGTGTTAAAGCCGCAGCCTGTATTTGATGCGGTTGAAAAGCTGACAGCCGGTACGGACGCCAAGCCGCGCATTATTCTCGTCTGCCCGCAAGGTGAGCGTTATACGCAGAAGAAAGCCGAGGAGCTGGCACAAGAGGAACATCTCATGTTTATTTGCGGACATTATGAAGGGTATGATGAACGGATCCGGGAACATCTTGTCACTGATGAAATCTCCATCGGGGATTTTGTGCTGACCGGGGGAGAGCTCCCTGCCATGATGATTGCCGACAGCGTTGTCAGGCTTTTGCCGGGCGTCCTCGGAAAAGAAGCATCCCACGTGGAGGATTCCTTCAGCACGGGGCTTTTAGAGCATCCGCACTATACGAGGCCTGCAGATTATAGAGGCTTAAAAGTGCCTGAGACCCTTCTGTCGGGCAACCATGCAAAAATACAAAAATGGCGCAATAAAGAATCAATCAGAAGAACCTTTTTAAGACGTCCCGATCTTCTTGAAAACTATCCTCTCACTGATGAGCAAAGAAAATGGATTTCCGAGTGGGAAAACGAATAGATTCTATTGCGCAGGCGGTGAAGATATGATAAGATACTACTTGTGGCTTAAGGAGGCTTATCCTTCAGAAGCTTGAAAACGATGTTCCGCTGTGCCTTGCAGTTGTGGCCAAGAGCATCTGTTGGAAGGAGTTGAAAACGATGCAAAAACTAATTCAAGATATCACAAAAGAACAGCTTCGCACTGATCTTCCTGCGTTCCGTCCTGGTGACACTTTACGTGTACACGTAAAAGTTGTTGAGGGTAATCGTGAGCGTATCCAGATCTTCGAAGGTGTTGTGATCAAGCGTCGTGGTGGTGGAATCAGCGAAACGTTCACAGTTCGTAAGATTTCTTACGGTGTTGGCGTTGAACGTACATTCCCTGTACACACACCAAAAATCGCGAAAATCGAAGTTGTACGTTACGGTAAAGTACGTCGCGCTAAGCTTTACTACCTGCGTGAACTTCGCGGAAAAGCGGCTCGTATTAAAGAAATCAGACGATAATGATAACGAACGAAAAGAGCTTGTTACCCGTAACAGGCTCTTTTTTTATATGAAATTTGTAAAAGCAGAACAAGCAACGTAAAATACATAAGAGATCATCGGAACATCCGGTTCCGGTAAATAAGGCAGGTGTCGAAGTCACATGACCATTCAATGGTTCCCAGGCCATATGGCTAAAGCGAGACGGGAAGTAACAGAAAAACTGAAATTAATTGATATCGTATACGAATTGGTGGATGCGAGAATCCCGATGTCATCGAGAAATCCGATGATTGAGGAGATTTTAAAGAATAAGCCGCGCATTATGCTTTTAAATAAAGCCGATAAGGCGGATGCGGCTGTGACTGCTCAGTGGAAGGACCACTTTCAGGAACAGGGCATTCCCTCTCTTTCAATAAACTCCGTTAACGGGCAGGGACTGCATCAAATCGTGCCGTCATCGAAAGAGCTGCTGAAAGATAAGTTCGATAAAATGAAAGCAAAAGGTGTTAGGCCAAGAGCAATCCGCGCATTAATCATCGGCATTCCGAATGTCGGCAAGTCTACGCTCATTAACCGGCTGGCCAAAAAAAACATTGCCAAGACGGGAGACAGGCCCGGCATTACCACTTCACAGCAGTGGGTAAAGGTAGGCAAGGAATTAGAGCTGCTCGATACACCGGGAATTTTATGGCCTAAATTTGAAGATGAGCTTGTCGGCTTGCGTCTGGCGATCACCGGGGCGATTAAAGATACGATTATCAACCTGCAGGATGTGGCCGTCTTCGGGCTGCGCTTTCTGGAAGAGCATTATCCCGACCGCTTGAAGGAGCGCTACGGACTTCAGGAAATCCCTGAGGATATCGCCGCTCTTTTCGACGCGATCGGTGAAAAACGCGGCTGTTTGATGGGCGGCGGAATGGTTGACTATGATAAAACAACGGAAGTCATCATTCGGGACATCCGGACGGAAAAATTCGGCAGGCTTTCATTTGAAACACCATCAGAATAAAGACGCGCAGCGATGCGGGTCTTTATTTTTTCCGCAGAATACCGATATACATAATGTAAGGGAGAAGAGAACGTGAATACATTAACCGTAAAAAGCGTAAAAGAACGCCTGCAAGAGGTCAGGGACGAAAGCGACCCCTTCCTTGCCCAATGTGAGAAAGACCCGAGAAAAAGCGTACAGACGCTTTTAGAGCAATGGCTGAAAAAGCACGCGAAGGAAAAAGCTCTTAAAGAGCAATGGCTGAACATGACGGCATACGAAAGACTGTCATCCAAAAAGGGCTTCCGCCTGATTGCGGGTGTTGACGAAGCCGGAAGAGGGCCGCTTGCCGGACCGGTTGTCGCCGGCGCCGTCATTTTGCCGGCAGAATGCGAGATTCTCGGTCTCACGGACTCGAAGAAATTGTCGGAAAAGAAGCTCGAGGAGTATTACAGCCGGATCACGGAAGAAGCGGCGGCTGTAGGAGTCGGCATTGTCCATGCGGACGTCATTGACCGGATCAACATTTATGAGGCCGCGAGACTGGCGATGGTAAAAGCCGTCAATGCTTTAACGGAAACACCTGATTATCTGCTTGTTGATGCCATGACCCTTCCGCTTGACATTCCGCAGTCATCAGTTATAAAAGGGGATGCCAAAAGCGTGTCAATTGCCGCCGGAGCCTGCATCGCAAAAGTAACGCGGGACCGTCTCATGGCTGAGTACGCCAAAACCTACCCCATGTACGGCTTTGAAAAAAATAAAGGCTACGGAACGAAAGAACATCTTGAAGCTCTTCAGGCATACGGACCGACAACTATTCACCGAAAAACGTTCGCTCCCGTTCAATCTTATTGTTAGAAAAGAGGCTTAAGACATGAACATAAGCGGCGAAATCCAAGCGGCTTTCAGACAGCTGACGGCGGAAATCCCTCCGGACCGGCAAGACGGCGGTAAAGACAGCGGCGCTCAAAGGCTGCTGTTAGGGAAGGTTCTCCGTTTGCTGGACGATCAAAGCGCCCTTATCCAAATCGGCGGCCGGACGATGCAGGGAAAACTTGAAACCGCCCTTCGTCCGCAGGCGTATTACTGGTTTTCTTATGACAAACAGCCGGCGGAAAAAACAGGCCGGCTTCATGTCATTGACCAATTCGAAGGAAGCCCGAAAACCGTTCAGGAAGCGGCGGGAAGACTGTTAAACGCTCTTTCTGTCAAACCAGGCCCTGTGTCTCTGCAGATTGCCGAAACGTTTATGCAGCAGAAGCTGCCGATGACGGAAAACAGCCTCAAAGCTTGCATCCGCTGGGCTGAATCGCTTCCGGCCGCCGAATTGAAAAAAGCGGCGGAAACAATCGTATTTGCGCTGAAACGGGAACTGCCCGCACATCCGGAAGTCTTGTCAGCCATTCATGCCGTTAAATATCCGGTTCCGACCCGGCGCCTCCTCTCAGGACTGCTTCAGGCAATCAATCAGGCTCCGCAATCGGCAAAAGAGCTGTCTGTGCTCAAAGAGGCGGTTTCTGACGTGTTAAACGCGGAAACGGATCTTCATGCAGAACGTCTCCTGAAGAAGCTTGCCGAGGCTGCACGCATGCCGCTCTCAGAAACCGGGCTGATGGATGAAGGAGAACGGACGGAATCAAAACAATCACCATTTGTCCGAGAGACTCGTGAAAACGGAAAGGCAGTCTCAAGCCAGCCTTCTCCTCCGAGTGCACGGGCAAATCCGGAACTGCCTGAAAAAACGGCAAAACAGATTATAGAGAAATTAATGACATCGGCAGAAAAAACTGAAAACCGTCCCGTAAAAGTAACGGCGGAGATCATTAAGGCTTTCATTTCTCAAGAAAAAACATTTAAAACAGCACCTGTTCTTCAAAACGCACAACTGACAGAACAGGAGGCGGCTGTTTTCGAAAAAGCCGCTCAGCTCACCGAATTGAAATATGCAGAAAAACATGATGTATTAAGCCTTTTGCAGAAAATCAAAAAAGGACTGGGCACACGTGATGAATTATCATTCATTACAGCGCTTGAAAAAGGCGTGTCTCCGCAGCCGGAGAAACAAGCGCTGAAAACAGCCCTCCAAGCCGTCCGGACGCTTCAAGAAGCGCCCCAATCCGTTAAACAAGAGGCGGAACCGCTTATTCATAAATTAAACGGCCAGCTGTTTATTGAGCAGCATAACCCTTCTTTTACGCAGATGGTGCTGTCATTTCCGCTGGGAGCGTCCGCGTATGAGAATGACATCACAGTTCTCTTTAAAGGACGGAAGAAGCCGGACGGAAAACTCGATCCGTCACATTGCAGGCTCCTGTTTTTGCTGCACCTTGAAACACTGCAAGAAACCGTTGTGGACTGCATGATTCAGCAAAATGTAATGACCATTACGGTTGAGACTGATTTTGAGCTTCAGGCGGCCATCGACCCTCTCGTACCGGCTTTAAAAGAAGCCGTAAAAGAAACGGGCTTCAGCCTGTCAGGCGTCACGGCTAAAAAACGGCGCCCGAAAGACCAGAGCGCTCTTGTGGAAGAGTTTATAGAAAAAGACGGCGGAAGAAAAGTGGATGTGAAAATATGAAAGAGCAAACGCCGTTAAGAAGAGCTGTCGCCCTGCATTACGACCGGCAGAAAGACCAAGCCCCGAAGGTTGTCGCAACAGGCAGGGGGCACGTGGCGGAAAATATTATAAAAGAAGCTGAGAAGGCTGGGGTTCCCATTCAGGAAGACAGAACCCTTGTCGAATTAATGCGCCATTTGACGGTTGACGATCAGATACCGGAGGCGCTTTATGAAACCGTTGCCGAAATTTTTTCATTTGTTTACAAACTGGACGAAACCCTGAAAAACGAAAAATAAGGACCATTCATTTCCCGGACTCCGTTTAAATTTATATTTTCAATAAAATAAAAGTTAGAATGTTTGGAAGGATATAAAGATTTTGTTTTGAACCCTAGACAATTCTTCCAGTATTATATAGAATGAAAGCGCAGTCTATTTTTAGTTTTGCTACATAAGTTAGGAGGATGGGAAATGAATATCCATGAGTACCAGGGAAAAGAAGTCCTCAGAAAATACGGGGTGTCTGTTCCTGAAGGTAAAGTGGCTTTTACAGCAGAGGAAGCAGTTGAAAAAGCAGAGAGCCTGTCAAGCTCGGTTTATGTCGTAAAGGCGCAAATCCATGCTGGCGGCCGCGGCAAAGCTGGTGGGGTAAAGATTGCAAAAACAAAAGATGAAGTGAAAGAGTATGCCGAAGAACTGTTAGGCAAGACGCTCGTCACACATCAAACGGGTCCGGACGGACAAGTAATAAAACGCTTACTTATTGAAGAAGGCTGCGATATTAAAAAGGAATACTATGTCGGGCTTGTACTTGACCGCGCTACTTCAAGAATCGTTTTAATGGCGTCTGAAGAAGGCGGAACGGAGATTGAAGAAGTAGCGGAAAAAACACCTGAAAAAATTAAAAAAGCGGTAATTGATCCGGCTGTCGGCCTTCAGGGCTATCAGGCAAGGGAAATTGCATTCGCAATTAACATCCCGAAAGAGCTTGTCGGCAAAGCCGCTAAATTTATGCTCGGTTTATATAAAGCATTTGTTGAGAAGGACTGCTCCATCGCCGAGATCAACCCTCTCGTCGTTACGGGGGACGGAAACGTCATGGCGCTGGATGCTAAGCTGAACTTCGACAGCAATGCGTTATACAGACAAAAAGACATTATGGAATACAGAGATTTAGATGAAGAAGATCCGAAAGAAATCGAAGCGTCAAATTACGATTTAAGCTACATTTCCCTTGATGGAAATATCGGCTGTATGGTAAACGGCGCGGGTCTTGCAATGTCTACTATGGATATCATTAAACACTACGGCGGAGAACCTGCAAACTTCCTTGATGTCGGGGGTGGCGCAACCGCAGAAAAAGTTACGGAAGCTTTTAAAATCATTCTTTCCGATCAAAACGTAAAAGGAATTTTCGTCAATATTTTCGGAGGCATCATGAAGTGTGATGTCATCGCCGAGGGCGTTGTTGAAGCGACGAGACAAGTCGGATTGACATTGCCGCTGGTCGTGCGCCTTGAAGGGACAAACGTAGATTTAGGAAAGAAAATCCTGAATGAATCAGGCTTAAACATCACATCTGCGGAATCAATGGCAGACGGCGCACAGAAAATAGTATCCTTAGTTTAGGAAAGAATGAAAGGCAGGGGACCAGATAATGAGTGTTTTTATCAATAAAGATACAAGAGTTATTGTACAGGGGATTACAGGTTCTACCGCTTTATTTCATACAAAGCAGATGCTGGAATACGGCACGAATATCGTTGGCGGTGTAACACCTGGAAAAGGCGGAACGGAAGCGGAAGGCGTACCGGTATTCAATACGGTCGCAGAAGCGGTTCATACAACGGGCGCAGATGCGTCAGTTATTTACGTGCCGGCTCCGTTTGCGGCGGACGCAATTATGGAAGCGGTTGACGCGGAAATTGATCTTGTCATTTGTATCACTGAGCACATTCCGGTTTTGGACATGGTGAAAGTGAAGCGCTTTATGGAAGGCAAGAAAACGAGATTAATAGGGCCGAACTGCCCTGGTGTTATTACACCTGAAGAATGCAAGATCGGCATTATGCCGGGATACATTCATAAAAAGGGCCATGTAGGCGTTGTGTCCCGTTCAGGAACATTGACATACGAGGCCGTCCATCAGCTTTCAGAAGCCGGCGTAGGCCAATCTACCGCTGTAGGGATCGGCGGCGATCCGGTCAACGGCACGAACTTTATTGACGTGTTAAAAGCGTTCAACGAAGATCCTGAAACACATGCAGTCATCATGATCGGAGAAATCGGCGGCACAGCTGAAGAAGAAGCGGCTGAGTGGGTGAAAGCGAACATGACGAAGCCTGTTGTCGGCTTTATCGGCGGTAAAACCGCGCCTCCGGGAAAACGCATGGGCCATGCGGGCGCCATCATCTCCGGAGGAAAAGGCACGGCAGAAGAAAAAGTCAAAACGATGAACGCCTGCGGAATTGAAGTCGCGGAAACCCCTTCTGTAATGGGTGAAACGCTGATTAAGGTGTTAAAAGAAAAAGGCTTGTTTGAAACGTGCAAAACTCACTGATCGAAGCAGGGGCAGCCGTAACGGCTGTTCCTGTTTTTGCTGAAAAAAAGAGGAGGTTTCCAGATTTGGATCAAGCATCGCGCTGTTTAATGGTCTGCAGTATTAATCAAATCATTTCCCCGTCTCTTCTATTAAAATGGTGGAAAGCTGATCACTCTCTGTCTTTTTTACCGAATCCGCATCCATTAACTGTTTTATCAGAAGGGAAAACAGCCCCGGAAGCAATTTTTCGGGAAATAGAGCGCAAGGATCCGGAACTTGATGAAGTTCTGTCCGATTACCGCCGCGAAGGCATTACTGTCATTCCGATTTCATCAAGCCGCTATCCAACATGGCTTAAAGCGATTTATGATCCGCCGGCTGTCTTGTATGCAAAAGGGAACACGCTGCTTCTTGAAAAAGGCAGAAAAATCGGGATTGTAGGAACGCGGAAACCGACGGAAGACGGAATAAAAGCGGTTGGGCATCTTTCCGCCGAACTCTCAAAAAAAGGCTGGGTCATTGTAAGCGGGCTTGCATCCGGTATAGACGGATTGTCTCATAAGGCGAGCATCAGGGCAAAAGGGCTTACGATCGGCGTGATAGCCGGCGGATTCCATCACATCTATCCCCGGGAAAATCTCCTGTTAGCAGAATACATGGCTGAACACCATCTCCTACTCTCAGAACATCCTCCTGAAACAAAGCCGAAAAAATGGCACTTTCCGATGAGAAACCGCATAATCAGCGGACTAAGTGAAGGAATTGTGGTCGTGCAGGGAAAAGAAAAAAGCGGTTCATTAATCACAGCTTACCAGGCTCTCGATCAAGGCAGAGAGGTATTTGCCGTTCCGGGTTCCATATTTAATCCATATTCCGGAGGACCTATAAAACTCATTCAAGAAGGGGCGAAAGCTGTATTATGCGCAGAGGATATTGACGGAGAGCTGACCGCCCGATGCGTTCAGTATACGGAACCCTTTTGAAATATCGTTTGACAAACGGTATTGTAATATTTAATAATAGTGAGGATTTAAAGTTGCACATTATTTTCATGTATAAAATGACGTTCATCATAAAGAATGAAATGTTGAAAGCCATAAAAAGGCAGCTCTAAAATGAATTGATACTTGAAAAGAGAGAGAACACCTCTTGAGGGGGATGAAAATGTCTGATTATCTAGTCATCGTGGAATCGCCGGCAAAGGCGAAAACGATTGAACGTTATTTAGGGAAGAAATATAAAGTCAAAGCTTCAATGGGACATGTCCGGGATCTTCCGAAAAGTCAAATGGGAGTTGACATCGAACAGAACTTTGAACCGAAATATATTACGATCCGCGGAAAAGGCCCTGTTTTAAAAGAATTAAAAACAGCGGCAAAGAAAGCAAAAAAAGTTTATCTCGCGGCCGACCCCGACAGAGAAGGGGAAGCGATTGCATGGCATCTCGCACACAGTCTTGATCTGGATCTCAGCTCGGACTGCCGGGTCGTCTTTAATGAAATAACGAAAGACGCCATTAAAGAATCATTTAAACATCCGCGCATGATTAATATGGATCTTGTCGATGCGCAGCAGGCGCGCCGCATACTAGACAGACTCGTCGGATACAAAATCAGCCCGATTCTTTGGAAAAAAGTAAAAAAAGGCCTCAGTGCGGGCCGTGTGCAATCCGTTGCGCTCCGGCTGATCATCGACCGGGAAAAGGAAATCAACGATTTTAAACCTGAAGAGTACTGGACGATTACCGGCTCATTTTTAAAAGGAAAAGAGACGTTTGAAGCCGGATTTTTCGGAAAAAACGGCAAAAAGCTTCCTTTAAAAAGCGAAGAAGACGTAAAAGCCATCCTTGCTCAGCTGAAAGGCAATAAGTATACAGTTGACAAGGTTACGAAAAAAGAGCGCAAACGAAATCCCGCTCTGCCGTTTACAACGTCCACTCTGCAGCAGGAGGCTGCAAGAAAGCTGAATTTCAGAGCGAAGAAAACGATGATGATCGCGCAGCAATTATATGAAGGAATTGATCTCGGCAAAGAAGGGACAGTCGGGCTCATCACGTATATGAGAACGGACTCAACGCGGATTTCCAATACAGCCGTTGAAGAAGCGTCAGCTTTTATTGATCAGGCGTACGGAAAAGAGTACTTAGCGGGAAAACGGAAACCGGCAAAGAAAAATGAAAACGCACAAGATGCCCACGAAGCGATCCGCCCGACTTCGGTGCTCAGAAAACCTGCCGACTTAAAAGCGGTGCTTGGAAGAGACCAGCTCAGATTATACAAGCTGATTTGGGAGCGCTTTGTTGCAAGCCAGATGGCGCCTGCAGTCCTTGATACGATGAGCGTCGATCTCAGCAATAACGGATTGACATTCCGGGCAAACGGAAGTAAAGTCAAATTCGCCGGCTTCATGAAAGTCTATGTAGAGGGTAAAGACGATCAGCTGGAAGAAAAAGACCGCATGCTTCCGGATCTTAAAGAGGGAGACACGGTTTTATCGA
The DNA here is from genome assembly GCF_040207805.1 of Bacillus sp. hwrm1. Classification (NCBI taxonomy): domain Bacteria; kingdom Bacillati; phylum Bacillota; class Bacilli; order Caryophanales; family Bacillaceae; genus Bacillus; species Bacillus sp. hwrm1. The sequence continues at coordinate 2,483,463 of NZ_CP157943.1, read as the reverse complement.
AAGATATTGAGCCTGAGCAGCACTTTACTCAGCCGCCTCCGCGTTATACAGAGGCGCGCCTGGTTAAAACGCTTGAAGAACTGGGGATCGGCCGTCCTTCGACATATGCGCCGACTCTTGACACCATCCAGCGCCGCGGTTACGTGGGATTAGACAATAAACGGTTTGTGCCGACTGAGCTTGGGCAGATCGTGCTGGATCTTATCATGGAGTTTTTCCCGGAAATCATTAACGTTGAATTCACGGCTAAAATGGAAAGAGACCTTGACCATGTTGAAGATGGCCAGACAGAATGGGTTCAAATCATTGACAGCTTCTATACTGATTTCGAAAAACGCGTGAAAAAAGCGGAAGCCGAAATGAAAGAAGTGGAAATTGAACCTGAATACGCCGATGAAGATTGTGAGTTATGCGGCTCCCGGATGGTTTATAAAATGGGCCGATACGGCAAATTTATGGCGTGCTCCAATTTCCCTGACTGCCGGAATACAAAACCGATTGTCAAACAAATCGGCGTAAAATGCCCTAAGTGCCATGAAGGAAACATTGTCGAACGAAAATCAAAAAAGAAACGCATCTTTTACGGCTGTGACCGTTATCCTGAATGCGACTTCGTATCTTGGGACAAACCGATTGAACGAAAATGCCCGAAATGTGAAAATATGCTCGTAGAGAAAAAGCTTAAAAAAGGCATACAAGTCCAATGCGTCGAATGCGATTATAAGGAAGAACCACAGAAGTAGCGGTGAGCAGAGCCTTGCTCACCTTCTTTGTGTGGAAGGGACAAACAACAGGAGATGAAAAGAAATGAACCAGCAAACAGTTAATGTAATCGGAGCAGGCCTTGCCGGAAGTGAAGCGGCATGGCAGCTTGCAAAACGAGGAATTCAAGTGAAACTATATGAAATGCGGCCCGTCAGGCAGACGGCAGCCCATCATACTGATAAATTCGCCGAACTGGTATGCAGCAACTCCCTCCGTTCAAATACACTCGCCAATGCGGTAGGCGTATTAAAAGAAGAAATGCGGGCCCTTGACTCGGCAATCATTCAATCTGCTGATAAATGCTCGGTTCCGGCCGGGGGAGCGCTTGCCGTTGACCGTCATGAATTTGCGCAAAGCGTGACGGATCTCGTGAAAAACCATCCGAACGTAACGGTTCTTACTGAGGAAGTAACAGAGATTCCGGAAGGTCCGACTGTTATCGCGACCGGACCGCTTACGTCAGAATCGCTTTCACAGCAGCTGAAAGAGCTCACGGGAGAAGAGTATCTGTATTTTTATGACGCGGCGGCGCCGATTGTCGAAAAAGACAGCCTCGATATGGAGAAAGTGTACTTAAAATCCCGTTATGACAAGGGAGAAGCGGCGTACTTAAACTGCCCGATGACAGAGGAAGAGTTCGACCGTTTCTATGAAGCATTGACGACGGCTGAGACGGTACCTTTAAAAGAATTCGAGAAAGAAATCTTCTTTGAAGGCTGCATGCCGATTGAAGTCATGGCGAAAAGAGGCAAGAAAACAATGCTGTTCGGACCGATGAAACCGGTCGGACTGGAAGATCCGAAAACAGGCAAGCGCCCTTATGCAGTCGTTCAGCTCAGACAGGATGATGCGGCGGGAACGCTTTATAATATTGTAGGTTTTCAGACACATTTAAAATGGGGAGACCAAAAAGAAGTGCTTAAACTGATCCCCGGTCTTGAAAATGTTGATATCGTCAGATACGGCGTCATGCACAGAAACACATTTATCAACTCGCCGAGCCTTTTGAATCCGACATATCAATTTAAAAAGCGGAACGATCTGTTTTTCGCGGGCCAAATGACCGGCGTAGAGGGTTATGTTGAATCTGCCGCTTCAGGTCTTGTAGCGGGAATCAATGCCGCCAAACTTGTGCTCGGTCAGGATCTTGTGACATTCCCGCAGGAGACGGCGATAGGAAGCATGGCTCACTACATTACGACGACAAATCAGAAGAACTTCCAGCCGATGAATGCAAACTTCGGCCTCTTAAAAGAATTGCCTGTAAGAATTAAAAACAAAAAAGAACGAAATGAAGAATACGCTAAACGCGCAATTGAGACTATTCAAACTATTTCGAAAACGATATAGCTTTTCATTGCAACTTCGATGCATTATATGATACCATTTAAAAGCCCTTCGGAGAGGGAGGTCTTCATAATGACTGAGAATGTTAACTTTTTTTTAAAGTTATTCGTTGAATATTTACAAATTGAAAAAAATTATTCACAATATACTATTGTGAATTATGTTAATTCGATTGAAGAATTTGGGATGTTTCTGCATGCTCAAAATATAAATGGAATGAAAGAAGCTGCATATCATGATGTGAGAATATTTTTGACAGAGGCTTATGAAAAAGGCCTGTCAAGAAAAACAATCAGCAAGAAAATTTCAGCTTTGAGAAGCTTCTATAAATTTTTAATGAGGGAAAAGCTTGTTGAAGAGAATCCGTTTCAGCTTGTTCATCTGCCGAAACAAGAGAAACGGATTCCGAAGTTTCTTTATGAAAAAGAACTTGAGGAACTATTCGCTGTTTCAGACAGAAGTCAGCCGTCAGGGATGCGCGATCAGGCCCTGCTTGAGCTTCTTTATGCGACCGGAATGAGGGTCAGTGAGTGCTGTACGCTCACTGTCAGCGATCTTGACCTGTTCATGGATACGGTGCTCGTTCACGGGAAAGGCAAGAAGCAGCGCTATATCCCGTTCGGCTCATATGCCCGTGATGCGCTGGAGCTGTATATCAACAGCGGAAGGCAGTGCCTGCTTGAAAAAGCAAAAGAGCCTCATGATGTGCTGTTTGTCAATCAAAGAGGCGGCCCGCTGACCGCCAGAGGAATCCGGTATATTTTAAGCGGGCTTGTAAAAAAAGCATCCGGCACTTTACATATACACCCGCATATGCTTCGGCACACGTTTGCGACTCATCTGCTGAATGAAGGGGCTGATTTAAGAAGCGTCCAGGAGCTTTTGGGCCATTCCAATCTGTCTTCTACGCAGATTTACACGCATGTATCGAAGGAAATGCTGAGAAACACATATATGTCCCACCACCCGAGAGCTTTTAAAGAAAATTAAAAGGAGGCCCTTCTCATGTCATCTTTTCATGCGACAACGATTTTTGCCGTCCGGCATAACGGGAAAAGCGCTATGTCAGGAGACGGCCAGGTCACATTCGGTCAGGCTGTAGTCATGAAACATACTGCAAGAAAAGTGAGAAAGCTGTTTAACGGAAAGGTTCTGGCCGGATTTGCGGGATCTGTTGCAGACGCTTTCACACTTTTTGAAATGTTTGAGGCGAAGCTTGAAGAATACAACGGCAATTTAAAACGTGCGTCGGTTGAGCTTGCGAAAGAATGGCGCAGCGATAAAGTGCTGCGCAAGCTGGAAGCCATGCTGATTGTCATGAACCAGGATACCTTGCTTCTCGTATCGGGAACAGGTGAAGTGATTGAGCCGGATGACGGCATTTTGGCAATCGGCTCCGGCGGAAACTACGCCCTGTCAGCAGGAAGAGCGCTGAAAACCTATGCCGGAGAGAATCTGTCCGCCAAAGATATTGCAAAAGCCGCTTTGAAAATCGCGGGCGAGATTTGTGTGTACACAAACGATCAGATCATTTTGGAAGAACTTGAATAGAAAGGACTTGAGGCGCATGGAAAACAAACCGTTAACACCGAGACAAATCGTAGATCGGTTGGATCAATACATTGTAGGACAGCAGGATGCGAAAAAAGCTGTCGCCGTGGCATTAAGAAACCGCTATCGCAGAAGTCTTCTTGATGAAAAACTGAGAGACGAGATCGTTCCCAAAAACATCCTGATGATGGGCCCGACCGGGGTGGGGAAAACAGAGATCGCCAGAAGGATCGCCAAGCTTACCGGTGCGCCATTTATAAAAATTGAAGCGACAAAATTTACAGAAGTCGGCTATGTAGGCAGAGATGTCGAATCAATGGTCAGAGACCTCGTTGAGACATCTGTGCGGCTCATTAAAGAAGAAAAAATCAGCGAAGTGAAAGAGCAGGCTGAAGAAAATGCAAACAAACGTATAGTGCGGCTTCTCGTTCCGGGAAAGAAAAAACAAGCGGGTGTGAAAAATCCGTTTGAAATGCTTTTCGGAGGAAACCAGGCGGCAAATGATGATGAAGCCGACCAGCAGGAAGAAGCAAGCCTTGAAGAGAAAAGAAAGCGCATGGCGCATCAGCTCGCATTGGGAGAGCTCGAAGACCATTACGTCTCCGTAGAGGTGGAAGAGCAGCAGCCGTCGATGTTTGACATGCTGCAAGGCTCCGGGATGGAGCAGATGGGCATGAATATGCAGGATGCGCTGAGCAATCTGGTGCCAAAAAAGAAAAAACGCCGCAAAATGACGGTCAGAGAAGCAAGGAAGGTTCTGACCAATGAAGAGGCAGGCAAATTAATCGATATGGATGAAGTCGGCCAAGAGGCCGTGTTAAGAGCTGAAGAGGGCGGCATTATCTTTATTGACGAAATAGATAAAATCGCAAAAAACGGAGGGGCTTCTTCCTCAGCAGATGTATCGAGAGAAGGCGTTCAAAGAGATATCCTTCCGATTGTCGAAGGATCTACCGTCGTCACGAAATACGGCTCCGTCAAAACAGATCACGTGCTGTTTATCGCAGCCGGGGCATTCCATATGGCCAAACCGTCTGATCTGATTCCGGAGCTGCAGGGCCGCTTTCCGATTCGTGTAGAATTGAGCAAGCTGACGGTAGATGATTTTGTGAAGATTCTCGTCGAACCCGATAACGCGCTGTTAAAACAATATCAGGCTTTATTGCAGACAGAAGGTATATCTCTTGAATTTTCTGACGAAGCTATTCGTAAGATCGCCGAAGTGGCTTATCATGTGAATCAGGATACGGACAACATCGGAGCGAGAAGGCTTCACACGATATTGGAACGTCTCTTGGAAGACCTGTCGTTTGAAGCGCCGGACGTGACGATGGAAAAAGTCGCTATCACGCCGCAATACGTTGAAGAAAAGCTCGGAACGATTGCAAACAACAAAGATCTAAGTCAATTTATATTGTGAAAATTTAATAAGAGGAATTCTAGGAGGATTATTTATCATGGCTTTACTACAAAAAACACGAATTATTAACAGCATGCTGCAGGCTGCGGCAGGCAAACCCGTAAACTTTAAAGAAATGGCTGAAACACTTCGTGACGTCATTGATTCTAATATTTTCGTCGTCAGCCGCAGAGGAAAGCTTTTGGGCTACTCTATTAATCAGCAGATTGAAAATGACCGCATGAAAAAAATGCTTGAAGACCGCCAGTTCCCGGAAGAGTACACGAGAAATCTGTTCAATGTTCCGGAGACGTCTTCAAACCTTGATATCAACAGCGAATACACGGCGTTTCCTGTGGAAAACAGAGACCTGTTCCAAGCGGGCTTAACAACGATCGTGCCGATCATCGGCGGAGGAGAGAGACTGGGCACGCTCATTCTGTCCCGTCTGCAGGATCAATTTGAAGATGATGATCTCATTCTTGCTGAATACGGAGCAACCGTTGTAGGAATGGAGATTTTAAGAGAAAAAGCGGAAGAAATCGAAGAAGAGGCGCGAAGCAAAGCGGTTGTTCAAATGGCGATCAGTTCTCTGTCTTACAGTGAACTTGAAGCGATTGAGCATATCTTTGAAGAGCTTGACGGAAACGAAGGCTTGCTTGTGGCAAGTAAGATTGCCGACCGTGTCGGCATTACGCGTTCAGTAATCGTTAATGCGCTGAGAAAGCTGGAAAGCGCAGGTGTCATTGAATCCAGATCACTGGGAATGAAGGGGACGTACATTAAAGTTCTGAACAACAAATTCCTTATTGAATTGGAAAACCTTAAATCTCATTAAGACAAAAGCAGGATCCCTGAAAATGGGGGTTCTGCTTTTTTTATGGACAATAGGTGAAAAGTTGCAGTTTAAAGTTGCTTATTGGAATCTGATCTGAGATAATCCATCTTGCTGTGTGAAAAAAGGAGGAAGAAACAGAAATTCTGCTATTTTCAGTCTTATATTAAACAAATCCTTGTAGTACAAATATTCTAGGGCTTAATACCTACATGCAAAATAGATATAATTGAGCACTTTTTTTTAGCCTAACTTCATAGACTTTAAGCCTGTTATTTCTTACAATAAGCATATGGTTTTACAATTCTCGACAAGGATTTTTAGGAGAAAAATATCTGAAATGGAGGTAAGTGGATTTGGACTTATTTTCTGGAACTATACAAAATCTTGAGAATGCCTTGGGGAGAGCGGACATTAAGCAAAAAGTCTTAACTAATAATATCGCCAATATAGATACACCGAACTATAAGGCAAAAAAAGTCTCTTTCCGAAATTTGTTAGATCAGGAAACATCCAATCTTGAGGCTGTAAAAACCGACTATCGGCACGTTGACTTTACGGGTTCGGGGGACGATTATTCTATCGTGTCCAGCAGTGATACATCGTACCAGCAAAACGGAAACAATGTCGATATCGACAAAGAAATGACAGATTTAGCCGAAAACCAAATTAATTATCAGGCTTTGGTTGAAAGAATGAGCGGCAAATTCAATTCTCTGAAAACCGTCTTGACAGGAGGAAAATAATGAGTGGCTTTCAAAGCTTAAATATTTCGGGTTCCGCTTTAACTGCACAGCGTGTCCGGATGGACGTCGTATCGTCCAACCTGGCCAATATGGATACAACGAGAGCGAAGCAGGTAAATGGCGAATGGGTGCCTTACAGAAGAAAGCTGGTATCTCTCCAATCCGGAGGCGAATCATTTTCGTCCCTTTTACATTCCAAGATGAACGGAACAGGAAGCGCGGGAAATGGCGTAAAGGTATCTGGTGTTACGGAAGACCCGTCCGCTTTTAATCTCGTTTATGATCCGGAGAATCCTGATGCGAATAAAGACGGATATGTACAAAAACCAAATGTAGATCCATTAAAGGAAATGGTGGATCTTGTCAGCAGCTCGAGATCATATGAAGCAAACGTAACTGCATTAAACGCCTCCAAAGGCATGCTTTTGAAGGCGTTAGAAATCGGAAAGTAAGGTGATGTAAGTGGTTAACGCTATTACTCCTTTTCAGCTTCAACAAACCCAAAATACTCAAAACGTAACGAATCAATTAAACCAAACTCAAAAAACTGATTCTTCAAACCAAACAAGCTTTTCGGAGCTTTTAAAAAACTCTATTGATTCGTTAAATGAGTCACAAGTGAAATCTGACCAAATAACGAACGAACTGGCTGCAGGAAAGGATGTAAACCTTGACGAGGTCATGATCGCTGCCCAAAAAGCAAATATTTCTCTGACGGCCGCTACCGAATTCCGCAATAAAGCCGTGGAAGCCTATCAGGAAATCATGAGAATGCAGATGTAGTGGTCAGATTGAAGAGAATGACTGGAATGACCGGGGGTTAACATGAATCGTACTCTAATGCAAATGAAAACCAAAACGGCAGCGTTTTGGAACAACAGATCAAAAACACAGAAGATACTCATGGTAAGCGGCTTGGCCGCATTCATTATTTTACTCATCGTCGTTATTATTTTTACTTCGTCTGAAAAGATGGTGCCTCTTTATAAAGATTTGTCCGCGGAAGAAGCGGGGAAGATTAAAGAAGAGCTCGATACGAAAAAGGTGTCTTCTGAACTTGCTGACGGCGGCACGGTCATTAAGGTTCCTGAGAGCCAAGTGGATTCGCTTAAAGTCCAGCTTGCCGCGGAAGGCCTGCCGAAAACGGGATCAATTGATTATTCGTTTTTCGGACAAAATGCGGGCTTCGGCCTGACGGATAATGAGTTTGACGTTTTAAAGGTTGAGGCGACTCAGACCGAATTGTCAAACCTGATAAATGAAATGGACGGTATTAAAAGCTCGAAGGTCATGATCAACATGCCGAAAGAAGCCGTGTTCGTCGGTGAAGATCAGCCGGCAGCGTCCGCATCAATCGTTTTGCAGATGAAACCGGGCTACTCGCTTGATCAAAACCAGATCAACGGGCTGTACCATCTCGTTTCTAAAAGTGTTCCGAACTTAAAAGAAGATAATATCGTCATAATGGATCAAAATTCTACATATTATGACAAAAGTGACAGCGGTGCAGGGTCCGTTTCTGACAGTTATGCTTCTCAGCAAGGTATTAAGTCGCAGGTCGAAAAGGACATTCAAAAACATGTTCAGTCACTGCTCGGCACAATGATGGGGCAGGATAAGGTCGTTGTTTCCGTGACGGCGGATGTTGACTTCACGAAGGAAAAACGCACTGAAGACACTGTCGAACCTGTCGATAAAGATAACATGGAAGGCATAACGGTAAGCGCCGAAAAAGTTGCGGAAACGTATAAAGGCGACGGCGCGGCCAACGGCGGCACGGCCGGAACGGGAAGCAATGACACCGCGAACTATGCCGAGACAAACGGCGGTTCAAACAGCGGGGACTACGAAAAAAGCAGCAATAAAATCAACTATGAAGTCAACCGCATTCATAAAGAAATCGCGGAAAGCCCGTATAAAGTGCGTGATTTAGGCATTCAGGTCATGGTGGAGCCGCCTAATCCGAAAAATGCCGCTTCCTTATCAGCACAGAGACAGGCTGATATACAGAAGATTTTAGGAACGGTCGTCAGAACGTCTCTTGATAAAAACGAAACGCAAAATCAAAACCTGACAGACAATGATATCAACAATAAAATCGTTGTATCCGTTCAGCCGTTTGACGGAAAAACAAGCCTGAACACAGATTCGGCACAATCTTCAGGTCTTCCGATCTGGGTATACATTACAGGCGGCGTACTGCTTGCGGCCATTATTCTGCTTATTATTCTCCTCATCAGAAAGAAACGCTCACAAGAGGATGAATACGAAGAATATGAATATGAAACACCGCCCGAGCCGGTTCGATTGCCTGATATCAACGAAGAGAAAATTGAAACGGAAGAAACAGTCAGACGAAAACAGCTTGAAAAAATGGCTAAAGAAAAACCGGAAGACTTTGCTAAATTGCTTCGAAGCTGGCTGGACGAGGATTAGGGGGAATGGAAAATGGCGAAACGTGATCAGAACAAGCTTACAGGAAAACAAAAAGCAGCCATCCTCATGATTTCCTTAGGCCTTGATGTATCAGCTTCTGTGTACAAGCATTTGTCTGAAGAAGAAATTGAAAGATTGACACTCGAGATTTCGGGAGTCAGAAGCGTCGATCATCAAAGAAAAGATGAAATCATTGAAGAATTTCATAATATCGCAATCGCTCAGGACTATATTTCACAAGGCGGTTTAAATTACGCCCGCCAAGTGCTTGAAAAAGCGCTCGGAGAAGACAAAGCGGTAAGCATTTTAAACAGGCTCACCTCTTCTTTGCAGGTAAAGCCGTTTGATTTCGCGAGAAAAGCGGAGCCCGAACAGATTTTAAATTTCATTCAGCAGGAACATCCGCAAACGATGGCGCTGATTTTATCCTACCTTGACCCGGTGCAGGCCGGACAGATTTTGTCTGAGCTGAACCCGGACGTTCAGGCTGAGGTGGCAAGAAGGATTGCGGTTATGGACAGAACGTCTCCTGAAATCATAAATGAAGTGGAGCGGGTCCTTGAACAAAAGCTGTCCTCCTCCTTTACGCAGGATTATACGCAGACCGGCGGCATAGAAGCCGTTGTTGAAGTGTTAAACGGCGTAGACAGAGGAACGGAAAAAACGATCCTTGATTCATTGGAAATCCAAGATCCTGAATTGGCGGATGAAATCAAAAAACGGATGTTTGTCTTTGAAGATATTGTCACCCTTGATAACCGTGCGATTCAGCGCGTGATCAGAGACGTTGAAAACGACGACCTCCTGCTTTCATTGAAGGTTGCGAGCGAGGAAGTCAAAGAGATCGTCTTCAGCAATATGTCACAGCGTATGGTTGAAACGTTTAAAGAGGAAATGGAAATTATGGGGCCTGTGCGTTTGCGTGATGTGGAAGAGGCGCAATCAAGAATCGTGGGCGTCGTCCGCAAGCTGGAAGAAGCCGGAGAAATTGTAATCGCGCGAGGCGGAGGAGACGATATTATTGTCTAATATCATTAAACAGCAATCATCATTTTCTCCTGAACAAAAACGGCGCAAGCTTTCCTTGCAGGAAGTCAGGAAAACACATTCCCATCCAGACCGGGAGGAACCCGAAAATCCAGAGGCTCTCATGGCTTTTGCCAAAGCAGAAGCCGACAGGGTGTCTGAAGAAGCGAAAAATCAATTAGAGCACACTCTTCTGCAGATTGAAGAAGAGAAAAACCGCTGGGCGGAAGAAAAACAAAGATTGATAGAAGAAGCAAAGGCAGAAGGATATGAAGAAGGCATGGCATTGGGAAAAGCCGAGGCTCAAGCTGAATACGCCAATCTCATCAGCCGGGCCAATGCCGTTATGGAAATGGCGAGACAGTCAGTCGAGGAAAAACTGGAAAGCGCTGAGGAAGAGATTATTGAGCTTTCCGTTGCGCTCGCTAAAAAAGTATGGCGGCAAAAAAGTGATGATAAAGAGGCTTTCCTTCTGCTGGTCAAACAGGTAGTAGCCGAAGTAAAAGATTATGATGACATCTCCATCTATGTGGACCCTGAATATTATGAGACGGTTCATCAGCATATGGACGAAATTCAGCAGCTGTTATACAAAGAATGCAGATTAAGCTTATATGCCGATGAAAAAGCCGCAAAGGGAACGTGCTCGATAGAAACTCCGTTCGGACGGGTTGATGCAGGCATAGACACCCAGCTGATGCAATTAAAGCAAAAACTTTTAACGGCGCTTGAGGCGGGAGCGGAGCAATGAAGACACAGTATTTAATAGACTCAATTGAAACAGCGGATCCGTACAAACGCTACGGCAAGGTTAAACGGGTCATCGGGCTGATGATTGAATCAAAAGGGCCCGAAAGCTCAATCGGAGATGTTTGTCTCATTTATCCGAAAGGCCATGCGAGAAAAGCGATTAAAGCTGAGGTTGTAGGCTTCCAAGATGAAAACATTCTGTTAATGCCTTATCTGGAAGCGGCCAGCATCGCGCCGGGCAGCATTGTGGAGGCCACTGGCGAGTCGCTCCGCATCAAAGTAGGCGCGGGTTTAATCGGACAAGTTGTCGACGCGTTCGGCGAGCCTCTTGACGGCCGGGCGCTTCCGAAAGGTTTGTCCCCCGTTTCGACGGAACAGCCGCCGCCAAACCCGATGAAACGCCCGCCGATACGGGAAAAGATGGGTGTCGGCGTCAGATCGATTGACAGTCTGCTGACGGTAGGAAAAGGGCAGAGAATCGGGATTTTTGCCGGAAGCGGAGTCGGAAAAAGCACCCTGATGGGAATGATCGCGAAGCAGACTGAAGCTGATTTAAACATTATCGCACTCGTCGGTGAACGGGGGCGCGAGGTGCGTGAATTCATCGAGAAGGATTTAGGTGAAGAAGGCCTGAAACGCTCGATAGTCGTAGTCGCGACCTCTGATCAGCCTGCCTTAATGCGTTTGAAAGCGGCGTATACGGCCACCGCCATTGCAGAGTACTTCCGCGATAAGGGCCGGAATGTGATGTTCATGATGGACTCTGTCACGAGGGTCGCGATGGCTCAGCGGGAAATCGGCCTGGCAGCGGGAGAACCGCCGACAACAAAAGGATATACACCTTCTGTGTTCGCTATTTTGCCCCGTTTGCTGGAAAGAACGGGCGCGAATGAACAAGGAACGATAACCGCTTTTTATACGGTTCTCGTAGACGGAGATGACATGAACGAACCGATTGCCGATACGGTGCGCGGAATATTAGACGGGCATATCGTTCTCGATCGGGCGCTTGCCAACAAAGGGCAGTTCCCGGCCGTGAACATCCTGAAAAGCATCAGCAGGGTCATGTCTAATATTTCAGACACATCGCATATAGAGGCGGCCAACAAATTCCGCGATCTTCTGTCAACTTATCAAAACTCTGAAGATCTCATTAATATCGGAGCTTACAAAAGAGGATCATCAAGAGAAATTGATGAAGCGATTCAGTTTTATCCGCAGCTTATTCAATTTTTAAAACAAGGAACGGAAGAACCTGCTCAATTGGAAGACAGCATTGCGGCATTGACGAGTCTGACAGGAAAAGAGGAATAAACATCGTGGCATACCAATTCAGATTTCAAAAGCTGCTGGAATTAAAAGAAAATGAAAAAGACCAAACATTGACTGAATACAGACAATCGGTTTCTGAATTTGAGACAGTGGCTGAAAAACTATATGAAAATATGAGCAAAAAAGAATTGCTCGAAAAAGACAAAGAATCAAAGCTGAAATGCGGGATGAGCGTTCAGGAAATGAGACATTATCAGCAATTCGTTTCCAATCTTGAGAACACCATCTATCATTATCAAAAGCTTGTCATCATGAAACGAAATGAAATGAATGAGAAGCAGGAACAGCTCACCGAAAAAAACATTGAAGTAAAGAAATTTGAAAAAATGCGGGAAAAACAATTTAATATGTTCGCACTTGAAGACAAAGCTGCAGAGATGAGGGAAATGGACGACATTTCAATCAAGCAGTTTATGATTCAGGGGCATTAGGAGCGAATGAAATGGCCGATAAAGAAAAGAGATCTGGAAAGTTCGGTTCAATCCTGCTTTTTATCATGATCCCGCTGATTTTTCTGATCATCGTCGCAAGCATCATTCTTTGGGCTGCCGGCGTTGATGTAATGAAGCCGATTCAGGAAACAGCCGCTAAAACGCCTGTTTTAAAAGAATTGGTTCCCGAAACGAAAGAAATGAAAAGCGCGGCGGAAAAGCAGAAGGAAGACAGAACGGCTTCTCTTGAAAAGACCATAAAGGAACAAAAAAGTGAAATTAACATTTTGAATAAAGATTTAGACACAAGTAAGTCCGAAATCGATAATCTGAATCAGAAAATCCGTTCACTGAAACAGGAAGCTGAACAGCAGCAGAAAACGAAGACGGATGAAACGAAAAAAGACGCTGCGGATTCAGCCGGAAAAGATAAAATGATCAACATCTATAAAAGTATGGACAGCGGTAAAGCGGCAAGCATTATCGTAAAGCTGAAAGAAAAAGAAGCCCTCGATATTTTAAACGGATTAAGTAAAAAGCAGCTTGCTGAAATCTTGACGAAAATGACTCCTGAACAAGCGGCTAAATATACAGAAAAACTATCCGCTGACGGAAATAAGGAGTGATGTAAGTTGAAGCTGCTTGAATTAACGGGTAATCGTACGCAGACTGTGCAAAACAGCAATGTGAAGATGAATGTAAACAGCTTAGGTCTATTTCAGAACTGGCTTCTGTCGGAAATCACTTCTCCCCGGCAGCCCGGAGATGAAACAAAAACAAGTGACGCTGAGCTGAATGATGCCCTATCGAAAATCGGTGATTGGCTGAAAGCCGGCCCGGAAGATAAAGAATTGCAGCTAAAACAGCTGCTTGAGGCGGTAAAAGCACTTGAAGGAAAGCAGACGGCTGCAACAGCTCTTCCTTTATTGAAACAGCTTGCCGAATCTGTTGAAGACATGTTAGCGGGCAAACAGCATGGGGCGAAGCCTGAAACGGATGAGCCGGATTCTTCCGCAAAAGACGGGGATTCCGTCAAGGATGCGCTTGAGAAGGGCCTGCTTTTCATTCAAGAAGCCGTATCCCAGCTCTTCACATCTCAGCAGGAACTGCCGGACAGCGCGCAGGCAAAGGCGGTTTACCAGGAAGGCGCCCATTTATTAGAGGCATTGAAAAAACAAGGTGTCCCAGACCGCGTGATTCAAGACCTGCGGCAGACATTTTTTCCGAAAAACGAATCTGCATCTAAACTTTACTCCATGACAGCCGCTGAGCTGAAGAGCTTTCAAAGCGTCGCGGAGCAGCTTGCGGGCCTTTCTCAAAAGGGAACAAAGGAATGGGATATGGCTGAAACTGAGCTGAAAGCTTTTGTGTTATCTCAATCATCTGAATCATCCCAAGAGTCAGCCGGGAAAACAGAACAGCAAAACGGCGGCACGGTTTCTCACGCAAAGGCGCCCGATAGCAAATTGTCTGCACATATACTGTTTTCGGGAACGAGAAGCCTTGCCGGCATTCAGCAAGCGTCCGCAGGAGCTGAACAGCAGCAGGCAGAAAATAAACCGTTAACGGATCAGGTCATCAGCGGCTGGAAACAGATGAAATACACGCCTTTCGGGAAAACAACCGGAAGCTTTACGATTCGTCTTAATCCCGAGAACCTCGGATTTGTCACAATTAAGGTGACAAATGAAAACGGGATGTTTCAAAGCAAAATAATCGCATCCAGCCAGTCCGCGAAAGAGCTGCTGGAACAGCATCTTCCTCAGCTGAAACAGTCGCTTCCGAATATGTCGGTCCAGGTCGACCGTTTTACAGTCCCGCTTCAAAGCGGGGATCAGCAGCCTGTTTACGGGCAGACGGCCGATCACAATAAACAGCAGCATCAGGGACAGAGAGAGCAGAAGAACCAGCAGCAGTCAGGCGATTTCGGAGATATGCTGGAGGAGCTTTCTCTCAATGAAATGGAGGAAGAATAGTTGACATCAGTAAACTCGGATTATGCCGCGGCGGGCGCTTCAACCACTTCAAGCGCGAAGAGCACCTCCGCAGTAAACAGCAGCACGAATTTAGGGAAAGACGAATTTCTGAAGATCTTAATGACACAGGTTCAAAACCAGGACCCGCTCAATCCGGTTGATGACAAAGAATTCATCAGCCAGATGGCGACATTTTCTTCATTGGAGCAAATGATGAATATGAATACGACGATGACTAAATTTGTAGAAAATCAAGATCCGTTTACGATGTATGTGAACTGGATCGGCAAAAATGTCACATTCAGCGACAGCGACGGGAAGGATCAGACAAGCCCAGTCAATTCAGTCAAGCATTCAAACGGCAATTACGTGCTCGTGCTTGAAAATGGCAAAGAGGTCAGTCCGTGGAATGTCACGGCCGTCAGCGAAACATCTAAATAATAAGAAACTCAGGGGGAATTTAACATGTTACGTTCATTATATTCCGGTATCAGCGGCATGAAAAACTTTCAGACAAAACTAGATGTAATCGGCAATAACATCGCCAACGTCAACACAGTGGGATTTAAGAAAAGCCGCGTTACATTTAAAGATATGATCAGCCAGACAGTCGCCGGCGGTTCAAACGTGACCAATTCAAAACAAATCGGCTTGGGTGCCGCGACTTCTTCCATTGATGTTGTTCATTCAACCGGCGCCCCGCAGGCTACACAGAATAAAACCGACCTAGCCATTGACGGAGACGGCTACTTTCAGATTAATACAGGTGCGGGAATTGTTTACACACGTGCGGGGAATTTCGGTAAGGACAATCAAGGGAACCTTGTTACGACTGACGGGTACTACCTTGAAAAAATCGGCGGCGGTAAAATCAATATTCCGACTGATGCGAAAGATTACAGCATCGGTGCAGACGGAACCGTTACATACACTGATGCAGGGGATGAGGTTCATGATGCCGGACAAATCGGTCTGGTCACGTTCCCTAACAGCGCCGGTCTGGAAAAAATCGGAGGAAACCTTTACAGAGAATCATTAAGTTCAGGAGCTGCAAGCGCAGTCACCACTCCTGGCGAAAACGGAACGGGTAAGCTTTTGGCAGGCTATCTTGAAATGTCAAACGTAGATCTGACAGATGAATTTACCGAAATGATCGTTGCTCAGCGCGGTTTCCAATCAAACTCAAAAATCATTACGACTTCAGATGAAATCCTTCAGGAGCTGGTTAATCTGAAACGGTAAGGAGGGAGGAGAGGCGGTTAGGCCGCTTCTCCGGATTGCATGATTCAAGTCACCCGTTTAAACGGCCAGCCTTTTACGCTGAACGCGCTGTTTATCGAACAGATTGAGTGCTTCCCCGACACGACGATTACACTGTCCAACGGCAAAAAGTTCGTAGTGAAAGAACCGGAAGAAGCAGTTCTCAAAAAAGTCATATCGTTTTACCATAGCATACAAATATTTTCACTGGATCAGGGAATAGAGGAAGAAGAATGAAGAAAAAATTAGTCATCATTTTGCTGATTATTTTAATTGTCATCGCCGGCCTCGGAACGGCAGCATATTTTGTCGTCAGCGGACATTCCGGCAAAGATAAAAAGCCGACAATTGACGAAGTCGTTGCAGCCACTGTGTCTGTCGACGATATCACGACAAACTTAAAGTCTGACAGCATCATCCGTATCGGCATCAAGCTTGAAACCGACTCGGCTAAAGCGAAGGAAGAACTTGAAAAACGCGATTTTCAGGTGAAAGACAACATCATTTCCATTTTAGCCGACACAAGCGCCGGAGAGATTGAGGGAGATAAAGGAAGAGAAGCGTTTAAACAATCATTAAAAGAGAAAGTAAACAGCTATCTCCAAGAAGGAAAAGTTCAGAAAGTGTACATTACCTCCTTTAATCTGCAATAAAAACAAATTTGACAGAATACGGAGGTGAAGAAAATGTCAGGAGAAGTTCTCTCCCAAAATGAAATAGACGCACTGCTTTCCGCCATTTCCACGGGTGAGGCGGATGCGGAAGAGCTGAAAAAGGAAGTTAAAGAGAAAAAAGTAAAGGTATATGATTTTAAACGGGCTCTCAGATTCTCGAAAGATCAGATACGCAGTTTAACCCGGATACATGATAACTTTGCGAGGCTTCTCACAACACACTTTTCCGCCAAGCTCAGAACGTATATTCATATATCCGTCAGCTCAGTTGACCAGGTGCCGTATGAAGAATTTATCCGTTCCATACCGAACATGACGATTTTAAATTTATTCGATGTTCATCCGATGGAAGGCAGAATCATGATGGAGGTTAATCCCACCATCGCATACGCAATGCTTGACCGCGTCATGGGAGGCATCGGCATCACTCATAACAAAGCTGACAGCCTTACGGAAATTGAAACGAATATTATTTCTAACTTATTTGAAAATGCACTGGGCAACTACAAAGAAGCGTGGCAATCAATTGCTGATATTGACCCTGAAATGACTGAATTTGAAGTGAATCCTCAGTTTGTACAGATGGTTTCCCCAAATGAAACAGTCGTTGTCATTTCTCTCAATACACAGATAGGTGAAATCAGCGGTGTCATTAATCTTTGTATTCCCCATGTCGTACTTGAGCCGATTATCCCTAAGCTTTCCGTACATTATTGGATGCAATCAGACCGGAATGAAGCGAAGCCCGAAGAAACGAAGTTGCTTGAAAAGCGCATCATGACGGCTCAAATTCCCGTTGTGGCTCTCTTGGGCGCTTCTGAACTGACAATAGAAGAATTTTTAAGTTTGGAAGTCGGGGACTGTATAACTCTGGACAAATCAGTGACTGATCCTCTTACTGTATTGGTCGGAAACAAACCGAAGTTTTTAGGGCAGGCCGGCCGGGTGAATCGAAGACAGGCAGTGCAAATTTTAGATCACGACATAAGAGGTGAACAAGATGAACAATAGATTATCTCAAGATGAAATCGATGCTCTTCTTAACGGCACAAGCAGTCAGTCAGAGGATACAGAACAGCCTCAAGGGGCGAACTTGTCTGAACTAGAGCGCGATGCGATCGGAGAAATCGGGAATATTTCGTTCGGCAGCTCGGCTACGGCGCTGTCCACTCTTTTAAATCAAAAAGTGGACATTACGACCCCGAGTGTGACCGTCATTTCAAAAAGCAAAATCAGTGATGAATTTCCTCATCCGTATGTTGCCATTGAAGTGAACTACACAGAAGGCTTTGACGGCAGCAATTTGCTCGTCGTCGAACAAAGCGACGCGGCCATCATCGCGGATTTGATGATCGGCGGGGACGGCCGGGGCGCCGATCCGTCACTCGGTGAAATCCACCTGAGCGCCGTGCAGGAAGCAATGAATCAAATGATGGGCTCGGCTGCTACGTCAATGTCGACCGTGTTCAGTAAAAAGATTGACATTTCTCCGCCAAGGGTTGAACTTCTGGATGTGACGGAAGAAAAAGGGACCGACAGAATACCTGAGGATGACCTGCTCGTAAAAGTGTCATTCCGTCTGAAAGTCGGCGAATTAATCGATTCGAGCATCATGCAGCTTTATCCGATTACGTTTGCGAAAGATCTGATCGCAGACCTGATGACTGCAGACCAGCATGAGTCAGAGGCCGCAGAAACTGTATCAGAACCTCAGCAAACATACGAAACGCCGCAGCCGGAACCTGCCATGCAGCCGGAGCCGCAGGCAAAACCCGAGCTTCCGAAGAGACAGGGAACCGCAAAAAAAGCTGCTCCTGTTCAAGTCGCTCCGGTGGAATTCCAGGCGTTTGATCATAACGAAGCGGCGCAAGGATCAAGGAATAACCTTGATATGCTGATGGATATTCCGCTTTCCGTTACGGTTGAGCTCGGCAGAACGAAGAGAAGCGTCAAAGAAATCCTTGAACTTTCTGCGGGAAGCATTATTGAGCTTGACAAGCTGGCTGGTGAACCTGTTGACATCCTGGTCAACCAGCGGATCGTGGCAAAGGGCGAGGTCGTTGTCATAGAAGAAAACTTCGGCGTGAGAGTCACTGATATTTTAAGTCAGGCAGACCGCCTTAACAATTTAAAATAAGCGAACATAGAGGAGAGAAACAGATTATGGCACACAGAATTTTAATTGTAGACGATGCAGCATTTATGAGAATGATGATCAAAGATATTTTAGTGAAGAACGGTTTTGACGTTGTAGCTGAAGCTTCAGACGGAGCGCAGGCAGTCGAAAAATTCAAAGAGCATTCCCCCGACCTTGTGACAATGGATATTACAATGCCTGAAATGGACGGGATTACAGCTTTAAAGGAAATTAAACAAATCGATCCGCAGGCGAAAATCATCATGTGTTCGGCTATGGGCCAGCAGTCAATGGTTATTGACGCGATTCAAGCCGGCGCAAAAGACTTTATCGTGAAACCGTTCCAAGCGGACCGCGTGCTTGAAGCTATTAATAAAACATTAAGCTAAAGGGTGTACGACTGTTGAAAAAGAGTCATGGTTTACTAGCTTTGATTTGTTGTTTCGTTTTACTCAATGTACATCCGTTCCCTGCTTTTGCGGCGGAGTCTGACAATTCCACCGTCAACGAATGGTTTGACAAACAATCAACAAACAAAACAGAGAAAAAAAGCGATACATCGAAACAAACGGCTGATCAAGAGATAGGGGATGCTTCTGCATCTTCTGTCTCCGCTTTTGATTTTGTGAAGATGATTGGGGCGTTATTATTCGTCATTCTGCTGATCTATGGATTTGTCAAACTGATGAATAGAAGAAACCGTCTGCTGAAGCCGTTTCAATATGTAGAAAATATCGGCGGAACATCAGTCGGCCAAAACCGTTCCGTGCAGCTGATTAAAGTGGGAAACAGCGTTCTCGTAGTCGGTGTGGGCGAAACGATACAGCTTTTAAAAGAAATTGAAGATGAAAAAGAGCGCGAGGCGATTCTGAGCCAATACGAAGAGTCGATGTCTTCAAAAGTGGAATGGACCAAGCTCGTAAATCCGCGTAAGGATGGAGAAAAAAAGCCGCAAACGATGCTTCCGTCGTTTTCAAAAGCGCTGAAAGAACAGCTGAACGAGCTGAAACAAAGCCGTTCTGAAGGAAAGAAGAAAGGCCCTTATCACCATGAATGAATTTATTAATCTTTTTAATTCAAACAGTCCGACCGAAGTCAGCTCCACTGTTAAATTACTGCTGCTTTTGACTGTCTTTTCAGTGGCGCCGGGGATTCTGATTTTGATGACCTGCTTTACGAGAATCGTCATCGTCCTGTCTTTTGTAAGAACCTCACTGGCGACGCAGAACATGCCTCCCAACCAGGTTTTAATCGGCCTTGCGCTGTTTTTGACGTTTTTTATTATGGCGCCGACTTTTTCAGAGGTTAATAAGGAAGCCTTAACGCCGCTGATGGACAATAAAATCAGTCTCGATGAAGCATATACAAAAGCCGAGAAGCCGATTAAAGAGTATATGAGCAAGCATACAAGGCAGAAGGATCTGGCGCTGTTTATGAACTATGCCAAAATGAAAAAACCTGAATCGATTCAGGATATTCCTTTGACGACGATGGTGCCCGCTTATGCGATATCAGAACTCAAAACCGCTTTTCAAATGGGCTTTATGATTTTTATTCCGTTTTTAATTATCGATATGGTCGTGGCGAGCGTCTTAATGTCAATGGGAATGATGATGCTACCGCCGGTTATGATCTCTCTGCCCTTTAAAATATTGCTTTTCGTTTTGGTCGATGGATGGTATTTAATCGTGAAATCTTTGCTTGACAGCTTTTAGGGTAGGTGCTAATTGTGAGTTCAGAATTTGTAATTTCCATGGCGGAAAAAGCCGTATATGTAACACTAATGATCAGCGGGCCGCTGCTTGCGATCGCGCTGATTGTCGGTTTGCTCGTCAGTATCTTTCAAGCGACAACTCAAATCCAGGAACAGACGCTTGCGTTCATTCCGAAAATCGTGGCGGTGATGCTTGGACTGATCTTTTTCGGTCCTTGGATGCTGTCGACGATTCTTTCGTTCACAACTGATCTGTTCTCTCATCTGAACCGATTTGCAGGGTAGAATCAAATGAATTCCATCATTGATTTATTTCCCGCTTTTTTATTGGTCTTTATCAGAATCTCTGCTTTTTTTGTAACGGTGCCGGTGTTCGGGCATCGGAATCTGCCGGCGGTTCACCGAATCGGCTTTGCTTTTTTTCTTTCGGTGATCTGCTTCAGCACGCTGAAACATGCGCCGGAAATAGAAATAGGGGAACAGTATATGCTGCTTGTCATAAAAGAGGCCGTTGTGGGCTTGAGCCTCGGGCTGATCGCTTTCATGATGATGACAGCCATTCAGATAGCAGGTTCCTTTATTGATTTTCAGATGGGCTTTTCCATCGCCAATGTCATTGATCCGCAATCAGGAACGCAAAGCCCGCTGATCGGACAATTCGTTTATACGCTGGCGCTGTTATTTATGCTCAGCGTAAACGCCCATTATCTTTTATTGGACGGGATTTATTACAGCTTTCAGTATATCCCGCTTGATCAGGCATTTCCGTCGTTTGGAAATGATCACTTTGGACTTTTTATCGCAAAAAGCTTCAATGCCATGTTTATTATCGCTTTTCAAATGTCTGCGCCGGTTGTGGCCAGTCTGTTTTTAGTTGATTTGGCGCTCGGTATCGTGGCGAGAACGGTGCCGCAGCTGAATGTTTTCGTTGTCGGGCTTCCTCTGAAAATAGCTGTGAGCTTTATTATGCTGATCGTTTGTATGGCGGTGATGTTTGTCGTTGTCCGCAACATCTTCAGCCTTACCGTTGAAACCATGCGGAATCTATTGGCATTGGTCGGTGTGACATGATGAGGCTCAGACTGAATCTGCAATTCTTTGCCGGTGAAAAAACGGAGAAAGCCACGCCGAAAAAACGGAAGGATACAAGAAAGAAAGGACAGGTCGCGAAAAGTACGGATGTGAATACAGCCGTTTCTTTACTGATTATCTTTCTTTCGCTGATCGCGCTCGGTCCTTATATGCGGGACAGGCTGCTGTCCTTTATTAAAACGTTTTATACGAAATCGATATCATTACATCTGTCTGCATCTGCCGTGCATGAACTGTTCGTGGATACGGTGAAAGATATCAGCCTCATCCTCGCGCCGATTATGCTGGTCGCGCTTGTGGCAGGTGTCGTGAGCAATTACATGCAGGTGGGTTTTCTGTTTTCTGCGGAAGTCCTCAAGCCTGACTTGAATAAGCTCAGCCCGCTGAAAGGATTTAAGCGGATTTACAGCATGAGGGCGATTGTTGAACTGGTCAAATCCATTTTGAAGATTACTGTGGTCGGTTTTGCCGCCTTTATGGTGCTCTGGCTGCATTATGGCGATATTCTCCGCCTTCCGCTTTTGACTCCTGCGGAAGTGCTCACTTTCGTTTCCAAGCTCACTCTTTGGATGGGGCTTGCGGGATCAGGGGCTTTAATGCTGCTGGCCGGGCTTGATTACTTATATCAGCGTTTTGATTATGAGAAAAATATCAGAATGTCAAAACAGGATATAAAAGATGAATACAAAAAATCGGAGGGTGATCCGATAATCAAGTCCAAAATTAAGCAGAAGCAGCGGGAAATGGCGATGAGGCGGATGATGCAGGAAGTGCCGAAAGCGGATGTCATCATTACCAACCCGACCCATTATGCGATAGCTTTAAAATATGATGAAAAGAAAATGGACGCCCCTTACATTGTTGCCAAAGGGGTCGACCATCTCGCATTAAAAATCAGACAGATCGCCAAAGAACACGATGTCATGACGATTGAAAACAGGCCGCTCGCACGTGCGTTATATGATCAGGTTGACATTGACCAGGCCGTGCCGGAAGAGTTTTTCAAAGTCATTGCGGAAATTTTGGCTTATGTATATAAAACGAAACAAAAAGTATAGTGAATTTCAGATTCAAAAGGAGAGAAAAACAGCATGTCAACAAGAGATTTATCGGTTTTAATAAGTGTTGTCCTCATTGTGGCAATGCTGGTGATTCCATTCCCTCCATGGTTGTTAAGTATTTTGATCATCATTAATATCTCTCTTGCGTTGATCGTGCTTCTCACCACAATGAATATGCAAGAACCGCTGCAATTCTCGATATTCCCGTCATTGCTGCTGTTATTGACGCTGTTTCGGCTTTCGCTCAATGTGTCGACGACACGTTCGATTCTTTCTCACGGAGAAGGGGGAAAGGTTGTTGAGACATTCGGGAATTTCGTTGTCGGCGGAAATGTGCTGGTAGGGCTTGTTGTCTTCATTATCTTGATTATTATTCAGTTTATCGTCATTACAAAAGGCGCCGAGCGGGTATCGGAAGTGGCGGCGAGATTTACGCTCGATGCGATGCCCGGAAAGCAAATGAGTATTGACGCGGATTTAAATGCCGGCATGATTACGGAGCAGGATGCAAAGCACAGACGTGAAAAAGTCGCCCGGGAAGCGGATTTTTACGGCGCTATGGACGGTGCGAGCAAATTCGTCAAAGGGGATGCCATCGCGGGGATCATCATCGTGATGATCAATATTATTTTCGGAATCGTAATCGGCATGCTGCAGCAGGGGATGAGCATACAAGAAGCTGCGTCTCACTTTACAATGCTGACGGTCGGTGACGGTATCGTTTCTCAAATGCCGGCCTTGCTCATTTCAACGGCTACAGGGATTGTCGTGACGAGAGCGGCATCTGAAGGAAACCTCGGTCATGATATTACAGGCCAGTTGTTTGCTTATCCGAAGCTCTTGTATGTAGCCGCGGGAACTGTACTTTTGCTCGGTCTTCTTACACCGATCGGCATTCTGCTGACGGGGCCGATCGCCGGTCTGCTTGCATTCGGCGCTTACATGCTGTCCAAAGCGGATAAGCCGAGCGAAGAAGAGGAAGAAATTCTTGAAGAAGAGGCTCAGGCGGATGAACTGAAAAGCCCGGAAAGCGTTGTGCAGCTTTTACATATTGATCCGATTGAATTTGAGTTCGGATACGGACTCGTGCCGCTTGCAGACGCGGGGCAGGGCGGTGATCTTCTTGACCGTATCGTCATGATCAGACGTCAGCTTGCGCTTGAATTGGGACTTGTCATTCCGGTTGTGCGCATCAGAGATAACATCGCGCTCCAGCCGAATGAATACAGATTGAAAATTAAAGGCAATGAAGTCGCTAAAGGAGAGCTCCTGCTAGATCATTACTTAGCGATGTCACCGACGCCTGAAGATGACGTCATTGAAGGAATTGAAACGATAGAGCCGTCGTTCGGACTTCCCGCAAAATGGATCAGCGAAGCTGCAAAAGATGAAGCGGACATGCTGGGATATACAGTTGTTGATCCGGCATCAGTCGTATCTACGCATATTACAGAAAAAATTAAGCAGCATGCCCATGAACTGGTCGGCAGACAGGAAACAAAGCAGCTGATCGATCATCTGAAGGAAAATTATCCTGTGCTTGTTGAGGAAGTCACGCCAAACCCTCTTTCTGTCGGCGATATTCAAAAGGTGCTTGCCAAATTGCTGAGAGAAAAAGTTTCAATCAGAAACTTGGTGACCATTTTTGAAACTCTTGCCGATTACGGAAGATTAACGACAGATTCAGATCTTTTGACAGAATACGCGAGACAGTCGCTTGCCAAACAAATCACGGCACAATATGCGAGAGAGCATGAAACGCTGAAGGTCATCACATGCTCAGGCCGGGTGGAAAAAGCGATTGCAGACGGGGTACAGCAGACTGAACAGGGCAATTACCTGTCACTCGACCCTGAGGTTTCAGACAGCATCATCCGTTCTGTCGCTAAAGAGGCCGAGCAGCTTTCCATCCGCCAGGAGTCGGCGATTCTTCTTTGCTCGCCTGCTGTCAGAATGTATGTAAAACAGCTGTTAGAACGGTATTTCCCTGATCTTCCGGTTCTTTCTTATAATGAGCTGGAAGCAAATGTTGAAGTACAGAGCATTGGAGTGGTGGATATTTAATGAAAATAAAAAAATTTACAGCCGCTTCAATGCAGGATGCCGCGAAGCAAATCAAAAAGGAACTCGGCAATGATGCCGTTATTTTACATTCCAAACAAGTAAAGAAACGAAAATGGCTGGGGCTGCGGTCGCAGCAGGCCGTCGAAGTGATAGCGGTTTTAGATCGTGACGTCAGGGAAGCGAGAAAAACGCCGCCGGCTGCCGCTGAAGAATTGAAAAAGACGAAAACGGCGGAGAAAGCTGAGCCTGTTCAGCCGCCGCGTCTTCCGGATCAAAGTATTTCCGGCGAACTGGCGCATTTTAAAGAAGTGCTCCCTGAACCATTAAAAAAAGCCGAGAGACTATTGAAGCAAGCCGGGCTTCCTAATCATACGCAAAACGCCGTACTCAGTGAATTGCTCCGTTCTTCAATTGTTTCCGGAGATTTAACTGAAGATAATGTCAGCTCAAAACTGCAGGATTTGTTAGTGAAAAAACTCCCTTCGGCAGACAGGTGGCAGGAAGGGATTCAATCAAAATACGTCGTGCTTTTCGGTTCAACCGGGGCCGGTAAAACGACTACACTTGCGAAACTCGCGGCCTCATCAATGCTGACAGAGCATAAAAAAATTGCCTTTATGACGACGGATACTTACCGGATTGCCGCGGTCGAGCAGCTGAAGACATATGCGGAGCTGCTTCAGGCTCCTCTTGAAGTATGCTATTCAAAGGAAGAATGTCTGAAGGCACTGGAAAAATTCGCTGAATATGACCATGTTTTCATTGATACAGCCGGTAGAAACTTTAAAGAAGAGCAGTATATTACGGAATTACAAGAGATGATTCCGTTTGAATCAGGCTTACAATCCTTTCTCGTATTATCGGCATCTGCAAAATATGACGATATGAAACAGGTGCTGAAACAGTTTTCAGGTGTGCCGGTCAATCAATTCATTTTCACGAAAACGGATGAAACCGCCTCACTCGGCTCCGTGTTTCAAGTGCTGTCGGAATCAAGAATCGGCGCCGCCTATTTGACAAATGGACAGGATGTGCCTGAAGACATCCTATCGGCTTCACCAAAAGAGTTTGTAAGGATGCTTTTGACATGAAACCCGATCAGGCAGAGTCATTAAGAAGGAAAATGAGAGAGCGGCAAATGATCAAGCCGGAGCTTTATGAGAAAAAAGCGAAGACATTAGCCGTCATCAGCGGTAAAGGCGGCGTCGGAAAATCTAATTTAACATTAAACATGGCAGTTGCCCTGCAGGAAAAAGGAAAAAAAGCACTCATCATTGATCTTGACATCGGAATGGGCAACATTGATGTGCTGATCGGCGCTGCTTCTTCCCGCACCATTATTGATGTGATGGAGAATCGGCACGCGTTGGCGCAATCACTGTCCTCCGGTCCGAAAGGCCTTCGCTACATATCCGGAGGAACGGGGCTTGAGGCGATCTATCAAGCAGACGGAGAGAAGTGGGCGGCTTTTATGAATGGTCTTTCCGCTGTATTAAGCGATTTTGATTACGTTCTGTTTGATATGGGAGCGGGACTTTCAAAAGAACAGCTGCCGTTTATTTTATCGGCGGAAGACATTCTCGCCGTGACAACGCCTGAGCCGACGGCCATTATGGATGCCTACAGCGCGATCAAACATCTCTTGCTCGCGGATGAACGGCTGACCGTAAACATTGCCGTCAATCGCGCCCGTGCCCAAAAACAGGCGCTGGACACGTACAACCGCCTTTCTCATGCAATTCACACGTTTTTAGGCGCGGAGGTGCGTTTCGCCGGCTCCATACCCGATGACCCGCTAGTAAGTCAAGCCGTCATTGACCAGGTGCCTTTTTTAATAAAAAGTCCTCAAGCAAAAGCCAGCAGGTCCGTCCGTCTTCTGACGGATGTCTTGTTTCAAACGGAAGAAAACAAACCAAGAGAAGAGAAACCGGCATTTATTGAGAGATTATCTTCTTTTTTATTGAGGAGGACTTTACAGTGATTCGTGTGCTTGTCGTTGATGACTCAGCTTTTATGAGAAAGATGATTACCGATTTTCTGGCTGCGGAAGTGCAGATAGAAGTCATCGGGACAGCCAGAAACGGGGAAGAGGCGCTGAAGAAAATAGAGCTTCTCAAGCCTGATGTTGTCACGCTTGATATTGAAATGCCGGTCATGAACGGAACGGACACATTGCGGAAGATCATCAGCATATATAAACTTCCCGTAATCATGGTATCGAGCCAGACACAGCAAGGGAAGGACCAAACGATCAACTGTCTGGAAATGGGCGCTTTTGATTTTATCACCAAGCCTTCCGGAGCGATTTCACTTGATCTTTATAAAATTAAAGAGCAGCTGATTGAGAGGGTGATTGCAGCCGGGCTGTCCTGCGCACAAAAACCTGAGGCGGCAGTGAAAGAGTCTTCTATCCCGGAACGTCCGGCTTTGGCGGGATTTGAAAGACCGAAAGCAAAATCCGCCAAGCAGGCCGTATTCATCGCGACCTCTACAGGCGGACCGCGGGCTCTGCAAAAGGTGATTCCGAAACTGCCGAAGGATTTAAAGGCGCCTGTATTTGTCGTTCAGCACATGCCTGAAGGCTTCACCGCTTCACTTGCAGACAGACTCAACCATTTGTCAGATATTCAGGTCAAAGAAGCGGAAAACGGTGAAGAAGCGAAAGACGGATGGGTGTACATCGCGCCCGGCGGAAAAAATATGACGGTTGCAGAGGAAGGCGGAAGGCTCCGCATCATTCTTGACGTTCATGATACCGAAAGCCGGCATAAACCGTCAGCCGATTATTTGTTTCGGTCGGCAAGCCGCTTATCCGATTACGAAAAGGTAGCCGTCATTATGACCGGCATGGGCAGCGACGGAACCGAGGGCGTAAAAGAAATGCTCAGAACAGGCGGCGTTAAAACGATTGCGGAATCGGACGAATCCTGTGTTGTGTTCGGAATGCCGAAGTCAGCGATAAAGGCGGGCCTCATTCATGAGATTAAACATGTGGAAGATATCGCGGCATCCATCACCGGATGTGTGAAAAAAGAGAGGGTGTGAATCAATTGGATATGAATCAATATTTAGATGTCTTTATTGATGAAAGTAAAGAGCACTTACAGACATGTAACGAAAAGCTGCTGCTGTTGGAAAAAGATCCGGCAGATCTTCAGCTTGTGCATGACATCTTCAGAGCTGCCCATACGCTGAAAGGCATGAGCGCAACGATGGGATATACAGATCTGGCGCATTTAACCCACCTGATGGAAAATGTGCTGGACGCTATCCGCAATGGAGAAATGCCCGTTACATCAGATTGGCTGGACGTGCTGTTTGAAGCGCTTGATCATCTTGAAGAGATGGTGCAGTCCATTATTGACGGAGGAGACGGCAAACGTGATATTTCTGAAGTGAGTGCGAAGCTCGACGTAAATGCGGTGGTGCATGAAACTGCGGCTTCAGCCGAAACAGCAGAACCGCCGGTTTCAAAACAACAGGCTTCAACTGAATGGAATTATGATGAGTTCGAACGGACTGTTATTGAAGAGGCGGAAGAGCAAGGATTCAGCCGCTATGAAATAACGGTTTCCCTGAATGAAAGCTGCATGCTCAAAGCCGTGCGCGTGTACATGATATTTGAAAAGCTGAATGAAGCCGGGGAAGTCGCAAAAACGATACCCGCCGCGGAAGTGCTTGAGACGGAAGATTTCGGAACGGATTTTCAGGTGTGTTTCTTAACAAAGCAGCCTGCTGAAGAAATTAAAGAACTCATCAGCGGCATTTCAGAAGTGGAGAATGTCGAAATTTCTGCCGGTGCGCCGTTAAAAACGGCCGAAAAACCGCAAGCGGCTGAACCGGTGAAGGAAGCTCCGGTTAAAAAGGCTGAGAAACAGCCTAAGCCGCAAGCGAAAACGGAAGAACAGCCGAAGCATCACAGCGGCTCGAAAACGATTCGCGTCAACATTGAAAGACTGGATTCTTCAATGAACCTTTTTGAAGAACTTGTCATTGACCGCGGACGTCTTGAGCAGATCGCCAAAGAGCTTGACCACAATGAGCTGACTGAAACCGTTGAACGCCTGACCAGAATCTCGGGCGACCTTCAGTCTATTATTCTTAATATGCGGATGGTGCCGGTAGAAACCGTCTTTAACCGTTTCCCGAGAATGATCCGCCAGCTTCAAAAAGAATTAAACAAGAAAATCGAATTGTCCATCATCGGAGCTGAAACGGAGCTGGACCGCACGGTGATTGATGAAATCGGCGATCCGCTTGTTCATTTAATCAGAAACAGCATCGATCACGGCATTGAATCGCCTGAAGTACGGGTGAATAAAGGAAAACCGGAATCAGGTCATGTTGTGCTTAAGGCATATCACAGCGGCAACCACGTCTTTATTGAGGTTGAAGATGACGGGGCCGGCCTGAACAGAAAGAAAATTCTTGAAAAAGCGCTCGAGCGGAGTGTAATCACCGAACGTGATGCTGAAACGCTTGAAGATAATGAGATTTACGAGCTTATTTTTGCTCCGGGTTTCTCGACTGCCGATCAAATTTCTGACATTTCAGGGCGGGGCGTCGGCCTGGATGTCGTAAAAAATAAACTCGAATCACTCGGCGGCTCTGTCAGTGTCAAATCCGCGGAAGGTCAAGGTTCTCTTTTCAGTATCCAGCTTCCGCTGACACTTTCAATTATATCCGTTCTTCTCATTAAACTGGAAGAAGAGACGTTTGCGATACCGATTTCTTCTATTATAGAGACGGCTGTTATTGATAAGAAAGATATCCTGCAGACGCATGACAGAGAAGTGATTGATTTCAGAGGCCAAATCGTTCCGATCGTCTATCTGAAAAAAGAATTCGGCATTACGGATTCAAAACAGGATGCCGATCAGTTCCATGTAATCGTCGTGAAAAAGGGCGATAAATCCACTGCTTTTGTCGTGGACTCTTTTATCGGACAGCAGGAAGTCGTACTGAAATCACTCGGCGACTATTTGACGAACGTCTTTGCGATTTCCGGCGCTACGATTCTCGGAAATGGAGAAGTGGCGCTGATTATTGATTGCAATGCGCTGATCTACTAAAACGACACGAGGAGGTGCCCGAATGACTGCTGAAATCAAAACAGGTGAAAAAATGATTGTGTTTATGATAAACGGGAAAGAATACGCTATCTCAGTTTCCCAGGTGAAATCAATTGAAAAGTGGCAAAAACCGACGAGGGTCCCGGGTGTGGAATCTTATATCCGCGGCGTTATCAATCTGCGCGGAGTGATTACCCCGGTTCTTGATTTAAGAAAACGTCTGAATCAGCCTGAACAGGACATCACAGAAGAGACTCGGATTATCATTATTTCTTACCGTGACGCTGATGTCGGATGGGTCGTGGATGAGGCCAATGACGTCATCACCGTGCATGAAAATGAAATCGAATCCGCGCCTGAAAGCCAGACAAAGGAAACGGATGTGTGGATTAAACAGATCGTCAAGCAAGATAACAGGCTCCTCAATATTATCGATGCGCATGCGGTGCTGGATAAAGGTGCTTCGGCATCTGCGTCCGGAGAGCCTAATGCTTAAAGGGGAAAAGACAACATGAGTAAGTTTGAAGCGATCAAAGAAGAGCAGATGGATATTTTGCGGGAAGTCGGAAATATCGGGGCGGGTCACTCGGCTTCTGCAATGGCTCAGCTGCTGAACAGAAAGATAGACATGGAAGTGCCGTTTGCGACTTTATTGACATTTGATGAGCTTGCTGATTTTTTCGGCGGGGCTGAAACGCCGGTCGCCAGTATCTTTTTAAGAATGGAAGGCGACATGACCGGCTCTATCTTTCTCATCATGCCTTTCCATCAGGCGGAACAGTTTATCAGAGAGCTGATCGGAAATCCGGATTTTGATATTGACCAGTTGGGCGAAGATCATTTGAGTTCTTCTGCTTTACATGAGTTCGGCAATATTTTAGCAGGTTCCTATTTAACGGCATTGGCTGATTTGACAAAACTTGAGATTTACCCGAGCGTGCCGGAAATCTCACTTGATATGTTCGGCGCGGTTATCAGTGAAGGGCTGATGGAGCTCAGCCAAGTCGGAGAGCATGCCATTGTCGTGGATACTTCTATTTTTGACCAGGGCAGCCGGCAGGAGCTCAAAGCTCACATGTTTATGCTCCCGGACTATGATTCTTTTGAAAAGCTCTTCGTCTCATTGGGTGCGGCTTTATGAGCCGTGCGGAAGCCGCAGTCGTTAAAGTGGGGATTGCGGATGTTCAAGTCGCGCGTTACCCGGATAAAATCCGGACCTCGGGACTCGGTTCATGCGTGGGGCTGGTTTTATACGATAAAGACAAACAAACGGCAGGACTCGTTCACGTCATGCTGCCGGACTCCGGTTTATCAAAAACGGCGGAGCTCAACCGTGCAAAATACGCGGACACCGCCGTTAAGATGACGATTGATATGCTTTTGAAAGTCGGCTGCCGCAAGTTTGCCCTGAAGGCAAAACTCGCCGGGGGAGCGGAGATGTTTAAGTTTAAAATGACAAACGACCTGATGAAAATCGGTCCGAGGAATGTAGCGGCCATCAAAGAGCAGCTTTCATTGTATAACATTCCGGTCATCAGTGAAGATACGGGCGGCTCAAGCGGCCGGACGATTGAATTTGAGCCAAAGTCCTGCATGCTGCACATTCGAACTGTTAAACAAGGTGAAACAACGATTTAATAAAGGTATGAGGTAGGGGGATAACAATGCAATCCTTGAATTATGAAGATCAGGTGCTTTGGTCGCGCTGGAAAGAGTGGAAAGATCCTAAAGCCGGTGATGATTTAATGCGCCGTTACATGCCGCTGGTCACATATCATGTCGGCAGAATTTCCGTCGGACTGCCGAAATCGGTGCATAAAGACGATCTAATGAGCCTTGGTATGCTTGGTTTATATGATGCCCTGGAAAAATTTGACCCCGGCCGGGATTTAAAATTTGATACCTATGCCTCGTTTAGAATTCGCGGTGCAATCATCGACGGGCTGCGTAAAGAAGATTGGCTGCCCAGAACTTCACGGGAGAAGACAAAAAAAGTCGAAGCGGCGATCGAAAAACTTGAACAGCGCTACCTTCGGAATGTGACGCCTTCAGAGATCGCAGAAGAGCTGGGGATGACGGAGCAGGACGTAGTATCAACGATGAATGAAGGGTTTTTTGCCAATCTCTTATCCATTGATGAAAAGCTTCATGACCAGGATGACGGTGAGAATATTCAAGTGATGATCAGAGATGACAAAAATGTGCCGCCGGAAGAAAAAATCATGAAGGACGAGCTGATCACTCAGCTTGCGGGCAAAATTCACGAGCTCTCCGAAAAAGAGCAGCTTGTCGTCAGTTTATTCTATAAAGAAGAACTGACTTTGACCGAAATCGGACAAGTCCTGAACCTTTCGACGTCGCGGATTTCACAGATTCATTCAAAGGCGCTGTTTAAATTAAAGCATCTGCTTGAAAAAGTAATTCAATAATGAACTCATGGTTAGCGAGTGAAAAACATGTCAACACTATTATGGCTTTTAAGCTTTGTGCTTCACGGCGTACTGCTTTATGCCGTCATTATTCTGTACACGAGGTTTTCAGCCCTCAAGGAGACGGAGCGCCAGCAGAAGAAGATTCTTGAAGAGACGGAAAACACCCTTGCAGCGTTTCTGCTTGAGCTGAAAGAAGAAAATGAAAGACTCGAAGACGCAAAAAGCCGTCAAGCGCCGGACGCAGAAGACGCCGAACCCCTGGCGGAACCGAAAGAAGAGCCTGATATTCCGGACCACATGGAAAAGCTCATCAGTGCAACGGAACGGGCTGAAAGTGATGAAAACAACGGCGCGCATTCGTTTGAAGAACGTGTTTCAGAATTATATGAACAAGGGCTCACCCCCGCGGAAATCGCCAAACGGATGCAGAGCGGAAAGACAGAAATCGAGCTGTTTTTAAAATTTCGCGGCAAAGCTGTAAAGGATTCTTGATTGTCGCATAAAGCTGTGTTATATTATGTCTTGGTGTTAAATACACACGCTTAACGATTTATGCAGAGGGTGCTGCAAACGGCAGTTCTGCACAAAAATGACCTAAGCGGAGGAAAAAAACCATTTTATTAGGAGGAAATCACATGTCAGTTATTTCTATGAAACAATTGCTTGAAGCTGGTGTTCACTTCGGCCACCAAACACGCCGCTGGAACCCAAAAATGAAGCGTTACATTTTCACGGAGCGTAACGGAATCTACATCATTGACCTTCAAAAAACAGTGAAAAAAGTAGAGGAAGCTTACAACTTCACTAAAAACCTTGCTGCTGAAGGCGGAAAAATTCTTTTCGTCGGCACAAAAAAACAAGCTCAGGATTCTGTTAAAGAAGAAGCTGTACGCTCTGGCATGTACTATGTCAACCAACGCTGGTTGGGCGGTACACTGACAAACTTCGAAACAATCCAAAAACGCATTAAGCGTCTGAAAGACATCGAGAAAATGCAAGAAAACGGTACATTTGAAGTACTTCCGAAAAAAGAAGTTGTTCAATTGAAAAAAGAATTAGAGCGTCTTGAAAAATTCCTCGGCGGAATTAAAGACATGAAGGATCTTCCTGATGCATTATTCATCATCGATCCTCGCAAAGAGCGCATCGCTGTTGCGGAAGCTCGCAAATTGAACATTCCTATCATCGGAATCGTAGATACAAACTGTGATCCTGATGAAATTGATGTCGTAATCCCTGCAAACGATGACGCAATCCGCGCTGTCAAACTTCTTACTTCTAAAATGGCAGATGCTATTCTTGAAGCGAAGCAAGGCGAAGAAGAAGCGGAAGCTGCTGAAGAGACTGCACCTGAAACAGAAACGACAACTGCGTAACCTAATCAAAAGGTGATAAGAGGGACTGCCTTTTATCACCTTTTTTCAAGAAAAATGTATCTATACATATCTTGTTTACACATATAAGGAGGAATTCAAATGGCTATTACTGCACAGCAGGTAAAAGAACTGCGTCAAAAAACAGGCGCTGGTATGATGGACTGTAAAAAAGCATTGACTGAAACTGACGGAGATATGGACAAAGCAATCGACCTTCTGAGAGAAAAAGGAATTGCGAAAGCGGCTAAAAAAGCTGACCGTATCGCTGCTGAAGGTTCTACTCTTATTAAAACTGACGGCAACAAAGGCGTTATCTTAGAAGTAAACTCTGAAACTGATTTCGTTGCGAAAAACGAAGGCTTCAAAGAGCTTCTGAACACGCTTGCTGACCACCTTCTTGCAAACGCTCCTGCTGATCTTGAAGAAGCAATGGGTCAAAAGATGGAAAACGGTTCTACTGTTGAAGAATACATCACAAGCAACGTTGCTAAAATCGGAGAGAAAATCACTCTTCGCCGTTTTGCTGTTATTTCAAAAGAAGACAGCGAAGCGTTCGGTGCTTACCTTCACATGGGAGGCCGCATCGGCGTATTATCCGTTCTTAGCGGAACAACTGACGAAGATCTTGCAAAAGACATCGCGATGCATGTTGCAGCGGTAAATCCTCGTTACATTTCCCGCGACCAAGTGTCTGAAGAAGAAGCAAACCATGAGCGTCAGATTCTGACTCAGCAAGCTCTTCAAGAAGGCAAACCGGAAAACATCGTAGCTAAAATGGTTGAAGGCCGTCTGAACAAATTCTTCGAAGAAATTTGCTTATTAGACCAAGCTTTCGTTAAAAACCCAGACGAAAAAGTGAAACAAGTTGTGGCTGCGAAAAACGCATCTGTTAAAACTTACGTCCGCTACGAAGTTGGAGAAGGTATTGAAAAACGCCAAGAAAACTTTGCTGAAGAAGTTATGAACCAAGTGAAAAAATAATGGCGGAAAGCCTTGGCGAATCTTTCGCGGCTTTTCAGGCAGTATAGGGGACACTACTTGTGTTCCCTATTTTTAAAACTATATTTACAAACCTTTTTTTCTCTTGCATAATAGGAAACGGCAATGTTTACACTTGGAGGTTATTATGGGAAAACCAAAATACAATCGTATCGTTTTAAAGCTTAGCGGAGAAGCATTGGCAGGAGAGCAGGGAAACGGCATTAATCCGACTGTCATCCAATCCATCGCTAAACAGGTAAAAGAAATCGCTGAGCTTGACGTCGAAGTGGCCGTAGTCGTAGGCGGCGGCAACTTATGGCGCGGAAAAACGGGCAGTGACTTAGGAATGGACCGTGCGACGGCCGATTATATGGGCATGCTTGCTACTGTCATGAACTCACTTGCCCTGCAGGACAGCCTGGAAACGCTCGGAATTCAGTCCAGAGTGCAGACATCAATTGAAATGCGTCAGGTCGCTGAGCCTTACATCAGAAGAAAAGCCATCCGCCACCTGGAGAAAAAACGCGTTGTTATTTTTGCCGCGGGAACAGGAAACCCTTATTTCTCTACGGACACAACCGCAGCGCTGCGTGCCGCTGAAATCGAAGCGGACGTGATCTTAATGGCGAAAAATAATGTCGACGGTGTGTATAATGCTGATCCGAGAAAAGATGAGTCAGCCGTTAAATACGAAAAATTATCTTATCTCGATGTGTTAAAAGACGGGCTGGAAGTCATGGATTCTACGGCTTCTTCACTATGTATGGATAATGATATTCCGCTGATCGTCTTTTCTATTATGGAAGAAGGAAATATTAAGCGTGCCGTAATCGGCGAATCAATCGGAACGATCGTAAGGGGGAAATAACGTTGTCAAACGAAGTATTAACACAAACAAAAGAACGCATGGAAAAAGCGGTTGCCGCTTATTCACGTGAATTGGCGTCAGTCCGCGCAGGACGTGCCAACCCATCTCTATTGGATAAAGTGACAGTAGAATACTACGGTGCCCAAACACCTTTAAACCAGCTGTCTTCCATCAATGTGCCTGAAGCGCGTATGCTTGTTGTCACACCGTATGACAAAACGGCAATCGGCGATATTGAAAAAGCGATTTTGAAAGCTGATCTTGGCGTAACGCCGACAAGTGACGGCACAATTATCCGCATCGCGATCCCGGCTCTGACGGAAGAAAGACGTAAAGAACTTGTCAAAGTTGTGAAAAAATACGCGGAAGAAGCGAAAGTAGCAGTCCGTAATGTCCGCCGTGACAGCAACGATGACCTCAAAAAACTTGAGAAAAACGGAGACATTACAGAAGACGAGCTTCGTGCTTCCAGTGAAGACGTTCAAAAGCTGACAGATGAATATGTGTCAAAAATTGACAGCGTCACGAAGGACAAAGAAAAAGAAATCATGGAAGTTTAATGAAAAACTATGTACAATAGATAATGTGAAAAGACCCTCTCATGTTTACAGGGGGTTTTTTTGTTAATACTGTTGATTACATTGATCATCAGCAACGCAACCTTTTTGGGTGACGGAGGAATCTCATGCTCAACATACTCAAAAATTGGAAGAATCAGCAGAATGCGGCTTCCAACTTAGAACGGTATACAAAAGAAGACATACTGAAGGGTGAAATTCCCGCACACATTGCCATTATTATGGACGGAAACGGACGCTGGGCGAAGAAGCGCTCACTCCCTCGGATTGCAGGACATCATGAAGGAATGAAAGTGGTAAAAAGGGTGACAAAGCTCGCAAGTCAGCTCGGCGTTAAAGTTCTGACTCTTTATGCGTTTTCAACGGAGAACTGGAAGCGCCCGAAGATGGAAGTCGACTTTTTGATGAAGCTTCCGGAAGAGTTCCTGAATACGTATCTTCCTGAATTAATAGAGGAAAATGTACAGGTGAAAATTATCGGAGATGAATCCGCGCTCCCTTCTCATACGTACAGGGCGATTGAGAAGGCCGTAAAAGATACAGAACAAAATGACGGGCTGATTCTCAATTTCGCTTTGAACTACGGCGGACGCACGGAAATCGTCAATGCGGCAAAAGCACTGGCTGAACAGGTGAAAAGCGGCACGCTGAATATCGAAGACATTGATGAAGCGCTCTTTTCCGGGCATTTAATGACAGAATCAATCCAGGACCCGGAGCTGCTCATCAGAACGAGCGGAGAAATCAGATTGAGCAACTTTATGCTTTGGCAGGTGGCTTACAGTGAATTTGTTTTTACAGATGTCCTGTGGCCCGATTTTAAAGAAGATCACTTTCTGCAGGCAGTGGGAGAATTTCAGCAGCGGGGCCGGAGGTTTGGCGGAATTTAGAGGATGGTGGAAATGAAACAAAGATTGTTAACAGGTGTTCTGGCAGCGGCACTATTTTTATTTTTGGTTATTTTCGGAGGATTGCCGTTCACCGTATTTGTTTACGTGATGGGAAGTATAGCGCTTTTTGAGCTTTTGCGGATGAAAAAGCTCAGATTTTTTTCTTTTCCGGGTCTGATCAGCCTCTTGTTGTTATGGCTGTATATGATGCCGGACAAGTATCATTTTTTCGATGCGAAAATGGAAGTAACGATTTTCGCCGTATTGATTCTGCTCAGCTATACGGTGCTCGTGAAAA
This sequence comes from Bacillus sp. hwrm1, assembly GCF_040207805.1. Classification (NCBI taxonomy): domain Bacteria; kingdom Bacillati; phylum Bacillota; class Bacilli; order Caryophanales; family Bacillaceae; genus Bacillus; species Bacillus sp. hwrm1. Next base: position 2,446,372 of record NZ_CP157943.1, on the reverse strand, counting down.
ACACTTTTACGTTTGACGAAGTCGGGTTTATCGTTCTCGCGACGGTATATATCGGACTGTGTTTTCATTATTTTATTGAAATCAGAAACATTGAAACAAACGGGCTTTTGTATATCTTTTATGCCTGCGTTGTCATATGGTCAACGGACTCAGGCGCATATTTCGTCGGAAAGTCGCTCGGGAAGCGGAAGCTGTGGCCCGAAATCAGTCCCAACAAAACGGTGGAAGGGTTTCTCGGCGGTATTGTCATCGCCCTTATTTTTACGGCTGTTTTTCAGCTGTTTGCGCACCTTCCGATTTCATACCCGGTTCTTTTGGTCATCACGCTTGTTTTGTCTGTGTTCGGACAGATCGGGGATTTGGTTGAATCAGCGCTTAAGCGGCACTATGATGTGAAGGATTCGGGAAAAATCCTTCCCGGGCACGGCGGCATTTTAGATCGATTTGACAGCTTTTTGTTTGTCATGCCGTTCTTATACTTTCTGCTTGCGCTTTTTTCATGAGAAAGGCTAATATGAAAATAAGACCGATCTGGACGCATAGAATGGGAGTGGCATTTTGAAGAATATTTGTCTTTTAGGAGCAACAGGATCAATAGGGGAGCAGACGTTAGACGTATTGCGCATGCATCAAGATCAGTTCCGTCTCGTCTCGATGACTTTCGGTAAAAACGCCGAGAAAGCGATCCCGTTGATCAGAACGTTTCAGCCGAAATATGTAGCAGTCGGCGACATGGATACATACCAAAAAGTGAAAGAAGCGTCTTTTTCTCATGAATGTCAAATCGGCATCGGAGAAGAAGGCCTGATTGAAGCGGCAGTCATGGACGAAGTCGATATCGTGGTCAATGCGCTGCTTGGAAGCGTCGGTTTAATCCCGACTTTGAAAGCGATTGAACAGAAAAAAACAATTGCGCTTGCAAATAAGGAAACTCTCGTCACTGCCGGGCATATAGTGAAAGGACACGCAAAACGATACGGCGTTCCTCTTCTTCCGGTCGACAGCGAACATTCCGCTATTTTCCAGGCGCTGCAAGGCGAACAGAGCAAAAATATCGAGCGCCTGATCATTACGGCATCCGGCGGCAGTTTCAGAGATAAAACGCGGCAGGAGCTTGAGTCTGTAACGATTGCCGACGCCCTTAACCACCCGAACTGGTCGATGGGCGCAAAAATTACGATTGACTCGGCTACAATGATGAATAAAGGACTTGAAGTCATTGAGGCGCATTGGCTGTTTGACATTCCGTATGAACAGATTGACGTTGTATTACATAAGGAGAGCATCATTCATTCGATGGTTGAATTTCACGACAGAAGCGTCATCGCCCAGCTCGGAAATCCGGACATGAGGGTGCCGATTCAATATGCGCTGACATATCCGGACCGTCTGCCTCTGCCTGAAACTAAAAGGCTTGAATTATGGGAGATCGGAAACCTCCATTTTGCGAAAGCTGACTTTGAAAGGTTCCGCTGCTTACAATTTGCCTTTGAATCAGGTAAAATAGGGGGAACGATGCCGACGGTTTTAAATGCGGCCAACGAAGAAGCCGTTGCCGCTTTTCTTGCCGGACGGATTTCATTCTTATCGATTGAGGACCTGATTGAACAAGCATTGGACCGCCACAGCGTAATTCAGGATCCGAGTCTTGCGGATATCCAAGAAGTGGACAAAGACACCCGGGGATACGTTAATTCAATACTCACATAAGGTGGTATGTTCGTGAATACAGTTATCGCGTTTATTATTATTTTCGGAACGCTCGTTTTTTTCCATGAGCTCGGGCATTTATTGCTCGCCCAAAGAGCGGGAATCCTTTGCCGTGAATTTGCGATCGGCTTCGGCCCTAAAATCTTTTCATTTAAAAAGAATGAAACCGTGTATACGATCAGACTCCTTCCGGTCGGCGGGTTCGTCCGCATGGCCGGTGAAGACCCGGAGATGATCGAAGTCAAACCCGGTTATACCGTCGGGCTTCTTTTTAATAAAGATGACGAAGTGGAAAAAGTCATCATTAATCAAAAAGAAAAATATCCCGACGCTTTAATGATCGAGGTGGAGACGGCTGATCTTGAGCACGAAATGAAGATTACCGGGTACGAGCAGGGGAAAGAAGATGAACTGGCGGGCTTTACTGTCAGTCAGACCTCCTTTTTTATCGTAGACGGAGAAGAAGTGCAGATTGCGCCTTACAATCGACAATTCGGGTCTAAACCCGTATGGAAGCGGATTAAGGCGATTGCTGCCGGTCCGATAATGAACTTCATCTTAGCGTATGTCATTCTCGTCATGCTTGGATTCATTCAAGGCGTGCCTTCGAATCAGCCTGAGCTCGGGAAGCTGACAGACAATGGACGCGCAGCGGCTGCCGGTTTAAAAGAAGGCGACTATATCCAGAGCATTAACGGTGAAAAAATGAGGTCATGGACAGACATCGTGACAGCGGTAAAAGAAAATCCCGGAAAAAAAATCGATGTCGCCGTCAAACGGGACGGCAAATCGTTTCATATCTCGGTTACACCTGAAGCTGTAAAAGATGAAAATAAAAAAACAATCGGCCGCTTCGGCTCTTATGCGCCGACTGAAAAAGGCGCGCTTGCAGCGATCGCCTATGGCGCGACATCTACCGTTGATGTCACAAAAGCGATTCTGACCAATCTGAGCAAACTTGTGACAGGCCAGTTTAAGCTTGATATGCTTTCGGGTCCTGTCGGCATTTATGATATGACGGATCAAGTTGCAAAAACCGGTATTATCAACCTATTCCAGTTTGCGGCGTTTTTAAGCATCAACCTGGGAATTGTCAACCTGCTGCCGATACCGGCGCTTGACGGCGGGCGGCTGCTGTTTTTATTCATTGAAGCAATCCGCGGCAAGCCGATAAACCGTGACAAGGAAGCATTTGTCGTATTTATCGGCGTAGCTTTCTTAATGCTTCTTATGCTGGTTGTCACATGGAACGATATCCAGCGTTTATTCTTATAATTGACTAGTAAAAAATCAGAGGTGCGAAGACATGAGACAAAGTTTGACGCTTATTCCGACCCTGAGAGAAGTGCCGGCTGATGCTGAAGCAAAAAGCCATAAGCTTCTGCTGAGAGCGGGATTTATCAGACAAAATACGAGCGGGGTTTACAGCTACATGCCCCTGGCTTACAGGGTCATTCAAAACATTCAGAAGATCGTGCGTGAAGAAATGGAAAAAATCAACGCGGTGGAAATGCTGATGCCGGCCCTTCAGCAGGCTGAAACATGGCAGGAATCGGGCAGGTGGTATACGTACGGCCCTGAATTAATGCGTCTGAAAGACCGCCACGGCCGTGAATTTGCTTTAGGCGCGACACATGAAGAAGTCATTACTTCTCTCGTGCGCGATGAGGTGAAATCTTATAAGCGTCTGCCGCTCACTCTTTACCAGATCCAGTCTAAATTCAGAGATGAAAAACGCCCGCGTTTCGGCTTATTGCGCGGACGCGAATTCATCATGAAAGATGCGTATTCTTTCCATGCTTCTGAAGAAAGTCTGGAGGAAACATACCAAAACATGTACGGCGCATACAGCAGCATTTTCGCACGCTGTGAATTAAACGTCCGTCCCGTTATTGCCGACTCGGGCGCGATGGGCGGAAAAGACACGCATGAATTTATGGCTCTTTCTGAAATAGGGGAAGATACCATCGCTTATTCCGATGGATCCTCTTACGCAGCCAATACGGAAATGGCGGAAGTTGTCATGAACAGCGAGCCGTCAGATGAAACACCCGAGGCATTGGAGAAAATTGATACGCCGAATGTCAAAAGCATTGAAGAGCTCGCTTCGTTCTTGCAGATCGAGCCGAGCGCCTGCATCAAATCAATGCTGTTTAAAGCGGATGACCGATTTGTTCTCGTGTTAGTAAGAGGCGATCATGAGGTCAATGACGTGAAAGTGAAAAACCTTCTGAACGCGGAAGTGGTTGAGCTTGCGTCTCATGAAGAAGTAGCCGAGAAACTTGGCACGGAGCCGGGATTTGCGGGGCCGATCGGCGCTGCCGGCGACATTGAGATTTATGCCGACCAAGCCGTGAAAGTAATGGTAAACGCCGTTTGCGGCGCGAATGAAAAAGACCGTCATTACCGAAACGTAAACATCGAACGTGACGCGTCTGTAAAAGCATACGCCGATCTTCGAATCATTCAGGAAGGCGATCCGTCACCTGACGGAAAAGGCACGATCCGTTTCGCTGAAGGGATTGAGGTCGGACAAGTCTTTAAACTAGGCACGCGTTACTCTGAAGCGATGAATGCGACATACCTCGATGAAAACGGGCGTGCGCAGCCGATGCTGATGGGATGTTACGGAATCGGCGTGTCCAGAACGCTTTCAGCCATCGCTGAACAGCATCACGACGAAAAAGGCTTGATCTGGCCGAAAAGCGTTGCTCCGTATGACCTTCATATTTTGGCGCTGAATATGAAAAACGAAGCGCAAAAAGAGCTTGCTGAACAGCTTTACGGCAAATTCCAGGCGGAAGGTTATGAGGTATTATACGATGACCGCGCTGAACGCGCAGGCGTGAAGTTTGCTGATTCTGATCTGATCGGCCTTCCGATCCGCATCACTGTCGGAAAACGTGCCGATGAAGGCATCGTAGAAGTGAAAATCCGCAAAACCGGTGAATCTGCCGAAGTTTCAGTGGATGAGCTTTCTGAATTTATCAAGACGAAGTAATCACCATAACGAATCATACAAAATCATGTTAAAATAGAGAAAAAAGAAGGTACCTCAACACCTGCGGAGGTACCTTCACTTATGATGTTTTAAGGGAGGGATACTGTCTGAATGGAACAGTTATCAGTAAACAGAAGACAGTTTCAGATTCTTCTGCAGCAGCTTAATATGACAGATGATACCTTCATGACATACTTTGAAGACGGAGAGATTGATAAACTGACAATCCATAAAGCAGAAAAGGTCTGGCATTTCCAATTTCGCTTTAAGGCTCTTCTGCCTTATCAAATATATGACTCATTCATGATGAGGTTAACACAATCGTTTGCTCACATCGCCCGTGTCACATCGTCTGTTCAGGTCATCGACCCTACAGTGACAGAGGAGCTTGTACAGGATTATTGGACACGCTGTATTGAAGAGCTTGAAGGAACCTCGCCGCCGATGGTGGCTCTTTTGAATCAGCAGAAGCCGAAGCTCAAGGGAAACAAACTGATCGTGAAAACAAAAACAGATACAGAAGCATCTGCGCTCAAAAATAAATACAGCGCACTGATTCAGCACAGCTACCGCCAATTCGGCTTTCCGGAACTTCAGCTGGATACCGAAATTTTCGTATCTGACCAAGAAGTCCAGAAATTCCGCGAGCAAAAGCTTGCTGAAGATCAGGAGCGGGCGATGCAAGCGCTTATCGAGATGGAGAAGAAGGAAAAAGAGGGCGATGAGGATCAGGCACCGTCCGGACCGCTTGTCATCGGCTATCAAATTAAAGAGAACGAAGAAATCCGGACGCTAGACAGCATCATGGATGAAGAAAGAAGAATTACGGTGCAGGGGTTTGTGTTTGATGCTGAAACACGCGAGCTGAAAAGCGGACGCACGCTCTGCATTTTCAAAATCACGGACTATACAAACAGCATTTTAGTAAAAATGTTCGCCAGAGAAAAAGAAGACGCCGCTTTGATGAAAACGCTGAAAAAAGGCATGTGGGTGAAGGCGCGGGGAAGCATTCAAAACGATACATTCGTTAGAGACCTCGTTATGATTGCAAATGACGTGAATGAAATAAAAGCCAAAACCCGTGAAGACACCGCTCCTGAAGGCGAAAAACGGGTTGAGCTTCATCTGCATTCTCCGATGAGCCAAATGGATGCTGTAACGGGCATCGGAAAGCTTGTCGAACAGGCGAAAAAATGGGGACATGAAGCGATTGCGTTAACTGATCATGCCGTTGTGCAGTCTTTCCCGGATGCCTATTCCGCCGCGAAAAAACACGGCATTAAAATGATTTACGGAATGGAAGCCAATATCGTAGATGACGGCGTGCCGATCGCATACAATCCAGCTCACCGTCTCCTGGAAGAAGACACATACGTTGTCTTTGACGTTGAAACGACAGGTCTGTCCGCAGTGTATGACACCATCATTGAGCTTGCCGCAGTCAAAATAAGAGGCGGAGAAATTATCGATAAATTCGAAGCGTTTGCCAATCCGCACCATCCGCTGTCAGCAACGACGATAGAGCTTACCGGGATTACGGACGACATGGTCCGCGACGCTCCCGATGTCGTTGACGTCGTCCGGGATTTTAAAGAATGGATCGGCGATGACGTGCTTGTGGCTCATAACGCCAGCTTTGATATGGGATTTTTAAATGTGGCGTACAAGCGTCTTTTGAAAACGGAAAAAGCGAAAAATCCGGTCATTGATACGCTGGAACTCGCGCGTTTCCTGTATCCTGAGTTTAAAAATCACCGCTTAAATACGTTATGTAAGAAGTTTGATATCGAATTAACCCAGCATCACCGAGCGGTTTTTGACGCTGAAGCAACGGGCTACCTGCTGTTGAAAATGCTCAAAGATGCCGCTGAAAAAGACATTTTTTATCATGATCAGCTGAATGAGAATATGGGACAATCCAATGCTTATCAGAGATCAAGACCTTATCACGCTACATTGCTTGCCGTAAATGAGACCGGCCTTAAAAATCTGTTTAAGCTCGTGTCCATTTCTCATATTCAATATTTCTACAGAGTGCCGCGCATTCCGAGGTCGCAGCTTAATAAATACAGAGAAGGTCTGTTAATCGGCTCTGCCTGTGACAGGGGTGAGGTCTTTGAAGGCATGATGCAAAAATCTCCTGAAGAGGTTGAAGATATCGCATCCTTCTATGATTATCTTGAAGTGCAGCCGCCGGAAGTATACAGACACCTTCTGCAGCTTGAGCTCGTCCGGGATGAAAAAGCGCTGAAAGAAATCATCGCCAACATTACGAAGCTCGGAGAAAAATTGAATAAGCCGGTCGTGGCTACGGGAAATGTCCACTATTTAAACGATGAGGATAAAATTTACCGGAAGATCTTAATATCTTCCCAAGGCGGCGCCAACCCGTTAAACAGACACGAACTGCCTAAAGTGCACTTCAGAACGACAGATGAAATGCTGGAGGCTTTCTCCTTCCTCGGTGCGGAAAAAGCGAAAGAAATCGTGGTTGACAATACGCAGAAAGTCGCTTCGATGATCGATGAGATCAAACCGATCAAAGACGATCTGTACACGCCGAAAATTGACGGGGCCGATGAAGAAATCCGTGAAATGAGCTATCAGCGCGCCAGAAGCATTTACGGTGAAGAGCTTCCCGAAATTGTGGAAGCGAGAATAGAAAAAGAATTAAAAAGTATCATCGGTCATGGATTCGCCGTTATTTATCTCATCTCTCATAAGCTTGTAAAACGGTCTCTGGATGACGGTTATCTCGTCGGCTCCCGGGGGTCCGTCGGTTCATCGCTTGTGGCGACCTTAACGGAAATTACTGAAGTGAACCCGCTCGCTCCGCACTACGTGTGCCCGAGCTGCCGATATTCCGAATTCTTTAATGACGGATCAGTCGGTTCCGGTTTTGACCTTCCGGATAAAAGCTGCCCGTCTTGCGGCACCCCTTTGAAAAAGGACGGACATGATATCCCGTTTGAAACGTTCTTAGGCTTTAAAGGTGACAAAGTACCCGATATCGACTTGAACTTCTCAGGTGAGTATCAGCCCCATGCCCATAACTACACGAAAGTATTGTTCGGTGAAGATAACGTGTATCGCGCGGGAACGATCGGCACCGTCGCGGAAAAGACGGCTTACGGATATGTGAAAGGCTATGCGGGCGATCACAACCTACACATGCGCGGCGCGGAGATCGACCGTCTGGTGCAGGGCTGCACCGGCGTTAAGAGAACGACCGGCCAGCACCCGGGGGGGATTATCGTTGTCCCGGATTACATGGATATTTACGATTTTTCACCGATACAATTCCCGGCAGATGCGACGGGGTCTGAATGGAAAACGACTCATTTTGACTTCCACTCCATTCATGACAACCTGCTGAAGCTTGATATATTAGGGCACGATGATCCGACCGTCATCCGGATGCTTCAGGATTTAAGCGGAATTGATCCGAAGACAATTCCGACAGATGATCCGGAAGTTATGAAGATTTTCCAAGGCACAGAATCGCTCGGCGTTACTGAAGAGCAGATCGGCTGTAAAACGGGGACGCTCGGCATTCCTGAATTCGGGACGCGATTTGTGCGGCAGATGCTTGAGGATACGAAGCCGACGACGTTCTCCGAGCTTGTCCAGATTTCCGGGCTTTCTCACGGAACGGACGTATGGCTCGGCAATGCGCAGGAACTGATACACAACAATACGTGTGAACTTAGCGAAGTGATCGGCTGCCGTGATGACATTATGGTTTACTTGATCTATCAGGGCCTTGAGCCTTCACTGGCCTTTAAAATCATGGAATTCGTCCGTAAAGGCAAAGGCCTGACGCCGGAATGGGAAGAAGAAATGAAAAAGAACAATGTGCCGAACTGGTATATTGATTCATGCAAAAAAATCAAATACATGTTCCCGAAAGCCCACGCCGCCGCATACGTGCTGATGGCGGTGCGGATTGCATACTTTAAAGTGCATCACGCGCTTTTATATTATGCTGCGTATTTTACCGTCCGCGCAGATGACTTTGACATTGATACAATGATTAAAGGCTCGACTGCCATCAGAGCGGTGATGGATGATATCAGCTCTAAAGGGCTTGATGCTTCGCCGAAGGAGAAAAACCTCCTTACCGTGTTAGAGCTTGCGCTTGAAATGTGTGAGCGCGGCTATTCCTTCCAGAAGGTCGATCTATACCGTTCGAGCGCTTCGGAATTTATCATTGACGGCAACAGTCTCATCCCGCCGTTCAACTCAATTCCGGGACTCGGAACCAACGCCGCTCTCAATATTGTGAAAGCGCGGAAGGAAGGGGAGTTCCTTTCAAAAGAGGATCTTCAAAAACGCGGAAAAGTGTCAAAAACCATTTTAGAGTATTTAGACCGTCACGGCTGTCTTGAGTCGCTTCCGGACCAAAATCAGCTGTCTCTGTTTTAAGCTTTGTGCACAGCCTCCGAGCGGAGTTTGATTTGCATTAAATATATGGTTATGGTATAGTTTTATTGGAAATGCTAACGATTACCGAGGCAAAGAGTGGGGAAACCCGCTCTTTTGTATTGAACAGGCAATTTTGCCTCGACATGTCCATCGTTTTCTCAATGCCCCTGCTCTTTTGAAGCAGGGTTTTTATGCAGAGGAACGGCTGATATGATATCGACAGCACAAGGAGGAAAAACATGAGCAAAAAAGTGACTGATACCGTTCAAGAAATGGCTCAGCCCATACTGGATGACCTTCAGCTTGAACTCGTAGACATTGAATTTGTCAAAGAGGGTCAAAACTGGTTCCTTCGCGTGTTTATTGATTCCGAGAACGGTGTTGATATTGAGGAGTGCGCCAAAGTCAGCGAAGCGTTAAGCGAAAAGCTGGATGAGGCCGATCCGATCACCCAGAACTACTTTCTTGAAGTATCTTCTCCTGGAGCCGAGCGTCCATTAAAGAAAAAAGCCGACTTCGAAAAATCACTGGGCAAAAATGTGTACATGAAAACGTACGAACCGATTGACGGTTTAAAAGTGTTTGAAGGCAAATTGGCTGAATTCGATGGACAAACTGTTACAATAGAGATGACGGTCAAAACAAGAAAGAAACGGGTCAATATTCCGTATGAAAAAATAGCTAACGCAAGATTAGCTGTAACATTTTAATGAATGAAGTATTAGTGTTTAAGGGGGGAGACCGCTAACATGAGCAGTGAACTATTAGATGCTCTCACTATTCTTGAAAAAGAAAAAGGCATCAGTAAAGACATTATCATCGAAGCAATTGAAGCTGCCTTAATTTCCGCGTATAAGCGAAATTTTAACCAGGCGCAAAACGTACGGGTCGATCTGAACCGTGAGACGGGCACGATCCGCGTGTTCGCAAGAAAGGATGTCGTAGACGAGGTATACGATTCAAGACTTGAAATCTCGCTTGACGACGCTCAGCACATCCATCCGAACTACCTTGTCGGAGATGTCGTTGAAATAGAAGTAACGCCGAAAGACTTCGGCCGCATTGCTGCGCAGACGGCGAAACAAGTGGTGACGCAGCGTGTCCGTGAAGCTGAGCGCGGCGTGATTTACTCAGAATTTATCGATCGTGAAGAAGACATCATGACGGGAATTGTACAGCGCTTAGACAGCAAGTTTATTTACGTGTCTCTCGGCAAGATTGAAGCGCTGCTGCCCGTCAATGAACAAATGCCGAATGAGAGCTATAAACCGCACGATCGGATTAAAGTATTTATCACAAAAGTCGAAAAAACGACAAAAGGGCCGCAGATCTATGTATCAAGAACGCATCCTGGTCTGTTGAAGCGTCTTTTTGAAATCGAAGTGCCGGAAATTTATGACGGAACGGTCGAACTGAAATCCGTTGCCAGAGAAGCGGGCGACCGCTCTAAAATCTCCGTCCGCACTGATGATCCTGGCGTTGATCCGGTCGGTTCATGCGTCGGTCCTAAAGGCCAGCGCGTACAGGCGATCGTCAATGAACTGAAGGGCGAAAAAATTGATATCGTCAACTGGTCTGATGATCCGGTTGAATTTGTTGCCAATGCGCTCAGCCCGTCTAAAGTGCTGGATGTCATCGTCAGCGAAGAAGAAAAAGCCACGACTGTCATCGTTCCTGATTACCAGCTTTCTCTGGCAATCGGAAAAAGAGGGCAAAACGCCCGCTTAGCCGCGAAACTGACAGGCTGGAAAATCGATATCAAAAGTGAAACGGATGCAAGAGACCTTGGCATCTATCCGAGAGAGCATGAAGAAGATGACGATTTAGAGCCGCTCTTTATGGAGCCTGAAACAGCCGAATCGGATGAATAAGAGGTGACTTTAGGTGAATAAGCGAAAAAAAATTCCTCTGCGCAAATGCGTGGTAACGGGGGAAATGAAGCCTAAAAAGGAACTGATCCGAATTGTCCGTTCTAAAGAAGGAGAGATTTCAGTCGATCCGACCGGAAAGAAGAACGGGCGGGGTGCCTATATCACCCTTGAGAAAGAATGCATCTTAGCTGCGAAAAAGAAAAACACATTGCAAAATCAATTTCAATCACAAATCGATGACCAGATTTTCGAAGAATTGCTGGAACTGGCGGAAAAGGTGAAAAAATAACATGTCTGGAATGGAATGGTTTCCCTTGCTGGGTCTGGCCAATCGAGCTCGTAAGGTCGTGTCGGGCGAGGACTTGGTTATAAAAGAAATTAGAAATGCGCGTGCAAAACTTGTTCTGCTGACAGAAGATGCATCTGCGAATACTGCAAAAAAAGTATCCGATAAATGCAATTATTATAAAGTGCCTTATAAAAAAGTCGAAAGCCGCGCTGATCTCGGCCGCTCTATCGGCAAGGAATCACGTGTCGTTGTCGCCGTCACTGACCAAGGTTTTGCGAATAAGCTGATCAGCTTGCTCGATTAATATTTTTGGGGGTGAACGAATGGCTAAAATGAGAGTTTACGAATATGCAAAAGCCATCAATGTTTCAAGCAAGGAAATTTTGACTGCGCTGAAAAACATGGATATAGTAGTAAATAACCATATGGCAATGCTTGAAGAAAAGACCATTAAGCAGCTTGATGCGAAATTTAAAAAAGGCGGCGCCGGCGTTACATCTCAGAAGCCTGCGGAAACGAACAAAAACAAGCCGCAAGGGATTAATCAGCAGCCTGCTGGGAATCAACCAAACAAAATTCGAGACGGAAAGAAGAATGACGTGCAGAATAATCAATTTAACAAAAACAAGAAGAATAACAACAACAACAAAAACAAAAACAAACGCAATCATAACAACAAAAATCAGTATCAGCAAAAACCGCTGAAGCCGAAAAAAGAGCTTCCTGAGAAAATTACGTTTTCCGGCTCTTTAACAGTCGGAGCTTTAGCCGAGGAACTGGGCAAAGAGCCGTCTGAACTCATTAAAAAACTGATGCTTCTGGGCGTAATGGCTACCATTAACCAGGAGCTTGACAAAGACACAATCGAACTGATCGCATCTGAATACGGTGTAGAAACAGAAGAAGTGATTGTGCTTGAAGAAACTGAGCTTGAAAAATATGAAGAGGCTGACAAAGAAGAAGATCTTCAAATCCGTCCGCCTGTCGTGACGATCATGGGCCACGTTGACCACGGGAAAACGACCCTCCTTGACAGCATCAGAAAAACAAAAGTTGTTGAAGGTGAAGCCGGCGGAATCACCCAGCATATCGGGGCTTACCAGATCGAAGAAAACGGCAAAAAAATCACGTTCTTAGATACTCCGGGACACGCGGCGTTCACAACAATGCGTGCGCGCGGTGCGGAAGTAACTGATATTACCATTTTAGTTGTAGCGGCTGATGACGGCGTTATGCCGCAGACAGTCGAAGCCATCAACCATGCGAAAGCGGCTGAGGTTCCGATTATCGTTGCCGTGAATAAAGTGGATAAAGAAAGCGCGAACCCTGACCGTGTCATGCAGGAGCTGACTGAATACGGACTCGTTCCTGAAGCATGGGGAGGAGAAACGATTTTCGTTCCTCTGTCCGCTCTTACAGGCAAGGGAATTGACGAGCTTGTCGAAATGATTCTGCTTGTCAGTGAAGTGGAAGAGCTGAAAGCCAATCCGAACCGTCAGGCAAAAGGAACGGTTATTGAAGCTGAGCTCGATAAAGGAAGAGGATCTGTCGCGACACTTCTCGTTCAAACGGGAACATTGAATGTCGGAGATCCGATCGTTGTCGGAAATACATTCGGCCGCGTGCGGGCCATGGTCAATGATCTCGGCCGCCGCGTGAAAACAGCCGGACCGTCCACACCTGTAGAAATTACTGGCTTAAACGACGTACCGCAGGCTGGCGATCAATTCCTCGTCTTTAAAGACGAAAAAACAGCCCGTTCTGTCGGTGAAGCACGCGCTTCCAAGCAACTGGAAGAACAGCGCAGCGACAAAGCGAAGCTGAGCCTCGATGATCTGTTTGAACAAATTAAACAAGGCGATGTCAAAGACATCAATTTAATCGTAAAAGCTGACGTTCAAGGTTCAGCCGAAGCGTTAACAGCCGCTCTTCAAAAAATTGAAGTAGAAGGCGTAAAAGTGAAAATCATTCACACAGGCGTCGGTGCGATTACGGAATCAGACATCATTCTCGCATCTGCTTCAAATGCAATTGTTATCGGGTTTAATGTGCGCCCAGACGGAAATGCTAAGAGCACGGCTGAAGCTGAAAATGTAGATATCCGTCTTCACCGTATCATTTACAAAGTCATCGAAGAAATTGAAGCGGCGATGAAAGGAATGCTTGATCCTGAATACGAAGAAAAAGTCATCGGTCAGGTTGAAGTGCGCCAAACATTCAAAGTGTCGAAAATCGGCACGATTGCCGGCGGATATGTAACAGACGGCCACATTACACGTGACAGCGGACTCCGCCTGATCCGTGACGGCGTGGTCATCTTCGAAGGGGAAGTAGACGTTCTGAAACGCTTCAAAGATGATGTGAAAGAAGTTTCACAAGGATATGAATGTGGTATTACAATTAAGAAATACAATGACATTCGCGAAGGCGACATCATTGAAGCGTATGTCATGCAGGAAATCGAAAGAAAGTGATCGGATTTGCGGAATGTGAATGCATCATTTATGATGCGGGATCATTAAAGGAGAAACGAGCCGTTCTGAAGCGGATTATAACGAGGGTTCAGAATAAGTTCAACGTGTCGGCCGCAGAAATCGGCTATCAGGACACTTGGCAGCGGACCAGCTTCGGAATCGCCGTCGTCTCCTCCTCTCACGTTCAGGCGGAAAAGGAGATCCAGCGTGTACTCGCGTTTATTGACTCCTTTCCCGAAATAGAACGGACGATCACTAGAACAGAGTGGTTTTAACTTAGAGGTGATTGAATTGAGTATGAGAGCAAACCGTGTCGGCGAGCAGATGAAAAAAGAGCTCGGGGATATTATCAGCCGAAAGCTGAAAGACCCGAGAATCGGATTTCTCACTGTAACAGACGTACGTGTTTCAGGTGATTTACAAATAGCGAAGGTGTATATCTCCGTTCTCGGCGGAGAGAAAAAGAAAGAGGAGGCGCTGAAAGGGCTTGAGAAAGCGAAAGGATTTATCCGTTCCGAAATCGGCAGCCGAATCAGACTTCGAAAAACGCCTGAGCTTGAATTTGAATTTGATGAATCAATTGAGTACGGCAACCGTATTGAAACATTGATTCACGAACTGCATTCAGATAAACCGTCTGAATAACAAGGAAAGAGGATGGGCGAGTGTCGTCTGTCCTCTTTTCTGCGTTTTACGGGATACAATTGATAACAAAGGAGCGAAAGACATATGGTTAACGGAGTTCTCCTTTTACATAAACCGGTCGGCATGACTTCTCACGACTGTGTCATGAAAATAAGAAAACTGTTAAAAACAAAGAAAGTCGGACATACGGGAACGCTTGATCCGGCAGTGTCAGGCGTACTGCCGATCTGTGTCGGACGGGCCACAAAGATTGTTGAGTACGTCACCGACAAGTCAAAAACGTATGATGCTGAGATCACTCTCGGCTTCTCCACATCGACCGAAGACCAGACTGGAGAAACGGTCAGCGTAAAACCTGTCAAGGAGCCGCTGAAAGAAGCGGATATCAAAGCCGTTTTAGACGAACTGAAGGGACCGCAGGAGCAAGTGCCGCCGATGTATTCCGCTGTAAAGGTCAACGGGAAAAAGCTCTATGAATACGCCAGGGCGGGTATTGAAGTGGAGCGGCCGAAGCGGAATATCACGATTGAAGATATCGCGCTCACTTCCCCTGTCACTTATAAAGAAGACACAGCATCATTCCGCTTTACAGTCACGTGCTCAAAGGGCACTTACGTGAGAACATTGGCGGTGACAATCGGTGAAAAACTCGGCTATCCCGCGCATATGTCGCATCTCATCCGCACCGCTTCCGGCGATTTCAGCCTTGATGAGTGTTTCACGTTTGAGGAACTTGAACAGCAGGTTTCAGACGGCATGGTTGCAGAGCATGCCGTGCCGATTGAAAGAGCGCTCAATCATTTGCCGAAATGGGTCATAAGTGATACATTAGCTAAGAAAGCTGAAAACGGGTCAGTGTTTGACATCCCGGCGGAATTTTCTGCAATGACAGCTGACGCCCGTATAGCGGTCTGTACTGAAGACGGAGAATGTGTGGCCATTTATATGCCGCATCCTTCAAAAAAAGGACTGCTGAAACCGGCTAAAGTGCTCATGCAAAAAAGCGAACAATAAGAAAAAAGGTGACCGTTCTGTGAAGACGATACATATTTCTCATCCGCATCATTTACAAAAAGAAGAGCAGCCGGCGTCTGTCATGGCGCTCGGCTACTTTGACGGCGTTCATTTGGGACACCGGAAAGTAATCGGAACAGCCAGACAAATTGCCGAAGAAAAAGGCCTGTCGCTGGCCGTTATGACGTTTCATCCCCACCCTTCCCATGTGTTGGGCAGGGACAAAGAGCCAAAGGATCTGATTACGCCGCTTGAAGATAAAATCAGCCAGATCGGGCGTTTAGGCGCTGATGTGCTGTATGTCGTAAAGTTTGATGAAGCGTTTGCGTCTCTGTCTCCAAAACAGTTTGCCGAGGAGTATATTTTAGGGTTAAACGCGCGGCACGCTGTGGGAGGCTTTGATTTTACGTACGGAAAATACGGAAAAGGCACGATGGAGACGCTGCCGGATGATTTAAATGGCAAGGCCGGATGCACGACTGTCGAGAAACAGACCGAGCAGGACAGAAAGATCAGCTCCACTTATATCCGGTCAGCGCTGCAGGATGGTGACGTTGAACTTGCGCACACTCTTCTCGGCCAGCCGTATTTTATCCGGGGCACTGTGATTCACGGAGACAAAAGAGGCCGCACCATCGGTTTTCCGACCGCGAATGTCGGCCTGCAAAACAGCTATATCGTGCCGCCGACAGGCGTGTATGCAGTGAAAGCCGAAATAAAAGGCGAGGTGTATGAAGGCGTCTGCAACATCGGCTACAAACCGACCTTTTATGAAAAGCGCCCCGATCAGCCGTCAATTGAAGTTCATTTGTTTAATTTTCAGCAGGATGTATACGGAGAAGACGTTAAAATCGAGTGGTACAAACGAATCCGAAGCGAACGGAAATTTAACGGCATCGAAGAACTGACGGCTCAGATCGGGAAAGACAAACAAGAAGCGATCCGTTTTTTCAGCAAATAACGGAAAAAACATCAAAAGTACACAAATTTTCTTCTAAAAGATTTGCATATGGGCGCGATTTTTAGTATCATATGTTTCGTAGTCTTAAAACCATTGCTTGGCAATCCGAAGTCACCGACGGTTGCTAGGTAACTGGGGCTAATTATGATATGGAGGTGAAACAGGATGGCAATTACTCAAGAGCGTAAAAATCAACTCATCAGTGAGTTCAAAACACACGAATCTGATACTGGATCTCCAGAAGTTCAGATCGCTATCCTAACAGACTCAATTAACAACTTGAACGAGCATTTGCGTACTCACAAGAAAGATCACCACTCACGTCGCGGTCTTCTTAAAATGGTAGGTAAACGTCGTAATCTTCTTACGTATCTGCGTAATAAAGACGTAACTCGTTACCGTGAGTTAATTAACAAACTAGGCTTACGTCGATAATCGTAAAAAGCGGGAGGATTCCCGCTTTTTTATCGTATTAAAGCGAAAAAAATAATGATAAAAAAACAATGAAATCCTTTTACATACTACTTTGACATTGATATGTTCAATTCATTTCGTTCATAATAGGAGTAATTGATTATTTCACACATTAAGAGAGGAGCTCGTAATCGAATGGGACAAGAGAAACATGTCTTTACCATAGATTGGGCCGGCAGACAGCTTACAGTAGAAGCCGGCCAGCTTGCCAAACAGGCAAACGGCGCTGTCATGGTCCGCTACGGCGATACTGCAGTGCTCAGCACAGCAACCGCATCAAAAGAACCGAAACCGCTAGATTTTTTCCCGCTTACCGTTAACTATGAAGAAAGATTATACGCAGTAGGTAAAATTCCGGGCGGTTTTATTAAAAGAGAAGGCCGTCCAAGTGAAAAGGCCGTTTTAGCCAGCCGTCTGATCGACCGTCCGATCCGCCCGCTTTTCGCAGACGGATTCCGTAACGAAGTACAGGTCATCAGCATTGTCATGAGTGTTGATCAGGACTGCTCATCTGAAATGGCTGCAATGTTCGGTTCATCACTCGCTCTTTGCGTTTCCGATATCCCGTTTGAAGGCCCGATCGCGGGTGTGACGGTAGGCCGCATTGACGGGAAATTCGTCATCAATCCGACGGTTGACCAGCTTGAAAAAAGTGATATCAACCTCATCGTTGCAGGCACAAAAGACGCCATCAACATGGTGGAAGCCGGAGCGGATGAAGTACCTGAAGAAATCATGCTTGAGGCGATTATGTTCGGTCACGAAGAAATTAAGCGCCTGATCGCATTCCAAGAAGAAATCGTCGCAGCAGTCGGCAAAGAGAAAACAGAAATCCAACTGTATGAAATTGACGAAGAGCTCAGCGAAAAAGTAAAAAGCCTTGCGGAGCCGGATCTTCTCAGCGCCATTCAGGTTCACGAAAAACATGCTCGCGAAGACGCGATTAATGAAGTGAAAAATGCAGTTGTCGCGAAATTCGAAGAAGAAGAGCATGATGAAGATACGATTAAAAAAGTGAAACAGACACTGTCTAAACTTGTGAAAAACGAAGTGCGCCGTTTGATCACAGAAGAAAAAGTCCGTCCGGACGGCCGCGGCGTTGATCAGATCCGTCCGCTTTCTTCAGAAGTCGGCCTTCTGCCGAGAACGCACGGCTCCGGGCTGTTTACGAGAGGACAGACGCAGGCGCTCAGCGTATGTACATTAGGCGCCCTTGGGGACGTTCAGATTCTTGACGGTTTAGGCGTGGAAGAATCAAAACGCTTTATGCATCATTATAACTTCCCGCAGTTCAGCGTAGGGGAGACAGGCCCGATGCGCGGACCGGGACGCCGTGAGATCGGTCACGGTGCTCTTGGAGAGCGTGCGCTTGAGCCGGTCATTCCGAATGAAAAAGACTTCCCGTATACGGTCCGCCTCGTATCCGAAGTGCTTGAATCAAACGGTTCCACTTCACAGGCCAGCATTTGCGCGAGCACGCTTGCCATGATGGACGCAGGTGTTCCGATTAAAGCCCCTGTTGCGGGTATCGCGATGGGACTTGTGAAATCAGGCGAGTACTATACGGTATTAACGGATATTCAAGGGATGGAAGACGCCCTCGGTGACATGGACTTTAAAGTAGCCGGCACGGAAAAAGGCGTGACAGCGCTGCAAATGGACATTAAAATTGAAGGTCTTTCAAGAGAAATTCTTGAAGAAGCGCTTCAGCAGGCGAAAAAAGGAAGAATGGAAATCTTGAACAGCATGCTCAGCACGCTTGGTGAATCAAGAAAAGAACTTTCTCAATATGCGCCGAAAATTTTAACGATGAACATTAATCCGGATAAAATCCGTGATGTTATCGGACCGAGCGGTAAACAAATCAACAAAATCATTGAAGATACCGGTGTTAAAATTGACATTGAACAAGACGGCACCATCTTTATTTCTTCTACTGATGAAAGCAGCAACCAAAAAGCGAAAAAAATCATCGAAGATCTTGTCAGAGAAGTCGAAGTCGGCCAGCTTTACCTCGGTAAAGTCAAACGGATTGAGAAATTCGGCGCTTTCGTTGAAATCTTCAGCGGAAAAGACGGTCTCGTTCACATCTCTGAACTAGCGCTCGAACGGGTCGGCAAGGTTGAGGATGTTGTGAAAATCGGTGACGAAATCCTTGTGAAGGTAACTGAAATTGACAAACAGGGACGAGTGAATCTGTCGCGTAAAGCAGTGCTGCGCGAAGAGAAAGAAAAAGAACAGGAACAACAACAATCTTAAATGAAAACCTAACAAGGAGCCTGGGAGACCCGGCTTCTTTATTTTGAGAAAGACAACAGACGGGTTCTACCTTGTCCTCCTCATACATAATGTGTGAGGAGGGGGGAAGGACATGTTGAAAAAATTCGTGCCGTTTGCCGTTTTTTTATTTCTTTTTTTTGTTTCGTTTGAAATGTTAAAAAATCCGTATACAGTTGATTACATAGACGCAATGAAAAAAGACGCTGTAACTGTGTCAGCATCAAAAGATCCGCTCTATGAAGAATTACTGCAAAAAGCGTCAGAGTATGAAGTGAAGCCGCAAGACGCGCGGATTGATAAAATATGGAAGAGTATACCGGGATATAACGGTTTAAAAGTCAATGTGGAAAAATCCTATAAACAAATGAAAAAGGACGGAGAATTTCACGAAGACGGCCTTGTCTATGAGCAGGTAAAACCGAAAGTCCATCTTGATTCTCTCGCGCCCGAACCCATTTATAAAGGAAATCCCGACAAACCGATGGTCGCTTTCCTGATAAATGTCGCCTGGGGAAATGAATACGTGGAGCAAATGCTGCCTATTCTGAAGCAGCACCAGGTCAAAGCAACTTTCTTTCTTGAAGGGAAATGGCTGAAAAACAATCAGGAGCTGGGGAAAAAAATAGCGGCAGACGGACATGAAATCGGAAATCATTCATACAATCACCCTGATATGAGCAAACTGACTTCAGGAAGCATTTCCGAACAGCTTGACAAAACCAATGCACAAATCAGCGAGACGCTCGGCATAAAGCCGAAATGGTTTGCGCCGCCAAGCGGCAGCTTCAGAAAAGCTGTGGTCGATCTTGCGGCGGAAAAAGGAATGGGCACCATCATGTGGACCGTGGACACCATTGACTGGCAAAAACCGTCTCCGGCTGTTTTACAAACAAGGGTGTTGAGCAAAATACATAACGGAGCCATGATTTTAATGCATCCGACTGATCCGACTGCGAAAAGCCTGGATACACTGATTGCAAAAATCAAAGAAAAAGGCTACGCGCTCGGCTCAGTGTCTGACTTAATGGATGAAAACAGGCTGATGAAGTAGCAGGCGGCAGTTGCCTGTCTTTGAATAGGAGGAACAGACTTGATAAAACGCTATACATGCCAAAACGGTGTAAGAGTTGTGCTTGAAAATAATCCAACGGTGCGGTCTGTGGCAATCGGCGTATGGATCGGGACGGGATCACGTCATGAAACGCCGGATACAAACGGTATTTCGCACTTTCTTGAGCATATGTTTTTTAAAGGAACAAATACCAGGTCCGCACGTGAAATCGCAGAATCCTTTGATCGGATAGGCGGCCAAGTGAATGCCTTCACTTCAAAAGAATATACGTGCTATTACGCCAAAGTGCTGGATGAGCATGCAAACTACGCACTTGATGTGCTGGCTGATATGTTCTTTCATTCTGCTTTTGACGAAGATGAGCTCAAAAAAGAAAAGAACGTCGTATATGAAGAAATCAAAATGTATGAAGACGCGCCGGATGATATTGTCCACGATCTGCTGAGCAAAGCGACATACGGCAATCATTCGCTCGGCTACCCGATTCTCGGGACGGAGGAAACGCTTTCGTCATTTAACGGCGATTCTCTCAGACAGCATATGGATGACTTTTACACGCCGGACCGCGTCGTCATTTCTGTCGCCGGAAATGTAACGGAACAATTCATTAAAGACGTGGAGAAATGGTTCGGTACATACGAAGCGAAGGGCAAAGCAAGCGGCATCAGCGAGCCTGAGTTTCATTATGAAAAGCTGACCAGAAAAAAAGACACCGAACAGGCGCATCTCTGTCTCGGTTTCAAAGGCCTGAAAGTCGGAGATCCGGACATTTACGATTTGATCGTCTTAAACAATGTGCTGGGCGGAAGCATGAGCAGCCGTCTTTTCCAGGATGTGCGCGAAGATAAAGGACTGGCCTATTCTGTATACAGCTATCACAGTTCCTATGAAGACAGCGGTATGCTGACGATTTACGGAGGCACCGGCGCGAATCAGCTCGGACTTCTGTCTGAAACTATTCAGGAAACGTTATCGGTTCTAAAACGTGACGGTATCACCTCGAAAGAGCTGGAAAACAGCAAAGAGCAAATGAAGGGGAGCTTAATGCTCAGCTTAGAGAGCACAAACAGCAAAATGAGCCGGAACGGGAAAAACGAACTCCTGCTCGGAAAGCATAAGACCATGGATGAAATTATCACTGAATTAAATGCGGTCAGCCTGGAAAGCGTCAACGGCCTCAGCCGCCGCTTATTTACGGATGATTACGCACTATCGCTCATCAGCCCGACCGGCAATATGCCGGCCTCGTCTTAATCGGAAAAGCAGTCTGCCTCTATACGGGGCAGGCATTTTTTTTTGCTCCGGGTCATATAGTACAAGGGGGTGGCTATCATGAGGCTCAGTGAACTTTCAGGTAAAGAAATTGTGGACATTAAACGGGCAGAGCGGCTCGGCGTGCTCGGCCAGACCGATTTGGAAATTAATGAACAGGACGGACAAATTACCGCGCTGTTGATACCGACGGTAAAATGGTTCGGATTGCGAAAACAAGGCCACGACATCCGCGTCCCCTGGAACCATATCCAAAAAATCGGGTCAGACATGATCATTTTAGACGTTCCGGGGGAGATCACGCCTCCCGAAGAGTAGATCTTATTCATTTTTTGCAAGCACCGGCTCATACAGCCGGTGCTTTTTTCATGAAAAAGAACGCTGTACATTCACCGCCCTTTCTCTTTGCACATACGATGAAGAGGAGGATGACACTTAAAAGATCCAGTAACTGTAAAGAAGGTGAACGTTTCAGATGTTAACCGGATTGACAATTGCGATCATTGGCGGTGACGCAAGACAGCTTGAGATTATAAGAAAGCTGACAGAACAGCATGCCGATATTTATCTTGCAGGGTTTGACCAATTGGATGACGGTTTTACAGGAACCGTCAAATGCAAAATTGATGAGATTCCCTTTCAAAAAATAGACAGTATCATCCTGCCCGTATCGGCAACGACCGGAGAAGGCGTTGTTTCCACGGTTTTTTCAAATGAAGAAGTGGTATTAAAGCAGAGCTATCTTGAGCGGACACCGGAGCATTGCGTCATTTATTCAGGCATCTCCAACGCGTATCTTGAGGGGATCGCCAGCGAAGCCGGCCGCAAACTTGTGAAATTATTTGAACGGGACGATATCGCGATATTCAACTCGATTCCCACTGTTGAAGGAACAATCATGATGGCGATTCAGCATACGGATTATACCATTCACGGATCAAATGTCGCCGTTCTCGGCATGGGGCGCACCGGTATGACGATCGCCCGGACGTTTGCGGCGTTAGGAGCGAAGGTAAAAGTGGGCGCGCGGAGTTCGGCTCATTTGGCCCGTATAACGGAAATGGGGCTTTCTCCTTTTCAACTTGAAGAGCTTACTGAACATGTAAATGATATTGATATCTGCATTAACACCGTACCGAGCTTGATTCTGAATCAAAGCGTTTTATCGCGCATGACGCCGAAGACCTTGATTTTGGATTTAGCATCCCGTCCGGGCGGAACGGATTTCAAATATGCTGAAAAACAAGGCATTAAAGCGCTGCTTGCTCCGGGTCTTCCGGGAATTGTGGCCCCGAAAACAGCCGGACAGATTATTGCGAACGTATTGAGCAAGCTTTTGGCAGACTTAAAGAAAGAGGGGAAATAACCATGTCTCTGAAAGGGAAAAGAATCGGATTCGGATTAACCGGCTCGCATTGCACATATGAGGAAGTTTTTCCGCAAATAGAGGCGCTTATCAGTCAAGGAGCTGAAGTCCGGCCGGTCGTGACATCAACCGTTCAATCGACCGATACCCGCTTTGGGGAGGGGGGAGATTGGGTCAGAAAAATTGAAGAAGCAACAGGCTTTGAGGCGATTGATTCCATCGTAAAAGCGGAGCCTCTCGGGCCGAAACTTCCGCTCGACTGCATGGTCATCGCCCCTTTAACCGGAAATTCAATGAGCAAACTCGCAAATGCGATGACTGACAGCCCCGTCCTTATGGCTGCGAAAGCCACGATCCGCAACGGCCGCCCGGTCGTGCTCGGAATTTCGACAAACGACGGACTCGGTTTAAACGGAACGAATTTAATGAGGCTGATGTCCGCAAAAAACATATATTTCATCCCGTTCGGCCAGGACGACCACGTGAAAAAACCGACATCGCTCGTCGCCAGAATGGATCTCCTTCCGATTACGGTAGAAAAAGCTCTTTTGCACCAGCAGGTTCAGCCGGTGCTCGTACACCACCAAGAATAAAAAATCATGATGACAGAAAATCATTCCGGAATAAAAAAATTCGATCAATCCGTGACTATTCTATGGTAAAATAAAACGTAAAATGCAAAGTCAATTCAACAAATGATGCTTAATTGGCGGAAGGAGTTTTACAGATGGGAAGAGGATTACACGTAGCAGTTGTCGGAGCGACGGGAGCCGTAGGACAGCAAATGCTGAAAACACTGGAAGACAGAAACTTTGAAATCGAAACACTCACACTACTATCCTCAAAGCGTTCTGCTGGTACGAAAGTAACGTTTAAAGGCGAAGAATATACAGTGCAGGAAGCTGTTCCTGAAAGCTTCGAAGGCGTTCATATCGCGTTATTCAGCGCCGGCGGAAGCGTATCACAAAGCTTGGCGCCTGAGGCTGTAAAACGGGGAGCCATCGTGATTGACAATACCAGCGCATTCCGTATGGACGAAAATACACCGCTCGTGGTGCCTGAGGTGAACGAAGGTGATCTGCACAAACATAACGGCATTATCGCCAACCCTAACTGTTCAACGATTCAGATGGTGGCTGCGCTTGAACCGATCCGCAAAGCGTACGGATTGAAAAAAGTCATTGTATCTACTTACCAAGCTGTGTCCGGGGCCGGCAATGAAGCGGCGAAGGAATTGTACAGCCAGACAAAGGCGATTTTAAACAATGAACCCGCAGAACCGTCCATTATGCCGGTTAAAGGCGACAAAAAGCATTATCAAATCGCATTTAACGCCATTCCGCAAATTGATAAATTCCAAGATAACGGCTATACGTTTGAGGAAATGAAAATGATTAATGAAACGAAAAAAATCATGCATATGCCGAATCTGGAAGTGGCTGCGACATGTGTCAGACTGCCGATTGAAACAGGGCACTCAGAATCTGTTTACATTGAGCTTGACCGTGATGACGCAACCGTTGAAGATATTAAACAGCTTTTAAAAGAAGCTCCGGGTGTTACGCTTCAGGATGATCCGGCGGAGCAACTTTACCCGATGCCTGCTGATTGCGTCGGCAAACGCGATGTATTTGTAGGAAGAATCCGGAAAGATTTGGACAGAGCAAACGGTTTTCATTTGTGGGTTGTTTCTGATAACCTGTTAAAAGGCGCCGCTTGGAACTCAGTCCAAATCGCGGAAAGCCTGCAAAAACTGAACCTCGTATAAACAAACGTATTTTCTATAGGCGAACAGAAGAGAGTAAGGCTCTGCCTGCTCTCTTCTGTTACGTCAGACTAATTTGGAGTGAAAATAGTGAAGATCATTGTTCAAAAATTCGGCGGAACATCCGTAAAAGATGACAAAGGCCGCAAGCTTGCGCTAGCACACATTAAAGATGCCATCAGTGAAGGTTATAAAGTTGTTGTTGTCGTATCGGCGATGGGAAGAAAAGGAGACCCGTACGCGACAGATTCTTTAATCGGGCTCCTTTACGGCAGCCAGTCCGACATTTCTCCGAGAGAGCAGGATATGCTTCTGTCTTGCGGAGAAACGATTTCGTCCGTTGTTTTTTCCAGCATGCTGAAGGAAAACGGCATAAAAGCCGCAGCTTTAACAGGAGCCCAGGCCGGCTTTTTAACCAATGCCCAGCATACTGACGCCAAAATTATAGAAATGAAAACAGAGCGGCTTTTCGCTGCACTTGCCAGCCATGACGCTGTCGTTGTCGCAGGATTTCAGGGAGCGACTGAAAAAGGCGACACGACGACAATCGGCAGAGGAGGAAGCGATACTTCAGCAGCGGCGCTCGGCGCGGCGGTTGATGCTGAGTTTATCGACATTTTTACGGACGTGGAAGGCGTTATGACAGCCGATCCGAGAATCGTGGAAAATGCTAAGCCGCTTCCGAACGTCACATATACGGAAATCTGCAACCTTGCCTATCAAGGCGCGAAAGTCATTCATCCGCGCGCGGTGGAAATCGCCATGCAGGCAAAGGTGCCGATCCGCGTGCGCTCCACTTATTCAAAAGACAAAGGCACTTTGGTGACGTCCCATCATTCGTCTAACATCGGCAGCGATGTATTCGAACGGCTGATCACGGGGATCGCCCATGTGAAAGATGTGACGCAATTTAAGGTTCCCGCCAAAATGGGGCAATACAACGTTCAGACTGAAGTCTTTAAAGCAATGGCAAATGCCGGAATCAGCGTAGATTTCTTTAACATTACGCCGAGTGAAATCGTATATACCGTAGCCGGCAGTAAAACGGAAGCCGCGCGCAGCATTTTGGCTGAATTAGGATATGAGCCGACAGTGACGGAGAGCTGTGCGAAAGTGTCAGCGGTCGGCGCCGGGATAATGGGTGTTCCGGGTGTCACGTCAAAAATCGTCTCCGCACTTTCTGATAAAGGCATTCCGATTCTGCAATCTGCCGACAGCCATACGACGATCTGGGTGCTCGTTCATGAAAAAGATATGGTAACGGCCGTAAATGCGCTGCATGAAGTGTTTGAACTTTCAAAGTAAATGTGATTGAATCATGATGAGGTGAAAAAAATGAATGTCGGAAATATATCTACAGCGATGATTACCCCCTTTGACAGTAAAGGGAATGTAGACTTTCAAAAACTGTCTACATTAATCGACTATTTGTTGAAAAACGGCACGGATTCTTTAGTCGTCGCAGGCACGACCGGCGAATCTCCGACACTTTCAACGGAAGAAAAAATTGCACTCTTTGAATTTACAGTCAAAGAAGTGAACGGACGCGTGCCTGTTATTGCGGGTACGGGAAGCAACAATACGAAAGACTCCATTAAACTGACAAAAAAAGCTGAAGAAGCCGGCGTCGATTGCGTTATGCTTGTCACGCCGTATTATAATAAGCCTTCCCAAGAGGGGATGTACCGTCATTTTAAAGCCATTGCGGAAGAAACGTCTCTTCCTGTGATGCTTTACAACGTGCCGGGCAGAACGGTCGCTTCGCTTGCGCCGGAAACGGCCATCAGACTTGCGGAGATACCGAATATCTCTGCGATTAAAGAAGCGAGCGGCGATCTTGATGCCATTACGAAAATCATTGCCGAAACACCGGAAGATTTTTACGTCTATTCAGGTGATGACGGGTTAACGCTTCCTATTCTCGCAGTCGGCGGAAGAGGAGTCGTGTCAGTGGCCAGCCATATCGTAGGTTCTGACATGCAGCAGATGATTAAAAACTATACGAACGGGCAGACGGCAACCGCGGCACTGATTCATCAGAAGCTTCTGCCGATCATGAAGGAGCTCTTTAAAGCGCCTAATCCGGCTCCGGTCAAAACGGCGCTACAGCTGAAAGGCCTTGATGTCGGATCTGTGCGTCTTCCTCTTATCCCGCTGAATGAAGATGAACGTCTGAGCCTGAGCAGCGTCATCAGCGAACTGTAAGAAAAAATTTATACAGTTAAAATACGCGGTCATTCTCATTTTTATCGTGAGTTTGACCGTTTTGTATACATATTGGTTTTCCCTAAACCTTCCGCTTCTTCTTGTTTTCTAAAATTGATATCAGTTATAATAGGAACAAGTGATGATGGACGGGTATGAGACTAGGAGGATACAGATTTTGAAAAAGAAAAATACAGAAAACGTCAGAATTATCGCCCTTGGCGGCGTCGGAGAAATTGGGAAGAACCTATATGTCATTGAAATTGACTCAGACATATTTGTAGTGGATGCAGGGCTGATGCACCCTGAAAATGAAATGCTCGGTATTGATGTCGTCATTCCGGATATTTCCTACTTAGTAGAACGGGCTGACCGCGTGAAGGCCATCTTTCTGACACACGGGCACGATGAAAACATCGGGGGCGTCTTTTATTTATTGAATAAGCTGTCGGTGCCGGTATACGGAACGAAGCTTACGCTTGCATTACTGAGAGAAAAACTCAAGCAGTACGGGCATAATCGAAAAGCTGATTTGCGTGAAGTTCACTCTAAATCAGTCATTACATTTGATTCAACGAAAGTATCGTTCTTTAAAACGATTCACAGTATTCCGGATTCAGTGGGAGTCAGCTTCAAAACATCACTTGGCTCTATTGTATGCACGGGAGACTTTAAATTTGACCAGACGCCTGCTTATCACCAATCATGTGATATTGGCGAAATTGCCAAAATCGGAAACAGCGGCGTGCTCGCCCTGCTTTCTGACAGCGCCAATGCGGAGCGCCCGGGGTATACTCCGTCAGAAGCATATGTAAGCGGTGAAATTTCCGATGCGATGAACAATTCAGAAAACCGTGTCATCATTGCTGTATTCGCGTCTAATATCAACCGGATCCAGCAAGTGATACAGGCTGCCGTCCAGAACGGCCGCAAACTTGCAATCGCCGGAAAAAATCTGCAAAACGTGCTTCAGCTTGGGTGCAAGCTCGGCTATATTGAAGCCGAAGATGAAATGTTTATTCCTGTGCAGGATGTGAAAAAATATCCGAAGCGGGAAGTGGCAATTGTTACAGCCGGAAGCCATGGTGAGCCGCTGGCCGCTCTTACGCGGATGGCCAAGCAGGCGCATAAGCAGCTTAACATTGAAGAAGGAGACACCGTTGTCATTGCATCAACACCGATTCCGGGGCATGAATTGATATATTCCAAAACCGTCAACCTGCTTGCCCGCGCCGGCGCTCAAGTCATTTTCGCCCAAAAACGCGTGCATGTGTCCGGGCACGGTTCGCAGGAAGAATTGAAACTCATGCTTAATTTGCTGAAACCGAAATATTTAATTCCGGTTAACGGTGAATTCAGAATGCAAAAAGCGCATTCCAAAATCGCAGAAGAGATCGGCATGAAACGCAGCGACATTTTCTTGATTGAAAAAGGTGACGTCGTTGAATTCCGCGGCCAGAATGTGAAAATCGGGGATAAAGTCACGTACGGAAACGTGTTGATTGACGGCCTCGGAGTCGGCGACATCGGCAACATCGTGCTGAGAGACCGCCGCTTATTGTCACAAGACGGCATTCTCATCGTCGTAATTTCACTCGATAAGCAGAAAAAGAACCTCGTATCAGGTCCTGAGATCATTACGCGCGGTTTCGTATATGTCAGAGAATCAGAAGGTTTAATTGTACAAGCTACTGAGCTCGTCCGCTCTATCGTAACTGAAGCGACGGAAACATCTGCCGTAGAATGGTCCACGCTGAAACAAGCCATGCGTGATGCGCTGAATCAATTCCTTTATGAAAAAACAAAACGCAAGCCGATGATCATTCCGATCATTATGGAAGTATAATGTATACAAAGCCGGAGCGCATGATGCTCCGGCTTTGTTTTTGTTCATGTCCCGGATGGAAATCATCATCTTTGTTCATAATACAAAGAGACATTCGGAAAGGGTGAAAGATAAAATGGATCATCGTATGGAAAACACCGAAGAACAGCAGCCCGAAAAATCAGATGCGAAAGACAGCATTATGAGCAAAATTCAGCAGCTGGGAGAGACATCTCTGCCGCAAATGTCCCAAGATACCAATATTCACTGCCTGACGATCATCGGCCAAATTGAGGGGCACGTCCAGCTCCCGCCGCAAAATAAAACAACCAAATATGAACACGTCATTCCGCAAATCGTCGCCATTGAGCAAAATCCGAAAATCGAAGGACTTCTGATCATCTTAAACACCGTCGGAGGCGATGTGGAAGCGGGGCTTGCGATTGCGGAAATGCTCGCATCCTTATCAAAACCGACCGTCTCAATCGTACTCGGCGGGGGACACTCGATAGGTGTGCCGATCGCCGTGTCATGTGATCATAGTTTTATCGCGGAAACAGCGACTATGACCATTCACCCCGTTCGGCTTACAGGTCTGGTTATCGGGGTTCCGCAAACATTTGAATACTTGGACAAAATGCAGGAGCGGGTCGTCAACTTTGTGACCCATCATTCAAATATTTCCGAAGAAAAATTCAAAGAGCTGATGTTTTCAAAAGGAAACTTAACCAGGGACATCGGGACGAACGTAGTCGGGAAAGATGCGGCTGATTACGGATTAATTGATGCCGTGGGCGGCGTCGGACAGGCGATAAAAAAGCTGAATCAGCTGATTGAGGAACGAAAGGGCGAGGAAGGAAGGATGATTCAATGATCCTTTATACCGTCATGCCCCAAGAAGTCGTTTACGGTCAGGATATAGAGCAAAGCGTGCATGAACAGGTAGATTACGCCGGCGTGCCGCTGCTAGTTGAGATGAAGGGAAATGAAGCTGAAGTCGTACAGATTTTAAGTACGAACCCGATGGATTTTCTGAATCCGGACATCGCTCCTGGACAAAAAATCAAGCTGAAAATCTAACCGGCATTCAGTCCGTTTCTCGGGGGCAAAATATGCTATAATAGGGGAATCCTACAGAAAAATGCAGCCGGCAAAAGGCTGCTTTTCTTCATGATGTATGATTTTACATTTTTTAACGCAGTAAGGTGATGAGTGTGGCAAAGAAAAAACGGAAATCTAAAAAGAAACAAGAGAGTAAGCTCAATCTAAAATACGAACTAAGCGGACTGCTCTGTGTTGCAATCTCGATTATTGCTGTTTTGCAGCTCGGCGTTGTGGGACAGACATTTGTGTACTTGTTCCGTTTTTTTGCCGGAGAGTGGTTTATTTTATGCTTAATTGCGCTCTTCCTTCTCGGAATTTCGCTGTTTTGGAAAAAGAAGAGTCCAAGCCTTTTAACGAGAAGAAAGGCAGGGCTGTACTGTATTATCGCCAGTATATTGCTGCTGTCTCACGTGCAGCTCTTTAAAAATCTGTCTCATCACGGGTCGATTCGGTCGGCAAGTGTCATCGGCAACACGTGGGAGCTGTTTATGATTGACATGAAACAGCAGGCTGCTTCCCCTGATTTGGGCGGCGGCATGATCGGCGCGGTACTGTTTGCAGCTTCCCACTTTTTATTTGCATCAACGGGTTCACAGATCATGGCGATCGTGCTGATCTTAATGGGGCTGATTCTTGTAACGGGCCGTTCACTGCAGGAAACGCTCAAAAAGTGGACGAGCCCCGTCGGCCGGTTTATCCGCGGTCAATGGCAGGCATTTCTTGAGGATATGAAGACGGTCAGAACGAATATGTCTTCGCCGAAAACAAAAACAAAATCGGGCAAAAAACAAAAACGGGTTCAAAAGAAAAAAGAAGAGCCTGAACCGGAGGAAGAGGATGAGGAAATCATTTCGCCGATCATCCATTCAGAGCCGATTATTTCAAGCTTTTCAGACCGTCAGGAAGAGCCCGCCGAACCGCTGATTCCGGAAAAAACGCAGGAGGCTGCACAAGCGGCAAAAGATGAGCCTTCCGGCGGCGCTCAAGACAGTGGCGAAACGGCTGCGGCTCCGCCGATGACGTTTACAGAGCTTGAAAATAAAGATTATCAAATGCCTTCATTGGACATACTGGCTGACCCGAAACATACCGGCCAGCAGACCGATAAGAAAAACATTTACGAGAATGCAAGAAAACTCGAACGGACTTTTCAAAGCTTCGGCGTAAAGGCGAAAGTGACGCAGGTTCATCTCGGTCCGGCGGTCACAAAATATGAGGTGTATCCGGACGTCGGGGTCAAAGTCAGTAAAATCGTGAATCTGAGCGATGACCTCGCGCTCGCGCTTGCCGCGAAGGATATTCGGATCGAAGCGCCGATTCCGGGTAAATCGGCAATCGGCATCGAGGTGCCCAATGCTGAAGTTGCGATGGTTTCGTTAAAAGAAGTGCTTGAATCCAAGCTCAATGACAAGCCGGACGCGAAGCTTCTGATCGGCTTGGGACGAAATATTTCCGGGGAAGCCGTGCTTGCCGAACTGAACAAAATGCCCCATCTGCTCGTAGCGGGGGCAACGGGAAGCGGAAAAAGCGTCTGTGTCAACGGTATTATTACGAGCATTCTGATGAGGGCCAAACCGCATGAAGTGAAGATGATGATGATTGACCCGAAAATGGTTGAGCTGAATGTGTATAACGGCATTCCTCATCTGCTTGCGCCGGTCGTGACAGATCCGAAAAAGGCCTCGCAGGCTTTGAAAAAGGTCGTCAATGAGATGGAGCGCCGCTATGAGCTGTTCTCCCATACGGGTACGAGAAATATAGAAGGCTATAACGATCATATTAAGCGGTCAAATGCCGAAGAAGAAGTCAAGCAGCCTGAGCTGCCGTACATCGTCGTCATCGTTGACGAGCTTGCCGATCTGATGATGGTCGCTTCTTCCGACGTGGAAGATTCAATTACGAGACTTTCACAGATGGCGCGGGCGGCGGGAATTCATTTGATTATCGCGACACAGCGGCCTTCAGTCGACGTTATTACCGGTGTTATTAAAGCCAACATCCCGTCAAGAATCGCCTTCAGTGTCTCATCTCAGACCGATTCACGGACGATTTTAGACATGGGCGGCGCTGAAAAGCTTCTGGGGCGCGGAGACATGCTGTTTCTGCCTGTAGGCGCAAATAAGCCGGTGCGTGTGCAAGGGGCATTCTTATCCGATGAAGAGGTTGAGCATGTCGTCGATCATGTCATTACGCAGCAAAAAGCGCAGTACCAAGAAGAGATGATTCCGGAAGAAGTTTCGGAAACACACAGTGAAGTAACGGATGATCTCTATGACGAAGCGGTCGATTTGATTATCGGCATGCAGACGGCATCAGTCTCCATGCTCCAAAGGCGGTTCAGAATCGGATATACGAGAGCTGCCCGTCTGATTGACGCAATGGAGGAACGGGGCGTCGTCGGGCCGTATGAAGGAAGCAAACCGAGGGAAGTACTATTATCTAAGGAACAATATGATGAGCTCTCTTCTTAAAAAGGAGAGAGTTTTCACTGAAAATGATATCACCAAAATCATTCCTATTTATTTTTTTATTAAAACATGATATAGTTGTCCCAATTGTTCAATAATTTATGAAAGTGGTTTACGGAGGGGAAACATGTCTACAAAAGCTGACAATCGTCACTTGTATCTAAAAGTGATTGAGCGAATCAAAGAGGATATACAAAACGGAATTTACACCGAAAAGGAAAAGCTTCCTTCTGAATTTGAGCTTTCAAAATCAATGGGTGTCAGCCGGGCAACTCTGCGTGAAGCTTTGCGTATCCTTGAAGAGGAGCATGTGATTATCAGAAGGCACGGTGTGGGCACTTTCGTCCATACAAAACCGCTGTTTCTTTCAGGTATTGAACAGCTCAACAGCGTGACGAAAACGATTCAGCAGGCGAACATGGTGCCGGGTACGATTTTTTTGTCGTCTCAGGTCATCACGCCGTCTGATGAAGATATCGCTAGATTCCGGCTTGAGCCTGAGCAGGAGCTTTTTTATTTGGAACGCGTGAGAACGGCAAGCGGCACTCCGGTCGTTTACTGTTTAGATACGATTCCGATGCACATTCTGCCGAATTCTTTCTGTCATGAACAGGAGTCTATTTTTGATCTTTTGGAAAAAAACTCCGGGTCTGTGATCAGCTATGCCGTTGCTGATATCGAACCGATCGGATATCACGATACGATTTCACCGGTTTTGGAATGCGAGCCGGAGACGGCGCTTTTATTGCTGAAGCAAACCCACTATAATCAGAATGATGAACCTGTACTGTATTCATTAAATTATTTCCGGGCTGATAAGTTCAGTTTTCATGTTGTAAGAAAACGTTTTTAAGACAGACGCGTCATGTGTCTGTTTTTTTTATTTGCCGTTTCAGTACATACTTTATTTTCTGCAAGGCACAATAAAACAGGAAACAACCAAGTATAGTGAATGGGTGAATAAGTTGAGTAAGAAGAAAAATGGAACGAAAAATATCATTGCTCTGGCTTCTGTACCGCTCGTGATGACACTCGGGAATTCCATGCTGATTCCTGTGCTTCCGATGATTGAAAAGAAGCTGTCCATATCGTCTTTTCAAGTATCGTTAATTATAACGGTCTATTCGATTGTGGCGATTATTTGTATTCCGATTGCCGGATATCTGTCCGATAAATTCGGAAGAAAAAAGGTTCTTCTGCCTTGTCTTCTCATAGCCGGTGCGGGCGGAGCGCTTGCCGCGATAGCTTCCACCGCGTTCAAGCATCCTTATCCCATTATCTTGGCGGGGCGGGTGCTGCAGGGAATCGGTTCGGCAGGGGCGGCTCCTGTAGTGATGCCGTTTATCGGTGATTTATTCAAAGGGGATGATGAGCGGATTACCGCGGGGCTCGGTGATATTGAGACGTCTAACACTGCCGGGAAAGTAATAAGCCCGATTCTCGGTTCGCTCTTGGCTGCATGGTTTTGGTTTATGCCATTTTGGTTCATTCCGTTTTTTTCGCTCATCAGTTTTTTTCTCGTATTGTTTTTGGTGGCAAAGCCGGAGGAACAAAAAGAAGCGCCTTCTATTTCCGAATTTGTGAAAAATGTCGGCCGCATATTTAAGCGTGACGGACGCTGGCTCTTTACGGTTTTTATCATCGGCTGCGTGATTATGTTTTTGCTGTTCGGGGTTCTTTTTTATTTATCAGACTCACTGGAGAAGAAATACGGCATTGACGGTGTGGCTAAAGGAGCGCTTTTGGCAATCCCGCTTTTATTTCTATCCGTCAGTTCATATATATCAGGCAGGAAAATCGGAAAAGACCAAGGCAAAATGAAGTTTTGCATCGTTTTCGGAATGAGTGCCGTGACACTGTCGTTTATCGGCCTATGGTGGAATCACAGTTTTTATTTATTATTTATCTTTTTGTGTGTCAGCGGTATCGGTATCGGAATGGCATTGCCGGCTTTAGACGCTGTCATCACAGAAGGCGTAGACAACGAGGAATCGGGAACCATCACCTCATTTTATAACAGCATGCGGTTTATCGGAGTAGCGGCGGGACCGCCGATCTTTGCTGCCCTGATGTCAAATGCAGGCTGGCTGATTTTTATTTTATCCGCTTTTTGCGGCATTGTGTCTGTATTTTTAGCGCTGTTAAATATCTCATCACAAGCAAAAGAAAAAAAGGAATCATTAAAGACGGTGTAATCTGCACTGTCTTTTTTTTATTTTATTTTGAAGATTGACATGATACCGTCAAGTCGTTATCCTTTTTAATAGTTAAACATATTAACTATCGGAAGGAGGGGGAAAAGGTGCATGAAGAAAAAGTAAAGCAGCTGATTCAGCGTTATTCCGATGTATACCTGCACGTCTTAAAAAAAATTGACAGCATTATCGCTGAAAAAGTGAACAAAGAACTGACATTGGATCAATATTACATCCTCCGCTATATTATGCTCAATCCCGATTGCAAATCAATTGAACTGGCCGCGGTGTGCCACGTCAATAAAAGCGCCATTACATCTATGACGAACCGCCTGTATGAAAAAGGCTACATCAATAGAGAACGCAGCCAAAGCGACCGCCGGAGCATACTTTTAAATGTCACGGAAAAGGGGACGGAAGTATTTCACCGTGTGGAGCGGCGGATTGAGGAACTCGTCCGATCATATATTATGTATTTTGATGAAGACGAGGCGGAGATGTTCGTGAATACATATGAAAAATTATATCGATTGATGATGACTGAGGAGGATCAGCAGACATAATGAAAAACATTATCCGAGCCCGCTGGATCATCGCCGCGGTGTGGGTCGCCGCAACGGTGATATTTATGCTTACAGCGCCTGATATGGCTGAATTGACACGGGAGAAAGGGCAGATTTCCGTACCGGACGGATATTCCTCTTCTTACGCCCATGAATTGCTTGATGAAATGTCTGATTCCGATGCACCGTCTTCTTCTGCCGTCATCGTATTTCACGAAAAAGGCTTAATGACAGACAAAAAAGATCGTCTGGAAGAAGCCGTCAGCACTTTGTCTGAACATAAAAAAGCGCTTCAGATTAAAACGGTGACCTCATACTTCGGGGAGAAAAATGACGACATTAAAAAACAGCTGCTGTCAAAAGACAGACAAACGATGCTCGTTCAGCTGCAGCTTGATACATCCAAAAACGATATCATCGAAATAAAAAATAAAATTGATAAAGAGCTGAAACCGTACGGCGTATCATACGGCATTACAGGCCAATCGCTGATCGACGAAGATGTGTTAAAAAGCTCACAGGACGGCTTGAAAAAGACTGAATATATAACGGTCGCTTTTATTCTGATCGTGCTGATCCTTGTATTTCGGTCAGTGGTCGCTCCGTTCGTGCCGCTTTTATCAGTATTGATATCTTATTTAGTCAGCCAGTCGATTGTCGCATTTTTAGTCGATCAGCTGAATTTTCCGCTCTCAACTTTTACTCAGATTTTTATGGTTGCGATTATGTTCGGGATCGGCACAGACTACTGCATTCTGCTTCTCAGCAGATTTAAAGAAGAACTGTCGCATGGCGCTGATATAAGAGAAGCGATCGTCGTCACCTACAAAACGGCCGGAAAGACGGTTTTGTACAGCGGCGGTGCGGTGCTGATCGGATTTGCCTGCATCGGATTTGCGACATTTAAGCTGTATCAGTCGGCAGCAGCCGTTGCGGTCGGTGTCGCGGTGCTGCTGCTTGCGCTCATGACGATCGTGCCGTTTTTTATGGCTGTTTTAGGAAAAAGCCTGTTTTGGCCTGTTAAGGGCGATATTTCCCATCCTCAAAGCAAAGCATGGGAAACGTCAGGGCGGTTTTCATTTAAAAGGCCGCTCATCAGTCTTGCAATCGTTGCGGTATTCACCGTCCCGCCTATCCTTCTTTACAAAGGGTCGCTGTCTTACAACAGTCTTGACGAAATCGGGGATAAATATGAATCCGTCCGCGCGTTTCATACGATTTCAGACGCCTTCGGCCCGGGAGAACTTCTTCCGGCCACAGTCGTCATCAAAAATGATGAGACATTAAATACCGAAAAACACCTGATTGATATCGAAAAAATCAGCAGAGAACTTGAAAAAACAGAGGGTGTAAAAACGGTCAGAAGCGCCACGCGCCCTGCTGGAAACGGATTGAATCAATTATTTGTCACAAATCAGGCAAAGCAGCTTCAAGAAGGGCTTGATAAAGGCAATACAGGACTTGAAAAAATCACGGACGGATTAGGGCATGCCGCAAAGTCGTTAGCTGATTCACAGCCGCAGATCGAAGAGTCGGGGAAAAGCGTCAATCAGCTTATTGACGGAACATTGTCTCTGAAATCCGGGCTTTCTGATATAGGAGAAAACCTGAATAAACTGCAGGCTGGCGTGAACGAGAATAAAGCCGGCGTCGCCCAGATGAGAAAGCAGATTGAAGAGCAAAAACAAATGCTGACTTCACAGTTCAAACAAAACAGCGGTCTCGCTTCAGAAACGCAAAACGCTTTAAAATTGGTAAAAACCGTCCTGCCGATGAAAGATGAAGCCAGCAGACAGCTTGCCGATTTGAACAAGCAGCTTGCCCGGCTGCCGTTTGCAAAATTGGAAGCGTCAATACCGTCAGTCAAAACCGATCCCTCTTACCAAGAAATCAAATCAGCCTTTACGGGTGTACAGTCAGCCGTTTCCAAGGCAAACGCGGATGCAGAAGCGTTTTCTAAACAGGTCGACAGTCAAAAGGCTCATCTGCAGCAAGCGGAAAAACAATTTGCCCGACTGGCAGCCGCTCAGAAGAAGATTGACACTCAAATTAACGCAATGATCAACGGTCTGACCAGTATTGAAAACGGTCTGCAGCAAGTGTCAGACGGACAGGGGGCTCTCGCAGGACAAATGCCGCGCCTTGAATCGGCGGCAGGACAGCTCGCCGAGGGCCAGAAAAAAATGAAGAGCGGTCTCGGTGATTTTTCTTCCCGGCTCAGCGAACTTTCTTCCGGCCTTAACGACAGTGTAAAAGGGCTTAAGAAAGTATCAAGCGGCATGATGGGGGCGAATGATTACCTGGGTGAGCTTCACAAGGCGTCAGACAAAGAAATGACAGGCTGGTTTGTGCCGAAAGACGCCTTGAAAAACAGTGATTTCACAAGCGTGTTTAATACGTACATGTCAGATGACAGAAAAACGACAGAATTGACCGTCGTTCTTGATAACAATCCTTACTCAAATACGGCCATTCAAGATATTCAAGCGATCAAAGCGAGCGTAAAAAGGGCCATTCCGAACACGGATCTGAAGAATGCTTCCTTCGGCGTTTCGGGAGTCTCCAGCATGAATGCCGATCTGAAGGAAGTATCGGATTCAGACTTCAAACGGACGGCCATGTTTATGCTGGCGGGAATTTTTCTGATTCTCATCGTGATGCTGCGCTCCCTCATTATGCCTGTTTATTTAGTGGCGTCGCTCGTACTGACGTATTTCGCATCCATCGGCGTGACGGAATACATCTTTACACACTTCTTCGGGTATCCGGGCGTAAACTGGGCCGTGCCGTTCTTCGGCTTTGTCATTTTGATGGCTCTAGGCGTGGATTATTCCATCTTTTTAATGGACCGCTTTAATGAGCTTAAAAAAGAAGGAACGGAACCCGCAATGATCAGCAGTATGAAAAATATGGGTTCCGTCATCATTTCTGCAGCCATTATTTTAGCGGGAACCTTTGCGGCCATGCTGCCGTCAGGCGTTCTTTCCTTATTACAGATTGCAACCGTGGTATTAACAGGCCTTCTCATGTACGCAATTGTCGTCCTTCCGTTTTTTGTACCGGTCATGGTGAAAATATTCGGAAGAGCCAACTGGTGGCCTTTTAATTTGAAAAAATAACGCTCAATGCCTCTGCCTGTTTTCGGGCAGAGGTTTTTTGTTTCCTTATAAATCCTCCAGTTGATATAATTACATCTGCGCACTCTTTTTTGCGAATGCTGAAATTTGGTCATAATACATACTATGAAAGAATGAACGAAGGAGGTTTCACATGACTTACGTAAATGAAATGAAGTCAAAGCACGGCGGGATCACCGCCCACATCGTAAAGACCGAGAAATTTAAAACCGTTTCGCTGACGTTTAAAATGCTGGCTCCTTTAACGAAAGAGCTCGTAACAAAAAGGGCGCTGTTTCCGCATGTGCTTCTGCGCGGAACAGAAAGCCGCCCGAAAACCGCTGATCTGCGGTCTTATTTTGATGAACTGTACGGCACATCCGTTTCAGCTGATCTGACAAAAAAGGGAGAACGTCATGTCATTACGTTCAGACTTGAGATTCCTAATGAAAAGTATCTGAAGGACCGCACACCGTTATTGGAAAAAGGCCTTCAGCTTTTATCAGAGCTTGTCTTTTCGCCCGCTTTGGAAAACGGCGCCTTCCTGCCCCTTTATGTCACGCAGGAAAAACGGACGCTGAAACAGCGGATTCAAGCCGTATATGATGATAAGATGAGATATTCTAATCTGCGTCTCGTTCAGGAAATGTGCAAAAGCGAACCGTATGCCCTTCACGTCAACGGCGAGTTCGATGATGTTGAACACATTACACCGCAAGATTTGTATGAAGCCTATCAAAAAGCCATACGCGAAGATCAGCTGGACCTGTACGTCATCGGCGATGTTGATACAGATCAGGTGAAAACGGCCGTTGATACGTATTTTAAAACGGAAGAACGGGAGCTTCAGCCTTTTGAAAGAAGCGCGGCGAATGAACAGCCCGATCCGAAGGAAGTCATTGATGAAGAGGACGTCAAGCAGGGCAAGCTGAATATCGGATTCCGGACCAATACGACATATACAGATCCGGATTATCCTGCATTGCAGGTGTTTAACGGGCTGTTCGGAGGTTTCTCTCATTCAAAGCTGTTTATAAATGTCCGTGAAAAAGCGAGCCTCGCCTATTATGCAGCCTCAAGGGTGGAAAGCTTCAAAGGGCTTTTGATGGTCATGTCGGGCATTGAGGTGAAAAATTACAAGCAGGCCGTCACCATCATTGAAGAACAGTTTCAGGCTATGCAAAACGGTGACTTTTCAGAAGATGATATCGCCCAAACGAAAGCCGTTATTAAAAATCAAGTATTAGAAACCATTGATACGGCATACGGCTTAGCGGAATTTCTGTATCAGCAGGCCTCAGCCCAAGTAGAGATACCGATCGAAAGATTCCTTGACAATATCGAGAAAGTGACAAAAGAGGACATTATCAATGTCGGAAAGAACATTAAGCTGGATACGACTTATTTCTTAAAAGGGACGGGGGGAGCATCTTGACTAAACCGATAAACTTCGAACAGCTTCAGGAAACGCTGTATCATGAAAAAATGGCAAACGGCCTTGATGTCTATGTGCTGCCGAAACAGGGCTTTAATAAAACATACGCCGTGTTTACGACAAAGTACGGTTCCATTGACAATCAATTCGTTCCTTTAAATAAGGAAGAAATGGTACACGTCCCTGACGGAATCGCGCATTTTCTGGAGCATAAACTGTTTGAAAAAGCGGACGGCGACGTGTTTCAGGACTTCAGTAAGCAGGGGGCGTCGGCAAATGCCTTTACATCATTTACACGAACCGCTTATCTTTTCTCCAGCACTTCTAATGTGGAGAAAAACCTGGAAACACTCGTAGATTTTGTTCAGGACCCGTATTTCACGGAAAAATCAGTTGAAAAAGAAAAAGGCATCATCGGCCAGGAAATCAATATGTATGATGATAATCCGGATTGGCGGCTGTTTTTCGGCCTTATCGAAAATATGTATAAAGACCACCCCGTGAAAATTGACATTGCCGGAACGGTGGAGAGCATCTCTCATATTACGAAAGATCTGCTGTATGAGTGCTATGAAACGTTTTATCACCCGAGCAATATGCTGCTCTTTATCGTCGGTCCCGTAGATCCTGAAGCGGTCATCAGCCAGGTGCGGAAAAACCAGGAGAAAAAGCCGTTTACAGACCAGCCCGAAATCAAACGTGAAGAAGTTCAGGAGCAGGAAGCGGTTTTCCGCCGGGAGCAGGAATTAAAAATGAACGTGCAAGGCTCAAAATGTCTTGTCGGCTTAAAGGCGAAAGACCCTTATAAAACGGGGCAGGATCTGTTGAAGCACGAGCTCAGCATGAACCTCATGCTTGAATGTCTTTTCGGAAAAAGCTCACCGCATTACGGTGACTTGTACGACAAAGGCTACATTGATGAAACCTTCAGCTTTGATTACACGGCTGAATACGGATTCGGTTTTGCCTCTGTCGGAGGAGATACACCGGAGCCGGATAAGCTCGCTGACGAATTAAAACACATGCTGCTTGATGCAGAATCAGCCGTGACTGCGGAAAAACTTGATCTTGCGAGAAAAAAGAAGATCGGGTCATTCTTAAAAGCGCTCAATTCGCCTGAATATATTGCCAACCAATTCACACGCTACGCCTTTTTAGATATGAGTCTGTTTGATGTCGTAACCGTACTGGAGCAGATTACGCTGGAAGACGTAAAGCGGGTCATTAAAGAAGAACTATCAGAAGACAGGCTGACAGTCTGCAAAGTCGTGCCAAAATCATAACAAAAACATCCCTCACGCCCTGAGGGATATTTTTCTGGGGAAAGAAGGAGTATTGATTGATGAAACAGACAGCGCTCGTAACCGGAGCAAGCGGCGGAATCGGACAAAGTATAAGTGAAGTCCTCGCAAAAAACGGATATGACGTCCTCTTGCATTATCATTCTAATAAGGAAGCCGCACACAGGCTTGCGGAAAGGCTGAGCGCATCATTCGGCGTAAAAGCCTCCGTTATTCAGGCGGATCTGTCCTCACCGGATGGCGCGGAGACACTCAGCCGTTCCGTTAAGCAGCCTGTGGATGCTCTGATATTAAACAGCGGCAAAAGTCATTTCGGCCTGATTACGGACGTTACGGATGACACGGCGCAGGAGATGGTGCAGCTGCATGTAACGAGTCCGTTTCTTTTGGCGCGTAATCTGATGCCCGGCATGATCCGGAAAAAAAGCGGGGGCATCGTCGCGATCGGTTCCGTCTGGGGAGAAACAGGCGCATCGTGCGAGGTATTATACAGCATGGTCAAGGGAGCGCAGCATTCGTTCGTCAAAGCGCTTGCCAAAGAGCTTGCTCCGAGCGGCGTCCGCGTGAATGCGGTCTCGCCGGGTGCCGTTGACACAAATATGCTTGATCAGTTCACGTCTGATGAAAAAGAAGCGTTGGCAGAGGAAATTCCCGCGGGCCGGCTGGCAAAGCCGGAGGAAATTGCCGAAGCGGCGGCCTTTTTATTATCGGACAAGGCTTCCTATATTACGGGGCATATATTATCCGTAAACGGCGGCTGGCACTGCTGAAAAAAATGTGTGTATAGTTTGCATCTGTACGGACAAAATAATTTTGTAACAACAGATGAAATGGAGGAACCCAACATGTCAGTATTAGAAAACTGGGATAATTGGAAGAATTTCCTTGGCGACAGATTGAACTATGCGCAGGAAAAAGGGATGAGTGATGAAACGATCACTGACCTCGCTACAGAAATCGGCGGTTACCTTGCGAACGAAGTCGACTCGAAAAACCATCAGGAAAAAGTGCTTGCTGATCTTTGGAGCGTTGCTTCTGAAGATGAACAGCGCGCCATCGCAAATATGATGGTGAAGCTTGTTGAAAATAACAGCACTCATTAAGAGGGGGGATTTCTCCTCTCTTTTTTTATGTTTTCCTCTATAGAGCAACATTCTTCTTTCTAATTAGAGAAAAATGTTTTATGATAAAGGAAGGTAAAAATTTGCCACAATGGAGGGGGTATATCATTTGGCAAAGCTCGAATGGTATTTTGAATATGAAATTCAAGTGAACCGCCCCGGCCTGCTCGGGGATATTTCATCTCTTCTCGGGATGCTGTCAATTAATATTGTCACAATTAACGGTGTCGACCTTTCCAGAAGGGGAATGCTGCTCAGATGCCGGCATATAGATCAAATTAAACGATTGGAATCAATTTTAAAAACAATGGAGACCATTAAAGTAACGAAGCTGAGAGAACCGAGGCTTCGCGACCGTCTCGCAGTCCGCCACGGAAGATACATTCAGCGTGATGCCGATGACAAAAAAACCTTCCGTTTTGAAAGGGACGAGCTCGGTCTTCTGGTTGACTTTATGGCCGAGCTGTTTAAAAAAGAAGGACACAAACTGATCGGAATCCGGGGAATGCCGAGGGTCGGAAAAACGGAGTCCATCGTTGCGTCAAGCGTTTGTGCCAGCAAAAGATGGCTTTTCGTATCATCAACGCTGCTAAAACAAACGATCCGGAGCCAGCTGGTTGCCGATGAATACAGCACGGAAAACGTGTTTATCCTCGACGGCATCGTTTCGACAAGACGGGGATCTGAGCGCCATCTTCAGCTCGTCAGTGAAATTATGCGGCTTCCGGCGACAAAGGTCGTGGAGCACCCCGATATTTTTGTTCAAAATTCGGAGTATACGCTCGATGATTTCGATTATATTATCGAACTCAGAAATGATCCTGACGAAGTTATTACATATGAACATGCAGAAGAACCGCAAATATTTGATCAGACCGGTTTTTCAAGCTTTGATTTTTAATATTGGAAGGTGTTTGTTGTGACAGAATTAGCAATCCGGCTTAAAGAAGCCAGAGAGGAAAAAGGGATGTCATTGGATGAACTCCAGGCGGCGACGAAAATTCAGAAAAGATACTTAACCGCTCTGGAAGAAGGCAATTATGACGTCATTCCCGGCAATTTTTATGTGCGGGCGTTTATCAAGCAATACGCTGAAGCTGTCGGGCTTGATTCAGATCAGTTATTTGAAGAATATAAAAAAGACATCCCTAACACGTACCATGACGATGTGTCGGAAAAAATCTCCGGTCTCGCCATGCAAAGGGAGCTTCCTAAGTCCGCTTCAAAGGCGGCGGAATGGCTTCCGACCGTCCTTGTCGTCATCGGTGTCATTATCGTCATCGCGATCATTTATGCGATTATTCAGCTCGGAATGAGCAAATCCGGGCAGACAGACGGAGATAAGGCCGTCACCCAAAGTGAGAGCAAGTATGAGATTCCTAAGGATTCTGCGCTGAAAAACGACGGCAATACAAATGACGAAGCGCAATCTGACAGCAAGAAAGACAAAAAGGACACAAAAGCGTCAGAGCAGAAAAAGAAAGAAAAAAGCAGTGAAAAGACGGAGATCAAAGCGGCCGGAACGGAAGGATCGGCTTCTTCATACAACGTCTCCGGGGCAGATAAGTATAAGCTTGAACTGATTGCTTCTGACAGCGCATGGATCCGCGTCCGTGATGACAGCGGCGGTTCTTTAAAAGAAGGAACGCTGCAAAAAGGCGAAACCTTTAAAAAAGACGTCACGGATCAAAAGCAGATTGAAATCCGCACGGGCTATGCCCCTAACCTGAAAATTAAAATCAACGGAGAGGTTCTGTCCTATGAACTCAATCCGCATGATGTGATGGCGCAGACCATCACAATCAAGATGAAAAAATAAAAGGGGAAAAGTCATCTGAACGATTAAGATGACTTTTTCTTCACGTCCGAGTACATATATTGGAGGGGCTTTATGTTTAACTTACCGAATAAAATCACACTGGCAAGAATCGCTTTAATTCCTGTATTTATGATTATCATGCTTGTTCCTTTTCAGTGGGGCAGCGTTCATATAGGGGATGAATCGATTCCGGTCGCGCATCTTACGGGAGCTGTTTTGTTCATTATCGCATCAACGACTGACTGGGTGGATGGCTACTACGCCAGAAAACTGAACCTCGTGACAAATTTCGGGAAATTTTTAGATCCGCTGGCTGACAAACTGCTGGTGTCCGCGGCATTAATTACGCTTGTGCAGTTTGACCTTGCGCCGGCGTGGATGGTCATCATCATCATCAGCCGCGAATTTGCCGTAACGGGATTAAGACTTGTGCTGGCGGGAACGGGGGAAGTTGTAGCCGCCAATATGCTGGGGAAAATTAAAACATGGGCTCAGATCATCGCTGTTGCCGCGCTTTTGCTGCATAATCTTCCGTTTGAGCTCGTTTCTTTCCCGTTCGGCGATATCGCTTTATGGGTGGCCGTGCTCTTCACAGTCATTTCCGGCTGGGATTATTTTGCGAAGAACTGGGATGCGTTAAAAACATCTAACTAAGAAAGAAGGACTTAAAGATGGAAATAGCAAAAAAAGCAGAAATCATTGCAGTCGGCTCGGAGCTTCTGCTCGGCCAGATCGCCAATACGAACGCGCAGTTTATCAGTAAAGAGCTGGCGGAAATCGGTGTAAACGTGTTTTATCATACCGCTGTCGGTGACAATCCGGAGCGGCTTAAGCAAGTCATCCGCATTGCCGAAGAGCGCTCAGACCTGATTATTTTTTCAGGCGGCCTCGGACCGACCAAGGACGATTTGACGAAAGAAACCATTGCAAACACACTGGGGCGCCCGCTCGTTCTGAATGACGAAGCATTCCGGTCGATCGAAGAATATTTCGCGAAAACAAAACGGACCATGTCGCCGAATAACCGCAAACAG
Organism: Bacillus sp. hwrm1; assembly: GCF_040207805.1. Lineage (NCBI taxonomy): Bacteria > Bacillati > Bacillota > Bacilli > Caryophanales > Bacillaceae > Bacillus > Bacillus sp. hwrm1. Next base: position 2,401,567 of record NZ_CP157943.1, on the reverse strand, counting down.
GCGCTCGTCATTGAGGGCTCAGACGTTTTGGCGAATCATTTCGGCATGGCGCCGGGAATGCTTGCAGAGCACGGCTCAAGGCTTTATATGCTGCTTCCCGGGCCGCCGAGCGAGCTGCGTCCGATGTTTGAAAATGAAGCGAAGCCGCTGCTTCTTAAAAAGCTCGGTTCTAATGAGAAAATCGTTTCAACCGTGCTGCGGTTTTTCGGAATCGGTGAATCCCAGCTTGAAGCTGATTTAGAAGATATCATTGATGCGCAGACGAACCCGACGATTGCGCCGCTCGCTGCTGACGGAGAGGTCACGCTGCGTTTAACGGCGAAACATGCCGACGAAAAAGAAACAGAACGGCTTTTAAAAGAAACGGAAGCCGCCATTTTAGAACGTGTCGGTGAATTTTTCTACGGATATGATGATACGTCTCTGGTGAAGGAGCTTTCAAAAGCATGCAGACAAAACGGAATTACGGTTTCCTCTGCCGAAAGCTTTACAGGCGGCCTGTTTTCAGAGTGGGTGACTGATTTAAGCGGTGCGTCTCAACTATTTGCAGGGGGCGTTGTCTGCTATTCCGACAGCGTGAAACAGCATGTGCTCGGCGTGAAAGCTGAGACGCTCGCAGAAAGCGGAGCGGTCAGCAAAGAGTGTGCGAAAGAGCTTGCAGCCGGTGTGAGAAAGCTGACCGGAAGCGATATCGGCATCAGCTTTACCGGGGTTGCGGGTCCCGACCCGCAGGAAGGGCATGCGCCGGGCCGCGTCTTTATCGGCATTTCAGCGGAAGGAAAAGAAGAGGTGCACGAATTTAACTTTGCCGGCTCAAGAACCGGGATCAGAAAGCGCGCCGCTAAATACGGCTGCCATCTCATTTTAAAAATGCTGGATCAAAAATAAAGTTTTAAAGAGCCGTTTTCTCTGATTTTTAAGTTTTATAAGGGAAATTATGCTCTTTTGCAGAAAAGCGAACGCGGAAAAAATCCGAATATGCGTTCGCTTTTTTCTTGGCAAATGCCAGTAAACAAGGTATAGTATATGTAGTGGCAAGATAAAGGAGGAAAAAATAAATGAGTGATCGTCAGGCAGCCTTAGATATGGCTCTTAAGCAAATAGAAAAACAATTCGGCAAAGGTTCCATCATGAAGCTCGGAGAAAAAACGGATACAAGAATTTCAACGGTGCCAAGCGGTTCCCTTGCACTTGATACCGCTCTCGGAATAGGCGGATACCCGCGCGGACGGATTATTGAAGTATACGGACCTGAAAGCTCAGGTAAAACGACTGTAGCGCTTCACGCAATCGCTGAGGTTCAGGAAAAAGGCGGACAGGCAGCATTTATTGATGCTGAGCATGCTCTTGATCCTGTTTACGCGCAAAAGCTCGGTGTCAATATCGAAGAGCTTCTGCTTTCTCAGCCGGATACGGGAGAGCAGGCGCTAGAGATTGCTGAAGCGCTGGTGCGAAGCGGAGCTGTTGATATCGTGGTCGTTGACTCTGTTGCGGCGCTTGTTCCAAAAGCTGAAATTGAAGGTGACATGGGTGATTCACACGTCGGTTTACAGGCGCGTCTTATGTCTCAGGCGCTCCGTAAGCTTTCCGGCGCCATCAATAAATCTAAAACAATCGCAATCTTTATTAACCAGATTCGTGAAAAAGTCGGCGTTATGTTCGGAAATCCGGAGACGACACCGGGCGGCCGCGCGCTGAAATTCTATTCTTCCGTGCGCCTTGAAGTGCGCCGTGCCGAGCAATTAAAGCAGGGCAACGACGTGATGGGGAATAAAACGAGAATTAAAGTCGTAAAAAACAAAGTCGCTCCTCCGTTCCGTACGGCTGAAGTGGACATTATGTACGGTGAAGGAATCTCCAAAGAAGGGGAAATCATCGACCTTGGAACTGAACTGGATATCGTGCAAAAAAGCGGTTCGTGGTATTCTTATGAAGAAGAACGCCTCGGTCAGGGCCGTGAAAACGCCAAGCAGTTCTTAAAAGAAAATAAAGACATCATGCTGATGATTCAGGAACAAATCCGTGAATATTACGGTTTAGACAATAACGGTGTAACGGACAAAGCGGAAGAAGTTCAGGAAGAGATGGAATTAGAAGAATAAAAACACGATCAAAAGAGCGGAATAAGCAATTTCCGCTCTTTTTTTTGTGTGTTTCAAAAAACACTGGCTGTTTCGGAAAATTTTATCTGGAATGTTACAACTTTTTTCACCCTTCACTCGTCTAACATCATGGCGAAAGTTGAAATTATATCTGAGGAGGAAAAAAGATGACGAGCCCCCGCCGCACAAGAATAAATAAAAAAAGAAAGAAGAAGCTGATGAAAACGGGAGGGCTGTTTCTTTTTCTGCTGCTTGTTACTGTTTTTATTATGATCTGGACCGTCACAGCGCATCACCGGGAGAAGGAATCCGTTAAAAACGCTCCTGCCGCTCAATCTGATACTTCAAAAGACCAGACTCAACAGAAAAAAGAAAAGACGCAAAAAGAGAAAACACCTAAATCAATCGATCACAATAAACAGATCAGCAATTACTTGCAACAGATCGGGTTCAGCGGCACAGCAATGATCGTAAAAGATGGAAAAGTTGTGCTGAAAAAAGGCTTTGGCTATGCGGACCGAAAACAAAAAATTAAAAACAATCCGGAGACATCATATTATATCGGTTCTTCACAAAAAGCGTTAATCGCGACGGCTGTCCTGCAGCTTGAAGAAAAAGGGCTGCTGCAGACGAGTGACCCCGTCAGTACATACTTGCCGAATTTTCCTAACGGCACGCGCATCACATTGAAAAACCTGCTCAATCATACGTCCGGCATAAACGGGCATATTGAGGGTCAGGGACCGATTTCTCCAATTGATTTAATCAAGGATATAGAATACCGCGGAATTAAACGGCAGCCCGGGGTTTGGGATTACAGGGATTCCAACTATTCAGTGCTTGCTTATATCGTATCTCAGGTCAGCGGGGAGTCTTATGAACAATATATAAAAGAACACGTGTTCAAACCGGCCGGAATGAAGCATGCCGGATTTTACAAAACATTTGCTAAAGCCAAATATCCTGCCGTCGGCTACAAAGTCGATGAGAGCGGCAGTCTTGTAACGCCGCACCTTTTGGACTTATCGCAGCTGTACGGGGCGGGCGACATGTATATGAGCGCTGAAGATCTCTATAAATTTGATAAAGCGATCGTAAACGGCACGCTCCTTTCAAAAGAAAGCTTCACAAAAATGTTTACAGCAGGAAGCAGTGCCGCTTACGGCATGGGGTTTTACATTGATCCGGGAAGCTATTCCAATCACGGTGTTATGCCCGGTTACAACATTTTAAACAGCTTCAGCCATTCGGCAAGCAAATATGTCATATTACTGTCAAACATTCAGAATAACGCCAAATTAGGACAGGTAAACAATAGAATTTACCAATTGCTTAACCAGCCGGACTGACAGAGCCGTCATTCACGAAAAGCGGATCTAGGTATGGTATGATATATACATGGGCGAAGATCCGAGCTGAAGGCGAATCGTTAAGCTGGCAAGCTTGACAAGTATTTCCGACACAATTACAATGAAGTTGTAACATTTGTTTTTTTAACATGATTGTTAAACCATTTAAACTTGACAAGGGCGTGAGAGACTCATTCCCTGTGAAGGTTCTGTATGTTGAGAAAATCAGACAATGTACATGCCGGCACTTATTTAAGCAAAAACCAAGTTCATAGCAAGAGGAGGTGAAAGTATGACCCCAATGACGGTTCTCATCTCCATTTTGCTGACTCTGCTCGGTTTAGTTGTTGGCTACTATGTTCGTAAAACCATTGCCGAAGCAAAGATTGCGGGCGCACGCGGTGCTGCCGAGCAAATCCTTGAAGATGCAAAGCGTGATGCTGAAGCACTGAAAAAAGAAGCTCTGCTTGAAGCAAAGGACGAAATCCATACACTTCGAATAGATGCTGAACAGGAAGTTCGTGAAAGACGAAATGAGCTTCAAAAACAAGAAAACCGTTTACTTCAAAAAGAAGAAAATCTTGACCGTAAACATGAAGGAATTGATAAACGGGAAGCGATGTTGGAGAAGAAAGATCATTCTCTGAATGAACGACAACAACATATTGAAGAGATGGAAAGCAAAGTGGATGAGATGATTCGTATGCAGCAGTCAGAACTCGAACGCATTTCGAGCCTGACACGGGATGAAGCGAAACAAATCATTCTTGACCGGGTTGAAAATGAGCTTTCACATGACATCGCCATCATGACAAAAGAAACCGAAAACCGTGCGAAAGAAGAGGCAGATAAAAAGGCGAAAAACATTCTGTCGCTTGCTTTGCAGCGCTGTGCAGCAGATCATGTTGCCGAAACGACGGTATCGGTCGTCAATCTTCCGAATGATGAGATGAAAGGACGTATCATCGGCCGTGAAGGGCGTAACATTCGTACGCTTGAAACGCTTACAGGTATTGACCTGATTATTGATGACACACCTGAAGCAGTCATTCTTTCCGGATTTGATCCGATCAGACGGGAGACGGCAAGAATCGCTCTTGATAAACTCGTTCAGGATGGCCGTATTCACCCGGCGCGCATTGAAGAAATGGTTGAAAAATCCCGCCGTGAGGTTGATGACTATATCCGGGAAATGGGTGAGCAGACGACGTTTGAAGTCGGCGTTCACGGACTCCACCCGGATCTGATCAAGATCCTCGGCCGGTTGAAATTCCGTACAAGCTACGGGCAGAACGTACTGAAACATTCTATGGAAGTTGCGTTTTTAGCAGGTTTAATGGCTTCCGAGCTTGGAGAAGATGCAAAGCTTGCCAAGCGGGCCGGTCTTCTGCATGACATCGGAAAAGCAATTGACCATGAAGTGGAAGGAAGCCACGTGGAAATCGGAGTGGAGCTTGCGACCAAATATAAAGAGCATCCAGTCGTCATTAACAGTATTGCGTCACACCACGGAGACGAAGAGCCGACTTCCATTATCGCCGTTCTGGTCGCTGCCGCTGATGCATTGTCAGCCGCAAGACCGGGCGCGAGAAGTGAAACGCTCGAAAACTATATCCGCAGACTTGAAAAGCTTGAAGAAATCTCCGAGTCTTACGAAGGTGTTGAAAAATCATTTGCGATTCAGGCCGGCCGTGAAGTTCGCATCATGGTGAAGCCGGACTCCATTAATGATTTAGAAGCCCATCGTTTGGCACGTGATATCCGTAAACGAATTGAGGACGAGCTTGATTATCCGGGCCACATTAAAGTGACCGTAATCAGAGAAACTCGAGCCGTAGAGTATGCAAAATAAAGTGATGCTTAGCGCATCACTTTATTTTTTTGAGTCCCTGAAAAGGAAGGAATGGAATGTATGAGAATTTTATTTATCGGAGATGTTGTCGGTTCCCCGGGCCGCGACATGGTAAAAGAATATGTCCCGAAACTGAAAGCGAAACATAAACCGCATTTTACAATTATTAACGGAGAAAATGCAGCACACGGAAAAGGACTGACAGAAAAGATCTACCACAGCCTTATGGAAGCGGGAGCAGATGTCATTACAATGGGAAACCATACGTGGGATAAAAGAGAGATCTTCGACTTTATTGATGATGTGCCGCATCTTGTCCGGCCGGCGAATTTCCCGGAAGGTACGCCGGGCAAAGGCATTACCTATATTAAATCGAACGGAAAAGAGCTTGCCGTCATTAACTTACAGGGGCGGACGTTTCTTCCGCCGCTTGATGATCCGTTTGCTAAAGCGGATGAATTAATAGAAGAAGCGAAAAAGCGCACGCCGTACATTTTTATTGATTTTCACGCCGAAGCGACAAGCGAAAAAATTGCGATCGGCTGGTACACAGACGGAAGAGCCTCTGCCGTGGTAGGCACCCATACACACGTGCAAACGGCAGATAACCGCATTTTGCCGAAAGGAACGGCATATATTACTGATGTAGGCATGACGGGTCCGTACGACGGAATTCTCGGTATGGACAGAGAAACGGTCATCAAGCGGTTTAAAACCAATCTTCCTGTCCGGTTTACGGTGGCGGAAGGTAAAACTACGCTGAGCGGAGTGCTCATTGACATCGACGATCAAACGAAAAAGGCCGTAAATATCGAACGGATATTAATCAATGATGACCATATGTTCTTTGAATAGGTGATCATGTGTTTATTTTATAAAAATATTAAAAGGAAAAGCAGGAATATAGCAACTTCTTAGTGAATATAGTAAAAATGGAAGGTAGCCCGCTATTTTTGAAAAGCATTGTGGGGATGGCTTTTTGGATAGCAACATCTAATAATGATTGTTCTAATGAACACTCACTTATCCATTGTAAAACTAAGGGGGAGCAGAAATGGAAATCTTAAAAGTTTCAGCAAAATCAAGTCCAAATTCAGTAGCAGGCGCGCTTGCCGGTGTATTGAGGGAACGCGGAGCCGCCGAAATTCAAGCAATTGGGGCGGGTGCCTTAAATCAGGCTGTTAAAGCGGTTGCGATTGCCAGAGGCTTTGTCGCGCCAAGCGGCGTAGATTTGATTTGTATTCCGGCTTTTACAGATATACAGATTGACGGAGAAGAAAGAACGGCGATTAAGTTAATCGTCGAACCCCGTTAAAAACAAAAACATGATATTCTCAACCTGCTTGCGTAAGGCGAGCGGGTTGTTTTTATTGTTGTCATATTTTCTCACAATATTATATTGATAGTACGAAGAGATGATAAATGGCTTTATTCATATAATATTCAAAAAAAATCCCGCCCATTTTTCCGGACGGAAGCAGTTGTTTTCTTGGAGTGGACACTGGTATTTACCTCCTTTTTATATCATGTTACAATCCAGTTATTACAGTGTTTTTTCGAGGAGGAGTGTACGTGTTGGGAGGAAAGATGAAAGCTATCGTCAAAAATGAAAACGCTTTCGGAGCAACTCTGAAAGAAATTCCCATACCTTCCATTAATGAGAATGAAGTTCTCATTAAAGTACAGGCCGCATCTATATGCGGTACAGATGTGCATATTTATAATTGGGATCAATGGGCGCAGAAACGAATCAAAACACCTCAAGTATTCGGACATGAATTCAGCGGTATCGTAGCGGAAACGGGCAAGCACGTCACAAATGTCAAAATAGGTGACTACGTTTCGGCTGAAACCCACTTCGTCTGCGGTACTTGTGTCCCTTGTTTAACAGGAAAACATCATGTGTGCACCCATACAAAGATCCTCGGCGTAGATACAGCCGGTTCCTTCGCTGAATATGTCAAAGTGCCGGCTCGAAATGTTTGGAAAAATCCCGCTGATATGGACCCCGCCGTCGCTTCTGTTCAAGAGCCGCTTGGCAACGCGGTGCATACGGTGCTGGAAAGCAGCCAGCTTGCGGGCGGTTCCGCTGCAATTATCGGCTGCGGACCGATCGGGCTGATGGCGGTGGCAGTGGCTAAAGCGGCCGGTGCATCCTGTATTGCGGCCATTGATAAAAATGATTACAGGCTGGCTCTTGCGAAGAAATTGGGAGCCACGATCACCATTTCAGCTGATAAGGAAGATCCGCTTGAGGTGATCGACACCTTAACAGGCGGAGAAGGGATCGACCTTGTCTGCGAAATGTCAGGCCACCCGGCAGCTATAGCACAAGGATTAAAGATGGCGGCCAACGGGGGAAGGTTCCACATGCTGAGTCTGCCGGAACGTCCGGTGACGGTTGACCTGACAAATGACGTGGTGTTTAAAGGACTTACCGTCCAAGGCATCACAGGCAGAAAAATGTTTGAAACATGGCGGCAGGTATCGCACCTGCTTGAATCCGGCCTTGTTGATCTGACGCCGGTGATCACGCATCAGTTTCCGCTTGAAGACTTTGAAAAAGGGTTTGACCTGATGAGAAAGGGCCAGTGCGGCAAAGTCATTTTGATTCCATAAGGGGAGGGTTCTATAATGAAAGAATTTGAATTTCTAAAAGCAGAGCTTGATAAAATGAAAGAAAATAAAACGTGGCAGCAAATGAAACAAATTGAAACGAAGCAGGGTCCGTCGGTGGAAGTCAAAGGGGAAAACGTGATACAGCTTTCATCGAACAATTATCTCGGTTTGACGTCGCATCCAAGGCTTGTCGAAGCGGCCAAACGCGCCGCGGAAGAATTCGGAGCGGGTACGGGGTCCGTCCGGACAATCGCCGGAACATTCACAATGCACAATGAGCTGGAGAAAAAATTGGCAAACTTTAAAAAAACAGAAGCGGCACTTGTTTTTCAATCGGGGTTCACAACGAACCAGGGCGTCTTATCAAGCATTCTTACAAAAGAAGATATCGTGATCTCTGACGAACTGAACCATGCTTCCATTATTGACGGGATCAGGCTGACGAAAGCAGATAAAAAGGTGTACCGCCATGTTGATATGGACGATTTGGAAAGGGTGCTGAAAAAATCAATGAATTACCGCATGCGCCTGATCGTCACCGACGGCGTATTCTCAATGGACGGCAACATCGCTCCTTTGCCTGACATCGTCAAACTTGCGGAGGCGTACGATGCCTTTGTGATGGTCGACGACGCGCATGCTTCCGGCGTACTCGGAAAAAACGGAAGGGGAACGGTTAATCACTTCGGTCTTGACGGAAGAGTCCATATACAGGTGGGCACATTAAGCAAAGCCATCGGAGTGCTTGGCGGTTACGCCGCAGGGTCGCAGGTTCTGATCGATTACCTGCGCCATAAAGGGCGCCCTTTCTTATTCAGCACTTCTCATCCGCCTGCGGTAACGGCCGCATGCATAGAAGCCATTGACGTCCTGCTGGAAGAGCCTGAGCATATGGAAAAGCTGTGGGAGAACACGGCGTATTTCAAAGATAAACTGGTTCAAATGGGGCTGACCCTCACAAAAAGCGAAACACCGATCGTGCCGATATTAATAGGGGAGGAAGAAAAAGCCCAGGCATTATCAGACCTTTTATTGACCCGCGGCGTCTTTGCACAAAGCATCGTGTATCCGACGGTCGCCCAAGGAAAAGCGAGAATCCGCACCATTATTACGGCGGAGCATACAAAAGAGGAGCTTGACCGGGCCCTGGAAGTAATCCGTTCAGCCGCAAAAGAGTTTCAGCTTGTGTAAGGGGGAAATGATTCCCTCTTTTTTATTTCTGATTGATTCTTATTCTCAATAAGGTGTACAATAATAGGCTGGCGGTTGTGCCAAACGCTTTTAACCAGTATACTTGAGGGTGGAAGTTTCGGTTGAAAGGAGACATTCGAACATGAATGAAAAGCAAAAGCAGGAAAGCGGACAAGTGAATCCAGCGGACAAAACATCCGAAAAGGATTACAGCAAGTATTTTGAAGCCGTATATATTCCGCCTTCTTTAAAAGATGCGAAAAAACGGGGCAAAGAATCCGTTCAATATCATAACGATTTTAAAATCTCAGAAGAATTTAAAGGCCTCGGTGAAGGCAGGAAATTTTATATCCGCACGTACGGATGCCAAATGAACGAGCATGATACGGAAGTCATGGCGGGTATTTTTATGGCGCTCGGTTATGAAGCGACAAATTCGGTTGATGACGCGAACGTTATTTTATTAAACACTTGCGCTATCCGGGAAAATGCTGAAAACAAAGTGTTCGGAGAGCTCGGCCATTTAAAGGCGCTCAAAAAAAATAACCCGGACTTGATTCTCGGCGTCTGCGGCTGCATGTCACAGGAAGAATCAGTTGTAAACCGCATCCTTAAGAAGCACCCGTTTGTCGATATGATTTTCGGCACGCACAACATTCACCGTCTGCCGGAACTGTTATCAGAGGCATATTTATCAAAAGAGATGGTCATTGAAGTGTGGTCGAAGGAAGGGGATGTCATTGAAAACCTTCCGAAAGTCCGCAACGGAAAAATTAAAGGCTGGGTCAACATTATGTACGGCTGTGATAAGTTCTGCACATACTGCATCGTACCGTATACCCGCGGAAAAGAACGAAGCCGCCGTCCTGAGGAAATTATCCAGGAAGTCAGAAGACTTGCAAGCGAAGGTTATAAAGAAATCACGCTGCTCGGTCAAAACGTGAATGCGTACGGAAAAGATTTTGAGGATATGACGTACGGACTCGGTGATTTAATGGACGAACTGCGCAAAATTGATATTCCGAGAATCCGATTCACGACGAGTCATCCGCGTGACTTTGATGATCATCTGATCGAAGTGCTCGCCAAAGGCGGCAACCTTCTTGACCATATCCATCTTCCGGTTCAATCAGGAAGCTCAGCGATGTTAAAAATGATGGCGCGCAAATATGACAGAGAACGCTATCTGGAGCTTGTCGGAAAAATTAAAGCGGCGATGCCGAACGCTTCACTGACGACTGATATTATTGTCGGTTTTCCGAATGAAACCGATGAACAATTTGAAGAAACGCTTTCGTTATATCGCGAAGTGGAATTTGACAGCGCATATACGTTTATTTACTCTCCTCGTGAAGGCACGCCGGCAGCGAAGATGAAAGACAATGTTCCGATGAGGGTCAAGAAAGAACGTCTTCAGCGCCTCAATGATTTGGTGAAAGAAATTTCAGCCAAAAAAATGAAGGAATATGAAGGCAGGACCGTCGAAGTATTAGTTGAGGGAGAAAGCAAAAATAACCCTGACATTCTTGCCGGCTATACGGAAAAAAGCAAGCTCGTCAACTTCAAAGGGCCGAAAGACGCCATCGGCAAGATTGTACGCGTCAAAATCGAACAGGCGAAAACATGGTCGCTTGACGGTGTGATGGCAGGAGAAGCAATCGAGGTGAAATAATAATGACGCTTTACTCAAAGAAAGACATTGTACAGCAGGCTAGGAACCTTGCGAAAATGATTTCTGAAACAGAAGAAGTTGATTTTTTCAAACGCGCCGAGGCGCAGATTAACGAAAATGAAAAAGTCTCTGCGATTATTAATCAGATTAAAACCCTGCAAAAGCAAGCCGTTAACCTGAAGCACTACGAAAAGCTTGAAGCGCTGAAACAAGTGGAAAGTAAAATTGACGCCCTGCAGGAAGAGCTTGAAGGGATTCCGATCATTCAGGAATTCAGAGATTCCCAGATTGAGGTCAATGACCTTCTTCAGCTTGTCGCACATACGATCTCAAATCAGGTGACAAACGAAATCATTACATCTACCGGAGGCAACCTGCTGACGGGAGAAACCGGTTCAAAAGTAAAACATTCGAATAACAGCTGTTCTATTTAAACACGGGGCCTTCATCGGCCCGTGTTTTTTTGTTATTTGAGAACTAATTGTAATATGTACTAAATTTTCATCGTCTTATCGTTTTGTCCCATTTTACTGGATAGTTTTATCATACTTAAAAGTAAAGTTTCTGGGCAGGGCTGCATACAATGAAACAGAAACTTTGTATTTTTATATTTTTATTATAAAAATGCACATGAGACAAATGCCCAGCATAAGATAACACGAAGAAGAACAAGGAGGCCTGCCGGAATGTCTGAATACAGGGAAATTATTACGAAAGCGGTAGTTGCGAAAGGAAGAAAATTCACCCAATGCACCAACACGATCTCACCTGGAGAAAAACCGTCAAGTATATTGGGCGGCTGGATTATCAACCACAAGTACGATGCCGAAAAGATCGGGAAGACTGTAGAAATTGAAGGGTATTATGATATAAACGTCTGGTACTCTTACGCCGATAATACAAAAACGGAAGTTGTAACCGAGAGAGTAAAGTATGTCGATGTGATTAAACTCAGATACAGAGACACAAATTACTTAGATGACGAACACGAAGTCATTGCCAAAGTGCTGCAGCAGCCGAATTGTCTTGAAGTCACCATTTCTCCTAACGGAAATAAAATCGTGGTTCAGGCAGAGAGAGAATTTTTAGCAGAAGTGGTCGGTGAAACGAAAGTCGTCGTCGAAGTCAATCCTGACTGGGAAGAAGACGATGATGATGATTGGGAAGACGATCTTGATGAAGAATTAGAGGACATTAACCCTGAATTTTTAGTCGGAGATCCTGAAGAATAAGTTGAGGCTAGGGGAGTTTAACACCCCAAGTCTCTTTTTTATATATAAAGATATCACTCTTTTGTTTATGTTATAATGGGATTCGGATAAGAGAAGATACATAGTGAGGGATTAAATGATGGCTAGTTACACGCCTATGATACAGCAATACTTGAAGATAAAGGCAGAGCACCAAGATGCCTTTTTATTTTTTCGGCTTGGTGACTTTTATGAAATGTTTTTTGAAGATGCAAAAAAAGCGTCACAAGAGCTTGAAATTACACTGACAAGCAGAGACGGAGGTTCGGCTGATAAAATTCCGATGTGCGGCGTGCCGTATCATTCCGCGGCGGCTTATATTGAACAGCTGATTAAAAAGGGCTATAAAGTGGCGATCTGTGAGCAGACGGAAGATCCGAAGGCGGCTAAAGGCGTTGTAAAAAGAGAAGTCGTCCAGCTGATCACACCGGGAACCGTGATGGATGGAAAAGGCATTCATGAATCGGAAAACAACTTTATCGCTTCCGTTTCCAAATTCCGTGACGGATACGGTCTCGCTTTATCGGACTTAACGACCGGAGAAAACCTGGCCGTATTTATTGAGCGGATTGAAGATGTCATGTCAGAAATTTACTCAGTCGGCGCAAAGGAAATTGTCGTATCGAGCAAGTTTAACGAACATACAGCTGCTCAGCTGAAAGAACGGTGCGGCGCCACGATTTCCATCGAAGACGGGGAAATAACAGAACGCATTGAAATCGCAAAGCACTTGCCGGGCGAAGAGCTGACAGAGACGTTTATGCGTTTATATACGTATTTGCAGAAAACGCAAAAACGGAGCCTGGATCATCTGCAGCCGGTTCAAGTATATGAATTGGAAGAAGCGATGAAAATTGACCTGTATTCAAAACGGAATCTTGAGCTGACGGAAACGATCCGTTCGAAAAGCAAAAAAGGGTCATTGCTTTGGCTTTTAGACGAGACGAAAACAGCGATGGGCGGCCGGCTTCTCAAACAATGGATTGACCGCCCGCTGATCAGGGCATCCCAAATCGAAGAACGCCAGGAAATGGTCGAGACGCTGATCAATCATCTGTTTGAGCGTGAAGATCTGCGAGAGCGCCTGAAGGAAGTATACGATTTAGAACGTCTGGCGGGCCGGGTCGCATTCGGAAACGTCAACGCAAGGGATTTAATCCAGCTGAAAGAATCTTTAAAACAAGTGCCGAGCATCAAAGAGCTTGTAGGGTCTCTTAACCATAAAAAAGCAAAAGAACGCGCCGGCTTGATTGATCCGTGCGGAGATTTGCTTGACCTGTTAGAAGAAGCCCTTCATGAAAACCCGCCGTTATCGTTAAAAGAAGGCAATTTAATTAAAGACGGCTATCATCAGAAGCTCGATGAGTACCGTGACGCCAGCAAAAACGGTAAAGACTGGATTGCCAGACTGGAGCAGCAGGAACGCGCTTATACGGGCATCCGTTCATTAAAGGTCGGTTTCAATAAAGTGTTCGGCTATTATATTGAAGTCACAAAAGCAAACCTTCATCTGCTTGAAGACGGACGGTATGAGCGGAAGCAGACCCTCACAAACGCCGAACGGTACATTACGCCGGAATTGAAGGAAAAAGAAGCGCTTATTTTAGAAGCGGAAAACAACATCTGCGAGCTGGAATATGAGCTTTTTGCCGGACTGCGTGAAAAGGTGAAACAATTTATTCCGCGCTTGCAGCGTCTTGCCAAACAAATGAGTGAGCTGGACGCACTGCAATGCTTTGCTACGATCAGTGAAAACAGGCATTACACAAAGCCCGTCTTTTCTGATAATGAAGTAAAAGTCATTGAAGGGAGACACCCCGTCGTTGAAAAGGTGATGGACAGTCAAGAATACGTGCCGAACAACTGCCTGATGGGCGATTCGCGGGAAATGCTCCTGATTACGGGTCCGAATATGTCAGGTAAAAGCACGTATATGAGACAGATCGCACTTCTATCGATCATGGCTCAGATCGGCTGTTTTGTGCCCGCAAAAGAAGCGGTTCTGCCGATTTTTGATCAAATCTTCACGAGAATCGGGGCAGCGGATGATTTGATTTCCGGACAAAGCACCTTTATGGTGGAAATGCTGGAAGCGAAAAACGCGATTGTGAACGCCACAAAAGACAGCCTGATCCTGTTTGATGAAATCGGCCGCGGGACATCAACGTACGACGGAATGGCGCTGGCACAGGCGATTATTGAGTATGTCCATGATCATATCGGCGCTAAAACACTGTTCAGCACGCATTATCATGAGCTGACGGTGCTTGAAGATAAGCTTCCTCAGCTGAAAAACGTTCATGTGCGCGCAGAGGAATATAACGGAACGGTCGTGTTTCTCCATCAAATCAAAGAAGGAGCCGCAGATAAAAGTTACGGCATTCATGTCGCCCAGCTTGCCGAGCTCCCGGACGATCTGATCAGCCGCGCGCAGGAGATTTTGAAACAGCTTGAGCAGACGGGAGATAAACCGGAGCTTCCGGCGGTATCTGAGAAAAAGTCCGCCGTCAGAGAAGAACCGGCACAGCTGTCCTTTTTTGCTGACGGTGAAAAAGAACAGAAGGCACCGGCTGTTTCTAATAAAGAAAAACAAGTGCTTGAAGCCTTTAAGTCAATCAATATTCTCGATATGACGCCGCTTGAAGCGATGAATGAAATGTACAAGCTGCAAAAAAAATTAAAATAGAAAGAGGTGACGGACTTGGCAAAAGTCATCCAGCTGTCAGATGAACTTTCAAATAAAATAGCGGCCGGCGAGGTGGTCGAACGGCCTGCCTCAGTCGTTAAAGAATTGGTGGAAAACGCCATCGACGCAAACAGCACAGTCATTGAAATCGACATAGAGGAAGCGGGGCTTTCGTCGATTCGGGTGCTCGATAACGGCGAAGGTATGGAAACCGATGATTGCAAGCGGGCTTTCCGCCGCCACGCGACCAGTAAAATCAAAGATGAAAACGACCTGTTCCGGGTGAGAACACTCGGTTTCCGCGGAGAAGCTTTGCCAAGTATCGCGTCTGTTTCTCATCTGGAAATCAAAACGAGCATCGGCGAGGGAGCGGGAACCCATCTCATTCTTCAGGGCGGGAATATCATTTCTGAGCAGAAATCCTCCAGCAGAAAAGGAACGGAGATTATCGTTACCAACCTGTTTTTCAATACACCCGCCAGATTGAAATATATGAAAACCGTGCATACGGAGCTCGGCAATATTACGGATGTTGTCAACCGGATCGCTCTTGCGCATCCGGAAGTATCGATCCGTCTCCGCCATCAGGGGAAAAATCTGCTGCAGACAAACGGTAACGGGGATGTGCGCCATGTGCTGGCCGCAATTTACGGGACGGCGGTTGCGAAAAAAATGATACCGCTCCATGTCAGCTCGCTTGATTTTGAAGTCAAGGGCTACATTGCGCTTCCGGAAATCACGCGTGCATCCAGAAACTACATGTCATCTGTCATTAACGGAAGATACATTAAGAATTTCCCGCTTGTAAAAGCGGTGCATGAGGGCTATCACACACTTCTGCCGATCGGCCGCCATCCGATTACGTTTATCGAAATTACGATGGACCCGATTTTGGTTGATGTCAATGTCCATCCGTCGAAGCTTGAAGTCCGCCTCAGCAAAGAGACGGAGCTGCATGAGCTGATCCGTGACGGGATAAAGGAAGTGTTTCAAAAGCAGCGGCTTATTCCGAGCGCCCAGCTCCCGAAAAAATCAGCGCCGGCGCCGGCCAAAAACGAACAGCAATTTATGACATTCGAGGAAAGCGCGCCTGAGCGGAAACTTCCTGAAAAAACGCCGGAGCCGTCTTACTCACCAATGAAGCTGAGTTCGGTCGTAAAAGAGCCTGAGCCGGTAATAATAGAAGAAGAGATCCTCCCGAATGAAGCGGATCACGGAGTGCCGCCGGAGATCGGTATGCCCGAAACGGCAGCGCCTGTTTCCGATACTCCGGAACCGGAAGCTGTCGCTGAAGAAATACGGGAGGGAAGGGTTCCGGTGATGTATCCGATCGGCCAAATGCACGGGACATATATTTTAGCCCAAAACGAAAACGGCTTGTATATCATTGACCAGCATGCGGCACAAGAACGGATTAAATACGAATATTTCCGGGAGAAAGTCGGGCAGGTCGAGCCTGAAGTGCAGGATATGATCGTGCCGCTCACCTTTCATTACGCGGCAAATGAAGCGCTGATCATTGACCAGCATCAGCATGAGCTTGAAAGCGTCGGAGTATTTTTAGAAGCATTCGGCACCAACAGCTACATCGTTCGCTGCCATCCGGCCTGGTTTCCAAAAGGGGAAGAAGCTGAACTGATTGAAGAAATCATTCAGCAGGTGCTTGACGCCAAACAGATCGATATTAAAAAGCTGCGGGAGGAAGCGGCCATTATGATGAGCTGCAAAGGCTCAATCAAAGCGAACCGCCATTTGCGAAACGACGAAATCAAAGCGCTCTTGGACGATCTGCGCCGAACGACAGACCCGTTCACATGCCCGCACGGCCGGCCGATCATTATCCACCACAGCACGTATGAGATGGAGAAGATGTTTAAACGTGTGATGTAATAACAACGTTTATGTGAGACTAAACCGTTATTTGCCCACAAGCAGCCTTACTAGATTGAATGACCCAGCCTTTCAGAGATAACTTTTGAGTTTTTTAATTTCTGGCATAATTGTTGCATCGGTATG
Organism: Bacillus sp. hwrm1; assembly: GCF_040207805.1. NCBI lineage: Bacteria > Bacillati > Bacillota > Bacilli > Caryophanales > Bacillaceae > Bacillus > Bacillus sp. hwrm1. The sequence goes on along the minus strand of NZ_CP157943.1, from coordinate 2,384,830 downwards.
CCGTCAATCATGAAAATGATTGGTTTAACATCCAGCTGGTTTTCTGTCATATAAAAATTGTTTTTGGAGAGTATTTGGGGTTGGCGATGTAGTATCCTGTGTTTGGTATAACCGTCTATATCGTCAATTGACTGCATTAATAGTAAAATAATTGTAGAAAACGGTTCCTGAAAAATCTGTGAAGAATTTAAATCAAATTGGAATTTGGCGGGTTATACTATCCGCAAGTCAGTCAAGGGGGGCTAGTAATTAGCCCCCCTTTTAGTTCTTCCTGCGGTTTTTTCTATTTTTGATCAAACTGAAAACCACTAAGAGAACCACACCGATAGCAACAATATAAAATGAAATTTCTGCTGCTGCGGTATTAATATTCTTAAGAACAAGGATAAGTCCTATTAAACCTATAGGAATGATGAAAGTTAGAATTTTTATAGCTTTTGGGCTCGGTTCAGCATTACTTTTATGTTCCATAGTTACCTCCGATCTTAGCACTTTAGAAAATAATCACTTTAAAGCTTAACACAGGATAAATTTGTTAAACACCAACAATAGCCCCGTTTAAATGAAAAGCCTAAGAGTTTTAGTAATCCGCCAAGCGGCTGTTGGGTTGCCAGTTCTTTTAGAGCACCCGCATAGCACGCATCTTCAACTGCACCAGTAAAATTGTCGATCATATTAAGAATTATTTCAAAACGCCGATTCCGCCCATAGCAGCTTTAACTTTAGCAGGTATTGCATCCCAATCTGCTCTTAGTGCTTTTGCATCCCAGGGCAATTTACCTTGAGCAGTAAACTCCGACCCATATAACATAGTCTATTTGTCTAATGTTTAATATTTTATATTTACTTTTTACACTTAATGATTTTATGTTAGTTTTGTTTTTGCACAGTAAAAAGCTGCGCGGCGCTTTCGTGAATTGTTGCAGCTAGGGCTGATTTGAAAAGAGTGTAAATTACGCCGTACTTTTCTAAGTTCAATTATGTTAATGTCAACATAACGTTGAATTCGGTGTAAGAACTAAGGTATTCTGATATATTTCGAGAGCCCGTATGGTTTAGTTTATCTTGAAGAAAAGGATTGAAATAATAGTCTTGATTGCGGGTCATTTCTAAAAACTGATTATCCCCTTCGGCCGCTTCGGCAATTGCTTTTCAAAACAAAAGCTCAATTTGTTTTCTTTTTATCCGAAACCCATATTCATCCTTCATTTTCTGAATAAAATTACCTAAAGAATTCATCTAAATTAATATTCTGATTTACTTATATATCAGCATAGCAATTTGTAAAAAAGGTCCAGACTGGTGCTTTTGGCGGGAGCAGAAAGTTTTTTTAACTTTACCGGAAAATCCATGGAAAAACGTGGTGTCATCTGGTAAAGTGGTTACAGTCGGCTGGGCGGCGGCAGCAGTCTGCCCGGATCTTTTAAATGGGAATGGTGACAATGGATCATACATATGAAGTGCATCAAATCAAAACTTATCACCAGATGTGGTCCAACTATTGTTATATTATCGCAGACCGCTCAAAAAAATCTGCGATAGCGGTGGATCCGTCCTGGGAAATCGATAAAATAACCGATAAACTGCATGAATTGGATGTTGATTTATCCGCTATTTTATTAACACATTCGCATTATGACCATGTAAACTTGGCGGAGCCGCTTCAGCAAATCTATCATTCTGATATATACATGTCGTCGGCGGAAATCGATTTCTATCAATTCCGGTGCAGAAACTTAATAGCGCTTGAAGACGGCCAAACCTTTGCGGCCGGAGGGTTTATCATCAGAAGTATACTGACCCCGGGACATACGGCCGGGGGAATGTGCTATTTGCTATCTGATCATCTTTTTACCGGTGACACCGTGTTTACAGAAGGGTGCGGTATATGTGGGGACAGGGGCAGCTCAGCTGAAGATATGTTTCACAGTATACAGAGGATCAAAGCCTCCATTCCGCCGCATGTGCGTGTGTATCCGGGGCACTCCTTCGGGGAGAAGCCGGGTCAAAAAATGGAGAGTCTTTTGAAAAACAATATTTACTTTCAGATTGAAAAAAAAGAACATTTTGTGAATTTCCGCAACAGAAAAAATCAAAAAGGGCTGTTTCATTTTAAGTAATGTGTAATTTAGTTCTATCTAACTAGCTTTTCTTTTGAGGCAAGGAACTTCTGAAATGGAATGGAAGTTATTACTAGATTTCTGGTGATGAATGGCTGAGTAACGGGAGTTTGCGGAAGAGAACGCCGGGCAGGCCGGATGGGACATTCTGCTTACGCCTGTTCCGAAAGCCCTGAGTCCGCCTTTCGACAGGGAAAAATAGGCATTATTCAGGAGTTCGCATAGGATAAATTAACTTGACATGGTATTTTTGTGAAGTTACTATCAACTTGAACATGCTTCTTATCTGAATCCGAGAAAGGATGGCTGAGAAAATGATCACATACTTATTCCCCGGACAAGGTTCTCAAAAGCAGGGAATGGGGAGCTCATTGTTTGATGAATTTAAAGACTTAACGGAGCAGGCTGATGAAACACTCGGATATTCTATGAAACGGCTTTGTCTTGAGAATCCGTATTCCAACCTTCACAAGACGCAGTTCACCCAGCCTGCTTTATATGTTGTAAACGCGTTAAGCTATTTGAAAAAAATCCAAGACAATGACATAAAGCCGGATTATGTGGCCGGCCACAGTTTGGGAGAATATAATGCGCTGTTTGCAGCAGGTGCTTTTGATTTTATTACCGGTCTGCAGCTTGTCCGTAAAAGAGGCGAATTAATGAGTATGGCCACTGACGGAAAAATGGCCGCTGTTATGGGGTTAACTGCAGCTCAAGTGTCAGACGCCCTTCAAACGCACGGATTACATACGATTGATATTGCCAATATGAATTCTCCTTACCAAGTTGTCATATCCGGACGCAAAGAAGACATTGAAAGAGCCAAAAGCGTATTCGAAGGATTAAAAGACGTTACGATGTTTCATCCGTTAAACGTAAGCGGCGCTTTTCACTCGAGATATATGAGTGAAGCAAAACAAGAGTTCGAAAAATTTTTACAGTCATTTCATTTTTCTGCTATATCAATTCCTGTCATTTCTAATGTTCATGCCAGACCTTATGAGCAAGACGGAATCCACTCCGTTCTGGCCGATCAGATCGACCATTCAGTGCGATGGAACGACAGCATCCGCTATCTGCTGGACAAAGGGCGGATGGAATTTGAAGAAGTCGGCCCGGGCCATGTGCTGACAGGACTTATTCACCGCATCAAAAAAGAAACTGAAGCTTCACCCGCCATGTAGCGGAATGCAAGTCAAAATTCTTATCTCACACAATAGTGCCAGCCATACAACATCACGACCACTTCACCTGCACACGACATCACGAAACACTCACAAATCAATATTTTGAAAAAATAAAGAGCAAAAAGGAGAACAAATGAACCAGCCAATTGTTTTCATGTTTTCTGGACAGGGTTCCCAATACTATCAAATGGGGAAAGAGCTGTTTGCACATAACGCCGCTTTTCGGCAGAAAATGCTTGACTTGGACGATTTTGCAGTCAGCCATTTCGGTTACTCTGTCCTTAAAGAGATGTATCATACAGGCAATCGTCTGTCTGATCCATTTGACCGCCTTCTTTTCAGCCATCCTGCCATTTTTATGGCTGAGTACGCACTTGCATATGCTTTGGAGCAAAGAGGCATACGTCCCGATTATGTGATCGGAGCAAGCCTCGGAGAGTATGCAGCGGCCGCTGTGTCGGGGGTGCTGAGCGCCGAGGATGCTTTAGATTGCGTGCTGGAACAGGCCCGAATCGTTACGGAAACTTGCCGTAACGGCAGCATGCTTGCGATACTGGGTGATCCGGCTTTATATCAAGATGATCCGCTGCTCGGCGAACATAGTGAATTGGCATCTGTAAACTATCATTCTCACTTTGTCATCTCGGGAGAGCGGGAACATATCAAAAAGATCATGGACGATCTGAGAGAAAAGCAGATTCCTCATCAGCTATTGCCGGTATCTTACGGGTTTCACTCAGCGCTGGTTGATCAGGCGGAACAGCCGTACAAGCGCTTTTTAGCTCGGATATCAATCCGGACTCCGTTTATACCGTACATCTCCAGTGCGACCGGAGAGGCTGAGACCGATATACAAGCGGACTTTTTCTGGGATATCGTAAGAAAGCCGATTCGATTCCGCGAAGCGCTTCAATTCGCAGACAGCCGCCAAAAAGGATTGTATATTGATGCCGGGCCTTCCGGAACATTGGCCGCATTTGCCAAACAGATTCTTCCTGCAGGATCGGCTGAACGCATCCGTGCCATTATGACGCCGTTTCATAAAGAACAAACACATTTGCAGCAAATAGAAGACAGCATTTTATCACCGCCCGGAAGGAGACTGTAAGATGATCAGCTTTGTTTTTCCAGGCCAAGGCTCGCAAAGAATAGGGATGGGGGAGGACCTGTTCGGCCGCTATCCTGAATTAACCGCAAAGGCCGATCACATTCTCGGATATTCCATTCAGGAGCTGTGCCGGGACGGAGAACGTCTCAATCAGACTCAATTCACTCAGCCGGCGCTCTATGTCGTCAATGCCCTCAGTTATTTGAAAAAAACAGAAGAAACCGGCTTGAAACCGGATTTTACCGCCGGACACAGTTTGGGCGAATATAACGCGTTATACGCTTCGGGCGCCTTTGATTTTGAAGAAGGCTTACAGTTGGTCAAAAAAAGGGGCGAACTGATGAGCCGCGCAAAAGGAGGCGGCATGGCAGCGGTGATCGGCCTGACTCATGAGCAGGTGACGGATGTTTTAAGAGAAAATCACTTGGATATGATTGATATCGCCAACATGAACACACCGCAGCAAATTGTCATTTCCGGATATAAAGAAGATATTGAAAAAGCAGCATCCGTTTTTGAAGCCGTAAACGGCGTAAAAATGGTTCACCGCTTAAATGTCAGCGGCGCCTTTCACTCCAGATACATGCTGGAAGCGAAGAAAGAGTTTTCACGGTTTATTGAATCTTTCCATTTTAAGCCGCTGTCCATCCCGGTCATTTCAAATGTGACGGCAAGACCTTATGAGCAAAGAGAGCTGAAAGAGACACTCACCGGACAAATAACGGGATCGGTGAACTGGACAGACAGCATCCGTTTCTTAATGGGAAGAAAGAACATGAGCTTTGAGGAAATCGGTCCCGGAAAAGTGCTGACGGGGCTGATACAAAGAATTACGACTGAAGCGGAGCCGATAACAGATGAAATCAAAGTCCCGGCTGAGGCTGGAAAAAGCTCAATTACGGCGGCGTCTTTAGGAAATGAAGAGTTTAAGCGCGATTATCAATTGAAATACGCCTACTTGGCCGGCGGCATGTACCGCGGAATTTCTTCGAAGGAAATGGTCGTCAAACTGGCCGAAAAAGGAATGATGGGCTTTTTCGGAACGGGCGGTTTGAACATCGCGCACGTTGAGGACGTCATTTTGTCAATTCAGCATGAGCTTCGTGACGGCGGTTCCTTCGGCATAAATGTTGTACATAACATGAAGCATACAGATTCAGAAGAAAAAATGATTGATCTTTTACTGAAGCATGGGGTTCAGAACTTGGAAGCATCAGCGTTTTTAACGGTTACTCCCGCTTTAGTAAGGTTTCGCGCTAAGGGGTTAAAACGCGGTGCCGGCGGACAAATAATAGCGCGTCAGCGGATTATCGCCAAGCTGTCCCGTCCGGAAGTAGCGGAAGCGTTTCTCAGCCCGGCGCCTGATCACATTCTGCAGAAACTTGCAGCCGAAAACAAAATTACCGCTGAAGAAGCAAGTCTGATGAGAGAAATACCCGTTGCGCATGACATCTGCGTAGAGGCTGATTCAGGCGGCCACACTGACGGCGGAGTTGCTTACAGTCTCATGCCGGCGATCATCCGTTTACGAGATGACATGATGAAAAAATACCGATACGGCAAAACTGTCCGCGTTGGAGCCGCAGGGGGAATCGGAACGCCCGAGGCTGCCATGGCCGCATTTATGCTCGGCGCTGATTTTATTGTGACCGGATCTATTAACCAATGCACCGTTGAGGCAGCGACGAGCGGCCTCGTAAAGGACCTCCTGCAGCAGATGAATGTACAGGACACGGCCTACGCGCCGGCCGGCGATATGTTTGAATCAGGCAGCAAGGTGCAGGTATTAAAGAAAGGGCTGTTCTTTCCGACCCGTGCCTCTAAGCTGCATGAACTGTATCAGCGTCACCGCTCAATTGAAGAAATTGATGAAAAGACACTCAGACAAATAGAAGAGAAGTATTTTAAGGCAAGTGTAAGCAGTATTTATGACAAAGTGAAGGCTCATTATTCGAATGAAGACATTTCAAAAGCCGAACGGAATCCGAAACAGAAAATGGCGCTCATATTCAAATGGTATTTCAGGCAAAGCTCTGCTTCGGCGATTAAAGGAGACCCGGATGCCAAGGTAGACTTCCAGATTCATTGCGGCCCGGCATTAGGCGCCTTTAATCAATGGGTGAAAGGTACGGAGCTGGAGTCCTGGAAAAACCGCCATGCCGATGGTATCGGCCTGCGGCTTATGGAAGAGACGGCCACGCTTTTGAATCAGAAGTTAGGTTCATTTTTGCAAACGTGTTGACAAGACGAAATGATAGATTGAAAACATGGAATATTCATAAAAGATGAAACAGGGAGGAACTGACAATGAGTAAAGAAAGAATCTTTGAATTGCTGCAGAACACAATCTACGAGGTTTTACCTGATTTAGAAGGCGAACAGCTTTCACAGGAAGACCGGTTAGTTGATCTGGGGGCGGATTCAGTGGACCGCGCCGAAATTATCACGATGATGCTTGAAGAATTATCACTGCAGATCCCGCGTGTTGAGCTGACGGGAGTGTCAAACATCGGCGAATTGGCGGAAAAGCTTTATGAAAAGGTACAGGCTGTCTGATAAAACGGTGGAAAAATCGGAAACTCAAAATTCATATTGGAGGCGAAGTTCATGGCGGCTGCCGGAATAGAAGCGATAAATGTGTTTGGCGGGACAGCATACCTTGATGTCATGCAGCTGGCGGAGTACAGAAACTTAGACCCTGCCAGATTTGAGAATTTACTGATGAAAGAAAAAGCGGTGGCGCTTCCGTACGAAGACCCCGTTACATTCGGCGTTAACGCGGCAAAGCCGATTATCGACCGATTGACAGAGGCTGAAAAAGACAGAATCGAGCTGCTGATTACCTGCTCGGAGTCCGGCATCGACTTCGGAAAATCACTCAGTACATATATTCATGATCACTTAGGCCTCAACCGGAACTGCCGTTTATTTGAACTGAAACAAGCCTGTTATTCAGGAACGGCGGGTTTGCAGATGGCGCTTAACTTTATTTTGTCGCAGACATCCCCCGGAGCGAAGGCGCTTGTCGTCGCGACGGATATTTCCCGGTTTTTAATTGCCGAAGGCGGCGATGCGTTAAGCGAGGATTGGTCTTACGCAGAACCGAGCGCCGGAGCGGGTGCCGTCGCCTTATTGATCGGTGAAAATCCAATTGTATTTCAGGCGGATGCGGGAGCTAACGGCTACTACGGCTATGAGGTGATGGATACATGCCGTCCGATCCCGGACAGTGAAGCCGGTGACGCCGATTTGTCATTGATGTCTTACCTCGATTGCTGTGAACAGACATTTCGCGAGTACAAAAACCGTGTGCCGGGCGCTGACTACAAAGAGACGTTTCACTACCTTGCCTTCCATACACCGTTTGGCGGCATGGTCAAAGGGGCCCACCGGACGATGATGCGCAAGCTTGCAAAAGCGAAAAACGCTGAAATCGAACAGGATTTTCAAACCAGAGTAGAGCCGGGGCTCCGCTACTGCCAAAGAGTCGGAAACATTATGGGAGCAGCCTCTTTACTGGCTCTTGCAAGCACGATTGACCAAGGGGCATTCGACACTTCTAAGCGGATCGGCTGTTTCTCCTACGGCTCCGGATGCTGTTCAGAATTTTACAGCGGCGTTGTGACGCCTGAAGGGCAAGCGCGGCAGCATTCTTTCAAAATAGAAGAGCACCTGAACAACAGGTACAGGCTGTCCATGGAAGAGTATGAAGAACTGTTTAAAGGCAGCGGTCTGGTGAAGTTTGGAACCCGGAATGTCAAATTGGATGTGAATATGATTCCGAACATTTTAGACCATCATACCGGAAGCCCTCGTTTGTATTTGGAAGAAATCACGGAATTTCATCGGAAATACAGGTGGATATCGTGACCTATGAGACGATAAACGTCCGTTTTCAGCAAAATGTCTGCTTCATCACCTTTGATCGGCCTGAAGCCAACAATACGATTAATGAGCGTTTAGTGGAGGAATGCCTGCACGTTCTTGCTGAATGTGAAGACTCCGTGACCTCCGTAGTGCTTGAAGGGCAGCCGGAGGTATTTTGTTTCGGGGCGGATTTTGATGAGATGTACCGGAAAATGAGGCAGGGAATGCAGCATGCGGAATCGCAGGAGCCGCTTTACCGTTTGTGGCTGGCATTAAAATCCGGGCCGTACATCACAATCGCCCGCGTCCGCGGACAAGTAAATGCGGGAGGTGTCGGTTTTGCCGCCGCGTGCGATATCGTCATTGCAGAGGAGAATGCTTCGTTCAGTTTATCTGAACTGTTATTCGGACTTTATCCGGCCTGCGTTCTGCCGTTTTTAATTCAAAGAATCGGATTTCAAAAGGCGCATTATATGACGATTATGACAAAGCCCGTGCCGGCACGCCAGGCGCTTGAATGGGGACTTTGTGACGTATGCGTCCCGGACTCAGCAACAGAGCTGAGAAAGCATTTGCTGCGTCTTCGCCCTCTGTCGAAAAAAGCAGTCATCCGCTATAAACAATACATGGATTCCTTAAACGACCTTGTTCATCGTTCGAAATCCATTGCTTTAGCCGAAAATCAAGCGATGTTTTCAGATCCGGATAACCAATCAGCCATCACCCGTTATGCAGAAACGGGACGGCTTCCTTGGGAAACGGAGAACAGTTAGGAGGATATCATGCCGAACGCCGCAGTTGAACTGCTCGAAATTGAACCGGATATTATCCAAGTGACAATGCAGGATAAAGCCCATAAAAACGCCTTCTCCAAAGAACTGACTGATGGATTGATGGAAGCATTCACCCGTATAAAAAAATCGTCAGTCTATAAAGCTGTGATTTTAACAGGATACGGCCATTACTTTGCTTCCGGAGGCACACAGGAAGGCCTGCTCAGGATTCAGCAGGGCATCACGAAGTTTACGGAAGACAAATTGTACTCTTTGGCGCTGGAATGTGATATCCCCGTCATTTCCGCCATGCAGGGCCACGGAATCGGAGGCGGGTTTGTCATGGGGCTTTTCAGTGATTTTGTCATTTTAAGCAAAGAAAGCGTGTATACCGCAAACTTTATGAAATACGGTTTCACCCCCGGAATGGGCGCTACCTTTATCGTTCCGGAGAAGCTTGGGGCAAGCCTCGGCCATGAGATGCTGTTAAACGGCGGCCACTACCGCGGCGGTGACCTGGAGAAAAGAGGGGTGCCTTTTCCGGTGCTTCCTCGGCAGGAAGTATTAGACTATGCGCAGGAATTGGCCCGTGAGCTTGCGGAAAAACCGAGAAACTCTTTAATTACATTGAAAAGGCACTTGGTGACGCCGTTTCGCGAGCAGCTTCCGGCCGTCATTGAGAAGGAGTTAATCATGCACGATGAGACGTTTCATGATGATGAAGTGAAAAAACGAATCACGACGATGTACGGAGTATAAGACATACATCTTACATACAGATGAAATGGAGGCAGCTCTATGAAAAGTGATATGAAGGCAAGCGGGTTACTCAAGCCATCTGTCAGCTATGGAAAATCATTGCGGCTTTCAGCGGATCAGCCGATGACGATTCCTGAAGTCCTGCACAAAACCGCCGCGGCAGCGGGAGACCAAAAGGGCATCACATATATACAGCCTGACGGCACCAAAGTGTACCAGACTTACAGCGGCCTGGAAAAGATCGCTCTTTCCATTGTGAAAGGGCTCCGCCAATCAGGAGTGAAGGCTCAGGATGAAGTCATATTACAGCTAAGTGACAATTCCCAGCTGATTCCTGCTTTTTGGGGCTGTGTTTTTTTAGGAGCGATCCCGGTTCCGCTTGCGGCCGCTCCGGCTTATACAGAAATGAACAGCGGGACGCAAAAACTGAAAGACGCCTGGACGCTTTTGAATCGGCCGTATGTCATCACAAGCCGTGACGTGCTGCCGGAGATGACTGAATGGGCGGAGGAGCAGGAGCTTTCCGGGTTTTGCGCTTTGGCGGCAGAAGATCTCAGTGCGCACGAAATGGATACGGACTGTCATCATCCCCGTCCCGAAGATTTGGCGATGCTGCTTTTGACCTCGGGAAGCACGGGCACGCCGAAAGCCGTGATGCTCAGCCATGAAAACATCGTCTGCATGGTCAAAGGAAATATTCAGATGCAGGGCTATACAAGTGAGGATGTCACGTTTAACTGGATGCCTTTTGACCATGTCGGCGGCATCGGAATGCTTCATCTGCGTGATGTTTATCTCGGATGTGAGGAAATCAACATACCGAGCGAATCCATTTTGATGGACCCTTTAAAATGGCTCGATCTGATTGATCATTACCGCGCTTCGGTCACGTGGGCCCCCAATTTTGCCTTTGGACTGCTTGCTGATTTTGCAGAAGAGATTCAAACGCGGAAATGGGACTTATCTTCCATGCGTTACATGCTGAACGGCGGGGAGGCCGCGGTTGCGAAAGTCGGACGCAGAATTATGGAGCTTTTAGAGCCGCACGGTCTGCCGGCTAATGCCATCCGACCCGCATGGGGAATGTCCGAAACGTCTTCAGGCGTTATTTTCTCAGATGAGTTTACACTGGAAAACACGAATGACGACGATCGTTTCGTCGAGATCGGTCTGCCGATCCCGGGATTTAATATGAGAATTACGGATGACCGCAATCAAGTGGTGGAAGAAGGAGAAATCGGCCGCTTCCAAGTGTCGGGTCTGACTGTAACGAGCGGATATTATGAGCGCCCGGACTTAAATGAGAGTGTCTTTACAGAAGACGGCTGGTTTGAAACGGGAGATCTCGGATTTCTGCGTGAAGGCCGCCTGACGATAACGGGGCGCACAAAAGATGCCATCATTATCAACGGTGTGAATTATTACAGCCATGCCATTGAATCAGCCGTTGAGGAATTGCCGGAAATTGAAACGTCATATACAGCGGCATGCGCCGTCCGGCCGAATCAAAGCACGACAGATGAGCTGGCGATTTTCTTTGTGACATCTGTTCCGTTGGATGAGAACCGCATGACGAAGCTTCTTCATCACATTCACCAGCACGTGACACAGAGAATCGGCGTTACCCCTGATTATCTGCTTCCGGTCGCAAAAGAAGACATTCCTAAGACGGCGATCGGGAAAATCCAGCGCACTCAGCTGAAACATTCATTTGAACAAGGGCAATTTGATTCATTACATAATAACAGACAAGAAGGCGGCAATTCAGACACGGCTTCTGCAGAGAAAGAAATTGAACGGGATTTTATCCGTTTTCTGAAAGAGGAACTTTCCATCGCGGATGAGCTCGTTGATCCAAATACACCGTTTCAAAGTCTTGGCGTCAATTCCATCAAGATGATGAAACTCGCCAGATCAATTGAAAAAACGTATCACATCCGGCTGACGGCAAGAGAGCTGCACAAAAACCCGACGATTGGCGCTTTAGCGGCTTATACTGCTGAAAAAGCGGCAAACATGTCAGCGGACCATCATCCCCAAAAAGCCGAACCGCCGGGAGAACGGGAGAGACGGCAAACGGCGCCAGCGCTTTCAGAAGTCCAAAAAGGGCTGTGGACATTGCAGAAAATGTCGCCTGAAACGACTGCATACCATGTCCCGCTCTGTTTCCGATTCACATCCGGAATCGACAAAGAGAAACTGAAACAGGCGTTTCAGCTCGTATTAAAGCAGCATCCGATGCTCAAAAGCGCCGTGAATGAAACAGACGGCGGGTTTTATTTCATAGAAGCGGCAGATCCTTTTGTATTCTCGGAAGAAGATATTTCTGACGTCAATGAATCACAAATATCCGCTCTGATACGGAAAAAAGTGAAAGATCCGTTTGTCAAAGAAGGCGGGCCTTTGCTGCGCGTGCAGCTGCTTTCAAAATCCGCCGAGGAACATTATCTTTTGACGGTCATTCACCACATCGTGTTTGACGGCATTTCATCCATTACATTTATTCACAGTCTGCTGGATCATTATCAGGCGCTGCTGGAGGGAAAAGAAGAGTTTACGGCTGCCGCTCCCGGCATTCATCCCGATTTCGCGGCTTGGGAAAAGCGGTATTTAGCGGGTGAAGAAAGCAAAGCTGCCCGCGCTTACTGGATGAAACAGCTCGGGGGCGATCTGCCTGACCTTCAGCTTCCGCCGATGCGCACGGACAGAAGTGTTCCGGAGTTTACAGAAGATACGCTGACACGCCGTCTTCCCGAACGGCTGCTGAATAATTTAACGGCGTTTGCCGCATCCCGTTCGATTCATTTGTCTACCGTCATGCTGAGCTGTTACATGGTGCTTTTAAGCAAATATACGGATAAGGAAGATATTGTGACAGGCATGCCTGCAATGGTCAGACCCGAAGAACGTTTTGACCGAGTGGTCGGCCATTTCCTCAACATGCTTCCCATACGGAGCAGAGCCGGACGAAAAGAAACGTTTGCTGACTTTGTTCAAAAGGTGCAGGATGCCGTTCTGGACGGACTGGATCACTCCTTTTATCCGTTTCCGAAAATGGTGCGTGATGTGCATGCGAAACCCCGGCAGAACGGTTCGCCTGTTTTCAGCAATGCCTTTTTCTATCAGAACTTTCTGCAGCATTCCAGCTATCAATCGATGCTTGATGAATACAAGGAATTCTCCTGTGAGTTTGTAAAAGACATTCATCAGGAGGGGGAATATGATCTTGTATTTGAAATGTGGGAAGAAGCATCGGGCATGGATCTTACGATTAAATACAGCACCGAATTATTCGACGAAGCAGGGGCGGCCAGACTTTTCAGCCAATTTGTACAGGCTGCTGAAGCTTTGACGGCGAATCCGGATGCGCCGCTTGAGAACGTTTCTCTCATGACAAAAAGAGAGGAGCACATGATTCTTAAGTCTTGGAATGAGACAAGCCGTGAATATCCGGATGCCTGCTTCCATGAATTATTCGAACGTCAGGCGGCAGAAACGCCGGACGCTTGTGCGGTCGTGTATGAACAGCAAAAGCTGACGTACCGTGAGCTTAATGAAAAAAGTACGAAGCTGGCGCTCTATTTGCAGGCGCACGGTGCAGGCCCTGATGATCTCATCGGCATTTATACAGACCGTTCATTGCATATGGCTGTCGGACTTCTCGGCATTTTAAAAGCCGGGGGAGCGTATGTGCCGCTTGATCCTTCTTATCCCGCTGACAGATTGGAATATATGATCGCCGACAGCAGGATTTCAATGTGCCTGACGACAGCTGATTTAGAGCACTCTTTGAACTGGGGAGGCGTGCAGACAACTGCCATTGACCGCGATTGGTCTCATATTGAAAGTACAGCCGCGGAAAGAACGTCGTTGAAGCGGTTAGTGACACCTGACGATCTGGCGTATGTCATTTACACGTCGGGCAGCACGGGCAAACCGAAAGGCGTCATGATTCCGCACCGGGCGCTGACCAATTTCTTACTCTCGATGGCGAATGAACCGGGGCTTTCGTCCGAAGACAAACTGCTTGCCGTCACGACATATTGCTTTGACATCGCGGCACTGGAGCTTTACCTTCCTTTAATCAAAGGAGCGGAGTGCAACATCTGTAAGACAGAAGTCACAAAAGACGCACGGAAGCTGAAAGAGCTGATTCAAGAGTACAAACCGACGATCATGCAGGCGACGCCGTTTACATGGAAAATGCTCTTTCATTCCGGATGGTCAAATGAAGAAAATGTGAAAATCCTTTGCGGCGGGGAGGCGCTTAGCGAACAATTGAAGCAGCAGTTTCTCGATACGAAAAGCGAGGCTTGGAATATGTTCGGGCCGACAGAGACGACAATCTGGTCCGCGGTGCAGCGTATAACGGAAAATGAGAGCGCGCTTACGATCGGGCGCCCGATCGCCAATACCCGCGTGTATATTATGGATTCCGGTCTCAACCCTGTTTTAGAAGGGGTGCCGGGAGAACTTTGTATTGCGGGAGACGGATTGGCAAGAGGGTATTTCAACAAGCCTGAGCTGACAGATAAAGCTTTCGTCAGCCACCGGCTCGAACTGGGATCAAAGCTTTATAAAACAGGCGATATGGCGCGTTTTCTCCCCGGCGGCCGCATTGAATACATGGGACGGATGGATACCCAAGTTAAAATCCGCGGCTACCGGATTGAACCCGGAGATATTGAGAGCAGGCTGAATGCCCATCCGGCCGTACAGGAAAGTGTAGTGGTTGTGAACAATCACTCCGGAAATGAGAAGCTTTGCGCGTTTTATATCCGGAAAAACGGAGAGCCGCTTCCGTCTGCAAAGGAATTGCGCAATCATTTGAAACAAGCGCTGCCGGCCTATATGACGCCAGCTTCGTTTATCCGTCTTGAAGAGCTGCCGCTTACGCCGAACGGAAAAGTGGACCGCAAGCTTCTTGCTGCCCGCGATCTGACGGAAAAGCAGCCGGACACACAAACATTTTCATCATCTCATATCCAGCAGGCGGTGCTGGCGATTTGGCAGGATGTATTGAAAAGCAAAGATATAGAGCTTGATGACCGCTTTTTTGATGCGGGGGGAGATTCGCTTCTTGCCGTGACTGTCACTGACCGGATGACGCAGGAATTGGATTGTGAATTCAGTGTAACGGAGCTGTTTGAATACGCGACGGTAAAAGACATCAGCCGGTATATCGCTGAACAAAAACCGAAAGAAGCCGTTTTGGCTCCTGTGCCGCAAAAGAAAGTGAATGCAGAAGACCGGGAACATCCGGCGGGAGAATTTCCCGATTATTACGAGGACAGCCTTGCGGTTATCGGTATATCCTGTGAGTTTCCGGGAGCGAAAGATCATTATGAATTTTGGAATAACATCAAAGAAGGCAAAGAAAGCATCACCTTCTTTTCAAAAGAAGAGCTCCGCCGATTCGGTATTTCTGAAGAACTGGCTGATCATCCCGGCTTCGTTCCGGCTAAATCAGTTTTAGAGGGGAAAGAAATGTTTGATCCCGGTTTCTTCGGCTTTTCACCGAAAGATGCGGAATATATGGATCCTCAGCTGAGAATGCTTTTGCTCCATTCATGGAAGGCAATCGAGGATGCGGGATATATCTCCAAAGAAATTCCGGAAACAAGCGTGTATATGTCTGCCAGCACGAACTCTTACCGCAGCCTGCTGCCGGAGGAGACGACAGCACAGCTGGAAACGCCGGATGGCTACGTGTCATGGGTGCTTGCCCAAAGCGGTACGATTCCGACGATGATTTCTCATAAACTCGGGTTGAAAGGGCCGAGCTATTTTGTCCATGCCAACTGCTCATCTTCGTTAATCGGCCTGCATTCGGCTTTTCAAAGCCTGCAGTCCGGCGAAGCCAAGTACGCCCTTGTCGGCGGTGCGACCCTTCATACGGAATCAAGCGCCGGATATGTTCATCAGCCGGGGCTGAATTTTTCAAGCGACGGGCATATTAAAGCGTTTGACGCGGATGCTGACGGAATGATCGGCGGTGAAGGGGCCGGCGCCGTGCTCTTGAAAAAAGCGTCTGATGCCGTTAAGGACGGCGACCATATTTATGCGCTGCTTCGCGGAATCGGCGTCAATAACGACGGAGCGGATAAGGTCGGATTTTATGCGCCGAGCGTCAAAGGACAAGCTGAGGTCATTCAGAAGGTCATTGATCAGACGGGCATCCATCCCGAAACGATCGCGTACGTCGAAGCTCACGGCACAGGAACAAAACTCGGCGATCCGATCGAACTGTCCGCACTTCAATCGGTGTACGGCCGATATACAGATAAAAAACAATACTGCGGCATCGGTTCAGTCAAAACAAATCTTGGGCATTTGGATACAGCGGCCGGAATGGCGGGCTGCATCAAGGTTGTCATGAGCTTATATCATCAGGAAATCGCGCCGAGCATCAATTACAAAGAGCCGAACCCGAATCTTCATTTAGAAGACTCTCCGTTTTACGTAGCGGAAGAAAAGAAAGAGTTAACTCGTGAGAACAGAGCGCACCGCATGGCTTTAAGCTCTTTCGGTCTTGGCGGGACAAACACACACGCGATTTTTGAACAATATCCGGATGCATCTGAAGCAGCAGACGCTGCGGGTCCGTTCATCATTCCGTTGTCTGCCAGAAAAAAAGATCGTCTGAAGGAGTACGCAAAACAGCTGCTGGCTTTTCTGGAAAGAAAAACGGACACAGACCTCGCTGATCTTGCCTACACGTTCCAAGTCGGAAGGGAAGCGATGGAAGAGCGCGCGGCCTTTATCACAAGCGGCACTGCGGAGCTGAAGCGGCAGCTTGCCGATTTTATCAATGATAAGCCGGCTGTAACAGGCTGCTTCAGAGGAGAAAAACAGCAGGCGAAAGATATTGCCTGGCTTTCTGATGATGATGACAGCGCTGAACTCATTGAGAAATGGCTTGCGAAAGGAAAAGGATCGAAGCTCTGTGAAATGTGGAGTAAAGGCGTCGCCATTAATTGGCACAAGCTTTACAAAGACGAGCATCCGAAACGAATCAGCGTGCCGGTCTACCCGTTTGCAAAGGAGCCGTACTGGCCGAAAAAAGCAGAAAAGAACACATCTGCCGCACACACCGGAGTCTCAGTTTTACACCCGCTCGTGCAGCAAAATACGTCAGATTTGGCCGTTCAGCGGTTCAGCTCACGGTTTACAGGCTCAGAATTTTTCCTGAAGGATCATGTGGTCAGGGAAAAAGCGGTGCTGCCGGGAGCGGCATATTTGGAAATGTCTTATGAAGCGGTAAAACGGGCGCTTGGCGGCTTATTAAAAGACCAAGACAGAATAACGCTCCATCATACCGTCTGGATGAAGCCGATCGTCGTTCACGAACAAGAGCGCCAAGTCCATATTGCGCTGTTCCCTGAAGAGGACGGCATCATCTCATATGACATTTACAGCGTCAACGCTGACGGCGAAGAAGTGCTGCACAGCCAAGGACGGGCCGAGATCATAAAGGCTGAACGAGAGCCTGAGGCCGACCTTTCTGCCATACAAAACAGGTGCACAGCGGACATTCTTGATCCGGCGGCCTTTTATCGGGAAGGTCGGAGCAGGGGGATGTTCCACGGAAAAGCCTTCCAAGGCATTAAGTCCGCCTTTATCGGCGAGAAAGAAGTGTTTTCGGACATACAGCTTCCGGATTCTGTTTCTCATACGAACGGACAATTTACGCTTCATCCGAGCATCATTGATTCGGCTATTCAGACGGCGACGATCTGCATTATGCAGGAGTTTTCCGGACAAAAGCTGATTCTGCCGTTTGCGTTGGAATATCTTGAAGTCATCAAAGCATGCACGCCGACTATGCGGGCGCATGCACGCTTCAGCGATGGATATCAAACCGGTGATTCCGTGCAGAAAGCCGACATTGACCTGTTCGACGAAACAGGAGCGCTTTGCGTGAAGGTGAGAGGATTCTCTACGAGAGTGCTTGAAGGCGATGCAGAATCGGCTCAGCCGCCATCAGGATCGGAAAAGGTCTTGTTTGCACCGGTCTGGAAAGAAGCCGCCGCATCCGAGAAAGCTTCTGTCCGTGCTGATGAGCATTTGATCATACTTTGTGAAGATGCCTGCCGTATAAAAGATGAAACGGCATTCGGCCTGAAAGACGCCGAACTGCTGATTGCAGAAGGTGAGGGTGAAACAGCCGCTGAACGCTTCCAAAGCTATGCGCAGACAATCGCCGAACACATCCGGCGGATCATCAGCGAAAAAAGGCAGGGCCGCATTCTGATTCAGACCGTTATTTCAGCAGACGGCAGCCAGCAATTGTTTGCGGGGTTAACAGGTTTGTTAAAAACAGCCGAGCTGGAATACGGAAAACTTGACTGTCAGCTCATCGAAATGGAATCAATCGGCGAAATGCCGGCTGTCGCTCAAAAACTGAAAAACGACAGTCATCGGCCGCATGATAAACATATCCGTTATAAAGGAGAAAAACGGTATGTGAAGGCTTGGGAAGAAATGCATCCTGCAGGAGGCGGCACCGTCTGGAAGGACGAAGGTGTATATCTGATTACCGGAGGCGCGGGAAGCCTGGGCTTGATGTTCGCAAAAGAAATCGCAGGTCGCGTAAAACACCCGAAAATCATTCTGACGGGCCGCTCAAATCTGGCAGAAGCCAAACAGCGTGAGCTTGCTATGCTTCAGCACTCAGGCGCAAATGTCGTCTACAAAAAGCTGAATGCGGCAGACCGGCGGGAAAATGAAGCGCTGATCAAAGAGATTACGGCGGAATTCGGAAAGCTTAACGGAATTATTCACGCTGCGGGAGTGATACAAGACCGCTTCCTGCTGCAAAAAACGAAGGAAGAGTTCAGGGAAGTGCTTGATCCGAAAGTCATCGGAACCGCTTATTTAGATGAAGCCAGCAAAGATTGCAATCTTGACTTTTTCGTATTGTTCTCCAGTGTTTCCGGCGTTCTCGGCAATGTCGGGCAGGCTGATTATGCCGCCGGCAACGCGTTTATGGATGCATACGCCGCTTACAGGCAATCCCTTACGGAGAATGGCCTTCGGCACGGAAAAACGGTCGCCTTTAACTGGACGCTGTGGAAAGATGGCGGTATGCAGGCGGGAGACGAGACGGAGAGAATGATGAAAAAAGTTTTCGGCATGGTTCCGCTTCAAAAGGCGTCAGGCCTGGCTGCATTTTATGAAGGAATGGCTCAGGAAAAGCCGCAGCTTTTAGCAGCTGAAGGACACGCAGCAAAATTAAAACAGTCGTTCCTGTCCGTTTCTGAAACTGAAAAGCCGCAGGTGCAGAAAATAGAGCCTGTATCCGCCGTTTCGGGAGACAAATGGCACGGTGCGCTTATCAGATTGGTCAGTTCAATTTTAAAAGTCGGCCAAGACGAGATTGATATTGATACGGAACTGAGTGAATACGGTTTTGATTCTGTATCGTTTACCGTCTTTACGAATCAATTAAATGAAGCGTATCAGCTGGAACTGGCGCCGACGATCTTCTTCGAACACGGGACGATCCGCAGTTTAGCGGAGTATTTGACGGATGAGGCAGAAGCCGGCCTTCCTTCTCAGCCGGAAGAAAAACACGATGCAGAAGAATCTCTTCAAACGCTTCACACCGCTTTGACAGCCATGGTAAGCGGCATTTTAAAAGTTGACCGTGAGGACATTGAGACAGATACGGAATTGAGTGAATACGGTTTTGATTCCGTATCCTTTACCGTCTTTACGAATCAATTAAATGAAGCGTATCAGCTGGAGCTGGCGCCGACGATTTTCTTTGAGTACGGAACGATCAGCGGTCTCGCCGGATATCTGGCAAAAGAGCATCCGGGCCGTTTCGGCGAAAAGAAGAAAGAGTCTCCGAAAAAAGAGCAGCCAAAAGCCCAAAAACCGAAAATGCAGCGGAAAAAGCGCTTCGCAACTGTAATGAACGCTGCGGCAGCGACAAAAGAGCCGCGCCGCTTGGACCCGATTGCCATTGTCGGAATCAGCGGCCGATTCCCGGGCGCGAAGGATATAGAGGAATTTTGGCGCAATTTGAAAGAAGGAAAGGATTCGATCACAACCATTCCGAAAGAACGCTGGGATTGGCAAGCGTTTGATGGCGACCCGAATCTTGAAGGGAACAAAACGAATATCAAGTGGGGCGGCTTTATCGACGGAATAGCTGAATTTGATCCGCTGTTCTTTGGGATTTCACCGCGGGAAGCCCAATATTTAGATCCGCAGCAGCGGCTGTTATTGACTTATGCATGGCGGGCGATAGAAGATGCGGGCTGTAAGCCGGAAAGCCTTTCCGGTACAAATACGGGCGTCTTTATCGGCACCGGAAATACCGGTTATAAAGATTTGTTCACAAGGGCAGGTCTTGCGCCGGAAGGACATGCGGCGACAGGCAGCATGATTCCTTCCATAGGTCCGAACCGTTTGAGCTATTTGTTAAATCTTCACGGGCCGAGCGAGCCGATTGAAACGGCATGCTCAAGCTCGCTTGTGGCGATTCACCGGGCGGTATCCGCGATAGAAAACGGAGAATGCGACATGGCGATTGCCGGGGGAATCAACACGATTCTGACGGAAGAAGCGCATATCAGCTACAGCAAAGCAGGCATGCTCAGCAAAGACGGAAAATGCAAAACCTTCTCCAAAGATGCCAACGGGTATGTCAGAGGAGAAGGCGCGGGAATTCTGATGCTGAAGAAACTGACAGATGCAGAACGTGACGGCAATCCGATTTACGGTGTGATCCGCGGTACGGCTGAAAACCACGGCGGCCGGGCGAATACGTTAACCTCGCCGAATCCGAAACTGCAGGCTGATTTATTGGTGAAAGCATATCGGAAAGCGGGAGTGGACCCGAGCACCGTCACGTATATTGAAGCGCACGGTACAGGAACGGAATTGGGCGATCCGATTGAAATAAATGGTCTGAAAGCGGCGTTTCACGAGCTGGCGAAAACAAATCAAGAGCCTGAAGTCTCCGGTCACCGCTGCGGCATCGGTTCGGTCAAAAGCAATATCGGCCATTTAGAGCTTGCCGCGGGAGTATCAGGCGTCATGAAAGTGCTTTTGCAAATGAAGCACAAAACGCTGGTGAAAAGCCTGCATTGCGAAACGATCAATCCGTACATTCAGCTCGATGACAGTCCTTTCTACATCGTGCGGGAAAATCAGGAATGGACGGCAGCAAAAGATAGAAACGGAAATGCCATTCCGCGCCGGGCCGGGGTCAGCTCATTTGGCATCGGCGGGGTCAACGCCCATATCGTCATTGAAGAGTATGTCCCGAAAGCAGCCGCTCAGCCTGAGCACAGCCCGGAAAATCCGGCAATCATCTTTTTGTCCGCCAAATCAAAAGAAAAACTGTTTGAACAGGCGCAGCAGCTGCTAAAAGCGATCCGTCAAACGCCGTATACAGATCAAGACTTGGCGGGCGTCGCTTATACGCTGCAAACCGGAAGGGACGAAATGGAAGAGCGCTTGGCCATTCTTGCAGCGACGATGGCGGAATTGGAAACAAAGCTGGAAGCATTTACGAAAAATGAGAAAAACATTGCCGGGCTGTATACCGGCCAGTCTCACCGCAATAAAGATACGTTTGCCTTGTTCACGGCAGATGAAGATATGGACATCGTCATTGACGCCTGGATTAAAAAAGGCAAATTCGCCAAGCTGGCAGAGGTATGGGTGAAAGGCGGCGTGTTGAATTGGAACCGGCTGTATGAAAAGGGTACGCCGCGTTTACTCAGTCTTCCGTCTTATCCGTTCGCAAAAGACACGTATTGGGTGCCTGAGAATCCTGACAAAAAGAAGGTCCATACAGAGGAACGGATGAAGCGTATTCTGATGAAACAATGGGAACTGAGCCCGCTCGAACTGGGTGAACCGTGCGCACGTTCCGTTGCGATTTTGACAGGCGGGGACACGATCAATCTCGCAGAAGAGATCGCAGCGCGTATGCCGAATCACCGTATCATCACCGCATCAGACCTTACCGGTGAATATGACTGGCAGGCGTTTGACGGAGTCATCGACCTCTTCGGCGCAGCGAAAGAAGATTCTCAAGACATGGCCGGAATCAAATGGCTTCAGCAATTGATTGAGCATGGGCATAAAGAAGGGATGACACTGCTTTGTGTCACGAAAGACCTTGAGTCATTAAATAAAGAGGCCAATCAAACAACAGGAGCAAAACGGGCCGGTCTGTACAGAATGCTGGCATACGAGTACGGTCACCTGTCTTCAAGGCATCTCGACCTTGAAGGAGCGCTTTCGGATGACAAACTGGCGAAGCAGATTGCCGATGAGTTTCATGCCCGCACTGATGACGCGGAAGTTTGCCGGAGGGATGGCTTGCGCTACCGCGCCGTATTGAGCGGATCAGAAAATATGAATATGCAAGGCGAGAGAATTGATTTTCCGGACAACCATGTGCTTCTGATCACCGGAGGGACGAGGGGGATCGGTCTTTTATGCGCACGCCATTTTGCCGAACATTACGGAGTGAAAAAACTGGTGCTTACAGGCCGCGAGACCCTTCCGCCGCGAAGTGAGTGGACGGGCGGACTGAATGGGGTGACGGCTTCTGTAAAAGCGAAAATTGAAGCTGTTCTCGACTTGGAATCCAAAGGTGTACAAGTGAAGGTTTTGTCAGTCCCGTTAGCTGATGAAGCCGGGCTGAGACAGGAACTGAGTCAGATAAAACAGACGCTCGGACCTATCGGCGGCGTGATTCACTGCGCGGGTGTGACCGATAAAGAGACGCTCGCATTCATCAGAAAAACCGATGAAGACATACAGCGCGTGCTCGAGCCGAAAGTAGACGGGCTTCAGGCGTTATACAGTGTGCTCAGCGAAGAGCCGCTGAAGTTTTTCGTCTTGTTCTCTTCCGTGTCAGCTGCGATACCGGCGCTTTCGGCAGGACAGGCCGACTATGCCATGGCCAATGCGTATATGGACTATTTTGCAAACTCATACAAAGAGCAGCTGCCGATCGTAAGCATTCAGTGGCCGAACTGGAAAGAAACCGGAATGGGCGAGGTAACGAACAAAGCTTATAAAGAGAGCGGGCTATACAGCATCACGAATGCAGAAGGACTACAGCTCCTTGACGGCATACTTCTTGAATCAGCAAGGGGCCCGGTGCTGCCGGCCGTTCTGAATCCTAAACTGTGGAAGCCGGAGCGACTCCTGCGGCGGAGCAGGCAGGATCAGCCAATGAGTCCGGCTATGGTAAAACCGGCGGAAAAAACCGCTTATACTGCCGCAGACAACGATCAATTAATAAGGAAAACAGAAGAATGGCTGAAAGAATTATTTTCTGAAGAGCTGCGGATTGACCAGGATCAGCTTGAGACAGACGTATTATTCCAAGATTACGGAGTGGATTCCATTATTCTTGCTCAGCTTCTGCAGCGGATCAATCGGAATCTCTCGGCATCGCTTGACCCGTCCATTCTGTATGAATATCCGACGATTCAATCTTTCGCAAATTGGCTTCTCGAAGGATATACAGAAGTTTTGTCAGAACGATTTGATTTGGCGGCGGCGAAGCCTGTTCTGAAGAAGCCGGCTGAGCCGGTAATTGAAACACAAGCCGTTAAGGTGCAAGAAGAGCCGGCCGGAAAACAGATTCACCGGGAAGATATCGCGGTCGTCGGCATGTCCTGCCGGTTTCCGGGAGCGGCTTCTTTAGAGGCGTACTGGTCGCTTTTGGCTGAAGGCCGTTCGGCTATCCGTCCTGTTCCGGCTGAACGATGGGGGTTGAAGACGCCTTATTACGCGGGAATGCTTGACGGAATCAATCAATTTGATCCGGACTTCTTTTTACTGGCAGAAGAAGATGTAAAGGCAATGGACCCTCAAGCTTTGGCCGCTCTGGAAGAATGCCTTAACCTGTGGTATCACGCGGGCTATACGCCGGATGAGATAAAGGGAGAAGCAATAGGTGTGTATCTCGGCGGACGCAGCCGTCACAGACCGGGTGAAGAGAAACTGCTGGACGCGAAAAACCCGATCGTCGCGCTGGGCCAGAATTATTTGGCCGCAAATCTCTCTCAATACTTTGATATGCGCGGCCCGAGCGTTGTCCTCGATACGGCTTGTTCTTCTGCTTTAGTCGGAATGAATATGGCCGTGCAGGCTCTTGTAACAGGAGAAATAAAAGCGGCTGTCGTCGGCGGGGTGAGCCTGTTTGAATCAGAAGAAACCCATAAATTATTTGAACAGCGCGGCATATTAAGTAAAGCGCAGTCGTTCCATGTATTTGACGAACGCGCCGATGGAGTCGTGCTGGGCGAGGGTGTCGGAATGGTTCTATTAAAAACCGTGTCTCAGGCGATTGAAGACGGAGATTCTATTTATGCCGTAGTGAAGGCGGCATCCGTCAATAATGACGGAAGAACGGCAGGCCCGGCTACGCCGAGTCTGGAAGCGCAAAAATCCGTCATGAAGACGGCTCTTGAAAAAAGCGGAAAACAGCCGGAAGACATTACTCATATTGAAGCGAACGGTTCAGGCACGGTCGTGACGGATCTGTTAGAACTGAAGGCCATTCAATCCGTCTACCGTTCAAAAGACGCCGGCCCGCTCGGAATCGGATCTGTGAAACCGAACATCGGGCACCCGCTTTGCGCGGAAGGAATTGCAAGTTTCATAAAAGTTGTTCTCATGCTGAAAGAAAAGAGCTTTATCCCGTTTTTATCAGGCGAGCATGAAAACACACATTTTGATAGAGAAAAGGCCAATATTCAGTTCAGCCGCACTCTGGCAGACTGGCCGTCACCAATACCGGCGGCAGGAATTAACTGCTTTGCCGACGGCGGAACAAACGCCCACGTCATTGTGGAAGCGTGGCAGGAAGACGAAGGGCGCCGAATCAAGCGCCATCCTTTAACACCGCCTGCATTAAATAAGCGGCTGATTTCGCCGGACAGCAAAGAAGAAACGAACGAAAAAGCTGCGGCAAACATCTGGGATACCTATGAAGTGGAGGTTTAACGTGAAGAACTTCAATAAGCAAATCACTTTATCGCTGAAAAATCCGTTTATTTTACACCATGACGTTTACGGACAAAAAGTCCTTCCGGGATTGGCTTATATTGATATGTTTTATCAGATTTTCAAAGAGCGCGGCTATTCATACGACGGGCTTCAGCTGCGCCATTTATCCATATATCAGCCGCTTATTGCGAAAGAAGACAGCGCCGTCAAGCTTACGGTTGAATGTACAAAGGTAAAAGAAGGGCGCTGGAAACTTACCGCAAAAGGGGCTGAGGTCAGCGGCGGACGAGTACAGCCGGAAGAACGTATTTACGTCAAAGCGGAAATGCACGAGACGGCACCCGCAATTTTCAGTGACACGCTTGATCTTGACTCTGTCAAACGCGGGGCGGAACGCACCATCGATTTAAATGAGCTTTATGCACAATGCAGAAGCCAGGAATTGGTTCACAGCGGATATATGAAAGCAGAAGGAGAAGTGTTTGAGGAGCGGGACGGCGTCACCTTTGATGTATCGCTCGGAAAAGACGCGATGGGACAGGCCGGAGGGTTTTTGTTCCATCCGACTCTTCTTGACGGAAGCGGCGTCGGCGCAAACCTATTGATCTCATCGCTGTTAAATGGGGAAAAGAGGCTGTTTCTGCCTCTTTTCTACGAATCTTTTACAGCTTCCGAACCTTTGCAGGCCGGCTGCATCACGAGAATCAAACGTTCGTCGCTTCGGCAGGAAAAGGAGCTCATTTACATTACACTGGAGTTTTTTAACGCATCCGGCCGGAAAGTAGCCGAGCTGAAAGATTTCACAAGCAAGCTCGTGCGGGATGCCGAGCTGATCAATACAGAACGAAAGACTGCTGAGAAGTCTCCTGAAAAAGCCGGTTTACCGGAAGTTGCGGCATCGCTTGAAGGCGGACACCCGCATGAGGAAGCAGAGCGGTATGTCATGAATCTGATGGCGGAAAAAATCGGCAAGCCGCTTGAACAGATTGATTCTCAAGTCGGCTACTATGAAATGGGGCTGACATCGTCCGGACTGCTTGATGTCGTCGAAACGATCAGCGAAAAAATCGGCGAAACCCTTTCTCCGACTTTGCTGTTTGAATATACGACGGCAGCAGAGCTGGCGGCTTTCCTGACTGAGCAGTACGGGAGCCATTTCAGCGCGCCTCCGGCAAAAATGGCGAAGCCGGTTGAGCCGCAAACAGAAAACAGGCGGAAAAGCAGTGTTCCGCAAGATGAAGATATCGCGATTATCGGCATGGCCGGCCGCTATCCGCAGGCCGAAAATATTCATGAATTCTGGGAAAACCTGAAAGAAGGAAAAAACTGTGTCACCGAAATTCCGGAGTCTCGCTGGGACTGGCGCCGGTTTGAAAATGTAAAGTCGCCTTCCGGAAAGAGCATTTCAAAATGGGGCGGATTTATTGATGATACGGATTGCTTTGATCCCCAATTTTTCCGGATTACGCCGCGGGAAGCTGAAACAATGGACCCTCAGGAACGGCTGTTTTTACAAACATGCTGGGAAACGATTGAGGATGCCGGATATACGCCGAAGTCGCTCGCAGAGGCGCGCGGACGGAATAAGAGACAGCGCGTCGGCGTCTTCGCAGGGGTGATGCATAAGGATTATACGTTGGTCGGGGCTGAAGCTTCTTCTGAAGATCATGTATTCCCGCTTTCTCTTAATTATGCGCAAATCGCAAACAGAGTTTCATATTTTTGCAATTTTCACGGGCCGAGCATGGCGGTCGATACGGTCTGTTCATCTTCGCTGACTGCGGTTCACCTTGCTGCGGAAAGCATTCGGCGCGGGGAATGTGAATCGGCGGTTGCCGGAGGCGTCAACTTGTCGCTGCATCCGAATAAATATCTGACATACGGTTTATGGGACATGTTTTCAACAGACGGAGTTTGTCATACATTCGGGAAAGACGGAGACGGCTATGTACCGGCTGAAGGAATCGGTGCCGTTTTATTAAAACCGCTGCGGGAGGCGGTAAAAGACGGAGACCGGATTTATGCGGTGATAAAGGGCAGTGCCGTCAATCACGTGGGGACAGTGAGCGGAATTTCCGTGCCGAGTCCTGTCGCGCAGGCCGATTTGATTGAAGAATGCCTGGACAAAGCGGGCATCGATCCGCGCACGGTCAGTTATATTGAGGCGCACGGGACGGGAACTTCTCTCGGCGATCCGATTGAGGTTCAAGGCCTTGTCAAGGCGTTCCGCCAGTACACACAGGACAAACAGTTCTGTTCGATCGGATCAGTGAAGTCCAATATCGGCCATGCGGAATCGGCTGCGGGCATCAGCGGCTTAAGCAAAGTTGCCCTGCAGCTTCACCATAAAACTTTGGTGCCGTCTCTTCATTCCGAGGAGCTGAATCCGTATTTAGATTTTGAACAATCACCGTTTTACGTCCAGCATCATACCGAAGAGTGGCAGCAGCCTTCAGTAAAGGAAAACGGAAACGAAACCGTATATCCCCGGCGTGCTGGGATCAGTTCTTTCGGGGCGACAGGTTCAAACGTGCATCTCATTCTGGAGGAATTTATCCCTGAAGAATCACACGGAACAGCGTATGAACCGGCAGAAGAACAGACATTCATTTTCCCGGTTTCAGCCCGGAATGAAGAACGGCTAAAAGAGTATGTTGCGAAGCTGTCTGCATTTATTCATCCCGGCCTGCCGCTTGAGGATGCGGCGTATACACTTCAGATCGGCCGTGAACAGATGGAGGAGCGGGTTGCGTTCACCGCTCAGAATATGACACAGCTCAAAGAGCGGCTGGAAGGCTTTCTGGCGGGTAAAACGGTCAGCGGGTGCTGGCGGAACCGAGCCGATAAAAGCAAACAGGCAGAGCTTGCTCCGGACTTAATACATAAATGGCTTTCTTCCGGAACTCTGGAGATGATTGCCGAAAAGTGGGCCGGCGGAGGAACGATGGATTGGAATCTCTTGTACGGTGAAAACAAACCGAATCGGATCAGCCTGCCGACATATCCGTTTGAAAAAATCCGGTATTGGGTGCCGAAGGCGGAGAAAAGAGAATCGCTGCCGCAAAAAAATGCAGGCATGCTGCATCCGCTCCTGCATGAAAATGTATCAAACATGTCAGGCGTCCGTTTTCGGTCCTCGTTTAGCGGCGGAGAGTTTTTCCTGAAAGATCACGTCGTCAAAAACGAGCGGACGTTACCGGGCGCGGCTTATCTGGAAATGGTCCGGGCGGCCGTTGAACATGCGGCAGAAACGAAGGAAGAAGGAACAGTCCGGCTGAAACATGTCGTATGGATACGTCCGTTTACAGCGGCGGATGAGTCCGCAGAACTGTATCTCCGCCTTTATGACGAAGAAAATGGAGAGATGGGATTTACGGTTTACAGTGAATCGGCTTCCTCGGAAGAAGAGCCCGTACTCTATGCGCAAGGAAGCGTAGCGTTTGTCCGAGCGGGCGAACCGGCCAAAATCGAGATTGACAAATTAAGAGAGTCACGCCGTCTGATCACACCTGACGCTTGCTATCAGGCATACAAACAGATGGGGATTGAATACGGGGATGCTCACAAAGCGGTCACGGAAATCTATGCAAAAGACAGCAAAGTGCTCGCGAAGCTCTCACTCCCGTCATCTATTTCTCATACAAAAGATCAGTTTGTCCTCCATCCGAGCCTTTTGGATGCGGCCTTCCACGCGACAATCGGGTTAATGCTTGACAGAGACGGGACTGACATACGGCCGATGCTGCCGTTTGCTCTCGAACAGATTGATGTGTTGAAAAGCTGTAAAAGCGATATGTGGGTTTCCATTGCGTACAGCGGCGAAAGCAAGCCTGAAGATGCCGTGCAGAAGCTGGATATTGATGTATGTGACGAACAAGGCAATGTATGTGTGAAAATGACTGGTTATTCCGCACGGGAAATTGAAACGGATAAAACAGATACACTATATTTTGAACACGTATGGGAAGAGAAGGCCGCTGTACATGAAGAAGCGCCGATCCATTTCAAAGCCCGTCACGTGATGATATCTGACCGGTTTACGGATCAAATGAACAGCATACAGACGGACTTCAGCTGTCATGTGCTCCGTGATCAGCATAAGAGTGAAGACGAACGGTTTGAAGCTTGTGCGCTTCAGGCGTTCGAAGAAGTGAAGAAAATCCTCGCTTCAAATTCCGGCGGGCGCGAGCTTATACAGATTGTCGTGCCTCAAGAAGCGGATACGCAGCTCCTTTGCGGCTTAACGGGGCTTTTGAAAACAGCGGCGCTTGAAAACCCGAACCTGACCGGCCAGCTGATTGAATTGGAGCCGGACGTCAAGGCAGACATTCTGTCCCGATATGTAAAAGAATGCAGCGCTCATCCTGATGACAAGCATATTCGCTATGAAAACGGCAGGCGCTATACGGCACAATGGCAGGAAACAGGGCTTGAACAGTTCGGCGCCGAAAAGCCGTGGAAGGATAAAGGTGTTTATCTGATCACAGGCGGTGCGGGCGGACTCGGATTTTTATTCGCCAAAGAAATCGCCCGGCATGCAAAAGACGCCGTTCTTATTTTAACGGGGCGTTCTCTGTTGGATAACCGTAAAAAAGCCCAGCTTCAAGAACTGTCCGATCTCGGCGCGCAAGCTGTGTACAAACAAACAGACATAACGGAAAAACAAGAAGTTCAATCGCTCACAGCGGACATCTGTCGGCAGTACGGCGGATTAAACGGTATCATACACAGCGCCGGAACGATAAAAGACAACTATATTCTGAAAAAGCACAAAGATGAAATCCGTGATGTACTGGCGCCAAAAGTCTCCGGGCTGGTTCATCTTGATGAAGCGGCAAAGGACATTGAGCTTGATTTTCTGATTCTTTTCTCTTCCGGAGCCGGAAGCGCCGGAAGCGCGGGCCAGGCTGATTATGCGATGGCCAATGCGTTTATGAACGCCTTCAGTGAAAAAAGAAACCGTAAAAAAGCCCGAAATGAACGCTATGGACATACCCTTTCAATCTGCTGGCCGCTTTGGAAAGACGGCGGCATGACGGTTGATGCTGAAACGGAAGCCATGCTGACAAAAGAAAGCGGCATGGTCCCTATGCAAACAGAAAACGGCATTCAGGCTTTATACCGCGGGTGGGCGGCAAACACATCCCAAGTCATGGTGACGGAAGGCTACGCCGCAAAAATCCGGGCGTTTCTGAAAAAATCAGCGGATGATCAGCCGGATAAGGGCAGCGAAACGGAAGAAACGGCAGGTCTTACAGCAGGCGGAGAGAACATGCTTGCAGAAAAAACGGAGCATTTCTTGAAACAAGTGCTTTCGGAAGTGACCAAACTTCCTGTCGGCAAAATTGATGCCAAGGCGCCTATGGAAGATTACGGAATTGATTCGATTATGATTATGCATTTGACGGGCCGGCTGGAAAAGAGCTTCGGCTCATTATCAAAAACATTGTTTTTCGAGTACCAGAATATCGAATCGCTGGCGCAGTATTTTATGAAAGCACACCGGGACACGCTGCTGGAAGTGACCGGGATGAAAACAGAAGAAACCCCTGAAGCCAAACCGGCGCTGTCTGAGAAAGCGAAAGTAAAGCCCGTTTCCAAACGGAATGAAGGGAAAAAAGGCTTTGCGCAAGTCCGTCCGGAAACGCGGAAAAATCAGCAGCTGACAGAACGTGAAGATATCGCAATTATCGGTATATCAGGACGATATCCGCAGGCCGAAAATCTTCAGGAATTTTGGAAGAATTTGAGTGAAGGCACTGACTGCATAACCGAAATTCCAAACGATCGCTGGGATCACAGTCTTTATTACGACGCTGATAAAGATAAAGAAGGCAAGACGTACGGAAAATGGGGAGGATTTTTGAAAGACGTGGACAAATTTGATCCGCAATTCTTCTCTATTTCGCCCCGGGATGCAAAATTGATGGACCCGCAGGAGCGGTTATTCCTGCAATGTGTCTACGAAACGATGGAAGATGCCGGTTACACGCGCAAAAAGCTCACGGAAAAATCGGGTGATTTGCTTGGCGCTAATGTCGGTGTTTACGTCGGCGTCATGTACGAGGAATATCAGCTTTACGGAGCAGAAGAACAGGCGCGCGGTAAATCGCTTGCGCTGACCGGAAATCCGTCATCAATTGCGAACAGGGCTTCCTATGTATTCGGTTTTAACGGCCCGAGCATGGCTCTGGATACGATGTGCTCTTCTTCTTTAACAGCCATTCATCTGGCATGCCAAAGCTTGCGGAACGGGGAATGCGAAGCAGCATTTGCCGGGGGCGTCAATGTATCCGTTCATCCGAATAAATATTTGATGCTCGGCCAGAACAGATTTTTATCAAGCAAAGGCAGATGTGAAAGTTTCGGAGAAGGCGGGGACGGTTATGTGCCCGGTGAAGGAGTGGGCGCCGTACTCCTTAAGCCGCTTTCTAAAGCAAAAGCGGATGGTGATCATATTTACGGCCTGATCAAAGGAACGGCCGTGAACCATGATGGAAAAACAAACGGGTATTCCGTACCGAATCCGAACGCCCAAGCCGCGGTGATCAAACAGGCGTTAAAAGACGCGGGAACCGATCCGAGGGCGGTCAGCTACATCGAAGCCCACGGCACCGGGACTTCACTCGGCGATCCGATTGAAATCACGGGTCTGACAAAAGCCTTTTCAGAACAAACACAAGATAAACAGTTTTGTGCCATCGGCTCAGCGAAATCCAATATCGGCCACTGTGAAAGCGCCGCGGGCATCGCCGGGCTGACGAAGGTGCTCCTGCAAATGAAGCATAAGCAGCTCGCACCGTCATTGCATTCCCGGACGCTTAACCCGAATATTGATTTTCTCGCTACGCCGTTTAAAGTGCAGCAGACGCTTGAAGAGTGGAAAAGACCGGTCATAAATGAAAACGGAGTAAATAATGAATTGCCGAGAACCGCGGGGCTTTCCTCATTCGGAGCCGGCGGCGTCAACGCTCATATCGTCATCGAAGAATATTCCGCTGATGAGGATAAGGAGACGGCTTTTGCCGCGCCTCATCCGTCGATGATCGTCCTTTCCGCGAAAAATGAGCAACGTCTTCAAAAACGGGCGAAACGTCTTCTTGATGCACTGCGGAGCGGGCGTTACCGGGAAGCGGATCTGAGCCGGATCGCATATACGCTTCAAATCGGCCGTGAACCGATGGAAGAGCGTCTCGGAATGATTGTCAGCAATTTGCGCGAGCTTGAAGAGAAGCTTGACGAATTTACGGGCGGCAAGGAGTCAATTGACCAGCTCTACCGCGGACAAGTCAAACAGAATAAAGACACGATGGCGCTGTTTACGGCTGATGAGGACATGGAAAAAACCATTGAGGCGTGGCTTGAAAAAGGCAAAGCCGCAAAGGTATTAGAGCTTTGGGTGAAGGGCCTTCCGCTGAATTGGGATAAGCTGTATCAAATGGGCAGACCGCAAAAAATCAGTCTTCCGGCCTACCCGTTTGCAAAAGACCGTTATTGGATCGACACATCAGCTGATGCAGCTGTCAAAAGACCGGCCGAAACACAGTCTGCGCCGATCGCACCGGCGGCCGCCCCGGAACCGGTCATTGAAGTAACAACTCTTCACGAGGAGACTGTCAAAGAAAAACCGTCAAACATTACACTGCAGACTTTGAGCGGCGCGAAACCGAAAAGAACCGTACAGCCCGCTTCCCGTCCGGCGGTTTCCGCTGACAAAGTAAGTGCCGTATTGACCGAAAGTTTGGCAGACGTTTTATATATGGATGCCGACGATATCGACGCAGACGACACATTTATTGATATCGGCATGGATTCAATTACCGGTCTTGAATGGATAAAGTCTGTTAATAAAGCATACGGCACGTCCCTTACGGTGACGAAAGTATATGATTATCCGACAATCCGCCAGTTTGCGGCTTTCTTGCAAAAAGAGCTCGGGACAGAACCGATCCTTGAGGAAGCAACCGAACCGCAGAAAACAGAGGCCGTGAAAAAACCATCAAACATCATGCTGCAGCCTTTAAACGCTCATAAGCAGCATGTGACACAAGCAGAAGCGGATATTCTGGAGGCGATGTCTGAAACGGCAGCTTCCGCCGAACCGGAAGAACCGATTGAAGCGGTGCATGACGAGTTATCAAAAGCACTGGCTGATGTATTGTACATGGAGCGGCATGAAGTAGATATTGATGAGGCCTTTATTGACTTGGGTATGGATTCGATTACCGGTCTTGAATGGATAAAGGCCGTCAATAAACGGTACGGCACGGACTGTAACGTAACGAAAGTGTATGATTATCCGACAATCCGTCAATTTGCCGATTTTCTGCGTACGCAGCCGTCTGTCCGCGGAAGAAAAAAACAGGCGGTTCCCGTACGTACAAAGCCGCTTACGCAACATGCCCCGCAGGAGAAAACACCTGCCGAGCCGGAGAGATTAACGGTTCAAAAGGAACCTGAACCGGTGCAGGCCAAACGGGAGCCTGAAGACGAGATAGCGGACGCGATAGCCATCGTCGGCATGTCGGGCAAGTACCCGGATGCGCCGGACCTAAAGACATATTGGGACAACTTAGCCCGTGCGAAAAACGCCATTCGCGACATCCCGCTTTCCCGCTGGGATGTAAACAAATACTATGATCCGGCCTTAAACAAGAAGGGCAAAGTATACTGCAGATCAATCGGTATGCTTGACGGCATTGAAGAGTTTGATCCGCTGTTCTTTAATATATCTCCGTCTGAAGCGGAACTTATGGACCCGCAGCACCGGATATTTTTACAGGAAGGTTTTAAAGCCTTTGAGGATGCGGGTTACAGCTCAAAAGAATTAAACGGGAAAAATTGCGGCGTTTATTTGGGGATTATGAACAATGAATACGGCATGATGTTAAACAAACATCAGACAGGAGGAAGCGCGACGGGCAACAGTTTCAGCATCGCGGCGGCCCGCCTGCCTTATTATCTCAATTTGAAAGGGCCGGCCATTCCGATCGATACGGCATGCTCTTCATCTCTCGTCGGGACTCATTTGGCGCGTCAGGCGCTGTTGAATCATGAAATTGACATGGCGCTTGTCGGCGGTGTGACCTTGTATTTAACGCCTGAATCATACATCAGCATGTGTGAAGCAGGAATGCTGTCTCCTGACGGCCAATGTAAAGCATTTGATAACAGTGCGAACGGATTTGTGCCTGGCGAAGGCGCGGGGGCGCTCGTTTTGAAGAGGCTGAAAGATGCGGAAGCCGATCAAGACCATATTTACGGAGTCATTATCGGATCTGGAATTAACCAGGACGGAAAAACCAACGGCATTACCGCACCAAGCGCGAAAAGCCAAATGGATTTAGAGCGCCAAGTGTATGAAGCGCACAACATCCACCCTGAGAGCATCACCTATGCGGAAATGCACGGCACCGGCACAAAGCAGGGGGATCCGATTGAATTAGAAGCCCTGTCTTCTGTATTTAAGGAAAAAACGGATCGCAAACAATTTTGCGCCATCGGTTCGGTTAAATCGAATATTGGGCACACGTCGGCGGCGGCAGGTGTAGCAAGCGTCCAGAAGGTTCTGCTGTCGATGAAGCATCAGCAGCTTGTGCCGACCCTTCATTTCAGCACGCCGAATGAACATTTTGATTTCGATGACTCGCCTTTATTTGTCAATACCGAACTCAAACCTTGGGAAACAGGCGGAGCACCGCGGCGGGCCTGTGTCAGCTCATTCGGCTACAGCGGCACAAACGCTCATCTCGTTATCGAAGAGTATCAGCCGAAAGACCGGGGAAGCCGTAAGCCTGATGAGACAAACATTTTTGTGCTGTCGGCGAAAAAAGCGCCCCAGGTAAAAACCTATGCCGAGTCTGTGATCGAATTTGCAAAAGCCAATCAGAATATCAATCTTTCAGATATGGCGTACACGCTTCAAACCGGGCGTGATGCGATGGATTACCGTCTTGCGGTTACAGCCGGTTCGAGAGAAGAACTGATCAGCCGTTTAACCGATTTTGTAAACGGAAATACGGGTGAAGGGATATATGAAGCCCATATCAAAACGGCTAAAAAAGAAATCAAAGCATTTGAAACGGACGATGACCTGAAGCAGCTTGTGAGGTCATGGTTCGATAAGAAAAAATACGCCAAAATAGCGGAATTGTGGGCCAAAGGGCTTCAGATGGACTGGGACAGACTCTATCAAGGCGAAAAACCCCGCAGAATCAGTCTGCCGGCTTATCCGTTTGCGAAGGAGCCGTACTGGCTGCCTGAGCCGAAAGCTGTACCGCAGGAAACAGAAGACCGGCGCGAGGCTGTGCTTTTAGAAAAGCAATGGGTTCCTTGTGAGATCGATTCGGCCGGTGAGAAAAGCGGCAAGACGGTCATGATTCTGGCTGATGCAAGAACAGCGGAGCTAGCCGAAGAGACTGCAAAGCATTTCACTGACTCATTCATTCTCCCGGTCGATTCGGCTGACACTGCAGCTAGCGATTGGAATCACATAGATGGCGCAATCGATCTGACGGGATGCGGAGACGAAGACCCTTCACTGGAAGGGATCAGCCGGCTCCAGACTCTGATTGATACAAGCCGCCGGCAGGCGCGGCCGCTGACGCTGCTATATGTAACAAAAGGCTTGGAGCCATTTCAGCAGAAAACGATTCATCTTGCAGGAGCGGCAAAAAGCGGCCTGTACAGAATGCTTCAAAATGAGTATCAAAACGTGACGTCCAGACACATGGATGCCGATACAGATACGGATCAGCAGACGCTTGCCAAACAGATTGCAGATGAATTTGCGGCGGACAGCACAGAACCGGAAATCTGCCGCCGAAACGGACAGAGATACCGTGCTTTATTCAGGGAGATTCCAAGCGGGAAGCGAGCAGAACATAAGCCCGCACCGTTTCCTGAAGACCATGTGCTTTTCATTACCGGAGGCACGAGGGGACTGGGTCTCTTATGCGCCCGCCATTTCACAGAAAAACACGGCGTGAAAAAAGTAGTGCTGACAGGCAGGGAGCCGATTCCTCCCCGTCATAAACGGTCAGCCGTTAATACGAGGCTGAAAGAGAAGATACGGGCGATTGAAGAGCTTGAAGCAAAAGGAGTGCAAGTGGCGGTGATCAGTCTGAAATTGTCTGATCATGATGCGGCGGCAGCGGAAATTGAAACGATCCGGCGCACGATGGGACCGATCGGCGGCGTCATTCATTGTGCGGGATCTGTTAATTCAGTAAATCCGGCGTTTATCAGAAAGACTGCTGACGATATACAAGAAGTGCTGGAACCGAAAGTCGCAGGGCTTCAAACATTAAGCAGCCTTTTCACAAATGATCCTTTGCAATTTTTTGTCTTATTTTCTTCAGTATCTGCAGTCGTTCCGGCGCTCGCGGCGGGACAGTCGGATTATGCGATGGCAAATGCGTACATGGATTATTTCGCGGCGGCTCATCAGCATCAATATCCGTTAGTCAGCATTCAATGGCCGAACTGGAAGGAAACCGGATTGGGTGAAGTCCGCACAGAAAGCTTGAAGCAGACCGGGCTGCTGGGACTGTCCAACGCGGAAGGACTTGACTTGCTGGACCGCATTTTATCTGAAAACATCCGCCCGTCCGTTCTGCCGGCTATCATTGATCGGAGCGAATGGCATCCTGACAGGCTGCTCTGTCAAGAGAAAAAACAAAAAGAGACTGAAGCCGTAATAAACGGCAAAGCCGCTGAAAAACATTCAGACAGAGAACTGCTTCTTGATACGAAGACGTGGCTTGTGAAACTGTTTTCCGATGAGCTGAAAATCGCTCCGGAAGAACTGGAAACAGACGAACCGTTTCAGGATTACGGGGTTGATTCGATCATTTTAGCGCAGCTTTTACAGCAAATGAATCAAGCGCTCAAAGAGGACTTAGATCCGTCTGTTTTATATGAACATCCGACGATTGACGCGTTTGCCGAATGGCTTGTATCCAATGGACAGCCGCTGCTTGCAGAAAGGGAGGAACCTGATACAGAAATCTTGGTTCCGGCTGCCGTACAAACGGTTCATACTGAACAAAAGCGTGATGCCGTAACTGAAGACATTGCCGTCGTCGGAATGAGCTGCCGTTTTCCGGGAGCGGAATCGTTAGAACAATATTGGGACTTGCTGAGAAGCGGCAGGTCCGCAATCGGCTCCGTCCCGGCGGAACGTTTCGGATATGCAAATCAATACGTTGCGGGATTGATT
The DNA here is from genome assembly GCF_040207805.1 of Bacillus sp. hwrm1. Lineage (NCBI taxonomy): Bacteria > Bacillati > Bacillota > Bacilli > Caryophanales > Bacillaceae > Bacillus > Bacillus sp. hwrm1. The sequence continues at coordinate 2,347,802 of NZ_CP157943.1, read as the reverse complement.
GACAATATGGATCACTTTGATTCCGAATTCTTTTTCATTCCGGAAAACGACGCGAAAGCGATGGACCCTCAGGCATTGGCGGTGTTGGAAGAGAGCTTGAAACTTTGGTGCCATGCCGGCTATTCCCGTGAAGAAATCAAGGGTATAGAGGCCGGTGTGTATATCGGAGGCCGAAGCCAGCATCAGCCTGATCCTGAAATTCTTGCGAATACCCGCAACCCGATCGTTGCGGGCGGGCAGAATTATTTAGCGGCAAACGTTTCGCAATTTTTTGATCTGCGCGGGCCGAGCATCGTGCTTGATACGGCTTGTTCATCGGCTTTGACAGGAATGAACATGGCCGTTCAGGCACTGAGAAGCGGCGATATCAAAGCGGCGGTAGTTGGCGGCGTCAGCCTGCTGAACACGGATGCGGCGCACCGGATGTTCCAAGAGCGCGGGCTGTTAAACGAAAAGCCGGCATTTCACGTATTTGACAAGCGTTCAGGCGGAGTTGTCCTCGGTGAAGGCGTCGGCATGGTGCTGTTAAAAACAGTAAGCCAGGCGCAAAAAGACGGCGACACGATACACGCGGTCATTAAGGCTGCCGCCATGAACAATGACGGCAGAACGGCAGGCCCGTCAGCTCCTAATATGCAGGCGCAAAAAGATGTCATGCAAAGCGCGCTTTTCAAAAGCGGCAAAAAGCCGGAAGACATCAGTTATATCGAAGCAAACGGATCGGGTTCCGCTGTAACTGATTTGCTTGAGCTGAAGGCGATTCAAGCCGTATACCGCTCTGGCCAGCATGTTCCGCTCGGCATCGGGTCAATTAAGCCGAACATCGGGCATCCGCTTTGCGCAGAAGGCATCGCAAGCTTCATTAAAGTCGTATTAATGCTGAAGCATAAACAAACGGTTCCGTTCCTCTCAGGAGATGAACCGATGCCGCATTTTGATATAACAAAGACAGATTTTCATTTTCATAAAACAGCCGGCGAATGGGATGCAGCCAGACCGTCAGTAGCCATCAACTGCTTTGCTGACGGCGGAACGAACGCCCACGTCATTCTGGAAGCTTGGGAAGAAAAAGATACCCGAATGAAAAGAAAGCCGCTGCCGGTACCGTCATTAAGACGTAAGGCTCTGGTAAAAGAACCTGACGTACTAGCGGAGAAACAAGAGCTTCCTGCGAAAAAAATGTTTTGGAAAGCATTTAAATGAGAGAGGAGTGGGAAGGAATGATATCGGAAAAAATCAATATCTCACTGGATCATCCCATCATGAAGGGCCATAAGGTCTTTGGTGAAGCGGTATTGCCCGGTCTTGCTTATATCGATTTGATTTATCAGGTTTTTCAGGAACACGGTTATGTATACAATGAGCTCGAATTGAAGCACGTTACGATTTATCAGCCTTTAACCGTAAGTGAAACGGCTGCAATCATTCTGACCATTCAATGTTCTGATAGCGGAGATGGAAAGTGGCTCATCTCCCTTTCAGGGCAGAAACAGCAAGGTGACGAGCTGTCAGACAATATACAATATGCGACGGCTGAAATGGTGAAAAGAGACGCTGTGACATTTGACGAAACCATTGATTTCGGCGATGTGAAGCAGTCAGGCAGATCTCTGAATCTTGATGACATGTATAACCGCTGCCTGGATCATGACTTGGTTCATTCCGGCATGATGAAATCGAACGGACGATTGTACGAAACAGAAGGCGGCATGCTGGCTGAGCTTTCTTGTGAAGAAGGAAAGGATTTCTTTTTATTCCATCCGGCCCTTTTGGATGCGAGCGGAATCGGGGCGAGCGGTTTGCTTTCTGAAACAAACCGGCTTCATCTGCCTTTATATTATGAATCGTTCACGGCCGCCGACAGACTGCAATCTGAGTGCACGGCGCGTATCGCCGCTTCCGGCGTCCGTCAGGAAAAAGAACTCACAACGATGACGATCGAGTACTTCAGCCGATCCGGACAAAAGGTGGCGGAGCTTAAAAACATTACGGGAAAAGCGGTTCGGCTCGAAGAAGACGCGAATACAGCCGAACAGAATCAACAGGCTGCAACTGAGCCGGAAAGCACAGATGAAAAAGACATCATTCTGTTTTTAAAGAAGCTTTTGGCAGATAAGCTTGGGCAGCCTTGGGAGACGCTGGACGTTCTTGCAGGCTACTACGAGCTTGGTCTGGATTCATCTTCTTTGCTTGAGATTGTACAGGATATCAGTAAAAAGACGGGTGCGGACCTCGCGCCCACTCTTCTCTTTGAATATACAAATATAAAAGAACTCGCAGCCTTTTTGAAAGAGACCGTTTCATTTGAATGTGCGGAACGTGCAGCCGAACCACAACGGTCTGAAGCTGAAACACCGGACGCGCCAGAACATCATAAAAACACCGGAGACATCGCGATTATCGGAATGGCCGGCCGCTATCCGAAAGCGAAAAGTGTGGCGGAGTTTTGGGAAAACCTTAAGGCAGGCACGGATTGCATCACTGAAGTTCCGAAGTCCCGCTGGGATTGGAAAACATATCAAAACGTAACGTCCCCGTCTGGAAAAACAGTATCAAAATGGGGCGGTTTCATTGACGATGCCGACTGTTTCGATCCGCAGTTTTTCAGAATCTCACCGCGTGAGGCGGAAACGATGGACCCGCAGGAGCGCCTGTTTTTAGAAACATGCTGGGAAACGATTGAAGATGCGGGGTATACGCCTGAAACGCTGGGAAATAAAGGGGAAAAACAGCATCCGATCGGCGTATTTGCAGGGGTGATGCATAAAGATTATTCCTTAATCGGCGCAGAACAATTATCTGAAACTGATCCTTTTCCGGTTTCACTGAATTATGCGCAGATCGCCAACAGAGTGTCCTATTATTGTGACTTCCACGGGCCGAGCATCGCGGTGGATACCGTTTGTTCCTCATCATTGACCGCCGTTCATCTGGCCATTGAAAGCATCCGCCGCGGCGAATGTGAGGCCGCGCTTGCGGGAGGGGTGAACTTGTCGCTGCACCCGGCGAAATATCTCAGCTACGGAAGCGTGGGCATGCACTCAAGTGACGGCCGCTGCCGTACATTCGGCGAGGGCGGGGACGGCTACGTTTCCGGAGAAGGAGTCGGTGCGGTCTTGCTCAAGCCGTTGGAAAAAGCCGAACAAGACGGCGACCGCATTTACGCGGTCATTAAAGGAAGCGCCGTTAATCACGTCGGGAAAGTAAGCGGAATTACCGTCCCGAGTCCTGCTGCACAGGCAGAAGTCATTAAGGCCTGTCTGAAAAAAGCAGGTATCAGCCCGCGGACCGTCAGCTATGTGGAAGCCCATGGCACGGGTACTTCGTTAGGAGACCCGATTGAAATTGAAGGTCTGTCAAAAGCGTTCAGCCAAGGGACGCAGGATCAGCAATTTTGTTCCATCGGTTCGGTCAAATCAAATATCGGTCACGCAGAATCAGCGGCGGGGATCAGCGGGTTAACAAAAGCGGCGCTGCAGCTTCATCACAAAACGCTTGTCAAATCACTGCATTCTGCGGAATTAAACCCTTACCTGAAATTTGAGGGATCTCCTTTTTACGTACAGCAGCAGACTGCTCCGTGGAAGCAGCCGGAAGCCGAAGAAAACGGAAAAGTCACACATTATCCGCGCCGGGCCGGACTCAGTTCCTTCGGTGCATCAGGTTCGAACGCCCATATCATTTTAGAAGAATACATTCAGCCTGAACAAAAAGCGCCTGCACCTGAGAACGATGCAGCAAAACTCATCCCGCTGTCAGCAAGAAATAAAGACAGGCTTCTGGCCTATGCGGAAAAACTAGCCCGATCGCTTTCAGAAAAGACGGTGCTGTCTGAACTGGCTTATACTCTTCAGACAGGACGTGAAGCAATGGAGGAAAGAGCTGTCTTCCTTGTAAATGACACCCGCGACTTGAAAGAAAAGCTGAATGATTTCGTAAAAGGAAACGAAAACATCCCCGGTCTTTGGCGCGGACAAGCCGAGCTGCCGGAGATGAGCGAAGCCGCTCCCGAGACGGATGATCCGATACGGCTTGCCGAGTTATGGGCAGAAGGGAAAATAATAGATTGGAATAGGCTGTACGCTTCGGGTAAACCGCGTAAAACAAGCGTTCCGACTTATCCGTTTGCAAAAGAACGCTATTGGATTCCGCAGCAGAAAAAACAGGAGAAAAGCCTTTCAGGCACAGTGCTGCATCCGCTTTTACAAGAAAATACGTCAGATTTTTCGCAGCAGCGCTTCACCTCTCTTTTTACGGGAGATGAATTTTTCCTATCTGACCATGTCGTCAACGGACAAAAAATACTGCCGGGCGTCGCCTATTTGGAAATGGCCAGAGAGGCGGTCAAAAAGGCTGCTGCCGTGACGGAAAAAGACCATAGCGTCACACTCAGACAGGTTGTTTGGGTCCGGCCGGTCATGATTGAAGACAAACCGAAGGAAATACATATTGCCCTTTACCCAGAAGACAATGGTGAGATTACCTATGAAATATACAGTGAGGCAGAAAACGGCGAAGATCCGGTTATTCACAGCCAGGGTGAAGCGGTCATTACCGAACCGGGAAGCGCCCAGATTGATATCGAGTCTGTCAAAGCTTCCTGCAATTTAGGAATCGTGACTGCGGAAGAATGTTACGGTGCTTTTGAGAAGATCGGTCTGGATTACGGAGAGGCATACAGGGGCGTACAGCAATTGCTGATCGGAGAAGACCGATTATTGGCTCGTATTTCACTCCCAGCAGCCGTACATGACAAAAAAGAACAGTATACGCTTCACCCGAGTATGATGGACGCCGCTTTTCACGCTTCCGTCGGTCTGCTTGTCCGCTCGATACATGAAGATGCAGACAGCCACGAGCTTTCTTTGCCGTTTGCGATGCAGGAGGTGGAAGTGTTTGGGCCGTGTCCTGAACATATCTGGTCATATATCCGGTACACAGAAGGCAGCAAAGCAGATGACAACGTAAGAAAATTTGACATTGATATGTGCGATGATGCCGGTACGGTTTATGTCCGGATGAAAGGCGCGTCCGTCCGGGCGCTTGACACAAGCCAAACAGCGGGCGGAGAAACCTCGGAGGCGCCTGTCGGCCATACGATGCTGATTCCGGCTTGGGAGCCTGTTGCGCTTGAAAAAGCCGGGGAAGCAGCGGCGGATAAGCAGACGGCAGTATTCGGCGGAACGGGTTCGAGACATACGCGCATAAAAGAACATCTGCCGAACGCTTCCTATTATCCGATCAGAAGTACGGATGATATCACATCTCTTACGCACATGCTTGAAGGACAAAAAGAACTGGAGCAAATCATTTGGCTTGCTCCGCAGGCTGAGAGTGCGGACAGCCTCAAAGAACAGGAAAGAAACGTTCTTCATGTGTTCAAGCTGATGAAAGCATTACTTGCCTTAGAGTACGGAGAAAAACGTTTGGACTGGTGCATCGTCACAGCAAATGCCCAGCCGTTTTCGGATCAAGACAGCGCCGACCCGTCACAAGCCGCAGTCAGCGGACTTGCCGGAACAATGGCGAAAGAATATCCGCATTGGCATATCCGCATGATTGACACAGAAACGGACGGCAGCTGGCCGATCGAAGAGGCGCTCAGTCTTTCTGCCGGGAAAAACGGTCAAATTTGGGCGTACCGCAATCAGCAGCTGTTTGAGCGGCAGCTGATACCGCTTGACAATATGCCGAAAAACGGCACGCTGTACCAAACAGGCGGGGTTTATGCCGTGATCGGAGGCGCCGGGTATCTTGGCGAGGCATGGAGTGAATACATGATCCGCCGCTACAAAGCACGCATCATTTGGATCGGAAGAAGCACACTGAATGATTCCATACAGGCGAAACTCGACCGGCTCAGCGCATTCGGCCCGGCGCCTGAATATGTTTCCGCCGATGCCGCCGACAGTGCTTCCTTAGAGAGGGCTTATCAGTTCATAAAAGAGCGCCACACAAAAATGAATGGAATCATCCACTCGGCAATGGATTTGTCTGAGCAAAGCTTAAGTAATATGAAGACAGAAGAGTTCAAATCGGTGCTGCGGGCAAAAGCCGATGTAAGTGTGTCCATGGCGGAGGTATTTGGACGGGAGCCGCTTGACTTTGCGCTCTTCTTCTCCTCGCTTGTGGCATTTATCCATAACGTGAAACAAAGCCATTATGCCGCGGGATGCGCTTTCAGTGACGCATTTGCGAAAGAACTTGATCAGACATGGAATTGTCCGGTCAAAGTGATGAATTGGGGCTATTGGGGCAACAGCGAAGCGGCTGAAGACGGCGATTTTATTCAGCTGATGGATCAGATCGGATTGGGATTGATCGAACCGGACGCTGCAATGGAGGCGCTTGAAACCCTTATGACGCTGCCGGTTGATCAGGCGGCTTTCATTCATACGACAAAACCGGTCGCAGTCGAAGGGATGAGTGAAAGAGAAAAGATTTCCGTTTATCCGCCTCAGCCGCTTGTCTTTTCACAACAGCCGAAGGTCGCTCCGCCCGGCGCACGTCTTGTTAGAGAGGCTGAACATCAGGAGCTCGATGATTATCTGTATCAGCTGTTGATCGCCCAGCTTAAAGAAGCAGACTTGCTGACGCCGCAAAGCCTTAAAGCGTATGAGCCCGAACATGAATACTTTAAAAAATGGCTCAATCAAACGATCGCTTTCCTTCTGGAACATGGCTATCTGGAAGGGAATGCGGATTCATATAAACTGTCGGCGCGAGCCGAAAACACAACCGCCTCCCTATGGAAAAAATGGGAGCAGGAAAAAGAGGAATGGCTCAACAACGCCGATACAAAAGCGATGACTGTTTTAGCCGAGACGATGCTTAAAGCACTGCCGGACATTCTGCGCGAAGACGTGCCGGCGACAGACATCATGTTCCCGCACTCTTCAATGGAACTTGTTGAAGGAATTTATAAGCACAATCAAGTCGCGGATTACTTTAACAGCGCCCTGTCAGATACATTAACGGCTTATGTGAAAGAAAACATCAGCAAACATTCAAAAGCCGAGATCCGCATCCTGGAAATCGGAGCGGGCACAGGCGGCACAAGCGCAGGCATATTTGAAAAGCTTAGGCCGTATCAAAACCATATAAAAGAATACTGTTACACCGATGTATCGAAAGCTTTTCTTGTGCATGCGGAGACGGAATACGGCAAACGGAATCCTTATCTGACGTATAAGCTTTTGAACGCAGAAGCGCCGCTTGCCGGCCAGGGCATAGAGCCGGGCGCATACGACATCGTCGTTGCGGCCAATGTGCTCCACGCGACGAAAGACATCCGCCAGACGCTGAGAAACGCCAAAGCCGTTTTAAAAGACAACGGTTTGCTGCTCTTAAATGAAATGGCGGGAAACAGCCTGTTCCCGCATATTACTTTCGGACTGCTTGAAGGCTGGTGGCTGCATGAAGATTCCGCCCTTCGTATTCCGGGGTGCCCGGGCTTGTATCCGGAAAGCTGGAAGCGCGTGTTAGAAAGTGAAGGCTGGCATTCTGTCTTCTTCCCGGCAGAAGCGGCACATGAATTAAGCCATCAGATTATAGCGGCAAAAAGCAACGGCATTGTTCGCCAAAAAACGCTTAACGCAGGGGCCGGAAAACGGACCGCTCCGCCAAAAGCAGCACATGCGCCGGAACTTCAGGCGCAAACAACGGTGCAAAAAGGCGACACGTCTTTAACAGAAAAAAGCACCGAGTACTTGAAAACGTTAATCGGAGAAACATTAAAAATTCCGCCGGCTCAAATTGATCCGAAAGCGCCGCTTGAAAAATACGGAATTGATTCTATCGTCGTCGTACAGCTGACAAACGCGTTACGAAATGTATTGGACCAAGTCAGCAGCACTTTATTTTTTGAATATCAGACGATTGAGGCGCTCGTCGCTCACTTAATCAAAACGAAAAAAGACGCGATGATCAAACTGACGGGACAAACGCCTGTTCAGGAAGAACGGAAGGCATCACCAGAACCGCAGGCTGTACAGCCGGCTAAGCCGCTTCGCACTGACTGGCGGCGGAGGAAAAAACGGGCAGCCAAAGAGACCGTCCGGCAAAGTTCGGTTCGCGACGTGGCCATCATCGGTGTTTCAGGACGCTACCCGCAGGCAAAAACAGCGGCTGAGCTTTGGGCTAATATTAAAAAAGGAAAAAACTGCATAGAAGAAATCCCGCGGGAACGCTGGAACTGGCAGGATTACTACGATGAAGAGAAAGGTAAAGAAGGCTCTATTTATACGAAATGGGGCGGCTTCATTGAGGATATGGACAAGTTTGATCCGCTGTTCTTTCAGATTTCTCCTTTGGAAGCGGAGCGAATGGACCCGCAGGAGCGATTATTTTTAGAAACGGTGTATGCGAGTATCGAGGATGCCGGCTATACGCCTGACAACCTGTGCCAAAGCAGAAAAATCGGTGTTTTTGCCGGCGCGATGAACAAAAACTACCCGACAGGCTACGGCTATTGGTCCATTGCCAACAGGGTATCTTACCTTTTTGATTTCCAAGGGCCGAGCATTGCCGTTGATACAGCCTGCTCTTCTTCTTTGACGGCCATTCATCTGGCGCTTGAGAGCATATACAGCAGTTCAAGCGAATGTGCGATTGCCGGGGGCGTAAACATAGTGACCGACCCGATCCATTATATGAATCTGTCAGTCATGAACATGCTTTCCGCAGGCGACACGTGCAAATCGTTCGGAGACCGCGCGGATGGTTTTGTCGACGGAGAAGGGGTAGGAGCGGTCGTATTAAAGCCGTTGGACCGAGCGATTGCCGACAACGATCACATTTACGGTGTGATTAAAGGAAGCACCATTAACAGCGGAGGCAAAACGAACGGATACACCGTTCCGAATCCGAATGCGCAGGCCGCCTTAATAAAAGAAGCTTTCGAAAGGGCAAACGTCCCGGCGCGCACCGTCAGTTATATTGAAGCCCACGGTACGGGGACCGCATTAGGAGATCCGATTGAAATCGCCGGATTAACGAAAGCATTTGAAGAGGATACAACAGACAAACAGTTTTGCGCCATCGGCTCCGCAAAATCAAATATCGGTCATTGTGAAAGCGCCGCGGGCATTGCGGGTCTGACAAAAATACTATTCCAGCTCAAAGACCGCCAAATTGCGCCGTCCCTGCACGCGGAACAGCTGAATCCGAATATTGATTTCGCGTATACGCCGTTTGCCGTTCAGCAGGAGCTCGGTGAGTGGAAACGTCCCGTCATCGGCGGCAAAGAGCTTCCGAGAAGGGCGGGGTTAAGCAGCTTCGGCGCGGGAGGAGCAAACGCCCACCTCGTCATAGAAGAATATACGGCAGACAAAGAGCCTGATGAGATGCCGGCAGATCAGCCCGCCATCATCGTCCTGTCCGCGAAAAACAGCGAACGGCTCACTGAAAAAGCAAAACAGCTCAGAGACGCCATCCGTGAAAAAAGATACAGCGGCAGCGACCTTATGAGCATAGCCTTTACTCTTCAGACGGGCCGGGTGCCGATGGAAGAGCGTCTCGGTTTTATCGTCCATTCACTTCATGAACTTGAAGAAAAACTGAATGGATTTACCTCCGGACAAAACAGCGCCGGACTGCACCGTGACGGCACGGAAGAAAACAAACGGATGCTTGCCGTATTTTCGGCGGATGATGATATGGAAACAATCATAGACGCTTGGATCAGCAAACGGAAATATTCTAAGCTGCTTGAGCTTTGGGTAAAAGGATTGGACATCGATTGGGCGAAATTATACGGAGACCGTCCTCCGGCCCGCATCAGCCTGCCTGCTTATCCGTTTGCGAAAGAACGCTTCTGGCATCAGCAGCCTGTACAAAGCAAGGCCGCGCCCGTTAACGCGCCGGCTGATGAAAGTGATCCGGCGGAACAATTTGAAGTAATGGCTTTTAGAGAAGTTCTTAAAGAACAGGCTCTGCCGGCAGCCGGAGAAAAGCAAGTCAAAACGGTGATTTCTTTCTTATCTGATCAGAAGAAGCAGCAGGAAGCCGTCTCTGTGATCAAATCGTATGACAATGACATTGACGTTATTTTTATCGCTCAGGGAGACCGGTATGAGGCTCTGTCCGCCGGCCGCTGCCAAGTGGTGCGGGAAGATCCGCAATCATATGTGAACGCTTTTGCGGATATTCAAAAAGAGTACGGTGAAGCTTCTGCCATTTTGTATTTATGGGCGCTTGAAGATAAAAGCTGCATCGAAGATTATTCATGTATCGTCCATATTCTCCAAGCAATGGCTGAGACCGGTCTGCAGCCGGAAAGGCTGTTATTGGCGGGGGAATATGCATCCGGTCTGGAAAGGTGCTACTTGGAATCATGGATCGGCTTTGAGCGTTCGCTCGGCATTGTTCTCCCGAAAACAAGTGTTACCGGCCACTTCAGAAAAGCCGGTGCGGCCATAACGGACTGGATGAGAACCATTTGGGACGAGCTGAAAGCTGAAACAGACCAAACCGTTTTCTTGGAAGAGGGAAAACGATATGTCTATCACACCGAACCAACCGGACTAACGAAAGAAAACGGCAGGATCAGAACCGGCGGAACATATCTCATTACAGGCGGATTAGGAGGGCTCGGCTACTTATTTGCCCGCCATCTCGCCCGGAACTACCAGGCAAATGTCATTCTCACGGGGCGGTCGCCGATCAATGAAGAAAAGAAAGAAAAAATGAAAGACCTGGAAAATCTCGGCGCAGGTGTTCTTTACGCCGAAGCCGATGTTTGTGATCCGATCGGAATGGGCGACTGCATCAAGCGCGCGAAAGAACGATTCGGAGCCATTCACGGCGTCATTCATGCGGCCGGCATCGAAAGCAGAACATCCGTCTTTGAAAATGAAATTGGGAATTTCCGCAGTACGCTTGAACCGAAAATAAACGGAAGCCTGCTTCTTGACGAGTGGCTGAAAAACGAAACGCCTGATTTCATCTGCTACTTTTCATCCACATCGGCTGTTTTAGGAGATTTCGGCTGCTGTGATTATGCGGTCGCGAACAGGTTCCAAATGGCGTATGCCAACTATAAAAACGAACAATCAGAAAGCGGAAACGCTTTTGTCATCAACTGGCCGGTCTGGAAAAACGGCGGAATGGCCGTCGGCGGTGAAGAGACGACGGGCATGTACCTGAAATCAAGCGGCCAGCGCCTGTTAGAAACAGATGAAGGCATTGAGCTATTTGAGCGCGTCATTTCTCAAGACAACACCCAGTGCCTTGTCATTGCCGGCGAAAGAAGCCGTGCCGAACGATTTTTAGGCATACGGCGGGACGATTCATCAAAACCGGATGCGCTTTTGGAAACCGTGAGCCGCCGCATCCCGGAAGAAAGCGCAGAAAAACGGCTCGAAGCGGATTTGAAAGAGCTGATACACAGTCTGCTGAAAATATCCAAAGATAAACTCGTCCTGCATAAAAACTGGGCGGAATTCGGATTTGATTCCATCTATTTAGCCAAATTTGCCGCTCTTTTGACGAGTCATTACGGCATTGAAGTCACTCCGGCGTTATTTTACAGCTATGCCACGCTCGGAGACGTCATCAGCTATTACTTGACAGAACACAAAGAAACGATCGAAACGTTTTACAGAACGGAAGAAACCGAAACAGAAGCCGCCGCTCCGGATAACAAGGAGTATACGGATCAGGAGATCATCGCCATGATGAAACAGGTCTCTGAGGGGACATTAGATTTTAAAAGAGTGCAAGACATCATAGAAGGGAGTAAGACCTATGAATCATAAAGAACTTCTCGATGCCTACAGATCAGGAACGCTCACCATCGCTGAAGTAGAACAAAAGCTTCAGGCTTTCAAGCGGACAACTGCAAAACGTCCGCTTTCTGAAGGCCAGAAAGGTTTGTGGATGCTTCAGAAAATGTTTCCGGAGATGAGCGCATATAACATTCCGTTATGCTTTCGTTTTCAAAAGCTGGATATCGAGACATTCAAAAACGCCCTTTTGTCCGTGCAGCGCCAGCACCCTATTTTGACCAGTGTGATAAAAGAGGAAAACGGCCTTCCGTATCAGATAGAAGATACGGATCGGCATTTTCCGATTGAAGAAATGGATCTTTCTGAATTAAGCGGGCGTGATGCGCTTACGTTTATTAAAGAAAAAGCAAAAGAACCGTTCTCGCTTGAAACCGGGCCGCTCCTGCGTGTTCAAGTATTCCGGCGGGCGAAGCGGGAGCCGATTGTGTTAATCACCATTCACCATATCATTTTTGACGGCGTCTCTCTTATGACGTTTATGTCGGCGCTGCTGGACGCTTATGTAAAAGCAAGCGAAGGCAAAGAACCTGTCATGCTTCAGCAGGCCGCAGATTATCATGACTTTGTGAAATGGGAAAAAGAGCTGCTGGAAAGCGAAGCGGGAAAAGCGCATCTCTCTTATTGGAAAAAGCAGCTGGAAGGACCGCTGCCGGTGCTTGAGCTTCCGTCGGATTATCCGAGATCATCGGTTCAAACTTGCAAAGGGCAGGCGTATCAGCGCTTGCTTCCTGATGAACTGAACCGGCAGATTAAAGTTTGCGCCCAAAAAAATAATGTCAATGAATCCGTTGTGTATCTCGCTATTTTCAAAGGACTGCTTTATCAATATACGAATCAGGAAGATGTCATCGTCGGCATGCCGACGATGGGGCGTTCTGAGGCTCAATTTGAGTCTGTCATCGGCTACTTTATTAATATGATCGCGGTCAGAAGCAGGGAGACGGGCGCCAAATCTTTTACGTCGTTTTTGAAGGAGCTGCAGCTGACACTGGCAGAAGGGCTGGACCATGCCGCGTATCCGTTTCCCGCGCTTGTCAAAGAATTGAAGACGGAACGCTCGCCTGCGGTGTCGCCTGTTTTTCAAACCGCGTTTTTCTATCAAAACTTCTTCCGGACGGAAGGAGCGGAAAAGCTGGCGGAACTATATCAATCACTCGGCATTGAAATGATAGAAGACATTCATCAGGAAGGCGAATTTGAGCTTGCGCTTGAAGTCTATAAAAAAGAAACGGGAACCGTCCTGCAATTTCTATACAACCCGGATGTCTACAGCCCTTCTTTCATCGAACGAATGGCGGAGCATTATATGAAACTGGCAGAAAAGGTGCTTTCTGATCCGGAGATCGCTTTTGAAGCCTGTTCCGGCCTGCTCAATCAAAAACGGGATGAAAGCCGTTCATCCCATCAGCCGAATGAGCGCTGCATTCATGAAGTGTTTGCGGAAAAAGCCGGACGCCACCCTGACAGAGAAGCCGTCACATTCGGTGAAAACAGTCTTACATATCGCGAATTAGATGAACGAAGCACGGCGCTCGCTGTGTACCTGCAAGAAAAGGGCGTCACACCGGAATGCCCGGTCGGCATTTGCACGGAGCGTTCTTTTGAGATGGTCATCGGCATCCTCGCCATTTTAAAAGCGGGAGGCGCGTATGTACCGCTGGACCCGGCTTTTCCAAACGAACGGATGGCCCACGTGTTGACTGACAGCGGCGTGTCAATCGTATTAACGCAGGAAAAGACGCGCGGCATGATTGAACAGTTGGCCATCAGCGGTGTGACCACGGTGGAAATTGAAAACAGCGGACGTTCTGTCAGCGGGGCAAAACTGACGCCGCGTTCAAAACCGCATCATCTCGCTTATATTCTATATACGTCCGGAAGCACGGGAAAACCGAAAGGCGTCATGGTTGAGCACAGGGCCATCATGAATACGCTGCAGTTTTTGGAAGCTGAGTATCCGGTCGCACAAGAGGATGCCTATCTGTTAAAAACGAATTACGTATTTGACGTTTCGATTTCTGAATTATTCGGCTGGTTTATTGGAAACGGACGGCTTGTCATTTTGCCGCCTGGTGCAGAAAAAAATCCGCAGCTTTGCATGGAACATATCCAAACCCACCAGGTCACGCATCTGAATTTTGCGCCCGCCGTGTTTAATGTATTTCTGGAAACGGTAAAGCGGCATACGGCATTTACAGAAGACGGCCCTGTGAAGTATGTGATGGTGGCCGGTGAGGCGTTTCCGAAAGATTTAGTTAAAAAGTCAGTTTCCATCTTCAAACATGCCAGAATTGAAAACATATACGGCCCGACGGAAACATCCATTTATGCCGCTTACTACAGCTGCGGCCAAAAGGAAATCACAAGCAGGAATACGCCGATCGGGAAACCGATTCACAATACGCGGCTTTATATCGTTGATGAAAAGCTCAGCCCCGTCCCTGACGGTGTGGCCGGGGAGCTTTGCGTGGCCGGCGCCGGTCTGGCCAGAGGCTATTACAATCAGCCTGAGCTGACGGCGGCATCATTTATTGATAATCCGTTTAGTGAAGGAGAAAAACTTTACAAGACAGGTGATTTGGCCAGATGGCTGCCTGACGGAAATATAGAATATGCCGGCCGGATTGACAGTCAGGTGAAAATTCGCGGCTTCCGCATCGAATTGGGAGCGATTGAAACGAAATTGAGCGAACATCCGGACATTCTTGATCAGGCGGTTGTGGTTCAGGAAAAGAACGGACATAAAAAGCTGATTGCTTATTATACGGCCCGCTCCGGTCATACGGCAGACGAAAAAGCGCTCCGCAACCATCTTTTATCGAGTCTGCCGGATTATATGGCGCCTGCCCATTTTATCCGCCTGGATGCACTGCCGTTAACACCGAGCGGAAAAGTGAACCGCAAAGACCTAAAACAGCGCAAGGTAATCGTTCACCGGTCTGAAAAGACGGGCAGACTGCCGTTATCAGAAGCGGAAGCGAAAGTGACCGCAATATGGGAAGACCTGCTGAATACGGCGGGCATCAAAATCGAAGACGGCTTTTTCGATGTGGGAGGCGACTCGCTTCTGGCTGTTGCGGCAGCAGAACGCATTAAACAGGAGCTGGAATGCGATTTTACCGTCACCGATTTATTCGAACACTCTACCATTCAGGCGATCAGCCGATTTATTGTTGAAACAAAACAGGCGGCTGAATCAGAGGCGTCCTGCCAAGATGAGAGAGAAAGAGAACAAACACCGCAAAACGGGGTGCCGTCTTACTTTGATGACAGTGTGGCGATAGTGGGGATTTCCTGCCAGTTCCCCGGCGCGAAAAATCATCATGAGTTTTGGAAGCAGTTAAGAGAAGGAAAGGAAAGCGTCCGGTTCTACTCGGAAGAAGAACTTCGGGAAGCCGGCGTGCCTGAAGATTTGATCGAAAATCCCGACTATGTGCCGGCATTATCGACGATAGAAGGAAAAGATCTCTTTGACCCTGAGTTCTTTCACATTTCTCCGAAAGACGCAGAATTTATGGATCCTCAGCTTCGGCTTCTGCTGCTTCATTCTTGGAAAGCCGTCGAGGACGCGGGATATGTATCGAAAGAGATTCCGAAGACAAGCGTTTATATGTCGGCAAGCAATAATTCGTATCGGTCGCTTTTGCCGGAAAAAACGACAGAAGGCCATGAATCTCCCGACGGCTATGTGTCATGGGTGTTAGCGCAGAGCGGCACGATTCCGACGATGGTTTCCCATAAGCTCGGATTAAAAGGGCCAAGCTATTTCGTTCATTCCAATTGCTCATCATCATTAGTCGGTCTTTATTCAGCCTACAAAAGCATAACGAGCGGAGAATCGGAATACGCGCTCGTCGGCGGAGCAACTCTGCATGCAGCGACCGGCATCGGCTATGTGCACCAAAACGGATTGAATTTTTCAAGCGACGGGCATGTCAAAGCATTTGACGCTTCAGCCGACGGTATGGCGGGCGGAGAAGGAGCTGCCGTCATTCTGCTGAAAAAGGCGTCACAAGCCGTTCAGGACGGAGATCACATATACGCCATGCTCAGAGGCATCGGTCTGAACAATGACGGAGCGGATAAAGTCGGTTTTTACGCACCGAGTGTAAAAGGTCAGACTGACGTCATCCAGCATGTTTTAGACAGCACGAATATTCACCCGGAGACGATTTCCTATATCGAAGCGCACGGCACTGGAACGACATTGGGTGATCCGATTGAAATGTCCGCGCTGCAGCAAGTGTATAAACGTTACACGGACCGGGAGCAGTATTGCGGGATCGGCTCCGTAAAAACGAATATCGGACATTTGGATACAGCAGCAGGTCTGGCCGGGTGCATCAAAGTCGCCATGAGTTTATATCATCGGGAGCTGGCGCCTACCATTAATTACACGTCACCGAATCCGAATATCAAATTCAGCGGTTCGCCGTTTTATGTGGCGGATAAGAGAAAACCGCTGCCGGAGAGAGAGACGCCGCACCGCGCAGCGTTAAGCTCATTCGGACTCGGAGGAACAAACGCACACGCCATTTTTGAACAGTATGAAAACAAAACGATCAGCGGATCAAATGACGGACAGCCGCCTTATATCGTTCCGCTGTCCGCGAGAAATAAGCAGCGTCTTACTGCCTATGCATCTTGTTTATCCGGCTTTCTGGATGAAGCCGAAAACGATGTTTCCTTGCATGATCTGGCATTTACGTATCAGACCGGACGTGAAGCGATGGAAGAGAGAGCCGTTTTTATCAGTCATGATCGTCACGATTTGAAGCGTCAGCTGCAGGATTTCATCAACGGCAATGACCAAAACATCTTACGGGGCGAAAAAGTGAGAAGCAGAGAAGTGTCAGCTCAGGAGATGGAAGAGCTTGCGGCATGTCAGACACGGGATGAAAAGCTGAAAGCACTCGCGGCGCTCTGGCTTGAAGGAGCGCGTGTCGATTGGGGCTTATTGTATCCGGATTCCGCGCCGCAAAGAATCAGTGCGCCGACCTACCCGTTCGCAGAGGAGCGCTTCTGGCCGGAAGAAACCGTGAAGCAAACGGATACCAAGCTTTTGCATCCGCTGGTACATCAGAATACATCCGTCTTGCAGGAGCAGCGGTTCAGTTCGGAATTCACGGGAAAAGAGTATTTTATTGCCGAGCATATCATTAAAGGAATGGCGATCGTGCCGGCTGCCGTTACCCTTGAGATGGCACGGGCCGCGGCGGAGAAAAGCATCGGCGGGGCAACAGAGGAATCTCTGGGCCTGCGCTTAAAGAATATTGTATGGGTCCGTCCGGTGATAGCCGATCAGGAGGCTGTCCGTGTCCATATCGGACTTTATGAAGAAGAGGACGGACAGATTCATTACAGAATGTACGGGGGTAACGATTCTATCGGTGAAGAAGCTCCTCTTTATAATCAGGGCATCGCTGAAATCATCCGGAAGGAACCGGAGGAAGCGGCGGATATTGAGCAGCTGAAGCGCCGATGCACGCAGGGAACAATCGAATCTCAAGCGTTTTACAAAGGAATGATTGGTGCTGATTACGGGCCGGGTTACAAAGGGGTGCAGCTTGTATACAAAGGCGAAGACCGGCTGCTTGCTAAATTGAAGCTTCCTGAATCCGTCTCTCATACAAAAGCTGATTATATCCTTCATCCGAGTATGATGGACGGTGCGCTTCAGGCCGCCGAATATTTGCAAAACGTGACGAGAGCGCTGCTTGCAGAAAGCGGGGAACCATTCAAAGCCGCATTGCCGTTTGCTTTAGAGGAGCTGGACGTTCTGAATCCGTGCGCTGATGATATGTGGGTGCACGTCACATTCAGTGCGAACAATAAAGCCGGCGATTCTATCCAAAAAGCCGATATTGATTTATATGACAATAACGGCGGGCTTTGTGTGCGGATGAGAGGTTTCTCAACACGGATCATGGAAGAAAACGCGGGTGCCGGCGTTTCGGTCAGCCGTACGGACACATTGCTAGCTGAACCGGTCTGGAAAGAGCAGCCGGAACCGGCCGATCACGAGCCTTCGTATGAAGAGCATATCATTTTTCTTTGTGAGTACGATGAAGCCGTAAAACAGGCCGTGGAAGCAAAGCTTGAACATGCAAGCGTCATTATCTTGGACGATCGTCCCGCATCTATTGCAGAGCGGTATCATTCTTATGCGGGCCAGCTGTTTAACCATATCAAAACCATAATGAAAGGCAAGCCGAAGGGCAGCGTTCTTTTTCAGGCTGTTACGCGGTCAGCAGGCTTACAGCAGGTGTTCTCAGGCATTACCGGCCTCTTCAAAACCGCATGCCTTGAACATTCCAAGCTGATTTGTCAAATGATCGAAGCCGAGGAGAAAGAAAGTGCTGAAGGCATAGCGGAAAAAGCGTCCGAAAACCGTATGCATGCCGAAAGCGTCCATGTGAAATATGAAAACGGCAAGCGCTTTGCCGCTGATTGGGGAGAGATGGATATTTCTCAAGCGGAGCCGGACATTCCGTGGAAAGACGAAGGCGTTTATCTCATTACAGGAGGTGCCGGAGGTTTAGGTCTGATCTTTGCAAAAGAGATCGCAAACTGTACAAAAGACGCCGTCATCATACTAACCGGCCGGTCCGCTCTCAGAGAAAAGCAGAAAGACATGCTGGAAACAGTACGTGCTGCCGGCGCTTCTGTTTTCTACGAGCAGACCGATGTCACGGACGAAGCAGAAGTATACCGATTGATCCGCAATATCCGCAAACGGCATGGCAGGCTGGACGGGATTGTTCACAGTGCCGGCATTATAAAAGACAACTACATGGTGAAGAAGACGACAGAGGAATTCCAACACGTTCTCGCTCCGAAAGTGAAGGGCCTTGTGTATCTTGATGAAGCGTCACAACATGAGAAATTAGATGTCTTTATTGTCTTTTCATCCTTATCAGGTGTGCTTGGAAGCGTCGGCCAGGCTGATTATGCGTCTGCAAATGTCTTTATGGAGATGTATGCCGAGTACCGCCGTTCTTTACAAGCCGCAGGACAAAGATACGGAAAGACGCTTTCTGTCAGCTGGCCGTTATGGAAAGAAGGCGGAATGCAGGCAGGAAAGCAGACGGAAGATATGCTGATGCAGGAGGCGGGAATCGCACCGCTCGGCACAGATGCCGGCATCAAGGCTTTATATCAAGGCTTGATGAGCGGGACAGCCCGGATGACGGTTGTTGAAGGAGATGTGAAACACATGAAAGCAAAACTGTTCCGCAAAGAGAATGATCATCCGGAAGCAGAGACCGGCGTACGTCATGACATTGATGCTGACAGCCTGCTTGAAAAAGTGAAGCATCTGTTAAAACAGCAGACGGCCTCACTGTTAAAAGTAAACATTGACAAAATTGATCCTCATGAAGAAATGACAAAATACGGGCTGGATTCCATCTCGATGACTGAGTTTACGAACCAGTTAAACAAAACGTACCGGCTTACGTTAACGCCGACGATTTTCTTTGATCATCCGACAATCCATGAATTTGCCGTTCATTTAATCAGTGAATACGAAGAGGAATTTGCCGGACGGTTTGCGGTAAATACAAAAACGGTTCAATCGGCAAGACCGGTAAAAGAGACTCAAATCACGCGCCCGGCCGTTAAGCGACGACGCACTCTGCCTGAGACACTTCCGCAGACAGTGCAGCGGGGCCAAGGGCCGGAACCGATCGCAATCGTAGGCATCAGCGGGATTTTCCCGATGGCAGAAGATATTGAAGCTTTCTGGCAGAACCTGAAAGAAGGCAAAGACTGCATGACCGAGATTCCGAAAGACCGCTGGGACTGGCGGGACTATTACGGGGATCCCGCAAAAGAAGCCAATAAAACAAACGTCAACCAAGGCGGATTTATTGACGGAATTGCTGAATTTGATCCGTTATTTTTCGGGATTTCACCCCGGGAAGCGGAGCAAATGGACCCTCAGCAGCGCCTCTTGCTGACGTACGCGTGGAAAGCGATCGAAGATGCCGGGTATGCGTCAAAGAGTCTCTCAGGCACAAAGACAGGTGTGTTTATCGGGACCGGAAATACCGGCTACGGTTCTCTTTTAGCCAATGCCGATGCGGAGATTGAAGGGTCATCCGCGGCGAATACAAGTCCGTCTGTCGGACCGAACCGTGTCAGCTATACGCTCAATCTGCACGGGCCGAGCGAGCCGATTGATACAGCCTGCTCAAGCTCGCTCGTTGCCATACACCATGCCGTTTCTTCAATTGAAGAAGGGACGTGCGACATGGCTTTGGCGGGAGGAATCAATACGATTGTTCTTCCGGATGTGTATATCAGCTTTGATAAAGCGGGCGCGCTGAGTAAAGAAGGAAGATGCAAAACGTTCTCTGATCAGGCTGACGGTTTTGCCCATGGTGAAGGAGCGGGTCTCTTTTTCCTCAAAAAGCTGAAAGCCGCTGAGGCGGATGGGGATCATATTTACGGCGTCATTAAAGGAAGCGCGGTGAATCACGGCGGCCGCGCGGCATCTTTAACAACGCCTAACCCGAAACAACAGGCGGAAGTCATTAAAGCCGCATACAAAAAAGCGGGCATTGATCCGAAAACAGTCTCTTATATCGAAGCGCACGGCACCGGAACAGAACTGGGAGATCCCGTTGAAATTAACGGCCTGAAACAAGCGTTCAGCTCGTTTGCAGACGGAAAAGAGAAAGCGGCCGGCTATTGCGGCTTAGGGTCGGTCAAAACGAATATCGGCCATTTATCCCTTGCCGCGGGAGCAGCGGGCATTATTAAAATTTTGCTGCAGATGAAGCATCGGACACTAGTAAAAAGTCTCCACTGTGAGACGGTAAATCCGTACATTCAGCTTGAAGACAGCCCGTTTTATCTGGTGCGGGAGACGATGGAATGGAAGACGCAGACGGACGAACGCGGAAACGAACAGCCTCGCCGCGCGGGCATCAGCTCATTCGGCATCGGAGGCGTAAATGCCCACGTCGTCATCGAAGAATACATTCCAGAAGACAGAGAGGAAGCAGATGATTCTCATATCGACCCATGTCTTTTCGTTCTGTCCGCCAAAAATGAAAAACGCCTGAAAGAGCAGGCAAAACAGCTGAAACGTGTGCTTACTGAAAAACGGTACAATCAATCCTCCCTCGTTTCTATGGCATATACCCTCCAAATCGGAAGGGACGCCATGGAAGAACGCCTGGCGGTTATTGCCGGATCTGCAGAAGAACTGCAGGAAAAACTGTCACAGTTTATCACTGGAGATAAGCACGCGGACTTGTACAGAGGAAGAATAGACAAAGGCACGCTGCAAATGCTGACGGAAGATGAAGAAATTCAAGAAGCCGTTGAAAAATGGATGGCACGCGGCAAATACGCGAAGCTGCTTGAATTATGGGTCAAAGGGCTGAACGTCGATTGGGCGAAGCTGTATGGAGACCGGCCGCCTAAACGCATGAGCCTGCCGTCGTATCCTTTTGCAAAAGACCGCTATTGGGCGGCAAAAAGCACCGGAAAACACGAAAAAACAAGCACTGTATCTGCCGGAAAACAAGACGCGCTTCATCCGCTTCTGCACAGAAATACTTCAAATCTTGCAGAACAGCGGTTCAGTTCAATCTATACAGGAAAAGAATTTTACCTTGCGGACCATGTTGTAAAAGGCGTACCGATTTTACCGGGAGTGGCACATCTTGAAATGGCGCGCGCAGCAATGGAACAGGCATCTGAAGTTCCGGCCGGACAAGGAAGCGTCAAGCTTAAGAATACGGTTTGGGTGCGGCCGATCACCATTGAAGACGAGCCGGTTCATGTCAACATCCGTCTCATTCCTGAAACGGCAAATGACGTTCAATTTGACATTTACAGCGGCCGGAAAACAGATCAGCCGTCCGTTTACAGCCAAGGGGCAGTATCAGTCCGCCCTGACGCCGAGGCACCGGTCATTGATCTCCAAAAGCTGAGATCACAATCCGCCGAGACACCGTTTTCTGCAGATGAAGTGTACGATATGTACCGCAAAATCGGTTTTGATTACGGCCCGGCTTTCCGGGGTGTCAAAGCGATTTATACAGGTGATGATTTCGTATTGGGCAGACTGTCACTTGATGCGGCTTGTGCGGACACGGTACAGGAGTATGTCATGCATCCGGGCTTAATGGACTCTGCATTGCAGGCATCAAGCATATTAACCGGAACAAATGATGAAAAACTGATGCTTCCGTTTGCGGTTCAGGAGCTTGAAGTATTCAGCGCATGCGCTGCCGAGATGTGGGTTTACGCCAGACTTTCTGAAGACCACAAAGCCGGCCAGATTGAAAAACGCGATCTTGATATTTGTGATGAAAACGGCAAGGTTTGCGTAAGGCTGAAAGGTTTGTCATTCAGAACGGCTGAAAAAGAACCTGAGAAAAAAGAAAAAGCTCCGGTAACGCTCATGCTTGAGCCGGTATGGACCCGAAGCGATGAAACCGCCGTTCAAACGGAACCGGTTTTTGCCCGGCATATCGTGTTGCTTTGTGACACAGACGCCGGATTGAAACAAGCCGTTGAAGCCGCGGGAGCTGAATGTATTGAAATGACCTCCCGGCACGGGAAAGCGGCGGCGCGCTTCCGAGATTATACAGGACGGATATTGGAGACGCTGCAAAAACTGCTGAAGGAAGAGACGGATGGAGACGTCCTCATGCAGACGGTTCTCTCTAAAACAGATAAGCATCAGCTGCTCTCAGGCATTTCAGCTTTGTTAAAAACAGCCGGCCTGGAACATAAAAAACTGAAAACCCAGCTGATTGAAATAGAACCGGCGGAAAACGGCAGAATCACAGACATTATCAGAGAAAATAAAACATGGGCTGATGACAGCCATATCAAATATGAAAACGGCATCCGATACAGCGCAGATGTCAAAGAAACGGCCGTGTCCGGCGGCAAAATACGCATTCCATGGAACGACGGAGGCATATATCTCATTACCGGAGGAGCCGGGGGCTTAGGCTTTATCTTCGCGAAAGAAATCGCCCGCAAAGTCAAAGAGCCGACACTGGTTTTGACAGGCCGTTCCGCATTAAGCGAGAATCAGCGGATGCAGCTGCAATCGCTTGAATCACTCGGAGCAAAAGCGGAATACAAGCAGGCTGACGTAACAAACGCTCAAGCTGCGGCAGACCTGGTCAAAACAATTGAGACGGAATATGGCGGCCTTCACGGCATCATTCATAGCGCGGGTGTGATGAAAGATCAGTATATCGCAAAGAAAACAACCGAAGAGTTTTACAGTGTATTGGCTCCTAAAACGGACGGATTTGTAAACCTTGATGAAGCAACCGAGCATTTAGCGCTGGACTTTTTCATCGTTTTCTCATCCATTTCCGGCGTCACCGGGAATGCGGGACAGGCGGATTATGCGGCGGCAAACGCATTTATGGACAGCTATGCGGCATACCGCAACGCACTGGTTACCGCAATGTACCGCCACGGTCACACATTGTCGGTCAATTGGCCGCTGTGGAAAAACGGCGGAATGCAAGTCAATGAAGAAATGGCGAAGCTCACCGAAAAAAGAACCGGCGTAACACCGATGCGCACTGAGACCGGAATAGAAGCTCTTTACAAAGCATGGAGCATGGGGAAAACAAGCGTGCTCGTCATGGAAGGAAACCGCGCCGTAATGCGGGAAAAGCTGCTTCAAAAGACTCCTGCAGCCGCTTTTGCACCGGTTAAGAAAACGGATGAAACGCCTGCGCCGAAAGACCTGACGGCAAAACTTCAGGAATTGCTGGCAAACGAGGTTTCCGGGCTTCTGAAAATAAACATTGAAGAAATCGATATCGAATTGGAGTTTAATCAATACGGATTTGATTCCATTACGCTGACGGAATTCGCCAACAAGCTGAATGACACTTATCAGCTTGATCTGACACCGACCGTATTTTTTGAATATGCGACGATTCAAGCCTTGGCGCATCATTTAGCAGAAGACTATCAAACACAATTTGCCGGCAGCACACAGCCGAAAGAAGAAAAACAAAGCGGTGTATCAGATGATGGCGGCATCAGACTGGCGGGGAACAAACGATTTGCAAAAACTGCCGTACAGCCTGTTCAGACGGCGGCTGAACATAAACCGGAACCGATCGCCATTGTCGGCATGAGCGGAGTGTTTCCGAAGGCCGCAAATATTGATGAGTATTGGCGCAACTTAGAAGAGGGAAAAGACTGTATAACAGAGGTGCCGGCGGATCGCTGGGACTGGCGTGAGTATTACGGTGACCCGCTAAATGAAGCCAACAAAACAAATGTAAAGTGGGGCGGATTTATTGACGGAGTTGCGGATTTTGATCCGCTGTTCTTCGGAATTTCACCGCTGGAAGCCGAACAGATGGATCCCCAGCAGCGCTTGTTAATGATGTATGCGTGGAAGGCGATAGAAGATGCGGGATATTCCGCTAAAAGCCTTTCCGGCACGAAAACAGGCCTGTATATCGGCACGGGGAATACCGGATACGGCTCACTGTTTTCCGACCTGGATATCGGCGGTGCGTCAGCCGCAAATATGAGTCCGTCAGCGGGGCCGAACCGCGTCAGCTATATGCTTAATCTGCACGGGCCGAGTGAACCGATCGACACGGCTTGTTCCAGCTCGCTGGTCGCGATTCATCACGCCGTATGCGCCATTGAAAACGGGAACTGCGATATGGCGATCGCCGGCGGCGTGAATACCGTCGTCACACCGCAAGGCCACATCGCTTATGACAAAGCCGGCGCTCTGAGCAAAGAAGGGAAATGTAAAACATTCTCCGACAGGGCGGACGGATTTGCCGTCAGTGAAGGTGCCGGAATTCTGTTTTTGAAAAAGCTGTCAGAAGCGGAAAAAGCGGGCGATCATATCTACGGCGTCATTAAAGGCAGCGCGGTCAACCACGGCGGACGTGCGAACTCCTTGACGACGCCGAATCCGAAAGCCCAGGCGGAAGTCGTCAGAACGGCTTATGACAAAGCAGGCATTGATCCGAGAACAGTCACTTATATTGAAGCGCACGGAACCGGAACGGAGCTTGGCGATCCGGTCGAAATCAACGGCCTGAAATCCGCCTTTCAAAAGCTGTACGAAAAAACAGGCGATCCCGCCGTTTACGCGAGTCACTGCGGTCTGGGATCGGCCAAAACCAATATCGGCCACCTGTCACTGGCAGCAGGTGTCGCGGGTGTGATCAAAGTGCTGATGCAGATGAAGCATAAAACACTTGCAAAAAGCCTCCACAGCGAGGTCATCAACCCGTATATCAAGCTGAAAGACAGTCCGTTTTACATCGTACAGGAAAAAAGAGAATGGACGGCATTGAAAGACGAAAACGGCAATCTTCTGCCGCGCCGTGCGGGAATCAGTTCTTTCGGCATCGGCGGCGTAAACGCCCATGTCGTCATTGAAGAATATATCCCGAAGGAAGAAAGAAAAACAGCTGTTTTCACACACCCTCAAATCTTTGTGCTGTCGGCCAAAGAAGAAGAACGTCTGCAGGAACAGGCGCAGCAGCTGGCGCAAGCTTCTTTTACGGATGCGGATCTTGCCGATGTTGCTTACACGCTTCAGCAGGGGCGTGATGCCATGGAAGAAAGAGCGGCCATTATCGCTTCCTCGGCCGAAGAACTGCGGGACAAGCTAAAGAGCTGTGCGAAAGGACGTTATGATATAGCGGGCATTTATAAAGGAAAAGCGGGTAAAACCTCCCTGAAATCCATTCTGGCAGGCGCAAACGGGGAAGCGGATATCGAAGAGCTGATAAGCCGCCGAGAGAATGACAAGCTTGCGGAATTATGGGTGCAGGGCGCGGATATCAAATGGGACGGCCTATATTCTGATATCAAGCCTCAACGGATGAGTCTTCCTGCTTACCCGTTTGCGAAAGAGCGGTACTGGATCACGGATAATCGGCCGAAAGCAGAGAAACCGCAAGCTGTGCCGACGTCGCGGGTGCTGCACCCGCTGCTTCACGAAAATGTATCAGATTTAACAGAGCAGCGGTACCGATCCGAATTTACGGGACAAGAGACGATTTTCACCGATCATCTTATTAAAGGCAAGCCGGTTATGCCGGGCGTTGCCTACTTGGAAATGGCTAGGGCGGCGGTTGCTCAGGCACTCAAAGGGCAAAAGGAACGTCCATCTGTCACCCGCCTGAAAAACATCGTTTGGGTTCGGCCGATCGAAGCGGGAAACCGCCCGATTGAAGCGCAGATCAGCCTGAACCCGAGGGAAAACGGTGAAATCGTGTATGACGTTTACACGGATTCACAAACAGAAGCAAGCGGCAGGCAGATACACTGTCAGGGGGCTGCCGGCATTCTCAGCGCCGGGGAGGCTCCGCACCGTGATATAGGCGCACTGAAAGCTCAATGCGGCCTCAGTATACTGACTTCTGAACAGTGTTACAGCTTATTCAGCAAAATCGGCATTGACTACGGTCCCGGACAACAAGGAATTCAGCAGATTCATATCGGAAGCAATCAAGCATTAGCTGAGCTCCGGCTGCCTTCCTTCCTCGAAGAAACGGCAGATCAATACGTTCTTCACCCGTGTATGCTTGATTCAGCTTTGCAAGCGACAATCGGTCTGAAGCTGCACGCAGATGATAACCAGCTGTCACTGCCGTTCGCCCTTGAAGAACTGGACATTTTCAGCCCGTGCACGACAAGCATGTGGGCGTATGTCAGCTCCCGGGGAACGGATGAAAAAATACAGCGTATGGACATTGACTTATGCGATGAGACAGGCCGGGTCTGTGTCAGAATTAAAGGGATTTCTTCCAGAATGATGGAAGGCCCCGCGCCGGAAACATCATTAAATGGAGCAAACCTTCTGGCTCCGGTGTGGGATCTCGCGGAATTCCGTGATCAAAGCCCGGCATATAAGACGGAAGAGGTTGTCTTTATCGCGGGGGATGAGGAAAGCGCGGCTTTTCAATTGCATCATCCTTCTGCGAAACGGCTTCATATCAACCCGGAGGATGAAATAGAGGCTGTTGCGGCTGAACTGAAAGCAACAGGGTCTTTCGGGCATATCGTATGGATCGCTCCTTTTCACAGCGCTGATGACATGGTAAAAGCTCAGGATGCGGGCGTCATTCAGATGTACAGAGTGATTAAGGCCATGCTTGCTTTAGGATATGGAGGCAAGCGAATCAGCTTGACTTCAGTCACAATAAAAACACAGTCCGTACAGCCGGCGGACATTATTGATCCGGCTCATGCAGGCATTCACGGTTTGGTCGGCTCGCTCGCAAAAGAGTATCCGAACTGGCAAACAAGGCTGATTGATGCCGGCTGTCCGGAAGATGTTTCAAAGGCGGAGCTGTTCTCAGCGCCGTTTGATGAGCAAGGCAATACATGGGCGTACCGGAACAATCACTGGTACAAACAGCGCCTTATTCCTGTACAGCAGCCGGTGTCAAGCCGGCCCGCCTACCAAAAAGGCGGCGTTTATGTCGTCATCGGCGGCGCGGGGGGCATCGGCGAGGCATGGAGCGAATATGCCGTGAAAACGTATCAGGCGCGAGTCGTTTGGATCGGCAGACGAAAACATAACAGCGCCATCCAGGAAAAAATCGACAGACTCAGCCAATTCGGCCCGGCTCCGATTTATATTGAAGCTGACGCGGCAAATCCGAATGAGCTCACACGGGCGTATGAAACGATCAAACGCACGCACCCGCAAATTAACGGAATCATCCATTCCGCAATTGTTTTAGAGGATCAGAGCCTGGCAAATATGCCGGAAAGCCGTTTGAAAAGCGTGCTCGCTGCGAAAGTCAATGTCAGCGTGAATATGGCCCGCGTGTTCCAAAATGAGCCGCTGGACTTTGCTTTGTTCTTCTCATCTGTTCAATCATTTGCACGAGCGGCCGGACAAAGCAATTATGCTGCCGGATGCAGTTTCAAAGATGCCTTTGCCGCTCATTTGGCTAAAACGCGGCCGTATTCGGCGGCAGTGATGAATTGGAGCTACTGGGGCAGTGTCGGAATCGTATCATCTGCCGACTATCAAGAACGGATGAAACAGGCGGGAGTCGGATCAATTGAAGCGCCGGAAGCAATGGCGGCGCTTGAACGATTGCTCGGCGGCCCGTTGAATCAGTTGGTCATGATGAAACAGGCGGAAGAGCCGGAGGAAAAACCGGAAGAAATGATAGAAGTATACCCTGAACATCACGGCTCGGCGATGCAAAAACTGCGAAGCTATCAGCCTAAAGTAACAAGACATGTACAACAATTGAGTTAAGGAGGGGACGGCTTTGCAAAACACTGAAGATCTTCTTTACAAACTATTGGCAGGCCAGCTGAAATCTGTCGGATTTTTTACGGAAAACGAAACGCAGCCTGTCATGCAGGGGTTTTACGGCAGGTGGCTGGAAGAAAGCATCTCCATCTTGGTGCAAAAAGGCTTTTTGAAACAGTCAGGCAGTACGTATGTGTTAACGGGTCCGATAGAGCGTGCGGACGTTCTGTGGCAAGAATGGGATGAAAAGAAAGCTCCTTTACTCAAGGACAGCAGCAAACAGGCGATGATCACCTTAGTGGAGACCGCTCTCAGAGCTTTGCCGGATATTTTATCCGGCAGAGTTTCTGCCACTGATATTCTGTTTCCTGATTCCTCAATGGAATTGGTGGAAGGAATCTATAAAAACAATGAAACGGCAGACTACTTTAATGAGGTGCTCGCTGACACATTGACGGCTTTCATTGAAGAACGCCTGAAAGAAGACCCGAACGCGGAAATCCGGATATTAGAGATCGGAGCGGGGACGGGCGGGACGAGCGCGGCCGTGTTCAAAAGATTAAAAGAGTACAAACATCATATGAAAGAATATTGCTACACCGATCTGTCAAAGGCCTTTTTCATGCATGCTGAAAAAAAATACGGTCCCGACAATCCGTATTTGACTTATAAGCGGTTTAATGTGGAAGAGCCCCCGGCTTTGCAGGGTATAGAGGCGGGCGCATATGACGCGGTAATTGCGGCAAATGTGCTTCACGCGACAAAAAATATTCGGCGGACACTTCGCAATGCCAAAGCGGTGCTTAAGAAGAATGGGATTTTGCTATTAAATGAGATCAGCAGCCATTCGGTTTATTCTCATCTGACATTCGGTCTTTTGGAAGGCTGGTGGCTGTATGAAGACGCCAAACTGCGCATTCCCGGATGCCCGGGGCTGTATCCTGAAGCGTGGCAGTCTGCGCTGGAAAGCGAGGGATATCGGTACGTTACATTTATGGCGGAATCGTCACATCACCTCGGCCAGCAGATCGTGGCGGCAGAAAGCGACGGCGTTATCAGGCAAAAGCAGCCGGACGCGCAGGCGGTTGAAGAAACTGCGGCTTCCAAAGAGCCGGCTGATTTCACAGAACCGTCTTTCTCAGTCACAGACCGGACTGTGCAATTCATAAAAGAAACGTTAGCCAAGTCCATAAAGCTTGCTCCCGAGCGCATTCAGCCGGAAACCAGCTTTGAAAAATACGGCATCGACTCCATTTTGCAGGTGAATTTTATCCGCGAACTGGAAACATTGACGGGCGAGCTGCCGAAAACGATCTTATTTGAACACACGAATACGAAAGAACTTGCCGGGTATTTGCTGGAAACTTACCCGGATAAGCTGCAACAGGCATTCGGAGCCGAACAAGCGCCTCCTGAAACGGAGCATCCGGAACCTGCAATGAATGAACCGGTGCCGCTTGTCACGGAAACGCGGCGATTTATCAATGAACAAAAAGAGCCAAAAGCGCCAAAGCCGGAAACAGAAACCGTCACCGTTAATCGTTCTGATCGTGACGACATTGCCATTATCGGCATCAGCGGCCGCTATCCCGAGTCTGAAACCCTCGATGAGCTGTGGGAGCATTTAAAAGCCGGAGACAGCTGTATCACGGAAGCTCCGGAAAACAGATGGAAATCCGGTCTTCTGAAAACAATGGCAAAAGAAACACGAAAAGAAGAACGCAAAACACGGTACGGCGGATTTCTGCAGCATATTGAAGCTTTTGACCATCACTTGTTTGACATCCGGGAAGACCATGTGATGGAGATGACGCCTGAGCTCCGTCTAAGCTTAGAAACCGTATGGGAAACATTTGAAAATGGCGGTTACTCGTTAGAAAGAGTAAACGAATGGCAGGAATCAGACAGCGGCATCGGTGTATTTATGGGCAGTATGTACAATCAATATTTCTGGAATATCCCGTCATTGGAAAAAGCTGCGCTCAGCTCTAACGGAGGGGATTGGCATATCGCCAACCGCATTTCCCACTTTTTCAATCTAACGGGCCCGAGCATGGGCGTTACGACCGCATGCTCCAGCTCACTGAGCGCCATTCATCTCGCCTGTGAAAGCCTGAAGCTTAACAGCTGTTCCATGGCGATTGCCGGAGGGGTCAATCTCACGCTTGAACCGTCTAAATATGATGCGCTCGAACGGGCGAATTTGCTTGAACAGGGAAGTGAAAGCAAAAGCTTCGGAACCGGCACGGGCCTGATGCCGGGAGAAGGAGTCGGGGCGGTGCTCTTGAAGCCGCTCTCCAAAGCGCTTGCCGACAAAGACCATATTTACGGGGTCATTAAAAGCAGCGCGTTGTGCCATAGCGGCGGAAGGCAGATGTACACGGCTCCGGATCCGAAACAGCAGGCGAAGCTCATGGCGGCTTCCATCGACAAGGCCGGAATCAATCCGGAAACAATCAGTTATGTTGAATCAGCGGCAAACGGCTCTGTATTGGGAGATCCGATTGAGGTCATTGCCCTGACAAACGCGTTCTCGCAATATACCGATAAAAAACGATTTTGCGCGCTTGGATCCGTCAAGTCAAATCTCGGCCATTTAGAGGCGGCCTCCGGCATGTCCCAGCTCGCGAAAGTGCTGCTGCAAATGGAGCGGGAAACATTAGTTCCAACCATTAATGCAAAACCGCAAAACCCGAATATCGCGCTTGAACAAACGGCTTTTTACCTGCAGGAAAAAACCGAGTATTGGGAGCGTATGAGGGATGCCGAAACGGGGGACATCATACCGCGGAGAAGCATGATTAATTCCTTCGGGGCAGGCGGGGCATATGCAAATCTCATCGTAGAAGAATATATCAGCCCGAATTCCGATCAGGCCCGTCACGGCGATGAGGAATATATTTTCCCTGTGTCAGCGAAAACAAAATGGAGTTTTGAAGCCTATCTTGACAGACTGGCGGCCTTTTTAGAAAAGACGCCACCTCTTCATCCGGCCGCCATCGCATCCGCGCTGCAAAAAAGAACGCATCATTCGGAGTATCGGGCGGCATTTACGGCTGCTTCCGTTCAGGAACTGCTGGAAAAGCTGGCCGCTTACCGCATGGATCAGCGGAATCTCAATTTCTCTGAATCTGATATTGGCCGGCGTGCGCGGCAATGGGAAAAAGGAGAGAATATCGCGTTTGATCAGTTGCAGCAAGAGCACGCCGTTCATCTGCCGGCCTACGCTTTTGACCACGGGACTTCTTTTCAATTCGGTGAATCAGAAAACGCTGCCGGCGTTCAGGCGGTATACAGTGATGACGACCCATACGTGAAAGGGCATCAATTCAGCGGAGAACCGGTACTCGTCGGCGCTACATATAACAGTCTGGCAGTCGATCATTTTTGTGATCTTTTTCCTGAAGCGGAAGGAGGACAAATTAAAAAACTGAATTACGTCAGCCCCATTACCGTAAAAAAAGGCGATCGTATCGAGATGAAAACAGAATCGAAACAAAACGGGGATGGATTTGAACTGAGCATAATGCACCGCAGCCGCACGTCTCCTGATTGGAGCATAGCGGCGTATGCCGAGTGCAGCCCCTATCCGTTTCAAAAGCAGCACGCGAATCTGGCGGCCATTCAGCGCTCTTACCGGGAAGTGGGCCGGATAGATGAGTTATACGGAGACGGAACGGGACCCGTCGTGTGGGGAGAAGAATTTAAAACGATCACCCGCCTGTACCAAGGCTCTGATGCCGTTTTAGCGAGAGTGAACCTGAACAATAGCGACTCACAACAAGCGCATCATTATGCCGTAAATCCGTTAATCGCCAACAGTGCTTACTTGGCCTCACTTTCTTTATTGGACCAAACGGAGGCGGAAAGCTATCTGCCGTTCGGCATTAATTCCGTCACCTTCAGCAGCCCTGAAGATCTTACCGATTGCTGGCTGCACATCAAGCTGACCAAACAAACGAGGGAAATGATTCTGATTAACGCAGATGTCATCAGCAGCCGATCGGAAGTGGTGATGCGTTTTGAAGGCTATGCCCTGAAACGGTTCCGCCCGAAAACCGAACAGATGAATCAGCCGGCCCGAACGGCTGTTAAGAATGCGGGGGCACCGATTTCTGCCGGCAGTCTGACAGATGATATCCGCAGCTACGTCCTTGGCAAGCTCGCCAAGATGATGGGTGAACCCGGGCCATCTCTTCGTTCTGACGCGAATATCATGGAATTGGGACTTGATTCAGCGAGCCTGATCGGGCTGACAAAAGAGATCGGCCAAGAGGCGGACATCGATGTGAATCCAACATTGTTTTTCGAGTATCCGACCGCGGAGGAGCTGACCCGCCACTTCGCGTCAGCATATGAGAGCAAGTTTTCTCAATTTCTTGCCGATCATAAGCATTCAGAAGAGGCCAGGGTCACGGAAACAGAAGAGCGCACTTTACCGAAGAAACAGCATACGCCTTGTGATAACGCCGATATCAAGCAAGGAATCGCGATTATCGGTATGTCAGCTCAGTTTCCGCAATCCCCGGATATCCAGTCTTTTTGGGAGCACATCGTAAACGGGGATCACTGTATTACCGAAATTCCGGCGGACCGCTGGGACTGGCGCCGTTACGCCGGTGATGAGAATGACACGAGTCTCAGATGGGGCGGTTTTATTGACGGTGTCGGCGAATTTGACCCGCTCTTTTTCGGAATTTCCCCTAAAGAGGCATCACAAATGGGGCCGGAGCAATTTCTGCTTTTGATGCATACATGGAAGGCAATGGAGGATGCGGGCCTGACAAATAAGGCATTATCAAGCAGACCGACAGGCGTTTTCGTTGCCGCGGGCAACAGCGATCCGAACAATGGAACAGCCATCCCGTCCATCATTCCGAACAGAATATCATATGCCTTGAATTTACAAGGACCGAGTGAATATTACGAGGCTGCCTGCACGTCAACCCTGGTGGCATTGCACAGGGCGGTTCAATCAATCCGTCATAAAGAATGTGAGCAGGCTGTCGTGGGTGCAGCCAATATTCTGCAGTCGCCGAAGGGCTTTATCGGTTTTGATTCAATGGGGTATTTAAGCAAAAACGGCCGGGCGAAATCGTTCCAAAAAGATGCCGATGGCTTTGTCAGAAGCGAAGGGGCGGGCGTTATCATCATCAAACCGCTTGAGGCGGCAATTGAAGACGGCGATCATATTCACATGGTCATTAAAGGAACAGGAGTGTCTCACGGCGGTAAAGGCATGTCGCTTCACGCGCCGAATCCGGCGGGAATGAAGGCCGCGATGAAAAAAGCGTACGAAGACACCGATGTTGATCCGCAAACCGTCACTTATATTGAAGCGCACGGCATTGCCTCCGAAATGGCAGATGCGCTGGAGTTTAATGCAATCAAAGCGGGTTACGGCGAGTCTGCAAATCAAGAGGAAATCGCGCCTTGTTATATCAGCACCGTGAAACCTTGCATCGGGCACGGCGAACTCGCTTCCGGACTGGCCGCCCTTATAAAAGTGGCGATGGCCATGAAGCATCATACCATCCCGGGCATTCCCGGATTTACAGCTGCAAATGAGCAAATGGCCATTCAGAAAAGCCGCTTCCGTTTCACCGAAGACAATCAGGAATGGACACAGCTCACCGACCATACGGGCAGACCGATCCCGCGCCGGGCCGCAATTAACAGCTATGGCTTCGGCGGCATGAATGCGCATGTCGTTTTGGAACAGTACAGCCCGAGCCATAAAGACAAAGAATCTGTGCATGAACCGCAGCTTATCGTGCTTTCTGCTAAGAGCGAAGGGCGTCTTAAGGCGGCCGCAAGTCAGCTGGCTGATTTTGTGCAAACTGGAGATACTCCGTCATTGCGGGATATTGCTTATACGCTTCAGACCGGCCGTGAGGCGATGAACTGCCGCCTGGCACTCGTTGCCCGCAATCAACATGAATTGCTGGAAAAACTGAAAGAGTACAGAGCATTTTCCGAAGAAAGCAATGGAATGAAAAGCTTCTTTACAGGCAGTCAGCAGACTGGATCAGGAGATATCGGCGTTTTACTGGAAGGGACTCTCGGTACAGTCGTCACGGAGACGCTGTTGGCTGAAAACAATCTGGAAAAACTTGCATTTTGCTGGGTGAAAGGTGCGGATATACCGTGGGACAGACTCCACCAAGGCAAATCTGTTCAAAGAGTGCCGCTTCCGACATATCCTTTTGAAAACCATAAGTATTGGAACGGCGGTAAGCCAGAAGACATCAGCCTTGCACCGGTTTCACAGAATCCTCAGATCCGCTGCGGGAGCGCGGCTGACATTGTGGCAGACATTTTGGGGATGAAGGCAGCGGAAATTGATCAAAATAAGCCGCTGACTGAATACGGCTTCGATTCAATCTCCTCTATTCAGCTGCTGAAAAAACTTGAGGACGGAGACAGCCGCATCAGTCTGGAGGCTCTTCAGAAATGCAGCACTCTTCAGGAGATCGGCATGCTGTTAAAAACGAACCAACCGCAGGAGAAGGGCCGGAATTTTCCCGAACTCGTCAAGCTGAATGATAGAGAAAAAGGCCGTCCTGTTTTTTGGTTTCACGGCGGAACGGGAGGCGTGGAAGCATACCAGCCATTCGCCAAAAAGAGTCAGCGACCTTTTTACGGCATCCAGGCAAGAGGTTTGACAGGGAAAGAGCCGCTGCAAGGAATCGAAGAGACGGCCGCTTCTTATAAGAGAATCATCCAAGCGGTACAGCCGAAAGGCCCTTATGATCTCGGCGGATATTCCTTGGGCGGAATGCTTGCATATGAAACCGCGCGCCTCTTGCAGGAGGAAGGTCATACGGTAAAAAGCGCCGTCATGATCGACACCCCGTACAGTGAAAAATGGAAAGAAAGAAAACCATCTGTTAAGTCAGTCATGCTGCAAACGATCAATACGATGCTTACAGCATATCTTAAGCCTGAAAACCTTGAAGAGGCATTAATCAGCAGAGAAGACATTACCGTCCAGGCTGAGGAAGAAGAAGTATTGAAAGAATTGATCGGCCTTGCCAAAAAGCGCGGTCTGCCAAAATCCGAAGAAGCGATCCGGGTGCAGCTGGAGCAAATGATGAAGACGCAGCTCGCTTACGGAATGGAAGAGTATGACATGAAGCCGCTGCCTCATCCGGAAGCGCTGCAATGCTACTACTTCCGTAATAAAAGCGGTTTGTTCCTCGGAGATCTTGAACGTTATCTGACGGCAGAGGAAGAACAAATTCCGTTAGACCATGATGCGTATTGGAAAGAATGGGAACACCAGATGAAACAGTTTCACCTGCTGGACGTCCACTCTTCCAATCATGTCACGATGCTGTCGGAACCGAAGCCGCAAAACGCCATTAAGGCATTCTGCGAAAAACTGTACGCAAACAAAGGAACGATAAGCGCAAATTTCCTTAAATCTTTCAGAAAAAAGCTGGACGAAACAAATGAGTTGGTAAAACGGTAATAGAGAACGGCCGGAGCAATCCGGCCGCTTTTTTATCTATATAGAACTAAATTAACTATGTACTAAATCTTCAATGTGATATTGATTTCTGTTTATAAGACATTAAAAAAACCCCCGAAAAACAGGGGGGCGATATTAAAATCTGACAGGCAATGTTTCAAGCCCTCTCAAAAACACATTTTTTCTCCATGTTACATCCTCGGGCGCGCCTTTCAGCTCTATATCCGGAAACCGTTTTAAAAGCGCAGTAAAGGCAATGGATGCTTCCATCCGGGCGAGCGGAGCCCCGAGACAAAAATGAATGCCGAATCCAAAAGAAATATGACGGTTCGGTGTTCTCGCTATATTTAATGTATCAGGATCATCGAAATATTCCGGGTCCCGATTGGCTGAACCGATGCCGATAAATATCATATCGCCTTTTTTAATGGAAACATCTTTATAGGTGAAATCTTCAATCGCCCATCGATTTGCCATCATGATGACGGGAGAGGTATAACGCAAAAGCTCTTCGACCGCCGTCTGGATATTTTCCGGCTGCCGCTTTATCTTATCCATCTGGTCTTTGTGCAGAAGAAGCGCCAGGGTGCCGGAGCCGAGAAGGTTAACCGTTGTTTCAAGCCCGGCAACGACTAACAAAAACAGCATGGAATACAGCTCTGATTCACTCAGCTTTTGGCCGTCCTCTTCAGCGTAAATAAGCTTGCTCGTCAAGTCTTCACCCGGATGTTTTCTTTTTTCTTCGATCAGTGTTTTCATATATTGTTTAAATTCTTTGAGAGCCTGGTTGGTCGCATCTTGTCCGCTTTCTGACGTGTCGACCATTGCGTTTGTCCACACTTGAAATTTGGCGCGGTCCTCTTTCGGAATTCCGAGCAGCTCGGAAATGACGATAAACGGAAGCGGTGCGGCGAAATCTCTCATGATATCAGGGTCTGCTTTTGTTTCCATTTCATCCAGCAGCTCTTCTGTGATCTGCTCTATCCCGGTGCGAAGCTGCTCAATCATCCGGGGAGTAAACCCCTGATGCACCAAAGATCGAAGTCGTGAATGATCAGGGGGGTCTTTTGCCAGCATATGTTCTGAGACAAAATCGATATCTTCACTGACATTCAGCTTCGCGATCAGCTCCTTCGGCATGACTCGTTTTACATCTCTCGTAATTCTGCCGTCTTTCAAAAACGCCATACAATCATCATAACGCGTGATGAGCCAAGCCGGAAAGGTGCCTCCGAAACGCTGCAGTTCGAATTTATGTATGGGGTCCTGCTCTCTGAATCTGCTTAAAACCGCAAAAGGGTTTTCGTGAAACTCGGGTGAGTGTGGGTGAAACATTGTTTTTTCCATCTGGATTTCCCCGCCTTCATGTTTTTGAAAAGACATAACAAACAGCCGGTGCCTGCCGACCGGACGGCATTCCTCCTTTTATCTGCCGAAGACACTGATCACAACGGCTCATAAGTATGTCTAAAATATATAAGGAAACAGAAGCCGGTTCAATAGACAAATCGTAAAGCCGCCATTTTCGTTGATTATCAACAAAACAGCAAACTTTTTTTGCCATTTCATCATGTGTGTTAAATCCGGCTAATATACATATTTACGCTTCATATCAACTTCTTAAGGAGGATGTGAATGAATGCGTTTATGAAATGGGCGGCAAGTCTGCTTTTGGTGATCTCTCTTCAGTTCGGCCTTACGGGCGCCGGTATCCATTCGGACAGTGCTGCTCGTGCCGCATCCCGATACGATCAGGTGCTGTATTTCCCGCTGTCAAAATATCCGGAGACGGGAAATCATATAAAAGACGCCATTTCGGCAGGTCATTCTGAGATTTGTACAATTGATCGGGGCGGAGCAGAGAATAGAAGGAAAGAATCATTGAAAGGAATTCCGACAAAGCCCGGGTTTGACCGTGATGAATGGCCCATGGCAGTCTGCACAGAAGGCGGGGCGGGGGCTGATGTCAGATATGTAACCCCGTCGGATAACCGCGGGGCCGGTTCATGGGTTGGAAATCAAATGAGCGGATATTCCGACGGCACGAGAGTATTATTTATCGTTCAGTAGCTTCTCCGGTTCGCCGGAGTTTTTTTATGCTCTGAAAAAGCGGCACGCCGGCTGGACATATGAAATGGCAAAGAGTAAACTTATATGTTGGAATCAGCATGAGAAAGGATTGGATCACATTGACAGTGACTACATACCGAAATATTGCACTTTTACTTCTTTGTTTAACAGCGGGAATTGTGGATGTGATCGGTTATTTAAGCCTGGGACATATCTTTACCGCCAATATGACGGGGAACATCGTTCTGTTCGGCCTGGCGATCGGCAACTCGTGGCACCTTGCCGTACTCAAATCGTTAACCTCGTTAATCGGATTTATTGCCGGCGTTATTGCCGCGGCCCTGCTTGTGGGCAATAAAAAGAAATCATTCTGGCCCCCTGCGGTAACTGCCGCTTTAGCTATTGAAGGAGCTGTTTTGCTGCTGTTTGCTTTGTTCTCCTGCTTTTTTGCAGATGCCATTTCTGTTTATGTGCTGATTATGCTGCTCAGCTTCGCAATGGGAATGCAGACGACAGCCGCGAGAAAACTTGGTGTAGCGGGGATTTCCACGACCGTATTAACGGGAACGCTCGCTAATTTTTTTGAAGATCTCACCGCAAGGTTTTACAAAGCGGACAAGCGGAAGCAGTTTACGAGAGATGCTGTATTGCGCGCGCTTGCTTTGGTGCTGTATTGCTTTGGGGCGGTCATCGGTGCATTCGCTGAACCGGATTATAAGTTTGCCGTGATCTGGCTCCCGATTATCATTATTTTAGGCATTATGCTTTGCGCATTCACGATGTTCCACGGATATTCAGAAGAAAAAAACCAATAAAAAAACGCCGCTGATTCAGGGCGTTTTTTCTTTTTATTGCTCTTTCCGGGTACCGATTGTATAAACGGCCCGATCTGTATGTACCTTTAATCCGTCTTGCTCCTTTTGGATGGTAATGTCGCCGAGCAGAGGGATTTCATACGCATCTTGGGGAAGCGGGACATTTCCTTCCTCCGTATAGGTTGTGCCATGCCCTTTTAAGACGAGCTCTTCGTCCGCTACATAGTCATCGGGATGGTTTGTCCGGCGGACGAGAACATCATCAAGGTGAAGCATGATCTGATCCATATCAGAAATCTCGTTTCGGCTGTCTGTCAGCTCTCCTTTCCTGATATCAAGCGTTTGTCCGATCTGTTTTTGCAGCCATTCAGACAATTCGGTGTTTGTAAGTGCCATTGTGATTCCTCCTTTTATCTACACCATACTTATTCCCTATTTTTTTAGAAATACACTGCCTTGCATTGATCTTTTTTTCTGACAGCCGGTTCTGAAGCATTCCGAGTTCCTTCATTATAAATGTTTCATCTGTTCACCTAAAAAACGGGGTCATCTGCCAATGCAGACGACCCCGTTCTCATGATAAAAAGGTTACTCTTTCGGCACGGCGTTTTCAGCGTTTACTGCGCCCGCTCCGTAAATGTTCGGATCTTCATTTGTCCATTG
Organism: Bacillus sp. hwrm1; assembly: GCF_040207805.1. Lineage (NCBI taxonomy): Bacteria > Bacillati > Bacillota > Bacilli > Caryophanales > Bacillaceae > Bacillus > Bacillus sp. hwrm1. The sequence goes on along the minus strand of NZ_CP157943.1, from coordinate 2,308,736 downwards.
ATCCGGACTTTGTTTGATCAGTGTTTTCACTTCGTCAGGCGAAAGCTGCGGGTTCTGCTGAAGGATTAAGGCGGCAATGCCCGCACAGATCGGAGTGGCCATGGACGTGCCCGACAGACTGAAATACAAGGAGCCTACACGGTTTGATTTCTGTAATTTGTCAAGGTATGAACGCGGAGAACGGAGAGATACGATATCGACCCCGGGCGCAAGAATGTCAGGCTTCTCTTTTCCGTACACCGTCGGGCCGCGGCTTGAGAAAGAAGCGACCGTATCGTCCTCATTGCCGGCCGTATCATTGTCATCATAGGCGCCTACTGTGATGACCTTCTCGCTGACACCGGGGCTTGAAATCGTTTGAGCTTCCGGACCGGAGTTGCCCGCGGCGACGCAGACGACGATTCCTTCATTCCATGCCTCTTCAACGGCCTTGACGAGCGGGTCGTCCGTTTCTTTATCATATCTGAGCGCATCTCCGCCCAGTGACATGCTGATGATTCTGATCGGATTCTTTGTGTGTTCTTTATTATATTGTATGCACCATTCCACACCTTCAATGATATCAGCCAAGGTTCCTGATCCTGATTTGTTTAATACCTTGACTCCGATCAGATCGGCTTCCGGCGCCGGCCCCTGATATTTACCCGAAGATGAAGCGCCGCTGCTTGCGATATCACCGGCGCAATGGGTGCCGTGTCCGTTGTCATCATACGGTTCTGTCTTTTGGTTGACAAAGTCCGCAAATCCGATAACTCTGCCTTCTAAATCGGGATGCTGATAGATTCCGGTATCAATAACGGCGACGGTTACGCCTTTTCCTGTTAATACGGTGCCGTTACGGGTCACTTCTTTTGCATGAGACGATTCAGCTGCCGTATCAAGGAGCGCTTTTACTTCACGGTTTAAATAGATTTTACGGATATCCCGGCATTGCGAAAGAAGCATGTGAAGGGCGGACGGAGTGACTTCGGCGCTGCAGCAATTGATTGTTTGAAACTGCTTTTTTATGGTGCAGCGTTTTTCTTTTGATAAGACCTGTCCTGTGCTGTGAAAACCGGATTCATGGCAGCCCTCTTCAAATTCAATGATGACTGACATTTTCTTTCTGTTTTTCACCTTTTTTTCGAAAAACTTGTGCAAAAAGCAAGGTGTCCATTTGAAAGGTTTATATAACTGTAATACGTTTTCTCTGAGCGGCCAGTCCAGCTTATGAGCATTTGACCGCACCATTTGTACCATTGAGTAACCAAACATATATACTTTTCCTCCCATTCTGGCGATTCTCTCTATACCATATGAACAGGCCGTATGTTCGGTCAGTTTGTTTGTCCTTCAGGAGCGCTGGTTACTTGCGGCTTTTTCAGGAGAAGAAATCGAGTTGAAACAGAACGTTTGTTCGTTTATAATGAAGCCGGCGGAAGGAGGTATATACATGAACATAATATTGAGACATTCCTTGGAAAAACAGCTTCCGATTGATATTATATATATGAAAAAAGACGGCTCCATTTCAAAACGGACCATTATGATAAAAAAAGGGGATGAGCGGGCTGTAACGGCATTTTGCTGTACAAAAAGGCAGATGAGAACTTTTTTGACGGGCTCCATTCTGTCCTGTGCATTTGCTTCGGGAGGCGGATATTCATTTTTAAAAGCGTATTCTTGATGCCGTCCGTTTCCGGCCGTGAATCTCCCGCCCCTGAAAATTCGGGCGTTCCTCCCTTTTTTTTTGCCCTCTCTCAACCTTTTTTCACTGATGCCCGGCATTTGAGCGCTTGAACCGTGACAATCCATTGATTTTTCGAAACCGGGAAGTTTTTCACTGATGATAATGTTAATAGAATGTTAAGATAAGACCTATTGACAAAAATCCATATAATGAACATGTCATTTTTCAGAAAGGAGCAAAGAAGGAGAGCTGATGAAAAGAATTTTACTTAATGTCATCATTATCGTAGCAATGGTCTTACTAATAAGATGTGCTCATTATGCGTCAGACCCTGATCCCTCGAATTCTTCTGATACATACACAGATTTTAAAGATTTGGCTGAACATGAAGACCCCGATGATTATCATATATCGTACAATAAGCGAAAGGGGAGCCCCGTATTGATCATGTCGCCGCACGGAGGGAGAATTGAGGGCGGGGTGAGCGAGATCGTCCGCTCTTTCAGAGATGATTATTCAACCTATCTGTTTGAGGGATTAAAAACGCATGATAACCAGACTCTTCATATTACGAGCACCAGGTTCGATGAGCCTTCAGCAGTCGAAAGCATTAAGCAGCACCATTATGTTATCGCAGTTCACGGTTATAAAGGCGACGAGAAAAATACTCTTGTCGGAGGAAGCGACCGGAAGCGGGCGAAAAAATTGGTGAGAGCTCTCGAACGAAACGGATTTTCTGCAGAATTGGCAACCTCAAAAACCGGTCTGGCCGGGGTTGACACCGAAAATATCAATAACCAGGCGCAAACCGGGCTGAGCATACAGCTTGAGATCAGCAGAGAACAGCGGGAAGCGTTTTTTGATAATTTTGATTACCGCGAAAGGGAATTCACAAAAACGGAGGAATTTTACCGGTTTGTCCGTACGATAAAAAGAGTGATCAATCAAGAGTATTCGTAAGCTTAAAAAAAGACAAACGAGTGAAAGATGAGTAAACTGAAAAAAGGAGGTTTGTCCCTTGGCAAAACATCACTTTTATTTAAAAGCAAATTGGCCCGGAAATCGCAATGACGTCGGCGATATTAAAAGCGGCCGGCTGGAAACGGCTGTGTCCATTCCTAAGGAAATGGACGGACCCGGAGAAGGCACAAATCCTGATGAAATGCTGCTTGGAGCGGCCGCGACCTGTTATATTATAACGCTTGCGGCGATGATGGAAAGAAGCGGCCTGGATAAAGAAGATCTACATATGGAATCTGAAGGAATTGTAGACGTCACGAACGGTGTGTTCACGTACCAGAAAATCATTCACCGCCCGTTTATATTATTAAAGCCGGATGCAGCCGAAACGGACTTTACGCTCGCCAGGAAGTTAGCGCAAAAAGCAGAGTCCTCATGTATGATTTCACGAGCGGTCCAAGGAAACGTGGAGATGGAGCTTGAGGTTGAAGTAAAAGCTGCCCGCGCTTGACGAGTTCAAACGGTCAGCTCCGGGCCGTTTGATTTTTTTTAGCTTTTTGAGACTTGGAACGGTTCAGCAGGATGACGCCCGTGATGACCAAAACAAGCCCGATCATCATTTTGACTGTCATGGCCTCCTTAAAAACAAAAAAGCCGACAATTGCCGTTAAAGCGGTGCCGACACCTGACCATGTCGCGTATGCGGCGGATAAATCAAGGCTTTTCAAAGAGAAGCTCAAAAACATAAAAGAGGCTCCGATTCCGGCGATGACGCCGAGAGCGGGCCACAGGTGCGTAAAACCGTCCGACAGCTTCAGCATCGTGCTCCCGAACACTTCTGATACAATGGCTAATGCCAAGCAAAGTAATCCTTTCATCAGCATGCCTCTCCTTTCTACCAATTCATCAAAATGACACCGGCCAATAAGAAAAAGAGTCCGATGACGGCCTGCTTGTCCAGTTTTTCATGAAACCATTTCGCTCCGATAATGGATGCGAGCACCGTTCCGGCTCCGCTCCATGTTGCATAGGATAAGCTAAGCGGAATGAGATTCAGTGTCAGTGAAAGCATATAAAAGGCCAATGAATAGCCTGCCACTACAAGCGCGCTCGGCAAAAACCGCGTAAATCCGCGGGAGACCTTCAGCATGGCCGCGCCGATTGACTCTGATAAAATAGCAATTGTGAGGAAGATATAACCCAGAATCATATCAAATCCCCCTCTCATCATAATCCTTATGCCTTTTGTTTAAGGCAGTAAAATAAAATAATATCCGAACTTTGCCCGCCAAGTCAAGACATTAGGCCTATACAAAAAGGCCCCTGAAAGGAGCCCTTTTTGATTGTCTTAGTAGTAATACGGATAGTAAGGGTAGCCGTAACCTCCGTACAAATACGGATTGAACAAAGCGCTTCCGACAAGCCCCCCGACAAGCCCTCCGACAAACGGTCCGCCGTAAAAACCAAACGGCCGTCCGAACCCGCCAAACCAAGGGCGGCCAAACCAAGGCCGGCCAAAACCAAAACCCGGCCGTCCGAAGCCGAATCCGAATCCGGGACGCCCGAACCCGAATCCCGGCCGTCCGAACCCAAATCCGGGCCGTCCAAACTGTCTCATATCACTATCTGCTTCGTATGTGTATTCTTCATTCATAATTTAGGTACCTCCAAGAATAAATTTGAGATGATAACAGAGTATTCAGCCCACCAATTTTTGATTGGGCGTTTATCAAAAAAATAAAGGAGTGAGCTTTTGTGGGCCTGTATCAGTCCGATTGGTCAAAAAAACCTCCGCACACACACGCATACCGGGCTGTTACGGATGTAGTGCAGGGACATTACCATGTGATCGAAGGCTTTTCGCAACCGGAGAACGGCAGCAATACAGATGAGCATACACATTTCTATACGGGCATCACCTCGTTTGAAAACGGCCATTTTCATAGGTATTACGGCATTTCCGGCCCTGCCATCCCGAGGGTTGACGGAACACATTACCATGAGCTTTCAGAGACCACCTTTGCCGCCTACAATGAGCCGATTCAGATCCAGCACGGCGGCGTCGTTTACGATCCGCGGGAGGAAGGACGGAAAACGCACCGCCATACACTCAAAGGAAAAACGAGAGAGGTTGTCGGAAACGAGCCGATCGGGTGGTAATGGACGTTTAGCGCTCAGGAAAAAGGGCAAAATGGATAGGTGCCTGAAGAAATGAATGCTATAATTAGGGGGAGATTTATAAAAGAGAGTGATACATATTGAAAAATAAAAAACAGCCTGTCGTCATACTTGTCGGACCGACGGCAGTCGGAAAAACAAAACTAAGCATCGGACTCGCGAAAATGCTGAATGCGGAAATCATCAGCGGAGATTCCATGCAGGTATATAAAGGGATGGACATCGGAACGGCCAAAGTCACCGAAGAAGAGACAGAAGGCGTGCCGCATCACCTGATTGATATTTTGGAGCCGTCCGACACTTTTTCAACGGCGGATTATCAGAAAATGGTAAGGGGAAAAATCACCGAGATTGCCGATAGAGGGAAGCTGCCGATGATTGTCGGGGGGACGGGTCTGTACATTCAGTCCGTGCTGTATGACTATACGTTCACGGAAAACTCCGGCGACCCTGTATTCCGGGAGCGCATGGAGAAACTGGCGGCTGAAGAAGGGGCGGAAGCGCTTCATGCCAAGCTTGCGGCAGCCGACCCGGAAGCGGCGGCAGCCATTCATCAAAACAATACGCGAAGAGTCATCCGCGCGCTCGAAATCTTGCATGTATCGGGAAAAACAATGTCAGAGCATCTTAAAACCCAAAAACGGGAGCTGCTTTACAATGCGGTTCTTATCGGTCTTACAATGGACAGAGAAGTGCTGTACGGCCGGATTAACGAGCGCGTTGACCTGATGCTGGAAACCGGCCTTCTTGACGAAGTAAAGCGGCTGTATGATATGAATATACGGGACAGCCAATCGATTCAGGCGATCGGCTATAAAGAGCTGTATGAATATCTTGATGGTAAAGTCCCGCTCCCTCAGGCTGTGGAACAATTAAAACAAAATTCTAGGCGATATGCGAAACGCCAGCTGACCTGGTTTCGCAATAAAATGCCCGTTTCATGGACAGATATGACGCCGCCTGTTGATATTGAGCAGAAAAAAAAGGAAATTTTCGAGTGCATAGCAGGAAAACTGGAAATTTAATCGAAACAGTATTGTATTGAGAACCAAGGAGGACGAAACATGAAACCGATTAATATTCAAGATCAGTTTTTGAATCAAATCCGAAAAGACAATACGTTCGTCACGGTGTTTTTACTCAACGGCTTCCAGCTTCGCGGCCAGGTAAAAGGCTTTGACAACTTTACCGTTTTGCTCGAAACGGAGGGGAAGCAGCAGCTTATTTATAAACATGCCATCTCCACGTTCGCCCCGCAAAAAAACGTCCAGCTTGAGCTTGAATAGACTTTTTGAAAAAGACCATGAACAATGGTCTTTTTCTATGCGCATCTGTATATTGCAGGCTGTATATCGGAAACATAAAAGGGGGTTCGGAAAATCGTGTTCGAAAGTGAAAATGAACTGAGAAGAATCAGGATTACGCTCGTTTGGATCGCTGTTTTTTTGCTGTTTGGAGCTTGCAGCAATCATGAGACTGTGGTGACGGATGATGACGGCGGCTCAACGGATACCGAACCGCAGACAGAAGGCATGGTGCAGCTGGAACATAATCGTTTCGGCATCGTTGAGGACGGTTACTTAAAAATATACCGCTATGATGAAAAAACGAATAAAATCGAACTGAAAAAAGAAACGGCGCTGGATGAGCTTGAATAAATTTCACAAGCGTTCGAATTTACAAAGCGGGCCGCACAAGCTACACTAAGTACTGACATTGATCATGCAGAGGGTGAGACGATTGAAACACAAGGTGATAATCAACCATTGGGAAGAAACTTGTGAAGATGATTCCTGCTATGAATATGGAACCAGCATCATCGTTGACGGCAAAGAACTGATCAGAGAGGCTTCCATCACAAGCGCTCTGAAAGCCGTACTGAAAGAAATCGGTGCTGATGTGGAGATTGAAGAAACCGTTGAAAGCGAAAAAAAATGTGATTCTTACAAAAAATAAGAATAAAAGTCTAGACTACTAAGCAGTTTTTTTTCATGTTATGATAGACATCGGCTTACACATGACACCTTGAGTAGGATGAGAGATGATTCTCGTTCTGCTCTCTTTTTTGGGCGTTAATCGGGCCAGAGCCAAAGTCCGCTCTTTCAAAAATATGAATTTTTTATAAATCGATCTCAATATGTTGTGTTTTTCTGAGAGGTTAGTATACTATATATAGTGTTAAGAGATTCATTATTTTTGATAGGTCGTGATAAGGATGGTTCAAATCATATTTGATTCAAAGACAGGGAATGTTCAGCGTTTTGTGAATAAAACAGACTTTCAGCTGATCCGCAAGGTGGACGAAACGGACCACGTGGACACTCCGTTTGTTTTGGTCACCTACACGACAAACTTCGGTCAGGTACCGGCATCAACACAATCATTTCTCGAAAAATACGCCCATCTCTTATTAGGAGTCGCTGCGAGCGGCAACAAAGTATGGGGCGATAACTTTGCAAAAAGCGCCGATACCATTTCAAGACAATATCAGGTGCCGATCTTGCACAAATTTGAACTCAGCGGCACATCTAAAGACGTTGAATTGTTTACTCAGGAGGTAGAAAGAGTTGTCACAAAATCAAGTGCCAAAATGGATCCAGTTAAATAACGAAATCATGATCCAACAAGATGGAAAATTCCAGTTTGATAAAGATAAAGAGGCTGTACATAGCTATTTTGTTGACTATATCAATCAAAACACAGTTTACTTTCACGATTTAAAAGAGAAGCTGGATTATTTGATTGAAAACCAATACTACGAAGAGGAATTCTTAAGCCTTTACTCTTTTGAAGACATTAAAGAAGTGTTTAAGACAGCTTACGCAAAGAAGTTTCGTTTTCCTTCCTTCATGAGTGCGTTTAAATTTTATAATGACTATGCTTTGAAAACGAATGACAAGAAAAGAATCCTCGAGCGTTATGAGGACCGAATCTCAATCGTCGCGCTGTTCTTCGCAAACGGCGACACTGAGAAAGCAAAAGAATATGTAAACCTGATGATCAACCAGGAATATCAGCCGAGTACACCGACATTTTTGAATGCCGGCAGAAAACGCCGCGGAGAACTGGTGAGCTGCTTCTTGCTCGAAGTCAATGATTCCTTAAACGATATTTCACGGGCGATCGATATTTCCATGCAGCTGTCTAAATTGGGCGGCGGGGTTTCTCTTAATCTGTCCAAGCTTCGCGCGAAAGGCGAAGCGATTAAAGATGTTGAAAACGCCACAAAAGGTGTTGTAGGCGTCATGAAGCTTCTTGATAATGCGTTCCGTTACGCTGACCAAATGGGCCAAAGACAAGGCTCAGGCGCGGCGTATTTAAATATTTTCCACCGCGATATCAATGATTTTCTTGATACGAAAAAGATTTCTGCGGATGAAGATGTGCGCGTCAAAACGCTTTCTATCGGTGTCGTCATTCCGGATAAGTTCGTTGAGCTTGCGCGTGAGGATAAAGCGGCTTATGTATTCTATCCGCATACGATTTATAAAGAATACGGCCAGCATATGGACGAAATGGACATGACGGCGATGTATGAGGAGCTTGTCGACAACCCGCGTGTCAAAAAAGAAAAAGTGAATGCGCGCAAATTGCTTGAAAAGCTTGCCGTTCTCCGTTCTGAGTCAGGTTATCCGTACATTATGTTCCAGGACAACGTAAACAAAGAGCACGCGAATAACCACGTATCAAAAGTGAAATTCTCGAACCTTTGCTCTGAGGTGCTTCAAGCGTCACAAGTTTCGGCTTACACAGATTATGATGAAGAAGACGAAATCGGCTTGGACATTTCCTGCAACCTTGGTTCATTAAATATTTTGAATGTCATGAAACATAAATCGATTGAGCGCACGGTGAAACTCGCGACGGATTCCCTGACTCATGTATCTGAGACGACGGATATCCGCAACGCGCCGGCAGTCAGACGCGCGAACAAAGCGATGAAGTCGATCGGTTTAGGCGCCATGAACCTCCACGGCTACCTTGCCCAAAACGGCATCGCTTATGAAAGCCCGGAAGCAAGAGATTTCGCGAATACGTTCTTTATGATGGTGAACTTTTATTCCATCCAGCGTTCAGCTGAGCTTGCGAAAGAAAAAGGCGAAACGTTTGAGCATTATGAAGGCTCCACTTATGCAACGGGAGAATATTTCAATAAATACATCGAAAAAGAGTTCTCACCGGCATACGAAAAAATCGCTGCGCTCTTTGAGGGCATGCACATTCCGACAATCGAAGACTGGAAAGAGCTGAAGGCGTTTGTCGCTGAACACGGTATGTATCACAGCTACAGACTGTGCATCGCGCCGACAGGCTCCATTTCCTACGTCCAATCCAGCACGGCGTCCGTTATGCCGATCATGGAACGGATCGAAGAAAGAACATACGGAAATTCAAAAACGTATTACCCGATGCCGGGATTAGCGTCTAATAACTGGTTCTTCTACAAAGAAGCTTATGATATGGACATGTTCAAAGTGGTGGATATGATCGCGACAATCCAGCAGCATATCGATCAGGGAATCAGCTTTACCCTGTTTTTGAAAGATACGATGACAACTCGTGATCTGAACCGTATTGATCTGTATGCCCACCATAGAGGCATCAAAACCATTTACTATGCAAGAACGAAAGATACCGGGCAAGATAGCTGCCTTTCTTGTGTTGTTTGATTAAAGGAGAGTTTATAGTGACGAAAATTTATGACGCAGCAAACTGGTCAAAGCATGAAGATGATTTCACCCAAATGTTTTACAACCAAAACGTAAAGCAGTTTTGGCTTCCGGAAGAGATCGCATTAAACGGCGATCTTCTCACTTGGAAGTATTTGGGTAAAAATGAGCAGGATACGTACATGAAGGTGCTCGCCGGCCTGACACTGCTTGATACAGAGCAGGGGAACACGGGCATGCCGATTGTGGCTGAGCACGTCGAAGGCCATCAGCGAAAAGCGGTTCTTAATTTCATGGCGATGATGGAAAACGCCGTGCACGCAAAATCATATTCAAATATTTTTATGACGCTTGCTCCGACTGAAACGATCAACGAAGTATTTGAATGGGTAAAGCAGAATAAATATCTGCAGAAAAAAGCGCAAATGATTGTCGGGCTTTACAAAGCCATTCAAAAAGATGATGAAATTTCACTGTTCAAAGCGATGGTTGCTTCCGTCTATCTGGAAAGCTTCCTTTTCTACAGCGGTTTCTATTATCCGTTATATTTCTACGGACAAGGAAAACTGATGCAAAGCGGTGAGATCATTAACCTGATCCTTCGTGACGAAGCGATTCACGGCGTGTATGTCGGTCTCCTTGCTCAGGAAATTTATAATAAACAGACAGAAGAGAAAAAAGCAGAGCTTCGTGAATTTGCGATTGACCTTCTGAATCAGTTATATGAAAATGAGCTTGAATATACAGAGGACTTGTACGATCAAGTCGGACTCTCACACGATGTAAAGAAATTCATCCGCTATAACGCCAATAAAGCTTTGATGAACTTAGGGTTCGATCCTTACTTTGAAGAAGAGGATATTAATCCGATCGTATTAAACGGATTAAACACCAAAACAAAATCACATGATTTCTTCTCCATGAAAGGAAACGGCTACAAAAAGGCGACGGTAGAACCGATTAAGGACGAAGATTTTTATTTTGGCCAAGATGAAGAGCAGATATAATATCTGCTCTTTTGGCTTGAATGGAGAGGTAAGACAGGAGGAACGGGCATGAATAAAATGGATGAAATCATCTTGGCTGCACCGCGGAGTGATGTCTTTCAAAACGAAATGCTGACATTTCAGGGAGTCAACAGCGAGGATGAACGTATCGTAAACATTATGGCTCAAATTGAGGCGCATTTTTTTGAAATCAGAAGAGGCGACGCGGAAGAGGACCCGCGATTTAAACAGCCGATTCCGTATGTCGTCATCCGCCGTGACGATGAGGTGTTTGTGTATGAACGGCTCGCGGGCGGAGGGGAATCGCGCCTCCATAATAAGCTTTCTCTCGGCTTCGGCGGACACATGAACCCTATGGAAGGGGCGGCTTCATTTTCGGAAGTGCTGAAACAGAATACCGACCGGGAGCTGGCGGAAGAACTGTACATTCGCGAGGAAGACAAACAAAACATTGTCACACTCGGCCTGATCAATGATGATGAAAACGATGTAGGAAAGGTGCATATCGGCATCCTTTCTGCGCTCCAGTTAGCGTCTGCGGCACAAGTCGAAGTGAAAGAAAAAGATCAAATCGCCGGGCGCTGGATGAAACTGAGCGAACTGAAAGAGGAAAATGTGTATCAGCGTCTTGAAGCTTGGTCTCAGTTTGTCGCCGATATACTTCAATAACAAAAAACCCCCGTTCGGCCCAAAAAAGGGAGAGCGGGGGTTTTTTCATTTAGTCTTGCATAATGAAGGCATCAAATCCGGCTTTTTCGGCCCGCGCTGCCAACGCTTCAGCGTAATCTCTGGAAGAGAATGCGCCGATCTGCACTTTAAATAAGCCGCCTTTTGGAAGCACAATCGCGTCAAAACCTTTAGACTCCGCATCGGCGGCAAGCGCATCAGCATTTGCTTTCACTTTGAATGCGCCGATTTGCACTTTATATAAGTCAGCCTTTTTTTTTAGACCGAAAGCTTGCTCCAAGCCCTTGGCATGTCCTCTTGCAAGGCTTTCAATAAAACTGGCTGTTTTCAGTTTGTTTGCATCAGCTGACGTATCAACAAAACCATTCTCCGTCAAAATCGCCGGCATACTTGTCTCCCGCAGCACATGGAAGTTGGCTGTTTTTTTTCCTCGGTCATTAAAACCCGATGCTTGAATCACTTGCGTGTGGACGGCTGATTGGTAAGTCGAGGTCGGCGCTCCGACACCGGGGTAAATATAGCTTTCGAATCCGGTTCCGCCTCCTGAGTTAATATGAATGGATAAAAAATAATCTGCGCCCCAGCTGTTGGCGGCATCCGTTCTCTCCGTCAGGCTGACCGTCTTATCGCTTGTCCTGCTCATCGTGACAGAAACTCCTTCATACTCATTCGTCAGAATCGTGCGCAAAGCCAGCGCGATCTCCAGCGTGACCGCTTTTTCCTGAAGTCCGTTTCCGGTTGCACCTGAATCAGTTCCGCCATGACCGGGGTCTATAAAAATTTTAACCATTCTCCATCACCTCATTACAGCATATGATGATATTCAAATGGTGCTTGTACGGCTGTCATTCATAAAAAAAATGAGAAATATCCCCAACATTTCCCGGAAAATAAAAATAAATGGTTTGTCCTCCCGTTTCTGCTGAATACAATAAGAAATGAAAAATATTTCTCGGGAAAGCGCAGGATTCAACATCATTCCCGAAGAGAACGGAAAAAGTGACAGATAAAGAGGAAAACGGGTCTCATGATGATAGGCGGATGTCACGGAACCGCTTCATCATGAGTAAGATAAAGAGAGAACAGAGAGGTGAGCATGTTGGAGCGCGCTGTAACCTATAAAAATAACGGACAAATTAACATCATTCTTAATGGCCAAAAGCAAGTGCTGACAAATGCGGAAGCTGAGGCGGAATATCAGGCCGCCCTGCAAAAAAATGAAGCCAAGCACAGCATTCTGAAAGAAATTGAAAAAGAAATGAACACATTAGTGGGTATGGAAGAAATGAAACGCAACATTAAAGAAATTTACGCGTGGATATTCGTCAACCAAAAACGGGCCGAACAAGGGCTGAAAGTCGGAAAACAAGCTCTTCATATGATGTTCAAAGGGAACCCCGGCACCGGGAAAACCACCGTCGCGAGACTGATCGGCAAGCTTTTCTTCGAAATGAACGTGCTTTCCAAAGGACATCTGATCGAAGCGGAACGTGCCGATCTGGTCGGTGAATACATCGGACACACGGCGCAAAAAACGAGAGATCTGATTAAAAAATCGCTCGGGGGCATTTTATTCATTGATGAAGCATACTCACTTGCAAGGGGCGGAGAAAAGGATTTCGGTAAAGAGGCGATTGATACGCTTGTCAAGCATATGGAAGACAAACAGCATGAATTTATTCTGATCCTGGCAGGGTACTCGAGAGAAATGACACATTTCCTGTCATTAAATCCCGGCCTGCAATCGCGTTTCCCTATCAGCATCGATTTTCCGGATTACTCTGTCACTCAGCTGATGGACATCGCAAAGCGCATGATAGCAGAGCGGGAGTATCAATTAAGCCAGGAAGCCGAGTGGAAGTTAAAAGATTACTTAATGACAGTGAAAAGCACGACAAGCCCCATTAAATTCAGCAACGGGCGCTTTGTCAGAAACGTGATTGAAAAATCAATCCGCGCTCAGGCCATGAGACTTTTAATGGGAGACCAATACTTAAAAAACGATTTAATGACGATCAAGAGCCAGGATTTACTTATAAAAGATGAGGCGGCAGCTCACGAATAGACCTCTCAGCCGGTTTGAGGGGTCTCTTTTTTATTTCTCTCTTTAAAACCCGCCGGATGTGTGGTATACGCCCTGCGGGTTTGGTATGATAGTACTACTGCCCAATACGACACAGAAAGGAACATCCATTTGAACGAACAGGAAGGAAAAAAAGAAACGGTCATTTTGGTCGGCTGCCAGCTTCCGCACATGACAGATGAGCACTTTGAACATTCCATGGAAGAGCTTGCTTCATTGACAAAAACGGCTGACGGAACGGTGCTGACCCGGATTACGCAAAAACGGAACAGAGCGGATGCCGCTACATATATAGGCAAGGGGAAAGTAGACGAGCTGAAGGCGCTGTGTGAAGAGCTTGAAGCAGATCTGATCATTTTTAATGATGAACTGTCACCGAGCCAGCTTAAATCACTCGCCACTGCAATTGAAGCGAAGATCATCGACCGCACGCAGCTTATTTTGGATATTTTCGCAAAAAGAGCGAAGACGAGAGAAGGAAAGCTTCAGATCGAATTGGCCCAGCTTCAATACGCGCTGCCGCGTCTGAGCGGACAAGGAATCAATCTCTCAAGACAAGGCGGCGGAATCGGGACGAGAGGACCCGGTGAGACAAAGCTTGAAACAGACCGGCGCCACATTAGAAACCGCATACACGAAATTAACGTGCAGCTTTCAACGGTTATCCGCCACAGAAGCCGTTATCGGGAGAGACGTAAAAAGAACGGCGTGCTTCAGGCTGCACTCGTCGGTTATACCAACGCCGGAAAATCAACATGGTTCAATCAATTAACAAGCTCAGACAGCTATGAAGAAGATCTGCTGTTTGCAACACTTGATCCGATGACGAGAAAGATGGCGCTCCCAAGCGGCTACAGCGTCCTTTTGTCTGATACGGTCGGCTTCATTCAGGACCTGCCGACGACGCTGATTGCCGCTTTCCGCTCAACGCTTGAGGAAGTGAAAGAAGCAGACTTGATCATTCATGTCATTGATTCATCCAATGAAGATTATGCCGGGCATGAACAGACGGTCCTCGGTCTGTTAAAAGAGCTTGAGGCAGATGATATTCCGGTGCTGACCGCTTATAACAAACGTGATGAGACACTTCCTGACTTCATCCCGACAGCGGGAGAAGGCCACATCATGATCAGCGCCAGAATCGCCGGGGATGAAGCAAAACTAAAAGCGGAAATCGAAGCTTATTTGCGCCGGGAGCTGATGACGCCGTATGAAGTTCATGTGCCTGCCGCCGAAGGCAAATTGATGTCACGCATCAAATCAGAGACCATGATCGACAGCCTTTATTTTAATGAAGAAAATGAACGCTACGAAGTCTCGGGTTATGTACAGGAAGAACAAAGCATACTCGGAGAACTGAAGAAATTCATGTAAGGAAGGTATACACAACATGTTTGACACACTGACCCACGGCGCTCTTTTACAAAAAACCGCCGAAGAAACAGAAGCGGAAATCTCCGCCGTTCATAAAAGAATAGAAGAAATCAGTGAACGGAATGAATGGAGAGTCCTGCAAAGCTACAGAAAACATAAAGTAAGCGATACGCATTTTACGCCTTCAACCGGATACGGCTATGATGATATCGGACGAGATACACTGGAGAAGATCTATGCTGATGTGTTCGGAGGAGAGGCGGGACTCGTGCGGCCGCAAATCATTTCCGGAACGCATGCGATTTCAATCGCGCTCTTTGGTGTGCTGAGACCCGGGGACGAATTGCTTTATATAACAGGCAAGCCTTACGATACACTCGAGGAAATCGTCGGAGTAAGAGGCGGGGAGTATTCAGGCTCGCTTAAGGAATTTCAAATCGGATACAATGCAGTCGATTTAACATCAGAAGGCAGAGTGGACTTTGAAGCGGTCCGGGCTGCAATCCAGCCGAATACAAAAGTGATCGGCATCCAGCGTTCAAAAGGATATGCGAATCGTCCGTCTTTCAGAATAAATGAAATTAAAGAGATGATTCGTTTCGTAAAGGAAATCAAAGAAGATGTCATTGTTTTTGTGGACAATTGCTACGGAGAATTTGCAGAAGAGCGGGAACCCTGCCACGTCGGAGCGGATCTTATGGCCGGCTCCCTGATTAAAAACCCGGGCGGCGGCCTTGCTAAAACGGGCGGCTATCTTGTAGGGAAAGCCAAGTGGATTGAGGCCTGCTCTTACCGGATGACCTCCCCGGGAATCGGAAGTGAAGCCGGCGCTTCGCTTTATTCACTGCAGGAAATGTATCAAGGTTTCTTTCTCGCTCCCCATGTAGTGGCGCAAAGCTTGAAGGGAGCGGTATTTACCGCCCGTTTTCTTGAAAAGCTCGGCTTTACGTCAAACCCTGCATGGAATGCGCCGAGAACGGATCTGATTCAATCAGTTGAGTTTCAGGACCCTGATAAGATGATCGCTTTTTGCCAGGCGATACAATATGCTTCACCGATTAATGCGCATGTGACGCCTTATCCGAGCTATATGCCGGGATATGAAGACGATGTCATTATGGCAGCGGGCACTTTCGTACAGGGAGCAAGCATTGAATTATCAGCAGATGGACCTATCAGACCGCCTTATGTCGCGTATGTCCAAGGAGGATTAACCTACGCGCACGTGAAAAATGCGATTTGCAGCGCCGTAAATGCTTTAATGGAAAAAGAGCTGATTTAGGCCGTTTGCAATTTTCAAAGAATTTGATGTTAAGATTCCTTACATTGTGTTGACACAAAATATAACATCACCTATAATGAGACTAAGATAAGAAAAGGAGGAAATTGAGATGAGTGATAACATTCGCCGCTCAATGCCTTTATTTCCAATTGGGATTGTCATGCAGTTAACAGAACTTTCTGCCCGGCAAATTCGATATTATGAGGAAAATGGATTGATATTTCCAGCGAGAAGCGAAGGAAATAGACGATTATTTTCATTCCATGATGTAGATAAACTGTTAGAAATCAAAAATCTGATTGAACAAGGCGTCAATATGGCGGGGATCAAACAAATTCTGGATAAGGCATCTGCCGAACCGGAAGAAAAATCCGAAAAAACCGCCAAACCGATGAAGCACAATCTGTCTGATGACGAACTCAGAAAGCTTCTGAAAAACGAACTGATGCAGGCAGGCCGTTTCCAGCGGGGAAATACTTTCCGCCAAGGTGACATGTCCCGATTCTTTCATTAATCCGTTAGCAACTGTTTTGCTATATACATTTACCTTTTAGAGGAGGAGTTTTACGAAATGGCAAAGTACACAAGAGAAGACATCGTAAAATTAGTAAATGAGGAAAACGTAAAGTATATCCGCCTTCAATTCACAGACATTCTCGGAACGATTAAAAACGTGGAAATTCCTGTGAGCCAGCTTGAAAAAGCACTTGATAATAAATGCATGTTCGACGGTTCTTCCATCGAAGGTTTCGTCCGTATCGAAGAGTCTGATATGTACTTATATCCTGATCTGAACACATTTGTAATCTTCCCATGGACGGCTGAAAAAGGTAAAGTAGCACGCTTCATCTGTGACATTTACAATCCGGACGGCACGCCGTTCGAAGGTGACCCGCGTAACAACCTCAAACGGATTCTGAAAGAAATGAAAGAACTCGGTTTCAGCGATTTCAATCTTGGACCTGAGCCTGAATTCTTCCTGTTTAAATTAGATGAAAAAGGCGAACCGACGCTTGAATTGAACGATAAAGGCGGATACTTCGACCTGGCTCCGACTGACTTGGGAGAAAACTGCCGCCGCGATATCGTGCTTGAGCTTGAAGAAATGGGCTTTGAAATCGAAGCATCTCACCATGAAGTTGCTCCGGGTCAGCACGAAATCGATTTTAAATATGCCGGTGCCATCCGTTCTTGTGACGACATCCAAACTTTCAAACTGGTTGTCAAAACGATCGCCCGCAAACACGGTCTGCATGCGACATTCATGCCAAAACCGCTGTTCGGCGTAAACGGTTCCGGTATGCACTGCAACCTATCACTCTTTAAAGATAGCGTTAACGCGTTCTTTGATAAAGACGCTGATCTTCAGCTGAGTGAAACAGCAAAACATTTCATTGCCGGTATCGTAAAACACGCGACAAGCTTTACGGCTGTCACAAACCCGACAGTGAACTCTTACAAACGCCTTGTTCCGGGCTATGAAGCACCTTGCTACGTGGCATGGAGCGCGCAAAACAGAAGCCCGCTGATCCGTATCCCGGCTTCCCGCGGCATCAGCACGCGTGTTGAAGTCCGCAGCGTAGACCCGGCGGCAAACCCGTACCTGGCGTTAAGCGTATTGCTTGCAGCAGGCCTTGACGGAATCAAAAACAAACTTGAAGCACCGGCTCCGATTGACCGCAACATCTACGTCATGAGCAAAGAAGAGCGCATGGAAAACGGCATCGTAGATCTTCCGGCGACACTGGCGGAAGCTCTCGATGAATTCAAATCAAACGAAGTCATGGTTGCGGCGCTCGGCGAGCACCTGTTCGAACACTTCATCGAAGCAAAAGAAATCGAATGGGATATGTTCCGCACACAGGTTCATCCGTGGGAGCGCGAACAATACATGTCTCAGTATTAATCTCTCAATCCCTTGGCACTATTGGTGTCAGGGGATTTTTTGGTTTCTTAACAAGTTTAACATCTTAATATAAATCAAGTATCACCCACAAAACAATAAAAAATTACTCCATAATTTGGAGATATAATCCTCATTCATATGCTACACGAAAAAAAGGTATGTCATCGCTATTGATAAACTCCATATTGTATTCTCGTTTTTTATTTGTTTTGATGATCCATTCGTTTTTATTTTCCAGCTACAGCCAATTGAACCTCTTTTTTGTGAAAAAACCACGCTTAGACTTTTCTTTAAATTTTTGAAGGAATCGGTTGATGCTGGTATCAGCCTGTTTCCTTCAATCAGAGATTCTTTCATATTAAATGAACTGAAGGTTAAGCAGATGGAAAGGCCAAAATTCCCCCTGCCTGACGGTGTTTTCAAAGTCACCAACCCATTAACCAGAGGCACAGCCGTAAAACAAATACAGACAGCGTTGGCGGCTCTTTATTTCTACCCGGATAAGGGGACAAAGAATAACGGTGTTGATGGCGTGTATGGTCCCAAAACAGCAAATGCAGTCAAGCGGTTCCAGTCAGTAAATGGTCTGACTGTTGACGGCATTTATGGGCCTAAGACAAAAGCGAAAATTGAAGAGAAATTGAAGGATAACAGGAGTTAGTAGTATCCTTTATTATCATATTGTGTCAAATTTATGAAGTTTAATTCGAATGGGAGGATTTGTTAAATGAAGGCGGGTATTATTACAGTGACTTAATTTTAAAAGGGGGAAATGTGAAATGAAAAAGTCGTTAGTATCAATGTTTTTTGTTCTGATTTTGATGTTTACTGCTATGGGAAGTGCATCAGCCTATGAATTTAAAGGTGTACTGCCTCTTAATGACAAGGTAAGTGGATCTTTTGCTGATGCCGCTGCTGCTAAAGAAGGACATGAGTGGCAATTCCATCCGGGAGCAGCTACAAAAGTAAAGTTTTATTTGTCTAAAGATAGTACAACAACTCCGTTAAAAGTTAGTATTTACAAAGAAGATATAAATACTGGAAAAGTAACTCTTGTAAATTCTTATGATTCCTCAGAATTATCGAAGTATACTATTGCAGTCAGTAAAAGCTATACTTATAGCATGAGGGTTGCTGGATATAGCACTGCAAAAACTGGCGGATCATACACATTAGAAAGTTCTGTAATTCAGTGAAAAAAAGGGAGCGATGGCTCCCTTTTAAAGTTACTATAAGTTTTTTGAGTCTTTATTAATTCCATCTCCAGTTAATTGCTCCGTCAGGGTAAACAGCAGGAACAATGATTCCTCGTTTGCTGCTGTTCTCGTCAATGATGTACCAATTTTCATCTTCTAACCATTCTTTATCGTAGCGAGTTTCATCAAGTTGTCCTTCTTCATCTATAAGATCATTAAATAGATCCCTGAAAACTTCAATTTCTTTTTCAGGTTTTAGAATTCCATACATCCACATTCCCTCACCGGAAACATCATGAATTTCTCCTAATTTCGTACCTTTAAAATATAAAATCATCTATTTTGACTCCTTTTGATGCAATTTAAAATACTCTTTTGGTATTTCGCCTCTTATGTAAATATTCAGTATCCCTTTTTGTCCAACTAAGAGCCCTTTTCTTCCAATAATCTGAATGCTTATCATTCTTAATTAGACGTTCAATTTGTTTCGGAGATAAAATAGCTACTCCTTTTACTTCTCCTGATTGAATGGCCTTTCGCAAAGCCGGCAGATTCAATTCAATAGAATTATCACCGTAATTAGTTATTACATTTTTATTCATTGTGAAATTGGTGTACGGACTATTGGACTTTTGAGCTTCTCTATATCCTCCTAAAATATGTTCTGTTACTGTGACTTGTCTGCCTTTATATATACCTTCTTTATTTATTGGCACAAGATTTCCGGTTTCCGGATCAATATGTGATTTTCCTAAGCCGTTAGCTGCTTTGGTAGAATATAAATCTTTATCCCATGATAGAGGTTTGAAGATTTGCCGGCTACTGTGCTTGCTTTCAATACTTTTCCCGTTCCAATTGCTCCTACAGGTCCAAGAGCAGCTAGAGCGCTATTAAAACTGTTCTCACGTCTCTCCTCAGAAATCTTATTTCCAAACATATCCCGGCCAGTTATAGCCTCACTAAAACCATTTGCAGATGCAAGTCCATAAAGTCCTTTGCTGGAGTTTTGAAGGGCAGGGAATGTCTTAGGTGTTTTATAGATATCAAGCGCTTTGTCTGCCCTATAAATGGCTTTGCTCGTTGAGTAGAAAGCCTTTCCGCCTTTGGCTAATTTTCCGGCCCACCCGACAATCGGAATATACCCTGCAGCAGCCATTCCCCCGGCTGCGACCCGTTGCCCGGCAGTAAGTTTTTCACCTGTAACAGGGTCAACTCCATCAGCCGCCCTTTTATAATCATAATATCCGGTAACTTCACCTGTAAAATCACAAACAACATCCCATGTTTTTTCGTACCAAGGCCTGTTCGCAAGCTCTTCCTGTTCCTTCACAATTCTTCTTTCATCAGCCTGTTGCTTTTTGAACGAAAGATATTCGGACGACTGTTTATGTAATCCTGCTTGCATCTGGTGGATTTCACTTTCCCGGTACGCCTTGGCATTATAGTTGAGCGGGGTGGCGTTTTTGCCTTTCCCTGTCGCATCTTGTAATGCCTGAAAATCTGCCATAATGAACGCCTCATTAGCTTCTAACAGCCCATATTTATTTGAAAGATTGTTATCCAGCTCACCAATTTTTGGGTTGTATCAGAATTATCTAATTTTTGATCCGCGTTATCGGTTGAAAAGAGATCGAGCGGCAGTATATCTGCGATTTTATCAAGGATACCTTTCATTTCGTTGCGCTGCTCTTGCATAATCGCTTTTGATTTATCAAGTGCGTTTGTCAATTCATGTTCAAGGAAAGATTCTTCACATAAGAGTCTGAAAGGTCGGCATCTTCAATCATAGCTTCTATGTTTGTGAGAAACGCAATTTTCATATCAATCAATTCCAGCCATTCATCTGTGACGCCAGCGTGATCTTGAAATAAAGCTTTGATGTTATCGGCGCCTTTGCCCGAAAAATCGCTGTCGCCCAGGTCTGCCATGCCTTGGAACGCATTTTTCAGGTTCGTCATTTGGCTGCGCAATTCTTTGTGTTCGTTTGCGCGTTGTTTGGCGGCAGAAAGCAGGGTGGTTGCTTCAATGATTTTCATGATCATATCCTTTCGTGATAAAATGTTATTCAAAATTTTACCACGATGAAACCCGGAGTAAATACATAACAAAACTTCCAAATACAAAATAGTTCTTTTGGTTTGGTTTATTTTTACTTTTAGCCTTTGATTCGAACTTTAAAAAATAGGTTGAATTGCCCTTTCCTCTGATTGGAATTGCGGCATGTCGAAAATTATTTCTATATATTACATATTATGCTAAACATATAATGTTTTTTGAGAAAATTTAGAATATTTGTAGAAAGAGGGGTTTATCGTATGAGTAAACTGGCTTCTGAAAGAGTTGCAAATATATTAAATGATTGGTATATCGCGATAAAACAACAAGACGCTGAGTCTGCTGAGAAATATTTTGAAGAGATCAAACCACTTTTAGATGAAATGGAAGAGGATCAAGAGGTTTTAATGTATTATTCTCTGCTGGAAGAAAGGCATAAAATGCTTTTGTAAGTTAAAGGGGAGGAGCTGCCGCCTCATTCATACTTTAATGAGAACCACGCTGATGAAATCCTAAAAACAGACCATATGATTGAATATTATTTTTATTTATTTGAAGCGCTTTTCGAGTCATATAATAGAAATTTCGAGAGCGCCATAAGTTTATTTAATATCGTTGAAAAAAAGCTTTCATTAATACCGGATGAAATTGAAGCTGCAGAATTTTATTCAAAGGTTGCCTCTATGTACATGATGTTGGGCCAGAACATCCGTTAAATTATATAACCAATGCAATGAATATCTTTAAGAATAATGAAAATTACTTGAAGCAATTTGCGACGTCTTTAATGGTGGTTGCTCATAATTACACTGAATTGGGACAATACGAAAAATCGGAGGAACATTATTTACAAGCAATTAAAGTGGCAAAGAAATTGGAAGATTCATTTTTCGTGGCTATGATTCATCACAATTTAAGCATTACATATTCAGAAGCGAAGCGGCCGCAAGATTGTCTTAATGCCATTAAGCATGCATTAAGAAATAAAGAGTGGTGTGGATTATCGTATTATATAAATTCATTATATATGATCGCAAAAGAGCTGGTGATGATGGGGGAAAACAATAAAGCATCATATTATTTGAAAAAGGGACAGGAAAATCTTAGACAAAAACAAAATAAAATATACGAAGCTAAAATAAATATTATTCATGAGCTTTCACAAAGTCCTTTAAATGAGCGTGTTGATCGGATTCACAGTCATATGAACAGATTAGCAGAACAAAATGACTTTGACAGCATTCGCGATCTAGCTCTAATCACTTCAAAAAAATTTGAAGAAAGGGGATTTTATAAAGAGGCTCTAAAGTTTTCTAATAAAGCTATTTTAGCTGAAAAGAAAATGAAGCAGTTGGAGGGAATTTGATGAAAAAGAGAATTCTTTTTGCGGCATTATCTGTTGCTTGTTTGAACGGGGTAGCTGTTGCGGGTTTTATGGGGTTTTCTAATAAACATGTAGCTGAAAAGCCAGTCGGCACATAATAAAAATCAAGTCTCAATTAAAAGATGGGGGTCATAATATGACAAAAGGCGTTAAAATAACATTATGGAGCATCTTAGGGATAGTCATCGTGTTAATGATAATGGGAGTTGTCTCTTTTTATCAGACCTCATCTTCATAAAGTGAAAAAATGTAATTAATCCCGTTATATGTACCTTTAGATTACAATAAAAATCTAAAAAGAAATAGATGTGGGCGCCCACAAAGACACCCACAAATATAATATCCTTGATGATTTGTTATTCGAAGACAAATAACAAAACCTTTTTAATTCAACGTTTATCATGCATTATGACATTGAAATATTGTCTAGGTTATAATCCGCACACAGGTTCATCCGTGGGAGCGCGAACAATATATGTCTCAGTATTAATCTCTCAATCCCTTGGCACTATTGGTGTCAGGGGATTTTTTGGTTTTGGTCATAAGATTAAAAGAACAACATTTTTGGTCCTTGACCAAAATATGACCAAAAAAATTGAAGTTATGAATCTAACTCCATAATTGAGGACACGTATTTATTGTAATCCCTTATTCGGTTTAGGATGAAGGCTAAATGAAGCTAATTATGTTCTAAAATTGAACCGGCCATTTTTATTTTCAAAAAGCAGGAGCAGGAAATTCATCAATTTTGATACGAAGTAAACTATAAGGTTTCTGTCGTAAGTCTTTTCCATAATGAAATCTAGCCTGCCGATGTAATTGGTTCACGATGACATATAAGTATTCATCCGGACCAATCGAAAAAGTATCCGGCCATAAAATTCTCGGATCATGTGCGATGGTTTCCATTGTGCCATTCGGCAGCATCTTTCGAATACTATTGTTCTCATAATCTCCGGCATAAATGGCTCCTTTCGCATCTGTAATCATTCCATCAGACGCGCCTTTTTCTCCCCAATACGCCACATGATAAAGTAAATCCATGTCCGGTATATTTCTATCTCTCAGGGCTTCTGTTGAGATCGAGAACAGATGACGGCTGGTCAGTGGACAAAAAAATAATACCTTTCCGTCAGGAGAAATCGCAATACCGTCGGATGCCAGCCTAAATGGGGAAGTTGAACCATCCCTGTTACGATTCATCAAAATTTTGCCTTCTACTTTCGGTATAAAATAGGAATCCGGTGAAGTTGGATTTGCTCCATTTAACCGTCTAAATGCGTTTCCGGTTTCTAAATCCACGACGATAATAGCTCCTGGTCCTTTGGAAGAAGAATCCGTTATATAGGCATAACCTGCAGTTCCAACACGAAAATCAAATCGGACATCATTCAGGTAAGTTGTTGGAAGGACAACATCTTCTGTAAAGGTATAAACTCTTCTGATTGTATTGGTTTTTAAATCAACAGCGACTAATTTTGCCCCGCCTTTAATTGGTTCAGAAAAATTGGGTGCCGCCGTATCTAGTACCCAAAGCGTTCCTCTTCCATCAGTAACTACACTTTGGACACTGATGAAAGTCATTTTGATATTCTCAGGGTTAACCAAATTGGTTTGTAAATCAGGATAAGGCTGCAATTTATCCCCAATTATTTCCGCCACCGTAAATTTAACATTGTCTCCCCATTTCGGAAAACAAATGAAAATACGACCAGTTTCTGAAACAGTAACACCGGTAGGCATAGCTCCATAAAATGCATAAACCAGTTCTAAATCCCCAAAATATTTTTCAAAAGGCAGCATAGGTTTCATAATATCCTCCTCAACCAATTAAACGGGATATCACTTATATATGATTCGCATTTTTTCTAGTGCATGTTTCTTAATAAGTTTTTCTAAACAAAAGATGATGGAAGTTCTTATCATTTAATAAGTCAGTCAGGTGACACAGGGGGGGTTACTTAACGTCTGTCGAAGCAGTCGGCAATTACAACATGGTATGTCCTTTGGTCGGTTTTAAATTCTCTGAAAAAAGAGTTGAAAAAGCAGAAAAGATTTTATAATATGAAATCAAGTTAGTTTGTTCGATCAACAAACTAATAAAACCACTTTAATTGTCCATCATGTAAAGGTCTTAAATGGGAGGGGGATAAGAGGCTCGATTTAATTGGAGGTATATAAAAAGCGAAAGCCAAGCTTTTATCCTGTTCACTGCTATCTGATCACCATTTGGATGTTGAAAATGCTCTGTGAAAGTAAACCGCTATCATTTTTTTGAAAGCGCTTTTATATGCCGCTCACTGGCTGATAATTTTAAAGAAATGTTATACCATTTCATCATGTTCCTTATGTAAAGGATCGAAAAGGGGAGGAAATCATGCTCAGTGAAAATGTAAAGAAGATCAGCATGGTTGAAAAAGTTGGATATGCGTCTGGAGATTTTGCATGTAATTTAATTTATGCAACAGTGTCTACGTATCTTTTGTTCTTCTATACAGATGTTTTTGGTTTATCGGCAGCAACAGCCGGTACGATGTTTTTAGTGGTTAGAATCATCGACGCTCTCGCTGATCCTTTTATTGGAACAATAGTTGACAGAACAAATAGCAGGTTTGGCCGCTTCAGACCGTATCTTTTATTCGGAGCTTTTCCCTTTGTCATATTGGCAATACTCTGTTTTACAACCCCGGATTTTTCGGATATGGGGAAATTAATATATGCCTATATCACCTATGTCGGCTTATCGCTTACATACACCATGATAAACGTGCCATATGGCGCGTTAACATCTGCAATGACCAGAAATAATCAAGAAGTTGTTAGTATAACGTCTGTCCGTATGTTATTTGCAAATCTTGGAGGACTTGTCGTTGCATTTTTTGTTCCCTTACTGGCTGCTTATTTAAGCGATAATTCCGGCAGCGAATCTCTTGGCTGGCAGCTAACCATGGGTATTATGGGAGTTATAGGCGGGTGCCTTTTAATCTTTTGTTTTAAAAGCACAAAAGAGCGTGTCACGCTTCAAAAATCGGAAGAAAAAATTAAATTTTCGGATATATTTGAGCAATTTCGTGTTAATCGGCCTCTAGTTGTATTAAGTATTTTCTTTATTATTATTTTTGGAGTGAATTCAATCAGTAATTCGGTTGGCATCTATTACGTAACGTATAATTTAGAAAGAGCGGATTTAGTGAAGTGGTACGGTTTGTTGGGAAGTTTGCCTGCTTTGGTCATTTTACCGTTTATTCCAAAGCTTCATCAATTATTAGGGAAGAAGAAATTACTAAACTATGCATTATTACTGAATATGATCGGCCTCTTAGCTTTACTTTTCGTTCCGTCAAGTAATGTATTCCTGATACTTTCCTTTCGATTGCTGGCTGCTGCAGGAAGTCTCACTGCCGGGGGATATATGTGGGCGCTTATTCCTGAAACAATAGAATATGGAGAGTATAAGACCGGGAAAAGAATGGGCGGTCTTATATACGCTATTATCGGATTTTTCTTTAAATTCGGCATGGCCTTGGGAGGGGTTGTACCGGGTTTGGTTCTAGATCAGTTTGGATATGTGGCAAATCAGGTGCAAACGCCGGAGGCATTGACGGGAATTTTAATTACAACAACCATTATTCCCGTGTTCTTACTGGTTCTGGCCATGATTGATATTAATTTCTATAACTTAGATGAGAAAAAATATAAAAGCATGGTTCGAGAATTAGAGAATAGAGACAAAGTTTATTTGGATCATATTGACGATTTCAAAGCTTAAAACATGATGAGTCAACAGAAAATAGCTGAGGAGGAGTTCAAAATGAAGATCATCAATCCAGTACTTAAAGGATTCAACCCCGATCCGAGTATTTGCAGGGTTGGAGAGGATTATTATATCGCTGTATCTACATTTGAGTGGTTTCCGGGAGTCCAGATACACCACTCAAAAGATTTAGTCAATTGGCGCTTAGTTGCACATCCATTAAAGAGAGTTTCGCAATTAGACATGAAAGGAAATCCTAATTCAGGCGGGGTCTGGGCGCCATGTTTAAGTTACAGCGACGGAAAGTTTTGGCTGATCTATACGGATGTTAAGGTAGTAGATGGCGCCTGGAAAGATTGCCACAATTATTTAGTGACTTGTGACACGATTGATGGTGATTGGGGGGAGCCGATCACATTAAACAGCTCGGGTTTTGATGCTTCTTTGTTCCATGATACGGATGGGAAAAAATATTTATTAAATATGTTATGGGATCAGCGTATTGATCGGCACTCCTTTGGAGGCATTGTCATGCAGGAATATTCTGATAAGGAGCAAAAACTAATCGGTAAACCGAAAGTGATTTTTAAAGGAACTGAAAGAAAGCTGACAGAAGCGCCGCACCTTTACCGTATCGGGAACTATTATTATTTATTAACCGCAGAAGGAGGAACACGGTTCGAACATGCTGCTACAATTGCCCGTTCTGCAAATATTGAGGGTCCATATGAAGTACATCCTGATAATCCTATCTTAACGTCATGGCATGCGCCGGAAAATCCGCTGCAAAAATGCGGACATGCATCCATTGTACAAACACATACAGGCGAGTGGTATTTAGCTCATTTAACGGGACGTCCCATTCACCCGGACGATGATTCAATTTTTCAGCAGAGAGGATATTGTCCTCTGGGCAGAGAAACAGCTATTCAAAAGCTCTATTGGAAAGATGGCTGGCCTTATGTAGAAGGCGGAAAAGAAGGGAGCTTGGAAGTGGAAGCGCCTTCTATACCTGAAACAATGTTTGAAGAAACCTATCCGGAAGTTGATGAATTTGAGGATGCAATATTAAATATTAATTTTCAAACGTTAAGAATCCCGTTTACGGAGAAATTAGGTTCATTAACTCAAGCGCCAAATCATTTACGATTATACGGCCATGAATCCTTAACTTCGACATTTACTCAGGCATTTGTAGCCAGACGCTGGCAAAGCCTCCATTTTGAAGCGGAAACGGCTGTTGCGTTTTATCCGGAAAATTTTCAGCAAGCCGCTGGTTTGGTGAACTATTACAATACAGAGAATTGGACGGCTCTTCAAGTCACGTATGATGAAGAACTTGGCCGTATTCTTGAATTAACGATATGTGATAACTTTTCTTTTTCACAACCGTTAAAAAATAAAATTGTGATTCCTCGTGAAGTCAAGTATGTCTATTTAAAAGTGAATATTGAAAACGAAAAATATTATTATTTGTATTCATTTAACAAAGAAGATTGGCACAAAATCGACATTGCATTAGAATCGAAAAAATTATCAGATGATTACATCCGCGGCGGGGGATTCTTTACAGGAGCTTTTGTAGGGATGCAATGCCAAGATACGAGCGGTCATCATATTCCGGCCGACTTCAGATATTTCCGTTATAAAGAAAAATAATTAGCACATGAAAAAGGAGATTTCTATTTTAGAACTCCTTTTTCATATTAGAAGGTGCCTTTGTCAGTATTGATTCAGAAATACTCCTAGAATAAAAAAACCCATCTTTAAAGATGAGCGTAAAACATAGAAGTATGTACATTTCAGTTATGAACCATGTCGAGAAAATGATCAATAACAATAGAGGACATTCCTAGAGCAGGGGCATTTTTTCCTAAGATAGATGGTAATAATTCATAGCTATTGTCTAGTTGGGAATAAACCCTCGATGACACTTCGCTTTTAATTGAATGTAAAACCATAGGATGCGATTCAATGATGCTGTTTCTTAAAATGATGGCTTGCGGATTAAATGTATTTAAAATATTGGTCAGGCCTATTCCTAAATAGAAACCAAAATTCTGTAATGCCTGTAAAGTTCCAACATCATTCAGATGGGCGAGGTCTATGATATCTTGGCTGGACACTTTTTTCTCTTTCGTCTGAAGAGATGTTAATAAAGCCTTCTCTGAAGCATACAATTCCCAGCAGCCTCGGTTTCCGCAGCTGCATTTAGGACCCTTAAAGTCTATTGTCATATGTCCCATTTCTCCAGAGAATCCGCCAACCCCTCTATATAAATGATTGTTGATCATAACGCCGATCCCTATTCCTGTACCGATACTTGCATAAATAATGTTATCGTGATTTTTTGCAGCACCAAATACTTTTTCTCCATATGCGCCGGCATTTGCCTCATTTTCAATAAAAACGGGCACATTGAACTTCTTTTGGATGAAAGATTTTAAGTCAATATCTCTCCAGTTGGCGTTCGGAGCGAAAACGATTTTTTGATTTTTGTCAATCAGCCCGGGCGCGCATATCCCTATACCAATAAGGCCGTATGGAGATTGCGGCATATTTGCAATAAAGTGATGAATCATCTCAATTAAAATATCTTTAGTGATTTCTGGAGAATTGCATTCCAAATGGTGGTGTTGATCAAGGACGATCGTCCCTTCAAGATCTGTTAAAATGCCATTAACATAATCCACGCCAACATCTATTCCTACGGAGTATCCTGCTTTTTTATTAAAAACAAGCATAACAGGTCTTCTGCCGCCGCTTGATTGTCCCTGACCGATTTCAAATACGAGGTTTTCTTTCATTAATGTGTTTACCTGTGACGAAACAGTTGATTTATTTAATCCGGTCATTTCAGATAATTTTGCTCTTGAAATAGGTGAATTTTTAAGTATTTCGTTTAGCAATAACTTTTGGTTAACTTTTTTGACAAAGGCTTGATCAGCGATATCCACTTCATCCACTCCATTTGTATAATCTTTAAATTAAGTTGAACGTTCTGTGTTATCGTGCGAAACGCAGTACATAGCGAATCCAACCTTTATTATATCTAATGTGTTCGTAAAAAACTAAAAAAAATATTGAAAATACTGATGAGGTTATATAAGATGAAAATAAGTTAGTTTGTTTGGGCAACAAACTAATGTGCAACATGACATAAAAGCATCTGTATTTGAATGATCATGTTTAGAATTTATTTTTAAGGGGGAAATCACACATGGCTCACTCTCATTCCGGTTCGGTCAACTATTTTGAAAGCGCAAACAAATTGATTTACGAAGGGAAAGAATCCACGAATCCTTTAGCATTTAAATACTATAATTCTCAAGAAGTAATTGGCGGAAAAACGATGAAAGAGCATTTGCGATTTTCTATTGCCTATTGGCATACATTTACCGCTGACGGCACAGACATTTTTGGCGCAGCTACGATGCAAAGACCGTGGGATCACTATAAAGGCATGGATCTGGCGAGAGCGAGGGTAGATGCAGCGTTTGAGCTGTTTGAAAAACTGGATGCGCCATTTTTTGCTTTTCATGACCGGGATATCGCACCGGAAGGAAGTACGTTAAAAGAGACAAATCAAAATCTGGATATAATCGTGGACATGATAAAAGACTACATGAGAACCAGCGGCGTTAAGCTATTATGGAATACTGCAAACATGTTTACGAATCCCCGTTTCGTCCATGGTGCGGCGACTTCTTGTAATGCAGATGTATTTGCGTATGCCGCAGCCCAAGTAAAAAAAGGATTAGAAACAGCAAAGGAGCTTGGCGCCGAGAACTATGTATTTTGGGGCGGACGTGAAGGGTACGAAACTTTGTTAAATACCGATTTAAAATTTGAGCTTGATAATATGGCCAGATTTATGCATATGGCAGCGGATTATGCGAAGGAAATCGGGTATACAGGGCAGTTTTTGATTGAACCAAAACCAAAAGAGCCGACCACCCATCAATATGATACGGACGCAGCAACAACCATTGCCTTTTTAAAACAATATGGCTTAGAGAATCATTTTAAATTAAATCTCGAAGCCAATCATGCCACATTAGCCGGGCATACATTCGAACATGAATTACGCATGGCGAGAGTGCATGGCCTTCTTGGCTCTGTTGACGCGAATCAGGGTGATCCGCTTTTAGGCTGGGACACAGATGAATTTCCGACAGATTTATATTCTGCGACATTAGCAATGTACGAAATCCTGCAAAATGGCGGTCTTGGAAGCGGCGGATTAAACTTTGACGCAAAGGTGAGGAGATCTTCTTTTGAGCCTGATGATTTACTATATGCCCATGTTGCAGGGATGGATACATTTGCAAGAGGGTTGAAAGCCGCCCACAAATTAATCGAAGATCGTGTGTTTGAAGATGTGATTCAACACCGTTACCGCAGCTTTACTGAAGGGATTGGGCTTGAAATTGCAGAAGGAAGAGCTGATTTTAAGACGCTTGAGCAATATGCGCTGAACAATCAGCCAATTAAAAACGAATCAGGGAGACAGGAGCGGTTAAAAGCGATATTAAACCAATACATTTTAGAGGTATAACAAATGAAAAAAGAAGCTCCAGATCCCGCTATAAAAAGATGCAGGCAGCCGAGTTCCCGGAATGGCCCGTCATGAAGTTACTGTTATGGCGGGTCATTTCAATGGAGATCTATTTAGAGAGGAAGGAGTGAAAAAATGAAGTATGTCATTGGAATAGATCTTGGTACGAGTGCCGTTAAAACCATTTTAGTCAATCAAAACGGCAAGGTTTGTGCAGAAACGTCCAAAAGTTACCCGCTCATCCAAGAGAAGGCGGGATATAGTGAGCAAAATCCTGAAGACTGGGTGCAGCAAACAATTGAAGCATTGGCTGAATTGATTTCGATATCCAACGTTCAAGCCGGGGATATTGACGGGATTAGCTATTCAGGACAAATGCATGGGTTAGTACTGCTTGATCAAGATCGGCGGGTGCTGCGTCATGCGATTCTTTGGAATGATACCAGAACGACGCCTCAATGTAGCAGGATGACCGAGACATTTGGCGATCATCTGCTTGATATCACAAAAAACCGTGTCCTTGAAGGGTTTACATTACCTAAAATGTTATGGGTGAAGGAACATGAGCCTGAACTTTTTAACAAAACCGCTGTTTTTTTGCTTCCGAAAGACTATGTGAGATTCCGCATGACTGGCGCCATTCACACCGAATACTCCGATGCGGCGGGAACGTTACTTTTACATATGACCCGCAAAGAGTGGAGCGATGAGATTTGCAATCAATATGGTATTTCAGCGGAAATTTGTCCTCCGCTTGTTGAATCCCATGACTGTGTAGGATCGCTGCTTCCGAGCGTTGCGGCGGAGACTGGGCTGTTGGAAAAAACAAAAGTGTACGCCGGGGGAGCAGACAATGCTTGCGGTGCTGTCGGAGCCGGTATTCTTTCTTCCGGAAAAACATTATGCAGTATCGGGACGTCAGGAGTCATACTTTCCTGTGAAGAAGACAAAGAAAGGGACTTTAAAGGGAAAGTGCACTTTTTTAATCATGGAAAGAAGGATTCTTTTTATACGATGGGAGTCACGCTCGCTGCTGGATACAGCTTAGACTGGTTCAAAAGAACGTTTGCGCCGAACGAATCGTTTGAACAATTATTGCGGGGGGTGGAATCTGTTCCGATAGGAGCAAATGGACTGCTGTACACTCCTTACTTAGTCGGTGAAAGAACGCCGCATGCTGATTCATCTATTCGGGGAAGCTTGATCGGAATGGACGGAGCCCATAAAAGAGAGCACTTTTTGAGGGCGATAATGGAAGGCATCACATTCTCTTTATATGAATCAATTGAGCTATTCCGCGAAGCGGGAAAATCAGTTGATACGGTTGTCTCTATTGGCGGGGGAGCTAAAAATGAAACGTGGCTTCAAATGCAGGCTGATATTTTCAATACGAGGGTTGTTAAGTTAGAGAATGAACAAGGTCCCGCCATGGGGGCTGCGATGTTAGCTGCCTTCGGAAGCGGGTGGTTTGACTCTCTTGAAGAATGTGCAGAGCAGTTCATTCATGAAGCAGCTGCATTTAATCCAAAAGAACAAAATGTTCAAAAATATAAAACACTATTCGAGTTGTATAAGAACATTTACGTTCACACAAAAGATCTCAATACAGCTTTAAAGAGCTTTCGACAAAAATGAAGAAAGAACCTCGCCAAATTGGCCAGGTTCTTTTTATATTGCACAAAAACAGACACGGTGATATAATCAGAACACGCGCGCTTTCTTTTTGAAAAGTCATAGATATCCATCTTATATTATGATTATATCATGCTGAAAAGCTCTTGTCAAATTTTTTTGAAGGGGAGATATAGAATGAGTTCTTTGGTTCTCGGCATTCACGAAATTGAAAAAACACAGCCTTTGCTCGTTGGAGGAAAAGGGTTACATTTAGGGGAATTATCAAAAATTCAAGGAATACAAGTACCGGAAGGATTTTGTGTCACAACCGCAGGATATCAAAAAGCCATTGAACAAAACGAAACGTTACAAGCGCTGTTGGTTCAACTGACCATGCTGAAAGCGGAGAATCGGGATCAAATTGGTGAAGTCAGCAAAAAAATCCGGCAAACCATTATGGAAGCAGAAATTCCTTCAGATGTAGTCAAAGCAGTTGCTTGCCATCTCTCCCGGTTTGGCGAAGAACATGCCTATGCCGTACGTTCCAGTGCGACAGCTGAGGATTTACCACATGCCTCTTTTGCCGGTCAACAAGACACCTATTTAAATATTACCGGCTTAGATACGATCTTGCAGCATATCAGTAAATGTTGGGCGTCCCTATTTACGGATCGCGCGGTCATTTACCGTATGCAAAATGGATTTGATCACAGACAAGTTTATTTATCCGTTATCATCCAAAGGATGGTGTTCCCTCAGGCTTCGGGAATTTTATTTACCGCTGATCCGATGACCGGAAACCGAAAGCTGCTGTCCATCGATGCCGGTTTTGGACTTGGTGAAGCACTGGTCTCCGGCTTAGTCTCTGCCGATTGTTATAAAGTACAGGACGGGCAAATCGTCGATAAGAGAATAGAAACTAAAAAATTGGCTATCTATGGACGAAAAGAAGGCGGAACAGAAACACAGGAAATCGCTCTTGATCAGCAAAAGATTCAAACACTGACTGATGAACAAATTTTACAGCTGGCACGTATCGGGAGACAGATCGAAGCTCATTTCGGCCAGCCGCAAGATATCGAATGGTGTTTGGACCGCGATACTTTTTATATTGTTCAAAGTCGTCCGATCACAACGTTATACCCCGTTCCTGAAGCGAACGATCAAGAAAATCACGTCTATATCTCTGTTGGTCATCAGCAAATGATGACGGATCCCATAAAACCCCTTGGATTGTCTTTTTTTCTGTTGACGACTGCTGCACCCATGCGTAAAGCCGGCGGAAGGCTATTCGTTGATGTCACACATCAACTGGCATCCCCTAATGTCAGAGAAGTTTTCTTAAAAGGCATGGGGCAGCACGATCCGCTCTTAAAAGACGCACTTATGACCATAATAGAGCGAGATGATTTCATTAAGCCGATACCTGATAAAACGGCACCGATTCCCGGCAAAGGCAATGCAGATATGCCGGAACAAGCTGAAAACGATCCGGCAATTGTTTCTGATTTGATTAAGAGCAGTCAAGCATCGATAGAAGAGTTAAAACAAAACATCCAGACGAAATCAGGATCTGATTTATTTCGTTTTATTTTGGAAGATATCAAGGAATTAAAGAAGATTCTATTTAACCCAAAAAGTTCGGTGTTGATTCGAACTGCAATGGATGCTTCATCATGGATTAACGAAAAAATGAACGAGTGGTTAGGTGAAAAAAACGCAGCAGATACGCTTTCTCAATCTGTACCCCATAATATTACTTCAGAAATGGGGCTTGCGCTATTGGACGTCGCCGATGTGATCCGCCCTTATCCAGAAGTAATTGCCTATTTAGAGAATGTAAAAGATGATCACTTTTTGGATGGGCTGGTGACGTTTGAAGGCGGGCGGGAAACCCGTGACGCTATCTATGCTTATCTCAACAAGTACGGAATGCGATGTGCCGGAGAAATTGATATGACAAGAACTCGATGGAGCGAAAAACCAACTGCACTTGTCCCTATGATTCTTAATAATCTCAAAAACTTTGAGCCAAATGCCAGCCAGCGGAAATTTGAGCAAGGGCGGCGGGAGGCGTTGAAGAAAGAACAAGAGTTATTAGACCGATTGAAGCAATTACCGGATGGTGAACAAAAAGCCAAAGAAACTAAACGAATGATCCGCATCATCCGGAACTTCAGCGGGTTCAGAGAATATCCAAAATACGGCATGATCAGCCGCTACTTCGTTTATAAGCAGGCTTTACTGAAAGAAGCCGAACAACTCGCAAAAGCGGGCGTTATTCATGAAAAAGAGGACATATACTATCTCACTTTTGAAGAACTTCAGGAAGTCGTACGCACACATAAATTGGATTACCAAATCATCAGCACACGAAAAGGCGAGTACCAAGTATATGAAAAACTATCTCCGCCGCGTGTTATCACATCTGACGGTGAAATCGTTACAGGCGAGTACAAACGAGAAAATCTCCCGGCCGGAGCGATTGCAGGGCTGCCCGTTTCCTCGGGAGTCATAGAGGGGCGGGCACGGGTTATTTTAAACATGGAAGATGCCGATTTGGAAGATGGGGATATATTAGTTACCTCCTATACTGATCCCAGCTGGACACCATTGTTTGTATCCATAAAAGGCCTGGTCACTGAAGTTGGCGGACTGATGACCCACGGAGCGGTTATCGCGCGTGAATACGGCTTACCTGCAGTTGTCGGAGTTGAAAATGCAACCCAATTGATAAAAGATGGGCAGCGAATACGCGTTCATGGAACAGAAGGCTCTATTGAAATATTATAATAGCGGGGTGTGCAGCACGTCACCAGATATTTCCCGCATTTTACTAAGAAAAGCCGGAACCTCTTAGAGGAGGAATCCGGTTTTTTTTATGTGAAAATGACTTAATGTGTGAACACCGTATTTTGTGGGCGGACCCTTTTTAAATGAGTGTGGAAGGCCGCTAAGATACCAAACAACAAAAAAGATTCAGTGACTAAATCTAACGAATGACAATTTTATAAAGGAGGTGAGTAATATCCTTTTTAAGTTCACAACATTTGTAATCCTGATGAATTAATAACAACTATTTAGGGGCTATGTTCATGAACAAGTCTTTATTCAAAACAAAATGACATTTTGGGTTAATGGCGTTAAAGATGAAGATAAGTCTAGTGTCTTTGAAAGAGAAAAGTCTGCAGAAGATACAACGGGCCCATCATCAAACATGATGAGCGGTTGGACTGGATATGTATCAGATTGTTTAGGCGATAAGAATATTAGCCAATGGGCAATCACTGGTTTAGCTATTTTATATGGAACTGCTTGCGAATTGTTGATTTTCGGAATCGTTTTTAAAGAATGGATCACAACGCCTTTTGGATTGTTCGCCTCATTCTTCATAGCGGCAATATTGGCGCAGGCAGGGGAGGAAACTCTCCCGCTTACCAGAGTAAAAATAAAAAATGTTTATCTCAGATTGGTTTTTTTAAAAAGTAAAAACGCCATAAAACTTCTTATGGCGTCTGTCCGAACTAAGGGATGCAATGTTTGGGAGACGAATATAAATCGTCAATGTGCTAGAAAAGGAATGCAGCACCTACAATGATTAACAAAATGAACAGCACAACGATCAATACGAAAGAGCTTCCGCCATAATTTCCACCGTAGTTCCCCATATTATTGCCACCTCCTGTTGTTAGGATAGTACATAATATGCCGGACGATAAAATTCGACATAGATTTAAGTCTAAATAAGAAAAAATGAATGTTATGTCTAAAATGAAGAGCTTCTAAAACAATAAAATAATGGGAGGTTAACTGAAAGAGAGAAATGGATGGGACGGTTTGCTGTTTAAAGAGGAGGGATATGGCTAAACATGCAATAAAACTGTGTATGAAAGTGGTGAGCCATGAAGTTACTTCATCATGCAGAGCCACATACGAAGAGGTACAGGGAAATTATAGTTAACGAAAATATTCATCATTTCCCGGGCAAGCGCAGTATACGACAAATCAAAACAAATCACAAAGGGACGGAAGGTACGATACAAGGAGGCTGCTTGCGGGTTTGTGGTGCAGATAAAGTTTCCGTTTCAAAAAGGTCATATGTTTATTCGAAACTTTACGTTTATTCCTGCAGAATGCTTGTAAAAGAAAGTCGGCAAAACTGCCGACTTTCCTAACGGAATTTAGATCTCAACAGATCTAAAGAAGCCATCGACACTATCACCGGTGCCGCTATCATATTTCAGGATGTATTCTCCTTTTTGGTTAACGCTGAATTCTTGAATGAACGTTTTCCCCGCATTTAATGTCGTAGAGGATATAAGGAAGAAGCTTCCTGATTGAGCGAGGGTATAACGATGCCGGGGCGGCTGCGGATCAACTGAAACGAAGTATATTCCCAGGCAAGGAGTATTTCTTTAACCTGAAACTTTTATAAAGCATTAACGTATTACTTTATAAAGGTAAATAAGGAGGCTTATGAATGGGATTAAAAAATTTCTTTAATACTGAGTTAAAATGCTCTATCTGCGGAAAAACATTAAAATCAGGGGATGAGATAACAGCTTCTCTTACACTTCCGAGTGAGAAGAAGATGCCTGTGGGGAGAATGGATAAAGTGTTAAGCAAACACTCTGATAAGGTCTGCTGTAAAAAGTGCAGTGAGTAGGTTTTTAGTGTTATGAGGAACCTCTGGCGGGTTTCCTCATAACAAATATCAACCAATTAAATTAGAAAAAAGCGAAATTGTGATGATTAAAGTAGATAAAGAACTGAGGGATACCAAAGAAATCATTTTTCGTTTACTTTGCTTTTTTGAAGGTTTGTTTAGCTCGTGGATCACTGCACCCCATAAAAGCATGGATGCTAAAATGATAAGACTCATATGTAACAACACTCCTTTGTTTCTATAAATTTTACCATAAATATCACAAGGATGTCGATTGAACGAACATCTCTATAAAAAGAAGATGTTTATCTAAAATTGTTGAGAGATTCAGTGAACTATTATGTAGATTAAATTGGGCCTGTGAAGATGAAGCTGTATACATAAGCAAAGGTTCAACAGCCGTTTTATTGAATATCAGATGAATTTGCGGCGTCTTATGAAGAACTGGCTTCACAGTTTGAAGAATGGATGAATAGCCAAACAGATGTAGAACAAAAAAATGAACTTAAATAACCCTTGGTTAGGTTACAGAGAAACTGCTTACTCAGAAATTTTATTCCATGTTGCCAATCACGGAACTTATCATCGGGGCAGCATAACAACTATGTTAAGACAGCAGGGCTACGCTTCGGCAATGAATGACCTTGCATTATATTGGTATCAGGATTAGTTCAGAGAGTACTTGCAAAATGCATAACCGCCGAATGATCTGTAGAGCTTCTTTTCTGAACTAAATGACAAAGTCTCATTCAGTTTGGGTGGGGCGCCGAGCAAGAATCGAGATCAAAGGCTGCCGTATCATTCCCGGCAGCCTTAATGATTAGGAAGTAAAATCGATAACCATGCGGCCGGTCACTTTACCTTGCTCCATTTCTTCAAAAATATCATTCACATCTTCAATCGGGCGTTTTGTCACTTTAGGTACAACTTTACCGTCTGCAGCAAATTGAAAAGCTTCCTTCAGGTCTTCTCTGGTACCTACTAATGAACCTACAACCTGAATTCCATCTAACACGAGACGGGGAATATCTAAATCCATTTTGTCCACCGGTAAACCGACAGCGACTACGCGGGCTCCTGCTTTTACAACATCAATCGCTTGATTGAAAGGGGTTTTAGAGACAGCCGTGATGACCACAGCATCAAGCCCTAAATCGTTAGTCACTTCTTTTGCTTTAGCGACGGGGTCTTCGTTTAAACTGTTTACAACCGCGTCAGCGCCTAAGCTCTTAGCAAAATTCAATTTTTCGTCGCTAATGTCGAACGCAATCACTTTAGCGTTAAAGACATTTTTTGCATATTGAACAGCCAAGTTGCCTAAACCGCCGACTCCAAATACACCGATCCATTGACCTGGCTTAATTTCACTGACTTTAACGGCTTTATAAGTTGTTACACCTGCACAAGTAATGCTGCTTGCTGCTGCAGGATCTAAATTTTCCGGCACCTTTATTGCATAATCAACCGCTACGATTGCTTCTTCAGCCATTGCGCCGTCAACTGTATAGCCGGCATTTTTTACATCGCGGCACAAGGTTTCACGGCCAGTTAGGCAATATTCACAGCAGCCGCAGCTTTCAAACATCCAGGCAATAGAGACGCGGTCGCCCTTTTTCAAACTTGTTACACCTTCACCGATCTCAGTTACAATGCCTATTCCCTCATGACCTAGAGTGACGCCAGTAACATCCCCGAAATCAGCATTTTTAACATGCAAGTCAGTATGACATACACCACAGTATTCCATCTTAACTTTGGCTTCACCATGTCGTAAAGGACGTAATTCTTTTTGTACGATCGCTATACTTTTGTCTTTTGTTGCTACTACTGCTTTCAAATCATGCACCCCTTTCGAACATTAGCAGAAAATTTTTACTTATCTTACAATTTAGCACACTGCTCTCCTTTTGAAAACCCTTACATTTTTTTGCGGACAAGTGTCTCTACAAAAGTTGAGGGAGCTATGCATTTGTCATCCGAATGGTGTTTAAATGGGGGGGGTAGTCTCCAAATGCACAGAATGCTTTGAATTTGTGGTCGTAATCTTTCTGCCGATATTTGAATTGCACTGCAGAGAATTACACTGGCAGGATATGATTTTCCCCTTAGTGAAAAGAATTTCACGGGTAATCATTTGAACTTGAGCGCGGCTGATAAGGTGAATGGTGATGCAAACAGAAATCATTACTTATTGATCACAAAAGGAGCCGGCTGCGGAGATGTGTGGATTAAAGGCTTTTACGGATTCGAACACGATGAGCCGGATGCAGATTGGTGAGCGATACACAGTCAAGGTATTTCCTTGACCTTTTTTAATGGCAATAAAATTTCTGGATATTAAGATAGTGAATTGATGATCTGCCAAAAAAACATAGATCTTTTAAAGTGATGGATATATACTGATTTTAAACAATAGGAAAAAAATGAAAAATGTATTTTTATAAAAAGCAGGTGAACTATATGGAAGCAGCGTCTTGGAGCAAAAGTCAAAGCTATACTTACACATTGGCTTTTTCAAGTTTGTCGTATGGTTTGATCTTCGGGCTATATATGTTTGTATACTCGGGTTTTGTGCCATTTGCATTGGTTACTGTAGTTATCATTGCTTTTTATGCATTTATTACTTACTTTTTGTTTGCTGTTCCTGTGCAACTATGGCTAAGAAAGAAGCCTAAAAAGTTTAGTTTGGTTCATCTTTTCATTTATACAGCAGTCGCTTTTTTAGCCGTGTTCTTGTTCTGGCACATAGATAATCCGTCAATTGATTTCACAGTTTTCAGAAGTTTCATTTATTACATAATGAGCATTGTTGCTGCGTTCATATATTGGTTCTGGGACTCTATATTTCTGAGAAATTACAATGTTCACTGCAAGTAAAGCTGATGTTTCCAAAAGAAAGCGGGTGAGGAAAAATGGAATACATTGAGTTGACTAGGGACAATATTAATGACAATCATATTTGCTGTGCATTAGGTGCGAAACAATATGAGGATGCGGTAAATGAAAAGAAGAGCTGGCTCAAAGATCGGATGATTGATGGCTTGGTGTTCTATCGCCTAAACGAACGGGCAAAAGTTTTTATTGAATATTTACCTGCAGAAGAAGCGTGGGTTCCGGTAAGCGCACCTCATTTTATGTTTATTAATTGTCTTTGGGTCTCAGGTAAATATAAGAATAACGGACATGCGAAACACTTGTTAGAAAAATGTGTGTCAGATGCAAAATCCCGCGGTATGGATGGGATAGTTCATATAGTGGGGAAGAAAAAACTCCCTTATTTAAGTGATAAGCATTTCTTTGAACATATGGGATTTGCTGTGCAAGATGAAGCAGAACCCTATTTTCAGTTGATGTCACTGACGTGGAATAAACATGCATATCCTCCTGTATTTAAAAAACAGGTGAAAAGTAATTCCGTTAATAATGAGGGAATCACAATATTTTATACAGCCCAATGCCCATTTGCAGTCGGATTGTTAAAGGATTTAAAGGAACTGACTGAAAAGAAAGGACTTCATTTTCAGGCCCGGCGAATAACGTCAAAAGATATGGCGCAAAAATCCCCGGCAGTTTGGACGACTTTCAGCGTGTTTTATAACGGGACATTTCTCACTCATGAGATGATGAGCGTGAATAAGTTTGAAAAAATACTCAATAAGCTTTTAATGGCTTAACTTTGTTTTAATTACTATTGCTCGTTTCTATATTCGATACTGAGGGTTTTTCACGAAAATTGTTCAGTACTTTACATGCGGGCGCCAAATGAATGATTATTGTTTTTGACAAAGATGATAACGTCCATCATTATAGTAAAAATAGATTGAGATAAGTTCTTCAACAAACGAATAAGATCTGTTGAAGAAGTTCTTTTCAAAGATCGATAACAATGAAACAGGAGACTGCAAATGCAAAAAATTGAAACCCTTCGCTTAATTTTAAGAAATTTTACCGAGAGAGATGCGCAAGGTCTGTTGGAATATTCTGCACATCCGAGAGTGAATTGCTTTCTTGATGACAGAATGTCTACGTTAGAAGAAGCTGCCGTAAACGTTCAAAAAAGAAGCCGAGATGACTCTTATATTGCAGTTTGTTTAAAAGACAGTAATGATCTGGTCGGAGAACTATTTTATTTAAAAGAAGAGCCAGATACCTATTCTGTTTGTTGGAATTTCAATGCCCGTTTTGAAGGGAAGGGATACGCAAGTGAAAGTGCGAAGGCTTTCTTTGAGTATCTCTTTATGCAAAAAGAAGCAAGAAGGCTTTATGCATATGTTGAAGATGATAACTGCAGGTCACAAAAATTATGTGAAAGATTAGGAATGCGTAAAGAAGGTTATTTTCTTGAATTTATTTCATTTACTGCACACGAGGATGGAACACCTAAATATGAAAACACTTACCAATACGCATTGCTAAAGAAAGAATGGTTAAAACAAAAACATAGTTAATAGAATTTGTGGGGAAATAACCTCCCCTTTGTCGAAAAAACCTTGCTGAAAGCAGGTTTTTTTGTATTTAAGTTCATTAGGTTACCGATCATACCAATGGATTATGGAATTGAAAAAAGTACTTAGATTAGTAACGATCAAAAAGATTAAGCTTGAAGGTTGGGGAAAACATGAAATTCATTATAGCAACGTTGTAAAATTGGAGAGAGGATGAATGGGATGGACATTTTGCAGTTTAGCGACAGAAGGAGCGGGAAGTAATTCGAATCAGCAATGTTCAATTCATTTTGATGAATTTAAAGATGCGCTCGAGAATGGAAAAGTGGTTGATACTCAAAATGTTAAAAGCTGTTCAGAATGAAATCACCAGTTTGATTATTGGAAATCCAGAATAACTGGTGGACGAGTTGTAACTGAAACTGATAATCAAGTGCTGGATATCATCAAACAAGCATACAATCTTGGAATGGTTGCGAATGATAAATATGCTTTTGAGAAATCAAGCAATTAACGCTTATAAAACATCTATTTAATTTTAAATCGGCGTTTCAGGTGAACTTTATATGATTTCTTTTTTCGTAAACTTATTTAAAAACGAAATAAGAATTAAAATATGCAGACAAAGCGGCGAAGCATATCGCATAAAAGGTGTTATCAGATGTATGACCGTTCCTAAAAATAAAACTTATGAAGAAAGGAACTCTAACTTGAAATCAAATTTAGTTTCGTTTCTATTAGCATTGTCAGGATTTATATTCAGTATTTATATGCAGTCAATGGCTTACTGGAGCAATGACTCTATGCTGTGGTATTGGGTCGGTGCGGTTTTGTCGTATCTATTTGCTGCAGGATCAATGGTTACTCTGATTCTTAACAAAAACAAAGACTCAATTCTAACAATAAGTT
Source organism: Bacillus sp. hwrm1 (assembly GCF_040207805.1). Classification (NCBI taxonomy): domain Bacteria; kingdom Bacillati; phylum Bacillota; class Bacilli; order Caryophanales; family Bacillaceae; genus Bacillus; species Bacillus sp. hwrm1. The sequence goes on along the minus strand of NZ_CP157943.1, from coordinate 2,266,339 downwards.
GTCTCATTTTAATGATTGTAACCGTTATGCTTATTTTAGTCACAACTTTTTGGACGACTTTTATCATTATTGCATGGCAGTCTGGGATGTGAAGCTAAGGGGAATATGATCTTCTTAGTATTTTTTTTATTCCTGGAATTAGAATCCCTTTTTATTATTCTTTCAAATTAAATGTAACAATTCTAATATTCATACGTTCTAAATGATAAAGGCGGGATGTCATGAAAAAACGTAAAGTCATTAAAAAATTGCTGGTTATTATCACTGTTCTCATAATAGCAGCCGGATTTGCACTGTTTTCTTTAATTTCAGGAGAAAAAGTTAAATATATCGGCTATAGCCAAAGCAAGACGTGGGAAGCGTCAATCGAAAAATCAGGCAAGACCTCTATCGGCCCTAACTATTTCTTGAATTTGTATTACAGAGGTAATAAAGTGAATGAAAAGAACACGGTGATTAAGAGATTAACATTGTTTGTTGACGGCCGGAAATATGGTGAAGATAAAGACTATCATCTTTCAGAATACACCGGAGAGAAATTAGAAGGCGGCGGAACGGGAGAAGACCATATTCAAACGTTTGAATATATGCCGGAACATGAAGTAATCGGTCATGAAATCACTGTTGAAGCAGCATGGAAAACCGATCATGAGTCCTATTCAGAAAAATTCAACCTGAAAAGAACGCATTGGTATGACTGAAAGAATAAAAAGAGGGCGGTATAACCCTCTTTTTGACCAGAGCCTTTATTTTTGACTGTTTTTCCTCGATGTGCTGAAGTCGATAAAAGAGGCATTGGAGCCGATAAAATTACTTACTAAGACATACATAAAGAAACCATTGACAGCTCCCTGCCGGCATCCGTAAAAAAGAATGGATAATGAGATAAGCAATACAGCCGTAAGCAAGTCTGCAGCCAGACCTATTTTACGGTGAGACCGGAAATATTCTCTCAATCTTCTGATGTTGTTCAAAGCGGACACCTCTTGATGCTTATGTATAAGAAAATAATACCATTGAAATATATGTAATATCAATGAATAGGGTTGGAAACGGAGGGGTTCAAAGTTGGGGCGATCTTGTGTAAAAGAAAGGATCAGGATGAATGTGACCAGCATCCACCCTGATCAATGGGGTTCACAGTGTTCCATTTCATTGTATTCCAATCGGAATAATATTACAAGGGTGAAAAAGACATAAGCGGAATGTTTTCGGCTTCTTCTGCCTCTGGAGCGGGAAAAGGAAAGTGAGATGTTTGAATGAAAATAAATGATTATCTGAAGGAAAGGTTTCCGACTTTAAAATTAGTGCCCGGCATTTATCATCAATGGGACGTGGGAATTCATTTTTCTCTCGGCGGCAATATGTATCAATTTAATGAAAGCGGTGCTTTGAATCTTGAGTATTTTCAGCTTGTTCATCATCAAACCGCCGCATTTTTCAATGAGATGTTTGAACATAGCGATGACATGTTCCTTGTTGCCAACGTGTATAAGCACAAAACTCAAGGTAATCACGCGAGAAAATTAAAGGTTTATCAGCCGTTTCTGAAGTGTAAGGATGACTTATATCGGATTCAAGTGAAGACCTGTCCATGCCCGGTCGAAGAAGAATATGAAATGCAGCAGTTTTCTTTATTATGTAAACGGAAAGATCTGCGTATCCCCCAATTACTTAAGGCAGCCGTCCACGAAGATTTTCCGCTGAAGCCAAGGTTCGGGGGCTGTTCCGTTGGGTATCCCGATGTTTTCTTTGTGAATATGACAAAAGATATTATTTTCTTTCTGTATGATGACAGAGGGTGTGAAGTCATTGCTCTTGATGCCGGAAGAATACGAAAGCTTTATGATCAATATTACGATTGGATTGAATTGGACTGAAAATGAACACATGAATTCGAATCCGCTTGTGCCGGCTTTGTTCTTGCCTAGTCCGGCTGCATGAGTATAATGAGCAGAATTGAAGGACGCCAGAAACTTTTTTTCTCTCATACCGACCTTCTGCATGTTAAGCTTCTGTATTTATTTTGAACGAATTCCTATTTGTAAAACGGCTGAATAGAATAACATAAAAGCTTTTTTACTCAGTGCAGGAGGAGAGAAATGTGAGGGCTGAACACCGTGATTGTATGGAAATTGGAATTTATTCATTTGCAGAATTATATCCCGATCCTCTGACAGGGAAAACAGTCAGCGCAAAGCAGCGGATAGATGAATTGATGAAGCTGGCGAAACTGGCTGACGACGCAGGGCTTGATGTATTCGGTGTAGGCGAGCATCATCGTCTTGATTATGCGGTATCTTCGCCGCCGGCCATCTTATCAGCGATTTCACAGATCACTGAAAATATTAAGCTGACCAGTGCCACGACTGTATTATCCACCGCAGATCCCGTCCGTTTATTTGAGGATTTTGCAACGCTTGATCTGATTTCAGACGGCCGGGCGGAAATCATTGCGGGACGGGGCGCATTTTTAGACTCGTTTCCTCTTTTCGGTTATGACGTAGGCCATTATAAAGAACTGTTTGAAGAACACATTGACCTTTTTTTAAAATTAAATTCCGGGGAAGAATCGGTTACCTGGAAAGGACGTTACCGGCCGCCGCTGCGCGAGGCAGAAATTTCTCCTCGGCCTTTTCGCGGAAGCATTCCGCTATGGTTAGGTGTTTCGGGGACTCCGGAAAGCGCAGAACGGGCCGGGCGTGCAGGTGCGGGGTTGGCATTAGCTGTACTGAGCGGTGATCCGATGTCATCTAAGCCGCTTGTTGACAAATACCGGGAAGCGGCTTCTAAAGCCGGTCATCCTCCGGAAAATGTGAAGGTTGCCGTAACCGGACATATGTTCATTTCAAAAACGAATGAACAGGCAATACAAGAATTTTATCCGTATCATTCAAATTACTGGTCTCACGTTCATTCATATCACGGGATCGATGAGCCTTTAACGAAGGAAGATTTTGAGCGGGCGTCCGGAAAAGAAACAGCTTTATTTGTGGGAAGCTCACAGCAGATCATTGAAAAAATCATGCATCAATACGAGTTATTCGGACATCAGCGATTTCTCGCGCAAATCGATATAGGAGGTATGCCGTTTAAAAAAGCCGCGGAAAACATCGAACGATTAGCAGCGGAAGTAGCACCGGTTATCCGAAAAGAAACCGGCAAATCCAGCGAATGAAGTTCTGAGCAAAAGGGGCGGGCCGGTCAATCGCGGATTCGACAACAGAATCGGCCCGGCTTTTTCTTTATGATTATAAAAAACAAAGGGAAAAGCGCCAACCTCATTGCTTTTTCCTATCAAGAAAAGGAAGGTCATTTCATCCTCTATCGTGAAGTGTATACACTGAAAGGTTTTTATTAACAAAAGAGGGAGGATGATGCAGTAATGAAGGGTTTAGTCAAAGCTGCAGTTTTAACTGTTACTCTTGGTATTGGAGGCGCTTTCTATTCAAGTGGTGCATCTGCGCACGGGTATATAAAAGAGCCCGTCAGCAGAGCGTACATGGGAGCATTAGAGAAACAAACATTGGGCTGGACGGCCGCTGCGCAAAAATATGGCTCTGTCATTGATAATCCTCAGTCTGTAGAAGGGCCGAAAGGATTTCCGGCTGCTGGTCCGCCGGATGGAAGAATTGCGTCTGCAAATGGGGGATCGGGACAAATTGACTTCGGTTTAGACAAGCAGACTGCAGATTATTGGGTAAAACAAAACATCCGCGGCGGTTTTAACACCTTTACTTGGTACTACACGGCCCCTCATGCGACATCAAAGTGGCACTATTATATCACCAAGAAAAACTGGAATCCGAATAAACCTTTGTCAAGAGATGAATTCGAATTAATCGGAACGGTAAACCACGACGGTTCCAAGGCAGATACGAATCTGACTCATAAGATTTTTGTGCCGACTGATCGAAGCGGGTATCATGTCATTTTAGGGGTATGGGACGTTGCGGATACTTCCAATGCCTTCTATAACGTCATCGATGTAAACCTTACACAATAATCTATGAATTACTGATCGGCTGCATGTTGATACATCGGCCGATCTTTTTAGTTTTAATGTGTGAATGAAAAGGGGAAAAACAGCAGAGCGCCATAAACATTTCATTTATGGCGCCGTACGATCATGGAGGTGCTGCTGACATGGATGCGGAGGTAAGAGGATTCTTAATAACCGCCGAGGAAAGAAGCCCCAACGATGATTAATAAAATGAATAGCACCACGATTAACGCAAAGGAGCTACCATAACCACCTGAGAATCCCATATAATCTCACCTCCTAAAGAGGATTAATACATATTATGCCGAAATGAAAAGTTTGATAGGGATGCTAGTTTACTTTTTGAAAAAAGTTTTTTTAGTCTATATTTCCTTTACATGACCATCCGTTAAAATGAGTAAAAGGAGGCATCGTACTGCTTCCTGTAATAGAAACGGGTAGGCTCATACATTGAGAAGTTGCGAAGAGGATGCGCAGCTGGCTTGTTTTTTAAAAAATGAAAATGTAACACGCTATTAGGATTGGAACCTTTTGATTCAACGGAACAGGCTGAAGAAATGATTGGTTGGTTTCAAGAGCAGTATCATGAAAAAAGGGAATGTGATGGGGAATCGAGAAAAAAGATGCGAAGGGCATAATCGGAACCATGTATCAAAACGGATTGCCTGATGATACACGCGTATACTCCATTCCGAATGGGAACGTTAACGATCTAAATAGAAGAACTTCAAGTGTTCTGCGGTAAATAAAAAAAGCCGATGAAGGCTTAACATGGATTAGACGCTGTAAAGCATTTTTTTGCTGTGCTTTCTGCAGACGGAGTTTGATTGTAAGAAACGATTCCGATAATCACTAACAAGATGATGAACATCAATATGCTCCACAACACTATTTTTAAAGACTTTGACATGGTATACCCTCACTTTGAAAGACTTTACCGGGGCTGCGATCGGAGCCCGCACTTCAAGTATAGTCGTTATAACGGTGAAAAATGTGCAGTCCAGTTAAAAAAAACTTGCGGGCGCTGCCGCAAGTTTTCTCCGTATTAAGGTCTGTGGAATTCAATATGCTGATTATCACGATCGAACCACCCTCTGAATGCCCAATTGATCCAGCCCCCGTCTCCTTTGTTATCGAAGGACCCGTCTTCGAAGACCCAGATTCCGTAAGTAATACCGTCATAAACGGCTGATCCGTAAAACTGAACGCCGTTAAAGCGGTCTTCATATTCTTGATTTAAATTGAACCCCTTGACGTTGTACTTCTGTCCTGATGCGTAAAATGTTGTTTCCATGACATTTTTTACCCAGCCGGTTCGGTTTTGATCTGACTTAACCGCTTCAGCAATGCGATCTGAAATTCCGAGAACATCTACGTTTACGTTCAGCCCGGCATCAACACCTGCTGCTTTTACGTTTTGGTCTGCTGTTTAGGATAATTTACTTTCTAATGGATTTGCAAGGGGTGAAACGTGAGGCGCGTTTGCGTGTTCAGACTGACTGGCTGCTGAGGCACTGGCTGTGAAAGGAATTGTTAGAGATAAAGCTAAGCATGATCCGACTATCGTTCTGGCGATTTTCATGGCTATGACCTCCTGAGGAAATTTTTAAAAATTGTTGCAAATGTTATCGCAGAAAAATTGCCCAAGCAAAGAGTAGATTTTCTCAAAAGTCATGTCATTCTATTTGTGTTGTTTTCTGTAAATGAAATACTTTTCATTAGGCGAAAAGGGAAGAAAATAATAGAGTCTTTTTATGTATTGTGATAGGATGACCGGATTTTAAGTGAAAATAGCCCGGAGAAACGCCATAATAAGAAAAACACCCGGAGTTTACCGGGTGTAAAAAGTGTTGATATGTCAAGTTAGCAGCATTTTTTACATTTTTTGCATTTTCTTTTATAAACAACGATGTAATCATAATCAAGATGCTTTTTATCTTGTTTCTTCTTTTTTTGTTTAGGCTGTTTTGGGTGGTGGTGATCATAATGTCCGTTCATATCCATATCCATATCCATTCCCATACCCATATCCATACTCATATTCCTCCTTTTTTCATCTGACGGTAGTATTCTATGACAGAAAGCATGGATGGCTTGGACAAATGAAACGGTATGCTGAAAAAGAGGCATCTCATTCGGTATAAAAAACAGGATCATACCCGCCCGATAGAAAAGAGAGGAGATGATCCTGATATTGAGACCCTATTTGATAACCGCAATTGCAATGCCGTACCCTTTTTCAGAACTGTATAAGGCTGTCAGTTTCAATACCTTCCAGCCTTCCGCGGCTTTAGTCCCGATTCCGTTATGAGCCGTGATATAATCTCCCGGGCTGACCGTACTGTCGACCCGTACGTAATGCCGGCCGTTGAGTCCGACAATGTGCCATTCGTCTCTGGCCGCGCGTGCTTCATAGTCAGCTTCAAGAGCCGGACTGCAGTCTGGGTTTTGTTTCGGCACGCGTACCGTTTCTCCTGTTTCCTCGTCAGTCACATTTTCGTAAATGAAACCGCCGAACTCGTTTGTCAAAAAGCGGCTTTGCCATCCGAAGCTTGCGGCTCCTGAGATAAAAGCGGCTGTTTCTGAAATGACGCCGAGCATGTAATCTCCGACGTGAGCCGATTCAATTTTTTCGCCTTTCACTGTGACGATCGTCCCGGCGGGAATTGTCTGGCCGGTTACACTTTCAAAATATTCTCCGTACCCTGACAGGGAAGAGGTGACAGCTCCGGCGAACGTACCGTGACCGCCAGCTGAATCAAGTTTCCATTTGATGGACTGATGCCCTCCGGCAACCGTGTATGGTTCTTCCAATGTAATGCTTTCTGATGACAGAATCGTTCTGGAGACTTTGCTGCCCGTAATATGGACATTGTTTGAAGCGGCGATAAATGCCCTTGAACCTTCAGAACTTGAACCTCCGGAAGAGCTGATGATCGCATTTCTGTCACCTCTGGCCGTAATATCGCCTGTTCCCGCAATAACGGCGCTTGTCGGGTTGAATGCAAAACCGGAGCTGGTCGCGAGCTGTGCGCCTCCCTTTAAATTGACGGGGATCTGCTCATAAGTCTGTCCTTTTATAGATGCGGCCGCGCTGTAACCTTCCGCTTGCACCCCGAGAATGACGGCCTGACTGTTAGGGGACGTAATTCCGACGGAACCGCCATCTCCGATCATCGTACCGTTCATAATATTTACGTTATATTGGCCTCCGCCGATTGAGATGCCTTTAGGAGATGACTTGTATATATCAAAATTTAAAATTTTAACATAATCGGTTTTATTTGATCCGCCGGATATATTGATGTCAACACCGGCTTGTGTAAAGCCGCGTATTTTAATGCCGTTGATCGTAATATTTTGACTGCGGTATTGAAGAGCCACGACTGGATTCCCGCCATAGTCGTATGAGGGATCACCAATAGCTGTGAATCCGTTTACATTAACGTTTTTATAAGCAGAGATGACCAGCGCCCTCGGGGTCACACCGTCATAGAGAGCATTGAACACCGGTTCAATCGCGGTGCAATCGGTTAAAGTAACATCATAAGCCGTCGTGCTTTCGGGGTCTGAGGCCTGATGATGGCCGATATGACGAATATCAAATGAACGTACATCACGATACGAAACATGACCGATAATATGAACATTTTGAGAAGCCGGCCACAGGCTGTGCGCCTTTACCTCAATCCCGCGGATATTTCCGCTCGTATAGTTATTTAAAAGCCATACATGTTTAGAGCCGTCGTCAATTTCAATGCCGTTCGAGTTTGCGCTGCCCTCAGCATGCTCTGTGCCGCGGGGGTTTCCGGAATGGCAGTTGGAAATGAAAATATACTCGCTGTAATGGGTGGTAATGCCGTCGTCTCCGGCGCCGTATGCCACACAGTTATCAATCCATATATATCGGCAGCCGTCTTTCGTCCATTCTGTTTCAGGCAAATGATCGTAAGTCGGAGATGTAATATCAATACCATGGAGACCCGCGTTAACCGTTTCAACATTCTTAATCCAGCCGTATTGCACATTAGCAAACGTTAAACAGCTGGAAAACTGTCCTCCGGGGTTCCTGACCCCGCATTGACGATCAGGATTCCAGTCTAAAGTCATGTTTTCCACAAAAATATTACGGTTTCCATTTTCGTAATCATCGTTAGTAATGACCCATTCGAATGCGGGAGTGTCCTCATGAAGCTTAAGCACGGTAATCCCTTGTCCCTCACCGGAAATGGTAGTCCATGAGGGGAGTTTTATCCCTTGAACCAAAAATTCTCCTGCGGGAACATTTACTTTGACCCGGCCGTTCCCGATCGCTCTCCGAAAAGCTTCCGTATTGTCCCGGCCGTCAGGGACCGCTCCGTAGTCCTCCACATTCACTTCCCGGGTGATTTTATTCATAAGCATTTCGTATTCGGTATCAAGCCGTTCTTTTAAAAGTGAGGTGACCATTCCTTCCGCCGTCACCCGGGCATCTGCGATCTCAAGATTATCATCCGTTGCGGAATGCTTAATAAAATTCTGCATCCTTGCTTTGAGATGCTCCAATTCAGAGGGCTGTGCAGGGCGAGACTGCAATGGGGCGTTTAAAGACGGATCAGGAAAGTTTTTAAATTGAACCATTCTAAAGACACCTCTTTCTTTTGATATAAGCGCCTGAGGCAGGGGACAGAAAAGAGTCGTGCGCCCTTTAAGCGCTTATTCTTCAAATTCTTTATTCAGAACGAAATTCCTTTTGAAACCAAGGTGAAATTTTAAAAAAGCTCTGTTGAAAGAACGGATATAAAGCTTTGTATTATTGTAATTGAAGCTGTCATGTGAAAATGGAGGAAAAACTGATAGGAGGGGCCCTCATTTTAGGTTTATTCTCATTGGCTTCGCAGTGCTTCCTCTTCGGCTGCATATACACCAAAATCAACATTTTTATCAGTTAAATGGTATAATGGGGCACGGATTGGTCATCAATACGACTGAAATAGGGAAGCAAAAGGAGCAGCGAAAATGACTTTACAAATCAAAATTAAATATTCAGATGATACGCAAACGAGAATCAGTAAAATTGAACAGGGCGATTGGATTGATTTGCGGGCAGCTGAAGATATAACAATCAAAAAAGGTGAATTCAAACTTATCCCGCTTGGAGTTGCGATGGAACTGCCGGAAGGATATGAGGCCCATGTCGTTCCGCGTTCAAGTACATATAAGCATTTCGGTATCATTCAGACAAATTCAATGGGAGTCATTGATGAATCTTATAAAGGCGACAATGACTTCTGGTTTTTTCCTGCATTCGCGCTTCGGGATACCGACATTTCCAAGGGGGAGCGGATCTGCCAATTCAGAATCATGAAGAAAATGCCTGAAGTGGAGCTGATCGAAGTAGACAAGCTCGGGAACAATGACCGCGGCGGACTGGGATCAACAGGTACGAAATAAAACGAAAAAAGACTGCTTAACAGCAGTCTTTTTTTTATGGAAACAGCAGTTACATTCAATTTGTTTCGGGGATTCTTGAATTGGGAAATCATACGTCACGTTCGAATTTGACATCGAAATAACCGGCCGCTCCGTAACCGTCTATGCCGGAGCAAATATTTGAGCCGGACGCCAGCCCAGCTCAGCATATTGATAAAATGATTTCCCTGCAGTCCTCACTCTCCTCCAAAACTGGAGAAGGGTTTCATTTTTATCATTTAAGCCTTCCGTCTCTTTGAACAGAAAGACTTTTTTAGGTTAAAGGATAGAAGTTGTTTTGATGTTTTTATTCTTCAAGATGAACGGAGGTTTTGTCCAACGTATATAATATTGTGACAAAAGTGTAAACAAAAGAAAGGATGATGTTATGGCAAAAAGGGTTAGAAGAATAGACCGTAAAGCAGCTGGCAAAGAGGCAGAGCAGAAGAAACCGTCCAAAGTCACCCTGTTCTGCCGTTCGCTTCAAAGGCTGAAGCATTTGTATTGTAACATAAACATACAAATGCCATCAATAACCAAAAAAGGAATTTTAGTTTTAATTTTACCGTTTTTGCTTCTGCCGTTCTTTCGGGCTGATGCCGCTTCAGATATTTACGGCAGTTTCGAGGAATTAAAGCTGAATGAAAATCCTTCCGATTTTTCCATTTCAACGCGAGAGCATGACCCCTCTGTCCTCATATTAGCTATACACGGCGGAGGCATAGAGCCGGGGACCAGTGAGTTAGCCAGAGAAATTGCTGAAAACCGGAGTTTATATTTATTTGAAGGGTTAAAATCAGCCGGTAATGCGGCTCTGCATTTGACAAGTTCGCATTTCGATGAACCTAAGGCCGTGCAAATGGTGAAAGAGCACTCTCATGTCATTTCATTGCACGGTTACGGCAGTGACGATAAAAAGATAAAAATCGGCGGTACGGACAGAGAACGGGCCGAACTTTTGACCGATGTGCTGAAACGGCACGGGTATCCTGCCGTTCTTCTTGGCATAAATGATAAATATGCAGGCGTCAGTCCGAACAACCTTGCCAATCAATCTTCATCCGGATTGAGTATTCAAATCGAAATGAGCACCGGCTTCAGAAAATCACTATTTGACACTTTTACGCTGAAAAGCAGAGCATCCACACAAAATGGGACCTTTTATCAATTCACAAAAACGATTTCTGATTTTATCAGTGACAATTATTAATAAGCACGCCTATTTTGTCGGCGGGGCTTTTTCTTTTGAAATTTATGAAACTTTAAGTTCTTAAGATCGTATACATAATTGACAGGATGAAAGAAAAGAGGTGGGCAAATGAAAGTGATGATCGGGTCTATCATTCTTCTTGTCATCATCGGATTCGGTTTATGGCTGATGCTTAGTCCAATCTTTAAACAAGTGGGAAGCGGAGCCAAAAAATTCAAAAAGTCATGGGAGGAAGAAGATCAGCATGAGCGAAAATAAGCGCGGAAACACAAAAAAAATTATCGGCGGTGTGATTATAGGTGCAGCCCTTTTAATTGCGGGCGTTACAGCGTCACTATTCATTGAAAAAATACCGAATGGTTATGTCGGGGTTGTATACTCACCGAATGGCGGGGTAAAATCCGACACATTGGACCAAGGCTGGCACTTAGTCGGATTATTTAATAAAGTAACGGAATATCCGGTGCGTATGCAGACAGTGAATAATGAAAATATAAAAGTGGCAACCTCAGACGGTAAAAATATAGAAATGGATATCGCTTACAACTATGTCGTGCAGCCTGATAAAGTAGTCGATCTGTTTAACAAATTCGGAGCGGTAGACGTTGAAACGATTGAAAATACATATTTAAAAACAAGGCTGTGGGATGCGGCGCGAAAATCAATCAGCAAATACTCGGTTATTGACACGTACGGGCAAAAATCTGCAGAAGCCGCTGCCGATGTTCAAAAGAGATTTGCTGATGATATGAAGAGTCTTGGATTTTTAATTGATGATCTGACGCTTGGCGTACCGAAGCCGGATAAAGCCACACAGGAAGCTATCGATGCAAGGGTGAAGTCTTCACAGGAACTTGAACGGACACAAACTGAAATTAAAATAGCCGAAGCCGAAGCGAAAAAGAAAAAAATTGAAGCGGAAGGGATCGCTGATTATAACGAAATCATAAAGAAATCAATGTCCGATGAAATGATCAAATATAAATGGATTGAAAAATGGGACGGAAAAACGCCGAAAGCGACAGGCACAGACTCACTGCTGCAGCTGCCGCTGGACGATCAGAAGCAAAAATAAAAAGAGAAGGAGGCGATTGCGCCTCCTTTTTATGTTTTTTCCTGAGGGTCTTTTTCCGGCACTAATTCTTCAGACGCCTCGATTTGATAGCTCCATAGCGTGCTATCCGTCTCTGTTGTGTCCTGATAATCTTCGGGAAGTACATATTGCTGCAAATACCGGTGAAAAAATGCCTCAAAAACAGAAATGCAAAGTGCAGAGATAACCGATGCCGCGGCAGGAGAGACATTAAATCCGCCAATGTTCATAAGGAATATCCATAATATAATGAATGAAATTCCGAAATCAGCTGCAACGGCTGTGAAATTGCTTGTTCTCGGCAGAATCATGCAATCACCCGCAAAATAAGTGATTAAACTTAAGATCACTGTAATAAACAGAACGTTTAAAAAGGTTACTTGGTACATAAGATCCAAAACAATGTACAGTAAAGCAAGTGTGAGCGCCGTTTTAGAAGCGAAAGCAATTACGTGTTTCATTTGAACCACCTTCGTTATTTCGTTTAGTATTCATTGTAAGCAATCCGCAAATTTTTAAACTGGTATATAGTGGTTATAAAGCATACGTTTTAATAAAATGTGAATAGACATCACAGGATTCGCAAGTTAAAATATGTAAAAAGGGGGATGCAAATGAAAAAATACTGGATATGTATTGCTGTTTTTTTATTATGTTTTAGCGGAATACACTCAGCTGAAGCGGCTACCACTGAATTCGGATCAAAAACAAGCTTCACTTTGGAGGGAAATGCAAAAGAGTTTCATATTGAAAATCCGGGGGCTGTAGCTGCCGACGATTACTATTTAGGATATAAGTTCACCATAATGAACAACTCTTCGTGCGGTTTAAGCATGAAACTCCAGCGGATGGCGCTGAACGGGAATTTTTATACATTAAGTTCTAAAAACTACAGCGGCAGCTGGTTAAACCTCAGTGCCCAGGATAAAAAATCAATTGATCCGTATCACAAATACAGAATTCTGGTTGAAAGTTCTTCAAACGTCTGTGGCCCCGTCTATATTAAAGGGTTTTACGGTGTAGAGTATTATCATTTTGATTGAAAATAGATACTCGCTAAAGGCAGCGGGTTTTTTTATATTTAAATATAACTTATTGTACTATGTACTAAATATTCATATATAAATTTTAATGCACCCGTCCAAAAAAAACATAAACAAAAGTAAATTCATCACGCACAAATATACAAAGTTGAAAAAAGAATGAAAAGTTTCTCGAGGGAAACATTATTAGTTGACTTCAAAAGTGTGATGTCGGATAATAAGAATGTAAGTTTTTCCTCCTTAGCAGATTCGTTTCTTAAGCCAGGGCGAATCTGCTTTTTTTTATGCAAAAAAACCCCTTACAGAGGGGTTTTTTACGATAAATGAAGTTTAATAGAATTAATGTACGGCTCTGAATACGCCGATAACTTTCCCCAAAATGCTTACGTTTTGCAGGATAATCGGCTCCATCGTCGGATTTTCCGGCTGCAGCCGCACATAATTGTCTTCTTTATAGAAGCGCTTGACCGTCGCTTCATCATCTTCGGTCATAGCTACGACGATTTCTCCGTTATTGGCCGTGTTCTGCTGTTTGACAATGACGTAATCTTTGTCAAAAATACCGGCGTCAATCATACTTTCTCCCATGATTTCTAACATAAAGACATGTTCGCCCGGAGGAACCATCCGGTCAGGAAGCGGAAAATACTCGTCGATATTTTCAACAGCCGTAATCGGAATACCCGCCGTCACTTTCCCGATGACCGGAACGTTTACGACCTGGCTTTTCGGAATTTGGACTTCTTCTTCATCCAATACCTCAATCGCCCTCGGTTTAGTTGGGTCCCGTCTGATCAGGCCTTTTGTCTCCAGCCGCGCCAAATGGCCGTGCACGGTTGAACTGGAAGCCAGTCCTACTGCTTCTCCTATCTCTCTTACAGAAGGCGGATATCCTTTCGTTTTTACCTCTTCTTTAATAAAACGCAGGATATCAAGCTGCCTTTTTGATAGCTTCGTCATATTTCGCACCTCAAAACGTCGATTTTAAGTAGATTATAGCATGATTTTCCTGACAGTACAAACATAGGTTCGAAAAAAACGATTGACAGAAACGTTTGTTCGTATATACTGAAAGGTATAAAAAGCGAACAAACATTCTTATCGGAGGTTGTTTACATGGCGAAAGAATCTATTATATTTGTCGGACTGTTTACTGCGATTTTAAGTGCCGCTATTTTACTTGTCTCATGTGCGGGAAATGATCAGTCCCTCAGCCAATATGTTAAAATAAAGGTTCAGGACGGCGATACACTCTGGTCACTTGCGGATCATGTAGCAGAAAAGAAACACATTAATAAAGAAGATTTCATTGAATGGGTGACGGAGAATAATCATCTCCAAACTGCTGATATAAAGCCCGGAGACGAACTTATTCTTCCGGTTAAGAAAAAGCATCCGGCCGTATATCAGCTGGCCATTGTCAATTAGAGAGGAAAGAGAGAAATGAAGGCGCTCATTTATGCCCGCGTAAGCACAAACAAAGAACAGCAGCAAACGTCATTAAAAAGACAGGAAGAGGAGCTCAGTGAGATCGCTGCTGCAAACGGCATGGAAGTCGTGAAAGTCATTTCTGAGAAAGCCAGCGGTTACGAAATGGACCGCGACGGAGTATTTGAAATGCTTGATGAAATTAAAAAATCACATATTGACGCGATATTGGTGCAGGACGAAACGAGATTGGGAAGAGGAAACGCCAAGATTGCGCTTTTACATTGCATTTACAGGGAGAACGTAAAAATATATACGACGGCTCATAAAGGTGAACTGGAGCTTTCCGAAGCTGATTCGATGGTACTCGAAATCGTCAGTATTGTTGAGGAATATCAAAGGAAAATTCACAATATGAAAATCCGGCGGGGAATGAAAAGAGCCGTGAAAAACGGCTACAAACCTGAACGGAATCTGAAAAACAGACATGAAAACAGCGGAAAAGAAAAAAAAGAGGTTCCGGTTTCGGAAATTATCAGGCTGAGAGCCAACAAGCTTACCTTTGCAGAAATCGCAGCGACCTTAAGGGGATTCGGCTACGATGTGTCCAAAGCCACGGTTCACCGGCGGTTTCAGGAATATACCGCAGACACAGAAGGCAGCTGACGCGCATCAGTTGTAAAAAAGACTGCGTTTTAGTAGTATATAATCAACACGCGCCAAAGGAGCTTATTATGATTTCTAAAGAAAAAATCGCAAGAATTAATGAATTGGCTCAAAAAGCTAAATCAAACACGATAACGGATGAGGAAAAAGCTGAACAGCAAAAGCTTCGCCAGGAGTATTTGAAAGGATTCCGCTCCTCAATGAAAAATACGTTAAAGAGCGTAAAAGTGATTGATCCGGAAGGCAACGATGTCACCCCTGAAAAATTAAAAAGAGAACAACAGAAAAATAATCTTCATTAAACAGAAAGAATACGGCAATACGTATTCTTTTTTCGTATATACTAATATCAGGATGTGCTTTACGACAATTTTCAACAAGTTTATCTCAAATTTAAGCTGAAAGAGTTGAGAAAAAGTCAGCATCGCTTTATGATGAAAAGGTACAACAATAAGGAAGGGGATTATAATGGATACAATTGAAAAGAAATCAGTTGCCACCATTCGTACACTATCTATAGACGCAATTGAAAAAGCGAATTCCGGACATCCGGGCATGCCGATGGGAGCCGCTCCGATGGCATATACGCTGTGGACGAAATTTATGAATGTAAACCCGCAGAATCCGGGCTGGTTTAACCGCGACCGCTTTGTTTTATCAGCAGGCCACGGTTCAATGCTTTTATACAGCATGCTGCATTTAAGCGGATATGACCTCAGCATTGAAGACTTGAAACAGTTCCGTCAATGGGGAAGCAAAACACCGGGACATCCGGAGTTCGGGCACACAGCCGGAGTAGACGCTACGACCGGGCCGCTTGGGCAGGGTATTGCAATGGCAGTGGGAATGGCAATTGCAGAACGCCATCTGGCTGAGACATATAACCGTGATTCATTCAACGTAGTTGATCATTATACATACAGTATTTGCGGAGACGGCGATTTAATGGAAGGCATTTCTTCCGAAGCCGCTTCTCTTGCAGGCCATCTTGAATTAGGCCGCCTGATCGTATTATACGATTCTAATGACATTTCCTTAGACGGAGATTTAGACCGTTCTTTCTCTGAAAATGTAAAGCAGCGTTTTGAAGCAATGAACTGGGAAGTTCTTTATGTTGAGGATGGAAACAACATCGCTGAATTGACGGCTGCAATTGAAAAAGCGCGCCAGAATGATAAAAAACCGACATTGATCGAAGTGAAAACGACAATCGGTTTCGGTTCTCCAAACCGCGCGGGCACATCCGGCGTTCACGGCGCTCCGTTAGGACAAGAAGAGAGTAAGCTGACAAAAGAAGCGTATGCTTGGACGTTTGAAGAAGATTTTTATGTTCCGGAAGAAGTATACGGGCATTTCAATCAAGCTGTAAAAGAAGCCGGCTCGAAAAAAGAACAGGAATGGAATGAACTGTTCGCGGCTTATAAAGAAAAATACCCTGAGCTTGCTGAACAGCTGTCACTCGGCATGAAAGGCGAGCTTCCTAAAGACTGGGATCAGGAAGTTCCCGTTTATGAAAAAGGCAGCAGCCTTGCTTCCCGCGCATCTTCAGGTGAGGTGCTGAACGGGATCGCCAAGAAAATTCCTTTCTTTGTCGGGGGATCTGCTGACCTTGCGGGTTCAAATAAAACGACAATCAAAAATGGAGGAGACTTCACGGCCAAAGACTACGCCGGGAAAAACTTCTGGTTCGGTGTCCGTGAATTTGCGATGGGCGCTGCATTAAACGGAATGGCGCTTCACGGCGGCCTCCGCGTATTCGGCGGCACATTCTTTGTGTTCTCTGACTATTTAAGACCTGCCATTCGTCTGGCGTCATTGATGGGTCTTCCCGTCACTTATGTATTCACGCATGACAGTATTGCCGTAGGAGAGGACGGGCCGACTCACGAACCGATTGAGCAGCTTGCTTCTTTACGCGCACTTCCTAACCTTTCTGTGATCAGACCTGCTGACGGAAATGAAACCGCAGCTGCATGGAAGGTTGCCGTTCAAAGCCAAGATCATCCGACAGCTCTTGTATTGACACGCCAAAACCTGCCGACGATTGATCAGCAGGCTGAAGAAGCGTATGCGGGCGTGGAAAAAGGGGCTTATATCGTTTCCAAAGCCCAAACGGAATCACCGGCCGCTCTTCTTTTAGCGACAGGTTCTGAAGTCGGACTTGCGATCGAAGCTCAAGCGAAACTGGCTGAAGAAAACATTCACGTATCTGTAGTCAGCATGCCGAGCTGGGACCGCTTTGAAAAACAATCGGCCGAGTACAAAAACAGCGTGCTTCCTCCGAATGTGACGAAACGTCTTGCGATCGAAATGGGTTCAAGCTTCGGATGGGGTAAATTTACCGGTCTTGAAGGAGACGTTCTTGCAATTGACCGTTTCGGTGCTTCAGCTCCGGGAGAAACAATTATGAAAGAATACGGGTTTACTGCAGAAAACGTGGTTGACCGCGTGAAAAAACTTTTAAACAAATAACGAGACAAAAGAGGATGAGTCAAATCATCCTCTTTTTCCTGTTTATGCGACAAAAATAGAAGGGGCGGCGTAACAGTAATAGACAATTCTTTCTTTTCTCCTTTTGTATAATAGAAAGCAATAACGAAGCGCTGTAAAAGGGGATGAGGAAATGGAACGTCATTACTATACGCACCTGATAAAGGATGAGTTTGCGAACCACTACTTCGGGCGGGAAACGGCTATGTTTGAGTTGTTTCGAGACTATCATTGGACAGACCTGACACCCCAGGAATATCAAATGACAGAAAAGCAAGTTCAATATATAACGGAACCGATTCCGGTGATACATATGCATCAGCGTCTCCAGCTGCATTTAAACCGACTGAGTTACAGCCGTTTGGATTCCATTTACCGGCTTACACTGCCCGGAGAAAAGGGTCGCGCCACCTTCATGATGAAAGACAGTTTAATTGAGATTGCGGCTTCGGGAGATTATGAGGCGGAAACGATTTTCTTTGAGATTCTGCGTAAAATCAGCCCCTGTTTTCTTGCAATGGATTTCAAGACACGACGCTACGGGTGGTTAAATCCGGTCAGAGAAAGAAATTTTGTCTAAAAACGAGGAAAAAGAGATGTAAATGTTGTATAATAGCCTTTGGTTTAGTACACTTTAAACTAGACAACATGAAGGAGGAAATAAAATGACTTTATGGGTTGGCATCCTAGTGGGCGTTGTCGCATTGCTCATAGGTGTTGCACTCGGGTTTTTTATTGCTCGTAAATATATGATGAGCTATTTGAAAAAGAATCCGCCTATTAATGAACAAATGTTACGCATGATGATGATGCAAATGGGAATGAAACCTTCTCAAAAGAAAATTAATCAAATGATGAAAGCCATGAATAATCAAGCGAAATAATACGTACAGATTATGATATAGAGATACATGGTTATAAAAATAAAAAACCCGGAGAGGGTTTTTTATTTTGGCGTCATGTTTCACCCCAACTGCCGGTGTGCAGTTCTTTTTGGTATTGTATGAGAAGGTGGTCAAGCTCCTGGCTGAGTTCTATCGTAATGTTTGATGTCATTCCGTTTGTCATGACGATTTTAAGCAGCTCTGCCCGTTTTTTTTCAATTTCATTTAATAGATGCTCTCTAATCACAGGGATATATCCTTTCATACATAAATCTTTCACCTGAGTCGCTATTATTATATCCACATTTATACTGTTTTTCAAATAAGAAGGAGTATAATATCTCGATGTCAAATTAAATTATATAAGCTTTTTCTATAAAAAGTAATCCTTCTCGGAAAAGTGTTAAAAAAATGAAATGATTTTGTCATAACTCGAAGGGAGTGTGTCATCGTGAGTTTTAATTACTTTCTGACGTTTGGGGCCGGATTTCTGTCTTTCATTTCTCCATGCTGTCTGCCGTTGTACCCCGCCTTTTTATCTTACATAACTGGTGTCAGTATGGACGAGGTGAAAACAGAAAAGGTGATGCTGCAAAAGCGTGGCCTCGTGCATACACTTTGTTTTTTGCTTGGTTTCTCCGTGATTTTTATCGCATTGGGATATGGAACTTCGTTTATCGGCAGTTTTTTTACCCAATATCATGAAGCGATCCGCCAGTTTGGCGCTATCATGCTGATCCTTTTCGGGCTGATTACTGCCGGTGTGTTTCAGCCGAAATTCATGATGAAAGAGCGGCGCATTCACTTTAAACGCCGTCCGGAGGGGTTTATCGGTTCGGTTCTGATCGGTCTTGCGTTTGCAGCCGGCTGGTCGCCGTGCAGCGGGCCCATTTTAGGGGCCGTGTTTTCGCTGGCCAATACAAATCCTTCTTCAGCAGTGCCGTATATGTTTTTATATGTTCTCGGATTTGCGATTCCTTTTCTTGTTCTTTCATTTTTTATTACCAGAATGAATTGGATCCGCAAGCATCAGCTGCTTATCATGAAAATCGGCGGCATTCTTATGATTCTGATCGGAGTTATGCTGTTTTTTAACTGGATGAGCTACATTCTGATCGTTCTGTCAAATCTTTTCGGAGGATTTACGGGTCTGTAACGGATTAATAACTTTTGAACTATTATATACCCTTTTGTTTTTTGGTACAATAAGACTAGTTAATGTTAAATATGTGGAGGGGAATATGACACGAGTTTTAGTTGTAGATGACGCCAAGTTCATGAGGGTGAAAATCAGAGAGATTCTGGAATCGGCGAATTACACAGTGGCCGGGGAAGCGGCTGACGGTGAGGAAGCTCTGGCAGTATTTCAAAAAATCCGTCCCGACCTGGTGACAATGGATATTACCATGCCGGTCAAAAACGGTATACAGGCGCTGCAGGATATTTTAGCTTTTGACCCGAAAGCCCGGATCATCATGTGCACCGCCATGCGGCAGCAGCGGATCGTTCTGGAAGCGATTGAATTAGGCGCTAAAGACTTTATCGTTAAACCGTTTGAAGCATCTAAAGTGCTGGAGGCCGTAGGCCGGGTAACGGGAACGTAAACGTGTTCTCTTTTCAAATTGGTTTTTTTTATGTTTTTGGAGTATAGTATATAGTATCAAACTCCGTGCAAGCAAAGGAATGATAAAGATGATGATTATAATTTCATCCGTTATTGCAGCGGTCATGGCAATTTCCGTGATGATCGTCAGGATTAAATCCTCCGACAAGCCCGCTTCACCTAAAAAAATAATTCTCCCGCCGATTTTCATGAGTACGGGAGCGCTCATGTTCCTTTTTCCGATTTTCAGAGTGACGGGCGAAGAATTTTTGGAGGCCATTACGCTGGGCGTGATCTTCTCTATTTTTCTGATTAAAACATCTAAATTTGAGATTAAAAATAATGAAATCTATTTAAAACGGTCAAAAGCGTTTGTGTTTATCCTGATTGGTCTCTTGGTTATCAGAATCGCTATGAAATCCATTTTGAGCACGACGATTGATTACGGAGCTTTAAGCGGAATGTTTTGGATTCTGGCTTTCGGAATGATTGTCCCGTGGCGCATCGCGATGTTTTTGTCTTACCGCAAACTTTCGAATGAACTGAAGACCGCTGATATTCAGATGAATTAAAACCTTTCCGTCCGCCGGAAAGGTTTTTTATTTGAGCAGGGCTTGATAAGGAGTAAGATCAATCTGTTTTTCACGGAGATGCTTTTTTAAAAATTGATGATCACGCTTAGGAGTGGCCAGTATGTAACCCCTGATGATTAAATCACGATTTATTTGTTCAGCTTCCTCCGCTAAGGAAAGTTCACCGATTTTTCCGGCGATTTTCGCTTTGGCTACATCCCGAAAGAGCTCCGGCACGGGGGCGACCAATTCATCCAAAAACGCCTTGTCACCCTCATTCCATAAGTGCCTGCTTTTTTCAATATAATAGTCCTGCCAATCCAGTTCTGACCGGCCGTCTTCTTTCGGTAAGCGTTTTAAAAATTTTCGAAACATAAAAAACCCGCCGATAGACAGCAATCCGATCATCACGATGACCCAAAATAAAATAAACCACATAAACCAGCCTTCCAGCATTGTTCTATCTCCTCCTTACTTTAACCATATTGTAAACGAAGACAGAATAGAAGAACACATGAAAAAAAGAATAGAAAAAATGATAGATGTCCAGTCATTCCGGTTGCTAGAACATATTCTATCGTATAGTGATTCTGCTATTTGGCCATGGGAGATTCACTTTGAGGGTATATGACTGATATGACCGGACAAAAAAGCCGCTTCCATTGAGGGATGAAAGCGGCTTTTTTTATGTTATAGAGGAAATTGAAAGGAAAATGAGGCAGGAGTCTCATTTGGCTCCTTGTTCATGGAGACGGTCAGAATATGGTTGGTGAAATCAGTGAAAATATGTTTGTCATTCAGATAAAAAGGAAGCACCATTTGTTTGTTTAACGTCCGTTCAAGCGTTTTAACAGAGAGCATAAATTCATTCCCCGAAAGAGTGACGGTTATCGCTTGCACCTGCTTCAGCATCGTCAGGTCGGCTTCAATGATATATTGACGGCTTGTTTCATATAGATCGATCGGCAGCGTCTCGTCATACCAAGCATACGGGTCCTCGTAAAACTGCCGCAGCCATTCTTCCGTATCATCAAATTCTTCAGCGTTTTTTGAGTGATTCATGGAAGCATCCCTCCATATTAAAAAGCCTTGCTATAACGTATGCAGAAGCTTTGAATGGGTGAATGGCACAAAAAAACAGACACGGGGTCTGTTTTACATATCGTGGCTTGTATTATGTTTTTGTCTTGTATGGTTGCGGTTTTTCACTTTTTTGCTTCCGCTCAGCGGTTCCGGCTGGCCGGGGTTATGGCCCTTCGGAGCATTTTTATGCATATCTTTACTCGTATTTTTATTTGTCATGTTAAAGCCTCCTTTTTAAGGTGTTCCGGCTATTGGTTTGTTTTTCTTTTTTTATTGTTCTGCCGTTCTTCTTCCGTCAGGACGAGCTGGTCATTTTCTATATAACCCGCGCCTTTGCCTTGGCTTTTCGCATCATTCATGCCGTTAATGACATGATTGGCTTTCCGTTTTACCATGATCATCACCTCAACATTAATATGGCTCTTTACAGCCCGTTGTATGAGGCGGAAAATCGGACAAAATTTACCGAAAATCATGCTGATAAGACGATCTTATTGTATTTAATAAAAACATTGATATTTACTTATGTATGATTTTATACTAAGATGAAATTGTGAGAAAATTGTGATGGAATGTGAACATTCATCTAAAGGACGATCTTGATCATTGAAGGGGGATTTTGGGAAATGACAAATCAGCAAAAAGTCGCAACACAAGACGTTTTCCAAGCAAGAAAAACATTTTCTTCAAATGGGAAAACATACAACTACTATTCATTAAAAGCATTGGAAGACGCAGGGGTCGGCAATGTTTCAAAACTTCCTTATTCTATTAAGGTTCTTTTGGAATCCGTTTTGCGTCAGGTAGACGGACGCGTCATTACAAAAGAACATGTTGAAAATTTAGCAAGATGGGGTACTGCTGAATTAAAAGATATCGATGTGCCGTTTAAACCGTCAAGGGTTATTCTACAGGACTTTACCGGCGTTCCGGCCGTAGTTGACCTGGCATCTTTAAGAAAAGCCATGGCCTCTGTCGGCGGAGACCCTGATAAAATCAATCCTGAAATTCCGGTTGACCTGGTCATTGACCACTCCGTTCAAGTCGACAAAGCCGGTACGGAAGACGCGTTAGCCATTAATATGGACTTAGAATTCGAAAGAAATGCAGAACGTTATAAATTTTTAAGCTGGGCAAAGAAAGCGTTTAACAATTATCAGGCCGTTCCGCCTGCAACAGGTATCGTTCACCAGGTAAACCTTGAGTTTTTGGCAAGTGTCGTTCATACGAAAGAGGAAGACGGAGAACTTGTGACATATCCTGATACATTGGTGGGAACAGATTCCCATACAACAATGATTAACGGAATCGGCGTCCTCGGCTGGGGTGTCGGCGGTATTGAGGCGGAAGCGGGAATGCTCGGCCAGCCTTCATATTTCCCTGTTCCTGAGGTCATCGGCGCGAAACTTGTCGGAAAATTGCCTAACGGAACGACGGCGACTGACTTGGCGCTGAAAGTCACTCAAGTGCTGCGCGAAAAAGGCGTAGTCAATAAATTTGTTGAATTCTTCGGTCCTGGTGTTGCTGAGCTTCCGCTTGCGGATCGTGCGACTATTGCCAATATGGCGCCGGAATACGGAGCGACTTGCGGATTCTTCCCGGTTGACGAGGAAGCACTTTCTTACCTGCGTCTGACCGGCCGTGAAGAAGAGCAGATCGATATTGTGGAAGCATACTGCCGCAACAACGGTTTATTCTATACGCCTGACGCGGAAGAGCCGATTTTTACAGACGTTGTGGAAATTGATCTGTCAAAAATTGAAGCGAACCTATCAGGACCGAAACGTCCGCAGGATTTAATCCCGCTTTCCGTTATGCAGGAAACGTTTAAAAAACATCTTGTCAGCCCGGCCGGCAACCAAGGATTCGGAGCGGATGCTGCTGAAGAGAACAAAGAAATTTCATTTAAACTTAACAGCGGCGAAGATGCGGTTATGAAAACAGGGGCGATTGCAATCGCCGCTATTACAAGCTGTACGAATACATCAAACCCTTATGTATTAATCGGTGCCGGATTGGTAGCCAAAAAAGCGGTAGAATTAGGCTTGAAAGTGCCGAATTATGTGAAAACATCACTTGCACCGGGGTCTAAGGTTGTTACTGGATACTTAGTCAACTCAGGCCTGCTTCCTTACATGAAGGAGCTCGGCTTTAACCTCGTAGGGTATGGCTGTACGACATGTATCGGGAACTCCGGCCCGCTTTCTCCAGAGATTGAAGAAGCGGTTGCTAAAAATGATCTCTTGATCACTTCTGTCTTGTCAGGTAACAGAAACTTTGAAGGCCGGATCCATCCGCTTGTCAAAGGAAACTACCTTGCGTCACCTCCGCTTGTTGTCGCATACGCATTAGCAGGCACTGTGAATATCAACCTGAAAACGGATCCGATCGGTGTCGGAAATGACGGACAAAATGTTTATTTCGATGACATCTGGCCGTCCATGGATGAAATCAATTCTCTCGTCAAACAGACTGTTACGCCGGAATTATTCCGCAAAGAGTATGAAACGGTATTTGACGACAACCAGCGCTGGAACGAAATCGAAACGACGGATGAAGCGCTGTACAAGTGGGATCAGGATTCCACTTACATTCAAAACCCGCCGTTCTTTGAGGAAATGTCTGTAGAGCCGGGAAAAGTTGAGCCTTTAAGAGGACTTCGCGTTGTCGGCAAATTCGGCGATTCTGTGACGACTGACCACATTTCTCCGGCCGGAGCGATCGGAAAAGACACACCGGCGGGCAAATACCTGCAGGAAAAAGGCGTTTCTCCTCGTGACTTTAACTCTTACGGCTCACGCCGCGGAAACCATGAAGTCATGATGAGAGGAACATTCGCCAATATCCGCATTAAAAACCAAATCGCACCGGGTACAGAAGGCGGATACACAACACATTGGCCTACCGGGAAAGTGACATGTATTTATGATGCCTGCATGCGGTATAAAGAAGATAAAACGGGTCTTGTCGTCCTGGCCGGAAAAGATTACGGAATGGGCTCTTCACGTGACTGGGCTGCAAAAGGAACAAACCTGCTCGGCATCAGAACAGTCATTGCCGAAAGCTTTGAAAGAATTCACAGAAGCAACCTCGTCTTCATGGGTGTGCTGCCGCTTCAGTTCAAACAGGGTGAAAACGCGGATACACTCGGCTTAACCGGTAAGGAAGTCATCGAGGTGGATGTTGATGAATCTGTACGTCCGCGCGACTTGCTGACTGTCAGAGCAATCAGTGAAGACGGTACGGTAAAAACATTTGAAGTTGTTGTCCGTTTTGACAGTGAAGTGGAAATTGATTACTATCGCCACGGCGGCATTTTACAAATGGTGCTTCGCGATAAAATGAAACAGTAGCAGAATGAACAAAGGAGAGAAAGCAGTCTGCTTTCTCTCTTTTTATGCGGGAGGCCTTGAGATGCTTGCGAAATGGCTGGGCGGAATGTTACTTATCGGGTTGTTAGTATATGCGGGCTGGAACATTTATTCTGTACAAAAAAGTCCGAAAGAAGGGACAGAAGAAGGGATGAAAGCCCCTGACTTTACACTTGATACATTGTCAGGAAAAAGCATCTCCCTTTCTGATTATAAAGGAAAAAAAGTGCTCCTCAATTTCTGGGCGACGTGGTGCAAGCCGTGCCGAATGGAAATGCCCGATATGCAGGAGCTGCAGAAAGAATATCCTGATATTGCGGTAGCAGCCGTTAATTTTACGTCCTCTGAAAAAAATATACAGGCTGTGAAATCATTTGCTGATCATTATCAGCTGACCTTTCCTATTCTGATTGACAAAAGCGGAATTAACGGAGATTTCAACGTGCTTTCTTATCCGACAACATACATATTAGACGAAGAAGGAACCATTCAGCATATTCGCGTAGGCACGATGACAAAAAAAGAAATGAAAGAAAAACTGGATCTCAAATAGAGGTTCAGTTTTTTTATTTGTGGAGGGCTTAGGTTTTGAAAAATTGGAAAAAATGAATGAAAACACGGAGGTGAGAAGATTGAAAAAAATGCGAAAACGTTCTTTTCATGAATTGGTTATGGAAAATAAACGTGAGCTGATGACCAATACGGAATATTTGAATCAGCTTGAAGAAAAGCTGGAGCAGCGGTTCAAACAAAAATAACCTTTAATTTGCAGTCATGTTTGCACCTCCTTTTGCAAAATATACTCTTAAGGAGGGATGAACATGGGCATAAACAAGAAAGACGGCCAGCCGCAATACGCTCCGAGCCACTTAGGGACAAAACCCGTTAAATATAAACGCAACAAAGGGGAAAAGTTTCATGACAAGTCAAACGGACATCCGATTGTCATGCAGACGAAAGGCGAATAACATCATCAAAGGAGAGCAGACATTATGACAAACAATTATCAAAAACCGAATCCGGATGACCGTTCCGATAACGTTGAAAAGCTGCAGGATATGGTGCAGAATACAATTGAAAATATAGAAGAAGCCAAAGAATCAATGGAATTTGCGACAGATGAGGAAAAACAGCGCATTCAAGAGAAGAATGCCAGACGCAATGAAAGCATTGAATCGTTCCGCAGTGAAATCCAGGATGAATCGGCTGCAAGAGAAAACGGCTATCAATCATAATAAAAACCAGGGAAACCTGGTTTTTTTCTCTTTCCGGCTCGTTGTGATAAAATGGGGCTAATCTGATAATAAGGGAGCAGAGAACGTTGCATGTGTCAAAAAAAGAAATAGAAGTGCGTTATGCGGAAACAGATCAAATGGGCATCGTCTATCATGCCAATTACTTAGTCTGGATGGAGGTCGGCAGAACGGCGCTGATTAAGGAACTCGGATTCCTTTACAAGGATATGGAAGACAGAGGAGTGCTGTCCCCTGTATTGGATATCAGCATTTCTTATAAAAAGCCGCTCCGCTACGGAGAAACGGCTGTCGTACATACTTGGATTGAAGAATATAACGGATTTAAAACCGTTTACGGCTACCACATCTATAATCCGGATCAAGAACTTGCCATCAAAGCGACATCCTCTCATATATGCGTTGATAAAGAGAGCTTCAAACCGATTCAGTTTCGCAAGGCTTTTCCTGATTGGCATGCCGCTTACGAAAAGGCAAAAAAATAAGGAGCGGCTGCAGTTATGGCATTTGGAATTACGCGTAAGGAACTGGAAAGATGGAAGCGGGATGTATCGGAAGGGAAAATCGCTTTTTTAACGCATTACTGGCTGGACGACCGCTTTCCGGAGGCTAAGACCGTGACGAAGGCCGGTTCAAGCGATCTCAATAAACTGATCAGATGGGGAGCTGAGTATGGGCTGAAGCCGGAGTGGATTCACCATAAAAATGAATTTCCCCACTTTGACCTGCTCGGTGATACGCAAAGAAGCATATTAGAAAAAGAACATCTGACTGATCATCTCAAAAGGTTCAGGCTGTAAAAAAAGAACGCATCCGCTGCGTTCTTTTTTTCTTACACGTAATCAAATACCGGCTCTTCTGCCTGATCTGAATATGTGACTGACAAATCGTGATTATCAAAGTACCATAAGTCGCTTTCTTCAATAAAAAAGGTAATGCCTTCAACTTCCGTGCTGGTGCCGATGTTCATCGGCCGGTCTTTTAAAATGCCGAGAGAAAAGCCTTTCTGAACGTTGCTGCATCCCCCGTAACGGACAAAGAAACGGACATGGTCGCCTGTTTCCAGATCGAGCTCTTCTTTGTACCAATCCAGCGCGCCTTTCGTTACTTTCATGTTCATCCGGAACACTCCCTTTTTGTTTCTCATATAAAGAAATTATCTCTATTATAAACGCATATGGCATTTTGATGTCAAAATTGAAGTTTCATCAAAACCATTTGATCTTCGGTTCTGTTTTGTTTATAATCCGTTTGATGTTTGCCCTGTGTCTGTAGATAACAAACGCGGTCAAGAGCGTCACTACGACTAATAAATAAGGGTCTTTTACAAACAGACAGTAAATAATCGTATAAATCCCTGTTAACATTGAAGACAGAGAAACAAATTTCGTAAGGAATAAAAATACGAAAAATACTGCAACCATCGTAACGAATAACAGCGGAGCATAAAACAGCAGGACGCCCCCTGATGTGGCTACGGCTTTGCCTCCCTTAAACTTTGCGAACACGGGGAATACATGGCCGATTACTGCTGCCACCCCTGCGAGAAGAGGATGAATGGGGACGTGCAGTAAATATGGGAGCGCCGCGGCCAAGGTGCCTTTTAAAATATCGGCTGCGATGACAACAGATCCCGCTTTAACGCCAAGCGTGCGAAAAGCATTTGTAGCGCCCAAATTGCCGCTTCCGTGTTCTCTAATATCGATCCCTTTCGCAAGTTTGCCTACGATTAAACCTGACGGGATGCTGCCTATTACATAGGCCAAAATAATCAATAAAGCAATCAACATCTACATTTCTCCTTTTCAATGTCCCTTCACTCTATTTTAACACGAGTTGTTACCGTCTGATGACAAGTTTTTTGAGAATTAAGCTGACAAAGCGCTTTTTTTGATTCCGGCGAAGCGGTCATGTACAATATATCAAAAGGAGATGGTAAAGATGCAAAATCCTTCAAAATCAGAGATTAAAGAAATTCTGGATCGGAGCAAACGGATCGCAGTCGTCGGGCTGTCAGACCGTCCCGACCGGACTTCTTACATGGTTTCCAAAGCGATGCAGGATGAAGGGTATGAAATTATTCCCGTCAATCCAACGATTGATGAGGCGCTTGGCGTTAAAGCCGTCGCTTCATTAAAAGACGTGGAGGGACCGATTGATATCGTGAATGTGTTCAGACGCTCTGAGCAGCTTCCCGGCGTCGCTGAAGAATTTTTACAGACGGACGCTCCCGTTTTTTGGGCGCAGCAGGGCCTTGCAAATGAAGAAGCGTATCGCATGATTACAGACAAAGGACGGACGGCTGTTATGGATTTATGTATAAAAGTCGCCCGCGCTGTTATAAAATAGGAACAAAAAAGGCAAAAATCCTTGGCAAATCAGGGGTTTTTGCTTTTTTATTGAAAGAATACTCTTTGCGTATGATGATGAAACAGATACAATAAAGCATGAACAGCTTTTTTAGAAACCCCTTTATACAGGGGTTTACAGTCTGTTTGCGATGGCCGGCATATAGCTATATAATAGAAAGCGAACTCATGTTCTTATCCGCTGAAAAGGGCACCAGAAAGATGAAAAGCCGTTCGAATGTATGTCTTGCGGCCTAAAAAACGAGCCATTCGCTTAAATATGTTGCGAAATCAAGCATATTGGTTATAATTGTGAGTCCGAGGAGAATTGGACCGAAGCTTGCGCATACTGAAAAACAAAGACATGAAAACATTTAAAAAAGAGAATGATTAAGAGCAGGTTTTTTGAAAGGGGTTTGTACGTTTGGCTAGAAAACAGCAATTTGATTACAACGAAGATGCCATACAGGTGCTTGAAGGCCTGGAAGCCGTCAGAAAACGACCGGGAATGTACATTGGTTCGACGGACGCACGCGGCCTGCACCATCTGGTATATGAGATCGTCGACAATTCCGTCGATGAAGTTCTTGCCGGCTACGGAGATCATATTATCGTAACGATACATAAGGACAACAGCATCTCCGTACAAGACAGAGGACGCGGAATGCCGACCGGGATGCATAAGCTCGGAAAGCCGACGCCGGAAGTTATTTTCACCGTGCTGCATGCCGGGGGGAAATTCGGACAGGGCGGCTATAAAACAAGCGGCGGTCTGCATGGTGTCGGCGCATCTGTCGTAAACGCATTATCGGAGTGGCTGACAGTTACTATTGAGCGTGACGGATATGTTTATAAACAGCGGTTTGAAAACGGCGGCAAGCCCGTGACTTCACTTGAAAAAATCGGAACGACCAAAAAAACGGGAACGCTTACCCATTTTAAACCTGATCCGTCAATGTTCAGCGCAACGGTTTATAATTTTGACACGCTGTCAGAACGTCTGCGCGAATCGGCTTTCTTGTTAAAAGGCTTGAAAATAGAATTAATTGATGAACGGAACGGCGTAAAAGAAGTATTTTATTATGAGAACGGAATTGAAGCGTTTGTCGCTTATCTAAACGAGGAAAAAGACGCTTTATGCGAAGTGGTTTCCTTTGAAGGCGAGCATCATGACATTGAAGTCGATTTCGCGTTTCAGTTTAATGACGGGTATTCAGAAAATATGCTGTCATTCGTTAATAACGTCAGAACAAAGGACGGCGGCACCCACGAATCAGGAGCCAAAACGGCAATGACAAGAGCGTTTAACGAGTATGCGCGAAAGGTAGCCCTTTTAAAAGAGAAAGACAAGAACCTTGAAGGCGCCGATATCAGGGAAGGTTTGTCCGCAATCATTTCCGTGCGTATCCCGGAGGAACTGCTGCAATTTGAAGGCCAGACGAAAGGGAAGCTTGGAACAAGTGAGGCGAGATCCGCCGCGGATGCCGTCATTTCCGAGAATCTTGCTTATTTCCTGGAAGAAAACCGCGATACAGCAACCCTGCTTGTCAAAAAAGCGATTAAAGCAAGCCAGGCCCGTGAAGCGGCCCGTAAAGCGAGAGAAGAAGCGAGAAGCGGCAAAAAACGCAAAAAATCAGAAGCGACGCTGAGCGGAAAACTCACACCGGCCGGTTCCAGAAATCCGGCGAAGAATGAATTGTATCTTGTGGAGGGAGACTCTGCGGGAGGTTCTGCAAAACAGGGAAGAGACCGGAAATTCCAAGCCGTGCTGCCCCTTCGCGGAAAGGTCATCAACACAGAGAAAGCAAAGCTTGCAGACATCTTCAAAAATGAAGAAATCAATACGATTATTCATGCGATCGGAGGCGGTGTCGGCGCAGATTTTGAGATAGACGACATCAATTATGACAAGATCATCATCATGACGGACGCGGATACCGACGGCGCGCACATTCAAGTCTTGCTGTTAACGTTTTTCTACCGCTATATGAAACCTTTAATCGAGCACGGAAAAGTCTTCATCGCCCTTCCGCCTCTTTACAAAGTGAGCAAAGGAAGCGGTAAGAAAGAGATTATTGAATATGCTTGGTCCGACGAAGAAATGGACGGCGTTTTAAAGAAAGTCGGCAAAGGGTATACCATCCAGCGCTATAAAGGTCTGGGAGAAATGAACGCAGACCAGCTCTGGGAAACGACGATGAATCCCGAATCGCGAACGCTCGTCAGAGTCAAGATCGACGATGCGGCACGGGTAGAGCGCCGTGTAACGACATTAATGGGAGACAAAGTAGAACCGAGAAGAAAATGGATTGAAAAAAATGTTGCCTTCGGATTAGATGAGGAAAGCAATATTTTAGAAAATGAAAACTTGTCGGTCGCTGAGGAGGTTTAATAGTGGCACAGCCAGAATTATTTCATGATTTACCGTTAGAAGAAGTAATCGGCGACCGTTTCGGACGCTATAGTAAATACATTATTCAAGACAGGGCGCTGCCTGATGCTCGTGACGGTTTAAAGCCGGTGCAGCGGAGAATTTTATACGCCATGCACGCAGACGGAAATACTTTCGATAAAAATTTCCGTAAAGCGGCGAAAACGGTCGGAAACGTTATCGGTAATTATCATCCGCACGGTGACAGCTCCGTTTATGAAGCGATGGTGCGGATGAGCCAGGATTGGAAAGTGCGGAATGTCCTGATTGAGATGCACGGCAACAATGGAAGCATTGACGGTGATCCGCCGGCTGCCATGCGTTATACGGAAGCGAGATTATCTTCTATCGCATCAGAGCTTTTGCGTGACATTGATAAAAATACGGTTGAATTCGTTCCGAACTTTGATGACACTAGTAAAGAACCGGTTGTTTTGCCCGCCATGTTCCCTAACTTGCTTGTCAACGGATCAACCGGGATTTCAGCGGGCTATGCGACTGATATTCCCCCTCATCATCTGGGTGAGGTCATTGATGCCGTCATTAAACGGATTGAATCTCCGGATTGCACCGTCGATGACTTGATGCAGGTGATTAAAGGGCCTGACTTTCCGACAGGAGGCATTATTCAAGGAGTCGACGGCATTCGGAAGGCTTATGAAACCGGGAAAGGCAAAATTATTATCCGCGGCAAGGCTGAAGTGGAATCCGTAAGAGGCGGACGGGAGCAGATCGTCATTACAGAAATTCCGTTTGAAGTAAACAAAGCCAATCTCGTAAAGAAAATGGATGAATACCGCATAGACAAAAAAGTCGAAGGCATTTCTGAAGTCCGGGATGAAACTGACCGCACGGGGCTTCGGGTGGTCGTTGAGTTAAAGAAAGAAGCCGATGCAAAAGGCATTTTGAATTTCTTATATAAAAACACTGATCTGCAGACAACTTATAACTTTAATATGGTCGCCATACATAACCGCCGGCCGATGCTGATGAGTCTTACGGCCATCCTGGATGCGTATATTTCCCACCAGAAGGAAGTGGTGACAAACCGCTCCGTCTTTGAATTGCAAAAAGCAAAAGAGCGGCACCACATCGTTGAAGGACTGATGAAGGCACTGTCTGTGTTAGATGAGGTCATAGCCGTCATCCGGGCAAGCAGCGACAAGAAAGATGCGAAACAAAACGTAATGTCTAAATTCACATTTACGGAGCCGCAGGCCGAAGCGATCGTATCCTTGCAGCTGTATCGTCTGACAAACACGGATATTACGGCGCTAAAAGAGGAAGCGGAAGAGCTCAGCAAGAAAATTCAGGAGCTCGAAGCCATTTTAAGTCATGATAAAAAGCTGTTAAAAGTCATTACAAGCAGCCTGAAAAAATTGAAAAAGACCTATGCTGACAGCAGACGGTCTGTCATTGAAGAAAAGATTGAGGAAATTAAAATCAATCTTGAAGTCATGGTAGCCTCTGAGGACGTATATGTGACAGTCACAAAAGACGGCTATGTAAAACGAACAAGTCAGCGGTCATTTGCCGCTTCTAACGGCCAGGATTTCGGTATGAAGGATACTGACAGGCTGATTCACCAATTTGAAATGAATACAACGGATGTTCTCCTGCTCTTTACCAATAAGGGAAGCTATGTTTATTGTCCGGTTCACCAGCTTCCCGATATCAGGTGGAAAGACATGGGGCAGCACGTAACGAACATCATCACGATTGACCGTGATGAAACCATCGTGAAAGCTATACCGGTAAAAGAATTTGATCCATCTTCATATTTATTGTTTATGACGAAAAACGGCATGGTGAAGAGAACTGAAATGACGCATTACAAAGCGCAGCGTTACTCGAAAGCGCTTGTTGCCCTTAACCTTAAAGGGGACGACGAGCTGATTGATGTTCATGTCACAGACGGCGGCAGCCAGCTGTTTATCGCCACCCGCCTCGGGTACGGTTTATGGTTCGGTGAAGATGAAGTAAATGTAGTCGGTGCCCGTGCGGCCGGCGTAAAGGGCATAAATGTAAAAGACGGTGATACCGTCGTATCAGGACAAATCCTGCATGAGACAGATTCGCTTGTCCTTGTCACACAGCGGGGAGCAATCAAGCGGATGAACCTATCTGAATTCGAAAAAACATCCAGGGCGAAGCGCGGTGTCATCATGCTGCGTGAGCTTAAAAAGAACCCGCATCGCGCAGTCGGCGTATTCGCGTGCGCTTTAGCCGACATGATCGCTGCGGAAACAGAAAAAGGCGAGAGAATTGAAATCGCCGTGAAGTCCTTGCGGGCGAATGACCGATACAGCAACGGCTCCTTCTTTACCGATGAAGATGAGACAGGGCCGGTAACAGATGTATGGCGTATCCCCGCGTCTGATGTTTAAGAGTAAAAATAAAATAGTAAAACCTCCGCTCATTGAGCGGAGGTTTTACTATTTAGCTTTCATGGCTGCCGAATAAGTCAGTGATAGCGTGAATGACTTCGATTCCCTGCCATACAAATAAATTCAATGCAGTGAATGAAAACAACCCTAAAATCACCATTCGTAAGATAAACAACATGTTTAACAACCTCCTCATTTTATGTTACATAGATAGGCGATGTTGAACATGAAGCTCATCGAAATACGAGGACTGATAAAATTTAGCGATTAAAAAGCTTTTCTTTCGCTGTCTTCTCCGGGAAGCGGGGCGTCTCCTGTCTGATATCACGATCAGTGAGACAGAAGCGGCAAAAAGCGCCGTCAAGATATATGAGCCCGTCAGCGATTTTTTCTCATCATCAGCATTTTGGCCGGCCTTCATTTCGTGCATTTCCTGCTGGTCGGCTACCGCTTTAAAATGATGAGCAGTATCAAACGCATGGGGAATGGAGAGCAAATGAAAGCTTGCAATCGCTAAAAATAAAATAGAAGCTTTTAAAAACAAGATTTTTTTCAAATGTTCTCCCCCCTTCATAAGTCTGAATATTTTTATTATAATACCCTAATTTAAATGTAAAGTAAACATATTTATTAAATTTAAAAAATTATTATCCTGGTTAAGTATATACCATTCCATCCATCTTTTCATCTCTTTTTTCTTAAAGACCTATTTGTTATGATATGCACGCATTCCTTATGACGTGACAACATTTTTCAGGCTGTAAGATAAAAAACGGGGCATGACAGCAAAAGACGTGATGAAGAAACCGAAACATTTTCTTAAAAAAACTTCTCAACCACTGTTGTTGTGATATAATAATACTCGTTGTGTTAAAAGATCTAACATATGCAGCAAAAATGACAGTAAAAGATATGTAAAAGGGAGGTTAAACATGGAGGCTTTCATCAGTGAAATCATAAATGTTCCAAATGATTTTATTTGGAAGTATCTTGTTTATATTTTAGTCGGGATCGGATTGTACTTTACGTTCCGTTTTCGCTTTATTCAATTCCAATACTTTATTGAAATGTTCAGAATCGTCGGGGAGAAGCCGCAAGGGAATAAAGGAGTGTCTTCAATGCAGGCATTCTTTATCTCAGCCGCTTCTCGTGTCGGAACCGGAAACTTGACCGGCGTCGCGCTGGCGATTGCAACAGGCGGTCCCGGCGCAGTATTTTGGATGTGGATCGTAGCGATTGTCGGTATGGCTTCCAGCTTTGTGGAAAGCACCTTGGCGCAGCTGTATAAAGTGCGTTCCGGTGACGAATTCCGCGGCGGTCCGGCATATTACATGGCAAAGGGACTGGGCGCCCGCTGGCTCGGTATTTTATTCGCCGTATTGATTACCGTTTCTTTCGGACTTATCTTTAACGCCGTGCAGTCAAATACGATTTCTGTCGCGTTTGACGAAGCATTCCATGTGAATAAAACAGTTATCGCAATCATTTTAGCTGTATTAACGGCTTTCATTATATTCGGCGGTCTGAAACGTGTTGTTTCCGTCTCGCAATTAATCGTTCCGGTCATGGCGGGTATGTATATTCTGATCGCGCTGTATGTCGTGATTGTAAATATTACAGCGGTACCTGAGCTGTTTGTTACGATTGTGAAAAATGCGTTCGGTCTTGAACAGATCGTCGGCGGAAGCTTAGGAAGCATCATTATTATCGGTGCGCAGCGCGGCCTGTTTTCAAACGAAGCGGGTATGGGAAGCGCGCCGAATGCCGCAGCGGCTGCACATGTGTCGCATCCGGCTAAGCAGGGATTAATTCAGACGCTCGGCGTGTTTTTTGATACATTTATTGTTTGTACATCGACTGCCTTTATCATTTTATTGTACAGCTTTACGCCTAAAGGCGACGGCATCCAAGTGACACAAGCCGCATTGCAGCACCACCTCGGCGGCTGGGCCCCGACATTTATTGCGATTGCGATGTTTTTATTCGCATTCAGCTCTGTGGTCGGCAACTATTACTATGGTGAAACGAATATTGAATTTATTAAAACAAGCAAAACATGGCTTAATATTTACCGCGTATTCGTCGTAGTGATGGTGGTATACGGATGTTTGGCTGACTTCCAGATCGTCTGGGACATGGCAAACTTGTTTATGGGACTCTTGGCTCTCATTAACTTAGTGGCAATTTTACTGCTGAGTAATGTAGCCTACAAGATCTATAAGGATTATGCCGCTCAGCGCAAAAAAGGTCTTGATCCCGTATTCAAAGCCGAGAATACCCCGGAGCTCAAGCATATTGAAACATGGGCGGAAGAAGAAGGTACAAGCCCCGAACGTAAGACTGCTAACTGAGGAAACATGCATACAATTTTCAAAAAACCTCTTACATTTTGTTGTGAGGGGTTTTTTTATGTGAAAAACCGGGTTTTTTTACCGAAAACAGTTTTTTGAATTTATTGTATTTTTCTCTTGCGTGTGTAAGGGTTTTCATATAAAGTTTTACTAAACCGGTTTACCAAGCCGATTTAGTCTTAAAAGAAAGGAGTATTGATGTGGCTTCTGATTATGGCATTTTTACGATCGGTGATGCGATGATCACCTTAAATCCCGCAAGCACAGGACCTTTGCGTTTTGTTACCCATTTTGAACGAAAAGCAGGAGGAGCTGAACTGAATTTTGCGATTGCATGCGCCAGATTGAATCTGCACTCAAAGTGGGTCAGCAGACTGGGGAAGGATGAGTTCGGCAGAGTGATTTATCAGTTTGCCAAAGGAGAAGGAATTGATGTGACTGACGTCTCCTATGTTGAAGGCTTTCCTACATCTTTAAATGTCAAAGAGATCAGAAATGACGGTTCAGGCAAGACGTTTTATTATCGTTTCAATTCACCAATTCTGACTCTTGCACCGGAAGATATAACAGAGAATATGTTTGCCGGCATTCACATTGTTCATCTTACCGGTGTGTTCCTCGCGCTTGATAAGAAAAATCTTGAAATTGCTGAAAGGGTGCTTTCCATCGCCAAAGCAAGAGGGATTCCCGTATCTTTTGATCCGAATATCAGGCTGAAGCTGTGGACGATCGAGGAGGCGCGTGCGGCATTTCATCAAATCTTTCCGCATACTGATATTCTTCTGGCGGGCCGGGACGAAATGAAACAGCTGACAGGTATAGGGGAAAATGAAGCATTAGCCCGGTTTGCAGAGACCTATTCAATCAGTCAGCTTGTCATAAAAGACGGTGAAGCAGGTTCTGCGCTGTATCATGATCATAAGTGGATTCACAAAGAGGCTTTCCCGGTTGCGCCTGTTGACACGGTAGGAGCGGGTGACGGCTTTAATGCCGGCTACCTGTACAGTTATCTGCATGGTTTTGAACCGGAAAAACGTCTGGAGTTTGCCAATGCGGTCGGTGCGCTCGTCACCACAGTTTCCGGTGACAATGAAGGGCTTCCCTATCTAGAAGAGGTTCTGTCATTTGTAAACAAAGAGACTGTGATTGAACGGTAGCAAGCACAACTTAAAAAGCGGGTGAGAAAATGAAAGCGGTTCTAGTACGGAAAGCATTTGATCTGGTGGTGACGGAATGTGAGAAACCGTCTGTTGTCCACGCGGATGATGTTCTTGTCAAGGTGAAGCGGGTCGGAATTTGCGGATCAGATTTGCATATTTATCATGGGACAAATCCGTTAGCGTCCCTGCCGAGAGTAATCGGACATGAAGTTACAGGGGAAGTCGCAAATACCGGTTCTCATGTCCGGCGTTTCAAGCCGGGTGACCGCGTAGTGGTTGAACCGATATCTTATTGCGGAACATGCTATGCCTGCCGGAAAGGACGTCCGAACGTCTGCAAAGCGCTTTCGGTGTTCGGCGTTCATGAAGATGGCGGGATGCGGGAATATATCGTGGTTCCGGAAAAGCAGCTGCATGCCGTTTCCCCCGATCTGGCCTGGGAGGAAGCGGTCATGGCAGAACCATATACGATCGGCGCCCAGGCCGTTTGGAGAGGCCGTGTCGAGAAGGAAGATACCGTTTTGATTCAGGGAGCGGGACCGATCGGAATCTGCATATTAAAAATGGCAAAGTTCAAAGGCGCTACTGTCATGATAACCGACTTGAATGATGAAC
This sequence comes from Bacillus sp. hwrm1, assembly GCF_040207805.1. Classification (NCBI taxonomy): domain Bacteria; kingdom Bacillati; phylum Bacillota; class Bacilli; order Caryophanales; family Bacillaceae; genus Bacillus; species Bacillus sp. hwrm1. The sequence goes on along the minus strand of NZ_CP157943.1, from coordinate 2,228,897 downwards.
GCTTGGCATTCGCTGAAAAAAACGGTGCGGACGTTACCGTCAACGCGCAAAAAGAAGATCCCGTTTTGCGGGTGAACGAATGGACAAAAAAAGAAGGCGCCAATGTCGTCATTGATGCCGTCTGTCTCCCCTCAACGTTTGAAACGTCCATTGACGCGGTGTCTCCGGCCGGTCATGTGGTTGTGCTTGGTTTTGATGAGAGGACTGCCGGCATTTCTCAGCTTCCGATCACAAAAAAGGAAGTCACGATAACCGGTTCAAGATTGCAGACGAATCAGTTTCCGTACATTACAGACTTACTGAATAAAGGCCTGTTAACGCACGGCGGTCTTATTACACATACATTTTCAGCAGATGACGTCTATCAAGCATTTCAGTTGATCGAACAGCACCCGGACAAGGTGGGAAAAGCAATCATTACGTTTGATTAAAGGAGGAGCGAGAATGCTGCCTAAGTACGCCATTTACGAAAAACTTCTGCATGCACAAGTGGTGGCTGTCATAAGGGGACAAAACAGCCAAGAGGCGCTTGAAGTTTCAAAAGCGGCCATTTCAGGAGGTATCAGTGCCATTGAGCTTACATACACAACTCCTGAAGTGGAAGATGTCTTTAAGGAACTCCGGCATCAAGATATTCTTCTTGGAGCCGGTTCTGTAATGGATACAGAAACGGCGAGACACGCCATTTTATCAGGCGCCTCATTTATCGTCAGCTCTCATTTTGTAAAAGAGATAGCATCTCTATGCAACCAGTACAGCGTACCGTATCTTCCGGGATGCATGAGTGTGTCTGATATGGCTTTGGCCCTTGAAGCCGGATGTGATGTGGTAAAGCTGTTCCCCGCTAATTCGTTTGAACCTTCATTTATCAAGTCGGTCAACGGTCCTCTGCCGAATGTCCGCATTATGCCGACCGGGGGTATCTCATTAAACAGCATGAATGACTGGCTCTCTGCCGGAGCGGTCGCGGTCGGTGTGGGAAGCGACTTGACAAAAGCATATCAAAAGGGCGGCTATGAAGCTGCCGTATCCCTCAGCAAAGAATACGTCTGCCGAAAAAACGAATATACGGGGGTATAACATGAATATCACGTTTCGCTGGTACGGCCAAGGTAATGATACGGTGACTCTTGAACATGTCAGACAAATTCCCGGGGTCAAAGGCATCGTCTGGGCTCTTCACCAGAAGCCCGCGGGCGAAGTATGGGAAAAGGAGGACATTGAAGCGGAAGTCAGAAACATTCAATCCTATGGGTTTCATGCAGAGGTCGTGGAAAGCGTGAATGTTCATGAAGCCATTAAACTCGGTCATGAAGAACGCGGACAATATATTGAGCACTATAAACAGACCATTCGCAATCTGTCCGAATTCGGCGTGAAAGTCATCTGTTACAATTTCATGCCGGTATTTGACTGGACGCGTACCGAAATGTTTCGCGCGCTGGAGGATGGGTCAACCGCACTGTTTTTTGAAAAAGCGAAAGTGGAAAGTCTCCCTCCGGAGGAACTGATCCGCACGGTTGAAAAATCTTCTGATTTGACGATTCCCGGGTGGGAACCGGAGAAAATGGCCCGGATCAAGGAACTGTTTGAGGCCTATCAAACGGTCGGTGAAAAACAGCTTTGGGCCAATCTAGAATTCTTTTTACATGAAATCCTTCCTGTAGCGGAGGAACACGGCATTCAAATGGCCATTCATCCGGATGATCCGCCCTGGTCAATTTTTGGCCTGCCCCGTATTATCACCGGTGAGAAAAGTTATGAAAAGCTGCGAGAGATTTCAGATTCACCCGCCAACTGTATTACGTTGTGCACGGGTTCGATGGGAGCGGATCCCGCCAATGATATGGTGAAGATCGCCAAACACTATGCGGGAGCTGCGCCGTTTGCCCATATACGAAATGTGAAAATCAGCGATAACGGTGATTTTACGGAAACTTCGCATCTTACCAGTGATGGGTCCATTGATATTACCGGTGTGGTAAAAGAATTGCACGGCCAAGGCTACAAAGGATATGTACGGCCTGATCACGGCCGTCATATCTGGGGCGAACAATGCCGGCCGGGCTATGGTTTATATGATCGTGCCTTAGGAATTATGTACTTGAGCGGACTGTGGGATGCATTCTCGTCTCATGAGAAAGAGGTGAAGGGATGAGACCGATTCATGAACGTTTATCAGGAAGAACCGCTGTCATAACAGGCGGGAGCGGTGTTCTCTGTTCAGCAATGGCAAAGGAGCTTTCACGGCAGGGGATGAAAATTGCGATCGTCAGCCGGAATGCTGATAAAGCAGAGCGTGCGGCGGGCGAGATTGCTGACGCTGGAGGAACCGCGGTTTCTGTACCGGCTGATGTTTCAGCCCGTGATTCGCTCGAAAAGGCAAAAGACGAGATTATCAGCCGGTTCGGTTCTGTCAATCTTTTAATTAACGGAGCCGGGGGAAACCACCCTGATGCGATCACTGCCAGCGAGACGTATGAAGAGGATGAGCAGGGCACATCATTTTTTGATATGGACGAAACGGGGTTTTCCAGCGTATTTTCAACCAACTTTACCGGTGCATTTCTGGCATCGCAAGTGTTTGGAAAAGACCTTTTGAAGGCGGAATGTCCCGCGATTATTAATATTTCTTCTATGAGTGCGTATACACCGATGACAAAGGTGCCCGCCTACAGCGCGGCCAAGGCGGCGATTCAGAATTTTACGATGTGGATGGCTGTTCATTTCGCAAAAAAAGGGCTGCGGGTGAATGCCATCGCTCCGGGTTTCTTTTTGACAGCGCAAAACCGTGGGTTGTTATTACAGGAAGATGGAAGTCTGACAGACCGATCCAATAAGATTATGGCACATACACCGATGAAACGTTTCGGGAAACCGGAAGACCTTCTGGGAACGCTCCTGTGGTTTTCGGATGATTCATGCTCAGGCTTCGTCACCGGGGTCACCGTTCCCGTCGACGGAGGTTTTATGGCTTATTCCGGAGTGTGACAGAATCCATGTCCCTGTCAGATTGTAAACCATTTACTTCTGACTTATACTAGTGAAAAATGAAGACAGACGGGGATGAGTCTATGAAAACCATTACAATTTCTGATGTGGCGAAATATGCAAACGTATCTAAAAGCACCGTATCTCAATTTTTAAATCAGCGCTATGACTATATGAGCGAGAAAACGAAACAAAAAATAGAAGCGGCCATTCAAGAGCTGAACTATCAGCCGAATTTCGTCGCCCGCAGCTTAAAACAGAAATCAACATTTACGGTAGGTGTGGTGGTGGCTAATATTCTTCACACTTTTTCCACTCAGGTCATCAGGGCGGTGGAAGACTATTTTCATGAACAAGGATTTCATATTATTGTCTGCAATGCGGATGATGAACCGGAAAAAGAAAAGAAATATATTGAAATGCTGCGGGCTAAGCAGGTGGACGGAATTATTATTTTTCCGACGGGCGAAAATCTCTCTTTATATGAAAAGATGAAACGCGATACGTTTCCGGTCGTGTTTATGGACAGAACCATTGAAGAACTCGGGATTCCGACAGTGATGCTTGATAACCATCATGCAGCCGGTCTTGCCGTTGACCGGTTTATCGAGAGCGGCATTAAGAGAATTGCGATTATTACGACGTCCATTATTCGGGAAATCAGTCCGAGGGTAGAAAGGATTGAAGGGTATAAGAAGGCGCTTGACCGCCACGGAATGATGGTGCGGGACGAATATATCAAAACAGCCGATGCGGCTGATATTTCCAATGTTTTGTCAGAGTTGTTCTCACTTGAGGAGCCTCCGAAAGCGATATTGGCGGCAAACGATATCGTTCTTGTTGAGGTGCTGAAGTATATGAAGGAGCATGATATGACAATTCCGGATAAGGCAGCCGTCATCGGAATTGATGAAGTTCCTTTTGCGGGTTTTTTTACTCCTCCGATTACGACGATCGTCCAGCCTGCGGCAGAAATGGCGCGAAAAGCGGGAAGCCTTCTTCTTCGCCAGATACAAGAAAAAGATGGCGGTGAAAAACGGATTCACCGCTATAAACCGGCGCTGCTCGCAAGGCAATCCGGATAACCGGTTTCACTGCATAAACCGGTTTACTCCGGCAATTTAAATGTCTGAATATTATGAAATGAGAGGGGGATTATATGTTCTCAAAAGATAGATTCCCTATTATTCTTCTTTTATTTTCAGCCGGGGTGATTAACTATTTAGACCGCTCAGCGCTGTCTATTGCAGCGCCGTTCATACAGCAGGATCTCACATTGTCTGCAACCCAAATGGGGCTGATTTTCAGCAGTTTTTCTGTCGGATACGCTGTGTTTAACTTTCTCGGCGGTGTTGCATCTGACCGGTATGGGGCTAAATTGACATTGTGTACGGCGATGATCGTTTGGTCTCTTTTCAGCGGGGCGGTTGCGCTTGCTTTCGGATTTGTAAGTCTATTGATTATCCGTGTTTTATTCGGTATGGGGGAGGGGCCGCTGTCGGCTGCCATAAGCAAAATGGTCAACAATTGGTTTCCTCCGTCTCAGCGCGCCACGGTCATCGGCCTGACAAACAGCGGCACGCCGCTCGGCGGGGCGATTTCCGGCCCGATTGTCGGGATGATTGCTGTGGCGTTCAGCTGGAAGGTTTCCTTTGTCCTGATCATGATTATCGGTTTAGTCTGGGCGGTCATCTGGTTTAAATATGTCAAAGAACGGCCGGCGCCGACGGAAGACGCCCCGGCAATGAAAGCGGCGATTCAATCGCATGAGCAGCATATCCCGATGACCTTTTATTTGAAACAAAAAACGGTTCTCTTCACGGCTTTTGCCTTTTTCGCCTACAATTACATCTTATTTTTCTTCTTAACATGGTTTCCGAGCTATCTGGTGAAAGAACGCGGTTTAAGTGTTGAATTTATGAGCGTGGTGACTGTTATTCCCTGGATTCTTGGATTTATCGGTTTGGCGGCAGGCGGAATGATTTCTGATTATGTATTCAAAAAAACCGCCGGAAAAGGGGTTTTGTTCTCACGGAAAGTCATTCTTGTCACTTGTTTGTTCGCTTCCGCTGTACTGATCGGATTTGCCGGACTTGTTACCACTACCGTAAGTGCCGTTATTCTTGTTGCTTTATCAGTCTTCTTTTTATATATAACGGGCTCTATCTATTGGGCGGTGATTCATGATGTGGTTGATCAAAGGAATGTCGGATCAGTCGGCGGCTTTATGCATTTTCTTGCAAACACGGCCGGTATTATCGGGCCTGCTTTAACCGGCTTTATCGCGGACAAAAGCGGATCATTCTCCGGGGCGTTTTTGCTTGCAGGCGGATTAGCCGTTTTGGCCTCGGCTGCGGTAATCCGTTTCGTGCGCCCGATTATCATTCAAACCGCTTCTGAAGATAAAAAAGACACGATACCTTATTCATAAGTCATCAAAGCCACTGAGGCTGTCCTGCCGATAACGGGATGGCCTTTTCGTTCTGCCGCTTGATCTGTTCCTATGATAATATAGGAATTGTTTACAAAAGAAGGGAAGAGGAGGGGGCATGAAACAGAAGCCGATATATGTCGAAATCAATATTGCATCTGATATAGAAACGCTTTGGGAATATACGCAAAACCCGCATCTTCATAAAGAATGGGATCTGCGTTTTTCTGACATTACATATCTTCATAGGCTGCCAGATGAACCGCAGAGATTTCTATATGAAACACGAATCGGTTTTGGGCTGAAGGTATCCGGCACGGGCGAATCAATAGGTGACATAAGGTCTCGCTCGTCAGAAAGAGTGTCTTCGCTCGCTTTTGCCTCTGATCATCCGCTGTCACTTATAAAAGAAGGCAGGGGCTACTGGAAGTATATAGAGCGGGATAACGGACAAACCGCATTTTTGACTCAATATCAATATGAAACGGCCCGCGGTCTGCCGGGAAGTTGGATAGACCGGTTTTTATTTCGTCCTCTGCTAAGCTGGGCTACCGCATGGAGCTTTGATGCGTTGCGGCTTTGGATAGAACAAAACAGACATCCGAAGATATCAGTCCGTTTCGGGTTTGTCTATGTCTTTATGTGTCTCGTATTCAGTCTGTATTGGTTTTTTCAAGGCTTTCATGATGGCTGTGCCGATGCAGAGATCGTGAGGGGAGCGCTGGAGACAGGGTTAGGGGTATTATGGCTGCTTCCCATGCGGAGAAAGTGGCTGATTCACACCGGGCAGTCAGTCTTCTTTTGTGTAACGGCACTGCTATATTCGGGCGGCGGATTCGTGATCTCATTAGGAGTGCTTACGATAGCCGCAATGATTCTTAAGCTCAAGCTGCCGAGCGCCTGGCATACAAAACGAAAGAGAGAAGTGAAATGACGGATTCAATGTATGAAAAAGCGATTACTCATTATCAATCACTGCACCCGATGCTGCAGAAACGGTACAGATTTGACGGATCACGCACGTTTTGCGGAGAAGGCGTTATGTCAGAAATAAAGGGAGGTTCTTTTCTTGTCAGAATGCTTTTAAAGACAGGTGTTTTTTTCAGATGTTTTTTCTCAGAGAGGGGAAACGATATCCCTTTCACTATCGAAAACAAAAACAGGCAAAATGGCGTGGAATGGAATCGTACCTTTTTCTTTAAAAGCAAACCGCGTTTTTTTGATGCGGTCATGGAGTATGATGAGCGGGAAAACAGAATTCTTGATTACTTCGGCAAACCCCGCATCCTACTGTCTGAACTGCATTTAGAAGCGTCTTCAGACGGAGGGCTTGTTATTACATCCGGAAGGCAGTGGCTCCTGATAGTCGGAAAGAAAATCCCGCTTCCGGCATGGCTGTGCGGCAGTTCAACCGTTTATGAGGCTTATGATGAGGAAATGAATTGCTTCAGCATAAAGGTTCATGTGAAAAACCGGATACTCGGCACGCTTTTCTCTTACCGGGGGACTTTCCGGGAAACAGAGGGAGAAACATGCTGAAGCGTCATCTCATGGTAAGCGTGATTTGCTTTTTGGGATTTGCGGCGGCTGAAGCTCCGTATATATCAGCTGCTGAGATGTTTGTTTTATTTTCCGTACTTTTTTTCGTTCCCGCTGTATTCGATTTTGCTTTTCGGCCGTCAAAGACCTTAGAGAATGTGTTATTACGGAGTTATCCTGTTGCCGCTTTATGTGCGGTGCTTGCGCTTGTCACAGACTTCAGTTTTTTTGCCGTTGTGTGGCTCATTTATACGGTTGGGCTGGCACTGTATGCTGTCCGGCGGCTGATGAAAACAAATATTCACAGAACAGAAGAGATGTCTGTTATGGCGGGTTTCATTTATTTGGCCGGGGGCGGATTCTGGTTCTTCGCATATGTCCTTGAGATTCCCGTCATGAATTTCGGCCCGCTTATCGTTCTGCTGACGGCGGTGCACTTTCACTATTCCGCTTTTCTCATTCCGATCTTTAACGGATTGCTCGGCAGGATCATACGGGAGAAACGGGTTCTTTACAGATGGAGCACGGTCATTATTTTGATTTCGCCGATCCTTATTGCCTTGGGGATTACATTTTCAAAGACACTTGATGTGATTGCTGTCGCTCTGTATCTGGCGGGTCTGTATGTAAATGCATATCTCGTCTTTACGGCGCCGTTTGTTACGAAAACAGGCAGGATCTTGATCAGGAGTTCTTCGGCTGTGTTAATGATCACAATTGCTTTTTCTTTGATATATTCGTACGGTGTCTACCGCGAGGAGGCAACGCTCACGATCAGCCAGATGATTTGGATTCACGGGGCCGTCAATGCATTCGGCGTTATCCTGCCGGCTTTGGCGGGGTGGAGGTTGGAAAATCCGAGACCGTTTGATGAGGGCAGCGAAAGAACGTTCAGCCGTATTTACGGGAAGAGAACGATAGGCAAAGAATTTTTGACTGATATTCATGCAGCAAATGACATCCATTATACCGGCCTTCTGGATCAGCTGAGAGAACTGCATTCTGAAGACTTTTCAACTGAAAAACTGGCGCCGGCCGTTATTTCCTTTTATGAAGAGACAATTGATTATGACATCATGGCAAAAGTGACGTGGAGCGGATGGTTTCGTCCGTTCGCGCGCGTGTACGAGCCGTTCAGCAGAAGAGCGGGGCAGATTCACCTGTCCATGAATCCGGATTGGTATATCATGCACAGTGATATTATAGGAGTTGACTCTGACAAAGACGGCAGAAAAAATGTCCGTGCGTGGATCAGAACAAATGAAAAGCAGGAAACCGTTTTTACTGCGCTGTATTCAGCGTACAGGGCAAAAGGGGAAGGATACATGAATATCTCTCTTCCGCTGCCGTACGGCCAAATGACGGGCATTTTAAAGCCTTATGCGCGTAAGCAGAATCTTGTTTTGACAAGCAGACGGCGAAAAAGCGGAGCGGGTGATGAAGGGATTTATCTGCAGACGAAATGGGGGACGTGTCATCTTCCGCTGGCAGAGACATTTCTTATTTCAGCCCAGAGCGAAACCAGCCTGAAGGCCGTTCATCATATGTGGCTGTTCGGACTGAAATTTTTAACTGTGCATTATCGGATCACTCATGCTTCCGCAGGTAACCGAATGGAAGAAAAAAGATGAAGGGTATGCCTACGCTTCCGTGTATCAAACTTGGTTCGGAAACAAGGCTTTTTGGAATACAAAATAAAGAAAACGATAGCAAAGTGATTTTTTAATTTTCCTTCCGGTGTGGTCAAACTTGAATACAAGACAGCACCGGATTTCTTTTTATGGAGGCTGTCCAATGAAGAAAACAATCTACATATTGTTCATTCTGGTTTTGCTCTCAATGAATATGTCAAGCTATCATTACACTCTTAACAAACAAATCTATTACACTTTATTCTCCAATAAAGAAGCATTGATAATCGATTATACTTCAGAATTTAAAAGTGAGGACTTTGTAAAGAGATTGGCCGCCTTCTCAAAAGAAAACAAAGTGAACATTTCTCAATACAATTTCTTGGATGAAAAGAGCTTAAACATCTATTCTACAAGCCCTGAAAATGAACCATCAATACATAACGGCAATAAACTTGTGTCAAATTTTCTAAGAGGCCATTCAGAGCAGAAGATGATCGGCAGCATTTCTTTTCCGCTGTCAACATGGGAAATCAGATATTTTGACTTCAATCAAATAAAGAATATAGGCATAGGAAGCAAATTTTATATTTCATCTAACGATGACAAGGTATTGGAGAAAGCACAAAACCTTTTTGCTGACTATGGTGAAGTAAGTTTTGAAAACATCACTGAGAATACTGCTTTTATGTTTAACAAAACTTTGCTTATGCTGGTGTTGCTTTCTATGCTGATTTTGTTTATTGGTGTCCTTTATTTTGTAATTAAAAATCGCAAACGGCTTCTGCTGCAAAAGTTATGGGGGTATTCCAAAGTTAAAACACTGCTTTCTTACCCAGCAATGTTCTTGAAGCCTCTAATTATAATCATATTTTGCGGTGCAATTATTGTAGCTTTACTAGCTTTTTCTTTCAATTTAAATGACTGGTTGGCTGCATATCTTAGAATTTATATTAGAAACGCGGTGATTGGTGCGCTTATCATGATGGTATACACCATCATTGTTACCCTAATCTTGTATAACAACAGCGACATTAGTGGCTCGATCAAAGGCAGCACACCGATTAAAAAATTCCAATGGTTATCTGTAGGCTTTAAAATTGTTGTCACGATATTGCTCTTCAATATTGTTGCGTTTTCACTTTCTAACGTATTCGATCTCAAACAGCAGCTTGATAATCAATCGTACTGGAAAAAGACACAAAACACTTATAAGACAAGCTTTGCAAATACCGGGATAGACTATAGTGATTTAAAATTAGACAGGGAGAAAAATGTTAGAGTTCGCGCGTTGTATCATCAATTAGAGAAGCATAAAAATGCGTTCGTCATTGATGCACATAACTATGCTGTACTAAGGAAAGATGGAAAAAAACCTGTTTATTTTTACACCTTAAATACGACAAAGAAAAATGAAATTTACTCTCCATCTGGACGAAGTATTACAATCAGCCCTAATTATTTAAAGGTGAATCCCATTATCGGCGCTAATGGGGAAGCCATAAGCCAAAAGCAATTAAGGATTGATTCAAATACATTGAACCTGCTTGTTCCACAAAAGTATGAAAAATATAAAGAAAAAATAATAGCTGCATACAGGGATCAGTTTTTCTTTGACAAAGTTGAATTAGATAATATGTATAACAAGGAGATGAATCAACCTTTAAACACCCTTAAAAAAGATGAATTGAAAATCAACATCATTTATACTAAAAATAGGCAGGAGTATTTCACCTTTAATAGTGAGTTTGGGGATGCCGGCAATAAAAATAACATTGTTGATCCAATAGCTGCAATTTTCACGGACAACGTTGATCCATCTGTTATAGGTGCTTACTCAACCTCAAGTTTATTCTTTTCAGATTCTTCAAAAGGCATGGCGTATGACCGCATAGTTCCTTATCTGGAGAAGACCAATACGAGAGATCTAATTGATTCATCAATTTCGGTTTATCAAGAGTTAAGCGACAATATAGCAAGTATTCAGAATCAATTCTTGCAGAATTTAATTGGACTAACACTAACAGTTATCCTCTCCATAGCCTTTCTTGTTGCTTATATTTGGTCGTATTACAGCGCAAATGCATATCGGCTGTACCTTAAAGAGCTTTTTGGATATTCATATTGGGCCAGAAATAAAAATTTAATCATCTTTTCCCTTTTAACCAATTGCCTTATAGGTTTAGGATGCAGTATTTATTACAAAATCTTTGAATTAACAATTTTCATCGCGCTGTTTATTGTAATCGAGCTGCTTATTCTTTATTTTCTGAGTGTCTATTTAAACAGGAAAAACATGAATAAGATCTTAAAAGGAGATAGAATATGATTACACTCAACAACATATCAAAGACGTTTGATGAAAAATCTGTTCTTTCGAATTTCTCTCTTCAGATAAAAGAAAATGAATTTGTTTCAATTGTTGGTAAGAGCGGTTCAGGGAAGACAACCCTTCTAAATATAATAGGCCTTCTTGATACTCCATACTCAGGAGATATTGAGATTTTAGGCTTTCGAAACCCTAAACCTAACGACGTGATGAAACTACGGAGAGAGAACTTAGGGTATATCTTTCAAAATTATGTCCTTATGGACAATGAAACAGTATTAACAAATTTACAACTTTCGACGGCTTATGCAAAAGACTTTAAGAAAGAAAAGTTGACAGAAGCTTTAGAAATGGTTGGTCTGGATAAAAGCTTTTTAAAGAAAAAGGTTTATCAACTGAGTGGCGGAGAGCAACAACGTGTGGCCATCGCAAGAATTATTTTGAAGCCTTGTGATATTATCCTGGCTGATGAACCGACAGGAAACTTAGACGAATATAACAAAAGCATTATTTTGTCTTTATTCCATCAGTTAAAAGGTATGGGGAAAACGATTATTTGTGTTACACATGATCAAGAAATCGCCAATGGGTCTGACAGAGTTATTAATCTTTCATAAGGAGAGGTTTAAATTGAAACACATTACTTTTGCGTTATCAGCAAGCATCCTGGTCATTATTACCGGGGTGGTACACAGAATAATTTTTAGAATGTTTGGTTTACCTTTTGATCAAGCAGTAATCTTCTGGGGCGGATTTGTAGTTGTTTATTTTGTACTAGCTCTGCTTTCTTCTTTACTCTTTAGGAATTTAGGTTCAAACAGCAGAAATTACGAGGCTTAATAAAGGCTTTAATGCTTCCTCACGAAGTATCAAGAAGGGTACATGTTGTTCTAGAAGAAAGGACCGGCCAACACGCCGGTTTTTTTATGTAAGCATATTTGCAAAAAGGATCGCTATCAGAAGCCCTTCGAAAAGTTTCAGAATTCAAGAATGGAAAAGAATCGCCATAATTTTGTATTTTTTCCGAAAATAATACTCTCATCTACAAAATATGACAAATTTCCCTCTTGCAAGGTGATAAAATCAGATTGCCTGCTAAGTGAGTAAGCAGCAGGCAACAAATCAAAAGGGGGCAATAAAAATGTTAAAAAGTAAATTCAAGAAGATAGCAGGAGCTACAGCACTGGTGGGGGCCTTGCTAGTATCTGGAGTACAAGCGGCTGATGCAGCAACTAAACCAGGAAATTTAATCCCAATTCGAAACAAACAATTTGATGATAAGGTTGAAGAATACAGATGGCTTGGTAATGATACTGTTAGAATTTTCTTTAGAGACAGTGAAGGAAAATATTATTGGGAAGATTTTGAGTGTGTAACTACAGAAGGCGGAGTTTGTTACGTATATGAATGAAGAAGTCTTATTCATAGTATATAGCGAAGATAAATCGTAATAAGTCCTATTTTTTCTCATTTTGTCTCAATATCTAAGTATACTTAGGATAATGAGACAAAATTTTTTATTCACTATTCAACTTCCTAGAATATATATTATGTAAACTAGGAATGATGTAGAGAATATAAAAGTGGATCCATATTCTAAGAACATCCCCTTTTTGTAAGGTAATATTAAAAAAACCTCTACGGCCTTAATAAATTAAATTGGTCATAAAGGTTTTTCAGTTTGAGTATTTTAGTCGGTTATGTCACTTGTTGCTGGTCTTCTTGATCAAGTCCACGCCATCGTATGCCAGACTTTCCACACTTGCAGCCTTCTGCAGTATGTAATGATCAAAAAAGTTCTTCGTATAGTCTGTAACAAGATTTCGCATCTCCATGGCATCCCGTTCACCTCTAAGTTCCTTATTCACACTGGTAAACACGATGTCGCAGTAATCTAAATGCGCAGCACGATCAACAGAGAAATAATAGGTATCCATGCTATTGTTAGCGCCAATGATCGCATTCATGTTATAGTTCGGTTCAGAAAACAGCAGCAAAAAGGGTTTCTTAAGGTCGCTGCCCTGAAGGCCGAACGCACCGCTATCCAAGCCAATCCCGCAGGCGAACCGTTCGTCGTCCCGGCAAACAATCGCCGTCGTAGGCCCTCCATAAGAATGTCCGACTATGCCCATGCCGATATCAAGCAACAATCTGCCCTTAAAGATGGAATTCAGCTCTCCAGAATCCAATTTGACAAGATAATCGGCTACATACCTTACATCTTCTGCCTGTAATTCACTATACTCTGTTAACTTGTCAAGTATCGGCAGTGTAAGCACGTTTTGGCACATCTCAATGGCAGTTTCATCGTCGGGCTGCATTTCCATCTTACCAGCCAACGCCAGCATCTCCGGATCTTCAGAAAACGCCATAATGACATCCGAAAAATCCTTTGATACATTAAACATTCGCCCATCTTTACGCTTATACATCGTGCTATTTTGATGGCCGATGCTTACTACAACATATCCCATGCTTGCCAAGTCTGTACAGATCACTGTACCCCATTCTGGAGAACCGCCCCCGCCGCAAACATAAAATAACACCGGATAGCGTTTTTCCTTCCCGGAGAGAGCAAGGTCGTCGTAACATTGGGTCTTGATATCTATAGAGTAAGCATCTTTCAACGCAGAGAGAAGCGGCTGCTCATCAAGCATTTCGCAGACTTCAGGAAACATGTACGTTGATGTAGTCTTCCCTTCGCTGCTGTCGGACGGATAATACACAAACGCCGTCAGTTCTCTTTTTGTATGATCTGATGCCGTGTACTCAAAATCCATCTGGGTTCGGCCGACAGTATAGCCGCCAATTGGCTCCGGAAACGCGTCATACTTTTTCATTCTCTTGTTCCCCCTTACGTAATAAAAGTGGCGGATGTGAAATACACACATTGCTCTACAAACGCTTTTCATTACATCATATGTTCAGTGAATCATAGCTACTCCTTGGCTTTCTTGAGATTGCTAACAACCCTTGTACTGGCCCATATACTGTTTCAGAGTTTCATCCGCCACGTAAACCTCCTTGTATTGCTGTTTAAGATGACAAAAGCGGACATCGTTGCTGATGTCCGCCTAAAGCTAACTAATTGGGTTCTGTTCCCCAAATCAGTTTTCCTTGATGATATAATGTGATTTTTTTCGTTGTTTTAAACGTATTTGATTGGAAAAAGGAATAATCGCCGCTTTGTGCATAATTGCTCCAGTCATCATTGTGAAGACGAAGCTGAATATTCCCTGTGCTTGCTCCCGGTGACAGCGTTCCTGTTTTAAACCCCAGTTCCAGATAGGTATCTGCACCTTGCTTAGGTTTATGCAGCGTCACAAATTTGTGGGTCAGATTGCCGCATCCCATCTGCGCGTAGTCACAGTCAAAGTTTTGGCCTTTGTTTTTCACGTTATACCAGTAACGGGCAGTGACATCTTTTAAATCAACCGTCGCATTGCCGTTATTTTTTATGTGAAGCTGCGGGCGGATTTGATTGCTGTTCACAAGCCCATCCCCTGCTTTGTATTGTACAGAAACGCCTTTTTCCTGTGTGGGGTTATCTTGTGCTGGCGTTTCAGGGCCGTCCTTCGTTGAATCTTTAGTGCCGCGAATGTTTTCTCTTACGAATGTTCCTGAAGCAGTTAAATCTGACAGCGGCCAGCCGCCTGTTTTAGATGCTCCCGGCTTTAACGCTGAGGATGATTCCTGCTTATCAGAAAGATTCCAGTTCACCCAGCTGATTTTCTTGCTGTCGAGATAATTCAGCCATTCCCGCGACTGGTCAAGGAATACACCGCCATTTCCAGACGCATCGCTTGTTCCCCATTCCGTCACGAAAATAGGCGCTCCTTTGCTGAGTGCGTAGTTTGCTTTATCCCGTAAAAATTGGCCATGTGTGCCGGCATAAAAATGAAGCGCGTACATGACGTTTGCATCTTTTAACTGGTCATCGGCAGCATCATTCACATCCTGGCTCCATGTACCGGTTCCGACAATGATGATGTTGTCTGGATCATTTTTGCGGATAACGGAAATCACTTCTTCCGCATACGGTTTAATATCACGCTTCCAGTTCACGTCACCGTTTGGTTCGTTTGCAATTTCATAAATGACGTTTGGCGTGTTTCCGTAAAGACTTGACATCTCCTTGAAAAATTCTTTTGCCTTCTCTTTATTTTGGTTTGGGTTGCCGTCATTTAAAATATGCCAGTCAATGATGACATATATCCCAAGTTCTTTTGCCGCTTCAACCGCTTCTTTTACTTTATTTTTCACGGACGGGTTGTCAATATAACCGCCATCTGCCGTATACATCGCCGCGCGGAAAACGGTTATGCCCCAATCGTCTCTCAGCCATTTTAAGCTGTCTTTATTGACGAAATCGCCATACCATTGCAATCCATGTGAACTGATCCCTTTCAGTTGTACCGCTTTGCCATCTCGGTTTACAAGTTGTGTACCTTTTATGCTAAGCTGACCATTCTTGGCTACTGGCGTTTTTGTTCCTGCTGCTGATGCCGGCGAAGGCAGCAAGCCGCCCATTGTCAATACCGCAATCAATAAACACGTAATAAAAACAGAAATTGACCGTTTCATATCTGATCTTTTCCTCCTTCGCATCATTTTGGCTCTTTCTTATGAGCTCGAACTCATTGTAAAAATCTTTCTCATGATTGTCTATCAACCTAATTTCTTGTTTTTGGGAGGTGTAAAAGCCTGTCAATTTGCTCTATCTCTATTGAATAAGACACACCTGACACATATAGAACAAAGAAAACCGGGCTGAATCGGGACTTTACACGTCATTTTTCAATCGAATCGAAAAATTAAATGTATTTCCAACGTAGACACGCTGAATGTGATGAGTCTCAATATGGCATTGAATCTTATGATTGCTGTAAGAAGACGAGTCCTTGTTAATTTAAGGTTGATGTAAGGTTCGGATTAATACGGGTTAAGGTTGGAGTTGTACAATAAGATTGTACTTCAGTGAGGGATTCAGCCAGAAGAATTCCCCCTTCAATAAATCATAGAGGTGAAAAGGTTTGAGAGAAAATAAAATTTTGTCTTCATTATGTTACTTCAGTATATTTTTTGCGCCGTTTCTGTTTCCGATTATCGTCTATTTCTTAGGCCAGGACGATGTGAAATATCATGCGAAAAAATCTTTGTGGACGCATCTGATTCCTTATTTGATTTTTGGGATTGGCATCATCGCTTCAGGTTTACTTGGTATGAATGACATCAGGCACGCCGGGCCTTTCCTGCTTGCGACGTATGCTGTTACATTCCTTGTGGCGATCTATTTTTTCATTTGGAACATTGTCAAAGGAATCAAAGTGTTTTCGGAACAATAGGAAAAAACGGTTCTGTTATTAATCAACAGAACCGTTTTTTTTGTATAGCCATTATCATAATTGTATATCTATCGTTGTCCCTTCTCCCGCGGTGCTGTGAATGGTGATGTCCCCTCCGTGCTTTTGGATAATATCCTTTGCTATGGCCATTCCAAGACCAGAGCCTGCATGCGTCGTTTCTGTATTTGTGCCCCTGTAATAGCGATCAAACACTTTTTCCAGCTCCTCTTCTTCTATCCCTTTGCCGTTGTCCTTAATTGTCACATGAGTCCGTTCTTTTTGTTCAAGCCGTACAACGATCTTCACATCAGGATCATTGTGAACGAGGGCATTTAAAATGAGATTCGTGACCGCTCTCCTAATCAATATCGCATCAAGGTTCAGCATCAGCTTTTCCACGTTCGTTTGAAGTTCAATGGACTTATCCGCATATCTAGAATCGTTTAACATATCAATTAACGTTTCCCGCAGCAGCGATACAATGTTTACCCGCTCTGTATGTAACATCACATCGTTGTTTTTCAGCCTTGTCGTTAAATTTAAATCTTCCATCACATCTTTCATATAGAGGGATTTACTCTCAATGATCTGAGCGTACTCTCTGATCTGTTCGACTGTTAGATGGTAATTTGGATCTTGAATGATTTCTGCATAGCCTTGAATAGATGCTAATGGTGTTTTAATGTCATGAGAAATATGACTGATCCACTCTTCACGCATTTGCTCTAATTTATCTTTTTCTTTTTTGCTTGAAGATAGTTGTTCCGATAAATGATTGACATTATAGAAGACATCTTTATAAATGCCTTTGGATTTCATTTTGATCGTATAATCTCCATTAGCTAACCGCTGGATTCCTTGAATGACACGGCCGAGCGGTTTTGTGAGCTGCCGGCTGAATAGATAGCCAATGACTAACGCGATCAATGCATCTATTGATAATAATATGATGGTTCCTGCATTGAACTTCGTCACAAATTCCTTGGTATCATATGAGAGGACATATTTTCCGAGAGAGGGATTTTTAAACCCTATAAAGTAACTGTACTCCTTGCCGTTTACTTTTTTTCCGCCGGCGTAAATGGTTGATAATAATCGTTCATCCTTATATTTATGTAAATTTACAATTTCAATAGGCGTATATTTTTTCTTCAGTCCTTTAGGTTCTCTATCATGATAAACATCCTGTCCGTTTTCATCTAATATTTGAATCCATGCATTCTGCTCTTTTAAAGCTTTTTGGCCCTCTTTGTTTACTGTGATACCATTGTTCGATAACGTGACATATTGTCGGAATGATCTTGTGAAAGTTTCCGGTGTACTTTCTTCGTCATGTTGGCTGTTCGCCTGGAAAACGAGCCAAAACATAAAAATAAATAAATTAATGAAAACTGTAATGATGGTCACGATAATGACAGAGACCATATATCTGCCTGTTAATCGCCAATTCATCCTTACGCATCCTTTACAACAAATTTGTAGCCTAACCCTTTCACAGTGACGAGAAAGTCTGGTTTTGATGGGGTGTTTTCTATTTTCTCACGGAGCCTGCGTATATGAACCATCACCGTGTTGTCAGAACCGAAGAAATCTTCTCCCCATACAGCTTGATAGAGTGTTTCTTTACTGATCACCCGATTGGGATGCTGCAGAAAATAGGTCATAAGCATAAGTTCTTTAGGTGTTAACTCAATAGCCGCTCCATTTTTGGTGAGCTCGGCTTGTTGTTGGTTTAATTCAAATGGCCCTTTTTTTATTATGGTTCCGGTTTGAGAAGGCTGTAAGTAAGAGACCCGTCTCAGCTGCGCTTTGACCCGGTATGCAACTTCCTTAGGGCTGAAGGGTTTTGTAATGTAGTCGTCCCCGCCGATGGCAAGTCCTACAATTTTATCCGTTTCCTCCCCCTTTGCAGACAAAAAGATAATAGGAACGTGTGAAATGTCTCTTATTTGCTTGCAGATATCATAGCCTTCACCGTCTGGCAGCATGATATCCAATATCACCAGATCGGGATTTTCTTGATGAAATTGAGCCAATCCGTCACGGGCAGTCGAAGCGGTGATCACACGATCAATGCCTTCTCTTATTAATACGGTTTTGATCAGTTCCAAAATTTCTTTTTCGTCGTCTATGATTAATACTTTGCTGTGAAGCCGTGACATATAATGATCACTCCTTGAAGTCATTGTCATTATTATACCCAATGTCTGTGTATCGTTAAAAAAATCAACACTTCTATCCCACAGAAAATAAGCCAATTTTCTTTTTCAAGTAAGAAAATTGGCTTATTGCGATGCTGATGCCTTTAACGCTTTACAACAAATGTTGTCACGCTTTGAGCCGGCAGATGGGCCCAAAAATGATTGTCCGTTACTTTGAGATCCGTTCCAGGTTGCAGATTGCTGCTGCTGCTCGTGATCCATCTGGATACTTGCGAAGCAGTTCCATTCTGCAACACAAAGTTTTGGTTGACCCCTGTGTTATTTTTATTAATGGCAACAATCACGACCTTATTGTCTCCTTTATAGGCTGACACGTAAACATTCGGTTCAGGATTTTTCGTTGCATCAATCCTTACATAGCCAGGGCGCACAAATTTTGAGAAATGAGCCATATTGTATCCGCGTTTGCTGATCATCCCATCTTCTTTCATAGGGCCGTATGATCTGCGGATGTACCACCACACATAAGCTTGAAAATCTCCCTCTACCATTGAATGATGAATATGCTCTGAAACACCTAAAGCCTCAGGCCAGCGATCCGCTGAATTGTTGTCACTATTCGGATAGTATACCTCCGTCATCCATAGCTCTTTCCCTCCTCCTTTTTGTTTGAAAAGAGGATAAGGAAACTGACTGACCTGAGTGCCGTACAGGTGGGTTCCGAGGATATCCATATTCCTAAGCGCCTGCGGATCGTTCAAAATGGGGTCCGATATATTTTTCAGGTATTGAAATGATTCCGGCGCAATCACACGAGCATTAATGGAACCGGCATTCTCTCTCATGAAACGCAGGATTTCTTGGGGCGTCCACCATGTCCATTCGTGAGCGTAATCAGGCTCGTTTTGCATAGAAATCGCATACAGATTCACACCATTACTCTTCATGAAATTAACGAAATCGTTAAGATGCTGCGCGTATGCGGCGTACTTATCGTATCTCAGCCGCTTAGCTGTTGTGTCACCATTATGATTGAAAGTCTCAACCATATCGTTTGGCGGATTCCAAGGGGAAGCAAAAACGATTGCTCCATGTTTGATTGCACTCTTTGCAGTCTCCACTTCCTTGTACCAATTATTTCTATTTTCATCTACATGAATTCTTAAGACCGAAAAACCTAACTGATTCTGTCCATTGCCAAAAGCGGTCTCCCGTTGAGCCGCAGTCAAGTCTCCAATCCAAGCCGGGTGGTTCATTCCTCCAAAACCGCGAATCACTTGTCTATCTGCAGATATATTAACTGTTGCATCACTTGCTGCTGAAACTTCAGTAACTCCCGGTCCTAAGAGCATGACGGACAGCATTGTGAAACATACCAATAATACACAAATTGTTTTTTTTACGCTCGATATCATTTTTTCCTCTCCTTCATATGTCGTTTATGGACTTAGAAAACGTACCTTTGTCTCCCTTTGCTTATCTTTGTGTAAACTGCCAGTAATCGAAATTAAACAAGTTTCCTGTACCAGTTCCCGTAAATACAAAGAATACGTTGTGAACACCTGTTGCGCCGCTTATCGCAGTTTCTATTTCTCTCCAGGATTGCGTTCCGCCTGTGGAAGGGACATTCAAGGTTCCGACAAGCTTACCGTTTGCACTGTCTAGCCGCACTTCTATTTTCCCGCCAAGAGCGGACGCTACATTTGCTTTAAACGTCCTGGCGCCGCCTGAGCCGAAGTCTGCATTTCCAACAGCAATCCAGTCTCCGTTATGAATGTTTGTGACATGTTGATTATTGACCGGGCCGCCGGGTGCTGAGGATGCCTCTGTCAAAATCCGTCCGTTCCAGGCAAACGTTTCCGCTTCTACCCGGTGATATGGATTCAAATTGGTTAGCTGTTTGACACCTGCAAAATTTGCCGCTACCTCTTGCAGGGAGCCATCTGGATTATGCACAAGCTTATTAATATGGGGAGAACGGTATCCTTTGCCGGCCCCGTAAAGAGCGGAGCTGACAGTTTGAGTATGATACACCACATACCACTCGTTTTTAAAATTGAAAACAGCATGGTGATTGTTCCCGCCGCCTCCGAAAAATGCTCCCGGATTTTTCAGAAAGTGCCCTCTATACGAAAAAGAATCCAAAGGACTTGAGCTGGTCATATAGCCGATCTCACCTGGAGGTTTATCGGCCGGGTGCGCGCCCCCGAAATTGATACAATAGGAATAGTAATATTTTCCGTTATACTTATGCATTCCCGAATCTTCAAACATAAAAGGCGCATCAATCGTAGACGCACTTCCGGCAACACTGGTCATATCAGGACCTAATTTCATGACTCTTGCTGTTTTAGGATTGGCCCATTGCCCCTGTGCGGGATTTGAACCGCCCGGAACGCCTCCGCCGGCATATAGGTAACCGGTACCGTCATCATCTACGAATACTGCCGGATCAAAAAGCCATACAACACCGGACATTCCTGGCGTATTTGGTGTTACCAGCGCTTTTCCGATCGGATCTGTCCATGGGCCGGTCGGGCTGTCTGCGGTGAGAACCCCGATACCTCCGCCGCCGTTTGCGAAATAAAGGAAAAATTTATCCTTACCATTGATCTTTTTCACCGCGGCTGACGGGGCCCATGATGCTCCTGCCCATTTGGCAATCCCCCGGCCGCCATTCGCCCCATTGGCACCCGCTGCGGGAATCGTTCCGTGATCTGTCCAGTTCACCATATCCGCTGAAGATATGACGGATATTTTATTCAAATTGGCAAATGAATTATCCTTAATCGTGCCGTCGCTATTATATTCATAGTCATCGCTTGACATATAGATGTAGACTCTTTCGTTATAGGTCAGCGCAAACGGATCTGCGCCCAGATGATGGTCTATAAGCGGATTTGAATTCCCAACATGTTTTGCAATTGGAGTGCTGGCAGCATACGCAGACTTCCCAGTGAAGCAACTCAATAATAAAGCAAGGACCCATAGGCATACCCAACATTTTTTACACATAACTTAACGCTCCTCCTTTTTCTTTAAATTTAGGGAACTTTTACCATTTGAGAACAAATTGCAGTACCGGCAGTAAAAAGCAGACTCCGCAGTTAAGCAACTCAATAATAGAGCTAGTACCTATAAACATACGCTACACTTTTTTCTAATAACTTGACATCCTCCTTTTTCCTTAAAATGTATGATGATTTTTTTACCATTTGATGACAACTGGTCATGGAGAACGCATAACGAGGAAAGCGTTTCAAGCCTATGAGTTTACTCTCTTCTTTTTCGTACAAAATGCCGCTGACTGTCATCCAGCGGCATTTTACACTTGATCATTTACATGTTGTCAAACTTCGTATTTCCCGCAAATGATCCCATTGACAGTTGTTCTTCAAGAACAAGTCCGTGATGATGCCGTTCTTCAATCCGTTTAATAATAGATCGAATGGCTTCCGCATTTTCTTCGATATTGTGAGGTTCAAAGATCGTCACGTGATCTCCTTTTAATTTGTACTCAAGATAATGCTGTGCTGTTGATTGTGTCCAGCCCCTATCATCGGTTACATCGCCGCATAGCAAATGATGGATGTTGGCGTTAACGGCGCCGGAATTGATCACTTCATTGTGGTACGCAAGATAGCCTCTGATTTTATCCTTAATCGAAGGAATGGTTAATATTTCTCTGTAATAGTCCGGAATAATGTCCATATTCAGATGGACGATCTCTTCGATTTCCTCTTCCGATAAATGAGTTACAGAAGTGGTTATTTTAGAATCCAGCATAATCACATCAGATACGGTGCGGCCTCGCTTCTCCAAAGCTTTGGCAGCCTCAAAAGCCAAATTCGATCCCGAAGAGTAACCAAGCAAAACAAAAGGCCCTTGTTCCTGAATGCGTATCATGCTTTCTGCATATCGGTCAACGATTTCTTTCTCATGAGACGGCTCTTCTAAGAAATCAGCAGCATAGACGGTGCTGACGCCGTCAAGTCTTTTCGCCATTTCATTATAAACGAGTCCATATCCGATTAAAGGCGGGAAACAGAACACAGGGATTGAATCTTCCTGGTTCAGCTTGACGAATACGTTATGATCCGTCTCGGATTCGAAAACTGCCGCTTGAATGGCGCGTGCCATTGTTTCGATGGTAGGAAAATCGTATACGGCTTGATAATGCATGTTGAGTCCCATACCGGCGTTAATTTGATCAATGAGCTGCAATACTTTAAGTGAATGGCCGCCAACGTCAAAGAAGTGATCTTTAATCCCGGGGTCAGGCAGAGCTAAAATATCCTTCCATATATCGGCCAGCTGCTTTTCAATTAACGTTCCTGGCGCTGTGTATTCGGTTCCGGTAAGCCTATTTCCCTCAGGAGCCGGCAAAGCTTTTCGATCGATTTTTCCATTAGCAGTTATCGGCATCTTCTCTACTTGTACAAAATAAGCCGGAATCATATACGCAGGCAGTTTGTTCAGCAAATGACGCTTCAGCTGCGCCGTATTTAATGACTCGTCTCCTGACAAGTAAGCACACAGCTGCTTTGAGCCCTCTTTTTCAATCGCGATGACGACCGCTTCTTTGACAGCATCGAGTTGTAATAAAGATGCTTCAATCTCGCCGAGTTCTATCCGGTAGCCTCGGATTTTCACTTGATGATCAATTCGTCCCAAATACTCGATATTTCCGTCCGGCAGCCATCTTGCCAAGTCGCCTGTCCGGTACATCCGCTTCCCTGCTTCAAATGGGTGAGCTGCAAACTTCTCAGCTGTCAGCTCCGGACGGTTCAAATAGCCCCGAGCGAGCCCGTCTCCGGCGATACACAGCTCTCCTGCCACACCGAGCGGCTGGAAATATTCCGATCCGGGCTGTACGATGTACAATTGAATGTTGGAAATCGGTTTACCTATCGGAACGGAGTTAAGCGTTTCTCCCGCTTCACATTCAAAATACGATACATCGATCGTCGCTTCGGTCGGTCCGTATAAATTAATGATTTGAGCCTCGCCCGCCGGTGTGATCATGCGATGAAACCCGGCAACGTGCGCAGGCGTCAAAGCCTCGCCGCTTGCAAATACATATTTTAATGACGCCAGCTTTCTCTTTAATTCCTCGTCGGATTTCTGCTCCATGGACTCAAGAAAAGCATGCAGCATCGCAGGCACAAAATGCATAATGGTGACATTTTTCTGCGCAATCGTATCTAAAATGACGTCAGGGTTCTTTTCTCCTCCGTTTGACAGCAATACCGCTTTAGAACCAGTCATCGACCACCAGAACAATTCCCACACCGATACATCAAAGGTGATTGGGGTTTTTTGCAGAATGACATCCTGCTTATCCAGCGGGTAATGTTCCTGCATCCAAACGAGACGGTTGATTACGGATCGGTGTTCCACCATAACCCCTTTCGGTCGGCCTGTTGATCCCGAAGTATAGATAACATAAGCTAAGTGATTCGGTCCGGCCGTCTGTTTCAAGTTTGAACCATCTTCCCAAGAGAATCGCGGATCTTCCAGGTCAAGCACTTTTCCCGTAAAAGGCACGCTTTTCCTCAAGTGACTCTGTGCTAACAACAGCTTCGTATCCGAATCCTCCAATATATAGTGAATCCGTTCTACCGGATAGCTCGGGTCGATCGGCACATACGCGCCGCCGGCTTTTAAGATTCCGAAGAGTCCTACGATCATTTCCAAGGAACGTTCGGCCATAATCCCGACCGGCTGATCCGGCTGCACGCCTTCTGATTGCAATGTCCGGGCAAGTTGATTCGCTCTTTCATTCAGTTCCCGGTATGTCAGCTGGCTTTCCCCGTATACGACAGCCGTTTGATCAGGCGTACGCTGTGCTTGTTCCTCAAACAATTGATGAAGCGTCTTTTCCTTTGGATAATCTGCTTCCGTATCATTAAATGCCTCTATAAGGAGCGAACGTTCATCTCCCGTAAGTATATCCAAGTCTTGGACGCGAATCGCCTGACTGTTCACCATCTGCTTAATGATTTGCATAAAATGCTCTTCCATCCGCTTGACACTTGCATGATCATAGACGTTGCTATTGTATACAAAATGAATGTCGATTTCTCCAGCCGGCATGACAATGAAATTGAAATCGTAATGGGTATGCTCTTCCATATGGAAATTGATAATGTCCAGCGCGTCACGATTCGGTTTCATATGCTCCATTTGTTTCTCGACCGGATAATTTTCAAATACCATGATATGACTGATCAGCTGCTGCTTTTGTTCGGTTTGAGCCTGAATTTCATACAACGGAAATGTATCATACGCCTGAGAAGCCAATGCCTGCTCCTGGCTCATTTTCAACACTTGTTCCACAGTCATTCCAGGCTGAGCGGTAATACGTACGGGAATGGTGTTGATAAATAAGCCGACCATGGATTCAATACCCGGAATTTCTGCCGGGCGTCCGGATACAACCGACCCGAAAACGACATCCTGACTGTTGTTGTATCTTTGCAGCAATAGCCCCCACGCACTTTGAATGAATGTATTCACGGTGACGTGATGCTTGCTTGCAGTCTGTCTGATTTCTTCTGACAGCTGCTTTCCGAGCCGGCATGCAAGCCTTTGTTTTTGATATTTCTTGGCTTGGTTTGAGACAGGTTCTTTCAGTAAAACGGTTTGTCCTTCATAACCGTCCAAATATTTTTGCCAATAGGCCAAAGCGTTCTGATGATCCTGGTCTTCCAGCCATTCGATATATCGGCTGTACGGGGTGACGGCTTCCCGCTCCGGTTGTCTTCTCTCAAGAAGCTCATAATAGGTTTCAAACACTTCTTTCGTAATAAGAGGCAGACACCAGCCATCCATTAAAATATGATGGAAGCTCCATATCAATCGGACTTGGTCGTCCTCTGTACGAAGGATTGATACGCGCATTAACGCATCTTGGGTAAGGTCGAATCCTCTTGCCTTATCTTTTTGTACAAAGCCGGCAATGAACTCGTTTCGTTGTTTATTCTTCATGCTTCGAATATCTTCAACAGTTATTTCGATCGGTTTTTTTCGGAATACGATCTGTAAAGGCTGATCTTTCCATTCCGTATAAAAATGAGTCCGGAGAATCTCGTGTCTTTCCGCCAGCTGCGACAAACTCATTGTAAATGCCTCAATATCCAAGTCGCCTTTGAGGTCAAAAGCGGCTTGTTCAAAGTAAGCTCTGGAAGCCGAATCGATTAAACTATGGAACAGCATACCTTTCTGCATGGGAGTTAAAGGATATATATTTTCAATGTCGCCGATATGCTGTGTTTGCTTAACAAATTGATCTAATTCCTCGATTGTTATGTCCTTCAGCGAAATATCGCTTGGCGTCAGGTGAATGTGTTCTTGAGCTGCGCAATGTTCGATGACTTCTTTTAGGCTGTTCTTTAAGAGAGCTGCACATGTTTCCATTGTTTCTCTTCGATATTGTTTACCGCTGTAACTGATGGCCAATGACAGCCGACCGTCTGAGATCATGCCGTTAATGTCAAGCGTATAGGCAATGGGGTGCCTGTCGCTCGCAATTTTCCCTCCGGAGTAAGGAGATACCTCGATTCCTCCATTTTCGAAATCTTGATCAAATTGTCCGAGGTAATTGAAGCTGATTTCCGGATGTCCGGTCCATTCTGATGCCTTCGGATGATCGGACAAATATTTCATCAGGCCATATCCTATTCCTTTTTGGGGAATCTGACGCAGCTGTTCTTTCACCGTCCTAATCCGCTGGGAGATGTCCCGGTCCGCCTGGATTTGAAGAGAAACCGGGTATTGGGTTGTGAACCAGCCCACCGTACGTGAAATATCAACGTCTTGAAAAACAGATTCCCTGCCGTGTCCTTCCAGATGAACATGAATTTCTTCATGCCCCGTCCAGCGATGAACAGCCATTCCGAGTCCGGTCAGCAATAAATCATTAATGTCAGTCGTATAGGCACGGTTCGATTTTTTTAATAAACGCTCGGTTTCTTCCTCTGTCCATTGGACGATGATCGTTTCCTGGTCTTCGGCCAGACCGGTCTCCTGCTCATTATCCTTTGGCAATTTGTGTTGCGAGATATGTTTCTGCTCAAGCCAATATTGATTTTTCGCTTCAAATTCCGGGCTTTCTGCATAACGTTTCAATCGTTCAGCCCATAACAGATAGGAATCCGTCTTCTTAGGGAGCGTGATCGCTTCTCCGTTTTGGAGCTGCTCATAAGCTGACGTTATATCCTCAAGTAAAATCCTCCACGATACGCCATCTACAACCAGATGATGAATCGCAATCAGCAAATGATCGCCATCCTGACATTGAAACAATCCCAGTTTCATGAGCGGACCATCGGCTAAATGGATGGATTGCTGAATGTCATTGGCTATCATTTCTATCGTTTCGGCAAGGTTGTTTTCTTCGAGTAAAGAGAATACGTCGAGGCTGAATAATTCTCCTTCACTGATCCCGCAGGTTCTGGCTTCGTATTCATGATCTCCCTGAACATAGACCATGCGCAAAGCATCGTGATGCTCGGCAATCTTCTTCATGACTTTCTGAAGCTTCGATTCGTCCAACCCCTCTTTAAAATAAAGCATGACAGATTGATTATAATGGTGCGGATCAGGGT
Organism: Bacillus sp. hwrm1; assembly: GCF_040207805.1. Taxonomy (NCBI): domain Bacteria; kingdom Bacillati; phylum Bacillota; class Bacilli; order Caryophanales; family Bacillaceae; genus Bacillus; species Bacillus sp. hwrm1. The sequence continues at coordinate 2,201,860 of NZ_CP157943.1, read as the reverse complement.
ATTGCCGGGCGAAAAACCAATGCTGAATCGGCGTCAATAAAGTACGGCCTTTGATTTCCCCTTGTTCTGCGATTCGGGTAACGGGCTTAATAAAAGGAGCAAGCCCGGAGATCGTCGGGTGTTTGAACAAGTGTTTGATGTCAAGCTTATACCCGGCTTGATATAAGCTTGAGGTTACCTGAATCGACTTAATCGAATCTCCTCCCAGCTCAAAGAAATGGTCATCGATTCCGACCTGTTCTGCGCCTAATACCGATTCCCACACCCCGGCCAGTATTTTTTCCAGTTCTGTCCGCGGAGCTGTATAAGGATTGCCGGTGAGATTTCCCGTTGGAGCAGGCAGCGCCTGACGATCTATTTTTCCGTTGGAAGTAAGCGGCATCGCTGCCAGCTGTACAAAATAAGCAGGGATCATATAGGACGGAAGCTGCCGGGACAGGTGCTCCCGAATTTCGCCTGCGGTTAAAGAATGCTGTGCGGTATAATAGGCGCACAAGGATGTTTCCCCGTTGGTTTCTTGTGCCGTAACGAGAGCTTCTTGAATCGGCGGTATTTGGAAAAATGCGGATTCGACTTCCCCGATTTCAATGCGGTAACCGCGGATTTTCACCTGGTGGTCGATCCGGCCTAAATATTCGATATTTCCGTCCGGCAGCCGCCTTGCTAAGTCTCCCGTCCGGTACATTTTCACCTCTGGTACAAAGGGGTGCTGCAAAAATCTTTCCGCCGTTAATTCCGCTCTGTTCAAGTATCCTCTGGCGATGCCGTCCCCGCTGATATATATTTCTCCCGGGACGCCGGCCGGCACCGGCTTCATGCTCTTATCCAGCACGAAAATGTTCATGTTGTCCGCGGCGGTTCCGATCGGCACTGATTCCCGTCTGTCGTTTTGCGGATCAAAGGAATAAATCATACAGCCGACGACTGTCTCTGTAGGCCCGTATTCGTTAAAAATTTCGATTTTTCCGCCGAATTTCCCGCTGATGCTTCGGGCGAGCCGCGTGCTTAAATTGTCACCGCCGACAATGAATTTCCGAATGGTGCACTCAGCAGGGATATTTATCTCTTTCAATAACTGCAAGTGCGCCGGGGTCAGCTTGATAATATCCGCCCTTGAATCCTGAATAATGGAATCAAGCAAGGCAGCACTGTTTTCTCCTCCGTAGACAATAATGGCATTTCCTGTAATGAGCGGAGTAAAAACAGACGTTATCGTCAGATCAAAAGCGATGGACGAATATAGGGGAAAGTTGGTTTTTTCCCCTTTGACATAGACCCGGCTGGCCCACCAAATATAATTGGTTAAGCCCTGATGCTCAATTGCCACTCCTTTAGGCTTGCCTGTGGAGCCTGACGTATAAATGACATAGGCCAAATCCTTCGTACTGCTGATCGGTTCCAGGTCAGAGCCGTCTTCGTGGTAAGAGCTTTCCTGATCGAGGAAAACCATTGTGCCCGCAAGTTCCAACTGTTTTTGAAGATGGCTCTGCGTCAGGACGATATCAGCTTGGGAGTCTTCTACTATATACTGTATGCGATGCTTCGGATAATCCGGATCAATTGGCACATAGGCCCCTCCCGCTTTTAAAACGGCCAGTATTCCCACGACCAGTTCGATCTCATGTTCGCAGATAATCGCAGTGAGCCGATCCGTCTTTACCCCCTTTTTCCTTAACGTTCGGGCTAATTGATTGGCACGTTCATTGAGCTGACGATATGTGAATTGCTTTTCTCCGTAAATAACGGCTGCTTGATCCGGTGTTCGTTTCATCTGTTCTTCGAATAACTGATAAACCGTCTTATCCCGCGGATATTCAGTTTTCGCAGTTTGATTGTCAACGAGAAGTGAATGTGTCTCCGATTCTGGCAAAATATTCACTTGACCGAGGGGGAGCTCAGGCTGAAATAATATGACAGAAAATAGCCGGTTTAAATGTCCGAGCACCTGCATCATATACTGACGATCATAGACTTGTTCATTAAAACATAACTTTATGTCAATCAAGTCTTCACCCATAGCAAACTGGAATAAAGCATCTGCAGCAGCCGTTTCTATGAAACCATCAGGATGAATTTGCTCTAGTGAAACGACTGTATCGATGATTGGCAAATGATTTGCATTGTAGTTCAGCCTCAGCTGTCCGGCCATTTTATCAAAGGGAACGTCCTGATATAAGATCGCTTCGTCCAGCGTATGTTTCAATTCATGGAAAATTGATTTAAACGTACTGCCGGAATTGATATGCTGTTTGATTAACATGAGCTGGTCTGAACGAAGATCTTCATCAGTTTCGTCTTCAAAGCTTGGAACCCCTGTAATCACGCCTTCTTCCCCCGTGTATTTGTATAAAAGGGATTCAATTCCGATCAGGAGAACCAGGTAGACGGCCATTGGCGTTTGGTTCGTCATGGTCAGGATGCGCCGTGATACATCCGCACTCAATGAACTGTGAATACAGTCAGATCCACTTGTTATATCACGCTTTACTGTTGAGTCGGACATTTGAAACGAAGGGAATGCACTAGGACGGTCTTCCGTGTGAAACATTCGGCCCCAGAACAACTCCTGTTGTTTGAATTCTGACACTCATATCCCTCCAGTTGGTTTCATTCCTGTTTTCAGGCGACTGGCGGCAGCCGCGGCATTCATGCCGGGACAGCCGCTGCCCCTGTGATTAGAAATCCAATTCGATTGTGCTTGCGAGATGTTTACTTTTGTTTACTTTTTCGCTTAATTGAATGTCTTTTAAAGGAATGGATGGGTTTCTCATAATCGCCGAAAGGATCATGACGTAATCCTTGGCCAATACAGCAATGGTTTTCTTTTTAAACAGTTTCGTACAGTAATCAAAACTGCCCTGAATCTCATCTTGATCTATTAAGAAGTTCAGCTGTAAATCAAATTTGGCTGCCGTCTCTGTTTGTTCATAAGGCCTGACTGCGAGAGAGTCCACTTCAATATCTGTTTGTTCGGTATTTTGCAGGACAAACATCGTATCAAACAATGGATTGCGGCTTAAGTCCCGTTTCACACCCAGTTTTTCAACTAATTCTTCAAAAGGATACTCTTGATGTTCAAAAGCCTTCAGCATGGTTTCTTTCGTTTCCGTTATATAATCCAAAAATGTCTTTTCCGCCATCGGAGCGGTGCGGATGGCTAATGTATTGACAAACATTCCGATAATGGGTTCCAAATCCGCATGCGGTCTCCCTGCAATAGGTGTACCGACAACGATATCATCCTGACCGCTATATTTTGCCAGCAGTATGGAATAGGCCGAGAATAGAATCATGTAAGCGGTCGATCCGGTCAATTCTTCCAGCTGCTTTATCCCTTGGGTGACAGTCTTATCGAGCGTAAAATTGTGCCTTTTCCCATCAAAGCTTCTAACCGGCGGTCTCGCAAAATCTTTCGGCAGCTCGAATGACGGGAGCTCTTCATGAAATACACCAAGCCAATACTCTTCCTGGCTCTTGATTCGTTCTCTTTGTTCTTTTTGATGTTTCCATTCCGTAAAGTCTTTGTACTGAATACGGAGCGGAGCTAACTCTTTGCCGTCATACAATTGAATCAGTTCTTCGACAAAAATATTCATGGAGGCGCCGTCCGTGATAATGTGGTGCATGTCAAACATGAAAATATGCAGGTCTTGTTCTAACTCGATGAGTCCGGCCCTGAGTAATGGAGCTTGGCTGAGATCGAACGGCCGCACGAAGGCCCGGAAACATTCCTCAACCTCGTCGGCTGTTGCTTTGTATCTTTCCATCGAAAACTCCACTTGCGATTTGATCACCTGCACCGGTTCTCCGCGGACCATTTCAAAACCGGTACGCAGCGATTCATGGCGCTGGATCAGTCTTTGGAAAGCGGTTTGCAAGCGATTCATGTCGAGTTTTCCTTCTAATGTAAGAATTCCCGGCATATTGTAGCTCAGTTCTCCGCCTTCTATTTGTGTTGACAGGTAAACCATCTTCTGCACGGACGATACGGGATAGACATCTTTTGCTTTGGCTTTCGGAATATAGTCCGGTCCGTTGGTTTCAGCTTCTGCAATAGCCTGTGCCATTTCTTCAACTGTCGGACATTGAAAGACTTCTCTTAATGAAATGTTTTTGCTGAATTGCTTATGAATTTTGGCGATGAGCGTCATCCCCCGCAACGAGTGGCCGCCCAAATCGAAAAAGTTATCTTTTACACCTATTTCTTTTACCTTCAAAACGTCTTGCCAGATGCATATCAGCTGCTCTTCCATATTCGTCCGCGGAGCAACGTAGTCAGTCCCCGTTTGCAAACCTGCTTCAGGCATCGGTAATGCTCTTCGATTTACTTTTCCATTGCCGGTTAGCGGCAGTTTCTCCAGCTGGATGAAGTATGAAGGGATCATATATCCCGGTATTTGGCCAGCAAGTTTTTCTTTAAGCTGACTGATCGAGAGTGATTGCTCTGCTGTAAAATAGGCATACAAATCGCTTTGGCCATCGGTATTTTCTTTTGCTAGGACAACTGCTTCCTGTACGTGCTTGAGAAGAGCGGCTTCCACCTCACCGAGTTCAACCCGATAACCGCGGATTTTGACTTGATGGTCCCTCCTTCCCGCATATTCAATGTTTCCCTCGGGAAGGTAACGAGCCAGATCGCCTGTTTTATACATCCGTTGATTCGAGTCATATGGGTGCGGAACAAAAGTTTCGAGCGTCAAAGACTCCCTGTTATGATAGCCTCTGGCCAGGCTCACTCCTGAAATACAAAGTTCACCGACGATTCCGACAGGCTGAAGCGTTCCGGCTTCATTCAAAATGAAAATCTCCGTATTTGAAATCGGTTTTCCGATCGGCTGAAGCTCCTGATCTGTATCAGGATCGACGGTATACATGGTCACAACATGCGTCTCCGACGGACCGTAATGATTATGCAATGTGACTTGGTGTCGTGCCAGCATGTCACGCAGCATCCTTGTTGCGATGAGCTGTTCTCCCGCAGCGATGATGTGATCCACGCACTCGGCAAACGGTTCGAAATAGTGTTTCTCTGAGGCAAGGAGCTTAAGGAACGCTGTCGGGAGAAATGCTGTTTGTATCCCGTGCGTTCTGACAAAATCATTGAGCTGCCGTATGTCACGTTTTGCATCATTGCCGATGATAAAGAGTATTCCTCCGCTTGAAAGCGCGGAGAACATTTCTTGATAGCAGACATCAAAGCTCATTGCGGCAAATTGCAGCACTCTGTCAAAGCGAAGCTGCGTATGATCCTGCTCATAAGCGAGCAGATTCGTCATCGTCTTGTGCTCCAGCTGAACGCCTTTCGGCTGCCCTGTTGTGCCTGACGTGTAAATAACATACATTAAATCATTTTCCGAGCAGGAAAGATTAAGATTGTCTGTTCTGCCTTGATATAGTAACGGATCATCAAGCAGAAGCACTTCTCCTTCAAAGAGCGGCGGAATAGCGTGACCTGCACAAGTCAAAAGCACATCGGCACCGCTGTCTTTTAGCATAAAAGCCCGCCGTTTTTCGGGAAGCTCCGGATCGATAGGGAGAAATGCTGCGCCGGCCTTTAATATGGCTAAAATGCCGATGATCATATGTGCTGAGCGATCCGTGAGAACGGCAACAACCTGATCAGTGCAGGCACCCTTATCTTGAAGAACGCGCGCCAGCTGATTGGAACGTTCATTCAGCTGACGATAAGTCAGCGTCTGATTTCCAAACATGACGGCTTCATGATCCGGGTTACGCTCAGCCTGCTGCTCAAAAAGCTGATGAATCGTTGTCGGAATTCGTTTTTCCGCAACTGCAGTATCGTTAAAGAGTTGCTGAATGTCTCTTTCCTCTTCCTTGGTCATCATATTTAAACGAGCCAGCTCGGCCTCAGGCTGTTTAATAATCGAATCAACCAGCTGTTCAAAATGCCCCATCATCCGTTCGATCGTTTCCGGTTTAAACAGAGCCGTCAAGTATTCCAGCGTGAACTGAATACCCGCCCCTTCTTCCACAGCAGTTAAAGTTAGATCAAATTTCGCCATCGTATGTCCGTTTGGATATGGTTTGAAAGTGACGTCATTTATCTCTAACTGTTCCTGCTCCGTGTTTTGAAGCACAAACATGGTGTCAAACAATGGATTGCGGCTCAAGTCTCTGGCGATATTCAGTTGATCGATCAGCGCTTCGAACGGATAATCCTGATGTTCATAAGCTTTTAATGCATTCTCCTTCACTTCGGACAGATACTGAGAGAACGTCTTCCCTTTTTCAGGGTAATTTCTCATCGCCAATGTATTGACAAACATTCCGATAATCGGTTCCAAATCGGCGTGCGGTCTTCCCGCTATAGGACTGCCGACAATAATGTCTTCCTGGCCGCTGTATTTTGAAAGCAATAATGTATAAGACGCAAGGAGCACCATATATAAAGTCGATTCAGTTTGGGATGCCAGCTGCTTTAATCCGTCGCTTTTTTGCTTATCAAGCGTAAAATGCATTGTGGCTCCCGCAAAATCCCGTGCCGACGGCCGGATATAATCGGCCGGCAGATGAAGGACAGGAACGTCGCCGCTGTACAGCTCTAACCAATAGGCTTCTTGTTTTTGAATCTGCTGTAATCTCGCTTCGCCGGTCTGCCATACCGCGTAGTCCTTGTACTGGATGCGCAGGGGCGGTAATGTCTCTCCTTCATAAATCCGGATAAATTCTTTGATCAATACGCTCATGGATGTTCCGTCAGAAATAATGTGGTGCATATCAAACATCAGAATTCCGCGGTCAGGTTGAAGTTCAATCAGCCCTACGCGAAGCAGCGGCGGCTCATCCAGGTGAAAAGGACGAATAAATTGGCGGATATAAAGGTCCGCATCATCTTCTTCCCCTTGGTACCACTCTGCTTCAAACGCCGCGTGATCCAAGACATACTGAACAGGTTCTCCGTCAGCCATTTTAAAACCGGTGCGCAAAGATTCATGGCGCAAAATCAGCGTGCGGAAGGCTTGCTGCAGCTTGTCACGATCAAGCTTTCCTTCCACAGTCATCAGTCCCAGCATGTTGTAACTGAGTTCTCCGCCTTCCAAGTGATTCAGGATGTACAACCGTTTTTGTGCTGAGGATACCGGATAATAAGGTCTTTTTTCAATTGCAGGAATCGCGGCATACCCGGTCAGCTCCGTCTTCGTGATCGTCCGTGCGAGCTGTTCAATGGTTGGGAAACGGAAGACGTCCCGCAAAGGAATTTGGACATGCATTTGCTTTTGTATTTTTGCAATCAGCGCCGTTGCCCGCAGGGAGTGTCCGCCGATCTCAAAAAAGTGATCTCTGATCCCCACCTGCTCTAGTCCAAGGACATCCTCCCAAATTGCTGTCAGCTGGATTTCTGCCGAAGTTTGCGGCGGGACGTACTCTATGCCGCTGTCACGCTTTTTGACCGGAGCCGGCAATAACTGGCGATTCAACTTCCCGTTTGGCGTCAGCGGCATCTTATCCAGCTGCACAAAATGAGCGGGGATCATATATCCGGGTAAATGCCGGGCCATTCTTTCGCGAAGTTCACTGATCTGTATTGTCTTATCTGCTGCAAAGTATCCGCACAAGTAATATTCATCATCTGCATCTTTAAGGGCAGCTGCGGCGGCTTCTTGAATATCAGGAACGTTCAGCATCACCGATTCGATTTCACCGAGTTCAATCCGAAAACCTTGAATTTTCACCTGATGATCAATCCGGCCGATATATTCAATATTTCCATCCGGCAGAAGGCGGGCCAGATCACCGGTTCTGTACATTCGGTCCTCCGGTACAAACGGATCGGCAACAAATTTTTCGTCCGTCAGTTCCGGCAGGTTCAAGTAACCCCGCCCGACACCGTCCCCTGCAATATACAGCTCGCCTTGGACGCCCTTCGGCTGCAGCCGTTTTTTTGAATCAAGAATGTACATTCGGTTTCTGCCTAACGGCTTGCCTATAGGGACATAGTTTTGGCTGCGTGCCCAAGCATCGGAAGAACATTCAATGTTGAACAGAGACGCGTCTACGCAAGTCTCCGTAGGCCCATATACATTAGTAATCCCAGGCGCAGCGCCATGCTCGCCGAATAATTGCTTGAGCTTATTTACCGTCGTTTTGGAAAGAGCCTCTCCTCCGATTAAAAGATGCTGAAGCGTGACTCCCTGCAAATCACCTGCAGCTATCAAAAGCTTTAAGTGGGCAGGTGTTCCGTCAGTGATGTCAATCGAATGCTGCCGATAGTAACGGCATAAGGCAGCACCGTCTGACACTATCTCTTTCGGAACAATAAACAAGGTATGGCCTGACAGCAAGGAAGCATACATTTGCTGAACAGAAGCATCGAAATAATATGGAGCGAGCATGGCTATATTCAGCTCCGCATCATAGGCAGAGTATACTTGGCGGCTCAGCCCTTCTATCAGGTGGATGACCTGGCGATGTTCAATTAACGTGCCTTTAGGCTTGCCTGTCGTGCCGGAAGTATAAATGGCATAGGCCAGTTGACTGGACTGATAAGAGAGTGCAAGACTGCTGTCTTTTTCGTGATAGAAATGTTCCTCCATGAGATCGATACATGTTCCTGAGAAGCCGATGTCATCCTGCAGCTTCCCGCAGTAAAGCAATACGCTGATGCTTGAATCATTTAAAATATAACGGATGCGTTCAGACGGAGAATCAGGATCTATCGGCAAATATGCACCGCCCGCTTTTAAAACTCCCAAGATGCCTACAACCATCTCAAGCGAGCGTTCAGTCATAATGCCGACAAGCTGATCCGCCTGCACTCCTTTTGCCTGCAAGGTTCGAGCAAGCTGATTGGCACGCCGGTTCAGTTCTTCGTAGGTGAATTGTTTACCCTCGAATACAACCGCTGTATTGTCCGGAGTACGATGCGCCTGTTCCTCGAACAACTCATGAATCGTTTTTTCACGCGGGTAATGCATGTCATTAGACTGAAAGCGGCTGAGCAGATATTCTTTTTCTTGCTGAGTGAGAAGCTCCAAATCTTCTATTTTGACAGACGGCTGCCGCAATACTTGCTGCATGAGTTTTTCAAAATGACCTCGGAGCCGCTCCACTTCTGATTTTTCATATTCGTTTTCATTAAAACCGAAATGAACGGCCAGCTGTTTGCCAGGTATGACAACCACATTCAAATCATAGTGGGAGTGTTCCTGCATATGAAAATTCGTAATGTTCAGCTCCGTACCATGATGTCCCGTCTCTTCGGCTTGCTGCCCTATCGGATAATTTTCAAAGATCATGATATGATCAATTAAGTTTTGCTTTTGTTCCGTTTGGGCCTGAATTTCGTATAAAGGATAGGTATCGTACGATTGGGAAGCCAGCGCGTTTTGTTGAACCATTTGCATCGTATCAGCAAAAGTGCTGTCCTCATCGCAGCGGATGCGAACCGGAATCGTATTGATGAACAGGCCGATCATCTGTTCCACATCAGGAATTTCCGCCGGCCTTCCCGACACGACACTGCCGAAGACAACGTCTGCGGACCCGCTGTATTTCTGTAATAATACTCCCCATAACGTTTGGATCAACGTATTTAACGTAACCTGATGCTGATTTGCGATCTGCTGTAATTGTTTTGTCTGTTCGTGATCAAATCGGCAGATCAAATTGGCATAAGCGTATTCTTTTTGTTCATGCTGCGCTATTTTATGAAGAAGCGTGGTTTCACCTTTATATCCTTCAAGATACCCGCTCCAGTACCGCTTTGCCGCTCCCTGATCTTGGCGGTCAAGCCACTCGATATAGTCGCTGTAAGGAACTGCCGATAGCGGTTCTGGTTCCCTGCCTTCCTGTAAGGCGCTATAATGATCAAACACTTCCTTCGTGATAAGAGACAGGCACCAGCCATCCATCACAATATGATGGAAGCTCCAAATCAAATGATATTTGCGGTCTTCCATCCGGAAAATCGCTATGCGCATCAGCGGATCCCGAGCCAAGTCAAATCCTTTTGCCTTATCTTCTCTTTGATAGGCTGCGATTGCATCCTCTCTCAGGTGCTCCTCTATATCACGCAAATCTGCAAAATGAATTTGCGGTGTTTGCGTTTTATAGACAATTTGTAAAGGAGTGTCGTTCCAGCCGCTGTAAAAACGGGTTCTGAGCACGGCGTATGTTTCAAATAATCGTTCAAGGCTTGCTTTAAACCAATCAATCTTTAACTCTCCCTGCAAATCGAACGATGCTTGTTCAAAATAAGAACTTGAGGCCTCGTCCAGCAGGCTGTGGAAGAGCATTCCTTTCTGCATCGGAGTGAGCGGATACACGTTTTCAACCTCACCTGCATGCGGCAGTTGAATGAGGAGCTGATCCAATTCGTCAATGGATATGCCTTTTAACAAAATATCGCTTGGCGTCAGTTCCGATTGTTCTTTATGAACGCAATGCGTAATGATGGTCCGCAGGCGGCTTTGAATCGTTTCCGATAACCGCATGATCGTTTCTTTTGCGTACTGTTTGCTGCTGTAGCTGATCGTAAGCTTCAGCCGGCCGTCGGTGATCATTCCGTTTATATTCAATACATACGGTCTTTCTTGATGTCCGCTTGAGTCTGAACCGCAAGAATAAGAAGATAATTGAACCCCATGCCGCTGTAAATCTTGGTCAAACTGTCCCAGGTAGTTAAAGCTGATCTCGGGATTGAGTTTCGATGGCATTCCGCCGCTTAAGTACCTTGCTATTCCATATCCGATCCCTTTATGCGGAATTTGGCGCAATCCTTCTTTGGTCGTCTTGATATAATCAGAGATCTCTTTGCCCGGCTGCGCGTGCAGCACAACCGGATACAGACTTGTAAACCAGCCGACCGTGCGGGAGATATCTATATCTTGTATAATCTGTTCTCTGCCGTGTCCCTCTAAATGAATCGGAATTTGTTCCAGTCCTGACCAATGCGATATGGAAAGACCCAGAGAAGTTAAAAGCAAATCGTTTATTTCCGTGTGATAAGCGCGATTCGCTTGTTTTAATAAGAGCTCCGTTTCCTCTTTCGTCCATTCCACAGCTGCTGTTTCACTGTCTTTTGCAGTTGTATGGGTTTCATGAAAATCTTTAGGCAGCGGTTTGACTTCGGTTTGTTCAATTTTTGTCCAATATTCCTGTTCTTGTTTTATGGTTTCACTTTGCGCATATTCTGACAGTCTCTTAGCCCATAATTGGAAAGAGTCTGTTTTTTGCGGCAGTTGAATCACTCGCCCGTTCTCGGCTTGCTTGTAGCCGCTAACGATATCTTCCAGTAAAATGCGCCATGAAATCCCGTCTATAATCAAATGATGGATGGCAATGAGCAAATGATCTCCATCTGCGCATTGAAACAACCCGGCTTTCATTAACGGCCCATCACTTAAACGCATACTGCTTTGTATCTCATCAGCTTTGGCTTCAATTGTCCGTCCCGGATCGGGATCTTCTTTCAGATTCAGGACTTCTAAGCGGTACAGTCCGCTTTGGGCGATTTCTTCATTCTGTGCCTCACAGCCATTTTCCGTAGTCCGGAATGTCATGCGGAGCGCATCGTGATGTTCAGCAAGCTTTTGCAGGGTTTGATGAAGCTGCGTTTCCTGAAAACCTTCCGGCGCATGCAGCATGACGGCTTGATTGTAATAATGCTGATCTGTTGTTGTTTGTTCGAAAAACCAATGCTGAATAGGAGTCAGGCTGACTTTTCCTTTGACCTCACCTTGATCGGCTATACGCAGATTCTGCTTGATATGCGGACTCAATTCAGCAATTGTTGCATATTGAAACAAGTCTTTGATTTCCATTTTGTATCCTTGCTGATTTAATCTGGAGGATACTTGAATGGATTTAATGGAATCTCCGCCAAGGTCAAAGAAATTATCAAGAATACTGACGTTTTCAGCGCCTAATACCGATTCCCAGGTAGAAACTAATATTTCTTCAGCATTTGTTCGGGGAGCTTTATACTCTGCTCTGTCCTGCAGCTCGAAATCCGGAGCCGGCAGCCCTTTTCTGTTTATTTTTCCGTTAGAAGTTAAAGGCATTTCATCAAGCTCGATAAAATAAGCCGGAACCATATAACTTGCAAGGGTATGAGACAATTGTTTCCGGAGCCGGGCTGCCGTTGTTTGCCCGCCGCTCACGTAATATGCACACAATTGTTTAAACCCGTGGACGTCCTCTCTGGCTGTAACGACAGCTTCCTTGATCGCTTCTTCTTGAAGCAGTGCCGCCTCGATCTCGCCTAATTCGATACGATAGCCTCTGATTTTCACTTGTTCATCTATTCTGCCCGCATATTCAATGTTTCCGTCCGCCAGCCACTTCGCCAAATCCCCGGTCTTATACATCTTCGCTCCGGGTTCAAACGGGTCATCGACAAATTTCTCTGCCGTTAATTCGGGACGGTTCAAATATCCTCTTGCCACACCGGCGCCGCTGATATAGATCTCTCCCGGGACACCGATCGGCGCGGGTTTCATATTCTCATCAAGAACGTAAATGCTCGTGTTTGCCGCAGCGGTTCCGATCGGTACCGATTCCCGCCTGTCCTTTGCGGCATCGTAACGGTAAATCATGCAGCCGACAACGGTTTCCGTCGGTCCGTACTCATTGCATATTTCAATCCGGCCTTCGAACTGTTCATGAATGCTGCGGGCTAACCGGGTGCTTAAGTTTTCCCCGCCCACAATCATTCTTCGGACAGCCGTTTGATCGGCAATGTTCATTTCTTTCAAGACCTGCAAATGGGCCGGGGTCAATTTAATGATATCCACCCTCGGGTCCCGCACAATCGATTCAAGCAGAGCTGTTTTATCCTCTCCGTCATAGACGATGATTGCATTGCCTGTGACAAGCGGCGTGAAAATAGAAGTCACCGTCAGATCAAAAGAAATTGACGAATACAATGGGAAGTTGGCTTTCTCGCCTTTTACATAAACCTCTTTCGCCCACCAAATATAATTGGTCAAGCCTCGGTGCTCGATTAGTACGCCTTTTGGCCGGCCTGTGGAACCTGACGTATAAATGACATATGCCAAATGGCTCGCATCATTTATCGGAGCAAGGTCAGAGCCATCTTGGTGATAAGAACTTTCATCATCAAGTAAAACCGTGGCGCCTTCATAGGCAAGCTGTTTCCTGACGTCCCGCTGCATTAAAACGATTCCGGCTTGGGAGTCATCCAGCATATACCGGATGCGGTCTTGCGGATATTCCGGATCTATAGGGACATAGGCTCCGCCTGATTTTAAAACGGCAAGGATTCCGACCACCGATTCGATGCTGTTTCTTGTGATGATGGCTACAGGCTGATCCGTCTGCACTCCTTTCGCTCTTAACGTTCGCGCCAGTCGGTTGGCCCGCTTATTGAGCTCTCCGTACGTGAGCTGCCTGTCCTTATCAATGACGGCTGCTTGATCGGGCGTACGCTGCGATTGCTCTTCAAATAATTGATGAACCGGCGTCTGCGGGAACGGCGCAGCCGTGTCGTTCAGCGTCTGCAGAAGGGTTCTTCTTTCGCCTTCCGTTAACAATTCCGCTTGATCCACCCGGATATCCGCATCTGTCACGACTTGATGCAGGATTTGCATGAAATGTTCCCGAACCCGCTCTATGCTTGCCCGCTCATACACATTTGCATTGTATTCAAAAGAGATGTTCATCTCGTCGCCCGGTATAACGGTCAAATTAAAATCGTAGTTGGTCTGTTCTTCCATTTGTACGTTGGAAATCGTGATGGATGTTCCGTTTTGGCGGCCTATACTTTCCATATACTGATCAACCGGATAATTTTCGAATATCATTAAATGTGTAATTAAATCTTGCTTTTGCGTTGTACGCGCTTGAATATCGTACAGTGGGTGCGTCTCAAATTGTTGAGACGCTACAGCCCTTTCCTGCGCCTCTTTCATAAGCCCGGCAAACGTTGTCCCGGCTTCACACCGAAACCGGACAGGAATGGTGTTAATGAATAAGCCGATCATGGTTTCCACGTTTGGAATTCCAGCGGGTCTTCCGGATACAACACTTCCAAACACAACGTCCCGGCTGCGGTTATATTTCTGCAGCAAAACCGCCCATGCCGTCTGCAGCAGCGTGTTCAGCGTGACATGATGCTTGCCTGCCGTCCGCTTCATTTTCGAAGTGAGATCAGAGCTTATGTCACACGTCACTTTTTCAGGAACGTATCGTCCGTCTTCCGCTGCATGGTGATCCTTAGGAAGGCCGGTTTGCTCCTCATATCCCTCCAAGTACTGATCCCAATAAGCCGTGGCTTCTTTCGCATCTTGCCGGCCGAGCCATTCAATATATTGACTGTACGGAGTAATTGACGATTGTTCAGGCTGTTTTTGCTGAAGCAAAGCAAAGTAATTCTCGAAAATTTCTTTTGTAATCAGCGGCAGACACCAGCCGTCCATCAAAATATGGTGGAAACTCCAGATAAAACGGTATGTCTTTTCATCCGTACGAAGGATGAATAACCGCATTAACGCGCCTTTTTCTAAGTCGAACCCCCGCATCTTATCTTCTCTGGCATACTGCTGAATCATTGCTTCTTTTTGAGATTCCTTCATCTCTCGTAAGTCATTGAATTGAAAACCGATTTTTTTCGTTTTGAATATGATTTGGAGCGGCTGATCCTTCCAGCCTCTGTAAAAATTCGTGCGGAAAATATCATATTTTTGCGATAAGCCGTCCAAGCTTTTTGAAAATGAATCAATTTCCAGATCTCCATGCAGATCAAACATCGTTTGCTGAAAATAAGCACCAGAATTCGGATCAAATAAGCTGTGAAACAGCATGCCCTTCTGCATCGGCGTTAATGGATAAATATTTTCCGCTTCGCCTAATTCACGCGTCTGCTCCAAAAGCTGTTCCAGTTCGTCGATTGAGATGTCTTTTAACAGGATGTCACTTGGTGTGAGAGAAGTCTGCTGCCGGCTTACGCAATGCGCAATGACTTCTTGCAGACTTTCTATCAACCCCCGGGCAAATTGAGCCATAGTAGATCTTTCGTATTGTTTGCTGCTGTAGCTCAGTGTCAGTGATAATGTCCCTTCGGCAATCATTCCGTTCAAATCAAGCACGGCCGTTCTCTCTTGGTTTTCGTTCATTGACAACCCTGTGGAAAAAGGCGAGATGCGCAAAGCCTGATGCTTCAGGTCTTGGTCAAATTGTCCCAAATAATTAAACGATATCTCCGGATTCAGCTGCAGGCTGTCGGCTTCCGAGTGCCCGGATATATATTTGATGATGCTGTAATTCATTCCTTTGTCAGGGATACGGCGCAGCCCTTCTTTTACGATCTTGATCCGCTGCGACAGGTTTTTTCCGGCTTCCATCCTCAGGACGACAGGGTACTGGCTTGTGAACCATCCTATCGTGCGGGAAATGTCAGCATCCGGAATAATCGGTTCTCTCCCGTGGCCTTCCAAATTCACGACAATCTCTTCCGTGCCTGTCCACTTGTGAACAGCCAGCCCTAACGAAGTCAGCAGCAGATCGTTGATATCCGTGTTGTAGGCGCGGTTCGCTTGTTTTAATAATTGCTCCGTTTCCTCTTTTGTCCATTGAATCGTCACTTCTTCGCTGTCTCTTAATAACGCCCCTTCGCTGATAGTGTCCTTAGGCAATGGCTGAGGCTTTATACTTGAAAGCTCAGTCCAATACGCAATCTCCTCTTCCATATCGGTTTCCGCCGCATATTTGGACAATTGACCGGCCCAGAATGGAAACGAGTCTGTTTTTTGCGGGAGCTGGATCGTTTGTCCGCGTTCTGCCTGCTCATAACCGCTTGCAAAATCTTCGAGCAAAATACGCCAGGATACACCGTCAATCAGCAAATGATGAATTGCAATCAGCAAATGATCTCCGTCCGGACATTGGAACAAACCGAGCTTCATCAATGGCCCTTTGTCTAATACCATGCTGCTTTGAATCTCATTCGCTTTATCGGCAATCGCTTGAGCCGGATCGGTTTCCCCTTTATAATTCATCACTTCCAGATGGAATAGTTCACTTTCATCTGTTCCTGTAATTCGCGGAGCGTATCCATCCGGCGTTTTTTCAAAAATCATCCTCAAGGCATCGTGATGCGACGCGATCCGTTCCATCGTCCGGCGAAGCGGGCCCTCTTTAAAGCCTTCCGCCGAATATAACATGACGGCCTGATTGTAATGGTGTGCATGCGGCATTTTTTGCTCAAAAAACCAATGCTGTATCGGGGTCAGCTTGGTTCCGCCATTCACTTCTCCTTGATCAGCCACCCTGCTGACCGATGCTACAAACTGACTAAGTTCAGCAATCGAGGGGTGTTTAAACAAATGCTTCATATCAACCTTGTATCCGGCTTGATACAATCTGGATGACACCTGAATTGATTTAATCGAATCTCCGCCAAAATCAAAGAAATTATCCAAAATTCCTATACGTTCTGCCCCTAATACTTCTTGCCAGATAGACGCCAGCAGTTCTTCTATTGTGTTCCGCGGGGCTATGTATTCGTTGTCCGCCCGCGTATTTTCGTCAGCAGCAGGCAAAGCTTTCAGATCAATCTTCCCATTGGAAGTGAGCGGAATGCGTTCCAAAGGGATAAAGCGGGAGGGAATCATATAATTCGGCAGTTCCCGGGATAATTCTTCTCTGAACTGCGCAGCGGTCAAAGAAGGCTCGCCGACATAATAGGCATACAATTGTTTGGCCCCGTCTGCGTCTTCCCGCGCGACAACTGCGGCTTCACGAACGTTTTCCAGATTGAACATGGCTGCCTCTACCTCGCCGATCTCAATCCGGTAGCCGCGAATTTTCACTTGATGATCAATCCGCCCTAAATATTCGATTCTTCCATCCGGCAGCCATCTGGCGAGATCCCCCGTTTTATACATCTTTTGACCAGGGACATGCAGATGCTCCACAAATTTTTCCTCCGTCAATTCAGGCCGATTGAGGTAGCCGCGGGCCACTCCCGCTCCTCCGACATACAGCTCTCCCGGTACGCCGATCGGCTGGATTTGATGGTGCGCTCCTAAAATATAAGCTTGATGGTTGGCCACCGGGCTGCCGATTGTGATCTGTTCATCAGCGGACTGAACAGGGTGAAATGTAGATACCACGCTGTTTTCTGTCGGTCCGTATTCATTATTGATCCGAATGCGAGGCTGCAGAGAATGCAGCTTCTCAACTGTATCTGTTTCCAGCTGCTCACCGCCTACAACAACATGCTGAACATGGATGAAGTCCTCTCTGTTCATCTGTTCGATCATCGTTTTCAGAAGACGGGGGGAAGTTGAAAAATGAGTAATTCTTTCTTGTTTTATGGCATTTTGAATGGCGAAGGTTTCTTTATTCTCTTCATTAGGCAAAAGGTGCAAAGTTGCTCCTGAGATGAGCGGGCCGAAGAAATTTAAAATGAACGCATCAAAAACATACGGGTACAAGACAAGCACGCGATCCGCCGGAGAATGCTTGAAAAACGCCTTCTTCCACTGAAGCGAGTTCACAATGCCGCCGTGTTCAACCATGACCCCTTTCGGCTTTCCTGTTGTACCCGACGTATAAATGACATAGGCTAAATGGCTGTGTCCCGCTACTGGTGATAACAATGAGCAATCGGCATGGTATGATGTTTCATCATTCAAATCAATCACCGGGCCGTCAAAGGCGAGGCTGTTTTTTAAATGATGCTGAACAAGAAGAACGTCTGCATCCGCATCATGAAGCAAATATTGAAGCCGCTCTTTTGGATATTCAGGATCCAGGGGCACATAAGCGCCCCCTGCCTTCCAAACAGCTATAATGGATACGATCATCTCTAATGAACGATCAGCGAGAATGGCGACTAACGTATCGGGTTGAACCCCGCAATTACGCAATGTTCTTGCCAAACGGCTCGCCTTCTCATTCAGTTCCCTGTACGTCAAATGGTCGTTTTTAAACTTGACGGCCGCATGCTCAGGCGTTCTTTCTGCCTGCTCTTCAAATAATTGATAGACTGTTCTGCTCCCGGAGAAATCTCTGACGGTGTCGTTAAAATCAAACAATAGCTTCTGTTTTTCCGCTTCCGGTAAGATCTCTGCCGTATGGATCGCGGCTTGAGGCTGAAACAGGATCACAGACAGTAGCTGATCCAAATGGGATACAATTTGATTGATATAGCGCTCATCGTACAGATTGCCGTTATAAAAAAGCTTCAAATGAATCCCGTTGTTCTCCAAATCAAAGTGAAACAGCGTATCGGTTGCAGTATCTTCTTTACATTGCAAGGAATGAATTTCGTTAAGCGAAACGACGGTATGAATCAAAGGCATATGCTCGTCATTGTATTGCACGCTCAGATGCCGGGCCATTTTTCTAAACGGCAGGTTTTGATTTTTCAGAGAATCATTAACGGCTTCTTTCAGCTGCCCGAATACGGTTTTAAATGTGCTCTCGTTTGAAAGCGTATTTTTTAAGAGGACAATGTTGTTAACGGCTGACTGGCCGGCTTTTTGCTTCGATACCGTTGGAATGCCAAGAATCAGGCTCGTGCGATCCGTATATTTATACAACAAGCATTCAATACCCGCCAATAAAATCAGATAGGCCGCCATATCGGAATGATTCGCCATTGTCATAATTCTTTGAGATACTTCCGGAGATAAGGAACGGCAGATGCATTTTTCCTGGTAGCCGGTACGGGCCAACGACGCTTTATCCGCTGCTTTAAAGTAAGGGAATGCGCTTAGGCCGTCTTCTTCATCAAACAGGTTTTCCCAGTACGTTTCTTGAGTTTTAAATACCGACATTGGAGCACCTCATTTTATATATTTTAAAGAAATATGCTTTTCCCTAAAAGTTCAATTGAATAGAATCAAGCGCGTTCTCTTCTTCCTCATTGCTTCCGCTCAATCCGATATGTTCGATTAGAATGCTTGGCTGTTCCAAAATCTCCGATAGGATGTGTAAGTAGTCGTTTGATAAAACCTCGATTCTGCTTTTCTTAAACAGTTTTTTCGAATATTCAAACAGTCCGTGATAGTTGTCGCGGTCCGCCTGAATCGACAAGGTCAAATCGAATTTGGCAACCGGATGATGAAATGGATACGGCTTGAGTTGAAGGGAATCGAAAGTCAATTCAGCATGATCGAGATTTTGCAGCACAAACATCGTATCGAATAAAGGATTGCGGCTTGAATCTTTTGGAAGATGCAGATGCTGAATTAATTCTTCCAACGGATAGTCTTGATTTTTATAGGCGTTCAGCATGTTTTCTTTTACTTCATTTAAGTAGGCATCAAATGTTTTACGGCCCGCCGGGTGATTGCGAATGACTAACGTATTAACGAACATTCCCACGACCGGCTCTACATCCAGATGAGTCCGCCCGGCAGATGGCGTTCCTACGATAATATCTTCTTGTCCGCTGTATTTGGATAAAAGAATCGTATAGGCTGCCAATAAAATCATATACAGTGTTGCTCCTGTGTCTTCTTCCATTTGGCTTAAACGCTGTTTCAAGTGTTCGGGTATAAGAAATTCAAATGATTCGCCTTCGTAATCGCGTATGGCAGGTCGCTCATAATCCGCAGGCATATCTAGTACAGGAATATCACCGTGAAACTGATCCAGCCAATACGCTTCCTGGCTCTTGATGTTCCGTTTCTGAAGGTCCGATTGCTGCCAAACTGCAAAGTCTTTATATTGAATAGAGAGCGGGCCCGGTTCGTTCCCCTCGTAGATTCGGCTTAAATCATTCATCAGAATATTGACGGACACGCCGTCAGAAATGATATGATGCATATCAACCACAAGCACGTGCCGCGCAGGTTCAATTTCAATCAGTCCGGCCCGCATCAGCGGCGGTTTGGCTAAGTCAAACGCTTTGATGAAATCAAGCACACGGTCTTCCGCTTCTTCTTCGCTTGCTTGAATCCGTTCTATCGTAAAGTCGACGTTCTGATGAATACGCTGTGCCGGCTCGCCTTCATATAAATCAAAGCTGGTCCGCAACGCTTCATGACGCACGATTAATTTTCGGAAAGCGGCGTTTAACCGTTCGGGATCGATCGTCCCTTCCACATTCATGGCACCCGTCATATTGTAAGTCAGCTCGCCGCCTTCTGTGTGACTTAACAAATACATCCGCCTCTGAGCTGAAGAAACCGGATAATATGGCATTTCCTTTGCAGCCGGAATCGGTACATATCGATTTTTGTCCATGTGTAACGCCTTGTCAGCCAATTGTTCAATGGTAGGAAACTTGAATATGTCTTTGAGAGACAGATTCACATCCAGCTCTTTGTGAATTCTGGCGGCTAAGGCAGCCGCTCGGATGGAGTTGCCTCCGAGATCAAAGAAATTATGTTTGATCCCCGCATGGCTTATTCCGAGCACTTCCTTCCATAAATCTGTCAGTTTGGACTCCGTCTCATTACCCGGCGGAACATATTCAGCTGTCTGCTGCAGACTCGATTCTGGTGCAGGCAGTGCCTTACGGTTTATTTTCCCGTTGGACGTTAACGGCATATGCTCCAGATGGACAAAATAGGACGGAACCATGTAGTCCGGAAGCTTCGATGACAATTGTTCCCTAAGCTGCGCAGCCGCTATAGGCTTGTCGCTTACGTAATACGCGCATAATTGTTTTAAGCCGTCTTTTTCTTCTTTCACTGTAACCGCGGCTTTTTGCACCGCTTCCGCGTTATGCATCGCTGCTTCAATTTCACCAAGCTCGATTCGGTGTCCCCTGATTTTGACTTGTTCATCAACGCGCCCAATATATACGAGATTTCCGTCCTTCAATCGCTTAGCCAAATCCCCTGATTTGTACATCTTCGCTCCCGGGACATACGGGTTTTCAACAAATTTCTCTGCCGTTAAATCCGGGCGGTTCCAATACCCTCTGGCAACACCCGGTCCGCTGATATATATTTCGCCGATTACCCCGATGGGAACCAGGTTTCTGCTTGCATCGGCCACATAAATATCCGTGTTGGCAGCCGGAGTGCCGATCGGTACAAATTCCCGCTTGTCCCGTTCTGCGTCGAACTGATAAATCATACATCCGACGACAGCTTCCGTCGGTCCGTATTCATTGAAAATGTCCAGCCGGCCTTTAAACTGCTCGCTGACACTTTTGGCCAGACGGGTGCTTAAATTTTCTCCGCCGACAATCATTTTCCGTATTGCGGTGCCGCCAGCGATATTCATCTCCTTGATGACGTGCAGATGTGCCGGGGTCAATTTGATCATGTCTATTCTTGAGTCCCGCATAATCTCAGAAAGCACAGCGCTTTTATCTTCGCCGTCAAAGACAATGATGGTATTTCCCGTAACCAGCGGTGTAAATATCGAGGTCACAGTCAGATCGAAAGAGATGGAAGAGTATAATGGGAAGTTGGTTTTCTCACCTCTTACATAAACCTCTTTCGCCCACCAAATATAATCAGCCAGTCCCTGATGCTCAATGAGTACACCTTTTGGGTTTCCCGTCGAACCTGACGTATAGATCATATAGGCCAAATCATGCACATCGCTGTCCGATTCAAGATTCGAGTGATCCTCATGGTATGAGTTTTCCTCATCCAAAAGCACAACGTCACCATCATACGGTAATTGATCCAGCAGGCTGCGCTGTGTCAACACAACCTCCGCCCTTGAATCTCTCAGCATATATTGGATCCGATCTTCCGGATATTCAGGATCAATGGGCACGTATGCGCCGCCGGCTTTCAGAACAGCCAAAATTCCGACAATCAGCTCGATCCGATGCGGGCAGATGATGGCAACGAATTGATCCGCTTGTACGCCTTTTGTCCGTAACGTCCGCGCCAATCGGTTCGCCCGTTCATTGAGCTGTCTGTACGTATACCGCTCATTGCCAAAAATAACGGCTTCATGATCGGGACTCTGTTCCGCCTGCATTTCAAACCACCGATATACCGTTTCCTTATGCGGATACGGCGTCTTTGTGCCATTACACTCCGTCAGCAGTTGATGCCGTTCGGTTTCAGACAGCATAGGAACGGAAGACAATGTCATCTCCGGCTGCTCAACAAGGCTGTTTAAAATGGCGGTATAGTGTCTGGTGATCTGTTCAATGGTGTCTTTTGTGAATCGTCCCGGTTTATAATCAAAATGCATCTCTATCTGTTGACCGGCATCTTCGATCGTGAGCATCAAATCATATAAAGAGACCCCTGGATTTCGTTCTTTCACTTTAAAAGTACATTCATTGTGCCGGATTTCATGAAATTCAATGTTTTGAAACACAAACATCGTGTTAAACAGAGACTTTCCGGTTGTTTCCCGCTGCACATTTAATTTCTCCACAAGCCGGTCGAATGGATAGTCTTGGTTTTCGAAAGCGTCAAGCGTCTGCCGCTTTACTTCTTCCAGATAATCCGTAAACGTTCTATTGGCGTGCGGCTTCGTCCGGATTCCGATGGTTTGTATGAAAATACCGATGATTTTTTCGATATCCGGATGATTTCTTCCTGAAGCAGGCGTGCCTACGACAATGTCTTCTTGTCCCGTATATTTATGAAGCAGCACATTATAGGCGGCCAGAAGCACCGTATAGAGAGTCGTTTCCGCCTTTTGCGCCAAGTCTTGAAGCGAACGGATGACATCCGGCTGTAAGGAGCATGTCACACGCTGTCCCTCAGAAGACCGTTCTGCCGCTTTGGAACCGTCTGTCGGAAGGTCAAGGATGGGAATTTCGTCTTGAAATTGTTCCAGCCAATATGTCTCCTGCCGCTTCATGGCATCGTCATTCAGCCGTTGGTTTTGCCATTCTGCGAAATCTTTATATTCAAATTCAATGTCCGGTAATGGTTTCTGATGATATAAAGCCAGCAATTCATTTGTAAGGATGTTGACGGAATAACCGTCCGAAATGATATGATGCATATCGATGAGCAGTTCGGCCTGCTCGTTTTCAATCTTGATCAGCTCCGCACGAACTAACGGAGCTTGATCCAGGCGGAACGGTTTTACAAACCGGTCTGAATAGGCATCAAATTCGTCCCGGCTCATTGTCCGGACATGAACGTTAAAATCAACTTCGTTTTCAAGTTTCTGAACGATATCGCCATCTATAATGTCGAAATACGTGCGAAACGCTTCGTGCCGCTGCATCACTTGTTGAAGAGATGAGATCAGGGCTTGCTCATCGTACTTCCCTGTTATTGATATGTGGCCGAACATATTTTGCGCCAGCTGATCCGGTTCCAGTTGGTGCAGGAAATATACTCTTTGCTGTGCCGGCGATGTCGGGTAATACGCTTTTTTCTCGGCAGCCTTCATTGGGAGGTGCACGACTTTCGTTTCGTTCTGAATGAAACGTGCTAATTCCTTAACAGTCTGGTGATTGAAAAATTGTCCGATGGAAACCTTTTGATGAAATGTCTTCTGAACTTTGGAAAGCATTAGCGTCGCCTGGAGTGAGTTTCCTCCCAGAGCCAGGAAGCGATCTGATCTGCCGACCCGTTCAAGGCCGAAAAGTTCCTCCCAAATCCGCGCCAGCTGCCGCTCCGTTTCATTTACCGGCGCCTCGTAGGCTTCAGTAAAATTTGCCGTATTGCTTCCTATTGAAGAGACCCGCTTCTGGTGTTCGGCGTAAAGTGCTTGTAAAGCATGCTGTTCTTCATCGGAAAACATCATCATGGCGTCAAGAGGGATTGAATCTCCCTCAACCATTTTTTGCAGCAATTTTGTAAAACCCGCTCCCCACTTTTTCATGATTTCCGGACTGATGACGTTCGTATTAAAGTCGAAATCAAGAACATATTCTTGATGTGCGTCTGTTATGTTCAGAAATAAATCGTACAGGGTGCATTTTACCGGGTATGCAACGGGCTCCGCTTCCGCCTTTCCGAAATGCAGTTTTCGAAAAGGCCTGTCTAAATTAAAGATAATACGCATATCCGGCACTTGATCGTGCGGAAGCTCTCTGGCCACCAGTGTCATCGGGACGGCTTGGTGCCGCATTGCAAGATTCACGCTTTCTTTCATACTGCCAAGATAACCGGATAAAGTGCTTTCTGAAGAAGACGTGTTCTTCACCGGAATCATATTGACGCAATTTCCAATCAGATCATGCTGTTTCATATGCGATTGACCTGCTGCGGGGACCCCGATCACAAGGCCTGACTGTTTGGTAAGCCGGTGCAGAAAAAGATGAAATGCACCCAGCATCGTCACAAATACGCTATTTTTCATCTGAATGCTTAATGACCTTAAAGCCTCGCTCAATGGCCGTCCAAGCCTGACGGTACACCGGTCTCCCTCATACCCGTTCGGATAACGGACAGAATCTGTGCTTGGCAGAATTGGCTGCTGTATCGGTTCAGAAAAATGACGCCGCCAATAACGGACCCCTTCTTCATAATGGCCGCTGTCAATCTGTGCCTGCTGCCAGTCTAAGTATTGGCGAAACGAAACATCTGCCTCTTTCGGTGAAATCGGTTTTCCTTGTACTATTGCCGCGTAGTTGCTCTCCAGTTCTTGAACAAAAACGGCGATTGACCATCCATCGGCAATGATATGATGGAACGTGAGCACAATCAGATGTTCATTGTGAGCCGATGTAAGCACATGGATTCTAAACAAAGGCTTTTGTTCATGGAAATGAAACGGCCGCTTGGCATCTTCTGTCAGCCATTTTTGGATTTCCGGCTCCCGATGTTCATGCGGGTGACCGGTAAAATCAATGACAGGTATATCTATATTCATCCGTTCCAGCACTTGCTGTACCTCGTCATCGGGATGAATCACCGTACGTAAAGCTTCATGACGGTCAACGATATGCCGGACGGCTTGTTTTAATGATGTATACTGCAGTTCGCCCTTCACTTTCAGCATAATGGACTGGTTTAAAGCGGCGGAAGCTTCATTCCCGTAATGGGATGCCATAACCAACTGCTTTTGTTCAGGTGAAAGCTCGCGCGTCCCGGACTTTTTACGGCCTCCGCCATCAGGGGAATCCGGGCCTTCCGGAATAAATCCGCCTCGGCGAAGATCCTCCACCGTGTCTTTCACCGCTAGAATAATATTTTCGATATCATCCGCGGTATGCGCCGCAGACAAGAAGCAGTTGCGTCCCTCCCATACATAGACCCCTTTATAGTTGAGATGGTAAAAGAACAAGTCATTATCAAGCGATGAGACAAACCGGAATAAAGAACCGAATCGAACCATGCGGATAGGCACTTGCGCTTGTTCGAAGCAGCGATTCAGCTCATCGACCAGGTAGGCTGTTTTTTGATTAAGCTGCTCATACAGATGCTCTCCTTCGGTTTGTAAATGGCGAAGGACGGCTAATGACATCCTCATGGTAAGCGGGTGAGTATTGAAGGTGCCGGCCACAAACGTGCGTTTCGCCTCGTCTTGCGGGTAGGAATCGTCCCCATACTGCCAGGTACCCCCGTCGATCGCATTCATGAACTCAGCTTTTCCGGCAACTACCCCTAATGGCTGTCCGCCGCCGATGATTTTTCCGTAGGTCACTAAATCAGCCTGAATGCCGAACCATTCCTGTGCGCCGCCAAGACCGATCCGAAATCCGGTAATAATTTCATCCATAATCAGAGCTGTTCCGGATTGCTGCGTGATCGCCCGCAATTCTTTCAAAAATGCCTGCGGCTGCAAATCCGGTCTGCGGCTTTGTACCGGTTCCACCAGTACGGCTGCCAATTCATCACCAAGACTGCGGATCACGTCCAGCGAATCGGGATTGTTGTAATGTAAAATAATCAAATCATCCATAAAGCTCTGCAGTATGCCCGGAGCCAGCGGATTCGCAGACGCAGCCCCGCCTTTTGTGCCGGCAACCCCTAATACGCCGTCAAACGTGCCGTGATAAGATCCCGAGAACGCCACAACTTTCTTTCTTCCTGTTGCCGCCCGCGCCAAACGCAGGGCAACCATGACGGCCTCTGTTCCGGAATTATAGAAAGCGACCCTTTCCACTCCGGTACATGTGCGGATCCGGTCGGCAACTTCACCGGCGACATCTGACATCGGGCCGAGCGGAGGCAATGATGAACGGGTTGAATCATCGATAACCTGTGTAATAAAGGAAGGATGATGCCCGAAAAGGTTAACCCCGAATCCCATGGTGATATCGATATATTCATTTCCGTCAATATCCCACATTTTAGAACCGTCAGAACGTTCGGCGATAATCGGGTATACGATTTCCTTCCAATACGAACGGAAGCTGGACAAATTGCGGTTGTTTGCATGAGCAAATCGGGTGTTGTCCGTATATTGTTTGGAACCTTTCGTTTTATCGGCGTATTTCTTGATGAAATCTTCTAAGTATTGTTTTTGCCGTGCGGTATAGTGCCCCTGATCATTCAGGTTCTGAGGCTGAAAAGGAACATAGGGTTTCGCTTCTTGAGCCGCTTTCTTTTCTGCAGTGACGGTCGGATGCCCCTGCTTGACAGAAGGAATTGATTTCTCTTGCGTTTTAGCGTATTCTTTCTCATCGGAATGATGTCCGCTGTTTCTCAACAAATTAAAGCTATTTAATTGAGCTTGCAAGGTATCCTGAATTAATTGATTCTGAGAAGCGATTATTTTTTCGAGCATATGCTCTTGATGACCTTCTCTGCGATCCGATTCAGACTGCGCTTCTGAAATGACCTGTATTTCCTGCGCCGGAACATTCTCTTGAGGCGGAGCGGATGCAAAGGACGATGGAACGGTCTCAGCCAAGTAATCTATGACACTTTGAAGGTTGTTCATCGTATCAAAAAAACGATCCATCGGGATGTCTACCCCAAATTCATCCGCAATGGCTTTTTTGACCTGTGACAGCATGATAGAATCCATTCCGAGCCCGATAAAATGAGCATTCAGATCGAGTTCCTCCGCTCTGATCCCTGAAGCATTGCTGATTACAGTTTTCAGGAAGGATTCAATGTGCGCTTTCGATTGATTGATATTCAATGCTGCTCCTCCTTTCTTTTCGCCCTCGTTTAAGCGCAATTGGTCAGCTTCAGCCCAGCATCGGCTCCGTTCAAACGGATACAGGGGCAATGGCGTCTTTTGTACAGTTTCACCGGAATAAAGCGCGCGCCAATCGATAACGGCTCCTTGCACAAATAATTCGGCTGCGCGATGCAGCCATGTGATCCGTTCATCTTGCGTACGTAAACGCTGCTTAATCAGAGCGGCTGCTTGTTGATTCAGCTCTTCTTTATGAGCAGGCAGCATTTCCTTCATATTCTTGTAACCGATGTATACACCGGGAAGGTTTCTGTCTCCCTGAATCAGGCGGGTCAGCTTATCCGATAGTTCTTGTTTACCGGATACAATCATGGCAATGCCATGATCCAAATGAGCCCTGCCCGTACTGGCTGTATAGCAAATGGACTTTAATGAAGCTTGGCTGTCATCCGATACATATTGCCGGTACTGCTGTGCGAGTTCATAGAGTGATTTTTCAGTATGAGCGGATAAAACAAATAGGTGCGGCCCATGTTCATCCTCGGGTGCATACTCACTTTGAGAAATATATTCTTCCAGTACCACATGAGCGTTTGTTCCGCTAAAGCCAAATGAGCTGACTCCGCCTCGCAGCGGCTCATCACCGGATGTGAACTCCGCAGCTTCCTGATTCACATAAAATGGTGATGAGTGAAAATGAATGAGCGGATTAGGTTCATTAAAGTGCGCTAACGGCGGATTTTTCTTGTGATTCAGCATGAGGACAGATTTGATCAGCCCGACGATGCCTGCCGCTTCAAACAAATGACCGATGTTCGATTTAACAGAACCAATCGCACAAAATTGTTTTTTTGCCGTATACTTTTCAAACGCTTTACAAAGCCCGTTAAATTCAACCGGATCACCGAGCTTCGTTCCGGTGCCATGCGCTTCGATGAAAGACAGTGTTTCAGGGGCAATGCCCGCGTCTTTCCAAGCCGTCTCAATGACCTCAGTCTGAGCTGCCGGATTCGGTGCTGTAATCCCGGCGGTTGTTCCGTCTTGATTCATCGCGCTTCCCTTGATTACGCCGTAAATATGGTCTCCGTCGCGAACAGCATCCTGCAAAGGTTTTAGCAGGACTGCGGCCGCGCCTTCACCTGTGCCCGTGCCGTCTGAATCTTTGCTGAACGTTTTCGTGTACCCGTCCGAAGATTCCATATCAAGCCCGATACAGATCGGCAAGAGCGATGTCCGGATACCGCCGGCAAGAGCCATTTCACAATCGCCGGATATTAAAGATTTGCATGCCATATGAACGGCGGCAAGCGATGAGGAGCATGCCGTATCCACTGTGACCGCCGGCCCTTTTAAATTTAAGAAATAAGCGATTCGGCTGGCTAGCACGGAAGGGAGATTGCCCACGATATATTGATGAAGTTCCTCCGGATAATTCGCAGAAAGGAGACGTTCATAATCGTAGCCCACCTTCGAGTACCCCGCATATACCCCGACACGACTCCCGTTCATGCTGCCGCCGGCATAGCCCGCATCTTCAATCGCATGCCATGCAGACTGCAAAAACAGTCTTTGGTTAGGGTCCATAAACTGAGCCGCTTTAGGAGCTAAACCGAAGAACGAATAATCAAAGCGGTCGATTTCATCTAAATAGCCGCCCTTCACAAACTGACTCTCATTGAACTCGCTTTGGATGGACTTTAAATAATCCGCCGCATCTTTCAGCCGGGATTCGGGGTATTCTCGAATGCTGTGCTCACCTTTTTCAAGCAGATTCCAAAAATCACTTTTCGTTGACGCTCCCGGGACATTGAGCGACATCCCGATAATGGCGATATCTTTCGGTGTCACATGGCTTGGTTTCGCTGCCGCGTCCTGCTTGATTTCAGCCCGGCTTTCAGACAAATATGCCGCTAAATCAGTGATAGAAGGATACGTAAAGAGATCTGAAACGGCAAGCTCGCGTCCGAATTTCTGTTCTATGCGCTCGGCAATCTGCGATAATTGTAATGAATTTGCTCCCATATCAAAATAACTGTCAGCGAGGTGAACCTTTTTTCCATCGAGCACTTCGGAAAAGATAGACAGCAATTCCGTTTCTATCTCATGAATGGGTGTCTGTCCGGATGTTTCCGGGCTGCTCTCCAAACATTCATTGATGGCGGCAGACTCTGTTGAAAAATTCCCTGCCTCATACTGTCGGGCAAGTTCGTAGCGTTTAACCTTTCCGCTGGTTGTTTTAGGGAGTTTTCGGATCGGAAGGACTTCTTTTATGCTCCAGCCGCCCCGCTTGTACAAATGTTTTTTTATCTCTTTGACAAGCGGTGCGAATTTTTCAGGTGATTTTTTGTAAACAACAAAGAGCACGATTTCTCCGCTTTGTGTCTTTTGATCATATACACCGCAGGCGGCAACCCTTCCTAAGTCAACCTCTTCCATTTCAATCGCGACCCGTTCAATATCGTGCGGGTAGACATTTTTTCCGTTCACGAAAATAATGTCCTTTTCTCTTCCGGTTACGACTAAGTTACCACTTTCACTAATGAATCCGAGGTCTCCCGTTTTTACCCAGCCGTCAGAAGTCAGCGCTTTTTCCGTACTCTCTGGGTTGTTATAATACCCTTGCGTCACATTGTCTCCTTTGATCTGGATATGGCCGATGATTCCGTCTTCTACTCTTTCATTTGTTTCATCGGAGATCCGAAGCTGACAATAGTCAATAGGTTGTCCCACCTCGACGAATGAAGCGCAATTTTGGTCCTCTTTGCTGACTTTTACAGCTCTTTCACCAAGATTTAAATAGTCACGATGCAAATAAACGGGAACGAATTCTTTACCTATTTTAGAGAACGCTGCGCCAACCGAAGCTTCCGCTAAACCGTAAACATTCAAAATGGCGGATCTTTTCAGATTGAATGCTGCGCATCTTTTCAAAAATTCGTCACACAGCTCCGGCAATATCGGTTCTGCACCGTTTGCGATGACCTTGATGTGGGATAAATCCCAGTCTGGTTCGTTTTTCAGAAATTTAAGGAAGTAGTTGTACCCGAAATTAGGAGATGATAGAATACTGGCTTTATGTTCATGAGCTTTTTTCATCCAAAGAATAGGTCTGCGAATAAATAACTCTGTAGGCATTAGATTTTGATTGATTCCGGTTATGAAGGGAACAAGGTGGCAGGCGATGAGCCCCATATCATGCGTTAAAGGCATCCATGATAAGAAAGAGTCTTTCGAATGAATGGCTAGGGCAGTCCCAATGGCGCACGTGTTATGTATTAAGTTGTGATGCGTTAACATGACTCCTTTTGGGTCTCCTGTCGATCCGGAAGAAAATTGGATAAAGGCGAGTTCATCCGCATCAGGTTCATAAAATGAAGCGGGGTAATCGTAGGTTTGATCTTGAATGATGTCAGATTTTTCGTTTAATTGATGATGGAAATCCTGTAAATCGTGTTCTGCAGCGTATTTCTTTATTTTGTCCAATACTTTTTCAGAGGCAATCAGAAAGGGATGATTTAATATATTCCAAATGCGCCAGACCTTCAGTTTATGGTCATCATCTTCTCCGATACTGACCGGAACCGGGATCATTCCTCCTAATATACAAGCCCAAAAAGCAACGACAAATGATTTGTTCTCTTGGATTTGAAATACAATTTCCTGCTTCGGCTTAATGCCGAGATGCTGTAAATAGCCAAGATACCCTTGCGCCTCTTCAAACAATTGGCGGTAAGAGACAACCGTCTCGTTTTTATCGGATTCGATAAAACGGATCCCGCGATCAGAGATACTGCTTCTTTCCCGAATGACATCTACTAAGGTTTGGAATTGACTGGTATACATAGGTCCCCTCCTGGGCGCTTTATTTTAAAATCCGCAATTCTTCCCAAGCCGGAAGCTGTTTAGCTTCACAAATTAATTTGCATAAATGGATCGAATGTTCGAGTTCTTGTTCTGAAAGCACGTCTTCATGCCTTTTCATTCTCTCTTTCAGCTCTTGGATTTGCGTAAATAATGGCGTCGTCATATTGGAATAAGCCGCTGAATCCTTGTTGTAATTTCGCGCAATGACGGATTGAATCATCAATTTATTCAGTTGTTTTTTGCGTAAATGGACAATATGTTTCTTTCTTTCCGCTGGATTGGAAAGCGGGGGAACATCAGATGTCTGTCCTAAGGGATAAGGTACAATGTGATTCGTTGTTTTTCTCAGCAGACCGGATAAGACATTGTTCGGACCCATTTCGATGACTTCTGTGATTCTATGTAAAAGCAAGTAATGCATCGATTCTGTCCATCTAACCGGCATCGTCATGTGCTGCTTGAGATGTTCGCTGATCGAATTTCCGCTGCTGTAAGGGCGCGCGGTGACATTTGAAATGATCGGCCATGCGGCATCTCGGAAGGAATAGCGGTGTAAAACAGTCTGGAATTGTTCGGAGGCTGATCGTATCATCGAACTGTGAAAAGGCGCACTGACATTCAAATAAGTGTATGCCGCACCCTTTTCCTCCGCCATCTTGATGACACGTTCCACAGCTTGCCGGTGTCCGGAAATCACATGCTGCTGTTCTGAATTCATGCAGGCTACACCTGCCGGAAAGTCTTCCGTCGATACTTTCGAACATATTTCCTGCAACGTTTGGAGAGAGAGCTGTGTCACGGCGGCCATCGTCCCCTGCTGCTGGGGATCCGCATTTTGCATAAGAATTCCCCGCTCCCTTACAAGTGTAACGGCATCCTGAAAAGAAAGGGCGCCGGCACAGACAAGCGCTGAATATTCGCCTAAGCTATGGCCTGCCAGGAAGCGGGGCTCCACCCCTATTTCCTGCATATACACTTGAAAAGCAATCACACTGACCGTTAAAATAGCGGGCTGCGCGTTCATTGTCTTTGTCAATTCATTCATATCTCCGTTAAAACACAGTTTTTTTACATCCAAGGAGATCGCATCGCTCGCTTCTTCAAACAATCTCTTTGCGAGCACAAAATCATTCCAAAATTGTTTGCCCATTCCTACAAATTGAGACCCTTGTCCAGGAAATAAAAAGGCAAGATTGTTCATGAGATTCCTCCGATCATATTGAACAGGGGATACAATATCCTACAAAATATCCCTTTATCTAACATCCTAGCATGATTATAACAAATGTGTATAGAATACTTTCGGAGGAGTTATTGTTCGTTTTCACAAACGAATTAGATATATTTATTCATAAAATAAAACATGGGGGTTTCGCCGAAAATCAGTCTTAAAGAGAGATGATGAAAGCCGGGGTGGAGCCTGTTACCGGCTCTTCTTCACTTCGGACGCGCTCTTCATGTTTCATATGTTTTAGGGCTATTGGCATTATTGTGTCAGAAATTACATATTTTCTGTTTATTGTAAAAATTCATTTGTATATCTGTGAAGGATTGTAAACTGATTGCGCTTAATTATAAATGTGGTGCAAGAGATGGATCTGGATGGGGAAAATCCGCAAGGACGAAATACGCCGCAGAACATGCGAATGACCCTGCCCGGATACCGATTGACGCAGTAAATCGGCCTATTGAGTGAACAAGGTTTTCAGGCATAAAAAAACAGCCGTTCAGAGCGGCTGTTTTTTTAAAAAGTATAAGAACTATTGAGCGGTATACCCGCCATCCATGACTACGGCCTGACCTGTGACCCCTTTTGCTTTGTCGCTGGCCAAAAATACGGCGTAATCAGCGATTTCCTTCACTGACAGCAGCCGTTTTTGGGGAACGAGCGGAAAGATGACGTCCTCAAGCACCCGCTCGTACGGTACATTCCTTGTTGCGGAAATGTCCTTTAACTGATTGCGGACAAGCTGAGTGTCCACATATCCCGGACAAAGCGCATTGACGGTAATGCCGTCAGCCGCGCCTTCAAGTGCGCCGACTTTCGTTAAACCAATGACGCCGTGCTTGGCGCTGTTATATGCCGCTTTCCCGTGAAAACCGATCAGTCCGTTGACAGACGCCATATTAATGATTCGACCGAATTGCTGTTTTTTCATAATGGGAAATGCATGCTTCATTGCGATAAATGGCGCAGTCAGCATGAGACGAATGAGCCGTTCAAACTGTTCGGTGGGAAATTCCTCGATGGGCGCGACATGCTGAATGCCCGCATTATTCACAAGGATATCGAGACGTCCGAATTGTTTCTCGACCGTCTGCAGCATGTCGGCCACTTGCTTTTCATTTGTTACATCGCATGTGATGCTGACTGCTTCACAGCCTTCATCTGTCAGTCTTGCCGCCGCTTCTTTCCCCGCTTGTTCGTTTACATCAGAGATGATGACGGCTGCTCCTTCACGGGCGAATTCTTTTGCGATTTCAAGCCCGATTCCTCCGGCTGCTCCTGTTACAACGGCTGTTTTTTCAATAAGCAATGAATGCATGACGGCACCTCCTCATTTTGGTCTGACCCCGTTTTTTAACGACTGGCTGACAGTAAAATGACCTTCTGTTTTCTCAAAGACCTCCTCTATTGTTACACCTTCCTGCAGTTCGGTGAGCGTCATACGGCCATCATGAAAATCGAATACAGCCAAATCTGTGATCAGCCGATCGACCACCTGCCTGCCGGTTAAAGGCAGCGTACATTCCGTTCTCACTTTAGATTCCCCATATTTATTCACGTGCTCCATAATGACAATAATCCGTTTTGCTCCGTGGACCAAGTCCATGGCGCCGCCCATTCCTTTGATCATTTTTCCTGGGATCATCCAGTTCGCCAAATCTCCCCGTTCGGACACTTCCATCCCGCCGAGGATCGCTACATCAATGTGGCCGCCGCGAATCATGGCAAAGGATTCGGCACTGTCAAAATACGAGGCTCCCTTTACCTCGGTAATGGTTTCTTTTCCCGCATTGATCAGATCGGGGTCCTCCGTTCCTTCCGCCGGATAAGGCCCGATCCCGAGCAAGCCGTTTTCAGACTGAAGCAGGACGTTATAATCATTCGGTATCTCATTGGCTACAAGCGTCGGCATCCCTATCCCCAAGTTCACATTCATTCCGTCCTTAATTTCCTTTACAGCCCGTTTGATCATTCGTTTTCTGCTATCTCTCATTCTGTCAGCCTCCTTTATCATGCTTGCCGGACGGTGCGGCGTTCAATCCGTTTTTCATGAATCCCGCCGTGCAGCACGTGCTGCACAAAAATACCCGGCGTATGAATTTGATCCGGATCAAGCTCTCCGGCATCGACGATTTCTTCAGCCTCTGCAATCGTCACTTTGCCTGCCATTGCAGCGAGCGGATTGAAATTTCTCGCCGTCTTTCTGAACATCAGGTTGCCCAGAGGATCGGCTTTCCAGGCCTTTACGATGGCGGCGTTCCCTGTAATCCCTTTCTCCAGAAGATAGGTGCGTCCGTCAAATGTCTTATGTTCTTTTCCCTCGGCTACTGATGTTCCGACGCCCGCAGGTGTGTAAAACGCCGGAATGCCCGCCCCTCCCGCGCGAATTCTTTCTGCGAGCGTTCCTTGGGGCACCAATTCGACTTCCAGCTCCCCGCTTAAAAACTGCCGTTCAAAGGTTTTGTTTTCTCCCACATAGGATGCGACCATTTTTTTGATCTGCCGGTTTGCAAGCAAGAGGCCTAACCCCCAATCATCAACACCGCAGTTATTACTGACAACGGTCAAGTTTTTTACGCCGCTGTCCCTGATCGCGAGAATTAATTGTTCCGGAATGCCGCACAGGCCGAAGCCTCCTGCGATGAGGGTGTCTCCGTCCTTGATCAGTGCAGCAGCATCTTGATAAGAGTTCATCACTTTTCCTTTTCCCATATTCGTTTCCCCTTTCTGTTTTGGCTACACAAGGCCCGTCAGACTGTAAATGGCGATGATGACAAACACAGCGGCTGTTTTAATGACGGTTATGGCAAAGATATCCCTATAGGATTGGCGGTGGGTCAACCCGGTGACCGCGAGCAGCGTAATGACGGCGCCATTATGCGGAAGAGTGTCCATCCCGCCGGAGGCCATCGATATCACCCGGTGCATGACCTCCGGCGGGATGTGGAATGTATTGATTGCTTCTGTATACGCTGCTGACATCGTGCTTAAAGCGATGCCCATTCCTCCTGATGCCGATCCTGTAATCCCGGCAAGCGCAGTGGTCGTCACCGCTCCGTTGACGAGCGGATCTGTAAACGTCTGCGATATGCCGCTGCTGACCATTTTAAAGCCGGGAAGCGCCGCAATGATGCCGCCAAATCCGTATTCGGCTCCTGTATTCATCGACGCCAGCAAGGCGCCCCCGATGCCCTCATTCAGTCCTTCTTTCAAATTGAAGAGGACTTTTTTCCAATCGAACAAAATCGTTGTCATGATTCCGATGAACAGTGCGAGTTCTACTGACCAGATCGCAGTGACGGAGGAAAGGTCAATCTTCCCGAACGCTTCTAGCCCGAGCGGCGCAAAATCAAATCCGCTAGGGTACCAATGAGGGAGCCACATCGTGAAGCATTTGTTCATGACCCCCACAAGGATAAGCGGAACAAAGGCGAGAACTTGCCGCGCGGGGCTGGGTTCTGCCTCCTGCGGTAAAACAGGCGTATGTGTTTCATTAGCCAGACCTGAGGATTCCTCTGCAGCGGAAACTTCAGATTGAAATCCAGCATAGCCTTCTCCGGCATTAGCCGCTTTTTTGCGCCGGGATTCTAAATAAATCATTCCGGCCGTAAGCACAAATGCTGCACCAATCAGTCCGAGCCAGGGAGCGGCATAAATGTTTGTTTTAAAAAAAGCGGTCGGAATGACATTTTGAATTTGCGGTGTGCCGGGAAGCGCATCCATTGTAAATGTAAAGGCGCCCAATGCAATCGTACCGGGTATCAGACGCTTGGGAATATCAGCTTTAATAAATAGGTTTTTAGCAAACGGATAAATGGCAAACACCGCTACGAAGAGACTGACGCCGCTGTACGTTAAAATCGCACCCATTAAGACGATGGCGAGAATGGCTCTTTTTGCTCCCACAAGCTTGACGATTGTTTTTGCAATCGACTCGGCGAGCCCGGATATTTCAACAACCTTGCCAAAAACGGCCCCTAAAAGAAATACGGGAAAATACAGCTTAATAAATCCTACCATCTTCTCCATAAATATATTCGAGAAGAAAGGAAGTACGAAGCTTGGATCTGTCAGGAGCACGGCAAACAGCGCACAAATCGGGGCGAATAAAATGACTGAAAAGCCCCGGTAAGCCGCAAACATCAGCATGCCTAATGCCAATAAAATAATAACAATGTCCACAAATCCCCCTCTTTTCTGCTTAATATTAGTAAGCGCTTACAAAAAATCGAGAAAATAAAGCAAAAAACATGCCGGTTTTGCACAGTTTCTAAGGCTGAAAAAATGTGCATCATGATGAATGTTCCGTTTTGGCGAAAGAAAGGGAGACTCTTGCTGTATTAGATTGATTGGCTGAGCAGTGAGTTTTTTTAGGGATAGTGAGATGGATCAGAGAGGATTTTTGCTTTATAAATATGTATTCTTTTTTCTTTCATTTATTTCCTGCAAGAGGAACCGATAAAATCCGGCCCTCCTGCATGGTCATTCAGCCAATGACAACCGGGAGCTCTTTGAGCGACCTAAAACCAATGAGCTTGCGGTATTCAAGGCGGTGTGCAGCCAGCCGAAGCTTAGGCATCCGCTCAAACAGTGTGAGAATTGCAATTTGTGCTTCGATGCGCGCTAATGAGGAGCCTATGCAAAAATGGGCGTTCCTTCCGAATGCAAGATGCGGATTCGGTTTTCTTTGGATATCCATTTTGTGAGGTTGATCGAATATGCTTGGATCGCGATTGGCTGCCCCTAAAAGGATATATACCTGCTCTCCTTTTTTTATGGTCTTCCCATTTATTTCGCAGTCTTCTGAGGCGGTGCGTGCCGTCAGCTGCGCGGGGCTGTCGTAGCGCAGACATTCCTCAACTGCAGTTTCAATAAGCGAGGGGTTTTCTCTCAGTGCGCTAAGCTGTTCAGGGTGTTTCAATAAAGTAAACACACCGTTGCTTATGAGGTTTACCGTCGTCTCGTGTCCGGCTATGACAAGTAAGATACATGTCGCGAGCACTTCCTCTTTTGAAAGCTGTTCCTCCATAATAAACCTGCTGATCAAGTCTTGTTGAGGGTGCGCTTCCCGCTTGTGAATCAAATCTCTGAAATATGACGTCAGCCTGCCTGCGGTGTCGCTTGCTCTGACTAACGTCTTTCTTGATCGGGTAAGATCAATGGCCTGAATGACGTCTGCCGTCCATTGTCTGAATTGATATCTCTCCTCTTTCGGCACTCCGAGTATCTCCGCAATGATAAGGCTTGCCAATGGAAAGGCAAACTCTGAAACAAGGTCCGCGGTTTTTTTGATTTGGACTTGATCCAACAAGTCATGAACCGTTTCTTTTATACAAGGGCGAAGTGATTCCGCCGTCTTTGCGGTAAATTCTTTACCGATAAGCATCCGCATCCGCTTATGGTCTGATTGATTTTTAAATAACAGCATATCGTGCTGGATATGCGATAGATTTTGATATTTCGTTGAAGCTTCCGGAAGAGGAATGCGGTTTTTAAACCGAATGTCTTTCAGAATCGCTGCCGCTTCTTTGTACCCGGTGACATACCAGCCCGGATATTTTAATACGGTTCCTTTATAAACAGGATCAATGGATCGCAGTTTGTCATAAAACGGGTAAGGGTCATTCCAAAAACCCGAATCCGCATGGAGAGACGGATGTGCAATCGATAGGTCCGCCGTCATCTTATACCTCCGTATTGCAGGCGGATTGCAGGCCGGCTTTCATTTCTTCAACGGATTCGACTTCAAAACCTAAATCATGGAGCATTTGATGATCCTCTGTTTCTTGCTGCCCTGCTGTCGTTAAGTAATCTCCGACGAAAATCGAATTTGCGGCGTAAAGTCCCAGCGGCTGCAGCGAACGAAGGTTGACTTCCCGGCCTCCTGAGATACGGATTTCTTTTGACGGATTGATAAAACGGAACAAGGCGAGCACTTTCAGGCAATACACCGGATGTAATTCGCTTACCCCTTCTAACGGAGTTCCGTCAATCGCATGCAGAAAATTAACCGGGATGCTGTCGGCGTCAAGCGCTTTTAAGCTGTTCGCCATATCAATGACGTCCTGTTTCGTCTCTTTCATGCCGACGATGACACCAGAACAAGGTGACATCCCCGATTGTTTCGCCGTTTCCACTGTATTGACCCTGTCGTCATACGTGTGGGAGGTCGTAATGTTTGAGTGATTTCTTTGTGATGTATTGATGTTATGATTGTACCGGTCTACTCCTGCCTGTTTCAGCCGCTCTGCCTGTTCCGGCTTCAGCAGACCGAGGCATGCGCAGATTTTTAAACCGTACGTTTCTTTAATTTCTTTGACAGCATCAACAACTTGATCCACTTCTCTGTT
This sequence comes from Bacillus sp. hwrm1, assembly GCF_040207805.1. NCBI lineage: Bacteria > Bacillati > Bacillota > Bacilli > Caryophanales > Bacillaceae > Bacillus > Bacillus sp. hwrm1. The sequence goes on along the minus strand of NZ_CP157943.1, from coordinate 2,163,505 downwards.
TGACGGTCCCCGGCCGCTGGCGACGATACAGTATGTCCCTATATTCAGGTCGTGGGCGCGTTTTGCCCCTTTAAGCAATATATGCTTATCCACCATCCGGTAAGACTCAATCGGCGCTTTTGATATTGAAGATTGTGAACAGTACCCGCAATTTTCCGGACACAGGCCTGATTTTGCATTCATAATCATATTCAGCTTTACTTTTTTTCCGTAAAATCGTTTTCTGATATGAAAAGCGGCATGCATCAGCAATAAAAGATCCTCATCAGGACAATTTAAAATGGCCAGCGCTTCTTGATTCGTTACTTCCGCCCCGTCCAGCACTCTCTCTGCAAGATCCATCCATTGATTCATGTTTATCTCCCCATTTGTGTCAGATTCATGAAAGAGGAAACATCTATATGTTTCTCAATCATGTGTTGAATGTTTTCCGATGAAACGTGATCCAGCTTCGGTGTGATTCCCAAAATCGGAACTTTGCATAATGTTTCAATCATGCTCGGGTTTGTCTTTTCGTCCAGCCCCGGCCTGCTCCTTACGCCGTTGATAATAATGCCGAGAACCTCTATCCCCATGTTTTTCGCATATTCAACGGTTAAATATGTGTGGTTGATGGTTCCGAGATCAGGCCTGGCCACAATCACCGCCGGCAATTCCATGGCTTTTATCAGATCACTGACTAAATAATTTTCACCAAGCGGGACGGAAATGCCGCCTGCCCCCTCAACGATGAAACACTCATGACGATTTTTGATCTTACTCCAGTGGGCCATGACATCCGCCATGCTCACGGATTTCCCCTCAAGCATGGCGGCCGTGTACGGGGCAAGCGGCTCTTTCCATTCAAATGGCGTGATTTCTTCATGAGACAGTGCGGTTTGTGACATGTCTTTCAACAGCGAGGTGTCACTTTCCGGATGAGTCCGAGGCACGCCGCTTAAAAACGGCTTAAACACTCCGATATCCGCCTGTTTCTGCCGGAATGCCGCGGCAAGTCCGCAAGAAACGATGGTTTTTCCGACGCCGGTATCTGTTCCTGTGACAAAAAAACTTCTCATTTGTTTATATTCAGCTCTTTTCTAATGGAATCAAATGCTTCTGTCAGCTCGTCTATATCCTGTAAGCTGCGATCCGCCGTAACGGTCAGCCTGATTCTGCTTTCGCCTTCCGGAACGGCGGGCGGGCGGATGGCCGGGGCGCAGATTCCCTTTTTCTCCAGCAGTGCAGAGGCTGAAACCGCTGTTTTTGCATCACCGATGATAACGGGGATAATCGGTGTATCTCCGCCTCTTACGGTAAAGCCCATATCGGCCAGACGCGTTTTTATCATTTTGACAGACGACTGCAGCTCACGGCGCGTATCGTGCATATCTGATATGATGTCAAATGCCGTATGCGAAGCCGCACAAATTGACGGCGGGAGGGCCGTCTGAAAAATAAACGTCCGCGCCTGATTCAGCAAAAAATCAATGAAAATGTTTGATCCCGCGGCAAAACCGCCTTCCGTTCCTACAGCTTTGCTTAATGTGCCGATGACAACATCAGGACAAACACCGAAATAGTCACTGGTTCCCCCGCCGTTTTCCCCGAGTACACCGGTTGCATGCGCGTCATCTGCTATCACAAATGCCTGGTACTGCTTTGCAAGCGCCATTATGCGGTCAAGAGGCGCGATGGTGCCGTCCATGCTGAAGACGCCGTCTGTGACGATGAAGCGGCGGTTCCGAGCCTGGACGGAGGCAAGTTTTTTCTCAAGATCAGCCATATCAATATGGCGGTACACGATGGTTTCCGCTTTTGATAAACGGCAGCCGTCAACAATGCTCGCATGGTTCAGTTGATCGCTTAAAATGACATCGCCTTGTTGAGGCAGTGAGGCAAGCACGCCGATATTTGCCAAGTAACCGCTTGAAAACAATAAAGCCGCTTCCGTCTGTTTAAAATCCGCGATTGTGTGTTCAAGTTTTTCGTGCCACACAGTATTTCCTGTCGTTAACCGTGAGCCGCCGCTTCCCGCTCCGAACCGGCTCAGCGCCGTTTGCGCGGCTGTGATCAGCCGCTCATCTTTTGACAGGCCTAAATAGTCATTGGACGCCCAGGTCTGCCGCTTTTGCCCTTTGGTTTTGAGAGCGGTTTCCTGTGTTCGCAGCGTCCGATACAGCCCGTCTCTTTTCACCGCATCGAGCCTTCCGAGGAGCCATCCGTCAAAATCCACGGCCGGTCACCTCGGCTATCGCTTCTTTCATAATGGAGATCATGGCTTGTAACTGATCGGTTGTGCTGGCAAGCGGCGGCAGAAAGGCGATGACGTCTCCGAGCGGCCGTGTCAGCATACCAAGCTCTCTCATTTTCAAGGACACCTTGTATCCCATCCGCTTTTCAGGCGGATAAGGCTGTTTTGTCCCCTTATCCTGCACAAGCTCTATGCCGCACATGAAACCGAGCTGGCGGACATCGCCGACATGAGGAAGCTGCTTCAGATCATGAAGAAATTTCGCTGCCGTTTTTGATTTTTCGGCGACTTGTTCAACGATGCGCTCTGATTCGAATAAACGCAGATTTTCAATTGCCGCGGCACAGCCAAGCTGATTTCCTGTATAGGAATGGCCGTGGAAAAATGTTTTCATTTTGTCGTAGTCATCGTAGAAGGCTTCATAAATGGCTTCTGTGGCAAACGTCACAGCGATCGGCAAATAGCCTCCCGTAATGCCTTTCCCTGCCGCCATCAAGTCCGGCTGGACATTTTCATGCTCACAGGCAAACATTTTTCCGGTGCGGCCGAACCCCGTCGCCACTTCGTCAACGATCATTAACACATCATATGCCGTACACAGCTTTCGTACGCCTGCCAGAAAGCCTTCAGGCATGACGATCATCCCGGATGCGCCTTGCACCATCGATTCGATCGTAAGTGCGGCAATCTCTTCGTGATGCTTAGCAAGCAGCTGTTCGAGCGCGTGAAGGCATTCATCCCGGCACTGTACGGGGTCGCCGCTTTCAGATCTGTATACATACGGAATCGGGGCTTTGTAGCTTTCAAACATCAGCGGGCCGTACACATGGTGGAAGAGTTCAATGGAGCCGACGCTGACGGCTCCGATCGTATCGCCGTGATAGCCGTTCTGCATAGAAATAAACGTCTGTTTCTCGGGTCTCCCTATGTTTTTCCAGTATTGAAAGGCCATTTTCAGAGCGATTTCCATTGCTTCCGCTCCGCTGTCGGAGTAAAAAACGCGTGTCAGCTTTTCCGGTGCGATGCCTGTCAGCATCTCGGAAAGTTCTGTTGCGGGAACGTTCGTCATACCCAGCAAGGTTGAATGAGCGATTTTTTCAAGCTGTTTTTGAATCGCTTCATCCATTTCTTTTTTTCGGTGGCCGTGTACATTGAGCCATACTGAAGAAAAGCCGTCATAATATTCTTTGCCGCTGATGTCTTTCAGCATGATCCCGTTTCCGCTTTCAATGATTAACGGATCTTCATCGTAATCTTTCATTTGTGTGAAAGGCAGCCAAAGATGCTTTTTGCTTTTTTCAATCATTGATTGTTTCATCATTTCTCCTCCTGCTGAATGAATACAGGCTGCTTCTCTAAAAAATGGATACAGCTCTCCGTATCTATGGAGCCATCTGTAAAGAAAATCCGGCAGCCGCTTTCATCTCCGGCATTCTTCATCTTGGCAATCCGCTGATATCCCAGCTTCTTTGCGGCAACGTAGCCTGTTATGTAATCAGGGTCATCCGACCAGCACAATTCAGCAATAATCCCCGGATGTGCGCAAACTTTTGCCGCGATGGCATGTGCTTCTTTTATTCGTGAATGTTCCGGCATGTTGTGAGTAAAAGCCCATTTTTGAAAATCACGTGACGGCCAATCCATTCGGGATACCCGCACACCTCTATTTCCTCTGCCGTCAATGCGTTCTCCTGCCCGGATATCAAACAGGACCGCTCCTCTTGCTTCTGCATATTCCGCAATGTTTTCGTACGCTTTCTCTATCATGTGCGGGGGAATCCCCGCCTTTTGCAGAAGCTTGCGGGCGATTGCTTGTCCTTTTTCCGGCGTGTCTGTTTGATGGAAAGCAACCGGCAAAGGGCGGATCGTTTCGATCGGTTCATTAACGCTTTCAAGCTGAATCTGCATAAAATCAGGTATCCCTCTTGAGTGCGAGAAGCCTTTATGTAATAAGCCATCTACCGCTTCCTGTAAACCGCTGTAAGTGATGAGCCGTTCTCCGCCGGAAATGTGTTTTCCGCCCTGCTCATGGGGGGCGTTTCGGGAAGCTCTCATTCTGACGCTGTAATAGGTTTCTTCCCGCATATATTCCCCTCCTTTCTCTTACTTTGAAAATTAATGTTAACCAAAATAATTAAAGGTTAACACTTATACAGAATATTAGTGCCCTTCACGGAATATGTCAACCTAAACTATCAAACTGTTAACTTAATGAGTTTTGCAAAGCCTCATTACGTTTTCATGTTTTGTTCATATTTTAGTAATTGTTTATTCAACACTGTCCGCTAAAGTAATCCATATCAACAAATAGGACAGCGAACCGCATCTTATTATGAGGGGAGGTCACCGTTATGCTGAAAGAAAAAGTAAAGACAGCAGGCCGTTTTTGCACTGTAGGCGTCGGTAATACGCTGATCGATTTTGGTGTCTTCTTTCTTCTCGCCGCTTGTCATGTCCCCTATCTTCCGGCGCAGATCTGCTCCTATTCGGCAGGGATCATCAACAGCTATGTATGGAACCGGAAGTGGACGTTTCGTGTAAAACGCAAGGCTGACGGGAAAGAGATCATGCGATTTCTCATGATTAATCTTGCCGCGTCGGGAATCACCTTTTTGCTGCTTTACGCGTTTCAAAAAGGCGGCTGTTCGCTATTGGTGAGTAAGTTCGCCGCCACTATCGGCGGGATGATGATGAATTTTATCGGAAACCGAATCTGGGTATTTGGAGATTCGCTGAAAAACATACAGGATCAGGAGTGAAGATGAATGAGAAAAAAAGTGAGAAAAGCGGTCATTCCCGCAGCGGGTTTAGGAACGAGATTTCTGCCGGCGACAAAGGCGCAGCCTAAAGAAATGCTGCCAATCGTCGACAAACCGGCCATCCAATATATTGTCGAAGAGGCCGCAGCGTCAGGAATTGAAGATATATTGATTATTACAGGGAGAAACAAACGCTCGATTGAAGATCATTTTGACCGGTCGGCGGAATTGGAATTCAATCTGCGGGAAAAAGGCAAGACGGAGATGCTGAAGGAAATGCAGCGGATTGCCGATTTGGCCAATATTCATTACATCCGCCAAAAAGAGCCGCTCGGCTTAGGTCATGCGGTGCTGTGTGCGGAGCATTTTATCGGAGAAGAGCCTTTTGCCGTTCTCTTAGGTGATGATATTATGGTATCTGACACTCCCGCGCTCTCGCAGCTCATAGACGTCTATAACCAACACGGCACAGAAACGATCGGCGTACAGCCCGTCGATCCCGCCGATGTCAGCAAATATGGTATTATACAGACGGGGCAGCAGAACGGTCATGTATACCAGGTTGAGGATCTGATTGAAAAGCCGGCTGTTGAAAAGGCGCCCTCTCACATCGCCGTGATGGGCCGTTACATATTAACCCCTGCCATTTTTAAAGCGCTGAAGACGATCGGAAGAGGCGCAGGCAACGAAATCCAATTGACAGACGCGCTGCGCGAAGTGTGCCGCACCCAAAGTATCTACGCGCGGGAGCTTGAAGGAAGACGGTTTGATATAGGCGACAAGCTCGGCTGTTTTAAGGCCGGCACGGAGATCGGGCTGCTGCGGAAGGAAATGAGACCGAAACTCTTAGCTTATTTAGAAGAGGTGTTAAAAAGAGAATCTGAAGAAAACGTGCGTTAAAAAATAATTTGTAACCATTTTGCTTGTCAATCAGTCATATAATTGGGTAAAAAGATAAAGAGGTTGTGAACAGTGTGGGCAATTTTATTAGTGAAATATTATCCTGGCTGACAAGTATGGGCTATTTCGGGATTGCGCTCGGATTAATGATCGAAATCATTCCGAGTGAAATCGTTTTGGCCTATGGAGGCTATATGGTGTCAGAAGGCACGATCAGTTTTATCGGCGCCGTTATCGCCGGCGTGATCGGGGGAACGATCGCGCAGTGCTTTATTTACTGGATCGCCCGTTATGGGGGGCGGCCGTTTTTGGACAAGTACGGCAAGTACTTACTGCTGAAAAAGCATCATATTGATGTTGCCGAAAACTGGTTTCGCCGTTACGGCGCGGGCGTAGTATTCTCGGCCCGGTTTATCCCGGTCGTCAGACACGCGATTTCCATCCCGGCCGGCCTCGCGAAAATGCCGCTTTCCAAGTTTGTCACCTTGACGACACTTGCGATTATTCCGTGGTCTGTCATTTTCGTTTATCTCGGGTATCAGCTCGGCGGACAGTGGAAAGATGTAGACAGCTATGCCGGAATGTATACGACTCCGATCATTATATTGGCTCTTGTATTTATTGTTGTTTATTTTGTCGTGAAAAAGATGAGATCAAGACTATGAAAAAAAGACTGCATAGAAGAACGGCCGCGGGCCGGATCTATGCGGTCTTTTTTATTTATACCGGGTATACGGGGTGTTTCCGGTGTGTGAAAGTCAGTTGTTTAGACATGTAAGCAGTGAGGCGTTTATTGAGTTCGTCCCGCAAGGAATCAGCGGGAACGATGCCGTCAATCACCATTTCAGAGGCAAGACGGTAAAGGTTAATGTCTTCCTTGTATTCATCTCGCTTTTCCTGAATAAAAGCCGGCCTTTCTTCTGGAGCAAGTTCGCTGATTTTGTTTGCGTAGACCGCATTCACCGCTGCTTCAGGCCCCATTACGGCAATTTGCGCAGTCGGAAGCGCTAAGCAGCAGTCCGGTTCAAAAGCCGGGCCCGCCATCGCATATAATCCCGCACCGTAGGCTTTTCTGACAATAACGGAAAGCTTCGGAACAGTCGCTTCCGCCATTGCGGAGATCATTTTTGCGCCATGCCTGATGATGCCCGCCTGTTCAACCTTCGTTCCGATCATAAATCCGGGGATGTCTGCCAAAAACAGAAGCGGAATATGGAATGCGTCGCACAAAGCGATAAATTTTGCGGCTTTATCCGCCGAATCGAGAAATAAAACCCCGCCTTTAACACGCGGCTGATTGGCGATAATGCCGACCGGCTGTCCGTGAATCCGCGCAAGCCCCGTTATTAATTCCTGCGCAAATAACGGTTTAATCTCAAAAAATGAGTCTTCATCAATGACACGTTCAATTAAATCCATCATGTTGAACGGTGCGTTTTGATGTGCCGGGATGACATCTGAGAGCGGTTTTTCAAAAGCTTTCGGGTTCTTAGATTTGTTGACGGGCGCTTTTTCAGTATAATTTGACGGGAAATAGCTGAGGTATGTCTGTGCCATCATGATTGCTTCCTGTTCCGTCCGGGCGAGGAGATCACCGCAGCCTGATACGGAACAATGCATACGGGCGCCGCCCATTTCTTCAAGCGATACTTTCTCGCCAATCACCATTTCTGCCATACGCGGGGAACCTAAGTACATGGATGCATTGCCCTCAACCATAATGACAATGTCGCAAAAGGCCGGAATGTAAGCGCCGCCCGCAGCGGAAGGGCCGAACAATAAACAGATTTGCGGAATGCGGCCCGACAGCTTTACTTGATTATAAAAGATGCGGCCGGCTCCCCTTCTGCCCGGGAACATGTCGACCTGATCCGTAATTCTCGCACCTGCGGAATCGACTAAGTACAAGAGCGGACACTGAAGCTTTTCCGCCGTCTCCTGAATGCGGATGATTTTTTCCACCGTTTTCGCGCCCCACGAGCCCGCCTTTACGGTTGAGTCGTTTGCCATCACACAAACGGTTCTGCCGCCGATGGTTCCGATCCCGGTAACGACCCCGTCAGCCGGAAGTCCGTCTGACATGCACTCGGCGAAAAAAGCGTCTTCAACGGATATGCCGTCATCGAATAAAAGCTTCAGCCTGTCTCTTACAAAAAGTTTTCCCTTCTTTTCGTTGCTTGCGTGATATTTCGCGGCTCCTCCCTTTTCAATCGTTTTGCTGCGTGTCTGCCGTTCTTTTTCGTAATCCATCCGAGTCCCTCCATGTTTTATTTTCCTTTGTATTCAGGGGGTCTTTTTTCTTTAAAAGCGCGCAGGCCCTCTTCTCTGTCAAGTGTGGGGATGACTTGTTCATATGCTTTTCGTTCGATTTCGAGCCCTGTATTGAGATCTGTCTCCAGACCCTTGTTTATCGCGGATTTTGCTTGTCTGACGGCGATCGGTCCATTAGCGGCGATGCGGCCGGCCAGTGCTTTTGCTTTTTCCATAAGTTCATCGGCTTCACAAACATGCTCGATCAGCTTCATGTCTTTTCCCTCTTCGGCAGAAAGCCTTCGGCCGGTATAGATCAATTCTTTTGCCGCGCCGGGGCCGATAAGCCGGGGCAGTCTCTGCGTTCCGCCCGCTCCGGGAATGATCGCAAGCCCTGTTTCAGGAAGGCCGAGGCCCGCCCGGCTGACGGCGATTCTGATATCGCAGGCGAGGGCGAGTTCAAGGCCTCCTCCGACAGCGGTTCCGTTCAGCGCTGCAATGACCGGCTGCGGGAGAGCTTCAATGGATGCGGCCGTTTCACCGATACGCCTGACGCTTTGCTTAACTTGTTCATGATTCATCCCCGCTCTTTCTTTTAAATCAGCACCGGCGCAAAATGTGTTCCCGGTGCCGGTGAGAATGACACAACGAATGGATGGCGAGTTTTTGATGTCTTCAATCACACGCTGTAAATGATCAATCATTTCTGAAGACAGCGAGTTGGCCGCATGCGGGCGGTTCAGCGTGACCAGACCGATCGTTTCTTGACAGACGGAATACAAGACGCAATCTCCCATGGCTTCTCCTTTCTCATTTCGTTCTGAATGCCTGCAGGTTTCTGCTTGGCAGGTCTTTGCCTATTTTATCCGCGATCCAGCCGGCGGCATAAAGAAGTTTATTCATGTCCGTCCCGGTATCAATCCCCATTTGTTCGAGCATATAAATGACGTCTTCTGTGGCAGCGTTTCCTGCTGATCCAGGGGCGTACGGGCAGCCGCCAAGCCCCCCTGAGGAAGTATCAAAGGATGTGATGCCCATATCAAGAGCGGGAATGATATTCGCTAGAGCCGTTCCTCTTGTATCATGGAAATGGAGTGCGATTTTTGAGGCGGGAATTCTCGGCAAAAGGGCTTCAAGCACGGCTATGACCTGCAAGGGGTTTGCCGCGCCGATCGTGTCGCCGAGCGATATTTCATCAACACCCATTTCGAGCAGGGTGTCTGACAGGCGGATGACTTGTTCTACCGGCACGTTCTGTTCGTACGGACAGCCGAACACAGTGGACAGATAAGCTCTCGTCGCCATTTTTTCAGCTTTTGCTTCAGTAATAACCCGCCTGAGCTCTTGAACGGTCCGGTCAATCGGTTTGTTTACGTTTTTTTGGTTATGGGTTTCGCTTGCAGATAAAAATACACATGCCTGATCGATTCCGCCTTCTGCCGCATGCTCCAGTCCGATGAGGTTCGGAACGAGAGCCGCGTAGACCGTATGTTCAGATCTGGCAATGCCTTTTGCGACGTCCAGGCTGTCACGAAGAGCCGGAATCCATCTCGGATGCACGAATGATGTCACTTCGATATAGGGAAGACCTGTTTTTGACAGCATATTGATCCACTCAATCTTATCTTCTGTATCCACCCACGCCGATTCATTCTGCAAGCCGTCACGCGGTCCTACTTCATTGATGCGGACATGTTTCGGACAGTTCATGCTGCACCTCCCGTTTTATTGAAGTTCAATCAGGACCTCTCCTTCATCAGTGAAATCACCTTCTGATTTTTTCACTTCTTTCACCGTACCCGCTGCATCAGCGATAATCGGAATTTCCATTTTCATAGATTCCAAGATGGCCACTTCCTGTCCTTCTTCAATGACATCACCCGGCTTCACATGAATTTTCCACAGGTTTCCCGCCATTTGAATTTTTATGACGCTCATTTTGACGCCCCCTCGTTCATTGTTTGTAAAAAACCGGTTGTTGCCTCGCCCTTTTCAAACCCTTCTGAATGGGCAATTTTTGTCAGCAGCGGAATGTTGGTTTTAATCCCTTCTACATGATATTCGCCAAGGGCGGTTTTCAGTTGTTCAATGGCTTGTTTTCTCGTATTCGCCGTGACGACCATTTTGGCAATCATCGGATCGTAAAACGGAGAAATGACGCTTCCCTTTTCGACGGCGCATTCGTGTCGCACTGACGGGTGTCTTAAAACGGAAAAAGACGAGATGGTACCGGGAGACGGGTAAAAGGTGACCGGATCTTCCGCATAAATCCGCACTTCTATCGCATGACCGCGGTGGTTGATATCTTTCTGCGAGAAAGGCAGCGCCTGCCCAGCGGCAATTTTCAGCTGTTCTTCCACAAGATCCAGTCCTGTAATTTCTTCTGTCACCGGATGCTCCACCTGCAGTCTGGTGTTCATCTCTAAAAAATAGATTTGTTTCTTTTGGTCGACGAGAAATTCTATTGTGCCTGCATTTTGGTAGCCGATCGATTTTGCGGCTTTAACGGCGGTTTCACCCAGTCTTTGTCTTAATTCATCGTCAACAAACGGCGACGGCGCTTCTTCTATCACTTTTTGGTGGCGCCTTTGGACTGAACAGTCACGTTCAAACAGATGAACGGTGTTGCCGAAAGAATCTGCGAGTATCTGAATTTCAATATGACGGGCATTTTCAATGACCTTTTCCATGTACATTGCGCCGTCTCCAAAAAAGGACGCGGCCCGCTTTTGATTTCCTTCGAACGCTTTGGCCAGCTCTTCTTCTGAATGTACGATCTGCATGCCGATTCCGCCTCCTCCTGCGGACGCTTTCAGCATGACCGGAAAACCGATGGCACGGGCTTCGGCTAAGGCGGAGTGAACATCGGGCAATGGCTCTGAAACACCGGGAACGATCGGGACCTTTGCTTTTTGCATCGTTTTTCGGGCTTCAATCTTGCTGCCCATCTTGGCGATGATATCACCGGGCGGACCGATAAATGTGATTTGTTCCTTCCGGCAGCGTTCGGCGAACAGGCTGTTTTCTGACAGAAGCCCGTAGCCCGGATGAATGGCGTCCGCTCCGGCGGATTTGGCGGCTTCTATGATTCTGTCGATATGTAAATAGCTTTCATTTACTCTCGATTTACCGATCGGATAGGCCTCATCAGCCGCTTTTACATGCAGCGCGTCCCGGTCGGCTTCTGAATACACAGCTGCCGAGGGGATGCCGAGACGTTTGCAGGTGCGGATAATTCGTAAGGCGATTTCTCCTCTGTTGGCAATCAGGACTTTTTTAAACAAATGTGAAGCACTCCTTTTTCATTAAGTTAACTTGAGCTCTTCAATCGTTTTTTCCCGCAGCTTGAATTTCTGAATTTTTCCTGAGGCTGTCATTGGATATTCATCTGTAAACAAAACATACCTGGGGACTTTATAGCGGGCGATATGTTCTTTGCAAAAGGTTCTGATGTCTTCTGCGGAAGCGGTTTGTCCGTCTTTGAGCCTGATCCACGCCGCGGCCTCTTCTCCGTATTTCGGATCAGGAACGCCGACGACCTGAACGTCCGCCACTGCGGGATGCCGATATAACATTTCCTCAATCTCGCGCGGATAGATATTTTCGCCGCCCCTGATCAGCATGTCTTTCAGACGGCCCGTGATTTTGCAGTATCCGTCCTCGTCCATGACCGCCAAATCACCGGTATGCAGCCAGCCGTCTTTGTCTATCGCTTCTTCGGTCGCTTCTTGATTTTTATAATAGCCTTTCATGACATGATATCCGCGGGTGCAGAGCTCTCCTTGTTCGCCCCTGGCGGCTTCTCCGGATGTTCCGGGCCGAACGATTCTGACTTCGATATGGGGAAGCGCGCGCCCGGCTGTTTCCACTCTTCTTTCAAACGGATCATCTGTTCTTGTCTGCGTAATGACAGGTGATGCTTCGGTCTGTCCGTAGGCAATTGTAATGTCAGTCATCCCCATTTTGCCGATCACTTCTCTCATGACTTCCGCCGGGCATGGCGAGCCTGCCATAATCCCGGTTCGGACGTGGGAAAGATCATATTCAGAAAAACGGCTGTCATTTAGGAGGGCGATAAACATCGTCGGTACACCGTGCAGAGCCGTGCAGGCTTCTTGCTCCACCGTTTTCAGAACGGCCGGCGGAGAAAACTGTTCGATCGGAATCATCGCCGCACCCGCGGAAACACATGCCAGCACGCCGAGCACGCACCCAAAGCAGTGGAAAAACGGCACGGGAATACATAAACGGTCACATGAAGTAAGCTTCATGCATTCTGCGATATTGGCCGCGTTATTTACGATATTAAAATGTGAGAGCATGACGCCTTTCGGAAATCCGGTCGTACCTGATGTATATTGCATATGAATGCAATCATCCTTTTTCAGGCTGTCCATCCTTCCGTCAAGCGCTGCATCCGTTACAGCTTCGGCATTATCCAGCAATGAATCCCAACGGTGCATCCCGGGCAGGCTTTTATCACCGATATATAACACCGTCCTTAAAAAGGGATAACGTTTCGAACGCAGCCTGCCGCGCTCACAAGTTTTCAGCTCCGGAATTAGCTTATTCACCATCTCAACATAAGATGTCTGCCGGTAGGAATCCATGATTATCAAGGCCGAGACGTCTGAATGTGCCAGCAGATAATCGAGCTCTGCGATTTGAAAATTGGTATTAATGGTGACCAGAACGGCGCCGATTTTCGCCGTTGCAAATTGCGCCGCGAGCCATTCCGGAATGTTGGATGCCCATATGGCAACATGATCTCCTTTTTCAACTCCCAGCTTCATCAGCCCTTTTGCGGTTTGCCGGCATAACCGGTCAAACTCGGCATACGTATAACGAAGGCCGCGCTCAGGGTAAACAACCGCTTCACGATCCGGAAAAAGCTCCGCGGTCCGCTCAAGCAGCTTTCCGGCTGTTAAATGGATAAGTTCAGCCATATGACCTGCCCCCTTCCATCCCTGTCTTAGTAAACGTTTTCATTTCACTTCAAAAGCTGTCTTGCGATGACCATTCTTTGAATTTCTGACGTTCCTTCGCCAATCTCCATCAGCTTTGCGTCACGAAGCATACGTTCGACACCGCATTCCTTCATATAACCGGAACCGCCATGAATTTGGATGGCCTGAAGGCATGTTCTGACGGCCATTTCTGAAGCATAAAGCTTGGCGAATGCAGCTTCTTTCGTAAATGGCAGGTTTTGATCCTTCAGCCATGCCGCTTTAAGCACCATCTGTCTGGCAAGGTCAATTTCCATCGCCATATCGGCCAGCTTAAATTGAATGGCTTGAAATGACGATATCGGACTGCCGAACTGCTTGCGTTCCTTCGCATATGACAGCGATGCCTCCAGTGCGCCTTGAGCGATACCGACAGCCAGTGCCGCAATCGAGATCCGCCCGCCGTCTAATGTATATAAAAATTGTTTAAAACCTTTTTCAGGATCACCGAGCAGGTTATCGGCAGGCACCCTGACATCCTCCAGCACAAGTTCGGCCGTATCCGACCCTCTCACACCCATCTTGTCGTACGGATTTGTGATCGTAAATCCCGGTGTGTCTGTCGGGACGATGAGAGCTGAAATGATCGGTTTTCCGGCGGAGTTCTTTCCCGTAACGGCGGTGACAATGACCGTGCGGGCGTAATTTGCGTTTGTGATCCAGCATTTCTCTCCGTTTATCACATAGTCATCGCCCTTTTTCTCGGCTTTTGTCTGGGTTCCGCCGGCATCGGAACCGGCATTCGGCTCTGTCAGCCCGAATGATCCGAGCGCTTTTCCCGAAGCAAGCGGAATAAGATGTTCTTGCTTTTGTTGGTCAGTACCGAAATAGTATAATGGGCTTGCGCCGAGTGACACGGCCGCCGCGTAGCTCAGCCCCGTGCTGCCGCAGGCTTTTCCGATTTCTTCGACCGCTGCTGCATATGAAATGGTATCACCGCCCGCCCCGCCGTATTCTTCCGGAAACGGAATTCCGAGCAGCCCGAGTTCGCCTATTTTTTTAAATGTGTCTATCGGGAAGACGGCCGATTGATCAACCTCATGGGCTTTCGGGGCAATTTCATTTTTGGCGAAATCTCTGACCATTTCGCGCACCATCTGCTGTTCTTTTGTCAGTTGAAAATTCATTAACCTTCCTCCTTCTGCTGCTTTCTACATTTTATTAATGGGGGTCTTTATTCATTCCATCCAAATAAAGTCTGAACATTCGGACTCATCCGCTGCAAAAAAACTGACAGCGCCGCAACGGTCAGTTTTATTAATAATGGCTATTTAATTGTCCGTTTTGCGGAGGGACGGCTCTCATGGTGAAGCCTGTCAACGGAAGTAACGAAATAGGTGCAGGCTTCTTTCGCCCGAATATCAGTATCTGAAAATGTCTGCGTCCGTGACGATGTTTTTCTGACTGTATCCACTAAATAAGGCTGCTTTCCCTTTTCTGCGCGGTAAATGGCGTAATAAGCCGTTTTTTTACCGTTGGATTTCGCATCTTCGATATAGAGTGTATGGCCTGAAGCGTTCTTCTCCGCCCGTTTGACAGCCGGTTTTTTTAAAGCGGAATGTCCGAGCCAAGGCATCTCGGGAATTAATGCGGGCCGGCTGTACATGTCTTTGATCAAACGGTTTTTTACATCGAGCGGATTACGGTTTAAATCCTTTAAACTGAAATGCATGCTGCCTTTTATCCATGCTGATCCCCTGTTTAGAGTAATCTGCCTTCCGTATTCCCCCGGGTCGGCCCAGGCCGGATCAGCGTTGTTGTTGATTTTATAAGCTGCCTGCCCGATATATAAATGCACCGGCCGATTGTTCACTTCTTTTCCCCACCAATCCGCTAAGACGTCATATGCCGCCGCTTTAAATCCGATGCTCCAGTAAATTTGCGGTGCGATGTAATCAATGTATCCTTTTTGGATCCATTCTCTCGTATCAGCATATAAATCATCATAGTTCCGCACCCCTGCGGCCGTTTCGGAGCCTGTCGGGTCATCTGCGGCATTTCTCCATACGCCGAACGGGCTGATTCCGAATTTGACATAAGGTTTTTCTCGTTTGATGGTTTGGTTGATTTCTTTTACAAGCCGGTTGACGTTATCCCGGCGCCAGTCATCAATTGATGCAAAGTGAGCTTTTCCGTACCGTTCGTATTCCGCCTGATCGGGGAATTCCTGTCCGGCAATTTTATAAGGATAAAAATAATCATCCATATGAACCGCATCAATGTCATAACGGCTGACCACCTCTTTGATTCCATCCGTTATAAATTGTCTTACTTCCGGAATGCCCGGATTATAGTACAGCTGTTTTCCGTATGCAGCGACCCAGTCCGGATGCGAACGCGCGGGATGATCATCTGAAAGCGCATTCAAATTTGTGTGATTCATCGTGATCCGGTAAGGATTGAACCAAGCGTGAAATTCAAGATTCCGTTTATGTGTCTCTTCAACTAAAAAAGCAAGCGGATCGTAGCCGGGATTTTTGCCTTGTGTTCCTGTCAGATACTCTGACCAAGGCCCGTAATCTGATGGATAAAAAGCATCAGCCGCAGGCTTAATTTGGACGATAACGGCGTTCATTCCCATCTCCTGAACGTCATCCAGCAGCTTGCTGTATTCTCTTTTTTGCTCTTCCGGTGACAGCCCTTTTTTAGAGGGCCAGTCGATATTGGTGACAGACGCGATCCATACGGCTCTCATTTCTCTCTCCGGCTGAGTGCCGCTTGCTTGTGCGGATACTGAGAATGTAAAGATGCCGGCTGTCAGTACAACGGCCAAAAACCATATCATGCTAAAACGGCAGCTTTTCATGTTTTTCCCCCTCTCTGCTTTACGGTATTCCGAAGCATTCCGGGCGGTGAATCAGAAAGCCTGCTTTGCTCCTCTCAGCCTAAAAGGGAAAGAAAAAAGTCCTAAAGCGAATCAAAACGCTTCAGGACTTTTTATGTTTCATGGCGGCGAGCACGTCAATGACCTTCGTTCCGACGCCGACACACGTTTCAAGAATGGCCTGCGCTCCGGCGATGGACAAAATGAAAATAACCGGATGTGCATAGCGGGGCCAGACCAAGTAGCAGATGCCGATCAATATGGCGCACCAGACGCCCGCACACCAATAACATTGCAGCATATAACCGAATGCGGAGGAAGGGACTTTTTTTTGGACGGCGCGCCCGTTTTGATCGACGGTTTTTTCTTGCTTTATAAAGGGTTTTCTTATGAATTCCGTAATCTTATCAAATACGATCAAATGGGTCAGCCGGTAGCTGGCAAGAATGATCATTACATACGTAAGCCAAGATAGGTTCGTCATGTCAAAGCCTCCAAAAAACTGGTTTGATTCCCCTATCTTGCCCTCTGTCATCCTGAACCATTCTGCCGGATGTTACAGATTCCGCGCCAAGCGTCTTCCGCTGTTTGCAATGATGTCGAGTATGACCTCAGCATTTTGATGTGCAAAGGCGGGTTCAAACATATCTTTATGGG
This sequence comes from Bacillus sp. hwrm1, assembly GCF_040207805.1. NCBI lineage: Bacteria > Bacillati > Bacillota > Bacilli > Caryophanales > Bacillaceae > Bacillus > Bacillus sp. hwrm1. The sequence continues at coordinate 2,146,876 of NZ_CP157943.1, read as the reverse complement.
CGCCCCCGCCTTGATATTCCTGATAGAGTCCCGTTGTGGCGCCTTCCCATTTCATCGGCTCGGTCTTATCACTGTGCTCTTCCTTTATACCGGCCTCGATAAAATGGAGGTTTGCCGCAATTTGGCCATCATTTATCAGTTCCGCCCAGTACGTTTGATAGCGCTCTGTCTTTTTGATGACCGCTTCTCTGACGGCTTCCGGGACATTTTCGGCTGTTGCGTTTGTTGGCTGCGGCGGCAGTGCGTCAAGCTTTCTGTACGCGTCTGCGATAATGACGTCGCTGATTTCTAAGCCGCGCTTTTCCATCGCTTTTGCCGCCTCGAATGCCGTATTGCCGCCCGCTGAATATCCGAAGAGGATATAAGGGCCTTCCGGCTGTATTTCCAGCATTTTATCAATGTATTGTTCCATTCTGCTGTCTTCTTCAATAAAGTTAAAACCGTACACAGCAGCCCGTCCGTTTAATGCCGCCGCAAGATCTTTAAAGAAAATGCCGAAACCTGAGATAGGCGGAAAACAGAATATATTGCGGCCTTTCGGCTGGTTCAGTCTGCTGATATGCTGCTCTGCAGCTTCTGACAGTGTGTTTGAATACAGCTTTTCAGCCAATTGTTCAATTGTCGGATATTCAAATATCATTTCAATCGGCACATCCATCTGCTGCCTGGTCTTCAGCTGATGAATCACTTGCAATGCTTTCAAAGAATGGCCGCCCAGCTCAAAGAAGTCATCCTGTATGCCCAGCTCCCCGCAGCCGAGGATCGGCGTCCAAATGTCGATCAGCTCACGCTCTACCCAGTTTCGTGGCGGAACGGCTTTTGATGACGTTTTTTTCCGTTCTGGCGCAGGCAGCCCGCGGCGGTCCACTTTGCCGTTTGCAGTAAGCGGCATACGGTCAAGCTTCATCACATACTGCGGAATCATATAGTCGGGAAGCGACCTGGCCAGCAGGGATTGAATGGCTCTTTCTTCAGCATGCGCGCCCGTATAATACGCACAAAGGGTTGCTTCTTGTCCTTCGTCTGACACGATGACTGCCGCTTCCCTGATTCCATCGATTTCAGTCAAGCGCGCTTCGATTTCGGCCGGCTCAATCCGCTTCCCGCGAATCTTGAATTGGCGGTCGATACGGCTGATGTATCCGATGCTTCCATCAGGCAGCCAGTGTGCCAAGTCGCCTGTTTTGTAGATCTTTTCTTCAGGATGAACCGGGTGGCTGACAAATGCTTCACTTGTTAAGTCAGGCCTGTTTAAATAGCCTTTGGCAACCCCGTCACCGCCGACACAAAGCTCACCGGGCACGCCGATCGGCGCAAGTCCGCCATTTTTATCAATGATATACGCGGTTGAATTGCTGATCGGTTTTCCGATTGGGATCGGCTGAGAAAAATCGTGCCTGATTTCGTAAAAGGTAGAAAATGTTGTATTTTCCGTCGGTCCGTATATGTTATAAAGGCTGAGATTCGGACAGCGGTGTCTGACCTTATTGATGAGCGCCGGGGACAATGCTTCTCCGCCGACATATAAGGTGTGCAACCCAGAAAACATCTCCGGATCTGCCTGGGCGAACTGGTTAAAGAGTGCCGTCGTCAAAAACAGAATCGTAATACGGTTGGAAGAAAGATAATTGCCGAACCTCTCAGGGGCAAGCATTGTCGAGCGGTCAACCACATGAAGACATGCTCCGTTCAAAAGTGCTCCGAAGATTTCAAACGTCACTGCATCAAAACCGATGGACCCTGTCAGAATGAGACGGTCCGACATGCCAGCCGACGTGTAATTGCTGTTTGACACGAGCGATACGACGTTTCGGTTGGAAATCATCACGCCCTTCGGTTTTCCTGTTGAACCGGATGTATACATAATATAGGCAAGGTCATCACGTGCTGTATCGGTATTCAGTTTTCCCGCATCAGGTGTTTGTTTTTCAGTTGCAGCCGGGATAGAGATGATGTGAGAAAAGTCAATGTCAGTCTCAATTCCTTTTTGCACCGTTAACAGCTGTGCTCCGCTCTCAGTGAGCATATCGGCGATCCTGTCGGTTGGCAGTTCTGCATCAAGAGGAAGGTACGTCCCTCCCGCTTTCAATACAGCGAGAACAGCGATGATAAATTCCGGTGAGCGTTCGGCCAGAATCCCGGCAATTCCCTTTGGCGCCAAACCGTTTTCCAGCAGGGTGCGGGCGAATGCAGTTGACCGTTCATCGAGCTCCCGGTACGTCATCGTCAGCCCGCCGGCGTGAAGCGCCTGATGGTCCGGGGTTTTCTTCACCTGTCGGCTGAACAGGCTGATGATGCTTTCATCTCTTTCATAAGTTGTTTTCGTGTCATTAAATTCGCCGATTATTCTTGATTTTTCCTTTTGTCCGAGCATCGGAAGCCGATCAGCCGGAAAATCGGGATTGAAGGCGGCGCCGCGCAGAGCTTCTTCCAAGTGTCCTTTTACGCTCTCTATCCATACTTCGTCATAAACGTTCGCATTGTAGCTGAATTTGATGAGCAGCTCATCGCCAGGCGCTATGATGAGGTTAAAATCGTAACCCGATTGTTCCGAAACGTTGACATTCCCGATCCGGAACGGTGCATCCGATTCCTTTTCCGCGTCTTTCATCTGCTGCTGGATCGGATAATTTTCAAACACGATGATATGGTCAATTAAATCCTGTTTCAGCTCAGTCTGCGATTGGATGTCAGCAAGCGGATGATAGCTGAACGCCTCTGAATCAAGCATTTCTTTCTGCAAGCGGCCCAGCAGTTCTCTAAAGCTTTCGTCACCCGTTTTAATGCGTACCGGCACGGTATTGATAAACAGACCGATCATGCTTTCCACGCCGTCAATGACGGAAGGCCGCCCTGATACGACGGCGCCGAATACGGCATCGTCCGTCCGGTTGTAGCGCTGCAGCATCAGGCCCCATACAGTCTGCATAAGAACCGCGAGCGTAGCGCCCTCTTCTTTGGCGATGGTTTTCAGCTTGTCCGTCAGGTTTTGATCTATAGAAAACAGCAGCTCTTCCTTGCGGTAGCCTTTTTCCTGGGGACGGGCCGATATTTTCGGGAGTCCTGAGGGTGTCTCACAGCCTGCTAAATACCCTTTCCAATATTCAGAAGCCGCGTCTTTGTCCTGATCAGTCAGCCATGTAATATAAGTGCTGTAAGGCTTTGCGGGCGCCAGTGTGATGGGTGAGCCTGTTTCAATCGCCCGGTACATATGCATGAATTCCTGAAGGACGATGCCGAGGCACCAGCCGTCCATAAGGATGTGATGGTGGCTCCAGACGCATACATATTTTTCGTCAGCCGTTTTAAACAAAGAAACACGCATCAGCATATCCTTTTGCAAGTCAAAGCCTTTTAAGCGGTCACGTTCCTTAAATCGCTGTAAATAGATGCTCTGTTCCGCTTCGTCCAAATGTGTAAGATCTTCGCGGTGCAGCCGGAATTCCCGCTCACGCAGCACAACTTGGCGGGGGCCGTTCAGCTGAGCGACATGAGGTAAAAAAACCGTTCTGAAAATATCGTGGCGGCTGATGACAGACTGTACGCTTTGCTCAAACAATTCCGGACGAAGCCGGCCTTTTATGGTGAAGACGGATTGCTCGATATATGCAGCCCCCTCCTTTTGCAGAAAGGAATGAAAAAGCATTCCTTCCTGCATTCGGCTGAGGGGATAAATATTTTGGATATTTTTTGTTTTGTCCATGTGTTCCTCCCGCTCGGTTTAGTGGAAGCTGAGTAAGTCGGCAATATCCTGCAATGCTTCCTCAGTCAGCTCCCGATCATCAAAGTCACTGACGGTCTTCTCCGTATCGGTTTTGCTGAGGCAGTGTTCCGACAGTTTCAGGAGATAATACCGGCAGCTTTCGGACAGCTGTTCGATCGTATCTTGCCGAAAGCGCTCCGTTTCATAGGAAATACTGACGGTCATCCGGCCTTTTGCCGCAATCGCGCTGATTTCAAGTGACTGCTCCCGTTTCCATGTATCTGTCACATCATCTCCGCCTCCCAAAGGAGAAAACTGAAACGCGTCAGGCTGTTCCGTTTCTGCCGGGTTCCCGCCGGGCGCATCGAATTGCCCGAGATAATTAAAGCTGATCTCCGGTGCTTTCCCGAAAGTCATCCCGGCAAGCTTCGGCGGTGTTAAATATTTGAGGACACCGTATCCGTTCCCTTTATCCGGAATGCGCCGCAATGTGTCTTTGACGGTTTTCAATGTGCGAATTTCATATTCTTCAAGAGGTTCATAAGCTCCGCTCCGGAAAAGCACCGGGTAAATGGAAGTGAACCACCCCACTGTCCTGCTGATGTCCGCACCTGCCTGCTCCGATTGGCGTCCGTGTCCTTCAAGGGCGATTTTCAAAGCGTGCCGCGGCGACCATTTTTGAACAGCGAGCACGGCGGAAGCCAAAAGCACATCTTGCGTATCCGTATTGTAGGCGCTGTGCACATCTTTCAACAGGGCGTCCGTTTCACTTTCTGTCAGAGTGAAGGATACCGTGTTCCGTTTTTTTGCAGGAGTTTGAGATAAATCTGCCTGTTCGTAAGGAAGACTTTCTGTTTCATAGTGTTCAATCTCCCGCCAATACTCCGCCTGCTGAAGAAGCTGTTTACTTTCGGCAAAATCGGCCAGCTGCTCCGTATATGTTTTGAATGACATGGTTTTCGGAGGGAGTTTGATTTCCTGTCCAGAGACGGCCTGTTCATAAGCAGAAGCCAAGTCTTCCAATAAAATCCGCCATGATATCCCGTCGACAGCGAGATGATGGACCGTCAGAAACAAGTAATCTTCTGCTTCAGAGCGGAACAGCCCCGCCTGTACCAGCGGCCCGTTCTCTAAATCCATGTTTCTCTGAAGCTCTGCGACGCGGCGTTTTACAAAACGTTCCTTCTCATGCTCATCGCCTTCCATTTCTAATATGGTCAGGCTGTAAAGCTGCTCATCTGCGAGGTCAGCCGGTCTGTTGAAGAGGAGAAGACCTTTCTCTTCGTCTTTTATGCAGACAAGGCGCAAGGCATCATGATGTACGGTAATGGCTTTTAACGTTTTCCTCAGAGCCTCTTCATCTATTGAATTTGCTCTCGTCAGCATGACGGACTGGTTAAAATGATTTGCTTCCTTCATGTCTTGTGTGAAGAACCATTTGTGAATCGGCGACCACTTCACTTCTCCTTCTGCAGGAGCTTGGCTGACCGGCTGCCGCTCTGTACGGACATAAGGCGCCAGCTCCCTAATTGTCGGCCGGCTGAAAATATCTTTTACGGCGATCTGTTTTCCTGCTTGATGTAATCGGGCTGATACTTGCAGGGCTTTGATGGAATCGCCGCCCAGTTCAAAAAATGATTGATCCGCGGCAATGTTTTCAGTTCCGAGCACTTCGCTCCAAATCGCGGACAGCTCTTTTTCCATGTCGCTTTCAGGCTCGGTAAATGCCTGTCCGGTGTGCGCTTTTTTCCGCGGCTCAGGAAGCGCGCGGCGGTCAAGCTTCCCGTTCGGTGTGACAGGCAGGGCTTCAAGTGTTTCAAAGAACGCCGGCACCATATAAGCGGGCATTTCATTTCTGAGCGCCTGCTGCACGGTTTCACTTTCTGTTCCTTCTTCTGTCACGATATAAGCGCATAGTTCCGTTTGGCCTGCTGATGCGGTATGAGCGGTGACGGCTGCTTCTTTGACACCTTTTATGCCTGTTAAGGCGGATTCAATTTCTTTCAGTTCCACCCGGTAGCCTCTGATTTTGACTTGCTCGTCTATTCGGCCGATATATTGCAGCGTGCCGTCCGGCAGCCATTTTGCCAGGTCGCCCGTGCGGTACATGCGCCGGTTCTTCTGGAACGGGTCTTGGACAAAGGCTTGGGCCGTTTGCTTAGGAAGATTGCGGTACCCTCTTGCAAGACCGGAACCCGAGATGCAAAGTTCTCCCGTTACACCGATCGGCTGCGGATGATCTCCGTTTAAAATATAAACGTGTGAATGCTCAATCGGACGGCCGATCGTAATGTTCTCACTTTGTTCTATATGTCTTGCCGCTGTAGTGGCGACGCTGTTTTCCGTCGGGCCGTACTCATTGGCAAGCTCCGTGTGTGGACAAACTGATAAACTGCGGCTGATAATGTTTTGGTCGACAGCTTCTCCCGCTAATGTGACAATTCTGAGAGACTCTGCATCCCCCGGCTCCAGTACGTCAAGCAGTGTACGGTACAGTACGGGAACAATGATCATGTGAGTGATGCGGTAAGATGCAAGATAGTGTTTAATAGCAAGAATATCTCTTGCTTCATCTTCGGCTAAAACGGCCGCTTTCGCACCGGAAATCAGCGGTGTGAACATGCTTGTTACAAACCCGTCAAATGAAAATGAAAAGAGCTGAAGAATCGTATCTTTCTCATTCAGATCATAAAATCCGCTCCGCCATTGAAGGGTTTGGCTGACGGATCGATGTTCGACCATAACCCCTTTCGGCCTGCCTGTCGTTCCCGATGTATAAATGATGTAAGCTAAATCTTCCGGTGCTGATAATGACTGGACCGGCGAAGCATCCTGTTCTTGGATATCCTCCAGTGCGATCACTTCACCGTTAAAACGATCAGGCACTTGTTCTATCGCACCGTGTGCGGTAAGAAGAAGCGCTGTGCCGCTGTCTGAGATGATATATTGCTTGCGTTCCTCCGGATATTCAGGATCTATCGGGACGTAGGCTCCTCCGGCTTTCCAAACCCCGAAGACTGCCGCGACTTGTTCCGGCGATCTTGGTATCACAATGCCGACGGCTGCATCAGGTCCGATCTGCCGTTTTTGCAGAGCTCTGGCGATTTTATTCGACCAGTCATCTAATTCTTTGTATGTGATCAATGTTTCCCCGCTGATAAGGGCCGCGGCATCAGGTGTTTTTCGCGCCTGGGTGATGAACAGTTCATGAACTGTTTTTTCAGGCAGCTGTTGATCCGTCATGCCGTTAAAGTCCGAAAGAATCCGGTTCCGTTCCGGAGCAGTCAGCATGCTGATCGCTTGTAAAGAAGTTTCCGGTTCACGGACAATGTGTTCAAGCATCGTCATAAAGTGGGAAGCCCAGCGTTGCATTGTTTCTCTCCGGAATAAAGACGCCGCATATTCAAACAGAAAATGAATTTGTCCCCCGCCTTCAGAAGCCTGCAGAGTGACATCAAATTTGGAAACCGGACGGGACACGTCCGCAGGCTGAATATGCAAACCGTCCAACAGCAGTTCCTCATGCTCTATATTCTGGACGACAAGCATGGCGTCAAACAGCGGATTGCGGCTTGTGTCCCGCTGCACACCGAGCCGTTCCACTAGCTCTTCAAACGGGTAATCCTGATGCTCATACGCCTCAAGCGCGGCCTGGCGGACTTCCGCCAAGTAATCGGTAAACCGTTTGTCTCCTTTCGGCTCCGTTCTGATGGCGAGCGTGTTGACGAACATGCCGAGAATCGGTTCAAGGTCTTTGTGCGGACGCCCGGCAATCGGCGAGCCGACGATGATGTCTTCCTGCCCGCTCAATCTCGCGAGTAACGTATTGTACGCGGCGAGAAGCACCATATACAAAGTGGAGCCGTGATCCCGGGCGATTCGGTGAAGGCCGGATGCCGTTTCAGCGTCAAGCGTGCACGATACGCTGCCGCCCGCAAAGCTTCTGACAGCCGGACGGGGCTTGTCAGCCGGAAGCTCAAGCACCGGAAGCTCTCCTTCTAGCCGCTTCAGCCAGTAGGCTTCCTGCTTCTGGTACCCTTCTTTCTCCTGAAACGACCGCTGCCAGACGGCATAGTCTTTATATTGAAGGCGCATTGGCGCAAGCGAACGGCCTGCGTACAGCTCGCCGAATTCTTTTATCAAGGTGTTGACGGACACACCGTCAGAAATAATATGATGCATATCCGTTAATAAAAGATGACGTTCGTCCGATTCTTTCACGAGGGCCGCACGGAAAAGCGGCGCTTCCTCCAGACAAAACGGCCGGACGAATGCGTCAGCTGACCCGGCCTCATCCAGCTGAAACGGCACGCTGTCATGGATGCGCTGCACCGGTTCGCCGTCAGGCCCCGTTTCAAAGGACGTTCTAAGCGACTCATGCCGCTCAACAAGCTGCCGGAACGTCTCCTCCAGCCGGCCGCGGTCAAGCGGGCCCGTCAGTTCCAGCACAGCCGGCATATTGTAGCCGACACCGCCGTCTTCAAGCTGTTGGAGCACATACATCCGTTTCTGCGCCGAAGACACCGGGTAGGTGTCCTGTGTTTGCGCAGGCTGAATCGCTTCATACGGGCTTTCTTCCAAGTCCTGAATAACCGAAGCGAGCTCTTCCACCGTCGGCCGGGCGAAGATGTCCTGTAACGGCACCTGAACACCGAACTCTTTGGCGATGCGGGAGACGAGAGCCGTCGCTTTTAACGAATGGCCGCCCCGCTCAAAAAAATGATCCCGGATGCCGACGGGGCCGTTTTTCAGCACCTCTTCCCAAAGGGCGCAAAGCTTCATTTCCGTGACGTTCCGCGGGGCGGTGTACGCCCGTCTGTCTGCCGCTCCGCCGGGAGCCGGCAGCGCGCGGCGGTCAAGCTTTCCGCTCGGCGTGACCGGCCATTCGCTCATCTCTATAAACTGAGCCGGCATCATGTAGGCCGGAAGGCGTGTCGCAAGCTCCGCCCGCACGTCATCGCTTTCCCGTCCTTCGATATAGGCGTAAAGCGCGGTTTCGCCGTGTTCGGTTCGGGCGGTGACCGCCGCCTCACGAATACCGTCGAAGCGCCGGATCGCCGCTTCGATTTCTCCCGGTTCAATCCGATAGCCGCGGACTTTCACCTGTCCGTCTGAACGTCCGAGCCATTCGACAAGGCCATCTTCTGTCCAGCGTGCGATATCACCCGTCTGATACATGCGTTCTCCCGGGTAAAACGGATCATTGAGAAAACGCTCCTCCGTCAGCTCAGGCCGGTTCAGATAGCCCCGGGCCACCCCTGTCCCCGCGATGTACAGCTCTCCGATACAGCCCGGCGGCAGAAGCCGTTTCTTTTGATTTAAAATATACAGCCGCATGTTATGCCCGGAAATGCCGATCGGAACATTGTGAAATTCTTTTCCTTGCGGCAAATCAAAGTACGCCGCTTCTACTGTCGCTTCCGTCGGACCGTAGGAATTTGTCAATTCCGTTCCCGGCAGAAGGTCATAAAAACGGGAAACCAGGTGCGGGCCCAATTGTTCGCCGCCGGCAAAAACCCTTTTTAAACATGTCTTTTTGATCGGCTGTTTTCTGGAATTTATATATTCCAAGAAAGCATGAAGCATGGATGGCACAAAATGAGCCGCCGTTATGCGGTTATTCTCCAATGCGTTCAGTATCATTTCAGGGTCTTTCTCGCCGCCTTGCGGAAGGAGGAAAACAGAAGCTCCCGCGATCGGCCACCAAAACAGCTCCCAAATCGAAGCGTCGAAAGAGTATGATGTTTTATGCAAAATGATGTCAGAATCACTTAATCCATAACGCGTTTGCAGTGAGTATAAAAAGTTTACGGCTGACCGATGTTCAACCTGCACGCCTTTTGGGCGTCCCGTAGAACCGGATGTATAGATGATATAAGCCAATGAATCAGGTTTTACCGGAACGTTAGGGTTGGCCGCAGCTTCAGGGTTTCCTGTTTGTCCGCTTTTCAGAGAGATCGTTTCTCCCTCAAAAAGATCTGGTGCGAAAAGTTCTGGTTCTGCCAGTAAGAATTTCACGCCGCTGTCTTTCAGTAAAAAGCGAATCCGCTCTTCCGGGTAATCCGGATCAATCGGCAGATATGCACCGCCTGCTTTTAAGACAGCGTAAATGCCGATCAGCATGTCAGGAGAACGCCGGCCCATAATGGCAGTTTTATCCTCCAGCCTTATCCCGCGCTTGATCAGCTGATGCGCAAGCTCGTTTGCCCTTTCGTTCAGTTCCTGATACGTAATCGAAATGTCATCAGTTAAAATTGCCGGACGGTCCGGCGTTTTTTCCGCCTGCTGTTCCAGCAGATCATGAAGAGACTGATGAAGCGGAAACGCTGTTTTCTGCAAGGGGCTGAAATCTTGAAGCAGAGACACTTCTTCTTTTTCTGTCAAGACAGAAATATCGTCTAATTCCAAGCCCGGATCAGCCGCGGCGTTTTCGGCAAGTGTCGTAAAAAATCCCGCCCATTTTTGAATCGTTTTTCTCTTAAACAAATCGGTGCTGTATTCAAACTGGCAGTACAATTCACCGGCGTTTTCAGAGATGTACAGTGATAAGTCAAATTTAGAAATCGGCAGGCTGACGTCTGCCGGCTGCAGTTCAAGTCCGGCTGCCCTAAGCTTCTGCTGTTCCATATTTTGCAGCGCAAATGTTGTGTCAAACAGCGGATTTCGGGACATGTCCCGCGGCACACCGAGCTTATCGACGAGCTCTTCTAACGGGTAATCCTGATGTTCGTAAGCCTCAAGCGCTGTTTGGCGAATTTCCTTTAAATATTCTTTGAATGTCATGCTTCCGTCGGGACGCGTCCTGAAAGTAAGCGTATTGACAAACATGCCCAGAACGGCGTCAAGGTCGGCATGAGGCCTTCCTGCAATCGGAGACCCGACAATCATATCTTCCTGTCCGCTTAAACGGGCTAACAGAACCGTGTACACACCGAGCAGCGTCATATACAGTGTGCATTTGTTTTCTTTCGCCAGCTTTTTCAACTGTGCTGTATGTTTTTCATTGATGACAAATGACACCCGGTCACCGGAAAAGCTCCGCACCGGGGGACGCGGCTTATCAGCCGGCAATTCAAGCACGGGAATCTCACCGGCAAGCCGGTTCAGCCAGTACTCCTCTTGTTTCCGATATGCGGCGCCCGCCATAAATGATTGCTGCCAGACGGCATAATCTTTGTATTGAATCCGTAACGGCGGCAGACTTCTCTCAGCATACAGCTCACTGAATTCACGTATCAAAAGATTGACGGATACGCCGTCTGAAATAATATGATGCATGTCAGCTAAAAGCAGATGCCGGTCTTTTTCTATTTGGACAAATCCCGCCCGGAAAAGGGGCGCTTTGCCGAGATCGAACGGCCGGATAAACGCTTCGGCTGATTGTTCTTTTGTAAATGCAAACGGCACGTCATCATGAATCCTCTGCACAGGCAGGCCGTTTTTTTCTTCAAAGGACGTTCTGAGCGGTTCATGCCGCCGGATCAGTTCCTTGAACACGGCTTCCATCCTGTCTCGGTCAAACGGCCCCCTAACCTCTAAAACGGCTGGAATGTTATAACTGACACCGCCATTTTCAAGCTGGTGAAGGACGTACATCCGTTTTTGGGCGGATGAGACAGGATATGTTTCTTTCATTTCTGTCTTTTCTATGGATGCGAACGGGTTCTCTTCTGCTTCACTGATGATTTTGGCGAGTTCTTCTACAGTCGGATGGCTGAAGACATCACTCAGCGGGATTTGCACACTGCACTCTTTAGCTATTTTTGCAACGAGTGCCGTCGCCTTTAATGAATGGCCGCCAAGCTCGAAAAAGTGATCGTGAACGCCGATCGGTCCGGTTTGAAGCACTTCTTCCCATATGCGGGTAAGCTTCAGCTCGGTCACATTCCGGGGAGCTGTATATTGACGGCCCGCTGCGTATGCCGAAGCTTCCGGAAGGGCCCGCTGATCGACTTTTCCGTTCGCAGTGAGCGGAATTGAGTCAACAAAAGCCCATTTGACCGGAATCATATAATCAGGCAGCTCTTTAGCCAAATCACTTCGCAGCTGAGAAGGATCAGTCGCTTGTGAGACGCTGCAGTAGGCGCATAATTCATTTTCGCCCGACTCATTCGTTTGAATCAGAACAGCAGCTTCTTTCACGGCATGATGATTTGCCAGGACGGTTTCAATTTCCTTCGGTTCAATCCGGTACCCTCTGATCTTCACTTGATCATCTGTCCGGCCGATGTATTCAATTTGGCCGTCCGCACGCAGTCTTGCCAAATCTCCGGTCCGGTACATGACGGCGTCCGTTCTGAACGGATCCGGCAAAAATTTCTCTTCGGTCAGCGCCGGATTGTTCACATAGCCTCTTCCTGTATTCGCCCCGGAAATATACAATTCTCCCGCAATTCCGAGAGGCTGAAGCTGTCTGTTTTTGCTGAGAATATACATTTTGTTATGATGGATCGGTTTTCCGATCGGCGGATGTTCAGGTATGTCATCTCCCGCAGAAATCGTATACGTTGAAACCACATGAGTTTCTGACGGGCCGTAATGATTATGCAGATGCATACCGTGTAAACGGAGCGTCTGCCTGAACAAACGCGAAACGGTCAGCTGCTCCCCGGCCGTAATGACATGCTTCACACAACGGGGAAAAGACTGTGCATAACCTTCTTCATTGAAAAGCATTTTGACAAATGCAGTCGGGAAAAACACAACTTCCGTGTTGTGCTGATCAATAAACGAAAACAGCTGAGAAACATCCCGTTTGATTGATTCCGGCACGATACAAAGGGTGCCGCCGCTCAAGAGTACTGAAAATAACTCCTGATAGCAGACGTCAAACGCCACAGATGCGTACTGCAGCACATTTGTGCAAAAATCAATGTCTGTGTTCGTCAATTGGTGAGAAAGCAGGTTGGCCATATTTTTATGTTCGAGCAGCACACCCTTCGGTTTCCCTGTCGTTCCCGATGTATAAATCATATAAAGGAGGTCGTTTGCCGTATTAATGGATTGCACATTGCTTCCGTCCGCTTCCGTCCCGGCCTCTTCTATATATGTAACCTGCAGCGTTTGTTCCGCGGGGACTGACTGATGCCGCTCTGTTACAACATGGACGCAGCCGCTGTTTTCAATGACATATCGGATACGCTCCTTTGGACTGCCCGGATCTATCGGGACAAAGGCGCCGCCCGCTTTTAAAATACCGAGAACAGCCGCCGCTAAAGAAGGGGAACGGCCGAGAATGACGCCTACCGGTTCCTCCCGCTTTAATCCGCGCTTTTGCAGCAGGCGGGCCAGCTTATTAGCCGATTCGTTCAGCTCTTTGTACGTCACTGACTCACCTTCATACCGAATCGCGATTTGATCTGGTGTTTTTGCAACCTGCCGTTCAAACATCGCATGAACCGTGTCATATTCAGGCTTTTCGGTCTCTTCAGAAATCGGTGCAAGCAGCTGCGCTTTTTCCCCTGGAGTGATGATTGCAAGCTTGTCCGGCGTGATGTCCGGTTTGTCGAGAACCTGGGAGACGATATGTGCCAAATGGCCTTTGATATTTTCAATAAATTGGCGGTCATACACGCTTGAATCGTATCTCATTTTCAAATGAATCTCGTCACCCGGCGCCACCATCAGGTAAAAACTGTAGTTGGTTTCGTCTTCCATGCTGAAATCATGGATGTGAAAAAGGTCTTTCGTGTCCCCCTTGCTGTTCAGCACTTCAAGCTCCTGTTCAACCGGATAATTCTCAAAGACGAGAATATGATCAATTAAGCCTTGTTTTACCTGTGAATTCGCCTGTATGTCATAAAGCGGGTGATAGCTGTAAGCCTGTCCTTTCAAAGCGTCCTTTTGCACGTTTTTGATCAGCTTTTGAAACGGGATATTTGCCCCGCTGATCCGGACAGGCACGGTATTAATAAACAGGCCGATCATTCGCTCGATGCCTTCGATTTCAGACGGCCTTCCGGAAATGACAGAACCAAAAACCGCATCTTCTGTCTGGTTATACGCCTGAAGCAAAATGCCCCAGAGCGTGTGGAAAATGGTGCTCAGCGTGACCTCTTCTTTTACGGCCAGCTCTTTCAGCTTAGCCGTGTCCTCTTTTGAAAAGGAAAACGTCACTTCCTCTTGTCTGCTTTCGCCGGCTTTTTTCTGCTTCGGCAGAACAGTCTGCTGCTCAAAGCCTTCAAGGTACCGCTCCCAGTACGAAGCGGCTTTTTCTTTATCTTGCTCCATCAGCCACTTGATGTAGGTCCCGTACGGCACAGCGGGCTCAAGCGTTAACGGTGTCCGGCGGAGCCGCGAGGCGTATATCTGGAAGAACTCTTTCAGCACGATTCCGAGACACCAGCCATCCATAATGATGTGATGGAAACTCCATATGCACGTATATTCACATTCACCGGTTTGAAGCAGCGTCACCCGCATCAGCATGTCTTTTTGCAGATGAAATCCTTTCTTACGGTCTCTTCGTTTGGCTTCTTCAATATGCTTGATTTGATCAGCCTTGTTTAAATTGGTGAGATTTTCCTCAATGATGCTGACGTTCCGCTCTTTTAATACGACCTGCTGCGGCACTGACACGTTCTGGCTGATAAAGATCGTTCTGAAAATATCATGTCTTTCGAAAAGGGCATGAACGCTCTCTTCAAACACGCGGGTGTCAACTTTCCCCGTTATTGAAAAGGAGGCCTGCTCGGCGTAAGCCTGTGATTCCTTTTGCAGGAGGGAATGAAAAAGCATTCCTTCCTGCATATAAGACAGCGGATAAATATCCTGAATTGCATTCTTTTTTGTCATGTTATAATCTCCCCGTCGCCTTTTTCTACAGTTCCTCGACAAAACTCGCTATGCTGTCCAAATCATCAGATGTTAACGTTTTGCTGCTAAAATCACTAACGGTTTTTTCTGCTTCCTCTTTGCCTGTGCAGTGCGCCATAATATCACGCAAATATTGCTGTAAAGTTTGCAGCAGCTGTTCCATCGTTTCTTTGCGGAAGCGGCTCGGCGGATAGCTCAAACTGAAGTGAAGTTTGTTTTGTGCGGCCATCGCGCTCATTTCCACCGCTTGTTCCCGCTGCCATGTCGGCGTGATGTCGTGCCCGCTTGCAAGACCGGACAGACTGAACGTGTGCTGATCTTCTGTATCATTGAATTGCCCTAAATAGTTAAAGCTGATTTCAGGCGCTTGTCTGAAGCGGATTGTTTTTTGTTCAGGCGGTGTCATGTATTTTAAAATGCCGTAGCCTATTCCTTTATCCGGTATTCTTCCGAGTGTGTCTTTGACCGTTTTTACCGCCGTTCCAAGCTCAGCGCCTGCTGTGTTCAAGTCAATGAGCACCGGATACATGGAGGTAAACCAGCCTACGGTGCGGCTGATGTCGAGCTCCGGCATGATGTGCTCTCTCCCGTGCCCTTCCATCGCGATGCGCAGTCTGCCGCCCCCTGTCCAGTCCCGTAAAGCCAAAGCTGCGGCAGTCAGAAGAATATCTTGCGTATCGGTATGGTAGGCCCGGTTTACCTGCTGAAGCAAAACGGACGTTTCTTCTTCTGTAAGCGTAAAGCTTACCGTTTGCCGAATGTTTTCGGCTCCCGTCTGATGCTGCGGTTTTTCATAAGGAAGTTCGGCGGCTGTTTCTTCTTCAATAAAACGCCAATATTCTTCTTCACGCATCAGCTTGCTGCTTTTTGCGTATTCTGAAAGCCTTTCAGCGTATTGCTTAAACGAATCGGTCTTTGGCGGAAGCTGGACCGGCTGACCTTTTACGGCTTGAGTGTAAGCGGCAGATAAATCCTCCAGCAAAATACGCCATGACACTCCGTCAACCGCCAGGTGATGTACGGTGATGAATAAATAATCCCCGGACCGGGTTTTGAACCAGCCGGCTTTTAATAACGGGCCTTTTTCAATATCCATCCGCTGTTGGAGCGCAGCGACTTCACTTTCTATTTCTTTTTCCCAAGTATCTGTCTCAGACAGATCCCAAATGTCCAAGCTGTACAGTTCATCTTTTTGAATACCGTGATTGATTTGTCTGAAACTTTCGTTTTCTGTACTGACGGTGATCCGGAGTGCATCATGATGAATGACAAGATGCTGCAAGGCTTCTTTGAGCGGCTGTTTATGCAATGCGTCAGAGCTGAACATCATGACGGACTGATTGAAATGATTTCTGTTTTCCATCCGCTGTGATAAAAACCACTGCTGAACGGGTGTCCAAGGTATGTCTCCTTCCACCGGCCGCTGATCGATGACTCTTTCCGCTTTCCGGATAAGTGGCGCGAGCTCCTTAATGGACGGATGCCGGAATAAGTCGCTTGCCGTCATTTTCCACCCATAGCGTCCGAGCCGTGCGGAAACTTGCAACGCTTTGATTGAGTCACCGCCCAATTCAAAAAATGAGTCCTCAATCCCGACTTGTTTTGCGCCGAGCACTTCCTGCCAGATCACGGAAAGCTGTTCTTCAAGCTCATTGCGGGGAGCTGTGTACGCGGTTTGAAGCGCGAGCTCCGGTTCGGGCAGATTTTTCCGATCCAATTTACCGTTCGGCGTAAGCGGCAGCTTCTCAAGTTCCATCATATAGGCCGGAACCATGTAATTCGGCAGTTGCTTAGACAGTGAAGAACGCACTTTTTCTGTATCCATGTCCGCCTGCAGACTCATATATGCGATCAGTTCTTTATTGCCGGACTGCCCGGTTCTGACTGACACGGCAGCTTCTTTCACGCCGTCCAGGCTCCTCAGTGCGGCTTCAATCTCTCCCAGCTCCACCCGATAACCGCGGATTTTCACTTGATCATCCATCCGCCCGGCATATTCGATCGTTCCGTCCGGCAGCCAGCGGGCTAAATCTCCGGTGCGGTACATCCGTTCTCCGGGAACAAAAGGATTAGGGACAAATTTTTCTTCCGTCAGCTCAGGGCGGCCGAAATATCCTCTTGCCACACCGTCTCCGCCCGTGCACAATTCGCCGATGACGCCGATCGGCTGCGGTGTTCCCCTGCTGTTTATGATATATGCGGTTGAATTTCCGACAGGGCGCCCGATCGGGATTGAATGATCGTATGATTGTTCAATCAAAAAGCAAGTCGAGAACGTCGTGTTTTCAGTCGGTCCGTATCCATTCCATACTGAGAGATGCGGCAGCGCATTCCGAACCCGGTTTACATGGCTTGGGGACAGTGCTTCCCCGCCGATAATCAATCGGGATAATCCGGAAAACACGTGTTCATTTTGTTCTGATAAATGGTTGAACAGAGACGATGTCAGCCACAGTGTCGTAATGCCGTTTTGCTGTATAAATGTTTCCAGAACATCCGAGTCGAGATAGGTTTCCTGGTCACTTACATATAAAGAAGCGCCGTTTAAAAGCGGACCGAATATTTCAAATGTCGTAACGTCAAATCCTAATGATGAAGTAAACAATAGTCTGTCTTCCGGCGTAAAATCAATATAATTGCTGTTTTTCACAAGGCGGATCACGCTTCGCTGTTCAATCATGACGCCTTTTGGCGCACCTGTTGATCCGGACGTATAAATCATGTAGGCCAACGATTCAGGTCCGCCGAGCGGTTCGGGATTTTCTGAACTCAAGCCGGCCTTTGTTTGAATATCCTCTATGAATAAACGTTTTCCTGAAAGCGGCAGACCGTCAAGTTTATCAGATTGGAGAAGAATATCAGCTTTACAGTCTTTAAGCATCCATTCAGCCCGTTCCCGCGGCACATCGTCACCAATAGGCAAGTAGGCGCCTCCCGCTTTTAATATTCCGAGGATTCCGGAGGCAAGCTCTGTTGTGCGGCCGGTTAATAAGGCGACAACGCTTTCCGGACCGACGCCATTTGATCGGAGAGCCGCCGCTATTCTGTTAGCCCGTTCGTTCAGCTCACGGTATGTCAAGATTTGTCCATCATATACAACTGCCCGGGCATCGGGGGTTTCTTTTGCCTGCCGCTCAAATAAACGGCTGATGGTTTCGTGTCTTGGGTAATCGCTTTTCGTCTGATTAAACTGATAAATGACGCGATTTGTTTCAGCATTATCCAGTACGTGAATGTCACCAAGCGGTATCGCTTGGTTTTCAATTACTTTTGTAAGAATACGTGTAAAATAACAAAGCCATTTTTCAATTGTCTGTTTTTGATAGATATCTGTATTGAATTCAAAATCAAAGCTGATGGAACCGTCAGACCCTTCTGACGCGTAAAGCGTGGCATCAAACTTTGCGGTTTTATGACTTGTATCCGCAGCTTGAGCCAAATGCAGCTTATTTAACACCAGGGATTCACGCTCCATATTTTGGAGCACAAACATAACGTCAAACAGCGGATTGCGGCTCGTGTCCCGCTGCACGCCAAGCCGTTCCACCAGCTCTTCAAACGGGTAGTCCTGATGCTCATAGGCCTCAAGCGCCGCCTGGCGGACTTCCGCTAAGTAATCGGTGAACCGTTTGTCCCCTTTCGGCTCCGTTCTGATGGCGAGCGTGTTGACGAACATGCCGAGAATCGGTTCAAGGTCTTTGTGCGGACGCCCGGCAATCGGCGAGCCGACGATGATGTCTTCCTGCCCGCTCAATCTCGCGAGTAACGTATTGTACGCGGCGAGAAGCACCATATACAAAGTGGAGCCGTGATCCCGGGCGATTCGGTGAAGGCCGGATGCCGTTTCAGCGTCAAGCGCGCACGATACGCTGCCGCCCGCAAAGCTTCTGACAGCCGGACGGGGCTTGTCAGCCGGAAGCTCAAGCACCGGAAGCTCTCCTTCAAGCCGCTTCAGCCAATAGGCTTCCTGCTTCTGGTACCCTTCTTTCTCCTGAAACGACCGCTGCCAGACGGCATAGTCTTTATATTGAAGGCGCATCGGCGCAAGCGAACGGCCTGCGTACAGCTCGCCGAATTCTTTTATCAAGGTGTTGACGGACACACCGTCAGAAATAATATGATGCATATCCGTTAATAAAAGATGACGTTCGTCCGATTCTTTCACGAGAGCCGCACGGAAGAGCGGCGCTTCTTCCAGACAAAACGGCCGGACGAATGCGTCAGCTGACTCGGCCTCATCCAGCTGAAACGGCACGCTGTCATGGATGCGCTGCACCGGTTCGCCGTCAGGCCCCGTTTCAAAGGACGTTCTGAGCGACTCATGCCGCTCCACAAGCTGCCGGAACGTCTCCTCCAGCCGGCCGCGGTCAAGCGGGCCCGTCAGTTCCAGCACAGCCGGCATATTGTAGCCGACACCGCCGTCTTCAAGCTGCTGGAGCACATACATCCGTTTCTGCGCCGAAGACACCGGGTAGGTGTCCTGTGTTTGCGCAGGCTGAATCGCTTCATACGGGCTTTCTTCCAAGTCCTGAATAACCGAAGCGAGCTCTTCCACCGTCGGCCGGGCGAAGATGTCCTGTAACGGCACCTGAACACCGAACTCTTTGGCGATGCGGGAGACGAGAGCCGTCGCTTTTAACGAATGGCCGCCCCGCTCAAAAAAGTGATCCCGGATGCCGACGGGGCCGTTTTTCAGCACCTCTTCCCAAAGGGCGCAAAGCTTCATTTCCGTGACGTTCCGCGGGGCGGTGTACGCCTGTCTGTCTGCCGCTCCGTCGGGAGCCGGCAGCGCGCGGCGGTCAAGCTTTCCGCTTGGCGTGACCGGCCATTCGCTCATCTTTATGAACTGAGCCGGCATCATGTAGGCCGGAAGGCGTGTCGCAAGCTCCGCCCGCACGTCATCGCTTTCCCGTCCTTCAATATAGGCGTAAAGCGCGGTTTCGCCGTGTTCGTTCCGGGCGGTGACCGCCGCCTCACGAATGCCGTCGATGCGCCGGATCGCCGCTTCGATCTCTCCCGGTTCAATCCGGTAGCCGCGGACTTTCACCTGTCCGTCTGAACGTCCGAGCCATTCGACTAGGCCGTCTTCTGTCCAGCGTGCGATATCGCCCGTCTGATACATGCGTTCTCCCGGGTAAAACGGATCATCGAGAAAACGCTCCTCCGTCAGCTCAGGCCGGTTCAGATAGCCCCGGGCCACCCCTGTCCCCGCGATGTACAGCTCTCCTGCCACGCCCGCAGGCTGGATGGTTCCTCCGCTATCTAATACATACAGACGGGCACCCGGAACGGGTTTACCAATCGGAAGCCGCGTCCGTCCGCTGTCCCGTTTTCGGTCACAGACGTAAAACGCCGCATCCACCGTCGCTTCCGTCGGCCCGTAGCCGTGAATAAGCACGGTCTCCGGCAGAAGATCGGCAAACCGGGCAGCCGTAAGCGGTGAAAGAGCTTCCCCTCCGGCAAACACGCGTGTCAGTGTTCTGCCGAGGTGTGTTCTTGTTTCCGCAGGCTCTGTTTCCAGCGCGTCTAAAAAGCTGTTGACCATCGCCGGAATAAAATGCGCGGTCGTCACCTTTTCTGAGGCAAACGCTTCAATCATCCGCACAGGATCTTTCTCCCAGCCGGCCGGAAGCAGATACACGGAGGCGCCGGACATCGTCCACCAAAACAATTGCCAGATGGAGGCATCGAAAGAAAAGGATGATTTCAACACGATAATATCCTCTTCCGTTAGCGGGAACTGCCCTTGCATCCCTGATAAAAAGGCGGCGGCCTGACGGTGTTCAACAGCCACTCCCTTCGGTGTTCCCGTCGAACCGGACGTATAAATGATATAAGCGAGCGAATCAGCATCCGCTTCGTCAGAGACAGCCCCTGTCTCCGTCTCGCCTGTCAGAGAAGAAAGAGACACTTCAAGCGTCTCGCCGGAAAAACCGGAAACGGATAACCCCGGCTGTGCAAGCAGGAGACAAGCGCCGCAGTCATCGAGCATATAACGCAGCCTGTCCTCAGGATACTCCGGGTCAAGCGGCACGTAGGCGCCGCCCGCTTTTAACACGGCAAGCACAGAAACCACCATCTCCGGCGAGCGTTCAGCGAGTACGCCGACCATGCTTTCTTTGCGGACGCCTTTTTGGCGGAGCCGAACAGCGAGTCTGTCTGTGTACTGGTCAAGCTCGGCGTACGTCAGCATGCCGCCCGGAAAACGGAGCGCCGGACGATGCGGCGAAAGCGCGGCACGGCGGGCAAACAGCCCGTGAAGCGTCGGAGCCGGCGGTTCAACCGTTTCTGTACGGTTAAACGCATCAAGCATACTTCTGGCTTCACACGCATCAAGCAATGCGATCTCGGAGGCGCAAATTTCAGGATCGGAGATGACTGAATTCATCATATGCCGTAAAAATGTTTCAATATTCTTCATAAAAATACGATCGTATATACCGGTATCAAAGTTTAAGCGGATATAAAGAGAATTTCCCGGAATCACCTTTATGCTGCATCCGTAGTTTGTGACTTCCTCCATCGTGAAATCTTCTACCGCAAAATCAAATGAACCGGCCTGACTCACATTTTCAATTTCACGCTGGGCCGGCACATTTTCAAACACGATAATGTGGTCAAACAGCGCTTGCTTCAAAGGGCTTTGTGCCTGAATGTCATACAGCGGATAATAGCTGTACGCTTCTGCTTGCAGCGTCTCCTGCTGCAAATGCCTGACGAGCTCCAGAAAAGAAAATGAACCGCTTTTCACCCGCACGGGAATCGTATTAATAAACAGCCCCACCATTTTTTCCACGCCTGCGAGATCCGACGGCCGGCCGGAAACGACAGAACCGAAAACGGCGTCATCACAGCGGCTGACACGCTGGAGCAAAATGCCCCACAGTGCCTGGAACACTGTATTCAGCGTTGCTCCCGCCCTTGCCGCAATGTTCTTCAACTCATTTGTCTGCTCTTCAGAAATGGTGAAAACCGCCTGCTCAAGTTCGCCATTTGGTTCCGCGGATTTTTTCGGAAGAGACGCCGATTGCTCAAGATCGGCAAGTCTCGTTTTCCAAAAAATCTCGGCTTCTTTACGATCCTGCTTCATGAGCCATTTAATATACTTTCCATATGACTGAACAGGCTCGAGAGACGGGAGCCGCCCGTCTCCGAGAGATTGATAGATCATCAGAAATTCCTTCATGACAATTCCGAAGCACCAGCCGTCCATGACGATATGATGATGGCTCCATATACAAACATAGCGTTCAGGCGCTTTTTTCAAAATGGAGACTCTCATGAGAGGGTCTGATTGCAAATCAAAGCCTTTATCTTTATCTTCTTTTCTGAACCGGTCGGCATATTTATCTTGTGCCTTCTCGTCCAAATGAGAAATATCATGAAACTGAACGCGGCTCGGCCTGTTTTTCAACACGACTTGGCGGGGCTTCGCCACATTCTTATGAATAAATGTCGTACGGAAAATATCGTATCGTTCAAAAACAGCATCTATACTTTTTTGGAATCGTTCCCGGTCAAGCTGTCCGCTGATCGTAAACACCGCTTGTTCGAAGTAGGCTCTTGAGTCATGATCCAACAGAGAATGAAAAAGCATGCCCTCCTGCATAAAAGATAAAGGATATATATCTTGTATTTCCGGTTGCTGCCCCATTGCGCCACTCCTTTTCTATAGTTTGTTGACGGCTCCCATAATGTCACTCAGATCTTCCAGCGTTAACTCCTCGTCACTGAAATCAGCGGCGCTCCATTCACGCTCCTCTTTGCCTGTGCAATGCGTGATGATTTGCTTGAGAAAGGCATGAAAACATCCCGTCAAAACTTCAATCGTTTCTTTTTGATACTGAAAACGGTTGTACACGACATGCATGCTGAGACATTCCGACGATACGGAGCCGCTGATATCAAGTGTGTACGGACGTTCCCAGTCTGGGCTGACTTCATTTCCCGCTTTTACGGGAGAAACACCAAAGCCGCTGGAACGGATTTCACGGTCAAACTGTCCCAGATAGTTAAAACTGATTTCAGGAGAATCGGATTCAGTCTCTTCCCAGAGTTTGCTTATATACTTCAGCACCCCGTATCCCGCTCCTTTATGCGGAATGCGGCGCATCATGTCTTTTGTCCGCTTAATGTGATAGCCGAGCCGCTCGCCGTCATCAGCCTGATCTTGAAAACTTGCGTCAACCAATACCGGATAAATTGACGTAAACCAACCGATGGTTCTGCTGATATCAAGATGCTCCAAGTGCTCTTCCCTTCCGTGGCCTTCCATGCTGATTTTGAATGTCTCGTTTCCGGTCCATCTGTTCAGCGCAAGGCTTAACGCGGCAAGCAATAATTCACCCGTCTCTGTTGTGTATGCTCTGTTCGCTTCCGTTAACAGCTGCTCAGTCTCCTGTTTCGTCAATGTAACGGTCATCACATCTGTATCTTTCAGAAGATTGGAAGAGATGCGGGCATCTTTCGGAAGCGGTTCGACCGCCGCTTTTTCTCTTTCGGACCAGTAGTCTGCTTCCTGTAACAGCCGGCGGCTTTTTGCATAATCAGAGATTTGCTTCGCGTAAGTCTGATAGGAATCGGTTTTTGCCGGAAGCGCGGTTTCTTTTCCTTCGAGCGCCTGCCTGTAGCACGCGGTGAGATCTTCAAATAAAATCCGCCATGATACCCCGTCAATGACAAGGTGATGAATGGAAAGCAGCAGATGATCGCCATCATTAGCGTGAAATAATCCGACAGCTACGAGCGGACCCGTCTCCAGCCGAATGGAAGTTTGAATACGGGCGGCCGCCTGTTCAATTGCGGCGTGCTCCTCTTGTAATGACCCTTTCCCTCTCACGTCAAGCGTTTCAAACGTAAAGAGTTCTTCTTCAGAAAGCTTTTCCGCTCTGTTATATTGAATCACCGATCCGTTTTGCGTGCCGCATACCATCCGTAATGCGTCATGATGAACCGCAAGCTGTGCCAACGCTTTTCTCATAGCAGATTCATTGATTCTGTCCGCACTGCGGAGCATTACGGACTGATTAAAATGATCATGCGGCAATGATTGCGACAAGAACCAGTGCTGGATCGGCGTCAGCGGCACGTCTCCCGTGACGGGAGCCTGATCAATCACGCGGCGGACTTTCCGGAGCCGCATCGATACTTCTCCCAGTGTCTGATGCTCGAACAGCTCGCGGACGGTCGTTTCATAGCCCTGCTGTTTCAGCCTCGCACATACTTGCAGCGCTTTAATCGAATCCCCGCCGAGATGGAAGAAATGAGCATTGGGGCCGAGGCCTTCAACACCTAAGAGTTCTTCCCAAATGTCAGCCATCATTTCTTCAGTTTCATTTCTCAGGCTGATATCATCTCCAAGGCTATCATTTAATTCAGGCTGCGGGAGCGCCTTCTCGTCCAGCTTCCCATTCGCCGTCAAAGGCAGTTCATCAAGCGCTATCAAGCGGGCGGGAATCATATATTCCGGCAGAAAAGCTCTGAGAGAGGCCTGAATCTCTGCTTCTTTTATCTTTTCGTTCCCGTGTAAGACCGCGTATGCGTAAATGGAGTGCTGACCGTGCTGATCAGCACGTGTGATCACGGCGGCCTCTTTCACGGAGGAAAGCTCTTGCAGCGCTGATTTAATTTCTCCCAGCTCAATTCTGTGGCCTCTGACTTTTACTTGCGCATCTTTCCGCCCGACATATTCCAGTTCGCCATTTAAGAGCCTTTTGGCGATATCACCCGTCCGGTAGAGCCGCATGCCGGAAACGTGCGGATTCGTGATGAAACGGGAGGCGGTTAAATCATCCCTGTTTACATATCCCCTCGCGACGCCTTCCCCGCCGATATAAAGCTCACCGGGAATTCCGATCGGCTGCGGATTCATATAGGCGTCCATAACAAAAGCATGAAGGGTTTCCAGCGGTCTGCCGATATTGCTTTTGTTTCTCTCAATATCATCCATATTCAGTTTTTTGCATGTGACGTGAACCGTGGTTTCCGTAATACCGTACATATTAACAAGCTCCGTCTCCGGGTACTTCTCTTTCCAGCTTTTCAGCATGCCGGGCTGAAGCGCTTCTCCGCCGAAAATGACATATCGAAGCTTCAGCTTGTCCGTATGCCCGGCCTCTTCATGAATGAGTCCGGAAAAAGCCGTCGGCGTTTGGTTCAGCACCGTTACGCCTTCACTTTGCAGCAGCTGCCGGTACAAATGCGGATCACGGGCTGTGTCTTTCGGCACGATAACTACCTTTCCGCCGTATAAGAGCGCGCCGAATATTTCCCAGACAGAAAAATCAAAGCAATAGGAATGGAACAGCGTCCAGACGTCTTCAGAGCCGAAATCAAACGGCAGTCCTTTATGTGTGATAAGGCTGATGACATTGCGGTGTTCCGTCATAACGCCTTTCGGTTTTCCGGTTGTGCCCGATGTGTAAATCACGTAAGCCGGCTGTTCAGGCGTTATCATTTCTTTCGTTCTGTCTGCTGAAACGGATTCAGGCTTATCGATGTATAAAACCGGCAGCCCGTCCATTCCGGATATCCCAAGACCCGATTGCGTCAACAGAGCACGCGCGCCGCTGTCAGTCAGCATAAATGAAATCCGCTCGTCCGGATAGTCAGGATCAATCGGCAGATAAGCTCCTCCCGCTTTTAAAATACCGAGAATCCCAATCAGCATATCCGGAGATCGTTCGGTCATAATTCCGACAATCTGTCCGGAGCGGATGCCGTTTTCCGACAGCATATCGGCGATTCGATCCGCCTTTTCATTGAGCTCGCGGTAGGTGAGACGCTCATGAGACATGACGGCTGCAATTTGATCCGGCATTTTTTCCGCCTGTGCTTCGAATAAACTGACAATCGTTTCATGCCTCGGATACTCCGCCGTTTGATTTTCCGCTTGAAGAAGCATCTGCCGCTCGTTTATGCCCAGCAAATGAATGTCAGACAGCTTCCGTTCGTAATCCGCTGCAATTTGTCCTAAAAGCTCTTTAAAATGACCGGCCCACCGTTCGATCGTATCTTTTTCAAACAACGCGGTACTGTATTCAAAATGAAAATCCAGTGAGCCATCTGGCCGTTCCTCGGCATGAAGCGTCAAGTCGAATTTTGAAATGTCATGCTTCACTGCATGTGAAGAAACGGATAAGCCCGGAAGGTTCACTTCGAAATCATCACTGTTTTGCAAAACGAGCATGGCATCAAACAGCGGATTGCGATTGACTTCCCGGTGTGTATCAAGCTTTTGGGCAAGTTCTTCAAACGGGAAGTCCTGATGTTCAGCCGCGCCGAGGGCGAGCATTTTCACCTCTTCTAAATAAGCGCGGAATGTCTTATCCCCTTTCGGCCTGCTTCTCATTGCCACGGTATTTACAAACATGCCGATGACCCCGTCAAGCTCAGCGCGGCTTCTGCCGGCCGCAGGTGAACCGACGACAATGTCTTCCTGTCCGCTCAATTTAGAAAGGAACAAGGAGTAGCTTGCCAAAAGAATCATATACAGTGTCGAACCCGTCTCATCCATGAGCTGGCGCAAATTCTCCGCCGTTTCCTTTTGAAGGCGCGTTCGAACCGCGGACCCGCTGAAATCAGGAAGCTGCGGGCGCTTTTTATCGAGCGGCAGATCAAGTACGGGAATGTTTTCCCCGATCGTCTCCAGCCAATAACGCTCATGTCTTTTGAATTCTTCAGCGGCAAACCGCTCATGCTGCCAGACGGAAAAATCTTTGTACTGGAGTTTTAACGGCCGCAGCTCTTTTCCTCTGTACAAATCCGTCAATTCTTGAATCAGAACGCTCATTGACACACCGTCTGCGATAAGATGATGCATATCAAGCAGCAGAAAATGACGTTCTTCAGTAACTTTGGCTAAAGTCACTCTCAAAAGCGGCGCTTTTTCCACGTCAAACGGTTTGACGAAAGTTTCCATCACCTCTTGAAGAAGGTTCCCGGATGGCATGTGAATCTCTGTGAGGTCAAGATCGACATGTGCATGTATTTGCTGCATCGGCTCCCCGTTTCGTAAAACAAATGAAGTGCGTAACGCTTCATGCCTTTGTAACAGCGCTGAAAAGGCTTCGTGCAGGCGATCCCGGTTGAGTCTGCCGCTCAGTTCCAGACAAGCGGGCATATGATAGCCCGTACTGTCCGCTGCAAGCTGATGAAGGGCATAGAGCCTTTTTTGCGCAAAAGATAGCGGGTACAAGTCCTTTGCCACAGCAGGCGTGATTTCTGCATATTCTCCTCTTTTCCTCTGTTCAAGGAAGCGGGCCATGCTCTCGATGGTCGGATGTTCAAAAACATGGCGGACGGCAAGTTCAATTTGCAGCCGTTTATGTATGTTTGAAACAAGCGACGCGGCTTTCAGCGACTGTCCGCCGATTTGGAAGAAATCATCTCTCATACTGATGTGTTCCCGTTTCAGCACTTCTTGCCAAATAGACAGCAGCTCAGTCTCAAGCATTGTGCGCGGAGCTTGATAATCACCGGTTCTCCCGGCTTCTTTCGGCTCAGGAAGTGCGGCCCGATCAAGTTTTCCGCTCACAGACAGCGGCATTTCCGTTAATTTGGTAAAGCTTCCCGGTATCATATAAGCAGGTAATCTCCCGGCCAATTCGGCATGAGGGTCAAATGTCACACCCGCGTTTTCCAGTACGACATAAGCTGCAAGCTCCTGTTCCCCGTCCGCCGTTTTGCGCACGGTGACTGCCGCCTCTTTTACCCCGGACAGACTTCTGAGTGCCGTTTCGATTTCTCCTAATTCAATTCTGTAACCTCTTACCTTCACCTGATCGTCAAAGCGTCCCATATATTCAATCGTTCCATCCGGTAAAAATCGGGCTGCATCTCCCGTTCTGTACAGCCGTTCACCTTCACGAAACGGATGAGGGGCAAAGACTTTGTCCGTCAGCTCTTTTTGCTGAAAATATCCGTCCGCCAGACCTTTTCCGGAAATACACAGTTCACCGACGGCTCCGACCGGCTGCAGCCGATCTCCGTGCATCATATAGACAGAAGTGTTGGCAATCGGGCGCCCGATCGTAATCCGGCTGCTTTTTTGCAGGTTGCGCAGAATCGTCGTTGCCACACTGTTTTCCGTCGGGCCGTATTCATTCAGCAGCTCGGCATTCGGGCATATGTTGCGGCTCGCTTCCACGATATCAGGAGTGGCCGCTTCCCCGGCAAATGTCACCGCCCGAAGTGTCTGCGCATCCTTTTTCGTCAGCGAATCAAGCAGAACGCGATACAGAGACGGAACGATCAGAAGATGGCTCACTCCGTGGCGGGTGATTTTCTGTTTTATTGAAAGGACGTCTTTCGCATCATCTTCATCAGTTAACAATACACAGGCGCCCGACAGAAGCGGAGTGAAAAGACTCGTTAATGACCCGTCAAATACGTATGAAAAAAGATGAAGCGCTATGTCCCTTTCTGTCATCCCGTATTCTTCACGCCGCCATTGCAATGTATTGCTGATCGCTTTGTGTTGTACAAGCACCCCTTTCGGCCGGCCTGTCGTTCCGGAGGTGTAAATGACATACGCCCAATTTCCGCTGTCAGATACCGGCGGAAGCGGTGCGGTCTGCTGGGAAACCGTTTCCTCCATGATGACGACGCTGCCCTTGAAATGCGGCGGAATGAGGGGGAGCAGGTCCTTTTCGGTCACGAGCAGTGAGGCTTCACTGTCTCTCAGTAAAAATGAAATCCGTTCAGGCGGGAATTCCGCATCAATCGGCATATAGGCGCTGCCCGACTTCCAAATTCCGAGCAGAGCGGCAACCGTACTCATTGATCGGCGCAGCATAACAGCGGTGATCTGGTCGGGGCGTGCGCCTTTTTCCCTTAACGCATGCGCAATCTGATTCGCCCGCTGATTTAATTTCTTGTAGCTCCAGCTTACCCCGTTATATCTCAACGCCTCTTGGTCAGGCGTTTTTGCCGCCTGTTCTTCAAACAGCCCATGAACGGTTGTCTCAGGGTATGGACGGTTCGTTTCGTTAAACGAATGAATCAAGGCTTCTTCCTCCGGAGGCACGAGACTGATGCTTGATAAAAGCCTGTCCGGATCTTCCGTTACACAGGAGATGACCTCCAGAATATGCCCTTTGATCCGTTTCATGTCTTCCCGATCGTAGATGCCCGCATTGTAGCTGAATTTCACATAAAACTCTTCTCCCGGAACGATGACGACGTTAAGATCGTAATTGGTTTCTTCCGCCATCGAAAAGTTTTCAAGTGAGAGCGCACTGCTTTCCGTTTGCTGCCAGCCGTTTACCGCAGTCTGCATCTGAACCGGATAATTCTCAAAAACCAGGATGTGGTTCAAGAGATCTTTTTGCAGACCGCTCTCGTTTTGGATGTCATAAAGCGGATAATAGCTGTGCTCTTCCGCAGCGAGTGACTCTTTTTGCACCTTTTTGAGGAGAGAAGAAAAAGTCATATCCCCAGCCGCGCGCACCCTTACCGGCACGGTATTGATAAACAGTCCGGCCATGGATTCAATGCCGGCGATAGCTGACGGCCTGCCGGAAACAACTGAACCGAATACCGCATCTTCAGTGCCGTTGTAACGGTGGAGAAGCAGTCCCCAAATGCTCGTAAATAAAGTATTCAGCGTGACCCCGGTGCTTCGGGCAATGTCTGTCAGTTTTTGCACGGTTTCAGACTCAAGGGAAAATTGAAAATGCTCAGATGCATAACCGTTTTGCGCCGGCTTATTCTTCGTTTGCGGAACGGAAACGACTTCTCCGTAATCTTCCAAGCAGCGCGACCAGAACGCTGACGTTTCTTCTTTATTCCGGCTTCGGAGCCATTTGATATAAGAACTGTAAGGAGCCGGACTGCCGAGGTTTACAGGCCGCCCGTTTCGGATCGCATAATACATGCTGAAGAAATCTTTCAGCACAATGCCCAAGCTCCAGCCGTCCATCATAATGTGATGGTGAGTCCAAACGCATGTATGGCGGTTTTCTCCCGTTTGAAAAAGAGTCAGGCGCATTAAGGGGCCTTTTTGCAGATCAAAGCCCTTATTCCGGTCGGTTTCCTTGAATTCCTTAATGATGTTTTGCTGCTGTTCTTCCGAATAATCTGAAATGTTCTCAGTCTGTACGGCTGTGTCACGGCGTGAAAGGACAACCTGCTGCGGCCCTTCAAGGTCAGGCACTTCTTTTATGAAAATCGTTCTGAAAATATCATAACGGCTGACAAGCATATCCAGACTTTTTTGGAATGTATCAATGCATAAATCCCCGCTGACTGTAAACGAAATCTGCTCGACATATGCGTTTGATCCGGAATCCAGAAGCGAATGAAACAGCATGCCTTCCTGCATATATGATAAAGGGTAAATATCTTGAATTTCTGTCGCTTGTGTCACGAATGCCACACACCTTTTTATGAAATTAAAGTCCTTTTACGAGATCTTCAATGCTTGATAGTGCTTGAACGGTCAATTCTGTATGGCTGTAATCCGTTAATGTTTTTTCCCGCTCTTTCTTGCCGGAACAGTGGGCGATGATGTCCTCGATGTGAGTATGGAAACGATTCATGAAGACCTCGATTGCCCCCGGTGCAAATACATCGGTATAAACGGCTTTTACCTCCAGTTGCCCGGCCGCCACCATCGCGTTAATATCCAGATCAAACTCGCGGATGCGCCCGGCCGCTATATCATGCTGCGGCTTGAACGGTGACATCTTCAGCGTTCCCTCAAGACCGTCAAACGCACCGAGATAGTTAAAGCTTATTTCTGGGTCTTTATAAAGAATGTTTCGCGAATATCTCAACAGCCCGTAGCCGGTTCCGTGATAAGGAACCCGTCTCATCATGTCTTTTACCGTCTTTATGCGGTGAGCGGTTTTTTCGCCTGAGCCGCCCGGCACTCTCATATCCAAAAGCACCGGGTAAACAGATGTAAACCATCCTGCTGTTCTTGACATATCAATGTCAGGCATATGCCCTTGGCGCCCGTGCCCTTCAGTGCTGATAAGGATCTGTTCAGAACCCGTCCACTCATGAAGCGCCATTCCAAGCGCCGTTAAAAGCAATTCATGAACATCCGTTCCGTATGCCTGCTGTGTTTCCAACAGCAGCTGTTTCGTGACTTCGCTGCTTAATATCCACGATGCCGTGCGCGCGTTTTCCTGCAATCGTCCGGCGTTTTCATCAGTTATTTTCGGCAGCGGCGCTGTTTCACTAGACATCACGCTGTCCCAGTATGCGGCTTCCTCCAGCAATGCTTTGCTTTTGGAAATGTCAAAAAGCTCTTCGGCATACTTTATATAAGAATCGCTTTTCGGCGGCAGTTTGATTTGTTTGCCGTCCAATGCCTGCTGATAAGCTGTCTGCAGATCTTCAAGCAATATCCTCCATGACACGCCGTCCACGATAAGATGATGAATTGTTATAAGAAGATGGTCGGCTTCCTTCTGCCGGAACACTCCGAGATGAAGCAGAGGCCCTTGATCAAGACGCATAGCCTGCTGTATTTCTTTTTCCTCAGCGGCTATCCGTTTTTCGGGCTGCGTTTCTTCTGAAATATCTATGACGTTAAGCGTAAAGATTTCTTCATACTGCTTTGTGATTCCGCGATTATATTGAACCGTTTCCCCATGCTCATTTTCAGTGAAAGTCATTCGCAGCGCATCATGATGTTCTGTCAGCGCGCAAACCGCCTGATACAGCGCATCTATTTCGAGGCTGTCTTCACTGCACAGCATGACCGCTTGGTTATAATGAAGCTCAAACGCACCCGGCTCCTCAAAAAATCTCTGCTGGATCGGTGTCAGCGGAGCGCTTCCTTCTATCGGCCCCTGATCAGCCATTGCAACAGCCGGCATGAGGTGCTTCGCGAGTTCTGCAATCGTCGGGAACTGAAACAAATCGCGGATCGACATGTTCCAGCCTTCTCCCGCGAGTCGGGCTGACACTTGAAGCGCCTTAATGGAATCTCCCCCAAGCTCAAAGAAAGAGTGATGAATTCCCGCTTTCTGAACATGAAGCACATCTTCCCAAATCCGGCATAACATCTCCTGTTTTTCATCGCCGGGCGCGACAAATGCCTGTGTTGAATGTATCTCTTCTGCCGGCAGTGCCGATTTATCAAGTTTGCCGTTCAGTGTCAGGGGCATGCTGTCTAAACCGATAATATGAGACGGCATCATATAAGCCGGGAGCTCCTGCATAAGAGACTGGCGAAGTGATGAGATATCGGCCTCTTTAGGAACGATGTATGCCGCTAATCGGGCTTGTCCTTCAGCATCTTTCATCACGGTAACAGCCGCTTCTTTGACTTGATCGTGTTTCAAAAGCACACTTTCAATTTCTCCCGTCTCAATTCTGTAGCCTCTGATTTTTACCTGCTTATCAATCCGCCCTTGAAAACGAAGAGTACCATCCGGCAGCCAGCAAGCCTGATCTCCGGTTCTGTAAAGCGTTTCTCCCGTTTGTAACGGGTCACTGAATGCGTCCTCTGTCAGCTCAGGCTGTCCCCAATATCCTTTTGCGACGCCGGCGCCCCCGATATACAGCTCTCCGAAAACGCCGATCGGCTGGACCTGTTTGTCTTTGTTTAAGACGTACATTTGCACATTCGGAAGCGGAACACCGATCGGCACATCATCTTCCCGCGGCTCTTCGCTCATTTCGGCTTCATAATACGAAGAATCAATTGTCGCTTCTGTTACACCGTAGCTGTTAATGATCCGCATTTCTTTTCCGAAGCGTTCATGAAGCGTATAAAAATCCTGCGACTTGATCATATCTGAACCCAGTACAAGTATTTTTACACTTTGCAGCGCGAGGTTCCGGCGATATATATATTCCATAAACGGAACTACCAGCGCGGGTGTCGACTCCATAAACGTGATACGGTGCTGATCAATGAGCCGATAAAGCTGTTGTGGCTCAAGCCGGACGTCATCCGGACAAATGACAAGCGTTCCCCCGTTTAGCAGGGCGCGTGCAAGATCCCCTGAAAATACATCAAATGAGAAACTCGCCATCTGCAGCACTCTGACCGGTATAAGATCAAGCTCATAAATCCTGCGCCATGCAAGTGCTGCATGCGTAAAGCTGCGATTTCTGACTTCGACTCCCTTCGGCGTTCCCGTTGTTCCCGAAGTATATATGATATATGCAGTATCATCCGGTGACGCTGCCGGCTGAATATTCTTTGCACAAATATCGTATTGATCTTCATGATCAAGCTGAATGAGAAATAAATTGTTATCCGTCAGCTGTGAAGCAAGTTCTTTGTATTCTGACTGCACCATCAAGACGGATGCCGCGCTGTCTTTTAATAAATAGCGAATCCGTTCCTCGGGATAATGGGAGTCAACCGGTATATACGCCCCTCCCGATTTCATGACGGCAAGAACACTGACGATCGCTTCAATCGAACGGTTTGCCAATATAGCTGCTCTTTTTTCCGGACCGAATCCATTTTTGTGTAATGTTCGCGCAAGCCGATTTGCCCGCTCATTAAGCTGCAAATAGCTGATCTGTTGTGCTCCTTCAATAACAGCGGTCTGATGAGGCGTTTCTTCTGCTTTCTCTTCAAACAACTGGTGAAACAGTTTGTGTTTTTCCATGAATTCGGTTTGTGTGTTATTAAACTCAATCAGTAACTTTTGTTTTTCTTCTTCATCCAAAATGTCAGCTTTCGATAGTGTGACTTCCGGTTCGGCGGCAACATGGCGCAAGAGATTCAGTAAGTGGCCCATCCAGCGTTCAATCGTTTCTTTCATAAAAAGCTCGGTGCTGAATTCCATTTCAAAGCGGATGTTTCCATCGGATTCAGCCGCTGATAAGGTCAGGTCAAAACTTGATACATCATGTTCGGTATGCTCTGATCGCGACGCTTTCAGACCGGCCAGATTTATCTCCTCTCGCTCCATATTCTGAAGAATAAACATCGCATCAAACAGCGGATTGCGGCTCATGTCCCGCTGCACACCGAGCCGTTCCACAAGCTCTTCAAACGGATAGTCCTGATGCTCATACGCCTCAAGCGCGGCCTGGCGGACTTCCGCCAAGTAATCGGTAAACCGTTTGTCTCCTTTCGGCTCCGTTCTGATGGCCAGCGTGTTGACGAACATGCCGAGAATCGGTTCAAGGTCTTTGTGCGGACGCCCGGCAATCGGCGAGCCGACGATGATGTCTTCCTGCCCGCTCAATCTCGCGAGTAACGTATTGTACGCGGCGAGAAGCACCATATACAAAGTGGAGCCGTGATCCCGGGCGATGCGGTGAAGGCCGGATGCCGTTTCAGCGTCAAGCGTGCACGATACGCTGCCGCCCGCAAAGCTTCTGACAGCCGGACGGGCCTTGTCAGCCGGAAGCTCAAGCACCGGAAGCTCTCCTTCAAGCCGCTTCAGCCAATAGGCTTCCTGCTTCTGGTACCCTTCTTTCTCCTGAAACGACCGCTGCCAGACGGCATAGTCTTTATATTGAAGGCGCATCGGCGCAAGCGAACGGCCTGCGTACAGCTCGCCGAATTCTTTTATCAAGGTGTTGACGGACACACCGTCAGAAATAATATGATGCATATCCGTTAATAATAGATGGCGTTCGTCTGATTCTTTCACGAGAGCCGCACGGAAGAGCGGCGCTTCCTCCAGACAAAACGGCCGGACGAATGCGTCAGCTGACTCGGCCTCATCCAGCTGAAACGGTACGCTGTCATGGATGCGCTGCACCGGTTCGCCGTCAGGCCCCGTTTCAAAGGACGTTCTGAGCGACTCATGCCGCTCCACAAGCTCCCGGAACGTCTCCTCCAGCCGGCCGCGGTCAAGCGGGCCCGTCAGTTCCAGCACAGCCGGCATATTGTAGCCGACACCGCCGTCTTCAAGCTGTTGGAGCACATACATCCGTTTCTGCGCCGAAGACACCGGGTAGGTGTCCTGTGTTTGCGCAGGCTGAATCGCTTCATACGGGCTCTCTTCCAAGTCCTGAATGACCGAAGCGAGCTCTTCCACCGTCGGCCGGGCGAAGATGTCTTGTAACGGCACCTGAACACCGAACTCTTTGGCGATGCGGGAGACGAGAGCCGTCGCTTTTAACGAATGGCCGCCCCGCTCAAAAAAGTGATCCCGGATGCCGACGGGGCCGTTTTTCAGCACCTCTTCCCAAAGGGCGCAAAGCTTCATTTCCGTGACGTTCCGCGGGGCGGTGTACGCCCGTCTGTCTGCCGCTCCGCCGGGAGCCGGCAGTGCGCGGCGGTCAAGCTTTCCGCTCGGTGTGACCGGCCATTCGCTCATCTTTATGAACTGAGCTGGCATCATGTAAGCCGGAAGGCGTGTCGCAAGCTCCGCCCGCACGTCATCGCTTTCCCGTCCTTCAATATAGGCGTAAAGCGCGGTTTCGCCGTGTTCGTTCCGGGCGGTGACCGCCGCCTCACGAATGCCGTCGATGCGCCGGATCGCCGCTTCGATCTCTCCCGGTTCAATCCGGTAGCCGCGGACTTTCACCTGTCCGTCTGAACGTCCGAGCCATTCGACTAGGCCGTCTTCTGTCCAGCGTGCGATATCGCCCGTCTGATACATGCGCTCTCCCGGATAAAACGGATCATCGAGAAAACGCTCCTCCGTCAGCTCGGGCCGGTTCAGATAGCCGCGTGCCACCCCTGTCCCAGCGATGTACAGCTCTCCTGCCACGCCCGCAGGCTGGATGGTTCCTCCGCTATCTAATACATACAGACGGGCACCCGGAACGGGTTTACCAATCGGAAGCCGCGTCCGTCCGCTGTCCCGTTTTCGGTCACAGACGTAAAACGCCGCATCAACCGTCGCTTCCGTCGGCCCGTAGCCGTGAATAAGCACGGTCTCCGGCAGAAGATCGGCAAACCGGGCAGCCGTAAGCGGTGAAAGAGCTTCCCCTCCGGCAAACACGCGTGTCAGTGTTCTGCCGAGGTGTGTTCTTGTTTCCGCAGGCTCTGTTTCCAGCGCGTCTAAAAAGCTGTTGACCATCGCCGGAATAAAATGCGCGGTCGTCACCTTTTCTGAGGCAAACGCTTCAATCATCCGCACAGGATCTTTCTCCCAGCCGGCCGGAAGCAGATACACGGAGGCGCCGGACATCGTCCACCAAAACAATTGCCAGATGGAGGCATCGAAAGAAAAGGATGATTTCAACACGATAATATCCTCTTCCGTTAGCGGGAACTGCCCTTGCATCCCTGATAAAAAGGCGGCGGCCTGACGGTGTTCAACAGCCACTCCCTTCGGTGTTCCCGTCGAACCGGACGTATAAATGATATAAGCGAGCGAATCAGCATCCGCTTCGTCAGAGACAGCCCCTGTCTCCGCCTCACTTGTCAGAGCGGAAAGAGACACTTCAAGCGTTTCTCCGGAAAAACCGGAAACGGATAATCCCGGCTGTGCAAGCAGGAGACAAGCGCCGCTGTCATCGAGCATATAGCGCAGCCTGTCCTCAGGATACTCCGGGTCAAGCGGCACGTAGGCGCCGCCCGCTTTTAACACAGCAAGCACTGAAACCACCATCTCTGGCGAGCGTTCAGCGAGTACGCCGACCATGCTTTCTTTGCGGACGCCTTTTTGTCGGAGCCGAGCGGCGAGCCTGTCTGTGTACTGGTCAAGCTCGGCGTACGTCAGCATACCGCCCGGAAAACGAAGCGCCGGACGATGCGGCGAAAGCGCGGCACGGCGGGTAAACAGCCCGTGAAGCGTCGGGGCCGGCGGTTCAGCCGTTTCTGTACGGTTAAACGCAGTTAACACCCGTTTCTTTTCATTTTCATCCGCCATATCAATATGCCGAATCAGCCGGTCTGGATTTCTAACGGCATTTTCAACGATCGTCAGCAAATGAGTTTGAATGCGTTTGATTGATTTTTCAGTAAATAAAGCGGATTGGTAATCAAAATTCAGCTCAATCAATCCCGTATCTGTCCGCTCCTTAATTAAAATGGACAGCTCATTTGCCGTATGCCCGCTGAAAAACATGGCCGTTTCATAATCGAAACCGTCTGCCTTACGCCACTCAAGCGGCTGATACTGCATCGAAATACCGATGATATTTTGCAGGTCATGATGAATCTGCCTTAATTCATTCACAAAAAGATTGTAAGGATATTTCTGGTGCCGCATAACAGACAGCTGCTCTTTTCCTACGCTGCGGACAAAGGACAGGAACTCCGCATCAGGATCTGCCGTCATTCTGATCGGCAGTGTGCTGACGAACATGCCGAGCATATCCTTTTCGAGCCTGGAGCCCCGGTTTCCGTAATAAGTGCCGATGGCAATATCCTTTTTAGCCGTCAGACGGCTGATGCATATGTATAACGAAGCCATAAACAGAGAGATGATGCTGATATTATTTTCTTTGCAAAAACGCCGGATAGATTGTTCTAAGGAGTGAGAAAGAGTGATAGTATCTCTGGAAGCTGCAGTGCTTTGTCTAAGATGAGAGGTTCGTTCCGCCAGTGAAAGGTGTTCCGGAACGGTTCGGTATGTTTCAGTCCAAAATGAACGGTCTTTTTGAAAACGGGAAGACTGTAAGTATTGCTGTTCTTTTTCCATGTAGCTGAGATAGGAAGGCCTGTGATGTTCAGCTAAATCCTCGCTCCGCATGATCTTTTGGTAGATATCAATGAGCTGGTTGCCGAGCAGGTTGAGCGAGATGCCGTCCATGATAATATGGTGAAATTTTGAATAAAGCCAAACTTCTTCGTCTGACATGACAAGCAGAGTAAAGTGATACAGAGGTGAATGAAACAGCTTGAACGGAACACGAGTCTGCGTGTCAATCCATGCGTCCCGCTCTGCCTGATCAGTATGAGTAAAATCAACAGTCTCTAGAGAAATCGGCCGATGCCCCGCCAGATACAGCTGGGGTTCTGATCCGTCCCCTTCTGTCAGTTGAAACCTGAGCGAATCATTTTGCGAGATAGAAAAATCTAAAGCCTGACGCAGTACGTCAAAATCGATGTCCCCCCTGAATTTGACGCATGCCGCGAGATTGCAGATACTTGTGCCCGGTTCGAGCAGCTCCGTAAACCACACTCTTCTTTGGGCGTGAGTTAAAGAATAAACAGTGTTCTCCAATGGAATCCCTCCGCTTCAATTTAAGAGGATAAGAAAGTGAAATAATTACAATTAAATTTCGACAGCATATGACTTAATCATCCATATAAGCATTATTTTAAAACATATTTTAGAAATCACAATAAAAAATTAAATTTTCTCTAACATTTTTTAGAATATAGTATATATTCCTCACTTCACTTCTTCATTTCTATAATCTTTATACCATGTAAAACGGTATGTATGCATACTATAAACTGGTTCTTAAACACTATAATAAGGAATAAAATGTATAATTAATTGCGCTTTTAAAAAGGTTTTCCTCCCGAAAAGAAGTTTTATGTTAAAAAATGAATAATCGGTGAACATGTAAGAAAGCGGCATGTAAAAAAAAGGAAGGGTATTGCCGATATTACTTTTTGAAAAGATTGATTCATAATCGCAATATAATGTTTTACAGACATCAAAAAAAGCCGAATCCTCTAAGGATTCGGCCCTTCTTATTGATTTGCCAGCACGACTGCAATTTTGTCTTCAATGTCTTTTCCGTCATCTTCGTCAAGCAGCCCGTTTTGAAGCACGGAAAAAATAAGCGTATCTCCTGTTTTTGTGTCTGCATAGCCGGCAATCGAACTGACTGATGTTAGTGACCCGGTTTTCGCTTTAATTTTGCCTTCTGCCGGAGTATTCTTCAGCCGGTTCCGAAGGGTTCCTCCCGTCATTCTGTCGCTTGCACCGGCGACAGGGAGCGAACGAAGGAAAGCCGGGTACCACTTTTCTTTCTGAACCGCATACAAAAGCTCTCCGATTTGGCCGGCGGATACGCCGTTAATATGAGAAACGCCGGATCCGTCTCTTGCAATCAATTTATCCGGATTGAGCCCGAACGATTTGAGCTCCGATTTCATCACGTCCAAGCCCTTTTCCCAGCTGCCCTCCCCTTTTTTCACTTTTCCCATTTCCTTGATCAGAATTTCGGCGTGCCCGTTGTTGCTCAGTTTCATAAACGGGATCAATAATTCTGAAAGAGGCATGGATGTCCGTGATGTGACGAGCTGGGTGCGGTGCGGCATTCGCCCTGTTCTGATTTTCCCTTTTACAGTTATACCCTGTTTAGTAAGCGCTTGTTTCCATAAATCTAAAGCATAGGACGACGGATCCCACACTGCCGCCCATTCTCTTGCCTTTGCCGAGCCGGCAGGTATGGTTCCCTTTATCGTAATCACATTGCCGCCGTGCTCCCGTTCAACCGTCAATTCTTTCGCTTCATCAGAAGCGACGGTTTTCACTTCATTTTTCACACGAACGACGTCCGTATGGGGGGAAATCGAAATGCGCGGCTTTTTACCGGGCTGTTTTGCCGGGCTGATTTCCGCAATCACCGTTCCGGTATCATAATCCTCATTTGGGGAAGCGGTAAGAGCTGATACTTGCGCGCCATAATATTGGCCTTCATCACTCCACGGAAGATCAACTGAATACCTGGTATCGTCATACCACGAATCATCCCCGATCAGATCTCCTTTAATGACATGGATGCCTCTGGCTTTGACCTGTTTAGCCATCTTCTCAAAATCAGAAGCCAATAGGGTCGGATCGCCTTTTCCCCTGAGATAAAGGTTTCCGCGCAGCTGTTTTCCTTTCACGGCGCCGTCTGCCCGTACTTCTGTCTTAAAGGTGTAATCTTCTCCGAGAACGGAAAGCGCCGCAGATGCCGTCAGCAGCTTCATCAGTGATGCAGGCCTCAGCCGCATATCTTCCCGGCTGCCGAACAGCACCTCCCCTGTTTTTGCTGACCGGACACTGACGCCCGCTGAAACTCCCTTTAAAGCAGGTTCTTCATCCAGAATGTGTTCCAGCTCTTTTTGCAAAGTATTTTTTTGTTCAGCCGCCTTAGCCGCCTCATCAATATAAGGAACTGCGGCAATGACCAAAAGCAGAATCACCGCGCACAAGCGTTTCACATATGTTTTCAATGTTATCCCGCCTCTTTCCTATTCTTCGTCATGCAAAATGGTGATCCTGGATGACGCAGCCGCTTCTTCGCCCGGTTTCAGAATCTGAAGCCCTGTCAGTGATGCAGGCTGATTCAGATTAAATGCATCTGTAACGGAAGTATAAGGCTCAAGACTGACAAACCCCTGCTTTCCGTCACCGTTATATACCACCCAATGCTTGAAAGACGTGTCTGCTTGATACAAAACGGATAATTGCTCATCCGGATGATAAATAACAGCTTCATTATTGCCGCCATTCCGTCCGGAAGAAAGAAAAACATCGTCAAACTGTTTATTTTTCAAAGACATCCCATGACGGAACGCTTCTTTATCAGGAACATCCAATAAACGGCCCGTCGGCACGAAACGTTCATTTAATTCCCACATGCGGTCAGCCGTCAAAAATAGACGGGATCGCTCTTCATTGAAAACAAAAGTTGAATGATAGCCGAGCCCCCAAGGAAAAGCCTCCGTTCCCTTATTCATAATCAGCGCCCGCTGCGTAAACACATTGTCTTTTAATGTATAGGTCATCCGGACAATGACATCGTGCGGAAATTGTTTATGAACACGGGGAATCTTTGAAAGATCAATTTCTGTTTCGACTTTCATTCCATCCCCCTCTTCTTTCGCTGCCGTCGCTTTCCAATGCTGATTGTGAAGAAAGCCGTGAATATGATTATGTTTATCCTCTTCGTTTATCTCAAATTGATACGCGCGGCCGTCAAAACGAAACGTCCCATCCGTAATCCGGTTCGGCGGGAATAAAACGGGAATGCCGTACAGCATCGGTTTTTTGCGGAATTGCTCCGCAGTTTCCGGTTCTCTCAGAAGCCGCATACCGGTTCTTTTATCCCGAAGCGATATGACATTTGATCCCCACTCCGGCACAATGATGCATTCAGCCTGATCAGTCTCCGCTTTTATGGCTGAAGCCCCTAAATAAGTCGTATGTTCAATCGTCATAAGCACCTGCCCTTTCCTTGTTTTCTAGCATGTATAGGAATTCCATTTTCTAAACTCATTTTCCTTCTCTAAAAAAAACATCGCCCGTATGAACTGAGCGATGTGCGGTAAAACCTTATTGAATCAGCCGGGTAATCTGTTTTTTCTTCCATACAAACCGGTAATATCCGTATTGCAGCAGCAGGCTGACGACAAAAGCCGCCGGATAACCGACCCAAATGCCGAGAATGCCGAGATTCGTATAATGAGAAAGAATAAAGGCCACAGGCACTTCAATTCCCCAAATCGCAAAAATACTGATAATCGTCGGCCATAACACCGTACCGCTCGCCCGCATTGTCGCTGAAACGATCTGAGCGTGACCGAAAATCAAATAGCTCCAAAGGGTAATCATAATCAGATTGCGGGCAATGTGGAGTGTATCCTGATCTGTTAAAAACAAAGCAAGTATCTGCCGGGAGAAGGTGTAAATCAGCACAATCAAAACCCCGCCGATCAAATAATTCAGGCCGATGCCGACTTTGATGACCTGTTTCAGCCGGCCGAATTGATTGGCGCCAATGGATTGGGCGGCAAAAATGGAAACGGCGATACCGAGGCTTACCGCCGGCATCTGCACATAACTCGCCACTTGGTTGACGACCCCGTAAGCAGCCGTCGCGTTTGATCCGTAATGATTGACAAATGAAATGACCGCAATTTCAGAAAGTGACACGAGAATCATATTGATGCTCGACGGAATACCGAGACGGAGTAAAAGCGCGAGCAGCTTTTTGTCCATTTTAAGAGAACGGAGCGCAGTCCGGTCAAATGCCAATGGATGTTTCCTTTTCCGCAAATAAACCATGAGTACGATAAATGTCACGATGTTTGAAATCACGGTTGCATACGCCGAACCGTAAATGCCGAACTTCGGAAGTCCGAAAAGCCCGAGAATCAATAAGGGCAAGAGCCCGATGTTTATGACTGTACTGACGATTAACGTATAAAACGGAGTCTTTGAATCTCCCGTTCCGCGTAAAAATGTCGTATACGCAAAATATAAAAACATCAGCGGCATTGCGCAAAACAAAATGCGCGCATATCGGACACTGACATCTATTACGTTTTCCGGCGTTCCCATCAGCCGCAGAATATCAAGCGTAAACACACTGCCGACAACTGCCAGGACAACACCGAGCATAAAGGTAAAAGTCAGTGTAGTGCCGACAATCGCCTTCATCCTCTCTTCGTTTTTCGCGCCGTAAGCCTGCCCGATCAGAATGGAACTTCCCGAACCGATTCCGATCGTAAAGGAGATCAGCAGAAAAAACAGCGGAAAAAAAGACGATACAGCGGCAAGCGCATCGACTCCGAGCCACCTTCCGACAAATACCATTCCGACCAATTGGCCGACAGATTGCAATACATTGCTTAAAAGCAGCGGCACTAAAAACAGTGACATCGATCGCCAGACTGACTGGCCGCGGCCTTCCGCTGTTTCTAAATGATCTTGTACTTCCATATGTAGGACTCCTTTTTTGATTTTCTTCCATTTTATTATTCAGCAGACAGCTTGTAAAAACCTTTTGTTCAATGAAACTCTTTATCTTTTTCTCACGTCTTACATGGAAATAAACCATAAAAATAAAAAGTCCGGAAAATATTTCTGAAAAGGTATTGTAATCTTACCGTAATTATTGTAACATTTGTAACATAAGAGAAAGAGATTGATTGAAGGAGAGATTATATCATGAAAAAATGGCTATTATTCCTCACTACTATTACATTGATTCTATCATTGGGCACTGCTGCGACCGCAAAAAATGCACCTAATGACCTTACACAAAAACAAGCACTTCAGCTGGCCCTGTCAGCGAGAGAACATTTCTGGAATACAATGAGCGGCGGTGCGCTTACATCAAACGCAAATTGCACATCTGAACCGTTTGAATATCAAAATCTGCAATATGTATTTATGTGCAAAGACCTCGGAACAAAAGCGAAAGCCGTAAAATATCTGACACCCGCTTTTACAAAGCAAGCGATTGACAAAGGGCTCAAAGATTACCACTTCACTGTAAAAGACGGCAAATTGGCTGTTCCGGTCGGCGACGGAGATAACCTCCTGAATTGGAAAAAAGCAAAAATGACCCTTCTTTCTAAAAAAGGAAGCGTCCAAACATACCGCTTCACTGTACCGACTCTTGACGGTTCTCCGTCAGCAAAACGCGATGTAACATTCGTAAAAGAAAACAACGTTTGGAAAGTCAATCAATTTGATGCTGTCATATAAGAAAAAGCCCGCTTGCTTACAGCGGGCTTTTTTCACATCATTTCCATCAGGTTTTCACAAAATATCCAACTCAAAACCCCCTTGTATAACAAGGGGGTTTTTGTTTTACCGACATTATTAATCTGCGCCTATCTTATACAAAAAACGCTCTAGGAGAGATTCGAACTCCCGACCTGCAGTTTAGGAAACTGCTGCACTATCCGCTGTGCTACTAGAGCCTGCTTCTATTATAGTAACGCTGGCGGCCGTTTTTTTCAAGCCTACAGCCCTCCGAACACTTTATAGGCGGCTCTCGTCGTATCTTCATCTATTCCGATATAACGCATTGTAATAGACGGAGAAGAATGATTCAAAATCCTCTGCAGTTCAGCAATGTCTTTTGTCCTCTGATAAAAATGGTACCCGAACGTCTTTCTAAGCGTGTGCGTTCCGATTTCCTCCAACCCGCAAGCGGCAGCCGCTTCCTTTAATATTCTGTATGCCTGAATCCGGGATATAGGCTTATTCGTCCGTTTCGATTTAAACAAATAGTCATCCTCTTTCATGTCTTTTGTATAAGCGTATATGTCGGCCTTTAAAGACTCCAGTATCAGAATTTTTCTTTTCTTTCTCGTTTTGCTTTCGGTTGCCCACACATGGTCTTTGTCCCTGACATCCCTCACGCGAAGCGGCAGAACATCTGAAATCCGCAGTGCGCTGTTCATGCCGAAAATAAATAAAAAATAATCACGATCACTTTTTTGCATTAAATACTCTTTGACTTCCTGGATCTTCTCCAAACTTCGGATCGGCTGTACGATATGCATCAAAAAACCCCTTATAATTGGTAAAGTAACATATTGAGTATTATGTTACTATTATAGCCGAAACCCGTTGAATGATAAAGGATAAAGGGTCTTATGTAACATAATATACATAGTGTTACATAAGGTGAATCAGATACGCAGTTTCAACAAATTCCTCAAAAACATCATTTTCAGCCCGGTGACAAGCTTTTAAACAAATAGAGACTCAAGGCATTAAAAAATGAAAACAACGGCCTTAAAATGAAATCTGAGCATCCGTTTTTTTGTGAGCAACCGAAAAAAATGCAAAAAAAAGACACAATCTGAAATTGTGTCCTAGTCTTCATCTTTTACATCAATGTCTTCAGGAAGCGGCTCATTTAAAAACTCTTGAATCATTTCCTTGTATTTTTCCAACTGCTCGAGATGGGTTTGAAATTGTTCCTTGTTGATTAAATATTGCTGTCCGTCATGGACGGCCCTTATTTTATTCGTCAAAACAAGATTGTGCACATATTCTTCAGGAAGACTGGTAAACTCCGCTGTCTCTTTGATCGTTAAATACATGGCTCACGTTCCTTTCATATGTCATGTGAGTGAATTCTGTTTTGTTCATTGTAGCTTATTTTTTGTCTTTATGCTTGTTTCACAGCTTTTTCAGTCCGGTTTCCCATTTAGCCTATTTGCGACTGATTACATTCACACAGAAACTCCGGCTTTTTGCGCACCGGACTATTCCGTTTGTCACTTGTGAAAACAGCACATTTTACTTACTCTATAATTGTAAGCGGAAAACAAAGGAGGCAGACTATGAAAAAGAAAAAGTTTATGAATCTCTGTTTTATCGTTCTGCTCAGTACGTTGCTCGCGGCCGGAAGCATCCCTTATCACGCTCAGGCTAAGAAACACCCGTTTTCCTATGACGACTACAAACAGGTAGATGTCGGCAAAGACGGCATGGTTGCCACCGCCCACCCTCTCGCTTCACAAATCGGTGCCGACGTGCTGAAAAAAGGCGGCAATGCAATTGACGCCGCGGTTGCCATTCAATTCGCATTAAACGTAACTGAACCTATGATGTCAGGAATCGGCGGCGGCGGATTTATGATGGTTTATGATGCGAAGACGAAAGACACCACCATTATCGACAGCCGAGAACGCGCACCGGCAGGCGCAACACCGGATATGTTCCTTGACGAAAACGGCAAAGCCATCCCTTTCTCCGAACGCGTTACGAAAGGGACTGCAGTCGGTGTTCCGGGAACATTAAAAGGACTTGAAAAAGTGCTCGACAAATGGGGCACACGCTCCATGAAACAAC
Organism: Bacillus sp. hwrm1; assembly: GCF_040207805.1. Classification (NCBI taxonomy): domain Bacteria; kingdom Bacillati; phylum Bacillota; class Bacilli; order Caryophanales; family Bacillaceae; genus Bacillus; species Bacillus sp. hwrm1. Next base: position 2,101,984 of record NZ_CP157943.1, on the reverse strand, counting down.
TCATCACCCCTTCCATTAAACTTGCCTCAAAAGGCTTTCCGATCGATTCGGTTTTAGCTGATGCCATCTCAGATTATAAAGACAAATTATCACACACTGCTGCAAAAGACGTGTTTCTTCCGGACGGAGAACCTCTGAAAGAAGGAGACACACTCATCCAAAAAGACTTAGCCAAAACATTTACAGCTATTAAGTACAAAGGCACAAAAGCATTCTATGACGGAGCATTCTCCAAAAAGCTTGCGGAAACAGTGCAGGAATTCGGCGGCTCAATGACAGAAAAAGATATTAAAAACTTCAATGTGACGATTGACGAACCGATCTGGGGAGATTACCAGGGCTATCATATCGCAACTGCTCCTCCTCCAAGCTCGGGCGGTGTTTTCCTGTTGCAAATGCTGAACCTTCTGGATGATTTTAAGCTTTCTCAATATGATATCCGTTCTTGGCAAAAATATCAGCTTCTCGCAGAAACGATGCATTTGGCTTATGCTGACCGCGCCGCATTTGCCGGGGATCCAGAATTCGTCAACGTCCCTCTCAAAGGCCTCTTGAATCCAGATTATATCAATGCCCGCAGACAGCTGATAGATATTGATAAAGTCAATAAAAAACCGAAAGCCGGCGACCCTTGGGCCTATCAGGAAGGTTCTGCAAACTATAAACAAGTGGAGCAGCCGACTGACAAACAAGAAGGCCAAACGACTCACTTCACGGTAACTGATCGCTTCGGCAATGTCGTATCTTATACGACAACGATTGAACAGCTGTTCGGTTCCGGCATTATGGTTCCCGGATACGGCGTTGTGTTGAATAATGAGTTAACAGACTTCGATGCGGTGCCTGGCGGCGCAAATGAAGTGCAGCCGAATAAACGTCCGCTCAGCAGCATGACTCCGACTATTTTATTCAAAAATAACGAACCTGTCCTGACTGTCGGCTCCCCCGGCGGAGCAACGATTATTTCTTCCGTCCTGCAAACGATCCTGAACAAAGTTGAGTACGGCATGGATCTGAAAGCGGCCGTCGAAGAGCCGAGAATTTACACAAACAGCATGACATCCTATCGATATGAAAAAGGAGTGCCGGAAGAAGCCCGCACAAAACTGAACGAAATGGGGCATAAATTCGGCAGCAGCCCGGTTGATATCGGTAATGTGCAAAGCATCCTGATTGACCGTGAAAACGGCACCTTCACCGGAGTTGCCGACTCAAGCCGAAACGGAGCCGCAATCGGCGTAAACTTGAAACAATATAAAAAATAACTAGACAAAAAGCCTCGTTTCTCAAGCTGAGAAATGAGGCTTTTGTTTATTCTGCACTGTATTCAGATGAGGTTTTTTCAGACGTTAATGACGCAAGCGAAAGCACGCCGCACATCGCGATGACAACACCCGCTGATCCGATCCATGTCACTGACGCAAGAGACAGATGGGTGACAACAATGCCCCCGATGCCCGCTCCGGCTGCCATAGCCAGCTGCATGACAGACTGGTTGAGGCCAAGTAATACACCCGATGATTCAGGCTCCATCGTTGCCAAATGATACTGCTGAGCAGGCCCAGATGACCAGGCGGCGAAGGACCAAAAAATAAGCACTGCCGCCGCTCCGAAAGCAGAATGTGTGACAAACGGCAATAACATGAGCATGATAGCATGAAGCGCCATTCCGCCGGTTAATGTCATACGCGCCCCCCATTTGTCTGCGCTGAAACCGCCTGCTTTAGAACCGGCAAGACTTGCAACACCGAAAATAAGCAGCAATGTACTCAGTATTCCGCTTCCGATATGAGTAACGTTCAGTAAATACGGAGAAAGGTACGTATACGCAACCGAATAGCCTCCGAGCCAAAAAAACGTAATGGCCAGCCCGACAGCCACCTTTCGTTTCTTCAAAAGAGAAAATTGCTGAATGAGCGGCACCGGTTTATCTCCTTTTATCTCAGGCAACGCGAAACGTATAATAAGCATGGCAATGATTCCGATTGCCGCAATTCCGGCAAAAACCACCTTCCAGCCAAAAGCTTCAGACACGGTTCTTCCGATCGGAACACCGATAATGAGCGCCGCCGTAAACCCCATAATGACGGTTGCGAGAGAACTTGCCTGTTTTCCCGGGGGAGCGATTTTTGCTGCGATCGTAAGCGCGGTGACCACCACAGTTCCTGCTCCAAGCGCCATGATCACCCGCGCTCCCGCAAATAAGCCGAATCCCTGCACAAGGAAAGAAATGATATTCCCGATAACAAACAGCCCCAGAGCATAGATCATGAGCTTCCTTCTGTCCAGTTTTGCTGTAAGGGCCATCATGACAGGCGTTCCGATTGCATAAACAAGTGAAAAAATCGTAATCAGCTGCCCTGCCGCTGCCACAGTAACTCCCAAGGAACCTGCAATTTTATCAAGCATCCCTGATATCACATATTCAGACGTCCCCACTAAAAAACTGATAATTGCCAAAATGTAAATCTTCCAGGTATTTTGCACCTGACACACTCCTTCATTGATGATTTATATAAAGATATATTGTGATATATCGATATAAAGAGTTGAACAAACAGAAACAAATCGCAATATGTCGATGCGTAGTCGGAAAAAGAAACTGAATCCCTCTTCTAAAGGATTCAGCCCTACATTTCGCGCTGAAAATAATCGGCCATCGCCTTTATCGCGTCTTCATCTCTTTTATAATAGGTGTATTTGCCAATCCGTTTTGTTTGGATAAGGCCCGCCCGCTGAAGGATGGAAAGATATTGAGACGCCGTTGACTGTGTCATCTGAAGCTTATCGGTGATCTGGCTGACACATACTCCGATCTCATTCATATCAATGCCATCATGCGGGGCGAAGTGACGGTCCGGCTCTTTCAGCCATTGCAAAATCTCAAGCCGTGACTCATTAGACAACGCTTTAAAAACATCAATAGGTTTCATACGCTTTATTATATCGTGATTTTGCGATATGTCAATGTTGTTTTTGTTAAATCTCTATTTTTTGTTTTGCCTCTCTTATGATCCGGGAAATAAAATCACTCACATTCTCTTCAAATGTGTCTTCCCGCCCGTATTGCCTTACATGTACAGATTGATGGCGGCACTCTCGATCTCCCACAACAGCAATATACGGGATTTTTTTCATTTGTGCTTCTCTGATTTTATAGCCGAGTTTTTCATCGCGCTGATCAAGCTCAGCCCGGATACCCGCTTTCTTTTGAGAAAAACCAGAACGAAAAAAATTGGCGTACACAGCTGTCCTGTTTTCTCATCTTCCGTTCGGTAAAGTTTTTAATCCATTCAGAAGTTCTTCAAACGCCGATGTCAAAAATAAATCACTCCGGTAGATAAATGATATATTCATATCCCGAAATTGTTCAGGGAGCTCATGAAGAAAAAGATTTTTCCTGTTTTGAAAATAACGGACGGCTGATGCAGGCAGAAAGGAAACCCCCATCCCCGCCTGCACCGCCCCAATAATGGCTTCCAACGTACCGAATTCAATGATTTTATGTGCGGGTACTGCTTCTTCTTTCAGTATGTTCTTTATTTTGCGGCGGTGCGAACAGCCCGCGGCAAAATAAAGAATCGGATCTCGCAACAAGTCTTGCAAACTGCCTTCCCGCTTATTTGAAACCAAGACCAATTCTTCTTGAATTACAGCGACTTGCTCAAGATCTTCGTATTCGACCGGACCATAAACAAAAGCGCCGTCCAGCTCATAGTGTAAGACGTGCTGCACTAAGGTATGTGTATCACCGGTTGACAGAGACAGCTGTACTTTCGGGCAGCGGCTGCAATACTCTGTGAAAAATTGAGGGAGATGGACGGCTGCCGCCGTTTCAAGAGAACCGATTCGAAGCGGGCCGTTCGGATCGCCTGCCTCTTGCGCCGTTTTTTGCGCCTCATGCAGCAATTGAAGGATTCTGTCTGCGTCTTTCAATAAGTTTTCACCCGCGGGCGTCAGCGTCATCCCCCGATTTGTGCGGTAAAAAAGCTGTGTTTGCAATTGCCGTTCCAGCTGCTGAATCCTGTTTGTCACATTTGATTGAACATAATGCAGGCTTTCTGCCGCCTTTGAAATACTTCCTTTGCGGGCGACAGCCTGAAAAATCTTTAAGTCTCCGCTTTCCATGTAAGGGCACCTTCTTGCTATGAATTTTATTGATAGCGGGCTATCAATTTTCATTTATTTACTGCAGCTGATACAGCCTGTAAAATCTTTCTCATCAATCATAAAGGAGAGAAGAATGATGAATGCCCTTATCATACACGAAAATGGCTTTGATTTCAGGCAGACACCTGACAAAAGGCCGGGAAACGGCGAAGTAAAAATAAAGCTGAAAACAGCCGGATTAAACCATCGTGATTTGTTTTTAATGAAAAAACACGAAACCGGAAACCATGAATTTACTCTCGGTTCAGACGGCGCGGGAATCGTAACCGAAATAGGACACGGCGTCCGGTCTCATTTACTGCATGCAGAAGTCATTATCAACCCGGTGCTGAATTGGAAGACTGTTGGGGACGTACCGGCCGTCCCTGATATTTTAGGCGGTCCGAGCGACGGAACCTTTTCACCTTATGTCATCGTTCCTGCGGAAAACGCCGTTTTAAAACCCGAACACCTGACATGGGAGGAAGCGGGCGTGCTGCCGTTATCAGCATTAACCGCTTATCGCGCCTTATTTACAAAAGGACAATTAAAAAAAGGCGAACACCTTATCCTTCCGGGCATCGGAAGCGGCGTGGCAACATACGCCTTATTAATGGCAAAAGCTATCGGAGCGACAGTCAGCGTCACCTCCCGCAGTGAAAACAAAAAACAAACCGCACTGTCATACGGTGCAGACCGGGCGATTGACAGCTACGGTGACTGGAATGAGGCGCTGAATGGCGAAAAAGCAGATATCATACTTGACGGTGTAGGCCCCGCCTTGTTTCAACACTATCTTGACATTATGAAACCGAATGGCCGGATCGTAACATTCGGCGCCAGTTCAGGCGATCAGCTCGGATTTCCTATTCGCTCGCTGTTTTTTCCGCAGATTCATATTCTCGGTACATCAATGGGAAGCAATGAGGAATTCGCGGATATGCTGGAATTGGTAAACCGCTGCGGCATCCGTCCCATTATCGACCGCATGTACCCTCTCAGTGAAGCAGCTGCCGCTTTTAACAGAATGCGGGAAGGACGGCAGTTCGGCAATATCGGCTTTCGTTTGGATGTCTAAAAAAGAGGAGCAGACGCGTCCGTTCCTTATTTGTTTATAAGCGTTTCCGCTTGAAATTCAATATGTTTTTCTTCATCAATTAAAATCTGCCCGCAAATCGACTGCAGACACACAGAGCCCGTCAGCAGCACCGTGATCGACTGCTCAAGGCTTGCAAATCGTCTCAGTCTGCGGAAGAAAACAATCTCTCCACTCTGTAAAACAAAATTCCATATGTTATCTTCCACGTTACCCTTATATGACCAATAAAGGAAGAAGAAGGTTTCATTTCAATACGAAAAACCGGCTGATCCCAGCCGGTTTTATAAATAAACCCCTTTATTTACGGTAAAACAGTGCTTCCCATTAAATAACTGTCGACTTCGCGCGCTGCTTCTCGGCCTTCATTAATCGCCCATACAATCAGGCTTTGGCCCCTTCTCGCATCCCCTGCGGCGAAAACACCGTCAACATTCGTTTTATAATCCCCATATGCCGCCTGAATTTTATGATTTGCCGAATCGACACCGAACTGTTTCAATAATGGCTGTTCTGTCCCTTCAAAACCGATGGCGATGAACACCAGCTGAGCAGGCCAGACTTTTTCTGTTCCGGGCAGTTCATGAAATTCATACTTTCCGAATTCGTTTCTGACTTTTTCCATTTGAATGGTGTGAATCTCTTGTAAGCGGCCCTGCTTATCGGCCACCATTTTTGTCGTCTGAATTGAATATTCTCTCGGGTCTTTGCCGAACTTTGCCTGCGCTTCTTCATAGGCGTATTCAAGGGTAAAGACGTGAGGCTGTTCAGGCCACATATTGTCGTTCGTGCGCGTTTGAGGAAGTTTAGGATGTTTCCCGAACTGGTGCACGCTGCGCGCTTTTTGGCGCAGCGCGGTTGCCACGCAGTCAGCTCCTGTGTCTCCTCCGCCGATTACGATGACGTCTTTCCCTTTAGCGTCTATATATTGTTTGTCTTTGAAGTTGGAATCTAAATAGCTTTTCGTCGCCAGTGTTAAATAGTCCATCGCATAATGGACGCCTTTTGCTTCCCGGCCTTCAATCAGCAGATTGCGCTGCTTTTGGGCGCCTGTGCACAAAATGACCGCATCAAATTGATCTTTCAGCTCATCTGCCGTTATGTCAACGCCGATTTCGGTATTTGTTACAAAATCTATACCTTCCTGCGTCAAAAGTTTAATACGGCGTTCGACGACATTTTTCTCAAGCTTCATGCTCGGAATGCCGTACATCAGCAGACCGCCGGCTCTGTCAGCACGCTCATAGACCGTTACGGAATGACCGGCTTGGTTCAGCTGATCAGCGCTTGCCAGACCTGCCGGGCCTGAACCGACGACAGCGACTTTTTTACCTGTGCGTTTCGCTGGAATTCTCGGCTGTATCCATCCATTTTCAAAACCTTTGTCAATGATCGTCCGCTCGATGTTTTTAATTGAAACAGCCGGATCTGAAATAGCCAGCGTACAAGATCCTTCACAAGGAGCGGGACAGACCCGCCCTGTGAATTCAGGAAAGTTATTCGTTTTCAGAAGGCGCTCCAAGGCTTCTTTCCAGCGCCCCCGATAGACGAGGTCATTCCACTCCGGTATCAGATTATAAATCGGGCATCCGGAGGTAAAACCGTTGATATCAGCGCCGATTTGGCAAAACGGTGTGCCGCAATCCATACACCGCGCCCCCTGCCGCTTTGACGCTTCATCTGAAAACGGAGCCGAATACTCTTTCCAATCCTTTAAGCGAGTGAGAGGGTCCCGCTCAGCCGATTTTTCTCGTTTTTCTTCCATGAATCCAGTTGGTTTCCCCATGTTCCTCTCCCCTTTCTTACTGTACTACCGCTTGTTTTTGATCTTTGGCAGGCGTTTGGTGAACCTTTGTATTGGCTTCAAAAGCATACATAATTGCGTCTTCCTCTGATAGTCCCGCCGCTTTTTGTTCTTCGATGCTGAGGAGCATTTGTTTATAGTTTTTCGGAATGACTTTGATAAAGGTTTCTGCGGCTTTTTCCCAATTGTCCAGGAGATCTGCGGCTTTTTTGCTGTTTGTCAGCGCCGCATGCCGTTTGACCATTTCTTGTACTTCTTTGATCTCCGCCTCATCCGTCAGCTTTTCAAATGAAATCATTTCCATGTTGCATTTGCGTTTAAATGCTTTGGCATCATCACTCAGGACGTATGCGATACCGCCTGACATTCCCGCCCCGAAGTTTTTGCCGACTTCGCCGAGGACGACAACCCGGCCGCCTGTCATGTATTCACAGCCGTGGTCTCCGATACCTTCTACAACGACATTGACTCCGCTGTTACGGACTGCAAAACGTTCACCGGCGCGCCCGTTAATGTACGCTTCCCCGCTTGTTGCCCCGTAAAATGCGACGTTCCCGATAATAACGTTATCGTGCGTTTCACAATTGAAGGCATCAGGCGCTTTCACGATGATTTTTCCGCCTGAAAGCCCTTTGCCTACGTAGTCATTTGAATCCCCGTTCAAATGAAGCGTCATCCCTTTAGGGACAAATGCTCCGAAACTCTGTCCGGCTGATCCGGTAAAATGAAGTCTGATCGTATCATCCGGCAGGCCTTCCGCTCCGTAGCGTTTAGAAATTTCACTTCCCGTCACGGTTCCGGCTACGCGATTTGTATTATTGATCTTGATTTCAGCTTCCGCTTCCTGTCCGGCTTCAATTGCAGCCTGCACCGCCGGAAGAATAACCGTCATATCAAGCGACTGGTCGATTTTATGGTTTTGCGCCGTACGGAAAGTGCGGACGCCTTCAGGCTGATACAGCAGTGTGGATAAATCAAGCTGGCCCGCTTTCCAATGCGCTTTCGCACGTTCACTGACATGAAGAACGTCTGTCCGTCCGATCATTTCATCAAGCGTCTTAAAGCCTAACTGCGCCATATATTCACGCACTTCTTCTGCGACAAACAGCATGTAGTTTACGATATGATCGGGATCGCCCATGAATTTTTTGCGAAGCTCCGGGTTTTGCGTCGCGACACCTACAGGACATGTATCTAAATGGCAGGCGCGCATCATGACGCAGCCGAGAACGACAAGCGGCGCTGTAGCAAAGCCGAATTCCTCCGCACCGAGCAAGGCGGCCATTACGACATCCCGGCCTGTCATCAGCTTACCGTCCGTTTCCAATACCACGCGATCCCGTAAACCGTTCAGCATCAGCGTTTGGTGAGCTTCTGCAAGACCAAGCTCCCACGGAAGACCCGTATGTTTAATACTTGTTTTCGGCGACGCGCCCGTTCCGCCATCGTAGCCGCTGATGACGATGACATCCGCAGTGCCTTTTGCCACACCGGCCGCAATCGTGCCGACACCCGCTTTTGACACGAGCTTGACGCTGATTCGCGCGCTTCGGTTTGCATTTTTCAAATCATGAATCAGCTGCGCCAAATCTTCAATTGAATAAATATCATGGTGAGGAGGCGGTGAGATCAGCCCTACACCTGGTGTAGAACCGCGGACATCCGCGACCCAAGGATATACCTTGTTGCCCGGAAGCTGACCGCCTTCTCCCGGCTTCGCCCCTTGCGCCATTTTGATCTGCAATTCATCCGCATTGACGAGATAATGGCTCTTTACGCCGAAACGGCCGGAAGCGATCTGTTTAATCGCACTTCTTCTGTCGTCTCCATTATCATCCGGAACGAAACGTTTCGGGTCCTCGCCGCCTTCTCCGCTGTTGCTTTTTCCGCCAAGCCTGTTCATCGCTATCGCTAAAGCCTCATGGGCTTCCTTGCTTAATGAACCGAATGACATCGCTCCTGTTTTAAAACGTTTCACGATGGAAGCAGCTGATTCAACTTCCTCTAATTTTAAAGGCTTGCGGTCTTCTTTGAAGGCGAACAGATTGCGTAAAAATCCGATTCGTTCTTCATCCGCTGCATGAGAATACTGCTTAAACAGGCTGTAATCATTTTTGCGGCAGGCCCATTGCAGCGTATGGATGGTTTTCGGGTTGAAAGCGTGGTGCTCTCCCCCGTTCCGCCATTGGAATTCACTTCCCGGATCAAGGGTTTGGCTGTAATCATCCTTGTACGCCGCTTGATGGCGCTGTTTCGCTTCTTGCGCAATCGTTTCGATATCGATTCCGCCAAGCTGAGATGCAGTACCGGTAAAGTATTTGGCAATAACGTCTTCACCGATGCCGACCGCTTCAAAAATTTGGGCGCCCCTGTAACTTTGCACAGTTGAAATCCCCATTTTTGACATCACTTTCACGACGCCTTCTGTTACGCTCTTTCCGTATTTGCTGACAGCTTCTTCATACGGAATATCAAGCCGGCCTTCATCGATTTCCTGCTTATACGTAGCGTAAGTCAAATACGGATTGACAGCATCGGCACCATACCCGATGAGAGCCGCAAAGTGATGAACTTCACGCGCTTCCCCGGATTCAACGATAATGCTTGCTTTTGTTCGCAGTCCTTGGCGGATCAAATGCTGATGCAGCGCACTGACGGCCAAAAGCGGCGGAATCGGTGTCAACTCTTTACTCATTGCCCTGTCAGATAAAATTAACAGAGATACGCCTTCCTTGATCGCTTTTTCCGCCTGCTGAAACAAATCCTTCAGGCCTTTTTCTAGGTCATCGGAAAACAGCGTGCGGATGTTCTGGCTCTTAATGTCAGGATGCACAAGTGTTTTCAGCGCATAAAACTGTTCGTTTGATAATACAGGAGTATAAAGCTTTATGCGGCGTGCATTTCTTTCACTCGGATGCAGCAGATCGCCTTCAGCTCCAAGCCAGGTCACCGTAGAGGTCACAAGCTGCTCGCGGATCGCATCAATCGGCGGGTTTGTGACTTGCGCAAACAGCTGTTTAAAGTAATGAAACAGTGATTGGGCGCGATCGGATAAAACGGCGAGCGGCGAATCATTTCCCATAGAGCCGAGCGGGTCCTTGCCTTCTTTAATAACAGGGATTAAATATTTCTGAATATCTTCATACGTATAGCCAAACGCTTTTTGACGGACGAGAAGATCATCGAATTGTTCCTCTTCCCGGATTTCCGGGTCAGGATTCACTTGAACCAATTCTTCTTCAAGCCATTTTTGATAAGGGAATTCATTGGCAATTTCTGTTTTCACTTCTTCATCTGAAATAATCCGGCCTTCTTCTAAGTCAATGAGCAGCATTTTTCCGGGCTCCAGACGTTTTTTATGAAGAATGTTCTCCTGCTCTACTTCAATAACGCCGACCTCAGATGAGAAAATAATATGGTCATCTTTTGTCACATAGTAACGTGCCGGACGCAGGCCGTTACGGTCAAGGATGGCGCCGATCTGTTTTCCGTCCGTAAACGAAATGGCGGTCGGCCCGTCCCACGGCTCCATTAAAGAGCTGTGATATTCATAAAAAGCCCGTTTCGCTTTAGACATGTGAGTGTTTTCCGTCCATGGTTCCGGAATCAGCATCATTGCCGTATGTGCCGGTTTCCGCCCTGCCATCACGAAAAATTCAAACGCATTATCAAGAATGGATGAGTCACTGCCCTCAGCATTTAAAATCGGCAGCACTTTGTGAAGATCGTCTCCGAAGCTTTCTGAAACGAACTGCTGCTCCCTCGCTCTCATCCAATTGATGTTGCCCCGGAGCGTATTGATTTCTCCGTTATGAATCAGATAGCGGTTCGGATGAGCACGTTCCCAGGTTGGAAAGGTATTTGTGCTGAACCTTGAATGCACAAGTGAGAATGCAGATACGAAGGTTTCATCCTGCAAATCCAAATAAAATGCGTCAACCTGCTCAGGCGTTAACAAACCTTTATAAACAATAGTCTGGCTTGACAGGCTTGCGAAGTAAAAATCAAGCTGTTCTTGAACGCCCCAATTTTCCGCCTGCTTCCGGATGACATACAGTTTGCGTTCAAAAGCAAGGCTGTCTTTCAAATCGTTTGCGGCGCCGATGAATACTTGACGCACATACGGGCATGTGCTTTGTGCCACTGTTCCGATTTTTCCGACATTTACAGGGACGGTTCTCCAGCCGAGAACGATCTGTCCTTCCTGCTCAATGAATGCATTCACCTGTTTTTCGATCTTTTTTCTTTCCTCTTCATTTTGCGAGAAAAAGACCATTCCTACCCCGTAACGGCCTTTTTCCGGCAGTCTCATTTCTCCGCACTCTTTCTTAAAAAAAGCATCAGGGATCTGAACCATCAGGCCGGCGCCGTCACCCGTATTCGGATCACTGCCCTGTCCTCCTCTGTGATCAAGCTGGCAAAGCATCTTCAGTCCTTTTTTGACAATGTCATGTGAAGGTTTCCCTTTTAAATGGGCATACAAGCCGATTCCGCATGCATCGTGCTCAAATTCCGGACGGTAGAGACCTTGTGCTTTCGGCATTTGATTGTAAGTCATAATTCCTCTCCCCCGATCAGTTTCCGTTAATTATCGGTCATAAAATCTGACAACTTTAAATTAATTGTAAGTTTTCAAAACAATATAAACAATATATAATTTAGATCAAATACATCTCAAAATGAGATAGATAGGTGTGAACGCAATGGAATTACGCCAGCTTCGGTATTTTATGGAGGTAGCAGAACGGGAACATGTGTCAGAAGCGGCTGATCATCTGCATGTCGCACAATCCGCCATCAGCAGGCAGATTGCAAATCTTGAAGAAGAGCTGCAAGTCACTTTATTTGAACGGGAAGGCAGAAATATTAAATTAACGCCGATCGGCAAACAATTTTTAGAACATATTAAAACGGCGATGAAAGCAATTGATTACGCGAAAGAACAAATTGATGAATATCTTGATCCGAATCGCGGAACCGTCAAAATAGGATTTCCGACGAGCCTTGCAAGCCAGCTTTTGCCGACGGTGATTTCGGCGTTTAAAGAGGAATACCCGAACGTTGAGTTTTTGCTCCGCCAGGGGTCTTATAAGTTTTTAATTGAAGCCGTAAGAAACAGGGATATAGATGCTGCGCTGCTCGGCCCCGTTCCGACGGAATTCCCCGACATAACAGGCAATATCTTATTCACGGAAAAGATTTACGCGCTTGTTCCGCTGCATCATCCGCTTGCCAAACAGAAAAATATTCATTTAATTGATCTGCGCGGCGACCAATTTGTTTTATTTCCTGAAGGGTTTATTCTCCGTAACATGGCGATTGACGCTTGCAGACAGGCCGGCTTTGCGCCGCTTGTATCGACGGAAGGCGAGGATTTAGATGCCATTAAAGGATTAGTCTCCGCGGGGATGGGAGTTACTTTATTACCTGAAAGCACCTTTGGAGAAACCACCCCTCGGTTCACGGTCAAAATTCCGATTGAATTTCCTCAAGTGAAGCGCACCGTAGGCATTATTAAACCAAAAGGAAGGGAACTGGCTCCGTCTGCAAATGATTTCTATCATTTTGTCATTCAATTTTTCTCCAAACTTGAACAATATCAATAAAAAACAAACCCGAGCTTCAAAACGATGCCTCGGGCTTTTTCATATTTTTTTAGATCTTTCTCAGCCGATCGGAATGGATAGTTCAACGTGGCAGACAAACGCTTCCGGATCAATGACTGATTGATCGGTCTGTTTGGGCGGCGTTTCTTTAAATGTCTTCAGCTGGGCTGAGGAATAGTTGACGATGCCGAGTCCGAGCTCTTCTCCCTGCTGATCAAGCAGCCTGACAACCGCTCCGCTGCTGAATCTGCCCTTAATCTGCTCGATGTCCTGCGGTGACAGCTCCATATTTCCGTTCGCGACATCGCGGCTGCTTTCTTTTTCCATCACAATTTCGCCTTCGGGGCCGGAATTAAATGCAAGCCATTGTTCTTTGTGGTTTAACGGCAGGGTTCCTTCCGCTTCAAAATAAGTTCCTTCAGCCGCCTCATCTACCGCTTGAAGCAGAATGTCCGGAATGTTAGCCTGCCCGAGAAAGCCTTTAATACCGGAGGCCATCACAATTTTAAAAGCATCCAGTTTCGAACGCATTCCGCCGGTTCCCATTTCACTCCCGGCATCTCCCGCGCTTGCTTCTATTTCCGGAGTGATGTCACTTACATGACTGATTCTTTTCGCTTTCGGGTTGCTGCGCGGATTATCATCATATAAACCGTCAATGTCTGATAAAATCACAAGCATGTCGGCATCAATTAAACCTGCCACCTTCGCTGCGAGTGTATCGTTATCTCCGAATTTCAGCCGGTTGACTGTGACCGTGTCATTTTCATTAATAATCGGAATAATGCCCCGTTCCAAAAGGACGTTCATCGTATTGCGGACATTATGGTAGCGGCATTCATCGGAAAAGTCGCTTCTTGTAATTAAAATTTGTGATGCGACATAACCGTGCGCTAAAAACAGCTTTGAATAAGCCTCCATTAATAATCCCTGCCCGATGGAAGCAGAAGCCTGTTTTTCAGGGAGGCTTTCCGGTTTCTGAATAAATCCGAGCTTCCGATAACCTGCCGCCACTGCGCCGGAAGATACTAAAATCACTTCATAGCCGCTGTCTTTCAGCTGTGCGATTTGATCCACCAATGCTTCCAGCTTTCTTCTGCTGATTTCCCCGTGCAGGCTCGTCAGTGAGCTGCTGCCGATTTTCACCGCGACTCTTTTGATCTTCGTCCGAGACGTCACTGTATCACTCCTGTTTTTTAACGATTATAGTGCTGCCGTTTTTTCAATTGTTTTGCTGATCTCAATAGAACGTTCGGTCGCGTGTTTGATGGCTTTGGCAATGGCTTCTCCGCCGCCTTCTGACCTGAGCGCATCGAGGCCGGCTTCCGTCGTGCCGTTTGGAGAGGTGATGTTTTCCCGAAGCACATCCGGTTTTTCACCCGTTTCCATCAGCATTTTAGCGGCGCCCAATAACGTTTGCGCGCCGATTTTGCGGGACAGCCGTTTGTCTAAGCCGGCTTCTTCACCTGCTTTTTCAATAAACTCCATTAAATAATAAAAGTACGCCGGTCCGCTGCCTGCGATGCCGGTGAAAATGTCCATCTGATCTTCCTTGATCACGTACACTTCCCCGAGGCATTCCAAAAGGGATACCGCGGTTTTTGCTGAACCGTAAGAGACATGGTCTCCGAAAGCCGCAGCTGTTGCCGATTCGCCGATCATGCTGGATGTGTTCGGCATCACTCTTACAACCGGCTGATTATCATGTAATGACTGTTGTATAAATGAGGTTGTTATGCCTGCCAGAACAGACAGGATGATTTGATGAGGTTGAATACGCCGTTTCACCGCAGCCAGAGCGATTTCAGCATCCTTCGGCTTCATGGCTAAAATAAAGACATCAATATCTTCGGTTTTCATGCTGTCAAAAGCAATGCCCTGAATACCGTATTGATGTTCCAATTCAGCGAGTCGCTCTGTATTGCGGCGGTTTGTCACGCAGATGTTTTGGTTGGGAATTTTTTTTGCGCGGACCATGCCTGATATCATTCCTTCAGCCATTGATCCTGCTCCGATAAAAGCAACTTTCTTTTGATCTAAGATCGGTAACATCTCCCTTGTTCGTATTTTGTTCGTATTTTTCACACGTTTTTTATGTTACCACTTCAGGAGTTGATGTCAAGTTTGAAGGTATTATTGATATGTATTGTTCCGAGCCTGCTATTATGTATAATGAATCACAGAACAAACCTTTTGAGCCCGGGAGGCCGGGGGCGTTCCGGCCGGATTTAAAAATTATCTGAAATGGCTTTTTCTATCAGCTTTTTGCAGCGGTCAAGCTCTGTCTTCAGCTGTTTTTTGTAAAGCTTCGCAGCTTCATAGTCTTTAAATTGATAGAGAACGACTTCCTGGAGTTTGGCTCCCTCTTTTTTCACTTTTACTTGCTTTAAAATCCCGTCATCCAATAGTTCGTGAAGTGAACGGTACACCTCGGTATGATTCGGCTTAAAACCGATGGGTTTAAATTCCGAACGCAGCACCTCGAGAAGCTTCAGTCCGTAAAGCCGTTCCTGCTCTGTCATTGTAATCATGTAAAGCTTTAAAAAAGCTCTTTGTTTCACTAAAAAACCGGTTGAACTTCTTTTTTCTTCTTTCAATATGTGCACACCCTTCCTTCTAACAAATTATTCCATGTACTAAATATTCTCTTTATATCCCGTTTTCCCTTTTATTGTTCGGACAGTTTGGTTTGTATTGATTTGTTTTTTGGAGGCGGGGAAAAATAATTTTAGTGAACATTTGGTACATAGTTTATTTAGTTTAATTATAGCTGATATCGGTTTCTTTTTCACTCTTTTTTCTGCAAAAACGGATCTTTATGCCCATTTATTCGGGTTGCGGAAACAAAAAAAGACCCGTCACGAAGACAGGTCCCCTTTTGTTTAAGGATTAGTTGACCACAAACCGGCAGTTTTGATGAAAATGCGCGGATGTAATTTCAATTGAGCAACCATATATTCTGCAAGATCCTCAGGCTGCATGACTTTTTCCGGATTGCCGTCTGTCAGATTTAATTCAATAGACATGTCGCTGGCAACCGTGCTCGGAGTCATTGCGCTGACACGGATATTGTGTTTTCTGACTTCCTGCATGAGAGATTCAGTCAGACCGAGAACGGCAAATTTAGAAGCGCTGTACGCACTTGTCGCCGCGGCGCCTCTTTGGCCCGCCGTAGAAGAAATATTAATGATATCTCCTGATTTTCTCTCAATCATTTCAGGTAGAACGGCGCGTGTCACGTGGTATACACCCATTACATTCACTTGAATGATGTCTTCCCACTCTTCAGGCGTAAGATCCAAAAATCCGCCGAATTTGCTGATTCCGGCATTGTTAATCAAGATGTCAATCTCACCGAGTTCTTCTTTAATAGAGGAGACGGCTTGCTCTACCTCTTTTTGGTTTTTTACATCGGCAGCAGCGAATGATGCCTTTACACCAAGGGCTTTCACTTCTTCCGCAACCTTTTCGACATTTGCTTCTGTGCGGCCGATTAAACCGATATTGACTCCTTCTTTGGCTAAAGCGATAGCGGCGGCGCGGCCGATTCCTCTGCCCGCACCCGTGATAAGAGCCGTTTTGTTTTGTAAACTTTCCACGTCTTTCACCCTTTCTGAATGTCCTTATGTACGATTTCACATTATAAGCAGAAAAAAAACAATTAGCAAATAAAATGATTCAACACGATCCGTAAAGGGTATCAACTGAAAAAAAGGAGTGAAAAGCAGATGATCATCATTTTGTATATCAGTGCTGCCGTTGCGGCTGCCGCATTAATTTATGCAGCCGTATCCGCCGTCCATTTTAAAAGAAACACAGCGCCTGATATAAAGAAGATTAACGCCGTGACAGCGTCCATGCAGACGTCCGTTGATGAAATCAAAACAGAAACCCGTTTGTTATCACAAAAGCAGAAAGAACTGCAGGAAGACTTTCTTACTAAAAAAACAGCCGTGCAAACGACGGCAGCCGAAGTTAAAGGAACGCCTCACGTGCTGAAAATGCTCTGGAACGCCGGTAAAAGCGGTTTATGAGCCTGCATGTCATCCGACGTTTTTGATGACACTAAGAGAAACTGGCGCGGATCCAAGGAGGCATAACATGATTTGCGATCGTGAGCGGCTTGCGCATTTTTTGCAGCAGCTTAAAGCACTATCTTCTTCGGGAGGGTTTACAAAATCGGATTTGCTGACTCCGGCTTTCCATTTAGCTAAGGACGGAGATCTGGATTTGTATTATTCGCCTCATAATGAATATATTAACCCTTATGCAGTCGTTGCCATTTCCGGAATCACACCCGGTTTTTTTCAAATGCAGCTGGCTTACAAAAAAGCGGCACAGCTTTTAAAAGATGGCGAAACTTTTGAAACGATAGCCTATGAAACAAAAAAAGCGGCCGGACTTTCCGGTTCAATGAGGCAGAACATCATCGAAATGCTTAATGAATGCGGTCTGCCGGCCGCGCTTCACGTTGAGGATTCATCCCGGTTATTTGATTCAAAACGGGAGCTGCTTCATACAACGTCCGTTATCAAACACCCTGTTTTTTATAAACAGAAAAACTATACGGGACATCGGCCGGCAATCAGCAGGTCAGCTCTTCTCAGCCGTTACGCGCTGACATGTTTTCCGGATGAAATAGAAATGATGAAAAAGGACATTCTGCTTATCCCTCTCGGCAAAGCAGCAGAATCAGCCTGCCGCATGCTGAAGAAGAACGGCAGAATGGGTCATGCGGTCATTCTGGAAGGCTTCCCGCATCCGTCCGGAGCAAACGGACATCGTTTCAAACAATTTCACGAAAACAAACAATCGTTACGTGAACAAATTCAGCGCTTTGCCGGGTTTCTTCAGCAGCTGTAAAAAAACGCCCCGAATTTTCGGGGCGCTGCTGTTAAGAAGCGTATTCAGGCAATGCTTTATTGTGTTTTGCCGTTTTCTCTTCAGGTATTTTGATTTGATTTGTCAAGATTGCACTTACGAAATAGAGCGCTGCGAAAATCCATACAACGCCTTGTGCGCCGACAAGTCCGATGAACGCCCAGGCAAGCGCGGGGCCGACAAATGCCGACAGGCCCGCAGCCAGATTTAACACAGACATGGCAGCACCTTTATCGCTGCCGGCCGCCGTCGGCACGATAGCCCCGATCGGAACGAACCCGGCGAGGAGCCCTCCCCATATAAAACCGACAATGCTGACGAAAAGCAAGTTCCCATGTGATACAACAGGAGCATAATATAATAAAAGAGTAAAAATGCCGCAGCCCACTCCCCCGAACCACATGACAGTCTTTTTCCAGCCGAAGGCATCGCCGACTGCGCCGAAGATTAAGTTAAAGACGATATTTCCGAGAAAGATCGTTCCCCAAATTTGAAGCCATACATTTGTAGAAATGCCGTGCTGCGCCATATGCATCGGAAGAAATACCGGAAATCCGTATGTACCGATGCTGTTAATGATCCGAATGATCCCCCCAGAGAGCACGCGCGGATTTTCAGCAAGGATGGTGATTCCCTTCATTAATTCCTGCGCCTTTTCCAGCTTATCTGCCTTTTTCTTTTCAAAGCGGTCCCTATTTAAAATCAAAGCAAAAAACGCGCCGAGGCAGACCCAAAAAATTGAACTCCACAGTGTATTCAAATAGCCGAAGGATTTGATGGCCCAGCTTGAATACCAAGCACCGAATACAAACATCCCGCAGCAATATGCAATCCAGAACCAGCCGACCGCCGTACTGAGCCTGTTTTTCGGCGACCGGTAAATCACCCATGTCAAAAAAGAATAGGCAAACAGCGGATAACCCAGCCCTTTAATAAAATACGTGACATACATCACCGGCAAATTAAGATTTTCAAATCCGTATGCGATAAATGCGGCTGTTCCGATAACGTAAAACAACAGCCCCATAAACATCGTCCGCTTTGCGCCGAAGGCTTCGAGGCAGACCCCTGAAAACCAAGACGCCACAGCGAGAGAAATACCGTAAACTGTAAACAGGGATGCTGATTGCTGTACCGTCAAGCCGTTTTCAACTAAAAACGGGCTGAGCCATCCTTGTTCAAGGCCGTCCCCCATCATAAACAGCACGACTCCCAAAAATCCCCATGCGAGCTGTTTTGGAATTCCTATTTTATTAAGCATTTTTGTTCCTCCTCAGCAATCTTTCATGTTGTCATCTCATCCCCAAGTCAGGCTTTCACCGCCGGCTGAAAATGAGTAAATAATTTTTGCGTATGTTTCCATTCTTCATATAGGAAGAGATCCGTCTGATCCGCTTCCGGCTCAATTACCTTTGTGCGGCTCGAAAGCTCTGCTTTCACACCGAGAGCTTCGTTGCAAATCATCGCCGCTCCCATTGCGGATGCCTGGCTGAACCCCTCTCTCTTATAGATTTTCTTTTGGAGAAGGTTAGCAAGAAACTGCGTCAAAGCATCACTTTGGAAACCGCCGCCGCACACCTTCACATCATCTTGTGAAAAGGAAGCCACCTCTATTAACGCCTCATAGTTCCATTTGATTGAAAAAGCGATTTCCAGCAGTGCGGCTTTGACAAAATGGGCTCTGCTTAAGTTTTGGGACAGCGGAGCGTCAAAAATAAATCCGCCTTTTGCCAGTGCGTTTTTCTCAGGCGATAAATAGGAGCCTAACGCAGAAATACAAGCATGATCATGTTTCGGCAGACTTGCGATTTCCCGTTCCATAACGCCGTAGGATTCATTCGGATAAAAAATGGATTTTAATTTTTGATAATTGAGTCCTGTTACACCCGGATTCGTTTCAAGAAGCCATTGACCT
Organism: Bacillus sp. hwrm1; assembly: GCF_040207805.1. Taxonomy (NCBI): domain Bacteria; kingdom Bacillati; phylum Bacillota; class Bacilli; order Caryophanales; family Bacillaceae; genus Bacillus; species Bacillus sp. hwrm1. The sequence continues at coordinate 2,082,533 of NZ_CP157943.1, read as the reverse complement.
TCTTCTGTATGGCAATTCAGCCATGCATTCGTTAAACTTTCGGTTCCGGTCTCCGCTGTTATCTTTGTAATCGGCGTCGTCGTGCCGGATACGATGACGATATCTCCCGGCTTTGCATCTGCACTTTTGATGGCAAGCTGTGTGTCTCCCCCGCCTGCAATCACAGGCACTCTTTCAGATAGACCGAGAACCGCCGCTTTCTTAAACGTTAACATTCCGACAACCGTCCCAGATCGGACGAGTGAAGGAAGAATGGCAGAAGGCACACCGAAGATGTTGCATAATTTCTCTGACCACGCCTTTTTCCTTACGTCAAACAGCAGTGTTTCAGCAGCCTGTGACGGTTCATAGCTTAAAATACCGCTCAGCTCAAATGTCACCCAGTCACTGATGCTTGTGATGTACTTCACTTCTTTCCATAAAGACGGCTGTCTAGCTTTTAATCCGACAAGTTTCATGGCGGAAAATAAAGCGCTCGGAAGACGTCCGGTTTGCTGATGCACTTCTTCTTTTGCCTCAATCCCGTCTTCCCATTCACGGCCTCTGTTATCAATGTTGGGCAGACCGAGAAATGCCTTTTTATCTTTATTGATCAGAACAATTCCCTGCCTCTGGCTTGTAGAGGTGATTCCGATTAATGTAATATGTGGGCTTTTGCCAATAACCTTCCTTGCCATAGCGCTGATTTGCTTCCATATCCCTTCCGGTGAGAAATATCGTCCGTCCGGATAAAGCGGATCCGTCACATATTCAATGTCTTCCCTTTCAAGCGCGGTCACTTCGCCGCCGGCAGTCACGACCGCGACTCGCGCATTCCCCGTCCCGATGTCAAATACAAGGTAGCCTTTTTGTTCAGCCATTACAGCCTCCTCCTTCCGTTTCAAGTTCTCTTTTGTTATAAAGTTCACGTATTGAGCAGGTTTGATCTTGTTTCCATTTGAAAAGCGCTTCATTTAAAATCTTCACATGATGATCTTCCACTTCAAATGTTGCGCCCGCTAAATGGGGAGTCGCTAATACATTAGGCAAAGAGATCAATTCATAATCAGAAGATTCTGGCGGTTCGTGATAAAACACGTCAAGGATCGCTCCCTTAATCCGCCGTTCTTTCAGCACCCGCAGCAGCTCTTCCCTGTCTGTAACCGCCGCTCTTGACGTATTGACAAAAACAGCTTCCTGTTTCATCAATTGAAAGTGCCGGGCGCCGATAAGGCCGATGGTTTCTTCTGTGCGCGGCAAGTGAACGGAAACAATATCACTTTCAGAAAATACCCGTTCAATCGTCGTTTTTTCATACTCCCGGTTTTCATGACGGACAAATGGATCATAGTAAAGCACCTTGCAGTCAAAAGCGGCCAATAGCCGGGCGATTCTCTGTCCGACAGCTCCGAAACCGATAAGGCCGACTGTTTTCCCCGTCAGCTCATTTCCTCTGAATTTGACGTAAGCCTGCAAATAATCACCGTTCCACTTCCCGTCCTTCAGCCACTGATGGGAAGAATACGTATGACGCAAAAATGAAATCACATTTCCGATAAACATTTCAGCAACAGCCTGGGCATTGCGGGCCGGTGTAAAGAAAACGGGGATTTTTCTTTTAGTCGCCGCCGCAATATCCACGTTAGACGGCATTCCTCTGCAGACACCGATAAAAACGGAATCGGGCAATATGTCAATAACACGCTCAGACACCTCATCAAGTTCAGTAATAAGCCCCGACGCGTTTGTCTCTTGAATCATTCGGATTAATTCATCTTCCCGATAGGCCCGGCCGTGCTTCTTCCACGGCCGGTGCACAGTCCGGCCGAACAGCTCAGTCAGCTCCTTCAACCCCTCGTCGTGATATGGTGCGGTAATTAAAACCGTCATGGTGCAAAACATCCTTTTCACATAAATTTTTTCATAAAAAAATCTCTTTCCCCAAAGAAGGAAAGAGATTCATATACCGTCTTTATGCGCTTGAAGCGCACAAATATGTATAGATCATTCTTTCCTATCTTTCAAGCATACGCTTGCTGGAATTGGCACAATAAATGTTGCCGAGGTTTCGTAGGGCCAGTCCCTCCACCTCTCTGGATAGAAAATAAAATGATGAAATTGTCAGGCTGTTTAAAAGAATAAACTCATCATAGAAAAGTCTTTCCGTGATGTCAACACTTTTTTTCTGAATTGACGTTCGATTTTGAAATGTTATAATGCTTACAATATAAACAAAGAGGAGAAATGGGCTATGAATTCTGCTGCAAAACAGCCGAACGGGGTCTTTAAGTCGGTATGCTCACTAGACTGTCCCGATCAATGCGGCTTGCTTGTGACAAAAAAAGACGGAAAAATCGTTAACATTCAGGGAGACCCCGATCACCCGGTCACATCAGGGAATATTTGCAACAAAGTCAGACACATGGCTGAGCGTATTTATGATGAAAAGCGCGTAACCGTTCCGTTAAAACGGATCGGTAAAAAAGGTGAAGCCGCGTTTACGCCTATTTCCTGGGAGGAAGCGATCAATACGATCAGTACGCGCTGGAAAGAGCTTATTGCCGAAGAAGGAGCGGAAAGCATTCTTCCGTACAGCTTTTACGGCAATATGGGAAAACTGGCGGCAGAGGGAATGGACCGCCGTTTTTTCCATCGTCTCGGAGCGAGTCATCTCGAACGGACGATCTGCAGCAAAGCCGGTTCTGAAGGCTATAACTATACAATGGGAGAAGGAGCGGGTACTGATCCGGAGGAGACCATACATGCAAAGCTCTTTATTTTTTGGGGGATCAATGCCGTCAGCACGAATATGCACCAAGTCATGATTGCTCAAAAAGCCCGGAAAAAAGGGGCTAAAATTGTCGTTATCGATGTACATAAGAACCAAACCGGCCGGCTTGCCGATTGGTTTATTCCCATTCGCCCCGGCACAGATGCCGCACTCGCCCTCGGTATCATGCATGTCTTATTCGACGAAAACCTTCACGATGAAGCATTTCTCACAGAATACACCGAAGGCAGTGACGAATTAAAAGCGCATGTCAAACACTATGATCCGGAAACGGTTACTGCTATTACAGGCGTTAAAGCCGACGATATCAGACGCCTTGCGAGAATGTACGGGGAAACCTCCCCTTCCCTTATCAGGATCGGAAACGGCATTCAGCACCATGACAATGGCGGAATGATCGTCCGCACCGTTGCCTGCCTTCCGGCTGTTACAGGACAGTGGCTCAACACCGGAGGAGGCGCAATCAAGCATAACAGCGCGGTATTAAACTATAACAGACAAGCGCTCCAGCGGCCTGATCTGCTTTACGGCAGGAAGCCACGATCATTTAATATGAACAGGCTCGGAAGCGTTCTTTTAGAAACAAAACCGCCCGTGCGCTCCCTGTTTATTTACGGTACGAATCCCGCAGTGGTTGCGCCGGAAGCGAATAAAGTCAGAAAAGGCCTGCTGCGGGAGGATTTATTTACAGTCGTTCACGATCTGTTTTTAACGGAAACCGCCAAATATGCGGATATCGTGCTCCCTGCTGCATCCGCTTTTGAAAACACGGATTTTTACACGTCTTACTGGCATCATTTTATTCAGCTGCAAAAACCGGTGATCGAACCCTACGGGGACAGCAAATCGAATACGGAAGTGTTCCGTTTGCTTGCCGGAGCAATGGGATTTACCGAGCAGGAGCTTCAGGATTCCGATGAAGAATTGATCAGACAGGCGCTGGACTTTCCCGACAATCCGTATATCGAGGATATTGATTACGAATCGCTCTCACGCCATTCCTTCATGAAAGCCAAACGGAAAAAACCGCTTTTTCCGGGACAGCTCAAGACACCGAGCGGAAAAATTGAATTATATTCTGAAAAGATGAAACAAGACGGTTATCCGGCGCTGCCGACGCACATCCCTCTTGAGAGCGATGGCGATTTTCCGCTTTTATTTGTCCCGGGACCGAATCATAATTTTTTAAATTCGACATTTTCGAATAATGAAAAACACGTAAAACTGGAAAAAGCGCCAAAGCTTTTTATTCATACAGAAGATGCTGTACGCCGGAACATAGAAGACGGGGAAACCGTTAGAGTTTGGAATCACCGCGGAGAGTGTGAATTGACAGTTTCGGTCGGCGAACAGGTGCTTCCCGGCGTTGCAGTCAGCCAAGGTCTTTGGGCCGATATGGATGATAAAAAACAGCTCGTCAATTCGCTCACGCCCGATCGGCTGGCGGATATGGGCGGAGGCGCTGTTTTCTTCTCCGGAAAGGTGCAGGTGGAAAAGCTCAGCAATCAAAACCGCCCGCGTAAACGCCCGGCGGCCTTGCTGAAGGCTGAATCCTTTCGGCCGGCTTCACCGTATAAAAAATGATAACGTTTATTGGAGGTTTGCTGTATGGATATCATACCGGCATCGGAATCGCTTTAGCCGGATATTTCATCGGAGACGGATTGAAAAACTTTAAATCACCTGATCCTCATGAACACACTGACCACATTCTCATTAAAGAAAAAGATTTACACTTCTATATTGGTATTATTTCGGAGTTACCAAGGAAGAAGCGAAACAAATCGTGCCCGACACCTCCGACATTCCGCATATCACGAGAAACGGAAAGCTGTATGTACAGAAAACTGCATTAAGAGAATGGCTGACTTCCATGCTGGAAAAAGAATAACAGCTGCCATGAAAAGCGGGAAGAGTTTTTCTCTTCCCGTTTATTAAGATTCGCCGCCCTGCCTCTCTTCAACCCCAAACATACGAAGGATATCGTTCTTACGTAATGAAACATCCCCTTCTTTAGATTTCAAATAAAACCCTTTCTTATATAACCGTATGACTTCCTCATATGTAAGTTCATGACGAAGGAGCGCCATTAAACGCCCATCTTTTTCATCTTGTTTATTGAACCATTCATACTGTTCTGACCAGTTCACTTTCTGCATGTCAAACACCTTCTCACTTTGGATTAATGCCCTTTTCGCATTTATTATACTTATTTCCCCTTTTGTAAACACTCCGACTGCCTGTGACATTTTTGAAAACAGCCGCACCCGCTACTATTAGTCACCATATTGACTTGTTTCCCATTTCGTTGTATATTATAATTGTCAACATGGTGACAATTATAATAGGAGATACCTTATGGATATTAATTTATTAATGAAGGAACTGCATGTCATGCAACAAAGTTACGCATCATTATTTTCGGTTGTCAATAAAGTGCAGGCTCGGGGGGACGAATACTTAGAAATGTTGACTTCCCGACAGCACATGACTCTTATTGCTATTGCCCATTTACCGACGGAAGATACCACACTTATGAATATCGCTAAAAAGCTGGGCACAACAAAACAAACCGCTAACAAATTAATTTCAAGCCTCGCGAAAAAAGGATATGTTCACACTGTGCCAAGCAAACTGGATAAACGTGCAATCAATATTGAGATTACCGCTGAAGGAAAAAAAGCGTTAATTTCCTGTTCAGAAAAATCCACCTATTTTTTAGCGGATATGTTTCATGACTTCACAACTGATGAAATTGAAACATTCTGGAGGCTATTGCAAAAACTTTATCGTTTTGATGGTGAAGAACAGGATGGTTTTGAAGAAAAAGCACATTTGAAAGTTGAAGATCAGGCACAATTCATCTCAGATGACTATGAAGAAAAAATCATGACTGAATTTTCAAAACGGCGATATGGGAGTGCAGACGATGAATAATATGCTTTATCGAAAAGTAAAAGAAACAGAGGATAAAATGAAGGAAAAATGCTATGAGCTGAAAGATAAAATTGATCAATTTATTTCTCATACTAAATACAAAATTCATTGCAACCGTAAACTGGACCGAGCCGGCAATTATATATCAATTGCCATTGGACTCTTTATCCTAACTGCCTCATGGCTGACCGCAACACAATGGCTGCTTTGGATAGGCGCGGCGAGTATTTTGAGTAATGCCTGTTTGCTCATTATAAAGCCTGTTAAAAATTGAAAATCTGAAAAAAGCTCTCTAAAAGAGAGCTTTCTTTTATTAATCGTCCCAGTCTTCATCTTCTTCCCAGTCATCTTTCGCTTCCTGAATCTTATTATAAAAAAATTCGATAAAGCTTTCTGCAGCGATATCTTGATAGCCAATTATCCTATCCCATTCCACTACAGGGCATTCTCCGTCTTTCATTTTATTCGTATCTAGACAGTAAGCAAAGAAATCAACATCTTCTATGACAACAAGACCATCAGCAAGTCCATAATGTTGTTTATATTCTTTAGTTTTATCTGCAACTGACGCATGATCGAAGTTATAGCCTAAAACCAAAACCCCAAATAAACCACCAGCACCGTATTTTTCTAAGAACCATTTATAGCTAATAGGAAGTTCGCATTGGAGGATTTCTTCAATGCGAGTTATGTTTTCATGGCTTGCACCCTCTGTGAATATAGCATTTTGCTTGTTTTCATTAATAAAGTTTTCAACCTTTGAATAAATCATTTAATTTAAACACCTCAATTCTCATTCTCAAATTGTTTCGCTCTCCACTTCCAATATCTCTTTCGAAAGCTTCCATATTGTGCTTTTAAAACCTTATCATTTCTAAAACTTTCACCATCAGTCTTAAGCTTATGAATAACATCACTATATTTTGTATGTAAACTGTTTGGAATTTCAAGCATTGGCCCAGGTTCTTCTTGAATCAAGTGATGTAAATTAATCTGTGTGCCATCTTTTGCATAAGGAGCATTACCGTTTTTCGTAAGCTGAAGATTTGTTACGCCAAATTCTGTTTTTTGGTTCATATCAATATCTTTTATAGTATACACTCTGCGGCTTATGTCTTTAACTTTTCCCTTTGCTTTTACCTTGCCCTTAACCTCAAAGGCACCATACTTTTCTTTATTTAACCAAGGAAGGTTTATTTCTTGACCAGTAGACGGCTTTCTCGTTCCATCCGGGATTTTCTTTGCATTGGTCAAAAGTTCATTTTTAAGGTTTTGGCTGTCAACCACATTGTATGGTACGTCACCCGACAGAGCAAGATCATATTTAGAGTTATAAGGAAGGAGTTCTGGAAGTTTAACGTCTTTAATTTTCTTCCCTGCCTGCCCTGCCTTGTTTATGACTTTCCCCGCCGCATCAGCTTTGTTAACGGCTCCTGCGCCTTTCGTTCCGACGACAGCCACAGCTGCTGAACCGACCGCATATGTCACCCATCTTGATCTGGAATACGCATCTCCATTTACCATATCCTTTTGATACGATTCCTCGATTGCTGCTGAAACAGCATCATATGTTTAACAGGATGAAGTACTGCATTCCCCAGTGCTGACAAGGTTTCTCCCGGATCGGTTATGAAGTCCCATAGACCGGTTACCGTGTCTTTCCCGACATCATATAAACCAACGCCAGCTCCTTTTAATATATCCCAAGTCACTTCTCCGGCTTCTTCCAGCTGTTTTGCTTGTTCAAGCTGAATGACATATTGCTGCTGGGAAGGTTCAAGGTTTTCATAGCCGATCTTCTTCACAATTTCCAAATATTCATCCGGATCGGTCACACCGTCGGCGAGTTTTTTCTTCAGATCCTTGATTTCCCGCTCTTTCGCTTCTTCCTTTTTAAACGTTAAATATGTGTCTGAGTGTCTTGCAATCTCGTCTTTTTTCTTATGTATGTCGCTTTCTCGGTATGCCTTGGCGTTGTAATAAAGCGGAGTGGCGTTTTTTCCTTGGCCTGTTGCGTTTTGGAGCTGCTGAAAGTCGGCCTGAATGAAATGTTCATTTGCCTCGGTTTCTGCGTATTCTTTCGTTAGATCGTGATCAAGCTTTCCGAGTTTATGTATGGTATCGTTCCTTTTTTTATCTGCTGAATCCAGCTTTTGATCGACATCTTCTGTCGAGAAAACATCAAGATGAATGATATCACTGATTTCATCAAGGATACCTTTCATTTCATTGCGCTGCTCCTGCATGATGGCTTGTGATTTATTCTTCGCATGAATCAGCTCGTGTTCTAAAAATGACTCTTCCACAAACGAATCGGCCAGTCCCGCATCAGCTACTTTTCCTGAAATACTGTTAAGAAACGCAATTTTCATATCGATCAGATCAAGCCAGCTGTCTGTGACACCAGCGTGATCTTGAAAGAATGCTTTAATGTTGTCGGCGCCTTTGCCTGAAAACTCACTGTCATCTAAATCAGCCATTCCCTGAAATGCTTTCCTGAGAGTGATAAATTGTTCTCTAATCTGATCGTATTGTTTTGCCCGCTTTTCTGCGGCTGAAATGAACGAGGCTGCTTCAAATACCTTCATTTACGGCTCCTTTCTGCTTCTTTCCGTCTAAATTTTACCATAGGATATAAGATTAGATGAATCTCTTGCATTTGTCGAACTGCTTTATTCAAGATCATAAAATTTCAAAGAAAACCTTACACGAAGGAATCTGGGATCGGCAAAACAAAGCCAGATATAACATATATTAAAAAATCTCTTGCATTTCTACACCCGTCATGCTATATTGATATAGCGATGAGCTGAATTGTGTAAGCCGATGCACATGCCCTTGCGGCACACACGAATGTGGCGTGTGGTGTATCGCCTCAATACGCAAAAGACGTTTGCTTCTGCAAACGTCTTTTTTTATTATCCGATTTTCGTTCCGTTCGGTACTGTCTGCTCTGGCGTAAGCAGGACAACGTCTCCTTTTTCCGGGATGCCGCCGAGAACGAGAACTTCTGACTTAAATCCGGCGATCCGCCGCGGCGGAAAGTTGACAATAGCTGTCACCTGTCTGCCCGTCAGATCACCCGGTTCGTACCGTTTTGTAATCTGGGCGCTTGATTGTTTCATGCCGATCTCTTCGCCGAAATCTATTGTCATCTTAATGGCCGGCACCTTTGCTTCCGGAAATACTTCCGCTTTTACGACCGTTCCTATTCTGAGATCAAGCTTGATAAAATCTTCAATGACTGCCATATCAAAAACTCCTTTTTTACAATCATGTTACCAAAAAAAGAAGCAGTTTATTTAACCGATTTTCAGGATTATTTATCAGATTGAAAGGTGTTTCGGAAGACACGCGGCGTTATTCCCTTATGTCTGACAAACCATCTGGTAAAGGAAGACAAATTTTGAAAGCCGACCTCCTGACTGATGTCTGTCAGCCGGCATTTTGTTTCAATAAGCATTTGTTCCGCTTTCTTCATACGGAGCTCAGCAATATAAGCTTGCGGGCTTTTTCCCGTCTGCTTTTTAAACCAGTCGGAATAATACGCCGGGTGGTAATGTTCCATTGCGGCAAGCTCTTTAATTGTAAAAGTCTTTGAGAGATTTCGGCGGATATACGCAATTGAATCATTTGTACGGTTTTCTTGTATCTTTTCAGCAATATATTCTGCAAGCAGACTCAATGAATGAGCCGATTGCTGCTTTGTCTCTTCTGTCAGCAGAAACCGAATCGATGTCCAAAAAGGATCAAGCTTATTCAGAACGCCGGGGGCAAATGAACCTTTGAAAAAATATGCCGGTATGTCGAGAACGAGACATTCATTTCGCTCCAAAGAACGGAACCGATGTTCATGCCCGGGCGGAATATACAACATTTGATCAGGTTTTAATCTGATTTTACGTCTTTCTGTCTCCAGGTCCAGCTGTCCTTCGAGCGGAAAGAGCATTTGACAGTATGTGTGTGCATGAGAATCAAAAATATGTGAATAGGTGCGCCGCTCACAAATGATATGTTGTAATGAATCCATTTGTCCCTCCTTTTACATGATACGTCTTTTTATTTAGTTTACATAATAATATTATTGTTCCCTCTCCTGCAAACCTCTTAGAAAAGCAACAACTGCAAACTTCCGGCTTTCCTTAATTGATTCGGTTAATTCAAATGCACTCTGTTTTCTCAACACGGCAAATCCGTGAAGAAGGCTCCTCAGTCCTCTCGCAGCATGAATCGCAGTGTCAGACTGTGCATATCCGTTAGCTGTCAGCTGCCTGACAACAAGCTCTACAAGCAGGCTTGACAGATTCTCAATCCGGCCATCTTTTATCTTTTGAAATGTTGCGTCATATAATCCGGGATTGGCTTCGGCGAAATTGATATAGGCATCGGCGAGAGCAAGCAAAGCCGTTTCGCCCGTCAGTCCTTCTGCAGAGGCCGCCATTTTTTCATATAACATAGTTAAACCGGAGACAGCCAGCTCTGTTTTAATTCCTTGAAGGCCATTGACAAAATTGTAAAGGGAAGGCGGTTTTACGTTTAAGGACTTTGCAACAGCCGCAAGCGTCACTTCGTTCAGCCCTTTTTCGTCAGCGATGCCTGCTGCAGCTCTCAATATCATGTCAAGGCTCATTCCGACTCTCGGTGACATTATGATCGGCCTCCCGGCAGGCTTCGTTCGGCTTCCTCAACAGCCTCAGCCATCATTTCAACGGGATTGCAGAGAACATTTCCATGTCCGGCGGCCAGACTGCTTGGTTGATGAGCGATAAGTGTTCTTGCTGTTTTTACAGCTTCTTTTTTATTCCACGTAGCAAAAGCCGGAAACGGAAATTTCCATTTCAGCTTCCCAGAAACAGCAAGGCCGCCCCGTACTTGAAAGGCATCTCCGACGATCAGCATATCATTTCTCATATCTTTAAAAGCGAGGCTTCCCGGCGTATGACCGGGAGCGGGAATGACAAGTAAAGATCCGATCCGCTCGCCGCCTTTCAGCAGGCGATCAGGTTCGGTCTGAACATTTTTCGGCACTCCCCCCTTTATCGGCGTTTGTGCTTCATGCTCAAATAATGAAGTGTCACCTTTCAGCAAGAAAGAATCCCGCTCAGAAATACAGACGGAAGCATCCGGAAATTCCGCAGCTAATGAGTCAAGCGAACCGATGTGATCCCCGTGCGCGTGGGTGAGTAATATGTCGTTAAGCGGCTTCCCAAGCTGCCGCAATACTTGTTTGATTCCTTTATGACTGTTAGGCAGTCCGGCGTCAATCAGGGATACTCCTTCTTCTTCTTCAACCAAATAACAATTCACCGGGAAAAGCGCTGGAAAAAAAGTCAGCTGCCAAACACTTCCGTATTGTAAGATTCTCATCAACATCCCCCCTAAAACTAATATCATTAGTTTTATTATAACTAATATCGTTAGTTTTTCAAGAGTTTTATGTTTAAATCCTGAAAAAGGCGCGGGCGCTTCTCTTATGCAAAAAAAAGAAACGTGCATAATGTGATAAAAGATGCTTTCAGCCTGCAAATAAATCAGACTACTAAAACCAGCCGGATAAGCATACACTACTCAACGGAGGGGGAGTTCCACACCATGCATATCACACTTCAAAGCATCTGCCCTGTCTTAATGATTGCCTTTTTTTTGTATAAAAAGGTGAAACGGTCCGTCGGCTTCCAGCCTTTGAAACCCCGCTGGCTTTATACAAGAATGATTTTGTTTTCATTGCTGGCCGCAGCTCTGGCGTTTTTCAGCATCACACACCCGGCTTTATACGGCCATCTTATATTCGGCACTTTTTGCGGCTGGCTTCTGGTCCTGTTTGCTAAACGGAACATTTCATTTGAAGAACGCCGCGGAAAAATGTATTTTCGCACTCACCTGTGGATTGAACTTATTCTATTAACGTTATTCATATCGAGATTTGTTTATCGCGTTATTGAAATTTACCGGATCACAGCGGACTTTACCCATCCGGAGGCATACAGCCAAACGGTCGGCGCCGATCCGCTGACCATCAGTATCTTTTATTTCATCGCAGTTTATTACAGCGGCTTCTCTTTTTATGTTTTAAAAACGAGCAGAGACCAAACCAATAACAGTCAGTACGGCTGACATCCCTGTCTAAAAAGCAGGGATGTTTTTTAATCGTGCCGCGTATGGTGAATCATTTGCTGAAGCACATCTAACACATGTTCATCCTCAGGAGAATAATAGATGGATGTTCCTTCTCTGCGTGATTTGACGAGGCGCAGATTTTTAAGAAAACGCAGCTGATGAGAAACGGTAGACTGCAGCAAATTCAGCTTTTCTGCGATATCATTTACCGCGTGCTCACCCTGTGACAGCAAATGGAGAATTCTGATTCTGGTCGGATCAGACAACGCCTTAAAAGTCTGGGCAACCAAAAATAAAGTTTCCTCATCTAAATCGACAGCGGGGTCATTTTTGTTTCCGGATTCGTGAAATTCAGTCATATACCTCACCCTTCTTTTCTCAAGTAGCCCAATTATACCAAATGTCAATTGATGCAGATACATCCTGCGCCTGACAAAAGAACCGTTATTTTAAATTTATGTTTCAAATACGGGTTTCCGCTTGGTTTCGCGCATTCATCTGTGTCATAATGAAAAAGTCATAATGCTCCTGAAATTGAGGGTGAAACACAGTGGAGAAAAAGAAAAAAGGCTGTTTCGCTGCCGCGGGTCTTATGATGATATGTGTTTTTGTCATGGTTTCCTTCTTCCTCATTCTGCTATTTTCAAATAATGAATGGCTCAAAAGTCTTCCGTTTGATGTCAAGCCGATCGTCCTTGAACGGCTGACAGATTACAAACCGCTTGTTGAAGACGAACTGGATGAAAAAGGACTCACCAAATATACATCGCTTGTACTCGGCATGATATATCAGGAGTCAAAAGGAAGAGGAAATGATCCCATGCAGTCTTCAGAATCTCTGGGTTTAAAGCGAAATGAGATTAAAAACCCTCAAACCAGTATCAAACAGGGAATCAAACAATTCACTCTCATGTACCAAACAGGCAAGAAAAAAGGCGTAGACTTGGATACGATTATACAAAGCTACAACATGGGAGCCGGCTATATTGATTTTGTGGCTGAACATGGAGGATCGCATACTGAGGAACTGGCAAAACAATACTCCGAGCAGCAGGTCAAAAAGAATCCGAAACTTTACACTTGCGGAGGGAACAAAGACAATTTCCGTTATCCCTACTGCTATGGTGATTACACGTACGCAGAAAAAGTAAAAGCAAAAACAAAAACCGTTGAACAATCCTTAAATGTAACAACACTTGAAACGCTTGAAGAGTAAAAGGCGCCCTGATGAGGCGCCTTTTTCAATCAATAGAAAAAAGCCGCGCAGAGCACGGCTTTTTTTAATAATACGGTGAGATCATTAAGTATACAATGACACCCGTCAGACTGACATACAGCCAGAGCGGCATCGTCCATCTCGCGATTTTTTTGTGGCGCTCCACCTGCATACTGAATCCTCTGATCAGCGTAAACAGCGCAAGCGGCACGATAATGAAGGAAAGGCAAATATGCGTAATTAAAATAAAGAAGTAAATCCCGCGCATGATGCCGTGGCCGCCGAATAAAGTATTCTCAGCTATCGAGTGGTACACGACATAGCAGATCAAAAACAGCAAAGTCGTCGTAAACGCCGCTAAAATAAAGCGTTTGTGCGCTTGAATATTTTTTTGCTTAATCATAAAGAGCGCTGCCAGCAAAAAGATAAAAGTAAAGCTGTTAAAAATGGCATTTAACATCGGCAGAATATGAATATTGGCAATGCTGACCTGTCCCGATTTCGGCATAAAAAACAGCACCGCAATTAACCCGTTGATCAGAACGGTCAATGTCAGCACGATACCGGTATAACTTTTAGGTTTGTTTTCTGTCTGATTCATCTTATGACCTCTCTCAATTTTACTGACTATCCAAATGGTATGAGAATTCAGCTTTGATGTCAACGGTTTCGCCCGCTTCGTCAGAAATTAGACAAACTTAAGCCCTAAAAAGACCGGGTGTTTGCGACCCGGCCTTTCGTCATATCATGCTTCCTTCAACAGTTCTTCTATCACCTTATGTTCGTTTTCATTCAACAGATTTTTTGGAATGATCCGATCTATCGGTTTATTCATATGCTGATCGAGAATATCGGCTGTTTCTTTGTCCCCTGCGATTACGAGACGCTCCCATTGGTGTGAAGCGGCCTTCTGATCAAGGTTTGAAGCCAATCGTTTATACAGCCTGTTTTGGTTTTCTTCGACGTGGGCTTTGGCAGCGTCTTCGTCCATCGACGCGGAGGAGCTTCCGCTTACACCCTGCGGTTTCCACGATTCATTGATGACGTCGTAATGATAATGCTCCACTCCTTCAATTTTTCCGAGTACGGTTTCTATGATCTTCACTTCATTCTGCTGGGTGAGAATAAAAGCCGTGCTCGGAAATTGTTCACGAAGAAGTTCTAATTGATCAAGGACAGCCGTCTCTTCCCAATAAAATCGTGTTTCGACAGGCACCTGCAATTCAATCGTCTCCCAAATACCGCCTTCTCCCGATGCAAAAAATACGAGACTTCGCGGCATCTCTTTACCAAGCCCCTCGATATATTGATAGACACGTTCCATGATGCGGACGAGAGATTTTTCTTCTTCCGGATCACTGGCAGACAGATACTCTTTTAACCTCCGAAAACCGGTTTTCAAGGCGATTTTCCACTCTCCCCCCTGCTGATCCGGATTTCTCATATCCGTATTTACATATAAGGAAAGCATTTTATCAGGAGATTCCGTCATTACGTACTTCAATTTGCCGATGAGTGAGTCAATTGCCATTATAGATTCCTCCTTTTTCCGCTGCTCACTGTTCCTTTCCCTATCCGCACCGCCTTAAAAACGTCAATCCACATATAAACGGCAGACTTTTCTAAAAAAGTTTTTGCAAAACCCATTTACAAACCAAGACATCATTTACTACAATGGATACTTGTGTTTAACTAAGACTTTTACGCTGTGAAAGGAGTATGATTTTGTTTACTGCAGAAGAAAGAGATCAGAAAGAGCTGGAAAAAGAGCTTCATAAACTTGAATTTCAGATTTTCAGAATGCGGGAAAATCTGATAGATGTATCAAAAGACGCGCGAGTGCTTGGTATTGATCAATCGAACAATGACGATTGGATCATTGTTTCCTCGATTGATGATGGCCAAACATGTAAGATTATGCTGACTGATTGTGAATCAGCCTACCGGGGAAGAGGCTGTTTTTCACTGATCGCCTCTTATTATGACAATGCCATTCATATCGGGGACATTAAAGGCCCGCCGAACCATGGCTACGGCTCGATATGCATGAAATTTTTAAAACATATCGCCAGAGAGCAGAATATCCCGAAAGTGACGGGCGACATCGCTAAGCGTGATTGGGATCATGTCGACAGACTCGTTCATTTTTATGAAAAGCATCACTTTGATGTCTGGATTGACAATGATACGCAATCAGGCGGCATTAAATGGGTCGACCTGTAAAAAATATAGATAAACCCTCGTTAATATGGTGTAATAGATTAAACCATTTAAGGAGGGTTTTTTTTGTATCCGGAAAAATTGAAAAAAGGTGACGGCATTCGTATTGTGTCTCCGGCCACAAGCATGTCCGTTATGTCAGATGAAAATATAAATGCCGCGAAGACAAAATTGGAGGAGCTGGGCTTTTGTGTCTCTTTTTCAGAGAATGCGAAAGAAATAAATGAATTTGATTCATCATCCATTGAATCGCGTGTACGGGATCTGCACGAGGCTTTCGCTGACCCTGACATCAAAGCGATTTTGACGACACTCGGCGGGTTCCAATCAAATCAGCTGCTTCGCTATCTTGATTATGAAAACATCAAGCGGCATCCGAAAATCCTTTGCGGCTATTCAGATATTACCGCTCTCGGCCATGCCATATATCAAAAAACCGGCCTTATTACATATTCCGGTCCCCATTTTTCTTCATTTGCCATGAAAAAAGGGCTGGGCTATACGATTAAGTCTTTCTTGGCCTGCTGTGCTTCTGACAACCCGTATGAGGTAAAGCCTTCATCCGAGTGGAGTGATGATAAATGGTATTTGAACCAGGAGGACAGACGTTTTTATCGGAATCCGGGACCGCTCGTTATTCAACCCGGATATGCGGAAGGAACACTGATCGGAGGAAATCTATGCACGCTGAATCTTCTGCAGGGCACCGAATACTTTCCGGAGATGGAACAAGTGATTCTGTTTATAGAAGATGATCATATGTCGGACATTCATATGTTTGACCGGGATTTGCAGTCACTCATCCATCTTCCCGCTTTTTCAGCCGTGAAGGGAATTGTCATCGGACGTTTCCAGCATGCTTCAAATGTGTCTGAGGAGGCTCTGCGTGCCGTCATCCGTACAAAAGAAGAACTGTCATCCATGCCTGTTATCGCAAATGCTGATTTCGGCCACACCTCCCCTTTGATGACATTCCCGATCGGAGGAACATGCAGGATAGAAGCCGGCTCAGAAGGCGGACGGATATGGATCGATCGGCATTAATACATAAAGACGGGAAAACCGCCCCGTCTTTTTATTTTGACGCCTTATGCCGCGGCGTGCGCGGAGCGATCATAATTTGTCCGCCAGCCGCTGCCGTTACCCATACGGAAGCTCCTTCATAAAAATGGCTGATCTCTTCATTATATACGGCGTGTGTCAGTTCACGTTTATCATGCGTTCCGTCTTGGTTTTTCACGTTTAAAATAAGCACAAGCTCGTGCCTGCCATTCTTCATCACGCCAGTACGTCTCACCTTTTCAATAACGGCTGGCCTTCCTCTCCCTCTGTCAAGCGCCTGAAACAGCCTGACAGCAGGCATAGACAGTCCGATAACGAGCACAATGGCGAAAGCGGTGCATATACCTGCTTGAAACACCGGTGATTCTGTGAAGGCATTCCATAGACATATAAATTCCGGCTCCATCAAATTCATACATCCCTTCAGATTCCGTTTTCACATCCATTCCTTTTATATTAGAGAAACGCTTTTTCTTTTTCCGCATATAACGATTATATACAGTCAAAAAAGGGAAGAAAAAAAGAACACAAAGCATTTCGCCTTGTGTTCTTCATCTCTATATGAAACTAGTCTAATACTTTAACATTTACTGTTCTGACGCCCCAGTTGTTAGCGTCACTTTTCTTTGCAACAAATACGTCAATTTTATTTCCTTTAATTGCGCCGCCTGTATCTGCTGCTGTTGCCACTCCGTAACCTTCAACATAAACCTTAGAGCCAAGCGGAATGACACTAGGGTCTACCGCGATGACTTTTGCATCAGGGTTTTTGTTTAAGTCAACACCGGTTGCCGTTACACCGGAAATGCCGCCGTCGTTAGCAGAGTAAGCAGTTGCAGTCATTGTCAGCTGCTTTTTAGGCTCTTGTTGGTTTGTATTTGATTGAACAGGCTGCTGTTTTGCTTCGACAGCCTTCGCTTCTTGTTTAGGTTGTTGTTCTTGAACAGGTTCTTGTTTAGGCTGCTCGTTTTTGACAGCTTCTTGTTTAGGCTGTTCTGTCTCGGCAGCTGGTTTTTGTTCAGTTTGCGGCTGGCTGGCTTCTTGAGCCGGCTGTGCAGCCTGAGCCTGACCTTTCACATTTAACGTTGTGCCTGCGTAAATTATATCTGATTGCAAGTTATTCAAGCTTTTCAGATTGCCGACTGATGTTCCGAATTTCTGAGCAATTTTCCAGAGGCTGTCGCCCTGCTTCACTGTGTACTGCCCAGATGTGGTTGTTTCTACTGAAGAAATAGTCAGTTTCTCTCCTTCAATGATTAAATCAGAAGATAACTGATTCCATTCTTTTAAGTCCTTTAGGTTCACTCCGTTTTTTTGCGAGATCCCCCAGAGCGTGTCACCCTTTTGCACCGTGATTTCTTTAGCAGAAGCGTGAGCTCCAAATGCAGTTGTTGAAATTGCTGCAACTGCGACAAAGGACATAATCGTCTTCTTCATAAGTAAATCCTCCCTTGTTAGCTTTTTATTGGCGGCTAACAGGTGATATCGTAACATATGAAAATGTCAGTTCAATAACAAAACGATTTGAATTAGATTACAGTTCCTTTACATGAAACATTTCTCTCGCTTGGTAAGTCTTGCTGAAACCCCGATACAGCAAGGGTTTTCAAGCTTCTGATTTTTCCGGCGCCAATGAAAAACACAATGTGCAAATTTCTAAAAAAACTTTTTTTCACTCTGTTTCTCTTACATAATTTCGGATTTCTTCTAAAAAAACCGCTCCGTATTTCAATCTTTTTTGTTCTCCGACCCCTTTTACGGAAAGAAGATCCTGATCCGTTTTCGGAAGTTTCGCCGACATTTCTTTTAACGTCTGATCTGAGAACACGACAAATGGAGGCACACCCTGTTCAGCTGCAATTTCTTTGCGGAGACGCCGGAGAAGCTCAAATAATTCATCATTCTCGGTAACGGCGGCGGCCTGTAAGGCTTCTTTTCTCGCGACTGCGCTTTTTCCAAGCAGAACGTCCCTGCCTTTTTGGGTGACCATAAGCGTCGGAAATGTGCCGTCCGCCATTCTGATATATTCATCTGAAATAAGGAATTCGATAAAATCACTGATTTCCGCTGCGGATTGATGCTTCATAATGCCGTAAGTGGACAGGCTGCTGAAGCCGTTTTCCAGCACTTTTTTATTTTTTGACCCGCTAAGCACCTGCGCCACCATCGTTTTTCCGAAGCGCTCATTCATTCTGATGATGCATGACAATACCATCTGCGCTTCTTTTGTGACGTCATGGGCGGTCCTTGTATCAGTGCAATTGCCGCATGCTCCGCAAGCTTCCGCCTCATTCTCGCCGAAATACTTCAGAATAAACCGCTGCAGGCAATCTTCCGTATGACAGTAATCCACCATCTGTCTCAGTTTTTTGAGATCCTGCTTTTGTTTTTCTTCTCCGGCGGCCGATTGGTCTATTAAAAAACGCTGCACCATAATATCCTGCGGCGAAAACAAGAGCACACACTCGCTGTTAAGACCATCGCGCCCGGCCCGTCCGGCTTCCTGGTAATAGCTCTCCATATCTTTCGGAATCTGCGCGTGTAAAACGAATCTGATGTTGCTCTTATCGATTCCCATTCCGAAAGCGGACGTAGCTACCATCACTTGTATCTGATCGTTAAGAAACCGCTCCTGCTGGTCTTTTCTGTCATCATCCGCCAATCCGCCGTGATAACGGCCGGCATTGATGCCGCTGCGTTTTAATTTCTCATATAAACGGTCGGTTTCTTTTCTTGTCGCTGTATATATAATGCCGGCTTCGTGTTTATTCTTTTCCAGATACCGCTCGATAAACCGGTCTTTGTTTTCGCCCTTTACTACTTTAAACGTTAAATTCTCTCTGGCAAAACCGGTATATACAGTTTGTTCTTTCTTAATATGAAGCTGCTTGCAGATGTCATCATGAACCTCAGGCGTAGCCGTCGCCGTTAATGCGATGATGACGGGCGGTTCTTTTAATTCATTAAAAAGGATTTCGATATTCCGGTAACTCGGCCTGAAATCATGTCCCCATTGCGATATACAGTGAGCTTCGTCAATGGCGACAAGAGGAACCGTAATATTCTGCAGGATGTGAATGAATTCAGAAGAAGTCAAACGCTCCGGTGTGATGTAAAAGAGCCGGTAAGCCCCTTGTTTCAAACCGGTCAGGCGCTCATGAATGTCACGGCTTGTCTGGGTGCTGTTAATATAAGCTGCCGCGATACCCGCTTCTTCAAGCGCGTCGACTTGATCTTTCATTAAGGAAATAAGAGGGGAAATAACGATTGTGGTTCCTTCAAACAGCAGTGCGGGAATCTGATAGCAGATTGATTTTCCGCCCCCCGTCGGCATAATGCAGACCGTGTTTTTTCTCTCCTCTGCAACTGATTGTATCGCCTGCTTTTGGCCCGCGCGAAGACTGTCGTAGCCAAAATAATGCGCCAGAAGGGATTGGGCTTTCTCCAGCATATGTTGTAAAACCTCACTTTGTCTTTGATTCTTTCATTTTATCATACTGATAAAGTACGCTGCTCAATGGCAATTCAAAATAAAAAGCCATCTCCGCAAGGGAAATGGCTTTCGCTACGTATGCCGTACGCAAGTAAGAAAGTTTTAAACCACCACTCCTCAAAGTGGGTGTTTGCAGAAGCGTTCCTGTCGTCCTCTGCAATGGAGGCATGACATTCCGGCTTCGATATAAAACTCCCTATTACAGCTTAAAGGTTAAAACTTAATTAACAATACGAACAATGTAGCTTCTCTTATATCCTACACCATCAGTCGTATTTTGGCAAGAGGGTTAATTCTTTTACAGAAAACCTTTTTTCTTTGTGAAAAATGCTTTATTCTACATAAAAATTGTTTTTTCGACAAAATATCAATATATCAATATAAGATCAGATCGAAAGCTGCCGCCAGTTTCTTCTATAATAGAAAAAACTCTCACACCCTGTAGGGGCGCAAGAGTTAATGGAAATTAGAATTTTGCAGCCAGATCTTTCGCTTCTTGCAGTCCTTTTTCAATGATCTCTTGAGCGTTATCCGGTGCAGCATTATGGCCTTCAACGACAACAGTGTGAAGATCTTGGACACCCCAGAAACCGAGAACGGTTTTCATGAAGTTTAATGACATTTCAAGAGATGCCATCGGTCCTTCAGAATATACGCCGCCGCGTGCGTTTAAGAGCGCTACTTTTTTATCTCCCATCAGACCTTTAGGGCCTTCAGGCGTGTATGTGAAAGTAACTCCTGCACGAGACAGGTAATCAACATAAGTATGAAGCACAGCAGGCACTGTGAAGTTCCAAAGCGGGAATGCAAACACGACTTTGTCAGCTTTGACAAATTGATTTAAGTAAATGTCAGCAGTTGACGCTTGTTTTTTCTCTTCGTCAGTCATTTCAATTCCTTTTGAAGCTTTAAATGTTCCGTTAATCATATCTCTTCCGAGGTAAGGAAGGTTTTCTTTATGAAGATCAAGTTCGATCACTTCATCATTCGGATTGTTTTCTTTATAAGCAGCCAGAAACGCTTCGTATAATTTTACGGATACGCCTTCTTCAGCCGTACGGTCACTTGATTTTACAAATAATACTTGAGACATTCTAAATTCCTCCCGGTAATCTTTTAATATTTACTTACAAATAGTATGTTACTTTCTTTTTTATATAAAGTCAATGATTTTATTTCGATTTTGAGATTTTTTATGGAATAAAAAAACAGGTACATATGAATGTACCTGCTGCTATTATTGTGAATCCTGCTCACGATCCAGGATTTCGTATGTTTGTGAGCTTTTTTGATCAACGGTTTCTTTATTTGAGAGGTCTTTCACCTGCTCGTGAAATTCCCTTTCATATGACGGAGCGTCTGTTTTCACATCCCCTTCTGTTTCTCGCTGCGCTTCGACGGTCATTCTGGCGTACGGCACGGCTTCAAGTCTTTCATAAGGAATTTCTTTTCCCGTTTTCTCGCAAATCCCGTATGTTCCTTTTTCCATTCGTTCAAGCGCGGCGTGCACCTCATCTAAAAGATTCTGATCGACACCGTCCAGCGTTTGATTCGTGACCCTGTCCAAATAAATGCTTCCGTGATCAGCTAAGTGGTTATCTACTCCGTTCGACAGTTCTCCTGTGTCTTCACTCATTGAATGATTTTCTTTTGATTCTCCCTGAAGACTTTCCTTTAAATCGATTAATTTATGATAAAGGCTGTCCTGCTGTACTTTTGATAATGACATATTCATCATCTCCTTTTTCGTCTGTATTCTTCGCTGCACTGTTAATACATACCCTCGAAAAAGGAGGCTGAAACAACGGGGTCAATGCTTTCTCCCCCTGATGGTGACATTGGGTGTCTGCTGCTTTGTCTGTCTTTTTTCTTTCGCAGCATCAGTTTGCGGGTTGTCCCGAAATTCTTCAGCGCAGGCTTGTTTGAGCCTGTGCGCCGGTGTATGGTAAGTGGCGCCGATATTCAGCATACCGCTCAGCTCTTCTATACTCAGCTTTTCAAAATCAATATTGTATTCAACCTTGTCCACTTTGACGTGCTCAATATGGACATATGTTTTTTCCCCTTCCACCGTTTGCGGCTCAAAATGACACTTATCCTGAAGCTCATCAAGCTGTTGTTCCACTTTCTTAAGCCGGTCTAATTCCTCTTCACACACTTTTTTGAAAATCTCTTTCATTATTTTTTTCAAAGAAAATCACTTCTTTCCCCGTCACTCTTGGAAAGTTCTATGCGTCCCGCATTGCAAATATATAAACATGATATACAAAAAGGAGGCGAATCATGATGTTTTTTCCATCCGTTATCAACTTTGAGTATATAAAAATGAACGGAATCAGCGGCGGAGCAACTTTTAACACCGGCTCTTCCGTTATGGTGAGAAACACAGCAGCCAATAAAAGAAATGAAGGGTACGGTGAACAAAACGGTGATTGCACTGTTGTCGTAATCCCTATCATGAGTATCGATGATTCAGATCTGATAGATGGCACAGCAAACAAGATCAGCCTTCGATAATGATCTGGCTTGCATCCCCCAGATGTTTAGCAATCGATATATATAAAATCCCGTCTTTGAATACCGCCTGCATTCCCTTCGTTCCCTGAGCGGAATGCGGAAGGTCGAGTTTTTTTTCAAAATCGCCGTATTTTCCGGTCTTCTGTTTAAAATCCTGTTCATTAAAAAAGGATTTTCTCGTGCCTTTTACGACGATATATTCTCCGTAGGACAGCAGCTGAACATCTTGTTTCCGGTAGCCGGGCAGATACAGCAAAAATTGGAGCTCATCATGGGTTTCCACAATATCTATAAGAGGAAAAGCATCCTCATTTCTTCTCATTTGCCCATCTCCCTGTTGAAAGGGAAAATGAGAATGGCCGTTTTGAAATGATTTCAGTTGTTCATCATCAAAAACGTTTTTCCAAAAGTCGCCGCCGGACATGTTTTGCGCCATTTCCATCCACTGCTTCATCTTATCGAAATCCATTTTTATCGCCCCCTGTCTAAGCATACGGTCATAACAGCCGGCATACACCTGTATTAAAGGAGGTTTGCCTGTGGTTCAACCAACTCCATATATCAATATTAATATTTTCATGTTGAAAATTAATTCCTTTGAAAATGCTTCAGCGGTGAATGTCGGACAAAATTTACTGGCGGAATGGCAGAATTCTGATAAAAAGAATCAGGGATACGGACAGAACTTCGGAGATGCAAGCGGCTTCATCGGCACGAACGGCAAAGTGGATGACCGGGATCAAATTGATTCTCCATCTACCTTTGAGTCTGCATGCGATAAAATCCCTGCCGGAAAAGGAGGCCCATTATGATGTTTTCGCCGGTTTTGGTAAATGTAGGAGGCTTTAAAGTAAATGCAGTCGACCGCGGTTCTTCCATTACGATCGGCCCGTATCAGCAAATCGATTATTTTTTATCCAATAAGATCAACTACGGATTCGGTGAAGAAAATGGTGATTTGGCGCCGATTTATATCCCCATCAGTTCTATTGCTGATCCGGATCTCATTGATTCGAACTCCGGAAAAACAAGCATTATATAATAAAAAGGCCATCCGCATGCATTCGGATGGCTTTTATGTGATATTTAACTGCATAAGTATTTTGTTAAGATGGCTTGAACCTCAGTCAAGTCCGTTTCTTTTGCAAATTCCAATTCGAAAGTTTTTCCCCTTGTCATTAATACAAGCCCGGTATCGGGATCAAACATCCCCGCTTCTTGAATGGCGAAGCTTTCAATTGTTTTATATGGAAGAAATACGCGCACTTTCTTTTTGGAGAACATTTTATTATCAAAGAAAATCACTCGTTTATTCGTAAAGCATATTTGGTCAACCCGCAGTTTATAAATCGTTTCGATCCGTTCTCCCTCAACGAGCAAAGCCTCCAGCTTTTTTGTGTCGGTTGATCTGCTGACAGAAAAAATTCCCAATGAAGAACCCCACTTTCTGCTTCTATACTATTGTTTTATTACAATCATAAAAAAATAAGTTCTTTATCCCTATATAAGAATACGACATAGACGGCATTTAAACCATTACGAACAGATTACATTTTTAGAACGTTCATCAAAAAAGCCCTTCGCGAAAGGTGCCGCTGTTATGAAGTAATACGGTTCAACGGAAGAAAAGGTTTCAAGAAAACGGTATTTTTTTCGAAAAGTCAGTTTTTTATTTTCACCATAAAAAACCGCGGCTTCTCCAATGCCGCGGTTTCAACAAAACATCAACGATCCGTATCTTCAATCGTTCCTTCTTTATAGGTATCTGAAATTTGTTCCATCGTCGTGTCGGTGCCTTCTTCAGGTTGCACTTGCTGAAGCTGATCTGATGTTTTATTTTGTTTGTCTTGCTCTGTTTTTTTCATTTTGCAGCCACCCTTTATATGTAGTCTTTTTTAGTATGGCTCAGGCAAAATGAATTCATTCAGCTTTAAACTTCTTCAAAATACTCTTTGTAGAAGCCTCCGACTTTGTTTGTATTGTCTACAACAAAAATGAATTCTTCTGTTTCATTTTTGACTTCATACTCTTTACCCGGCGTCAGCACATTTTTGACAATGTATTTTTTCGCATCTGTATGTACGCATTTGACCTTTTTGACGCTTTCTTTTGTCTGCCAATTATTATGAATCATTTATAAAACTCCTTTTCTTAATCGATAAGCTTATTGTAGCCGTTTTTTCTTGTGAATTGCAATAACGGTTATCGATTGATTTTACCGGAGGTGTTATTATAAAATGACTGTATGCGCTTACTTCGCGCGGACATCAAGATGCTCAAAACAGACCATAAAAAAATTTCGGGAGGTTTGTTACGAATGAGTTCTTTAACGATGCAGATCACAAAAAGGCTGGAAACATTTTTACAGGGTACGAAGAAACTTTATATTGACGGAAAATTTGTTCCGAGCGCTTCAGGATCAACATTTGTCACACCGAATCCGGCAACCGGAGAAACGCTGATGACGCTTTACGAGGCACAGTCAGAAGACATTGACAGTGCAGTGAAAGCGGCACGCAAAGCCTTTGATCACGGCGAATGGCGCACTATGCCGGCCGCTTCCAGAAGCAGGCTGATGTATAAGCTTGCCGATTTAATGGAAGAGCACAAAACGGAACTCGCGCAGCTTGAAACACTTGATAACGGAAAACCGATTAATGAAACAACAAATGGGGATATCCCGCTTGCAATTGAGCATATGCGTTATTATGCCGGATGGTCTACAAAGATAACCGGACAAACGATTCCGGTCGCCGGCTCATATTTTAATTACACCCGCCATGAGCCTGTCGGCGTCGTGGGGCAGATCATCCCTTGGAACTTCCCGCTCCTTATGGCGATGTGGAAAATGGGCGCCGCCCTTGCCACAGGCTGCACAATCGTTTTGAAACCGGCGGAACAGACACCGCTGACCGCCCTCTATTTAGCGGAGTTAATAGATCAGGCGGGCTTCCCTGACGGCGTCATCAATATTGTCCCAGGGTTCGGCGAGACGGCCGGGGAAGCGCTGACCAACCATGACGATGTCGATAAACTCGCTTTTACCGGTTCTACAGAAATCGGCAAAAAAATCATGGAAAAAGCCGCAAAAAAAATTAAACGCGTGACACTGGAGCTTGGCGGAAAGTCACCTAACATCATTTTGCCTGACGCCAATTTGAAGAAAGCCATTCCCGGCGCTTTAAACGGGGTCATGTTTAATCAGGGGCAGGTATGCTGCGCAGGCTCCCGCGTCTTCATTCACAAAGACAAATATGATGAGGTCGTCAGCGAAATGGTTTCATATGCGAAATCGCTTCAGCAAGGCGCCGGCCTTCACCAAGATACACAAATCGGCCCGCTCGTCAGTCAGGAACAGCATGAGCGCGTGCTTTCATATATTGAAAAAGGAAAAGCGGAAGGAGCCAAAGCTGTCGCGGGCGGCAGCTGCCCGTTTGAAGAAGGGTATTTTGTCTCCCCGACTGTATTTGCGGATGTGGATGACAGCATGACCATCGCAAAAGAAGAAATTTTCGGCCCTGTTTTAGCCGCCATTCCGTATGATACGGTAGATGAAGTCATTGAGCGGGCGAACCGCTCGGAATACGGCCTTGCAGCCGGACTTTGGACTGAGAATGTGAAAAACGCCCATTACATTGCTGACCGTCTCCAAGCCGGCACCGTTTGGGTCAACTGCTACAATGTTTTCGATGCGGCATCTCCTTTCGGCGGCTATAAGCAATCCGGCCTCGGGCGGGAAATGGGCTCTTACGCGCTGAATAATTATACAGAAGTGAAAAGCGTCTGGATCAACCTGGAAGATTAAATCAAACAAGAAACTGCTGCCTATCAGCAGTTTCTTTCTTTTGTCATGCCGCCTTTTACATATGAATATATATGCTTCTGAAGGAGTTGAGCGAGTGTGAGCACAATTCATGAAAACGTCAAAAGCCGCCAAAAGAAAACCATCTCTCTATTAAGAGAAACGCAAAATGCGGACGGCTCATGGTCATTTTGTTTTGAAGGACCGATTTTGACAAACGCCTTTCTGATCCTCCTTCTCACTTCTCTTGGAGACAATGATAAAGAACTGATCGCTGAGCTTGCAGAAGGCATTCGCGCTAAACAGCGCCCGGACGGAACTTTTGCCAACTATCCTGATGACCGGAAAGGAAATGTGACCGCTACTGTACAGGGCTATGCCGGCTTGCTGGCTTCCGGTTTATATAGCCGTTCTGAGGCGCATATGATTCAGGCCGAACGCTTTATCATCTCAAATGGCGGCTTGCGCAACGTACACTTTATGACAAAGTGGATGCTTGCGGCAAACGGCCTTTATCCATGGCCCGCGCTGCATCTGCCATTATCTTTCTTAGTCATTCCCCCATCCTTCCCGCTGCATTTTTACCAGTTCAGTACATACGCCCGTATTCATTTTGTACCGATGGCCGTGACGCTTAACAAAAGATTTTCGCTGAAAAATCCCAACGTTCCGTCTCTCGCGCATTTAGATCGGCATATGACTAAAAATCCGTTTACATGGCTTCGTTCCGATCAGGATGAGAACAGAGACCTCTCTTCTCTTTTCGCGCACTGGAAGCGGCTTTTGCAGATTCCTGCCGCTTTTCACCAGCTCGGTCTGCGTACGGCCAAAACGTATATGCTTGACCGGATTGAAGAAGACGGCACATTATACAGCTATGCGAGCGCCACTATTTTTATGGTGTACGGCCTGCTCGCTCTCGGTGTATCGCGCCACTCCCCCGTTATCAGAAAAGCGCTTGCCGGCACGAAAGCTTTGCTCACGTCTTGCGGCAATATACCGTACCTGGAAAATTCAACGTCGACCGTTTGGGATACGGCGCTTCTCAACTATGCGCTTATGAAAAGCGGCATCTCAGATAACGATCAGATGATAACCAGCGCCGCCCGGTTTCTGCGTGAACGGCAGCAGACGAAAGTCGCTGATTGGGCCGTTCACAACCCGCATGCTGAACCGGGAGGATGGGGTTTTTCAAACATCAATACAAATAATCCTGATTGTGATGACACAGCCGCAGTGCTCAAAGCCATTCCGCGAAAACTTTATCCCGCCTCATGGGAACGCGGACTGAGCTGGCTTTTGTCCATGCAAAACAGTGACGGCGGCTTCTCTGCTTTTGAGAAAAATGTCAATCATCCGCTGGTCCGCCTGCTGCCGCTGGAATCGGCTGAGGAAGCTGCCATCGATCCCTCAACAAGCGACTTAACCGGACGGGTGCTGCACTGTTTAGGAGAAGCGGGGCTTTCTTCTGATCACCCTCAGATTGAAAAGGCCGTCCAATGGCTGATCCGCCATCAAGAAGAGGACGGATCGTGGTACGGCAGATGGGGTGTCTGCTATATTTACGGCACATGGGCAGCGCTGACAGGGATGAAGGCTTGCGGCGTGAGCCAAAACCACCCGGCCGTGAAAAAAGCGATCCGCTGGCTGAAGTCCATTCAAAACGAGGACGGAAGCTGGGGGGAATCCTGTAAAAGCGCAGAAGTCAAAACCTATGTTCCGCTTTCTTACGGGACGCTTGTACAGACGGCTTGGGCGGCCGAAGCTTTGCTGCAATACGAAAAAACTCATCATCAAGCCGTCACAAAAGGCATATCTTTTCTTATTGAAAACCGGCATTACGAAGGAGCCGCTTTCAGCTATCCGACCGGAATCGGCCTGCCGAAGCAGTTTTACATCAGGTATCACAGCTACCCGTATGTGTTTTCTTTGCTTGCGCTCAGCACTTTTATGAAAATGAGTGAAAAGGAGGAAGAAAAATGAAACGGCACGCTTATCAAACCGAAATGCTGAATTGGTGTGAAACCTTGAAGGAACAAGTTATTCAGCAAGGTCGGTTCGATCGCTTCGCGGCACAAATCGACCGGATTTTTCACACCCTTCAGGATGATGGATTAACGGAGGCGGAATGGTACGAACAGGCATCAGCACTTTACCGGGACATTACTGAACCCGAAGAGCCGGATGAGCGCAGAGCTTATGTGCCGATCGGTAAGCATGTCCTCCCTAAACTGCCTTACAGTTATTCCGCACTGGAACCGTATATTTCAAGAGAGATTATGAAACTTCACCATACAAAACACCATCAGAGCTATGTTGACGGTCTGAATAAAGCAGAACTGGAGCTCAAAAAAGCGAGACAGACGAAACAGTACGACTTAGTGGCGCATTGGGAGCGGCAATTGGCGTTTCACGGCGCGGGCCATTATTTGCACAGTATTTTCTGGTTTTCGATGAATCCAAACGGAAAAAGACGGCCGACGGGGGCGCTCTTTCAAATGATTGATGTGTCATTCGGAAGCTATTCCGCTTTTAAAGAGCAATTTTCTCAAGCGGCGAAAAAAGTCGAAGGAGTCGGCTGGGCTATCCTAGTCTGGGCGCCGCGCGCCGGGCGGCTGGAGATTTTGGCCGCTGAGAAGCATCAGCTCTACAGCCAGTGGGACGTCATTCCTTTGCTTCCGCTGGATGTGTGGGAACACGCTTATTACTTACAATATAAAAACGACCGAGCGGCTTACGTGGATCAATGGTGGAATGTCGTTGATTGGCGGGAGGCGGAGAAACGGTTCGAGCAAGCGCACCGCGTAATATGGCCGCTTTATTAAAAAAGCCCCCGTCTTGAACGGGGGCCTGCTTCTTTTGGTTTAAAAAATACCAAGGACGTGCAGAAAAACGATAATAATGGCTACAGGAGCCACATAACGGATTAATAGGAGCCAGACTGCAAACCATTTTCGTTTTATACCGGAACCGCTTTTCAGTTCGTCAAACAGCATCTGTTTCGGGATTTTCAACGGTACGAAAACGGCAATTAAAAGCGCGCCCAGCGGCATTAAGACATTGCTGACCAGAAAATCCGCAGCGTCAAAAATACTGCGGTGAAAAATAGAAACATCACTCAAGATTCCGTACGACAGCGCCGAAGGGACCCCGACAATAAATATAGCAAGTCCCCCGATCCATGCATACCGCTTCCGTTTTGCCGAATCGCCTTTTGACAAAACAGCAACTAAAATTTCAAGCATTGAAAAAGCCGATGTCAGCGTCGCAAATAAAAACAGCAGCAAAAAGGCGAGTAAAAACACGATGCCCAACGGCATTTGATTAAAGACGGTCGGCAGCACGTTAAATAAAAGCTGCGGGCCTTGATCCGGCTTGAGGCCGAATGCAAACACCGCCGGAAAAATCGCCACTCCCGCCATCACAGCAACAAGGACATTTAATACCGTCACCGATACGGCGGATTGAACAATATTTTCTTCTTTTTCTAAATATGCGCTGTATGTAACCATTACGGACACTCCGACGCTTAACGAGAAAAATGATTGTCCCATCGCATATAAAATAGTATTGGCATCCATCGCGCCAAAATCAGGCATAAAAAAGAATTTTAATCCTTTTGCTGCATCATGCAGCGTAACGGAGCGGATCATTAAGAGAATAAACAGAATAAACAGAGCCGGCATCAACACCTGGCTTACTTTTTCAATGCCGCTGCTCACCCCTTTTGCCACAACTAAAATCGTCAGCACGATAAACAGCAGCTGGCCGAAAACGGCTGCATAAGGATTTGAAATGGTATCGATAAATAACGTATCAAATCCCGAAGAAAGCGATAAGCCGCCTGTAAAGCCTTTTATAATGTAGATTAATATCCATCCCCCCACTACGCTGTAGAAGGATAATAGAATAAAACACGTAATGATTCCGAGATATCCGATCCAGTGCCACTTTTTCCCCGGCGCGAGCGCCTTATAGGATTCAACGGCGTTTTTTTGTGTTTTTCTGCCGATAATAAATTCAGCAAGCAAAAGCGGCAGTCCGATTAAAACAGTAAATAAAATAAAAATAAGCAGAAAAGCGCCGCCTCCGCTGGTTCCCGCTACGTAAGGGAACTTCCATATTGCGCCGAGCCCGATTGCAGAGCCGGCCGTAGCTAAAATAAATCCCAGCTTAGATGACCATTGATTAGCTTCTTTCACTTCAGCACTCCCAATTCATTTCAGTATAAAAATCAATTGTAAGAATATATGTCTGAATAGTCAAGAAGATGTTAGTTTACATAATAATTTTATTGAAAACTTATATTTAATATTGAATTATTCAGAACATTATTTATAATGGAATACAGAAAAGTCAGTCATATTTTCTGACTGATTGATTGAATGTAAAAGGAGCTGTGTTTATGGAATGGCTGAAAAAAATAAGCGGGTTTGCGGGCCAAACCTTTGGCTTGTGGGTTATCGTCTTTGCCGGTTTAGGATTCGCCTGCCCTGATTTGTTTTCTTGGATCAGTTCTTATATGACGATTTTCCTTGGTATTATTATGTTTGGGATGGGGCTTACTCTTCAAGCAGACGATTTTAAAGAATTAATCAGAAAGCCTTGGCATGTCGTGATCGGAGTCGCTTGCCAGTTTACGATTATGCCGCTTACGGCTTTCTGTTTATCAATCGGGCTCCGCCTCCCCGCAGAAATCGCCGCGGGCGTCATTCTGGTCGGATGCTGTCCGGGCGGTACGGCATCAAACGTCATGACGTTTTTGGCGAAAGGCAATACGGCACTTTCTGTTGCGGTCACCACGATCTCAACATTGCTTGCTCCTATTGTAACGCCGGCACTTATTATGCTGTTTGCGAAAGAGTGGCTCCCCGTTTCTTTCGGTTCACTGTTTGTTTCCATTATGCAAGCCGTGCTTTTGCCGATCGTCCTCGGGGTGATTGTGAAGCTGTTCTTCAAAAAACAGGTCGGACAAGCCGTGCACGCGCTTCCACTCGTGTCGGTAATCGGCATCGTAGCGATTGTATCCTCTGTCGTCAGCGTAAATCGTGAGCATTTGCTTCAATCAGGACTGCTGATTGTGTCTGTCGTCATCTTACATAACGGAATCGGATATTTGTTAGGATTCCTGACTGCAAAGCTGTTCAAAATGGATTATGCTTCACAAAAAGCGATTGCGATCGAAGTCGGAATGCAAAACTCCGGACTGGGCGCAGCGCTTGCGACAGCGCATTTCTCCCCTTTGTCAGCCGTGCCGAGCGCAATTTTCAGCATATGGCACAATCTGTCGGGGTCTGTTCTTGCCACCTACTGGTCTAAGAAAAAAGAGAAAAACAGCGCCGAAGAAGAAGAAACGGCAAAGATTCCGTTTTCATAACTGAACAAGGATAGGATAGGCTGCTGCCGCTCCTATCCTTGTTTATTCTGCAGATCACGAAACAGACGCAAAAGCGCTTTTTTTACATCCCCCTGAAATAAACCTCCATGATAACAAATCAATTGGCGGATATCGTAATCGAGCAGCCGCTGCACAGAACGGACCGCATCATCCATATGTAACGTATAGCCGGGATTAGCAAGGTTCAGCTTTCCGTCTTCAATGACGACCGCATCACCTGTGACCATAGTTTTTTCGGCAGGCAGATAAAGACTGATATGGCCGGGTGTATGACCCAGCGTGGCTACAACGCGAATGCCTCCGCACCAAGGCAGCAGCTCGCCGTCAGTAACTGTCCGGTGAACTGCTGCCGATGCGACTGATTGAAGCGAGCGGATGAACTGTTTTGCATAAGGCTTTGCATCCTCCGGCAATGAACAAAACGTTGATTCAGCCTGCTCAAGCCGTAAAGATTTTTTAGAGCCGTCAATATACGGCGCTTCACGCTCATGTACTGTCACGCTGACATCCGGATGTAAACGGTATAATGCAGCGAGTGAGCCGATATGGTCTATGTCGTGATGCGTTACAATGATTTTTGTCAATGAATGAAGCGACATTCCATGCCGGGCAGCGGCATGTTGAAGATGGTTTGTAAAACCGGGATATCCGCAGTCTATTAATATCGTGTCATGTTCGTCTTGCAGAAGAACCGGAGTGATAGAATGCAATTCTTCATTATATTCAAATTCGATCTCAAGCGGATAACAGCTTTTCATATAAATTCTCCCCTTCTCTCAATAAAAAAAGTACACTGCTTGTAAGGGCAGTGTACTTTTTGTCTGTCTCAAATTATCCTTCCAGCAACAGCTGTTCCGGATCTTCAAGCAGGTTTTTAATGGTGACAAGGAATCCGACCGCTTCTTTACCATCTACAATTCTGTGATCGTATGATAAAGCGATGTACATCATCGGACGGTTTTCAGAGCGCTCCGCATCAATCGCTACTGGGCGCAGCTGAATTTTGTGCATACCTAAGATCCCAACCTGAGGGCTGTTTAGGATCGGTGTTGACATAAGCGATCCGAATGTACCTCCGTTTGTGATCGTGAAGGAGCCTCCTTGCAGCTCACCTAATGTTAATTTATTGTTTCGCGCTTTCTTCGCAAGTTCACCGATCTCTCTTTCAATGCCGGCAAACGTCAGGCGGTCAGCGTCACGCACGACTGGGACGACAAGCCCTTCTTCAGCCGCGACAGCGATACCGATGTCATAGAATTTTTTCACGATCAGCTCATCGCCTTGAATTTCAGCGTTAAGGAGCGGGAATTTTTTCAATGCAGCCACGACGGCTTTTGTAAAGAACGACATGAAACCGAGTTTTACATCGTTTTGCTCAAGGAATTGGTCTTTGCGGCGTTTTCTTAGATTCATAACGGCCGTCATGTCAACTTCGTTAAATGTAGTCAGCATCGCAGAAGTCTGCTGCACTTCAACCAATCGTTTCGCGATCGTCTGTCTGCGGCGGGACATTTTTTGCACTTCGACAGGTTTGTCAAAGCTTTGCTGTGTTTTTTGAGCCTGCTGTTTCGGCTGTGCCGCAGGTTTTGAAGCCGGTTTTTCATAAGCTTCCACATCTTGTTTGCGCACGCGGCCGAGCGGGTCTCCCGTCGGAATTTGTGATAGATCAATTCCTTTTTCCCTTGCCAGCTTGCGTGCAGCCGGAGACGCTACCGTTCTGGATTTCGCTTCTGATTGTGCTTCCTGGCTGACTTCTTGTGCAGCAGGTTCAGCTTTTGCTTCCTCTTTCGTTTGTTCATTGGCTGGAGCACTTTCTGAAGGGGCGGGTGCAGAACTTTCGCCAGCGCCTTCTGTAATGGTACCGATAATTTCTCCTACTTGGACGGTATCACCCGAATCTTTCAATACCTCTTTTAGAACACCCGATTCTTCTGCTGTCAATTCAACATTTACTTTGTCCGTCTCCAGTTCAAGCAAGTACTCACCCTGT
The DNA here is from genome assembly GCF_040207805.1 of Bacillus sp. hwrm1. Taxonomy (NCBI): domain Bacteria; kingdom Bacillati; phylum Bacillota; class Bacilli; order Caryophanales; family Bacillaceae; genus Bacillus; species Bacillus sp. hwrm1. The sequence goes on along the minus strand of NZ_CP157943.1, from coordinate 2,049,011 downwards.
TCTACATAATCACCGGGCTGCTTTAACCATTGGGCTATCGTTCCTTCTGAGATTGATTCTGCTAATTCAGGTACCTTAATTTCCGCCATTTTTTCATTTCCCCCTTAGTTTTTGCGAGTCAAGCTATCAGATACAATGCGTTCCTGTTCTTTTTTGTGGACTGTCGGATCTCCTTCTGCGGGACTGGATCGTCTTCTTCGGCCGATGTATTGGACATTTACTCCTTTTGGCGCGATTTCCGTCAGATACGGGCTGATATAACTCCATGCCCCCATGTTCTGCGGCTCTTCCTGAACCCAAACGATCTCTTGCAGGTTCGGCAGTTTGGCGAAAAGCTCCTTCGTATCTTTTGCCGGGAACGGATACAGCTGTTCGATTCTGGCAATATGAAGCCAATCCTTATCGCCTTCCATTTTGTTGAAGTGATCGCTGATATCAATTGACACTTTTCCGCTTGATAATACGACGCGAGTCACTTTTTCGTAAGCATGGGAAAGACCGGACTGCTCATAGACAGGCTTGAATCGGCTTTCGCTCAGTTCCTGCACTTCAGATACCGTATTCGGGTTGCGCAGCAGGCTCTTCGGCGTCATGATCACAAGCGGGCGGATTTCCTCACGAAGCAGCATTTTCGCTTGTCTTCTTAAAATATGGAAATACTGAGCCGCACTTGTCAGGTTGGCCACCGTCCAGTTGTTTTCCGCCGCCAGCTGCAGGAACCGCTCGACGCGGCCGCTGGAGTGTTCAGGGCCCTGCCCTTCGTAACCGTGAGGCAGCAGCATGACCAGTCCTGATTTTTGTCCCCATTTTGCCCGTCCTGCAGATATGAATTGATCAAAATAGACTTGAGCCGCATTGGCAAAGTCCCCGTACTGCGCCTCCCACATCACAAGCGTTTCAGGCGAATACACGTTGTATCCATATTCAAAGCCGAGAACCGATCCTTCAGAGAGCGGGCTGTTATGCACCGTAAATGAAGCAGCGCAGTCGTCTAAGTGATGGAGGGCAACAAATTCTTCTCCTGTTTCGCTGTCATGCAGCACAAGGTTTCTTTGAGCGAACGTTCCGCGCTCTGAATCCTGTCCGGTCAGCCGGATCGGCGTGCCGTCTTTCAAAATGGAAGCAAACGCAAGCGATTCAGCCAATGACCATTCAACTTTACGGTCATCATCAAACGCTTTTGCACGTCTTTCCAGGATTCTTTTCAGCTTGCCGAACACGTTAAAAGATTCCGGCCAGTTGATAAGTTCGCCGTTCAGCTTGCGGAGAACATCAAAATCAATGGCTGTGTCAACGTCTGGAAAACCGTTGGACACCGGTTCCGGCAATTCAATTTCCCGTACGGCGTCTTCTTTTTTGGCGGGCACCTTTTTATAGGCGTCTTCAATTCGTTTTGTCACTGTCGCTTCGATGTTTTGCGCTTTTTCCTCGCTGATCAGTCCTTCACTTACGAGTTTTTCCGCAAAGATCCGCTTGACAGTCGGGTGTTTTCTGACGGCGTCATACAGCATCGGCTGTGTCGTTGACGGCTCATCCATTTCATTGTGGCCGTACCGTCTGTACCCGATTAAATCGATTAAGAAATCTTTATTGAACCGCTTCCGGTATTCAACCGCAAATTTAACGGCTGACAGGCATGCTTCCGGATCATCCGCGTTGACGTGAACGATCGGAATTTCATAGCCCTTCGCCAAATCACTGGCATATTTCGTGGATCGTGATTCATCGCTTTCAGTTGTAAAGCCGATCATATTATTGGCGATGATATGAATGGCCCCGCCGACCTGATAGCCTTTCAGAGAGCTTAAGTTCAGCGTCTCGGCGACAATGCCTTCTCCCGGAAACGCTGCGTCACCGTGAATTAAAATGGCGAGCGATTTTGTTTCGTCTTGAACCGGGTACCCCTTTTGCGTTCTTGTTTCCTGTGCCGCCCGCGTGCTTCCTTCCACAATCGGATTGATGAATTCCAAGTGGCTCGGGTTATTTGCAAGCGTAATCCGCGCACTTTTGGTTTCAGCATCCTGAAGCTGTCTGTCTGCACCGAGGTGGTATTTTACATCGCCCGTCCAGCCGTAGCTGATGCCGGTCGATCCTTCAGACGGCACAAGGTCTTTATTCGGCGCGTGCTGGAATTCTGAGAAAATAATCTCATACGGTTTGCCGAGCACATGCGCAAGCACATTTAAACGGCCTCTGTGCGCCATCCCGATATTGACATTGGTTGTGCCCGCTTTCACAGACTGGGCGATAATGTCGTCAAGAACCGGCACAAGCGCGTCTAACCCCTCAATTGAGAAACGCTTCTGACCGACGAATGTCCGGTGTAAAAATTGTTCAAATCCTTCTACTTCCGTCAGTCTTTCTAAAACGGCTGACAGTTTTTCCGGTGAATTTTTCCGGAACAGTTCTCCGGATTCGACCATTTTTGTAATCCATGCGCGCTCTTCGAAATCATGCACATGGTCAAACTCGAAGGAGATGGTTCTTTTATAGGTATTGCGTAAATGCTGGATGGCTTCTAAGCCGTTTGTTATATTGGCAGGTGCGTCTTTACAGATGACAGACGCGGGTATTGCTTTCATTTCTTCTTCTGTAAGCCCGTACTCGGATAACGGAAAGAGCTCGCTCTTTTTCGGATCCTTTCTGAGCGGATTGACGGAAGCGTTCAGATGGCCATAGGTTCGAATATCTTCTGCAAGTTTAACTGCTGCTGCGATCTTTTGAATCAGATCTGCGGTGACGCGTCCCTGTTCCTTTGTTCCCGATGCCTCTTTTATTTGGCTTGGCGGAGCGCCGAGTTCGTCAAACATGTCTTTCAGATCCGGATCAATGCTGTCTGGATCTTCAGCATATTGGTCGTACAGCTCCAGTGCATAGCCGAGGTTCGGTCCGTAAAAATCTTCCCAATTCATTCTTTGTTTCATATTATTTTGAAACATTTGAATATTACCCCCAACCTAGATAATCAAGTGATCAATTCACTATCTTGAAATAACTTTTGAACGCTGTGCCCAAAATTATGTAATAAAAACGCTTCCAAGGATATTTTACCACTGATTGCGTTTGGATTCTACCTTGATTGTTCACAAAATAGTAAAAAAAACAGATCAATACCGAAAAAATTAAATCATTTTAAAATAAAAAGCGAAAAAGCATAGGAAAAAGCCTATCCTATGCTTTTATGAAGCAGTTTTTTCAAGAGCGGATACAGCACATCGGGCAGCTGATCGACATCCGGAACAAAAATACTGTACTTTCCGTACATATCCTGAATGGTTTTCATCTGTGATTCCTCTATTGCAGTATTGGACAGAAAAACATTTATGACTTCTATCCCTTTTTTTCTCGCTTCGATGACAGCCTCGCTCGTATCGACAATGCCGTTTTGTTCGTATCCGAATGCTGCCGGCTCTCCGTCTGAAAACACGATTAAAAATTTTTGCGCCTCACTCCGCCGCATCAGCTGTTTCGTCATTTGCCTGATGGCGTATCCGTCTCTGTTGTCTTCTTCAGGCGCAAGCTGCATGATCAGCGGACCCGCCGCCTGCAGCAGCGACTCTTCAAACGGAATGACGGTATTGAAGAAATTCGGCTGGCTCGTTTCGGTCGCTTCGTTTGTATCCTCCCAAAATCCGACGATCTGGTGCGGTACGGACACTGATTTCAAGGCTTCATGAAAAAGAACGATCCCTCTTTTTGTTTCATCCATTTTGTCGAACATGCTGGCCGAACAATCGACAAGCAATGTAAAAACCGCGTCAATGTCTGAAGACGGGTCCTGCTTTTTATAGAAAAGGCGCGGGTTCCGCTCCGTAAAATAGCGGATCAGTTTGCGATTCAGCCGGCCTGCGTGAAGGTCGGTCCGCGGGAGCGTTTTTTTGTGCTCAAGTGTTTTTTGTATCATCTGCTTCAAGCGTTTTTGATATGATTCTATCGTTTTTGCCTGTTCTTTATAAGACTGCTCCTCTTCAGGAGACGCTTTATGAGGCGTTTGATAAACCGGGAAGGCAAATTTGTTTTCTTTTCCGTCAGCCAGCCCCGCGCCCTCATGTTCATCCTGAATGGATTCAAGCGCTTCCAGTTTGGAGTAATCCTCTCTTTTCGTCTGACGTGCGGAACCTTGAACGGAGCCGAGCGCCTGGTCACCGTCATCGCCTTCTCTGGCCGCGTCTTTCCCAAGATCCGATTTCGCGCCGTGCTCAATATCAAATTGAAGGAAACTTTTTGCCGGCGCTTCGGTTTCCCGGTGCCACGTATTCATTTTCTCTTCAAAGATTTCTTCATCTCCGTCGGAAGACTCAGGTAGCGTGAGATCGTCACTTAACGAAGGCGCTTTTTTTACACTTTCGAATAAAGGCGCTTCAGCCGCTTTTTCGTAATCAAGTTCCGGCAGAAAAAAGTACGTGTTCAGCATATCTTTCTCAAGCACTTCATCAAGGCCTTCCATGAGGTCTTCCGTTATTCTTGCGATTTGTTCCGTAGAATCCGCCTCATACACCCGGATGAGCTGACGTTCAATATACGGTATCATCATATCAATATGTTCATGCATGGAAGGAATGCCTTCAAGCGGAGACTCAGCCGTCAGCTTGACAAACATCGCGCAATACAAAGCGTCGGTGAAAATGCTCCGTTCTAAATTCAATGTCAGCTGCGTCGTGAAATATTTCCTGTACATCTCCCTCCGCTTCTGAAAAACACGTTTCGTTCCCGGCCGTTCTTTTTTGGTCAGCTCTTCAATTCTGATATCCTCAAGCAGCATAAACAGCTGCTTGGCAAAGCTTTGGCGGGTGAAATGCCGGTGAACGTCATTTAAAAACCCCGCAAATTCCCGAAATGAGCTGCTGCGTGTTCCGACAGCGCGCAAATAGACATCGCTTTTCAGGCCGGCTTCCATATCCCCGGCTGATCGGTCTTTCCAAAAGTGGCTCATGTAAATTTTCTTTTCAAAGGGATTGTAGTAAGACTGCACGCCGTATTCCACTTCAACTTCACTGCTTCTGGTCAGTGTTTTGGCCAGGTCAGTCAGCATCATGAACAAAAACGAATCAATCGTGCTGTCGTTAAATTTGATAAACTTCATTGTATATCCCTCATTCGAACAGCGTTTCTGCAATATTTCTGACAGCGGCTTTTTCCCTGTCATCGTCAAGTTTTTCTACGATGCCTCTTTCAATCGCCCGTTTCGGCGGGATGTACGCAGCCAAGTCGCACGTATCAATGAGAGCCCTGATGGACGCCGCTTCTTCTGACACTTGTCCGTTATGCGCTTGTGCGATTAAATCAGAAGACAGCGTCATAAAACGCTCAATTAATTTCTCATCTTTTAAGACAGACTGAGAGGTCAGCACCTGTTTCAGGAGGCTTCCTTTAATATACGGAACATCAATGATGACAAAACGGTTTTTAAGGGCTTCGTTCAGCGGAACGGTGCCGACGTAGCCTTCATTAATCGCGGCGATAACACCGAATCCTTCGCTTGCCTTAATCACTTCTCCTGTAAAGGGATTTGTCATCATTTTTCTGTAATCTAGCACGCCGTTTAGAATCGGAAGGGTTTCAGGCTTTGCCATATTGATTTCGTCAATGTATAAAAAATGTCCCTTGTTCATTGCGGTTGTTACAGGTCCGGGAACGAATTCAATTGTCGCCTGTCCCTGTTCATTTTCAATCGTTTTATAGCCGACAAGCGCTTCTGCATCGAGGTCTACGGAGCAGTTGACGCTGTGCATCGGTTTATGAAAATAGTTCGAAAGCGTTTCCGCCAATTTTGTTTTCCCTGAACCCGTCGGTCCTTTTAATAAGATATTTTTTCCCATTGTCAAAGCAATGACGGCATCGAATACAATCGCTTTATCTTCGGCCTCATAGCCTGATGATCCGATTAAATCCCGGAATTCTTGGGAAACGGGATGATTTTGATAAGCCTGCAGTTTGTTTTGTATATCTTCCGGAAGTGATAGGTGCTGTAATTCTGAAGTCATAGGTGATGTTTCCTTTCCATTTGTATTCCATAACCGAGTATACTAAAAAAGCCCTTGTATACTCAATACAAAAGGGCTCATTCCCTGCGGGCGCTTTTTGTCAGGGGAGCGCAGGCGATTCTGGCTCCGGAATTTCCGCTCGGGTTTGTCAAATAATCGTCCGTATGTTCATGAATGACGAACGCGCTTCCGTCCCGGTCGAGCAGGCTGAGTCTGCTCCCTTCTTTTAATGAAGTTTGCGGCGCGTTCATAATGACATCCACTTTACCGTCAGCCCCCACTTCAAGATTGGGGAGATCCCCGGCGTGATGACCCATCGGATTGTTGAAGCCGTGTTCTTTGTTCAAAGGGTTGAACGGACCGCCGGCTGATTCGAAATCAGGTGCCTGACATGTCCCTTTTTCATAAATATGAAACCCGAGAGAAGTGCCGGGCGGCAGATGCCCCGCTGATATATGAATGTCTGACCCTTCATCATCAGATTCCCTCACTTCGATATATCCGATCGTTTTTCCGTTTTGATTGATGAGTCCGGCATGCTCACGGTATGCAGATGCTTCCAATGCGCGGCTTTCCCCATGTTTTTTGGGCGGAACAGGAGCGGGTCTCCCCCCGCAGCCGCAAAGCGTAATTGATGCGAGCATGAGAAAAAGCAAGAGACGATTCATGCTTCCTCCCCCTTATTTTTTACCCATCAGTCTTGTCAAAACGTAAAAATGGTAAACAAAAAAAGCCCCGAAAGGCTTTTTTTAAAAATAACTGCGCGCTCCTAAATAAGCTTTTTTCCAATACGGATTGCTTAAGTTTGAAACTTCAACCCCGGAGGAGCTTGCGTGAATAAAATCTCCTCCGCCTAAATACATTCCCATATGAGAAGGGCCCGCTTTATATGTCGTAAAGAAGACAAAGTCGCCTGCTGACGGCTGGCTGATATGTTTCATCGTATTCCAATATCCGGCCGTGCTCAGACGGGAAACAGAGCTTACCTTATTTAAAAGGTAATAGATGTAACCGCTGCAATCGAAGCCCGCAGGCGTATTGCCTCCCCAGCGGTAAGGCACGCCGACATGTTTTTTCGCCTCGCCTATCATTCTGTCAATCTTTGACCCTGTCACCGGAGGTTCGGGAGTATTCGGCTTGTTTGGTTTTGCCGGTTTGTTATCCGGCTGCCGCACAGGATCTTCTGTTTTTCCCGTTCCGTTAATCACCAGAACTTGTCCAATTTGAAGCACATCAGTTGTCAATTTATTTTTTTCTCTGATGAGCTGAGCGGTGATGCCGAACCGATTAGCAATTTTCCAGAGGGAATCGCCTGCTTTTACTTTGTAAGTGGATGGCTTCTCAGAAGGGTTTGAATGAGATGGCGGTGTTGTGCCGCTGTTTCCGTTATGTGAAGAACCTTTGATCTTTAACACTTGATTCGGATACAGCATGTCTGATGTTAATTGATTCAGCTTTTTCAGTTCGGCGATGGTGATCCCGGTTTGATTGGCGATTTTCCACAGCGAGTCACCCGGCTTCACAGTGTAAGTCCCTGATGCGCCTTTATCAGGCTTTGTCTGTCTGCCGCCTCCGTCGTCCGTGCCGCCGGCAGACCCTTTAATTTTCAGTTTCTGGCCGGGATAGATGACATCTGAACTCAAACGGTTCAGGCTTCTCAGCTCAGAAACGCTCATTTTGTATTTTTTTGCGATCACCCATAATGAGTCTCCGTATGTAACTGTGTAGGCACCCGTGCTTCGTTTTCCCTTTTGCCCCGTTTTATGTGTGCCGCTGCCGTCGGGAATGTGCAGCCGCTGTCCTGGATGGAGTATCGTTGATTTCAGTTTATTTTCAGCCTGCAGGGCTGAAATACTTGTATGATATTGCCGGGAAAGCTTCCAAAGAGAGTCGCCGCTTTTTACTTGAATGGTTTTTGCTTCAGCGGGATGCACGGCGAAGGTTGAAGTCATTACTGCAGATACAGCCAGTCCGGCTGCGATTTTTTTCTTCATATAACGAAAAACCTCCTATTTATCATTGCTGAAAGGGACGTTCCTTTTCTTTGGACGCCGCCTGTTATGCAGGATTCATTCAGAAGTCGACATTAATTCCGATTCATTTGACCTTAGATCATCACCAATGCCACACATTTTACATAAATTGAGAACATTTCACAAAAGACTTTGGAATCATTTTCATAACATGGCTTTTTTCCGCGACATTCCACCTTTCTTGTCTGTTTTTCATACAATTCTCTTTACGGCGTGAAAAATCCTCCCGAAAAACAATCAAAAAAAGCCCGCTTCCTTTAAAGGAAGCGGGTGACGGCTGATTACAGAACCCGGGTCTCGGCAGTTTTCACGTCTTCTGCTATCAATTCCGCTGCACGCTGTGCTCCGCCGGCCGCTTTCAGGGATTCTCCGATTTCAGAAGCTTTTGTCTGATATTCAGGATTTTCGCTCAATTCTTTTATTGCTTCAGTGAGCAGTTCCGCTGTTACATCTTCTTTTTTAAACATTTTGCCCGCGCCCGTGTTTTCCACTTGGCTTCCGACGGCGAACTGATCTGCGCCCATCGGAATGACGATCATCGGGGTTTTGTAGTAAAGCCCTTCGCTCGTACTGTTCATTCCGCCGTGAGTGATAAATAAGTCCGCTCTCTTCAGGATCTCAAGCTGCGGAACATAAGGCTTGACAATGACATTCTCAGGAATTTCATCAAGCTCCGCCGGATCAAGATGTTTGCCGATTGACATGACGGCTTTTCCGTTAAAGTTTCTGACCGCTTTTAAGCATTTATTAAACAATTCCTTCTGATTGTTAAAAATCGTGCCCATTGAAATAAACAGGACGTTTTCTCCTTCAAGCTGTTCAAACGGGAAATCTTGAGCCGCCGCCCTTTCGGTTATGGACGGACCGACAAAGAGATAAGAATCGCCAAACTCTTCTTCTTTCGGCTGAAACGCTCTTGAAGTAAATACGATGGTTTTTCTGCCGTCATTTGAGAAAATATCATACGGCGTTTTAATGTCTGCGCTGAATTCTTCATTGAGCCGGCTGACCGCTTCGGTATAAGCCGGATAATGAGATGATTCCTCTGATACAAGGTTTGTATTTGAAAACACTTCTTTAATAAATGCTTCATTCATTGCAAATGTCGTACAAAGTGAATATGCCGGCAGTTTCAGCTGGTTTCTCACGAGCCTTCCTGCCAGAAAATGATGATCATACAGGATGTAGTCGTAGGATTCATCTTTTACTTCCTCAAGAATACGGAGTGCGGCTTTTTTGGAAGTCTCAATCATTAATAGCAAAAACTCGGTAGCGTCCCGCTGTTCATCACCCGTTGCATTTTTTCCGAATTCATCTTTTCGGAAATCTTCATATTCACGGAATTCCGCTCCGCTTGACGCGATTTTGTTCTCATATTCCTTCACGCCGTAATATACGACATGTTCCCCTTTTGCCTTCAGTTCTTTTACGACGCCTAAAGACGGATTGATATGGCCTTCTCCCGGAAAGCCGATCATCAATACATTTGCCATCTTTCCACTCCCTATTCTTTTAAATTTTATGTATATTTAAACGATAACATCAATACAGAAAAAGGTAAAGATGTTCACCTTATTAATATTAAATGGGTACAATATTCCCATTTTCTTATTATTTCGTATGAAGCGCCCGCGGCGAAACAAGCGGATACAGTCCGCCGTCTTTAGCAAAGGACATTTTTCCCGTTTCTTCTGAAACAACGAGCACGAGTGCATCAGTCACGGCCGAAAGTCCCATCGCGGCCCTGTGGCGCGTCCCGTATTTGAGATCGACATGTTTTGTTGTGAGCGGGAGCACATTGGCTGCTGATACAACCCGGTTTTCTCTGACCAATACGGCTCCGTCATGAAGCGGATTGCCGGGATAAAAAATACTCTCAATTAAAGCTGCACTGATCTCGGCATGCAGGCTGGTCCCTTTTTGTATCATTCCGTCCAGCGGATCTGCACGTTCAATCACAATCAGCGCTCCGTGTTTTTCTTCCGCCAGATGCTGCACGGCCCTCGCCAGCTCTGTATAGGAAGGCGTAAAGTGTTCGATATATGACTGCAGGTAAAACGACGAAGCGACAGCCTGCATTTCCTGAAACGTATGTCCCAGTTCATCTAATTCGCAAAGAAGGCATTGGTCTTTTTCATCCAATGTCCGCAGTATCATTCCGGCATCCTCCGTAATTTGTTTCAAATACGTTTGAACGGCAGCGGTAAACGCGCTTTCCGTCATTTGAGTGTGGCGCATGTCACATCAGCTCCTTTCCCTTATTTTCTGCATCGCGCGCATGGATATTCGCCGCTGTGTGCACCATAATCATGAAAGGAGGCGCACATCATATGGAATTCGCACGGCTGATGCAATATATCTGCACCTTTTTAGGGGTCATTTCACTTTCATTCATTTATGCCAAGATGTTTAAAAAGCCGAAACCTGACAAAAAAGAGTAGGCCGGCTTTCATTGCTTTTTATACATAAAATGTTATAATTTCTCTCGTTAAAATAAAGAAACGGGGAACCTAACTTGAGAGAAACGAACACGATCGGCCAAAAGGTCAGACAGCTGTTACATATCTTCATTCCGATTTTAATCACACAGGCGGGCCTTTCCCTGATCACCTTTTTGGATACGGTGATGTCAGGGAAAGTGAGCGCTGCCGATTTAGCCGGGGTTGCAATTGGTTCAAGCCTGTGGACGCCGGTTTATACGGGCCTTGCAGGAATATTAATGGCCGTTACGCCCGTTGTTTCGCAGCTGTTTGGAGCCGGCAGACAAAAGGAAGTGCCGTTTTCCGTCATCCAGGCCGTTTATGTAGCGGCCGTTCTCAGTGCGGCGGTTATCCTGATCGGCTTTTTCACCGTTGATATGATCTTGGGACATTTGGGCCTGGAACCTCGTGTCCGGACGATCGCAAAACACTTTTTAGGCTTTTTATCCCTCGGTATTTTTCCTTTGTTTGTGTACACCGTTTTGCGCTCGTTTATTGACGCACTCGGCAAAACGCGAGTCACAATGCTTATTACGCTTTGCTCATTGCCTATTAATTTTGTTTTAAATTATGTATTTATTTTCGGGAAATTCAACATGCCGGCATTGGGAGGAGTCGGGGCGGGGCTCGCTTCCGCCCTGACTTACTGGTGTATTTGCGCCATCAGCTTTTTTATCGTCTGCAGATTTGAGCCGTTTGCCGGGTACTCTGTATTTCGGAAACTGTACCGTTTTTCTCCGACTGAATGCAGGAAGCTTTTGAAAATCGGATTGCCTATCGGTTTTGCGGTATTTTTTGAAACGAGCATTTTTGCGGCTGTCACACTGCTTATGAGCCATTTTCAGACGGTGACGATTGCAGCCCACCAAGCGGCAATGAATTTTGCTTCCCTCTTGTATATGCTGCCGCTCAGCGTATCCATGGCCATGACCATTTTGGTCGGCTTTGAAGCAGGCGCAAAGCGCTACAGGGATGCCCGCTCATACAGCTATATCGGGATCGTGATGGCGCTTAGTTTTTCTTTATGCACGGCGGCTTTCATTTTGCTGTTCAGGCCGCAAATCGCCGGAATGTATACATCAGATCCGGCGGTGCTCATGTTGACGCAGCACTTTTTAATCTATGCGCTGTTTTTCCAGCTTTCTGATGCCGTAGCAGCTCCGATACAAGGCGCTCTGAGAGGATATAAGGATGTCAATTATACACTCGGCGCGGCTTTTGTGTCGTATTGGATTATCGGGCTTCCGGTCGGTTACGCAGTCGGCACTTATACGGGCCTCGGGGCATACGGCTACTGGATCGGGTTAATTGCGGGACTTGCCGCAGGAGCTCTCGGTTTATTCTTCAGACTGATGAAGCTGCAAAAGCATTATGTGAAAAAAATGACGATTTTATAAAGGAGGAGCAGCAATGCCAAAACATAAACTGCTGTACGATTATTTAACTGAACGGGCGGAGGACATCAGTCAGACATGGTTTGATACGCTTCATGAAACGGATCCTGATTCTGTCTATGCTTCTACTGACCCGGCTGTACTCACAAATCTGAAAAAACAAAATCTGGCGTTTAATTATCAACTCAATCGGATTTTTTCTGAAGAGAAGGAAGTATATACAGCGGCATTGGAAAAGTGGGCGTTTGAAGCCGCACGGGATAAAGAACATTTAAAAACTCCCATCCATTATATTATTCGCGAGTTTATCAGAGTTCGTGATTTGTATGTCGGCCATGTCAAGCAGTTTACCAGACTTCATGCCGACACCGTGACAGAAGAAGATGCCGAAGATATATTCCATACGCTGATCAAATCTTTTGATGTGGTCATTCATATTTTCATAGAAGAAATGTATAAAAACACAAACATTCAGCTTGAAGCGCAAAAAGAATTGATCACCGAGCTGAGCTCGCCGGTAATTGTGCTTTTTGACAATGTCGGACTGCTGCCGCTGATCGGGGATATTGACACGGCAAGAGCCAAAATGATTTTGGAGAATACGCTGCACCAGTGTTCAGAGAAGCGCATCACGCAGCTGTACATTGATTTATCGGGCGTAGCCATGATTGATACGATGGTTGCCCAACAGCTTTTCACCTTAATTGAATCACTCGGAATGCTCGGCGTGAAAGCGACATTATCCGGAATCCGTCCTGAAATCGCCCAAACCGCAGTGCAGCTGGGACTGAGTTTTTCAAATTTATCAATAAGGTCTTCGCTTGCAGAAGCGATCGCTTCCGATCTGACACAAAAAAAGGGATAAGGCATTTCAGCCTTATCCCTTTTTTTATCAGTCTTTCCACGGATATGTCCAATACACTTCTTCTTCAAACCATGTCTGAAGAACCGGCTCGTTATTTTTTATTTTTTCTTCCAGCTCTCTCAGCATGCCTTCCGTTTGGGTGCGGTGCGCTTTTAAGGCATTCATTTTAATATCGGCAACCTCTTTAATATCAAGAATAACATCAGGCTTGCCGACGGCTTCCTCCCTGTTGCGGGTGATTGCCATGCAAAGCGTGCGCGGGCGGTCCTCTTTTTTCTTTCTGTAAAGCGCTCTGATAACCGCTTCGCCGCATGCATCATGATCCGGATGGACGCCGTGCTCCGGATAGAATGTGACAATCAGACTCGGTTTTACATCGTCGATAATCTCTTCCATCATATCAGCGAGCCACTCGTCATCTTCAAATTCAAGTGTTTTATCACGAAGCCCGAGCATTCTCAGGTCAGTAACGTCCATTGCTTTGCATGCGTCGATCAGCTCTTGTTTTCTTAACAGCGGCAGTGTTTCACGGTTCGCGAAAAAAGGATCTCCCATGTTCCGGCCCATTTCGCCAAGCGTTGCGCATGCATACGTAACGGGAATATCTTTTTGTCTGTGTAAAGCAATCAGCCCTGCCACTCCGTATGATTCATCATCAGGGTGAGGCAGGATGACGAGTACATGTTCTTTCATGATTTTCACCCTTTTCTTTAAACTGTAAACGGCTTTTCGCTGATTTGAAGCGAAATCGCCAATTTTCCGCCCGGCAGATGCCCTGCCATTAACAAGCGGTTTTCGTCATCTACTGTATATTCAGTCAGACCTTCTGCGTAAATCCAGCCTTCTTCCGTTTTCAAACCGACGCGGTACGGGCCGTTTCCTTTGATTTTCGCCTGATGGTACGTCACTTTTGCATTGCGTATATAGGCTACAACCGTCATGTTTTTCTCATTCAGATGCGCTGAATAAGAACCGGTCGTTGTTTCCAAATGGATATATACAGGACGATCGGCATATCGCTCTAAAGAAGTTTGCACATCTTCTTTTATGATCGCTTTCATAGTTGCTCCCCTCTTTCTTCTTTTAAAATTTGCAAACGCTTCGTATGTAGTTCAACCAATTCATATTTCTCAATCGGCCGCAGCCGGGAATCTACAATTCGCTGCACCGCCAGAGCAAACTTTTCCTCGGGTGACTTCCGGAGCCTCGGATGTGTTCTTTGATCAAGCAGTTCCAGATCAATTGCCTTCTCCGCTTCTTCAAGAGTTGAAGCCGGGAGAGTGCGGTTATTCCACAGTGCCTGATAGGCTTTTGCTATGTCTTTATCAGTGCCCATTGTACAGCTCCTTTACATACTCGTAATGATTATACATAATTTAAGCTATCGCTGGAAAGCGAAAGGCTTAGCGGCTTTTTATCGGCCGCTTCCATTTTATCTGTGAAAAGGTAAACAAAAGCAATGCTGCCCATATACAAATGAAGGTAAACGCTTTTTGCCCGGAAAACGGTTCATGATACACAAATACGCCGAGCATAAGGGTAATGGTCGGCGCTATATATTGCAAAATGCCGACTTGATACAGCGGCAGACGCTTTGCCCCCTCTGCAAACAGCAACAGCGGCAGGGCCGTAAATACGCCTGCGAAGAATAGGAGCGCCCATGTTCCTGCCCCCAAGGACCCGGAAGTGCTCCCGTCAGCTGTATATCCTAAATAAATAAGTGCAGCCGGGGTAATCAAAAGCGTCTCCAGCGTCAGTCCGATCGTGCTGGACATGCGGGTTCTTTTTTTACATAAGCCGTACAGGCCGAAGCTGAATGCAAGCAGCAATGCGATATAAGGAACCGCGCCATATTGAAACGCAGATATGATCACGGCCGCCCCGGCAATAGAAACGGCTGCTGTTTGCATCTTGTTAAGCTTTTCTTTTAAGAATAGGATGCCCAAAAGAACGGAAACGAGCGGATTAATGTAGTACCCGAGACTTGCTTCAAGCAAAAAGCCGTGATTGACGGCCCATATGTACACAAACCAATTAACGGAAATTAAAACGGAAGCGAAAAAAAGCGCCAGCAGGCCCCCTTCCGATTTCAAAAGACGCAGTTCACGCCATCCGGTTTTCCACTTCTTAAGCACAGTTAAAAGCACACACATGAAAACAAATGACCATAAAATCCGGTGAGCTAAAATGTCCAATGCGGGTATTTGTTCAAGAAGTTTCCAATAGACCGGAAACAGCCCCCACATGACGAAAGAACAAGCGGTATAAATGATTCCTTTTCTTGCGTTATTCCCTTGCACGGCCTTCCCCTTCCTTTCTGTAAACAGATTATATTATATCACGGGAAGCTTCCGGCGGGCATATACTATGTTGTCCGTTAAGAAAGGGTGAGATGCCGTGTTTGATTGGAACAGATATTTTCCCTTCCAAAATCAGTTCTCTAAAGAAACGTTTAAAAATGCTGATCCGAAAGATGTCGAGACATATGTCAACCGAGTGATGGAAAGCGTATTCGGCGCCGGTTATGCCGGACAGTTCCCTTTTCGCGACCCAATGTCCAAAAAGGCCGATCCGGTCGAAGCGGAACCGCCCAAGCCGGAAATTGACCTTTTTGAAACATCCGATCATGTTTTTGCGAAAATTCCCGCCGAACAAGAGGAACTCGACCGTATCAGGATTAAGCATACGTCACACAGCCTCGTTGTAGAGAACAGCAGTCTGGGAGAAGGAAAAAAAGAAATCGTCCTTCCGAGCCTCGTCAAACGGAAAGGAACAAAAGCAGTCTATAAAGACGGGATGATTGAAGTTATGTTTTCAAAACAGGAAGACTACAATCTATCGGAAGTGGAGATTTTAAGATAAAAAAACGGCCCGCGCGATGCAGGCCGTTTTTTCTTTAATAAAATGGCGGATAACCGCCGGCTCCCGGCCCGAAACCGCCGTATGGGACGCCTCCGTATCCGTAACCGGCGAACCCGTACGGATAGCGGGGTCTTGTGAAACCTGTGGCAATCACGCCTCCGAGAAGACCGCCTAAAAATCCGCCGAATAAAGGAGCGCCGAACAAAAAAGGACTTCTCGCCGGAAATCCGGCAGGACCGAAATTCCCGCGATACAATGCATGACGAGGGTACATGTTTTTCCTCCTTTATGTCTGCCTATTCTTAAGCGTATTCATAAAATGAGGAAATTGATTGGGCGATTGTAACAACATGTGCCTCTCTGTGATATTGCATTAATGTATAAATTTTTTGGTTATAATTTGATTACATTTTGATTAACTGTTATACTTTTTTACAAGTTGCGACATGATAAAAAACCATCAGGGGGAATAAAATATGCCATTACTTCGTTTTGACGTTATTGAAGGCCGGGATGACGCAGCATTAAAAAAATTACTGGATACCGCCCATTACGCCATGGTTAAAGCTTTTGACGTCCCTGTAACGGACCGTTATCAGATCGTTCACCAGCATCGGCCTCATGAGCTTATCATTGAAGATACCGGGCTCGGTTTCAAAAGAAGCAAAGATCTTGTCATCATCAGCATTGTCAGCAAAGCGCGCACCGAACATCAAAAAGAAACGTTATATCAACTGATGGCTGATCAGCTTAAAACAGAATGCGGCATATCACCCGAGGACATCATGATTTCCATTACAGAAAACGGGAACGCCGATTGGAGCTTCGGGCTTGGTGAGGCTCAGTTTTTAACCGGGAAACTGTAAAAGGCCTCCCCGCTTGTTCTGAATGATTGCAAACTGAATAAAAGAGGGATGTATGTTGGTTAGTGAGTTGTACCCTTGTTTGATATGCGGATTTAAAGGATTAGAGACAAGTCCCGTTTATAACGGCGAATATCAAAAAACATTTGATATTTGCCCCTGCTGCGGGTTTGAATTCGGCTACAGCGAGGACCATGAAATAAGCTTAGGGTTTATTGTAACGCCTGATCATTTAATTGAAGCGGCATTTCAGTTATACCGGAAACAGTGGATTGAGGGAGGAATGAAACTATTTTCTCCAAATGATGTCCCGGCGGAATGTAAAAATGATCATTTCCTTACATTCGATGCTTTATTAAAGCAATTAAAAGGCTTGAACCTCAATCTGAACAATTTTGATATTAATGGTTTTTATGAAGAGTAAACATGATCATTAAGAAAAGGCTGCCTTGGGCAGCCTTTGTTATTCATCACATGTGTCGTTGGCAGATCCCCCGGGCTCGCAAAAACTGTCTGCCCATTTTTGCATTTCCTGAAAAACGGCTTGCAGGGCCAAGCCTTTATCAGTCAGTTTATAAATGACTTTGACAGGTGTTTCAGGCAGCACCTGACGCTCGACGATTTCATTTTGTTCCAGCTCTTTGAGCCGCTCCGCGAGCATTTTTTGGCTGATTGTCGGTATCGTTTCGGTCATATCTTTAAATCGTTTCGGCCCGTCCATCAGTACATGGATAATGAGGCCGTTCCAGCGCTTTCCCAAAAGAGAAAAAGCGGATTCCATTTTAGGACACATTGTATATCCCACGTGAGTTCATCCCTTCATCTATGAATTGACAAGTTTTTTGTGATCCATTAAAATTAGTTTTCGAGTTACATTTAGTAAGCTTCTAACTTTTCTATTATGATAACACGTTTATCCGAAGGAGGAAACATGATGACATCCGTATTAGACGTTTTAAAGGAACGCGCATCTGTTAAAGAATACGATAAAGACGCGGTCATTACAAAAGAGGAATTGACAGAACTCCTTGAAATCACAACGCAAGCGCCTTCCGCCTGGAACCTTCAGCATTGGCATTTTCAAGTCTTTCACAGTGATGAAGCAAAAGCTGCCCTGCTTCCGGTAGCTTTTAATCAAAAACAGATTATTGATTCATCAGCAGTTATTGCCGTATTAGGCGACTTAAAAGCAAATGAAAATGGTGAAGAAGTTTATGCTGAACTGGCTGAGCAAGGCAATATCACAGAAGAGATTAAACAAACGCTTTTAGGCCAGATTAACGGTGCATACCAAAATGATCAGTTTGCCCGTGATTCAGCATTTTTAAACGCTTCTTTAGCAGCGATGCAGCTGATGCTTGCCGCTAAAGCAAAAGGCTACGACACTTGCGCGATCGGCGGATTCAATAAAGAGCAATTCGTTAAAGAATTCGACGTGAGCGAGCGTTTCGTGCCCGTCATGCTGGTTTCAATCGGTAAAGCCGTTAAGCCGGCGCATAAAAGCAACCGGCTGCCTGTATCTAAAGTGTCAACTTGGCTGTAAGATAAAAGAAACCCTTAGTCCGCTTAAGCAGACTAAGGGTTTTTTATAGGAATCGCTCACTGTACCAGGCTCGTGCCTGCTCGGCTTCCTGCTGTGTGAGCTGATGACCGCCCTCCTGCCATTCAAGAGCAACGGATGCATGAGCATCTGTCAGATGCTGATAAAGCTCCTCCGATTCTTCTTTTGTACATAGGGGATCGCGTTTTCCCGCACCGATAAACACAGGCAGCCCTTCCATATCAGGCAGCTTCACTCCGCGTATCGGCACCATCGGATGATGCAGAACCGCTCCTTTCAGTACATCTTTATAATGAAACAAAAGACTTGCTGCAATATTGGCGCCGTTTGAATAGCCGGCAGCAATCACGTTTTCTCTGCTGAACCCGTACATTTGCGCCGCTTCATCAATAAAATTCTTTAATTCTTCCGTCCGTTCAATTAAATCTTTCTCGTCAAATACCCCTTCTTTCAGCCGCTTAAAAAAACGGGGCATGCCGTTTTCCGACACTGATCCTCTGACCCCTAGCAGACTTGCGTTCGGATCGATAAAACGTCCGAGCGACAGAAGATCATGTTCATTTCCTCCCGTTCCGTGCAAAAGCAGCAGAACATTTTCTGACGTTCCCTGTTCAAACACATGTTTCATCATCATTCTCCTTTCTCCATTTTGGGCAGAACAGCTGTAATCTGACTGCGATGCTCTTCCAGCCATTCCGGAAGCTTCAGCTCTGTTCCGAGATTTTCAAAGGATTCATCCGTCATAAAGCCCGGTTCATCGGTTGCCATTTCAAATAAAATGCCGCCGCTTTCTCTGAAATAGATTGAAGTAAAGTATGACCTGTCAAGAATGTCAGATGAAGCAAGATGAGAATCAGCAAGAATACCCTTCCACTCCGCCTGCTCTTTGTCGCTAGTGCGGAAAGCGACATGATGAACTGTCCCGTAACCGCCGGCACCTGCTTCTTTCGGCGCAAGGTCAACATCTATAATATGTCCGATCCGCGCCTCCGATTGCAGCCTGACAATCTGATTTTCTTCTCCTGTCTTTGAATAACCGAAGCGTTCTATGAGAAAGTGAATGGTTGCTTCAGGACGGTACGAGTACAGAAGAACACCTCTCATGCCTGTGATCGCTTCTTTTTCAGTAATGCCCGAAGGAGTCCATTCACTCTGTCCGCTTCTTTCATCTTCCATTATGGCAAGCGGCAGGTCTTCTGTATCATTAAAGAGAAGGACTTGTTCAGACAGCATGATCTGTTCTTTTACAGACAAGCCGTTTTCTTCAAGCCGGCGCTTCCAAAACGCGAGTGCTCCTTTCGGCACGGAGAAATAGATTCTTCCGGCCTGCCCTTTTCCCACGGTTCCCGGGCGGCTACCCTGAAAAGGAAAAAATGTAATGATCGTGCCCGGCTCTCCGTTTTGGTTGCCGAAATAAAAGTGATAAGTGGCCGGGTCGTCAAAATTAACGGTTTTTTTAACGAGCCGCAAACCCAGCACTTCAGTATAAAACCGAAGATTTTCAGCAGGATCTTTTGCAAATGCGGTAACATGGTGCAATCCTTGTGTATTCAATGTATTCACTCCTAAATATCTTGATTTCGAGATATTAACTATTCTAATTTAATATGAATGAAGATGCAACTAAAGTGTTTCAGTTAAAAAAGTAATAGAATTCTTTTTTTTCTGAAAAATATCTTGTGATCTTATCTGACACCTGCTATGATAAGGAGCATTATCAAGTTTCAGGAGGAAAGTAAATGGTCAGAAAAGCACTAATTTTCGTTCTCATCTTAATTCCTTTCAGCCAGCTGGCCCTGCTGTCAGTCGCTAATCGGGTTCATCCGATCATTATCGGGCTGCCTTTTTTTCATTTCTGGCTGCTTTTATGGATCGCAGTCACTCCATTATGTTCGTTTCTTATTTATAGGCTGCAGAAGAAACAAGGAGGACTGGACTGATGCCCGCAAATATAACAGCATTGATCATTACAGCCGTCATCGTTTTAACCGTTGTCTGTATCGGCTTTATAGCCGGAAGAGACAAATCATCACGTACTTCTGTTGAGGAATGGTCTGTCGGCGGAAGACGGTTCGGAGGGCTCCTCGTCTGGTTTTTAGTCGGCGCGGACCTCTATACGGCTTATACGTTTTTAGGCTTGACAAGCACCGCCTACACAGGGGGAAGCGTTGCTTTTTTTGCAATCCCGTATTCTGTTTTGGCGTATTTTATTGCTTATTTCTTTCTGCCGAAGCTGTGGAAAGTGGCAAAAATCCATAAATTAACGACGCTTGCCGATTACGCCCGTGAGCGTTTTGACAGTAAGCTTTTGGCCAGTCTTGTCGCCATTGTCGGCGTTCTTATGCTCATTCCTTATATTTGTCTCCAGCTGAGCGGCATTCAAGATACGCTTCAGGTGGCCGGAACGGGAGTCATTAATGTTAATATGGTCGTCATCATCTCCTTTATTCTTGTAGCGCTGTATACTTTTTTCAGCGGAATTAAAGGGCCGACGTTTACGGCGATTATTAAAGACATTCTGGTGTGGGTGATTATGCTGTTTATGGTCGTCTCACTCCCGCTGATCCATTTTCACGGCTGGACGCCGATGATTCACACTTTGGCTGAAAAAGCGCCGCAAATGCTGACGATTCCGGACTCGGGGCCGAAAGGAATTCCTTGGTTTATCACAGCTTCCATCGTATCTGCGCTGGCGCTCTTTATGTGGGCGCATGCGGCAACCGGCGTATTTACGGCAAAAAGCGCAGATGCCGTCCGCAAAAACAGCATGTTTCTGCCGCTTTATAATATTGTTTTGATTCTTGTTATTTTTCTCGGCTTTATCGCGTTTCTTGTCCTGCCGGAAGATACCAATCCGCGGCTCGCTTTATTGAAGCTGATTCAAACGTCTTACGGCGGAGTCGCGCAGGGCTTTGCTTACTCCACGATCGCCCTTGCGTCATTAATTCCCTGCTCTATCATGGCCATCGGAGCATCAAACTTATTTGCGAATAACTTATATCGGGATTTGATTCACCCGAATGTGTCACCAAGCAAGCTGACGTTGATCACCCGTTCAATGGTATTTGTCGTCATCGGGCTCGCGCTTTTATTCGGTATGCTGTTCCCGACTGCGCTCGTTACCCTTCAGCTTCTCGGTGTTTCCGGCATGGTTCAGATCTTTCCGGCTATCGCCGTCAGTCTGTTTTGGAAGAATCAAACGAAAGAAGCGACAATTATCGGTCTTCTCGTCGGTCTTCTCGTGACATTTACGGTAAATATCACCCAATCCGCCCACGGTATATATGAAGGGTTTTGGGGTTTGACCGCTAACATGGCAGCCGTTATTATCCTTAACCCGTTTTTTGTAAAAAAAGCGTCTTCAAACGCCGTCAAAGACGGTTTATTCAATAAAGCGCCCTCTGATAAACTGAACCAAAAAGGCGCTTAACAGAAAGAAGCCGGCACGTAAATGTGCCGGTTTTTTACTTTTTGTGCTGCCATTTGTAGGTGGCGACGGTTTTTGCCGGGATGACGGCTTCAAACTGCCGATTTTCTGAAACGACATGGAATTTTTGTTCTGAAGATGTCTGGTTGATTACGACTGTCACAATGGATTGATCAGGATTAAGGAACGATACATTCGAGACTGTGTTTTTGGAGCCGTAATTACTTTCTATCCGCTTTGCTCCCCGGTCGATAAATTTTGAAAAGTTGCCTGTTATATGAAAGATCGGGATATTCCAATAGCGGTCAGGGTTTTTAGCATCCTGAATAAACAGCGTCGGGTCTGGGGTGCCTATCCAATGATGCGTCTTGATTTGACTGTCGAGCATCGTCACCCACGCATTGTAGCTCGACGCGCCGTTGCGGAAATACTGTGCGATCCGATCCGCCCCTGCCGTCCCCCAGACAGACCGCTCCGTTAAGTGAATAGATTGATCAGGATATCTCTTTCCGATTTCCGACATGACGGAAAGGTCACCGTCATAATCGTGAAAAGCGATGCCGTCTGCCGCCCGGTTTCCTTTTTTATCATCTAAAATCGGCGGAATATAGTTCCACGCCCCGCTCGCATTGTGATCATAAATCCAAATTTTCGTGTCAATTACGTGTTTTTTCATTTCTTTTTTTAAGGCCAGTGCCAGTTTGCGCTGCTGAGACGGCGGCATGTACATGCTCGGATAGTCGATTTCCAGCAAAGGTTCATTTTGAAGGGTCATCGCATAAATCGGAATTCCCTGCTTTTCGTACGCCTCAATAAATTTGCGGAAGTAAACGGCCAGTGCGCCGATATATTTATCTTTCAGCTTTCCCCGCTTGAGGTTTTCATTCGTTTTCATCCAAGCCGGCGGGCTCCACGGTGAGGCGATGATTTTCAGTTCCGGATTTATCGCCAGCGCTTCCTTGATGGTTGCTGTAATGTGTAAATCAATATCCTTTTGGATCGAGAAATGACGGAGCTTAGGATCTGTTTGGCCTTCAGGCATATCGTCATACGTATAAAATTCCTGTGCCGTAAAATCAGATGTCCCGATCGTTATGCGCATAACGTCCATGCCGATACCATCTTTGGGATCAACCAATTTTTTCAGCACTTCTTTTCTTTTTGCGGGTGTCATTTTTGATAAATTATGGATTGTGGATTCTTCCAGGGACGATCCTACGCCCAACACACTTTGATAGCGGTGCGACGGATCAATATACACGGCGGCGGAGTCAGAAGCCTTCTTTTTTGTCCATATAAGCGGTGTTTGTTCGTCTAAGGCGTATTTCACTTCCAGCGGCCCGTCATACCACGTACGGGAAGCCGGATCTTTTTCAGAACTGAACCACACCCTTACTTTGTTTTTGTCTGAAGCCTTCCGATCAGCTGCATACACTTCGGTTTCTGTGCTGCTTGATATGAAAAAGAAAAACATAAGAAAAACCAGGGTCATGTGCAGACTTTTTTTAAAAAACATGAACCACCATCCCTTTCCTTATTTTTATAAGCGATTCTAAATGAAAAGCCGGACAGTCACCTCCTTCCCGCTTAAATGAATGCGCTTTCAAAACCACTGATAAAAAGCCGGCTTCACACAACAGTGAAGCCTTCCCTTTTTACACCTTTAAGATACATATGCACCGTTTGTTTCAATCACTTTTTTATACCATTCAAATGAGTCTTTCTTAACCCGCTTCATTGAACCGTTGCCTTCATTATCCCGATCAACATAAATCATGCCGTAGCGTTTTTTCATTTCTCCGGTTGTAAATGACACGATATCAATAATTCCCCATGGTGTATAGCCCATTACATCCACGCCATCATATGTGACTGCTTTTTCCACAGCTTTTATATGTGACGATAAATATTCAATTCTTGAAGCGTCATGAATTGAACCGTCCTCTTCTAATGTGTCAATGGCGCCGAATCCGTTTTCCACGATAAATAATGGAATCTGGTAGCGGTCGTATAAGCGGTTTAATGTGTACCGTAAACCGGTCGGGTCAATCGCCCAGCCCCAATCACTCGCTGTAATATAAGGATTTTCCACGCCGTTTGGCAATCCTCCGTTTACGACATCCCCGGTATTATCGTTTATCACGTCACTTTTTACGGTAGTGGACATGTAATAGCTGAATCCGAGGTAGTCCACTCGGCCGTTTTTCAAAATCTCTTCATCACCGTCTTCAAAGTGTATCTGATAGCCTTCTCTTTCAAACTCTTTTAACGCATAGCTTGGATAATATCCGCGAACCTGCACGTCCGGGAAGAAAAAACGCTGTCTCATCGTTTCTTCAGCCAGCATCACATCATCGGGGTGAGATGAGTACGGGTAAATCGGGACATGTGATACCATCGCGCCGATCCTGAACTCGGGATTGATTTCTCTTCCCTTCGAAACTGCCAATGCGCTTGCCAGCAGTTCGTGATGGCCGGCCTGATACATGACTTCTTTTGCGTTTTCGTTTTCTTTAACGGCGACGCCCGAGTTCGTCCATAAAAAGATCGGATTATTCACATCCATCTTATTATTGATTTCGTTAAACGTCATCCAATATTTCACCTTATGTTTATAGCGTTCAAAACACACTTCAGCGAATTTCACAAAAAACCCGACTGTTTTTCTGTTTCTGAAACCGCCGTATTCCCTCGCCAAATGCAGCGGCATCTCAAAATGTGACAGCGTGATTACCGGTTCAATCCCATGTTTCAGCAATTCATCAAACACCCGGTCGTAAAAAGCCAATCCTTCCTCATTGGGCTCGGCTTCATCACCTTTAGGAAAAATTCTGCTCCAGCCGATGGACGTTCTTAAACATTTCAGGCCCAGCTCGCTGAATAATGCGATGTCCTCTTTATAACGGTGATAAAAATCGATCGCTTCATGATTCGGATAAAATTCCCGCTCTTCAATTGTATCTGTTATTTTCCGGGGCACACCATGCGCGCCTGCTGTCATGACGTCCACTACACTCGGCCCCTTGCCGCCTTTATTCCATCCCCCTTCAAATTGGTGGGCGGCCAGAGCGCCTCCCCATAAAAAATCTTTTGGCAATGTCCCCATCGTTTATATCCTCCTTTATTTGACTGCCGCTTGCATGCCGAATAAATGCACTGCAGCAGCTTCAACCACCGCTTCGCAAGTGTAGAAGAATTCCTGCCTTCATTTTCATATTATACGTTTACATTATAATTGTACCGGTATAATTTATCAATACATAAACAATTATAGTTAATTTACGAAATGGCTTTTAAAAACGATTATGCTATAATTCTGAAAGAAGCGGGACAATAAATGAATGAGGAATGTATATGTTAAAATACCAGCAAATCGCGTTAGATATTGAAAAATACATAGAAGAACATCAGCTGCAGCAAGGGGATAAACTGCCTGTGCTGCAAACCTTAATGACCCGGTTTAACGTGAGCAAAAGCACGATCACCAAGTCCTTAGATTTATTAGAAAAAAAGGGGATTGTGTTTCAAGTGAGGGGAAGCGGCATTTTTGTCAGACGGAATAAAAGAAAAGGGTATATCAGCCTGCTTTCTAATCAGGGATTTAAAGAATCACTTGAAGATTTTAATGTCACTTCCAAATTATTAGCGCTGGAAGTGAGAAAACCCACGCCTGAGGCTGCCCAAAATCTGAATATGCCGTCTGACGGCGACGTGTATTATGTCAAGCGAATCCGATATATTGACGGGCTGACATTGTGTATCGAAGAGTCATTTTACAACAAATCGATTATTACGTATTTGAATAAAGAGATCGTGGCAGAATCAATATTTGATTATATTAGAGAAGGTCTCGGGTTAAAGCGCGGTTTTTCAGATTTATATCTGTACGCGGGGATGTTAAATGAGGAAGAAGCGGAGTACTTAGGTCTGTTTACAGGAGCGCCTAAGCTTTGCGTTGAAACGATTTTTCATTTAACCAACGGCCAGCCGTTTGACTTCTCAAAAGTCACCTATCACTATGAGCAATCACAGTTTTTCATTCAGGCGAACAGCCACCTTTTTGAACAGGAAACGACATAAGGCGGGCTTTTCGCAAACAAAAAACACCCCATGCGCGAGCGACGCATCGGGTGTTTTTTACTATTTCATATTCTTATTTAATGTTTCAACGGCTTTTTTCATTTGTGTATCGTTGTCCGCAAGCTGTTTTTGCAGATCCGTCATCAATTTTGCCGTTGTGTCTCCTGTTAAAATGCCTGTTTGTTTCAGTTTCTCTTTTGCTTGGAATTGTTTGACTGCTTGTTCAAATGCTTTATCATATGTGCCGTTTACATTCACGCTGTACCCCAGCGCTTTCAGCATTTTTTGGGCATTGGTGACGGTCGTTCCGGAATCCCCGTATTTGTATGTTTTTTTCGCATCTAAATACGGCAGGTTCGCATATTCAGGAAGCTTAACCTGATATTGCGGTTTGATTCCTTTTTTATGAATCCACTCTCCGTCCGCTGTCAGCCATTTTGCGATTGTCAGTTTAACGGTAGAACCGTCGCTGTAATCTTTTGCCGTCTGCACGGTTCCTTTTCCGAACGTTTTCTCGCCGATCAGCGGAATTCCGGATGATTCATGCAGCGCAGCCGACATGATTTCCGCGGCGCTCGCGGTGCCGTCATTGACGAGGACGACTGTCGGTTTTGTCACTTTGCGCTCTTTCGTCGCTTTCATGACTTCTTTCGTGCCGTCTTTGTATTCGACCTGCATGATATTTTTCCCTTTATCGATAAACATGTTGCTCATTTTGATGGCTTCATCCATCAGGCCGCCCGGGTTGCCCCTTAAATCGAGAATGTATCCTTTCGCTCCTTGTTTTTCGAGGCTGTCAATGGCTGAATTCAGCTCTTTTGCCGTCGATTCGGAGAAGGATGTGATTTGGATTTCGCCGATGTCTCCTTTTTTCATTTCAGAGTACACCGTTTCAACCGGGATGGTGTCACGTTTGATCGACAGGTTCAGATCGCCGACACCCGCTCTGTGCAGCACAAGCTTGACGTTTGTTCCCTTTTTGCCGCGGATTAATGCGACGGCTTCGTTTACATTAAGGCCTTTAACGCTTTTGCCGTTGACCTTCAAGATCTGGTCATTCGGTTTAACCCCCGCTTTTTCCGCGGGTGACCCTTTAATCGGCGATACGATCAGGATGCTGCCGTCCTTTTCTTCCACTTGTGCGCCGATGCCTTCAAACGAAGCGGAAATGGTTTCTTCAAACGACTTTCCTTCCTGAGGATCCATATAAGAAGAATACGGATCATCCAGGGAACTGATCATGCCTTTTATCGCTCCGTCTACTAATTTGCTGTCATCTGTTTTTTGATAGTAATCACTTTTAATCTGCTCATAGGCTTTATTGAATTTCTCAAATTTGCTGTTCGTCAAAGCAGCCGAGCCTTGTCCGAAAATGGTCGTATTGCCCGTGATAAACAGCGTAAGCGCCGAGGCTGCGACCGCAGTGATCAATATAATAAAAAACAGTTTAAATTGCCGCTTCAAGAAAACACCACCTTTTTATTCTTACATTATTATCATAGACGAACGCTCATTCGTCAACTTCAAACGTGAGGCGCCCTTCTTTCCCGTTTACCCAAACCTATGCTTTTCTCTCAACATATGCTGAGGAAAAAAGGAGGATTCGGCCTTTGAGCAAATATTTAGAAATGCTGTCCTTATTCGGAGTCGGAGGGGCTCACCCGGGCGGGCTCGCTTTTTCCAAAGCCGTTCTCACAAAAGCGGCTCCTCCTCCTGGCGAACCGATTCTTGACGCCGGCTGCGGAACGGGACAGACGGCCGCTTATCTCGGCCACCTGCTGTATCCCGTCACCTGTGTGGATAAGGATCCCCTTATGCTTGAAAAAGCAGCAAAACGATTTGCCGCTGAAGGCTTAACCATTCCGGGCTATTTGGCGGAGCTTGAGCGGCTTCCGTTTGCTGAAAATCAATTTTCCGCCGTTCTTTCCGAATCAGTTCTCACCTTTTCAAATCTTGATTCATCGCTGTCTGAAATCCTGCGGGTCCTTAAACCCGGGGGCATGCTGATCGGCATTGAAGCTGCTTTACAAAAGCCCATGCCGGAAAACGCCATCACGCAGATAAAAGACTTCTACGGTTTTACCGTATTGCAGGATGAAACGGCATGGAAACAGAGATTGCTTCAGCAAGGATTTCAGAAAGCGGATTTCATTCCCGCTGTCTATGAAAACAATGCGCAGGAGCCGACTACAGAAATGGATTTATCGCCCGTTATTCAGCCGGTTCACTACGATACGCTGACGGCTCATTACGAGCTTATGCAGACGTACCGTGAATATATGGGACACTGCGCTTTTGTCGCTTACAAGTAAAACGGCAATTGTCCTCCTGTTTTCGTCCAACCTTTTTACCGCACTCTATCATAAGCTGACATAGAAAGATAGGTTGGATAGGAGGAGAAAAGATGCAAAACTATTATCATCTTTGCCGGCAGCACCAAGGAAAAGTAGCAAGAATTACAGAACGAAACGGCAGAGTCCACGTCGGAAGAATCGTACGGGTGACTAACAGCAAAGTGTATATCACCCCTGTCGGCGGCCGTCACAGAGGGTACGGATTCGGTTATTGGGGAGGAGGCTGGGGAGGCTGGGGAGCAGCCTACGGTATCGGCCTTGGTTTCATTACCGGATTTGCGCTTGGAGGTCTGCTCTTCTGGTAATAAAGAAAGCCCGCTTTCTATTTTTCAAGCGGGCTTCTTCTTATTACACTTTCTTTACTTCATTAAAATATTCTTCAAGTGTTAATTGATGGTCATGGATGGCTTTTGCCGCTTTTTTGCCTACATAGCGTAAATGCCATGGTTCATACTCATACTTTGTGACATTTTCTTTGCCTTTAGGATAGCGGATGATAAAGCCGTATTCATACGCATGGTCTTTCACCCATTTGCCGTCCGCCGTGTTTCCGAACGCTTCATTCAGCTCATATCCGTTGCTTTTGCTGGAAATGTCCATGGCAAGCCCCGTCTGGTGTTCGCTTTGCCCTGGATATGCGACGGCTTCTTTCGCCTTTTTTTCACCTTTCAGACTGACTTCATTATCGAAAATAACTTTCTGTCTGTCATAAGAGCGGTATCCTGAAACGGCAACCAGGTCATAACCTTCTTTTTTCCCGGCGCTGAATAGTTCCGCCAAAGCATCGGCGGCAGGTTTGCGGATATATCGTTTCTCGATTTTCTCAGTAAAAGAAAATTCGACTTTCGGGATCACGAGATCATTCGGTTTATAATCTCCCGGCAGCGTGTATGTCTTATTCACGAGCGCAAGTGTATTTGTCGGGTTTTGAATGGTCTCAAGCCCGTTCACTTCTTTAACATCATTAAAATATTTGCTCTCCAATACAAAATCGCTGTTTTCTGCCTTCGTTGTTTTTTTGCTTGATGTGTCATCTGATTGTTTTGTTTCAGCTGCTGTTTTTGTGTCCTTGTGGCTGTCGCCGCCTGAAATGCTGCAGCCGGTTCCCACGATTGCGGTTACGCTGAGAGCGGCAGCGAGCGAGAACCATTTAGTGGATTTCTTCATTTTACACTTACCTTTCTTTTTTTGAATCAGGGCGATGCATAAAGAAGAGGGCTGCTTTAATCAGCATAACCCTCATCTCAAGTTTACGATACAGTATGCAGCGCCAGTTTAATCATATCATGAAAAGTCGTTTGACGCTCTTCTGCCGTTGTTTCTTCTCCCGTTAATACGTGATCGCTTACAGTCAGGATAGACAGCGATTTTTTGCCGTATTTAGCGGCAAGCGTATATAAAGCAGTCGTTTCCATCTCTACGCCGAGAACGCCGTATCTGGCAAGCTTTTCGATTTGGGAGTCTTCATTGTAAAACTGATCGGCGGTGAATACGCTTCCGACCGCTACGGGAAGATTGTTTTTTTGCGCTTCCTGGTACGCTTTATGAAGCAGTTCGAAGTCTGCGCAAGGAGCATAATCTACACTGCCGAAGGCGACACGGTTCATCTGTGAATCAGTTGAAGACGTCATAGCCAAAATCACGTCACGCACCTTCACGTCATTACGGATGGCTCCGCATGAGCCGACTCTGATTAAGTTTTGAACATCATAGCTTTGAATCAGTTCATTCACATAAATAGAGATAGACGGAACACCCATGCCGGTGCCTTGGACTGATACTTTTTTGCCGTTATATGTACCCGTAAATCCGTACATTCCTCTGACTTCATTATAGCATTCCACATTTTCAAGATAAGTTTCCGCAATAAATTTCGCTCGGAGCGGATCTCCCGGCAAAAGCACTGTATCCGCAATTTGACCTTTTTCTGCGTTTATATGTACACTCATTTCCTTTTCCTCCTGCCTATTCAAACTCCCACCCATTGTACACTGAATAACGGTAAGAGACAATCATCAGCATGATCAGGGCGATCTTGGGCAGAATATGCGGGATGACAAGCCTAAAGAAAAAGGAGTGAACATAATGGGCAAAAAACAGCGCAACCGGGTGACCGGCCAGAAAAAGAACAATCACGTGCCCGTTTCAGACGTCATTGCAGCTGATGAAGCGCATGGAAAAGAGCATTCCGCCGCTAAACGGAAGCCTTAACACAGTCTTTCCCAGACAATACGGAAGCCGGCTGAAGATTCAGCCGGCCCCGTCTTACCTCGGCTGGACGAGCAGCCGGTTAATTTTGCTCCATCCCGCAGGGTTAAGCCTGTAATACGTCTTTCCTTTTCTTCCTTCGTCTATGAGTATGACATCTCCGGTCGCTATGAATCTGGCTTGATAGTCGTTTGGGACCGTATCAGGCACATTAAAAACAGAAAATGCCCTTTCCAGTGCGTCTTGATGATTGTCAGCGGCCAGCTCTGTCCGATAGACGACCCTGTATCCCTTTTTCTCGCCGTAGCGGGGTGTTTGAAAAATCGTCACATCATAGGCGCAAGTCTTTTTTTTAAACACGGGCAGCGATAACAGCATCAAGATCCCTCCCTCTTATTTCTTAATAGTATTAGCGTTTTTTCTCATTTTTCCTGTCTCTATTTTTGTCGAAACGGATGATACTTTTCGTCAAGAAGCGCAAAAAGCGAAACGAGGCAAAGTCCGAGACTGAATCCGGCAAGCACATCCGTCGGAAAATGCGCGCCCAAATAAATTCTGCTGAATCCGATCAGAATGACGAGAACCCCGGTAAAGACGGTGACGGCCCGTTTTCTTTTCGTGAAAAACGGAACATGCTGGATCAAAAAGTAAGCGATGACGGGATACATCACTGCCGAATTCATGGAGTGGCCGCTCGGAAAACTGTATGAGGTTTCATGGACGAGCGGTTCAAAAGCGGGTCTGGCTCTTTCAATCAATTCTTTTATTTTTATGTTTACAATCCGTTCAATGAGAAAGAGAAGCGGCAAAAAAACAACATCCGGCGTTTTTTTGTACATATACAGAGCCGCGCCTGTCAAAAGAAGAAGCGGCAAAAGCACCGCGGTCGTGCCGAGCTCCGTTATCCATAACATCAATTCATTCAGCCAGGCAGCCCTGATCCTGACAGCCGCTTCTATGACACGCTCATCAAAAACCCGGACGGCTTCTATCCGGATCGCTGCTGCGAGCAGAATAAACAATGCGAAAAGACTTGCTGGCTTGTACAACGTTTTCCCCCCATGTTTCATTCTCCCGAGCTGATTGAAAAAACCGAAGCTTTTTCACTCCGGTTCCGCAGTTTCAGTCTTCATCAAGCTCTTCGTCTATCATACATTTTTCTAATAAATAATCAAAGGTGATGTCGGCTATTTCGAAGATTTCCTCTTCACTCGGTATGTACCCGCGCATAGCAAGCTGACTGTAAAAATAATCAGCTATTTCTTCTGTGTCAATCACAAGATCTATTTCTTTCATGCAAACACCGCCTCCTTTTTTATGTTTTATGAAAAAACCGTTCAAATTATACCCGAAAGTTCTAAACGTTTTGTCCGCTCATATACTTTTAAAAAACAAGCCCCGGAGGGAGAAAAGATGATGACGAAAATGATGGCTTTATTGGACGGAGATGGATTTGATATCGTATTGAAAAAAGTGCTGAAAGGAATGTCGTTTGTAATCTTTGCCGGCTGTCTGCCCTGGTTTTTATATGTCACCGTCCGTTTTTTTGCCGGCTAGCTGAAATGCTCCCGCAGGCTTTCCAGCACAAAATTCATCATATCTTTATATTCTTCGTCACCGAACAAATGATAAAGAATCTTATAATCGTTATAAATATCAAGCAGCTCATCTACAATCGATACCGCCAGCACATGCAGGGCATCGGGATCATCAGCATCGCCTTCAAACTGAAGAAGAGCAGACGCGACGGTATCCTCGCCGATCTCATGAGATGCTTCCCCAACATAGTGGACAAACAGCAGCTGATGCACAAACTGATCCATTTCATATTTTCTCAGAACCAGCGTGAGATCCTCTTCCTCCGTTTCAAGCCACTCTCCGTCTTTCAGCCGAGTCAGCTCATAAATAATATCCTCCCAGCCATCCTCTAAATATCTCCATATTTCAGTTCTGTGGCCGATGACACGGAATAATTCCTTTCCGTAGTCCTTTACATATACTACGTCGCCGATCAGAAATTCATATTCAATATCCAATTTTTCCATATCGACGATCACGCCCTCATAATCTTTATAAAGCTGGATGGACGATTCAAAATAAAGCACTTCATTATGATTGACTTCGTAAAGGTAATGTTTATCAATTTGATGAACCTTCGTAATGGTGCCGACGGTTCCGTACATCACGACGACCACGATGTCTCCCACTTGAAATTTCGGTTTATCTGGCTTCATGCTGTCTCCCCCTTGCCGCGGACTGTCATACGCTATCGTATGCCGGCCGCCATCATTTCGCATGGGCATGAAAACCACAGGAAATATCTATTTCTGCACCTGTTCAAAATGTCAAAAACCGCAACATGCTTGTGCGTTTTTTCACTTACCGTAACAGAAGCGTCTGATGCCATTCCGCTCTCGATCGACTGAGCAGTAACAATGCTGAGACAAAAAGCTTCTATTTTTTATGATTTTTTGTTTTTTTCCAAAGGTAAATACCCGGCCCGAAGGCATGTTGACAATATCACCGCCATGATGTTCAAGATTTGCTGTGAAACACATCATCGAAGGTGTATGGAGATTCAATTCCGGCTGCATATTTGCAATCGCTTGATTATCATGAACAACCAAACTCGTTTCGGCTTTCAATGAAGGCACAACTTCAATCCGCTTCAACCTTGTCACATAAAATCCCCTTTTCCGTCCAAACGTCAGTGCCTCATCAGTCTTACCTAATGAATCATTTGATTCCTCTCACTTCATTTAAATGTTTGATTATTTCTCCGTGAAAAGAGGCTCCTTACCCGGGACCCCGCCGGCAGCAGGCTGATCCGGTGAACTCTGCAGCTATACATTCTACTGCCTTATGATACGTGCCTTCAGGAAGATTTGTTTACGAGCTGATCAAAACGGACGGCGTTGCGGGATTTGATCATACGGCACCTCATAAGCGAGTGATTTCAACAGAAAAAAACCGCACAATGTGCGGTTTTTCGTCAGGCGTGATGCACCTCGGTCTCATATTTTTCCCAAGCTTCATCAAATGTCGCCATCGTTTCTAAATAGTCGGCGCTCAGTTCTAAATAAGAACTGAGCTCGTGATAATCGCTTGACGTTTTCGGAAAGCCGTGATCTTCGTATGCCTGATTCGCAAACTGGCTGATTGCGTCCTGCGGCTTGGGATGCCTGTATTTCATCAAATAGTGATAAAAGGATTTCATGGGTTTCCCCTCCTGATGACTGTCTTTTGTTGTACTATTATACAATTCAAGTGTGAAATTACAACAAAAGAAGACTAGGAGAAGTCAAAATAATTCCGTTTCAAGATCCGTTCTGTCTCCATCAGCTCTTGATATGTGAGTGTTTCCGGTAATTTTTTTGCATTGACTAAAAAAAGCTGATTTTCGATTTCCGCTATGACCGCTTCCTCCTGATAAGTCATGCCGCAGGAGGAACAGGCGAATGAGGGTGTTTCTGTAATTTCTATGGCCCTCGTACCGTCAGGAAGCTCCCAGTACACAGCCGCCTGACTAGCTGACGCCTTCTGATTGCCGCACCACTCGCATGGCTTCACGGCGACTCACCTCCGACTTCCGATCCTGCTTTTTGCTCTTTCTTTTGCTGTGCAATAAATTTCTTTTCTTTCAATTCATCTCTCTTTTCCCTGCGGTCTTTCAGCGTTTCATGATCAGGGTTTGATGTAAACGTTTTCCTCCTGTCGATCCTCGATACATTTTCCGGTGTGAACGAAACCTCTTTGTCCGCGAAAATGGCGCTCAGTCCGACCGGCTCGTGTTTGGCCATCGTTCCCGGAAAAACAGATTCAAAATAGTCGTCGGCTTGATTCGGGATATAGTTTTCCGGCTCGGGATAAGATGTAATCACCCCTTCGAAGTTTCTGATCACAACTTTCTCCGGACTTTGGGAGAGCAAGTAGTTCGGCTGCAGGGCGATTTTACCGCCTCCGCCCGGGGCGTCGACGACAAAGGTCGGCACGGCAAAGCCCGTTGTGTGGCCCCTCAGTCCTTCAATGATTTCCAGCCCTTTTGACACAGGCGCTCTGAAATGGCCGATCCCCTCTGACAAATCACATTGATAAATATAATACGGACGCACGCGGATTTTCACTAAATCATGCATGAGTTTTTTCATAATCGGCACCGAATCGTTAATACCTGCTAAAATAACGGCCTGGTTACCGACCGGAACACCTGCGTTAACGAGCTTTTCACACGCCGCAACCGATTCTTCCGTCAGTTCGATGCTCGTATTAAAATGAGTGTTCAGCCAGACCGGATGATATTTTTTCAAAATCTCACAAAGGTTATCCGTTATCCGCTGCGGAAATACAACGGGCGCTCTCGTTCCGATCCGGATAATTTCAAGATGGGGAATGTCACGCAGGTTTTTCAAAATATATTCCAGAATCTGATCGTTGATTAAAAGCCCGTCTCCGCCGGAAATCAGGCAGTCACGGATTTCCGGCGTTTCCCGGATGTAAGCGATTGCCGCATCAAGCTGTTTTTTCGGCACCCCCATTCCGATCTGTCCGGAAAAACGCCTTCTTGTGCAATATCGGCAATACATCGAGCATTGATTTGTCACCAGAAAAAGAACGCGGTCGGGATAGCGGTGCGTAAGACCGGGAACCGGTGAATCTTCATCTTCAAACAGCGGATCTTCAAGGTCATATTTCGTTTTGTGCATTTCTTCTGACAGCGGCACGGACTGCATGCGGATCGGACATCTCGGGTTATCGGGATCCATTAAAGAAGCATAATAAGGCGTAATATTCAGGGGAATGGTTTTTACAGACATCCTGACGCCTTCTTCTTCCTCTTCGGTCAAATGAATGACTTTTTTCAGGTCATCAACGGTTCTTACAGTATGGGTGAGCTGCCACAGCCAATCATTCCACTTGTCTTCCGGCACATCTTTCCACAATTCAATCTCCTTCCAATGACGCTTCGGCTGAAACCATTTGTTTGTCAAACGAATTCCTCCTTATGAATGGCCAAACGTAAAGTCTTGCACCATATATTCATATTTTCGAGCCCTTCTGAAATGCGGCAGTTGTTCAAAAGCCTGCCTCTGTAGCCGTATCCGGCATGATACAAAACGGCATTCATCCCGTAAGACGCTGCACGGGCCAAGGAAAAAAGATGGATGATTCCCCGGTCCGCGAGTTCCTGCTCCAACGCTTTAAACAAGTGTGCCGTTACGGAGTTCCCCCTGTAATCTGACAGAACCGCGCAATCGGTCATTTCAGCGTGCCCCAATACCGGATTGATATCTGCGCTTGCCGCCCCAATGAGACGATCCTGATCGAATGCGGCATAATAGATGGTGTTTTCTCTCATTGTTTTTTTAATATAAAGGGGATTAAAGACAGGAGTCGGATAGGTAAGAAAAACATGTTTATATAAGTGCGTTAAACGGTCTGCATCATCTTCGTCCGCTTTTCTGAACATCAGCGCGCTTTCTGTCTGAGTCAGTCCCCGCCGCGGTGTCTCATGTAAACGGTCAACAGTCGAATCTTCTGATACATATGAATCTGACCGTCTCCGTTCCTCTGCTAAATAGCGCACCATCACAACAGCCTCATGCCCGTTGTAATACCCGTCTATGACACCCTCAACAATAAAAAGATGCTTGACAAATTCCGGCTCATCGCCGCGCTTGGCAAAGAAAATTACCTTTTGGGCTCCTTCTTGCTTTGCTTCTGCCAAAACGGCCGGAATAAGCGCCGTGATCTGTCCGTCATAATGAATGACTCTGAGCCGCTCATTGAAACGGTCTGCATCAATCTCGGCCGCTCCCTTTTCAGCCCTCAGTTCCTTTATCAGCTCCGTCACCCCCATCTGCCACCCCGCACCATTCCATGATAAAAAGAGAAATGATTTTGACGGCATCGATTAACGCCCGGATTTCAATGTATTCATTCGCCTGATGCGCCGCCTTGACTTCTCCCGGCCCGAAGACGATGACCGGCGTCTGTCCTGCGTGCTGCAAAAGCCCTCCGTCCGTTCCCCACGGGGACGCTTCACGAACCGGTTTTGCCCCTTTCATTTTCTCAAAAGAAGATTCCAGAGCGGAAATCAGCGGATGCTCATCCGGGAGATCATTCGGAAGCCACTGAGCCCCAAACCATTCTATTTCCGCGGGGTGGTGTTTAAACCATTCATCCCGGTACTCCAAATCTTTCAGCCAGCTTGCCAGCTCTTCTTTTACTGCTTCGGGCGTTTCATCCGGAGCTATTCCGCACCTGCCTTCTATCACCACACGGTCAGCTACCGATGATGGCCACGTTCCCCCTTGGACGGTGCCGATATTAATGGGAACCGGGATCGGAACGTCCCGATAAAGCGGGTCTGTGATACGGGCGTTGCGGACGTGTTCAAGCTCTTTAAGGGCTGTGATGACATGCAGGCTTTTTTCAATGGCGCTCACCCCTTCATAGCGGGTGCCGCCGTGTGCGGACAATCCCCTTACCGTAATGCGGAACCACATAGACCCTTGCTGCTTAACAAACAGCTTTAAATTAGTCGGTTCGGGAATAAGCGCCCCGTCAGCCTTGTAGCCCCTCATAACAGCCGACAGCGTTCCCGCGCCGCCGCACTCTTCATCTACGACACTTTGAAACAGGACATCTCCTTTTAACGTAATCCCGCAGGCTTCAAGCGCTTCTAACGCAAACAAGAGAGCTGTATTGCCGCCTTTCATATCCGTTGACCCGCGGCCGTAAACTTTGCCGTCCTTTTCAACAGCGGTAAACGGTTCATACGTCCATGCGGCGGGATTTCCTTCCGGGACAACATCAATATGTCCGTTCAGTATCAGTGATCTTCCGCCCCCGGCCCCTTTCTTTACAGCTGTGATATTCGGGCTTTCATGGAAGTCTTCGCGTTCCGATACGAAATAAGGATGCTCTTTCAAATGTTTGACACTCGGCTCCCATACATCAATATCCATGTCAAACTGTCTCAGTTTTTCTAAAACGACTGCCTGTGCGTTAAATTCATGGCCGAACGTGCTTTTTTCCCCGATCAGCCGTTTCAGCAAGCTTACCGCTTTTGCTGTGTTTTCTTCCGCCCACTTAGTGACTTTCTTTTCTAATTGATCCATGGACAGGCCCCCTTTTAAGAAAACATTCTCCCAATCTGATCTCGGCATCCGTTGTTTGAATGACATCGTCTATGGTCGTGCCATTCAGCAGTTCCTCAAGAACAAAAGCCCCATCATCTATGCTGATGACGGCTTTCTCTGTAATGATGAGATCTGCACAGCCCGCTGCTGTAAGCGGCAATGAACAGCTTTCGACCAGCTTCGGCCGGCCTTTCTGATCGGTGTGGCTCATGACGACAACTACTTTTTTCGCGCCTTGGGCAAGCTCCATCGCCCCGCCCATTCCGGGCACTTTTTTTCCCGGCACGAGCCAATTGGCGAGATCACCTGTCCTGCTGACTTGGAGCGCGCCTAAAATGGTAATATCTATCAGCCCTTTTCTGATCATGGCAAAAGACAGAGCTGAATCAAAATAGGAAGCACCCTTAACTGTACTGACAGGAAACCCGGCCGCATTGCATAAAAGCTCATCCTCCTCTCCGCGCTCCGGACTGCCGCCGATCCCGAGGACGCCGTTTTCCGCCTGCAGCATGACCTCCATGCCGGCCGGCAGAAAGTTCGGCACTAAAGAAGGAATGCCGATCCCCAGGTTGACAATCATACCTGAGGTAACTTCACTGGCGGCCCGCCTCGCGATACTCTCTCTTTCCGCTATTCCCAAGCCCATTTCCACTTCACTCCTTCACTTTGCACGACACCCTCCACGAAAACGCCCGGCGTTACAATATGCTCGCTGTCAAGTTCGCCGGCAGGCACAATCTCTGCCGCCTCAGCAAATGTTCTTTCGGCCGCCGCAGCCATCAGAGGGTTCATGTTGCGCGCCGTTTTGTCAAACGTCAGATTCCCGAATTCATCAGCAGTATGTGCGGACACAAAAGCGAAATCAGCCGTCAGCGCTTTTTCAACTAAATAGGACTTTCCGTCAATCGTTACGGTTTCTTTGTTTTCACAAACGGTTGCGTTATCAATGCCGATATCAGTTAATATACCGCCTAGCCCCGCTCCGCCTGCGCGAATCCGTTCAGCAAGCGTCCCTTGCGGCGAAAATTCCACCTCAAGCGCTCCGTCAGTCATTTGTCTGCCCGCGACAGGATTTGAGCCGATATGGGAAGCGATCAGCCTTTTTACCCGCTTATGAACGATAAGCGGGCCGATGCCGATTTCCGGAAATCCGGCATCATTGCAGATGACGGTCAGCTCTTTAACGCCGCTTTCCAAAATCGCTTCGATTAATGACGGAGGTGAACCCACTCCCCCAAAACCGCCGAACATGATGACAGATTCGTCCTTGACATCGGCAATTGCTTCATGAATATCGATTTTTTTATGAAAAATAGACATATCAGCTCAATCCTTCTTCATCATTTTTTCAACTTCTTCTGCTGCCTGGGAAAATAGATCTGACAGCTCATCCAGCTCGGCATATGAAATCGTGAACGGCGGGGCGATGATGACGGCGTCTCCTTCTCCGCTGTCAATACCGGGCTTTGCAGGGTAAATAAGCAGGCCCCGTTTTTTTGCCGCTTTAATGATTTTTTCGGTGAAGGCCTGTTTTTTCGAAAAAACGTCCTTCGTCGTTTTATCCTTAACGAATTCAACCCCGATCAGGAGGCCTTTACCGCGGACATCCCCAATCACCCCGCTGCGCTCTTTGATTTCTTCTAATTTCCGCTTCAGCATTACGCCTTTCTCCTCTGACTGCCGAAGCAGCTCGTGTTTCTTAACATAGCGAAGCACTTCAAGCGCCGCTCTAGCACAGTATGGGTTGGCACTGTACGTATGTCCGCTCATAATGACCCCGGAGCCCCGCTTGATCGTTTCAATGATGTCATCAGACGCAACGGCTGCCGCTATCGGAGCGTAACCGGCGCCTAACCCTTTTCCGAGCACCGCGATATCAGGTGCGATCCTCCAATGCTCAGAAGCAAGCATCCGCCCTGTTCTCCCGAGCCCCGTCATGACTTCATCCGCGATAAACAAAATACCGTGCCGGCGGCAGACATCCTCAAGCGCTTCATAATAACCTGCCGGCGGAGTGATGGCCGCCCCGGCTGCTCCGACAATCGGTTCTGCGACAAATCCCGCGATAAATGAGGGACCGATCCGCTGAACAGCCGTTTCCAGTTCAGCCGCCGCAGCTTTCACAAATTCCTCTCCCTGCAGCTCTGAACGATACATATTAGGCGCTGAAACGGCAGGAAACCGTTCGAGCAACTGGGTGAAGCGGTATCTCCGTTCGTAGAACCCCGATAATGAAAGCGCTCCCAAAGTAATGCCGTGGTAACTGCCCCATCTTGATAGAAAGACGGATTTTTGGTATTGCCCTTTTTCCTGCCAATATTGAACGGCCATTTTCATCGCTGTTTCGACTGCCTCTGATCCGCTGTTTACAAAAAATGACCAATTCAGCCCGCCCGGCAGATGATCCGCCAGAAATAAAGCGAGTTCTTCTGCCGGAGTACTGGTGAATTGCGAGCGATACACAAACGAAACGGAGTCAAGCTGCTCTTTTAAAGCTTGTATAATATCCTCCGTGCCGTGGCCGATATTGCAAGTGACCGCCCCCGATGCTCCGTCAAGATACTTGTTCCCCTCCTGATCATACACATATGATCCCTTTCCATGACTGACTGACGGATAATTCCCGTCAAGCTCCGGTTTGATTAAATAGCTCCCCATATCTTTCCACCTCGAAAACCCATTTGCTTCATTGTATGAACAGATGAATAACCGCATTCTTATCCTTCAGAAAGTTTTTTGCAGAAAATACCTTTCTGTAAAACAGGCTGTCGGAGATGTCCCGACAGCCTGAAAAGCGTTCTGGAAATTCTATTCCTATTGTTGATTTTATTCTTTGCTCAGCTCATCATCCATCATTTTTGATCTGAATCAGTATAAGCAGAAGGCGGAAAATTCCCGTCTTCTTTACCGTATGGGAATCAATATTTCACACAAATGATGATTCACCTTTTGTAAAGTATACCTTTCGATAATGGGCTGCTCTCTGATTGATAAATTATTTTTTTTGATCTCAGAAAAAACAGTGTTCCAAAATCCACTGACTGCCTCTTTTGTATGATCAAGCAAGAAAACAGCGTACTTCCCTCCGGAAAATGTACCAATCCGGGCTGGTTCAGGCACATGGTCTTGATTGATAACAAGACAAACATCATAGCGGCATTTCTCTTTAGGAGTACGATTCGGATGATCTTGCGGAATTCCTAAAATGACAGAATGACAAAGCAGACCATTCAATTGCGCCCAGTTTTTAAATGACTCCATCAGTTCATTGTTTTGCTTTCCGCCATACTCTCCGATGTTTCGGAAGTAAGCAATTCTGGATTCAGGTAATTCTTCAATCGTTATGTTCACATTTTCGCCCCCTTCTCCAGAAAGGTAATATGTATTAAAATGTTTTTCAAGCTGATTTTTCAGCATGGGTATAACAAAAAGCCTGCAGAAAGTGATGTTCTCTGCAGGCTGATTTTCATT
This sequence comes from Bacillus sp. hwrm1, assembly GCF_040207805.1. Taxonomy (NCBI): domain Bacteria; kingdom Bacillati; phylum Bacillota; class Bacilli; order Caryophanales; family Bacillaceae; genus Bacillus; species Bacillus sp. hwrm1. Next base: position 2,008,287 of record NZ_CP157943.1, on the reverse strand, counting down.
ATAGGATTTTTTCAGTCTAACAAATAAAAGCCGCACCGACGATGATTAATAAAATAAACAATACCACGATCAGCACAAAAGTGCTGGTTCCGCCCCCGCAGCCGCCGTGCCCGTAACCATAGCCAAAACTGCCGCAACCGTAGCCATATCCGTATCCGTACATACGCAAATCATCCTTTCTTCTTACGATATACGGCATTGTATGCGGGCCAACTCCCAATTGGTTTATGCGAATGCCCAACTATGTAAGAAAATAATGAAAAATTGTATGCACGCGCCGAAATCTTTTGAAACCGAGTTTTTCATAAAAGCGGTTTACACCGTCCATCCCGGACGTCACAAGGTATACGGTTTCCATGCCGTTCAGCTTTGCCGCCGCCATCAGCTCATTCATCAATATCGATCCGTAGCCTTTTCGTTGGAATTGATCCAGAATTGCGACTTCTTCTATTTTTGCGGTTTTATCTGCTTTGTTGATGAAAAGCTCTCCGCAGCCGATCGGAATCGTTTGCGAGGCGTCGCTGTAGCACACGACAAGCATAACCGTTCCGTCCTTATACAAAGGATATTTCCGCTCAAGCTTTTGTTCGGCCGCCGCCTCGCCAATGTAAAGGGCATCATAGATGTTCATAATAGACGACCCGTCGGCGAGGCTTTTTTCCGTCCCCCAAGCAGTGAGCGGGTGCCCGGCCTGCAGGTCCCCATTTTCCAGTTTCCTTGCAAAAAACAGCTCATCTTCCACTACGCAGCCCTGTTTTACCAGAGTTTGTTTCAGAAGAAGCGGAAACGTGTGCTCCGGAGCCGCTTTCACATGAATATAATTGGCTTGAAGCATGCCCGGAACGGACGAAAAAAACGGCAGGAGTTTGTCTAACGGAAATGTACGGTGCAGCTGAACAAAGTTATGCGAAAAAATCTGCGGCAAAAAAGGGTCCGTATATACACTGAAATGCTCGAACCTCTGAATGCCGGAAGTAAGCTCTATATACTGCTTCTCGGTTTTATCAAATTGATCGGTCATAAAAGCTCTCCTTTTCCTTACACATCCGACTGCATCTCTCAACCTTTTGTTATATTGAGATTTCTCATAATTTCATCGTACACCGGATAGAACGGCATTCCAATTGGTAATTGTTTAATTTGCTGAAAGGAAATGGGTATCGCCTTCTGATTCGCAAAAAAGCGTTTCGCTACGTCATGACTGATCGGATGGAGAACCCCTCTCAAATAAACATAAAATTCCCGTTCAATGCGAAACAGCATTCTCCCGGGCAGATGTTGAATACAGCCCGATGTCCCCCGGCTGATCGGCGGACCGTCCGGAAACGCTTGTATTTCGTCCCGTTCTAAAGCCGGGATGTCATGCCGTTTAAATCGGTAAAAGCGAAATGCGCTATGATCAACCAGCCTTTTCTCCCCGTCTTCTATAAAATAAACATGAAACTGATCCCTGACGAGCTGAAAATTCGGAATACTGGCGGAGTCCTCTTCCTCATATTGAAATAAAAACGGATCCGGAATGACGACGGTTCGGCCTTCATATAACGTATGCCAGCGCTCGTTTACAGGCTTCCTTTTATTTCGGTCAAGCTGATATACTTTCTGATCCGTCCCCTTTACAAAGGATCCGTCGATCAGGACAGACGGAAGCGATTGATACGTGTTCTGAAATGAGTGGGGTGTTTTATAGGTCGTATCCAACACTTCTTTTATCGGCAGAAATGATGTAAATGTGTTGAGCCTGCTCCAAAAAACAGAGTCTCCGTGATTCCAATGGATAACATCTTCGTCCCAAAAGCTGCCGAACTTCTCTTTCACACGCTCAAGCAATGATCTCCGGTGCATCACTGAACAGTGATCAACGAGAAAAGCGGCCTGATCAAGCACCTCTTCAGCAAAACGATAGAAGTGGAATTGTTCTGTTCCGCGCCCGTTTACATGTATCACCTTCTGGCTGGAATAGACGGCATCAAACCCGCTGCATTGATTAAGAACTTCCGCCATGCGGCTGAGCCTATCCGGATGAAATACGGTGTCGTCTGTCAAATAAGTGATGTATTCGCCTTTAGCCCGTGAAAGCGCATCATTAATCAAAACGGCATACCGGGTCGACTTCAGCCGTTCGGCAGGATTGATAAAACTGTTGTCATAATATATGCGAGGATCTTTTATATACGTACTGATGGCAGCCGAAGTTTCTTCATTTGAATGATCATCCATCACAAACAGCTCCCAATTGCTGTAGGTCTGATGCAAAACACTTTCAATCGCCTGTTTCACAAGATCCGGTTTGTTGTAACTCGTTAAGATAATTGAGATCTTCTTTTCCATCCCATCACCCCTTCTGTAAAACGTAAAAAACGGCTCCGAAAGAGACAGAGCCTGATATCCGTTATTAAAAAGCACCCCAGCTGACGATGCTTGAAATCGCGACGTTTGATCTCGTATGATTGAGCGGATTTTGAAAAACGGCCAAATCTGACAGCACTTCTTTGACAATTACGTTTTGCAGTGTGCTGCCGTTAATCAGATTGACGCGTGATACAGGAACCCCAAGCTCTTTTGCCATTACAAGCTGACGCCGCAAATCTGAATGATCTCCGGACGGCTGACGGGATAACAAAAGAAGAAGAAGCAGTACGAGCTGAAATTCCTCCTCAAAACCCCCGTGTTTTACAGTTTCTTCTGAATCCAAAGTATTCCTCTCCTTCATTTTTTAATCTATACAACGTATGTCATACTCTTACAATCCGCATAGGCAAACAAAGCCTGATTCGAAAATTCAGCTGTTTGATTAAATATTGAAAAAAACACAAGCAAAACGGCATTCGACTTATACCAATCTCTTCAATCAGGAATATGAATAAACGTGAGGTTGAAATTGTTAAAGGAGGTGTATGTTCGCATGAGCGAGGATCGTTTGGAGCTTAAAAAGGCGTTATTGAAAACTCTTTTAGCCCCTGTATTTGACAACAGCGCTTTATCTGGCGGCACAGATGGAGGAGATAATGTGGAAAACAAAGTAAAAGATTTATTGGAATCGGCAATTGATGCAAAAGTAGATGAAGCAGCGGCGAAAGACAGTCTCAGCGCACAATCTGTATTGGGAAGCGGTATTTCATTAGCGGCGAGATGGATTTTTGCAAGAATTCAGCCCGGCACTGTCATCAGCATTGTGATGGATTCAGGAGACATGATCGGCCCGGTTCAATTTGTTGCCTTTGACGAAATTCACGGAATCGTTTTTGTTACGCAGGAAAATTCCGTTACACCGGCAGGCTCTGCTACAACATTGCTTGACGTCGACAAAGTTGAAAGTGTCACGTTCACTTCGTAACAGCATATGAACGTTTTATATATCCGTTCAGGATATAAAGGCATATACACGTATTTTGACCGCTGGATCGAGGAAGGCTTTTTACAGTCTTCCGTCCGCTTTTTTTCTGTTTCTGAGTTTGAGGAAGATACCATCCGCAGTATACGGGCATTCAAACCAGACATCAGTCTGATGATGACGGGAGACCGTATTCCGTCTGAATGGCTTCAATGGCTGAAGACAGAACAGATTCCCGTTTATCTATGGATGACGGAGGATCCTTTTTATTTCGATGTGAGCATGACAATCGCCCCTTTCGCCGATGCCGTTTTGACGATAGAACAAAACGCGCTTGATGCTTACCGGCAAATGGGCTTACAGCACGTATATTATGTCCCGATCCCCGTTAATCAGCGGCTTTTTAAGAAACAACCTGCTGAAGCTTCTCTTCACACAAATCTGCTTCTGATCGGATACCCTTACCCGAACCGCGTTGAACTGGTGAAAGCAGCGGCGAAGCTTCCGTATACGCTTCGTATTATCGGGAAGGGATGGCGCAGACATCTGCCTAAAAAAATCGCCAGGCAGCAAAATGTGCTCGTAATGGATGAATGGATTGAACCCGAACATGCCGCATTATATTACAACAGCGCAGACGTGGTCTTAAACCCTCACCGTTCTTATCGGTTTGCGCTCAATCAGAACGGACGCGGCATCGAAAATATCAGTTTAAATACGAGAAGCTTAGACATTGCGGCTTGTCAGGCCTTTCAGCTGACAGACCTTTCTCCCGCGCCCCCGTTTTCATCCTTTGTTTCTTACAGCGGGCTTGCGGATTTTGCGGATAAGATCCATTTTTATATGGCAAACCCGGGTGAACGTAAACAAATCGCGGCGCTTAATTACCAAGAGACAGTACCGGCGTACACGTATGACCGGCTGCCGGCTGTGCTTGCGGCTATCCGTTCCAAGACTTTCTCATGAAACGCTCTTCACATCAAAAAGCAGCTTGGATAAGCTGCTTTTTTCATGTTTATTTTCCGCTTCTGTCAGTCAGTTTTCTCGGGTCAACCTGTTTATTGACCTGCGGGTGAAAGCCGATTTTATCAGCGATTCTTTCCCAAGGCACCATTTTAAAATTTTGATTGGCCTTTTGGCCGTGATCTATATTTTCTCCGTCCTGTGCGACAAAAAGGCCGAACGGATATTCAGGTCCCAGCCCGAAACCCAGAACGTCAATTCCGTCTGTATCGCTTGTGCCGTCTGTCTCAGGCCCGTCTGTTATCTGAAAGTCCGCAACATATTTGTTCTGTCCCTGTCTTTCATAAATCGCGTAGCTGCTGTTACCCTGGCTTGATGCAAGCAAATAACCTTTCCCGTCAGCAGCGTAGTAAATCGTCAGTCCTTCAATATCAGGGGTTAAATGCCTGCCGTCGGCACGATCGATAACCGTTCCGTTACTGCCGCCGTCCGGCTCAGCGCTGAACTTCCAGATGGCCTCATCTTCTTCTGCGATATAAAGACTGCCGTATTCATCGTCTGCTGCCATCCCTTCTGTCTGAGAATTCATTTTAAACGCCCTTACCTTTTTGCCGGATATGTATCCATTTTTATCAGCATTTAATTCGTATTGTTCAAATTCGCCTTCTTTCCCTGTCACCATCGCGTAATATTTTCCTGTTTTTTGACTGTGGTACAAGCTGAAACCGTATACTTCATCAATTGCTGACGCAATCGGGCGGTCTGGGTTCGTAATGCTTTGTAATGTGCCGTTTTTCCCGTCAATGGCGTAAATCTCAATGGTATTCTTTCCTTCAGACCGATTGGATGCCGCCGCAATATCGACTTTTTTTCCGTTCAACGGAAAATCATAGCGGATATCAACATTGTTCAGCTTCCCGGTAGGATAGGAATGAAGCATCTTTCCCTCTAGGCTGTACACGACTAAGCCTGATTTTTTATTGGTTGTGATCAATTTGCTGTTCTGAGGATTCTTGGGGTCCAGCCAAATCGCAGGATCATCAGCTGCATCACCTGCTGTATCAACCGGTTCCGTTTCCGCCGCCGCATTCACGGTAAAATGATAAGGATCAGACAGCTTATGCTTGGCCTGGGAAGAAACCGCACCGCATGTGAGCATCAATCCGGCTGCCGCGGTTAACAAAAGTGTTTTTGAATGATTCATTTTCCTTCCTCCTTTTATGAAAGTGTACTTTAATTGTAAAATACATACAGGAATGTCAGTGTTAAGTTTTTGTGAAGATTGTCCGCATGTGAGAATTTATGAAGAGAAAAAATTGACGTGAGCAAATATTTAAAATGAACATTTAGTACAATGTTTTATTTGTGATTTCTAGTCTATTAATCGGGTAAAGCGATATGAAAGCGCATCAGATTAATGTTTTTCTCTAATTTTTGATTTATTGGTTTCTTTCATTAACTCGCTGAAATTGTTCAACATATGATGCATGGTAGAGAAACGAGAGTTGGAGGATAAGCCATGCCTAAACAGCAAGCAGTAGAGCTACAACCGTTTTTTCACGATAAAACTGTTCTCGTCACAGGCGGGACAGGATCAATCGGAAGCCAAATAGTAAAACGCCTTTTGCTCTTAACCCCTAAAGAAGTCATTGTGTTCAGCAAAGATGACAGCAAACAATATGTGATGAAACAAAAATACGCGGATGAACAAAGACTGTCGTTTGTGCTCGGCGATGTTCGTGACTACAGAAGAGTCAACCAAGTGATGAAAGGTGTTGATATTGTCTTTCACACAGCTGCGCTGAAGCAGGTTCCGACATGTGAGGATAATCCCTTTGAAGCCATTCAAACCAACCTTATCGGCGGACAAAATGTCGCAGAAGCCGCTTTGCTGCAAGAGGTGACGCATGTGATTAATATCAGTACCGATAAAGCTGTTTATTAAGATACTTACTACAAACAAATCAAAAAAAGAAGCTTACTCTGCACTCCTTTCCAAAGCAGCCTCCAATAAATGCTGAGCAAATTGTTTATAAAATTCATCTAAGTCATTACTGGCTTCATCCTGTTCTATATAGCGGATACTGTAATTATCTTTATGGACAACCTTTATTGTTTTCTTCTTCAATTCCTCATAACGTTGGTAAGGTTCCAAAACTACACCCCCGCTTTCACAGGAGTATTATATGTATGTAATGGTTCGTCTCTTGACTGTTCTTTCTTTATCAAAGCCTCGCAAGCTTGTTCAAATGTATGGTTAACTTTTTTCTTTATCCAGCGTTCAGTACCGATCTCTTCGCATATGAATACGGGAATGCTGGTTTTATTCAAGGTGCCCAGTAATTCAAAAATGTGTTCTTGGCATGTGCCTTCTCTGCACCTGAGTCAACAATCGTCAAATAAATCCCGGGGCAGGAATAAGCCACCGCGAATGAGGTAAGGTTAGAAGACATTATTTCTGTTCAATATGCCGCTTCAGTTTTTTCAGCGGTATTCCTAGGAATTACAGAATATGTACTAAATACTTTCAAACTTTGAGATGTTTGTTTTTGGCGGTGAAGATTCATTTAATTTTTTATACCAAATACGAATTTTTTGTCCTTTGCTCAAGTCATCTTTATTGTTAAGTTGACTAAGTCCCAGTAAAACTATATCCGATCTATACTTCTCAATAATCTCTTTTTCACTAAGATTTTTAAAGTCTTTAGCATCAGCTTTTTCATTAGGTATGAGAATTGCTTGATTCTCTCTTTTTAAAATGACATAGCCGACCATAGTTTGCTTAGCCTCCATAAAATGTTTGTTATGTTGGTTTTGACACCCTAATGTTATACATAACAAAATTAACAGCATTATAAACACTCTATACAAGTTCAAACCGCCCTTCTTGCATATTTGTAACAAGAATAAAACACTGTTTTAGGAAATGACAGACTAAAACGCCTCATGTTTATGAATTTAAACAAATTCCCCCCTAGACAAATGGAACACGGCGAGGTCTTCACCATTATAGAACCGCACAATTGCATCATGAAATATTCAATTGACTGATCAACCACATCACCTTCTTTAAGCGATCTAATGTTTATATTATAAGGTCCTATAAGTCTATACAGCCTTTCCGCTTAAACATTTTGCTTATCTATAAGCAGTTTACATTAACTAAGGGTATGTACAGTTTTTCAGACATGTTCAGCTTGTCCTTGAAATGCCGGATTGCTTTATCTTGTTCTTGACGTAAAATGTTTATCATTTAATCATGCTGACTTAATATAATGTTTAAGTGTTTTTATATGGGGGGGATATGTGTAAGGAGGCGGTTTATTTGAAAAACAATCAGAAAATAACACTTGACTCTTCTTTTGCGTTATCCACTCTTATTGTCTTACTTATTGCATTGTACCCATCCTATTCTTCTTGGTTTGTCACAATATTCTTTTTAGGATTTGCACTGATATACACATTTGAAAAAAAGAGCAAATCTTCAAAACTAATTGCTGTTATCTCTTATCCATTATTTATTGTTGCGTTTGTTTACAGCATAATAAACAGCATGTCATGATCCACTCTAAATTTGTTCTTAAAATTACGATTTTAAGTTAAGTTTAAACTGCATTATGTTGAGAATATCACCTTTAATTGGTAAGCTGATATCTAAGGTCATACTTATACAAAGCAGGTGATATATTGAACAAAATAATCGGAATGACCGGATTAATTATCTCCTTACTTGTGCAAGGGTTCTCAGCAAGTGATTCATTGACTCATAAGATCGCCATGGCTTGTCTATTTTTGTTCTTATTGGTTTATAATTTTAACCATACTAAGGAGTTCTCTAAAAAGTCTCTGGCGATTATAGGCGCTTCCTTTATTGTGCTAATGCTTGGAATTTATCAATTGCTCTTTTTTACTGGTGATTACTTTGAAAGTCGCGGTTTAAATTTTGGATTTATCCTCTTACTTGAAATTGTTTTAGTTATTGGATTAGTGACTGCTGCGCTGAGTTTAATTAAGCATATTGCAGACCGCTTAAGGAAAACACCTGATGGTAAAGAGCGTTGACTCTTTGCCTTTTTTTAGCTAACCATTTCTTTTTATGCCGTCTTTCTATGTACAAAATCAAACGCAATATCGACTTTTGCCGGCTCTCTTCTGTCAAATGATGAATTGACTCCAGACATTGCATCTTAATGGACTCTTTTTCATTTTTCACCAGAATTTCTCGATCAATTACCTTTTTGACACTTTACAAAAGATCCAGTCGCATTGCTCTCTTTGATAAGAACTCTACATTTCTAATAGCAAGATTGAATATTGTTTGTTAATACACTTGGCCCTAACTTTTGCGTCTTAGAATTTGAAAGGCGCACTTGCACTTTAACATTTGTCATTTCAGCTGATATGGAATCAACCCTTCCAGCCCAATTATGGCTCTCTTCCTCGGGAGTCGGATATAGTTTAAATCGCCAACTGATCTCCCCTGTTTTGGAGGCAAATCCTTCATAACCGTCGTAGCTTCCATAAGAAGATGGCTGAGGAAGGTGGACAGCAAGAATACTCATATTCGTTCTTGCAGCACTTGGCGGGTATAACTGCACTTTATAGATTAGTGCCGCACCCTTCGCATTTTTCAGTTTTTGATTTACCGGTTCGAGTACTGCACTACAAGGCATTGGACTTGCTTTCATTTGAGTTGGAGAGGCAATAACAGCAGCCAATAACGGTATAACCAAGATAAATCGTTTCATCTACATTCCCTCACATTTTTTTGTTAATTTCCCTTACTCCCGCCTTGAATATTCATCACTTTTGAATGGTTAGCTTCATTAAAAGGTGAAAAAGGCAGTACTGGAGCTAAAGGAGCTACTGGTGCTGCCGGTAAAGATGGAAAATCAGCATATGAATTAGCCGTTCAACAAGGTTTCGCAGGAACATTAGATGAATGGCTTGCCTTACTAAAAGCAACAGCAAACTGATCACGTACCCTTCTCTAACAAGGAGGATTCTATCGCATTCCATACCGAATTGAGAAATTAAGAAAAAACACCCTTCCCAACATATTACATTATGATAAAATATTACATAATCAGACGAAATGCTAGGAGGGTGATTTTTTTGGAGCAATTGATCTCTTCTTCAAAAGTTGGCTTAAAAATCAATGAATGGTACAAATACATAAGGTTATTCAGTGTTGCAGATGCAGAAATCTTGAAGGAAGAAGTGAAGCAAGAAATAGAGCTTATGGAAGAAGATCAAGATTTATTGTTGTACTATTCGCTCATGTGTTTTCGACATCAATTAATGCTTGATTATCTTGAACCAAAAACCATGAATGAAGAACGACCTAAAATTTCAGACTTATCAGAAGAGATCGAAAGTAAACAAAGCGATCTAAAAGGAATTCTTGAATATTATTTTAACTTTTTTCATGGGATGTATGAATTTGAACAGTACGAATATCTTAAAGCAATAAGTTTTTACAACCGAGCTGAAAAGAAGATATCTATTGTCCCCGATGAAATAGAGCGAGCTGAATTTCACTATAAAGTTGCTGAAGTGTACTATCACATGAAGCAAACCCACATGTCTATGCATCATATCGTTCAAGCAATAGAAACCTACAAAGCACACGAAACGTACTCAATAAGAGTAATCCAATGTTCATTCGTCATCGGTCTGAATTATTTAGACATGGAGTATCCAGAAAAAGCAATACCGCATTTCATGAATGCATTAAAACAAGCACAAGAAATTGATATGCCACGGTTAATAGGTTCTTCTTTGTACAATCTCGGTTTATGCTCATTTACAACAGGACATATGGAGAAGGCATTGGAGTATTTTAAAGAAGGCGTCTCAATTTATCAAACTAATTCTCTTCACAATTCTAGCCGACTGCTTGACATACTTTTAATGCTGGCAAAAACGCACTTTAAGTTGTCCAACACAGTTGATGGAAAACAAGTTTGTGAACAAGGTCTTATGCTGTCAAAGGATTTGAACGATGACGTATTAGAGAAAATGTTTGATTTTCTTATGGCTCTATTCATTGAGAATGACAAAGACCGACTTTTTAAGGCTTTAAATTACTTAGAGTCAAAAGCAATGCTTTCAGACGTTGAAGACCTAGCGACTGATGCAGCAATGTATTATAATGTAAATGAAGACCATAAAGTAGCTATCGCCTTTTATGAGAAAGTGCTTTATGCCCGAAAACAAATTCAGAGAGGGGATTGTCTTTATGAAATTTAACCTTACATCTGCTTTTATTTTTTTAGTTATTTTACTTGGGTTTGCCGGACATTATCTTCTTGACGGCCACAAAGTTTTTAAAGAAGCCCGAAGAGGCCACACAGCCAGTATCCACATCGCGCTTGATCACCATAATGACTTCTCAGCGGAACGCCGAGGGCAAACCGCATAATGTTTTGGCACTCCCATATAAGGGGGTGTTTTTTTATGCTCTGTGTTCACCTGTAAAACTTTATGCAATGCTGTCCTTGGTAGTAAAGCTGCAACCAAAAAAGCACAAATAAATAGTATTGCTCTAAACTTGTGTGGCAATCATACAAAAACACAAAAGGAACCGACCTAGACAATAATGGAGGCGCACTTGTCACATCTGGATATTGACCGCTCATGAAAAACTGTCTGCTCCTAATCATTTACTTTGCAGATTTATTCTGCAAGTGTCTTTTTATTCTTATATAAAAGATAAGGAGCGTTATATGAAAAAGTCTTATGTTTTATATGGGATTTCAGGAGTTCTAATTGGTGTAATAGTTATATTGTTGATCAATGCATTCTTTATAAATAAAGGTGAACACTCTGTAAGTACTTCTAAAATTAATCCAACCGAGGATAAAATCTTTTTTATCTATTCAAATCCACTCATCAAGAAAAGCGTACTCATATCCACATCCCAAGGAGAAAAATTCAATAAACGATACTTTAAGGTACCGGATATACCATATATCCAAAAAAAACCTTATTCAGACGATATCGTCTTGTTAGCTGAACATGAACCATATTATTACACATTAAATAACAACACCATTAAGGAACATCAATTGTCCAATCCATTTGCTTTTTGGTATCAAGGAGAGGATGTTATCGTAAAAGCCTATAATGTCGACACCAATGGAAATGAACTGAAAGTAAATGATAAAAAGTTCAATAAGAAATAGACCTCCCTTGAGCTGGAAACCTGAAGGGTTAGGTCTATCATGAAACTACATCGAGCAAGCCCTTTGATAGGCAGCTTTTTGTACAGAGCCAGGGTGCTACCAACACCCTGGTCTTTTTATTTTATGCATTTCTTATTAAAGAAATACACTATAACCAGTTTGTATTTCACAGTTTGATTATAACAGATTAAATGAAATAATCGGAATATTTACAAAAATTTTTTATTGGATATCACCGTTATTTTATTTAGAGCCGATAAGAAGCTTTAATGTATCAATGTGCTTCAACACTTTCTAAATACTTTTCATGTTGTTCTTCTAAAAGATTGATATCCTTTTTAATGATTTTAACTTTATATTTTTCTTTAGCTTCCTCAGATAAATTGTCGTTTAGATAGCGCCGTAATTCTTCTTCATTTTTTGTTTTATCCATACCAATTGATATGACTGGGTCTGTTTCTCCAATTCCAAAGCTAAATAAGCCAAATTCATCCCATGCACTTTCTAATACTTCCTCAGTGGATTTTTGATTTTTAAAAGAATGTGTAACTGCGCCATACATGAACACAGAAAAACAAACAATGATCAAGACCCCAATTAATTTCTTTTTCATTGTCTCCTCCTTTCATTCCAAGAATACCATAAAATACAATACATGGAAAAATAATTCCTCAGCCAACAGTATCCTCGTTCATTACGGGTTGGTTTTGAGAGGATAAATGCTAATCCGCACCTTAATAACGATCTAATTAGATTAAGTTACCGTCTATCATCGTTTGTGAAAGTAACCTCCCACACATTCACCATAATCTCGGGAATTTTATTTTAATACTTTTAGGAGTTTTACATATTCACCATATTCATCTTCACCAAGAAAAATACGGTTGTAAAACCCTTCTTTTCATATAGATGCCTTGCGTTTAAGTTATCTGTATCTGCACCGAGTGTTATTTCCTTATATCCAAGTTGTTTAGCATAATCAATCAAATAATCAACAATAATACCACCTATCCCACAATTTCGATATCCTTCTTTAACAATCATACGAAATAGATAAATGCGATTATCCGGAATGGTATAATCTGGGTCATTGTTTTAAAGAACTAACGATCCTTCTCCTATAAACTCGTCATTCACTGAAGTAAATAAAAGTAATTCTGTTTCCACTTACTAATTCGTCATAAAACACCTTAGCCATTTTCTTTTCCATGTCCCAAATATTATTACACTTATTGTATTCTTCGGGTTTTAATTTCTTTATTTGATACGAATCCATAACCTCTCTCCCTTTTTATAATTAGTTTCTATCGAAAATAAAAAAGCTCTCTTTCAGAGAGCTTAACTTTGCAATACTTTTCCTAAAAATAAAAGCTAATTGTCCTTACCAAAGAGCAATTTTCCAAAGTCATTGTCTAAAATCTCAATTTCCACATCACTGTCACTATTATCCGTTTCAATTGGTTCGTCTACTAAACTTAGGATAAACTCCTCAAACGAATTGGCAATTAGGAAAAAGTCTTTATCAGGCTGACTTAATTCGTGATCCCAAAACAAAACTTTTTCATTGTCGATGTCCATACATATTACATTACCACCTGCCGAGCTTGCTATAGGAATAATATTCCTAGGAAAGCGATCAGAATAAGTATTGATTGCTTCTTGAAGACTGTTATGATCGTTAGCTAAACCATAGAAGCTCTCTAGTAATTGTGTATCATCTTCCTTACCCATCCAAGGATCTTTCTCTATAGGTTTGTAGCAAACGTCGTACTCAACTTCATCTGTTGTTTTTTTACTTTCTAAATAACAGCCTCCATATCCCTTCAAAAAATCCTTATAGTCGGAAGGCAATTGATTACCTATATTTCTTTCAATTTCTTTGAGCTGCTCGTTTGTATTAATGTTGGATTCTGTTTCAGTATCTATCGTAAATTCTTTTAACTTTTGTTCAATTTTATTGAAACTCATTCTAATACCCTCCCCTTAAATCAGAAGCTCCTCCAATATGAGGTATTTTGTTATTAATCACACTAGGCACTAGTTGTATTGTGACACTATCCAAATGGTGTGGGGTAAGTCCCTGTTGTGACAGCCATTTTTTCGCCTGCGCTTGAGATTTAAAACCCTTGATCTCTTTAATTTTTTTATAAACAAGCCTAAAATCTTTTTTCGTTCCATTTAATTCACCAGACTTAAACTTAATGTTTGCAACAGTCCATGGAGTAAAATCAGGACGTCCATCTTTAAAAGTAATCGGTTCTCCCTTAGTCGCTGCTTTTACTTCAGGTATGTCGGAATACCATTTTCCGTCACCAGGTGCGCCTTCCCATCGACCTTTATTCCTTGGTAATACCGTTCTAGGATTTGCTGATTCAATTAATCTAAGTAACCGATCCTTTAAATTTTCACTGTTAACTACATTATAAGGAACTCCTCTAGCCGGAACAACATCGTAACGGGGATTATAAGGCAATAAATCAGCAATTGAGACCTCTTTCAGTTTTTGGCCTGCTTTATTGACTTTAGAGGTGACTTTTCCTGCTACGTCAGCTTTTGTAAGAGAACCGGCTCCCTTTGTGCCTACTACAGAGGTAACTACTGTACCTATCGCATATGTAACCCATCTTGATCTGGAATACGCATCTCCATTTACCATATCTTTTTGATACGATTCCTCGATTGCTGCTGAAACAGCATCATATGTTTTAACAGGATGAAGTACTGCATTCCCCAGTGCTGACAAGGTTTCTCCCGGATCGGTTATGAAGTCCCATAGACCGGTTACCGTGTCTTTCCCGACATCATATAAACCAACGCCGGCTCCTTTTAAAATATCCCAAGTCACTTCTCCGGCTTCTTCCAGCTGTTTTGCTTGTTCAAGCTGAATGACATATTGCTGCTGGGAAGGTTCAAGGTTTTCATAGCCGAGCTTATTTGCAATTTCTAAATATTCATCCGGATCGGTCACACCGTCAGCGAGCTTTTTCTTCAGATCCTTGATTTCCCGCTCTTTCGCCTCTTCCTTTTTAAACGTTAAATATGTGTCTGAGTGTCTTGCAATCTCGTCTTTTTTCTTATGTATGTCGCTTTCTCGGTATGCCTTGGCGTTGTAATAAAGCGGAGTGGCGTTTTTTCCTTGGCCTGTTGTTTTTTGGAGCTGCTGAAAGTCGGCCTGAATGAAATGTTCATTTGCCTCGGTTTCTGCGTATTCTTTCGTTAGATCGTGATCAAGCTTTCCGAGTTTATGTATGGTATCGTTCCTTTTTTTATCTGCTGAATCCAGCTTTTGATCGACATCTTCTGTCGAGAAAACATCAAGATGAATGATATCACTGATTTCATCAAGGATACCTTTCATTTCATTGCGCTGCTTCTGCATGATGGCTTGTGATTTATTCTTCGCATGAAACAGCTCGTGTTCTAAAAATGACTCTTCCACAAACAAATCAGCCAATCCGGCATCAACTACTTTTCCTGAAACACTGTTAAAAAATGCAATTTTCATATCGATCAGATCAAGCCAGCTGTCCGTGACACCGGCGTGATCTTGAAAGAATGCTTTAATGTTGTCGGCGCCTTTGCCTGAAAACTCACTGTCATCTAAATCAGCCATTCCCTGAAATGCTTTTCTGAGATTGATAAATTGTTCTCTAATCTGATCGTATTGTTTTGCCCGCTTTTCTGCGGCTGAAATGAACGAGGCTGCTTCAAATACTTTCATTTACGTCTCCTTCCCACTTAATCTTATCTAAATTTTCTATTCTGAAATATATTTATAATACTCTTGGATTTTCGGCTTCACTTCCCAGTATTTAGCTCCATTTGATGACACCAACATGTCAAACCATATCTCAAAGTTAGAGTCTAAATATACCGCATCTTCAATATTATCAATTGAATCCAGATGCAACATATACCCCAATCCTTTATTTGATTTGTTTACATCAATAACATACCTGCCATCATAATGATACCCAATTAGGACATATCCCTTAGGGAAGTCTTGAACTTCATTAAATTCAATTATCCCTTCTGTACTAAGAAGCTCAATACCATTAAACATTTCCATTCCATTGTGATTGAATAGGAACTCTTTATAATCATTAGGCAAAGTTACCCCTAACATCTTTTCTAAACTATTAATTTCTTGAGGACTGGCTGGGTCTCTGAATTGAAAAGCAGCATCTTCCATGACATGCCCTCCATGTTGGAGCATAGGAAAAGTTCCGTATTTAGAAACAGCTTCCTTTATCCCATCAAGAGTCATGCGAATTAACTTTCCTTCTTCCAATTAAATTTCCCTCCTCTAAGGTGTTTGAGTCACTAAATTTTACCACACAACTGTATTTGAGTGTCTTAAAATGCCAAAATGAAATTTACAATCTTTGGTTTTATACTTATAATTAGGAAGGTTTGTCCGATATAGAGACAGAACAAACAAATTGGGGGAATTACATTGAAGAAATGGCTGTTAGGTATTGGCGCATTATCTCTAAGCTTTTCTTTGGCTGCGTGTGGATCTGATTCTGCTTCTACAGATAAAACAGATTCAGATCAAGCTAAAACAACAGAGCAAGAAGAAAAGGATGCAAAAGAGACAAAGGCAGACACTCAATCAAATGACAAAAGTACTAATGACAAAAATGAAAAAGCCGAAAATGCTTCAAAGAAGGATTCGTCGGATAAAAAGGCGTCTGACAAAAAGAAAAAGCTGGTCGATGTAACACTTAACAGAACAGTTGATGGGGATACGATTAAAGTTAACTATAAAGGCGAAGTCAAAACTGTTCGTTATTTACTTGTTGACACGCCTAAAACTAAGAACCCAAACTCTTGCGTACAACCATATGGTGAGGATGCTTCAGCAAGAAACAAACAGCTGGTTAACAAGGGAAAACTTCAACTGGAGTTTGATAAAGGAGATCGTACAGACAAGTATGGCAGAATGCTGGCTTACGTTTATGCAGATGGCAAATCAGTACAAGAAACACTGCTTAAAGAAGGATTAGCACGAGTAGCTTATGTATATGAGCCAAACACGAAGTATTTAGACACGTATAAGAAAGATGAGCAAGCTGCGAAAGATAAAGACTTGAAGATTTGGAGTAAGAATGGATATGCGACTGATAAAGGATTTAATGGCTGCGTAACGAAACCGAAGAAATCAGTAAGTGTATCTAAGCCGGCTCAAAAGTCAGTTACAACACACCAATCCGAGACACATAAATCGAACTCAAGCGGTTCAGCATCAAGCAGCTCTTCTAACTCTGCTCAAGCCTCCCCTTCTGCTGGAGGAACAGAACACTTTGCAAACTGCACAGAGCTGAGAAAGAAATATCCGCATGGTGTATCAAGCACTCACCCTGCTTATACATCTAAAATGGATCGGGATAATGACAACTTTGCATGTGAGAAGAATTAATTATTTTGAAGTCCTCTGAGGCTTCTTTTTTTATTTGGGTATTTTCTCAGGCTAACAAAAAACATAGAGCGTATGAGCGAGCTCTTTAGCCCAACACTTAAAGAATACAGCCCCTACAATATTTATTAGGTTATTTTCGTATTCAATGTCAGACAGAATATTGTACGAATACTACTGTTTTTACAGTAAATACAATAAAGAGGAGGTGCTGATTTTTGGAGTTAAAAAACATCGTTCATTCTTACAACATTACAAATATTTTGGGTTATCTTAGACGCTCTCGTCAGGATATGGAGCGAGAAAAAAGAACAGGCGAAGATACGCTAACAGAACAAAAAGAACTCATGAATAAAATACTGAAGTCGATTGAAATCCCCTATGAATTAAAAATGGAAATCGGGTCTGGGGAAAGCATTGAGGGCCGCCCTGTTTTTAAAGAATGTCTTAAAGACCTCGAGGAAGGCAAGTACCAGGCAATTGCTGTTAAAGAAATAACAAGACTCAGCCGCGGGAGCTACAGTGATGCGGGACAAATTGTTAACCTTCTTCAAAGCAAGCGATTGATTATCATTACACCATATAAAGTTTATGACCCTCGAAATCCTGCAGACATGCGTCAGATTCGTTTTGAATTGTTTATGGCCAGAGAAGAATTTGAAATGACCAGAGAGCGTATGACAGGCGCTAAATACACATATGCGGCACAAGGGAAATGGATTTCCGGACTAGCGCCTTATGGATACCGGTTAAACAAAAAAACATCCAAACTAGTCCCAGTCGAAGAAAAAGCAAAAGTCGTTCAATTCATCTTTAACATCTTTTTAAATGGGTTGAATGGAAAAGATTATAGTTATACAGCGATTGCTTCTCACTTAACAAAATTACAAATACCGACTCCATCAGGAAAAAAGCGCTGGAATCAATACACAATTAAAGCAATTCTGCAAAACGAAGCGTATATCGGAACTGTTAAATATAAGGTTAGAGAAAAAACAAAAGACGGTAAACGAACAATTAGACCTGAAAAGGAACAAATTGTAGTATCGGATGCACATGCTCCTATAATAGATCAAGAACAATTTCAACAATCACAAGAGAAAATTGCAAACAAAGTCCCCCTGCTGCCTAATAAAAACGCATTGGAATTAAGTGAATTGGCAGGCGTATGCACTTGTTCTAAGTGCGGTGAACCATTATCTAAATACGAAACTAGGCGAACGCGAGAAAACAAAAACGGCACGGAAAGTGTGTATCACGTTAAATCACTCACTTGCAAAAAGAATAAATGCACTTATGTAAGATATAACGATGTTGAAAATGCCATTCTGGATTACCTCTCTTCTTTAAGCAACTTAGATAATAAGACTTTAACAAAACATATCACTTCAATGATTTCTAAATACGAAGACGTAAATAGTAATGTGAAAACAAAAAAGCAAATGTCTGAACATCTTTCACAAAAAGAACAAGAGTTAAAAAACAAAGAGAATTTTATCTTCGAGAAATATGAGAGCGGCATTTACACTGATGAACTTTTTTTGAAAAGAAAAGCTGTTTTAGATGAAGAATTTAAAGAACTCCAGATTGCCAAGCATGAGCTCAATGGAACTCAAGAAGCGCAATCAGAAATAGACAGTAATACAGTCAGAAACAACATAAATAGGATAATTGATCAATATCACATTGAATCAAGCACAGAGAAAAAGAACGCGCTATTAAGAATGGTCTTCAAAGAAGTTATCGTTACGATGACACAAAAAAGAAAAGGGCCAATTCCGGCTCAGTTTGAAATTACCCCTATCCTAAGGTTTAATTTTTCGTTATCGACCTCACCGTCACTGATAGTCCCTCAAAATACAGTAAATATCTTAAAAAACCGATAAAGCCGTTTCCCCGGTAAACACAATGGGAGCTACGAAGCTGTTGTCCGAAAAGCTGTTTCATCAGGCAAATCATCATGTTCAAAACCGCGGTACGGTGTTTTGTTCGGTCCGCTTCGGCAATGTGCTCGGTTCACGCGGTTCTGTTATTCCTATTTTATTTGAGCAGTTGATGGCAGGCGGCCCGCTCACCATTACGGATAAAAACATGACGAGGTTTTTTATGTCGATTGATGACGCCGCAACGCTCACCCTGCAATCTGCGGCGATCACAAAGGGCGGAGAAACGTTTATTTTTAAAATGGAGTCCCTGAGGCTTGAAGAACTGCTTCACGGATTTGAAGAATATGCGTTCCGGCACGGACTGCCTCGCCCCGCCGCTGTTGAAGTAGGAAAACGCCCTGGTGAGAAGCTTCATGAAGAACTGACCTCTCCTCATGAGACGGAATCTTTATATGAATGGGGCAACCTTTACGCGATATTGCCCGACCCCGCCAAACATCCGGAATTTCGGAAGGTCAATCTGCCCAGATATCAATCCGATCAGGCGCCGCTCATCACAAAAGACACAATCGTAAAGATTATTGAACGATTACATGAAGAAAAAAAAACATAGAAAAAAGGCCTGTCTGATAGGCAGGCCTCATTGCTGAGCTCTATTTTTCAAATAAATGCAGGCAGGCTTCATAGCCCTCTTCCTTCAGCTTGTCTTTCGGAATAAACCGGAGTGCCGCAGAGTTAATGCAATAACGGAGCCCGCTTGGCCCCGGACCGTCATTAAATACGTGGCCTAAGTGGGAATCAGCTGTTTTACTTCTCACTTCCGTCCGGATTATCCCGTGGCTTGTGTCCAGTTTTTCGTCAACCTCTTCTTCCTCAATCGGTTTTGTAAAACTGGGCCAGCCGCAATGAGAATCGAATTTATCCAGAGAAGTAAACAAGGGCTTTCCCGATACGATATCAACATACAGCCCCTCTTCTTTGTGATCCCAGAATTCATTTTGAAACGGCGGCTCCGTTCCGTTATTTTGTGTGACTTCATATTGCATGCGGTTTAATGATTTGATTTTTTCTTCTTTATTAAAAGCCATCTTATCTGTCCCTCCAATGCTCATCCAGAAAGCCTTGACGTCCGGAACCTACACGGTAGCGCCCGTAGTGATCAGGATTTTTCATATAAAAGTGCTGATGATAGCCTTCCGCTTCATAAAAAGGCTCAGCCTTCAAAATGTCTGTCACGATCGGCTTTTTAAATATGCCGCTTTCTTCAAGCTGTTTTTTTGAGGCTTCAGCGATTTGTTTTTGTTCATCATTATGGTAATATATCGCCGCCCGATATGAACTTCCGCGGTCTGCAAACTGGCCGCCTGCATCAGTCGGGTCGATCTGCTGCCAAAACAGCTCGACAAGCTTTTCGTACGGATAAATGTCAGGTTGAAATGTGATTTGAACGGCTTCTCTGTGTCCGGTCGTTTCACTGCACACTTCTTCGTAAGTCGGATTCTCAGTATGACCTCCTGTATAGCCGGACACCACCTTTTCAATCCCGGGCTGTTCGTCAAACGGCTTCACCATGCACCAAAAACAGCCGCCTGCAAATGTGGCGATTTCTTTTTTTTCTGACATACGGGTGCCCTCCTTTGTTCATACGTGGTATTATTATATTATAGCATGTATAAACAGAATAAAAATAATTCTGCTTTCAGGGGAAGCTAAACGAATGCCACGCTGACTACATATTGGAGGTTCATGATTTGAAAGTAAGGACACAAATGATGTATGATATGGAAGCTTTGCTTCGAAAAGTGTTTAAACAAATCAGAAATGAAGTTAATGAAATTCTAGATAAAGAGCTGTCCAGGAACGAATTCACCATTTTGCGGATTCTCAGTGAACAAGGGCCTAAAAAAGTAACGGAATTCGCCCCCATTCTTGAGGTCTCCGCAAGCCATATTACCGCAGTGACCGACGCTTTAGTAGAAAAGGAATGGATCACCCGCATCCGTTCTAAAGAGGACAGGCGAATTATCAGAATCCATATTACGGAAGCCGGGGAGAAAATTGTCGATCATTTCAACCAGAAAAAAACAGAATACTTTTTTAAACGGTTTGACTGCTACTCTGATGAAGAGCTCGCAACGTTAATCAAACTGTTCAGCAAGCTGGACAAAAAACGCTGACACGAAAAAACACAAATCCCTCAAAGGATCTGTGTTTTTTTTATGAAAACTTATTGTTTCGGATGATAATAGGAAAATTCAATTTCATCCGTGTCGAGATTGATTTTATCCGCTTTTACATACATGCCGTTGTCTAAAGGCATTTCCGACAGACGGATCTCGATGCTTTTATCCCCGGAATGAACGTGCACAAATGACGGGAGTTCATAAAAGCTGTCCATA
This sequence comes from Bacillus sp. hwrm1, assembly GCF_040207805.1. Taxonomy (NCBI): domain Bacteria; kingdom Bacillati; phylum Bacillota; class Bacilli; order Caryophanales; family Bacillaceae; genus Bacillus; species Bacillus sp. hwrm1. Next base: position 1,987,099 of record NZ_CP157943.1, on the reverse strand, counting down.
TAATTCAGCACAAAGCTGATCGGCAGGCTTAATTCGCCTAAGGAAAACTTCGTCACTTTCAACATCACATCTCCGTTCTCCTGTACGGACGGTTCAAATGTGACGACCGCGTTAATGGAGGTTGAGAATGCTTTGATTTTACCTGCCACGTGCACATCGTTATTGATGTCCACTTTGTAGTCAAGCTGATTCGATGCCTTCTCTTTTAAGTACGCATTCACAAACCTGGCAAGAGATTCTTTCGAGCTCGTGATATGAAAGCCGTACTCACTTTTTGTCTGATCTTGTATTTTCGCCTGCTCTCCCGGCATAACCAATAATGTCACAATTACCGCGGCGGCAATCACATTGAGTGCGAGAAGAACAAAAAACAGCGATTTCCACTTTTTCATCATTTCACCCTATTCTGCTGGTAACCCTTGTTTTTCAATGATGCCGTACAATCGATCGGCGATGAGTGCATATCCTTTTGCGTTCGGATGAAAATCATCATCCTTTGAAATCCGTCTGCTGCCGCTTTTTTGACTGAACAAGTCTTCAACATTCACCGCAGCGGCGTGGGGATCTTTTTCCAGCTCTTTTGCGGCGATCTTGTTCCAATCCGTTACAACCCCATTAATTTCTTTTAATTCAGGCAGCGTAAACGTGAATGGATTATACATGCTGACATACACCAGCTCTGCGTTTTCATTATATTTGCGGATTTTTGAAACGATCGCCTTGAATCGTTTTTCAAAAGGTTTCTCTTCCTTTTGGAACGGCTGAACCGTCAGCTGCATCATATTCTGGCGGAGCACCTTCATTAAGTCATTGCCGCCGATGGTAAAAAAGATATAGTCGGCGCTCTTTAATGATTTCTGAACTTTTTTATTATCAAGCTTTTCCAGCAGGTCCGACGTTTTGTCACCCTGCACCGCATAATTTTTAATATCTACCGTTTTCACATGTCCCTTTTTCTTAAGAGACTCCGCTGCCCTGCCGACGTATCCTGAACCGTCAGGATCTCCTACTCCTTCAGTCAATGAATCACCGACCGCAGCTATGACAATATGATCTTTCGTTTTCGGTTCTTCAGCGTCAGAACCGGTGCGCTGGACAGAACAAGCTGATAAAAGCAAGGCCAGTCCGGCGATCAATGAGAACATTCGCAGCTTCAATCTAGTTGCTCCTTCCCCGTCTACTAGTGGAAAGTGTAACATGTTTTTTCAGATTTGAAAATGTCTAATCTGCCAGTTTACTTGAGCTCCTCAGCCGCTCTGACATCTGAGAGGATGTCATCATACGGAACTTTCTGCACGCCGTCATAATCTTTAAGCACCTTCCCGTCAGGTCCGACTAAATAAAAAGAGGTTTGATGTATGACCTGATCCTCTCCCTCCGGCTTTTTGACGATTGATTTAAAGCTGTTCAGCGCAAAATCTTCAATGTCCTTTTGGCTGTAACCAGTCAGAAAATCCCAGTTGCGAAGCGAAAGCGGATATTTGGAAGCAAATGCTTTCAGCTGTTTCGGCGTATCCTTTTCAGGATCTACACTGAACGACACAATCCGCACGTCCAGATTCTCAGCCTTCAGTTTTTTTTGCAGTTCGGTCATGTGGGCCGTCATCGGCGGACAGACCGTATTACAATTTGTAAACATAAAGTCGGCAATCCAGACATGCCCCTTCAGGCTTTTCAGTGACACTGTTTTTCCATCTTGGTTTTGATATGAAAACGGTTCAATCTGATAGTTCAGCGGGTCTTTTATCGTTTTCCCCCCGCAGGCGCACAAGAGCAGCAAACAAAAGACGGCAGCGAAGATTTTCATTTTTTTCATTTCCATTCCCCCCATGGATAAAACGCTTACAGCATTCATCATAAAAAAATTCCCGCACCCTCCCTTATCAAAAGGAAGGCGCTAAGGAATATGCACCGTTATGCGTTATGTTTTAAAATCTCTTGGTTGAAAACGGCCTCGTAATCTTTCCACTTCATACGGCGCTTGACATATTGTCGGAATGAATACACTGTTCTCACACTTTGTGAAGCAAAAACCTCTCTCAAATAAAGCTCAAGGTGCTGATGAATTTGAAAAAAATAATGTTCACCTTCCGTGACAACCGGTATTTCTGTCACTTTTACCTGAATCCCGTCCTGTCGTTTGAACTCTAGGCTTTTGAGTAACAAGATATCAATCCTTCTTTTTCGATTGTTTTCTTTTTATTATATACAATCTGAGAAAGCGTGTCTGTCATTTTGCGCGTCGTTCTAAAAAAAGTCAGATTAACAGGTGGAACAGATCCTGATCTTTATTCACCTCTACGTAATGAAATCCTTTTTGATTCATCCGGGCAATGAGCGCGCCGTAATCTTCCCGATGCTTAAGCTCAATGCCGACCAATGCGGGGCCGCTGCTTTTGTTATTTTTTTTCGTGTATTCAAACCGGGTGATGTCATCATCAGGCCCAAGCACTTCATCTAGGTATTCGCGAAGCGCTCCCGCCCTTTGCGGGAAATTAACGATAAAATAATGCTGCAGCCCCTCATAAATCATGGAGCGTTCCTTCATCTCCTGCATTCTGCCGATGTCGTTATTCCCTCCGCTGACCATGCAGATGACGTTTTTCCCTTTAATCTCTTCCTTATACAAATCAAGTGCTGACACGGACAATGCCCCCGCCGGCTCCGCTACGATGGCGCATTGATTATATAATTCGAGAATCGTGCTGCACACTTTTCCTTCCGGGACAAGCACAACGTCATCGACGACGGTTTCGAGCGTTTGAAAGGTTTCCGCGCCGATTTTTTTTACGGCCGCCCCATCGACAAATTTATCGATTTTCTCAAGTTCAACCACTTGTCCGGCTTTTTTCGATTCAAAATAGGAGGCTGCGCCCTTCGGCTCTACCGCTATGATTTTTGTATCCGGCGATATGTTTTTCATGTACGTGCCGAGCCCGGACAGGAGTCCTCCTCCCCCTACGCTTGCAAAAAGAAAATGCGGTTCAACGTCAATGTCATTTAAAATTTCGATGGCAGCCGTTCCCTGTCCGGCCATGACATCGGGATCGTCAAACGGATGAATAAACGTGCGGTTTTCTTTTTCACAGCATTCCGCAGAACTCTTATACGCATCATCGAAAGTGTCACCCGTCAATATGATTTCAACAAATTCTTTTCCGAACAGTTCCACTTGGGATACTTTCTGTCTCGGTGTAGTTGACGGCATAAAAATCTTGCCGTGAATGCCGAGGTGTTTGCATGAAAACGCAACCCCCTGCGCATGGTTTCCCGCACTTGCGCATACAATTCCGTTTTCAGTCTGCTCTTTTGAGAGCTGCCTCATTTTATTATAAGCCCCTCTGAGCTTAAATGATCTGACCACCTGCAGGTCTTCCCTTTTCAAATAGATGTTGCAGCCATACCTCTCAGAAAGTCTGTCATTCCTCTGCAAAGGCGTATGTATCACAACGTCCTTTACATTTTGGTGCGCTTTTAAAATGTCTTTTACCTGGATGAGAGAGTCTTCTTTAAGCAACGGTTTCATTTACAGAGTCCTTTCTTATTTAAATCCCTATTTAATATGCCATTATAACATGAATATTCAAATAATAAGACAATTATTTTAATTTTGTAAATAAAATTAAATGAACCGATACAAGAGAAAAAGATATTTTCGATCGCATAAACGTGTTATACTTAAACCAATTAGAACCAAAAGGAGCCAATTCATGAGTGTAATTGAACAAACTGATCCTTTTTATCAGCTGGCCGGCGAACATCACACCTTTTCAGAAGCGAAACGATTGGCCTCGCAATTTGCCTTATCTGATTTGCCGGTCTTCATAACGGGTGAAGTCGGAACCGGAAAAAAACAAATGGCCAAAGCGATCCACCATAAATCCCGCAGAAACAGCGAACTATTTATTACCGTTCACTGCAGCCAAAGCGAAGAGCGGCTCGAATATGAACTGTTCGGCGCTGAAGGCGCATTAAACAGGGCCAGCCGCGGAACATTATTCTTATATGAAATCGGAGACATGCCGCTCTCGGTACAGGCCCGCCTTCTTTCCGAGCTGGATGCCGGGCTTTCCGCCCGCATCATTGCAAGCAGCACGGCGGATCTTGGCGATACCGGCGCAGAAAATACGTTCAGCCAAGATTTATTTTACAGGCTTCACGTGTTATGCCTTCCGCTCCCTGCTTTATCTGAACGAAAAAGCGATATACCGCTTCTTCTGCAGCATATGCTGACAGCCTCGGGGCAGCATATTCATATCGATCCGTCCGTTTATCCGCTGTTTGAGCGGCACACCTTTAACGGCAACATCAGAGAACTTCAAAATGCGGCGTACTATATGGCCGCGGCAGCATCCGGCAGCACGATTTATCCCGATGATGTCCCGCTGTATATCAAAAACAGCCAGAAAGCGAAAACAGCTAAGAAAAAAGAAAAACGGCTGACATTGATGGAGAAAGAAGAGTTTTTGTTTATTTTGGAATCAATTAAAGACTTAAATACAAAAGGCGAACCCGCCAGCAGACGGAGCATATCCGAATTAAGCGAAAACAGCACAATGACATTATCGCCCCAGCAGGTCAGAAACAGGCTTGATTACTTAGAAAAGATGAACTATGTGACAAAAGGCCGAGGACGCGCTGGAACAAAAATTACATTAGAAGGGTTGAGCTTTTTGCAGTCACTGCAAAAACAAATCCTTTAAAAAGGAGGACATTTGATTGTTCACAATAAAAGAAGAAATCGCAAATGCCGTCACACACGGAATCGGTGTATTGCTGTCGATTCCGGCGCTTATTTTTCTCATTATCTTCGCGGTGAAATACGGCTCGCCGACAGACATCGTCAGCTTTTCAATCTTCGGCGCTTCAATGCTGCTGCTGTATCTCAGCTCGACTCTTTTGCACAGCATTCAGCATAAAAAAACGAAAGACATTCTTGAGATTGTGGATCATTCCGCGATATACGTATTAATAGCCGGAACATATACGCCATTTTTATTAGGACCCCTTAAAGGGGCGCTCGGTCTGACCCTTTTAATTATTGTTTGGTCGCTTGCCATCGGAGGCATCGTGTTTAAAATCTTTTTCGTGAAGCGGTTTATCATTTTTTCAACGCTTGTCTATTTAATGATGGGCTGGCTGATCATCGTCGCCATTAAACCGCTGTACGCTTCGCTGTCAGGCCCCGGTTTCGGCCTTCTTCTTTTCGGCGGCTTATTGTATTCCGCCGGCACAATATTTTATATTTGGAGAAAGGTTCCGTATCATCACGCCATTTGGCACAGTTTTGTTTTAGGCGGCAGCGCCTCGATGTTTTTCTGTATTTTATTTTATTGCGTCAAAGTCCCCTTTATCTGAAATAAAAAAGCACAGCCTCTCTATAGAGACTGTGCTTTTTTTATGCACGGAGCCGTTTCTGACCGGCCGGATAATAAGCGGGCTTTATATGTATTTCAATGTCAGCCGGTTTCAGCCGTTTCAGTAATCTGCCCCGCAGCAGCCGGTCTGTTCCCGAAGTGCTGACAGGCACAATCGGGAGATCGAAACGAAGGGCCAGTTCCTCCGGATTGATTTTGCCGTCTTCGGACAGAATCAGACTTTGCCCTTTTTGCAGACGGACTTCCGCCTCCTGAAACATGGCATCCCGGCTGTCTCCGTCACAAATGACACCCATCAGCCGCAGCCAATTTCCGAGAAACGGCATCCGGAAAGCTTTCTCGCCAGCGATAAAACCAGCCGGCTCTTCAAGATGTCCCGCAAGCAGCAGAAGATCAGCCGGGCGCAATCTGGGATGCACATACAATACGGGGCCGTCCGGTATCGGCTGATCATGATGAATGCCGATTGCCGATCCCGACACGTCAATGCAGCCTCTCATAAAGGCTTTCGGCCGCTCATACACCAGCCTCATCTGTTTTTGAAAAGAAAGCCGCGGGTCAAGCTCTTTTTGATTGATATATTCCTGAATATTTTTCATGAACATAAATACAACGTACATCACAAGGCAGCCGTAACGAATCAATTCTTGTCCCCCTGCTTAAACTCAATTCTTTTTCTCGTATACAAGGTACTCATAATCGTAAGGGTTTTTTTCATCTTTTACTCCCTGTTTGCGGGATGTCAATTCCCATTCAGCTTCATTAAATTCCGGAAAAAAACGGTCTCCTTCAAAGACATGGTGAATTTTTGTCATGTAGAGTCTGTCCGCGTAAGGAAAGAGCGCACTGTACAGCTGGGCGCCGCCGATTACAAAGCATTCTTCATCCGCCGGGATCAGCTTGAGCACTTCCTCAGCCGAGTCAGCGGTAATACAGCCCGGGAATGAAGATTCGTCCCGTGAGGTTACAATGATGTTCCGCCGGTTCGGAAGCGGGCGTCCGATTGATTCAAACGTTTTCCGCCCCATTACAATGGTGTGGCCCGTCGTCACTTTTTTGAAATATGCGAGATCATCGGGAAGGTGCCAAGGCAGATCGTTATCTTTTCCGATCAGCCGGTTTTCATCCATCGCAAAAATAAACGAAATCATACGCTGACAGCTCCTTTTATGTGCGGATGCGGGTCATAATCCTCAATGATAAAGTCTTCAAACGTAAAATCAAAAATAGAATCAACATTTCGCGCAAACCGCAGTTTCGGCAGCGGACGGACATCCCTTGTCAGCTGCAGATTCACCTGCTCCACATGGTTTTGGTAAATGTGGACGTCTCCGAATGTATGAACAAACTCACCTGGTTCAAGTCCCGTCACATGCGCGATCATCAATGTTAAAAGCGCATAAGACGCAATATTAAACGGCACGCCGAGAAAGACATCCGCTGAGCGCTGATAAAGCTGACACGACAGTTTTCCGTCCGCGACATAAAACTGAAACAGGCAGTGGCAAGGCGGAAGCGCCATATGATCAATTTCGCCGACATTCCAAGCGCTGACGATTAAACGTCTGGAATTCGGGTTTGTCTTGATGTCATGAATCAGCCGGGAGATTTGATCAATGGTCTCGCCGTCCGCTCCGCGCCATGAACGCCATTGAGAACCGTAAACCGGTCCGAGTTCTCCGTTTTCATCCGCCCATTCGTTCCAGATGCGGACTCCGTTTTCCTGAAGGTAGCGGACATTCGTATCTCCTTTTAAAAACCAAAGCAGCTCATGCGCGATGGATTTAAAATGGAGCTTTTTCGTCGTAAGCATCGGGAAACCTTCCTGAAGGTTAAACCGCATTTGGTAGCCGAACGTGCTGATCGTACCCGTTCCCGTACGGTCTCCTTTTTTTTCTCCGTTTTCTAACACATGACGGCACAAATCTTTATATTGTTTCATTATTTTTCATCCTTTTAAAGTAGTCTTTTAGTAGTGTAACACAATAAAAAATCATTTCTGCAAAATTTCTCAGAAATGATTTTTTTATTTCTTCTCGCTATTACACGCTCATCCAGTCAGGCGGCGTATTGCGGTCCCAGTAAATGCTGCCGAGCTCATGATGTGACTGAAATCCGTCTTCAGCGGTATGGTAATGAAAATTAAACCAGTAGCCGTCTTGCGGAGGATGATCCCGGCGGACGTGGAACCTTAAAAGATCTTCACCCGTCAGCCTGTTATACACATGAAAAATTTTTTCAGTTTTTCCGGCCGACGGTTTGCTGGAAATAACCACATCCTGATACGCTTCATCATCTTGAAACTTGGCTAAATGTCCTGTGATCACATCTTCGATTTTCGGCAGAATTTCACTTCTGTAATCATCTTCAATGACCGGAGAGATTTTGCTGCCGAATTTTAAAAATGATTGATTTTCAGCATCACCGAGAAGCTGCTGCTGATACGATTGAAACAGTAATTCAGGCTCCCGCCCTGCCTTCTCTTCTCCCGGAAGGGCGTGTTCATCATAAAAAGCGGTGTAATCATTCTGCTCAAGACTGCTCGACTGTCCTGAAGGCTTGTCTGTCATCAAAGCAGCCGGAGGAGACACGAGTCCGAACGTTACAATGGTAAACAGAACCACAAGGGTCTTTTTCATCCACAATTTCATGACAGATTGTTCCCCTCTGTTTTATTGTCCTCTTTTCCTTTATTTTAGCATAGATGAAAGCGCGGCGTCATGTCCGGCAGCGTATTATCATGCAATATGGGAAATTGGTAACTGTGACCGAGCGGATAAACCGCTTACAATAAGAAGGAGAAAAAGGAGGGGATGAGATGATTAACGCTTTATTTGCGACTGTATCACTTCTCACGCTGCTTTATTTTGTCGTTATGGAAATCACTGATTAACGAAAAAGAAGCCCATGATATCATGAGCTCACATGGATGACACCAAAGTGGAAAAGCGCCGTCTTTCTTTTCAGCACCTTGAAGCCGTATCGTTCAAACCGCGGGCTTTTCCAATGGTCTTTAAGCACTACGCATTTTTTCGCCGCCCGGACGGCTTGCGTGATGCACTCTTCGTTAAAACCCTCTTCTGCCAGCGCGCGGAGCGGTGCAATGCCGTCTGACGTTTCAACAGGTTCGTGAAACATCGGGTCAAAATAAATGACATCTACCGATGAATCAGGAAGCTCCCGCAAATAATCGGCGCAGTCGGCATGTTTGACCTGAATGCGTTTCATGGCGGTTTGGAGCTGCTCCATTCCGGTTTCCCACGTTTGAAGTCCTGTTTCAACAAGCAATGAGACAAGCTTGTTTTTCTCCAGGCCGATGACTTGTCCGCTTTTTCCGACTGCCAGGCTTGCCAAAATCGCATCGGATGCCAGGCCGAGCGTACAATCTAAAAAGGAATCCCCTTCGCGTAATCCGGCTGCTTTTAACAACGGCTCGGCTTCCCCTCTCAAAAACCGCTTTGCGCGGAACATCGCTGTATTCGGGTGAAAAAAGAACTTCTCCTCTTGCTTCGTGTAAAGTTCGAACCGTTCCTTTCCGATGACTAAAAGATCGCTAGCCGCTCGTTCCAGCATTTTTTCAATGGGCTGTTTATTGCGGCTGCAGTAAGTGTCACCCAGCTTGACACTGAGCGACTGCGCTGTGTGTATCGTATATTCGCTTGGTCTGTAACTCGTTGTGATCATCTTTTTCTCCAAAAAGAAAATGCCCGGAATTCGGGCATTTCAGCAGTGCGCATCGAAGGCATCCGTCAGATTTTTCATAATTTCCTCCATGTCATGCCCTTCGATTTCGTGGCGGGGAATAAAATGAACGACCTCTTTCCCTTTTAACAGCGCCATTGAAGGCGAGGAAGGTTCCTGCCCCGTAAAATATTCACGCATTTTTGCAGTTGCGTCTTTATCTTGACCGGCAAATACGGTAACCGTATGATCAGGCGCTTTTTCATGCTGTAAAACAGCCTGAGTCGCAGCCGGACGGGCAAGACCTGCTGCACAGCCGCACACGGAGTTGACAACGACCAATGTCGTGCCCTCTGCCTGTTCCATAAAGCTTTCTACTTCTTCAGCAGTCGTTAATTCCTGAAAACCCGCACCCGTCAGCTCACGGCGCATCGGCACGACCAGCTGGCGCATATATTCTTCATAAGCCATTGACATAAAAAAGCCCCCTCTAAAATCCTTATATGAAGTCAAGGATACTATAGAGGGGGCCGGAATTCAATTGTTCAGGCCTCTGTTTTATATTTTCATGATTCCGCCCGTATTGGCGCTTGTTACGAGTTTGGAATACCGGGCGAGATATCCTGTTTTTACTTTCGGCTCGAAGCCTTTCCATTCGGCCTTGCGTTTTTCCCATTCTTCTTCAGGCACTTGTACGTCCAAAATCCGTTTTTCTATGTCAACGATGACATGGTCGCCGTTTTCTACGAATGCGAGCGGGCCGCCTTCAGCCGCTTCAGGCGATACGTGCCCGATTGAAAGGCCCCGGGACGCTCCTGAAAAACGGCCGTCTGTAATAAGCGCCACTTTCGGGCCAAGCCCCATTCCGACAATCTGAGACGTCGGAGCGAGCATCTCCGGCATGCCCGGGCCGCCCTTTGGCCCTTCATAACGGATAATGACAACATCTCCTTCTTTTACTTTGCGGTTTATAATGCCTTCAAGCGCGGCATCCTGGGAATCAAAGACGACAGCGGGACCTTCATGTCTTGTAATCCCGTCCTGTACGCCGCCTGTTTTGATAATGGCGCCGTCCGGAGCCAGATTCCCAAACAGAACGGCCAAACCGCCTTTTTCGGTAAACGGATTGTCAAGCGGATGAATCACGTCATAATCCTTTACTTCATGACCCGCAATTGTTTCTCCGAGTGTGCGGCCTGTTACAGTCAGCGCGTCAAGATGAAGCGCCCCTTCTTTTTTCGCTAATTCATTAAGGGCCGCCGAGACTCCGCCCGCTTCGTGCAGATCTTCAATGAAGACGTCCGAGGCCGGCGCCAATTTCGATAAGTGAGGCACTCGTTCAGCCACTTCGTTAATGCGTTCTAAAGAGTACTCAACCCCAGCTTCATTGGCAAGCGCAAGCGTATGTAGCACTGTGTTGGTTGAGCCGCCGAGAGCCATGTCTAACGCAAATGCGTTGTCAATCGCTTTTTCGGTGACGATATCGCGCGGCTTAATGTCTTTTTTGATGGTCTCCATCAATTGGGCCGCTGATTTTCTCACAAACTCTCTTCTTTCCGGTGAAGTTGCAAGAATTGTTCCGTTGCCCGGAAGCGCCAGACCGAGCGCTTCAGACAGACAGTTCATGGAGTTTGCCGTAAACATGCCCGAACAAGATCCGCACGTCGGGCAGCCGAACTGTTCCAGCTCCTGCAGGTCGCTTTCACCGATTTTCCCGGCTTGATATGCGCCGACGCCTTCAAATACTGAAGAAAGCGAAATTTTGCGGCCGTCGCTTGTGCGGCCGGCTGCCATCGGCCCCCCGCTGACAAAAATGGTCGGAATATTAATCCGCATAGCCGCCATCAGCATTCCCGGCGTAATTTTGTCGCAGTTCGGAATGCAGACCATTCCGTCAAACCAGTGCGCCGAGACGACCGTTTCAACTGAATCGGCAATGATTTCGCGGCTCGGCAGCGAATATCTCATGCCGATATGCCCCATTGCGATTCCGTCATCTACTCCGATCGTGTTAAATTCAAAAGGCACACCGCCCGCTTCCCTGATTGCTTCTTTTACGATTTTTCCAAATTCCTGCAGGTGAACATGCCCGGGAACGATATCGATGTATGAATTACAGACCGCGATAAACGGCTTGCCGAAGTCCTCTTCTTTTACGCCGGCAGCGCGAAGAAGGCTGCGGTGCGGCGCTCTGTCAATTCCCTGTGTGATCATGTTGCTGCGTAATTCTGCCATGGTGATCCCCCTACTGTTTTTAGACTGTGCACTATTTTTAAAATTTTCAGTTTATTCTAGGGCGCGTTCTGCATATTTTACAGTGTCTTTGCCCTGTCTCGCTTTTCTATTCTTTCTGTATTTCGATAAAAACCCTCCAACAATTAATATTGTACTTACTATATAGAGTTTTGAATCATTTTTCAACAATATTCTAAATAATTTTTATAAAAAGTGAATTCAAATAAAAAAGGTGCATGGCGCACCTTTTTGTTATAACTGTTCTTTTTTTCTGCTTTCAGTCATCTGTTTCCAGACTGAACCTTTCGCCTCTTCTCCGTGCTCAATCCGTTCAATCGCCATTTTGACTTGCAGGCTGACTTCGAATTCCGGATCGTCTTCCGCCGCTTTTAATGCTTCCAGCGCGCTTTCATCGCCGACTTCATATAAAAACATGGCCGCACGCCAGCGCACGAGCTTGCTTGAGTCACTGAGCGATTTCATCATGGCCGGGATGGCGCTCGCGTCGCCGAGATCCGACAGACAGTCACCCGCCGTCCTTCTGACCGTCACCGTTTTGTCTTCAAGCGCTTTGTATAACAGCGGAAGCACAGACGGATTTTCGATCATTCCCAAATAAACGACGGCTTGTCTTCTGATCGAAGTCTTCGGATCATGCAGCGCCTTTTCCAATACTGGTAAATCGTCTTCATCCGGATCCATTTGCTCAAGATGGGCATAGCGCTGTTTCCAGTCTTCATCATCAAGCATGTCCAGTGTCACTTTATAAGCTTTCCGCTGCACTGCAGGTCTGGCCTCACCCTTTTGCTGTGCGGCTGCTTCTGTGAGGCGTTTGAGCCGCTCATCACTGTAGGCGGCCTGAAGCTCTTCTGTGACATCGTGTCCGATTTCGGTAAAATCTCCGAAGCGCACGCCTTGTTCTTTCCAAGTCCGCTCAAATACAACATTTGAAGCTTCGGAACGCAGCTTTAAAATGGCTTCTTGGAAACGTTCCGGAAGGCCGAAGCGCTCTTCACGTTCGCCGTCCGTCAATTTGACCTGCATCGGGATTCCGCTGAACATTTGTACGAAAACTTTCACTTCACCGAACGATTCCTGTTCAGAACGGCTCTCAGACTGCTCCGTATGTTCCATTCCGAAGGCGGAACGGACCTGAGGCAGAATTTCCTTCCAGTCAAAACGTGCGTTTCTCTCCACAGCCAGGAAATCGGCAACGTGATAAACGCCCTTTACTCCTTCAATGTTTAAAATATCACGTACGACAACCGGAGCATCATCTGCCTGATCGGGCTTGTAATTGTTGCTTTTCCCTGCCGGAAGCTCTTCAGTCAAAATCACTTTCATCGTGTTCGGACTCGGCGTCGGTTCTATTGATTTAATCTTCATATTGGTCCTCCTATGCGCAATCTGACACTTATTCTAACATAGTCGGCACAAGCGTTCTATTGCGCCGCTTAGCTTTTGCAAATGCCGGCCTCTTTTTGGATACGGGCGGCGAACTGCAAAAGAAATTGATGCCGCTCCTCTGCTAAACCGGCCCCCGCTTTTGTATTCATTAAGCCTTTAAGCTTGATTAATTTATCCTCTATATGGGCCAGCACACTTGTTTGAGTTCCGTACATCGGGTGCCCCTTCGCCCCGGCAAACATAAAAGCCCTGCCGATGCCCGCTGCGCCGATCGCATCAAGCATGTCTGCATCCTGAACAACTTTCCCCTCCAATGAAAGCGGCCGCTTTATCAGCAGTTCCCTGTGTCTGAATGACATTCTCGTGATAATATCCGCGATCTCCTGAATGGAGCCAGCCGCAATGTTGAAAGCAGCCAGCCGTTCTGTCACTTCGCCTGCCGTCAGCCTTTCGCTTTTTTCGAGCTTGGCGTCAATCAGATCATGAACCAGCGCGGCCGTCTCAGTGATAAATAAGTCGGCGCCTTCTTCTTTTGCCATATAAACAGAAAGTGTTGCGACCCGGGAAATATGAAGCCAGTCATGGCCCGTTCGTTCATTGATAAGCTTTTCTTTGACCCAATTCCTGACGCTTTCCAGCTGCTCTTTTTCGTTCACCGTATCACCTCTTATCGGCCAAAAGCCTCTGTACCGTATCTTCAAGCTCTTTTGGGTTGACGTTCGGTGAAAAACGCCCGGTGACTTTACCGTTTCGGTCCACGATAAACTTAGTGAAATTCCATTTGACCGCTTTTGTGCCGAGCATCCCCTTCGCCTGTTCCGTCAGATATGTGAAGAGAGGATGAGCGTCTGCTCCATTGACATCAACTTTCGCAAACATCGGGAATGTGACTCCGTAGTTTTTCACACAGAACTCTTGAATTTCCGCTTCGTTTCCAGGTTCTTGGTTCATGAATTGGTTGCAGGGAAATCCCAATATTTCAAGACCTTCCTCCCGATATGTATCATAGAGCTCCTGAAGCTGCTTGAGCTGGGATGTGAATCCGCATTTGCTTGCTGTATTCACAATGATCATCACCTTGCCTCTGTAAGCCGATAGCGTCATGTCTTCGCCTGTTATGGTCCGTACGTTTATATCGTAAATTGTCATCTGCGGCCCTCCTTTTTACATTCTTCATTTATTTTACCTGTTTTACACTGCAAAACAAACGGCAACCGCTTTTTCCTTCCACTTAACGGAAAACGTTTTTTTCGAGGAACCAAACGGCTCTTTACCCGTCATAATAAAGAGCCGCTCCGAATTTATGCCCATTTGCCGCTTTTATCCCTGTCATTATGCGTTAAATGCGGTTTATTACGCCGGGATGGATTGAAAAATGGCTTAAAAATTTCTATAATGAAGAAAATTAACGGGGAATAACGGAGGTGGCATGTTGCCTATTAATATACCAAATCACCTGCCCGCTAAGCAGGTGCTTGAAAGTGAACACATCTTTGTAATGGATGAAAGCCGGGCTTTTCATCAGGATATCCGGCCGCAGAAGATCGTGATTTTAAATCTGATGCCGAAAAAAATCCAAACGGAAACCCAGCTCCTCAGGATGCTTGGGAATTCACCTTTACAAGTTCACTTTACGTTCTTAATTCCGAGCACACATACTCCAAAAAATACGGCAAGGCAGCATCTGGATGAGTTTTATACGGATTTTTCCAGCATCCGCCACAAACGGTTTGACGGAATGATTATTACCGGGGCTCCGATTGAGCACCTGCCGTTTGAAGATGTTTCTTACTGGGAAGAATTGAAGGAAATCATGGAATGGAGCAAAACGAATGTCACTTCAACCCTCCATATCTGCTGGGGCGCTCAAGCCGGTTTATACTATCATTACGGCATTGAGAAAGTGGAGCTGCCGAAAAAAATCTTCGGTGTGTTTGAGCATACCGTTCTTAAAAAACATGAGAGATTGGTAAGAGGATTTGACGAGCTATACTATGTGCCCCACTCACGGCATACAGATATTAATACGGAGCAGCTGCAATCGGCTTCGGATCTGGATGTGCTCAGCGTTTCAGAGGAAGCGGGGGTCTGTTTAATCGTTTCAAAAGACGAAAAACAGATTTTCTTAACGGGTCATCCGGAATATGATACCGATACGCTACTTCAGGAGTATGAGAGAGACATAGAGAGAAATCTTTCAAACGTAGAAGCTCCTAAGCACTATTTTGCGCCCGGCGGGAAAGAACCTGTTAACCGCTGGAAAGCTCATGCAACGTTATTGTTTATGAATTGGCTGAATTATTACGTATATCAGGAAACCCCGTATGAATGGGATTAATTTTTGTTTTGAGTGATACGGTGACAAAAATATGATAAAATACTCTTGATTCAGTATGCGTATAACAAAACTTTAAAATAATGGAACATATCAATTAAATTTAGTTTAAATATGTTGCCGCGCTTATTATAAAATGATGCACTTGTGTTATGTTTATCTATAGACAATAACTCCTTACGATGCATGAAGCTTGCTTGTTGTTGATTACATTGAGGTGAATTTACTTGAATACCAATAAAAAAGTATTAATTTTGACTGCAAATTACGGAAACGGGCATGTTCAAGTGGCCAAAACGCTCTACGAACAGTGTCTGCGTCTCGGCTTAGATGTGACGGTTTCCAATTTGTATCAAGAGTCAAATCCGATTGTTTCAGAGGTTACTCAATACCTTTATTTAAAAAGCTTCTCAATCGGGAAACAGTTTTATCGTTTGTTTTATTACGGAGTTGACAAAATCTATAATAAACGCAAATTCAATATTTATTTTAAAATGGGAAATAAACGTTTAGGCCAGCTCGTCGAAGAGCATAAGCCGGACATTATTATCAATACATTTCCGATGATTGTCGTACCGGAATACAGACGGAGAACCGGAAAAGTGATCCCGACGTTCAACGTTATGACCGATTTCTGCCTTCACAAAATCTGGGTTCATGAAAATGTTGATAAATATTATGTCGCCACAGATTACGTGAAGGAAAAACTGATTGAAATCGGCACTCACCCGAACAACGTAAAGATCACGGGCATTCCCATCAGGCCTCAATTCGAGGAATCAATGCCGAAAGAGCCGATTTATAAAAAATACAATCTCTCTCCCGACAAAAAAGTTCTTCTTATTATGGCGGGAGCGCATGGTGTGCTGAAAAACGTAAAAGAACTGTGCGAAAATCTCGTTCATGACGATCAGGTGCAGGTTGTGGTGGTATGCGGCAAAAACAGCTCGCTGAAAGAATCCCTCAGCAGCTTGGAAGGTGACAATGCCGACCGGCTGAAAGTTCTGGGCTATGTAGAAAGAATTGACGAGCTGTTCCGTATTACGGACTGCATGATCACGAAACCGGGCGGCATCACACTGACGGAAGCGACGGCGATCGGAGTACCCGTTATTTTGTACAAACCGGTTCCCGGGCAGGAAAAAGAAAACGCCATTTTCTTTGAAGATCGCGGTGCGGCTGTCGTGGTCAACCGCCACGAAGAAATTTTAGAGTCTGTCACCTCCCTTCTTGCGGATGAGGAGAAGCTGAACCGGATGAAGGACAATATTAAAAGCCTTCACCTCCCCAACTCTTCTGAAGTCATTTTGCAGGACATTATAAAAGAATCTGAAATGATGGCCGGGAAGGCGGATATGGCATTATCGTAAAAGAAAAGCACACGAACGATTCGTGTGCTTTTTGTTTTTTTCGGTTAAGCTTTGTTACTGGAAAAATAAAGATGAAAAATAGGGAGCGGCCGCTTGACGTCCGCTCCCATATGGTGTATAGTTGAACCATCATTTAACAACGTTTACATACGTACGGTTGGATGATGACAAAATTTTTTTTAGCACGAAGGTGCTACAGTACTAGGAGGAATTAAGCAATATGCAAAACGGTAAAGTAAAATGGTTCAATAACGAAAAAGGATTCGGCTTCATCGAAGTTGAAGGCGGAGACGACGTATTTGTTCACTTCACTGCTATCGAAGGAGAAGGATACAAATCATTAGAAGAAGGACAAGAAGTTTCTTTTGAAATTGTCGAAGGTAATCGTGGACCTCAAGCTTCTAATGTTGTAAAACTCTAAACTCAATACATGTTGATCAGATGACAAATAGAGGAGAGGCGTATGCCTCTCCTATTTGATTGCCGTCTGAATCTCAATTGCAACAAGATTCTGCTTGCAGCGCTGCTCGATCTCTTCAATTTGTTTCTCCATTGACGGCATTCCTTTTTTTGCCATTTCCGCTAAACTTCCCAAATCACCGTATATCTCTTTAAATGTCTGCTGAAGGATTGTTTTTAAATCTTTATCATTCACGGCTGGTTTTTCCCTTCTCTCCCAAGATACCCTGAATAATAGTAAATAAGCCCTAATTAATCAGGTTCAATAGTTATATCGGCTTATTTTCTATATTTTTTTCTATTTTCCGTACATATTTCTAAAAAAAAATCTCCAAACTATTTGCGGAGGTGTTTTTTAATGGACTCTGAATTTTTTCCAAACGGACTGACGGATAAACGCCAGCTTGAATTAGCGGTGGAAACGGCCCAGAAAACAACGGGAGCGGCTACCCGGGGCCAAAATTCAACTTTGGTGGAATCTGCATACCAGGCGATTCAGGATGCCAGAACGATGTCACAATCCAGTGAACTGCAGGCTCTCGACCAGGATTTTCTGCAAAAGCAGCGAATGCTTCTCGACGATTGCCAGCATCAGCTTGATGAATTCGAAAAATAAAACCGCAGAAACTGCGGTTTTATTTTTTATTGATTTGCCAGCACCTTGCCGTAGGCTTTCAGCTTCTCCCCCACCGTGCATTGGTTGATGCAGAAAGAATGAGCGTGCGTTTTTCCAAACTCTTTGCGAAAATGCTTTTTTACGAAACAGTCTTTGCAATATTCATCCTGAAGCTCAGTCAATTCTTTATAAATGCTTTTTTTATCCAATATCAGTCATCTCCGTTACCTTCTAATGTTATGCGGCTTTCAATCTGCCGGTCCGAGAGAATTTTTCTGGCAAGGTCATCCGCTTCTTGATTTTCCTTTCGGTTTACGGCTTCATATGTCGGTGTCAGCTTTAAGGATTCAAGCAGCGCTTCAATTTTATCCAGCCATTCGTTTTGCGTTTCATCATAACACGGCCAGCTGCCGTCAAGCTGATGCAAAACGACGAGGGAATCCCCTATTATCGTGATCGAATTTCTGCTTGCGCCAAGTTCCTGCACTTCCTTAAGCGCTTCGTATAAAGCGGCATATTCCGCCTCATTGTTCGTCTGAAGCGTTAAGCTTTTGTTTTTCCGTATGCGGTATCGCTTGCCGCCGAGAGAATAATACACGACAATTCCGAGTCCGGCGCGTCCGCTTGTTTTGTCAAAGCCGCCGTCGAAATACACTGTAATGTCGTCAGGTTCGTGCGCAAGCTCTTCAGTAAGCTTTTCTAATTCTTTAAGCGTCCAGCTCGCGCCTTTTTCATCCTCAAAATAAATGTCTTTTATATAAGGAAAGCGGCTGACTTCTCTTGCAAGCATGCGCGCTTTCGGAACGGTCAGCCAATCTTCGGAAAAAAATGCGACAGGGCCTGTTCCTTTTGCTTCTATTTCGATATACGGCTTAAGATTCATTGAAATCACCTTACCATTCATTAGTTGACGGGCGTGTGCTATAATCAAACCATTCTCAAATTGAAAGGAAGTCAGCAGGTTTTGTTTAACGATGTGTTATGGATCTTATTTGCGGTCATTCATTTTATCATTGTTCTTCTGTTTTATAAAGGATTTGGCAAAACGGGCCTATTCGTATGGATCGGTTTCGCCACGGTGTGCGCCAACTTGCAGGTTGTCAAAACAGTCGAACTGTTCGGGCTTACGGCGACACTGGGAAATATCATGTACGGCACCGTTTTCTTCGCAACGGATGTGCTGAATGAAAAATACGGTCCCAGGGAAGCGCGCAAAGCCGTGTGGCTCGGGTTTTCCACTCTGCTCGCTTTGACATGCGCCATGCAGGGGGCTCTTTTATATAAACCGGCTGCGTCAGATATCGCACAGCCTGCCCTTGAGACGATTTTCGGTTTTCTGCCGCGTGTTGCGCTCGGAAGCCTCTTGGCTTTTATTTTCAGCCAAACGATAGATGTTTATGTATATTCAGCCATACGGAGAATCTTTCCTTCAGACAGGCTTCTCTGGCTCAGAAACAGCGGAAGCACGGCGCTCAGCCAGCTGCTGGATACATTTATCTTCACTGCCGTGGCCTTTATCGGCGTTTATTCCGCGGGAGTATGGTTCAGCATCTTCATTTCAACTTACCTGATTAAATTTGCGGTATCACTCATTTCTGTCCCTTATGCGTATGCGGCAAAACGAATGACACCGAATGGAGAGTGACGGATGATGCCCGCTGAAATTTATGTAGACGGTGCAAGCGCCGGAAACCCGGGCCCGTCCGGTATCGGTATTTTTATTAAACATGACGGGAAAACAGAATCTTTCTCAATTCCGATCGGCGACCAATCAAATCAGGAAGCTGAATTTCTCGCTTTAATTGAAGGAATGAAGCTGTGTGCCGCCCGCGGATTTGAGTCCGTGTCATTCCGGACGGATTCGGATATCGTGGAGCGGGCCGCAGATCTTGAAGCGGTTAAAAACAAGGCTTTCCAGCCGTTTGTTGACGAAATCATCCGCTTAAAGGCCGAATTTCCATTGTTTTTCATTAAGTGGATTCCCGGCAGACAAAACCAAACAGCCGATCAGCTCGCAAAAAAAGCGATTCGGCTGAATAAATAACCGGAATGAAATTGCGTCTCACTGTTCATCCTACAAATGAGGTGAACAGCTATGAGAAAGGAAAATAAAGGCCGGCTGACCGGGGGCGTGAATCCTCAGGGAAATATGGAAGGAAATGCGCATAAAGACCCGAAATCAGCCCTTGAAAACAACGCAAAAAAAAGCAATACAAAACGCTAGAGGGATCAGCTGATCTCTCTGGCGTTCAGCTTTTCGAGCATCCTTTCAATTCCTTTTATCTGATGACGTCTGAGCATTAATGCCGCCTCTTCCATCTTTAATGAAAAAAGCGCTTCTTCAAGCGTACAGACTAACGGCACCTCGCAATGTATTTCAGCAAGCTGCCTTGACAGCTCCAATTCTTTCAAGCTTTGCTGAATTTTCGTTTGCTGGCCCTTCGGCAAGAGAGCGAGGCTTTCTAATAACCGGTCTATGTTTTGGTATTCACGGATCAGCTTGTACGCCGTTTTTTCCCCTATCCCTTTAACGCCGGGATAGTTATCGCTCGTGTCTCCCATCAGCGCCTTAATGTCAATCAGCGCTTTTGGCGGAACTCCCGTTTCTTCTCTAAATATCTCATCTGTATATACCTTATAATTGCCGATACCCTTTTGCAGCAGCGCTACTCGAACTTGATGATTCAGCAATTGAAGCAGATCTTTATCACCCGTTACAATCGTAATTTCCGCTTCCCCGGAAAATAGGGCAGAAAGCGTACCGATACAGTCATCCGCCTCATAGCCTTTTATGCCGATGTTTAAAAAACCGAGCTCTCGCGCTGCTTCTTTCGCTAGATCAAATTGCGGAATCAGCTCTAGCGGCGGTTCACTTCTGTTGGCCTTATAATCTTGAAACAAATCATTGCGGTACG
The DNA here is from genome assembly GCF_040207805.1 of Bacillus sp. hwrm1. NCBI lineage: Bacteria > Bacillati > Bacillota > Bacilli > Caryophanales > Bacillaceae > Bacillus > Bacillus sp. hwrm1. The sequence continues at coordinate 1,966,703 of NZ_CP157943.1, read as the reverse complement.
TTTTGCTTCCCATATCCCAGCAGCAGACGACATGTGTGGGCTGAAACGTATCAACCGCCGTAATAAGATGCTTTAAAAAACCGTTGACGCCGTTTGTGGGAATTCCGTTTTCATTTATCATAAAATTGCGATGAACGGCCGTCGCGAAAAACGAGCGGAACAAAAGCGCCATGCCGTCAACGAGCAGTAATTTGTTATTCATATATCGAAACTCCTTTTTATTCAATGTTCCTATTTTACCAAAGAAGGCGGTAAAAAAACAGCATCCCCCCATTTGGAAGATGCTGCCGTCACGTTATTCACCGTGTCTTTTATTGCTTGCCATCAGCTTTTCAGCTTCACGGCCGGCATAAGAATCAAATTTCTGTCCGAAGCCGTTTTTCTTTTTGGCATTGTTATTCTGCTGAGCATTTCTGTTTCCCAGTTTTGTTCTGCCCATGGTCATATCCCCCTTTAGAGAAGATACGGATAGTATGTACAGCAAGCGCTGATGACACACGCGGCAGGTTCATCCATTACTGTCTGCTGACGAATTCTTTCACCATCTCTTCACTTACGAATCGTCTTTGCGGCACGATGCCCTTTTTCGCCAGCTGGTTCATTTTTGCGGTGATGCCATTGATGGCATCTGTCGTGAACGGTTTATTCTGTCTGCATTTTACAATGGCTTCTTCAATGGCCTGTTCACGCTCATAATCAAGCTGTACAAATGTTTTGACGTGCTGATGCTGTTTTGCGGAATGTGCTGAAATTGCTTTATGGACTTCTGACATAAAAGGTTTCATCTCGCTTTTTTTCATTTTAGTCTACCACGACTGTTATCTGCCCGCCAACCGGATTTTTAAATTTTCAGCATTTCATCTTTCTTTTTCCATGCTTTTTCGGCTTCGTAAAGGTGTTCAATTTCCCTTGCACTCGTATTTTCCGCAAGACCTTGTAAATAAGTGTCCCGCTGCTCGCGGATCTGGGACAGGCTTTTATCCGCCATGTCTTCTTGCAGACGGCGCACCTGCTCAGCATATCGCTCTGAAAGGCTTTCTTTCTCCTGCTCAAGCCACTTTTCTGTCACTTTTTGCAGGCTGAGCCTGAGCCCTTCTACAAACGCTGCTTTTCCGTTCTCTTCAAAAAACTGCTTCGGTGATTTAACTTCCTTTACGTGATGTGAGAATGCCGAGACGTCAATGACCGGAGCGACCTCTTTCAGCTGAACGGCAAATTCGTTTTCACCGCTCACATAAATGGAGAAATCTCCGTCTTCCATAAGCTTCTTCTGACAGTTTTCCATCCATTCCTCAGTCATATGGCGCTCAATAAAACCGGTCATCCGGATATCGAGCGTTTTCAGCTCTTGAATATATTCAAAACGGAATTCCTTGAGCGCTTCATTCAGCGCCGCTGATATATTTCGTTTCCAATCACCGTTTTGAAGACCCGGATGGAAGGCGGTTTTCAGCATATCATTCGCATAAAACGTCAGGCGATGTTTAATGTGATAGAGCTGTTCTTCCGTATCTTTCATCACTTTTCGAATGATGACCTCAGACGTACGGCGCTTTGAAATGTCAGCGAGAGCTTTTTCATAGGAAGACTCCAGACGCTGTTTCTTTTTCTCTTTTTCTTCTGCCGACTGGTGAAGAGATTCGTGAAGCTGTTCCACCATATCGCACAATTTGTCCGCCTCTGTTTTCAGCTGGGCGCAGCTGGCCCTCATTACATCTTCCTCAATAAAGTGCTCAAGCCCGGTTCTTACATCAGAGAACCTGTTATAAAAAGCTTCTTTTTTACCCGCAAGCTCTTCTTTACTTGAAACATGATATAATTTCGGCCGGTTAATTCCCTCTTTTGAGAGTTCTGAGCGGACATAGTCTTTGACGGTTTCCAGCTCGCTTTCGGTTTTGGCCAGATCGGCGGCGTTAATGACAAAAAACATTTTATCCATGCCGAATGATTCTTTGACGAGGCCGAGTTTCTTCAGAAAAGACCTGTCTCCTTTTGAAAAAGAATGCTGATAGTACGTCATATAAAAGAACGCGTCAGCATCTTTTATATATTGAAAGGCAAGCTCCGTATGGCGCTTGTTTATACTGCTGGCTCCCGGCGTATCAACAATGGTGATGCCTTTTTGCGTGAGAGGCGAATCATAATACACGGTGACTTCTTTTACGCAGCAGGCCGTTTTTTCTTCGGCTGCGTACGGTTTTAAATCTTCAACCGGCACCGTCAGTGTCAGCCTTTGACGGATCTGTTCTTCATACGCATCAAACGCCTGCAGCATCGTCTGAATCACCGGGATGAGTTCATCCGGAACTTTTCCCTTTTTAATGGCATAATTCCATCTCTCTTTCAGTGAACGCCCCTTTACATCAGCATCTTTCAGCTCAGTCAGCTGAAGCATTTCAGCGTCCAGCTCCTCCTCCGTTTTAAAAACGATCTCCGCAGATTTATGCGGTTTGCCGTCTTGCGGTTTCGTTATTTTGTTGATCGTAGCCGTTGTGGGCGTCGGTGATGATGGAAGCACGAATTCACCGACAAGCGCATTTGCAAATGATGATTTACCGGAACTGAATCCGCCGAATAACGCCAAGGTAAACTGGCGGTTTTCAAGCCGCTCAATCCTGCTTCGAAAGGCTTCTGCCTGTTTTCCTAATATGCTCGAGGATTCAAGAATCCCGGCAAGCTCATAGAACCGATCAGTCTGCTCTTTTATAGGAAGTTCCTTCATCGCATTTTTTTCGGGCTTGCTTACTTCATGCTGTACAGCCTCTTTTGGTTTCTCTTTTTGGACGGGCACTTTCGCAAGGCGTTTTTTTCGCGTATACCAGTCGCCGCTTCCCGTATCACAGGTCAATTCTTCTTCCCACAAAGCAAGGACGCGGGCTGCTTTTTCCAAGGCATTGCGTTCTTCTTTTGCCGATTGCGCGAGCTCATCCCTTATTTTCTTTTCTTTTTCGAGCCGGTTTTTCAAGTTCTCAATGAGCGGTCCGTTTTTTGTCTGAACATAAGCGGTCAGCTCCTCAATGAGTTCCGCTGTCTGTCTTTTGGCTTCCCTTCTGATCATTTCAGCGAGGTCTTTCGTATAAGTTAATACGTATTCAGATGAAAAGGCCGCTCCCTGCTTAAGGGCCTGAGCGGTGATATCATCAGAAAGCGGTGTGCGGTACGCCTGGATTTTCTTGATCAGTTCGTCCGAATCCGCTTCATACCGCTTGGCCGCTTTCGTAAATGTGTCGATAATATGCCAATCCGCTTCCCCTTCCGTTCTTTTTTTAATATCGGCAAAAAATTCAGCACGCCTTCTTTCTTTTTCCGAAGCCGTTTTCGCTTTTGAAAAGAATAATCCGGTTTTAAATGAGGGCTGCTGTGATTCAATATAAGCAGATGCAAGCTCCCTCATCTCAAAGGGTGTCAGATTAGCGTTTTGCAATATGTTCTGCACGTCTTTTCTGATGTCTTTCTCTGCTGTTTCAGTCTGTTGAACGGCTTTTTTAAGCTCATCTTCAACAGAACGGACAAGTGCTTCTTGTTTGTCAAACTGCTCTCCGCTGCCGTTTTTATCATCTTTTACGAGCAACTCTGTATGCTCTTTGACTAAGTGTGCGACTTTTCTCTCCGTTAAGGACCATAAATTTGTTTTTGCCTGCTGTTTCAGCTTCTGCAGATGTTTTTTCAGCTGTTCCATGCCGTTTAAAGGATGGTCAGGCTCAGTGACAGACGTAAAGAAAAGCGATTCTTTCGGTATTCCTGTGCCTTCAAGCATGTCTTCCACCTGCCTGCGGTACTCTTCAAACTTCGTTTCAGTTTCATCATGTCTGTCAATTTGGTTGACGATCAGAAACAAATTCGGGATACGGTCTTTGATGGAGCTGAGAAACAGCATATTTTCTTCTGAATGGACGTGATTATAATGAACGACGTAAAATAAAGCGTCAGCCTGATGCAGAACCGAAGCGGCAGATAAAAAATGCGCTTCGTCCGTCGAATCAATTCCCGGTGTGTCAATGTAGGCCGCATAAGGCTCTGACTCCTTAAAGCCGGCATAGACTTCCACCGTTTCAATTTGCTCACCGTCTTTACAGAATTGCTGCACTTGTTCTTTATCGTAACTTCCTTTAATTTCTGCATAAGCCCCGTCCGTCGTATGAAGCACGACTTTATCTTCACCGTGCCGGATGACAACGAGGTTGGCGCTTGTGGGAATCGGGCTTGTCGGCAGTATGTCTTCACCGAGCAATGTGTTTAATAAAGAGGACTTTCCGGCCGAATAATGCCCGGTAAACGCGATATAAACCTCTTCATCAGCCGCTTTTTTCATAATGGCCGCGAGCTGATCGGCCCGTTTTTCATCCTGATGATCCAAAAACTGTGCGTATAAGGCACCCGTTCTGCTGAAAATCTCCCTGTTATGGCGTTCTTCTTCTGTCATGTGTCTTTACCCCTTTGTGTCTGTCGCATCAAATGACGTTTTTCATTTTTAGAAAGCTCTGAAAAAAACCTCTCCCCCATTTTACACAAGAATGGCTCACTTTTCTTCAGGAAACGCAAAAAAGCCGCCGATATCGGCAGCTGATAAAGAAAAAACACCCGCGGCAGGAAAAACCGCAGATGTTTAAGAAGACATCGATTTATTCGAAACTTTTTTCAATACGAAACCAATTAAAACACTGTATGTACAAACGGCTGCAAATAAAAATAACATTGTCATTTTCGGCACCACCTTGAATGAGAATCATTTTCATATTTATATCTTATCATGAGTGAGAATGATTTTCAATCTCTATTTTGCGGTGTTTTCTTCTAGCGCTTTCTCTTCGGCGCGAATCCTCACAGTGAGCATGCAGGCATTGAGAATCGAAAAGAGAAACAGTGTCCAATACGCTCCGTATAACAGCGGCAGAAAAATAAATTCTAAGATGACGACCGCGTAGTTCGGGTGCTTCATCCACCTGTACGGCCCCTTTCTGACAAGCTCCGCATCCGGCACGACAAGAATTTTCGTATTCCAATACCGCCCTAATGATAATAGCGCCCAATACCTGATCCCCTGTACAAATAAAATAATACATATAATGGCGGCCCACCTTGGAGAAAGCGTTTTTTGAAACGCCGCCACCTCAGCTGTAAGAGAGACAAAAAAGAGCACGTGCATTAGGACGAGAAAGGGATAATGTCCTTCTCCGTATTCGACTGCGCCTTGCTTTTTCACCTTTTGCTCATTGCGCCGGGCCACGATCATCTCCGCAATCCGCTGGGCCGCAAGCAGCATGATAAACAGCCAAAACATTAAGAAGCCCCCTTTTCCCAGCTGAACAGCAAAAGCTCAGACGAAAATCCCGGCCCGAGAGCGCCGATCAGCCCTTTCTCGTTTTCTTTCTGCCGTCCGTGGAGCAACTGTTCTTTTATCACATGAAAAATAGTTGCGGAAGACATGTTCCCGTGTTTTTGCAGCACCTTCCGAGATGCCGCAAGCTGACCGGTGCCCATTGAAAGACTCGTTAAATAGGCGTCAATGACCTTTTTCCCGCCTGGATGGGCAAGAAAGGTTTTAATGTCGTGAGGACTGACACCATATTCAAATAAAAATTCATCAACATTGTTCTTCAGCCACTGTGAAACCAGGGTGGGAATGTCTCTTGAAAAAATGACTTGAAAACCGCTGTCCGTGAATTCCCAGCCCATCACATCTTCCGCATCCGGCATCATCACCGATTGAGTGGCGAATATCCGCGGAAGAAGCGGCTGTTTGACGTCGTTTCGGTTCGCCTTTTCTCCTCCGATTAGTACTGCGGCAATTCCGTCCGCAAACAGGGAAGTTCCGATTAAGTTGCTTTTTGACTTGTCGTTCGGCTGAAACGTTAAGCTGCAGAGTTCAGCCGCGATGACAAGCACGTATGCTTCAGGATACGCGCGGCAGTATTCGTACGCCCTGGACAGGCCGGCCGCTCCGCCCGCGCATCCTAAACCCCAGATCGGTATCCGTTTTGTTTTCGCAGAAAACGGAAGCTGATTCATCACTTTCGCTTCAATGCTGGGTGTCGAAAGCCCGGTGCTGGAAATAAAAAAGATCGCATCGACTTTTTCATATGGAAAGGGATTTGTTAAACAATCCGGGTTTGTTAAACAATCAAGTGCCGCATCCGCACTGTGCTTGACGGTTTCTTCCGTATACAGCCGGTTTTTTTCTGAAAAACCCCGTGCCGTTTTATACCATTCAATCGGCCGGACAAACTGCCTTGATTCAATTTCGCCGTTTTGAAAGGCTTTTAACAGCCGGTCAATATCCTTAAATGAATCGGCAAACATCCCTCTCGCAAAATCCGCCGCCGTTTCTTGCGAGACATGATACTTCGGAATGCTCGTTCCGACAGATAACACATATGCCATGCCCATCACCTCTTTACATAAAGGTTCCCGCTTTTTTCCTGAATGTATGCATAAGTTTGAATCGAGGATTTCACTGACATGCCATTTTAATAGGAAATTGGCCCTTTTGAATAAGAAACCCTTCGACTATACTTGATCCATTCATAAAAAAAGGTTGTGATTGGGATGCTGACACCTGTCATTCTTAGAGGGTCACTCGTTCAGTTAGAGCCGATGACGATTGATCACACTCAGGCACTTTGTGACGCTGCTTCAGAAAATAGGACGACTTACGCTTACACCCATGTCCCTGACGGAATCGAAGAAACAAAGCGTTATATTGAGCGCGCGCTTTCCGATTATGAAAAAAGACCTGCATTGCCTTTTGCAGTACGGAGTCTTGAAACAGACCGAATCGTCGGAAGCACGCGGTTTATGGATGCGGAAGTGTTTACGCGGCCGGCGGACGCATCTCCGGAAGTGTGTGAGATCGGCAGCACATGGTATGCCTCTGCCGTGCAGCGGACTGGTGTCAATACGGAATGTAAACTTCTGATGCTGACTCATGCGTTTGACGTGTGGCAAGCTGTCAGGGTGACGCTGAAAACCGACGTTCGCAACCAGCGCTCACGGACTGCGATTTTGCGGATCGGAGCCCAATTTGAAGGGATCCGCCGCGCACACATTCCGGCTGTCGACGGCGGTCTCAGAGATACCGCCTACTACTCCATCCTTCGGGAGGAATGGCCTTATATCCGGCAAAACCTTTCTGGCCGGCTCAAAGCATATAACTGAAAAACCTGCCGATATACGGCAGGTTTTTTTACATATTCGGATCATGGACGTATAAATTGAGATCGATCCGTCCGTCTGACGTGACCGCTACCCCCTCAGCTTCAAGAGACAGCTTCTGTACAGAAAACATCTCTTCGTCTCTCAATCCGATTTCGCCCTTTGCATTGATGACCCTGTGCCAAGGAAGACAATGCTTTTTACTCATGGAGTGAAGAATCCTCACAACCTGCCTCGCTCCCCGCGGACTTCCCGCAAGATCGGCAATTTGACCATACGTCATCACTTTTCCTTCAGGAATCTGTTTAATAATGGCTACCGCCCGTTCCGTAAATGTCATGCAACTCCTCATTTCGGCTAAAAATGATTTCCCTAGTATCATACAACAGTTTTGACGTCATATGATGATGCCTTACTCTGGAGGCTTAAAATAAGATGATACGAGTTAATAAAACTCATGGGGGAAAATACTTTCTTATATTCACAAAAAGTTAACATAAGTTTATATGGACAAATTTTACATACAGTTATATAATACAGTTGTATCAAATAAAAAAAGGGAGTGTTTTAAATGAAATTTAAAAAAGTTTTAACCGGTTCAGCTCTATCACTTGCTTTACTTGTTTCTGCTGCTCCTGCTTTTGCAGCAAGCCCGGCTGCAGATGGCGGGAGTCATAAAACTGCAGCTCCTCAGGCAGTGTTAAAAACTATATACATCAATGCTAATACACGTGGAGAACTTCTTAATGTAACAGTATTTGCTGGAGTTAAATACTATTTAAAAGATGCCAAGCAGAACAGTGATGGTACATGGACTGGTGAATACCAAGGTTGGTTTTAAGATTATCTAAGGGATAAGAGATTTTTCTCTCATCCCTTTTTTCATAGTTGTTTTCCCTACTAACCTCCTAAAAAACACGATCAGCGAAGAGCGTTGTGCGGCGATCCTAAGCAACCGTATTTCAAGCTCTGTCTCAGCAGCAGATCGGTGTTCCTCAATGCATTTTAGCAGGATGTCTCAGTATGCATCCTTTTTTGTTCCCAACCATGCCGCTTTTCCTATGACTTAATTGTGTTAATTGACAACTCGTTTTTCTTGGCAAGGTTCTTCTATTTCATGCCTTTACGCACTCCTTATACTCCTTGGTGTGCTTTTCAGCCACCAATATTCACCGCCGCCTCTTGTATTGGAGATTCCGAAATGAATTCACCCTCGCAGAATAGTTTCTCCAGTTAGAAAAACACCTAAAATGAATAAAATTAAATGTAAGGGCAATAATTTTTCGTGAGCAAGTACACATAAAACCTCTTACTTGCTCTTTTATTTTTGATAAAACACAATCCAGGGTGATAACATGAGATTTGCTTGGGAAGAATTAATTATAATTGCATTCGGAATGATTTTACTGAGAATTTCAGGGAGAAAATCCATTGCACAAATGACCATTGCACAGACAATGGTCATGATTTCAATCGGTACGATTATCGTTCACCCCATTTTAGAAACCAGTTTATTGAAAACATTAATCGCTGCGTCTATCCTTTTTAGCGCTTTGATTTTGATGGAATGGTTTCAAGTAAAAGTAAACTGGATTGAATCTTTTTTAACCGGAAAATCTAAATTCGTTATAGAAGACGGCCAACTCAATATAGAAAACTTAAAGAAGCTGAGGCTGACAGCAGATCAACTCGAAATGCGTTTAAGACTTCTTGGCATTTCAAACATAAACACAATTAAATATGCCACTTTAGAAGCTAATGGACAATTAGGTTACGAATTAAAAGATGACTGTAAGCCTTTAACCATCAAAGATCTTAAAAATGTGATCGATCCAAAATGTCTTAACAAAGAGCCTCAGCCTCAAAAAGATGATCAAGCCAATATATTCGAGGAAATCAAAAGTCGCCAGGCCCAGCACAAGCCAAAAAATCTTGAATAATTCGCTGATTAGTAAAGCCTTTTGTTATTCAAAACCGATGCCGAATCAGACCGTTAACCGCCAATCATTTTTTACCGAAACCGGTTTACAAGAAACAAAAAAAGCATCTGAAGCAGATGCCTTTTTTCAATCGATATTGCGACGATGAAAAAAGTCGGCAACCCCCGTATTTTCCGACGAGGTCCTTGTATGAGCCTGAATTTCAGCCGCCTATCTCTACCGCCGGCCTTAGCCATAATGTTAATCAGTTTGTTTTTATAAAATCATTGATTAATTGATCAGTCGTTAATATTGTGGCGAATTCATCATGCAATGTTGCCAGAGATATATTGTGAATAGTCTCTGCATCATAATATGTATCATTTTTATCTCTCATTCCGAAGGCTGCTGTTGCATCTGAAATCAGGTATGTATCAAATCCTAAATTACCGCTCATCCTTGTGGTTGTTGAAACACAGTGCGGCGTAGTCAAGCCAGTGATTACGACAGTTGTTATATCATTTGCTTTTAAAAGCTCTTCTAGATTAGTCCCAATAAAGCTGCTGTTTACTTTTTTGGTTATAATGACTTCTTTTTCCATAGGTTTAACGATTTCCTTTATAGCAACCCCCTCATTTTTTGGATAAAATAAAGAACCAGGTTTATCAGAAATATGTTGTATGTATATGACTGTCCATCCTTTTTCTCTCCATAATTTCAGTATTTTGCTGATATTTTCTTCCGCCTTTACGTTATTTCGGTCTCCCCACTTTTTATCATCAAAGGCTTTTTGTACATCCACAATGATTAAAGCTTTTTTCTTTTCTGCCATCAGATAACCTCCTATATTGAAAATCCGTATTTATAACATTTTAAATAAAGATTTTACTTTTGTACAATTGTTTCAGTGTTAAATTTCATATCGCACCTTCCCCGTTATAAAAGCGCTGGAATAGCTAAAGCAAACACTGACTCAAAGGCTGCAGCTCACCAGAGGCCAGCAATATTCAACTCTTTTTCTCTATATACTTATCAATATTCTGAAATAAGCCGCAATAGTGATTGAAAGCATCGCTCCTATCGCCATCCACTCCCCTAACTAAATTCGCTCACAAAATATTAACAAAAAAACCCTTGGTTATTTTTGTATTGTATGTAATAATACAAGTGTATTAAAAAACAAAGGAGTGTTCAAAATGAAATTAAAAAAAGTTTTAACTGGTTCTGCCTTGTCTCTCGCTTTACTCGTTTCCGCTGCCCCTGCTTTTGCATCTAGCCCTGGTCATACAAATAGCGACTCAACTCAAACAAAAATTTCGACACAAGCGACCAAAGATTCTTTTACAATGGATTACCTTCATAGATGGGATATCCCAAATACAACTGTTAAGAATGGTGTTACATATTACCTTAAGAAAGTAGAGATAATCGAAGGGTTCTATCGCGCAACTTTTGAAGGATGGATTAATTAAAAGAAGGGGCTTTCCCTTCTTTTCACTCTCATTTGTAAGGATCCGTGCACAAGATACTCGTTCACGTACATATAGTCCGGGACGGTTTTCGGCGAAATAAGGCGGATGCCCCATCACTCAATTTGTTTCTTTTCAAACAATGAAACTAATAAAAAAAGAGGATGCCTCACAAAAAGTTCAGCAAACCTTTCGGAAGCATCCTCGATCTGGATAAAATAAGATGTTATTTTAAAGAAAACGGATCACTAACCCTCTTGAACCCTTGTCACATCAAGGGTTTTTTTCGTTTTAGGAATCATATTATAAATAAGTTGTTCACTTACCGCACACTTTCATAACGTGTTATTTCCCTTTAAATTCACGCTTTTGAGCACTTCTTAAGCAGAAACGAATTCACGCATTTTCATTCTTGGATGTGATTTTTGTTATTTTTGTGTTATTTTCTTCGAAATATAAATCATTAATCATCATACGGCCGATACTTCTTCCGACCAGCTTCCAGTTCTTTTTTTTGTGCCTCAACATGGCTCAGAAGAAATAAACTCACTGTTCCTACTTTCTTAACCGGATTCAATTTCCCAGAGCTCACGAGAGCGCTTAAACGCTGCCTCGTGACACCGAGGAATTCTCCAGTTTCCGCTGCAGTCAGTACTTCTTTTTGAATGAACTGTATCTTTTCATTTTCTGTCATGTCTGTTCTCTCTCCAAATTAGAATAAAACCTTTTAGTATGGTGACGAACGCAGCCATATATAAGATGACAACTGCAATCTTCCCCAATGTTCCAGCTGTTTCAAAATCAATTGCAACAATACCCACTAATATAATAAACAACGTCGTCATATCTAATGTATTGTAGTGCTTTAAATATTTTTTCATATCATCGTGGACGTGATATAATGTAGGAGCAAGGGGATTACTCCCCTTGTCTTACTATGTTTTAGCGCTTCTTGCTTGTCCGGCGGGAGCGCTTTTTTCTGTTCTTCTCTCGCTTCTCGCTTTCCTTCTGCCAAATATCATAAATATTTTTGACAATGGTTACGATTCCAGCGATGATAAGAACTATGTTTCTGATCTCGTCCACTTTAGCACCTCCTTTCGATACTTTTATTATACCAAACCTATTTACAACAGTCAATAGGTTTACGTGAAATAATCTCCTTTATTGAAAATTTTTTATTCATATCTCCGCAAAATAAAAATATAGATAAACATCCTCAATTCCTTTAAAATGGAATTATCGTTTAAATCTAGGAGGAAGTTATGTCTTTATTTTATTCACTATTTGCAGCCCTAATGATAGTTGGAATATTCATAGGGTTGTGTCTGCTTGTTTTAAAGTCTACTAGAAAATTTGGAATTCAACTTACGATTGGATGTTTGTCAATCCTGCTTCTAATGTCTCTTGCAAACAGATTCATTTTTAAATTTGGAGATGAACATGAAGCAGCTATAACTCCACAAACATTTCATAAAATTAAAGAAGGCATGACTTATGAGGAAGTTAAGAAAATAGTTGGCGGGAAAGCTAGATCAGAAAGCAATTTATATGCAGGTTCTAAAGAATACGTTTATTCAGGGAAAGATGGGTTAGAAAGTGGATCAACAGTTACTCTGGAATTTGACGATGATGAATTAAATTTTATATCTGAAACAGGCTTAATTAGTAAGCGAGAAGATGAACAGAATGAAGATGAGGATACGACTACTGTTATAGAAAATGAAACAGAAGAAGATCAAATCAATGATTTAGTTGAAAACAATTTAAAAAACGTCTCTATCGATAAAATTGAATTGAATCAAGATATGAGTAAAAATAAAGAAAAGCAATACATAGCATTAGTTCATTTGTCATTCAATCTGAAAAATACTCCCGAAAGAGCAAAAAAAATAACGCAGACGTATAGCGAAGATCTAGCTGCTCGAATAGGCGACAAAATAAAAAGTGTTGACCAACTGATCATATTTTGGAAAATTCCCTACTTAAATGACAATGCCGTCCTCGCAAAAAATTCATACGTAAGATCTGGAAGTCACTTCATTATTGCCGATCAAGCATACCAACCACCTTTGCAATAAAATAAACTAAAGATATGTGTTTTCAATGATCAACCTTAAAGAGTCTCATACAACAAACAGCCCCTTCATCTGATAGAAGGAGCTGTTTTTTTATTCATTCAACAAGGCAAACCATGCTTTCTGGTAAACTTTCTGGCCAAACCCTTTAAATATAGACTTCGTGCTCTTAGACAAACGTTTTCTTGTCTTTTCTTCAGACATGATTTTTATTACCCTGTCTGCCAATTCATTTTGGGTTTTAACTAGATAACCATTTTTCTCGTTCTGTATCATATCTTTAGGGCCGTATTTAATATCATATGATGTTACCGGTGTACCTGCGGCTAAGCTTTCAAGAATGGTTAGTCCAAATCCTTCAGATTTTGAAGTGAGGATTGAACAAGCTGCTTTTTGATAAACCTCAATTTTGTTGTCTGTAAATCCTTTTAATTCAATATTTTTCGTTAAGTTTAATTTTTCAATTAGTTCTTGAAAGTATGTTTCATGCTCACCCGTGCCATAAATTTCGTATTTCGCATCTGGAATAACATCAACTACTTTTTTGAATGCCTTTATAGCTTCCTCTAGACCCTTTTCTTTATGATAGCGGGACAAAGTTACCGCTAGGTGCGGATTAACCTTAGAATTATCCTTCTCAGTGTCAGGTTTACTTATTCCATGTGGAATAACGCGATAATTCAATCGCTCTCCAAACTCGTTTGAAAAGTCATTTTTTTGTTCCTCAGTCAAAAACACAATCTGATCAAATTTATCAGGGTTCTTGAATAAAGCATTATATTGTTGACTTAATTCAAATTCACCCTTCTCATTTAAATCGTAATGATTAGTGTGCAACACAACAACTTTTCTCACATCAGATAATCTTTTATCCAATAATAAACTGAAATTTTTAGGGTTGTCAGACATGATGATTGGTGATTCAATCTCTTTTGTTCGATTAGCTATCCAATATGCCGCCAGGTCTTCTAGGTTCTTAAATTCTAAAGGCTCGGGATAGAAAAGATTGCAGCGGAATATCTCTTCATCTTTAGGCTTTAACCATGTTGTGAGATAACATTTCCCATCCTTTCCGAAATAACGATCTAACTTTGGTTTGTTGCTGAACAAATCCATTTGGCGTTCACGTACTAAATAACCATCCTCGTTATATTCTTCTCTGCGAAGCCTGTGTCTAGCTTCATTCATGTAATCAATATATGCAAGCCGTCCATTGTTATCGAACTTTTTGTACTTTACATACAGACCATCTTTGAAGTAACGAAAAGCATTGTTTGCTTTAAAAACGATGAAGCCTTCTTCTTCTTTATTCGGATTCCCTTTTATACGATGATCTTCTTTACTGTTCTTAAAAGGATCTAGATCATTGAATAAATTATAAACCTTCACTCTTTCATCCAGTTCATTGGTATTATAAAGATTTTGAATGATACTTCTATGATTCTTTTGAAAAAGAATGGTTAGAAATTGAGTTTCTTTATACTCTGAAACGAGTGTATTCGCTCTATGTATTGTTGCTTTGGTCATACCGCCTCTTTTTGTATTTAAGGAATTAAATAAAAAAACCGGACTAACGAGAGACATATTTTATCCCCTTTTCATATTTTTTCACTAGATTATATTACTATAAATGAAATTTTAATGAAATAGTCATATAAAAAGAGAATAATTACAGGAAAACCCTCCTTGTATAAAGAGGGCTTTAGTTATTTTAATAATGATTCAATCTTAACTCTGGTTTTCGGCCCATAAATTCCGTCAGGAGTTAAACTATTCATCACCTGAAATCTTTTCACTGCATTCGCCGTCTTCGGTCCATACGCACCATCAATACCAAAGTTTTTTGCGTTTTTATCTGGATAATAATGAAGAGCCGCTAACGCAGTCTGGATCTGTTTTACAGACTCCCCTCGGGTTAACGGGTTTGTGACTTTAAAATTACCCGCAGGCAAGCTGAATTTTGATTTTTGAGTGGTTTTAGGCTTTGAGGCTTTTACCTTCTTTTTGCCGCCGCTTTTCAGCTCATTATCACTCTTAAGATAGGAGACATTCACATATCCGTGGAATGTCTGGCCTTTTGAATTGGTGTATTCAACATATCCCCATCCGTTGACAGTTGATCCAAGCTGATATTTTACAACCGTGCCATTCGGCAGGTTAAGCACCATGGAAGAAGAAGCGCTCCGTTGTGTACGTAAAACAAGGCCATCACTTGAAACCACCGTGTTTTTGATGAATCTTCCTTTATCTGTATGGGTAACATCTGGATTTGATACAACTGGCACCGTTACAACCACGCCGGCCATTCGCTTTTTAACACGGGTCTTAAAATCGGCAAACCCTTGAGAGTTGCTTACCCACGGCGCCGGGCAGATTTTATGTGTGATATCGTAATGTCGAACAATGTCATTGATTGGATCGAGTTTATACATTTTGCACAGCTCGGCACAAACTTGTTCTGCACGAGCGATGGTATCCGGATGGAAAGTGCCGTTCTTTTCAATGCAAAGCTCCACGCCGATAGATAAGAAATTTGCATTCGGTTTCAACGCCGCGACACCCCGGTAAGGCTGCCCGTTAACGAATTGCTGAACGTCATTCGCATGATAGGCCACCTCATTCAACGGAATGATGCAAATAGCCTCTGTACGATCGACAAAGATATGTGCCGATGCAAACGTCTGTTTTTTCTCAGACAGATTTCTGTTCTGTACGGGGAGCGTTTGACCAAAGTATCTATAATGATTGGCAGCAGGCGCGCCGGGGTTTGCCGTGTAATGCACCACCAGTTTCTTCACGCCGTTGTTTTTGATTCCCGGCCGCGTCCATTTGTTAATATCAATATATTGGTTTCTGTATGCTGACATAAAAATCTCTCCTATTCTGTTTTTGAATACAAAAAAGCAGCCGGATTAACCAGCCGCCTGATCGTCTTTTTCTTTTGTCTGATCGTTGTCGCTTTCAATTACGTGTAGCCGGTCAGTGATGACGGCCGGGATTTTAACGCCGATCTGCGCCAAATTCTCCGTAATGGACAGTCCTTCGTTTGCGATATAAAAAAGAACGGTCCCGAAAGTCAGAACACCGTTCAAATTTGTGATTGTATCAATAACATTAGCCACAATTACAACTAAAAAGCTGAGCATCTTACGGACGTACCCGAACCATGCGTTACGGCTGCGAAGCTTCTTGAGCTTCCATGCTTTAATAATTCCTGTCACGACATCCAGAATACTGAGGATGAGAAGTAAGTCAAGGTATTTCACCTCCCCGAAAAGATATGTTCTTGCGATCTGTAAGCTTTCAAAGTTCATCCACACTTGTATTCCCTCCATTTGTTGATCACCTCCCTTGAGGCAAAATAAAAACACCTCTGCGGGTGTTTATTAGCTCCCTGTCCCGCCCACATCCACACTGATTGGCTGTTCTGTAGCGGGATAGGTTAAACCAGTGATTTGTTTATATTGCTCTTCAGTAATTCTGTTCAATTCAACAAAACGGGCGACATTAGCATTCGTATAATAGTTTCGGCCCCAGCCATAAATAGTCTTTATATTTGAAAACCAATCCACTATGCTTTTCCTCCCTCTGCTAACATAAGAAGCAAGTCAGCCAATATTTTTGACTGTTCCTCGGCTGCGCTTTGAGCTTCTGCCAGCTGCTCCATGATGGCGGCATTTTGTTGTTTGAGAATATCAACAGCTGTTGGTTCTCGTACACTTTTTGCCTGCTCTAATATGGCATCCTTTTCTTCTCGTGTTGCCGCTTCTACCCATACTTGCTTGCTAGGATCGAATTTCGGCTTAAAAAATGAAGGTGGTTGAATTAGCGTGCAATTTTCAGGAATAATATAATTTCCTTGCTCATCTACTTCGCTAATAATAGAAGGTCCGATAAAAATAAAATCTTCTCCATACTTGTATGCTTGAATCATGTTGCAGTTCCTCCTGTTTGTAGCGGCACAGATACATCTATATAAAAACCATCTAATCTATTTGAATCAAGTGGCGTTGGATATTTAATCTTTAAGTCACCATCATCGTATACAATCAAATTTGCCGTTCCCCCTGTTCCGCTTAGAGCAACCGAAACGACAGCCCCTCCTATCGGCGTGTACTCAACTGGTATTGACCCAAAAATAATTTCTGCATCTACCCTTACGTGACCTCGTAATAACAACAAAGAACCCGATTTTGCATATATTGGCGTGCGTGTCCCCACGGTAGCACCGTTTTTCAGCGTAATATTTTGCCACACAGGATTTTCAAAATCATTATTTGTAATGAGCCGTTTCCATCCTTTAAAAACACCGTTAGTATGAACCGTGGTATGCCACAAAGTGTTATCATGGCTACGCCAAGCTATGATGGACTTTCTTCCGGAATCGCCTTCGATAACATCATAGTTGAACCAAGAACTATCATTTACAACAGGATTGTTTTTGACTGATGTGCCATTCGCATAATAATAACCTGAACTTAACGCTAGAACGTCTGTCTCATTTACTAATTGTGTTCGTTTTCCGTCATCCTTTGTCAACTTCGTCATCTGGCCGCCATTCCACTTGTCTTTTTCAGTTTTTGTTACGTGAATGTCCGTTTTATCGGCATGAACATCGACTTTTGACTGCGCCCCTTCCACTGACTCAAACTCACGCCATGACGTCCAAGAATCCGAGCCTGAGATTTTATTACGCATAAACTTTCGGCGGCCTGACGACGTTGAGTCGCTGCTGCTATAGGACGTATATTCCTGATATGCATACGTTCCGTAGTTGTGGACGAATAGATACCCGTTATTATTCACGGGCGCATTTAATGCTGTCGTGACACTGCTCATATAGTATAAGCCTGTATCCGTTACCGTATTGAAATCAGCACCGCTTAGATACTTCGCCAGCCCATTATCTTCCGTTAATTTAAAGAGCTGTCCTGCATTCCATTTATCCTTTTCAATTTTTGATGTATGTCTTTCTCCGTTGTTATCGTGTTGTCGAAAAGCATAGTAATCAGCCTGTTTGATATTATCGACTTTATCAAGTCCAACTTGTGCCGCAGTAACCTTGTGCGGGTTTGAAGTGTCAGAGGTGTGTTTGTCAAAATCCTCTTTCTTTGCTTGTACGTCATTTGTTACGGCAGATAGCCCTATCTGCGCTTTTGTTACTCCATGTGGGTTACTTTTATCCTTTGAGTGCTTATCAAGATTCGCCTGAACAGCGTCAGCCTTTTCTTGCGAGCCCTTTTTCGTTTCAACAGCTTCGAGATCGGCAAATTTCTCCCGTAATTCCCCAACGGTTTGACTGATTTCTTTAACGGTTTGGTTTACCCCGTCTCTCAGCGTTTCAAAGTCGTCAATGTAGTAGTCAGCTGTCGGAATGATGTTCTGATCTTCTAACGTTTTAGCGATAGAAAAGGTGAAAAATGAAGTTACCAGGGATTGTCCGTTTGTATAATATAGTTTGATTTCAGCCTTAACAGTTCCGTAATGCTTCAGTTCCTCATCAGACAAAATGTATTCAGCTGTACCATTGACTTTATCTATAAGTGTAAGACTCTTTTTATAAAATGATCCGTCAGCATATAGCAGAACGATTTTTGCATCCAATGCTGACAAAGGCAACGGTACGCCATCCTTCACAAAAGAAAAGGACAGCTTGGCGCTGCCCGTATCTTGCGTCATAAATTGTATGTTAGTGGTTCGGCCGTTTGACCGTCCGGCATTAATATCGAATGACACGCTCCCCGTTTTATACATCTTTGATTCCTCCCTTAATGCTGCGGCGTAACTAGCATCTGCGCTACCCCGTAACCTTTTTTCACATCGAACGGAATTTTGATTTTCATAACAGTTCCGTATCCGGCGCTTTCCGCCTTTGTTGCAACACCATTGATGGCAGAAACACTATCGCCGACTGTTACTGTTTCGTCGATCCTAACGAAGACTTGACCGATCAAACCGATTACATGCCACTCGTCCCTTTCCTCTCTTGGTTTGTATTCCGCTTCAGGCTTATAATTCGGATTTTCAATAGGGATCTGAAGAATTTCATTTCCATCATTCACCTCACGATAAACCAGTCCGCCAAATTCATCGCGAAGATAACGATCATTCCAATAAAACGATGCTCCACCGAGCACAACGCCGGCTGTTTTTGAAACAACGCCAAGAATCTTGTCCCCTACATGAGCTTTACGAATCTTATCGCCTTCTAACGCAACAAGATAAGATGCCTCAATCTTTGAGCCGTCGGCAGATTCAAAATACTCCGCTAAGTCCTTTAAATTAGACACACTTTCAATAGCGCCTGTAGCTCGAACATTCCCATTTTTAGCATTAAGTTCAATCTTTTTATTCGCTTCTGATGCGCTGCCATCACCATGCCCCATCGCAAGGGAATAAGATTTACTATTCTTTGTAGCCTTTGAAAACATAACACCGGAAGAAGCTCCGTCTCCGGTCGTATGCGAATCGTACGAAAACATTACACCATTTCGTGATCCTTCTGTAGATGCTCCACCTGCGTTACCAGCAATCAGATTTCGTTCACCCTTTGCAATTGTTGATCCGGTATTTGCAATGATAGCACTGTAATTCGTAAGTGGATGCCCGGAAGATGTTGCTGCGCGGAAACCGCCTTTAACGTTATTAGGAACGACAGAGTGCTTTTGGTCACCTAATACTGCCGCGTTTCTATAGCCATAAGCCCTTACTGCAAGGATGTTCGTTTGAGTATTCGGCGACGTAATGCCCGCTATACCATTCGAGCCGTGCAGTAAACCATTAACTAAATTTACATTGTATACGCCGCCTCCTATTCCGATCCCGTTAGGTGCTGATTCATGGCTTGCAAAATCGGAAATGAAGACATCATCTGTTCGTTGATCGCCGCCAACAATCCGAATGTCATATTCAGCAGTTTTAAATCCAGTTACTTGAAGATTGGTAACGTTTATCTTTCGACTTTTATATTGAAACGCAATAACTGAATCTCCTTTATAGTCGTATGTCGGATCCCCAATCGCTGTAAAACCAATGATTTTCACTCTCTGATATGCCGAAACAACTAGCGCCTTTGGAGCTAGTCCTTCATAAAGCGAATTGAACCTTGGTTCTCTTGACGTGCAGTCTACTAACGTCACATCACGTGCAGTCTCACTCCACGGATCCGTCGCTAAATGATGCCCAATGTGTCGCAAATCAAATGATCGGACGTCCCGAAAGGATTCATGACCTCGAATATGGACGTTACAAGGTGCCGGCCATTCTGCATGGGCCTTAACTTCTACCCCGCGGACGTTACCTTCAGTATAGTTATCAATCACCCAGACATGCTTAGAACCATCATCTACTTCAATACCGTTTGAATTGGCACCACCTTTACGATGTGCCTTCCCGGTAGGGTTTGTCATAACATTATGTGTAATGAAAACGTATTCGCTGTAGTGTGTTGTAATGCCATCGTCACCATAACCAGAGCCAACACAGCGGTCAATCCAAATATACTTACTGCCAGTTGCGGTATAATTTTTAGCAGTTATATCATATGTCGGTGCAGTTATATCGAAGCAATGCAACCCCGGATTAATACCCTCAACTTCACGGATGATACCGAACTTGACTTGCGCAAATGTCAAGCAGCTTGAATGTATCCCGCCAGTCGCTCCTACACCGCCTTGACGTTCCGGATTCCAATCAAGAGACATACCTTCAACAACGATATTCCGGTTCCCTAACGTATGATCAGCATTTGTAACAACCCACTCGCTGGCCGGTGTATCTTCATGGAGCTTAAGTGTAGTGACACCCATACCTTGACCAATCATATAAGTCCAAGATGGAAGTTTGACTCCTTTAACAACATATGTGCCGGCTGATAGCATGAGGCGAACCTTACCAGTGCCAATTGCTCTTTTAAACGCTTCTGAACTATCGGTTTCTCCGGTTGGATCAGCACCGAAGTCATCTACATTGACGGTTCGTTTAATCTTTTGGAGAAGCTTGTTATACTCTTTATCCAGCCGCTCCTTGAGCAATGGAGTTATATTTCCTTCAGCATCAACCCGCGCATCCACAACTTCTTTTACATTTGTTCCATCAGCATTTAAAATCAGGTTGCGTATCCGGTTATATAGACCATCGATATATGAGCGTAAAGAAAAGCCGCCATGGTCAATTTGCTCCGACGAGTGGGCTTTATTGCTCTTTTTATGGCTGTTTATCTCGTTTTCAAGACTATTCAATCCATTTTCAACGGTCTCAGCATCTGCTCTTTGTTCAGCAATATACCTTGCGTTTCTAGTGGTGTCATAATCCTTGATTAACTTGAATCCCAATGTGTCACTCTCCTTTCAAGACAAAATAAAAAACACTCTTAAAAAGAGCGCTTCTAAATCATCATTCTCAGTTTTTGTACATAACGCTTTTGATCTTTTAATCGCTTTTCTTGCTCCATCCGGATATCCTGAATATCTTTACGGAAATTAGCAAAGTTCAATGTTGGTTTTGCATATGGATTTAAGGGCTTATATTGAATGGAAAGCAGCCGGACATCGTCTTCATAGGTTACGCCATAAACTGTATCAGCCAACACATGAAGTGTGTCTCCTTTCCAAAAATCATCTTGTATGTTAAGAAGCTTTGGCTCATAGATGTATTCATAATCCACCTCGATCTCCATTTTCGGGTAAGGATTCACGTATTTTTTAAGCGCCTCCATCATGCTGGACTCTTTTTTATAACGCTCGTCGCGCAGTGGCTCAGCCCACCGCGGCATACCATCAAGCAGAAACTTATTTTCGTCAGGGTGCTTATAAAGGACCGGCTCAAAGACGTACTCCGTTTTTTTGCTGTCGGTGCTGCTGTTTTCCTTTATTGCTCCGTACCCCCGTGCTCGGGTAGAGCAGCCGTCTGTCGATGTTTTAATTTTAATGCCGGGCATATTATAACGAGAGTCGAGAGTGTGATTGATACGCTTTCCCATCTTTTTATAAACGTATATCTTGTAATTATCCACATCAAGCTCTAAGCTGTAGTCTTCCACAATTTCGCTTATCAGCTCATTCGCGAACTTATCACCAAAATTCTCCTGCTCCACACTTTTAAATTCACTTTCCTTGTCTTTGAAAATGTAAGAGAATTTCGTCCCCTTCAATGTGAAATCAAGCATTTTTCGTACAGTCAGTGTGCCGCTGATCGTCTCTTCTACATAATGATTGTTCAAAACGGCAACGAAAACATGGCTTGCAGAAACTTTCTTGCTGAGTGTTTTTTCCTGATCAACCTCAACCATCGTAATAAAGTATTTTTGATGGTTGAATTTTTTTTCGTCCAAATAAAGGATATTGTCATTTATGAGCAAATCATATTCAATGCCATTATCAGCAGTCCGAGTGATCGTAAACTCAATATCTTTTTTTCCGGTGGTGTCATCTAATAGATCCGGATCGGCTCCAATGACTTCGACCACTTGATTTCCGTCTTGGCTGGAAACATGCAACTGAGGGAAGTAAACGTCTTTTGGCAAGTTTTGATTCAGCGTAATGTCTTTACCATCATATTCTTTACTTGGTATATCCGGCTCAGGATCTGGTGTGCCTGGATTACTCGGTTCGTCTGGTACTCCTTCTGATGTATCATATTTCGTTAATTTATAGGTGAAAATGAGGCTGTTCAATTTTGTTGCGTAATTTGGGTCGGTAGCATACCCGGCTTTGACGAGAGCCGCAGTTGCTTTCTGATAATCTGTTTCCCCGACGACAGCTTTATAATGGTTTTTGTCCCAGCTAAGGCCATTCAAGTACAGGTTCGCCAGGTCTTGTATAGATTCTTTCCATGAAGGGTACTTCCTGAATTTAGCCGGAACTTGTACATTTTCTCCGTTGATAACTTCCCATGTCTGCATAATGACATATTGGCCGTTGTATTCGCCCTTCATACCGAAAAGATTATGCCCTTTTGTCGCCAATTCACTTGTGCCCCACGCGCTTTCTAAGCATCCTTGAGCAATGATCAGTGATGCGAGAATACGGTGCTTTTTATATATTTGCTGGGCGTCGCCGGCAATCTCTTTAATAAAATCTGTATTCGCCATATAAACCGCCTGCCTTACAAGTAGTAGAACCGTGTGTCAAATTCTATGACAAAATCATCGGCATTCTGAACTTCAAACTCATTCCATCCAATTTCGAGATTCGGCAGACGTCCAGATGTTTTTATTGGTTTATTATTGAGCAGCGCGTATTGCTTTAAAAATGATACCTGCTGTGACTTCTTCAACTCTTTTTCAATCGTTAATTTCTCGCCATTAGTATGATTGATTAGCGTTACATTCTTCCCCTTGGCGTTCAACAGGACGTTATACGCGTGATCTAGTGGATTGATTTGGACATCTCCGGAATTAAAGACAGAGAAACATTTCTGATTCTTAAAATAATAGACCAGGTTGTCATCTGATTGCAGGTTCATACCAATGTTCCAGTTCTCTCCTGACTGATTCTGCGCTGTTTTGGTTGAATGCTTAGACTCTGCCATTCCGGTAATATTGGTAAACTCGACAGAAAAAACAGCATGTGTTTTCTCCTTTTCTTTGGAAATGCTGAAATTCCCATCACACATAACGAGGAAACGGCGATTCGGCCATAAGTCAGTAGAAATATAATAGGCAAATGGCTTCACCAGTAAAGCATAGAGCTGATGTCTAAGTATATAGAAATTGTTGTGAATTTTTGAATTCAAATATACTTCTACAGTGACTTTTCTTG
Organism: Bacillus sp. hwrm1; assembly: GCF_040207805.1. Classification (NCBI taxonomy): domain Bacteria; kingdom Bacillati; phylum Bacillota; class Bacilli; order Caryophanales; family Bacillaceae; genus Bacillus; species Bacillus sp. hwrm1. Next base: position 1,943,325 of record NZ_CP157943.1, on the reverse strand, counting down.
ATGAGTAGGTCACATCACGTGGATGCTGTGCTGAGATAACACCATGACGCCGCGGGATCGTAATTGTTTCCCGATTGATAGCCGGAGCTTCCGCCAAAAAACTCAATACTTCAAATTGAGGGAGCAAGCTGTCAAGGCTCTGCTCCCCCAATCCGTTATCAAAATCCAAAAATAGTTTTACCAAGCAGGCTTACCCCCATTTCTATATTGTTTTCTTCTATATCGGTCAGCGCTCGTTTGGTCTACTCGGGCCCCGTCAATATAAGTGTTGTTATCTTTTAAGACCAGCTGTTGCAGTAGCTGAATGTTCTGCTGGAGAGCGTCAATCTGCTGCCCCATCATGCTGATTTGCCTTTCTTGATTCTCCACGACCCGAGTCATATCGATATTGACGCTTCTATCATTTTCAGGCTGTGCTGCGGATGCTTTTTGGAGTAATAGCAAAGCCTTTGAGATCATCCCTTCTTGCAGTGAAGGCAGTACGCCAAGCTCACGCCCAACCCGCGCCCACAATCCGATATTCCTTTCGCGGTATGCTGGATCTTTCGTAATGGTAGTTTCATCGTACCCTCGTTCGTTGAGGACGGCGAGCTTGGAGCCGCCGCGCCCCGGAGAAGTACCGCCCTTTGCATATCCCACATACGGGCCGCCGCGCGCCATTGATTTCAAGCCGGGATGATTTGATATATCTCCATATCGCCCTTTGATGTAATTAATGGCCGCCAGAATGTTGTCCACCGGATTAAGTATGTTGTTATGACCCGGAAATGCGTTAGAGGAAAACGTACTCGGAATGGTCTGCATTAACCCCCTTGACGGGTTTCCTGCTCTTGCATTGGAATCTGTAAGGTTAATGGCATTCGGATTTCCTCCTGACTCTTTCATGGCAATCGTGATTAAGCCGGGAACCCATGAAAACGGGACACCAGCAATGCCGACCGCTTCCGATACCCATTTTTGGACCTGGGCAGATCCAGTTGTTCCTTTATAGGCATCTGCCGTAAAAAATCCCACATCCGGCAAGACCCCTTTTAAGAATTGAAGGGCACCGCTTTTTAGCGTTTTGAGAATACCAGTCCCTAACCCGTCTATTCCGGTTCCTGTTTTAAACGGGATCATTCCTTTGAAAATGCTGCTGATTATCTTTTGCGGCCCTTTGATAATCATATCCATAACGTCAGAAGCGACGTCCTTCGTTTTGCCAATGACATTCTTGCCGACAGAGACAGCGCCTTTCACCAGCTTTTTCGACCCCTCAAACGCATTCTTGAAGAAGTTTCCGACCCCATTTGCATAACCGGGAAGTCCTGTGGCAGCTGCTTCTTTCGACTGAGCGTGCGGAAGAACAGACGTGCCGCGCGGAAGATCCCACACTTGCGGGCCGCCCATTCCGACAATGTAAGTGCCGATGCCGGGCGTGTGAGCAAGCTCCCATCCTTCTTCGCCGACTAATGCCCGGCCGCCTGGGTGGAAGTCTGTTCCCTTGGCATAGGCTACCCCCGGTGCGATTTGCATAGAGGAAGGCTGACGGTTATCGTATCCAGCAGGCTTCCACTCTGGGATAGTATCCATGTGCATAAATTCTAAAATATTATTGATCCAGCCAGTAACAGCATTAACTCTCTCAGCCAAGTCTACTTTAAATAGGTCCCATACACCGAGTACCTCTCCAGTTTCTGTATTAACTTCGCTAATATGCCCAGCAGCTTGTTTTTTTGCCTCTTCTACGACACCTTTATGAGTTTCTTTTGCTTCTTTAATTGTCTTTTTAGCCTGACTCCTTGCGTTTTCAACGGTTTTATCGTGTTCTTCTTGAGAAATTGACCCTTTTACATAACGTTGCTCATCCGCGGCATCAATAACGGCATCACGTTGTTTCTTAGCTGCTTTAATTGTTTTCTCTTTTGCCTTGTTACTGTCTTTTATAACAGCAGCCGCTTGTTTAGCAGAAAGATTAGACGTCTCTTCTTTTAACTTTTTAGATATCTTTATCTGCTCAGCCTTGCTTCGTGAGAGCGCAGTCTCCATTTCAGAGAGCATTGCAATTTGGATTTTTGCTATTTCTTTATTCTCTTTTTCCGTGGTTTTTCGATTTTCGCGGGCGGCAGTCTTATAAATTTCATCTACTCGATCAACATACTTTTGGATCTTCTTTTGTTTTTTCTCGTTATAAGCATCAATTTTGCCAATGATTTTATTTTCTTCTTTATCAGACATTCCGTTATTAGAAGCATAAAATTCTTTCAGCACTTTAGTTGCATTGGTCGCGCTGGTTTTGTATCCGTTTTTCAAAGAATCTCCCATGTCTTTAAAGCGCTTTGACATGTCATCTGCAATATCAGTCGTGATGGTAGCATTGGTCGCTTTCAGGGTGTTCAGCTTGGCTGTAACCTCAATGTTCATGTCTTCATAGGCGTTGACGGCTTTTGCTGTGGATTTTGATACACCGTCTCCAAAATCAATTGTTGCCGGGAGCACTCGTTTCTTTAAATTGTCGTAATACTTAAATCCGGCATCAGCTAAAAGAGTCACACCCGTAATTAACGCGCCGACTGGTCCGCCTAACAATCCAAGTCCGCCACGTAAAAGACCGACAACAGCAGTGCCTTTTTTAAGTATGTTAAACAGGCCGAAACCGCTTTTTGCAAGCTTCATAAATCCGCCGGCCCCTTTTACGGCATTTAATCCGGTTTTGATAATTCCGGCGCCGAACTTTAACAGCTCAGGAGCAAAAGTAAGAACGAGTCCGGCAATTGTTCCGATTGGACCGCCGAAAAGAGTTAGACCAGTACCGGCCACACGGGAAGCGCCGCCAAGTCCGCGCATCGCTTTCGAGCTTCTATTTGTCGATTGCTCCAGCCGGCCCACTCGCGTCGCTGCCACGGCGTTTGTTTGGTTGAGCCTTTCCATTCGGGTGGCTGCTACCGTTGCCGCAGTGGAGGTTGTCGCAATACCAGCTGCCGCTGTTCGGGATGCAGCACCTGCCGCAACAGCTTCAGTCGTATAAACGCCGAGACTTGCAGATGCCCGATTGACGTTACCGGTTAAATATCCTCCAGCCGTGCGGAGCATATTCCAGCCTGCGGCGATCCTCGGTAAAGCTCCAAGTACCAACAGAAAAGCCCCGCCCAAAAGAGAAAATACCGTAACTGCTCCACCTGTAATAGCGATGGTGCTCGCCACAGAGTGTGGTAAAGAATCAAACCATGTCACTAATGATGTCAGTCCGTCAGTAGTAGCCCTGATAATTGGTATAAACTGATTTCCTATGGTGATGACCGCGTTATTTGCTGCAGATTTCAGATATTCTACAGATCCGGCTAGGTTGTCCATCTGCGTGTCAGCCACTTTTTCAGCAATGCCGCCGCTGTTTTCTATTTCCGCTGTAAATTCTTGCAGTTTATCTTTCCCTGCATGCATGAGTGTGATAAAACCTGATAGAGCATTCTGTCCGGCAAGCTGCTTGGCGATTCGGATTTGTTCTGTTTCAGTATAATTTTTTGTCTTTTCTGTGATCTGTCCCATGATGTCGGCCAGCGGGCGCATCTTGCCAGTAGAGTCCGTCACTTTCAGACCTAATTCCTCAATTGCGGAAGCCGCCGGCTTAGGCGGAGCCGCCAAACGTGTCAGCGTTGCTCGAAGGGCTGTTCCGGCCATGTCTGCTTTAATTCCGCTGTTTGCCATAATACCGGTTGCTGCAGCCAACTCTTCCATGCTGACACCTGCTGTTTTAGCAGCCGGAGCCGCGTATTTCATCGTTTGGCCAATCTCTTGCAAAGTGGCATTAGAGTTCGTGAACGTATACGTCATTGCATCAGCAACACGGTTTGTGTCCTCTGCCTTAATATGAAATTCAGTTAAGATGTCAGAAACGATATCAGCCGTAACGCCGAGGTCGGTTTGGCCGGCGGCAGCCGTCGCAAGCAAGCCGGGCATAGCACCGATAATTTGGTTCGTCTTATAGCCGGCCATCGCTAAATACTGCATGCCTTCGGCTACTTGCCCATCCGTATATTGCGTAACAGCGCCGAGATGTCTAGCTGTTTCTGTTAATGATGCCAATTGATCGTCCGTTGCATTCGCCAATGCGGCGACACGACTCATATCTTTCTCGAAGCTTGCTGCGGCCTTAACGGTTGCACCGATCCCAAGCGCTCCGGCGGCACCAATTCCCGCTAACGCCTTTCCCGTGGCTGTTGCGGATTTATAAACAGCATTCAGTTCTTCTGATACATCCTTTGAATCCTTTTTAAAAACAGAAAAAACGCCTGCGGCTCGACTGCTGCTGTCTGACATGGTCTGAAACTCTTTGCCGACTTTATTCAGCTCTTTGCCGAGATTCTCATGAACCGCAATAGCATCATTCAAACGCCGCGCCTGAATCTGTGTCTCCCGGTTGTCTTTTCCTTTCTGTCTGACCAGTTCTTCATACCGTTGACGGTGTTCTTGGACTAATCTGCCTTGAATCTTATACTTATTGCTTAAGCCCTCCATCTGTGATTGCAAGAGCTTTGATTGGTTGCCGACATTTTTATAAATGCTTCCGGCTGCCTTCATTTCTGAATTTGCCAGGCGCATCTGCCTTTTTAAGCCCTCAATTCCTCGGTTAAATCCTGTATCATCAAGGCCGACCTTAACGACCATATTTCCTATAGGTTGAGCCATATGTATCCACCCCGCTTTCCTGGCAAAGATTCAACAAAAAAGACAGGCTATAAGCCCGTCTAAAAGAAGACATCTTCAAATTTCACTTCTTCTGGTTTATTGGTTTCGGTCAATATCTCTAAATAGTGATATATGTCCATCTCGTCAATTGCGTTCATACTCCACCCTTGTTGCAGGAGAGTAGCGTAAATTTCATTTATTTGCTCAATTCCGCGCTCGTAGGTGTATTCTTCTCCGTCTGTTCCGGCAAAAAATCCTGATCAGCAGCCTCAATTTCTTTATAGCCGGCAACTTCCGAGAGAATGCGGCTCACTTCTTTCGCAACTTCAAAAGATTCCAGCCCCTCAAATAATTGATCATAAGTAAATTGATTGCGGAATATCCCAACAATAAATTGCAGCTGTTTTTCGAGGATTTTGATGCTTTTCTCCAAATTATCCGCTGTTTTTTCCGCTTCTGCATTTAATCGTAATGCTTCAAGAAGTGTTTTTGTATTGGTCCGGGGTGCAATAAAAGTTTTGAATTTCTTTTCATCTTCGAACCATAGTTTAATAGAAATATGTTTTTGAGCCATGTTGACTCCTCCTTTTCATACGAATACAAAGGGAAGCTCTTAAGCTTCCCTAATCCCTAAGTTAAGCACCTAGATCTGTACTTGTTTTTTGATCGGCAGTGGATGATGTATAGGCACTGCCATACACTTTTTCATAAAACTTATCTAAATCGAAATTAGGAGCATCTTCATCCGCGATTACTTTATATACATCATCCTGGTCTCTTTCAAGAAATTCAGCTGACAACTTAGAAGTTTGAAAGTCCACTTTTTCTTTTTTTGTATTCCAGTCGTCATCAGGCAGCGTAAACCGACCTTGGACTAAGCCGACATATCGTCTTTTTCCATTAGCTTTCACACCAAAGAAAGTCATAGCAATCCAAGGCGGAGTAACATTCTTCTTAAATAAATACAGTCCGTCTGTGGTTTCCTCTATCCCAAACAAATTGACAAGGTGTTCTGGCGGAACATCTCTCATCTCTAAGTCTAATTTCGTTGAACCAGTTGAAACAGCAAGGTCAACTACCTTGTTATCAGCATATTGCTTTTCTGTAGATGAATCAGTTGCCATCTTTGCATTTATTGCATGTGGATAGTCGACAATCTTGCTGGCAACCCACAAGCCGTTTTCTTTTTTTAATGGTGCGTATTGAACGCCTTCTAATCCCACCATTGAGCTGTATTCAGGCATCTTAAAACCTCCGATTATAATAAAATGTTTGCCTCAAACCGATAACCTTTTCGAATGAGGCGCTCTGATTGTAAAAATTCATTGATAAGAACTGTCGTTTGAAAATCCAGTTTCCCCATAACATCCATGATAGCTGCCATAATTGGATCACACGACTGGTTGTGATACACATCAATTTGATACAAAGTGCTATCTTTAATTGGATGCCCGTCTGCCCATTCAGTCGTTCTGTACTCTAATTCTTGAACCACAATGTAAGGTGGTTGGCTTTCCAAACCTTCTGGCACAGCCAGTTCATAGATGTTTTCAGGGCCAGTCAGCATTAAAAGCGCTGGATCTTTTTCCAGCGCTTCAAATACTTTATTTTTTAGTTGTAATGATCTCTCTACTAGATTCACAGTTTAAAGCCTGCCTTTATGACTTTTTCCATTGCATCAAGCATCTTGCCATTCGCCTTTACCATACTCCGGTGTATAAATGGATTGGCAGCCTGATGGAGCGTGCCGAATTCCGGCAAGTGAACACGGAATTTTGTATCTTTTGTAGGGCCTACAACTGCGTATATCTCTCCGTCTTCGTCCCGCCTGATACGGCTGCCGACTATAATATCATCGTCAATGTGCGGATGACTTCCGCCAATGGAAGAGCGCGGAGCTTCCTCATTAATTTCCGCTGCCAAAACAGCCCCTCCGGCTTTTACTGCTGCTTTATGAATCTTTTCATCCTTACGGGCCAGATCAGCGAAAGTAGATTCAAGCTCTCTAAACCCTTTCAATTCCAATTCAAAATTCATCGGCTCACCACATTCGCTTTAATCGTAATGAAATGCCGCCGCGAATAATTCGGCAAGATAGCCTCAATTTCATATGAATCGCCCTGAAAGACGATTCGCATATGTTCATTGATATCTTCCCGGTGCCGGATTGTAAATTGAACTGTTTTTTCTTTTTGTATGGCCGCTGCAGCATAATATTCCCGGCCCTTTAAGCCCTCCGCCTTTGCCCAGCATTCAATAACTGTTTCCCAGCTATCATTTCCCTCCACAGGCAGACGGCCGCCGGGCTTCTTTTTTTGAAATTGAATGCGGTAACGCATATCATTCAGCATCTGACGCCCTCCCCGGCAATGTATATTTCAGCTGATTGATTAACGAGGTCAGCACACCGTCTAAATTAGATGTTGTACCAGCTATTTCCCTGTTCTCATACCAATGTGCCACAAAAGCATTTACGCACATAGCGGCCCGGGCTGATTGATTGGGAAAAGCAAGGCCCGTTGCCGAAGTGATGTATTCTTTTGCGGAGGCAATGAACGTGAGAATTAAATCGTCCTCCAGGTCACCATCAACCCGGAGGAATTTTTTCGCTTTTTCTAATTCTATTTTTTCAGCTTCTGTCATCTGGCATCATCTGCCTTTCATTCTACAGGAGTGGCGGATTTCAGTTCATCAATTTGTTTTTGCATACCATCAAGTGCAGCCTTCACTTCACTGTTCAAATGATCCATCATGACGCTGCCTGTTCCAATGTTATTGCTGCGAACTGATTTGTCAGCAAGCATTTCATGTACAATGCTGCCCTCATCAATAACTGCTGGATCACCTTTTTCGCCTTTAGGACCTTGCTCGCCTGTTTCACCTTTCGGACCAGCAGGACCAGGTTCCCCCTGCGGTCCTTGTTCACCCGGATCCCCTTTAAGCCCCTTTACAAAGAGTGGGTTTTCTTCGCTATTGTCAGCAACAGAAATATCCGTAATAGGCGCTCCTTCCCCGTTGTCTCTTGCTGACGTTAGCACACCGTTACTTTCGTTTAGAATGTTGTTTAGTTTTGCCATCTTTTAATCAATCCTTTCAGTATTAGTTTCCAAGATCAGCAGATTGTTCAGGTGTTTCCACTTTTGCATCCTCACCAACAACAAGATCAGTTACAATGATTGCAGCTTCTGGATCCACTACTTTTCCGTCGAACCGCTCAATACCGCGGAAATATGTCTGATCTGTAAGAAAGGCATCTCCGCCAACATCTGTAGATTTGATTTCAAATTTTTGACGATCAAACATGAAATAGCCGCGTTTAAAGTCGCCGAAAAGAATGTGTGTTTTCTGTGTTTTATCATCCGTCAGGACTTCATCATAGATTTCAACCGGACGCCCAAATAGCAAGAAATTATCCTCATTTCTTGGATCCTCCGCTAAAATGCCGCGGCCGTTTTTGTCTTCGATATTTGCTAGGGTTTCAAACGCTTCAGTATTCATCACCCAAACAGCGTTACGTCGATAACCGCGCTTAATTTGGTTTTTCACTTTTCTTAAAAACTTAATCGTAATGAGTGACGGTGCTTTAATAGACTTGAATTTGCCGCTGCTAATGATACCTTCAACGTTTTTCTCTCCGCCGTCTCCATAAAAGATTTCATCATTCTCTGTTACAACGGCTGATTCAGACAGCCAGTCCACGATCTCTTGAACAAAATTTACAAATGAATCATTTAACAACTCACTGGAAACAGGCATGATTCCGGCGAATTTCTTGACGTTATACCAAATTTGATCAAATTCCATATTCTTTAGTTCTTTAATCTGTTCTTTCTCCGCTGTGTTATAAAGTTTTCCGGCAACGCCTTTACGAACCGTATAATTTCCGGATGGCGCAGTTTTCGGAACAACACGGATCAGATTACGAACAGAGTTTAGTTCCTGGATAGATTTCAAAATTTCTTTTGAAATATCATCCGGCACTGTATAGCCGCCGTCTTTATCACTGCCTGCAGATAATGAACGGTTTTCTTTCAAAACGCGTTCCATCATGTTTCGTTCTTCTGTTTCAAGATCATGGCTGCGGCCGGTTAGCACCTTCAACCACGCTTCCCGGTATTCTTTCGTCGCTGTTAAGATATTACGATCTTCCGTCTCTTTCTTCGGTTCACTTTTGATTTCTGCAGAAAAGTTTCGTTCCTCGCCAATCTCCGGAAGTTCTAAACTGCGGCCCTCTGTCATTAATTCAATTTGACTCTGCAGCTCTTTTGCTTCTTCCAGCATGCTGCGAGCTTCTTCAGGCTTTCCATCCTCCAAAAGATTTGAAGCCTCTTGTTTCTTTTGTGTGAATTTTTGTCTTAATTCACGTTCCTTTTTTGTCATTGCTACTGGCATTCGGGTATCCTCCTTAGATTTGAACATAAAAAATAGACCTATAACGTTAGGTCTAAAAGTTCCAATTCGATTTTTAGTTTTTCTATTGGCGCATCGCGCATTTCTTTAATCTGTTCGACTTTTTCTAAACTGCGTTCACCGATCACAGCCTCCGTATCGTTATAAGCAGGTGTTGTTACAAGTGATATGTCAAAAATACGCTCGATGTTATTGATTCGACGTTCATATACATCTTCTTCATCATTATGACGCCATTCATCCGGCTCATTCTTGTTATAATTCAGTGAAAAGGCGAAGGAACACTGATTAATGACTCCGCTTCTAATATTCTCCATTAAATCTTTAGCATACGTCGTATCTGTGGGGGTAAAACGGAATTTTAGACCAATAGCATCTGTCTCTAATTCAAGCCGCCCAGCATCGCCAGAAACGGTGTTTCTCGCTAACGGATAATCCTGGCGGTGATTAAAAAGCGCTACTACGTTTGAAAGGTCCGTGGAAGCTAATGCATCCCGGCTGATGATTTCTTTAAACCATCCACCTAAACGCTCAGACCATTTTTCAAATTTTAAGGCGTAACCCTCAATAAAATCTCTTTTCTCTTCTCCCTCACCAGCAGAACGCAACTCAATCTTCGTTGTTAGGTGGCGAACTTCCTTGCTCATGTATGTCCTCACCTCCCTTAACGGAACCTGATTTGTTCATTTGATACTCCTCCAATGAATCAAGGAATGTATAGTTAAGCGATACAAGGTGCCTATCACCGTGTTCAATTGCGTTTTTCTCTTCAAAAGCACGAATTTCATTTATATTTAATGCACTGATCCGTTCCATAATTTCATAATACTCCGCCCTAGATTTCGCATCACCGCGCAGCTCGCTGTTTACATTGAATTTGATATAGAATCCGTCTTTAATCTCTTCATCAGTAAAGAGTTTCGTTATAATTTCCTGTTCAAAAGAAACCAGCCACGGCTGCAGCGTATTTTTTACGTATTCAATCGATTGGTGTTCAATATTATTGAATGTTGCCCGGTCCAGCTCATTGATTTTATGCAATGGAACTTTAAAAATAGATGCGATTTGTGCCTTATTAAATTTCATAGACTCCACAAACTGAGCTTCTTGCAACGGCATAGATATTGATTCATAAGAAAGACCGGCATCTATAATCGCAATGTTCCGCCCCGCATTTACCTTTTCCCATTCATCTCTCGCCCGCTGTTTTGCATCTTCGTCTATTAAAGTCGGAACTTTTAAGATTCCCCGTGGTGTCGCATCATTTTTATATAATTTCGCATTAAATTTTGTGGCAGCCGATTGCGCGCCAATATGCTCCCTTATAACTCCGATAGGACTCTTACCGTTGATCCCGTCTTCTGTCATACCCTTGAAATGCAGGATCTCATCTGCATACAATTCAACACTTTTTGAATTAATGACCGTTTCATACCACAGCATACCTGTCTTTGGGTTTACATAGGCTTGCGTATTGGCTGGGTTTAATGGCAATAGAGCTGTAATAAAGCCATTCCGATCTGTTTTTATATAAGAATAGGCATTCCCCCACGTACAAGCATGAGTCATCATGAGCTTTTTCCAAGTAAAAGCCGTCATGTATTGATTCGGCTTTAGATAAAGCAATTGGGCAACAGGATGATCCATACTGCTTATAATATTTCCTTGCTTTTTTTTGAATGTATGGACGGCAAGCTTTGCAATGTCATCAGACAGAACATTAACGCACGAAAAAACATCTGGATGGATGAGTGCCGTTGATTCACTGACACGTTCACCGCTAGCTGTTTTTGAGCCGCCGAACATATCTATAATCCAATCAGGAGGATTTGCGAGGCCCCAAGGCTCTTCATCATTTGATCTCTTAGAAAACAGCCCTTCCAAAAACAATTAATCACCTCCTTTTCTTACTGAGCAGCAGTGCATAAAATATAAAAAAGACACCTGTCAAAACAAGACCGATGTCTGTGTGCAAACGATATGCAGCTGCCAATATAAAAGCAGCACCTATGATAAAAAGAAAATCATTTAAAAAAAGCATCATGGCTGTCAGTATTTTCTTCACTTCTACACCACCTTTAGAAAGAAAATGAAGCTGACTTGATATATGCGTTTAAATCAACCTCATTATTGATTTGAGAAGCCCGTACATACGCATTCACAAGCGCGGCGGCCGGGTCAATCCGTTGGGTTGATTTTGATTTATCCAGCATGATGTTCTCTTGAGCATCAACTTTTGTTACAGCGTTCCCCATTGCCCAAGTTAGAAGTTCATTTTTCGGGTGTATGATTTTTTTGGACTTGACCTTTGCTCTGAAGTCTTTGGTCGGCTCTGAGAGAGTTGCCACCCCTTGGCGGATTTCAACCATTACATATCCGTCTGCCTCCATTTGCTGAGCGAACTGAGTAGCGTTATATGGATCGTATCCAATTTCCTTGATGCGCCAGCCATGTTCCTTCTCCATTTTCTTAATATACGCTCTGATATAATCGTAATCGACGACAGCACCATCTGTTGTTGTTAACCAGTTCTTTTTCTCCCATACATCATAAGGGACCTTATCCGTGTTCATCCGCTCATGGAATGTATCCTCCGGCATAAATCCATGACTATCGACAGCAAAGCTGCCGTCATCTAACGGGAAGATGAAAGATGCGGCGGTTAAATCAATCGTTTTTGACAAGTCAATGCCGACATAACATTCTCGGTTCTTCAGCTCAGGAAATTCATCCGAACCGCAATCCGCCCAAGCTTGCATATCCATATAACCATTCTCGCGCATATTAACCCAAATGTTCATATTCTTTGTCATGAAATTTCTCATCTTCTCCGGCACAGCAAGCGCTACTTCCAATTCTCCACGCAAATAATTCAGCCCGTGTTCGTTAGCTGCCACAATAGGGTTTGCTTTTATCCAATTGCGCTCATCTTTAATGTCATCGTCTTTATCTAATTCATTAATCATCACAAAATACTTTTCATTTTGCTCAACTTTATTGGGATCCAGTATACGTGAAACGTAATCGTATTCCACACGATAGGCGGGATTATTTAGCTCAAACCCTGCTGTCGTAATAATCATCATTAACGGTTGAGCACGAGCAGCCATACCAGAAGCGAGTACATCGTAAATCTCTGAAGTTTTATGGGCGTGATATTCATCGATGATGCCGCATTGCGGGTTGAACCCGTCCCCCGTTTTACCTGCATCTTTCGAAAGCGCCTCTATTTTTGACTGTGTTTTGGGATGTTCAATCTTACCGTAAGCAATTCGGTATTTCTTCTCCGGCTTATTCAAAAGGTCACTTTGCATAATCTGTGCTTTAATTTCGTTCCAACAGATTTTCGCCTGTTCCGTTTTTGTTGCACCTATGTAAACCTCGGACATGTATTCGTCGTTAGCCATTGCCTCATAGGATCCAACACATGCCAGGCTTTGTGTTTTTGTGTTTTTACGGCCAACCTGCCAATACACTTTTTTAAATCGTCGATAGCCGTTATCCTTATGCACCCAACCGTACACATTGCCGAAAATAAATATTTGAATAGGCTCCGGCACAATATTTTCACCTTGCAACGGCCCTTTCGTATGCTTGAATTGTGTCATCCAGTAAAGAAATCGACGCGCTTTCTCATCATCAAAGACGTACGGAAACTCTCTGGTACCTTCCCGGCTGATATCATTCAAAAAGCGCTGACAAGCCCATACGTGTTTTTCACATGCGACAATCTCACCCGATATAACGTCGCGTGAGTAATCAATAAGAAATTGTTTTATTGTCTTCATACATTACCAAACTCCTTTTCCGCAGCCGTCTTTTCTCGTTCCTCCTGTGTGCGGGTAATAGCGAGTTTTGCCCGTGCAGATGGCGTAAGGCCGAAATCATTCGCAGCTGATTTCATTTGATCATAGTAATTCTTTTGCCGCTTCAATAACGGATGCTCTTCACCAATCAACTGAATAGGATTTCCATCCTCATCCTGTCCCTCGGTATGCACCATGATCCCATCTTTTTCAATGATTTCTGAAATGGAAATATACTGAGAGTATGCATTACAATAGGCGGCCAACATGCTGATATCTGCTTCAGTAATAATTTCCACCTCAGATAACAAAGCAGCAACCCTTTTAAATTCTTTTTTCGCAATTTTATTTAACCAAGGTGGCGCTTTAATATTGTCGGAGCGCATTTTTATCTTTTTTTCGTGCTCAGCACGGGCAGCCAGCTCATCCGTATTCTTTTTATTGGGATTACCTTGGATTAGTTGAAGTGTTGCAGATTTAGCAGGTCTCGGCATGTTTTCACCTCATTTCTTTTCAAAAAAGTACTTTTTTTTGCTTGTTTTTTTCATCAATCGTGATACGATGGAATCAATCATAAAACCAGTCGTATCAAGCCTTCTCGGCAAATTCGCCGAGGGGGCTTTTTGCTGTTTTCGGAACTTTGAAAAGCGGTGTTTGTTTACAGAAGGGGGATCGCCGTTCTTCGATTGTTTCCCTTCCAGAGATTTGTTAGGGGGGGGAGGGTCACTTGCCCTTACTGCCGTGAGTTTTGTTATGACAGGCATTACACAAGCTTTCAAGGTTCTTTATATCCAATCGTTTCGACCAATCTTGCTTTACTTCCACTATATGATGCACCATGTCAGCCGGAGTGAAGCAATGCGCTTTCAAACAATGCTGACAGAGATAATTGTCTCGTATCAAAGCAAGTTGTCTTGTTCGTTTCCATTCAGTTGATTTATAAAAACTTGTTATTGTTTTGTTTCTTGAATGTTTATTGTAATGTTTTGTTTCTTCTTGTTGTTGTGTCTTGTGTGCATCACAGTACCTATCCCGAGTAAGGGCACGGCAACCACGGGCGGCACATTCCTTTAGGGGCTTGGGCGGCATTGTTCTATTCCTCTGTTCCTTCAATTGTTTGGTGATTAACGTAGTCCATACCTTTATTAAGACTAGGCTTAAATACCGAATTCTTACTCACATCAAGCTTAGAAGAGGCATAACGATCTTGAAACATTTGATCTGATATTGCAACGTCTTCTATTTCAACAACCGAGACAGTCAAGCTATCGTCATACACAAAGTATCCCTTACAAATACCATTTAGCACGTCCCTCTCTATGGCATGCTTACTCCCTAGCCTGTCATTCACCTTAATCAGTAGTAATCTCATATTTTTTCCCCCTTAAATAATGAAAAAAGCTCCCTAAAAAGGAAGCTTTTCAATCTACTTTATTATCTTCTTGTGAACTCTTTATTTTAGGCACATAAATTTTTGCGGGTTGAGTTTTTGTGTTTCGTTTACTTTCCTCAAGCACAGCTGATAATATTTTCGAAACCACCTGTATGACTCTATACGATGACAAAATAAAAATCGTAAGGAGCATGACAAACAATACGAGTAATAATTTTGAAAAGAGTCCGGTTGAATCAATCATTACATATAAAAACATTGAATACACGGCTAATACTAAACCAAAAATTATTGAAGTTTTCACATAAGAAGTAAGGTCAGAATCACCTTTATGTTCAAATATTCTTTGCATGATTTCTGCATTCGTTAGACTTATAAGGATTGATATCATTGTACCTAAAAATGCTATAACTATCGAGCTAACTGTGACTGACGAGTTTAAAATTGCATCGAAATTTTTCACTTCACTTATTGACCAATCCTTTAAAAATACAATTACCCCAAAAATAAAAGCGAATATATAAGGATATGTAAGTTCAAATCTCCTCATTAACAGTCACCTCAAAAGTTTTTTACTCGTATATATTGTTTATTTCGTCAACTCTTCTTTCATATAGTAATCGCATTTTATTAATCACAGTTTCATGCAGAATATTCCTGGATTCACGATTTATATCTAGTTTAGAAAAACTGTGAATATCATAGAGTCTATGTTCAATCAAATCTATTGTTTCTACATTCTTATTTTCATTTTCTTTTAATTTCACTTCAACTTTATTTGCATTGGGGTCATTGGCAATAGCTCTTAACTCTTCGTAAATCGGAACTCTACTATGTTTCTTTGACCCTTTTTGCGCTAATCCAATTTTAAATTGAATATTTACTGGCTCTTTAATTGATTCGGTCCGAGATAGAATTTGGCCCAAAGATCTTTTTGTTTCTGTAGAGGTGTTTTTGACATCAGCAATAGATATTTCCGCACTTCTTATTAAGTGATCGTGTTTTAAGAGTTGCATTGAACTTGGATGAACAAGCGGCTTAAATAACACAGTGAAGCCTATCTCATCAATTAATGATGTAAAGAAACTAGCTATTGAACTAGGTGGTAAACTAAACATGTTTCTTCTAACCATTATGACACAATTCTCTGGGTCAAAAAGGGCGGATACTTCTTCACCAAACCCCTCTGCTTCATCCATATCATCAAAAAAACTAACATCTCCGTTATCATGAGCTTTTAGAGGGAAATTATCCTTGCGTATTCGAATAAAATGCATTTCCCATTTGCCGTTATTCTCTTGAATATCTTGTAGTCTCGCTCTATCATTTCCTGCTGAAAAAACCCGATCAGCAACATGAATATCTTGAGCACCTCTGATTACCTCATCTAAATTACATAAACGTTCTTCCATCACATCTCTAATCTGATCATAGGATCTTGCATAAACTTTAAAATAATCGAATTTGACTCTCTTACTCATCATTATCTCCTCCTTATAAACATTATCGGTAATTTATAAGGAAATAGTAACCATATGCAGAATTTGTCGAACGAAAGTCCTTTATAAATAAGTGGCAATCGTAAGACGAAAAAGCATCATTTTATTAGAGGGACAGATTAACGTTTCTTTTTATAAGCCGCAATATCTTTTCTTAGAAAGAGACGATCTCTATTTGTTGATTTGATTGGCTTCAGCGTTCCATGATCAACTAGCTGTTTAAGATTTTGACGACTGCAACCGATGATTTCAATCGCTTCCGAGGTGGTTATGACTTCTTTATCAAGGAACTCTCTCAATTCTTCGACATCACTAAATACAAACTTATCCATTCTTTGAATTCCTCCATTTCATAACTACGTTTATAATCGTCAGCGTGAGCCATATAACTGCCAGCACAATTGATATTATGTCCAGTACAGTCAGGTTGTTATAGTCCATACGAGCGAATTGTAAGCAAAACAAGACGAAAAATAACAGTGTTGTTGAGTCTAATATTTTTTTCATTATCTCCGAGCATGGAATTTTAATGGTTTTGTTTAAGCACCATTAAGATGTTATAATACAAGGAGGGGAAGTAATTCCCCTCATGGGTTATTTGCGACGTTTCTTCTTGGCGGGAGAACGTCGTTTTTTGTTTTTATCACCCTTTAGGTCCTTGATGTTCTTGATCAGTGTCGTAATCCCAACGAGAATTCCGACTAACCAAGCTGTATCCCTAAGGATGAATTCAACGATTTCCATGCTCGTTAACACCTCCTTTCGATACTTTAATTATAACACTTATATTTACCACCGTCAATATTTATATATGAAAAATATTGATTTTTTTCCAATAAATATTTATCATTACATAAAAAAAGCACCCTATTTTTCGGATGCTCATTTCCGTCTATTCTTTTGAAAATCCAAAATATCCTCTTTCAGAAAAAGCCTGTCCCGAGGCATTTCTTTCATTGGCTCCAATTCGCCGGTCTTTACTAACTGGTTCAGATACTGACGGGTGAACCCCAATATCTCAAGCGCTTCACTTGTATTGAGTATCTCTTCATTCAAGAATTTCTTGATTGCATCACGCTCTTTAGGCTTGTACATTTTTGAATCATCCTTTTTTCTCGCGATATTTCAAGTAAAGGGAAAATGCTTTTTCAATGATTGAAACAACAAACAAAATGATTAGACTTATATCGAGAGCCGTTTTTAACGGTCCCGCTGCCACATCCTGACGGAAGAACAACATATACGCCAGGGCAAGAAGAACAACAATATCGGTAGTAGACTGTACACTTTTCATTTTTTTTTGAAAGTGGCTGGCTTTCAAATAATGTCTTTATTTTTTATTTTTGTTATACTAGGAGCAAGGGAGAAGCGCTACCTTCTCCCTCGGCTCAAAATCATCTGCGCTTTCTTGGTCGACGGCGTTTTTTGATTTTGGGCTTTTTTGTTTTAAGCTTTTCCCTGATGATGAGGACTTTTTCAACAACTGTGAGAGTTGTGAGGATAATCCCCAGTACCAATGCGATTTCAGCCACTTTCTTTCCCTCCTTTCTATACTTTAATTATACCCTAATACTTTACTTACGTCAAGTTATTTGATGGGCTTTTTTCTTTATTTCTCCAATAAAAAAGAGCCTATTCACGCTAAACAGAATAGGCTGTGATCTGCTCTATTTTTCATTTTCAGACGGGAACGTTCAATGTTCTTCTGCACAGTTCCTTTTTTAATCCCCAATAACTGCGCTATCTCTTCAAATGACATGTTTTGCACAGCATGCATCATGAATATGTCTTTTTCTCTTTCTGTGAGCACGGAAAGGGCGTCAGAGATTCTTTCCTTATCCCAATCACTTACCTCTCCCTCAGCTTCTTGAACGATTGCATATTCTTCCGGCAGCGCATCAATTAAGTGCGGATCAGCAAGAATCGTCCTTTGATATACGTCTCTTCTGTCAGCACCTCGGCGGGCGCCCGGCTGTCTTCCGTTCTGCAGCCATTCAAGAGTGAATTCAATATCGCTGATTATGCTACTGATTATCTTCTTATCGTTCTTTTGTTCAGCCGTCATTTCAACTTCCGGTGTTTCCGTTAATGACCGGTATATCTTTCTTGCTTCTTTTAACGATCTTTTATATTCAATGATTAAATCTTGCACTTTTCATCATTCCTTTGCCTCAAAATGAATATGTATCGTTCCAATTATTATTTTTTTGTTCAGCAATATACTGGCGTCTAGATACCTCCGAAACTCTTAAGTTGAAGGTTTTGACCAAGAAGGTTTTCAACTCGTTATAGAGCTCTTCTCTGCCGCAAAAGATATTTACAAGCTTTCCGTGCTTATAAGCGAATCCGTATTTCATCCTAAAACTCCCCTTATTCTTTCTGTTTTAAATGGTCCGTTCTTGCCTCGTCCGAATATTTGCTTTTTTGGGCCTTCATCGTCGCTAAAAGTCGTCCAGAACAACTCCTATGCGTTTTTTATTAGGCTTTTTCATTCCTGTTTCATGTCGTTCCCTTGGACAAATAAAAAACGGACACCAATCAGAGCACAGTAATTCTGTGCAATGATCAGTGTCCGCAGGCTTTCCGTCTTGGACTTATTTCGTTTTAATATCCTCTATACAGGCATCAGCCATTTCTTCTATAAACTTTAAACGTTTTTTATTTCCCGAAAAAAGGAAAACGATATTAATAATAATAGACAGAAAAAGCATCAAAATTAAAGAAATATTCATAACATTCATTAATAACGGGTTTGCATCTTTTAATGGAATTTTAATGCTTTCCATAAAGGCATTGTTTCTAATAACGTATAGAAACAACGGACCTGCTAGTAATGTAATTATTGTACGGTTTATCGTGTCTAGGCTACCCTCAGTGATTTTAGTACGAACAAGAGCTTTAAGCATTCTTAGCTTTGTAATATCATGACTTGTATAAATCAATAACTGTAAACGAAAATTATTAAGGTTATTATGGAGGTTCTGCTTATCAATTTTTATTTCTTCTAGGTTCTTAAAGAATGTATTCGGTTCATATATTATTGGGTTCTCTAACCATTGAAATAAATTTTTAGGTGGTTTAATCTGTTCTAAAGGGGTTATTAGACCAAATATAAGGTAGTAATACATTAATCCGTGAACTCCTATAACAATAGTGTTAGATGACCACGTCGGTTTATTTATCGATTCAAAAAACGATGCTACTGATACAGTTAGTAACATGGAGAATATAAAAGCAAGGGAAAAGTTTACGAATCTATTCATAAAGAGTTTTTTTATTACTGCTTTAACCAATTAACAATCACATCCTATGTTAAGCTCTAATCTTTTTTCAAAAAATTTTTTTTGAATCAGAAAGCAATGATTTAGTTATAGATAGATTCCAAGCTCTCATTCTCTTGTGCCAACGCTTATGCTGTATAAAACTATCCCAACTTAATTCGTATATTCCTTTTAAAGCATACTCTTTATCAAACAAGACAATTATTACATATTCGAATTTTTGAACATCAGCATCCGTTAATTCGGGATCGTTCAAACCATAAAAAACTCCCGTAACATTTCCGGTTGTTGTTTTAATACTATATCGATCTCCTTTTATGCTTAAAGCATCGATATTTTGAGTGCCTGTCGGAGCAGCCTGAAGGTTAGGTAGCCCTTTAGTTTTATTGTAAAAATTAATGGCTAAGTATTCCCCAAGCTCTCCAACCACATTATTCGTACGTATTATACCTCGATGCTTCAACTCCTTGAGTAACTCACTATAGAGCAAAGTCAATTCTAAGTCGTCTAAGTTTTCTAATGATACAGCCAAAAAGTAACCCACCTTTTATAATTTATATTCATATTAAACCATAAAAAAGTGAAATTATGTCTTTCAACTGTGAAATCTCTTAAAAATCTAAATATCGGATAAATCTACTACAGCACAATCGCGTTGCCTAATCCTTTAATTCTGTCCACCCGGTCGGGAATCCCACAAGCCACTCGACCCACGTCGAGTTCAGCTGTCCACCGACTCGCTTCCCCTCTAGACTTGAGACTGTATTCTCCAACCTGACATACTGCTTTTTCGCTCGTCTTTCTTCCTCTAAAAACTGTCTATTCAAGGTACATACATCACTGAAGATGGGAACGTCCGGGAAATTTTTGTTTAATACCTTTTGACAAGGTTCACGCTCACAGAATGCTACCGTCTCAACGCTGGCCCATTCAGCCGCAAGAGCGATTCCCCCAATGTCGGCGAACAATTCAATACTTTTCATCCCGTCACCCCAACATTCCCGGCAGGACAGAGACAGCGAAGAAGAAAAGCCCCACGCATGCCCCGACCAGCCAAATATTAGTTTTATCCCGTTTTGCAATAATTGTTTCATCACCAATCATCTTTAAATCATCTGAACGCGCTACAAGGACCGGTATATATTGTTTGGGAACTTTCAAATATTCTGCTGCCTGTTCGACGGTCATCGCTTCATCTTTCGTTGCTTTGACGACACGTTGTAATTTGACTTGTAATGGCATCAATTCAAAAACCCCTTTGCTGAATAATTACATTCGTTTTATTTCACCTTGAATCCTATTTCGTGATCGACTCGCGCAAAGCTTCCTTTTGATGTTTGGATGATGGTCTTTCCGTGCTCTGGGACATCCAATACATGCGCTGTTCCTTCAGTACCATCTAAAACGATGATACGAATTTTCCCAGGCTCCATACTTTGCTGAATACTTCCTTCGTGATTTTTAATTTCTTTAGGGTTGTACACCTAGACTCCTCCTGTGCTATGATAGAAGTACCAATTCGATTCATAAGCACTGAGGCATAAGCTTCGGTGTTTTTTTATGCCCTTAGTAGGGGTTCTCCCAGCCGCTCATTGTGAATGCTGGGGACGGCTTTAGTTCCTCTCGGTATATGATTGGATGTTTTTCGACATATGCTGCTAGTTCTTCCGGCGTCATCTTCCATTCCTTCACCGGTCCTGGCACGTAAGGATTATTGTTGTTTTCTTGCATGTTGTTGACCTCCTGATAATTTGATTTAGGGTCCATAGAAAAAGCGGCGTGTCATGACACAATCTCCGTTATAATGACTTCCACCCGCGGCTCTTCGCTGTAAAACTTGCTGACTTTCAAATCGACTACCTGACTATCATCCTTGTATATCAAATGGTTTAAAGCGTCTTTGACACCTTTTACATAGTTATCGACGTCCGGCTTTGTTACAGGGCGTAAAAGGCCTTTTTCAGCGTTCTCCTTTTTTCTCTTGGATCCGGATACAGTTTTCGGCATCGGTCTGAAAACTCTGACTTCCATTGCGACAGGACCAGTAATAACCTGCTTCGGTCGATGCTGAGACGCAACCAGTGCCACATACTGCTTAAAATTTTTTGACTTTACAGGATCGTACATTCTAACCTTTCCGTTTTGAATGGATCCTCGCGGCCGTCCTTGTGCGATCGGCTCTCCGTAAACAATAAACTGAATAGAACTCAACAGCCTTTTACCTCCCGTCAATCTGTTCCCAATGCTCGATCTGCTTTTCCTTGTAAGGTGCAGTCAGTAATATGACTGGCAGCGCAGCAACTGCTTTAAGCACTTCTCACCAGCTCCATTTGCCTTATTTTCTCCTCCAGGACCCTAATCGCCGGTGTGAGATCCTGTCCGCCTGTCTGTTCAGCGGGGCCGAACATATAAATCCCTCCGGATCCTTGAACGTTCGTTTTTAAGCTCATTCCCATTCTCCTAACCTATGATTTAATTGCATTCGGTCTCCCTTGATGGTTACCGTATAATTACGGCACATCTGATGTATCCGAGATCCGAGCGCTTCGTCTATATCTAATAATGCTGCTGTATCTAATTCTGATGAAACCAGCAGGGGTTTGTGATTCAGGTAGCGATAATTAACGACCGACTGGATCTGCTCAACCTGCCAATCTGTGGCCCGCGGTTCTCCCTTTACTGGTTTAAATAAATCGTCGATGAATAGAACGTCCGCTTTTCTCATTGCATCAAGCTTGGACTCTAGTTGATCAAAGTTATCTCTTAAATTCCCCATCCCTTCAACGTAAGGGAAATACATGCAGTAAACAGATTTTTTCTTAATAAGGTTGTTCATGATTGCCGTTAATAGGTGCGTTTTTCCGCTGCCAGGCTGCCCAAGGAGGGCGATGCTGTTCGAACGTTCTCCTTTAACTTTTTGAAAATCCTTAAAGTATTCCATAGCGCACTCATATGCGTCTTTAATCATGGCAGGCTTGCCGTCTGTAATAAAATTACCGAATAAGAGCATTTCAAATTCCTCCGTAATGCCGCTGGCCTTCATAAGCCGCGCGATCTTTTTTCGTTTTACACACTCGCATTGCTTTGAAAATGTGGTTTTCCATTCCCGGGCCTTATCCGGCAAGCACACTTTTCCTGCTAGGTAATCCTCTTCCCTCACCATTTGATCAGCGTTAAGACTCTCCATTGTTTTTTGTTCTTTTCTCAGCTGTCGTTCAGTATCTTGGTGAATCCGATAAACAATGATTCCTTTGTCCTTGCAGTCAGGACAATCATATTCAACCTTTTCTTCTGAGGCGGCCTGTTCCGCTGAAAATTGGGCTGACCTGTCCCGTAGTTTTTTGAGAATGCCCGCCATTGCCATGTCCGTACTTTGTGTTTTGTGAGCTATCATGCTGTTTTTTCTCCTTTCTCTTCTGCGTAAACGGATTTGATAGAACTGCTTCAATGTAATTTAAACCAACCTTGTTGCCCTTGTTCCTGAAAGCCTGTTTCATAGCCTCCATGACCTTCTCCTCGCCGTAATCTTCAACCATATAGCCAATTCGCTGAGCTTCAATTGGTCCGATAGTACGGGCGACTTTGTTCTCGAATAATTCAAAGACATTTTTCACTTTTTCATCAACTTCCTTTCTTTCTTCCGACGCTTGGACAAGATCCTTCTTCTTGTTGTAATTGCCAAGCTGTATGTAATCCGCGTAATTCAAAACTGTAACAATAAAGCCGCGTTTTTGCGGCAGCCTGTCCAGTTTTAAATACTCCTGCTTGACCATTCTGTCTAACGAGTATTTGATCTGATCGGATGACCAATTAAAACGCTTTGCTAATTCCACAAGCTTAATGATTGTCTGACCGGGCTCTAAATCCTGATCCGCTCTATACTCTGCCCGTTTGAATAAATGATCGTATATTGTCTCATCCCGTGAATCTTTAAATGGCAGGCGGGGTAAAATGACATAGCCTAATCCTTGCGTATCCATATCGCTCACCTACTTCCTTTTACACACTGCTGTTAGAGCCTTAAAATCAATATCTGTTAATTCTAAAGACGGTTCATTTGTCTTCAGATAGTCCGTTACATACCGTGTATATAAGCCCTTCCTCATTTCACGCCTTACTGTCTTAACCAGCCAGTAATAACAATGCGGAATCGGAACCTTAATTAAATCCTTTTCCATCAGCTGATCAGCTCCGAGAAATGAATAATACTGTTTAACTGATTTGTTGCACGGCAATATTTGCATCTCTCACACCGCTCCGGCTTTTCGCCGCCATGTTTCACTTGCAGGATACGACCCATGCGCTGCTCAATCTCTTCAAGCTCTACTTCCATTCGACCCTTATCGATATTGATGACTGCTTTATCCGGCGGATCCTCTTTAGACACCCCCACGATAAGAGGTTCAAGCCACTCGTTACGCCCAGTCATACGCTTTTCCATTTCTGCGTAGAGCGCCATCTGTCCGATGTATCCGTATGCTTCGACAAACGAGCAATAGCCTATTTCCGGATTCCACACCTTTTCTCGAAGTGAACGGGTTGTTTTCAGATCTGCAAAACGGCTGCCGGCCGGGTTGTATACGTCCAGCTTGCCTTTCCACGGAACACCGAAAAGTTCAGCCGTTACGATAACTTCCTTTGCTCCTTGCAGAACGAACATACAGAGTTCGTCCTGTTGAATCGCCTCAATCATCAGATCAGCTAACTGATATTGCTTGTACAGCTGGCCTTTTTGTGTAAAAAGTGATGGCGTGTTTCTCTTGAATTCATCAAATACCTGTTTCCCTTCAAGCCAGGCATGAACATATTGACCGAAGAGGAGAGCCTCTGAACCCGGCGGCACCCATTCACCGTTAATCTTGGCCATTGTTGCCGCCTCGCATTGCAGAAAGCTCTTATATTGAGAATTTGACATGTAATATCTATCAATCTCGTTAGAATAGTAATTCTCCTTGTTTAGCGCCGGAATCGTCCTCATCAGCAGGATCACCAGCCTTTTTCTTTTTTTCATCTGCCTTCCCAACTTGCTCTTTTTGCTTTTTAAATTCTTCTTCAGCCTTTGACTTAGTCGCGCCTGTGGCCTTGATATTGAAGTAATCCTCTTTCTTTGCCATCCCATCACGAAGGGACGTGTAAATGCGTCCAATTTTCAAGAAATCTTGTTCAGTGAAAGCATCGATCGAATTGCCGATGTATTCCTGGATCATTTCTTTTGTAACGCCAAACTCTTTTTTGAAAAGAGATAAAGCGTTTCTGAGACGATCCTCCAAAGGTTCTTTATGGCCGCTGATTAATGTTTGCTGACACATATCAACCGCAGCATCTACGATATCGCCTGGAATTACTCCAAGTATGCAGGCACGCAACCGCCGCGCGCCTTGATTGGCAACCATTTCATAAATATCCCTTGGATCATCAAGCTTTGTAATAGCACCGCGCGCTTTCCGTTCATGCTTAACCGTGAAAATCTTGGTTTGACGGGTATTCGTTTCGAGGTCCCAGGCATAAGCCATGACAGACGATTCTCCTGCCTTCTGTTCCAGTTCCATAATCCCGTAATCAATATTTCCCCAGTTCTGCGCCAACGCTTCAGCAAGACGTATAGAAGGACCAGATACTTTTGAGCCGCCTCGCGGATATTCATACACCGCGTTCTCGGCCAAAAGCCTCCGTTCACATGCTTTCTTAATCCGATCGAACGCCGCGTATACATCCCGCGGGAATTTCTTAGCAATGACCATAGCAGCCTGTACCTCTTGAGCTTGACGACTGACCATAGCTTCGGTAGTCACGTTGGTTGCCTGTTGAGGTGCGGGCATATAATCTGAGTAATCTACCTGAGACAATCCATTCATTTTGCTGCCACCTCTCTCAAATAAGCTTTTGTGCCGCGCCTCTGCCATTCTCGGTATGCGTCCATTGACGGAAAACTGAAAACAGGACGGCCATACTTATCAAATGTAATTGAACCGCCAACCTGACTTAAACGTTCCTGGTCGTCCGCCCGGTCGCTGAATGACACTGTAATTGATTTTGCCATTTATAAAACCTCCATTGTTTTCTATGAGGCGTTTTGATATAATTAGGTTCCAATCAATAATCAAAACGCCTTACGAAGTCCACTTTGCCGAGTGGGCTTTTTTATTGCGATGTTTGAAATTCAAAACCAAGCTGCTCCTTTAAGTACCGTTCAAGATTATCCCTCAAAATTACCTCGCCGCTGTCGATTACATAATCATCTGTTGGCATTATGATGTCCCCAAAAAAATCCTTTTTTATTTCAGGTTCTGACGTTTTATCGTGCCAGTTGTTCAAAACCATTGGATTTTCAATGTTCATTGCGAGCACCTGCTTATTACAGTTAAATTAATACCTCGCTGCTGCATTTTCATAGCTACATCGTACAAACGGCCTTTGTTTGCTAACCGGTTAATATCCTCCGTCAAAACTTTTATGCTTCCGGCTAAGCTAATGGCTTCCTCGTAATCACCATCACGCAGGGCCTCACTTAGCATAATCGCCAATTCTTCTGCTGAATCCACTTTCCGTTTAGCAGCTTCTAAATCTGATTTAAGAAATTGATTGTTGTTCATATCGTAATTGCCTGCCTCTCCTCATGTTTTGCCATTGCTACTTGATCAACTAGTGCTTTTCTTGTCCACCTATCAGCTAGTTCTTGTATCTTTAAACCGTGTCCGCGGGCTAGTGAATAAATGAGTGTCTTGTTTGCCGGGATAAGATCGAAAATCTGTTTAATATCACCCATTGGCAGTTCACCTGCCCTCCTACCCGGCCTGTCACTTGCCAGCCAACGGGCTAGATGTTTTGTTGCTTCCAAGGCCTCTTCCAACTGATGGACCATATTGATTACCGCGGCACTTGCACTTTCATTTAATGCAGGATCAATGGGTGCAGCCGCTGTTGGGTGCAGACGGAAAAGATAATGCACGAGATCAATATGTTCATAGGCTTCACATACTTCAAACCACTTAATGCATAGTTCAGGAGTGAGTTTGCTAAAGCCATTTTCCACATCAGAAACATATCGTTGATCCTTTCCCCCAATTAAATTACCGATTTGATACTGTGCAAGGCCCGCCGATTTTCGGACACCACGCATAATCTGCGGTAAATTTCGCAAATTGTATGGGTTGTTCTCCATATGTTTGCCTCCTGATATATTCAGTTTTTTACTGATAAAATTTAAGTAATGGAAACACTAACTCGCCTGTTGCTTTTTCAACTTGTTAATGATGTAGGCTTGTCCCTTTGGTGTAATCTTCATTGTGAGCCACGTTTTTGACTTTCCGCTTACTTCTCGAACTCCCTGTGCTACTTCAAAGTAACCGCGGTTCACATATTCTTGATAAGGTTCATTTTTGTTGGAAAAGATCATCTTCCAATCTCGTAATTTCTGAAACAACTGCCTCTCACCAATAACAATGCCTTGTTTTGATGCAAGTTTTGCAACCTCTCTGACAAGCAGGGATTTTTCAGACGCCATACACGATTCAGCAAAACTGACCAACGGCTCCTGAATCCTCAATGTTTGTTCAAGCTGTTGCCGTTCTTCCTGTTCGGTGATCCATCGCTTTGCTCGGCTGACTGGATCATCAATCATATAAGACGGCTGCTTTAGTTTCTGAAGCTCATTTTCCATTCGGTTAAACTCCGAAATATACTTTTCTTTAAACAGCGCTGCCTTTGCACCTGTGTAACCAAAAACTAAGAATGTAAGACCGTCACGCTTGATGAGATATTTTTTATAAGTGCGATTCCTATTGTCCTTATATTCAACCTCCCCAAAATTGTGGAGATTAAATTCTTTACTAGAATCAAGGTTTTTAATATCACGTAAAACATGATCATGACGCTTTCCGAATACCTCAGCAACAGTCAGGCTATCGGTTACAACTTGATCGCCTTCAATAAAAACAAGTTGATTCATGCGGTTGCCCCCTTACGGAAATACTGGGTATTTTCCTCCACCCAACGGGTATTTCTTTCAATCCATTTAAATAGCAGCTGGGTTGGAATTTTCTTGCCGAACTCATCATTTACCGGGAAATCAGGTCGCGACATGAGTTCAGACATTTTTGTTTGACCGCATCTGAGTACTTTCATCGCTTCTTCTCTGGTTAAGATGTGAGGTAGCTCATTCAACGCCCCCAGCCGCTTGACTAACATATCTGTTGCCCTTTCAGCAATTTTTGCTGCAATTTGATCAATGAAGTTATCGTCGTATTGCATGGTAAACATACTTGGTACCTCCTATGCTGTGTTTGATTTTTGATCACTACTCAAAACGCGTACTGAATCATCAAAAAAAAGAGTCCATTTAAAATCCAGAACATTAGCGATAGCTTTTGCTGTCGGAACTCGTGCATTTCTTTCACCTTGTTCTATAGACGCGTACGTTGTTCGAGCAATATTAGCTTTATTTGCAACTTCTTTCTGTGTCAGGCCCTTTGATAAACGTATATGCTTTAACCAATTTCTTTGATTTACTTTAGAAGCTATTTCTCACACCCCCAATACTCATAACGTGTCGTTGTTTTAAATATACTACTCATTACGAGTCCTGTAAATACTTTTTTAAAAAATATTACTCATTTTGAGTAATAGCATATACTACGCTTATTGTGGAGTTATAATATTGTTAGTTCCACAAAACGTGGGAGGCGATAAATTTGAATTTTTCTAATCGACTTAAAGACCTTAGAGTTGATAAAAGATTAAAACAGCAAGAAGTTGCGGATAAATTAGGAATTGCAAGAACAACCTATGCTTCATATGAGCAGGGAAAAAGAGAGCCAGATCACGAAACACTTATTAAAATATCTGATTTTTTTTGTGTCTCCATAGATTACTTGCTGAGAGGTCAAGAGTACTACCAAGATAAAGCTAAAGAACTCCGTAAGCAGAATGATGTTCGTTTTGATAATGTCGAAGGACAGGAACTGATGACGGAGGATGAAAAAGATAAATATCTTGCAGATGCTCTAAGGCGACTTGATGGAATTGAAAAAATGATTGCAGAGAATTTCAAAAACAAAAAAGAGGAAAAGTAATTATTCTTTATTGTTTATTAAGTTATTTCTGTTTACTAATAAGATCGGAACTTGAACCGGAATACAAATGAACCCGATCCGAAAGGATAATTTCACCATGTTCCTAATCCCTTATGGTTCAAGGGTTTTCAATCTTATTCTCATCTGAAACTGATCCGGACTTGAACGGAATCTCATCAGTAAAAATCGAGTCGTTGAGAAAAGTCCTGTTTTTAAATTTTGATTAGCCCTTTTAGGGCTTTTCTTTAAACAAAACACCAGAACATAAGTTCTTTTCCAGAATACATTAACTCTCCTCCCCCTACTCATTAATTTCATTTGTATTTAAAACAACTCCTATACTTAATCTAAGAGGTGAAAGAATGTATACCAAAGAATTAATCAAGGGTAAAAAATGGTTAGCAGTTGGAGAAGGCCCTCGTGACCCAGTCACCGGCAAACGAAAGCAAATTCCGCGGCGGGGCAAAACAAAAAAAGAAGCCGAGCAAAGAGTCCGTGATGCGATTGCTGCTTTAAATGAAGATGGCATCGATGAATCAAGAGTGAAAAAGATGACTTTTGATCAAGTGGCAGCCGAATGGCTAGAAGAGTATATGTTAACAGGGAAGAAAAAGAACACTGTCCGAATTAGAAGAGAAGAAATGAAAATATTAAACTCCTATATTGCCAAAACGAATATCGGAAAAATAACTTTAAGACAGTATCAAAAAATACTAAACGATCTATCAGAACAAGGATATTCACGAAGCACGATGAGTGGCGTACATACAACAGCAGGAATGATTTTCAAGTATGCGGTTAAAGTAAAGCTAATCAAAAGCAACCCTATTGCAGACACTATAGTGCCTAAAAAACGTATAACCGTTGAAGAAATCGAAAATAACAACATAGCTGAAAAATACCTTGAAAAATCGGAGATCGAGGAATTTCTTTCAGTAGTTAAAAACCATGGTTTACACATGGATCTGGAACGATTTTATTTACTGGCGTTTTCCGGTATGCGATCCGGCGAGTTATGTGCCCTCAAATGGTCTGACATCAATTTCGAAACAAAAGAACTCCGGATAACTAAAACCATTTATTCAGAAAGTAATAACATGAGAGAGTATGAATTAACTCCGCCCAAAACACCTGGATCAATTCGAACAATTGCTATAGACGATCAAATTATAGCCATGCTGAAAGCATATAAAACGAAAGTGAAAAAGATGCATTTGCAATCACAAACAAAATTATCTGAGTACCATAATGAAAACTTTATTTTCGCAAGAGCAAACGGGTACCCTTACCTGCCAAAAAGCATCATATATCGGATGGAAAGAATTCTAAAAAAAACATCCATAAAAAAACATGCGACTCCTCATATATTCAGACACTCACATATCAGTATGTTAGCTGAAGCAGGTGTCGATATTGCGACCGTAATGAAAAGAGTCGGCCACGATGATGTGAAAACAACAATGAAAATCTATACCCACGTTACAAATAAAATGAAAGAGGATGCCTCGCAAAAAGTTCAGCAAACTTTCGGAAGCATCCTCGATCTCGGGATTTCATAAAGAAATGTTATTAAAATGTTATTTTTTTAAGAAAAACGGATGACTAACCCTCTTGAACCCTTGTTACATCAAGGGTTTTTTTCGTTTTAGGAATCATATTATAAATAATGTTCAAAAGCACGGCGGTAAAGCTTCCGGCGACGATTCCGTTTGTGGTCAGCAGATTGAAGTAAGACGGCAGGTGCTTAAACATATCGGGAACGACGGTTACACCGAGTCCCAATCCGACCGAACACGCGACAATCAGAAGGTTTTCCTGCTTTTTAAAGTCAATTTGACTGAGCATTTTAATGCCGTAGGAGATGACCATGCCGAACATGGCCACCATCGCGCCTCCCAGTACGGAAGACGGGATGATGGTCGTGAAGGCTGCGATTTTCGGAAAAAGGCCGAAGAGCATTAAAAGTGCGCCCGTGACACCGATAACCGCGTTTTTCTTAATTCCTGTCAGCTGCACGAGGCCGACGTTTTGGGAATAAGCCGTGTACGGAAAAGCATTAAAAATGCCGCTGATGAATACCGCCAGGCCTTCCGCGCGGTAGCCTTTTGCTAAATCACGTTCAGACAGGCGCCGGTTTGTCAGGTCACCGAGAGCGAAATAGACGCCGGTTGACTCAACAAGGCTGACAATGGCAACGATGGACATCGTAATAATCGGTGCCGCATGAAATGTCGGCGTCCCGAAGTAAAACGGTTTAATCATTTGAATTGCGTCAGCATTCGCCACATTGTCAAATTGCACTTTTCCCATAAAATATGCGATGGCCGTCCCGATGACAATGCCGATTAAAATCGAAATGGATTTCAAAAATCCTTTTGTAAACCGATAAAGCAGCACGATGATGACGAGCACCGTAAATCCGAGGGCAAGGTTAGCCGGATCACCGAAATCCTTGCTGCCTTCCCCGCCGGCAATATGATTCATCGCGACCGGCATTAAGGTCATCCCGATAATCGTCACAAGCATTATAGTTTAAGTACAACAAAAAAAGAGCCGGCTTAATGGCTCTTTTCTTTTGCTAATAAATTAGACATTACTTCATTCACTTTTAGATTCACTTTCTTAATTGCATCAGCCGATGGTTGATTCATGCTTTCAATCGTTATACGATATTTTTCTATTTCAAACGATTGCTTTGACGATGATTTAACGAATTCACTCATACAGCGCTCACACTCTGCTGTTCTTTTTTAATCAAATCATCGCAAAGTTTGTTCAAATAATATGTATAGTTAACTTTTTTCTTCATCCAGCGTATTTCAGTACCGATCTCTTCACATATGGAAATCGGAATGCTGGACTTGTTTACTTTATTCTTATATGTATGTGGTAACTGATTTTCAGCTATGGTCTTATATGTAAGGAAATCATTAATATGTACGAAATAAACCTTATTCTCAGGCTCTCTAAATTGAAACAGAAAACCAGGAATTATGTTCGGATATTGCGCTGCCTCTTTTAAGTGTTTAATCTGTTGTGGCTTTATGATCTTTTCACTAAAAGACACAGACTTGTTCTTTGTTGATTTAAGTTCAAATGGAAACAGATATCCTTTAAAGTGTAAGAAGCAATCATATTTGTTTTTAGATACCGCTGCACCCTTTTTTAAAAACATTGGATTAACATCTTTAATTCTGTAGAAGAACAGCTTTTGATCTGCAGCTGATTTTTCTATGTTTGCTTCAAAAACCTTACCTTGGTTTGTACCTCCCAATCAATCACTCTCCTAAATTATTGAAACCAAAATTGAAATTAGAATAGACCTTTGCTACACTGTTTTATGTTAATTAATATTGAAAGAAGTGTATGAAATGAAGCAATGGACACCCCTGCGCCCTCGTTTAAATGAATTAATGTTTGAATATGACCTCACAGTTGATGACCTTTTCAAACGTACAGGATACCCGAGACAACGTATCCACGATTATATAAGTGGAGCCAAAGCAAATATGAACTTAGCTACAGGAATGACTTTTGCTGATGCCATTGGTTGCTCAATTGAAGAGCTGTACGAATGGAACCATGAAGAAAGAAGAAAAGTTAAATCTTAATCCCTTTCCGAGCCCATCTGATTTCCTGCATTAATTCTTCATTATTATCTGAAAGGTTAATAAGGTTACGGTGGGCTCTTTCGTATTCTTTGTTCTCGAGAGCTTCTTTCACCGTGCTCATTTGCCTTTCCATTTTGTTGAACAGTGTTTGAAATTTCTTAATTTCTTCAGCTATTTCTACGCCCTCCAATTCTCTTATTTTATTTTTATTCTAAAATTAGTTCTAATCTAACTTGTAAATTGCCACTTCGTAGTCCTCGAAAATGGTCTCGATCATTTTATATACTTCGTTCCAATTTCCACCCGCCAAGCCGCACCCGATTCCATAAGGCAAGGCAAAGGATCTTCTATTTGTCATAGCTGAGGTTTTAATTAACTCTAAGTCACACTTTAAATTTAAAGCTTCATAGTCGGTGAATACTCTTCCTCTTCCATAAGAGAGTTGTCCAAAGATATGGGCAATAATCTTTCCGTCATGTTCTTTTACCTCTCGAACCTTTCCTAACAGGTCAGGCTTGTATACTACGTTGTCACACATATATTTATAAACTCTGTATGCAGATGGATACTTTTCTTTGATTATCTTCGCCAATCCAGCCCCCATAACTCCTTGACAATTTACTTGATGACAAATGATATCTTCGGAAGCATTTTAAATACTGCCATTGATAATTTTAATCATTTAATTGACCCCCAGTAATAACCCTAGTTGGATTTTTAAATTTCTTAGCTCATCTTCTAATTTATTTACTCTATTTTCTAATGCATTTTTATGTAAATGTTCTCCCCTAGCAACAGCTGTCTCTAATTCTTTACTAAGACGCTTTTTTAGTGGCAGTTTGTTGTTCCAATTGTTGTACCATCTGTTGCTGATAAATTTAGTTTCAATACCTAAAATATCAGACAAATTTTTATGTAAGCTTTTTAACGTTTTCCCTTCCTGAAGACCACGTTCCGTGTAATCAAAAACTAAATCTTCAAGTTCTTGACTCCATTCAATACTTGTAATGTTATTGTTTCTTGAATATCGCACTACGGGAAGATTTTTATTGTGCACTGCTTTTCTAATTTGAACTGCAATGGCAGAATCTTTTAATAATAAGCCAATTCTCAGAACTGCTGTGGGAGAAAAGATTTCTAATGAATGAGAACTGTCCTCATATTCACTTCTGTCTGATAAATACGCTTGCTTAAATGCGATTAAACCCTTGCCAGTTAATACTTCTAATCCATTTTCTTGTAATTCACGCTTGTGAATTTTCACCATTGTTTTAATTTCATAATCTTTGACCTCAAAGTAATCTGCGACCATGCTTCTTGTCATGCTTTCCCCATCTTCTAAAAATGCCAAATCTTTAACTTTAGTTAAAATGTTAACTTCTGCTCCGTATTTATCTCGTTCTTTCTTTGTTTTAAATGGTACGTACATCCTTTACACTCCTTTTTCTTCTATATAAAAGACCGATTTTATTTAATCCTTAATTGCTTAACTTCATTTTCCAGCCATTCAACATACGACATGTCTTGAGTGTTTTTTGCATATTCATTTAATAAAGAATCCTCTTCTATAAAATCAAATGCGATTTCTGTTTTTTCATCAATAGGCAAGTAAATAGCTGCAATTCCGTTTTTCGGATAGAAAGAAGTCTCAAACCATGATAAAACATTATTCCCTTCATCATCTCTCCAATCATGCCGCGCAACGCTTCGATTGTATGCTTCAAAAGGATTCAAATCTAATAAAAATTTAATCTCATCATGCTCAATTGATGCCCCAACTATTTTCCCCATCATCATGGGATCGACTGATTCTTCAATCCATTCATATACATTATCGTTAAATTTAATAATCGGTTTTTTGCCTTCTAATACAAGTTCATATAATTTGATAGTCTTCATTGAAATAACCCTCCCCAAATCACTCCTGCTGCAATTGCAACAATAAATACTGAAATAAATTTAATTACACCAATATACACTGCAAATTTAATATCCCCTTGAGAATCCATGTTTGCTAACAACACAAGCCCAAATGCAACGAACAAAATCCAAGCTGTAACGATCAGATCATTCGCCCCCTTTGATTAACTGTTTGCAAATATTAGTATATTCCTGAATACTATTAATGATCGTGATGATGCAACCCCTTACCTCTTCTGGCTCTTTAAAATCCATCTCACATTTAAGACAATATTCATCGATCTCAATCATTGCAAGAAATTGGTCATTGCTTGGTAAATTTTCGAAATTAATTTTCTTTAATCTTGGGATGCCCTTTCCCCTAATCCATTCAATGAAGGAATAATCAACATTGCTCTTTGTTGCAGCGATTTTTAAAAACTCATGAATATCAGAAGAGTTCTCAATATTGAAATAAATATGAAGGCTTTTCTTCATGAGATCAAACAACCGCATAAGAGCTCCATCAATTTTATTGTCTGTTTTAGTCTCGAAGTTTATATCAAACCAGGACATTGCGTTCTTCATTCATTCCCTCCTTGTGCAAATCGATTATTTCTGGTACCCGTTGAAAGAAAGTAATAATGCAATCCCTAGCATCATGTGGATATTCGCAATCAATTTCGGCATCGGATATGTAAATTTCATATTCTATGCTGGATATTAGTTGAAGATTATAAGGTAGCTCGAACTGTAAGCACACCCTCAGATTAGGCATCTGCTCATTGACAAACTTCAAAAACTTCTTCTCATACTCAGGAACCTGTTCATATAATTTGTTTACATGTTCTTCAATTGTGTTTGCGTGCACTTTGTACAGATTTTCGAACAGTGTTTTGTTGATGTCCATTAACTCACTTAGAGCTTTAACAGCTCTCTGATTTCCAGTTAGAGTGACTCCCCACCATTTAAGCTCCTTTGTAGTACTCTCTTGCATTTGTCCCCATAAGAAATTACTATTGTATCCCCTTAGTGTATTGGGGAGTTGTTTAGACTCGATATGTGAGCCATTACTGAAATGAATACTAATCTTACTCTCTAAACTATTACTCACTTGACTAACCCCCTTAAGCGTTCGACTTCTGCAACTAACCATTCAGCATAACTAATGTGAATTTTCATCATCTTTGTTGATCTAAATTCTCTAGACATTACTTCAACAAATTTCTTAACTTCATCAAATTCAATTTCTTTCATTGAGATTTATCCCTTCTAAATGAAATCAACATTTTAACCAGTCCTTTACCTAAATCTCATAATGGTCACATGTTAATTTCTCATATTCTAAATTTTCAGTTGCTCAAAAGTGCAACACTTGCTATTTAACTTCTTCATAAAAAGACTCATCGCATCCGCAATAAGGACATACTTTTATCTCTTCGTTAAAACCATCGTAGTCCTGGACTGTCTGAGTTCGAGGTATGTTAAATAGATGTCCGTTATGACACTTATAACAGTTATCCTTGTGCCCTTTCCCCAGCATAATTAAAATAGACAACACGGCAATCGTGCTTATAAAAATTATAAAAGTCACTTCCTTCGTGATTATTTATAAAGATTGGGTGATGAACCTTTTTTATGGTTGTTTGTGGGGACTGCTCTCGTAATTAAAAGCTCCCTATAAAATTAGAATTTCATTAATAAATTTTACCAACATATTTACAGTCTCTTGTTTTCTCAATGTAATATATAGCATTATCAACAAACATTATTTCAGTGCCAATACCGATTGAATGGAATATCCTTTTATTTTGAGATGAGCTTAACCAAATTACGGATTCATCTTTATATTTTCCTTTTATCCATTTAGCTTCACTATTGTATTTATAACTAGGATAATCTTTTTCAAATGTTAATTGATCAAACCTTTTACTTGGCATATCACTATACTCCATCCAATCATGAGCATGGCTAAATCCATTCTTACAAAATTCATTAATCTTAACGTTTACTTCTTCAATATTTTCCTCACTTAACACATAGGATTCTTTAATGTTTGTTATCACCTTGCATTCCCCTTTCTATAGTCAGTTTTTAATTAACCTCCCTTGTATTAAATAGACCCAGTCTAAATGAATATGCCCAACGACTTCTTCCTTTTCATTGACTAACTTAGTACCATTTGATTTTTCAATTGTCAGTTTTGCAATCTCCGCATCTGTTTTGGAATAGTATGAAAAGGCCATAGGTTCTTCATCATGATCTTTATATACGACTGTCCACACATCATCTAATTGTTTCTTCACAAATTCGCCTCAAATCTCAAATGTTTTAAGATCAAACGTTTTATATGTGTCTACTTTTTCACCAGGTATCACATTGACACTCGGGTAATTATCATAGTCATACGGATATCCGATACAATTCATGTGAAAGCTCGTTCCATCTTTGTCAAACTCAGCTTGTAAATGATCATGACCACAAACCCAATGTTCCGCATTAATGAATGGCAAATCGACCATATAGCAGCTGTTAGGCTCAAATGGTGAATATGGATTGTGAACAGGAGGGACATGCGAAACAAATACATCAATGTGAGAGTTTTCAAGAGTGTCATACCAGTCCATTGACTCTTTCCACATTGCTCTTACCCCATCTTCTTTGCTGTATCCATTAAGGCTGATATAGTTTGAATCATTTGAGACTCCTTTGAAGAAATCCCACCCTTTATTTCCTTTAGGAAGATACCACATGACATCTCCAGCAAAGACTTTACCTTTGTATGTATCCGTTGACTTTATCAATGGAGTGACATTCTTGATATCTGCAGCCTTTTGAATTAGATCATTTAACCTTCCCAATGAATCTGAGTATTTTCGTTGCTGATTTTTGCTGAGTAAATAAAGATCATGATTGCCATATGTGAAATAAACCTTTTCATATTGCTTTGCTACTTCATCCAGTACCCACAGTGTTTGCTGATTCCACTCAGTAAAGTCACCGGCAATGATTAATACCTCTCCATTTCCATTCGATATTAACCTTCTAACAATTTCCCTTGTTCGCCTTTCCCATTTGAGTTGGTTATTGTTCCAAGGAATCCAGTGGTTAATATGAAGATCTGAAACATAATCGATTTTCATTTTATCCCCCCTTCTTTGTTTAAGTACGAGTTAACTCATGCTCCATGACCAATTGACATTTAAATCCCCTCTTTTCAAATTAATGTGTATAATCTCAAATCATCTCCACACAATACAATTGAACAAACTTGTTTTACATACTACTTTAGGAGATGATCATATGGCTCAACAAAACAGATCAAACAACAGCAATGAATTACTCGTACCTCAAGCTGCTGGCGCTCTTGAGCAAATGAAGTATGAAATTGCTTCTGAGTTCGGTGTGAACTTAGGGCCTGAGACAACAAGCCGAGCAAATGATTCAGTAGGTGGAGAAATCACAAAACGTTTGGTTCGCATGGCTCAGCAAAGCATGAATGGTCAATTTCATTAATTTATGAGGGGATTAATCCCCTCTTTTTTTACGCTCCTCTTCCAAATCCGTAAAGTACTATTGGCATTGTATTCACCTCCTTTAGTGAACAAGTGTACTTCGTCTAACCAGCTCGTCTAAAACGATTTGAAGTTTTCTTCTTTGGTCTTTTATGTATACGTTGTTATCAGTACGCAAGCCATCATTAATTCTATTTTGTATGTCTGTCTTCAGTGTCTCTAAGCTTTCTATTGGTAATTTTTCTAGACTAACTTTATATGATTGATTCATTTTAATAGCCTCCAACAAAAACAAGTGAAATTATCAATAACCAAAAGACTGCTCCAGAAACAGCAAGAAAGCTTTTTGCAATACACATAAACTCTTGAAAATCATTCTTCAACGACTCTTTCACCGCATCACCTTCTCTTTAACTTCTCTTTAAAATACAGATTTTAAAGCACCTCTTCACTCAACAACTCTATAAAAACACTGTTGCGTTCTTTGCGCTCCTCATCTTTTTTCTCAAGTTCTTTTTCCAGCTTGTTAATATGGTTTAACAAAGCTGGAATATCCTGGTGGGCATTTGCAATAAATTCTGCATCTTCTTTAGTTACTGTTGCTGCTAAACCATCTTCAAGAGTAACTACCCAATAACGAAGGTTTTCATTCCCCGGCCATTCATGATGAATGTTTGCATTCCAAAATCCTTTAGTCGTTATTTCCGCACGCTGACGGATTTCTTCGAGTTGATATTTCGTTAGTTTACCGCTCATCTTCCAGCCTCCTCATGTAATGCTTCGATTTCGTAGATAAGCCGCCAAACGTGATGATAAAGGTGTTTGGGTACGCCGAGCTTCAGCGCCGCTATTGATTCGTTTAATTCGTACGGTGTTGGCCGTTTCACTAAACATTCACCCCTTCGATTCCGAGAAGGCTCAGAGTTTCTTCTACCGCTTCAATCGCGCTACGGAAATTACTTTCTTCCTCGTAGCTAAGTGCGCGATCCATATCACAAACTAATGATCGGTGATACTCCTGCACCTTATCCTCTGCCTGTTTCTTCGTGCTTGTCGGGTTCATTTACTCGCCCTCCTCTAAGGTTGTTAATTCCCTTTTTAATTCGTGGAGCTCTTCGTAAAGATCATTGATCTCCGCTACAGTCTGTCTAATATCCTCAATTATTTCGTCTTTCCTGCTCACTTTAGTACCTCCCTTAATTCTTTAATATATTAAACAACGTATAAACAGTAAGAAATAAAAGTTGTATCCCCCATATCCACCAAAGCCATTCCAATCTGTATCTCCTCTCTCATACTAATAATGATGTGCATATCTCATGTTTCTTTTGATATCGTTTTTATTCAGACTGCTCTGCCTCTTCGCGTGAGTCGTCGATAATCGTTAGATCGGCACTGTCTATGAAGTCGTAATATCCGCTGATGTATCGGAACTTGCCGTCCTCAATTTCTTTTATCTGCTCTTCGTACTTTCCGCGAACAACGTCACCCACACGAACCTCAGTCGGCTGTGGAGTGTTCAAGTATTCGTCTGGCACCGTTAGCCCCAACGCGCGTCTTAGCGCAATCGCCTTTCCGATGTGAACGTTGAAGCAGTCGTTAGGTGCGGCTTGTGCTCGACCAACATGGCGTGGTGTCTTATCGTTAAGCCGTCTAACCAGAGCCGTTACTTTTCGTTCTTTTGAATCCACTATAAATTCAACGTAATAAACCTTTACTTGGTAAGTTTCGTTCCCTTTCGATGAGTCAATGCCCGTATGATAGAATCCGTGCTCCCTTAGACCCTCAACATCCGCCTTCGCCTGCTCAACGATTTCATCGCGGCGGGCTTGTGCTCGATCTTTAATCGCCTCCTGTTCGCTCTTAGCGACTTTCTTCATTTCCTCGTTGTGGAGAAACGCAGTATATTCAATTGTCTGCGGAATAACGAGGACATCTTTTCGTTCGTTTGCGTAGGCTTTTACGAATGCTTCCGAATATGGTGCCCCGATTAGAATATCTCCGAACCTCGACTTGCTTCCGATATAATCCTCGCCTACCTTTTCGAATACTGTGCTCGCGCTATCAATAGCCGTTTGATTTACGTTTTCCATTCCTTATCTCCTCCACTTCCAATTAAATTAATTTGATCCTCAATTTCATAAATGAACCCCTCTAAAGCTTCTTCATCAATCATTACTTGTCCCTCATGGACTTTGATGATTTCTTTCATTCGGTCATCCATATTTCTAATTCCTTCTGCTTGCTGCACAGTAAACATTGCTCTGTATTTCTTTATGTATAAAAGAAAATCTTTGAGTACACCGATCTCCCCAATTTTGTGGAGATTGAAATCTTCTTGTTCCACTTCTAGCCGGAGTAAAGCTACTTCCTTTTCTAAAACATCAACTTCAAGCTGTTCTTTCTTTGACAACAATTCTCGCTCTTTTTGTTGCAATTAATCACCTCCTTATAAGGATTTAATATGTAATCACAAGGTAAATGTAGGCTATTGCTTAAACTGATTAATACTGTAAGTGCTTGTGTTTCTTTTTGCTAATTTTATATTCCGCAATCTTCAGTGATTCAAGAGTCCATCCATTATTGTTTAAGCTGCCGAAAAGTGTGTTCAATAATTGAAGTTCTTGTTTTAAGTTCCTTCTCTTTCTTAATATCTTTTGACCTTTTAACGAAAGATGATATCCCTCTGAAGCATTAAATTTGTCTTCTTCTAGCTTGTGATAAAATTCATTGAGCTCTTTATCAACTTTCCCGAGCTCTTTATAAAGGTTATCAATTTCATTTTGAAGTCGTTGTTTAGTCTCCTCAATTGCTGCAAGAGGTTTTGAAATGGAAACAAGATAATCAGTTGCAGTTTTCATATCGCCACTCCTATAATTTATTTTATTTTTATTCTAAAAGTATGTAAAAAAAAGACAAGCTTTTAACTTGTCTTTATCTTATCATTCAGCCTCTCAAAAGTCTACAACTATTTTATTTTTATTCTTAATTATTTTGAGTAAGTCACAAATGAATAATTATATGTGGTATTGTTTTCTGCTTTTCTGTGATCCTTTTCAATTACTCTCCAGTCATCATTTAACCTTGGAAAATATGAATCTGCCTTCGCAACGACTGAATCAACAATCGTTAAATAAACCTTATCAGCATGTGGTAAGAATGCCTCGTATATAGCACCTCCTCCAATTACCATTACTTCTTCATCTTTATGCAATTGTCCTCTTATAAGCTTTAATACATCATCAATTGAATGATAAACAAATGAAGAGTGGTCAGGCTTGAAATCCTTGTTTTTGGTTAATATTATATTCCTTCGGTTTTGAAGTGGCTTACCTGTAATGTTTACGATCGATTCGTATGTAAGCCTTCCCTGAATACACAACTTTCCTGTAGTGAGTTCTTTAAAACGTTTCAAGTCTTCAGGAATATGGTAAAGCAATTTATTTTCATATCCAATGGCCATTGATTTGTCGCAGCAAGCAATAAGAGATAGCATTATACTGCTACCTCAAAGTAAAGCTTGTCTCCATGCTTATAATTAACCAATCTGAAATCATCAATTGTGAAATCATAAAAGTCTTTTACATCTGGATTAATCCATAACTCAGGTGCTTCATGCTGCTCTCTGTCCATTTGAATTTTCAAATTGTCTATATGACGAGTGTATACATGACAGTCTCCGATATTGAAGATATACTCACCTAGCTCATAGCCAGTAACTTGAGCAATCATACGTTGCAATACATTGTACTGAAACACATTAAACGGATTCCCTAAAGCCATGTCATTACTACGTGCTCTTACCTCTAAGGCAAGCTTTCCTTGTTTTATATACCACTGTGTCTCATACACACAAGGCGGTAAAGCCATAGAGTCTAAATCATCCGGATTCCAAAGCGTTGTAATATGTCTACGTGAAGATGGGTTGTTTTTCAACTGATGGAGAAGATAATCAACCTGGTCAACTTTCTCACCATTTAGCTCCCTGTTCTTTTTACTTAGCTGATATCCATATGCTTTTCCGATTGTGCCGTCTTCTTGCTTCCATTGATCCCAAATATGTACACCCATCTTGTTTAATTCGTTAACATCATTTGATTTAAGTTGCCATATCCAAAGTGATTCTTTGATTGCCGTTTTCCAGGCGACTTTTTTAGTCGTTAAAATTGGTACTTCAGTATTGTCAAACCGCATTTTCCTGCTGATTACACTGAGTGCATAAGCCGGCGTTCCATCTGTATCCCAGTTGGCTCTGACATCAAATTCTTCGTCGGATACTCCATTATTAATTATGTCATTTATGATTGTGTTGTACTGCTTATCAAACTGACTCATAATTTCCTTCCTTTCAATTCCACCGTTTGGTAAAATATTCTTGCCCACATAATGGAAAGAGGTGATCTTTTTGTCTGTTTACAAATACAAGCCAGCGGTGGTTAAAGAAGTACTGGAATGTAAAACTGAAAGATTAACAGACTCAATTGAAGCAAGATATTGTTTATCAATAAAGCTTAACAATAATTTAGACTCTTCGTATGTGTTTATTATGTTAAATCCAAGTATTGCTGACAAAGAAGTATCCGACCTCACTATAACTAAGTTGTGTAATTTTAGCCACTCATTAAATGAAGTTGGATCCATTCATATTGTCAATCTCTATCCTTTTTACGAAACAAATTCAGCGGAATTATCCTCAATAATTCATAAGCTTCAAAAAGAGAACAGGAGCCTGTATGAAGCTACCGTTAAGACTAATCATCAAATTATAGCCAATTTAGCCAAAGAATCTAAAAAGGTAATCTTTGCTTGGGGTGATTGTCCAAAACGTTTCGATAAACGAAGTTTTAATAAGCAATGCCAAGATGTTAAACAACTCCTAAAAGGAATAAATAAAGACGAGGTATTTGCTATCAAAACCCACCACAACAGGCTTCTCACAGTTAAGAATTCACCAAGACATCCTTCTAGGCCAGGGCTTAAATGGCTCGAACCGTTTCATGAACTAGACGCTTAAACGAAACGATCAATAATAAAGTTAACCACGAAGACAATATTACCGCAAACAAAAAGCATATATACGAACTTGTTTTGTTTATTGTTTGAGTCACCGTCCAAAACATCAAGAATTTTAAACATTGTTAAACCGGTATAAATTAAAGCAAAAGCTGTCCAAGCTAACATTAGCAAGTTGTCATGCGTAATCAATCCAATAGTAGCCAAGGGGATAATAAAAGAAATCCCCTTGAACAATGTCATGACATACACTAAGTTCTTATTTTTCTTCAGTTCTTTATACAGCGAATTAGAAAGCATATGTGTAACTTTTGAGTAAACGTTCTGTTCTCCTCGTGTAATTAATCTAATTTCATTAATGTTTAGTGCAAACAAGTATGCTGCAAGTAATAACGTAAAGTATATAATTATAATACATCTCCTTATTTTATTTTTACCCTATAAATAACTATGCTTAATCAAACAGCTCGCCGGCTCTCTTCATGTCTTCGATTTCATCACTTACACTTTCTTTGATTGCGTGAGGCAGCTGGTCAATTCCTCGTTGTATTCTTTTCTGACCTGTATTTCTTATATGTAAAGTTAACTCTTTAAACCCTTCCATTGCTTCGTCTGATATTAAATCAAACATCTGTTGAATCTTTGCTAATAAGCTTATGTATTCTTCTTCATCTTCACTGAATAATGCCAATCCTTTTTCAAGCTCAGCAATTTTATGAAGATGTTCTTTAATTTTATCTACATAATTGTTCATTTAATCTCACCTCACTTTTCTATAAAAGTCTTCTTTTATTGAGATGTTCATCCCATCAACATCCCTGTATCGACGCCTTTTTGTAAAACCTTATCCTGAAACAACCTCTTTGTTTGGCATAATTATTGAGCTTTTTGAGTATTTTAAGTTGTACCCTGGCTATGACCCTCCACTGGACAAACATCATGATCTAAGCCAGGGCTTGTATTACTTAGTCCCAGTTGATCCGTGACCTCCTCGATCATCGTTGCCTAAATGATCTACCTCAATCAATTCAACTGCAGGCATCTTCTCCATGATTCTGAACTGACAGATACGTTCCCCTTTTTTAATTTCTGTATCCCGTAATGCATAAGCCGGAAAGAACCAGAAATCATTGTCTCCCTTGTAGGACTCATCGATAACACCCATTGAGTTTGTCTCAATGATGCCAAAGTTTTTAAATGTGCTTGAACGCGGAACAACATGAGCCTCATAACCTTCTGGTAGCTCCATTGCCACTCCTAACGGGATAAGTTTAAATTCGTCCTTTTTGATTGCAACATCTTCAGATGCTCGAAGATCAATCCAATCCCCTTGCTCAATTTTGCTGATTCTTGTTTGTGTTTGGTCTAGGTATTTGATTTTGATTTGCAAATGCGGTTTTGAGTTTAAATCAAATAAATTATGCTCCGGTTCATTAAAGAAATTGCTGTCTTTATCTTTTGAGAACTTCCCAATTAAAACATGATATTGACTACCAAGATTAGAACTAGTAACTTTTTGACCACGTTGGCCACACTTCCTACAAATCCAATTTATAGTGGTGCAAGATCCTCCAGCAAATCCAGATGAAGCATATACCTTATCATGATTTTTACAGATTTTCATTTAATCTCTCCTTGTCTCTGTATAATATTGTTTACTTTTCAAGATCAACTTTGTATTCCTGAGTTACAGTATGCTTCGGTAAAAAGAAATCATATCATTTTTCCTTAAATGACTGTTTTTCATCGAACATGAACCTTACAAATTTATTCGTATATTCATAGCGATACTTTTTCACATATGGAGTTTTATAGTCTCCTTCTTTTACTCTAGAAGTTTCTGCTTTAACTTTATGTACTGACTTAAACCCTTCCTTTTCACTTACGAAATAGAAATATTGTGTATCGTCAATGATTCCTGAACCAAGTACAAATTTGCCGCTGACATTTGAGGAGTCTTTGATTGAATATACATTTACCTCTTCTTCTAATACTGCGTGGCTTTCAAAGGGACAAAGCAATCCAATCACTCCAACACAAAAAAGTGTAACAATGGCTGCCACGATCCCACAGAACAAAGAATAAATTAATTCTCCGTAAGTATCTATTAAAACGGCTATTGCTGTTATAACAAACACAATTCCAGCCAATATCAATAATCCCATTATTGCCCCCTTAAATCATTTATCAAGGCGTCTAATTCATCAGGTTTAAAACCAATACTTCGGTTTACTTCCTCCTCTTGTTCATTAAGCAAGATAGTTACCGGCACCCCCATTACCTCAAATTGCGCCGCCACTTCTGGTTCCTGTGTAACGTCAACTGTCTCATATTCAACTCCTACTTCATTTAAATAATTGGATACCATTTTGCAGGGATTACAATTGGGTTGCTCTAATTTAATAATCTTCATGAAATTGCTCCTTTGTTATCAAAAATGAAATCAGAATCCTTTAATGGTTCAACGGTTGCTTTTTTATAACCATTCCCCTTTTGGCTAAAGAAGTCATGTGACTTGGTCTTTGTGCTCAATCCATTAATAACAATTGGATTAACATCCTCTTCTTCAAACCAATGATCAAAGCCCAGATTGTTTAATGCTTTATTTGCGTTGTATCTGATGAATTTCTTTACATCTGGAGCTAAACCAACCTGATCATAAACATCTTCTGTATACTCCAATTCATT
Source organism: Bacillus sp. hwrm1 (assembly GCF_040207805.1). Classification (NCBI taxonomy): domain Bacteria; kingdom Bacillati; phylum Bacillota; class Bacilli; order Caryophanales; family Bacillaceae; genus Bacillus; species Bacillus sp. hwrm1. The sequence continues at coordinate 1,898,474 of NZ_CP157943.1, read as the reverse complement.
TTCATAAAGCTCCTGCAGTAAGTTCAGAGCCCATGTATATAATTCTTTTTGCTTCTGAGGAGTTTGATTCTTATATATCTCTTGAGCTAATAAACCGATGTATACGCCGTGTAGCGCCTCGTCTCTAATACCTTTAGTTCAACCGAGTTCGCTACTCTCGGCTCGTTGCCCTGTCGCAACCGCCTTACGTTACCGTAAGGAGCAGACTATATCATCATCCCTGTAGGATGCCTCCCGTTTCGATTTAAGGGGTTCTCACCCACGCCAATAGCTTGCGCCCTACTCGTTTTGCGGAATTTCGCCGCCTATGCGATAGTCGTTGAACGTTCTATGCGATCCCATAAAGTCTTCCATCTTCTTTTATGTCGAATCAGACTAACGTAACGAGGGTGAAGGCTGTATTTTTCACCAGCTTCAACATTATTCATTCCAGCAAGCAAATCATAGATTAAATTTGTTGCCTCTGAGTCTGTGAGCTTTGACATTGAATTACTTTCTCCAGGTTGTCCTGACATTAATCCAATTTTCATTGCGTGTAGAGTATTTTCTTTAGGTGTAACTATCTCTAAATTCCGAACGTGATTGTTTAGTTTATTTCCATCTATGTGGTTTACAAACATTCCTTTTGGTATTTCATGAATAAAATATTTTGCGACTAACCTATGTACTAAAAAGTTCTGTGTTCCTTTATTCGGATGCGTGTATCCTATCATTTCATAGCCATGTGGAGTAATAAATGTCTTTCTTGGTTTCTTTAATTTTTTTGATATGATAACTCCCGTTTCCGTTATCCACCAAGGTGCTTCTTCGACTTCTTTCCTTATCATTTTCACCTCCTTTGGGTTCGCATAGCTTCGCTGCTGATTGTCCTAAAAAGGATTTTCCAGCAATTAGAGAGGTTCACATTTGCCGTTGCCGACAAAAGGGACTATTAAATAATCAGGTTAATAATCTCTCCACTCTGCATGAGTTTCCCTTGTCCATAAAAGTAAAGTGGATAATAAAACCCTGAATAGAAAAGGAAACTCTCCAGAAACACAGATGCAACCATTGCTTTGAATAAGGAAATTTCATCGTTTTTCTGAACTGCTTTATAAATTGAAACAATTGTTCTTGCTTTCTTTTGAAGAAACTTATTGTTTTTCACCCAATCAAACACTTCATTGATCTTCTCGGTTGGAGCCAAAGTTAGAAAGATGTTGCTGTAAGATTTTGCGTGCACCGCGTTTTCCATCATCGCCATAAAGTTTAATACTGCTTTTCGCTGATGGCCTTCGACGTGCTCGGCCACAATCGGCATGCCTGTGTTCCCCTGCTCTGTGTCCAATAATGTAAGCCCAGCTAAAACTTTCATATAAGTATCTTGTTCCTTTGTTCCAAGATACTTCCAAGTGAGAAGATCGCCGTTTAATGCGATCTCTTCCGGAAGCCAAAACTGCTTTACGTTTTGGTTGTAGAACATTTGGGTGAAATCATCTTCATGCTTTGACCAGTTTGCTGCTGTATATTGCGTCAATTATTAGTCCTCCTTCTTAGATATAAACTCTTGTTCAATTGTGAATTTCCCTTCAGGCAATATAATAGGTCTATCATCAGCAGACCTATAATTAACATCAAATAATACGTTGTCGTAAGTTAGTGCGTGTTTATTAAGGGTTTTTATACATCCGCCCTTTAGGTGACACCCAATTAGTACTGACTTTTTTCTTTTTCTCAAATACCAAACTGCCAATGAACTTAACATCTTTCAGCGCCTCCTCGCTTAAACCACGCAACTCAAGCACGAATCCTGCCCTGTATCCTTCGTTCGAGCATAATACAGCGTCTTAATTCCTTTATGATGCGCATATAAGTCGATCCGGTTTAAATCTCTTGTCGTCATCGTATCCTTTAAGAACAACGTAAAAGAAATTCCTTGGTCGACGTGCTGCTGAATTGTTGCAATTAGATCAACTACCTTAAACATATCCATGTCGTATGCTTCCTTATAAAAGAACCAATTCTGAGCCGATAAACCTGGCATTGGATAATATGTCTTACTGTTTCCGTATGTACGTTCCTCGATTCTCTCCATAATAGGCATTACACCGGCCGTAGATGATTGAACGTATGAGATGCTTCCTGTAGGTGCAATAGCCTGCCTATACGAATGATACAAGCCATATTTCATAACATCCTCTTTAAGCTTCATCCAATCTTCAATGTTAGGAATATGTTGATCTCCAAACAGGTTTTTAACCTTTTCATATTTAGGGCTATAATCATTTGTCACGTACTTATCAAAATACTCGCCTGATTTGTAAGTTGATCCGTGAAACTTGTAGTACGTCTCCCCTGTTTCTTTTGCAATTTCCATTGAACGTTGCAGGGAGTAGAAGTTAACCATCATAAAGTATGTATTTGCAAAGTCTTTTGCTTCTTCACTTTCATAAGCAATTTTATTTTGAGCTAGAAAACCGTGCAGGTTCATCTGCCCTAGACCAATTGATCGCATTAGTGTATTTGCTCTCGCAACGGCTGGGGCATTTACAATGTTTGTTTTCCTTGTGACAGTTGTCAGTGAGTCAATTGCTATTCTGACCGTTGAAGCAATTGATTGGTTGCTCATTACATTTACAATGTTCATTGAACCTAGATTACAGGAGATATCTAATCCAATTTCATCTTCCTGATCGTAATCTGTATAAGTTGATACTTGTGATGCTTGGAGCACCTCTGAGCAGTTGCCAGTAACAATCCCATTGAAAATCAGGGAGTGATAGTCTTCCTGTGTTGTATCATAAACATCCTCAACACCATCTTCTACAATGCTGATAATTTCAGTTGTAAAATCATGCTTTGGCTTTCTTGACTTAGGTTGCAATGTCACAGTTAGCAAATTGAATTTATAAATATCGTATTCTTTCATTTCAACAACACTCATAAACAACTCTCTTGAGTTTCTATCTTGAATACTTAGTTTGTGTGTTGGCTTTACATTGTAGAGCTTAGAACCGCCTTTCCCATCAGGAAGGAGTTCTTGTGAACGCTTGTTGTTAGAATAGATCGTTGTATAAATACCCATGTTCAGTAATAGCTTCTGAACGTCCTGAAGGCTCTCATAGTGAATGGATGTTAACTCAATAGTTAATGCTTTGGCTTTATGATTTGCATTTACGCACCCATCAGTCTGAAATAAACCCGATAAATAAGCTGCTTGCGTTTCCTTATTAGCTTGAAAAATGAATTCTGGGACTCTTGTTTTTGTTCCTTTGTTCATACCGAACTTCTTCAAGATGTCAAATAAGACAGTGCTATTCATGTAGAGCAAATCCTGTTTATCTGGATTGGCCATATTAAATGTTGGAACCAGTGATGTATTGTGTTTATATACACGATCGAGTTTGTGTTTTTGTATAACCCGATGTACGGCTTCAGTAACTTTCTGCTCAAGAACTTTTTTATTGTCATATAAATAAATCTTGGCAGTTTTATCGGTAATGGTTCTATCACCAGCAATAATACCCATGATGTAAGCAAGATCTGGCTCATGAATATCACCGTATGCTCCTTCAGCTGATTGGACTAATAGTTTATCGCCCGTTTTCAGTTGATTCAATTGGAGCTTTTGAATTTCACCATCTCTTTTCACATAGAATTTGTGCCACTCAGTTGCCCTTATTTCATATCCTTGCTTCGTTTTGACTTTAAATATTTCCGCATCTTTTTTAGTCAATTGCATTGGAATTGCATCTACTATTGAAGTGCCTTTGCTGCCAACTGCAAAATCTTTTGTTCTATTATCAATGACCACTTTAAGATCATTCTGCTTTTTGTAAAGATCAGCTGCTTTTTCATATCCATTCTCAGTTAAAAGAAGTGTTTCTCCAGTAACGCACAAATTAGAAAACTTCACTTTTGAAATATGTTCATTTGGATGCACTTTATTTACGTTGTCAGCAAACATGATATACGGATAGCCCGATTCGCTCCTAAGAATGGCCATATGCTCTAACAGCTTTCGAGCATTCCCCTTTGCTTTCCTAACTTTAGGGTTTTCAACAAGCTCATCATACATTTTATTGATATCCATCTCATCAAGATACTGCCCATACTCTTTGTAAACTGAATGAGGATAGAACATGTAAAAGTCCTTATCTTCTCTTGCCAATTCAATAAATTTATCAGGAAGAACTACACCAATAGACAGTGTTTTAACTCGGACATCTTCATCAGCACTTATTTTTTTAGTATCCAGGAAGTCTGTGATGTCTGGATGGAATACACTTAGATAAACTGCTCCTGACCCTTGTCTTTGTCCCATCTGATCTGCATACCTAAAAGCATTATCAAGAAGTTTCATCACGCCTACAACGCCTTTTGTGGCGTTTTCAACATCTTTAATCGCTTCGCCTTTGGCTCTTAATTTATTTAAGTTTAATGCTACGCCACCACCCACTTTAGACAGCTGCATGGAAATATCGATCGCCCGTGAAATATCATTCAAACTGTCTCCCACTTCAAGTAGGAAGCAACTCACCATTTCACCTCTGCGCTTACGTCCGGCATTTAGAAAAGTAGGTGTTGCCGGCTGATATTCTTGTTTCATCATGACGTGTACTTCCTCAACAGCCTTTTCATAATCACCATCTGCACAATACAAAGCTACAATTGAGACGCGATCTTCATATCTTTCTAGGATTTTTGTTTTGTCGTTTGTTTTCAATGCATAGTCATTGTAGAATTTAAAGGCACTCATGAAAGATGGAAATCTGAATTTGTAACTGTAAGCAATCTTATAAATTGATTTAATCTGCTCAAATGTATATTCGCTTAAGAATTCTTCTTCGTAATAATCATTTTTAATCAGATAATCCAGTTTCTCTTTTAAATCATGGAAAAAAACTGTATTTTGATTAATGTAATCAACAAAGTAACTGTGCACGGCCTCCTTATCCTTCTCAAATTGAAACTTACCGTCTTTCTGAATCATGATCTCATTATTGAGCTTGATCCACTTTGGTATTGTGTTTGTCAATAAGTTGTACCTCCCGATTAATCTTCTGCAAATCTTGTTTTGTTCCACTTAGTTCAAACTTTAATAACAATGGTACGTGGAACATTGCTGAAAGTTTGTCCCCAGCTAAACCATAGTTATCACCCCAAACCTTGTTACCACTCACAACAACACCTTTTATTTTATTTTTATTCATAATAATAAAATTCAAAGTCCTTTCAGGCACTTCCCCAAAGCCTATCGTATATGTAATATGTATAAATTCTTCTTCAATGATTAAGTCATCTGTAATTTCAATGACATCGAAGTTTAACTCCCTTTGTAAAGCTTGAGCAAACCTTTTCACATTGCCTGTCTTGCTTTCATATGTAATAATCAATATTCTTTATATTCTCCGTTAACCAAACTGTTGGTGGTTGTTTCTGCTTCATTTTCAGCATGATGAAAAGCTTCAGACATTTCTAAATTAATGTCTCCCATTTCAGCATAGCCTTTGGCCATTTGAGCTTCATAGTCTGATAGCTCTGTCATCGGTACTGGAATGTAGTTATCCTTCTGCTCTTGCGTGATAACCATTTGATCCCCTTCAAGATTGGTCGCAATCAGTTCGCCTTTTAAAGCAGTGTATGAGCCACCATTTTTCATATGTACTTGCGTATTTTCTTTTGCTTCATCCAAGGTTACAAAGTGACTGCGCTTAACGTATAACTGTTTAGCAGCTCCCATTCCACAACTCCCTTTTCTCTATTTTTTGTTTTTATCTTTGTCATGTCTTACGTCTAACTTATCCATATCATTGAGAATATGGTCAATAACAACATCGCTGAACTTACCGTAGACCTTATATCCAATTAATTTGCTTCTCAAATCTCTCCACTTTCTTGCTGCACTCATTTTGCTTCCCCTTCCTATGAAACTGTGATTTTATCTAGATTTAATCCGTATCTTTTTGCCCTCCTTACTCTTCTTCAATCGTCCATCCGTTTAATCTTGCGTACTTTAATTTTCTTGAATATCTATGTTTCCACTCGTCCCACCTTTTCGTTTCCCCGAGCGTAGCGAATGGATCTTGTTTTTTCTGTTTTAAGAGAATATCACCAACCCATCTAGGAACTGACGGTTTATAGTTACTTTCCGACATCTATTCGTCCTCCAATTGTAAATTTCTGTATCTTCCTTTATTATTGTTTTGGCCAGCCCTCTCCAAGGAGCTTTTTAGCTTCATCAACATCTGTGAATCTTTCAATTTTGTGTCTATAGTCATCGATCCATCGGTAAACACATACTGCATTTTCTTCAACTTTCATGACAGTGTACTGCTGCATAGGATCTTCTATAAGGTGAAGTTTCTGATCTTTATAAAATCCTTGAATCATTTAATGTCCTCCTCTTATTTTATTGAATTACTCTTACCTCATGTGGTACTCCACTTTCTTCTTGAGCATACACAGCATCATTATGAGCCTCAATAGCATCATCATAAGTATTAACAAGTGTTCCCATGCAATAAAGTCCATATTTTTTATTCATTTTCATCATCCTTTTAGTTTATTTTTGTGAATCTCTTAATCTCTTTACCATCAACAACCACTTTTCCAAGGAACATGTCTTTAGGTCTTGCCCAAAGAACTCCGTCATGGTCTTCATATGTAACCAGCTTTTCTTCTGTTTCAGTGTGAATAGCCTCTCCAATAACCTTGTAAATGCCACCTTTATAGTGTTTAAAATGACATCCGATAAAATCAAATGTGTCTATTGTAGCTTTCCTCCTTAAACTTCCTCTAAATGCAACACAAGAACATTTTTATATGGATATAATTGAATCTCATCCCTTGTTTCTTCACCATCAATCCTGAAGTTAACTGGTGTGTCGCCGTAAAAATCAAGTTGATCTTGTAATGCTTTAATTACATCACTTACTTTTGGGTTAATTAACTTGCTATAAATCTCATCATAAGCCACGGGCTTTCCTCCTCTTCCTTTAAAATCATCCTTTTAATTAATTTCTTTTAAGAAATAGTTATACATGGCTCTTGAACTTCAAATTCCAATCTGGTTACTTTTCTTACTGAAAAATGAGCATCTCTTTTAAATTTAACTGGGATAACCGAAGGTCTTTCCACCCCATTCCTGCTTACACTTAAGAATACTTTCTTATCTAAATAATTATAGAGAGTGTGATAATCAATAGCTTTTTCATCGGTTTCTAAGAAAATATGCTGGTTTTCCTCATACATCTCACAATTTTCGAATTCCATGATTCCGATTTTGTTATTAGGTAAATATTTATTTTCAATGACTTTGTACAGTTCTGCATTTTTGATTTTCATTTTAAAACCCCTTTATTATTTGTTTAAAATAAAACTTTTAACCGGTTATGCAAGAACTCCGTTCCAGTCATTAAATTCTTCAATATCCTCGTTCTTTTCCTTCTGTCGCAATTCATCTGCTTCTACTCTTCCAATAATTTTTTTAACTTGTTCAATTAGACTCCATTTTCTTAAACCTGAGTATATGATTAACCCCGGAACTCCAGTGCCTGCAGCTAATGTATTTTTCGTAATAAAATCCTTAACCTCCCATTCTAAAATGTGCTATCGTAAAACTTCCCCTTCTTTAACGGATAATTTAATTTCATATGTACCTCTAGCCGTTGTAATCTTCTTTGTTAATTCCATAACATCACCCTCCATGTATTTAAGTTCATGCGAGTTTCTCCTTGTTAGATAAACAGTGTGCTCACATACAGAACGATCAGTGCAAAAGCTGAATACAATAACGACTTGCCTGCTTTCTTGAAGATGTGTTCGTTTTTTTCTTGATCTGACTGTTTTACACCTTTGACAAATATATTGAGTAAAACACCAATAACAAATGCATGAGGTAAAGTGACATGGACATTTTGAATGTTGTATGTATCAATAAGCAAAGGATTTAACACGTGATTCAATCCATAATAGACAACTAGTGACATAGTCAATGCTTCAACAAAAATGAGTAATCCAACTACAATCAGAGAACCTGATCCGATAAAGAAACCGTTCCAAATATCCTTTGTATCCTTATTCAATAAATTTCTCTCCTTTAGTCTTTTTTAATTAGCCTCTTCCACCAAGAAGCTTTAGTAAGCCTTTGTTTTAGACCATCACTGCTTTTTACTTGCTCCTCATTGAGTTCTTCGCATTCCTTCAAGCTTTTTTCATCTACAATTGTCTTGATCACTCTGTCGGTTTGATATGTCCATTCGTTATGTATGTTTCGCTGCCTGTCAGTCACTATGACATATTCGTTAAGTCCAGGGATATAAACTTTACCTCCAATTTCTATAGGCTCAATATCTATATAGCCCTCGAAGATTGGTTCAGTACGAGTTACCTTACACACTGGCTGAGTAATCCACCTCTCTGTGCCTGGGGCACGGTGTGCGTAATAACTTTCTTTCATAACCAATCCTTCAAATGTTGCTTTATGGCGTCCCACTCATTCACCTCCTTACAAGGATGTCTTTAACGTTACATTTCATTAAATGCCGTTATTGCCACCAATAGTTGTTTGGCCTCAACTTCTGCCATTTGATCTCCAATTTGCACTTTTACCCATGTATCTGGATAATCAATACTCTTAGTTGCCAGGAGTTTCAGAGTTTTTCTGTTTACTCCTCTTAATGTGAATTCGGATGTAATGTCTCTCATGGTTTTCTCCTTTCTTTATAAAAATTGAATTTTAATCTAAATGCTCCATTACAATTTTTAGATAATCTTTATAGTCAATAGCAACCACACTTTCTCCTTTAACAAGTTGTTCACTTTTAACTCCAAAGAACCATCTGTCATCTATCCACTGACGACCAGTCATGTTATTTAAACCAAGTTCATCATGAGACCTAAAAGGACTCACCTCTTCAATTTTCTCAATCATAGCTTTAATTTCTTTAAAATGCTTAGATCGTTTTTTGATAGCGTAAAATCCGTCTTTTGGATTTTTAACAATGTCATTTTTAAATACTTCATACGCTTCGGTTCCTTCATAGACTCCGAAATATTCAGAGTGGTAAAACGAGAAGCCTCCCTTGATTCCATACTTTTCTTCGAATTTATCGAAGAAGGCGTTAATGCCGTTTTTTCGTTTCATCTCAGACTTATACCAATCACTATCCTGTTTTACTTCGTAAATCGGTGCATTTAAGGTTTGCATATTCTCATTCTCCCTTTAATTTAATAATTTATTTAGATATTGCTGAGGATCAATAAGATAGCCGCACTCATGAACGCTGAACCAGAAATCGCTAATATCCATGTAGCAATTAGAGGTTTTATTCTCCTTTTCATTCCATATGTATCTATTGATACAAAACCAATCAACAAAAGACCAACAAGTTCAAGAATATTAATGGCTAGTTGCATTATGTTCCTCCATGTTTTTCAATTTTTCAGCTTAGTCCAACTCTATTTAGGTACTGTTCAGCTTTTTCCATCGCTTCTTTTTCAGTAGCCGCTTCAGCTAATTTAAATGGTGCTGATGGGTCTTTGATTGTAAACATTTGTCCATCAGTACTTTCAACAGTTGCATAGTAGGCTGAATGAAGCTCCTTTGTACCTTCCTTCATAAAGCTCATACGTTTTGCTCCAACCTTGCCTGTAAATTTAACTTTTGACATCTTCTATCTCTCCTCATTATTTGTTTTGATTTGTCGTATACTGCGCTTGCCCGGGAAATTATGAATATTTCATTCTGGCTATTTCCCTTCACATTGTTCATATCACTGTAAGAATAACTCCAAGAATGAGTGAACATCCTCCTATTAAGAAAACCGTAATATAAAATGGCTTACCTTCTTTAAAGTTTTTATTCTCAACCAAACATGCCAATCCATTTCCTAAGAATATTGAGCCGAATAAGATTAGACCCAGTATCAAATATGAAATTTCATTCACCTCGATTCTTGATAAAAGGAATATTTTATTTTTACTCTAAAAATAACTGCAAGTAATCCAATGTCTTTTCTAATTTCATGTCTTTACAATTTTCAATACATTCTTTCTTGATTGCTTCTCCGCATTCTTTATGTACCGCGAATTCCTTATATTCTTTGTTGTCAGCTATTCTTATGTAATAAACGATGTCGCCAATGTGATCCTTGCATTTAACACACTCCAATGCATCACCTCGCTTCCTATATTTCTAATATACTCGCTTTCACCCGAACAATCAATAACTATTTTATTTTTATTCTAAATATTTTTTTAAAAGTAGGAGAGTTTCCTCCCCTACAGTACAATAAGGCTGCCGCTAATGGTCTTCAGTTCGTTTATGAAATACACGAACAATTATTGCTGCTATGAATAATAAGGCAAACAACCCAAAAGCCATTGATCCATCCTTTAAAATTATCCCAAAGATCAACAATGCGCAACCAGACAAAATAAATAGTATTTTACTTAAGATATTGATCATTTACACTTCTCCATACAATCAAAGAATGCATTTACACCAATAATACCAGCAGAATTTACACAAGCATAGCAAGCAGTCCCCGCTGTTGCTGGAACACCAGCTGTGCATGCAGCTCCACATAAAATAGCTAAACCGGTAATTGCCCATTGGCTAATATTCTTATCACCTAAGCAATCTGATACGCATCCAGTCCAACTCTTCTGAGCACTCATCATGTTAGATGAACTTACTTTGTCCTCTGAAGTTTGTTTTGTTTCAAAGACCCCTGACTTGTCCTCATCCTTAACACCATTAACCCAATAATTCATTTCGTTTTGAGTACTGCTGATTTTCTTCATGTCAACTTCATAGTACTCTTCAATATTCATATCGCTATCAAACGAAACATTGAATGAGCTAACTCTGTCTACTTTTTCAGTATCCACGTATAAATAAGAAACCGAATAAGTTACTGTGCCATCATCATACTTGATACCTCTAACTGATGCATTATCAAATACCTTTTCGTTTGATTTATGATACTTAATGTCTCCATCTTCAATTGCTTTTTCTGCCTTGAATAGAAGTTTTTCCTTAGTCTTTTTACTCACATCAATAGTGTGATCTGCAATAAATTCTGCCTCTGATTTTACTTTATCCTTGTCGACATTATCTGTTGAGATTGTGCTCTTTGCATCACTGTTCGGAGGAAATGTTGAAAAGGCTAGGACAAATACGGCAACTAGTGCTAAGATCGTTCGATAAAAATTGTTCATTAAAATATCCCCTTTGTAAAAATATAATTCGCTCTGGCACCAATACTTATCAAACAAACAATCTCATAAATCACCTTCTTTCTTTAATAAATGCTACCAATCATATAAATAATTGTTAAGAAATACTACTGATTTTGAATATTAAGTAACACAGATGTCCTTATAACAAGGGGATATTGCTCACCTTTATAAACAACTTATGTAATTTTGTAATTCCTTAGATTTAGTAAAAATCTCACCGAATTTTTTGTCTATAGTTTTCCATTGTCTTTCAGATGTTGAAGGCAACTCATTTTCAAGGTAAATGAACAACTCATCAACTCTGCTGCTAAGTTGATCCATATTTTGCACAAGCGTTTCTTTTATTGGATCAAATATGTACACGGATCCGTCCTCCCTTATGAAAAGATAATTATTGCCTTGCTGTTGTTATTTTTTATGTATGGAGAATATTTTCGTTCAAGATAATTCCTTGACGTTCCTTCACCAATGCTCACGTTATAAACGATCTTTACTTTATGTATGTCTAATGCCTTTCGTTTTGCCTGTTCAGCTGATAGTGCCTCAATTATCAAAGACGTATTTTCGTCCTTGTGATCTTTACATCTAACATAGTACCTTTTCAATAAACATCCCTTTATCCTTTCTTTTTATCCTGTTGTATTAATCCTCTTTTAGGTAAGTCTTAAAAAACTCTTCTAGGTTTGCAGCAATTGCACCGACAACTTCTGCATAATGTGTATGGCTCTTCTCTTCGGATTTTAAAAACTCAACTGCAGACTTAGCAATCGCTTTTATTTTCTCCTCGTCTAATTTTCCGCTTCTTACTTCGTCTTTAATCTTTTCGGCTTCCTCTTTTAAACTTTCTGGATAGTTCACCACAGACTCCACCTCTTATATTTTATTTTTATTCTTTAAAAGACAAATTTTATTCAGATTCTTTATTAACGTATGTATGTATTAATTCCTTGAATATTGATTCAAGCACAGTTACAGTAATTGAATTACCGGCTTGCTTATATAATTGTGAGTTACTTATTCCCGCTGCAAAAGCTTTTTCAAAATCTTCATCATCAAAAGCTTGTAGCCTAAAGCACTCTAACGGTGTTAATTTTCTAATTCTGTATTTTGGATATTCTCCAATTGCTACACCGTGCCTGTCAATAGTATTTACCGTAAATGCTGGTTCACCATCGTCTTTAAATCTTCTTCCATTTTGTCGCTTTTCTTCTCTTTCAGGAGTTAAAACTGGTCTTACCTCAACGACAGCGTTTTGTTTTTGATTTCTGTTCAATCCTCTCCAATCGGAAGCAGAAAGTGTATGAGATACGTCAAGTTCTCTGCCAAGCCCGCTTTTTCTTGAGTACTCTACTGCAATTTTTAAACCCTCTCCTTTATTAGTGGTAATAGTGGGGCTTAATCCAGACGAATTGTATACGTTACCATTCATTCCGTTTCCGGATGGATTGATGTTACCTACTTGTTCAACAACAATTTTAGGTTCTCTGTGGCCGCCTCCCATAGTAGTTAATGTTGGCGATACCCCTTCAGGCGAGTCTACTCGCCTGATTGCATCATGCCCTCGTAATTCAACTCGTCCAATAAGCTGACATTCATCAGTTTCTTTCATATTAAGACCTCTTGACGACAATTCTTCAATCAGCTTTGCTGTTTTATCTTCGTTCAAATAGTATTTCTCATCGACATAAGCTTCTAATAAATCTTTAAGTCTCTTACTAGTAGAAACTTGCTCTGACCAGTTAAAGTTAAAGCTATTAATCTTTAACTGCTTTAATCTCTTTTTCCCCTTAATTAACACATCCTTTCTGTTAAGATCCAGCTCCCATTCTTCATTTTTAATTAAGTCTTCTCTAATTCCAATTATGTATAACCGCTCTCTATTCTGAGGGACATTGAAGAATTTTGAGTTAAGCAGTTCTAGATCAATTCTGTAACCAACCTCACTAAAAGCTTCTGCCATCACATTTAAGGTGTTGCCTTTATCATGATTAATTAACCCTTTAACATTCTCAAAAACAAAGAATTTTGGTTGCTTTTCCTTAAGAGTTTCAATGTATTGAAAAAACAATGTTCCTCTTGTGTCTTCAAACCCTCTCCGATGACCGGCTATACTAAAGCTTTGACAAGGTGACCCTCCAACTAAAAGATCAAATTCAGGCAAAAACGATTTATCTATCTTACTTACATCACCGTAGTTTAGCTGCTCATCAACGTTGTGAATCGCACAATATGACTTAATAGCATATTTATCAATTTCACTAAAGCCAACCAGTTCATATTCAACCCCAATGTTTCTTAGTGCAGCTTCAAACGCACCGATTCCACTAAAAAGACTCATTACTAGTAGTTTACTCAATAAACAACCTCCATATATTTTATTTTTATTCTAAATAAAATTGATCTTTTAATCGGTTTCACAAACACTTCACACATTTCAAATATTTTACATGTTAGACTAGGGTTGTACTTACAATCAAAACCTAGGAGGTAATCCTTATGAAAAAGTTTTACAAAGGATTGATTGTTTCTGCTCTATCGCTTACAACACTAGCTCTCCCTGCATTCACATCACAAGCTTCAGCCCTAACACCTGTCAAATCAGTTGACCAAGTTAAGCAGCTAGGCGATCCGCTCGGTACAGTTGATTACCACATGCTTAGGAATTCTAACGTATCTCTATTAAAAGGTTACACCCGGTGGGAAATTGTATCTGGAAGCAACCTTATAAGCATTAGTTCCAGTGGTGTCGTATCCTCTCATTCAACTTTAGGCACAGCAATGGTTTACGCGTATGACATTAACGACAATTATGTGATTTATAAAATTACAGTAGAAGCACGTTAGTTTACTAAGGAGTGTTAATTCACTCCTTTTAACTTTATTTTCACTCTAAATATAATGATATTTTAAAGTAATTTCCGTTCAATCTCTTCCCAATTCATAACACGAATAAATCTATTGTCATTCCTGTTATGCGGTGCATCAAATAGTATCTTCATTCCATCAAATGTTTCTAAGTTATGTACTCCGTCATCAACCATGATATCTGCTTTAATTATGTTTTTATTGCCACAAAGCACCACATTGCTATGTGGAATAAATGGAAAATGCTCTGTAAGCCATTCTAACTTTGCTTTAAGGGATTCCGGATGGTTTGTTGCTGTAGTAACAACATATACTTCATATTTCTTCGTCAGCTCCTCAACTATCCTCTGACTTCCTTCTATAACATCCAGATTTCTGAACAATTCGTAATCCAAATGTCTATAAACATTGTTTTGGGTATTTGTATATTTGCTAATATTCCAGCACAGTATATCTTCCTCTTTTAGAAAAGGATCGTCATAGGCGTTAATGTAGGCTACCCAATCACTTAGTAAATCAGCTAAAACTTGATCCATATCAATTGCAATTACTTTCTTCATAAATCCCCCTATCCCATTAAAAAGATTATGTCTTCAGCAATTTCTTTGCTAGGCCACTGCTCTGTATCCCATGAATATGTATGTAATCCTGTATCGCTCATTACTTCTCTGTATAACTCTAAGACCGGTTCAATATCTCGATCATTTATGTATTCATCACCACGTTCACTTAAACGCTGCTTAATAACTTTCGGATCAGCATGTAAGTAGATCACCTTGGCTTTGTCTCTAATCTTCTCCTCAATCAGCCTTTGCTGTTCTTCCGTTAAGATTGAGTAATCCTTGAACTTCCTCGCATAAACCAAATTTGAATATATGTATCGGTCAATAATTACATTGTCCTCATCGGCTAGCTTATTAAAGTGTTCAAACAGCTTCTCATTACCGCTCTTGGCCAATTCAAAGCTGGATCCCTTTATTACCGGATATCCGAGTTCTTTGCTTAGCTTATCTGCTACTGTTGATTTATAGCAGCAGTCAGCGCCTTCTAAAATTATCATCGTCATTTATCTTCCACCCTTCTTACATTGCTGAAGCCAAGCACTCTATATGAGCCGTCTGGATACTCAACTTCTAATTGCTCATGTCCTTTATCAACTTGTGCAACAACACCAATCTCTCCTGTGAAACCAGCAATCACCTTCTCTCCCTTTTTGAACATACAATTAACCTCCTTTAGCTGGATTTAATTCATGCTCCTTGAAGAATGTAATATCACCTGTTTCATCACTGACCGCGTAATCATATGTCGCAGAGTGAAGCAACTCAATAATTTTCCCCTCCCGTCCAACATGATGAGGACAAGCGTTCTTTGCATTCTCATTTATGATGACTTTTAACCCTTCTGGATAAGACCAAAACTTCGGCAATTAACCGCCTCCTAACTAATAATCGAGATTGTCCCATTTTGCTTGCCAAAATTAATTGCGTCACGCTCGGTTGCTACAAGCAAGTCCACTTTATTTCCAACGATTGCGCCTCCAGTATCAATTGCAATTGCTTTGAACGTTTCCCCACCAATGCTTATTTCAACAATTGAATTCAAGGGAATGACACTTGGATCGGTTGCAATAACACGATACCCTTTGTAATAGATTGATTGAGTAACATCAACACCTGTTCTAGTTGTTCCTGTGCATCCTTCTTGGCAGTGGGCAATATAAGCACTCAGCTTAACCTGGATGGTTTTCTTTGCCGCCGGTGGCTTGTTTCCTTTGATTATGATTTTATTTTTACTCTTAAAAACTCTATGCTTTGCCTTTTCACCTCCTCTCATGTGCCTTTTCTTACTTTGCTTAGGTTTAATGAGTTTTGCTGAGATAATCTTCTCTGTATGCTTTTTTAATTGTTGTTCTTTGTTCGTTTGAGCTTTTTTAAATAACCGCAAGACAATATTCTCACTTGATGGGATCCTAATCTGTCTAGGCTTCTTATAAAATGATTCTTTTATTAAGTCTTCATTTCCCTCTGTTTTATGTAAATGCTGTTCATAACTTATGTAAGAAAAAGTGGTTAAGGGAATTAAAATCATCATACCATAAACGGACTTGAAAATGTTCATTTTTATTTTATTTTTATTCATAAAATTTTTATTGATAATCCTGCCTCCTATGCCTCAGCTCTTTTGGTTGTTAGGCTGATATTCCCTTTCCTATCAACATGATCAATTCTACAGACCGTGTGGCTATAGATGCTGTTTTTATATACTTTAGGAATAAAGTTGTTGCCTCTTCTGAAACCAGTGAACATGAGCAAAGTTCCTCTGGTATACCAAGACTTCTCAACAACCTCTTTCTTGCCGCCGGCAACAGGTCGAGAAATCTGTTTATTATAATGTCCAAAGCTGCCAGCCCACTGTTTAACTGTAACCACTCCTGTAGGTGTAAGGAGTGTGATGGTGTGCTTGTTTTTATCCCTGTCTAATACGGTTCCTATAATTCGAGTCGTTTCATATTCATACAGAGTTTTTCCTCGCCATTGATATGGTTTCCCTTTGATCGGCTCTTCTGGCAACTCATAGAAATCAGCAATATCATACTTAGCAAAGTTAACACCAGCAAGTTCATGATCGTTATAATAATAACTCAATGAATCCATCTCCCATTTACCAAGAGATCCATCGGCATACTTAGACCACTCTTTCTTAAGTGAGCAATTGTTAAGTCCACTTAAGGCTTCTTCAGTCGATATCCAGTTTTTGATTTTGGACATTTTACTGTCATATTCTTTTTTAAACAATCTTTCTGATACAACAAGTTGACCATTAATCATATCAACGATTCCGCTTTCACTGAAATGTTGATTGTAAAAGTCGGAAGACATATCATCTAATAAGAAAAGCCTGTCTTTTGGAGATTTCATTGTCTTGTAAACCTTTTTGCTGATGTATTCTTTGAAACGGAAGAATCTAATTTCTAAAGCATATTCCTGGGGAACAATATTGTTTTCGATTAGCATTTTTAAATTCGATAAAGTCAGTTTGGTTTTAGGCTCAGATATCAAACTAATAAAGGATTTCATTATTTTTTGTCTATCACCAAAAGAATCAAAACAACCACCTTTTATTAGTTGGATCATCTGTCCTTTTTTAAGGATGCTACTTTTGAACATTCTTTCGATGAAGTCGTCAAAGTCACTGTATGGCCTATTTACAATTATTTGATGAACAACATCGTCACCAATTCCATTCATTCCTTTTAATCCAAATATAATAGAGTTACTTTCCGTATCTGCTTTAAAACCAAAATTTGCGCTATTGATATCAGGTAAATCAACTTTAATTCCTCTTTTTCTGATATTCCCTATAGCTGCAGCCACTTTCCCATAGTTTGTGGCGGCTGATTTTTTGGTGGCCTGATCTTCTTCGCTCTCAATTCCACCACTGTTGACCGTTAAACAAGCTGTGCTCCAATACAATGGGTTGTACTTATAGTTAAGGTTCAATTCTTGAAGAGCAATAATAGAATATGCAAGAGTATGCAGGCTGCTGAACGAGTATCCGAATTGTCTTTTAAATTGTACTTCCCAGACATATTTTAAAAGGTTTTCAGATGTTCCCAAGCTTCGCCCTTTCTCAAAAAACATTGTCTTTATTGCATCAATCATTTTTTTGATTTTTTTGGCTATCCCTTTTCTTAGCTTATTAGATTCTTCAATGGTAAACCCAGCAATTTCTTTGTCCATGGATAGCATCATAACTGATTCCTGTGTATCTGCGATCCCGTATAGACCTTCTTCTGGTTTATATAGATGTTTTTTAAGTACATCCATTTCTTCTGAACTTAAATTGTAATTTCTCATTTCTTGATACCAGTGGTCGATGTCTTTTTTAAATCTTACATATGTATCTACAGGCTGTTCTTCCCCTTCTGACATCAGTCTCATTAAAGAATTTGTTACGGCTGTTTCCAATAAGTTTTTCGGCTTAACTTTAACAACGGATTGGTTGCCCACTTCTGTATCAAACTGAAACAAATCCATTATTTCTCCTTCGCCAGCCATTTCCCATATTCTCTTAGAGTTATACTCCAAAGTATCTGGATGCAAATACTTAGTATAAGTTCTTTTTAAAGTTCCTTGGGACTCTATTTGATTGTCTTCGATAAGCTGGTCTAAGGCTACTCGAATTTTATCTAATCCCTCAATAGTCAACAGATCATACTTAACTGAACCCATTGCTTCACTGTCGCCCATATTGAACTGTGTGATATATGCTCCTTTTGGTGTCCTCATCATTGCGTTTGATTTGGTGTATTCATCATTGAATATTAGGACGCCGGCTGCATGAGAAGATCGTTTGTTAGTTAAACCTTCAATTTTCAGACAGGTTTCTTTCAGATTGGGATATCCCTCGACCTCTCTAATAAATTCCTTGATAGGCTTTCTACCTAATTTTTCATTGCCAAAGAAGCAATCGGAGAGAGTCCAGTTTGCTCCCCTTTCAAATGGAATCATTCCACTTAAATATTGAGAGATATCATTATCAATTCCTAAGCCTCTGCAAGCAGTTTGAAGTGCGGATTTAGATTTCTCAGTTCCAAAAGTGCAAATCTGCAGTACTCTTTTTTCTCCAAACTTGTCCCTTAATGCTTTTAAGATTCTTGGACGCTTAGATCCTTCAGTATCAATATCGATATCCGGCAAATCTGGTCTCGATTTATGTATGTGACGCCAATGAGGAAGGTTGTACTGCATTGGGTTAATTTGCGTAATGTCTAACAAGTAATTTACTAAAAAACCTGCTGCGCTCCCCCTTGCTGCTCCAACTAAGCTGTCTCCTCCACATTCATCATCCCAAATTGTATTGATGATTTCCCGGACGGTAACATAATAAGATGACATGGCCTGTTTTAGCTTCTCACTAATTTCCCATAGCTCACCCAATTCTAGATCAATCCGTTTTAAAATTGAGTGCAACTCTTTTCTAGACATATCCTTTTTCATTAGCTTTGCCTTAAAACCATCTTCAATTAGCTTTAACAAATACCTGTCCTGTTCTTCATCAGATTCAGCCATTAATTTTATATATTTATATTTCTCATAAGCCGGCTTGAACAAATGGGATAATTCAAACTCAGGTAAAGCCATTTTTGGAATAATTGGTTCGTGCTCAATAGTATAGTCTTCAATCATCTCTCCAATTAGCAATGTGTTTTCAATGGCCTCTTTGATTATCTCTTTGTCCATGTAGTCCATTCTCTCATGAATTTCATCAACATTCTGAACAAAACATGCCTCATAAAAAGAGTCGACTTCTCTCTCTCCATCCTTTGCGTTTAAAAAGGCTTGATGAATTGCCCTGTCTTCCGGTCTAAGAAAGTGTGCATCGGTTGTGACAATCACTTTCAATCCATAGCCGTTAGCTATATCAACAAGTTTCTTATTACAATAAATCTGTTCTTCACTTAAAGCTGGCTGAAGCTCAATAAAGAACTTATCTTTCCCAAAGACTTTTACACACCATGTTATAAACTCATGAATTTTTAATTTGTGCTGCTTGATTGACTGAATGTCTCCGCTTTCTTCGCATTCTTTGATTCTGAGTAAATTGATATTCACCTCAGAGCCAAGACAAGCTGTTGTAGCGATAATATGACCTGGATCTTTGCTAAGCAGTTCTTCTACATCCTTTTTAACTGTTGGCACTCTTTCCATTGTTCCTGTGTAAAATGAATTTTCCCAGGCTTGTGAAGATAGTATTCTTAGCTGCTCGTGTCCTTTAGGGTCAATTGCCAACATTAGAAAGTGCGGAAACTTTGTCTGTCCTGACTTATAGTTATCGCGGACTTCTTCCAGTGAATCGACTAAATATGCTTCATTCCCCAATATGAGTTTAAAATCTGCAGGCATATCTCCCTTCTTCTTCATTTCTCTGACAGTCTTAATCGCTTCCAAATGCGCTGAAAGAACCTCATGGTCAGTAATAGCCAATCCTTTATAATTCATCTGAACAGCTGTCTTAAGCAATTCTCCAACTGAGTTTGTTGAATCGAGTAGTCTTATGTTACTTTTATCAGTGTGGCAGTGACATCCAATCAATTTTCATCCCCCTTAAAACACAAGTTCTTTTTTCTTTGTACGAACCACCTCCAAGTCATAAATTTCAATTTGAGGTGTTTGTCTGCCCTTATATTCATTTACCTTTGCCTTACCAACAACATTAAGTATTAAAGTTCCATTTGATTGAGTAATTTTCTCAAAGTATTCTGTATCACTTTTAAAGCGTATGTATTCAATATCTCCATGTTTAAACTTGACTGTTGTCTTGTTCTTTTTCCCGATGTGTTCAATTTGATCAACATCAACTTCTAGTTCTGTTATTGCTACTAATGGTTCTTCGACCTTATAGCCCCAATAATCTTTATAGCTATACAGCTTAATTAAAAATTCCTTTCTAAGTTGATTAGCCGGTATCTCAAAGTCAACATTTTGAACTTCTTCACCTGTCTCTATATCTTTAAATTTTTCATTTAGAACTTCATTAACCAAAATCAAGTTTTCACGCTTGATTGCAAATCCGGCTGCATTTGGATGGCCTTTAACAAATTCAAACAGCCCAGTATCTGTTAGCTCTTTTTTAAAATCTTTGATGTGGCCAGTCTCATACCCTCGAATAGACCCGCTCAACATCCCTTCTTCTTCATCGCTTTTTCTAGCCAGCAAAACTGGCTTTTTATATTCACCTGCAAGTACGTTTGCTACTAGCCCAGTCAAGCTTTTATCCAAAATTCCCTCAGTGTAGACTATAAGCACTTTATTAGCTACCAAATTCTTTTCTTCAATTCTGTTTTTAATTTCCACTGTAGCTGCATCAACAATGCGTTTCTGTTTAGCTTTAAGGTTCCCCAAAATCCTGACTGTGTCATCGTGAATTGACACGAGATTGATTTCATCTTGTCCACGTTTCTTATATGGAACTTTTTCTTTAGACAACAGAAACGATCTCAACAATTGATCTTTTTCTTCACTACTACCGACCCTTATAGCTGCGTTAATTAATGGATTAATAAAGAACTGTGTGTTCTGTATGTTTGTGCAACCCTTGGTTGAAAACTCTTGTTTTTTAAAGAGCTTTTTGATTAATGGATGCTTAATGTTCCTTAAGCCTTCATTCATAAAGTACCTGGTCTCTAGATTTCTTGAATCAGCTGAATCGGCTATATTACCAATAGAAACAAGATCTAAAAATTGTTCTGCTTTGGTTTTGCCTAGCTTATAATCAATGGCCTGGCAAAGCTTATATGCCATTCCAGCACCCGATAATGTTTTGTTTGAATACTCAGTCGAGAGCTGATTGTTGACGACTATAGCGTGTTTAGATTCTCTTTCACATTCATGATGGTCAATAACAATTACATCTACGCCATTCTTTTTTAGCTCCTCATGTTCATCAAATTGACCTGATCCAGCATCCGGAATTAAAACTAAGTCGACATCATCAGGAATTGTATCAATGAAAATGCCGTGCTCTTTATCTTCATGAATCCGGTATTGTATGTCAGCTTTCGGATAAATTGCTTTTATGTAATTGATAATGATTGAACTGGATGTGTACCCATCTACATCGCTATCCACTTGAACAAATATTTTATTTTTATTCTCTAAATGCTTTATTAAACAATCAGATGCTTTATCAATGTTATCGAGTTTTGAAAAATGAATGACTGAGCTCTGGTTCACATCAATAAAGCTCTTCGGATTTTCAATCCCTCTGTTTTTAAAAATTGTCGATAATGGATTGAAATTATAATCATTGTTGCCAATGAGTTTATAAGCCACTAAACCCCTCCTTCATTCGTATTGATTTCTATTTTTCTTCTCATCAACTCCTCTAAAACGTCTTTTCCCTTATCAGCTGGACTGTCTTTATAATCCAGCATGTTTTCAAAATCCCATAAAACATACACACGAACATACGGCGTAAATTTTGCTGCAAGCTTCAAGATTTTTTTCTGATACTCTAGCAGTTTACGTTGATACATCTCCTCTGTCTCATGCTCTTTCGGTGGTCTATATTTATCTAAAGCAATAAACACTTCTTCCACTCCAAGAGAAAGTAAGATATCACGGTGAAAATTTGAAATGTTGTTTGAACAGACTGCACATGTGAAATTTGCTTCTTCATAAAAATCCTGGCATTTTAACACAGACTTTTCCGATTCAAAAATTAAAGCTTTTTTAAACCTTTCAATAGAATCTTTTGTTTTATGTAATCCATATAAATTCATCATGGTCTGATGATTATACAGGGTATTCCCAACTTTTAAAGGCATATATTTATAGCCGGCATCAACTTCCTCTTTAATAAGAGATCGTCTACGTATGCCAATCAATCTATTATTTAAATCTCGATGTGGAATGGTTATACCTTCTGTGTAGCTTCTAAAATAGTAGCCAATTTCAAAGTCATTTAATGTTTGCATGCTTATCCCCTCGTCTAACCACATTTGATGAGGATAAGGCATAAATACATCTAAAACAGTCTCATTGAAGCTGGGAAGTTCAATGGCTATCTTTTTCTTCTTATTGAACTTCCCCATCCATTCCCAGTCATCAATTAAATCATTATTCGTGAATGTCTCTCTATTACCGAAACCAAATGTTCTCCCAGCCAGCCTTGCAACATACTCAATGGCTTGATTGAAAGGCATATTGATCCCTTTTTGACTTTTTGCTCGTATAACAAGTTCAAAGACATCGAATGTATCTCCACATTCTGTATAGCAATGAAATTGCTTTGCTTCGTGATAATAATACAGCTTGTAGCTTCCCCCAGAAGCGTTATGGCAAACGGTTCTGTATATTGGGTTCCCTTGTTGATCCCATTGATTATTTTCGCTACCCAATTCTTTTAATATCTTATGTATATCCTCAAGCGTAAGGCTTTCTTTTATTCTGTCCTTGTCATATTTCAAAGGGTGCTACACCCCTTATCCTGCTTTAATATTCAATTTTTCAACTGTGATTAATTCGTTATCAATATTTGTTGTGAAACAATCTTCCGTTCTCATGATATCCATGTTTATGTATGTAAAAATCTTCAGCTTATCATGTTTATTCCCACGATTCTTAAATACATGGACAACAAAGTTAGGCATCTTGTATCCAAAGCCATTCTTCATTATGTCTGAAGCAGCTTCCTTCTCTTTTTTGCTTAATGGAAGAATAATCATCGCTACGTCAGTTTTATCTGCAATAGCCTTACTTCCCCTTAAATAATTAGCATCAATTTGTAGACCTTTTAGCCAAGCGTCCTTCCATTCACCGTTCAGCTGCGTTGCACTCATCATAAAAACATCATATTTATTACATAAAGCCTTTAACTTATCGGCCATAAGCAATAAAATTTGGTCTTCTCTTAAGCTTATTCCACTGTTTCTGCTCATTTCTGAAAAAATGGTTACAGAGGAATGGATATAATCAAAATAAATATACCCGACATTGTATTTTCTAACGTTCTTCTCAATAGTCTCTTCTATTTCTTTGATATTGAAATCCGGCAAATGTTCAAACCAAATAGGTGATTCCTCTAATATATCTGCCGCCTTTCTAATTCTTTCTTCTTCAGACTTTGTAGCGGAATTTCGAAGTATTTTCTCTTCTGGTACACCTGAGATATATGCTATTGCTATACTTTGCAGTTCCTCAGGTACCATTTCCGTTGAAATTACAGATGCGTTCTCTCTAAAAAGGTTATCTTCCCATTGTTTTTCTTTGATATTGTAAATTTGGGTAGCGCCTAAGAAGCAGGCATCTGCAACCATGTTTCTTGTCTTACCTCCTCCAGTGGTACCCGATCTCAAATAGAACTTTTTCCTTCGAGATCCCCTAAAAATCGAAGTTTGAATTTCACTGTTCAAAGGTACTCCAATATCTGGTGAGAGCTTTAACCTATCTAAAAACTGATGAACACCCTCTCCAGCCTGAATACCCTTGCTTTGACTGTTTGTTTTGAATTTATCTTTTACTTCAATAATCTTCATTTCGTAATGTGAAAGTATTTCTTCTATTGACTTCTTATCAAAACGTTCCTGCATAGCCTCTTGCTCTCTAGGATCAATTATTGTATGATCGTATATCTCTCTAACGTCAAACCCTAGTCCATGCATTTCCCTGATTAAACTAAACTTTTTTAAACGGTTATAATAAAACTCAAAGTTTTCGACTTCGGCCAAATTCTGTATTGTATGAATATAATTTATACCGTCATTGTCATTGAAAACTTTATACTGAATTCCATAGTTTTTTAGATATCCATCAATCTCCACTTCATTTATAACCTCTGTGCCTTGATTAAATAAGTTACACATTGCAGCAAAGAGAATTGAATGAAATCTTTCGGGAAAGTCGGCCTTTGATAGGTTGTATCCGTTACTTTCAGATAAGAGCGAGGGTTCCTTTAATATGCTCCCCAACACTTGTATAATTGCTTTTTTGTCTTGTAGCAAATGGACTCTCCTTCCTATAATGTTGAGATGTCAAGAAGTCCCCTTTTCTCTGGCAATCCCTTTTTTATAATTAACGTGATTTCTTCTCTTTTGTGATTTTTAGGGTCTTCAGCTGATTTTTGGATTGCCTTTTGTTTAATGTAATGTCGCTTGGCCTCGTCATATACAAAAGGGACAATTCCAATGCCATCACCTTCTCTTGGATGATTCGCCAGTGTTTCATAAAAGTACTTAAGCGCAAGCTCGATTCCTTTTAGCTTATAACCATAATCCTCTTGAAACTCTTTGATCTGTTTTAGCATCATACCTGTCGGAGATGCAAGACCATATAAGTTGCATATGTATTGAAGTAAATCTTTTCGATGGTCTGCCTCTTGTCTCCACGTGTTGAAGCACTGTTCATGGTAGTATCTTTTTTTATAAGGAATCGCTAAATCCTTATCTAATTTAGTCTCACAATATGGACATTTGACTTGTCTTCCCAAATAATCACCCCTAATAAGGAGGAGGGAATAATCCCCCCAGTTTATTTAGATAGAAGATCTTTTAGATCATCCAAGATTACAGACATGACGTTTACTTGTTTGCGGCTGCATTCAGTCACTTTAACTCCCTTGCCTAAATGCTTCTCTGTAATCTCATTAACCTCTTCCAATCGTCCCTCTCCATTGAGCTTAATTCCAACTTCTTTGATTTGCTCCATCAAAGAGTCATAATCAAGCTCCTCTGAAGCATTGTTTTGTTTTTGCTCTTCATATGTAACAGCAACAATACCTTCTGCTTCTTCCTGTCTTTCAACTGCCTCGATAATGGCCTTCTCCAGGTTCTCTGCAGTGAATTCAGGAAGGTATGTGTCAATGTAATCGAATCGGCTTCGAGCGAAATACTCATCTGTTTCAGCCAGCCAGGCGCTTGATTTAATAACCTTTCCATCTTCATCAACTCCATTAGAAGTTAGATAGAGGACAATATCACTGTTATCAAGTACTGGAGCTAAAACTCGCTTATCTCCTTTCGGTTGTACCTTCCCTTTTTTGTCTTCTGCAGCATGAGCTATAAAAATAACGGTAAATCCGACACTGATTAGTTTGTTAATTTCTTCCCATACTTCAGTTTCATACTCTTTCCAAAGTCCATAACCGTCATTTCCGTCTTTAATCCGTTCAACATCATATTGTTCACAAACATATCTTGTTGCATATTTAGCGAATGCGTCTACTTCATCAACAATGATTGACTGATACCTTTCTTTGGCCTTTTCAGCATTTTTATTTAACTGCTTGTTTACCTTTTTAAAATCAGCCCAACTATTGACAGGCATGAATGGAACACCAGCAATAGCATTCAATCCTTTTTCGAATGGGAGATATAAGGGTTTTTTCATTCTTGTGCTCTGTTTTGTCTTACCTAGATTATTCGGCCCATAGACTGTTATAACTTTTCCTTCTGTTCCTTTTGCTACTACAGAAATTTGAGGGTTGAAAATATCGATTGCCATTTAAACTCTCCTTTATTTTTGAATTTGATGGGTGAGTCGAAGCCCACCCCAGATATGTATCTTAAGTTAATAGATTTTATTTTTATCTATTAAAAAGGGAGGTCATCATCTGAAATTTCAACCGGCTTTGAAGGCTTGTTATTAGGAGCGCTTCCGCCAAACCCAGACTTTTTATTATTCTCATTGCCACCTTCCTTCTTCAGCTCATCTAGGTAAATCTCTCTTTCAGTCAACGCTTTTTTAATTGCATCTGCCTTAAAAGCATTTTTGCTATCCTCGTCATATGGATCATTGCCACCTGTAATTAGGTACTCTCTTTTCGAATTAGTAGTGATTTCTTTCTTGTCTTCGCCAAATGCTGCTGTTTTGGTCGTTACTTTTTGCTCTTTAAAGTTAATAATCTTCCCAAAAACGTTAACCGTAGAGCCTTTTTCATAATTATTTTGAACGTATTGAGACCCTTCTTCTGTGACTACAAATTGAAACGGGATGACTTTTCCGTTGTACACAGGAATATAGCCATTTAAATTAACTCTGCCCGTTTCTTCGCCTTTTACTTTTTCTTCGGTTACATTTTTCACAAACAGCTCAACATCAAATTCTGCTCTAGGATTGAATTCTTCATTAGCATCCAGTCTGTTCACAAAATTAGCCATTAATTGTGGATATGACTTGAAATTTCCTTGTGAATAATACTCGTTTAAACTGATTTTCCCTTGAGTTATTCTCACTTTGTCAGCTTCATCTCTCCCATGTTCTGCAATCGACTTATACTCCTTAATAATAGTTTGGTAGCCTTTTGCAATAGCATTGTCGGTGCCGTCGTCTTTCTTATACTTTGAAAAGCCTTTTACTGTATGCACTTCATTTGGTGCAACTTCAATATCTAGTTCAATATTTAGCCCTTTGCCACTTTTCCATTCAGTGTGTTTAACCTCAGCCAGTGTTCCCTCAATAGTTACAACATTTGATGCTTCACGTAATACTGTTTTATTTTCTGCCATTTAAATAATCAACCTCTTCCTTTAATTATTGATTTTATTTTTATTCTTAAAATGCCTATAATGAGACTTGCTACTAAACTTACAATCCTTGATACCAAGTAGCTTGTTTAATTCTATGTATCTCTTTTTTGGAAAGTCCCAAGGTTCAGGATCACCTTTTACATTTTCAATCCTTATTACTGTTCCATGTCGAATTGTGATCTTTAAGTTTCCATATGAATATGTTTTTGAAAAAAGACCTCTTTTAATTCCTCTTGGTTTAAATTCCTTTACCAACATCACATTCCTGGTTAATTTTCTTCTTGCTTGGTCTTCGTCAATGTCGTAATTCCTTTTTACATCATTTTTGTAGGTATGTAAGGCTTCGGCAGATACTTTCAGTATCTTTAATTCCTTTTTCATCTCTTTCCTCCTTTCTCTCTTTGGGATAACTTAATCTTACATCACCAAAACAGATTGGTCAACAACTATTTTATTTTTATTCTAGAAAATAATAAACAGTTCTTTCTTGTGATGAGTGTCTTTATCAATTGCTGTACAGGCTGCTTCTGAAGTTATTGATCTTTTTGTTTCCGCCCCCCAATAGCGCGTGTAATTTTATAAAATGATATTGAGAGTTAAGAAGCGCCTAAGCAAAGGCGCTTCTGTATAACAAACTATCCTATACCCGAAATTCAGCTACGTATCTCTTATCTGATCCTTCATTACCGTAATCAGAAACTTTTGCTAAGTCCGTTGTGAAAATTTCATCTGGGTACTCACGGATCATTTTTCTACATAGGTTAGACAGAGCTTCTTGCTTCGTTCTGCCATATTCAAATACCAACACATTAAATACCTCCTTAACATTAATATAAGAGATCCTTTTCCTGCTAATCCTTAATTGTACCCACTTTACGACATAACAAATCAAAACAAGTGAAAATTCATAAAATTAAACAACTTCACTCCATGACCACATGTTCATTGTTTGTAGCGTAAAACCGTCAGGAAGCTTTTTCATTTTTATATTCACGTTATATCTCTTCCCAGTAGTCTTATGGATCACAGCAAGTTCTTCGCCATCATAGAACCGCACAATTGCTTCATTAAATTCAATTGGCTGATCAACCACATAACCTTCTTTAAGTGCTCTGATATACAGATAAGGATCTGTTTTATAAAGCTCATATAGTCTATTGCCAAAGTCTTCGTGTTTATCTCTAAGCAGGTTAAAATTAATTAGGGATATGTACAGTTTTTCAGATATGTTTAGCTTGTTTTTGAAATACCGGATTGCTTCATCTTGTTCTTTGCTTAAAATGTTGATCATTTAATCAAGCTCCTTTAAGTATAATGTTTAAGTGTTTTTATATGGGGGAATACGTGAATGGAGGTGGTTCATTTGGAAAATAATCAGAAAATAACGCTAAACTCTTCTTTCGCGTTATCCACTCTTATTGTCTTACTTATTGCATTGTTCCCGGCCTATTCCTTTTGGTTTGTCACGATATTCTTTTTAGGATTTGCACTAATATACACATTTCAAAAAAATAAGAGTAAATCCTCAAAATTAATTGCCATTATCTCTTATCCATTGTTTGTTGTAGCATTAGTTTACAGCATAATAAACAGCATATAAGAATCCTCCCTTAGGTGGGAGGATCATTTTTTTACATCATAGCAACTTTTGGGCCGCCTTTGTCCGTTATGATAAAGCTGTCACTTCCGATTTTTTTCTTTCGATCCTTATCTTCATAGATCGTTACATGGTGCTTGGTCATTAGAGTTGCCCCTGCCATCTTAAATTCCTGCTTATCCTTAAAGTAAACAATTTTATATTCGCCTAGAATAATCATGTTAGCTAGTCCAGCTAAATAAGAAGACCATCCCCCTGTAGGCAAATTTAATGCAAATCCTAATGTTTGAACGACAGCAGCAGTTGAATACTTGTCAAACTTGGTATCGCCGTATGTAGTTCCGGCATCTTGCCAATCATCCGCAGTTGTCGAAAAACCTGGGCTCTTAATATTTGAGGCGGTCTTAAGTACATTGATTGGTTGGTGGTAATTATTGCTTTCAGTATCTTTCCTACTTTGATTTAGCTCTTTTGCATTTACTCCTGCCCCAAAATCACAAAGCAAACCACTTACGAGTAAAGTTCCAACAACTCCAATTTTACCAATGTTGCTTTTCACACCTAATTCCTCCTCTGAGTGTTTTAATTATATTACACTCAGACATTACCCCAAAAATATCCATATAAACCACTTTCTATTTAATTTGTTTTCTTTTAAAACTACAGTTTTATTTAGACTACAATATCTCCTTCTGCAGTCTTCAGTGTTCCACTATTATATGTGTTCTGAACTAAGGTTGTATTCTTTGCTTTTTCTGTGTAAAAAGGATGGGATAGCAGCCTTCCTCCAATTACATAAACATCGTTCCTTACGAGACGTACCTTGTTTGTATTCTCCAAATAAACGCCATATCCTTGATCTGCTGAACGATTAAACATAATCTCATTATCCTTTAACATGTGTTCTGAACCCCCAGTTAGTTGGATAGCGATCAATGATTTACAGAAATAAATCTGATTCTCACTAATCTGGCAACTGTATTTCTCAGGGGTGCCTTTAATTGCAACATTCCTAGGCTCATGAATTTCATTTCGATGCAGTGAGACAGAAGAGTCTTTATCCCAAAAGATGCCGTATCCACTCCCACTTAACAACAAGTCATTTCCCTTTAAACGAACTGACTGAGACCTTTCGCAATAAATTCCACCATATACATTAGCAAACTCATTATTAACGAGACTGATTCGGGTAGAATCCATTATCTTTGCAGCATATGATGAGCTCGTTCCTTTTCCTTTGGTGTTCACAACCTTAATATCATTTGAGTTTCTAACCTGGACTTGAACACAATCACTGTTTTCTATCCTGTTGTCCGTAATTAAAAAGTCCTCTGCTTGATGTGTTGCAATAGGGCATGCTTTTATTTTTTCAAAAGTGTTATTTGATACTGTGCCACCCTTTCCTCTTACACAAATCCCCACTTCAAAGCCACTGATCGTATTGCCATCAATTTGAACTCTGTTTCCAGACTCAGTACTTGAAATACCTACCGAGTCAATCCCATATGTCTTAATTTCCTTTTCATTGATGATCTTGTTATTTTTGATACTGACATCCGTGCTATATCCATAGGAAATAACATGGTCGCTGTAGTTTCCTTCAATAATTACCTTGCCGCTTGTGTGAGCTGTAACGGATCCACGTCCATTATTTTTAAACCTGCAGTTTCGCACAGTTAATTTATAGGGGTGATCGTATTTAATTCCGTTTTCTCCAAAGCCCTCTAAATCAATTCCTAATTGTGGCCCAATTGTATCTCCACCAGCCTCCTCTATATCACAGTCATCGACAAGAAGACCTTCACAACCATTGGTAGCCAGATTATTTCTTCTCCCTCTCAAAAGCGTACACTTTCGAACGGTTACATTCTTTGAAGGTGTATATGTTCCTGAAGTGTTCATCATTCCTTCTGCTGCTATCCAAATGTCATCTCCAATACAATTAGAGACACTCACGCCGTCAATTAACACATTGCTACTACCGTGAACATGTATACCGTATCCCCATTCATGTGTTCTTTGAATTGCATTGATTTTCGAGTAATCATGTTCATATCGATCGCCAATAATTTGACCGCCACGAATCGTAACATTACTTGCTTGGCCGATATAAAAACAGGAGTAGCCTTGAGAATCATTTGGTTGCACTTTAAATAAAGCCTCTGGATGAAGTATTAACTCAATATTAGACGGTACATTAATACCTCCGCCAAATTCAGGCAACCGCCTTGACGTATTAACTGCATCAATTAGGTAGATACCTTTTGGAACATATACTTTATAAAATGATTTTGAGCTTGCGTATTCTAAAGCACGGTTTAACCCTTCTGTTGTTTCAATTGCATTTGACCCTTTATCATCAATTCCCCAATCCAGAGCATCAACAAAATAGTATAAGGGCTGCTGAATGTTCATGTTGTCAAACCCTTCCCTTCTACATTTTCATTGAGAAACCCTGACAGAGTGTCAATGAAGTTATAAAAGGCCTCATTTCTTGTGCCAGAACGTCCTTTTAGAGAAAAGGTGTTAAACATTGATTTGCGCAGTCCTGTGCTCAATTCCAGTTGAATGCTCTTTCCTGTTTTATTTTTATTTGCCACATTGTTCGGACTGCTGCCAGATAACCTTGTGCCCTCATTAAGAAGCTCTGCAGAGTAGCCAGCATTATTTAATGTGCTTGTTATCGCTTCAGCTTTGTCTCGATCTGTGCCGCCAACTAAAACATGTTCCTCATTACTTGCGTAGCCATGAAGTGACAGTGTGAACTCATGTCCCTTCAACATTTCAAGTGCTTGTGGTTCATCAAAATTCGTACTGGTTAAATGTAAATCAAATGCTCCTGGTGTCTTTAAAGCTTCAAAAAGATATGTAGAGTATGTTTCGCTTAATTCCTTTGCAAGCTCGCTTGTTCCCCCTTCTATGCCACCTCCATGGGGAGCAAGAATTAATACACCAGTGTCTTGCTCTTTTGAGAACACGCTAAAATTGAACGGTGATTCATTTGCTTTAAGCTCTTCAAAGTTCCGATACTTCTCCGCTGCTAAAATACTCACTGGATTCAGGAATGAAACCAGAGTAGCCACCAAGACTGGAAAAGACTTCTTGTCTGTGATATACTTATATAGCTTCGTAACCTTGCGAAGTGTCAGGTGGAGAAGGTTAGGCCCGTCAAAGCTCGCCTTCTCTACCCCTTTAACCTCTTTTTCTTCTATTTTGTTTTTATACTTCAACAATTATCAACTCTCCTTTAATAATTTTATTGTTATTCTTTATTTTCATCCTATAAGCAATCACATTAGTACCACCCCCTTATCCGAATAGCAAATCCCTCTTTTATGCAAAATCAATGTTAATCCCTAAATCTTTAGCAGCTTCGATCTGTTCTAAGGAAATATTTGATCCGACCTTCTTCCATCCGATTAAGGTTTGACCATAATAGAGATCATTCAATTCAACACTTTCATCATTGATTTCACCTTTCAATCGTATGATCCGTTCTTTGTAAGTTTCATAGCCAACAATTTCGAATGTGTCATCATAAATTTCAAACTTTTCACCTTCCTCTTCTTGGTCTTTGTAATCTGTATATATCCATCTTCCATTTGACAATTTTGGATCAGTTTTTAGCCATGCATATACATCATTATCTGTTTTAGCATATAAGTATGTAAAAATCCCTTGTTCACTATCCTTAGGTGCAAAATGTTTAAAGTTAATTTCATATAGGTTCATTAAAATCTCTCCTCGCTTCTCAGGAACCAAATCACTTTCTCCCCGCATGTTAAATGCACTTCCTGCCAATCGCCTTCCCAACCATCTTCTAATAAATCAACCTCTTCTCTTGTACAGACCTTAATACATTTATTACAGAGTAATGGGACATTTACATAAACCTCTTTTCATAAAATATCGTTTTTATTCAGTTTCTTTTCTTACCCATTTTCTAACCTTAACTTCCTTAAGCTCAACTTCAAAACACTCAACCTGGTCATCGTATTCCCATGGTCTCTCCTCTTGTAACTCTGTAGCGCCTTCCCTGTAAGTTGTCTCATAAAACTTGTCTTGATATGCAAACACAATACGATAATGAATACTCCACCTAGACGTATCAGTGATTTCTTCTAAAATTGAGGATTCAGGTAGCCCCAATTCATTTACCATGTAATCTTTGTCCAATTTAATTTTCATTCAAAATAACCCCTCTTCCTTTGCAGCATTCACATTCGACTAAAGGCTCGTTGATTTTAGCCATCAGATCATCTAAAAATTTCTTAATATTACTCTTCAAATCCTCAACGTCCTTACCACTAAAAGGCTCTACAATTGGGTAGCTCTGATAGGCTTTAGGTGCAACATTGTAAATTTCAACTTCCCGCTTTGTTTGAAATCTTTTCTCAAGTTTAGGCTTTCTTCGTTTGTACATTGCATTAAGATCAACTACATACTCGTGAGGTTTGTAAAGCTCCAAAACTTTGACCACAGTTAAACAGAAATCATAATCACTCGTGATTCTTGCCAATTTAGGGTTAATATTGGCTTTAATATGGTTTCTGATAATCTTATAACTTTCTTCTCGGGACAAGTAACACGGCTTTGTTTCAAGAAGCATTGGATGAGTTTGAATCCTATCCAGTAAGTTATAATTCAAGTTAAAATTATGGCTTTGCAACTTAAGTTCTCCGTCAATTTCTTCAATTACATTCATTTCAAACTCAATTTTTTGATTCTCTTGCGGGACTTCTTCAAATTTTAAATCATATAGACCCTTCACTTCATAGTATTCACTGTCTTCACCTATGTAAGAAGTTTTAATTACTTGTGGCGTCAAATCAGTTTCCTGGAATCCCTCTTTTAATTCATACCTATAATTGATTTTTTTAGCCGGCATTTGTTTTTCAATAACACTTGGCTCCTTATCAAGCTTAAACCAGTCTGATTTATACGTTTGGGTTGCTCGTTTCCCATCGAAAAACAATTCATCTAATTGACTATGAAAATATTTATTTCCTTCAATATTGTCAGACACCAAAAAACAGTTACTTGTTTTAATACCAATTAGCTTCATCAAATTTCCCCTTTTTAATTTTATTTTTATCAAATAAATCAATTATGTAAGCCTCGTACATCTCATCCCAATAAGGATCTGCTCTTGCTATGTATTTCTTTGCTCTTCCATTCTCTTCAATTTTAAAGGTTTGCCCCTTTTGGATATCCGTGAACTTCTTCTTTGTCCATATACCTCTGATCAACACTTCAACTTCTTTTACCTCAACTGTTTGCCGCTGCATCACATTCCTCCTTTTTGATTTTCGTGTATCAAGCCTGTACAATATTCAAAAACCCTAAAAGGATGATGAACATGTGTGGCAGGTTCACTTTATTTTCTGAGTTTGACGACATCATCGAACAGTTCAATATAGATCAATTTTTGTCTGAAGACGAATACCATCCAAGTTATAACGTTGCTCCTTCACAAAACATCCTTACAATCATTAATGATGGATCAAACAACCGTCTGGGTAAGCTAAGATGGGGTCTTATCCCTCCTTGGGCTAAAGATGAAAAGATCGGCTATAAAATGATCAATGCTCGAGCTGAAACATTGGCCGAGAAACCTAGCTTCAGAAAACCGCTTGTTAGCAAACGTTGCATCATCCCTGCGGACAGTTTTTATGAATGGAAACGACTCGATCCGAAGACTAAGATTCCTATGCGGATTAAGCTTAAATCATCCAATCTCTTTGCATTTGCCGGCTTATATGAAAAGTGGAATACGCTAGAAGGCAATCCGCTATACACCTGCACAATCATTACTACAAAGCCCAATGAGCTTATGGAGGACATACATGATCGTATGCCGGTTATCCTTACTGATGAGAACGAAAAGGAATGGCTAAACCCCAAAAACACCGATCCTGATTATCTTCAAAGCTTACTGCTTCCGTATGATGCTGATGACATGGAAGCTTATCAAGTTTCATCCTTAGTTAACTCGCCTAAAAACAACTCACCGGAGCTCATTGAATCCCATTAAGTACCACAGTCATTTTGCTTTATATATCACCTTCGCTTAGCTATTATGTTCTAAGTAGGAGGTGATATTTTGTTTGTATCGCCAATGTTATTGCATTCAATCAAAGAACCATTTGATGACGATGATTATATTACCGAGCTGAAGTTTGATGGAATTAGACTGATCCTCTCCAAGTTTAATGATCAGATAAAGCTTTATACTCGTCACAACAATGAAGTAACAAGCAAGTTCCCAGAACTGTTGGATATTGATATACCCAATGGAACTGTTTTAGACGGTGAAATCATTGTAGCTGCCCCAGGCGGTGCTCCTGATTTTGAAGCTGTAATGGAACGCTTTATGTCTAAGAAATCAGCTCATAAGGTGGTTTATTGTGTATTCGATGTAATCTATATTGACGGGTATTCAATCGCTAATAAGCCGCTCACTGAACGTAAGAGCATGCTTTTAGACCTAAACCTTGACCACGAAAATGTCTTTGTAATTGAAGGCCTGCAAGGAAACGGATTAGCTTACTTTAATCTGGCCAAAGAAAAGAATCTTGAAGGAATCGTACTAAAGAAAGCTAACTCCCCTTATGAAATCAATAAACGTTCCCATAGCTGGCTGAAAGTGATTAATTATGATTACACAGATGTGCTTATCACTGGCTACACCAAAGAGGATATAAAGTTTCTTCTGTCTTATCCTGATGGTACAACAGCTGGATTTATGGAATTCATGCCGAATGCGGAACGAAGTAAGTTCCACTCTATGAAACAAGTAAAGTCTGAATCTGATGAATATGTATTTGTAGAACCGATCTTATGTAAGGTTAAACACAGATTTAAGACTAAGCATGGCAAACTCCGTATACCTTCCTTTGAATCCTGGAGAGTCTAACCTCTCCGTTACATAATTCCTTAATGTCTCTTTCTTAACAAAATTCAAAATCTATTACATTAACACTTTAAGTTAGTTCTATTCCATCTCAATCCACTTATAATATTTCCCTATATGACAATCAAAGCGCCAACCATCCTCAATGACTTTCGTATGACTATTCTTATATTTCGAGTGATTTAATAACACCCTAGGAGAAAACATTATTCTCTGCCAATTAAATAATTCTTTCATTTTTCATACCCCTTTCCTTGTGAATTTTCACTTTTGATAACAATGTTATCTTTACAGTTCGTTCAATTAAATATTCTGCATTGCAGTAATCGCATTTTACTCTAAATTCAAGAGATGGCTCATAAACAATGGTTTCTCCACAAATCTCACAAGGAAAAACATCTTCATTGATTCTCCCCATAAATAAATCACATCCTTTAAAATAACTATTTTATTTTGATCTTTAAATTAGTGATTCAACGGCAAGCATATCTATAACTGGTTCTTCTGTAGCCTCAATTAGCTCGTCCATAGCCTTAACGAAATAATCCCTTTCTAAATACAATGATTCATCTTCAAAGCAAGAACTGATATCCAATTTGTCAGCAATGAAATTGTGAAAATCAAGCTTTACTTTATTTATTACTTTAGCTATTTGGGGTTTCTTCGCTAAACGATGTCCCGTTACATGTGCACTCTTCCCTGAATAACCTGCTTTAATGGCAGACTGCGTTGCATTGTGTCCGGTGAGATAGTAATAACAAAATAAGCGATGCTTATCCTTTAAAAAACTAACTTCTTTTTTCTCGCTCACCCCTTCTTCAACTACCTCAGAATCTTCAAAGCGCACAGGCAACGGATCAAGTATAATATCAGTGTCTGTTTCCCTCCATGTCTTTACAATAAAACAGGAGCTTGAAGTATCTACATTTATTAATTCATAAGCATTGCCAACAAATTTTTCATACCAGCTGCTTCCTTTTATAATTCGAACTCTCAATTCCCTTCCTCCTTTAATTCCACATTAATATTTAACACGTTTGCAATTCGTTTACCTACCTCATTGGAAACTGTTTGTGACACCCTTTCTTTAAATCCATGTAGCAGCCGACCTCCGTTTTCAAAACCTTCTTCAATAAGTGATTCAATCTTTTCTCCCGCAATTCTATCCAGTTTTCCTGACTTAGACATCTTCTGAACTTCATTAGAAACCGCAATGCTAATCATATCTTGTACATCTTGTCTTGAAATACTTAATTCATTATGTATGTAGTTTTTGACTTCTTTGTATGCACTATTTTTATTTTCAAAGGTCTTCTTATGTTTACCTAATGGGACGAGGACACGGTATTCATCACCAAACACCAACCCAATAGTTTCTACGCTTACGTCTCCAGCAGAATGGCGTGATTTTACCGTTCCAACTCTCCCTGTATCATAATCGTCCCCTATTACTCCGTCAGGCCTAACAATGATAATCTTCTCGCCTACTTCCCCCTCACGTTCGACCATTTCGTAGCGGCCGTCGTCAATGTGTACAATGTCGGTCGGATCGAGAACGTGGTATTCATCGTGATAGATAGCCCCACTATCGTTGCCGTAGGATGCAGCTACGTTACTTTCAACGAAATCCATTTTGGAGTGGAAATCGCGATCTACCGTAAAAACATCGCCGTTCTCGTACCCTTCGAAATCATTTTTCTCAACAATTACGATCTTCTCGCCAAGCTCCGCCTTGCGATCGATCTCTACGTATTCGCGCTTGATGCCGCCAAGTGTTTCGTCAGCCAGTACATGGATATTTGTATTTGTGTTTGCCTTAGTTTCGCTCATTTGCTCCACCTCAATTTTCTTCATGTTTTTTTCAATTCTTTTTGATTTTCATATTACTTTTCACTCTTTTATTAATAGGAGCGTGTCATACACATGCCACCTAAAAGAGATAGGACATTTTTGTCTCGGGAGGTGAAAGGTAATGAAAATTCTTATGGATCTTTTCACAAATTGGACTTTTGATAAAGTCATGGATTACATGCTAGCTGCTGTAATTTGGTTTGTATTCAAGTCCAAGACAAAGCAGAATGAGTATCCCGATGACTTTGAGGAAAGAAGGCGTTATAGAGATTGATATTCTCTCTATGATCGTTATCTATATGGTTACTGCTTTAGATAGCGATCTTCTAGTGGTTTAATTTAAATTCAACACCCAAAAAGTCACATAACTCTTCCTTAAAATCCGGTTCTCCAAATGTTCCATTCAACAACCTGTGTTCTAAAACATTGAGAGTAACCTCTTCAGGTTCCCACTGATCTTCTAAACCGTGGCATGAACAGTGGGAACCATTAACCTCAAACAATTTCCCTCTCTCTTCAAATAGAACCCAAGCGTGCCCTTCACAAATGTCGCCATCATAAGAGGCAAACAGAATGTTTACATCAGTTTCTTTTTCTTCAAAGTCTGACAAAACGTCAACCTTTTCTTTTCCTTCCCATTCGTTCAGAAGTACTGATTTTTGCTTAATGATTTCTTCAAATTTTTTCATTGTTACTTCCTCCATTTTCACTTTGAAAACTATCTTTTATTTAGACTCTGTCATAAGTCTGATGAAATATGTCTGGTTTACATGAATAAACTCACCTCGGACTCCTTTTATTACATAATCATTAGGTGAAATGATCATGTTGCCTTCTAAAGTTTGTATATAAATAACACGTATAGTTGTAAGTGAATCAGACCAGATACCCACTATATCACCGCAGAAGTCCCTTAACTTATCGTAAGAATCTTGTGATCCATCATATTGAATAGCATCAATGACAACTGGTTTTTTCTATATTTCACTTCCCCACCTCTTCCTTTAAAATCACGATTTTAATTTAACTTTAATGTGTATCATCTTGAGAAAATCCCCTTTAATTGGTAAACTCATACCTAACTTACGTAAGAGTGGGTGATTCCTTGAATAAAACAATCGGTATTACTGGATTAATCATCAGCATAGTAGTGCAATCATTTTCGGCCGATGATTCGTTATCCCACAGGATTGCTACGGGTTTGTTATTTGTATCAATCATGATTTATAATTTTGAACACGCTAAAGATTATTCTAAAAAGTCACTTGTGATTTTAGGTGTTTCCTTTATCGTTTTTATGCTAGGGATTTATAAACTCCTCTCTTTTGCCAGCGATTACTTTGAAGAGCTTAATGTAAATTTTGGATACATTCTTTTATTTGAAATAGCATTGATTATTGCCTTAGTGTCGATTGCAGTAAACGTAATGAAGTACATTGCGAACCGGCTAAGGAAAACACCTAATGGTAAAGAGCTTTGACTCTTTGCCTTTTTTAAGCTAAATACTTCTTCTTATGTGGTCTTCTATGTATGAAATCAAACGCAATATCGACTTGTGCCGGTTCCTTCTCCTCTGCTACTCGCTCTGTAACAACAATCAGTTGTCCATTTTCCTGGCGGTCAATGCTATGGACTGAATATCCTTTAGCAGCGTAATATTCACTAATAATCTCATCAACGTGGTTACTAAGCAGATTCCTCTTTATCACCCTCATTACCTCCACTTATTTTATTTTTACCCTTTAAATATTTATATGTATTCCATCCGCAGCCAGCAAATATGCTTATATCCGCTCCAAGATGCCATTTAAACCAAACTAAGTTAAACCAAGCTGTATCAACTATGTGCTTTAAATAACCTATGTGCCTTCCTCCTTACATTGAAATAATTCTTTTATTTTGTTTTCATGCCCAACTGCCCATTTCGACTTCAACAATTCCTTTAAATACGTCCTTTGCCTTAAAAGATTTATTGGTTTTTGAACGTCCATCATAAGTGGTAAAACTAAAAGATTCTCCTTTATTATTGTGAACAAAGCCTAGTTCTGGTTCTGACCAATTCCCATTTGGAAACCGCTGTCTAACTCTGACAGGTGTTGAACGTTTTACGATGTCTGGATCAAAAACCAATGTCTTAACTTCTTTTAACATTGCATGCCCTCCTATAAACAAATCTTTTTAAGCTGATCATCTAGCTTTCTGAACAATAGCTGAACTTTATCAAACTTTTCATCTTCAAAAACAATAGCATCTTCTTTAAGAACTGCAGCTTTTGAAAAAGCTGTGTTTGAATCATGTTGTACGATGTGGGCGATCCCACCTTTATTTAATACATCATAATACATGCCTATCTTATCTCTGTACCAGTAGCTTGTATCTGAACATTTCATTATCCTCAATTTCATTAACTGTTCACCTCTCATTTCCGTTAAAACAGTCTTTTTATTCAGTGTAAGAATGCTTGACAAACCCACTTGTCTACCCCATCATAAATTTCGACTTCGCAGTGTTGTCCATTTTCATATTTCCA
The DNA here is from genome assembly GCF_040207805.1 of Bacillus sp. hwrm1. Lineage (NCBI taxonomy): Bacteria > Bacillati > Bacillota > Bacilli > Caryophanales > Bacillaceae > Bacillus > Bacillus sp. hwrm1. Next base: position 1,858,462 of record NZ_CP157943.1, on the reverse strand, counting down.
AGTTCCTTGATATTCACCATTAAGTACATCGAATTCTTTATTTTCTTCATTAATCACTTGTGAGTCCGTTAGCTCACACATATAGTCTCCAAATTGGACAACGACCGCTTCCAAAGTTTTGTTTCTGTCATATATCACTCGGATATCTTTCACAATATAACAGCTCCTTTTTCTTTAAAAATTCAACTTCATTAAATTTCTTCAGAAAAATGCTCTTCTTGAATTACAGATTCTCCCCTAGAGTTCACTATTCCAATTTGTAAAAGACAAGGTGAGTTTGACCAAGACTCTCTTTCCATCTCAAGCAACGAAGATAATTTTTCAATTTTCGCATTTGCCTTTGCTTCAATTTCTTTCTCCATCCTAATGAGAACATACTCTCTATGTTTTGCATGAAACTCGATTCTTTCCTCACATAATCTAAGCTCTTCTTTGGCCTCTGAAAGCAAGAAGTTTAATGCAACTTGTTCCTGTGTTTGATATCTTCTCATATAGCTCCTCTTTCCATTAAAATTTTCAATTTTACATATCTCCTAAAATGGTTTTACACCACTCGTTTATATCTGTTGAAATCTGATCAATTTCAAACAGCTTATCCTTTAAGATTTCTTCACCGTCCTCCGTATTAAAGCTTGCTAATCGTTCAAGTTGTTTTGAATAGTGCTTAATCTTTTCAATGCTTAATTCTAAGGAATCCTCTTTAAGTTCAACCTCACCCATGTACTCCATTGTTGAACGAGTCCCGCATATTCCACAAAACGCTCTCTGTCTCTTATAAAATTTATCAATAATAGTGGTATGGCCGCAGCCAGATCTGCAAATGTACTTGTAATGTGTCAAAAAATCTCTTCCTTTCTATGTCAATGAAATTTTACTTTTATCTAGAATTCATTTGGCTTCCAATACCACAGTTTCTTTTTCAAAATCATTTCTCAATTTGATAATGGAAGTTGATTTTAGATACCCTCTGTCCTTTGTCTTAGCCCATGCAAAAAATCTATTATGCAAAGGAGTGTAAAGGCTTCCTGTGTTAACCATATGCTCATGTTTGTTGCTGATCTTATGCTTTACTCCCCTCATTTGTTTCCAAAAGTTATAGTAAGGGAGCTTAAGTTTTGTCATGAAGCCAGCAGCATCTTCAATTACATAACCCTCTTCCTCAATTGAAAAATCTTGTGACACGTCCAGATACCATCTATAGAAATCTGTCCAGTTACTAAACTCCGCAACTTGTTTTTTGCACTCAATGGATAAACACTCTGCAGTAGCTTTCACTCCACTGTAAGGGAGTTTTTCATATGACATCTGTCTTTTTACTATGTCTAAGAGGACTAGTTTGTCTTGATTGTATTCAATGATATGTGGATCTTTTTCTGGAAGTATTACTTCAAAAACGAATGAAACATTATTTAGCTTCAGATAATATTTAATGGCATTTACCGTAAATTCATCAAAGGTCTTCAAGAACAACTCCTCTACCCATTTCGCATGGTCATTTGATAATTGAGATGTAAAGGATTTAGAAGTGAATACCAACTGATCTGACAAAGAGTCATACCCCACAGTCCCTAAATATCCATTTGCCTTATCGAACACTGTTACAGGAAACTTCATTGTATCTACGAGATGATGCATTCTTGTTTCAGATCGTTCTCCAATGTTAAAAAATTTATCATAGCTTCTACTTACAATTTCATTATTCTGGGTGTTAATAAACAAACCCCTTGCCTTAATATTTGTTTCATCCCACTTTTTCTTTCTAAATGCTTGCTTTGTAAAATTAAATGATGAGATATTGTTTGGCATCTTGTTCTCTTGGACATATTCATGATCACGTAAGTGGGAAACCAAATCATCAATTGTTCCAACAGTTACACTATTACTCTGCACATCACTTGAACTTTGTTTAAAAACTTTATTCTTCACTTCATGTGTTTCAATTCCGTTCTCAGACAGTGTAACGACTCTAAGATGACCTCCTCTTTCCACTTGCCCTTCCAGGTTATAAGATCTTTCTGCTGCTAACACAGGTAAACGGTACATGTTTCTATGTCCATGAATCTGTACAACATTTTGGTCAGCCGTATTTTTTGCAAATTCATAATCAATATCGTCTGAATAATCTCCAACTCCATTGATAAATTGTGTTGTTGCGGTCATCAAGAGATTTTCAGGTACGGTTGAAACTCCTCCATGAGTTACAATGTATTTAGTGTTTTTATATGTAAAGTAAGCTAACTGATGAAACTTCCTGGCCAACTGTCTAATGTCTTTTTTATCAATGTTGGATTGTTCGATTTCTGGCTTAGTTTTGTTGTTAAATGTGTTGCTAGGTGTTTCTTCATCATTCCCATACATATTGATATATCTATCATGATTTCCTTCGAGAATAATCACATTTTTATAATCTTTAATTTTGATCATGAATTCTAACAGCTGTGCATTTTCAATACCTCTGTCGATAAGATCTCCTACAAAGATGTATAGTTCATTTTCATTCAAATCACCGTTTAAGTACTCTTGTAGTACAGTATTACACCCATGAACATCTCCGAAAATATGTATCTTTTTATAATCGTCAAAACATCTTGACTTATAAGTCATCGTGTTTTCGAAATCATCTGGTTTTAGAACAGTTACCCAAGATGGCACTTTTTCTGTTGTCATTCTTTCATAAATATTTAGAATACTGCTTTCAGGAACATGCTTATGTTCAGCCCTCATTTTATTTCTTTTTAAGATTCTCCGAACATCAACATCAGAAAAATCAACTACATATACACGGTATCTATATTTTTGAGCTAGTGGCTTATATCTTGAAATCATACTTTGCTTTGAATGAGTTGCATCGACAATTGTGAATTCACCGCGATCCATCCTGTCTTCAAGCAATTTCATTAATAAATCCCACACCTTGTTGTCGTGTTTTGGAGAGATTTCATATTTTCCACTTTTGTTTAACACAGGTGACTGAAACAATAGCCTAATGTTGTCCGCAGAAAGTGTGTATTGCTCAAGTCCATTTTCTTTGATCCAAGTTGATTTCCCCACTCCGGGGCAGCCTCTTAATAACACTAATGTTCTCAAATTCTATCAACCTTTCTATTTTTTATTTTTATCCAAACTGCTCTCTCCAAGGGACATTGCCCACAACACTGTGATCAAGCATTCCTTCGCAACTTTTACACAGAGTTGATTTAGTTATCGGATTTATTACGACTCATCAATAACGAAAAAGTTGCTGTCCTTAGCCATGTCGTCATCTTGCTTACCTCGAATATAAGCGATAAATTTTTCGTCAACAGCGCCAAATTCCAGAACCTCAACGTAAACCTGTCGATGATCGTCCCCTTCAATGCTTACTTTTCCGCCGTTTGTAACCGCTTCTTTATAGGCACGTTCAATCCCATACTCATCCTCAATAAACAACGCTGCATAATCTCCGTCTCCGTAAACGTCAATAATCTTCATCGTTTTACCTCCCGTTAATTTGTATTCAAGTGCTTTTTTCAAATCATTCTTTTTCCAATTTCATCACTCCCCTTGAGATACTTTAAAATGCATCTTTTAATCACTTCTTTGCAGCATAGCTCTCAAAGAATTCTTCAACTGATCTTAGGTAACGGTATTTATTTGGATCTTCTGGATCTCTAAATCTTTTCGATAGTACCAATGACCAATTAAACATCAATGGAGAAAATCTCGCCCATTTGCTAAAGCTTAACTGAAGACCTTTCCATTCTCTCCCTGCTAATTCCGCTAACTCTAGAATTTGATCTTCTTTTAAATTTACTTCTTCTTCAAACATTACTTGAATTTCCTCATATGGTTTATGTCCAAAACAACAGTGGCGTGTTTTCAATCCAATCATGAAATTCAAAATATCAATTAAATTGATCATTTGTGTATCAAGTTCATCATAGGGAATGCCATTTGTAATGAATTTTTCTCTTTGTCCTGCTTTCACACTATTCCTTAATAACAGGGTAGACCTCTTACTCATTCCGCGCCCTCCTCAGTCCAAAACAATCTCTCATTCGTTATTTTTTCCACCTTATAATTTATGAGGTAGTTATTTTTTGCGTATTCCTCTGCGTATTCCAATGCAGTTTTATCATCATTGGCGCCGAAACTGAGATGCTTCCATCCATACTTAACTTCGTACCACAGCTTATATTCAACACGCTTTACTTCAGCATTCACTCCGCGCCCTCCAATAACTCAGGGTTTTGGTAAACGTCGCCAATAACTTCAATTTTCGGGACAAATGTTTCAAGAAATTTTTCATCAAATAACAATGATTCTCTGTTATCCCCGAAATTATCTATCAATAACCCCGCCATGTAACCCCTTGCAGAAAACCCTTTTTCACTTTTCAAAAATTGTTGAATCCATATACCATTTCTTTGAACAACCTCGTAAATAGCGTAACTCCCATGAATTTGATGATTGATATTTACTGGGGATTTAAATATAGAACCGTTATAAATTATTTTTTCGTTTTTATCCTTCAACCCTGTGCCCCACATGAGAACGGAATTTCTGTCATAACTTTCCGCAACAATAACTCTGCAACCATCACGCCATAAAATCCAATTGTCCCCTTTGAGTTCAAGGCTCAACCCTTCATCATCCCAATAATGCATCTGCTCGCCGTCCCACACTCTGTATGCTGTGTTCACAATTCCCGCGCCTCCTTTGGGTTTTCGTCACACATTTCTTTTAACGCCTCCACAAACTCTTTTTCGCTCATGTTCAGCGGTGTGTACCACTTTATCACTTCGTGAAACGGCCGGAGATAATTTGCAAGTGTATCTTCAGCATCTTCCCTTCCTTTTGTTGTCCCAGTAAAATTATTTAAATAGTCTTCACGCGTCATATTTATGTGCGTTGGACAGTCTACCACTGAACTAAATCGGCAGTACCGTCCATTCGGTTGCTTAGCGATTAATGCACCCATGTTATTCCCCCTTATCTTAATCTCTATAAAACTTACATTTTATTTTTATTCTCAATACATTCACGCTGATTCACAACATCACGAAGTATGTATTGTATTTCCTCTAAATTGTCTTTAACAAAATCTAGGTCTCCAATTGCCATTCTGATTTCATTATTCTCTATGCTGCGCAAAGACCTTTCACATGATGCTAAGAGCTTTGTATATTTCCTCAAAACCATAGTTCTTATTTGATCGTTAATTGGTTTATTAATCAATAATTAAAGTGTATCTCCTTTCCTGATTCTAATTTGATTATATATCCTCAACCATTTGTTGTAAATACTTATTTTATTTTTACTCTGAATAATATCAAAAAAAATCAGCTTTACTCATACTGTAAAGCTGCTGTCTTCATAAACGTCTTCATGCCGTCCAGTTTCCAAAGAGTTTCATTTATTTTGTCTCTAAATTCTAAAACTGAAGCATGATCCATTCTAATCCTCAAACAATCCCCATTGTTTTTAAAAATAATGTCTATGTAGTACTCTCCACTTTGGATGTTCTTAGAACCAACACTCATGGAAACTGATCTCATAATGTCTTTCAAGTCAATTTCAAGATTAAAATCCATTGTATGCTCCAGTCTGACTAAAAAGTCACCAATTTTTTATGTCTCATGATGACTGACAAGATGTGTGTGTATTTTTACTTCGATGATAACAATTGTGAAGATTTATAATCCTCATTTTCAAACGAATCGTCTATTTCTTCGGCATAAGAGGTTGTTAATTCAGCATCCTCTGTACACATGATATCTACATCAAATAGTGCCTCATATTTTTCATGATCTTTTTGAAGAAACCCCATTTTTCCTGTTTTATTTCTCAGTTTCTTTTTAATTGATTGATATGCGAACAAAAGTGCTTCCTCTTCATTCTTGGCTTTTATTCTGCCGAAAAAAGGTATGCACAGCTCCCCTTGAATGAAATAATCCTTTTCTGACATACGTTTCCCTCTCTCTGGTAGTAATTAACCGAACTTACGTTCCCTTTTTTGTTGACTTAATTATAACCTTTTACCTAGTTAGTGGCAAATCTTTTTTCTTTCATTTAAAAACTTGGAAAGAATTGATATAGTATGATAAGCAATACTATATCAGGAGGTTGTCCGATGCTTGAGGTTGAAATCGGACAATGTTTGATATCCATTCTCCTTGAACGTAGAGGAATGTCCCTAGGGCAACTTTCAAACCTAACAGGCATCAGTAAGCAAAGGTTAAGTGATTACGCTAATGGCGTTAGACCTTCTATGAATATAAAAACAGCGAAAATCATTGCAATTGCCCTTAACTGTTCGATTGAAGACCTCTATGAATGGAAAATCAAACATTGACTTAATCGCTAGGGAGTTTGACCTAGCGAACCTCCTTGTACCCTTTTTAGTGTATAGAACTATTTTACTGCATATGTACAAATTTGTCTCTGTCTAACTTTGTCGAATTCTGAAAAATATGAACAAAATCCTGATATTTTGTAAAAAATATCACGAGTTAATTCATATTGTTTTTATTTTTACTCTAAAAGTTATGTAAAGTTAATCCCTGTAACAGGGATTAAGAATTAGCCTCAATTACTTCAGACTTGATACAATATTTTTCCAAGTTCTCCATATTCACTACTTTCCTCAGTGATTGTGAATTAAACTCCGCGTCTTCATTCAGGAATCCATATTGTCGAGTTATTTTTTTATAATCAGGTACTTTTAATTCACCCTTCTCTTTATATATCTCATACGCCATGTTGAGCTTTCCTGAGTTGATAAGATTTTTAGGTGTAAAGAAAGGTTCTTCTAAAAATTTTTGAAACTGACTAAAAGAACGGTGAACTAAAAATTTGTCAGCTTTCATACTCTGATTAGAACTCTTATATTTTAGCCTAAAAATATTTTCGCTTTTAACTAATGTGGCAAATTTGTTTTTAAGACCACTGTCTGGAGAACCATTGCTAAGATGATATGTTCTTTGGTCATTAGCACGCTTAAGCAACTCATAACATTTATCACTTACAGTAATTATTCTTATACCATGTTTATCATCTACCAGCTTCACCTTGTTATCATCGAGTAAATCGTCACCTGTTAAATTCAGTAACTCAGAATGCTGATAACCATCTATACCTTCATAAATAGCCTGTATCATGGCCTTATCCTGATAATTAACCATAAAATCAACATACTCTTCTACTTCTTTATTGGTGAATAGTGTTTTTTTGTTTTTGTCTATAAACTGCTTTAGGTCGCCATCCTGTATCTGATACACTTTGTTAATATTACTGTTTGCCAAGCCATTTTCCATTGCCCAGGTTGTGTATTGTCCAATTACAGCTCTTGCTCCTCTTAGTGAATCTATAGATTTGCTATCTAAATCTAAAAATAACGTACGCAGCTCTTCCAAAGAAAAATTAAATATGTCTTTTTTAAGTATGTTTTCTGTAGCTGAAAAATCTTTTAGCCTCAGACGATAAAGGTTTCTTGTTACTTCACTTTCGTATTTCTCTAAAAACTTTTCCTTTAATTCAGCATTATACATTTCACTCATATTAAATTCTCCTTTAAGCTTTAAACAACAGCAATTTCATCATAAAATATTCTCTTTAGTTTCTTCTTCATAGCAGTCTTCAGTTGATTTTCATTATTTCGTCTTCCTAATTCTTCAAACACTCTTCCGCTCTTACTAAAGTCAATTGTATTAAGGATACTTTCAAGCTTGTTTAGTTCTACATTGTTTTCCTTCATCTTCTTGGCCAAATAAACATAACCGTAAAACATTACGTTATGATTAATGTATGATTGCTTTCTAATGGACGATAAATCATCTTCAAGAAATTCATCTGGGAAGGCATAAAAAAGGTTATCAAAAAAGTCGACCAGGTATTTCGCAATTTTCAACGCATCTTTTCGAGATTTCAACTCAAATGCATCATCTATAGCTTCGGATAAAGTATAATATGTCACAAGGAAATTGCTATCGATACCAATTTCACTTTGTGGGCTTATTTTATTTTTAAGTTCACTTTTAAATTTCAGCTGCTCGACAACTGTTGAAGAATACCGTTTTTGCCCTAATTCTTCAATTCTGGATTTTTCAACTGGGTTTATTGTGTTCATTTGAGCAAAGTGAACCTTAGCCTTTTCTTCATCGTAATTGAGCACATTTAAAATGAATGGTTGATCTAATTCAGGGACTTCAGCAATGGCCTTAACAATACCTGAAATTCGATGGTACCCATCTAGAGCATCTAATAAGGTTCCTCGCGTTACAGTGAGGGTTTGGTCGCTTGGATCATATTCAACTTCTTCATCCCCATCTGATGTTCCAAGACGAGCGTTAAAAGTTAACATAGATACAATTAAATCGCCTTTGATAAACAATTCTTTGATCTCATCAACTGATTTAGGGTTTGTTTTAGGTACAGGGATAAGGCTGCCCTTAATGTACTTTCCTTCACGCTGAGTGTTGTAATTGTACTGCAGAATGGAGCTATTATATAACTCACTAAGTTCTTTGGCAGTAATGGAAGTGACATAGTTATCCTCTTTAATTTTAATCACATTTTTAAACTTGTATGGGAGCTTAACCACTTCTTCACCGGCGAATACTCTCCCACCTTCAAGCTCTTTTGCCAATCTGGTTGGAAAATAATTTAACGGATTTAAAGCTGGCGCCCCAAGAATTGAATACATCTCTTTTGAAACAATGTAGACTTCTTTTTCGTTTAAACGCTGTACGTTGTTATCATTATTATTTAAAATTTCTTGGATATAACCAGGGAGTGCCTTGTATTTTTCCGCCATCGTAGCTTTTAATTCCTTCACCATATTGGAATCATCTTTAATATCAATAAGCCTTTCCTCTATTTCACTTTTTAACTTATAAAGTTTATCCGTTGTTAACAAAACATCAGACACATTATCACCTCACATAATCATATTAAATTTATCATTATTTTCATAAGCAAGTAAAGCTTTTATATGATAATTTGTATCACTTATTCAAAAACATTTTAAGTTTACTCTGTATATACATGTCTGATTTTAAAAAGAATTCTTTATATTGCTCTAATGTAACATCATCTAAAAAGGTCATATCTTCTTTTTGATCAACCAAAACCCCTGGATCTTGAGAATAATCCCTTTCATTGACTAAATAATGATCATTCAAAACATTGATATTGCTGTGACCAGAGAACGCTGCCACTTTTTTAATATCACCATTAACGCTGTAAGAAAAGTTTGTTGCAGTATTGCGTAAACTATGCGGAGTTATCTTTCTTTCTTTGGGAATACCCATAACTCTACATACGCGATTCCACATATCCTGTATTGAATCAACTGTTAACTTATGAAATAACAGTTCATGTTCCCCATACTCTTGCTTTAACAGCAACAACTCTTCATAAAAAGCTGTGGAAATTCCAACTGGCCTAGCCTTTTTTTGCTTAGTTTTTTTAAAGTTGACGAGATAACATTGATGCTTTTCTGAATAAGTAATATCATCCCACCCAACTCTAAGCACCTCTGATTTACGCCCTCCAGTACGTGCACTAAACAAAATAAACATCTTTTTCATTAATCTGTTCTGACGCTCAGTAACATACGCTGCCTCAGCAAATTCATCAGCTTCCGATATTCCTTCAAAAGAGCCTGCTGGATTCTTTTCTGTTGGAAGAGGCCTAAAATTAAATACAGATGCATCACACTCATGTTCAGATTCAAGATACTTAATCATACTTTTCAGTGCGGCAATCTTGTTGTTAATTGTTGAATTGGAGTTACTTTTATTTTTAGCCAAATGGGTTCGATAATCATACAGGTCACTCTTCTTGATCGCCAGGTCACTCTCAGTTAAATATTCAATATCCTTGGCAGCATAGTGGTTGAAAAACTCTCTTATATGCCTTTCATACGTGGCTCTAGTATTAGACTTTTCAATTTCTCCAGTTTTTTGATCCCTGTTTCTTAAATCTAATTCATCAAACCACCTATTTATGTTGTTGAATATTGAATAATCCCTTAGTGTTGACGCTTTCTTTTGAGCTTCCATAATGACACCTCATATCATTTTTTTCATTAAGTATTGATCAAATTCTTTCCACGCAACAATCCATTCATTTTCACCTTGAATATTGCTCAGCAGCATTATATTGGCGTTACAGATTTCCATTTGCTTTAACATGTCGTATTCTTTAAGAGCGTTAATTAAGATGTCTGTATTCATTTTATCACACCTAATTTATTTTTATCCTATAATAAAATTCAGTTTAGGACATTTACCCTCTCGTCCTTACAGACGTTTATAATTGGCATCCCCGTCAATTCCTCATAAAGCTCCTCTTCGAACCCAACCCATTCATCACTTGTCGCTTCTCTTCGTAAGAACTCATTATAAGCAACTGCTATCTCAGGCTGCTCTAGAAATTTTAAAACGATCATATGCTTTTTCCAAACTTTAGCCTTGTTTTCTTCTGTGTAATATTTATTATTCATTTTAATTTTACTCCTTAAATGCATTTTATAGAATTTTTTTGTTCTTTAATGAGGTTGTATTCTTTATGATTTTTTCTCATTGTAGTTACATTATTAGGTGTAAACACATCTGGATCCTCTAGGTGGAGATTGACTCGTGTGAAGTTCTTTAGTTGTTTTATGTATTGATATTGTCTTAATGATGTAATCTTCAACTCTTCCTTTTGAGTGGCACTGGTTGTTTCCATTGTTTCATCTCCCAACAACGTTCATCTTGTAACTTCATTATATATGTTGCCAGAATAATATGCAATAATTTATTTTATTTTTATTCACGACAAATAACACATCCCTTATGTATGTGTTAAAATGTCTGCTGATTTGTTTTTAATTCTCATTAGGATACCTTTGCTTTATATTTTGATCTAACCATTTCTGCTTCATTTTCAAGATGATTGTCTTCCTGGGAAATTACAAGATTAATAGATGCCATTTCTTCGTAACCTTTGGCCATATCCTCATAAGAAAGTGCTTGTCCGAAATGCTTTTTCATTTTAATTCCCCCATGTTCTTGTTTTTTATATTATGAATTTCTGGAACATTCTCTTAAAATTAGAAAAGACGCCTGATCCACTGGATCAAACGTCTAGCCAAGTTATGTATTATCTTTGAAGTTAAGCCCCACGGCTTGGTGATGCAACTTTTACAGGCTGATCTACATGGTCTACTGATGCTGTCTCAATTGATTGCTGTCCGGCAACAAATCCAACAGCCATTGCTAACAAGATTACAACTCCAAGAACAATATTTTTCATTTAATTCACCTCCCTTCAATTTTAGACCATGATTAATTCAAGTAGTTTTTCGTCACAGCCCATTTTCCTTAGCTCCGCTAATGGAAGATTGATAAATAATTTATCACCAGATTTTTTCAACTTTGCAGTGCTTTCATAAAAATAATTCTTATTTTGATATAGAATCCCCTTAACGTAATCTAGAATCCCAGAATCATATTCATACAATTCCATATTTTCAAGCTCATTTATTACCTTCTCTGCTTTATTAAATTCCTTATTATTAGTATAGTAATATGCTACCTCAATCTTATCAGGGATATTATCAGTGTCGAAATCAAGCCATTTATTATCCTTATTCCAAACGTTGCTTAAAAAGCAAAGAGCTAATCGCAGCTTATATGTATGATGTTCATTATCACGCGCAAATTCCAACCCTTTAAGATACTGCTCTTTTGCTTTAGAATAGCTTTCAAAAATTAATGTATTACCATATGTTAAATGTCCAAATACTTTTAGGCGATTTATATTTGAATTTTGAATAACTTGTTCTGAATGATACCTGGATTTTTCAATTTCATTATCATTTAAATGAATATTTGCATTTAATAATGAAATCCTATTCATATAGCAATCTTTCACAAAGCCTTCGGGTAAATCGTTGAAATTGAGAATTGATAATGTGCTTTTCATCAATCCAAACTCGCCTACCTTCAAATACTCATACATCAGCATAGCATTTGAGAAAAACAACATTTCATCTGTTTTACACTTTCCGGTTGCTCTTATTGCATCAGTTAAACTTATCTTATTTTCGCTCAATCTTCTATGTATACTGTATGTATTGCCCCATTCTTGACTTGCTAGGTTTTTTGAGCTAGATAGCCTTGAAACTATCTTGTCTGTTAACGTATCCCATTGATTAATATCTGAGTATTCAACAGATTGTCTGGCGCATTTTTTGTTGGGATCCAATGATAAGAAATAATCACTTAAAAGTTGCTCTTCATTATCAGGAAACAAGCTTTTAACAATATTAATTAAACCGCCTAAGTTGTCCATTTCTTTCTCTGGGGTGTTGATGAATTTGTAAAAGCCATTAACTTTTTCGTACCCTGCTATTTTTGAGAGTTTCGCTGCGAGTTGGTTGTCTTTTTCACATTCATTCTTAATCATCTGCTTAAGATTCATTGGTTACTCCACCCCTTCCCAACTTATGTTCCCTTGTTTATAATATACATTAGAGTTGTCAGAATTACAAGTATTTATTTTATTTTTATTCTAATTATTTTTTTAAGGATCCGTATCTGTTTAAAATTCGTATTTTATAAAGACATGATCCTCTTAATAGAGGTCATGTCAGTTATTTGTATTGGTAATAAACGCCCTTCTTGTTTAGCTTTTCAATAACTTTGTCTTTGAATGGTATATCTCCTAGAATTGCATATCTAACTGTATAATTACCTGCTAGAATATCCCGAAAGGACAGATTTGATTTTGTTTTCTTGCTTTCCACTTCTGAGGAAGAATGGCGTCTGAAGAGTAAACTCTTTCTGTATTCTTTAAAGTCGTTTATTTCGCATTCATTCACTTTTATAAAATGCTCAATTAATCGTTCCATTTTTTCTTTACTCGAATATAGTTGTGTGAAACCAAAGTGATGAAAAGCGTGACAGTTTGCACAAATTAAATTTAATCCATTTAATTTAACCACAATATTTTCAAAGTCATAGTGCTCAATCTCGTGAAGGTGAAGGTTCCGCATTTCGTCTTGCTGAGGAGAAAATCCGCAAATGCTACATACAGGTGCATCCTTTTGCAATATATGATCCCTGATTCTATACCAAAGTGATTGACCAACTGCTTTCCTTACAGTTCTTCCATGAAATAAAGAAGGTTTTGCATCAATCTTTAGTTTGAAGTTTGAGTATTTATCCATATGTCTCCCTTTAAAACAATTATTTTATCCGGACTTTTTTTATTGTTTATAATCAATTTCTTTATACAATTCATACATATGCCGATGTTTAAAAACTTTGCAGCATTATCATCTGTTATCTTTTCAATTTCTGAAGAGGCCTTAGCCTTTTTAATGATCTTTTAATTTGTTTTTATTTCTTCTTGCAAAACGGTTTAAAAGTTCAGATGAATGGGAAAATACATATCGATCGGCATTATGAACCACATGTGTGTTAATTAATTTCACATCATTAAGATTAATATCATACCATCCTTCAATATCTCCAATTACGAGTGCTAGGTTTTTACTTAAAATAAAGATGTCACCGTTAATCCATCCAATATTTCCTCCGTAAGCATCTGCCCTGATATAAGAATTGTCGCATGTTATAAAATTTCTCTTTTTGGGAGGATTTATAAACCCCCAATTTTTTTCTGAAATTGACTTTGCAAGCTTACTTATTATTTTAAAAAAATATTGCCCATAACAACTGTCGTCAATTTCAGCAATAATCGAAATCCCTTCATTTTCTTCTCTCTGTTGCAAAAATTCCTTTAAAGTCAGTGCATTGCCGTCTTGTATAAATTCTTTCCTAAATATTTTTATATCCTCATCTTTAAATATTTCACCGGATTTACCATTTATAACTGCATCATAAATTTCATTCAAAATTTGTTTTTTTATCCTGGGACTTCTTAAATATTGTGCAGCAATAAAATATGAAAATTCCTCTTTATTAATTAGAAATCGATTATCTTCCAGATGCTGTATGGTAGGGTTGTAAATAGGTTCAATTGACTCGGCCAAAAAATGTTCTAAATCATATAATTTTTCTTGTTCGTCCACATCAACTACTGTGTAAAAATCTTTAACAATTGAGACACTAGCAATACTTTGTTGTCTTATCTCTTCTTTATCCAGATCATACAAATATATAGTTTCCTGATTCTCTGAAAAATGTTTTAGATATGTCTTTGGAATTGTGTGTTGTCTAACTGGATTTCTATTCACTTTCTATAAACCTTCCCTCTCAATAAAAGGATTCTTTTATCTAAATTCATTCAAAGGAAATTCTTTATTCGATCCCAATCTTCTCTTTGTTTCTCTAAGGGCCTTGAACTTCGAGCCAACTTACCAATATGATAAACAGGGAACCACTTTGCTTCATTTATGATTATGGGTTCCTCGAACTTAATCACATCTCCTAAATGATTCGAGCATCTTATGTTATACACTCTTTTAACAGTCCTAAAGGGTTTTACTCCTAAGGTAATAATAATTTTAGGATTAACAATTTCAATTTCATATTTCAAAAAGTTTTCGCTACAATTCCTATACCAAGCAGATTTTGTTCTACCGGACAAGTTTTCTGTCTCTTTCATGCATAGTATTGCATTCGTCAAGTATGTATCTTCTGGCCTGATACCTATAATAGCTAGCATTTCAATCAGTTTATTGTTTGTTGGATTTAATGGGTTCACTTGGCCCTTATTTCTAATAAATGCATCTACATGACCCCAATCTTGTCCTATGATTAACACTTTAGCATTTAAATTGCCGTGCCATTTAGTCCAAGGATTTATGTGATTGGAATCATATCTCCCATTTAGTATTACTGCCGGATTCTTGACTCCTTGACATAAAGTGCATTGTTTCCTGCGAAGAACTAATTCTCTGTACTTCCTATTTTTTGAGACTTGCCTTAGTGTATCAGACAAAAGATAACCACTCCTTTTGTTCACCTGAGTTAACCTACACTTTAAATAAGGTAATTATTTCAAGATCTCACTCTTTATTTAAAGCCGTTTCCATTCAACATACTCAAATCTCTGTTGATAAAGGTCTTCCAGGATTGCGGCCCATTCAATCCAACCTTCTGCAACAATGCTTTTCGTCTCCCCATCCTCAATCCATTCAATCCAGTACACCTGAACACTCCTCACCTAGTAATAACCTCAATTTGTCTTATTGCAGAAGTAGCTTTAAACTTTGCATGTAGCTCGTTTGCAATCACTAAAGCTCTGACATTGTAGTGAACTTAGAAGCGCCATGAAGCCCCTTAGATGTCTTATAACCACTTCCATTTAATTTAAATGAGTTGAAGTAATCATCATTTTCAAATTGAATAACAAAAAAGTTATCGATAACCGGCATAGCTAACCCCTCTTCAACAGACCAGCAATTTTTATGGCCAGTGGCAGCAATCCAATTAATATGTAAAACACCATGATATTTATTTTATTCTTAAAGAACAGTTCAATCATATTCTGCTCCATACCTGGTGAAAATGAATCAATCAGTTCCTGCTTAAACTCTTCATCATAAACCTGATCAACAAATAAGGCCTTAAATCCTGTCAGAAAGCCTACACCAAGCCAGACTATTAAGAAATATGCTACTCCAATCAAATTAAAGCCCTCCTTACTTACATCGTCTGGTATTATAGTAGTGTTAAATACTTTGTGTAGGTGAAAATTAATGGAAGAGAAAGATTTTGAGACTAATGGCTACGATGTAACAATTGTATATGATTATAAGGAGTATCCCGATGTTAAATATGGACGCTGTGACAACTGTGATTACGCTTTATTCAAGAGTTCAGTGAAAAGTGGTGTGTTTTTACGTGAGTGTCGTAGGTGTGGTATGAAGAAGAGCATTTAAGTGCTCTTTTTTATTTCACTGGAATCATGTAGCTTACATATACTTCAATTCCGTCTTCAGTTTTATATTCCGCTATCCTGTCTGGTTCACCTTCAATCTTCTCTATTAGTCGTTTCGCATCCTTATTCCTCTTTGCAGTATTGGCAACTACAATCCAAGACCAATAATTCCATTCAGAGATGCAAGACTTAATCTTTTCTGGTATCTTATGACCTCTTGTATAAACCTTGATCATGTGTCCTCCCCTCCAAATCTCCAGTTCATCATTTAATCCAATTTGCTGGTGGAACGCTCAATACTTTATTCTGTTCGTCTAAGTATGCATATTTCCTTTCCCAATCACTTTTCTCCCATGCTTCTTGATTTGTGAATGACGGGTCTATAGGTTTTGGGTATTCACCGTTCACCCATCCATCTTCAATATGATTCAGTTTGGCTTCGCTGCCTTTTTTATCATATTTGCACCAGACAGTTACCATTTTAGCTGCCATAAGTCATCCTCTCCCTTTCAAATCATAGTTTATTCAAATGATTTTTCTTATAATATCTCTCATTAAATTTTCATCCCTATTATTTTCAATCTTCACCCTTTTTACATCGGCATCAGAAAAATGTGTATTTGTTGTACCTGCCGTTTCTCTGTCCATACAATATTCAAAAACGTCTCTGTCATCTTCCTCTAAAATGGACTCAAGTGTAGTTGTGCTCATTGTATGGTATTGTGAATCGCTTAAAGGTGCTCCTTGCATTGCAATTGCTTCATCAATCCCTGTTCTGTCTACTATATTAAATTCCTCAAGTGTTAAAGCAATATGTGATATCCTTGATATATTTTGTGGAAGTTTAGGATGCTTTAAAAATCCCTTTTTAATATGACTTTCCTTTTTAAAACATTGGGCTAATGCTGCACCATGTGATTTTCTAAGCTCTTCTCTATATTTGTTTCTATTTGCCGTTCTAAGACTAATCATAGGTGCTCTAGCTTTCAATTCCATAAAAATAATATGGTCATTTTTAATTAAAATAAAATCAGGAGATCTTAATTGATTTCTATTTACCTCGTATTCAAACTCTTTTATATAGTCATATTTATGTAATTTTAAAATATGCTCTATATAGTCTTCAAAAGCAAGTTTTCCAAAATCAGTTTTAAATTGGAGTCCTTTTATGGTACATAACTGTTGATATAATCCTTCAGTAACTGCTATAAATATAGCAAATGGCATCGGAAAATAACTTTTTGAATCATATGTTAAAATCGGCTTGACTAAAAGAGGGTTAAAATCATAAATCCTCATATTTTCATCGTTTGTTGAATATTTTTTATAAAAATCTTGATAATCTTCTCTTTCTATCGAAAACGTACTAACAATCCTCCTGGCTTTACTTTCAGAAAAACCGAGTGTTTCTGTACAATTTTTTAATAATTCATCTAGATTGAAAATAGAAGATTTCGAAGAATAAACATAAAGTACCCAAGAAAATAACAAATAATCTTGATAACAGTATCCAAATTCGTTTATAAAAATGTCTTTAATATTTAGATTTGAGTGCATATAATTAAAAAAATAGTTGTATCTGTAAAAACTTCTAAACGGATACCTTTGAAATATAAACTGTTGTAATCCTGTCCGTACTGAAAATTGTGCAAACATTTCACTGTCTGATAAATCACTATCTTCTTTATGTATAAATGGGACGTTATAATCTCGATATAATTCTATAATTTTTTTCAGTGCATTAAAATCAATATCTTTTATTTGACCATTCCACTCCCCTTTTACAATTGCAGCCAGAGAGAGGTAAGCCAATTCATGATTATAAACTCTGCCTCTAACCCTTTTTCTAAGGGGGCTTTGAGGCAGAATACTTCGCAAAAAATCATCGTTTGGTAA
This sequence comes from Bacillus sp. hwrm1, assembly GCF_040207805.1. Classification (NCBI taxonomy): domain Bacteria; kingdom Bacillati; phylum Bacillota; class Bacilli; order Caryophanales; family Bacillaceae; genus Bacillus; species Bacillus sp. hwrm1. The sequence goes on along the minus strand of NZ_CP157943.1, from coordinate 1,840,687 downwards.
ATAAGGGCTAGCTCCGTGATAAAGCAACCTTAACAATTCTAGCTTTGAATCAAGGCTATATCTCCTAAGTCGTTTATCAATTGTATTTAGACGTTGAATATTTGGTTCGTAATTATCCATCCAATATCTCCTTAAAAGAATGATTTTATGCTGTTTCTCAAAGTGCTGCGAAATTACTCCACTTTCAACAAAATTGCTTTTTGATTTCTAAACTCTATCAGTTCAATGTTTTTTTGAAGGCCCTGATCCAATAAGAACTGATACATTTTTTCTGTTTGATTATCCTTTTCTTCGTTGGGCATTCCCCGGAAGGCCATATTACCAGCTGTATAATAGAGGCAGTAATCGTCGTCAAACGTCTTGGCAAAAGTAAAACCCGCAGAAATATTGCTTAGTCCTTTTACTCCGCTTTTAGAGCTCTCAGATTTTTTAAAGCTACCTTTTAATAAAATTCGCTGAACTTTTGCTTTTAAAGAAGTTGGCAACATTTCTTTTCCTCTTTTCCCTATGAAAGTACGATTTTATGTAGACTTAGAAAATTTGTAAGTATTTACTGTTCTAGTAACTTTAGTATACCATGATCACTTAAAGTGATCAATATCTTTTTAATCTTTTTTGTAAATCAACAGCTCATGCAGCTCAATGTCTAAATATGTACAGACTTTATCCAACAGATCTCTTGGGTACCGCTCCATTTCATCGTGATAAAGCTTCCTAACTGTGTTAAAACCATGGTCAATATCATTGGACAGCTTTCGAATACTGATATTCCTTTCGTCTAATATCGGCTTTAGATTTGATTTAATCAATTTAACTACCTCACATTCATTATGTATGATCACTTTAAATTATCATCATATGCATAAAAAAGGTCAAGGATATACCTTGACTATGTATTAAGCTTACCAATCAAATGAGTCTTCGTGTTCAAATCCATAAATGCCTTTAATCCACACATCTCCGCAGCCTGGATTCTTTGTAATCTCTAACATATGATTACGATTAGCATCTCCCTCTACTCGATCTGTAGCAGTATAGTCGGCGTAGTTCCCTACAAACTGCTTCTCACTACGTGGAAATACCCAGCCAGCAAGAGTTATCCTGCTGATTTTCATATTTAGAGTACACCCTTCTGCATTGCTAATTGTGAATTTGTAGAAGAGCCAAGTGCGATCATAATTCCGATCAAAATAATCTGCCATTGAAAAACTCTCTGAATCCTCACTCATGTGAAAATTCACATTTTTGTAGTCTAATGTAAGCTTCGCCTCAGCACTTGGTGTGTTAAAACTCAATATAAAACCAATGCAAATCACAACCAAAAAGATTAGCTTTTTCATTCCTTCTCCTCCTTTTCCAAATTATACTATATTTGAAATAAGGGTGAAAGAACAGGCAGAAACATCGTGATTTATCTGTATTCTTCATGATATAGCTAGATATACATGTATCTATGAATATCTACGTGTATTTATAAGTATCTATACCTCTCTATACCACACAAAAACATCTTATTGAGAACAAAAATATTTATTTTAGTTCATTTTTAAGAACAAATCTTCCATTTTTATGATATAATCATCACTGCTTATAGGCAGCCTTACTGCTTATTCGCCATATGGTATAGGAAAGAGGTTCTTTTAATGAATGTAAAACACTCTAATTGTTTCTTTGTTGTCAGGCTTTTTGTTGCTCTTTGTGTGTTGATTGGCCATGCTACAAGAGATCTAAACATTTCTGTCTTTGGTTATACCCCAGAGAGTAAAGCAATGTTTCACACCGGCATATCAATCTTCTTTTTTCTAAGCGCATTTTTTCTTTTCACTTCTTATGAAAGATCCAAGACAAAAGGAAACAATGTAATCGATTTTTATTGGAGCAGAATTATCAGGATCGCACCCGCAATATACACCTATGCTATTGTCTCCACTGTACTGCTAATTGTTCTAGGAGCTCTTTCATTAACAGTATTCACTACTAAAGAGTACTGGACATGGCTTCTTAGCAATTTTGTGTTATACCCTCAATATTTCCCTGACATATTCCATCACATTGGCACAGGTCGTCTTAACGATTCACTTTGGACAATTCCTGTTCAGATTAGCTTTTACCTGGTATTACCCGCAATTTATTGGTTTTATAAACGCTTCGGATTCAAAAAAATGATTCTTTGTTCTTTTGCTGTTTCTGCTTTTAGTGTGCTGATTTCTTTCGGGGTTTTGAAGTTCTTGCCTGGTAATGTAATCGGTAGCTTATACTTACATTCTTTTTTGCCGCAGATGTTTTATTTCACCTTGGGCATCTTCTGGGCAAAGGCATGGAGTAAGTCACCGCGGCATATTGTTTTATTCTTATCTTCAATAATTTTATTTTTATTCTTTAAAATTGACCCTTTACACCTCAGCTCAATAAACAGCACATTATGGAACTTTTTATGGTTCGTACCTTTGAGCTATGCAATTGTATGGTTCGGTTACAATGGGCCGAAGATATTGCGGCAACTAAACCGGTTAGATGATATCAGTATGGGGATTTTCATATGGCACATGGTGATTATCAACGTCTTCCTATACACTGGAATTAATAAAACACTGTCTGATTACCCGTTGATCATAGTTCTAATTGCTGTTACTGCTGCATCCGCATTTCTTTCGTACAGAATAGTGGAAAAACCCGCTCTTAAATTACGTAATATCAAGAAAAACAAACCAGTCAAAACAAGGATTGCGAGCTAACTGCAAGGGCTGTTCTTATGTAGGCAGCCCGAATCCTGTTTAGCATGAAATGGTGTTTTTATTCAAAGTTGTTTAAGATGCTTGAATTGAGGTGTATTTAACTCCTCCTCATATTCACTTTCAAGATATTTTCTTATGTCATCAGCAGATGCGTATAGATATGTGAAAGCCATATCTAACACAGCTTTTCTTTTCCTTATATCCTTATTCGACAATCCTGTTCCTTCGCCTTCATCAACCGAACCGAGCAAATTATATAAAGTTTGGGTGAAATCTTTTAAAGTGTAAGTCATATGATCAAAGTCTGTGTTTTGCGCTTCTTCAATATCTGATTCATCTAGCCTTTTCATTAGATGTATAAATTCATTTTCCATCCTGTGCAACTCCTATTCTGTTTAAAACATGTTTTATTTAATCTTAGCTTCTATTTGTACAAACTCTCCCAGTGGCTCAACACATGCTACTTCGTACATGCAGTCGTCATATGTATTGAGTAGAACCTGTGTTTCCTCTGTTATTTGCCCTTTGTCCATCATCTCTTGCAATGAATCAATCAATTGTTTTACCTTCATAGACATGAATTACTCTCTCCCTTTAAATAAAGCATTCCCCTGTATATTTCTTAATCTCTGAGATAACGCTTGCTGATAATTTTTCCCTTCAATTGATGTTGAACAATCAATTAAGTTAAGTGTGTGACCTCCCTTATCAACAGTGATCAATAGCTGATCACCTATATCACGATTAATCCATTTTTTATGCCTTCTTTCTGCCATGTATGAAAAACCAAAATTATTTTGTGTATGTAAATTCACTATACAGCTGGTTGATAAACTTTCGATTGCAGTTTTAGCAGCAAGAATTATTGATCTGTTTTGCGTTCGCTCTAAACAGGTGAAATATGTTTCTTTCATAATTCCTTTGTATCTAAATATCGCGATAGCTACCCCAGTTTTTGCAGGTGCTTTTTGTAGCACTCTGATGAAAATATCAATTTCTTTAGACATAATATCCACCTTTTCAAGATTTTATATTATATCTAATTATCACACATTTAGACTAAAGCTCAATATATATTTTGTTTTAGTCGCAGCCAACTTTTCACCCATCTTTATAGCATATCCGCTCCCTTTAAAAAAAAAGAGAGCGAAAGTATTTTAGTTTAGAATAATAACATTTAGTTATATATCTGTTAAGCTGGCTTACGCTTACTAATTAAATCGGTTATGTAGTCTGCACCTTTAGCAGTGAGATACGTTTTTGAAACATATCCAATCTTAGATGTTGGCACACTTTTAACTTCAAATAAACCACGACCCATATATTTCTGATATGGAAGGTTATTTGCCATCAGGATTTTCTGATCCTTAAGAAAAGTGAATAACTTATTACGTCCAAATCCTTTGATATTTAATTCCTTAGCAAGTGAACCAATGTCCATTAGCCCGTCAGCGTCCAAGAACTGATGATACTTCTCCACTTTTGGTTGATACTCAGTTACCTGTTGTTCCAAAAGGAGTTTTTCAGATTCGATTCTCTCACGTTCCTTTTGTTCTTGTATCCATCGCTCCGCCCGTTGGATTGAGTTATCAATCATATAGGAAGGAACTAATTGTTTTTTAAGCTGCGTTTCCATCTCTTCAAACCGTGTAACATAATGCGCAGTAAACAAAACGCCTTTTGTACCATTCATTTTATTAGCCACCATGTCGCAGCCTTTACGAGTGAGAAGGTAGTATTTGTATGGACGTTTATTCCCCTCTACGGTATACGAGTTTTCAATAAAGAAATCAAGAGAACTCAATTTTGAGTTTTCTAAAATCTGCATATATTTTTCAATGTCCCTTACTAGATTTGCGTGTCTCTTTTCAACCATATCAGCCACTTCACGACTATCCATTAAAAGTTGTCCATCCCGTTCAATTACAGTTAAATTTTTTTCCAATAAAACCTCTCCAATTAATTTGATTTATGTATATTTAGATCTTTATGAAAAAGTTTACATTTCACATTCAAATCACCCCCTTATGTCCATTATCTTCTTAATAAAACAGCAACAAGAACCCTTATGATATAAAGCTTTTAGAGGTCTGTTGTATCCTAAAAAAGAAGAATAACCATTAGGATTTTTTCAATTCATATAAAATATGCATTTCATTTTGTTTTAGTTATTTTATTTTCATCTTTAAAATATGTATACTTCGCTGTTGTTTTAACTTGATTTAAGTATAGCATGACTATTTTAAATAATCAATGATTATTTTATTTTTATCCTTAAAAATGTGTATTTCAAGCTATTATGATGTAAGCATGAGAAGCTTCGATGTATCCAGGATATAATAAGAAGCGTTATTTACCGTTTCATTGTAAGATTGCGCACCCTCAAAATTATTGATTACGTCTTTTTCTTCTGCTGTCATATCCTGATATTTCACCTTACCATACGAAGGAGGAAGCCAGTTTTTCTTTTGGCTACCAAAGATATTAAATTTCTTTAGAATTTCCATATCTTTAAACTCGATGTGACATGTCCCTTTTTTATAAAAAGTTACATAGAAGTACTTTAACTCTATTTTTTTCGTCTCCCCATAATGCTCAGCTAATTTTAAAGTTTCAACAATATTTATGTCTTCTGTCAATCCATTGTCAAGATAATTGAAAACTTTTTCGATATCTTTCAACTTTTCTAAGACCTTATAATCTGTTGGATTATACCGACCATCTAGCCAGCTATACACGTTCAATGGAATAATTATTTTTTTATTAATTTTATATGATTTATTTGTTTTCCACCCATTATATAAATGCACATTTTTTGAGGATTCATCATAGTAATGCTTGTGGCTAAATTCTTCAAAAAGATTAAGTATTGTATCTTCTACGCCCTGCGTCATCTCTTTGCTCATCTGAATTCTTAATGTATAGATATTGAACAAAGAAAAGTCATAATCTTTTAATTCCTCAACGTGCTGCAAATACTTTTGTTTCAGATTGCTTGTGAAGAGCCCCATAAATTGATCATTGTTAAATAACGTATTCCAATACTTCGCCCTAATTTGTTTTATATATGCATTCTCTATGTCATTTTCTTCGGTATTCTTATCAATTAGCAGCTTCAATATTGGAGTACTGTCATCATTGAAACTATGTAGCATTAATGGTTTTAAACTGTTATATTCATTGATTAATTTTAAACCCGCTTTGATTTCATAATTGAACTGTTCTACAATTCCTTTTATAAAGTCTGCATTCACTAACTGTGTTGCTTTATAATCGGCACTAATTTTATGGGACTCATCTTTTTTCAATTCTTCTATTAGAACGCTGCTATATTCTTGTTTTTCAATGCTTATGTATATTAGCGCCGTTTCAACTTCTGTGCTTCGCTCTGAGTTCGAAAAAGCGTTTTGAATGTATTCAACTTCTGCATTTATCTCCTCTAGCTTACGTATCAGAAATTTCCTGTCATTTGAATACGGATTTTTTAATGTTTCGGCGTTTAACAAGCAAACAATTTGGCCGGATCTTTGTTGCTTCTCAATTAACTCAATGGCCTTTAATAAGTGTTTAGCACCGTCGCTAAAAGGTGGATTCATAAAAATCAAATCGTATTTCTTGTATGTTCTAAACGTCAGAAAATCATCAGCTATTACTCTGTACTCTTTTCCTTTAAGTATGTGTCTCAAGTTTTCATCTTGTTCAATTGTCTCAATGTCATATTTCGAATTCCTTCTATAGTTGCTAGTGTTTTTAAATTGATTGTGAATAGCTTCTACTAAATTCCCTTTGCCTGCTGACGGCTCCAGAACAGAGTTTATGTGCTTCCATTCCACTTTAGATGTCATTTTTCGGATTAACTGTGGTGGTGTCGGATAAAAATCCGGATTATCTTTAAACATTTTAATTTCCCCTTTGGTGAGGAAATGAGATCTTCTCCCATCCCCTCATGAGTTTATAGATTAGGCTTATACGTGTTGATTATTGGTTTGAAGCTTTTATTATTTAAGTAACCTAAAACCTCATCAAATTGTCTTTTGTCACAAGAGTGGTACTTACTATGAATTATTTTCATTCCATCTGGTTTAACCTCTACATTATTCAATACTGTTTTCGGCAGCTTATGCCACCCTTTGAACATCAATAATTCTGAATAGAAGTGACGATAATATAATTTTCTTTTATTTTCAGACTGGTATGTCAACTTGACTGCATTATCATATTGGGCATATTTAGTTGGCCGGTAACTGTTATATGTTATTCTTTCAGTAATTAAAGATCCAAGATCAGATATGTGAAACAGAGTATATTTTTCACCTTTTTCAAGATCAGCATTTTTAAATTGTTCTTGAATGCTGTCAACTTCATGGAGAATTCTGTATAAAGCAGTTTTTAATTTTTCTGTATCTGCTTGTTGGATAACATTTTTACTCAAATTAAAATTATTCAATTTCAATTTTTCTTTGAGTGAAGTTTTATATTTGTCCCAGTCTTCATTATTCCAGGTTAGAAATATATTTAATTCTTCAATGACTGAGCTAGAAAGATCTTCTATTTTTCTTGCTTGATATTTTAACTCGTCTAATTCTCCTTCTTTTATCGCTTGTTTATGAGAAATCGCCTTTTCAATTTTTGCATTATCCACTAAACCAACATACCTTGAATAAGAATGGCCTTGAGCGTCTATAATAAATTGCAATTTCCCTCCGTAGTACACTCCTACGCCATATAAATTCCATTTAACTGTGTTCTTTTCTAAATCGTCCATATTATAATAATCAATCATTGAATTGATCCGGTTGTCTTCCGTAAAACTTCCACCGGTTTCCGCAAGAAAATCAAAATCATTTAAAAGCAAGTTAGAAAAGTTGTTTAAAGCTTCTTCAGTATTGAAATGCACTTCTTTTGTAATTTTCACATTTTCAAGTCTGTAGTCACCTCTAGCAACCTCGTCTTTATATTGATCAAGTGTTTGATTTTTGTTTAAGTTGGCAAACTGTGCATCAATAACAAAATACTTTTGATCTTCATTCAGTTGTTTTACTACAATGCTGCTATAGATATTTTCTGCTTGTTTCTTTTCTTCTTGTTGCCGTCTCTTATATTCAGCATTTTTAAGCTCTTGCTCTTTTAAATACTCATTAAGTTCTTTTTCTTTTCTCGCTTTCTCGGCTTCTTCGAATTCTTCCATCTTTGAATCAAACAGTGCCATATCTTCTTTAATTTCTTCTGTTTGTTCTGTCACTGTGTATTCCCAGTCCAATGAAACTCGACCATAAAAGTTGTAACTACCTGCGTAATCAGTGTATGGATCTGCTGGGCTGTAGCAATGGCGATAATTGTTTAAAAGACTGTTGCAATAACCATAAATCGCAGTCAAATAAGCTGACCCTTTTTCATATGGACTTGATTTGATTGTGATGTTAATAGTGCTATGTAAATAGCTTCCCCCAGTAGTAACAGAGAATTTGCATTGTGGGAAACGTTGTCTCAAATGCTTTCTTATTTCCTTTGCCATTTCTTTTACTTCTTGTTCCTTATTTACTTCTACTTCACTCCATTGTGTTGCATCCCACAGACCCATTTTTACACCCTTAGCTTTCTTTTTAGTTTTAGTGATTGTTTTAGAAGATGAGACTTCTTGTTTAGTGACACCATTAGCGACCTGCATTGATTTTTCTGTCCGTTTGCTCCACCAACATTTTTTGAATCCAGAGTATCGAAAACCGTTTGATTTAAGATGAGTTAAAACCTCTTGTTCTGGTTTACTATCAAAATAAAGTTCAATTCCGTTTAACTCTTCGTTAATTCTTAAAACAGCTGTCATTTTCAACCTCTCCATTCTTTATTACAATTTTATTTTTACTCTAAATGTATGTAATCCTTTGACTTGATTTAATTTTAACATGATCACTTTAAATATTCAATAGTTATTTTATTTTTATTCTAAAAAAAAGAAAGACATATTATCGAGGTTCAGCTTGCTGAAACGAGACGGCCGTAAAGGCACTTTCTTTACGGACGAATTTATTATTTTTTATTTAATTATTTTTCTGGTTCTCCTTAAGACTTAGGCTCTAAAACCCTTGATATGACTGGCTTATTTTTTAAGTTTAAGAGGTTTGTCCTCTTTATCAGGTATCGAGCCAGTTTGTGAGCAGCTTCCTCATTCTCAAAGAAGGTATGTACAAAGTTATTTCTTCTCCATCCCTAATAGCAGACCTCCATACCCATTGCACTAACTCAGACAATGCAAATGCGTCCTGGTCTATTGTAATACTGTACTTTTCTTTAAAATAATTATACAGAACAGTATTCGTATATCTGTTTATTGTATATGCTAAGTGTTTCTTATGCTTAAACTCGTTTGTTGCACGTGCATTACATGAAACAAATCCCTTTGTATACCCATTGCCCTTTATTCTGTTCTTATGGTCTGAATAAGTCGTCCACATAGCTTCATCACTTGACGACTTAACAATATTATTAAAGTAGTTGAATACATTGTTCTTCACCTTTTTGATTGTGTAAGGTGATTTATTTTTATACCAATTAGAAGACAGTGAAAACTCCAGTTGTCCTATTGTGTTTAAATTTCCTTCATATATTTTTATTTTGTTTCTTAACTCTTTTTTAAAGCTCCTTTCATAATCAGGACGGTGATCAATGAAGTTATACTGTCCATCCATGTAAGCTGAACTGTACTTTTGATACTTAATGTTGTTCAGATCGTAGTAATATTTTTGTATTTGAGCATCAAACATATATGTAAGTATGTAAACTTCCTTGAATAACTGGAATACGTCGGCAGGAAAGTTCCAAATCAATATATTGTCTTTGAAATACATTAGATTGTTATTTAACGCCATATCTCGAATGTCATCGTATCGTGTTTCATAGTCTTTTTTTTCTTCATTCCATTTGACAAAACCGTTTTCAACATAGATCAAATTGGAATCAAACAGTGTTGTTAGATCATGTTTCTTCACCTGTAATTGTTCCACTACTTCCATGACTTCATCTAATATCAATGTGTAATTGCCTGCAAGTATAAGTTCCTTTGTCTCGTCGTTTGCGTTTTTAAAAAGGTTATGAGTTGCCACAATGTTTTTATTCTGTGATAAGAGTTCGTGAAAGGATTCAAACTTATATTGTGTTTTATCACCTTTCTTCTTTACTTTAGGTTCGAAAAAGTGTTTGGACTTTATACTTTTCTTTATGCGCTCAACTTCATTTAAATAAGGTGTGATGAATATAAAGGTTTCTTCTTTACCAGCAGAATTCATTTTGTTAATCGCTGCAGATGTTTTACCGCTCCCCATTACTGAATCAACTATTTTAATTTTATTCATAATATATACAGACTTCCCCCTTTAATTTAAAAATAAAGGAACGGATAAATGTTTTACCGCTCCTTCTCATATATGAAATTCAATTGTTGATTCTTTCTTCAAGATCATGAATACGTCTTTCAAGTCCAGAGAATTTCTTATCATTGTATCGGTGGTCACTTTCAATATTCTTGTTAATAATCTTAAGCATAGACACAACCTCTTCAGGTTCATTTTCTTCGATTCGTTTAACAGTTTCTTTAATATCCTTAACGTCCTGCTTAATTGTGTTAATATCCTTGGATAGTTGCTGTATCGCTTCAAGGATCTGATTTTCCATTCCGCTCACCTCTAATAAGCTTAGTATAGCATGATGTCAGTTAGATTTGTTTACCTTCTTTTGGCGTATAACAAAGTAACCGATCCATAACAAAATGATAATGATACACGTTACTATGAAGATAGCCATAATAAGCGACTGTATTCCGCTGCTGAAGTAATCTTTGATGAACAGGAACAACAAGAATAAAACAACAAATGTTATGTTCGTAAACCATAATGAGAATCGCTTCATGTTTACAAAGTGCTTGTCCATGTTATAATATGGGTAGTGACTAAAGGGGATTAATTCCCCTTTAGCGTGTTATCTGCGTATACGTTTGCGTTGTCTCTTGCTACGGAGGCGCTTGCGTGTACGCTTTTTCTTTTTGCTTTCTTTTTTCTTCATCAGGTTTTGAATCTTCTCAGCTATCGTTAAACAGTTGATGATTAAAACCGTGATAGGAATAAGGAAAGCAATTGTTATACCCACTTTCTCAAGCACTCTGTTCACCTCCTTTCCTATAACTCTATTATAGCACATTTTTCCTACAAAGTCATTTTATTTTTACTCTTAAAATGGATTTTTTTAAATTATTTTGGACTATTATTTATGGGTGTTTATAGGCTGTATAAGGCGTGTATGTGGATTAGATACCAATGATACTATGATCAAATTAAAATTGATTCTAGGTGTATTAGAATGCTTCTGATGATGTGTGGTTAGTGTGTTATAGGATGGATATATGATGATGTGTGGTGAATGGAAACGGATAGAGATGATTAGGTAAGATTAAGGGTGGATGTAATGAGATGAAGGATGAGAAGGAATATGATTAGGATGAATATAAAATAGGTGTGCGGATTGATGAGTAAATTGTATAGATAAAAAATAAGACTTCGATTTGCTTCCTTTCGTTATATACACGATTATTTTTAATGAATGGGTATTCACTTTTAAATTGACCACTTAATTATTTTTTCAAAAATAACTATTGTTTTTCATTTGAAATTGTGTTAGCTGTGCAAATTTATCAGCCAAATTATAAAAACCCTACATAACGTATCTTATATAGGGAATTCAATACTAATATATAGGGGGTATATTAACATCTAAAGGCCAAAAAACAAGAACAAATGTACCCCTAGCACTTCCATTTCCACACCCAACTTATTTTTTCACTTTCCCATTTTTCAGCCTATTTTCACATCGTAATCGCTATCGTAAAAGCCTATAATATCAATGTTTTTTCACCCCTTATTCTCCCCTTTTTCATCAGATTTTTAACTCAAAGTCCACTTTTCCTCTCTCCTGTCTACGTTTTACGATCACAAAACACCTATTATCCCCTTTAACAGCTCTAAAACATTGCTATATCAACTAATTAACCCTTTCCGATCTTCATTCACGATACGCACTTTTTTAGCTCATGATCACCAAGGGGGTCTTAAAAATCAAAATAAAAAAGCCACCTTAGTAGGCAGCTTCCCTTTAAAATTAGCGCTTTAGTCTCTTCAGTGCCTCCATATACGAGGTCTTTTTCGATTCCTTGTTCTCCAGTTTTTTCGGTTTAAATAAATCCTCTCTACGGCGATTCTTCGCTTTATAAACAGTTGTTTCTTTAACTTCAGTGTTTCCATTTTCAATTAGATCATCTAACTGCTTCATCCGTTCATTGATCCAGGTTAATCCACTAAGAATCGTTATCGCCCTATTACCTTTATCATAATGCCCTTTAAATAAGTCTAGGGGCATCTTGTTATCAAAGACATTAAACAGCTCATTATACGATATATGCTCCGTTAAGAACTCATGAACATCCAGGATAATTCCAGCTCTCATCACATTTTCAAACTCAACAGGAGTGAAAATCGAATTGTTCCACGACTTTTGTATATCTTCATGCAGCTTATCAAAATACTTACCCTCATTTGTAAATTCATTGAGGTCTGTTTGAGCAATAGTCATGATTCCTGGTGTATCAAAAAGCTGATTTAAATCCTTCCTGTCTAATGTACTGATCTTTGATCCTCTGTCCGTGTAATTGAGTAAGACTTCAATTAAATCCAGGAACATTTTGTTTGTTTCCTTGTAGAGTCTGCTCTCTGAAATCTTCCCTTCATATTTGCGAAAAACCATTTGATTATCCAAAGGTAAAACACAGGTCTCTGGCAGAGATAATTCATCTAGTAGCTCCAGCGAATTAATCTGATTAACCAATACCTCATTGTTATCAGGAAGGATTGGAACAGCAACTATGGTTTTATGAGCAAGGTATTCGTTTAACAATTCTAATAATATAGGAGCTACCCCTGAACCGGTTCCACCAGCTGCAGAGAAAACAACAAATATGACTTGTACTGAAGGCTTTTCCATTGTGTTCTTTATAAACTCAATTGAAGATTCCCAGTTGTTTTTCATATGTTTCGCTGCTATGCTTCTGTCTTTACCTACTCCTTCTGTCCCTACCAGATGAAGCTTATCTTGAATATTGATTAATGAATTAAGGTCTGAAAGTGAATAATTTATTGCAACAGAATGAAATCCTCTCTTCATTGCTTCATCTGCTACACTTCCACCGGCCTGTCCAACTCCAATAAATCCAAACATTAAACCCTCTCCCCTTCTAATTGATATCGTAAAGCTTCTTGTCCATATTGAGTAATAAAAACTGTATGCTCTTTGCTATTTTTCACTATATTAATAAACTGCAAGGCCTCAAGACGATCGATGCTCTTTCTAAAGGTGGCTTCAGTTAACTGAGTTTTTGCTTGAATGGTTTTCTTCCTAATTGATTTAAACTTTAAATCTGCCCCTTCATCGCTCAATAAGCCTAGAATATACAAATCATTTCGAGTTAAATTATCAATGACTGAATCAAAATAAGTATCCATGTAACCCCTCCTTAATATCTGATGATTTTGAAGTATCTTGGTTGATATACGATTATTATATTGTTTATTTGCATTTAAATGCAAATATTTTTGTATCTTAATGCAAATAATTACACTCTGCTTGTATGTAAACCAGTCATTTTATAAAATTTATTCAAACAGCAAAAGGATGATTTAAATGGAATATAGGGTTAAAAGTAAGTTGGATTCATTTCTAAGTAGCAAAGGTATCGAAAAGGGCTGGTTAGCAGAGCAAATAAAAGCTGAAAGAGCAAGTATATCTAGATGGTGTAAAAATGACAGCGAGGGATTTGCTACCGTCCTCCCTAGTACATATAATCTTTTATTAATGGCACATATTCTAAATTGTAAAGTTGACGATCTTTTTGAATTAATCGAAATTAAATCCAATTAACTTTGGATTTTTATATTTACAAGAGTAAAAATAAAATATATAATAAAGACACAACCACGTGAAGTGGTCTTTATTTTAATCATTTTGAGAGTAAAAATAAAATAGTGTGGAGGTGTAAGATGAAAAAGCAGTATTTATTTAGTCATTTAATGGGGTTTATTGAGGGAAAAGTAGTCGATGGGACAGCAACACCCGAAGAAGAATACCTTTATCAGGATTACAAATGGTACGGAAAGATTAATAAGCAAAGCTTTACATATCGAAGTTTAGTAAATCAATATCTTAATAGCGAATATTAAGCACTTTTAGAGTAAAAATAAAATATATGGAGGGGATTGATTGAAAAGAAAAAAAGACGGATTGTCTAAGCAAGTTCATATCTACAGTGTGGATACATCCGCATTTTACAATGACAAAGAAAATTCATTACATAATAAGATTTTGAAGTCTTATAGATACAGAGATTATCTTAAGACATTAGACAATGTAAATAATAAACATAAGAAATACATATCACAAAGAATTACATACCTTAAAGAATGCCTCTATTCCGCATTCGAAGAACATAACGACATAAGAACACTTCGAACTGACAGCTTAAGGGACAATAAAGTGATTTCTTTATTTGATTCAGTGTTGACCCGTACATTAGGGATTAATGAAAACACCCTTTCAGAGGAAATCATGGTTGTCCAGACTTATCATTTTGAAGTATTGAAGGACATTATTGATCAAGGATTTTTACATAACAATGAAAAATACGTTTATTTCACGAGCAGCGCCGGTCAAATTCGTACAAAAAAGTCATGTTTCATTAAAAAAAGCACCTACGATAAATATCAGGATGCTTTGACATGCGGCTTGAGTATTAAAAAGATCAACTCTCTTGGTGGTAGTAGCATTAACAAATGGAATAGCTATATGGCCCTTTCTAACAGTGCCAGTAGCCCTTGGGAGATTGATATTGATAAAGCCATTGTTGTCAACGACTTAGAAACTGATGTGTCGAGTCTCGTTGACTACATTGATCGAGATACCTACGAGATCACACGAAAAACAATGAACATTCCCATTGAGCATACGGATGGATGCGGAATGATTCTCCCCACTCTGAGTAGCAAAAGCTTCATGGTCAGACTGCCATGGGTAAAGGGTTTATTAGTTCCTTTTGATTTTCGTAAATTTGCTGAGGAAAACAAAGCTTTTAAAGTAACTGATATATACGGCAAGGAATGGGACGTAGTGAAAGATGATGTTCAAATTATCTTCACTAAAAGCCAGTTTAAAATGTGGAAGTATTATTCATCGTGGGAAGAATATCAATACAATTATAAAAAATATGGATGCTTAGGGGCAAAACTCAACGAAGAAGATCCTTCTGTTAAAGGTAAACTCACTTATCAAATGCTCCAGACACTTACAGATATCTCGGATGAAGAATTAATCCAAATGAGCTCAAAGACTGTAAAAGAGATAAGCATATTGGGCACTGATAAAGAGACCATGTTAAGAGTTCTTGGAGCTACGGAGAAAAAGAAACATCGGACAGCTCTTCAGGACGCTTTACTTCTATATCCAGAACTTCTTAACGATGATCACACGAAAGAAATTATTAAAAATAAAAAGAAAAGCATGATTAAAGATGCCAAATCAGGAAAATTGCTTGTGGATGGTGCGCGTTATACATACTTATGCCCTGATCTATATGCTTTCTGCGAAAAATTATTTCTGAACATCCAGAATCCAAAAGGACTGCTTTCAGGAAGTGATGTCCATTGTTCTTTATATGATGAAGGGTATATTGATATCCTCCGCTCCCCTCACCTATTCAGAGAGCATGGTGTTAGGCGGAACAAAAAAGATGAGAAATATGAAAAATGGTTCATTACACCAGGTGTTTACACAAGCATTCATGATCCGATTTCTAAGTTGCTGCAGTTTGATAATGACGGGGATAAGGCTTTAATTATTGCTGATGAGTTAATCGTTAATATCGCCAAGCGTAATATGGAAAACATCGTTCCGTTGTATTATGAAATGTCTGTAGCCCAGAAACAAGAGATTAATAGCAAGAACGTCTATGAAGCACTAACTCTTGCTTATGGGATCAATATCGGGGAGTACAGTAACAACATCACTAAGATATGGAACAGTGACAATATAAATCTGGATGTGATCAAATGGTTATGCATGGAAAATAACTTTACTATCGATTTTGCAAAAACCTTATTCATGCCCACCCGTCCTGATCATGTTGATGAAAAAATCAAAGATTACATAAAAAATAAAGTCCCCTACTTCTTCATAAATGCAAAGGATAAAGAAGAACATAGCGTTGAGTTAATTAATGAAAGCACAGTAAATAAGTTAGACTCCATTATCCCTTCTGACCGAATTAATTTCGCAGCTGTTGCAGGAAAGTTCGATTATCGCTTCCTGCTCAAGAACAAGGAGATTAAATTGGACGATGCAATTATTAGTGAATACAAACGATTAGACCAGAACAAAAAATGGCTCATGAATAATGAAGACATTAAGCCTGGACAAAAACTTTATGTCTATAAGGTCATTAAAGACAGATTATTGAAGATTCATAGCGACGAGCAATATGTTGCTGATGTTTTAGTTAAACACCTATATAAAAAGAAAAGCAAATTTAAATCAACATTATGGGAGTGCTTTGGGGAGACTTTATTAGAGAATCTAAGACATAACTTAAAGACTTATAGAGGATGCTGTAGTTGCGGAAAAATGTTTAAGTCGACTTCGCACAAGGCGAAATATTGTCCAACCTGTGCAAAGAAAATAGCACAAAAGCAAAAAAACAAGTGGAAAAGGGATAAGTGGAGGAAGGAAGAAAAATAGAAAGTGCCCTGAGCCTTACTCCCCCAAGGGGTACAGCGATTTTACCGGAAAAAGTTTAACGAAAAAAGCGCCTTGAACCCTTGATATGACTGGTCTGAAAGCCCCTTTTGAGATAATCGCCATAAGGGAGAAAGAAAGCTAATTTCCACATATAAGGGTGAGTACGTCTCCCATTTTTCAAAAGAAGAACAAACGTTACCGTAATTATATTTTAACACAAAAATAAACAAAATCACTAGGAGGAATTAAAACATGAACAAAACAGAATTTGTTGGAGAAGTTGCAGAAAAATTAGGAGTTACTAAGAAAGAAGCTACACCTAAAGTGGAAGCAGTATTTAATGTGATCGTTGAAACACTTACAAAAGGTGAATCAATCAAGATTCCAGGAGTTGGAACGTTTGAAGTTCGTGAACGTGCAGCTCGTAAAGGGAGAAATCCAAAATCGGGTGAGGAAATTGATATTCCAGCTACTAAAGCACCTGCCTTCAAAGCTGCAAAAGCTCTAAAAGATGCAGTGAAAGCTTAATATATAAAGTGAAGGACTGGTATCTCTTCCCTCTTTAACTTATGAATGTGGTGGCGGAACAGGTAGACGCTTAGACGAACATAAGGACGGTACTGTGAAGTAGACTACGGGGCTACATAATAGTCGATTTGGCTAACGGTTGTTGAAATCCGTTCATGAGAGGTGCAAATCCTCTCCCGCATACATCTCCGGGTTATTAATTAGAGTTCTTTTATTGATGACATGGGGGTGTCGTCAATAATAAGCTGTTTACTGATATGTGGGATATCAGTTCTCCGCTAATATTCATTTGTTTGAGGGCTTGGAATGCCTGGGTTTCAGATAAGTGAATATTAGCGGGGTATTGCCCCATCGTGGATTAAGCTTTTTCTAAACATTGCTATTCTCACTTTCATACGAACAAAAGCATTAAATTCGACTTTACAGCTACAACTGGTCATTGTAGTTAGTCGGATAATGGTCACTTATGAGGGTTCGAGGTTAACTCGCATGTCTGTATCTAAAAAGAGACAGGTAAATGGTTATTATCGGGCTAAAAATGTCGGTAAGACCATTGCTACTCAAGCTGAAAAATTGCTGTTTATGTAGGGTGAATCCCATCACAGTCTTACTATGGGTGACATGTAGCCTGAATATTAATTGCGGTGTACTGCTTCGGCTTGCACTTAGGTAAGGTAGATGCGTCTCCCTTCCCTTTAAATAATGCCCTTGTAAGCTTTGTTGCTTATTAGAGGTAATCAAAAATTTTTCCGGTTTAGCGAGGCTTTGTAATTACATACCCTCGTAAAATAAGTGAAATGGCTTTTGAGCGCTTGATCACCGCTCCCATTTCACAGAAAAGGATTATTTCCGGTCTTGCCTTTTCAATTTCACTTAACAACACGTTCACTTTATCTCCTTCAACGTTCTGAATGGAGCCTTACCTTTCCCATGCACATACCTCCTTACACGGGTCAGAGAAAACTGTGCAAAATAAATGGCGAGCGTTTGAGACGCTTTGTTTCTCAATAAGGCGTGTAACCCGACAAGAGCATTTAAAATGCCATTGAGAAGGCTTATTAGGGTCTTTCCTTCTCAAATTATTTTTCCCTTTGCTCTCAGACTCTGCTGAGCAGTTGGCAAGCAACATAAAAACTTGATATATAAGATGTTGGCAATAGGAACTTTGAACACATTCCAGAAAGTGTGTATTATTTGTTGTCATAGCTCATCTGCCAGGTGTAGAAGGAGCCAGCTGGATTTCGCACAGCGATAACCAGCCTTTTATGCTCATGTACCATGAAGTACAAGGAGTTTCTGAAGACGTTATTTGGCGTCTTTTGTTATTTTCGCCTTACAAAGATTTCGATCGATGAACCCGTAATCAGCGTATTCCCTGTCGATTTTGCGTACCTACGTGAGTTATTTAATACTATGTAAGAAAAACTCTAATTTCGTATAATTTTCAAGGGAGGACGAAAAGATGGACACAAACATTCGCATTGAAGTTATGTATGATGACACGGTATATAATAAGTGGGGCGAGATTATTAATAAAACTTATGCTGGTGATATTATCGATGCTATCCTCAATGAAGACACAGAAGAATATTTCGGAAAGGATCGGAAAGGTCGAAAAGTATTTGTCGGATCTCTCGACGTGTACGGTAAGCTCGTACTAGAACCTGGATTTAAATTAGTAGACGACAAATAAACGCAATCAGAATAAGATTTCTGCTCCCTATTGCAGAGGTCTTTTTGTGCTTGCGTTTTACCGATCGGCCGGAATGTGCTTACGAGCCTTCCGGTGACGCAAGTTATCAATAATCTCCTTCGGGCGTTTCCCCAACGCCTATCCGACTTATCTTTTCATCTCCTTTATATCCCCTTTTCGGACGTTACCGATGCTTCGGATCATCGGGCTTCCGAAGGAGCTTATTGAACGTAAATAAAACACATATTGGAGGAATTTAATTTGGCTAAAGGTAAGAAAGAATATTCTTTTAAAAAATGCACTGTAAATGTAGATGAAGATCAAATTATTGAGCATAAAGGTGATGGCATACACATTCACTCACTATCTAAATACCTAAGAGAGCTTGAAAGCAAAACGGATCCAATTGATTTCACGTTAAAAAGTGACAGTGATGTTGTTCCTCAAGAAACTGAAGGCATTTCTGAGTAGGCGGTGACTGAATGACAGCTATTTTAGATCCTGTGTTACAACGAGAAAAAGACGAATCATTCACTGATTATCATATTAGGCTTTTCAAAAACAAAGACACTTATCACATTGACACAAAAACAATTGCTTCCCTTTTAAATAAAGATCAAGGAACCAACTATGATGAAAGCAAGTGGCGTAAGGATTTTAAGCAATTTGAGCGATGGTATGATTACATTATTTCAAAGAATATGAACAAAGAAGTTCAACAAAAACATGAAGAAATTCGCATTGAATCCGAAAAACAAACAATCAAAGCACGAGATCAAAAAAGAGAATACCGGAAATTCATTGCCAATCAAGCACGGTTTGAACAAATTAAAGATGATGTCGTACAAGCTATTGCATCTTTAGAGTCAAAAAGACCCCTTCGCTTCACCTTCCCATCCCCCGCTATTGCTGAAAAACATGGGCTTGCACTATTCAGTGATTGGCACTTCGGAATGGAAATCGACAACCGCATTAACAAATTCAATAAAGAAATTTTTAATGAGCGTGTAGAACATCTCACGAACAAAGTGATTGAGTATGGTAAACAGAATCATGTTTCCACACTGCATGTAGCAAATCTCGGTGATTTAATCGGAGGTCTTATTCATGTGTCTACAAGAGTTCAGGCCAATGAAGATGCTGTAGAACAAATTAAATATGTATCAGAAACACTTGCAGAAGTGCTAGCTATGTTGGCAAGTGAGTTTCAAGAGGTTAAGTTCTACAACGTGGCAGGAAATCACGGTCGCCTCTCCCCTTCTAAAAATGATGTAGGGATTAAAGAAAACTTTGAATACCTCATTAATTGGTACCTCGAAGCCAGATTAAAGAACATAGAGAACATCTCCATTGAACCTGAGCAAGACGGATTCATCCCCGCCAAAATCAACAATCAGGAAGTCGTGTTTGTGCACGGACACTACGATCGTGTTGATCAGTGCGTAACACGATTACCTCAACTACTTGGCTACATCCCTTCTTACATATTCGGTGGTCATATTCATCACAATTATGAAAAAGAGTACGGCAGCACAACAGTTGTAGTAAATGGAGCGCTTGTCGGTGCGGATGATTATGCTATGCAAGGTCGGTTTGGCACAAAACCTTCTCAAAAATTTATGGTTTTTGATGATGCAGGTATTGAGGCTACATACATAATTCGCTTTAAAAATGATAATCAGGGAGGAAATATACGTGGACTTAGCAATGCACGAAGTGTATAACCTTCATTTGTATGATAAAAAAACTGAAGAGTCTTTAATTGATTTAACAACTCTTCAAGATGTTGAAATCTTTTATAGCGATGAACATGAAACGTATTTGATTTTTGCAAAGAATGCTCTGCTAAACTTTGATGTACTTAAATTTTTAGGTAAATATAAAGCTCCTACCTCCTTTGAATCAAAGTTAGGGAAGAAACAATATATTTCAGTTTTAAAAGAGACTCCTCGCTCTGAATTCAAATTATTAGCTGAAACAATTGGTCGCCATATTGAGACAACAAAGTCACACAAGGTTACTTTAGAATTTAACAATGTCGAAATTATTTCTAGAGCAGAACTTAAAGGTGTTAGTGGTGAGGTATCAGGTTTAGATCTGATTTTCAAAGTAAACCCACAGGATAACGAATTCTTTAAAATTCATTATTGATAAAACTTTAATTTTATTGAGATTGGGGATGAGACTGGTAAATGGCCGATTACAAAAGAACCTATGAGTCATTTTGGAAGACGATCATTGAGGATGAAAAAGGGAACATCAATAAAGATCAGTTGATGAGAGAGTTATCAGATTTCAAGCAACTATTAGATTCAATCCCTCATGTATATGAAGAAGTGACGTGCCATGGTGTAAGTAAGCCATTTACTGATCCTAAATATGTTATTGAGACTCATAGAGAGGCTTTTATAAATAAAGGATACGCTCTCGAAGATTTGAAAAACATGAGTGTTATGGCAAAACATTACTCTCCTTTTGAGAAAGTAGTTAGCTTAGGCGCCATCGAAGATCTGTTGAAGTAGATTAAAAATTATGATGAGGATTGATGGAAATGAAGAAGACAGAGTTTGATTACCTCTAGGTATTGAAATTAAGAGAGGATTTCATCACGATGAAGTCCTCTCTTCTTTAGTTTAAGCACCTTTTTAGAACGCCCAGTGATGATTGCGATCCCCCTTTCGCTCTATTGCTGGGCGTTTTATAAAACGTGTTTTTAGAAATTAACGGAGGTGAGTAGATGAATATTGAAAAAATTGTTTGCTCCTGTTGTGGAAAAGAAAGAGACGCAGGGCAATATTACGCCTCTGCCTCCCCTTTTCACGCTGCAACAGGTAAGCTACACGTCTGTAAACAATGCTTATTAAAAATTGCTGACTCAGACATAGAAAGTCCTATCCATATACAAAATCTTTTACGAATGCTTGATAAACCATACTTGCACACTACCTGGATTTCTTCAATTGAAGAAGCAGCAAATAGAAATAGGCATTTATTTTCAATTTACATGAAGAATTTAGGTCTAAGACATAACCGCATGAAAACATGGCAAGACAGTGAGTTCGACGAAGATGGTACGAAAACGCAACAAGAAATAAACGTAGATCATCCATCTAAAGATGATGGCATTCAGTTAGATGATGCCAATAAAAATGATGTATTAAGGATGTTGGGATATGATCCGTTCGAAGGAGAAATTGAGAGTGATAAACGTCTTCTTTACAATAACCTAGTCAACTTCCTTGACGAAGGAACATTAGAGGACAATTTCAAACTGCCCGCTGTAATTGAAATTGTAAAAGGATTTAATCAAATTGATAAAATAAACCGAGCAATTGCGACAATTACAAGTGACGTAGCTAATATGTCTAATCAGGCAGGCGGCATTAAATCCTTAATTGACTCCAAAGAAAAGATTCTCAAATCCATGCTGGCTTTAGCTAAAGACAATGGTATCTCGGTAAACCATAACAACAATAAAAGCAAAGGTGCCGGGACTCTTTCAGGAATTATTAAAACACTTCAGGAGAAAGGCTTTGAAGAAGGAGAAGTTAATCAATTTGATATTGAAACAGCACAAGGGATAAGACAAGTAGCTGATTTAAGCAATAAAAGCATTATGGATCAATTGCAATTTGACGAAAATGATTATACTTCAATGATCATGGAGCAAAGAGAAATTATTCAGAGCTTAGATGCAAGAACAATCACTCTTGAAGAAGAAAATCGGAAGCTTAAGAAAGAATTATTTAGCTTGAGAAAAACAGAAGGAACTTTGACAAATGACTAAAGCCAATATGTCCCAACGGAAAATAGATGGATTTATTAAGCTTGCTGAAGTCATTCAGTGGGGACGAAAAAACCCGGTCAAATTTGTAGAAAGATTCTTCGGAATGGAACTTTTAGATTATCAAAAGTACGCTTTTACTGAAAGCTGGTACAAGCAATATGTTCTTTGGTGCATGGGGCGAAACTCAGGAAAAACAACACTGGGAAGCCCCTTTATTATGGCCAAAAGTCTTCTGATTCCCAATTTCCAAGCATATATCTTGGCTGGTGTTGGGTCGCAATCGCAAGAGATGTTCTTAAAAATTGAAAAAATAGCGAAAAGAGAGATCGCATCCTTTACCGGCCTTACAGACATCTTTTATAACGAAACCGTTAAGAGTGCAGCAAACACTGATGGCTTCACCCACAACCCCGCATCATTCCAATACAAACTTTATAACGGCAGTATTGTAAATTCATTAAACGGATCCTTTGACAACAACCGCTCGAAGCGTTCTAACCTAAATTTCTATGATGAAAGTGGTTTTGCTCCCGATGAGCTTTTTACAACTTCTGAACCGTTTGCCGTTCAGAACAGTGATTTTAGACTAGGTGGAGATGTTGATGTCACTCTATTTCCTAAACAAATGCCCAACCAACTGATTTACGCCTCGTCTGCTTCTTCAACAGATACTTACTTCTATCGAAAATATAGCGATTTTGCTAAAAAGATGTTCTTAGGAGACAAAAGATATTTTGTCGCAGATATCAGTTCAGACATTGTTATAAATGCCACTTTTAATGGAAAACTGTATCCCGTGTCTTTACTATCCCAAGAAACTGTGGATGCAGCAATGAGAGATAACAAAGAAAAAGCTATGCGTGAATATAAGAACATATTCACCACCGAGGGATCAGACAATCAAATCATCAAACGTGCAATGATTATCAGAAATTCTGTAACTCGCCCCCCTGTTCTTGCTAATGATGGCTCCAGAAAATTTTTAATGGCTATCGACCCTGCAAGAAATCATGACAACTCAGTATGCACAGTTGCAGAGCTAATTAATGATGAGAATGTAGGCTACCGGCTTGAAATTTCTAATAATGTTTCTTGGACTGATCTAGAAAAGAAAAAGAAAACCCCAATTAAGACTCCTGATCAAGTTCAGGATTTTAAAAGAATGCTTCTAAATTACAATGGAACAAAGGCAGCTGATTATGAAAATATCGAAAGGATTCTTTTAGATGCCGGTGCTGGCGGTGGCGGTATGAATGCCTGGGCAGATGGTTTACTGGAGGACTGGACAGATACTAAGGGAGTTAAACACAGGGGTCTTATTGATAAACAACACGATGAGTACAAATCTTACATTTCCAAGTATCCAAATGCCAGTGACAAACTCTCCCTCCTCTCACCTCAAAAACTAAAAAGCGACATGTTTGAATCTTTAATTGAGATGATGGATTTAAACTTAATATCATTTACTGAAACCTATGATTATAAGGGAGAAATCACTTTACCTACTGATAACGGTGAAGGAAAAAAGTACAAGCTAACCGATGAAGAAATTTTGTCTTTAACAAATATTGATTTAGCAAAAGAAGAGCTTGTCAGCATCTATAAATTTTCTTCTGGGAGTAGTAGCAAAGTGAGATATGACTTGCCTCCTGATAAGAAAAGTAAAGTTCACGACGACCGTGCATATACAATTGCAATGCTTGCTTGGTACTTAAAGCAACTAAGACGTGAAAACATAACAAAAAAAGAGCATCCCAAAATTGATATGAATAAAATGTTCCTGTTTAAACAACCGCAAATTTCTTAAAAGAAAGGAGTTGAAATTTGTAACAAATGGATCAACAATTAACAAGTTTTGCGCAGCTGTCAAAGCTACTTCTCAACGACATGAGCTTAAGTAATAACAAATCAGCCATTTCCTCAAAATTCACTAAAGAAAATATCATTACGTACCTTCAAAACCCTCAAAAAAGCCAAAAAGAATTGAGGAGAGTTAGCCGTTTTTTATACAACACCTCGCCTAACTATAAACGCCTGGTTCAATACTTTGCAACTATGCTCCGCTTTGATTACATAATCAAACCTTTCGATTTAAATATAGACAAATTCAAAGAAAAACCCTTTAAAGATCATTATTCCAGCATATTAAAACTCATTGAAACAATGAATCTTCAGCACGAATTCACAAAACTATTGCTAATTGCCTTTAAAGAAGACGTCTTTTATGGATATGAGCATACAACATCTGATTCGTATTTCATTCAAAAACTTGACCCAGATTATTGTAGGATAAGTTCCATTGAAGATGGAGTTTTCAACTACAGTTTTGACTTTGCTTATTTTGATTCTAATAAGGACATCTTAAAGGATTATCCTAAAGAATTTAGGGTCAAGTATCTGAAATACACCAAAGACAAAACAGGTTTAAGGTGGCAAGAACTGAGCTCCGAAAACACTATATGTATCAAGGTAAATGAGGAACTTGAATATCTACTTCCCCCCTTCTCTTCAGTTTTTGAATCAGTTCTTGATATAGATGAAACCAAAAGACTTCGCAATGTAAAAAACAAGATGGACAATTATATGATCCTAACACAAAAAATCCCCATGGATGAGAAATCTGGAGAAGCAGACAAGCTTTTATTGAACATGGAAACAGCCATTGATTTTCACAATATGGCAATGAATGCTCTGCCAGAAGAAGTTGGTCTAGTAACCTCTCCTATGCAAATTGAAGCAATTAAGCTTGAAAGAAAAAGCAATGATGCAGATGCTGTCGCAAAAGCTGAAAGAGATTATTATAATGCGGCCGGAGTCAGTCAAATATTATTCAACAGTGATGGAATGAGTGGAACAGGCCTATCTAAATCGATAATCACAGATGAACAAGTCGCTTTTAGAGTGTTAAAACAATTGGAACGATGGCTAAATAGGAAGCTCAAAAAAATGGATAGTGAATATAAATTCAGAATTGAGCTATTAGAAACTACAAAATTGAATGTTGAAACTGTACGAGACAGTTTGTTACAAGCAGCTCAGTATGGAATGCCTGTTAAGTCTGCATTAGCTTCTACATTGGGGGTTACACAGAGCAATTTAAACAACATGGCATTTCTTGAGAATGAAATTATGAATTTGCCAGATAATTTAATACCTTTGTCCAGCTCTCACACACAAAGCGTTAAATCTGCTGGAGCCCCAAAGAAAAAAGAAGATGCTCTTTCCGATAAAGGTGTTGAAACGAGGGAAAATGAAGGAAACCTTAATCGAGAGTAATCAAATGATTTTTGAAAGGAGGTGAAAATTTGGACAAAACGGTAGATAATTATGTGCCTCTTCTCTTTCAGAGCTTGGATTCATTTGAAACAGAAGACACGCGATTCTTAAAGGTGAAAATTTGGCTGATGCATTTAGGGGAAAACCTAAATGGAAGCTATTTTAATAAAGAAGCAGTTCAAGCCGCTATCCCCTCTCTTGCTAATACTCCTATTTTATCCTACATAGAAGAGAACTCTGATGGGGATATTGATTTTTCAGATCACCGCATGGTTTTAATTAAAGAGGATGGTCACTTTAAAGTTAAGTATATCGGACAAGCTATCGGGCTCATTCCTGAGTCGAACAATGCAAAGTTTGAAAAACGAGTTTGTGATGACGGAATAGAAAGAGAATTCCTTACTTGCGAAGGACTTGTATGGCAAAAATGGGATGATCCAATCGAAATATTCAACAGAAACAGCGTGAAGTCACAGTCCATGGAACTCCATGATGATTTTGAAGGAGAATGGATTGATGAAGTGTTCCATTTCACTAAATTTAGCTTTTTTGGTGCTTGTGCATTAGGAACTGATGTCCTCCCTGCTATGCAGTCTGCAACTATCGAAACTCAATTCTCAGAAGACAAAATGTTCAAAGGTATTCAAGAAAAAATGGAACTGTTTAAATCCATCAACACTGATAAAGGAGGTATAAAGACTTTGGATAAAACAGAACTTTTAAAACAATTCTCTGTTACTAAAGAAGAGTTAGCCGCAAACGGAATCAATTATGAATCACTTTCATATGAAGAGTTAAATCAAAAACTCAAAACAGCATACAAAGTTGACAGTAGCTTTTCCTTGTCAGCTAATCAGTTAGAAGCTGAATTAAAACGTGCCCTTAGTGAAGAAAAGTTTGTGAAAACTTATAGTTGGGGTGAATCTGAAGAGCGAATTCGCTATTACTACGCAGATCAAAAAGACGATGAAGTTTTTGCATTTGATAACAAAGAAGACGGATTACTGTATGGCTTCAAATTCTCCATTTCAGAAGACAAGGTGACAATTGATTTTTCAACAAAACACCGAAAGAAGTTTGAAATTGTAGATTTTATCGAAGGCAATGAATCAAAATTTTCTGTGGTGCCTGTTGAAAAACTAAAAGATGAACTTGAAGCAAAGGAAAAAGAGGTTGAACATGCTTACGCGTCGGTTAAAGAAGAAAATGAGGCGCTCAAACAATTTAAAGCTGACACTCTTTCTTCACAACGTAAGGAAAAAGAAAAAGAGCTTTATGAAAAGTTCAATCTTGAACTATCTGAAGATGATATCAATTCAGTTAAAGCGATTTCTGAAGGTTTATCTATTCAACAGATTGAAGAGAAACTCTTCACTCTTTTAGGAAAAAAGAAAGCAAATTTTTCATCTTCGAAAAAAGAAAAAGATACAACTGTGAAAATACCTTTTAATAAAGAAAATGATGATACACAACTGGTTTATGGCGGGTTGTTCGAAAAGTTTTCAAACTAAATAACATTTGGAGGAGGCATTTAAATGTCAGGAGTTGTTCGTTTAGATAATTTGGCTGCCGTATACGGCGGTGCCCATATTCATTCTGTAAAAGCAAAACTTAATGTTGAAAATGGTAATGTTGGTGTGGTTGGAGTTCCGTATGAAGGTGAACGAGAGTTGCGCCTATTTAAAAGAGCTACAGATCCAGCCAAAGAAAAAGCTGCTATTGTAGCACAAGATGAGATTATGTATGACCAGACTCGCAGATCACAAAACAATTTAAAGTATTTCAAAATTGACGCCGGTCAAATTTTTAGAGTATACGACCTTGTTGAAGGCGACATCTTTTCTGTTTCACCAGACCTAATTGATGCTCTTGGTGAACAAGTTGTAATTGGAAATAAGGTCACCTTACAAGCTAATTCTTTCAAATATAAAGAGATTGCAGAGGCAGATGTAGCCGATCAAAGATTTGTAGGGCGAATCGAAGCCATCGAAAAGATTGGCACTCAAACAGTAACCGGGAAACCTGGTTATGTGGGCGGAATGCTTGATTTAGTAGTTATCAGAGTAGAACAAAACTAATAATCATAACTTGGAGGTTAATTAATGAAACAAGATCTTGTGAAATTGGGTATTGATTTATATAAAAACAGAGTTACGGATTACTCAAATAATCAGGCAAATGATGTTATCCGTAAAGCATTTGTAGAGATTATCGGTACTGACAAACCAAACTTTAGTCAATTTAGACGCTATAAGAATGATATCTTCGAAATTATTGAAGAGGTACTTGATCAAACAATTACCGATGGTATGATTGCCAGCCCTTTCTTCGAACAATTCGTGGATTACCGTGATTTAGCCCTTGGTGACACCAATGAATTTTATGTTGAAGATAGAACAATGCTGGTAGCAGCGCGCCATTCAGGTAACCATTGGAGCATCAGACGGCAAAAATTGAATATTGGGGATACCTTTACTGTACAAACTGAGCCGTATGCTATTGCAATTTACACTGACTTCAAACGGTTCTTAGCCGGTCGCATTGATTGGGACGCTTTCATCAAAAAAGTAAGTGAAGCATTCACTCAGGAGTTGAATTCACGTATCTATACTGAATTCATGGCTTCTATGGCATACTTACCTGCTGAGTTCAAACAGACTGGCACCTATAATGACGCAACACTAATTGAGCAGGCAGAGCATGTTCAAGCAGCAAACCAAGGATCTCAAATCATTATTGCTGGAACACGCACAGCATTGTCTAAACTATCCGGTGCTACTACTCTCATGAGTGAAAATATGAAAGATCAAATTAACAAAAACGGTGTTCTCTCCGTTTGGAACGGATACTCCCTCCTTCCTATCCCTCAAAGCCACAAACCAAACACTTTTGAATTCCAAATTGCAAATGATCGTTTGATGGTTCTACCAGCCAACGCCAAACCTATTAAGGTTGTCAAAGAAGGAACTCCTTTTATTAAAGAAGTATCCGATGGTACAACCAACCAAGATATGTCTATGGAGTACAAATTCATTACTCAATACGGAGTGGACACAGTATTTAACGTAATGTACGGTATGTATCAATTTGCATAATATGAGGGCTATTTAGCCCTCATATATTTTTGATGAAAAAGGAGAGTTTTAAATGGCAACAAAAGAAACTGTAATTGAATCTAATGAAGTGGTTACTGAAAAAGAAGCACCAAAAAAGAAAACAGTTAAGAAAAAGAAACAAATAAACCGTAATCAGTTGGTGTCATGTTTCAATGTAACGAGTGGAAGTTTGAAATACATCTCAAAAAAAACTGGGCTAGAAACTGTATGGAGTGCGTATGGGGATGAAGAATACATAGAGGTATCTGAATTGTTAACAATGAAATCGTCTCAGCCTAAGTTTCTAACTGAGCCTTGGATTTTTATCGATGATGAGGAAGTTGTTCAATACTTAGGTTTAAGCAAGGTTTATCAACACATTATTCCTATTGATGAAGTTGAAGAATTCTTCAATCTTTCAGCCACAGATGCCAAAGATATCTTACCTAAATTACCTAGAGGAATGAAGGAATTGATTGCTGACAAAGCTAGAAAAGGTGTTGAAAGTGGAGAATTTAATAATCTTCAGCTTCTTAAGCTATTGGAAAAAGAGCTCCATTTGGACATTCTTTCATTAGCAGATTAGGAGGCGTAAAATTTGCCTACTCCTTTTGAAGAAATCTACGGGTTTTTCCTTCCTAAGTTAACTGATTACTCATTTTTAAATATTTCCGACCAAGATTTGGCTGATACCTTAGAGCCTTTATTAAGGTCGTCATCTATTAAATTTAGAAGGTGTAAAAAGGACTTAACTGACAGGGATCAAGAACTCAAACAATTCAACGAAGATCTATCTGATGAAGAAAAAGAAATTCTGGCCTGCTTTATGGTTGTAGAATATCTCACTCCCAAAATAGTTACTGCTGACCTTTTACATCAAACTCTGAGCTCTAAGGACTTCAAATTGTATTCGCAAGCGAACCATATTAAGGAGATTAGAGAGCTACGTAATTTAATCAAAAAAGAAGCTGAAGATTTAATGGTGCAATATACATACTCAAATATAAGTATGAGAGGCTTTAGATCATGAAGATGATAACAGATTCAAAAACTCAGTTAGCATACTTCAACTTTTTAAAGTCACGCATCTTTAAAATCATTCCCCTCCTAGAAGAAAGTAATTATGGTATTGATAATTATGTCAGTTCACTAATCTTCGAATTATATGGAGCTCAGGATACTATTAAATCTGCACATGATTGCTCTGATTATGTTGTGATACTTGCAACTCTAGAGTCCATTCGATTGAATATTTCATCACATGACTACAGTTTTCATGTCGTTAGAAAAGAAGTGTTTAAAGTTCTTGCAACCATTGAAAAAATAATGGGGAGAATGGAACATTGAACTCTTTTGAAACATATAAAAAGAGGTTACTTGCATACGGCTCTACTCCTGATGAAGTTATAATTAATAACACGAAAGACACAATAAATAAGTCTTTTGATTCTTCACTCTTCTCTGAGAGCATTCCGATCAACGGTGAATTAACCGATGTAATAATAAATCAGGGGAAAACCTCCGAAGATAAAACATTACTGTTTCGACCTGATTATGAATCCCATAAGGGAGCTATTGCGGAGATAAACGATTCCCCTTTTCTTATTACAGAGTTTGATACAAACAGACTTTATCCCATAGCCAAGGCTAAATTATGTAACTCATCTATTACACTAACATCATCTGATCGTAAGATTCCATCTGGAAAGATTAATGAAATTACAGGAAAACCAATTATGATTACAGTTCCTGGTGAAAAGCTTGAAGTTCCTTGTGTCTTTGAGCGCACAACCTCAATAATTGGATCCGAATTGGCCATAAACATTCCCGAAGGACAAGCACATGTCACCATCCCCTTTTTAAAACATGAAAAATTAAGGAAGGGTCTTTTTCTTTCTTTTTATGGTGAGGAATTCCGTGTTGATGATATAGACTATTCCAAGGTCTATGGAGACACCGGAACAATTAGACTTATAGCCAAAAAGAAAGTTGGAGGTGATAGTGAATGAGTATGATGGTCGAACATATGACAACTGTATTCAGAACCATTATGAATGATACAGAATTGAATCGTCTTTTATATTATAAAGATGACCCTCTCTCCTCTTCTCTCCCTGACGTTCAGACGTTGGAAAATTATTATGATCCAGTTGATGATTCCCCATCGATATTAAGCTCCATAATTAAACGTGCTCCCAAAACTGATGATTTAACCGATCAACCAATTTGCAGGCTTTGTGTTTATCTTGGCAATGGAATCCCTAAACCCTCAATTCAAAGTGCGATGCTGCTAGATCAAGATTTGATGATTGATGTTTATACACACATTAACACCTATGAAGATACTGAATTCAGGAACCTGAAAATTACTGATCGTATTTGTGACATGCTCTTCAATCAAAATTTTGCTGGTATCGGTAAAAATATTAAATACACAAGACTGCTCATATCGAACGCACCTGAAGGATATTTGGGATACAAATTAATATTCACTTTCGGAGCTATGAAATGATTGATATGGAGTTTTTCATTACTGGAGAACCTATCTCTACAGAACTTGGTGAATGCAGATTCATTAAAGTTAAAGAGTACGGTCAGTTAGCCAATTATTTAAGGCTAATCAAAATGTCCAAAAAAGAGATCATTTACGTTTATAGCAAAGAAGATGTTAATCGTTTCGGGGAACTTGATGAGCTTGTTGCTGAATTAAAAAAAATGACTCTTTATGAAATTTCGGGTACCCTTCCTAATTTTCAAGAAGCTTACAGCACAGTGTTTTCTAAAATGTTCAATGGAGAAGAAATACTGGATAAGCTTACCCCAGACAACTTCGATTCCATTAGAGAACTGGTATTAAAAATGTGCTGTTTGAAGGAAGAAAAAATAAGCTCCAATCCTGAGATTCAAAAAGCTAATGAGCGAAGCAAAAGAGTCAAGAGTCAAGATGTTGATCCAGTTGATATGGCAGATATCATTAGCACAGTGTCGACTTATACAGGCTATCTTTATAAAGACATTAATGACATGACCCTGTTTCAACTTTATATGACTTATCACCGGATTGCTCAATTCAAGCAATATGATACTTCTACCCTCTTTGCCACAGTATCACCAGAAGCAGGTAAAAACATTGTGAACTGGGATAAACACATTGACTTATTTGAGGAAGAGAAACATTACATAAGCCGAGATAAGTTTATGAAAGAGACCAAAGGTTTTTCTAAGGGCAGCTAAAAGCTGTTCCTTTTTTTATTTTAAGGAGGAAATCTATAGATGAAAACAGTTATTCAAGATACAGCTGATGTTTATTTCAGAAGAAAATCTGATGGTCAGCTTGTATTCACAGCAGAAGCACAAACAGCTTCATTCTCCCAAGCCATCTCCGAAGAAAAACTTCGTGGTGGTATCGGAAATAAACCACTTTATATCTTGAAGTCTGAAAAAGAAATCAATCTTACTGTCAAGAATGCATATTTCGACTTAGAGTGGTTAGCAATGACACAAGGTGAAACAATTGAAGAAGAAGCAAAAGTTCAGGTTTTCGACCGTGAACATGGTCTAATTGTTGATGACAAAAATGCGGTTACACTTAAAGGTAAACCGGTAAGTGATGTAACCTTCTTCAACAAAAGAGGTGTTACGTACAAGACACCTGTGTCAACAGATGGATCTTATTTAATTCCTACTGGATTTGCTGGCACTAAAGAGAAATTAACTGCAGTGTACCAGATTAACAAAATCGGTAGACGCCTCCCTATTAAAGCGAGCAAATTCTCTGAGCGATATGAAGTTGAATACCGTACAATTGCCTATAATCCTGACACTGAAGAGGTTTACAGTGATATCTACATTCAATTCCCTAACGTA
This sequence comes from Bacillus sp. hwrm1, assembly GCF_040207805.1. Classification (NCBI taxonomy): domain Bacteria; kingdom Bacillati; phylum Bacillota; class Bacilli; order Caryophanales; family Bacillaceae; genus Bacillus; species Bacillus sp. hwrm1. The sequence goes on along the minus strand of NZ_CP157943.1, from coordinate 1,807,885 downwards.
TCTCCTTCTGGCGAATTTGAAATGTCGCTCGAAAACGGTAATGCATTAGCACCAGAAATTAAATTTGAAGCACTGGCGGACACTGACACTGATGAGATGGCTGTTGTTATTGAAGCGAGTAGAGAAATTAACTTTGTCAAAGACCCAGATCCTGGATCTGATACAGAAACACAAACTAAATCCGTAGACGTTGGCAATTAATTTTACAGGAGTGATTTTTAATGGCAGCAAAACTTAATGATTTCGATGGCGTAAAATCTTCAGCTAGAGATGATGGAAACGGTGGTTTAGTAACTGACATTCATCTCAAATCACAAGAAAAGCCTCTACAAGTTGACTTCCCTCAAGCTGGTTTCTCCTCTTTTAAAACGGATAAATTCACTGTTACTTCAACAGCTCAAAAAGTTACCGCAGGCATCACTGACAGGACAGCACTTACTATTTATCCTCCTGCAGAAGGCACGATTTACATTGGAAACTCTACTGTAACTGCTGATACAGGTATCCCATTGACAGCTGGTGACAAACCTTTTTCGGTGCCTGTTGCTGCTGGCAAAACACTTTATGTTTATGTGATCAATGACGGTACTGACAGAGACGTAAGAGTATTTGAAGCTAAATAAAATGAGGGGATACTTCCCCTCTCATATTTAAATAAAAGTCAGTTTTTAAACAGACTTAGGAGGTGGAGTTGTTGACAGAAACCGATGAAAATATTTTAAAAACCATTCCAGATAAAGCAACCTTTACATTCCACGAAGCAACAACTGCCCCGTCTGAAGGTGAAGAATTTGTAGTATCACATTATCGGGATATTACTGTTAAGATCTCTGGTTCCTCAACTTCAAGAGAAATAAAATTCTTTGCCGTAGATGAAAATGGTGAAAAGACAGAAATTGCTGGAACAAACAAAACTGATTTTCAATTAGGTACGGGCACATTGAATACAAATGAAAACTGGGATTTCGATATTGCGGGGCTTTTCAAATTCATGGTTGAGGTCATTTCCGTAAATGGAGATGTTACGGTTAAAGGAATTGCGGTGAGTTAATGAGCAGCAGTAAATTTGTAGGTCAGCTTAAACAAAACAATATACAAATCAATAACCTTAAAGATCAATTTTACAGAACTGAATCTCATATGTCAGATCATGAAAAACGTTTATCTGACAAAGTCGATGAGTTCATGGAAAAGCAAAATTCGGAATTAAAGTCGCATACTCAGAATACAGAAAACCCGCACAAAGTGACTAAAGAGCAAGTCGGATTGTCAAATGTGCTTAATGAGGAGCAAGCCACAAAAGTTGCTTTTGATGGACATCTTGACGATAAGAAAAATCCTCATGCAGTTACTAAAAGCCAAGTTGGCTTATCTAAGGTTGATAATGTACAGCAAGCAGCGAAAATTGATTTTGACGCTCATGATGCAGACCTGGATCGACATATCACAAAGGATGAGCGCAGTTATTGGAACAGCTCCGATGAAAGGTCAAAGTCTTTTTTAGCTGAACATACTAACGATCAATCAAACCCACACAAGGTTACTGCTGAACAGGTTGGACTTGGGAATGTAGACAATGTAAAACAAGCTACTAAAAGTGACTTTGATAATCATCTGAATGACACTAATGTCCATATCAACAAATCTGATCGGGATAGATGGGACGCTGCTCAACTTTTCAAACTCACTGCAGATGATGGAAAAGTAATCTTCAAAGATAGCTCTGAAAAAACAGAGTACAACGATTTGATTAACACTGGGTTTTATTTAATCGCCAACCAAGGGCTTCACTCCCCTGCCAACTTATCCAATGTCTATTTAGTTGTCATGAACTATGGAACTACAATTGCACAATTTGCATTAGAAGCATATTACGGAACACATACTTATTTCCGTTTTAGAAAGAGCGATTCCACATGGACTTCCTGGCAAACACATGAAACGACTGACGGAGCACAAGCTAGAGCTACTACCGCACTCAACTCGGCGAAAGCTTACACTGATGCCCACGAAGCAAAAACTGATATTCACGTTACTTTGGATGACAAAGCTAGATGGAGTGGTACATCAGGTTCTTGGAACCCAGTCACACTTATCAATGGAGCTACACAATACTCCACTTACCCTTTCAAATTCTCAAGTGTAAACAATGTGTTATGGCTAAGAGGATCTTTCGGAACATTGCCGGCAATTGGAACTGCAGTTGCTAAATTCTCAACCAAGCCAACACAGCTGGTGGATTTTGTAGTACCCACAATTGGATCATATGGAACAGCGAGATTTGCCTTCACAACAGATGGAGATTTACGTTTTGATGGATTGTACGCTAATGACATTAACAGTGTTTCCAGAGTTTCATTTAATATAGGAATTCCTTTATGGTAGTAGGTGAAAATATTATGCATGTTCTTTATTACGATGAGAACTTTATGTACGCTGGAGAAGACTTCATTGAAGGCGATGCTCTTCCTCCAAATAGTACAACTGCTGTCCCAGACCCCACAATAATCTTGCCCAAATATGATCCCAAGAAAAATAAATGGATTGAATCAGCAACTGAAGAATACAAGGATAGCGTTAAACCAAGTATCCCTGAACCTAACGATTTTGAAATAATAGGACAGACCCTATCCCAACTCCGCCTAAGCTTGCTTCAAGTCAACAAAACAATAAACACAATGTTAAAAGATATTGCTGATCTAAAGGGAGGTTCATAAAATTACTACATACAATTATTGGGTTAATGCCCTGAGTCGAAAATGGGCAACCGTTGATCAAGTCAAAGAAGCTTACCAGGAATTCAACGATGTGACAAAAGAAGAGCTCCAATTAGGAGTAAAGAATGGTTTAGTCACTTTAGAAGAGTACAAAGAAATCACTGGCGAAGACTACGAAGAAGCAGACACAGAATAAAATACAAGTTTTATTTAGACACCTCTCCCCTGAGGTGTCTTTTTTATGTGTTCAGAGGATATAAAAGGAGGAAATGAAATGGCATCGAAAAAATTAAATCTTGGGTTGATCGAAGAGAGTGTAAGTAAATATGACAAGAAAGAACGAGTGCAACTTACTGATGACGTTCATGTTTTTATTTACCCTTACTTCTCCCCTACCCGCTTAACCAAAATGCTTACTGAATTAATTACTGACCCACAAAATGCTCAAGAAAAAAACATTGACTTTAAAAGCATAAATCCTGTTCAATGGGGATTCTTTTCACTAATTAAAGAATTTACAGACTTGGGTATTCCAAGTGATATCAAAAACAAAGTTAAGTGGTTTGTTAAGCTTGTGGACTCTGAATTTTTCCCATTGATTATTAGTAGCTTCCCTGAAGAAAGCATGAAGAAATTTGGAGAAGCAACAAAGATGATGCAAGAGAATTTAGACAAACTTTCAAACATATCTCCTGAAGAAATAAATGATCTCATCCTTAATAAGGTCGAAGAGATTGAAAATGAACAAGAGGCTGAATAATGGCCAAGAACATAAAAGAAATAGCAGCATTAATTGAGTTTGCCGCAAAGCAAGCCGTTCAAAAACAATCCAGCACAAAAAATACGATGATTAAAACGGGTCAAGAGCATGTGCAATCTGATGTATATGACACATACGATCCTCTTGTATATGAACGTACTTCTCTTTTGAAGGACTCCTTTGTCATTCAAAACGAATATAACGGAATTTCATTAGACAACAATCGTGAAGACAACGGCAAGGATGTTGCTACGGTTGTTGAGACTGGTCAAGGGTACACGTATCCAGATAAATACGGTTATGGTTACGGAAAACCTCGTCCAGTCATGAAGAATACTGCTGAATCCTTAAAAGATGGACGATTAGTTGCTGCTATGAAAAAAGATTTAAATGCAAGTGGTATTAAAACAGAATAACGGTGGTGTGTTAATGGCTAGAAAAAAGATAGCATATGCAACAAAAGAAAAGGTCAACAAAATTAACCCCAAAAATGCGGAATTAATCCGAAAGTATTTTGTCTTTAAAAACATGAACCTTTCGGAATCCAGTAAAGTGGGATATCAATCAGATTTCAATCAATGGCTGGTATATATTTTAGAGAATTACAATAATCAGCACATTGTGGATATTATTAAAGAAGATCCTGATGATATGGTTGATTTAATTGAAGACTTTGTTGCATTCTGTACCAGTATTCTAGGCAATAATGAACGAAGAATTCAGAGACGAATGAGTAGCATTAGCTCATTCTTTTTATTTTTAAGGAAAAAACGTAAGATCAAAGAGAATCCCGTTGACTTCTTAGACAGGCCTAAGGCTGGAACTGGTGAAAAACTTCAAATTAAACAGACCTTCCTAACAAAAGAACAAGTCGAAGAAATCAGAAAAGGACTTAAAAAGAAGGAAAATATTCAGTTAGAGCTCTTCTTTGAATTCGGTCTCTCCACGATGGCCAGAGCTAATGCCATAAGCAACGTTAAAGTTGAACAAATTGACTTTGAAAGACTTCGGGTGGAAGATGTCATTGAAAAAGAAGGATACAAAGTCACCCTCTTCCCTTCTCAAAGAGCTATTGATCTTGTTAAGGAATGGTTGGAATACAGATCCGAAAACGGAATTGAATGCGAATACCTTTTCATAACAAAGTACGGAGGCACATGGAAGAAAGCTGAAACCGGAACTCTGCAAGGGTATTGGATAAAGAGAATCGGAGAAATAATTGAGATTCCTGAATTACACTGTCATGATTTAAGGCACAGTGGTAGTAACCTTCTGTATCACAGTGGCATGAGTCTAGAGGACGTGTCTCAATTATTGAACCATAAAGGCACTGACGTAACAAAGAATCACTATCTAGAAGTAAACAAAGATGCTATTCAAGACAAGAAAGCAAAATTTGAAGTGTAAATGAAATCCCTCTTTTATGCAGAATCAAAATCCTTCAATTGAGGGATTTTGCTTATGTATGAAATAATCTTTGTAGTCCTCTCTCTTCTTTAAAATTTCCATTTGTGTCCGATAATCACCTTGAGGTGAACATTTTGGACAATGAAGCATATTACAAAAAATATTTGGAAGAGAGCTTAATTAAATTAAGAAGTTCAGAACTTATAGAATTTATTAAAAGAGAATTTCCAGAAGAAGTGGAATATGATCATGATCTTCACCGAAAAAAAATTGAAGTGCTGAAAACATTATCTAAAACAGACTTATCGGCTGCGATAGCCCGACTAGCTAGAATTCAACGGAAATTTGACCATACCAAATTATGGACTGTTGCCGCTGTACTTATTGGTACAATGCTTGTTGTTTTACAAATCTTATTTAAAGTAAACCTTGCAAAAATTACAGACGAAAACTATATAAATTTTTTATTGTACGGTATTGTTGCTATGATAATAAGTAAGATTATATATAATTCTGCCAGAAAGGATATTAAAATTTCAAATACAGCTGCTTATTTTAAAGACTTGCTCGAAGAGCTTAAGTCAGATAAATAAATTTTCTTTAACGTAGAGTTATTACCTGAGAGATGGTAAGTAATCACTCGCTTTATTTCATATTGTTAGTTCTACACTTTTGGAAATCATGCTATAATGTAGGAAAATAATACTGGCGGTGATTGGATGATATGGGCTATCATTCTAATTTTAGTTGTCGGCTCTTTCATTATTATTGGGGTTTTAGCATCGGATAAGCAAAAAGAAATAGATAAAAAAAGGGCAAACGAGATTGAGATGGTTGGGAACTTCCCTTCTAATTGCAAGTCGATTATTAATCCAGATAAAAATGCAAAGCTTACATTGATTGAACCGGAAGATAAATTTATGATTCACAAATTCAATCAATATGGAACACTTGAAGAAACAATTATCCCCTTTGAAAAAATCATTGAAGCCGAGGTTTCAATTGATGATAGTACAATCACAAAAGTTTCCAAAGGAAGTCAAATAACAGGCGCTGTTGTAGGTGGATTAGCCGCAGGCAGTATTGGAGCTTTAGTTGGCGGGCTGACTTCCAATAAGACAGAAACAAAGTATTTCAAAAAAATTGATTTGAAATTAAAGCTCGATGATTTCTCCTCCCCTATTTACAGATTTGATTTCCTGCCGAGTAAAGATGAATTTGGACTAGAGATTGTTAAAGGGTTTAAACAGGACGATCCAAAAGTTAAGGATGCTTTATCAAATGCTGAAATATGGCAAGGGATTATGGAGATAGCAATACGGAAAGCAAACAAAGTCGCTCAATAATGAGTGGCTTTTTTATATGCCCTAAAAATCACTCTCCCCTATTCGAAAGGATGTGACCTATATTTGAGTCAAGATTTAAAGATCATACTCACACCCAAAGCTGATACCTCCTCAAAGACTGTCGAACAGTTAAATCAGCAAATTAAATCTTTAGAGAAAAAGCTTAATTCCCTTAATTTAAAGACCAATATTGATGCCTCTGCTTTAAAGACTCTCAACGACTTCTCCTCTGCGGTTGACACTTATCAAAAACATCTCAAATCCTTCAATCAAACAATTAAAGAAACTACAACGATTACCCGAAATGCTGATGGCACTGTTGAAAAACTTACGCAGCAATATAAGAAAAATGGCGAAATCATTCAGCGTGAAACAAAGACCATAGACAATCGCAATCAATCATTACGTGAACAAACGCAAGAAGTTAACAGGCTTGCTCAAGCGACTGAAAAACTTGGTCAAGTACAGAAAAGAACAGAACAGAAGAATTCTCAAGGACAAACAACGAGGGTTACTCAAAAGAACCGCAATGGCTTCGATGATATTACCTATACAACAGATCCAAAAACAAACGCTACTACGTCAAAAGTAACAACGAATTATGATCAACAACGAAAAGCTATTGAACAATTAAAACTGGATTTGGAAAAACTTAGACAGCAAGGAATTGTAGCTGACACTACCCTCTCTTCCCTTGGACGGAAATTAAATACTGCTCAAACAGCACAACAAATTGAAGTATTACAAAACAGAATTAAAATGCTCGATGATAAGTCTGCTGCTGTGGCGAAAAATAATGAGCTCAGAAAAACTATTGAGTTGTATCAACGCCAAGCACAGGTAAACGTACAAAACCTTAATACACGTTATGGCGATACTATGGGTGCCGGCAATAGACAAGCTACTCAAGATTATTTAAATGCAGTAAATGGTCTTAATGTAAGTGCCGGCGGTAATAATATCAGATCTCAAATGCAAAGCTTGAACATGCAATTTAGGGAATTGGCTTCAAATGCTCAAACAGCGTCTAGTCAAGCCTCCTCTTTTGGCACGGAGTTAACTCAAGCTTTCAAGAGTATGTCGACATATTTGATCTCCGGTTCTTTGTTCTATGGTGCTATATCTGGGCTCAAGGAAATGGTTTCTCAGGCTGTTGAAATTGATACTCTAATGACAAACATCAGACGTGTGATGAATGAGCCTGATTACAAGTACAATCAGCTTCTTCAAGAGTCAATCGACTTAGGTGACACGCTTTCAAATAAGATCACTGACATCCTGCAAATGACTGGCGATTTTGGGCGTATGGGTTTTGATGAAAGCGAACTGACCACTCTAACAAAAACCGCTCAGGTACTTCAAAACGTCTCTGACTTGACTCCTGACGATACAGTTAACACTTTGACTGCCGCAATGTTAAATTTCAATATTGCCGCAAATGATTCCATTTCAATTGCAGACAAGCTAAATGAAGTCGATAACAACTATGCTGTAACTACTCTAGACCTAGCGAATTCGATTCGAAAAGCAGGAAGTACCGCTTCCACTTTTGGCGTTGAATTAAATGACCTGATTGGGTATACTACTGCAATTGCAAGTACCACCCGTGAATCAGGAAACATTGTTGGTAACTCACTTAAAACCATTTTCGCACGTATTGGGAATAATAATAGCTCAATTAAAGCCTTAGAACAGATTGGTATTTCTGTGAAAACAGCTAGTGGTGAGGCGAAATCTGCTACTGAATTAATTAATGAGTTAGCAGACAAATGGAATAACCTCAGCGATGCTCAAAAACAAAACACCTCGATAGGTGTAGCGGGCATTTATCAGCTTTCTAGATTTAATGCCTTAATGAACAACTTTTCCATATCACAAAACGCAGCGACTACTGCGGCTAATTCCGCAGGAAGCGCTTGGAGTGAACAGCAGAAATACGCTGACAGTTTACAGGCAAGATTAAATAGGTTGTCAAATGCATTTACAGAGATGTCAGTTGCCTCAAGTGAAGCTTTCATATCAGATAGTATTGTTGTTTTTGCAGATGCACTTAAAGGTTTAATGCAAATAAGTGCTCAAATCACTAAAACAGTCGGTCTCCTTCCTCAAGTTATAGGAGCTGCTACAGCTGCAGTTATGCTTTTTAACACTTCTTTACGTACAAGTGCACTTACCTCAGGAATGGCAATGGGCGTAGCCCTTAAAAATTTAGTACTCAACTTTAATGCTGTAACTGTTGGAGTAACTGCCGCCTCTGCCAAAACAGTTGTATGGAATAGAGCTGTAACTGCATTTAATGCATCCCTAGTTGGACTTAAAAGAGTGGCGATGACCACTGGAGCTTTCTTAGCAGGAAGTTTTCTTCCTATGGCAGCCATGGTTGGACTGGGCGTCGTTATTGAGAAACTCATTTCCTCTTATTCTGATTTAAAACAAGCTAGAGAAGACTTTGAACAAGCTAAAACTACTAGCATTGAAGCAATTACAACGAATAAAGATGAAACAGACAAACTGATTAGTCAATACAGAGAATTACAAAAGGCTAAAGATGGCGGAGCTTTATCGGCTGACCAAGAGCAAGAATATCTGCAAGTAACACAACAATTAGCACAAACATTCCCGAATTTGATCGCTGGTTATGATTCTCAAGGGCAAGCAATCTTAAAGAAAAACCAAGCACTCAAGGATGCTATAAAGTACACTGAAGACCTTAGTAATTTAAACAAAAAAGACATTCAAACAGGTGCCAATAGTAACTTTAAGGAAAGCTTAAAAGACATTGATAAACTCAATGATAAGATTAAACAGTATAAGCAGGTTGCTGATTATTATAAAAACGGCAAGAGCTGGGATATTTTCTCTTCTGAAAATGACAAAAAAAATCAAGGTATTAAAGCTGAACAAGATGCACTACGTACTGAACAAGAGCTATCCAGCTCACAGGCTAAAATTAGAGAGCAAGTGCAACAGACAATTGATGCCTTTAACTCAATAAAGATAAATCCGAATCTTTCAAGGGAAATATCTAACGCATTCGATAAAATCGACTTCAGCAAAATGAATGCAGATGAACTTGAGTCATTTTCAATAAATGTTTCGAAATACATGGATAATATCCAAAAAGCTCTGCAATCGGGCAATAAAAATAATTTTGATTCCGCCTCTAAAAGCTTAGAACAGCTCGTTAATCAATATATGAGTGGCAAAGATAAAGCTAATGGTTTGGCTTTATCTTATGATGACCTTAAAACTGCCATTGACTCTACAAATGATTCTGCACAAACTGCAAAAGTAACATGGGATGAAAATGGTGAAGGTGTAGATGCATTAGGTGAGCAAGTCGGGAATTTATCTGACAAGCTCAAAGAGGCTAAAGGTGATTTTGAAGCAATTAAAGGAATCATCGATGATTTAGTTGAATCGAAACAAAATGATGCTGCTATATCTGCCATTCAAAATGAAGCTTATGACACTATGTCTGACAGCATCTCCCCTTTAAATAACCTCCTTGAAAAAATGTCTGAAGGTAAAAATATATCTGCAACAGAAGCCATGAAGCTTATTCAGAAAGAACATGATCTTGCTGATGCAATTTCAGTTGAAAATGGTGTTGTAAAAATCAACAGAAATGCAGTTGTTAAGCTTCGGGACACAAAACTCAAAGCTTACAATGATATGCAACAATCTGTAAGACAAGATCTAATTAATCAGGCTAATGCATTAAACAAAAAGATTAATATGTATAAGTCTGAAGTCAAGGCTATCAAGACTGTTCAAGACGCTTATAAAATGAAGTCTGAGCTTGAAGATAACAAGAAAAAGATATACGACGAACTAAAAAAAGGGAACAGTGGTGCGCTGCAGTTCCTACCGAAAACACAGGATGATTTAAATCAAGTCACTGATATCACTGATCAGCTTAAAGAGCTTGATAAACTAGCCGATTTGGCTTCAACTTCCCTATCTGAAACAGGAACATCTCTTGATGACCTTTCTTCTTCAAGTGATAAAGCCTCTGAGGAAATGAAAACATCTATGTATGTGGCTGATAAATACAAGGAAGCTCTGGAGAAAGTCAACGCTGAAGCTGAAAAGTACAATAAGCAGGTAAACGACTATCCAAAGTATTCTCAAAGTTATCGAAATGCCCTGCAGAAAGAAATTAAAGCTCTTCAACAAAAGAAAAAGCTTATGCAGGAGCAAGCCAAACTCCTCAAGGATCAAATCAAGTCAGGGAACATTGCACAATACGGTATCGTAACCTCTTCCCTTTCCTCTGGTTCATCTTCTGGTGGTTCTTATTCTTCCGGTGGCGGGTCTTACTCCGGTAAATACTCCAGTTACATTAATTCTGCCGCAAGCAAATACGGTGTTGATCCAGCTCTAATTGCAGCAGTAATCCAACAAGAATCAGGATTCAATGCAAGGGCTCGTTCTGGAGCAGGCGCAGCAGGATTAATGCAGTTGATGCCTTCCACTGCCAAAAGCTTAGGTGTAAACAATGTTTATGATCCTTATCAGAGCATTATGGGTGGCACGAAATATTTAGCCCAACAACTAAGCAAATTTGGTGGCAATGTTGAGAAAGCACTTGCTGCTTATAACGCAGGGCCTGGTAATGTAATTAAGTATGGTGGAGTCCCTCCTTTCAAGGAAACACAGAATTATGTTCAGAAGATCATGTCAAATTACACCAAGTCAATAACTTCTGCTAATTCCTCTATTGCAAGCTACTACACGAAGAACAGTGCGTTTAGAATAAGTTCTAAGTATGGTGCACAAGATGGCGCTTACCGATCAACTCCACATAAAGGTGTCGACTTCGCAGCAAAAGCTGGAACCGCAATCAAATCGGTTCAGAGTGGAAAAGTTCAAATTGCTGGATACAGTAAAACAGCTGGTAACTGGGTTGTCATTCAGCAGGATGATGGAAAAGTTGCTAAGTATATGCATATGCTTGATACCCCTTCTGTTAAAGCCGGTCAAACTGTTAAAGCTGGTCAGACCATCGGTAAAGTTGGTAGTACGGGTAATTCAACAGGAAATCACCTTCATCTTCAAATTGAGGAAAACGGAAAGACGGTTGACCCTGAGAAGTATTTAAAAGGTGTCGGTACATCTATTTCAGATGCATCCCAAGCTGAAGCAGAACGACAGCAAGCAATAGCACAAGCCAAATCTGACCTCCTCTCTCTCCAGGGTGACATTAATTCAGTAAACGATCAGATACAAGAGCTTCAATATGAGATCGTTCAGTCGCATCTTGATGAATATGACAAGCGCATTGGTGATTTTGATGTAAGAATCGCTAAAGACAAAGCCCTCGCTAGTCATTATCTGAGCGACAGTAAAGAATTCCGCAAGTATACAAACGATCAGAAAAAAGCTTTAACTGAACAGCAAAAGATTCAGGGTCAGAAGGTTTCTTTTATTGAAAAAGAAATCAAAACAAACAAAACTCTGAATGCCGCTCAAAGAGCACAGCTTGCTGAGGAATTAAAACAAGCTAAGATTGATCTCATCAATTTCCAAGAAGAAGTAAGAGAACTTCAGGGACAGCTCATCCAATCCAAAGTTGATGAAACGCTTAACGGTATAGAGAAATCAACCAAGAAAACTGAATCCAAGCTTAAAGATGTTAGCAACAAAATATCCATGACCGAGGAAGATAAAGACAAGGTTAAATATTATAGCCAACAGATTAAGCTTATTCAGCAGCAACAGAATGAAGCGAAGAAGTATATCAAACAGTTGGAAGCACAAAAGAAAGCTGCTAAAGGATTCCCGGATATTCAGAAACAAATTACTGAAGAAATCGAGAACTGGAAAGACAAGCAGAAGGATTACAACCTGGAGCTTTACAACACAAAGAAATCAATCAAAGATGTGTACAAATCTCTTGCTGATGAAGTTGTCTCTATCTACAAAGAGATGTACGAAAAGATGCGTGATATCGAATTAAAAGCGCACCAAAAAGCTACACAAGACTTGATTGATGAGATTGATAAAACTGATGATGAAGCTAAATACCAAAAAGAGCTCAAAGAAAAGAATCAGGCTATTCAGGAAACCAAAGATAAACTAAACAAACTATCCCTTGATGACTCTGATGAAGCAAAATCACAGGTTAAAGACTTGGAAAAGCAACTTCAAGAACAGCAAGAAGCATTAGATGAGTTTCTTAAAGATCGTGAAAACAGTAAGCGAAAAGAATCGTTACAAGATCAGCTTCAAAAAGATGAAGATTCAATTAATAAGAAATATGATGATCTCGTTAATGATGAGCGTGGATTTAAGGAACTTGAGAAAAAGCTAATGGATGGCAAAATTACCGATATTGCTAAGCAACTGAATGAATTCTCTAAGTTCATTAACAGCAATATGGAGTCCATTGGGAAAAGCATCTCTAATAACCTTATCGATAAGCTTAAAGAAGCTTCTAATGCCCTTAATACTGTGACCAAGGGTAATAAAACTGGAAAAAAGGTATCTTCTTTTGCATCGGGCGGATATACAGGAACAGGACTAGGTGCAGGTAAGCTCGCCTTCCTACACGATAAAGAGCTCATCCTTAATAAAACCGACACTGCAAATATCTTGGATACAGTAAAAACTGTACGTGAGAACAATGCTCCAAAAGAAGAGACACCTAAATGGGGTCAAGATGGGAAATTAACAGCCTTGATTAACAAAGGGATTACTTCTATTCCATCAATAATTCCGAATATTAATCAATCCAGTCTTTCTAATAGTTTGATACCGAGTATTCAAAGCCTCTCTTCCCCACCAGATGCTACTAAGTCAGTAAACGGCACTGTAAACAACAATAATTTTAAAGCTACATTTAACATTAATGAATCAGAAAATCCTCAGAAAACTGCTGATTTTGTATTCAATAAATTTGCAAATGGTCTTAAAAACAAGGGCATAAATTTCAACAACTCATGAGCCAGTGTATATGCTGGCTCTTCTTATTTTTGAGGTGATAAAAATTGATTAGAGAAAGCCTCTATTTTTTATTTAATAACGAAAAATCAAGTGACTATGGCGTCACAAATGTTAATACTGATTCAGGCTTAGTTGAGGAACCGTTCTTAGGCTCAAGAACAGTCAATGAAACTTATGTAAAGGGTCGACCTGAACCCTACACTGAAGGTGTTAAACAGGAACCTAAGCAATTCCCATTGAATTTTTATCTCGGTGATCACTTTGATGAAAAGAATGTACGAGCAATTAAACGTTGGTTAAGCGTAGATGATTACAAGCCTTTTGCGTTTAGCCAAAACCTTGATATCGTTTATTATGCAATGCCAGTAGATACAGCTGATTTAGTTCATAATGCCGCTCGTAATGGCTACGTCCGGTTAACTATGAAATGCAACTCCCCTTACGCTTACAGTCGAAATGCAATTACTCATGCCTTTGATATATCCTCCGGTACTGAAATTGTTGAGTTGCATAATAAAGGCGATGTAAACATCTTCCCCTCTTTAGAAATATTGAAAATTGGTGATGGTGACATAAAAATCGAAAATCTCAGTGATTTCAGCGAACCGTTTTTATTCAGCAACTTGAAAGATAAGGAGCTCTTAAAAATAAACGGCGAAAAAGAAATTATTGAGTCTAATCTTTATGGCAATGAGCGCTATGACGATTTTAATGACCAGTACTTGAGAATGGGCTTCGGAAGAAACAGATTAAAGGTTACAGGCAATTGTAAATTAAGATTTTCATTTAGATACAAGTATTTGTAGGAGGGGTTAGACATTTGATTACAATTCGTAAAGACACGGAAATTAAAGATATTCGTCTTTCCCTAGCTAAACCAAATAAAACAAAGATCGCAAATATTGATGAAGTAATCAATCCTATGGTAACGCTCAATCACGGCAGCAATGTACACGAATTAACATTCTCAATCCCTTTAACTGCCACTTACGATGGTGTAAATAAACGGAATCATGTTGTTGATCTATTGAGGCCCTGGTACTTAATAAAATCAGAATTTTATGGACTTACAATCTGGTTTACAGTAGTCAAGAAAACCAAATCATACAGCAATGATATGGACACTATCCAGGTTGAATGCAAATCACTTCAATATGTACTTTCTAAGCAAGGTGTCATTAAGTATGAAGAAACTTCGAAAAATCTTAAAGAGGCCGCTACCGACTGCCTAAAAAATACTGAATGGTCTATCGGTTTCATTGATCCCCTCTTCAATTTAAAATACAGACAGTTTGATATTTCTTCTTCAAACAAGCTTGATTTTATGTATTCGATTTGCGAGAAATTCGAAGCGATTCCTGTTTTTAATACAATTGACTGTACAGTTGATTTTTACAAAGAATCCGATGTGTCTAAATATAAGGGACTCAAAATAACTCCTGCCCAATATATGATTTCTCTGGATGACATTGAGGATATGGATGATGTCGTTACAAGGATTTATGCTACAGGCAAAGATGGATTAAGCATCAACTCCGTAAATCCAACCGGACAATCATACATAGACGATTTTTCGTACTTCCTCTACCCTTTTCAGCGTGACCAGAAACGAAATGTAATCGAAAGAAGCAGCTACATGTCTGATGCACTTTGTCATGCAATTTTAGATTACAACGACCTGGTTAATAATGAAGGCAGTTCTTTCTACAAACTTTTAGATGAGAAAAAGAAAGCCGAGGAAAAAGAAACAGCATCGAATAATGACCTATATACGTTGCAACTTGATTTCCAAAAGATATTGGACAGGATTACAGTTGCAAGTAAAGCCGGCGATGATACTACTGATCTAATAAAGCAAAGAGATGCTAAATCAAAAGAAGTTGAATCAAAAAAAGAAGAAATTAAAGCAATACAAGCTTCTATTACACAAATTTCAACACAGATTACCGCCCTTAAAGATAAACTGTCTTTTGAAAAGAACTTCAGCACTGATCTCCAGAAAGAACTTTCAAAATACATTATTACAGCAGAATGGTCTAATGACAGTATCTTTGATGAGAATGAACTATATGATGCTGCAAACGAAGAACTTGAAAACCGAAATGCACCAGCTGTTAATCTTACATTAGGTTTAGTGAACTTTTTCAATTGCATTAGTGAAAAACATAACTGGGACAGGTTTTCTCTTGGCGACATCGTAAGGGTACAACAGAAAAGCTTCTATACCGATGTAAAAGCAACAATAACAGCTATTTCGATTGATTTTGAACAGTCTAACTTGAGCGTTACAGTTTCAAATGGTAAACGCGCTTCATCGGATTTTGAGAACATGCTGAAAACAGTTTATCGAACAAATAAAATCAGCACTGAGACAAACAAAAGGAAAATCAAGTACGATGAGGTTACTGAAAACTTCAACCGACGTAATGACAGGATTGCTGTTAAACCCGCCTCCCCTGTTATTGCAAAGGACGGCACTGCTATTTCTCATACGACCAATGATGATGGTTCTGTTGACGTAACTTTCCAATGGGACTATGTTGAATCAGACGAAGATCAATACAATATTGATGGTTTTGAAATTTATCTGCATGGAAGCAACAAAAATGAAGAGTACGTTTTTGGCTCAAAAATGGCAAGTGAAGACTTGAAGAATGTAAAGTATGACAAACGAGCTGCTACATTTACAGGACTCCCCTCCAATATGTACTACACAATTGGTATTCAAGCCTATCGAAGAGTTGATGCAGATATAGAGATAACTCAATTCATTGGATCTGACATCGTAAAATCCCTTCACCCAAACGAAAACCCCTACCTCCCTTCTTCTACTGTAGAAGTTAAAGGAAAGCTAAATGGCTCGAAATACACGGTCTCCTCAACCGAGCCTGAGGAACCAGAAGCAAACGATTTATGGACTAATACGGTTACAGGTGTTGTTTCATCTTACGACGGCGAAAAATGGGTTTCCAGTGATCAAAAAACTGCTGAATTAGTTGAAACCACAGCAGCACAAGTTGACACTAAGCTGTCCGACTACGATAGTCGCGTTCAAAACATTGAACTCAATAACCTTTTGGTCAACCCCTTGAAATGGAAAGGCGGAAATGTTTCAGCATTTGGCCGTAAATACTATGCCGATGTCAGTTATGATTCAACTGTTTTAAACTTAAATACAATCACTATTCCTATCCTTATTAATGCAGTGGATGCTTCAGACTCAAATCCAACTGTTGTGGATTACACTTATAACGAAGCGTGGGATATGATCCCTAAACTCAAAAATGACGGGTACAACATTATTTTAGAACCCTACCCCTTCATCGCAAATGGAACGATAGCTGAAACCGATTGGGCACCTTCTGATCTAGACCAATGGTTCGCAGCATGGAACAACATCCTGCAAGACTTCGCTAAAAAATGCGAACAATTTAAATTAGACGGCTTATACATTGCTTCAAACTTAGTTCATATGGAAGACTCAACAGAAAAGTGGAAATCAGTTATTACAGCCCTAAGGAGTTTATTTTCTGGCAAGATACTCTACCGGACAAATTATTGGGTAACCGCTGAGTGGGCTCCCGAAACGATTGCTGCATATAATAAAAAGCTGAACAATCCTTTATTCGGACTAGTTGATATTATTGCAATAGCAGCTTACTTTGAATTAACTGATAATCGAAATCCATCTGTCGATCAGTTAATTGATGCTATTTATAGTGTACCGTTATATGGACGAGGACAAAATATATTTAAGGAAATCAAAGCATTTTATGATAAATGGAATAAGCCGATCTTCTTTGGTGAACTTGGCATCCCACCTTACAGTAACTCTCCTGAACAGCCCCATAACTCATTCGGTGACCTAGGGGAATACAATGAATCAATTCAGGCGAATTGGTTTGAAGCATGGGTTAGAGTTTTTCAAGCTCAAGATTGGTGGCAAGGATATTCTGTATACGCAATTTCAGATGAGAAGTCTGTTTACAACGTAATTGACAAGAAGGCTGAATCCATTATTAGAGGACAAACATTAGGTGGTACTAAGGGAAGACTGCAGAGTTTAGAAGAGAGAGTCGCGCACTTAGAAGAATTGCTCAAATCAATTACACAATAAGAAAGGACGGTGAATTTAGTTTGGATTTTCCTCAGCTCTATAACGATCCCACCCTTTCTCAAAAAAGGAAGGGCTCAATCGATGACCCTTATTTAAGCTATAGTGAAACTTTAACTGTTTACAATGATCGAGTCTTACTTACAGAAGTACCTAACCGTGAGTACAGGGTCGAGGTTAGTGGTGACAGTAAAGAATGGCGAGAAATTGAAGATGGTGAATTAGAAGACAACTACTTTAAGGTTGATTACCTTATGGGAGTTGTCTTTTTCAATGGTTCAAATGAAGGCAAATCACTTACTTTTACATATCAAGGAGAAGGCGCATCCTTCTTCCCTGCCTCAAGAATTTGGATTAAACGGCAAGGAAATATGGTCATTGAAACACTTCAAGGCTTAATTGATGATGCTGAAGATGCCATTATTCGTATCAACGAACGTATTGCTGAATGTGAACGTGTCACCAAGAGATGTATTGAAATAACAAATTGGTGCAGACAAGCAACATCAGATTATGAGTATGTAGTTGAAAACACTAGGAAGATTTACTTGCCGTTTGTGTACACCTATCAGGATTTATTAAACACTTATCCTTCCCCTCAAATTGGTTGGACTGTCACTGTAAAAGAAACAGGCATTGAATATCGATGGGATGGTTTCGACTGGATAAATATTAGCGTGTCAGATAAGTATGATGGTTTCAACATTGTTTCCAGCTATGTTGAGCCTTACAACATCAGATCAGTATGGTTGAGAACGAACAATGCTCCCAAAAAGATGAGGATAAAACCTTCTGTAGAACCCCCTGACGGAAGTATGGTTTGGATTAGAAAAGGATAAGGAGGAGTATAGATTGAGCGACAATTTAATTCCCGTAAACACAATGGGTTATATGGACGAAGAAACAGAGCAATGGATACCCATTGATGCTATAGGGTTAAAATCAAATAATATCAGATATACTGCAGACGATATTCAAGAGGCTTTTGATAAAGCTTCTAAGGATATTAAAAACGTAATAAGCACAGTCGATTCTGGTTTAACAGATATCACAAACACTATTGGAGACATTTCAAAAATCCCTGCAGCTGGTGCAACAATTGTTGATAAAGTCTTAAATGAGTTTATCAGACGAAGTGTCAATGTTCAGGATTTTGGGGCTAAGGGTGATGGTGTTACTGATGACACTGAAGCTTTCAAAGCTGCCTTTGCAAGTGGGAAACGAGAGGTTTTTGTACCTGCAGGTATTTATATGGTTCAAGGATTACATATCCCTTCTTATGTCAGACTTTACGGTGTTGGATCAGGGTCTATTATCAAGCTTCATCCAACTGCTGCCGGAACATCTTGTGTGTTAACCAATAGCGACTACACAAACGGAAACGAATATATCTTAATTGAAGACTTAGACCTCGATTGGAATTTAGACAAAAAGGACAACACCATTACAAATGGAACAAATGCAAACTGTGTGGGTATTGTTAACTCTAAATTTGTTCGGGTTAGAAACGTCAATGCTCGTAATCCAGGTGTACACGGTTTTGATGTAAGCTCCCCTGTTTGGAACTCTTCTTCTGATGGAGCAGATCATTATCAGCCAAATGGTAGCAAATATGTTTGGATTGAAAATTGTACTGCAACTAACTATGGTGATGATGGCTTCACAACTCACTATTCAGACTACATCTTCTTCACTAACTGTTACGCCTATGACGCTAATGGATCCGCACACAGCAAAGGAGCTTCAAATTCAAACGGTTTTGAAATTGATGATGGCTCTAAAAACGTATGGCTTGTGAACTGTTACAGCCGAAAAAATTGCAGGGGTTTTGAAGTCAAAGCTCACAACAGAGCACCTGCAGCAAGAAACGTAAACTTAATAAACTGCTATTCCGAAAATGATATCCGCGCTTTCGACTTTAGACATATTGGCTTCCACCTAGCCTCCGAAAAAATCTCCACAAGTGCATTTGACATTAATATCGTTAACTGCACTGCACAACACCCTATTTTCAGTGACCTTTACCAAGGTTTAAATCCTCGCGCACTTGTCATTTCCGCTTATAGAAATGTCAACGTATCAAACTTCAATGCAATTGGTGATCCGACGTATGATTATAAGAATACTACAGTAATCTCTACTCAATATAAGAGCAGAAATATCAACCTAAGCAACATCACTGTTTCGGGGTTTACAACAGCAAGTAACGATATCTATGTAATCGGTGGAGCTCAAAAATCAGACAATGTAAACATCTCGAATGTAACCATTAACCAATCTGCATTAGTGGGTATTGCTGTTGGAAGTAAAGTTGGCTCAGTCAATATCAATAACGTTAACATGACGGGAACAAACAAAGCAGGTTCAATTGGCGTTTATTGTACTAACTCACAAGCTAATATTAGTGCTGCGATGTGCGAACAATACGCTACTCCCAGTAAAATTGCCGGAAAAACCTACACGTTTATCCCGAATAATTTCAAGGGCGGTCTACGTGGGGCTACGACTTCTGGCTATGCTAAAACAAATACTAGTGCAGTATTAGCTTCATCGGGTGAACCTCAAGCACTTGGAGATGCCACTTTAGTTGGAGCCACTACCGGAGGATGCGTTGCAAAGGGAACAAGAACCAACGTTTTCGGCTCATCAGGCGGAAGCTCTGTAGATGGATCTCGTAGCGGTGTTTACAACTCCAATGATTCTCATATCGAGGGGCAAAATGTATCACGTGAAATCCACGCTTCTGGAGGTGTAAAACTTGGTGAAAATGATCGCTATATGGTGGTTGGCGGATATGGCCCTACTCCATCCAGAGCAAATATTAAATGGATGCTAAACTCCATGAATGGAGATATAACATCTGCAGGAAAGATGAATGGCGGAGCCACCTTTAGTGATTACGCTGAGTATTTTGAAAGCCTTGACGGAAAAGCAATTCCGACAGGGACTATTGTCACTCTTGAAGGAGCTAAAATTCGTCCGGCGAGAAAAGGTGAAGATGTACACGGAGTAATCTCCGAAACTGCAGGAACTATTTTAGGCGGAGCTGACATTCACTGGCAAGGTAGATATTTAAAGAATGAGTTTGGTGGATATATATATGAAGATGTGGTCAACCCAGAAACCGGTGATGTTAAGAAACTGCCTAAAGTAAACCCTGAGTGGATTGAAAAAATAGATTACGTCCCTCGTGAAGAACGTCCTGAATGGAATATAGTAGGATTGCTCGGACAGGTTTATGTAAAAGTGGACAGTACTGTTTCTGTGGGAGATCGAATTGAAGGTAATTATGGAATCGGCACAAAAACAGAAGACAGGTTTTACTCTTGGAAGGCTATGGAGATTGTAACTCCATATTCAGACAAGCTCGGTTATGGCATTGCCATCTGCTTAATTAAGTAACCCTTATAATTAAAGGAGGTGGTTATGTTCTAGTTAAAATATAAATTTTATTCAATTTACGGCATTCAAAAACAGAGATAACAAGAGCATACGTGAGATAAAGAGAGATAGGGATTTGTCCCCTTCTCTCTTTTTTGTGCTCAAATTTAATTTAGGAGAGATGTTTAATATGGCTATTCAAGCGAGACAAATGTTAGTATCACCAGACAAATATTCAATCAAATGTCCATATGCATTATCTGCTTCATTCATCACTTTTCACAATACATACAACGACGCACCAGCGCAAAATGAAGTTAGTTATATGATCGGTAACAATAATGAAGTTTCTTTTCACTTTGCTGTAGATGATAAAGAGGTTGTCCAAGGGATTCCTACAAATCGTAATGCATGGCATACGGGTGATGGATCAGGTGTGAATTCAGGAAACCGGACTTCCATCGGTGTAGAAGTTTGCTACTCTAAATCAGGCGGAGAGCGCTATAAAAAAGCTGAAGCGTTGGCTATTAAGTTTATTGCACAACTCCTTAAAGAACGTGGCTGGGGCATAGATCGAGTTAAAAAGCATCAAGACTGGTCTGGCAAGTATTGCCCACATCGAGTTCTTGATGAAGGACGTTGGAATGCTGTTAAAGCTTCTATTGCTGCTGAATTGAAAGCACTCGGCGGGAAAACTTCTTCCTCATCTTCAAAGCCAACAAAAGTCGTTAAAACAAATGGCTCTTATGTTAAGAACACAGTTATCGCAGACAGTCTTAATGTGAGAACTCAGCGCAATGCGAACTCCTCTATTGTACTTGCCCTTCCTAAAGGCTCCACTGTCCAATACCAAAAAGGATCAACTCAAAATGGTTGGGGTTATATCAAATATACAAACTCCAAAGGCGCTACATACAGCGGATATGTAAATGTGAAATACATTAAAAGTGATGCTGAGCTTGGAAAATCAACCCCAAAGCCTAAACCCACTTCTAAGCCTGATAGCAGTGGAATCAAATCTGTAGGCAAGATTAAAGTTGTCGGAGTAAAAAGCGCTGCTATCGTAATGGACAGACCTGATAAAAACAAAGCGAAGAATCTCGGCACTGTGGAGCTAGGTGATACCGTCAGCATTTCTGGCTCAGTGAAAGGGTTAAACAATGCTAAGGGTTACTGGGAAGTTATCTACAAAGGTAAACGAGGCTACATCTCAGGACAATTTGGCTCAAAAATCTAAATATATTTAAATATCTTTGAGAATGATTGTAGCTCAAAGTGTATCAATGATTATTTAGGAGGTGATGTGACATTACCTCCTATTTTTTATGGAGGATGATTGCATTGTGGCTGAAAAAGAAAACTATGAAGTTTTAAAGACCGAGGTCGCTCATATAAAAGAACGTCTTAAAGAACAAGCAGAAGATAGAAAAATCATGTTGGAAACACAAAAAACAACAAGTGAATCGCTCATTAGGCTTACCACTGTTGTTGAGAATCAGGAAAAAAACCTTGTTGAAACAAAAAATTTGTTCACCACTGAGATAGCTGGACTAAGAAATGAGTTTCAGCAAGTTAATCAGTCGCAAACAAAATGGCTTCAAAACTTATTAGAAGGAACATTCGGCAAGACATTAAAGATTTTAGTTCTAATTATTCTCTTACTGCTTGGTGCAGAGATCGCTGGTGTTGATATCACCAAATTAGCTAATTTATAAGGAGACGATTTAATGACTAAAATTAACTGGAAAGTAAGACTTAAAAAGAAAACATTCCTGGTTGCAATCTTCTCTGCAACTCTTTTGTTTGCACAAGCAATTGCATCTGCATTTGGATACGACATTTCTGTGTTTAGCGATGATCTTACTGAGAAATTTAATGCTTTGCTTACATTTCTAACTGCAATGGGGGTTGTAGTGGATCCAACCACTACAGGTATCTCAGACAGCGATCAAGCCATGGAATACACAGAGCCAAAATAACTTGGGGAGTTTATCTCCCCCTTTTTTTCATTTTCAAGAAGAAAGGAATGATTGTTGATTATGCAAATAGGATCTGGATATATCGGAAGTCCAATGCTTGAGAAGTCAGAATCTAACCATGAAGTAATCCCCTCCCCACCTGCAACCTGGACGATTAAATATTCTTTCTATAAGTTCAGCTTTTCGAATGATCAGGAATGCCACGTATCAATCAATGGTGGAGATCCTATCTATTTAAGGGCTGGACAAGGCTTTCAAATGGACGCTCACGATTCACCTATCACAAGCTTCAAAATTTCTGAGTCAGGAATTACATATAACTTTTTGGGGGCGCATAAATGAGTTTTTTCAATCCAATGGTTAATGTCTCAATTGTCACTGGGAAGTCTGCTTATGAAATCGCAGTGGACAATGGTTTTTCAGGAACTGTAGAGGAATGGTTAGCTTCACTAAAAGGTGAAAAAGGCAACACTGGAGCTACTGGCGCTAAGGGAGACAAAGGTGATACTGGTGCAACCGGTGCTAAAGGAGCTACTGGTGCTGCCGGTAAAGATGGAAAATCAGCATATGAATTAGCCGTTCAACAAGGCTTCACTGGAACATTAGATGAGTGGCTTGCTTCTCTAAAAGCAACAGCAAACTGATCATATACCCTTCTCTAACGAGGAGGGTATTTTTTTCGTTTCGTTCATAATCGAATTATTGATTTGTTTTTAATTTTCACTCAAATTCCCTTTACATTTCTTTCCTCCAATGCAACTATATAATAAAATGGATTTGAAAGGGGTTTAGGACTTGGAGAACGAAAAGGTCATTCCTTATGATTTAGTAGCAACAAAGATGAATCATTGGTATGTGGCTATTAAAAAGAATTGGGTCGGTAGAGCAGAAGAAATGCGTAAAGAAGTTATGCAGGAAATAAAAATTATGGAAGAAAACCAAGATGTTTTACTATACTACTCCCTACTTGAGTTTAGACATAAGCTAATGTTGGCATATATGTATCCTAACGCTATAAAAGACATTGAGAAAAACTATGGTGAGTTAAAAGCATACGAAGGCCATGAAAACTTAACTGGAATGCTCGAATATTACTATTATTTTTTCATGGGCATGTTCTATTTTAGACAAAAGGAGTTGGCATTCTCCCTTAATCACTATAGACAAGCTGAGAGATATTTGGATTCAATTGAGAGCGAAGATATTGAAGTTGAAAAAGCTGAATTTTATTTTAAATTGTCAGAAGTGTATTACCACATGAAACAGACTTATTTTTCAATGAATTATGCCATGAGGGCTTACGATATATTTAAAAAGCAACCTGCTATTGACGGGAGCCCTACATACGGGGTACAAAAGGTACGCTGTCAATTCGTCATATTTGGTAATTTATTGGACAGTATGAAGTTTGATGAAGCTTTAAAGCAAGCATACAAAGCGTATCAGGAAGCAGTAGAGCTAAACAAAAGTGAAAAGAATCGTGGGCATTTGATGCGTTCAGCACTGTTTAATATTGGATTATGTTATAATCAAATGGAAGAACTTGATAAAGCATTTTTTCACTTTAATAAGTCACTTCAAATCATTGAGCCGGAAAATCATGATTACGCTGCTAAAACATTATTTGTTATCTCCTTCTTAAAGGGAAGGCAAAATGACATTGAAAACGCAAAAAAATTTTATGAACAGGCCAAACAGTTGGCTGAACGGCATAACAATGAAATGGTACTTGAAAAGTTAAAAATGGTTAAAGGACTTTTCTTGGACTATGATTTAGACTTAGTTAGGAAAACATTCGAGTTCTTCAAAGAAAGAAGTATATACCCTGACATGGAAAGCTATGGTGTCTCTGTAGCAGATTTTCTCACTGGAAAACAGGATGCTTGGGGTGCAGTTGAATTTTATCGTTTGGCAAATGAAGCAAGAAGACAAATCAAAAGGGGAGAAGCAATATGAAAACTAAACTATTTATCTGTGCAGTTCTATTATTCGGCGTTGCCGGAACAGTGGGTGCTTCCTATCTCCAACAACAAAATGATACGTTCAAGGTTGCTGAAAGAGCCGAAACGTAAAAAACTAATGACTTTGTAAGGAGAACAGAGGGAGCTGCTCTCTGTTCTCATGATTTATGTCCACCCGTCAAACCTGCTCTATGCAAAGCTGTGCCTCCAGGTGTATAAGAAACAGCTCGTAAGATCGCTTTAGATCCGTATTTGTTTCTTATCCCGTCCATAACGAATCCAAGCTTTCTTCTCTTCTCATTATCTTTTTCAAACAGACTTAATTGTTGATTTACATCATCCTCAATATTGGATAAGGTAACTGAAACACTTCGTACCGTTTTGCCTGTATAGAATTTATCAAACAACATCAAGCAATATCGATAAATATCCATTGTGATATTTGTAGGCAAATCAATCGTTTTAGCTCTGTGAAAGCCGCCGCTGAACTCATCTTTACTGTAACCAATACCCAAGCTAATTGTGCGCCCTACTTTGTTATGTGTTCGTGCTCTTCGTGCAACCTCTTCACAAATCTCCAAGAGAACCGCCTTGATATCCTCTTTCTTCGTATAGTCTCTAAGTAATATCTGACTTTTCCCGTAGCTTATTTGCCCTTGCATCAAAGGAGCTCCAATTTCAGAAAGGTCAATTCCATGTGCATGATAATAAAGCTGATTGCCCATAATGCCGAATCGTTTTTCAAGTAGCTCTAATGGATATTTAGCTAATTGACCAACAGTTGAAATCCCCATCCGGTTTAAATTCCTCTCCATCCTCCCTCCTATTCCCCACATTTCAGATAACGGATGAACACACCAAAGCTTATTTGGAACATCTTCATATCTCCACCGTGCAATCCCAGTCTTTGTTTTCTTACTCTCTAAATCAAGAGCTAACTTACTCAGCAACATATTGTCACCAATACCAACAGTACAAACTAAGCCAAACTCTCTCTTCATACTGCTCTGAATTGCTTCTGCCATGACTTCAGGATTTTCTTTTCCTGCATCTAAAAAAGATTCATCAATTGAGTACGTGTGTACACATGTTTCAGGAACGAACCTGTAAAACAATTTAGTGATTTCAGTTGAAACTCTGATGAAAAGTTTCATTTGCGGGTTTACTATGTGAATTCTCGGATCATCTGGAATCTCAAATAACCGGGAACCAGTCTTGACTCCATAATCTTTTTTAAGTGCAGGAGATGCTGCTAAGACGACACTTCCCTGTCTATCCGTGTTTCCAACTACAGCGAGGTAACATGTCATTGGATTCAATCCCATTGTTACAGCTGAAACTGAAGCATAAAAGGATTTCATATCTACACAAAGTATATTTTTACGTGGAAACTGTGAGTAATCAATCATTGTAAGCAACTCCTATGATGTCATTCATGGTGATGTATACGGTTTGATCGTGATGATCTTTTACATGCAATTTGTGTTGTTCGTAATTGAGATATTGAACTGTACCGATTAAATCCTCGGCAACCCCTTCTTTAAAGAGCTTAAACTTTAGTTCTTTATTCAGCGCCATTGCTTCAGAAACCAGGATGTCAATCTCCTCAATTTGTTGCTCATCTAAAGATGGCTTCTCCATTTTCGAAACATCTAACAAGTCCTGTTTTAATTGCGTTAAATGTTCTGGAAGCATCATGGAAGTCCATTTGATCGCCCCTCGATCTCTAAGCATTTTGAATCACTCCTTTATTGATCTAATATTAACAGAACAAATGTTCTTTATTCAATATAAATAAGAACAATAGTTCGATGTAATTGTTGGAAATGACTATTCAGCAAGTATCCACTAAGCTTTATGGGCTGCTCTAGTCGATACTTGAGTTCAGTTTCAAGAAATCCGCAGGAAAAAGTAAAAACAGCCGCCAGAAGAAAATGCGGCTGTGTGTCTTTATTTGTCTTTCTCCTTTTTTTCATTCGGCAGCTGGATGGAAGGCGTCACACCTGATCCGCCGCTTCCGTTATAAAACTGCGGCACCTCTCCTTGAATCGCTTTAATGGAGACCGGAATATTATTTGTCACGACTGATGTTTTACTGGCAAACGGAATAATGACCTTCACTTTAATTTCCACAAAAATACTGATATCGATCAGGGCATTGTTAATGCCGTACGGCTTTATTTTTGTTTTCACATCAGTTAACGCATCACCGATCAGGTTAAAGCGCACGGGGATTTTCGGCCCCAGATTTCCGAGAATGCTGTTTCCCGTGACCTGCCCTAAAGGGATGTTAATCATAATTTCATCGGCCGTTTTCGCGCCTTTTTCCGTTTCATGCTGCTTATTGTTCGACTCCGCTTCCTTCAAATGAGCCTGAAGCTGCTTTGTCACTTTCGCCTTCATGCTGTTGACCACTTGTGTATTAAAATCCATCGTTGTGACTTTTCCGTTTTCATCCGTTTTCATATCGACCATATCTTTCACATTGTCGCTGTGAGACATGTATTCTTCAATGGATTCCGTAATGACCTCTGTCGCCACCCGTTTGGTTTCCATTTCTCCTATGTTCATCAGCACCGGTTTGATTGAGGAGTTGATCATCCAGAGGCTGATGACCGTCGATATGATAAAAAAAGCAAACGACAGAAGCAACACATACCGAAAAGGCAAAGGCCCTCTCTTGCGAAGAGCGCTCCGGTATCTAGGCAAGAAAAATCCCCCCTTACATATCACAATGTATGCTTGTAAGGGGGGACATAGTAATTTATTTTCACACTTAAAAACTCCGGCACAAAGTATTGCTTTTCTTTCTGATCACGCAAATGACGGGCTATTTTTATAGCCTGCTTATTTTCGTTTTTCTAATCCTTTTTCTTTTTATGCTTTCTTTTGAAATTCCCTTATAAATTTGATGTGAATTTTCCATTTCATTGCTTAGCTCTTTTGTGTTTTCTTCCATCATAGGAATTCTTGTATTTACAATCTTAGATAGTTCCTGGTTAAATTGTTTCATCAGTTTAGCTTGGTCTTTAAGATTTACGGCAATGTCAGTATATAGTTCTATTTCATTAGGATTTACCCCATCAATGACAGCTTTAGCATAACTCCTAGCAGCTTCATGTGGGTCTGCATATGTAATGCTTGAGCCATTATGAATTAGCAAAATTTCTTTCTTCATGATAAATTTCCTCTCTTGTTGAAAATCTTAATATATCTTATAACACAAATTTCAAAAAGAAAAGTACTACATTATAACTTGTCTATTGTCAATAAGGCTCCAATAATCACAGACATATATTTGGAATTAGTGTATAATGATTCCTTTACATTAAAGCATGCTCACTCAAGGGAGTCTTGCTCATCCCCTACGAAAGGGGGTGATGCTTATGTCAACATTTCAGGCATTAATGTTAATGCTTGCATTCGGGTCGTTTATAATCGCCCTGTTGACGTATATAAATAAAAAATAGACCTCCCTTGAGCCTGGAAACCTGAAGGGTTAGGCCTATCATGAACAACTGCTGAGCAAGCCCTTTGATGGGCAGCTTTTTGTACAGAGCCGGGGTGCTACCAACACCCTGGTCTTTTTATTTTATGCATTTCCACAAATCAAATGCAAAAAATAATTATATAACTGTATCATCTACACTAATTATAACCACATAAAAATGGTATTTGCAATACTATTGCTTTATGGATTAAACCACTTTCACTTTGCCTAAGGACACTTATGCTGCTACATCATGCAATTGCAATACTTTTGCTTAACTGTTTAATAAATCATCATCTAGCTCAATAGATAAAATACCATCGTCTTCATCGTCCTCATCTGTTGTCTCTTCAATAAACAGACTTTGAATGAAGTCAGAGAAAGAATTTGCGACCAAAAATGTGTCTTTTATTCCATTTGTCAATTCATGATCCCAAAAATAAACTTTTCCTGTTGCTTCTCCTTTCACACCAAGACAAATTTGATCTCCTCCGTCACCATCAGCAATCGGTATAATCCAGTCCGGCATTTGTTCTGAAAGATCCTCTTTTAATTTGATAATATTAGCATCATTGTTATTAAGACCGTAGAAATATCCCAACCGGAGATTACCGTTATCTGCTAGTGGATTGTCCTCTAAAACAGGGAAAAACACATTATCTTCCTCTATCCAGCATTCCCCGTATAAATTGAGAAACTCTTTATATTCATCTGTTATGTCGAAAGAATTTTCGTCCTCAAACTTTTTAAGGACTTGATGAGAATTTATGTTCTTATCAAGTCTTATATCTAAATAAAATTCACTCATTTTTTTCTTGATTGCCTGTATACCCATTAAAATCCTCCTCTTAAATCAGATGCCGAACCTACGTGAGGTATATTACCATGTAAATCCATAGGGATTAATTGGATGGTGTTATTGTCTAAATGATGCGGTGTTAATCTAACTACTTCTTTCAGCCATTTTTCAGCTTCTTTTTGGGTTTTAAAGCCTTTCATTTTTTGAATACGTTTATAAACTGCTGGAAAATCCTTTTTAGTACCTTTCAGTTCTCCTGATTTAAACTTAATCGTCCCTTTGCTCCATGGTGTAAAAATCGGTCTGCCATCTATAAAAGTGACGGGTTCTCCTTTAGTAACTGCATTAACGTCAGGTCTATCTGAGTGCCATTTACCGTTACCAGGAGTCCCTTCCCATCTCCCATGATTTCTAGGCAACCTTGTTCTAGGATTGGCGGACTTTATTAACTGAAGCAGACGATCCTTTAAATTCTCACCGTTAACTACATTATAAGGAACTCCTCCAGCCGGAACAACATCGTAACGTGGATTATAAGGCAATAAATCAGCAATTGAGACATCTTTCAGTTTTTGGCCTGCTTTACTGACTTTAGAGGTGACTTTTCCTGCTACGTCAGCTTTTGTAAGAGAACCGGCTCCCTTTGTGCCTACTACAGAGGTAACTACCGTACCTATCGCATATGTCACCCATCTTGATCTGGAGTAAGCATCTCCATTTACCATATCTTTTTGATACGATTCCTCAATAGCTGTTGAAATGGAATTATACGTGTTAATCGGATGAGCAACTGCCCCTATGACACCTTCAACAACTTCATCAGGCTTGCTGATCAGCTGCCATAAACCTGTTACCGTGTCTTTCCCGACATCATATAAACCAACGCCGGCTCCTTTTAAAATATCCCAAGTCACTTCTCCGGCTTCTTCCATCTGTTTTGCTTGTTCAAGCTGCATCACATATTGTTGTTGGGAAGGTTCAAGGTTTTCATAGCCGATCTTCTTCGCGATTTCTAAATATTCATCAGGATCAGTTACTCCATCAGCGAGCTTTTTCTTCAGATCCTTGATTTCACGCTCTTTCGCTTCTTCCTTTTTAATCGTCAAATAAGCATCCGAATGTCTTACGATATCGCCTTTTTTCTTATGTATGTCACTTTCTCTGTACGCCTTGGCGTTATAGTGAAGTGGTGTTGCGTTTTTCCCTTTACCCGTGGCATTTTGGAGCTGTTGAAAGTCGGCTTGGATGAACTGTTCGTTCGCTTCGGTTTCTGCGTATTCTTTCGTTAGATCGTGATCAAGCTTGCCGAGCTTGTGTATGGTATTGTCCCGTTTCTTGTCTGCTGAATCCAGCTTTTGATCGACATCCTCTGTAGAGAAAACATCAAGATGAACAATATCACTTATCTCATTAAGAATATCCCTCATTTCATTCCGTTGCTCTTGCATGATGGCTTTTGACTTATTCTTCGCATGAATCAACTCATGCTCTAAAAATGACTCTTCCACAAACGAATCGGCTAATCCGGCATCAGCTACTTTTCCTGAAATACTGTTAAGAAAAGCAATCTTCATATCGATCAGATCAAGCCAGCTGTCTGTAACACCAGCGTGATCTTGGAAGAATGCTTTAATGTTATCAGCACCTTTACCTGAAAACTCGCTGTCATCTAAATCAGCCATTCCTTGAAATGCTTTTCTGAGATTGATAAATTGTTCTCTAATCTGATCGTATTCTTTTGCTCGCTTTTCCGCTGCTGAGATTAACGAGGATGCTTCAAATACCTTCATATCTGTCTCCTTCCCACTCAATCTTATCTAAATTTTACCACATAAAATTACATGTAAGGAGAGCTTCTTCCTTTTGTCGAAGGTCTCTTTCTTAGGAGATTTGAACTTTAACAAAATCTTAAAATAGGCTTAATTCAGTTGATAAAAAATGGAAAAGGTGATACTATCCTCACGGAAGGAGGTATTAATTGTAAAATATATTATTTATTTACATCTCAGATACTCATAGCAGGTTTAAACAGAAGAAAAAGGAGTGTAAACCATTATGAAGTATGTGTCAAAAAGCATTTGGTTAGTTGTAATAGCTCTCTCTTTATTATTCTCTTGCTATCCCCTCCATGATGTAAAGGCAACGGCAAACAAAGAAATCACTGACAATAATACAACTGGCATTGACCTAAACAAACGTATCTCAACAGTAAACGAAAAACCGCAAAACACCGATTCATCTAAAAGAGAATTAGCCGGATCAGAAAGTAAGCTGCAAAAAATCGCTAAGGAACAAGGAATGGATGTTGAAAGTTCATACCAAACTTATATAGCTTATGACAAAGATGGTAATCAGACATCATCTGGACAAGTCACCTCTGAAAACCAACGGAAAACTGTTGAGAAAAAAGCAAAAAGTATTATCTATTTCAGTCACACTTTTTTAGGTGGAAAAGTTAATAAAGTGATGCACGGAGTTGAAATTTCAAAAATAGTAGGGATTCCTCCTGCGTCAGCAGAAGTACATCAGGGTTTATGCAAGAGTGGCTATTATAACAAACAATTTACTTGCCCCCATACTATTAGAAAGACCTTTGTAGGGACTCAAGTGAAAAAGGGATCGGAAGTTCATCAATTTATTAATGTAAACAAAACAACATTTTGGAAGTATACTGGCGGCGCAATTGCTACTTGGGCAGGGAAAAAACCAACTGTTAGAACGATATCCTGGACTGAAGGATTATACCTAACGAATATGAAGGGAATGTTTTTCCCCTCCAATTACACAGATAAGCAATCAGGATTAAATATATTAGCTCCACCTAATGCATTTATTAAATGGGTGCCTAGCGATAAAAGAGTAAAATGGGGAACTACAGAACGCAAAGCATATAGGAACTGGTATGATAAAAAATACGGCAAAAAAACTTGGGTAAAATTTGAGATTCATCATCAACTACCTAGAGAGTACGGTGGAGGAAATCAGACAAGCAATTTAATTCCTATCGATGTGAATTTTCACAGGAAAGAAGTAAATCCATGGTGGGCTTCTTATACAAAAAAGAAGTAAAATTGTAGATGAATGTAGATGAAGACTCCTATGCGGAGTCTTTTTATTCTGAAACCAGTTTATAATACTCTCGGATATTCGGATTCACTTCCCAATATTTCGTTCCATTAGAAGACACTAACATATCAAACCATATTTCAAAATTCGAATCTAAGTTAAGCGCATCTTCAATATCATCAATTGAGTCTAGATATAGCATATAACCTAATCCATTTTTTGATTTGTTTGTGTCTATGACATATCTTCCATCAAAATGATATCCAATTAAAACGTATCCCTCTGGGAAATCTTGAACCTCATTATATTCAATGATTCCCTCTAAGCTAAGTATTTCAATCCCATCAAACATTTCCATCCCATTGTGCTGTAACAAAAACTCTTTATAGTCATTAGGGAAGGTAACACCTAGCTTCTGTTCTATATCGCTAATTTCTTGAGGACTAGCAGGATCTTTGAAATGAAAAGTAGCATCTTCCATGACATATCCTCCATGATGAAACATAGGGAATGTTCCGTATTTAGAAACAGCTTCCTTTATTCCATTAAGAGTCATTTGAATTAACTTCCCTTCTTCCATATAACTTTCCCTCCTCTAAGGTTTAGACCACTAAATTTTACCACACAACTTTATTTGAGTGTTTTAAAATGACAAAATCAAATTTACAATCTTTGGTTTTATATTTATAATTAGGAAGGTTTGTCCGATATAGAGACAGAACAAACAAATTGGGGGAATTACATTGAAGAAATGGCTGTTAGGTATTTGCGCATTATCTTTAAGCTTTTCTTTGGTTGCATGTGGGTCTGATTCTGCTTCTACAGATAAAACAGATTCAGATAAGACTAAAACAACACAGCAAGAAGAAAAGGATACAAAAGAGACAAAGGCAGATTCTCAATCAAACGACAACAGCAATAATGACAAAAATGAAAAAGCCGAAAATGCTTCAAAGAAGGATTCGTCCGATAAAAAGGCATCTGACAATAAGAAAAAGCTAGTCGATGTAACACTTAACAGAACGGTTGATGGAGACACGATTAAAGTTAACTATAAAGGCGAAGTCAAAACAGTTCGCTACTTGCTTGTTGACACTCCTGAAACTAAGAAGCCAAACTCTTGCATACAACCATATGGTGAGGATGCTTCAGCAAGAAATAAACAGCTGGTTAACAAGGGAAAACTTCAACTGGAGTTTGATAAAGGAGATCGCACAGATAAGTATGGCAGAATGTTGGCTTACGTTTACGCAGATGGCAAATCAGTACAAGAAACACTGCTTAAAGAAGGATTAGCACGAGTAGCTTATGTATATGAGCCAAACACGAAGTATTTAGACACGTATAAGAAAGATGAGCAAGCTGCGAAAGATAAAGACTTGAAGATTTGGAGTAAGAATGGATATGCGACTGATAAAGGATTTAATGGCTGCGCAACGAAACCGAAGAAATCAGTAAGTGTATCTAAGCCGGTTCAAAAGTCAGTTACAACACACCAATCCGAGACACATAAATCGAACCCTAGCAATTCAAATTCAAGCAGTTCAGCATCAAGCAGCTCTTCTAACTCTGCACAAGCCTCCCCTTCTGCTGGAGGAACAGAACACTTTGCAAACTGCACAGAGCTGAGAAAGAAATACCCGCATGGCGTACCAAGGACTCACCCTGCTTATACATCTAAGATGGATCGCGATAATGACAACTTTGCATGTGAGAAGAATTAATCCATCGGAAGCCCTCTGAGGCTTCTTTTTTTATTTGGGTATATTCTATCTAAATAAAAAACCACAGAGCTCTGTGAGGGACTCTGTGGTCTATAGTGGCTGTTAAACCCCTATGATACATCAATTAGGATACTTTAAATTAGATTAATAAGCAAGCTGATCTAAAATGTTTCGTTAAAATGAGGATTTTATAAAGAAATTCCAATGCGCATGATATAATCTAACTACACTTACAATAAGAAGAAAGGATGAAATACTTGGCGTTACACGAAAATTCAAAAATAGCAGTTTACTCAAGAAAATCCAGAGAAGACAGAGATTCAGAAGATACGCTCGCAAAACATAGAAATGAGCTAGAATATCTCATAAAAAGAGAGAACTTTAAAAATGTTCAGTGGTTTGAGGAAGTTGTCTCAGGTGAGACTATTGATGAACGACCAATGTTCTCAATGTTGTTGCCCAGAATTGAAAATGGCGAGTTTGACGCAGTTTGTGCTGTAGCAATGGACAGACTCTCTAGAGGGTCACAAATTGATTCCGGACGTATACTTGAAGCATTTAAGCAAAGTGGGACATTGTTTATTACACCCAAAAAAATATATGATTTATCAATCGAAGGCGACGAAATGCTTTCTGAGTTTGAATCAATAATTGCCCGAAGTGAATATAGAGCAATAAAACGGAGAACAATTAACGGAAAGAAAAATGCCACAAGAGAAGGTAGACTGCATTCAGGGTCAGTTCCATACGGTTATAAGTGGGACAAGAATCTTAAAGCTGCAGTAGTTGTTGAGGAAAAGAAAAAAATATATAGAATGATGATTAAATGGTTCTTAGAAGAGGAATATTCTTGCACAGTAATTGCTGAGATGTTAACCGAACTAAAAGTACCCTCCCCATCCGGCCGTTCTATTTGGTACGGAGAAGTTGTTTCAGAAATTCTGTCCAACGATTTTCATAGGGGTTATGTATGGTTTGGTAAATACAAGAAAAGCAAAAGCAATAACAGTATTGTTCAAAATAAAAATTTAGATGAAGTATTAATTGCAAAAGGTCATCATGAAACCATGAAAACTGATGAAGAACATGCCCTAATCCTAAATAGAATAGAAAAACTTAGAACATATAAATTGGCCGGAAGACGTTTAAATATGAATACCCACAGGCTTTCTGGTATTGTTAGATGTCCTTATTGTCATAAAGCACAAGCTATAGAACAACCCAAAGGCAGAAGAAAACACGTTAGAAAGTGTTTACGAAAATCTGCTGAAAGAACAAAAGAATGCGAAGAAACAAAAGGAATTCATGAAGAAGTACTGTTCCAGTCAATTATGAAGGAAATAAAAAAATACAATGAATCTCTCTTCTCCCCTACTGAGCAAGATGTTAATGATGACTCTTATACAGCTCAGCTTATTGGTTTAAGAGAAAAAGCTGTTAAAAAGGCAAAGGGAAGAATAGAACGCATAAAGGAAATGTACTTAGATGGGGACATCAGTAAAACAGAGTACAAAGAAAAGCTGAAAATTTCACAAGAGACACTTCAAAAAGCTGAAAATGACTTAGCAGAATTAATTGCATCTACTGAGTTTCAAAATGCTCTTAGCGCTGAGACAAAAAAAGAAAAATGGAGTCATCATAAAGTGCAGGAGATGATTGAGTCTACTGACGGGATGTCTAACTCTGAAATAAACTTAATACTAAAGATGCTCATTAGTCATATAACGTATACGGTCGAGGATTTGGGAGATGGTACGAAGAATTTGAATATCAAGGTCTACTATAACTAGGTTTATGTCGTACTCAATCAATAATTCTTACGACAGATCCGGTTACCACAGGCGGGAAAAAGGATACGAGCTTGCCGAAGAAAAACGACAGCAGAATGACAAGCAGACCCGATGCCAAAATGCTCCCGTAAATGGCTGAAATCCCGTACTCCTTACCGATGGAAATAATCGGCGCTACCGCGGTGAACGTACAGCCGAGCACAACAGGCAAGCCGATGCCGAAACATTTATTCCTCCATACTTGAAGCAGCGTAGCCGCCCCGCACATAAAAATGTCAATTGATACGAGATATGTCAGCTGTTCTGCGTTCAGTCCCAATGCCGCTCCTACAATTAAGGGAACGACGACGGCGCCGGCATACATGGCAAGCACGTGCTGGATACCGAGGGAAAGTGTTTTGGCATAGCCGTTTTTCATGAACGGACCTCCTGTACAAATGTCACTTTTCCGTCTTCAAGCGATTGAATTCTCGCCAGTGATTCGACCCGGCATCCTTTTTTCACCAGCTCATCTCTTCCCGGCTGAAATGACTTTTCAATGACGATTCCGATCCCGCAAACCGCTGCGCCTGCTTGTTTTACAATGGATAAAAGTCCTTCTGCCGCCTGTCCGTTCGCTAAAAAGTCGTCAATGATTAACACGCGGTCATCTTTCGACAGATGATTTCCGGAGACAGCAATCTGACTTTCTGTTTTTTTCGTGAAAGAATAGACGGATGCCGTCAGCAGATCATCCGTTAATGTGAGAGACTTCCTTTTTCTCGCAAAGATGACGGGAACGCCGAGTTCAAGGCCCGCCATCACCGCAGGAGCAATGCCCGAAGATTCAATTGTGACGATTTTGGTTATCTCGTCTTTTTCAAAACGGCGCGCAAATTCCCGGCCGATCTGCTGCATGAGAACCGGATCAATTTGATGGTTTAAAAAAGAATCCACTTTCAGCACTTGATCAGAAAGAACAATTCCGTCTTCTGCTATTTTTCGTTTTAATGCTTCCACAATGATTACCCCCGCTTATAAAAAAATAAAAAAGCATTGCCCGCTCTCAATAAAAAGAGCAAGCAATGCCGAATGATCTACACGCAACGGCCGAATAAAGCCGTTCCATTGCTCACTCATAGTCGGACATTTACGGTGACCGGTAGAAACTTGCGTGCCATATCCACGCGATTATATGAGTGTTCGTATGATATTAATCAAATTATAACAAGATACACTTCTTTTGCATAGTGAAATTTGAATATTTCCGAACTTTTACAAAGAATTGGTTTTCGATTATTCGTGTTTTTAGAATTTTTAGAAAAACACCCGGTGTATGCCGGGCGTTTCGTTTATAAATATAAATTTGAATATTTGCCGACGAGATACTCAATGAGATATTGAACGTTCAGCTCTTCTCCCGTTGCATCTTTTATGATGTCAAGCGGCATTTTGCGTCTTCCGTGCTGATGAACCTTTTCTGTCAGCCATTGTTTGATCGGCTCAAAATCGCCCCGTTCTATTAATTGGTCAAATTCAGGCAGATCGTCAAGCATGGTATGCTTCAGCTGTGCCGCATACATATATCCGAGCGCATAGGAAGGGAAATAGCCGAAATCTCCGCCCGCCCAATGTACGTCCTGCAAAATGCCTTTTGCGTCAGATGGCGGCGTAATGCCTAAATAATCATGATATTTTTGATTCCACAATGCAGGCAGTTCTTCCACTGTCACTTCATTGCTGAAAATCGCTTTTTCAATTTCATAACGGATAATAATATGAAGCGGATATGTCAGCTCATCGGCTTCAATTCGGATAAATGTCGGTTTCGCCTCATTTACGGCGCGTACAAAGTCCTCTCTTTTCACATCTTGAAATTGATCAGGCGAAGCCTCAACCATTTTTTCATAATAGGCGGTCCAGAAATGTTGATTTCTGGCGATAAAGTTTTCATAAAATAACGATTGGGATTCATGAATTCCCATGGATGCACCGTCAGATAAGTTCGTTCCGCTCAACGCTTCGTCAATATTCTGCTCGTAGATCGCATGCCCGCATTCATGAATCGTTCCGAAAATCGCCGTGCGGAAATCGTTTTCGTCATATCTGGTCGTCACCCGCACATCGCCCCGGTTGATTGTCGTCGCAAACGGATGCACCGTCTCGTCCAGTCGGCCGCCGTCAAAATCATACCCGAACTCTTTTAAGAAATACAAGGAGAGGGCTCTTTGTTGTTCTTTCGAAAACGTTTTCGTTATAAAGGAAGTGTCCGGTTTATTGCCGGATTCCGTCACTTTTTTGATAAGCGGAATAATCGCTTCCTTCAATTCAGAAAACAGCTGATCCAGCACCTTTACCGTAACACCCGGTTCGAAAATATCGAGCAATGCGTTGTATGGATGATCTTCATAGCCCCAATACGAAATAAACCGCTTATTAAAATCAATCAGCTTCTCAAGGTACGGAGCAAACATAGAAAAATCAGAGGCAGCCTTTGCATCCTCCCAAGCCGTTTCAGCTTTCGATGTTAAAATGACATATTCTTTATACTCATCTTCAGGAATTTTTTTATTATGATCATAATCTTTTTTCGCAAGTTCCGCCGCTTTCACTGTATCTTCAGAGAGCTCCTCTGCATGCGCGAGAAGGATGTCGATCAGCTCTTTCATCCGGTCGGATGTCTGGATTTGAAAAACGTCAGCCGACAGCTGTCCGATGCTTTCCGCCCGGTCATCAGAGCCTTTTTTCGGGGCTCCCGTTCTTGAGTCCCAATGCATAAGCGCAATGGCTTCTTCATAGTGGGATACTCTTTTTAACAGATCAAAAAACTCTTTTTCATATGTATGTAAATCCATATCCGTTCCCCTCCCTTTTCACTATCAATTACAGGCTAATGGAATGCCGTGATAAAGTCAACTTCCCGGATTTAAAAAAGCCGCAGGATAAGAATCCTGCAGCTTTTGTTTTTATACGATTTTCGGTGTAACAGGCAAGACCTTTTTGACTTCGGCCAGGACCCGTTCACTTTCTCCGCCCGCATAAATGGATATGGTTCCGCTGTCCTGATTAGAACGGATGAGGCGGCCGATTCCCTGCCGGACTCTCAAAAGCATGTACGGCAGATCAACTTCCTCAAACGGATCTTTTTTCGCTCCGTTCCGCTTTGCGGTAAACACGGGATCATGAGGCGGATACGGCAATGCCCAAATGGTCACATTCCGGAGCGAGTCACCGGGAATGTCAAGACCTTCCCATAAGTGGACGGAACAAAGTACGGATTCTTCATCACGCTGGAATTTTTCGACCAGACTGCTGATCTCTTCATCACCTTCGTAGTATATCGGATACGGCAGCTCCCACGCGGCAGCCTGTTCTTTAAATTCCTTCATATCTTCAAAGGAAGGGAAAAGAACGAGGGTGCGTCCTCCATTCTTCTTAATGGTTTCAATCGTTTCGGCTGTTTTCTGCTCAGACGTCATGTCACCGTGAAGCGCAACAGACATTTGCTCCTCGTAATCGTACGGAGATTCAACGGTGAATGATAAAGGATCACGGATTCCGAGGCTGTCAGCGATATAATCAAATGAACCGCCCTCAGAAAGAGTGGCCGATGAGAAGATATAAGGAATCTTTTTAGAAAAGACCTTTTCTCCCAAAACTTCGGCTACTGTTCTCGGCATAACGACAAACGTTGAGTCTGTATCCCGCGTTTCAAGCCAGCTGATGGCATCCTTTTGATACAGCGACAGCGAATATGCCATTTGTTCGACGTATTCTTCTACAACTGACAGCTCGTACTTATCGATCGTATACATTTCCGATTCAAATACGAGCGCCTCGCCGATTTTATCGAGCAGACGGCACAGTTCGTCAGCCGCACGCTTAACACGCTGGTCGTTTTGGATGTCCAATCGGTGAGAGCCGGCGATTTCCTTCGATTCCTCTGACAGCACATAGAAAAACTCATCGTTTGCGGCAAGGGCATCTTCAATCAGTTCGGCGAATTCCTCTCTGATATCATTTTGAAGCAGACGCTCTAAAAACAGCTCAAGCGTCGACTGCTTCACACGATACGTTAACGCTTTTTGCGCGGCGAATTCCAGCAGATGTCCTTCATCAAATACGACGGCGCTGTGATCCGGCAAAAGCGGCAGCTGTCCTTCCCTTTTGCGTGATTCTTCCGTCCATACATGCTCCATGTAGAAATCATGGGAGCAAACAATCAGATCCGTTGATTTTCTGTAATGATCTCTCGAAAGTGTTAAACCGCATCTATGTCTCATATCACAAGTTAAACAATCTTGGAAGGAATCATAGCTGACGCCTGCCCACTCTTCATTCGTCAAATCAGCGTACTGTTTGCGGTCGCCGTACGGATAAAAGCGCTGCATCGCTTGTGATTCGTGTACGAATGAAGGCAGCGACTCATAAAGATCCAGCCACTTTTCATCATCAGAACGCTGCATCGTTTTCTCAAGCTTTTTCAGACACAGATACTGCTCATGGGATTTGGACAGCCGTGTATCAATCTGCAGATCCAAATGTTCTGTCAGCTTGGAAATGTCGCCTTCTTTTTTGACAAGCTGTTCAATTAACGTTTCATCGGCGCATGCGATAATGGCCGGTTTACCCGTATATCTGGCATAGCTGATGGCAAACAGCAGATACACCAGCGTTTTCCCCGTACCGACTCCTGCCTCAGCGAACATGACTTTTTTCTCTTTAAATGCCCGTTCAAGCTGAAACGCCATAAATACCTGCTCATCCCGAAGGTCAAAGCCTTTCTCGGGAAGGATATCGTAAAACACGTCACCAATCCAATTGTTCAATTCTTCGTAAAAATTCTTTTCTTTTGTTAAAGCAAAAGGCAAACGTGATGTTGTCACCCAACTCCAACCCCTAACTATTCGGCATTCAGACCATCTATAATATCATTTAACCCTTTTCAATACAACAAAAAAACTTGGCCTCGCCAAGTTTTTGCCATTATCATTTCCGGTTAATGATATGTGTACATAGGAACGGATGGTCTGTTGAATGTGTATGTTTTACCGCATTTTCAAGTTCTTCCTGTGCGTGTGTCATGGCGGAAGGACCGAACTCCGCTCCGGCTTCCTCCAGCCGGAAAGCAGTTGCGTCTAACGCCTTTTGTATTTTACTGAAGTGCTCGCTGTTCAGCATAAAATAGATCACCTCTCAAATAGAAATAATCATCATTCTATGCCGATGCTTCACTTTCTATACATGCCATTCTGAATGATCCGCACCTGACCTGCACAAACTACAACAGATATTCGATCGAATATCCATCTTCACAAAATTATTCTATCCGGGAGTGATGGTTACATGAGTTATAAAGATCGATTAGATCAGCATTCTGAATTGTTTCATCACAATTGGACGCGGCCGAAACGCTCTAAATCGCAAGTGAACGGCCACACCGAAATGTCCCAGACCAACATTATTTTACGGAGCAACGCAAAAGCGCACCGCTGGTAATGGCAGAATAAAACGTAAAGATGCCGGAGAAGACGCTGTTTCAGGCGTCTTCTCTTTGTTGCGGCTTTTTCCGCTGCGGCCGCACTTTAGCCCAGTACTGATAATAATCAGTTTTGATAAAACCGTTAAAGAGCTTCCGTTTTTTGGTTGCTTTTCTTCCGTAGACCTCTTCAAATTGTTCATTTGACGTTAACATGTAGACAGACCATGTATCAAGAAATTCAAATGCCCGGCCCATTTCTTTATACATCTTCTCGACTTCCCTTTTTTCGCCGAGCCGTTCGCCGTACGGAGGGTTTCCGACGATTACGCCGTATTCGAGTTTCGTCGTAAAATCCTGCACCCGCATTTGTTTGCATTCGATCAGGTCACCAAGTCCCGCTTCTTCTGCGTTTTCTTTGGCGATGTTTACCATCCGGTGATCCACGTCACTGGCAAAGATCTGCAGCGGCTGATCATAGTTCGCCTTTTCTTCCACTTCAAGACGCGCCTTGTCCCACAGTTCTTTTCCGATCCATTCCCAGTCTTCTGAAACAAAATCACGGTTAAAACCGGGAGCAATGTTTTGCCCGATTAAAGCGGCTTCAATGGCGATCGTGCCGGAACCGCAGAACGGATCGACGAACGGACGGTCAGGCGTCCAGTTGGTTAACTGAATTAACGCGGCAGCGAGCGTCTCTTTAATCGGAGCTCCTCCCTGATCAACCCTGTATCCCCGTTTGTGAAGGCCTGTTCCTGATGAATCCAGTGTAAGCACGGCTTTATCTTTTAAAAGGGAAATCTCCACCTTATACTCGGGGCCCGTTTCTTCAATCCATTCATTTTGTTTTCCTGATTGCAGTTTCAGCTTTTCCGCTATCGCCTTTTTGACGATC
The DNA here is from genome assembly GCF_040207805.1 of Bacillus sp. hwrm1. Taxonomy (NCBI): domain Bacteria; kingdom Bacillati; phylum Bacillota; class Bacilli; order Caryophanales; family Bacillaceae; genus Bacillus; species Bacillus sp. hwrm1. Next base: position 1,766,050 of record NZ_CP157943.1, on the reverse strand, counting down.
CGCTGGCAGTCAGGCACACTGGCAAGCACTGATTTCACGGACTTTCCGATAACGGGGAACTTTGCGTTTTCCGGAATGTACGCGCGCCAGTCAATCGCTTTTGTTTTTTCAAACAGCTCATCAAACGTTTTCGCCTGAAACTCGGCGACCTGTACTTTGATGCGGTCAGCCGTCCGCAGCCATAAGTTAGCGCGGCAGATCGCAAGCGCATCTCCTTCAAAAATGACTTTTCCGTTGTCTACTTTGCATTCATAACCTAAATCACGCACTTCTTTGGCGACGATCGCTTCAATTCCCATCGGCGCCGTCGCTATTAGTGTGTACTTCTTCATCGTATCACCCTGTCTCTTTTAAGCTTTCGTTTCATTCAAGATAAAAGCTCCCCTTTAAAGGAGAGCTCTAATTTGTCATATCAATAATGTTTAACGTTCTGTAAGCCATGTTTTGTTCCGTCGTACTGCAATCGGCTCATCACCTCGTACTCAGGCGGCAATCATCTATCTACAGAAAGCATTCTGTCCTTCTATCTGTTCAATTCCTTCAAGAAGGTTCCCCTACCAAAATTTGGGTTTCTCGCTCGAGGGGTTTACCGCGTTCCACTCTCACCATTTCTGATGAGACTTCGTCACTGTGGCACTTTCAAGGATACTCAGCCATATCCGGAGACGTAGGCTTTTTTCCTGCCGTCAGCCTATCAAGGCTGCCCTAGCTTATTTCTTCGCTAGGCACGAACACTACGGGCATCTCAGCACCGTGCGAGCATGGACTTTCCTCTACAGATTCAAAGATCTGCAGCGATTACCCGAACGTTAAGAACACTTGTTCATTATAAAGCAACTTGTCTCATTTGACAAGTGCATCTGCCCTATTCGTCATAAAGTTTGCTGCCGAATACATGTTTCTCAAGGTTGGACAGCCTTTTCAGAATGTCAAAGTTGGTCGTATTGGACTGCACCGGCTGTTTTTTGCTTGCTTCTTCAAGCTGTTTTTTCAGCTGCAGATTTTCTTGCTGCAGTTCTTCAATTTCTTGATGAAAGGTTTCATAATCCTTAATAATCATATCTAAAAATTTGTCAACGTCTTCTTGTCTGTAACCTCTAACGCCTGTTTTAAATTCTTTTTCCAAAATGTCTTTCGCAGAAAGCTTTACTTTATCAGCAAGCATCTTTTTCACCTCATATCGTGAATCATCATGTTATATTTTATTCAGAAACACGTCCCGTTGTCAAATATTCTCTGACGTGTTATGTAAAGAAATCTTCTTCTTCAACGGCGGCACGGAGATCATCCATCGTGATCGAATAAATCGGATATCCGTCTGTTTCACGGCGTTTTTCTGCCTGCTGCAGCATATATTTCGGCGATCCTTCCATTTCAGGATCATATAAAAGCAAAAGCGCATCTGACTTTTCAATAAAGAACGCGTTTTTCTGCCGGAATTGGAGCGGACTTTCGTACGGCCGATGCGTCAGGCTCTCCTCATAATCTGCCTGAGCAAGCACCGCTTCATACATTTCTTTATTCGGTTCCTTCCACTTTTCTTCTTGGCCGTAGAAAGGCGTGATAACGGCAACCTTTAATTCCGGATACTCTTCTCTGAGATCGTACGCCGTTTCAGCCGCCCAAAGCTCAGTCCCCAGCTGTCCGGATATGAGAATCCATTCCAAGCCTTCGTCAATAAAGCTTCTGAGTCTGGTTTCTATCGCCTTTTTTATATAAACAAGCGCCCGGTCATCCTGTTTAAAAATTCCGAGTTCAAACGGCTTGTATCCTGTTACGGCTAATACTTTCAATTGATCACCTGCTTAAAAAATGGGGCTCCCCATCGGGCCCCATTTTGATTTGCTGATATCCTAACCGATCTTGCTTAAGCGTTCAATACTAATGATCGCAGCAAGGGCTTCCGCACTGAAAATGCTGGTGAGTTGTCGGGTCAACATTTGAAAAAGTGTGCGGATAGTAATGAACGTGCTCAAAGTTGTGGTGATTTACGTTAGTTGTATGTTGCGGATGAATATGCGGCACAACCGTGTTAGAAAAACAATGGTGTTCACAGCAATGAGTCGGATGGACAATCGGCGGCATCACGTTTGGTCTGCAACAATGATGATGAAACATGCTAAATCCCCTCTCCATTAACTTATATTACACTGTTAGGTTATGAAGAAAAGAGGGTGCATGTTCTAATTCAATCACCCAATTTAAAAGTGTGTCAGCAAGCTGTCTTTAAAATTCGAAAATACAAACGCAATCAAAAAAACCACGACAAAGAACAAGTAAAAAACACCTTTATACATACCAACTCTCCCCTATAAATAACTAACGCTATTTTACAAGATGCGGCACCATTCTACAACAAAATCGATGCGGATTCAGAAAAAAATATTTTTGGCGAAACAGCTCGGCTTTTGCGCTTTCCCGGGCAATATTTCAAGAAGAATATTTCCTCTTAAGCCGGGCAATTCTCACATGGAGCTTCTCGGCTTCTTTTTCCGATATTTCCCCGTCTTCTGCCGCCTGCTGCGCGGCCTGCAGAGCTTTTTTATAATTTTTTGCGTGATGTTCAAAATAGATCGCCAGCTCTACCGCTGATTGGTGTCTGCATATGTGAAGATCAGAGCCCGTCAGTTTCTCCCAAAGGGGCACGGCGTCTTGCCTGCGGTTTTGTTTTTTATAAAGCATTGCTAAGTCAAAAAGGGCCCGATCCGAATCTTCAAAGTCTTTGCCTTGCAGCGCTTCCAGCTGTGAAACAGCCCGATCGGTTTCTTTATGAGCGATAAACCATTTCGCCATGGCGTATGCTTCCTGACGTTCTGACGTCTGATCAGAAGATGCAAAAATCTTTTTTGACATATGGATGTAAAGAGCGATGAGGGAAAGCACATCTTGTTCATTATGCGAGAGCACTCCCGTTAAAAGAGCCGGATCCTCCGCCTTTAAAAATTGAAAATACAGCATCGGCGCCAAATAACCAGGTGTGTCTTCGTCCCTTTTAAAAGCAAGCTCTTCATTTTCAACCGCCGAAAGCGATACACGCTCTAATTTATGTTTCCAAAGCCGTCTCGCCCCGTGCAGAAGATCAAAGTGACCGAAGTCAGGAAGCTTCGGAAGCCTGTCCCGCAGCAATGTATGCCTAGTTTTCACCTGAGGCCAGTCAAAGGCTTTTCCGTTATACGTAACAAGAGACGTAATGTCAACCTCACTTAAAAAGCTTTTGTAAAGAGCCGTCTCGTTTCCCGGTTTAGGAAGCAGATGCTGTTTAACCGCGACACGGTCTTCATACACTCTTGCATGACCGAGCAAAAAGATCATATTGCCGGCCCCGCCGCCGAGGCCGGTCGTTTCAGTATCAAAGAAGAACAGCTGGCTTTTTTCGTATCCTTCTGCTGATAAAGTATGTGTCAAACCGCCTTTATTCCATAATGCCATGACGTCATCAAGTTCACTGAAGCTGTACCGTCCGTGGCGGTGCGAAAGCGGATAGACGGTTTCGCGGATAAGACAGTATTCATCCTCAAAAAAGAAAGGCTTCACTCCGAATGCCTCCCATTCTTCTCTAAATGGGACTTGAACATCCGGGACCGAAAGTTGTGAAGCTGCCGGCTTTTTTTCAGCTTCCGGCACATTCAGGTGGTTTTTCATCCGCTTTAATTTATTTTTCAAGGACATCTTTCGTCCCCCTTTTCTTTTACACGTAATTCAAGAGCCGGAATATCGCTTTCTTTGCATCTATTCCTTCTATTTCGGAGCCGATGCAGGAAGGACATCCGTCTTGACATGGACATTGTCTGATCAGGCGCTCAGCCCCTTCATTGATTTCATCAAATCGCTTATATACTTCATCGGCAAGTCCGATTCCGCCCGGATAATGATCATACAGAAAGATTGTCGGAAGTCCGGTATGTGCGGCTTTGATTTGCGGCACGACATGCACGTCATTTCGGTCGCACATGACGTATACAGGCACGATATGCTGCAGGACGTGGGCAATGCCTAAAAGCAGCTGTTCAAGCGTTTTTTCGCCGATCTCCGAATCCGTCTCTTTCAATTCAAGCCAGGCAGCACTGGTATGCAGTTCTTCTTCTGGAAGATGAATCGGCCCTGATCCTATATTTTCAAATGTCGTCATTTTAATTTTTTTAAATATTGTCGGAAGTGCGTTCACGGTGACGTCGCCGAAATGTAAGGCCGTTTTCTTTCTGCTGTCCGTTCTGTCAATGTCCAGCACTTTCAGCTGCACCGCTAAATTGGCATCTGTATAATATTCGACATCGACCTTTCGCACGTACGCTTTTTTATGGTCCCAATCAAGCTTTTCAACCTGATACTGCACCCCTTCATGAAGATAAATCGCTTCATCATGAAGAAGCGTCATCGCGCTGAAGCGGTCCATTTCTCCGATGATTTTTACATCAGCCGTCTCTGACCGGTCAACGATGACCACGTTTTCCTGTGACGCCGAACGGAGACTGATGTTGGAGGCGGGAAAAGATTCGCTCGCCCAGTGATAGCGTTCGCGGCTTTCGTGAAGCACCCCTTCTTCTTCTAAATACTCGAGAATGTCTCTTGCATCATTTTCTCCGAATGTTTCATCGGCTCTGAAAGGCAGCTCATACGCGGCGCATTTCAGGTGATCAACCAATATAATGAGATTATCAGGATTAATCCTTGCAGATTCAGGCGAGCGTTTAAAGAAATAATCAGGATGGCGGACAATATATTGGTCAATCGGATCAGAGTTCGCCACCATCACGATAAGCGCCTCACCCTGCCGCCGTCCGGCCCGGCCCGCCTGCTGCCATGCGCTCGCGACACTGCCCGGGTACCCCGTCATCACGCAGACCTGAAGCTGGCCGATATCAACGCCGAGCTCCAGCGCGTTTGTGCTGACAACGCCGAGAATGCTGCCGTCTCTTAACCCCCGCTCTATTTCTCTTCTTTCTTTCGGAAGATATCCGCCGCGATAGCCTCTGACAGACTTCGCGCCGATTTCTTTTTTTACGATCTCCTGAATGTGGCTTAAAATAATTTCAACCCGGACACGGCTTCTGGCAAAAACAATCGTCTGGATCTTATTTTTCAAAAAAGTTTTGGCAAGTTCGTTCACTTCCACGGTGGCGCTTTTTCGAATATGCAGCGGTTTATTTACAATCGGAGGATTGTAAAAAGCAAAGTGCTTTCTTCCGGCCGGGGCGCCGTTATCGTCAATCAGGCGCACTGATTTTCCCGTCAGCTGCTCCGCCAATTCCCTCGGATTGGCGATTGTGGCGGATGTACAGATAAATGACGGCGTGCTTCCGTAAAAAGCGCAGATTCTCATTAAACGGCGGATGACGTTCGCCACATGGCTGCCGAATACGCCGCGGTACGTATGTAATTCATCAATGACGATATATTTCAGGTTTTCAAACAGACTCACCCATTTTGTATGGTGGGGAAGAATGGCTGAATGAAGCATATCAGGGTTTGTGATCACAATATGCCCGGCCTTTCTGACTTTCTGCCTGATGGCCGGAGACGTATCTCCGTCATAGGTAAAGCTTTTAATGTCCATGCCCGTCTCGTCTATGATTTCGTTCAGCTCGCTTTTTTGATCCTGCGCGAGCGCCTTTGTCGGAAATAAATAAAGCGCGCGGCTTGAGGCATCTTCCGCGATAGACTGAAGAACCGGAAGATTATAGCACAGTGTTTTTCCGGAGGCCGTCGGTGTGACAGCCACAATGCTTTCTCCGTTTTGAACCGTCTGAAAAGCGGAGTATTGATGTGTAAAGAGCCGCTCGATCCCCCTCTTTTCGAGAGCCGCCCGAATTTTCCGATCTACTTGCTCCGGCATCGGCATGGTTTTCGCCTCCCGCGGTTCCTCTTCATGCCAATGCACAATATTTTCATGATTTTTTAATTCCTGAATCAGTTCGCTCAGTGATTTTTTCTTCATCGTTCACACCTCTTTATGAGGTACAGTTTACCGAATATTTGTTTGCCTGGCTAGATGAAAATCCTGCACAAGAAAAAAAGCAGGGAATCAGCCCCTGCCTACTTCATTTTTATCTTAAAAAGCTCTGTTTGTCCTTTTTTCGCTTCATTTGCGCCTGCAAATTGCAAAGGTTCTGCGGCATCGCCATTCATAATCACCATAGGGATGACGGTGCTGCTTGCTTTTTCTTTTATTAAATCCAGCCGGCACGTTAAAAGCAGATCGCCTGTTTTCACTTTGTCTCCTTCTTTTACATGCGCTTCAAAGCCTTCGCCGTTCATATTGACAGTATCCAAACCGACATGTATCAAAAGTTCCGCTCCGGAAAGGGTGCGGATGCCGACAGCATGTTTTGTATGGAACAGCTGAATCACTTCTCCCTCAACCGGTGAAACAATGTCTCCGTTTGCAGGCTCGACGGCAATCCCGTCCCCCATCATTTTTTGTGAAAATACGGGATCCGGCACTGAAGCCAAATCCATCACCGCTCCGTCAGCCGGAGAAAAAATCACTTCCTCGGCCGGCTTTTTCCGGCTGTCTCCCAATCCGAATAATTTTTTCAGCAATGTGTTGTGCTCCCCTTCCTAAATGTGAATCCGTTACCAGTTTATTCTCCACTATTTAACCATACTTTCTTTTTTCCTTCAATTCTTAACCATACGGCATAACATCGCATAGTCTGTTTGTAAAAAGGCGGTGGTCATATGGATCAATCACAAAACGATAAACTTGATCCGCAAAGAAATGAGGACATCATCAGCCATGCGATGGACCAATTTTTTCACTCAGGTCCCTTCGCAGAATTGATGCAGGGTTTTCAGCACCTTGTCAATTCGGCTTTTACTGAAGCGCAAGTGACGATTGACGTCAGAGAAGAGCCGACGGGCCTCGCGGTTGATATCAGCGTTCCCGAGACATTCCGTGACGGTGATATGCTGGTGGAAACGAAGGGGTGCTACCTTCACGTTACAATCCGCTACGATCATAAACAGGCTCATTCCTCCCATGTGTCTTCAAGCATGACAAGAACCGTTGTCCTCCCGTATAAGGTGAGTGAAGAAGATATGGAAACATCCTGGAATGAACAGACGCTTACCCTCTTTTTCCCTAAAAAATAAGCATGAATGATGGATATCATTCATGCTTTTTATTTGAAGATACTGGTGAAGCCTTTCACCAGCGATCCGACCTGATTTACGGCGCTTACCATCTGCCCCGTTGTATCTATCATTTTATTAAAGTCAAACTGTCCGTTCGTTTTTTTAAACTGGGAGAGTATGCCTGAGAATTGGGAAGACTGCTGCTGATTCGGTCTGGGAACGGGGTAAGGATTCACAAACCCCGGCTGCCCCCCGGGCATGGCTGCCTGAGGAGGAGAGGGAGCAAACGGCTGCTGCATATGACCGTATTCCTGATTCGGATAAAATTGCTGCGGGTACTGCCCTTGCTGATGATAGGGCGGCTGCTGCAATGGCTGTATCTGCTGCGGATACGGCTGCTGTAATGGCTGTATCTGCTGCGGGTAGAAATATCCCGCCGGCTGCTGGTACATATTTTGATATGGCTCTGCTCTCCATTGCATATGACATTCCCCCTTGTCTCTCACTAAGTTTCTGCTATATATGTATGAATTCCGCCGTGGTTATGTGCTTTCGGTGATTCTGATTTTTGTCAAATGCTGTCGAAAGTCTTAATTTTTTAAAAACAGAAAAAAGTCGAATCGTTATGTTACCATAATCTCAACATACATGAGAGGGGATGCACCATTATGAACGTATCATACTTAAGAAAGCGTTTTGCTGAAGTGAAAAAATATGAAACAGATTGTGCAGATAAACTGATGGACTTTGCAAAATTCCTCTATATTCAAGGCCATCTCACCGCAACCGAATTTCGAAACAGTATGAAGGTTCTCGAAGCAAGTGGAGCAGAAAACCCGGCGTATGAATAACATACCCGACCCCTTTATATAAAAGAAGGCAGCCGTTTTCAGCTGCCTTCTTTTTCAATTTCATCCCTTAATATACGAAGCGTATATAAAACAGATTCAGTTAAATCCCTGTATCTTTTTTTATGAATATGATGAACATATGATTGGAGCATCAGCTCTCCGAAATTTTCTGTAACGGCCTGAATTTGTGCGTGATGAACGTATTTCGGACGGTTTTCCTGAATAAACGCAAGCGCTGCTTCTGTCCAAAGCGCGCAAAGCCGGTCTCTTTTTTCAACATCGGGTTTAATAATCTCAAAAAAATCATATGAACGGCCTGACTCTTTTCCATCCTGATACCTTTTTTCGGCTTCCAGAACCGCCTCTATCATTTGTTCTGTCAGCTCCAATAACGACTGTGTCTGCAAACGGACTCACCTCAGTACATATGGTACCAAAGTTTTTGCATAAAATCAGCTGATCCGGCAGGCTTTCGGCAAATCCTTTTTACGCCGGTCAGCCAAAAACAGGTCATCAATACAAACATGAAGCTCCCGCGCCTCTTCCTCAAGGCGGGAAAGTTTCTCCTGTCTGATTTCTTCAGCTTCCGCCTGACAGGATCTGACTGCTTGGGTAAGCGTCTTTTCAGCAGCAGAAATCCGGAATTCGATATCAGAAAGCAGACGGAGAATATCAGCCTTGCTCGTGTAAACAGACATTCATGTTCCTCCCTTTTATCACTTGCGTCTCTTTAGAATATAATTCTCGTTTTCATACCGCTCTCCTTTGCACATGACAAAACTAGAAGCAGTTCGGCAAACAAACAGAGATTATCCTAAAAGGCGTGCCTTTCGACAAAAAAGTGCCGCAAACTTTGTATGAACCGGCACGTTAATGCAAACGATACAGTTGAGGAGGTGCCGTATGAAAACGAGACCGAAAAATGCAGGTAAACAGCAAAAAACCGAAGCAAAAACGACTGATACGCTTGATAAAAAATTAGGCGGCCCAAACCGCCCTTCCACGTAACACATCAGCAGCCCGAAACCCCAGCGAACGGTTTCGGGCTTTTTCATTTCTTCAGCCACTCTTTAACCGCGAAGAGCGCATGGAGCTCCCGTCTTTTCTGGAAGTACCATTCCGTCAGTTCAAGCTGTTTCGGCATTTTCTTCTGTAAGAAAGCCCCTTTTCTTAACCTTTTTTGAAACCAATCCGCCCTTTCGCCGTCTAATGGGTGGGCAACAATGGGATAGGTTGTCCTCAGCATCGGTGATGTTCTTTTTTTGATGCCGATCATTTTCTCCATATCAAAGCGTGAACCGGTATGAGGAACGGTATCAAGAAAACGGTAAAAAGAAGCGTGCAGATCAGGGCTGAACAGAAGACGGGCCAGCTGTTTTCCGAGCGTAATTCTTTCTTCGGTTTTCGAAAACCGTTTGACGGAGATTCCGTATAAATGTCCGTCAAATGAAGGGAATATCACCGTATTAAAGTGAAACCAATCACTTAAATAAAAAGGAATCGTGCCAAAAACATTCTTTTTAAACGAAGGATTTTGTATAATAGGTGCTTGGATAGTGTTTTGTTCATTTATAATAAGAGCATACATGAGCCGTTCCGTATCTCCGTCACGCCAAAAGCGGAACCATTCTTCCTGCATAAAAGCCGAGACGCGGAAATGAGGAAGATGACGGAAAAGAGGTTCGCCGATTTGTTTTGACCACTGGTAGACCAAAAGCTGAGGATAGGCATCAGAAAAAATCAGCCAATTCGCCCTTTCATACGAAAGGAAAAACCAGTTTTTCTGACTGCTGTCAAGGCCCTCCTGATAAAGGACGCCTCTTAAATCAGTCATCGACCAGCCCGCATTGCGGGACACAAACGATGCCAAAAGCGGCCACTTGATCTCAGGATGGCGGTCATAATATGCTTTATAGGCATTCGTCCGGGAAATATTATCGGCATTTTTTATTTTCGTCTCTTTTTCGATCAGGCGAAGAATGGCGGTTACGGTCTGTCGTTTATGCACGTTCATTCACTTCCGTCACTATTAGTTTGATAAGGAGGATGGAAAAAGTGATTCGGTACCCGAATGGAAAAACTTTTCAGCCGAACAAAACGGTTTCATCCCAAAACAGCCAGAAACGGTCTCATTCATACAGTAATCGCGGCATGACCCTCGAAGACGACCTGAATGAAACGAATAAGTATTATCTGGCTAACCAAATTGCTGTCATTCACAAAAAGCCGACACCCGTCCAGATTGTAAACGTCCACTATCCGAAAAGAAGCGCCGCAGTCATTAAGGAAGCTTATTTTAAACAGTCTTCCACAACTGACTACAACGGCATTTATAAAGGGCGCTACATTGATTTTGAGGCAAAAGAAACAAAAAACAAAACGGCATTTCCCCTGCAGAATTTTCATGATCATCAGATTGAGCATATGAAGCAGGTGGTCAGACAAGACGGCATTTGTTTTGTTATTATATCCGCTTTCGGAAAGGTTTATTTCCTCGAAGCCGACAAGCTGTTTGTCTTTTGGGAGAGAAAGGAGAACAATGGCAGAAAATCGATTCGCAGAGACGAATTAGAAGATGCTTCCTTTCCGATTTCCCTTGGATACTCACCGAGAATTGATTATATTAGTATTATTGAACAGCTTTATTTTTCGCAGGAACAGTAGACTGAGCGAAAGGTTGATAAACGAAAGGTTGAGATGTTATGTCAGATCAATTTACGAGCCGTGAAGAACGCCGTAAGGCAAGGCAGATGAAAAGCACTAAGCCCTCTTCACCGAAAAAAGGCAAGAAACAGCGTAAAGGCGGTTTATTCAAAAAGATTGTGCTGTCCTTGGTTATTCTGTTTGTCCTTGGCATAGTCGGCGGAGCGGCGGCATTTGCCGTTTTGGTTTCCGGCGCGCCGTCTTTGGACGAAGCCAAGCTGAAAACGCCTTACTCTTCAACGATTTACGATAAAAACGGCAAAGAAATCGCGGAAGTGGGCGGTGAAAAACGAACCTACGTCCCGATTAAGGATATACCCGATGTTGTGAAAGAAGCATTTATCGCAACTGAAGACGCCCGTTTTTATAAGCACCACGGTATAGACCCGATCCGGATCGGAGGCGCCTTGGTCGCCAACTTTACGGATGGATTCGGTTCAGAGGGAGGAAGCACAATCACCCAGCAGGTTGTGAAAAACTCGCTTTTGACCCATCAGAAAACGATTAAACGGAAAGCACAGGAAGTGTGGCTTTCACTGCAGCTGGAGCGCCATTATTCTAAAGATGAAATCTTAGAAATGTATTTAAACAGAATTTATTTCTCACCGCGTGCCTATGGCGTCGGTAAAGCGGCTGAAGAATTCTTCGGCGTAAAAGATTTGAGCAAGCTTACGGTTGAACAGGCGGCGACGCTTGCCGGAATGCCGCAAAGCCCGACCGGATATAACCCGGTTAAAAATCCGAAGGCTTCCGAAAAACGCCGGAACATTGTTCTCAGCTTAATGGAAAAACAAGGATTCATTTCAAATTCTGACTACCAAAAAGCAAAGAAAGTGTCCATGAAAGATGAAGGCGTCGTCAGCCAAAAGGAATACGATAAAAAGGACACAAATAAATACAGCGCTTTTGTTGAAGAAGTTATGAAAGAAATTGAGACAAAAGAAAAGAAAGACGTCGATATTTCAACTGACGGATTGAAAATTTACACGACTCTTGATACGAAAGCACAAGATTATCTTGATCAATTGATGAACGGAGATACAGCCGGCTTTTCGGAAGGCATGCAGGGCGGCGTCACTCTCCTTGATACGACAAACGGAGAAATCCGCGCTATCGGAGCAGGACGGAACAGAACTACCGGGGGATTCAATTATGCAACACAAGGTAAAACCCAGCCTGGTTCAACGATAAAACCAATTCTTGATTACGGGCCGGTCATTGAAAATAAAAAATGGTCGACGTATGAGCAGATTGATGATTCGGCTTATACGTACTCTGACGGCACACCGATTCATGATTGGGACAATAAATACAGAGGTCAGATATCTATGCGAGAGGCCCTCGCAGACTCACGTAATATTCCTGCTTTAAAAGCATACCAAGCAGCAGGAAAAGATAATGCCGTCGACTTCGCAAACGACTTAGGATTGGGATTAAACAAAGATCAAGTATATGAACCCTACTCTATCGGGGGATTTGGTGAGGGTAACCGCGGTGTATCTACTATGACCATGGCAGGCGCCTACAGTGCGTTCGGAAATAACGGAACGTACAACGAACCGCACGCGGTCACATCGATTGAATTTAATGACGGCACTAAGCTTGATTTAACACCGAAACCGAAAAGTGCTATGAGCGACTACACAGCGTTTATGATTACCGATATGCTCAAATCAGCTGTCGAATCAGGAACAGGTAAACTGGCTCAGGTGCCGAACGTGGAAGTCGCCGGTAAAACGGGTACGACCAACTTTACTAAAGAGGACATTCAAAAATATAACATTGCTCCGGGCGGAGTCCCAGACTCATGGTTTGTCGGATACACCCCTCAATATACAGCGGCGGTTTGGACCGGAGTTGAGTCTGGCAACAAAGCAGGCAAGAAATCACTGTCTTCTGCTGACCAGCAAGTCGCAAAACGGATTTTCCAAAAGCTGATCTCATACGTTGATGACGGTAAAGGAAGCTTCAAGCAGCCTGACAGCGTCGTCAAAGAAACAGTTGAGAAAGGCTCGAATCCTGCCGCTTTAGCCGGACCGAATACGCCGGATGATAAAAAAGTGACGGAGTACTTCGTGAAAGGAACGCAGCCAACTGCCGTTTCTAAAACGTACACGAAAGAAAAAGCCGATAAACCGACAGGATTGCAAGTGAAATACGACAAAGATAAAAAATCATTAACTTTAAGCTGGAATTATGACGGTGATGCAACATTCAATGTCAAACAATCCGTTGACGGCGGAAGCTACAGTGACATTCAAAACAGTTCGGCAAAAGAAGCCGTCGTCTCAGATGTCACACCAGGCTCCACATACAGCTTCCAGGTGACAGCGGAAAACGATGACGGAAAAAGCGATACGGCATCAGCTTCTTTCAAAGTCCCGAAAGATGAAGAAGACGATGCGGATAAAGATAAAGCGACTGACGATGAACAGAAGTCTGATGAAGATAAAGACAAAGACAAAACGCAAACCGATGATTCAAACACAGATGACAATCAGACAGATACGTCTGACGGATCGGATCAAACACCAACTGATGACCCGGATAAAAATCAGGATCAATCCGATAAGGATCAAACAGATAACAACAATCAGAATCAGCCCGGTAACGGGACCGATAACAACGGACAGCAAGATAACGGCTCTGATAATGATTCCGATTCCGGTTCAGACGGCTCAAATAAACCTGACAGCGGTCAAACGGACAAAAACCAAGACTCATCTTCAAATATCAACGGGCAGTCAAATTCGTCAACCATCCAGTCAAATTCCGCTCATTAGCGGACGAAATCCTTCACCTCAACCAGGTGAAGGATTTTTTTCATACAAAAAAACCTCCTTATGAGAAAAGGAGGTTTTTAACCTTTGTTCATGGCTTCATATTTATGATATTGTTTCTTCATCTCCGTCATCAATTCATCAAGCTGAATAAACGAGTGATATTGAGTCGGTTTCGTTAAAATAAACGCCATTCGCTCCGCCCAATTGATCGGTTCGGCGGGAAAATGCTTTGTTTCAAGCACAGTCCAGTCGAGTGATGTGACCCGCTCCCCTGCCGTCCAGTGAAAAGCGGCAATCAGACAGGCAATTCCCTTCAGCATGTCATTTTGATCACATCTCGATTTTCTTGTTTGAAAAACGGGAAGCAGCGTTTCTTTCGTTTTATTCCAAATCTGAAACAGAAACGGGACATATTCGCCCCTTTCCCTCCATGGCTGCACGGTTGGCTGACCGCTGAAATCCATATACAGAGGATGGCGGCGCAGCGCCGTTTTGATCTCAAGGCTTTCCAAGTCCGTAAGGCTGCGCAGGTATGTTTCATAGCCTGCCAGAATGTCAATCGCCGTCACCGTTTCACCAGCCCTTTTTTGTCACGCTTCTGCCCTTCTCTGCACAGCGGAAGCAAAGGACATTCCGCACAGCGGGGAGATTGCGCTTTACAATGATACCTGCCGAAAAATATTAATCTGTGATGCGTAACAGACCAATCCTCTTTCGGCACTTTTTTCATTAATGTTTTCTCTACTTCCAAAACAGAGTCCTTCCAGCGGCAGATACCGAGCCGTTTAGAGACCCGCTCCACATGAGTGTCTACTGCGATCGCAGGTACGCCGAAAGCAACAGACACGACCACATTTGCCGTTTTCCGTCCGACACCCGGCAGATTCACAAGCACATCCCGGTCTTTCGGCACTTCTCCGCCGTACTCTTCGATGATCATTTTGCTCAGCTTTTGAATATTTTTGGCTTTATTACGGTACAGACCGATTGATTTAATATCCTGCTGGAGTTCTTCCAGCGATACGGAAAGATAATCTTCGGGCCGTTTATATTTTTGAAATAGCGTTTTTGTCACTCTGTTGACGAGAGCATCCGTACATTGCGCGGATAGTGCGACTGCCACAACCAGTTCGAAAGGATTTGAATGGACAAGTTCACATTCTGCGTGCGGAAACATATCACCGATTTTTTCAAGACAATATTCAATCTGCTTTAAATTTAACACGTTTCTCCCCTTCTCATGTTATTGTTCCAGCCAATTGTAAAAAGGCACCTGCCTCGTATACTCTTTTTGCGGATCATTTTGTTTTGTTTGAACACGCCGGAATTTTTGGCTGTGCGCCTTCGCCTGCTCAACCGTTTTAAAGCCGTTCTTTTTCCATTCAAATAAAATCCGGTCAATATAGCGAAAACTGAGTTTCCCCGATAAAACGGCTTCTTTTAAGGCGTGTTTAATCAGAATCGCATCATGCTGATCCTGATCCTGCCATATGGCCAGCGTCTCGCATTCAAGCGGCGACAGCGGTCTTCCGAACTCTTCTTCAAAGATGGTATACAGGCTTTTTTGTTCTCTTTCTGACGTTCTTTCCTGCGTTTCGTTTTGTGAATGCTGCATGTAATCATACAGCTTCGCCCATAACGGCTGCAGAGAATATTTTTCAAACTTTATGCCGTTATGGTCTTCACATTCTTCAATAAACAGAAAACCTTTTTGAATAAACATCCTCAAGCAGCTTGTACATTCTTCAGCAGAGATGGACATGCCTGATTGAAGTTCAAACGGCGTCGGAAAATAAGAGCCCTTTTCCAAATGCATTTTAATCTTCAAAAGCAGGATCAATTCGGTTTCATTCAGCCCGAGCTGCCGGTAATGTGTCAGCAGCAGGTTGGGAATGCTTGAAATGCCGAGTTCCTGCATATCTATAAATTGCTGTTTTTTCATCCTTACACCTCTTACTGTAAAAGGTTATCTCCGGGAGCTTTCCCCTTTACTTAGAAAAAGTCTCCCTTGCAGGAGACTTCGTTTTTTAAAACTATTACGGATACAGACGGTTCAGAAGTCTCGGGAACGGAATCGTTTCACGCACGTGAGGCGCTCCGCTGATCCAAGCCACTGTCCGCTCAAGTCCGAGGCCGAAGCCGGAGTGCGGAACAGAACCGTATTGTCTGAGTTCAGCATACCATTTGTAAGCATCTGAATCCAGACCGTGTTCTTTTAATCTTTCTTCCAATAAATCCATATCATGAACGCGTTCTGAACCGCCGATGATTTCCCCGTAGCCTTCCGGAGCGATTAAGTCGGCACATAACACGACATCGTCACGATCTTTGGCAGGCTGCATATAAAACGGTTTTAATGACGTCGGGTAATGAGTGATAAACACCGGTTTGTCATAGCTTTCTGCGATCGCTGTTTCATGCGGCGCACCGAAGTCATCTCCCCACTCAATATCGTCAAAGCCTTTTTCTTTCAGGAATTCGATCGCTTTATCGTACGTAATGCGCGGGAATGGCGCTTTGATTTGTTCAAGCTTCGATGTGTCTCTACCTAATGTGTTCAGCTCGATCTTACAATGTTCCAGCACACTTTGTACGATGTATGCAACATAATTCTCCTGAACTTCAAGGTTTTCTTCAAATTCAACAAATGCCATTTCAGGCTCAATCATCCAGAATTCGATGAGATGGCGTTTCGTTTTCGATTTTTCCGCTCTGAACGTCGGTCCGAAAGAGAATACTTTTCCGAGCGCCATTGCAGCTGCTTCCATATACAGCTGGCCGCTTTGAGACAAGAAGGCGTCTTCATCAAAATATTTCGTCGCGAACAGCTCAGTCGTGCCTTCCGGAGCGCTTCCCGTCAAAATCGGCGGATCAACTTTCACGAAGCCTTCTTTGTTGAAAAATTCATAAGTCGCACGGATGATTTCGTTGCGGATTTTCATAATTGCGTGCTGGCGTTTCGAACGGAGCCATAAATGTCTGTGATCCATTAAGAATTCCGTACCGTGCTCTTTAGGCGTAATCGGATAATCAGTCGCTTCGTGAATGACTTCAATGGATGTAACAGCAAGCTCATAGCCAAGCGGTGAACGCTCGTCCTCTTTCACAATTCCTTTTACATAAAGTGACGTTTCCTGTGTCACTGATTTTGCGATTTGGAAGATGTCTTCTTCTACTTCAGCTTTGACGACAACTCCCTGAATGAAGCCGGTACCGTCTCTCAGCTGTAAAAATGCGATTTTACCGCTTGAGCGTTTATTAGCGACCCAAGCTCCAATCGTTACTTCCTCGCCTGTGTGTTTATACACTTGGTTGATTGTTGTTTTCAAACTCTTTCCCTCCAGAACAAGAAAGACATTCAGGAATCTGCCTGAATCTCTTTTTTCATCACTTTATTATACCCGTTCTACTCTAACGGGGTCAATGCAAGTGAAAAGCGGCTTTAAAAGCCGCTTTTTCAGAATCAGCTGTGTTTTTCCGTGAAGCGGCGGATTCTTTCGACCGCTTCTTCTAAAAGATCAAGTGACGTTGCATAAGATAAGCGGACGTTGTCCGGTGAACCGAAACCCGAACCCGGCACGATGGCGACTTTTTCTTCTTCCAGAAGCGCCTTGACGTATTCATCGACATCTTTGAATCCGCAGTTTTCTGCGGCCGCTTTGGCGTTAGGGAACAAGTAAAACGCCCCTTCAGGTTTGACACAGGTAAATCCGGGAATTTCACTGAGCTGAGCGTAAATGGTGTTCAGTCTGTGCTCAAATGCCTGTCTCATCTCTTCCAGCGGCTCAGCCGGACCGTTATAGGCCGCAATAGCGCCGTATTGAGCGATGGACGTCGGATTTGATGTGCTGTGGCTCGCAAGGCTCGTCATCGCTTTAATAATCGTCTCCGAACCCGCCGCATAGCCGATCCTCCAGCCAGTCATGCTGTGAGATTTCGACACGCCGTTAATGATAATCGTCTGCTCTTTCAATTCATCTGAAAGCTGTGCGATTGAGACGTGTTTTTTTCCTCCGTATGTAAGCTTCTCATAAATCTCGTCAGAAACGATCAGAATGCCATGCTCCAGACACACTTTTCCGAGTTCCGCAAGCTCTTCCTTCGTATACATAACACCTGTCGGGTTGCTCGGTGAATTGATAATGAGCGCTTTTGTTTTCTCGGTGATAGCCTGCTTCAGCTGCTCCGGTGAAATTTTAAACTGATTGGATTCCAGCCCTTCTGCATAGACGGGACGCCCCCCTGCCAGTTTCACCTGCTCAGGATAGCTGACCCAGTAAGGAGTCGGTATAATCACTTCGTCCCCTTCATCGAGAATAACCTGAAATAATGTATACAGAGCGTGTTTCGCTCCGGTGCAGACAATGATTTCTGACGGCTTATATTCAATCCCCTGGTCGTTTTTGAATTTTTTTGCAATACTGTCTTTCAGCGCCGGCAGACCGCCTGATGGCGTATATTTCGTATGGCCTTCATTCATGGAACGCACCGCGGCATCTATAATGTGCTGAGGCGTATTAAAATCCGGTTCTCCTGCTCCGAGGCCGATGACATCATGGCCTTCTGCTTTCAGCTCTTTCGCTTTTGCAGTAATTGCAAGTGTTGCAGACGGTGTTAATGCGGATACTCTTTTTGCCAATTTCAACTTGAACTCCCCCTAATACGTCTCACGGTGTGATGTTTTTGAGAATCTTGCCGCTTGTAAAGTCCACATAACTAAAGCTATACTGCCCGCTTTTGTTGATATAGGTCACTTCCCATAACGGAACATTGTTTTCTCTCGCCGGGTGAACGCCATTCAGCTTGGAAACAAGCCCTTCGTCCCGGACGATCTTGGCAGCCTTGCCGCTTGAAATGCCGTCACTGGCTTTTTTTGAGAGAATTTTTGCTTTTTTGTCGGCCGGAACCCATACATACATATCTTTTCCATGTTTATCCGTTCCGGTAACAACATAATATTTCTGTTTGCCGACAAAGGTCTCAACTTTCTCAGCATCTGTCAGATCCGTTTTTTCTTTAGCGGCTGCGGCAGCTGTTTCGTGGCCTTCTTCTTTTTGAGCCATTGCAGATTTAAAAATGCTGGCCGAAAATAAAAGAACTGCTAAAAAAATAATACCAAATACGGCTGTAAATATTAATGCTTTTTTTCTCATCTTTTTCACCTATGTGCGATAAATGGTGAAGACCGCTTCATTTTGATTTTCTTCGTCGAGCGCAAGCCCGAACATCAGATTGTCCCGTTTCAAAGTCCGGTTTAATGTATCGACGATTTTATATAAATCATCTGAATGCTCCACATTAATCGTTGACAGAATTTCAATTTTGCTTTCCATTTTTATACCCTCCATCGGTCGAACAAATTTTGTTAGTCATAACGGGATGCGCCCGCGGCATAATAAAATCACAAGGCGGCATGAACCCGCTTTTACTATAAAAACAATTCCTCATCCCACACCACGAAAGCCGCGATTATGCGGCTTTTATTCCGTTTGGCTGACATAAGCCCCGAGTTCGGCATCCGTCAGCTCCAAAAGGGATGAAGTCGGGAGCGCTTCAAGAAACAGCCGTCCGTATCCCGCCGTCTTTACACGCTGATCTAAAAGAACGATTGTTCCCTTGTCTCCCGCCGTACGGAGCAGGCGCCCGATCCCCTGCCTGAACGTTAACACAGCCTCAGGCAGGGAAATCGTCTGAAACGGATTTTTTCCCTGCTTCTTGGCAAATTCGCATTTTGCGGCATGAAGCGGATTGTCAGGCGCCCTGAAAGGAAGTCTTGCGATCATGACGGTTGACAATTCATCCCCCGGAAAATCAACGCCTTCCCAGAAATGATTCGTCCCGAGCAAAATCGCCCGGCTTGCCGTTTTAAAGGTTTTCATTAATTTACCGGGACTCCCGCCCGAAATACCTTGGGCGAGAAGCTGAATGCCTGATATCTCCATACTGAGTTTCAGTTCCTGATACACTTTTTTCAGCATATCATGAGACGTAAACAGGACAAGGATCTTCGGCTGTTTTCCCTTTGACATGATTTCTGCATACTTGGCAATATGCTCAATGACTTCCCGCTCTCCGTCATATTTAACGGATTTCATCTCTTTCGGAATGATGACGTTCATCTGATCATCGTAAGAAAAAGGAGACGGGATGCTTTTGGTGCGCGGATAAAAATCCGCAAGTCCGAGCCTTTCAATCATAAATTGAAAAGAATGCTCCACCATTAAGGTCGCTGATGTGAGCACAACGCTTTTTTTGCGGGCGAAAAACTGGTCTGCCAGCATTTCACCGGGCTCCAAAGGCTGCGCATAGATGCTGACGGCATTTTTTGCGCCCTTCGCGTCAATTTCAACCCAAACGGCTTCTTTCTCATCATTTTCAAACAGCAGCCTGCTGAACGTATCGCGATATTCTTTCAGCCCCCTGATACACTTTACATATTCGGCCGCTAAAAAAGCCGCTCCGCTTTTCATCTGATCAAGCTTTTGATGTAACAGTTTCTCCTGTACTGAAAACATGTCAAGCAGCTGATCCAGCATCGCACAAAGCCGCTCCGCTCCGTCCGTTATCATGTGAAACCCTTTATCCTGGCTTTTATGATTGAGACTATAAACGAGACGGTTCAGATCGTCTTTAGGTTTTCTTCGTTTGACAAAAGAATGCACCGAACTGAAAAATGCGTCGCTTTCCGATTGAATATGCTTCATCCACTCATCGGCGTCAAAAAAACTTTCCGCCGGCAGTTCATACGTATAAAACAGTTTTCTCATCCGCTTTAACAGTCCGTGTTCCTTTAAGGTTCCGATTCGGCTGAGCTTTGTGTGCAGTCCGATGTATGAAGCTCTCTTCCCCAGGTGCTCGCTGGCAGCGCGTTCGAAATGATGCGCTTCATCAATGATGACCGTTCCGCTTGCAGGCAGTTTTTTCGTTTCACTGCTTTGATCTGAAAACAGCAAAGCATGGTTTGTGATAATCAGATCTGCGGCCTGCGCCTTTTCTTTAGCCCGTTCATAAAACCCGGCAGCCGAGTCCTTCCCTTTTTTAAAAAAAGAATTCTCATCGTAAGCCATGCGCTCCCACAGCAATCTGCCGCCTGATGGAAGATTCAGCTCAGCGGCGTCGCCCGTTTCAGTCTCCGTCAGCCAGACGAGAAGCTGCGCTTTCGTCAAAACCGCATCATAGTTGTCATCTTCCTCATGCAGAATATGTTCAAACTTAGGCAGGCACAAATAATGTGATTTCCCTTTTAAAATAGCGGCTTTGACCGGCCAAGGAAACATACGCTCCAAAAGCGGAAGATCTTTAGACATGATCTGCTGCTGCAAAAGAGTAGAGTACGTGCTGATAATCACGGGAGTTTGCTCCGCTTTGGCAAATAAAACAGCCGGAACGAGATAACCGATCGTTTTTCCGATGCCGGGCGCCGCTTCAATCAGCGCATGCTCCCGATTGCGGAAGGCGCCAAGCACTTCATCCATCATCGAAAGCTGCCCTTTCCGCTTTTCATAGCGGGGGATGATGCCGGAAAAGATCTGTTCTTTTTCTTCGTTCCACTTTTCAAGGTCAATGGCTGCATTCACCGGACGGGAAACCGGAATGTGATCGGGCTCTTTAATTGAAAAAGAGGCGTATGGAATGCAGCTCTTTTCTTCCGCCGGCCTGCTTTCATGTATAAAAGAATCCAAAAGCAGCGTCAAATCGCTGATAAAATGCTGTGAAAGCCTTCTAAGCTGCTTTAATGTCGGTAAAGGCAAATGTTTCAGTTTATGTAAAATGTCTAAAAAGACCAGTCCCGTAACCTCCGCATCGCTGTCTGCGCGGTGAGGTCGGTCATGAACAATATTCAGCTCCGCGCACAACTCACCGAGCTTATATCCTTCAAACCCCGGGAAAACAATACGCGAAAGCTCAACCGTATCAAGCACTTCACAATCCGGCGGCTCATAGCCCGCTTCGCTCAGTTCATGCCGGACAAATCCGAGGTCGAAATGAATATTGTGGGCAACAAAATACGCGCCGTCAAGCAGATGAAAAATCTCCTCCGCGACCGCTTCAAACGGCAGTTCATTTTCAACCATTCCGGACGAAATTCCGGTCAGCTGTTCAATAAACGGCGGGATGGCCTGATTCGGATTGATATATTTTGAAAACCGCTCAGTTATTTGTCCATTTTCAATGACAACCGCTGCGATTTGAATGATTTTATCGCCCTTTTTCGGCGAATTTCCTGTTGTTTCGACATCTATGACAACGAACCGTTGTTTGTTCATTAAAATGGACACCTCAATTCTTGCATACGAGAAAAGTGTAACACGTTTTGTTGAGAAATGGAGCGGAAAAACAGCTTTTGCCCCTAAATCTTAAAAGAAAACCCCCATGAAGGGGGCTCTTTTACAAAATCGTGTGTGCCAGCTCCTGACCCAGCATCTGCTCGATTTTATTCTGATCATCCAGAACGGCCACCTTCGGCTGATGGCTTTTTGCTTCCTGATCAGACATCATTTGATAAGAAATAATAATGACTTTATCTCCTTCTTGGACGAGACGGGCGGCTGCTCCGTTTAAACAGATGACGCCGCTCCCCCGCTTACCGGGAATAATATACGTTTCAAGTCTCGCTCCATTATTATTATTCACAATCTGAACTTTTTCATTAGCGAGCATTCCGACGGCATCTAAAAGATCTTCATCAATCGTAATGCTGCCGACATAGTTTAAATTGGCTTCCGTCACGGTAGCGCGGTGCAGTTTTCCGGCCATCATAGTGCGGTACATATTATGATCTCTCCCATTCATCAATATCAATAATGATATTATCAATCAGTCTGGCTTTAGAAAATTGGACGGCACAGGCCAGAATGACCTTGCCGTTTAATGTTTTAAGCGGAGTCAGCTCCGGATAAGCGTACAGTTCGGCATAATCAATGACGCCGCTTGTGTTTTCGATGATATCGGTGACGGTTTTTATAACGGTTTCCGGATTTCTTTCACCGTCTCTGATCAGTTCGGCACCTTGCTGCAATGCTTTATAGATCATCGGCGCTTCTTTGCGTTCCTGCTCAGTCAGATAGACGTTGCGAGAGCTTTTGGCAAGTCCGTCTTCTTCTCTGACCGTGTCCACTGCAACCAATTCGATATCCATAAAGAAATCCTCAATCAATCCGTCCACAACCGCTGCCTGCTGGGCATCTTTCAGGCCGAAGTAGGCGCGGGTCGGTTTAACGAGATTGAAAAACTTCGTCAGCACAGTGGCCACTCCGTCAAAATGGCCGACGCGGGAGGCGCCGCACAACACGTCAGTTCTCCTTTTCACTTGCACGGCAACATTTTGCTCGCCTTTGTACATATCACTTGGAGACGGCGTAAACAAAACATCTGCCCCCGCCTGTTCTGCAAGCCGGGCATCGCGCTTTAAATCTCGCGGATATGCTTCGTAATCCTCGCCCGGTCCGAATTGAGTCGGATTGACAAAGATGCTCATCACGACAATATCGTTTTCTTTGCTTGCTTTTTCAACCAGTGTCAGATGTCCTTCATGAAGAAAACCCATTGTCGGGACGAATCCGATCGTCCGGCCTTCTGAGCGGTATTGTGCAATTAATTCTTTCAGCTGTTGAGTTTCTGTCAGTTGTTTCATCGCTTACTTTCCTCCGTACAAGCCTTGCAGCACAGTTTGGTTTATCTGAAAGGAATGCTTTTCTTCCGGGAAAACCCGTTCTTTCACATCACGGACGTAACCGCTGAGGGCCGACTCAATCGTGCCGTCGATTTTGGCGTATTGCTTCACGAACTTCGGTGTTCTGTCCACGCCGTGGCCGACGACGTCATGATAGACAAGGACTTGGCCGTCCGCTTTTGAACCGGCTCCGATTCCGATGACGGGAATGGATACTTCTTCTTTTATTTTAGCAGTCAGTTCAGCAGGCACGCATTCAAGCACGAGCATCATCGCTCCCGCCTGCTCGCATTTGATGCTGTCTTCAATGAGCTTTTTCGCGCTTTGCTCATCTTTTCCCTGTACTTTATATCCGCCTAATACGCCGACAGACTGCGGTGTGAGGCCTAAATGGCTGACGACGGGAATTCCGCCGAGAGTCAGCGCGCGGATGGATTCGAAAACGCCGTCTCCGCCTTCCAGCTTTAACGCGTCCGCGCCGCTTCCCTGAATAATGGCCGCGGCGTTTTTCAATGTATCCTCTTTTGAAAGGTGGTAAGACATAAACGGCATGTCAGTTACGATAAACGTATTTTTCGCACCGCGTTTTACCGCTTTTGTATGGTGAATCATGTCACTGACCGTTACGCCGACTGTTGAATCGAGTCCGAGCACGACCATTCCGAGCGAATCCCCGACTAAAATCATGTCGACTCCCGCCTGCTCCGCAAGCTTTGCCTGCGGATAATCGTAAGCGGTCAGCATTACGATCGGCTCTCCGTTTTCCTTCATTTTCACGAAATCCAGTTTTGTTTTCATTCTGTTTCTCCTCCTCTAAACGGTGAGGAGATGAGCCGCCAATTCTTCGCAAGCAAAAAAGCCTTCTGTAAAATAAGAAGGATTCCCACTTGTTTAACGTTCGGCGAATGTCATCCCTCTGTCCCAGTCCTTTTTTGGATCAAGGCAGACTTTTCGTAATCTCTGTTCTGCTGATCGGGTGCAGTTCATTATGATACTGCCCATAGGAAGTATACCAAATTCACGAGGCTTGTACCAACTAAGATTAATTGAGCTCAATATCGGCAGAATAGATCTTCTTTATACCATCTCTCGTTTCCAAGAGAAGAACTCCCTCATCATCAATGCCGAGCGATTTCCCGTAAAACGTCCCTTGCAGCGTTCTCGCTCTGAGCTCGTTCCCCAGTCCGACCGCATAGCTTTCCCATAGCAGCTTGATCGGTGTAAAGCCGTGCTTCAAGTAATCCTGATAGCGTTTTTCAAAAGTCAGCAGAATCTCTTGTATCAGACCCGCTCTGTCAATTTTCTCGCCGGCTTCCATGCTCAGGCTCGTCGCAATGTCCTGAAGCTCGCCGGGAAAATCGGTTTCCTGCTGGTTCACGTTGATCCCGATCCCGAGAATAACCGAACGGACACGGTCTTCTTCCGCCTGCAGCTCAGTTAAAATCCCGACGGCTTTTTTGCCGTGAATCATTAAATCATTCGGCCATTTAATGGCGGGCTGTACACCTGTAAAAGCCTCGATGGCCTGTACGACCGCAACGGCAGATAACAGGGTGAGCTGCGGCGTTTTTTGCAAAGGAACGTCGGGTCTCAGAATGAGGCTCATCCAAATCCCGTTTCCCTCCTGTGAATGCCATACTCTGGCCATTCTTCCTCTGCCTGCCGTTTGTTTATCGGCGACTACGAGTGTCCCTTCCGGCGCGCCGTCATTGGCAAGTTCATGAGCGGTTTTTTGGGTGGACGGCAGGACGTCCCGGTAATGAAGCTGTTTGCCCAAAACCTCTGTTTTCAGCCCGAAACGGATTTCGGACTCACTGAGTTTCCCCGGTTTTTTAATGAGCCTGTACCCTTTTCGCCTGACCGCCTCAACCTCATAGCCCTCTTTGCGGAGCTCCTCTATATGTTTCCAAACGGCGGTTCTCGAGCAGCCGAGCGCGTCACTTATTTTCTGCCCGGAGATAAAGCCGTCACCCGCTTCAGAAAATAAATCAATTAATCGGGTTCTTAATGTTGATCCCATGATGCGAGCCACTCCTTTATGTCATGTTTTCGGTTAGGGAGCTTCCCTGCCAATACCGCTTCTTCGATCCGGCGAAGTTCTTCGGCCACCCATTTACCCGCGCGGCGGTTTCTGAGCTCCATCAGATCAGCGCCTGAAATGTCGAGGTCTCGAAGGCTTTTGATCGGCAGCTGCTCATACAGGCTCTGAACCTCTTTCAGCTTTTGTTCATCAATCGTCTTATGCTTTTTCAGCATCCCGATTTTAACGGCTGAAAACAGCGCCTCTCCCGCCCGGTACATCGCTTCCGCTTCCAGCTGCGCCGGATAAACGCTTATGATCTGCACCGCTTTTTTTATGACTTTTCCCGGCAGTTTCCATTGTTTTAAAAACGCCTCGGCGCTTTTCGGACAAAGACCGAGAAACAATAACAGCGCTGCCCAGCGTTCTTCGCGTGCATCTAAAGAAGAAAAGGGAAATCCGCTTGCTTCCAGCATTTGCTGCTCATAACCGGAAAGGCCGGGCAGCTCTTGTATCAGACCTGTCTGCACCATCGTTTGAATTGCTTCCTGTGAGAAAGCGCCCTGCAGCAGCTTTTCAAACTCGACGGTCTTTCGTTCTACTGATACATGTGCCAAAAGCTCCCTGTCTTTTATGACGGCCTCTCTTGTTTCTTTTTCTAACAGAAAGCCGAGCTGACTCATAAAGCGGACGGCTCTCATCATCCGCAGAGCGTCTTCCCGAAAACGGTCTTCAGGATTACCCACCGTACGGATCAGCTTTTGTCCGATATCATGTGCGCCTCCGAAATAATCAAGCAGCTCTCCTTCGGCAGACATCGCCATCGCATTAATCGTTAAGTCTCTCCGCTTTAAGTCTTCTGATAAAGAAGTAATGAACCGCACAGCTTCAGGGCGCCGGTAGTCCTTATATTCTGATTCGGCACGAAAAGTGGTGACTTCATAGGTTTCATCTTCCCACAGGACGATGACGGTGCCGTGCTCTTTTCCTACATCGACAGTCCGCTTAAAGAGACGCTCCACCTCATTCGGCGAAGCGCTGGTTGCGATGTCCACATCACCTATTTTTCGTTTCATATAGCTGTCTCTGACGGCTCCCCCGACAAAGTACGCCTGATGGCCCGCCTTCATCAGGTGATGAAGGATGGGGAGGGCTTTGACAAATTCCTGTTCCATAAGATCACTCCGGTCCTGCCAATTCGTCATAAATCCGTTCATACTGACTGACGATTCTTTGCGAAGAAAAGGCGGTCTCCACCATTTTCAGCGCATGATCAGTCAATCGTTTGCTGAGCTGTTTATCTTCTAAAACGGCAAGCGCCTTTTCAGATGCCGTCTGAATATCGCCGACTTCCACCAGAAAACCGCTTAATTGATCTTTAATCACTTCCGGGATTCCGCCGATATTTGTTCCGATGCACGGCACGCCGCAGGCCATCGCCTCCAGAAGTACGAGTCCGAAACTTTCTTTTTCAGAAAGAAGGAGCTTAAGGTCACTGATGGAATACAGCTCTTCCACCCTGTCCTGATTTCCGAGGAGCAGCACTTGATCCTGCAGGCCGTATTTTTCGACTAGCTGCCAAGCGACGCACTTTTCCGGTCCGTCGCCGACAAGCAGGAGCTTCGCCTTTGTTTTGGCTGCGATATTACGGAAAACGCGGATGACATCTTTAACACGTTTTACCTTTCTGAAGTTCGAGACATGGATGACGACTTTTTCATCCGGCAAAATGCCATGTTTCTCTTTTATACTCTCTGTATTTTTCTTAAGATAAACACGTTCATCAATAAAGTTGTAGATGGTCTCAATTTTTTTATCCGGCTTGATTAAGTCATATGTTTCTCCGGCAAGCGCGGTTGATACCGCCGTCACTCTGTCGGACGCTTCGATGGCAAAACGGATTAAATCTTTTAATGACGGATCATATCCTAAAACGGTGATGTCCGTACCGTGAAGCGTCGTCACGATGCCGATGTCGCGCTTGAGCATCTGTTTGGCAAGATAAGCGCATACCGCATGCGGCAGCGCATAATGCGCGTGAATGATATCAAGATTTTCCCGCGCGGCAACCTCGGCGATTTTGCTCGCCAGCGTAAGATCATAAGGCGGATATTTAAATACCGCGTATTGGTTGACTTCCACCTCATGAAAATGAATATTCGGATGATATGTATTTAATCTGAACGGGATGCTTGATGTGATGAAATGAACCTGGTGCCCTTTTTCCGCAAGCAGCTTGCCGAGTTCCGTCGCAATAATACCCGAGCCTCCGACACTCGGGTAGCATGTAATCCCTATTTTTAATGGTCTCATTGTCCGCCCCCAAAAACATCATCATTCAAAACGGGAAGCTGTTTTGAAAAGAAGCCTTCGGCATACCCCGTCCCGGCTTCTTTGCCATACAGTTTTTCCCGCGCTTCCACCATTTCGATATAACCGTTGGTCAGCGGTGTGTTCACTGACTGCGCCGTAGGAATAAACTGGCTTTGATAGGCGTGCAGGCTTTCTTTTTTCAGATCGATGGTTTCCGTTATGTCGATTACAAAGTCCGGACGGTGAAACCCGTTGATCATATAATAGTATACGCGCTGAGCCTTATGAGCCGGCAGTTCCTGGTGATCTCTGTATTTATGAATTCCCGCCGAGAACACCGCTTCTTCGACCAAAGCCGCCGCATTGCCGTGGTCAGGATGGCGGTCTTTCGGATAAGGCATGAAAACGGTTTTCGGCCGGCAGGCTCTGATGACACTGACAATCCGGCGGATGCCGTCCTCACTTTTCAAAAGCCCGCGGTCGGGAAGCGTAAGCTGGATTCTCTCTTTTACGCCGAGAATTCGGGCCGCCTTTGCCGCTTCTTCTTTTCTTATCCCTACCGTTCCGTTGGATGATAGTTCGGCCTCGGTCAAATCGCATATCACCGCGGTTTTTCCTTGAGCCGTAAATTTTGCGATCGTGCCGCCCATACCGATCTCGACATCATCACTATGGGCGCCGAACGCCAGAATATCAACGTGTTCAGACATTCGGCTCTCCTCCGCGCACAAGATTGCGGAAATCAAATGCCCCGCCGTCCAGCGTCCGGACGAGGATTTCCGCTGTCCCCATATTTGTGGCGAGCGGGATCGCGTATACGTCACACAGCCGGATCAGCGCCGAGACATCCGGTTCATGAGGCTGCGCAGTTAACGGATCGCGCAGAAAAATGACGAGATCCAGGGCATTTGCCGCAATCAATGCGCCGATTTGCTGATCCCCGCCGAGCGGGCCGGATTGAAAACGTTCAACAGACAATCCGGTCGCTTCCTGGATTTTCAGGCCTGTCGTACCTGTCGCGTATAACTCATGATGGCTCAGTATATCTTTATATGCGGTCGTAAACTGAACCATATCCTGCTTTTTTTTATCGTGAGCAATCAAAGCGATTTTCATTTGATGTTCTCCCCCTTGCCGATTCAGTCGATAATATTTTCGAGTCCGTATACAAGCTGGTCGATTTTCATCACTTGCTCCACTGACAGCTTCACTCCTGACATAAAGGAAGCCCGGTTATAGGAGTCATGGCGCAGTTTCAGCGTCTGGCCGTCCATGCCGAACATGACTTCCTGGTGGGCGATAAGGCCCGGCAGACGCACGCTGTGAAGGCGGATGCCGTTTAATTCAGCACCGCGGGCGCCCGGCAGAATTTCTTTTTCATCAGGATGGCCCTGCTGCTTTTCTGTACGGACGCTTGAGATCATTTCCGCTGTTTTCAGCGCCGTTCCGCTCGGGGCATCCAGCTTTTGATCATGATGAAGCTCAATGATTTCTACATCTTCAAAATAGTTGGCGGCCATTTGTGAGAACTTCATCATCAGCACCGCGCCCAATGCAAAGTTCGGAGCGATGATGGCGCCGATTCCTTTTTCTTCAGTCAAGGCTTGAAGCTCCTCTAAATCCGCTTCAGAAAATCCGGTCGTTCCCACAACGGGGCGGACGCCGTGTTCAAGAGCGGCTTTCGTATGTTTTTTGCCGATTTCAGGCGTTGTCAAATCGATCAGCACATCCGGTTTTGTTTCTTGAAAACATGCGCGGATATCCGTATAAATAAGAGCGTCTGAATCAGCTGACATCACTTCCCGCAATGTTTGCTGATCGTATGTATGATCAATGGCGCCGACAAGCTCAAAATGAGGCGTGCGGACGGCAAGTTTTACGGCCTCCTGGCCCATTCTGCCTCTCGGTCCGGCAATGACGACTTTAATGGTTTCATTTGACATGGTTTCTCCTACTTTCCTTCTTCTTTTCTAGTCCAGCGGTCTTTATCACGTGTATTAAATTTATGCATGACGCGGTTATGAGCTTCCTCCAATGAAATATCAAGGGAGTTGGCGAGGCAGATCAGGACGAACAGCACATCGCCCATTTCCTCTTCCATGCTTTTCTCATTTTCCGTCGTTTTCTTCGGCTTTTCCCCATAATAATGGTTGACTTCTCTTGCAAGTTCGCCCAGTTCTTCCGTGAGACGGGCCATCATGGCAAGCGGGCTGAAATAGCCTTCTTTGAATTGGCCGATATATTCATCGACCTCAGCTTGTAAGTCTTTCATCGTTTTGTCACTCACTGTGCGAATACCTCCTGTCATCTCTTCCATGTTAGCTAATTCAAGTACATTTGACAAATGTTAAAAACGGCAGTTTGCTGTTTTCTTTTGTATCCACTATAATATTTACGCAATCCTATGGAAGGAAAAGGGGTTTGATGCAATGCTTGGAGAAATCAGAATCAAAAACATTTGCTTTATTTTAATCGGCGCCGCTGTTTTTTCATTCGGACTGGTTCACTTTAATATGCAGAACAATTTGGCGGAAGGCGGATTTACCGGCATTACGCTGCTTTTATATGCGTTATTCCACATCAGCCCTTCTATTTCCAACCTGGTATTGAACATTCCTATCTTTTTCATCGGCTGGCGTATGCTCGGCCGGACGATGTTTGTCTATACCCTGATCGGCACCGTCTCTCTTTCTGTTTTTCTGAGTGTTTTTCAGCGTTACGAAATTCATATGCCGCTGTCGCATGATTTAGCGCTGGCCGCCTTATTCGCCGGTGTATTTATCGGCGCGGGTCTCGGCATTATTTTTAAATACGGCGGCACGACGGGCGGGGTCGATATCATCGCCAGGCTGATCAACAAATTTTTCGGAATCCCGATGGGCCGGACGATGTTTGCCTTTGACGCCTGTGTCATTTTGCTTTCTTTGTTTACGTATCTTTCTTACAAGGAAGCGATGTACACGCTTGTAGCCGTTTTTGTCGCTGCGAGATTGATTGATTTTATACAGGAAGGCGGCTATGCCGCAAAAGGGGCAACGATTATTTCTTCGAAAAACGATTTGATCCAGCAAAAAATCATTGAAGAGATGGAGCGCGGCGTCACTGTTTTAAAAGGACAGGGATCATATACAAAAGAAGACAGGGACGTTCTTTACTGCGTCGTTCCGAAAAACGAAATTGTGCTTTTGAAAAGCGTCATCACTTCCGTTGACCCGCACGCCTTTGTTGCAGTAAGCGACGTTCATGATGTGCTCGGCGAAGGATTTACGCTTGATGAAAATAAAAATCCGATCAGACGATAATAAAAAGGCGGCTTTTGCCGCCTTTACCGTTCGTGTTTCCATTTGACAACCGGTGATTTTTTCTTTTTTAATCGGCGGGCGAATGCCGGACTGACATTGAGCGTCTGTTCGACGAAGCGCTGCGGCGTCAGTGCCAGCCATTGGTTTAAGGAGACGTCTTCGAAACGGTCGCTTTTGAAAATTTCCAGAAAGCGAAGTACGGTGTCACCGGTATTCTGAACATAATGTCCCATTGCAAAAGGAACATATCCTACGTCACCTGCTTGATAGTTAAATGTCCGCGCTCTTCCCTCCGCCGCAAACACCGTCATTTTCGCTTCTCCTGAAAGATAATACTGCCACTCGTCCGTATTCGGATGCCAATGCAATTCTCTCATGCCTCCGGGTTCGACTTCCACGAGAGCTGCGGCAATCGTTTTTGACACCTTAAACGTTTTTGAATCGACAATCTTTACTCTTCCCCCGCTGGTAACAAGGGGCTCCTGCCGGGAAAGCTTGTAGCTGAACGGCTCCAAAACGGTGCCTTCCGGGGAAGAAACTGCTGCCCGCTCAATCGGGGGAGGCGGTTCCAGCTGGAACATGTAACGCTCTTTTTTATGGATGTAAGCCAAATCATATCCAGGAACACCGAAGTTCGCCTCCAGCACGCTGCGCGGGGTATGGGCAAACCAGTCCGTTACTGAAAAGGTGCTGTTTTCTGAAAAAGAGCCGTCATCAAAGACGAGCAAAAACTCACTGCCCTGCTCTAATCCTTGAATGGAATGAGGAATGCCGGAAGGAAAATACCACAGATCCCCTTCACTTACGTTGTCAATAAAATTCCTTCCATTTTGATCGACCGCAGTTAAACGGACTCCTCCGTTAATCACATATCCCCATTCGGCTTCTTTATGCCAATGAAGCTCCCGCACAGCTCCCGGCTTCAGTCTCATGTTCACCGCCGCGATGTTTTTGGATACCGGCAGTTCCCTGACCGTCACCTCTCTGGACCATCCGCCGTCTTCAAGCCTCATATGCGTATCAGAAAATGAGAATTTCAAGTTTTGAACCGTTCCTGCATCCGTTGAAGGCGGAACGAGCATGTCAGGATTCTGGAAGTCACGCGCGAGGTTTCGCGGTCCTTCGTCAGTCGCCCCTTTTCTGCCTCTGATCGGCTGCGGGAGGTGTTTTGAAGCCAATTGCTGGATGAGTTTTTTCACTGCCTTAGCTCCTTTACAGCAATTTGTGTTTATTTAGACTTAGGATACTCACGCTTTTTCTCTTTCTTTTTTTCCGCTCTGTATTTTCGGTAGCCGACATATGTCAGCGCAGTAATAATGATACCGCCTGTTGTCAGAATGACCCAGAGCAGCGAAGGGTCAGCGTCATCCCGCTCCACCTTGTCAAAAACCCGCTTTAAATCCTGCTGCAGGAGCGTCAGACGCTCAAGCTTTGTTCCTTTTGTCATCTGCTGAAACCCGTCCTGCTCAATCACCTCGATATGTTTCGCCACCGTATCAAGCTGGCCGGCCGACACATCCATTGTCAGGCTGGGATAAATTAAATCATATAATGATATAAATTCATTCCACTTTTCATTGAAATTTTCACTTCCGTTTCCGCTGACATCTTCTTTTAAGGCGCTGAATGTCGCCATAATCGGTCTTTCAAGCGAACCCCACAGCGGATCGGAGTGGTCTTCCATCGCATCCATTACCAACCTGAACTGGGCGGCTGCCCGGATTTTTTCGGTATCTGAGGCGTCTGCCTGTTTCAGAACGCGCACTAAATCATTGAAACCCAGAGTAACCTGCCTGACTTCGGCGCCGCTCAGTGAGTTTACGTGTGTCATTTTTTTCTTAAAGTAGCCAAGCACTTGCAGAGCCTCATCATACTGCGAATGCCGCGTCATTTGGAAAACGGTATCCGAAAGGTCGTTCAGTTCCTTGAGACCGCCCTCATCTTCAGCTTTGGCAGTTGTGATGAAACACATAAGAGCAAGTAAAAGACAGATCGTCAGCTTTCGTTTCATAGAGGTCCCTCCCACTCCTTCTCTTTACAGAATATGAGGAGCGGGACAAGGTTAGACCAAGATTCTATCAGTGTAAGTCAAGCTTTATCCGTCTTTTAGAAATCACCAAATAGTATGCAAGGCCGAGTGAAAATATGCTCAGCCAGAATGTAGCATAGCCGATCACTTGCATATAGTCATTGAGCATTGAGTAGCGAGGCATCATGCCGAAAAGATAATCAATGACATCATTATGAAGCGTCCAAACAGCGGCAACGGCAAGATGCCATAACCGGAACCGAAAATACGGGCTGTATAAAACGCCTTGAACGGCCATGGCAAAATGTGAAGCAATCAGCATGTACCCTTCCCAAGGCATCTGCCCCATTTTGACCAGCACAAAGACATTCATTCCGACCGCCCACAGCCCGTATTTTACAAGGGTTACAAGAGCCAGCGCTTCAAACAGCGGCGCGTTTCTTCCCATGAGAAATGCCAGAAGCACGAACAGGAAGAAAAACGTCGCCGTCGGGCTGTCAGGCACAAATATCAGAAATCGGAACGGCGTGTCCGCAAGCTGAGGCACATACCAATAATAGCCGTACACCGTACCGATAAAATTAACGGCAAGAACAAGCAGAAGCATGCCGCGCAACCCTAAAAGATAAGAAATCCACCTCATACCATCAACTCTCAGTCCGTAAAAAGTATGTATCATGCAAAAAAAGCTGACATCCGGTCAGCTCTTTTCATAAAAGTATATCCTGCTATTGTCTACTTCACAATACGTTATTTCGCTGTCGTTTCAGAAATGAACTTCGCCAGCTGATCAAGCTGTTTGTCATTCCCTTTAAAAATACCGGCTGGCATCTGCCCTTTCCCTTTAACGGCGATTTTTTTAATTTCTTCCGGGCTCAGCCCGTTATCGACCAGGGACGGACCGGCGCTCCCGCCTTGAAGATTATCCCCGTGACAGGAAATACAGCCTTGTTCTTTAAATACCTTATAACCGTCTGATTCAGTATCAATGGCGGCTTCTTTTTTGATTTTCCCTTGCTCCTCCGCCTTCGCCCAGTCATGCGTCGCGACTGACTGCCACGTTAAAAAGACCGTAGCGCAAAGCGCCAAAAGCATCATGCCGACCGCAACCGGACGCTTCCACGGCCTTCTTTCAGACCCCCTGTCGAGAAACGGCGCCAAAAGCAGCGACCCGAAGGCAAGACCCGGTATAATCATCGCGCCGATAACGGTGTAGCTCCCTGCGGCATATTCATATTTTAATAGCTGGTATAAAAATAGAAAATACCAATCCGGCAGCGGAATATACCCTGTATCCGTCGGGTCCGCCACCCGTTCCAAAGGCGGCTCGTGCACAATCGTTAAAACGAGAAATCCGACGAGGAAAACGGCCCCGACCATCCATTCTTTCAGCAGGAAGTTCGGCCAAAACGCCTCTGTCTTTCCAGGATACTCTGAATAGTCTTTCGGTATATTCGGTTTTTTTTCAGCCGGTATCCTTGAATCTCCTACAAACTTCATTCCTTTCCCCCGGTGCATGTCATCCCCTCCCTTTTATATCAGATTTGTATTAAAGCGGTCCTGAAATTCCCTGCTTGCGGATCATGACAAAGTGGGCGCCCATGAGCGCAAACAAAGCGGCAGGGAGAAAAAATACGTGAATCGCAAAAAATCTCGTCAGCGTTTGGGCGCCGACAATATCGTGGTGGCCGGCAAGAAGAGTTTTCACCTGCGCTCCGATCAATGGCGTCGCCTCCGCAATCTGAAGACCTACCTTTGTCGCAAACAGCGCCTTCATATCCCATGGAAGCAGATACCCTGTAAAACCGAGACCGAGCATCACAAAAAAGATCAGAACACCGACGATCCAGTTCAATTCCCGAGGCTTTTTATAAGCTCCCTGAAAGAAAACCCGCAGCGTATGTAAAAACATCATCACAATGACTAAACTTGCACCCCAATGGTGCATACCCCTTACAATCTGCCCGAAAGCGACTTCATTCTGCAAATAATACACAGATTCCCACGCGTTTTTTATATCCGGCACATAATACATCGTTAAAAACATCCCGGACAACACTTGGATAACGGTTACAAAAAACGTCAAACCGCCGAAACAATAGACAAAAGCCGAGAAATGGTGAGCGGGATTTACATGTTCCGGCACTTCATGGTCGGCGATATCCCGCCACATCGGCGTAATATCGAGACGTTCATCCACCCAGTCATAAATTTTGTTCAGCATGTCACCCTTCCCCCCTAGGCTTTGCTTTTCCAAGATACAAAAAGCCGTCCTTTACTTTTTGCTCATAACGGTCAAGAGGCGCGAGCGGCGGCGTGCCCGGAACGTTC
Source organism: Bacillus sp. hwrm1 (assembly GCF_040207805.1). Taxonomy (NCBI): domain Bacteria; kingdom Bacillati; phylum Bacillota; class Bacilli; order Caryophanales; family Bacillaceae; genus Bacillus; species Bacillus sp. hwrm1. The sequence continues at coordinate 1,730,971 of NZ_CP157943.1, read as the reverse complement.
GTGCCGTCTTTTTCATACAGCCCGTAATGGCAGGGACAAAAGAACTTGTTCGGATTTTTAGGATCATTGTTCCAGTTTACAGTGCAGCCCAAATGCTTACAGATCGGAGAAAGCGCTATAATTTCATCCCCATGCTTGTAAACCCAGGCTGACCTGGATTCTTCCGATTCGTACCAGGCGTCGACTTGATGAATTTTAAAGTCAAACCGCTTCGGCTCCTTCGTCAGCTCATCCACACTGACAACCTGCACCATTTTTTGATCTCCCGTCGGTTTTAATACCGGGTCCAGCGCAAAACGGACCATGGGCATAAGCGCACTGGCGGCCATAAATCCCCCCACGCCGGTGAGCGCATAGTTTAAAAATTGTCTTCTTGATATATCTTGTTTTCCGCCCATCTCTTCCCCCCCCTAAAGATTGACCAAAAATTAACTAAAATAGAAAATAATTCTGAGATTTGACACCCTCATAATATATGAATCTTTCAGCAAGGTCAACAGAGGCAAAACGGGTGTTTTGCGGGATGCCTGGTGTTTTTAAGAATTGTTCCACTTCTGTAACAAAACGTTCAAAATTTCTCCGCACTTGTCATCCGCTATTTTTCTCTTTAAAGAGTCTTTCATATGTTCAAACGGAACGGCAGGTATGTATATGACATCAGACCCTATTTCAGAATCCTTCCATTTTTCGTCTGCCGTCAGGAACAAGACGTGCCGAAAGTTGGTCATCACTTCGTCTTTGAGTTTTTGAAGCAGGGCAATTTGTGATTGGTCTATATCAACATATGTATAAGAGGGGAATAAATATACCCGTCCCTTCAATTGGCGCTCAAGCTCTTCAGAAAGCAATTGGGTGCTTTCCCCTTGTTCAACGGCCTCTTTTAAGCCTCCTGAAGATGTTATGGAAATTAACGGAATGACAGCGGTATCAATGTAATCCGCAGATTGTAAATAGGCATCGGCATCAGCGGCCCTCCATCTCATGTCTCGTTCCTCCTCTTTACGCAACAAGCCTTGCATATTCTGCAAGGCTGTCATTTATGTGAGCTGATTCAATTGGCGGGAAAGCTTTTCAAATGTTTCTTTGTCGTGGCGGTCCAGCGCCTCGTCGATATCTTTAAGCAGCTTTTCCCGCTGGAAAGTGGAAATGGCGTGTTCTAATATTTTTTCGGCCATCCCCTGATCCTGTTTATTTTCAAACAGGTCTTTCGGCAGATGCGGATTTGATTCAAGAACAGCGGCATATTCCGGTGAGCTGTAGGCCGAACGGAAATTCAGCTGGATAAATAAATCCTGCTGTTTATTTAACCGGATGTCGTGAAAAGATTTTTCCGCGTCCGTAGTCATGACATTTTCTTTGTAAAACCTAAACGGCACCTCATCAACGCAATGAGTAGACATGATAATGCCTCGCGGGCAAAATTCGGCTTGTTCTACAAAATGGACTTTTTCCATTAATGAATCATGACTCATTAAATAATTTAAAATCCAGACGCACTCCCGGCGTTTAAGCTGATAATGATTTAAAAACCAACGGATAAAATCCTTTTTTTCATTGACAGAAACAGGGGTCTGCATGTAATTCCCTCCTCTATCGATCGTATAATCTGACATCACTTATACATTCAGCAAGCATGGTCCAAAATCCTGCTTATCTTAAAAATTCATCCTCTATCCGTAAGATTGTTTCTTCAAGCTCTTCGTTTGTTCCATCCATTGAAAGCACTTGTTTTAAAAGCGGCAGCGCTTCTTTCTGGAGACCCTCTTCCAATAAGAAGTGAGCGTATTCATATAAGAAATCCCGATCATCCTGATAATGGAGATACGCAGCTTCGAAGCTTTTTTTCGCTTTAGCGTATTGCTCAAGGCCTGTATAAGCACCCGCCAAATACCAATTGTATTTCGGATCTTCTTCTCCGTAGCCGCGGACTTCCTGAATCAGATCAATAATCTCTTCAAAGCTTTCTTCTTTATGATAGACGGCTAAAAGCGTATGGAGCGCTTCCACGTAACCCGGATCGAGCGCCAGCGCTTCCTGAAGAAGCTTTTTGCCTTCTTCTGCGTTGCCGAGCTTTAACGCCATTTTCGCCGCATAGAGAAAAAGCTCTTTATTGTATTCATCGTAAGTAATACCTTCTTTAGCGGTTTTTAATGCATCTTCATACATGCCTTCTGCCTCGTAGCTTTTTGCAAGCGGCATATAAAGCGATGAATAGGAAGGATCAAGCCCTTTTAAATCAGACAGCTGCTTGATGGCTGTTTTGACCATTCCCGCCTGATAGGCTGTGAACCCGTACCCGAAAATCGTATTCGGTTCTGTATGTTCTGCCGCCGCTTTTTCATACCATGAAATCGCTTCCTCAAATTCACCCGCCGCGCTCAATGACTCAGCCAGCCTCTGATGAACATTTACGCCGCCGATTTCGTGCCGTTCTTTTGCCGTCTCTTCATAGTAAGGAACGGCTTTTGCGTATGATCCCTGAGTGAAGTATAATTCCCCCAGAGCGAAATCAATAACAGGTTCATCTTGTAACATCGCTTTCGCCTGTAACAGCTTTTGCTCACTTACTTCAAATAAGCCCTGCATCTGATACAGATCAGCCATTAAAAGAAGGCTTTCCGCGTAAGACGGGTCTTCCGGAGAAATCGTCTCCAGCACCTCTAGAGCTTTTTCTTCTTCATCAATATCTATTAACAATTCGGCGTAAAAATTCGTCAGCTCAGACTCATCCGGATAAAGGTCATGCAGATCACTGATCAGCGCTAACGCTTTTTCGGCGTTTCCCCATTCATAGTAGAGCTGGGCTGCAATGGCTTTGTCTTCGTCATGAAGCTGCGTTTCAGCTATCGAAAGCGCTTTTAGTCCCTTTTCGGTTTCACCTGCTTCAACTAATTTTATGGCTTCTTGGATCAATGTATTCAAATCAGACCGGTCCTTTCTTTTCCTATACCTCATCAACCAATGAAAAGGGTTTTTATTCGGGTTATTCTTATCATAATTCAGACAGGGCCTGCCCGCAAATAAGATGCTTCACCCGGCATTATAGTTTATCAGAAAATGCTTAAGAGGAAAACGGCAAAAAAGGGGACGGCATCTTTATACGCAAACAGCGCAATTTGTTCCGGCTGTTTCTGTAACGAAAACGCATTCCCCCTTTCTTTTATTTTTCTGTTTAAGACAAGCTATGTCAAAGCCCAAGGTTTTATGACACATGAAGAAAAAAGCCCGCCGAAAGGGACTGACCCCATAAGATGAGACAAATAAAAACACCTTCAAGTTTGAAAACGGATCGTTGTTATCCGAAATTAGACTTGGAGGTGTTTTTCTATGAGGGCAAGAGTGAGTTATCCGGTTGAAGTCAAACAGTAGGCTGTAGAAATGAGATTGGCGGGCGTGCCTGTGAAGGAGATCATGCAGGAATTGAATATAAAGAATAAGACGCAGGTGCAGACATGGGTCAGGTGGTATAAAGCTGGGGACACACATCGATTCGAACAACCTGTCGGAAAGCAATATTCTTATGGAAAAGGTCCAGAGTATTCTTCCGAATTAGAGAAACTGCAGGCAGAAAATCGTTATCTGAGACAACAGAATGAAGTGTTAAAAAAGTACAACGAATTGGAAAGGAAGCTGATAGCGAAACGCCAGTCGAGCTTGTAGAAGCATTGCGCAGCACAATGACCATACAGGATATCTGTATTCATTTAGGTATCTCACGAGCATCTTATTATCGTTGGAAGAAGAATCTGATGAAAGATAACCCTAAATACCATTTAGAAAAACAAATCGGCACGTTGTGCCGAGAACACAAGTATCGATATGGCTATCGGAAAATCACAGCCATATTAAAAAAGGGAATGCGTATGAATCATAAAACGGTTCAGCGCATTATGCAGAAGAATCAGTGGCAATGCCGGGTTAAGGTGAAAAAGCGTAAGAAGAATGGGCAGCCATATGCCGTGGCCGAGAATATATTGGATCGGAACTTTCAGTCTGATCGCCCTCTGGAAAAGCTAGTAACGGATATCACATATTTGCCTTATGGGCAGAAACAATTGTATCTTTCCAGTATATTAGATTTATACAATGGAGAAGTGATTGCTTTTACGATTGGCGATAGACAGGACACAGACTTTGTCTTACACACACTTGATCAGCTGCCCGCACTGCCAGAGAACTGTGTGTTACATAGTGACCAAGGTTCTGTTTATACATCTTATGAGTATCAGAAAGCTGTTAAAACAAAAGGCATTACCATGAGCATGTCCCGCAAAGGGACGCCCGCTGATAATGCCTCCATCGAATCGTTTCATTCCTCACTAAAGTCTGAAACGTTCTACCTCGACAGGTTGGAAAGCACTACGACGACCATCGTAGAACAAACTGTCGAAACCTATATACACTATTATAACAACATTCGTATTCAAACGAAACTAAACAACCAGCCGCCGGTCACATACCGACAGCTGGCTGCTTAAAGGTGTTTTGATCCCTGTCTCAAAAACGGGGGTCAGTCCCAATCTCTTCAGGCTTTTTTGGCTAATTGATCTAAATGCTCAAAAAATGTCGGATATGAGACATGGATTGCCTCAGTATCACGGATGTCAATCGGCTCTTCTGTCAGGCATGAAGCGATACCGAGCATCATGCCGATGCGGTGGTCGCCGTGGCTTGACACATCGGCTCCGCCCGCAAGCGTTTTTTTGCCGTGTATTTTCATGCCGTCTTCAGTCGGTTCAATGTCTGCGCCGATTTTCCGGAGCTCTGATACGACGGTATCGATCCGGTTCGTTTCCTTCACCTTCAGCTCCGCAGCGTCTTTAATGACAGTTGTGCCTTCAGCCTGCGTTGCCAAAAGGGCGATAATCGGGATCTCGTCAATTAAACGGGGAATGATTTCTCCGCCGATTTCTGCCGCTTTCAGAGCTGAGGTTTCAATAACCAGGTCTCCGTAAGGCTCTGCGCTGTCCGCTTCTGAAGGAATCACTTCAAGTGAAGCTCCCATTTGCTTTAAGACATCAATCATTCCCGTGCGTGTCGGGTTCAAGCCGACGTTTTTCAGCACAATCCGGCTTCCGGGAACGACAGCGCCTGCCGCGAGGAAAAAGGCTGCTGAAGAAATATCGCCGGGCACGAAAATATCAGCCCCCCGAAGCTTCTGACCGCCCGTTACGGAGGCGCTCGTCTCCGTTTCCGCAAGCTCGGCGCCAAAAGCGTTCAGCATCCGTTCCGTATGGTCTCTTGATTTATGAGGCTCAGTGACGGTCGTCGTCCCTTCAGCCTGCAATCCGGCAAGCAGCACGGCGGATTTGATCTGCGCGCTTGCAACAGGGGAGACGTAATCAATGCCTTTCAATTGTCCGCCTCTTACGGATAAAGGCGTAAATCCTCCGTCCGCTCTTCCGTCAATCGCGGCTCCCATCTGTTTTAAAGGCTCCGTCACCCTCTTCATCGGGCGCTTTGCAATACTTTCGTCGCCCGCTACCGTACTGTGAAATGGGCGTCCGGCTAAAATGCCGAGCATCAGGCGGATGGTCGTGCCGGAATTTCCGACATCAAGAAGGCTGTCAGGCTCACAAAGTGCGTCAATGCCCTTCCCGTATATCGTTACATCACTTCCGTTTTGTTCAATGGAGACACCCATTTTTCTGAAGCAGGCAATGGTGCTCAGACAATCGGCTCCGGGCAAAAAGTTTTTTACCGTTGTGGTTCCTTCCGCAAGCGCTCCGAACATAACAGAACGGTGGGAGATGGATTTATCCCCCGGAATATGAATTTCACCGTTTAAAGACGTCACTTTTTCTCTTTTCAATGTTTTCCACCTCAGTCAGCGTAAAATGTGTCATATTTGGCGCGGGATTGAATGCAGGTTTCCGCACGCTTCCGGTCATCATCAGTCTGGAAACTGATTCTGAGAATTCCGTTAATATCTTCTCTTGTTTCGATAATGCGGATGTTGGTGATACTGATTTTTTCTTCTGCCAATATCGCCGTAATTTCCGAAATGACCCCCGGATGATCGGGAACATCGACATAAAGATCATAAAAGGACGGGATCGCTCCTTTTTGACGGAGCGGCAGACCGTCGCGATAATCTTTCGCTTTTTTAAAATATCCGAACAGGCTGTCCGCATCTTCATTTTCTACATAAGATTCGATCGTGTCAATCTCCCGTTTCCATTCTTTGAAGCGGTCAAGCAGTTTATCTTTGTTATGAAGAAGTATGTCCCTCCACATCGCCGGGCTGCTTGAGGCGATCCTGGTGATGTCCCGAAAACCGCCGGCTGCGAAACGTTTCAAAAACGGATAATCTTCTTCAGCATGATGAGCCTGATGTACGAGGCTTGCAGCAACGATATGAGGGAAATGGCTGATGACGCTCGTTACGCCGTCATGCTCCTCGGGGGTCATCTCCACAAAGTGGGCGTTTGCCGCTTTCAAAAGTTCCTTCAGATGCGTTACTGACTCTTTAGAAGTTGATTTTCCGGGTGTTAAAATATAAAACGCATTTTCGAATAAAAATTCTTTCGCTGCAGCGGCCCCGGATTTATGAGATCCCGCCATCGGATGACCGCCGACAAATTGATAGTGAGCCGGAAGCACTTTGTCGGCGTAGCTGACGACTTTCTGTTTCGTGCTGCCCACATCCGTAATCAGGAGTTCATGGGTGATGTCTGATGCGGCCAGCACATCGAGCATTTTCAGCGTTTGGGCGACAGGCGTGGCGATAATGACAACAGACGCTTGCTGCACACCTTCCGTAAATGAGCCGGCCCGCTCGTCAATAATTCCGAGCTTCAGCGCGGCAGTGAGCTGTTCTTCCGAAATATCCACACCGATAATCCGTTTATGCGGATGCTCCTTTTTGATGGCCAATGCGATCGATCCGCCGATCAGCCCGATCCCCGCAAGCAATATAGTATCCTTCATTTCACTCATTTCCTTTTTCAACTATTTTAATAGAGCAAAGAGGTGATGCCTGATCACCTCTTATAATATTTCAGCTAAAATTGTGAGAATTTCCTCATTCTGCTCTTTCGTACCGACCGTAATCCTTAACGCTGTCGGAAATCCGAGCGCCTGTCCTGAGCGGACGATATATCCTTTTTCCAACAGGGCTTGGAACAGTTCATCCGCCGGGCGGTTAAAATCAATGAGCACAAAGTTGGTTTGTGAAGGATAACAAGTTAATCCGTGAGTTTCTGCAAAATCATAATACTGCTTAAGGCCTGCTTTATTTTTCTCGACGCATTCCTGAATAAATGTCTGGTCATCAAGCGCTGCCAGTGCCGAAGCCTGACCGATTCTGCTCGTATTGAACGGCTCTCTCGCCGGTTCAATCTGGCGGATCAGTGCTTCGTCCGCAATGCCGTATCCGACGCGCAGCGCGGCAAGTCCGTACGCTTTAGAGAAGGTGCGGAGGATCATAACATTCGGATATTGCTTTAAAAGAGGAATGCTTTCTGGGTAATCTTCCGCCGTAACATACTCGTAGTACGCTTCATCAAGTACAACGAGTATATGCTCGGGAACTCTGTTTAAAAAGGCAATTAGCTCTTGCTCAGAAGTATATGTCCCCGTCGGATTATTGGGATTGCATACCCATATGACTTTCGTCTCGCCGTCAATTGCTTCCAGCATCCGGTCCAAATCATGAGCGCCGTCACTGCGGAGCGGAACCTCGCGCACCTCAGCGCCTTCAATCACCGCATTGTGTCTGTATTGCGGGAAAGTCGGGGCGGCGGTAATCGTGTTTGCCTGATCATTTAATAAAGAACGGCAGATAATCTGCACAAGCTCATCAGAGCCGTTGCCGAAAATGATCGAAGATTCACTGACCTGCAGATGCTCACTGAGCCGTGTTCTCAAAGCGGCACTGTAACCGTCGGGATACAGCGCAAGCTGCTCAATCTCCTGATGCAGCGCATCTTTAGCGACCTGTGAACAGCCGAACGGATTTTCGTTAGAAGCGAGTTTTACTACTTTCTCAAGCCCGTATTCCATTTTCACTTCTTCTATTGGTTTGCCCGGCTGATACGGTTTCAGCTGCCGCAGCTGTTCTTTAATCTGCAAATCCAGTCACCTCATTTTACACTGTACAGTCGTCCGAACGTCTTTGCGTATTCTTCAAATTCAAGAAGCGCATCAGCTCTTGTTCCGGGATTCACAAGCTTTGTTTTAAGCTCTTCAACTTTTTTGACAAGCGCGCTGCCGACAACGACACCGTCAGATATTTCATTCATCCCGTCAACCTGTTTGCGGTTTGAAATGCCAAAACCGACCGCCACCGGAACAGAGCTGAATTCTTTCACCTTACGTATGAAAGAGTATACAGACGGATCGAATTCGCTGCGTACGCCCGTCACTCCTAAAGAGGATACACAATACACAAAGCCGCAGGCCTGTTCAGTAATTATTTTCAAACGGTCTTCACTTGTCGGCGCAACCAGTGAGATATAAGCGATGTTCTCCTTTTTGCATGTCATTTGCAAAAGGGCGCTTTCCTCTAATGGAAGGTCGGGTACAAGCAGACCGTCTATGTCGTTTTCCCGCAGTAAAGCGAAAAAGTATTCTTTTTCTAATTGTAACACAGGATTATAATACGTAAAGAGGATAATTGGAATATGAACGCCGTTTTTTTTCATTTTGCCGCCAAGTTCAATTGCTTTTACGATATTCATTCCGTTTTCCAGAGCCCGTTTTGAAGCCCGTTGTATGACGGGTCCGTCCGCAAGCGGATCTGTGTAAGGAACGCCGATTTCAAGGGCAGAAGCGCCTGCATTCTGCAATGATATTGCCAGCTCAACAGAAATGTCAGGAAGCGGATCGCCAGCTGTAATAAAAGGGATAAATAATTTTTCGGAATCTCGCAGATTAAACATGTGTCTCCACCCCGTTTTCCAAAACATTCATCAGCGTATGAACATCTTTATCTCCTCTTCCCGATAAACTGACGAGAATGATTTTGTCTTTATCCATGTCTTTTGCCATTTCAAACGCTTTTGCCAGGGCGTGGGCAGATTCAATAGCCGGAAGAATACCTTCTGTTTCAGAAAGCAGACGTAACGCGGCAATCGCTTCATCGTCTGTCACGCTTTCGTACGTTACACGGCCGCTTTTATGCAGATAGGCGTGCTCAGGGCCGATCCCCGGGTAATCAAGGCCGGCTGAAATGGAATACGGTTCGATAATCTGCCCGTATTCATCTTGTATTAAATAGGTCATTGAACCGTGAATCACCCCGAGTGTCCCTTTTGCGATCGTTGCCGCATGCAGCGGCGTATCAATTCCTTTTCCGGCAGCCTCGGCGCCGATCAGCTCAATATCTTCGTCTAAAAAGGCCTGAAATATGCCCATCGCATTGCTTCCGCCGCCGACACATGCAACAACCTTGTCCGGGAGCGTTCCTTCAACCCGGCGGAGCTGTTCTTTCGCTTCCTCGCCGATGATTTTCTGAAATTCGCGAACGATATACGGATACGGGTGCGGCCCCACTACAGAACCGATAAGGTAGAAATGATCTTCACAATGCTGGACCCAATACCTGATCGCCTCATTCGTCGCATCTTTCAGCGTGCCGTTGCCGCTTGTGACCGGCACCACTTCCGCGCCGAGCAGTTTCATCCGGAATACGTTCAGCGACTGGCGTGCAACGTCTTCTTCACCCATAAAAACTGTACACTTAAAACCGAATTTTGCGGCGGCTGTCGCGGCAGCCACACCGTGCTGTCCCGCACCGGTTTCGGCGATGATTTTCGTTTTGCCCATCTTTTTGGCAAGCAGAATCTGGCCTAACGCATTGTTAATTTTATGAGAGCCGGTATGGTTTAAATCTTCTCTTTTCAGATAGATTTTCGCCCCTCCCAAATAATCTGACACCCTGTCTGCGAACGTTAATGCGGTCGGTCTTCCGGAGTAATCAAACAATAGCTTTTTATATTCGGCATGAAAAACGAGATCATTCTTTAATTCTTTGAAAGCCGTTTCGATTTCCTCAAGGGGCCGCATCAATGTTTCAGGGACAAATTTGCCGCCGAATTCGCCGTATCTTCCGATTTCATTTGGATATGGATACATAGTGGTTCATCCTTTCTTCTAAAAGCCGGATCAGTGTTTGATCCTTTTGTCCGTTTTTTTCAATTCCGCTGGCAAGATCTATACCGCACGGACGCGATCTCAGTAAGCCGGTAATCGTTTCAGGATTAACGCCGCCCGCAATAAAACAGCGCTTGCTTGCATTTTGAGCCTGATTTCGGTACAAGGGGACACGAGCCCATGAAAACGCGATTCCCGTGCCGCCTCTCATTCCTTTTACTGAAGAATCAATGACATAGCCGTCGACAGCAGGTGCAAATTGAGCCATCTGACGAAGCGTCCCTTCCCCGTGATGGAGCGCTTTCCATATTTCCGAGCGCACAAGCGGACGGAGGCGGCGGGCATCCTCAGGCGATTCATCACCGTGAAGCTGGATGGCGTCAAGTGCCAGATCAGAGGCGATTTGCGCGATGTTTTCTATCGTTTCATTTACAAATACTCCGACATGTTTCTTGTCTGTCCAGACCTGCTCTTTCCATTTCCGGACCTCATCCGGCGTTACTCTCCGTTTGCTTGCGGCAAAAACAAATCCCAGATAATCCGCTCCTGAAGCTGCCGCAAGTTCGTAATCACGCTTCGATCGTATCCCGCAGTACTTTACCTCAGGCTTTTTCATATCATCACTCCCCGAACAGTCCGCGGATCGCCTTTTGCTGCGAATCCTCTCTCATTAAGGATTCTCCGACCAATACAGCCTGCGCCCCGTGCTTGTTGACGAATTGCAGGTCAGCCAAAGAACCGATGCCGCTTTCGCTGACCAGCAGGCAGCCGTCCGGTACAAGCTGCGCTATTTTTTCCGTTTGCGAAACAGAAGTACGGAACGTTTTTAAGTCCCGGTTGTTTATGCCGAGAATGTCCGGCTGAAACACTTGTAAAATCCGTTCAAGCACAGTTTCATCATGGACTTCAACGAGAACGTCCATGCCCTTCTCGCGGGCTTCCAGATAAAGCTCATGAAGCTCTGAAGGTTCCAGCGCTTCCCCGATCAGCAAAATGGCATCGGCGCCGATCCTGAACGATTCCTCCACCTGAATGGAATCAATAATAAAATCTTTTCTCAGCACGGGAAGAGACACGGTTTGTTTAACATCTGTCAGAAATTGATTTCTCCCCTGAAAAAAACGGGTATCCGTGAGAACTGAAAGGGCGTCGGCTTTAGCCGCTTTATAATCCGCCGCAATCGTTTCCGGAACAAAATGCTCTTTAATCAATCCTTTAGACGGCGAAGCTTTTTTCACTTCGGCAATCAGCCCGATAAAACGGTTCGGGTCCAGGAGCGCTTCTTTAAAGGATCTCCGTTCAATTTGACAGGTTTCCGGCAGCACGATGGATTTGATTTCTTCTTTTTTCTGCTGAATGATTTGATCAAGCATACATTTCTTCCTCTTTCTGTTTCAGACGTTCGAGCTGCCTTTTGGCATCTCCGTTTTGAATCGCTTCTAAGGCGGTTTTCGTTCCTTCTTTCAGATCGTTTGCAAGACCTGCCGTATAAATGGCCGCGCCCGCATTTAAGGCAGTAATATGCAGAGCGGATGACGGAGCTTTATTTGCAAAAATATTCTGAATGAGGAGCGCGCTTTCTTCCGATGAACTCACTTGAATATCCTTTAGTGAACCTTCTGTAAAACCGAATTGTTCAGGTGAAACGGAATATTCCAGACGTTCACCGTTTTTCAGTTCAATGATATCGGTCGGTGCTGAGATGGACAGTTCATCTAATCCGTCACGGGCCGACACAAGCATGACGTGTCTGACATCAAATTGTTCCAAAGCGCTTGCCATCAGGCGCGCTTTATCAAATGAATAGACGCCGATCACCTGCCGCTTCACCTGCAGCGGGTTGCTGAGCGGACCCAGCAGATTAAATACGGTTCGGAAGCCAAGCTCTTTTCTTGCGGCGGCGACGTGCTTCATTGACGAATGAAACAGCGGCGCAAACAAAAACCCCATTTGTTTCATTTCAATGCTGCGTTTGACGCTGTCTGGTGTGGCTTGAATGGAAACCCCCAGCTTTTCCAGCACATCCGCGCTGCCGCTTTTAGACGAAACGGAGCGATTTCCGTGCTTGGCAACTTTAGCTCCGGCGGCAGAAGCTGTAATCGCCGCTGCCGTGGATATGTTAAACGTAGAAATCCCGTCTCCGCCTGTTCCGCACGTATCAACGACATCCGCCAAGCCACCTGATGTCTGTGCCCGCGCCCGCATCACTTTTACAAATCCGGCAAGCTCCTCCGCCGTTTCACCTCGGTGGGCTAATACCGATAAAATCCCTCCGATCTCAGACTGCGACATGTCCCCGTTCATCATCATCTCCATCAGCTTTTCGGCTTCTCCGGTTTTCAGCGTACGGCCATTAACGCACGATTGCAGAAATTTGTTCATCCGTCTTCTCCTCCCCGCCAGAAAAGATGTCTTCTGCGATTTGAATCGTTTTTAAAAGCGCCCCCGCTTTATTACAGCTTTCTTCATATTCGGCTTCCGGGACGGAATCGGCGACTATTCCCGCGCCCGCCTGCACCGACGCCGTACCGTTTTTGACACTCATGGTGCGGATGGTAATACACGAATCAATCGACCCGTCAAATCCGATATAAGCGATACATCCGCCGTAGGTTTCTCTGGAAGTCGGTTCTAATTCATTTAAAAGCTGCATCGCGCGGATTTTCGGAGCGCCCGTGAGTGTTCCTGCCGGGAATGCGGACATCAGCGCGTCAACGGGATGGACGCCCTGTTTTAAACGGCCGGTTACAACAGAGATGATGTGCATCACATGTGAAAAAGAAACGACCTTTGTGAATTCCGGAACGGCTACGGAACCGTACTCCGCAACTCTGCCGATGTCATTGCGCGCAAGATCGACGAGCATGTAATGTTCAGCTTTTTCTTTTTCGTCATTCATCAGCTCTTTTTTCAGGCGTTCATCTTCTTTTTTTCCGGCGCCCCTTCTTCTCGTTCCGGCAATCGGATGAATTTCCAGGTGCCTGTCATGCACGCGGATCAGACGTTCAGGCGAACTCCCGACAATGTCTCTGTCAGGCAGTTTGATATAGTACATATAAGGTGAAGGATTGACGATGCGGAGCACCCTGTACAGCTCAAATGAATGTCTGGATACCGGAATGTCAAACTTTTGCGAAAGCACCCCTTGAAAAATGTCTCCGGCTTTTATATATTCTTTCAGTTTATCGACGCCGGCCATAAACTCTTCTTTCGTATAATTGGATGTCACAGCGGCAAAACTTGGCGTGTCAAACGTTTCTTTAGAAAAAAACGGCTCTTTCATATCTTTCGATTCTGTCAAAATACCGATAAGCTTACGAAGCTCCGCGCAATTTTCTTTAAAAACGGCCCGCTTTTCTTCCTCCGTCTCCCGGCCGTTAAGCTCCGCATATTGAATGAAATGCACTTGTTTCGTTTCGTGGTCGTACGCGATGATTTTCCGGCAGACAAACAGCATACATTTTTTGAAATCTGTTACTTTCGCGTGGCTTGGCACGGAAGGCTCAATCAAAGGAATCATGTCATAGCTCAGATAACCGACCGCCCCTCCCGAAAATGGGATATCAAGCTCGGGTGTTTTAATGCGGAAGCTCTCATTCATCCAGTCAAGCACGGCTTTTAATTCTCCGGCTTCAAACAGCGTATGCCCATTTGGATCAGCGGCAGTGAATGTGTTATGACTCTCTTTAATCGTGATAAAAGGATCAAGGCCGATAAAAGAGTATCTCGACCAGCTTGACGACTCATCCTTGCTTTCTAAAAGATACGTAATGTTTCTGTCCAGTTTTTCAACCATCTGAATGGGTGTGATCGTGTCGACCGTAAAAGTCTCTGCGATTGGAATGGTGCGGTGTGTCAGACTGTCCTTTAAAAATAAAGAAACATCCGATTGTAAATTCATGATTCTCCTCCTTACGGTAAGGAGAATGAGATGAAGAGTGAGAGGAGTCTTGCGTATAAGAAATAAACCCAAAAGAAAGGCTTCTTTTGGGCAGAATAAAAACGTGTTTATCTCAGCTCAGCTAAACTCATTCTCTGCTACCCTATTCTAAACTCAACTGTTCAATGTCTTACTTACCAGCTCTATACACACTCTTGTGTATTTCTAAGCTTTGTTTATCGTATTACATGTCAGTATTTTTTGTCAATGATAAATCCGGCCTTAACACAACGGCTTTTTCTAAATAGACATGCTTGATTTCATCCTGAGGCGTATCCGTCTGAACCGTCATCAGGACACGGATACACTTTTGCAGAGCGCCGGTAACATCCATTTCCTGCATGCACGTCACCGGGACGTACTGCCACCCGGAAAGGCGGCGGACCGCTTTTGCCGGAAATACGGAATGGATATCAGGCGTGGCGGATAACAGGATCTGTACAACGTCTTCCGGCTTGCATCCATTTTGTTCAATGATTTTTTCAAGCAGCTGCTGTGTTTTTTCTAAAATTTCTTGTTCGGTGTCTTGTTCCACCGTTGTTGCTCCGCGAATGCCGCGTATCATCATGCTGTTTCCTCCATTCGCCATTTGTTCAGCAAATTTTCGAGCTCATCTTTTGAAAGCATGCAGTCCCGCGCTTCGCCTAATTCCTTTAACACGATGAACTGTGTCATGCCTCCGCGCGTTTTTTTATCATTCATCATCCGGGCGGAGAGAACCGGCGTTTCAATATCTTGTCTGATGCTTCCCGGATAGCCGAGCCCAATCAGCCATTGTGTAAGTTCTTTCCTGTTCATCTTGCAACCCGCAACCTGTTCACTCACGTAAAGGGCAAACTGCATGCCGAGGGCGACCGCATCTCCATGTGTAATCCGTCCGTAGCCGTATTCCGCCTCAACGGCATGGCCAAGCGTATGGCCGAAATTCAGAAAAGCTCTTATCCCCTCTTCCTTTTCGTCCTCACGCACGACGGCCGATTTGATTGAAATTCCTTTATAAATCATTTCATTCAGCTCAGCGCTTGTCAGTCCTTGCAACGTGTCAAATGTGAGAAGTTTTTCTAAAAAAGCATGATCGGCGATAAACGCGTGTTTGATCACTTCAGCCATACCAGATCTCAGCTCTTGTTCCGGCAGGGTTTTCAGAAGCTCCGTATCGTAAATCACCGCTTTCGGCTGATAAAACGCGCCGATTAAGTTCTTTCCGAGTTTATGGTTGACGGCCACCTTGCCGCCGACCGCGCTGTCATGGGCAAGCAGTGTCGTCGGCATTTGAATGAAATCAATTCCGCGCATAAAAGTTGCTGCGCAAAAGCCGGCCAAATCACCCGTCACGCCGCCTCCGAAGGCGATCATACATGAGGAGCGGTCCATATGGAAAGCGATCGCTTCCGTTTGAATCCGTTCATACTCTTTTAGAGACTTCGCTTCTTCTCCGCTTGGGACGATCACTTTTTTCACGGGCCATGTTTCGTTTAAAAACCGGAACATCTCATCACCGTAAAGCCGGTCAACTTCAGCATCGATGATGAGAAGGATCTTTGTCAGCGGCCTGTTCAGTGAAGACAAAAGGGCAGCGGCCTGTTTCCTTATACCTTCACCGATATACACGGGATATGCGGAGGAAGCTGTCCGAACCTCAAGCTCTTTCATCAGAATTCCCTCGATAATTTTTTCATGTTTTCAACATTTTCTTTAATTCGGTCGATCTGGTCAAGCCCGAATTGTTCTACGACGGCATTTGCGATTTCCCAGGCCACTGCTGCTTCAGCCACTACGCTTGCTGCCGGAACCGCGCAGCTGTCTGAACGTTCAATGCTCGCAGTAAACGGTTCTTTCGTTTCAATGTCGACGCTTTTCAGCGGCTTATACAAAGTAGGGATCGGTTTCATAACGCCGCGGACGACAATCGGCATTCCCGTCGTCATACCGCCTTCTAATCCTCCGAGCCTGTTTGTGGCGCGTGTATAGCCTTTCTCTTCATCCCATACGATTTCATCATGAACTTCACTGCCGTTTTTGCCGGCCGCTTCAAAACCGATGCCGAACTCTACGCCTTTAAACGCGTTAATCGACAGAACGGCAGCAGCGAGCTTGCTGTCCAGCTTACGGTCATAGTGGACATAGCTTCCGACACCGACCGGCATGCCTTCGACGATCACTTCAACGATTCCGCCGATCGAGTCGCCGTTTGCCTTCGCTTCATCAATGGCTGCCATCATTTGACGGCCTGCTTCTTCATCGTAGCATCTGACCGGTGATTCTTCCGTTACCCGTTTGAGATCCTCAATGGATGTGTAATCGGTTTTCTCTGCTTTTACGCTGCCGATTTGAAGGACATGTCCGGCGACTTTAATGCCAAGCTCCGCTAAAATCTTTTTAGCGACGGCTCCGGCAGCCACGCGAACCGTTGTCTCACGCGCGGAAGATCGTTCTAACACATTTCTCATATCACGGTGATTATACTTAATAGCACCGTTCAAATCTGCGTGTCCCGGTCTCGGTCTTGAAATCTGGCGTTTCATTTCACTTTCTTCTTCTTCTGTAATCGGTGCGGCGCCCATGATTTTTGTCCAGTGAGTCCAGTCTTTATTTTCTACAACGAGCGCGATCGGTGAACCGAGTGTCCGGGCATGCCGCACGCCGCTTGTGATCTTCGCTCTGTCCGTTTCAATCTGCATGCGGCGTCCGCGGCCGTGCCCTTTTTGACGTCTGGCAAGCTCAAAATTAATGTCTTCTTCAGTTATATAAAGCCCCGCAGGCACACCTTCTATAATTGTCGTCAGCTGCGGACCGTGTGATTCTCCGGCTGTTAAGTATCTCATTTCTTTCTTCTCCCTTCATCGCATTAACGCTTTTAAGTAAAACTATACCACAAGTTTTCATTAAATGTCTTCTATCTTTTTTGATAAAAAAATGTATCAGTGCTCTCAAGGCCGAATTTTTCCGGGCTGAAAATCTGTTCTGTACTGCCGACAAACAGAATTCCGTTCTTTTTCAGACTGCCCGCCATTTTCACATACAGCTCTTCTTTTGCTTTTTCAGTAAAATAAATAAAGACGTTGCGACAGACAATCAGATCAAAATCCTGTTCATAGCTGTCGGCAAGCAGGTTGTGCCGCTTAAACCGGATGTTTTTCTGAATCTCTTGTTTTACTTGATAACTGTTGTCAGCCTGCTTAGTGAAATAACGGCTTTTCACGGAAGCCGGCACCTCTTGCAGCGAGCGTTCCTGATAGATGCCCCGCTTGGCTTTGCTTAGCGCCTTTTCATCAATATCTGTCGCCAATATTTCAAATCCGGCCAGTCCCGTCTGCTGATTGAGAATCATCGCCAAAGTATAGGGCTCCTCTCCCGTTGAACAGGCCGCACTCCATATTTTTAACGGTTTGTTATGCTTTATTAATGGGAGAATTGAGGTTTCAAGAACTTCCCACCGTTTATAATTTCGGTAAAATTCAGAAACATTGATCGTCATTCTGTCCAATGTTTCGTTTAATAAAAGCTTGTCCTTTTCCAAAGCGGCGGCAAATTCCTGAAAATCTCTGAACCCCTTCTTTTCATAAAGGGACGTCAGCCGCCTTTTCATCTGTGCTTCTTTGTATAAAGATAAATCAACGCCGGTTATTTGTTTCCACTTGGTGATAAAAATGTCGTAAGGCTCCATTGCTTCTCTCCCAATCTCGCTGTCTTTTGTCCTAGTATAGCCTGTTTTCTGTCGAAATTGTACGATTTCAATAAAAAAATCAGCCCGCGGGCTGATTTGTGAGAAACGAAAAGACAGGGCAGCGCAGCCTCTGTCTTTCATAAATGATGTAAACCTTTTCATAATACGAGAAAAAGAAAGGCTGACGGCTTAGTACACCCAGTCGGCCATTAATTTTTGATACGGTACAAGCTCTTCCTGTTTAAAGAAAATGTGAATTTCCCGCTCAGCGCTTTCTAAGGAGTCTGAACCGTGAATGATATTTTTGCCGACAAACATGCCGTAGTCACCGCGGATTGTGCCCGGCAGTGCATCTTTCGGGTTCGTTTTTCCGATCAGCTGTCTTGTGATCTCTACTACATTTTCCCCTTCCCATACCATTGCAAATACGGGTCCTGATGTAATAAATTCCACAAGCTCGCCGAAAAACGGCTTCCCTTTATGTTCAGCATAATGGGTTTCAGCCATCTGTTCTGAAACTTGCATTAGCTTGGCTCCTGCCAATTGTAAGCCCTTACGCTCAAATCTGGATAAAATCTCTCCGATCAGCTGGCGCTGTACGCCGTCCGGTTTTACCATGATAAAAGTTTTTTCCATAAGATTCTCCACCCCATCATTATGTATAGGCTTTCAAGTTGCACACCGAAATCGTAACATCTTTCTGACAATTAATCAATCCAGGGCGGAGAATGTTCACATCTTGTTCGTAAAAGGAATTTAAAATTTCCGTTTGCCGATATATTTGGCGATGGCGGCCAATGATGAGCGCGCACGTCCTCTCGGCAGTGTATTCAGTTTTTCAAACGCTTTTTTTAAGTACCTGTCACTGACGGCCATTGATTTTTCAATCGCGTCTGTGCGTTTAATATTTTCAATAATGGGGGCGAGCTGCTCCTGTGTTGTTTCACTGTTAATTAATTTCAGCTGATTTTTCAATTCAGGCTGACGGAGCGCGTACAAAACGGGCAGAGTGACATTTCCTTGCAGCAGATCCCCTCCGACCGGTTTTCCCAGTTCCTCTTCCGTTGAAGTGAAATCAAGAATGTCGTCAATAATCTGATAGGACATGCCCACGTAATAACCGAACCAATATAATGCTTTGTGAATCTTCTCATCAGCTCCCGAAGCGATGGCGCCGAGCTGGCAGCTGACGGCAATGAGAAGAGCCGTTTTCCGTTTGATGCGGCGCAAATAGGTTCTGAGGTTTTGTTCCATATTGTATTTATCTCTGATCTGTTCAATTTCTCCGAGGCATACTTCTACGATGGTTTTGGACAGGATCCGGTGGGCTTTCGGCTCATCCAATCTCGTCATCATCTCAAGTGAGCCCGCAAGCATATAATCACCGGTATACATAGCGATGCGGTTGTCCCACTTGGCTTTGATGGTCGGTTTTCCCCTCCGCAGCTCGGCGTCATCAATGACGTCGTCATGCACGAGGGATGCCATATGAATCATTTCCAGCGTCACCGCAACATATTTTATTTTATTAATGTCATAGTCACCAAACATGCCGGAAAGCAATACGAAAACAGGGCGGATCCGCTTGCCGCCCGCCTGGAGCAGGTGGAGCCCGGCTTCACTCAGCAAGGGATAGTCTGACCGCACCGTTTGCTCAAGCTCCCTTTCGATCACATCAATATCGTCATTTAAAAAAGAATAGGCCATTTTAAATTTCATATCATTCACCCAAACATCTGTATATTCATCATTTCCAACCGATATGCGTAGCGGCCACTCCGCCGGTAAACGAATGGTATTTGACATTCGTCAGGCCCGCTTCTTCAAACAGGCGCGCAAGTTCTTTCATACCGGGAAATTCTCTTGCCGATTCTTGAAGCCAAGAATATTCTTTATAGCTCTTCGCAAACATTTTTCCGAAGAAAGGCATGATGTATTTAAAATAAAGAAAATACGCCTGTCTGAATCCGAACATTTCCGGCTGGGATGTTTCCAGACATACGACCTGCCCGCCCGGTTTGACGACCCGCCGCATTTCTTTCAGCACGGTCAGATAGTCGGGAACGTTCCGCAGCCCGAAGCCGATGGTGACAAAATCAAAAGAATCATCAGCGAAAGGAAGCTCCATCGCATTTCCGTGCAAAAGCTCAATTTGGCTGTAACCGCCCTCTTTCACTTTTTTCTCACCGATGCTCAGCATATTTTTGCTGAAATCCAGTCCTTTGATTTCGCCGCTTTTTCCGGCCGCTTCTGCGAGGGCAATCGTCCAGTCAGCCGTTCCGCAGCAGACATCAAGCGCTTTTGCGCCTTCTTTTACATTCATGATCTGCATCGTTTTATCGCGCCATTTTTTATGCTGCTGAAAACTGATGACAGAGTTCATTTGGTCATAATTTTTATAGATTTTTTCAAACACGCCGTGTACGCGCTGTTCTTTTGACTCCTGCATGTTGATTACCCTTCTTCCACTTTCTGATGATATGTTTTGTCCTGGCTGATCGCTTTAAGCCGGTTCAGCATGAGGTTTTGGATTGGTGAATTGAGCGGCAGCAGCGTTTCAATGCTTTGCTTTGCCTTTCGGAAGCTATCTTCCATTATGTCAGCCTTTGATTTCCCTGACTTTACAATATTGCCGATGACATCGAGAAATATAGCATTGCCGTTCATCAGCCGCTTATATACAAAAAAATCACTCGCCAGCTCTTTCCAGCGCGGAAGATTAAAGTGGTCTGACACTCTGTGAAACAGGGCCGCTTCCACAATCGCCATGCTTTCGATCAATTGATTCAAGTCATTGACAGACCGATCGTACAGACGGATTTTATGCTCATTGATTTCTTTAATTGCCGTAGCGAGCGTCCGAATCATATAGATATCCTTCATTTCAGATAAAAGCGAATAATACAGTCCGCTGAAATAGTCGCCGGCAAGCACGGTGAGCTGCCGGTTTTTATTTTCGTCTCGCTTTAACGCTCTGGCTGTTGTCACTTCATCGTGGGTATCAAGGGCGCTTTGGACAAGCATCGCAGTTACTATGTAATTTTCTCTGTCGTTGTTCTTAATGTCCGCCTCTTCAAACAAAGCGTGAAAAAGAAGAAGCTTATCCTCATCGATTTTAGGCGCAGAAATATGTTTCGCTAAATAAGGATGAGACAGCTTTTGTTTTAATTTCATATTTAGATTCGCTAAAGTTCCGTAGATGTCTTGCAAAAATATCACCCTTGTCCCCAAATTCACATTTATTCTAATATGTATGAGATTTACTCGTCATTATTATACGCAGGTATCATTATAGCATAAAAAAAAGAAATTGGCTGTATTCTCCCGCCGTTTGCGGGCATTTGGCAAAAGCGGGAAACAGCCGGCTTATTTTTTTTCGCTGTTAATTTCTCCGTAAGCGGTCTGGATGAGGGCGTTGCCTCTCACTTTGATGGCAGAGGTATGCTCAGTAAACTGAGCGATAATCACTTCGCCTTTGTCCAGTTTTTCGGAATGGTGAAATTTCGTATCCGTTCCTCTCGTTAAACCGATGACGTTCACGCCGTCCTCGACCGCTTTAATGACGACAAAATCACTTGAATGCTTTGAATTCATATCTGCACCCTCTATCATTATTAATCCGCACGTTTAATATGTTCTAACACTTCGGAACGCGCCGCTGCGTCATCTTTAAAAATACCTCTTACAGCGGAAGTCACTGTTTTTGCACCTGGCTTTCTTACGCCCCTCATTGTCATGCACATATGCTCAGCCTCGACGACAACCATGACGCCGTGGGGATCTAAGGTCTCTACGATGCTTTCTGCAATCGTTGAAGTGATGCGCTCCTGCAGCTGCGGGCGTTTTGAGACGGCTTCCACCGCCCGCGCCAATTTACTCAGGCCCGTCACTTTGCCGCCGCGCGGAATGTAGGCAATATGCGCTTTTCCGTAAAAAGGAACAAGGTGATGTTCACACATGGAATGAAACGCGATATCTTTTACAAGAACAAGCTCCTCATGGTCTTCTCCGAAAACGGTTTTAAAGTGTTCTTTCGGGTCTTCATTTAATCCCGAGAATACTTCCGCGTACATTTTCGCCACGCGTTTCGGCGTATCTAAAAGCCCTTCCCGGTCCGGGTCTTCTCCAATCGCCTCTAAAATCTGGCGAACCGCCTGTTCAATCTGTTCTTTATTAACTTCTTTCATTGTCTGTGTCCTCCACCATTGAATACATTTAATTTCGATTCTAGCACATTTGCCGCGCCAAAAGCAAAACGAAAGTCCTGCCCGGTGACCGAGGCTGCTTAAATATGAAAAGCCCCTTTATCAAGGGGCTTTTCTGTGAAGAAACAAAGTGTATGTATCAGATGCATACACGATCTATATTCACAATTATTTTCCTGCAACAGCGTCTTTAAGAGCTTTACCTGGTTTGAAAGCAGGTACCTTGCTTGCAGGGATTTCGATTTCTTCACCAGTTTGCGGGTTACGTCCTTTACGTGCAGAGCGCTCGCGCACCTCAAAGTTACCGAAACCGATCAGTTGGATTTTATCACCGTTTTTAAGTGCATCTAAAATCGTATCAAAAACAGAATCAACTGCTTTTGTAGCGTCTTTTTTAGACAATTCGCTTGCTTCAGCAACCGCATTGATTAGTTCTGTCTTGTTCATGCCTTTCACCTCCTCCCAAAAGGGTATCAAATCAGCAGTTTATTATCATTTCTTCACAGTTCAGCCTGATTCTAAACCTGTCTGATAAAAAATCAAAGCAGGGAAGAACAGACAAGTAAACGGCTTTTCAAAAGAAAACAGACACTTTGAGGAATGTTTGTCCAACAAAGTGAAGATTTTCTGTATGTAGAGTAACACATATAAAAAGCCATATCAAGCATTTTAAAGCCTCAATCCCTTGCTCGTCAAGGTTTTCACGTGTTTTACCGAACAAATATTCCTTTTTTTGCTTTTTTCCTCCTAATCCTTGATTGATTTCCAGTATCTAAAAAGAATAAAAAAAGACCCCCCGTTTCAGGAAGAGGTCCTTCAGCTTACAAAATAATGGCGATCAGGCCGCCTGAGCCTTCGTTAATAATTCTCTCCAGCGTTTCTTTCAGTTTATATCTCGCATTTTCCGGCATGAGTGACAGTTTTGCGGAGATTCCTTCTCTTACGATAGAGCTCAATGATCTGCCGAAAATATCGGAGTTCCAGATAGAAAGCGGATCATCTTCAAAGTCCTGCATTAAGTAACGGACAAGTTCTTCACTTTGTTTTTCCGTCCCGATGATCGGCGCGAATTCACTTTCCACATCCACTTTGATCATATGAATGGACGGAGCGACCGCTTTGAGCCTTACTCCGAACCTTGATCCCTGTCTGATGATTTCCGGTTCATCAAGGCTCATATCGGCTAAGGCCGGGGCGGCAATGCCGTAGCCGGTCTGTTTCACCATTTTCAGCGCATCTGATACCTGATCATATTCTTTTTTCGCGTGGGCGAAGTCCTGCATTAATTCAAGCAGGTGGTCTTTCCCGCGGATTTCAACACCGACAACTTCTTTTAAAATCTGGTCATATAAATGATCCGGCGCATACAAATCAATTTCTGCGACACCCTGGCCAAGTTCGATTCCGGCCAGACCGGCGCTTTCAATAAACTCAAATTCACTGAAGTGGCCGACAACCCGGTCGACATCGCGCAGGCGTTTAATATCTTTTACGGTTTCTTTCACTGATTCCTGGTAGCTCTCTCTGAGCCAGTGATTTTCTTTCAGCACCATGACCCAGCTCGGAAGGTTGACATTGACTTCCAGCACAGGGAACTCGTAAAGCGCTTCTCTGAGGACGCTTAACACATCTGTTTCCCGCATGCTTTCAACACTCATGGCGAGGACGGGAATATCATATTTCGCGCTTAATTCAGCTCTGAGCGCTTCTGTTTCCGGGTGGTACGGTTTTACCGAGTTGATGACCATAATAAACGGTTTGCCGACTTCCTTCAGCTCGTCGATGACTCTTTCTTCCGCTTCCACGTAATCGCCCCGCGCAATATCGCCGATTGAGCCGTCTGTCGTAATGACGACCCCGATTGTGGAGTGTTCCTGGATGACTTTTCTCGTACCGATTTCCGCTGCCTCATGAAAGGGAATCGGTTCTTCGTACCAAGGTGTATTGATCATTCTCGGGCCGTTTTCATCCTCATATCCCTTCGCCCCGGGAACCGTATATCCCACACAATCCACAAGACGGATGTTGACATCAAGTCCTTCCGCGACATGAACGGACATGGCTTGATTCGGGACAAATTTTGGTTCTGTGGTCATTATCGTTTTTCCTGCTGCGCTTTGCGGAAGCTCATCCTGCGCCCGCGCTCGATCGGCCTCATTGCTGATATTCGGGAGCACCACGAGCTCCATAAATTTTTTAATGAATGTAGATTTCCCTGTACGGACAGCGCCAACGACTCCTAAGTATATATCGCCCCCTGTTCGTTCAGCGATATCCTTGAAAATATCGACCTTTTCCAAGTGATCCCCTCCCGGACTTCCTATCCTTATCATTTTTCATTCACCATTCTCCAATCAAATACAGGACACTATATGTGTATGACGTTGTCCTATTTCAATATGACATCTTTAGAAAATTTTCAGGCAGTCTTTTCTATCAAAATCAAAAAAACCTTTCTCCCTATTTGTATGCGCGGGAAAAAGGTTCATTCCTGTTTCGTTTGACTTTCTAAAAAAACGGGTTCCTGTTTTTCATTTACGGTGTATGTGACTGAAAAGGCCGGGACGAAAGGAGTCTCTTTCCATAAAATATCTTGAATTTCCGCGCCCGGTTTGATTTTCTTTTTGTTTTCCTTCAGGCAGCGGGCGAGATCGACGCGATAGTCGGCATAGATTTCTCCGTCAGCACCGATTAAAAGCGGCAGAGACGTGCCTGAAACCGGACTTTTGACTGAAGGAGAGTCTTTCGTGCCGAGCTTTTTTTTATTTAAAGTGAACAGCCCTTTTGAAACGGCGTCCTCATAGGGAGGATATGTATGCTTTTCCTGATACATTTTGACACGCAGCTTCATGTCGCGGATTGCTTCCGCCATTTGGAGATCGACCAGCTTGACGGTCGGCTTATGTTCCACATCGACAAGCACGTATTGGTACATTCCCCCGCTTTCATAAGCTGAGGCCGGCGGCTCCTCTATGTATCTGGGCGCGAGCCGCTTAAAATCTATCGGATATTTTTGATAGAGCGGTGTTTTCATATCTTTTGTCTGAATCGGCAGAAGTCCGCCGTTCGCCTTTTTAAATTCATCCACTGCCGCTTGCACCTGCTGAAGCTGATGTTTGTAAGATACTTTATTTTCAGTTTTTTCCGCTTCAGGGTACAGACAGCCGGACAGCAGGAGCACCGCCATTGCCGTTATGACGGCCATTTTTAACTTATGCATTCCGCGCCCCCTTTTTGCTTTATTCATTGACAGGCCCGCTGAAAACGACCATTAACACGATCAATCCCGAGATGACCATGCAGGCATAAGCGAGTGAAGAAACCGCTGCTTTTATCAGTTTGTTTTTCACTTTGTACCTGCTGACATAAATAGAGGCCACTGCAACAAACATTAATCCCATAGCACCAAGCGCAAACCACATTTTCATCAATGCCACACTCACGTTCGTGCCCCCCGTCCCATCATTGTAAGCGTTATATTTCATTTTAATATACAAATGTTGAAAAGATCAACAGGTTTTCCATCTATTGAAAAACAAAAAAACTGAAGCAAAGAGGGGGACTTTGCTTCAGTCAAGTTGACTATATTCACCTGTACGTCTGAGATACACTCTCTTGGACTTCGATGCTATAGTATGCGCAGATGCATACGTCTGCATCCTCTTCTGCCTAAATCAGCAAATGTTTTAAGCGATTTCAGCCGGAGAGTTCTGCGTTTTGGACTTTCGTCACTTCAGAATATGCTGACGGCATGGTATTGTCACTTCACCCGGTTTTCGAATGTGTTGACCAAGTCTTCCATCTCATGGGTTTTCACTCTGGCCATTAAGGATTCTACGGCCGTTTCTACCTTCTGCCCGTTAAATAATACTTGATGAAGCGCCTCTGTGATCGGCATTTTCACTTGGTATTTTTGAGACAGCTGATACGCAGCTTTCGTCGTCCGCACGCCTTCAACAACCATCCCCATCTTATCCAGGACAGCTTCCAGCTTATATCCTTTGCCGAGCAGGTTGCCGGCGCGCCAGTTTCGGG
The DNA here is from genome assembly GCF_040207805.1 of Bacillus sp. hwrm1. NCBI lineage: Bacteria > Bacillati > Bacillota > Bacilli > Caryophanales > Bacillaceae > Bacillus > Bacillus sp. hwrm1. Next base: position 1,705,029 of record NZ_CP157943.1, on the reverse strand, counting down.
AATGAACGCTTGTACACGTCACGATTAAATCGCCTACGCCGGTCAGGCCGGAAAAGGTGAGCGGATTTCCGCCCATCTTTGTGCCGAGTCTGGCGATTTCAGCAAGACCTCGGGTGATTAAGGCCGCTTTTGCATTATCTCCGTATCCCAATCCGTCTGTAATCCCCGCTGCAAGAGCGATGATATTCTTTAACGCTCCCCCTATTTCCACACCGATCATATCCGGATTGGTATAGACGCGGAAATGCTGGTTCATGAATAAATCCTGAACCGCTTCTGCAGCCTTGATATTTTTTGAAGATGATGTAACAGTCGTCGGGTGTCTTAATCCGACTTCCTCAGCGTGGCTCGGCCCTGAAAGCACGACGATGTCTTTTCTGTACTCCTCAGGCAGCTCCTCTTCCATTAATTCTGAAATGCGGAGAAGCGAATCCGGCTCAATTCCCTTGCTGACATGAACAAAAATCGATTGTTTCGGGATGTACGGCAGAGCCTTTTTCAGCACTTCCCGAATGGCTTTTGTCGGAACTGCCACAATGATGAAGTCAGCTCCTTTTAAAGCCTCGCTTAAATCAGCTGTACCGATGATAGAACTTGATAGCTCCACCCCCGGCAGGTAATCTTTGTTTTCATGCAGTTCGTTGATTTGATCGATCAATTCGGCACGGTGTCCCCACATCATGACTTGATGTCCGTTATCAGCCAGCACTAAAGAAAGTGCAGTGCCCCAGCTTCCCGCTCCAAGCATTGCCACTTTTTTCATCTCTGTATCACACCTTTTTATTTTCTTGCTCTTGCAAATATTTTAATTGGCGTACCTTCAAATCCGAAAGCGTCCCGGATTCGGTTTTCTAAAAAGCGTTCATAAGAAAAATGCATCAGTTCCGGATCGTTGACAAAAACAACGAAGCTCGGCGGCTTAACAGCGACTTGAGTCGCATAGTAAATTTTCAGACGGGAGCCGTTGTGCGTCGGAGTCGGATTCATGGCGACCGCATCCATAATGACATCATTTAAGATATTTGTCTGCACGCGGAGAGAGTGGTTTTCACTCGCTTTAATAATCGCAGGCATGAGTGTATGAATCCGCTTTGTCGTCAGTGCCGACATAAACAGCACCGGCGCGTAATCGAGAAATTGGAAATGTTCCCGAATATTCTGTTCAAATTCTTTCATCGTGCGCTCGTCTTTATCAACGGCATCCCATTTGTTTACGATAATGACGACGGCTTTCCCGGCTTCATGGGCGTATCCGGCGATCCGCTTGTCCTGCTCAAGGATGCCTTCTTCTGCATTCAGCACAACGCCGACGACGTCTGAGCGGTCAATGGCTTTTAACGCCCGAAGCACACTGTATTTTTCTGTTGTTTCATATACTTTACCCTTTTTTCTCATTCCCGCCGTGTCAACGATTACAAATTCCTGCTGATTGTAGGTGAACGCCGTATCCACAGCGTCTCTAGTCGTTCCGGCTACGTTGCTCACGATAACCCGCTCTTCGCCGAGCATCGCATTGACAAGGGATGATTTTCCGACATTCGGGCGGCCGATCAGGCAGAATTGAACGACATCATCACTGTACTTCGTCTCCGGAATGTTTTTAAAATGCTCGGCACAAGCATCGAGCAAATCTCCCAATCCTAAACCGTGTGTGCCCGAAATCGGATACGGTTCTCCAAAGCCGAGCGCATAAAAGTCATAGATGTTCGCTCTCATTTCGGTATTATCTAATTTATTTACGGCTAATACGACCGGTTTTTTCGTCCGGTACAGTATTTTCGCCACTTCTTCATCCGCAGACGTCACACCTTCGCGGCCGTTCACCATAAAGATGATCACATCAGCCTCGTCCATGGCGATTTCAGCCTGCTGGCGGATCTGTGTCAGAAACGGTTCGTCTCCGATATCAATTCCGCCCGTATCAATCAGGTTAAAATCATAATTCAGCCATTCCGCCGAACTGTATATCCGGTCCCGCGTCACTCCGGGGGTATCTTCTACTATTGAAATTCTTTCACCCGCAATCCGGTTAAAGATTGTGGATTTTCCCACATTCGGTCTTCCGACAATGGCTACGACAGGTTTACCCATAGTACCCTTCCTTTCAATCCAGCCGCTTACATTTTCACAAAAAATTGTTCAACCGGTTATTAAAAATCATCTTCGCTATGAAAAGAACCCTTCAAACAGAAGGGCTTAACTCATTTATTATATCAGTTTTCACTGAGATCACAATGTATTCTTCAAAATGTTTCGCATTCATGTAACAGTCTCCGTCTGTTTTCAAGACATTTTTGTCGCTCCTTTGCCCTGCTTTTTGCTTTTTTGGCTGATGCGCGCCGCAAGCTGTTCATATGTAGTCAGCCCGACGAGAAGAATCACTCCCGCCGAACATCCTGAAAGCCATTTATAATCCCCGACGGCTGCAGCACCCGCAATATTGCGGATGACCGCAGCATACAATAGCTCCCCCTGGCACATGCCGAGAACAAAAAGACAAAGCCTCTCAGGGAACCGCCCCTCAACGGAAAGCGTAATAACGGTAAGCAGTATAACCGCCGCCCATTCAGGTTTTATGATAAACCAAACAGGATCATATAATGCAAAAAGAAAAATAAAGCCGTACGCCGCAGCCGCCGTCAGATGAATCACAATATTACGGAGCCGTTTATGCATGCCGAGGCTTCCCGCATAAACAAATGCCGCAGCAAAAAACATGACATATGCCGCATTCAGCGTAAAATAAGCCGTAATCTGATGTATGCTTGCCATCATATTAGTCAAAATAAAGACTGATACGTAAAAACGGCTTTTTGTTTTGGCAAAAATAAAAGTCGCAAGTATCCATAAAAACCACATTGACCAGTAATAATAAAACGGTTCCATAATCGCTCCTCCTCTGATCAGTATGGAGCGGGAACGCATTTTTTAAACCAATTATGCCTGAAAGGAGCGGATAAGGATGGGAAAAGACAGACAGGAGAAAAAACTGAAAGCCTCCCGACGAGTGGAATCTGATCGCGATGATTCGATTCACCATAAAGGAGCGACAAGCCTTGAGCAAAACGGGGAATTCCGAAAAAGAAAATCGTAAAAAACAGAAAAAGGCATGCGGGTTCGCATGCCTTTTAACGTCTGCTGAAACGGGACGTGTCAATCCCCCGTTCAGAAAGCCAGTGATGTGTGTCACCTTTTATGACCAAAGGCGCCTTTTGCAATTGGGAAACCGATTGGCATCCGAGGGCGGTCATAATCATTTTCAGCTCTTGCAAAAGCGCCGTCATCTCGTCAAACAGGCCCTCTTCTCCTTTAGAGGTGAGAGCTTTCAGAAAAGTGCCCGCCATTCCCGCGCCGGAAGCGCCGAGGGCAATCGATTTGGCGACATCCAGGGCGCTTTGCAGCCCGCCGGATGCGATAATTGATTGATCAGCGGAGAGCGAGTGGATTTCCGCTAAGCTTGCGGCAGTGGAAATCCCCCACGTATTAAAAAATTGAAGCGCCTTCTCTCTGCGCATATTTTCAATCTTAGAGAAATTTGTACCGCCGTATCCGCCGGCATCAACTGCTGCTGCGCCAGCATCAAATAACTGCCGTGCCGATTCCCTGCTCATTCCGAAGCCGACTTCTTTGACAAAAACGGGAACTCCCGCTTCCGCCGCAATCCGCTCAATACGGCCGAGAGCGCCAGTAAAGCTTCTGTCACCCTCTGGCATGACGATCTCCTGAATCACATTTAAATGAATCTGGAGGGCATCTGCTTGAATCATATCAACTGCTCTTTTCGCTTGCTCGGCATCCGCCTCGCTGCCTAAATTGGCAAATATCAGCCCGTCCGGATTCTCTTTTCTGACGATCTCGTAAGAACACCGTTCGGAGGGATCTTTTAAAGCTGACATTTGCGAACCGACAGCCAGCGGCATGCCGGCTTTGCGCGCGGCTATTGCCAGCGATCTGTTAATTTCGTATGTAAGCTGTCCGCCGCCGCCTGTCATCGCATTGATAAAAATCGGCGAACTGCTTGTGAGTCCGCCGATTTTCGTTGATATATCCACTTTTTCCAATGCTAGGTTCGGTAGGCTGACATGAACAAACGTAATATCATCAAGCCCCGTTTCCCGGTTTTGGCCGGTAGACAGCGCATGATTTATATGTTCTCTTTTTCGTTCTGCTCGTGTCACGTTTTATCACCAATTTATTTTAATTTATTAAGCTTGTCTCCGATTAAATCGCCAAGCTGGAAGCCGGTGCTCGGCTCTTCTTTCGCCTGGTATTGGCGGAAGTCCTCCTGATCGGCTTTCGGCGCTTCTTCAAGCTCACGCATGCTTAAGGAAATGCGCTCTTCGCTTTCGTTCACGTCAAGCACTTTCACTTTAACAGTCTGTCCTTCTTCAAGCACTTCATGCGGCGTTCCGATATGTTTATTGGAAATTTGCGAAATGTGCACAAGTCCTTCCACGCCCGGAAGAATTTCAACGAAGGCGCCGAAGCTTACAAGGCGCTGCACTTTTCCTTCAAGCACATCTCCCTGTTTTACCTTTTCGCCGATCTGGCTCCAAGGTCCCGGCAGCGTTTCTTTAATAGATAAAGAAATACGTTCGTTATCGCGGTCTACGGACAGTACTTTCACTTTTACGTCCTGACCTTCTTCCACCACGTCAGACGGTTTTTCGACGTGTGAATGAGACAGCTGCGAAATATGAACAAGCCCGTCAATTCCGCCGATGTCGACAAATGCGCCGAAATCAGTCAGACGCTGCACTTTTCCTTCAAGCACGCTTCCAACCTCAAGCGTTTGGAGAAAATCATGCTTTTTGGCTGTCTGTTCTTTTTCCACTACAGCCCGGTGTGACAGAATCACCCGGTTTTTATCACGGTCGAGTTCAACGACGATAAGAGAGAGGGTTTTCCCTTTATAGTCAGTGAAATCCTCGACGAAATGAGCTTCGACAAGTGATGCGGGAATGAAGCCGCGAACGCCGATATCAACGACGAGACCGCCTTTCACCACATCTTTCACTTCAGCTTCAAACACTTCTTTTGTGTCGAATTTTTTTTCAAGGTCTTCCCAAGCGCGGTCAGCATCAACGGCACGTTTAGATAAAATCAAAGCATCGTCTTCCACTTTTGTTACTTTCAGGTCAAGCTCGTCGTCAACTTTTACGACATCCGATGCTTTCTCTACATGAAGACTTGATAATTCACTGATTGGAATGATTCCGGACTGTTTGACATTGACAATTTCGACATCTACATGCTTGTCCTCTACCTTTGTCACAATCCCTTTTACTACATCTCCAACCTCTGGCACTTGAACATCAATTTGATTCATTTCCTCTGTCATTTGAATAACCTCCTTGGTCCAAACCTACACAGCTTAATTAATACGGTTTGAAAGCTGAACATGTGAATGTCCGCTTTTCAGCCGAATATGTATTAAAGAATCATCCAAAAAAGATTTTGAATGATCAATAAAAAGTTTTATTAGTATTAACTTCTAATAAATGGACTGGTTTGTCAAGCAATAACATCTTGTCTTTCGAAAAAAATTATAAAGCGCTCCGCCCGAAGTTAACGTGATTTCTGTTCGACGATCTCCAGAATTTTTCCTGCGACTTCGGCAATGCTGAGTGACGTCGTATCGATTTCAATCGCGTCTTCCGCTTTGCGCAGCGGGGAAACTTCCCTCTCTGAATCGAGTTTGTCGCGTCTGGCAATTTCTTCAATGAGCGTCTCGTAATTCACGTCATAGCCTTTTTTCTTATTCTCTTCATATCGGCGCTTCGCTCTTTCCTCTACGGACGCGAGCAGAAAAATTTTCACTTCGGCATCAGGCAGCACGTGAGTACCGATATCACGGCCGTCCATGACGACACCGCCTTTTTGTCCGAGCTGCTGCTGTCTTTTGACCATTTCTTCTCTGACGCCTTTATGCTTGGCGGCGATTGATACTTGGTTGCTGACTTCGTCTTTACGGATTTCTTCTGTCACATCTTCTCCGTTTACCAGAACGATTTGTCCTTCCGGAGCGGATACAAGCTCAATTTCCGTACGCTTCAGCAGCTCTGTAAGCGCTGCTTCATCAGTTAAATCGGCATTCTGCTTGAGCGCCGTATATGTAATGGCACGATACATCGCTCCTGTATCAATGTACACATATGATTTTTTCTCAGCCACTATTTTAGCAACGGTGCTTTTTCCGGCAGCGGCCGGCCCGTCGATCGCAATTGATAATTTCTTGTCCATAATCTCTCTCCTTGCTCTTTTCTCCTCTATGGATTGTATCATGAACTGCCGGAAAAGGGGCGAAAAAATTGAGCTGATTTACCGCTTTGCCGTTTCAATCCATTCTTTTTTCTCCATTTTATCAACTCCCTCATATTTCACAGCTTTCGAAATATAAGGTTCAATAGGCTGATAATGAAGCAAAAATTGCACCGCGCCCAAAATTATAAGCTGAATGCAGACCAATTTGACCAGCAGACGTTCAAACGTTTTCATATACGCGCACCTCCATTAGGATTAGTATGGAAAAGTGCGCTGCTGTTTATTCCGACAGACTGTTTCTTCTCTGCTGAAGCTGCGCGCGCATACAATATTGGAGTAAAAGCTGCTGTGATGCGGGATCGATTTCTGCAAATTCAAGCGTCATTTTTTGTTTATCCGCCTTTTCATCATAAAAAATCCGCTGGGTAACAGCCTCGGACGTAATATCGGCTGTATTTTCCTTGCCGGGAAGAGAAAATGAGACATACAGCTTTTCACCTGGTTCCGCGGAAATATGCTCAGGCATCACAACAGCGATTCCGCCGGCGCTGATATTAGAGGAAACCGTTTGGAAAGCGGTTTTTTTCGCTTCCATTTTGACGGATACATCCAATACTGCGTCTGCACGGACGTATCGGCGTCTTTGAATCCGCTTCATTTCCTCCTGAGGGGGGATGTCCAATCCGATCATCGGGATGGGGTCTTTTTTCTTTCCTTTGATTATGCTTTTAAATTGATACGGCACGTGGCCATTCCCCATAAATTCCGCTGTTATTTCCAATCCTTTATGCAAAAAGACCGTCCGTCCCGAATCCAGATCGACGGGATATGAGATGTGCAGTTCGCCGTTTTCAACGCTTACTGCTTTGCTCCTCGCTTTTTTGGGCTCATTGTTCTCTATGTATTCAATCCAAATATAATCTCCGACAGCTATCATGGGCCTTCACTCTTTCATTATTTATGCTTTTATTAAAGCATGTAACGAAAAAAAGGAAAAGACTTTTAGTCCTTTCCTCCTTTATTTTTATAGGTCTTTATATATAGGTTCTGCACTTTTTAACTTTTCTATTTTTTCCTCTTTTCCGTCGTCCGCATTAATGAACATTTGATACGTGTCTTTCCCGATCGTCCCAAGCATTTCGTAGCAAAGCACTTCCTGACCGAGCTCATTCGTGATCAGCGCCTGCCGCGTCTCCCGCACTTCAACATTTTTATTCAGCTTCGCTTTCGCTTCATCAGCTGACAAAGCGGGAGCCGGAATCGTTCTCGTGCGGTGCGCCGCCAGGTAATCACGCGCGGAAAAACCGACGACTTCACCATCATCCAGCGCCACTTTCATTCGGATGGCTTCCGGATAAATGCGGACGTTTTTCTCCACGGGGATAAAAGAAAAGACGCCGATGTTATTATATTGCGCGCTTTCATCAATTTCGAGGCCTTTTGTTTCATATCCATTTTTCTTTAAAAACGCGACGGCCCGGTTTGATGCTTCATTGAGGCTGATCTTTTGTTTCTTCACGGCCCGTTTTTGAATCAAATAGACCGGATGTCCGCCTTTTTGGGTAATATCCATATAGATAAAAGACTTGTTGTCCGCGTCTTTCATGCGGATGCTGTATACGTCCCGATTCGTTTTACTGCCGCTTTTGACCACTTTAATTGAATAATTATGATCAGGCGCAAACCGTTGTGCGATTTTGACCGCTTCTTTTTCCGTAATTTGTTTTCCTTTCAGATGCGTAAAACCTTTTCGTTCTGTATTTGCTCCCGTAAATGTGGGGCTGATGCTGTCTTCAGAAAAAGCGCCTACATTTTTTTCGACTGTTTTAAAGCTGTCGACGATCGTATTATCGCTTTGTTTTTTGTCAGAGGCGAGCGCCATCTCAACATCCATCCACCGTAAATTTTTGCTCATGACGAGATGCTGAACGCTGCGGAGCTGGTTTTGAATGTTCTCCGCCTGTTTGTACAGGCTGTTCAGTGTTGTATATTCTTTCTTATCAAGCGGTTTTTGGTCTAAATCCCGGACGGATGTTTTATAGCTGAAATCTCCTATGTTGGATAAAAACTCCTCCGTCTTATTAAAAGGCATGAGAGTCAGGGGCAGCTGGCTCACATTGTTATGAGCTTCAGATGTTATTCTCCATACATCAATGAGCGCCGGAGACAGAGATTTTTTACTGTTCATCGCAAGCGTCGTCCCGATTTTGTCGTGAAGCTGATCAACATGGTACGTCAATTCATGAAAAGCCCTCTGATAATTATTTTCCGCATGCAGAAGGACCGCATCTTTTTCCTGATGCTCTTTATATCCCCAGTATCCGGTTGCGGCGATCGCGACACCGAGAACAGCGATAATGATTCCTCTAATCATGTTAACACCTCATTTTGCGTACTTTTACTCACAGAAAATGTGTTTTCCGATTCTTTTTATCTGCGGACGTCCCCAAATCCATTTGCTTGTCGCCGTATCAGGATTGAAATAATAAATCGCGTTTTCAGAAGGATCCCAGCCGTTAATCGCATCAAGAACCGCTTCTTTTGCTCTTTCATTCGGCTGCATATATATTTGGCCGTCGGCAACGGCGGTAAACGCGAGCGGTTCGAAAATGACGCCGGCCACCGTATTCGGAAATAACGGGCTTTTAATACGGTTTAAAATAACCGCGGCGATGGCAACCTGCCCTTCAAACGGCTCACCGCGCGCTTCCCCGTACACAGCCTGTGCCAGAAGATTGATGTCGTTGTTTGAGAAACCGCCAGGCATATTGGCCGCTGTCGTATTTTGCTTTTGATTTGACTGACCGCCTGTTTTGTTTTGCGGCTTTTGAGCAGGCTTATTCGTTCCCGCCGGCTTCTGCGTTCCGGCTCTCGGTTTTGTTTGGTTTTTCAATGGGACGTTGCCATAATGAGTGAACGTATTCCCTTTTTGGATCTGCTCCATTACATATTCACGGTAATATTTTGATTTAGAAATCAGCACCTGTTTGGTTTTCGCGCCGACGAGGCCGTCAACCGGCTTCATGCCGAATTTCTCCTGAAAATTTCTCACGGCCCAGTATGTGGTCCAGCCGTAAACACCATCGATTTTCCCGTTATAAAATCCGTTATATTGAAGACGGGCCTGCAATTCTATAACATCATCACCCGTCGCGCCTCTTTGAATCACTTGATTTGAAAACGCATGAACCGTTTCATGATGATCGAAGAAAGCAGCGGCGAAAGAAAATAGAATGAGACATGCCATAAAGGCTCCTTTGCACTTCATCTCTTCAAGCCTCCTACTGCAAAATTTAAAGTGTACCCGTATTGTCTGTCACGAGGTTATTTTTATGCACGTTTCCTTCTTATCCCCTGTCAAGGCATAAAAAAGAAACCGCACGCGACGCGCGGTTTCTTCACACTTGGATCATATTGACGGAGCGTGCTTTTTTTGCCTTTCGCAGCCCGAACCACCATAAAAACAGCATAAACGGCAGCATATAATATACCCAATGATTGAGGGCGGTAAGAATAAAATCGTAAGAACCGTGCAGACATGAAGGCACGGCCAGCGAAATCACAAGCCATTTGACACGGGCTTTTTTCTGCGAAAAGCGGGCTTTTCCGAGATAAAATCCCATAATCACTCCGATCAGCGCATGGCAGGAGACCGGCAGAAGCGCCCTGATGAAAGCATGCTCAACGCCGTGGCCGAATAAATACAGAATATTTTCAAGCGTGGCAAATCCTAAAGACACACTGGCCCCGTAAACGATTCCGTCATAATGCTCATCAAAATGAGCATGCGGATACACACTGATCATCAGAACGAACCATTTCACCGATTCTTCCAGAAATCCCGAAGACAAAAACGAAACGAAAAAGCTTCCTCCCCCCACATGCTCTTTTTCAAGAACATATTGGATAAACATGGTCGGAAACACAAGGACAACCCCGAGAAAAAAAGACCTCAGCACCATATGTACGGGTTCATTGTCATACTGATCTTTTAAATAAAAATAGCTTAACAGCGCAATGCCGGGAGCAATTCCTGCAGAGATGATTGCAAACATCAGGCAACCTCTTTCCTTTATATTCCTATATCTATCGTACCATGTTGTTCACATTTTTACATCTTTCAATTTTTTTAAAAAAGAGCATATGAATGATCATATGCTCTCTGCACCCAGCCGTTTTGATATTTCATTTGCGATCAAGCCGCCGTGAAAACGGCCGTTCTCGATAAAAATTTCGTTGGCGTTATTTCCAGCCGCAATGACTCCGGCGATAAAAACACCGTCAACATTTGTTTCCATCGTTTCTTCCCGGAAAAACGGCCGGCCTGATTCCGCATCAATCCGCACACCGATTTTTTCGAGGAAACCGTGATCGGGATGGTATCCCGTCATGGCAAATACGAAATCGTTTTTCAGCCGGACCGTCTCATTTCGGCCGGAGCGGAAAATGATTTCATCTTCCGTCACTTCTTCAAGACAAGCGCCGAATTCCATCCGGATTGTGCCGTTTCTGACGAGGGCCTCAAACTCAGGCAGAATCCACGGCTTGATGCTCGGGGAGTACTCATGTCCTCTGTAGAGCACCGTGACGCGCGCACCGGACTTCACCAGTTCCAAAGCCGCGTCCACACTTGAGTTTTTCCCGCCGATCACAGCAACATCTTTATCAAAATAAGGATGGCCTTCTTTAAAGTAATGAAATACCTTAGGAAGCCCTTCACCCGGTATGTTCATATAATTCGGATGATCATAATATCCTGTCGCAATGATACAAAACGGAGTGAGGTAGCGGTCTTTTGATGTTTCTACAAGAAAACGGCCGTCTTCCTGTTTCGTTACGCGCTCCACCGTTTCAAAGGCGTTTACGCGCAGCTCTTTTCTTCTGACAACCTCTCTGTAGTAAGAGAGAGCCTGTATGCGGACCGGTTTTCTGTTTTCCGTAATAAAGGCGACATCGCCGATCTCCAATTTTTCACTTGAACTGAAAAAAGTTTGGTGGGTCGGATAGTTATAAATGCTGTTTACGACATTCCCTTTTTCGATCACAAGCGCGTTCACGCCAATTTGCTTCAGATGTATAGCCGCCGATAATCCGCAAGGACCTCCGCCTATTATAATTGCTTTTTCTTCTGTCATGTCCTTCAACTCCTGCGATTGGCATTTCCATCATAAGTTTCCACTCATATAAAAAATCTCCTATATTATCATAGGAGATTTTTTTTGTTTATGCAAACGATTGGTTTATATCCAGCCTCTGAAACGCGAAGCCTCCGCCATTTTCCGCACGCCGACCATGTAAGCCGCAAGCCTCATGTCAATCCGGCGGTTTTGGGACATTTCATAAATATTATTAAACGATTTTATCATCATATTTTCCAGTTTTTCCTCGACTTCTTCTTCACTCCAGTAGAAGCCTTGGTTGTTTTGAACCCATTCGAAATAAGAAACCGTTACACCGCCGGCGCTCGCCAGAACATCGGGAACCAGCAGCGTTCCTTTGTCTGTCAGGATTTTCGTTCCTTCCAGTGTCGTCGGTCCGTTTGCCGCTTCTACAACGATTTTCGCTTTGATGCGGTCAGCGTTCTCTTCTGTAATTTGGTTTTCGATCGCCGCCGGGACAAGTATATCACAGTCCAGCTCAAGCAGCTCCTGATTCGTAATGGTGTCATTGAAAAGCTTCGTCACCGTTCCGAAGCTGTCTCTGCGATCAAGCAGATAATCAATATCAAGACCGTCCGGATCGTAAAGGCCTCCGTACGCGTCAGAAATTCCGACAACTTTCGCGCCGGCGTCATGCATAAACTTGGCCAGATAGCTGCCCGCGTTTCCGAAACCTTGTACGACGACGCGCGCGTTCTGAATATCGAGACCTTTTTTCTTGGCCGCTTCTTTTATGCAGATGGTGACGCCTTTTGCCGTCGCTGATTCCCTGCCGTGGGATCCGCCGAGTACAAGCGGTTTTCCCGTAATAAAGCCGGGTGAGTTAAATTCATCAATTCTTGAATATTCATCCATCATCCAAGCCATAATCTGTGAGTTTGTAAATACGTCAGGTGCCGGGACGTCTTTAGTCGGTCCGACAATCTGACTGATTGCTCTGACATATCCCCTGCTCAGTCTTTCAAGCTCTCTGAATGACATATTTCTCGGATCACAAACAATTCCGCCTTTACCACCGCCATAAGGAAGATCAATAATTCCGCATTTTAAACTCATCCAGATGGAAAGTGCTTTCACCTCTTTTTCAGTTACATTCGGGTGAAAACGAATGCCGCCTTTTGTCGGACCTACGGAATCATTGTGCTGCGCACGATAGCCTGTAAATATTTTCACAGACCCGTCATCCATCCGAACAGGAATTTTAACCGTTAATAATCTGAGCGGCTCTTTCAGCAGTTCATACACTTCTTCTGGATACCCCAATTTTTCCAGAGCTTTATGTATTACGGTTTGGGTTGATTTTAATACATCATGTTTGTCTTCTTCATTATGACCGGTGAATCGATCGGCTGCCATTTGAGTTAACCTCCTAAAATCTTCTGTTTCTCTCATGCTCCCTTTCAGTGACTAGTATACACCTTCAATATCTCCGTGCATAGAAGAAAGACAATGATTTTTCCATTATTTCGCTTAAAAAAAGACGGCCGCTGAAAACAGCTGCCGTTTCAAATCTTTTTTATGAAAAATGTTTCTGGATGGTCTCCACAGCATTGCCGTCCATGATGAGTTTTCCGTACTCATGGAGCCTGTAAATCGTAATCGTCGCCGGGTGTCCGTATTCAGCCAGCACCGCGATGACGCCTTCGGCGGAACGGGAGCCGAGGTCTTCAAGGCTTACATAGTATTGGTTCTCATAGTGGTAGACGGTGCCGCCGGTAATCCCGATTCGGTGAAGGCTTCCGGCAAGCTGAATGATATCTTCAAACGAATGGAACTGATAAATAATATCCGGGCTTTCGTCAAGTTTGACCTGCATCTCGATATAATCATCGTCATATTCGTCATCTTCTGCGTCCGCGTCATGATTTTTCGTTACAATCACAACCATGCCTTGTGCCTGAAGAGAATATACTTCCACCGCGATCGGACCATTCGCTTCAAAGCCGAGCTCTGTATTTGCTTCATTCATCATATCTTTAAATAACTGGTGGACTTTAAACGAGTCCTTCCAGAGGTCTTCTTTTGTCAGTCCCCGATCAGTCAGATCGTCGAGGGTTAAAAAGATTTTAATCTTATTATAGTTCAGACGCTCAAGCCGCATAATGTTCCCTCCTGCCTCTTCTTGCACACAAATCATATAACACAGTATATGAATAAATGAGTCATAGGTTCTTAATTTGTTATCAGTTTACACCGTGTACAGCGGGAAGACAAGCAGAATGCCGTTTTTTATCACCGCGGCCGGGTTTGTTTCAGGAAGACGGCTCATCCGGTCCGCACAGCGTAATCATATGCGTCTCCGGTTTCGCCCCGAGCCTCAGCGGAACTTTTGTCGTCCCGTAGCCGTTGCTGATCAGGTAATGCGCTTTTTTCACCGTTCCCGTCCCGCCCAATTCGTACGGCCCGAACCGGCCGAAACGGATTTGGCCGCCATGCGTATGGCCGCTGAACACAGCGTCAATCCCGTCTGACTCCCTCATCTGCTCATGGATGTCCGGGTTATGGCAAAGCAGGAGGTTTACTTTGTCAGCATCCGTATATCTGATTGCAGCATCGTAATCATCCATCATCATCCTGATATCATCCACGCCGCAGATCGTAACGGTTTCCCCTTTATAAGCAAACTGAACCGATTCATTTCTCAGTGGGATCACTTTGTATGCCCGTAAAAGAGAGAGCAGTTTTTGCTGGCTGACCTCGTAATCGTTATTTCCCCACACATACATGACAGGCGCGAGAGCCGTCAGACGTTTGATGTTTTCTTCAATTCTGGCGTAAGGAACTCCGCCCTCCGCCATATCACCGCCGAGCAAAACGGCATCCGGCTTATAACCTGCCGCTTCGCGGAGAAGCTTTTCATCAATTAAACGGCGGTGCACGTCAGATATAAAAAAGATGGTGAGCGGCTTCATCCCCTTCATTTTATCAAGCGTAAATGTATGTGTTTTCAGATGGCTGCCGTTTGCCGTTTTGTACATAACGGCCGCCATAACCGCAGCCGCTCCCGCCAATGAGCCGAGAATTCCCGCTGTAAGCTTCATAAACGCACTCTCCATTCTGTCATTGTCTTATATTAGACGGACAAACAAAAAAAGACGTTTCTATCCTTTCCGGAAAACGCCTCATTTTATTTGCTTTCAAAATAAAGATTGATATCATACCGATGTTTCATCAAGTGAAAAACAGATTCTCTCGCCCTCCATTTTTCAGGCTGGGGCCATAAATCCGTGCTTTTTTGGATAATTTCACATCTCAGTTTATGAAATTCACCCTCAGCTTTTTCTTCCTTTTTTTTGAAATAACAAGAAGTGCAATACGCAAAAGCGGAAGCCATAATCCAGCACAAGTAAACCGTATGGCCTAATATTTCCTGCAGAATCAGCTGCGGAGAGGCTTGGGGGGCATTAAAGCTTTTAAACATCAGCAGTATGCACATCAGGGAAAAACAAACGAGGGACGCCCACTGCCATCTTCGGCATTGTGCGGCATAATTTTCGTATTTTAATTTCCGTTTCACCAGCGCCTGAAGCATTTGTTTCGTCGGTCCGTCAGCAAATCGGTCTAATTGCTTCCATAAAGAATCCATGCGCTTCACACCTTGTCCGTTTTCATTGGTACACTATATGAAAAACGCGGTGAAAACATGCATTTATTTTAATCAGACAGCGGAATGTTCAGAACCTGGCCGGTGTACACGTCGTTTCCGTTTAATCCGTTGTAGCTGCGGATTTTTTCTTCACCCGTCCGGCTTTTATAGTATTTCATTGAAATGCGGTAAAGCGTTTCTTTCGGCTGTACAGTATGCTGTACGGTCCGCACTTTTTTTGGGACAGTCCCGGCTTGATCACTCGCCTCAGCCGGAGCCGCTTTTTCACGGACAGCCGGCGGAGACTGCTGTTTTGTCTCCGCGTATTCGGTGTCTGTCGGCTTTACTTGTTTTTCTGAGGGCGTTTCCGTTTTTTTAGGTGTTTTTTCACTTTGTTTTTCACTTGGTTTTTCTTTCGTTTTTTCAGGTGCAGCCGCTTCTTTCTTATCTTTGTCGTCAGACTTTTTTTTCGGTTGTTCTAAAAGAGCAGTTTCTGACGTTTCTTTCTGAGCGCCTTTCGGAATAACGGCAGGCGCGCTTTCACTGTGGTCTATAAAGACATCTTCATAGTCCTTCGGGTCAAATCTGCTGCTGTTCGTCATATAAAGAAGACCGAAAAAGACACCGATTGTTACGATAATGAACAGGACGGTCAGAAAAGTGAACAGCGGCGTTTTTGTTTTGGTTTTTTCCTTCACCTGCTCTTCCTTTTTTTTACGCTCCTCTTTTACAGATTGTCTTGTCGGGAGGCTGTCTTCAAGATATTCAATTTGTTCATCCGCGGCCGCGGCAACCTGCTGCTCGGCACGCAGCTGAGCTTTTCTTCTTTCAACTCTTGACATTTCCGTCATGCAAACCCCTCCTAACATATTGAAAACGGATCTGACAGGCAAATACCGCATCAATAATAAAATGCGCTGTAACCGGAACGAATAAATTGCCGGTCCATTCATAGATAAGCCCCAGCAAAAGACTGATGCCCGCAACCATCATAAACAGAAGCCACTTCGCCAAGTATCTGAAATGAAGCACGGTAAAAATGAAGCTGGCGGCCCATAAGCCGATATGTGTCTGCAGAACGCCTCTGAACAAAATCTCTTCGCTGAACGAAATGAGAAGCGTCAAAAACAAAATGTGCAGAACCGGCCTGTTCTTAAAAAGCAATACATTAATGCCGCCGTCATCATATAAATGCGAAGGACACCATTTCATCACCGCCAGATCGGCAAAAATGACAAGGACGGCAAGAGTTACACCGTACCATATGATATTATCGTCACGTATATGCCACAGCTTTAAAAAATCGTGAATGTCGGTAAAAAAGAAAAAGCCGATAATAGCTGAAACCGCCAATATGAGCAATTGGGTGGCATACAGCTGCATCACAATCTCCCGGTCTGAGAGCTGCCGGATCAATTCGCTTTGCCGTCTCAGCTGAACTCACCCGCAGACTCTGATCCGAAAATCCGGCCTAATTCCAGCTTCCAATCTTCAAACCGTTCCATATTTTTACGTTCTCCTTTTTGCTCGTACGGAGCCAGATCAAGTCCGCAGCTGCTGCAGCATTGTCCGGTTTGACCATCAGGCTCATACGGTTCATCAAAATAAGACAGCAGCGCTTCTCTTATACATTCTTTCCGCTCTAATAACGCCGAAAAACGATTCATTTTACGCAGCTTCTTTTCCACGCGGTATGTCAGTTCTTCCTGCAGCTGCTCTTTTGTGGTTTTTCCTTGCAGATACAGATGGACGGCCGTTCGCGCCTGTGTTTCCTGGACGCCCTTATTGATCAGGACGTCCCGAAGCTTTCGTTCATCACCCGTACCGGCATCCCGTATGACGGCCAGAATGCCTTCCAGGTCATAATCAGACAGGCTTTCTGTCTGAATAATCTGCTGCTGAAGCTCGGTATCGCCGGGCGCCCTCAGCAAAATACTGACACTCGGGCTGCCGTCGCGTCCCGCTCTGCCGATTTCCTGCATAAAGGCCTCGGCCGTTTGGGGAGGATAAAAGTGAATGACAAAGCGGATATCTGACTTATCCACACCCATGCCGAACGCATTGGTGCAGCAGATGCAATCAAGCTGGTTATGGATAAATTGCTGCTGGATTAAAATCCTGTCGCCTGTATCCATTCCGCCGTGATAATAATCCGTCCGCTTTCCCGTTTTTTCGTTCAGCTCAGCCGCAAGCTCTTCCGCCCATTTCCTGGTCGGACAATATATGATACCCGGGCCTTCAAGCTTTTCGGCAAGCTCCGTGAGCCTGCTTATTTTTTCGGCATTATCAGCCAAATGTTCTGCCGCCAGGAGAATATTCGGCCGGTTGACTGAATAAAGATGACGCACCGCATGCTCAAGTCCGAGCACATCCGTCACGTCTCTGAGCGTTTCTTTTGTCGCTGTTGCAGTCAGCGCCAATACAGGCGGCTTTCCGAGTGCCTGCCTGAAAGGTCCGAGCTTCGAATAATCAGGCCTGAAATCATGTCCCCATTCTGATATGCAATGAGCCTCATCAATAACAAATAAACTGACAGAGACATTTTTCAAACGGTTCAGCACATAAGGTGAAGAAAGGGCTTCAGGAGACATATAGAGAAATTTATACCGGCTGATGTTGCTGAGGATAAAATGCCGCTCTGCGGAATTCAGCATGCTGTTTAATGCAGCAACCCGCTTTTCTCCTTTCGCTTTCAGCTGCTGCACCTGATCTTCCATTAATGAAAGGAGCGGCGAAATAATCAGCACCAGCCCGTCCATCATGTAACCCGGGAGCTGATAGCATAATGATTTTCCCCCGCCGGTCGGAAGCATGGCGATCGTATCTTTTTTTTGGAGCACGCTAGTCATAATCTCTTCCTGCCCTTTTTTAAAGGAATGCAAACCAAAATACCTGGATAAAGCTTTATGCAGCTCAGTCATGCTGATTCACCGTCTTTGCCAGCGCCAGCCTGATCTGAAAATAGCTGAAGCGCATCTGCATTCCTTCGCGAATCCGTTTAATTTTATTCGTTTGATGCTGTTTTGCAAATGCCGTTATCATACGCTGTTCCTCTTCAGAAAGATACTGTTCTATAAAAAATGCAGGCTGATGCAATGATATTTCTACGATATGATCTTCGATTGTGGCGGTTTTTAAATTTCTGACCGCGGCGATCCGTTCAATCGGAAACCCTTTTTCCAACAGCTCAAAGGTTTTTCTGGCAGACTGTGTCAGCGCGCTTTCCGCCTGCAAATCGGACAACAGCTCGCGCAGAGCGGGATATGCACATTGCGGAAGCGATTGAATAACATAATGTACCGCTCCCCAAAACTGGACGGACACATACCATTCATCTTCGTTCAGCTGGAGAGCAAGCTGCTTATTCGTTTTGCCGATTCTGTTGAATGAAGTTAAAGAATAGACAAAAATAAGCGCCTGCCGTTCACTTACGCCTTGCAGAAGGTGAAACAGCGTCTCATGCATTTGGACGGAAAGCTCTTTAGCATCTCTGTTTTTCCGCATGAACCGTTTGACCCATCTCAGCGTCTGCACATCGTTTGTAACCGGGATATATTGACTGCATTGATGCTCTTTGTTTGACAGGACTTGAATGAGCAGGGAAAGCCGCCTCCACAGGGTAACGGCAGGCGTTTGATAATTCGCGCCGTGGCAGTGCTTCGGCCAAGGCCGCTCGGCAAACGCCCGTTCAAGCCTTTGAACGCCGCGCGCAGTCACTTTCCACGTTCCCTCTTCTTTTCCGGCTGTAATGTATGAGTTCTCGGTGAGTTTATGCAAAGAAGCCGCAATATCGCCGCGTTCACAATGTGAAGCCATGCCGAAATATTTAGCGATCTGAAATAAGCCGGCATCCTGAATGGTTTGAGACGACTTTTTTCCTTTTAATAAATGAAACACAGCACTCGGAGTCCGTTCGCCGTCTATTTTGTCCAGACAGTCGAGAACCACGGTATCAAAGTAGTTTATCGCCAATCTAAACACACCTACATTTCTTCTGTGACAAGTTTCGTTTTTTGGTTCTTTTTATTTTAACAGATTTTCATATAAATTTGACGTTTAAAGTCATCTTTTAGGGGGAAGTGCTAAAGAGAATCCCTTATGTGATAAGCATTCTCAATCATTTTTCTGTTGAAATTTGACACTAACATCATTACAATAAGTAAGAGGAATAGGTGTTATATTTAAAAATATATAAGGTAAACCATTTGTTCCAACACGAACAATCTGGGAGGTTTTATTCATGGCAAAGTACACAATTGTAGATAAAGATACGTGTATTGCATGCGGCGCCTGCGGAGCTGCGGCACCAGACATTTATGATTATGATGATGAAGGCATTGCGTTCGTTACGCTTGACGAAAATAAAGGCGTCGTCGAAGTTCCGGAAGTTCTGGAAGAAGATATGATTGACGCATTTGAAGGATGCCCTACTGATTCAATCAAAGTTGCGGATGAACCGTTCGAAGGCGACCCGCTGAAATACGAATAAAAAAGCCCTCCCCGTGAGAGGAGCTTTTTCGTCCTGAATAAGACTCCGGCTGTTATCGGCCGGAGTCTTATTTTTTTGCGTGATCAAACAATCAAAAAAGCGCCCGGTCTGTGTTTTACAGAGCGGGCGCTTTGAAGTGGTTATTGTGTCTGGATGCTGCGTTTTTGTTCAATCCAAGGTTTCAGCTTCGTAAAGATGAACGTAAAGACGATGGTGATGATAACGCCTTTTACAATGTTAAACGGCAGGATTCCTGCGACAACCGCCGTTTTTAACTGGCTGTTTGACAGTGCCGGTGAATGTAAAAACCAAGTATACGCGGGCAGGATAAGAATATAGTTCAAAATACTCATCAATACAGTCATCGCTGCGGTTCCGGCCAGCAGGCTCACTGCAAGTCCTTTAGCAGATTTGAGCTTTTTAAACATAAACGCCGTCGGCAGAATAAACAGCGTTCCTGCGATAAAATTGGCTGCCTGCCCGACAGGCACGCCGGCCATGCTTCCTTGAATGATATACTGCAGAATATTTTTAATCGCTTCAACCGCAATCCCCGCCGCAGGCCCGTAAACCAAAATGGCGATAATTGCAGGAACGTCACTGAAATCAATTTTCAAGTAATCCGGCAGCCCCGGAAACGGGAAATTTAACAGCATAAGCACAAAAGCAATACTGCTAAGCATACTGATGACAACTAATTTTTTTACTTTCACAATGCTCTCTCCTTTTCGATCAAATCTCTCGAAAAGAGGAAAGGTTCTTTTGCGCCCCAATAAAAAAACCGCTTTTGTTAAAAAGCGGGAGCTTACTAAGGCTTGGCAAAGAAACGTTTGATATAAGCATCAAAACGTCTGCTGAACCTCCATCTTCTCCCATCCAGACTATACTGTCGGCTCCGGAATCTCACCGGATCCTGCCGCCGAAGCAGCTCGCGGGCTTAGAGCATGATGCTCATCACCGCCGGTAGGGAATTTCACCCTGCCCCGAAGATTGATCTTATGAATTTATTCACATTATATATGATCAAATTGCAATTGTATAGAGAACTGCTCAAATTTAAATAAAATATTGGGGAAGCCCAATTTAAGCTGATTCAGCGGTTTCCTTTTCTCCTTTACTGCGTCAATACACATTGACACTCTATTGAGAATATGATAAATTATCAGATATTTAGTCAGCTAAACTAGGAGGAAATCTAACAATGTTTCGAGTTTTGGTCTCAGATAAGATGAGCAATGACGGCTTAAAGCCGCTGATGGAATCAGACTTTATAGAAATTGTTCAAAAAAACGTCGCGGATGCAGAAGATGAATTACATACCTTTGATGCCCTGTTAGTCCGCAGTGCCACGAAAGTAACCGAAGAATTGTTTAAAAAAATGACCTCTTTAAAAATCGTCGGCAGAGCCGGTGTCGGCGTAGACAACATCGACATTGATGAGGCCACAAAACATGGGGTTATCGTGATAAACGCGCCGAATGGAAACACCATTTCAACGGCAGAGCACACATTCGCGATGATTTCTTCATTAATGAGACACATTCCGCAAGCCAATATCTCAGTAAAATCAAGAGAATGGAACCGGACGGCTTTTGTCGGGGCGGAGCTCTACGGAAAGACTTTAGGCATTGTCGGTCTGGGCCGGATCGGAAGCGAGATTGCCCAGCGCGCCAGAGCGTTCGGTATGACGGTTCATGTATTCGATCCTTTCTTAACCGAAGAGAGAGCCGGTAAAATCGGCGTAAACAGCCGGACATTCGAAGAAGTGCTTGAAAGCGCGGATATCATTACCGTCCACACGCCTTTAACAAAGGAAACAAAAGGACTGCTTAACAGAGAAACCATTGCTAAAACGAAAAAAGGCGTCCGTCTTATCAACTGCGCAAGAGGCGGCATTATTGATGAAGCGGCGCTTTTGGAAGCGCTGGAAAGCGGCCATGTCGCAGGCGCTGCCCTTGACGTGTTTGAAGTGGAACCGCCAGTTGAATCAAAGCTTCCCGACCATCCGCTGGTGATCGCCACACCTCACTTAGGCGCTTCAACGAAAGAAGCACAGCTGAATGTCGCTGCACAGGTTTCTGAAGAAGTGCTGCAGTTTGCAAAAGGTCTGCCTGTCATGTCAGCGATCAACCTGCCTGCGATGACGAAAGATGAATTCAAAAAAATCCAGCCTTATCACCAAATTGCCGATAAAATCGGAAGTCTCGTGTCACAATGTATGAAGGAACCCGTCAAAGATGTTGCGATTCAATATGAAGGCACCATCGCCAAACTTGAAACATCATTTATTACAAAAAGCCTGCTGTCCGGTTTCTTAAAACCGCGTGTAGACTCAACGGTCAATGAAGTGAACGCCGGCGGTGTAGCAAAAGAACGCGGAATCAGCTTCAGCGAGAAGATTTCCTCCAATGAATCAGGATATGATAACTGCATCAGCGTAAAAGTAACCGGAGACCGGAGCACATTTACGTTAACGGCTACGTATATCCCTCACTTCGGTGAACGAATCGTTGAGCTGAACGGCTTTAATATTGACTTAAATCCTGCCGGCCACCTCGTTTATATCCAGCACCAGGATACGACTGGTGTAATCGGACGCGTCGGACGCATCCTCGGCGATAACGATATCAATATCGCTACCATGCAGGTAGGCCGTAAAGAAAAAGGCGGAGAAGCCATTATGATGCTTTCTTTTGATAAACATTTAGATGATAAAGTCGTCAATGAGCTGACTTCAATTCAGGATATTGTTTCCGTTAAACTGATTGACCTTCCGTAACCAACAAAAAACCCAAAACATTCATATGTTTTGGGTTTTATTAGGTTTAATGGCTTGGAAGCGGATTAGGCGCGGCAGGCACAGCGATAGGTTTTGTCACATCATAATTACCGATTTTCTTTGTATGCGCATGTGTGAACAGCACCTCAGAATAACCGAATTCCTTCGCAGTTAACAGAAGCCCTTCGATCATTAAAATCCCTTCCAGCGAATCTTCAACCTTATGTTTTTCGGACAATTGAATCCGCAGCTGCTCGCCGTCTTCCCTTTCCGATACCGATGCAATCGCATCGGCTTCTATAATGCTCGCGGTCTGTGAGCCTCCGTCTGTTGTCTTCATCCCGTCAATAGCCTGATATACTGAATAATAGGTTTGTTCAGACGGGATGAGATACTCTTGTCCCAGACTGTCGCTGTAAGAAAAATACGCCCGGTTTGTCTGTTTATGTACGGACATTTCAGCGGATATGCCGTAAGATTTATAAAAATCCTGTCCGGCTCCGTTTTGAATCTTTTTCAATTTAATCCGCTCGTAAGGACTCCATGTCAAAGTCTCTTTCAGCATCTTTTTCAATAAGTCAGCATCGGCAACTGATTCGATAGAAAGCCGTCCGTTTACCTGCACAAGCAAATCCTTCTTATCCGCCGTTACCTGCACACCTTCCAAAAGGTTCGGCACAGACAGGAAGGATTCGGGCACTTCTAGGTTTTCCGCTTCGGATAAAGCCTCTGAAACCGATTCATCCGGCTTCTTTTTTTCAAAACTGACCGGTATGACGGCGGATGTATCTGAATCGGCAAACGCCAAAGTAATGTAATTGTTTTTGTTTTCGTTAGAAACGACAAACGTCTTCTGATCCGGCTTGACAGCAGCTGACTGACTGGCTTTTTCAGCTTGACCGCTGTCAGCTGTAAGATCACCGGCAGATTTGTTTGTCATCAGGTGAGGAGATATAATCAGAGCGATGCACAATGCGCAGACGCCGGCTGCGGCGGGGCCGATCCAGCTTCGGGCCGGTTTTTTCCTGTACGGTTTACCCGTTTCAATATTCCGGTAAATGGCCTCGGGTGAACGATGATCTCTAACCGCCGGAAGTTGTCTTAACAACTCCTCTACTCTTTCTTCGTTCCAATATGACTTCATCATCCATTAGCTCCTCCCTCAAAAGCTCCATCTGTTTCCGAAGTATTTTGAGCCCTCTGTGTTGGGTCGTTTTGACTTTGCTTTCCGAGAAGCGGAGAGCGGCGGCTGTTTCCTGAATGGAATATCCCTGAATAAATCTCAAGATAATAACAGCTCTTTGATCAATGGTGCAATGATCAAGCGCGGTATAAATTTCCCGGACGTTTTCATGCTGTACGGCGAGTTCGTCCGGAAGCAAATGCTGATCTCTGACATCTTGTGTATCCCAATCAAACGTACCCATAATACGCTGTCTGATCGTCTGCTGCTTGCGGAACCAGTCAATCGCCACATGGCGTGCGATGGACAACAGCCATGTTTTTTCACTGCTTCTTCCTTCAAATGTATGATAGGAATTCAAGACGCGGATATACACTTCCTGCGTCAAATCTTCAGCCTGCGACTTATCTTTTACCATATAAAATAAAAATTGATATAAATCTTGATGGTATGCATCATATAATATCTGAAAGGTTTCTTCCATGGGAAACCCCTCCGTTCACTTTTTTGTCGTAAAAATGCGTTGAAAAGTTACATTACAACTATATTACGAGAAACTGGAATTTGGAAGGGAATTTATATTAACATATTCTTAAATTTTTAAAGGAGAAACAAATAAAAAACACCCGCAGAACATGCGGGTGTTTCGTATGGAACAAGATTGTTCGTCAATTTCAGACGTCATCCTGCGCTTTTGTCGGAATATAAAATGTAAACGTCGTCCCTTTGTCGATGCTGCTGTGAACCGCAATTGAGCCGCCGTGGGCTTCCACGATATTTTTTACGATGGCGAGTCCGAGTCCGGTTCCCGCCCTGCCTCTTGTTCTTGCTTTGTCCGCTTTATAAAAACGTTCAAAAATAAAAGGCAGGTCTTCTTCCGGTATTCCAGAGCCGGAATCTTTGATATCGATCTTCAGTCCGTCTTTTACGGTCTGAGCCGCGATATGAACGCTTCCGCCTGACTCCGTATGGCGCAGCGCATTATCTATAAGGTTGGTAAACACCTGTTCCATTTTGTCTTCATCAAAGACACACTCCGGCTGAGACACCGAGATGTCCTCTGTGAGCGAAACGCCTTTTTCCTTCGCTACCCCGGAAAATTTGCGGGAGATCTTCTCCAGAAATTCATGCAGGTTTACCGTTTCATAGTGCAGGCCCGTATGTCCGGATTCCATTCTGGCCAAATCCAGCAAATCATTGACGAGCCGGCCCATGCGAAGAGATTCATCATAAATGATCTGCGCGATTTCTTTTTTCTCCTCTTCTGTGCTTGCAATGTCGTCCACTATTGCTTCGCTGTATCCCTGCAGCATAGAAATCGGGGTTCTGAGCTCATGACTGACATTGGCAATGAAGTCTTCACGCAATTTATCCAGCCTGCGCTCTTCGGTCATATCACGGAGCACGGCCACGGCGCCGCGGACGTGTGATTCCGCATAAAGAGGCGACATCAATAAAACCCATGACCTTCCTTGAAGCGTCATTTCAATCATTTGCTCTTTTTCCGTGTTCACTGCATTTTGAAATAGCTCTTTTGCTTCAGGGGGAAGGTTGTCTCCTTCTTTAATGTTCATGTTCTGCTCATAATACCATGCCTGCAGAAAACGTTCGGCCGGCGGGTTGGTCACCAAAATGGTGCCGTCGATATTAATGGTGATGACCCCGTCTGCCATACTGCTTAAAATATTGGACAGCTGTTCTTTTTCCTGATTCAGCGCGTTAATATGGAAATTGAGCTGCCGTCCCATCTGATTAAAGGCAATGGCCAGTTCCCCGATTTCATCTTGGGTCAGAATCGGAATTTTTGTATCAAACTTTCCTTTCGCCAAGTCTTGGGCGCCTTCCCGCATTTTCCGAAGGGGATATGTCACCCTGCTGGATAAAAAGAACGCGAAAAACGTTGTCAAGACGATGGCAATGCCCGCCGCAAGAAAAATATAGCGTGTCGTATGTTTCGTCGTATCTTTGACGGCAAGCAGCGATTGGGATAAAAAGACCATGCCTTTTTTGCCGTCTTTTTCATACGGCACTCCGACGATCAGCCGTTCGTTATCCGAACCGGCATTGTTGGGGACCGCGCGTTTGCTTACTTTTTTGCGGTCTGTCAGCGCCTTGTGCAGATCCCGGTCATGTTTGATCTGCTCTAATGTAATAGAGGATAAATGATTATCGTCATTGGGCGAATACCAGACATGCTTATCATCCTGAATGATCGCGATGCTCGTTAAATTGTCCGCCAGTTCCCACGTGATGGATCTGGCAAGCGGCTGGTCTTCATGATTTTCTATTATGACCGCAATTTTATCGGCAAGCTGCGTTAAATCTTTTTCCGCTTCTTCAACGTGGTAATTTTCTATAAATTCCAGAAGCAGCACCGTTAAAATAAATAAAACAATTAACACGAGTGAAAGAATGGTAAACCAAAGCTTTCCTACTACGCTTTTCCAAAACTTCATTCAGCGCCTACCTCAAATTTGTATCCGACTCCCCATACGGTGACGATTTTTTTCGCCGCTCCCGGGGACACTTTATTTAATTTTTCACGGAGCCGTTTGACATGGGTGTCCACCGTTCTGAGGTCTCCGAAAAATTCATACTGCCACACTTCTTTTAAAAGCTTTTCCCTGTCGTACACTTTGTCCGGTGTTTTCGCCAGGAAGTACAGCAGTTCATATTCCTTCGGCGTCAGGCTCACCTCCGTGCCGTCCGCAGTCACCCTGTGAGCATCGTGATCAATGGATAGATGCGAAAAGACGAGCACATTTTTTGTCGGGGTATTGGCTGTCAGATAAGATGTTTGGGAAGCCCTTCTTAAAAGCGCCTTTACCCGAAGCACCACTTCTCTCGGGCTGAAAGGCTTGACGATATAATCGTCCGTACCCGCTTCAAACCCCTGGACGCGGTTGGCTTCTTCCCCTTTTGCCGTCAGCATGATAATCGGCGTCGCTTTTTTTTCTCTGAGCTGCCGGCATACTTCGATTCCGTCCGTTCCCGGCATCATTAAATCCAAGAGCACCAGATCATAATCTGATGCCAGCCCCATTTTAATGGCCTCGTCGCCGTTTTCCGCTTCTTCAATCACATAGTTTTCCCGTTCAAGGTACATTCTTAAAAGGCGTCGAATTCTGGCTTCATCATCTACTACTAATATTTTAGTTTCATTTGTTTGATCCATCGTTTTCCCCCTGCTTTCCTTCTGTTACTTTCATTTTAACAAACTGTGCGGCAGCTTGAGAACTGTATCGGCTTTTTGCATCTATGCGTACGAATGAAGTCCGGCAAGCACGAGATTCACAAAAATTAAGTTAAACATAATAATGGCGAAGCCGATGACGGCAAGCCACGCGGACTTTTCGCCATGCCAGCCTCTTGACAGCCGCAAGTGCAAATACGCTGCGTAAAATAAAAAGGTGATCAGCGCCCATACTTCCTTCGGGTCCCAGCCCCAAAAACGCGTCCATGCAAGCTGCGCCCAAATCATCGCAAACACAAGCGCGCCGAGTGTGAATACCGGAAAACCGATGGAAACAGCGCGGTAGCCGACTTCATCGACCAAGTCCAGATTCACATTTTTGACGAGCGGGCTGATAAGAGCGCTGATTCTCTTTCTGAATATCAGCCTGAGCGCACCGTATAAAACGAGGCCTGCGCCAAACGACCAGATCACCGTATTGACCTTTCTGCCTGAAAAAATGGCCGGAAGCTCAATAAGCGGCTTCATTGCGCCTTCCGTAAGCAGTTCTCCCTCATGCGGGCCGACAAGCGCAGGCATATCATATATCATGACGCTTTTAGCTTCTTTTTTATCCACCCAATTAAATTCAGCTTTGTAGTCCGCCAGCCGGAATGCCGACGTGACGGCAATAAATGCCACGGTCGTCACGAGTATAAACATGATGACTTCAAGCCAGAACGTTTTTTTGCCCGGTCTGGATTGGTCGACATGCTTTAACAGGAAAATGACGCCGGCTACAAAACTGATCGCAAGAATCGCCTGCCCGAGCGCCGCCGTCGTGACGTGAATGTACAGCCAATTGCTCTGCAGTGACGGAATAAGCGGCGTAATGTCTGTCGGAAACATGCTTGCATATGCGATAAGCAAAAGCGCGATAGACAATGTGAACATGCCTAATGAAGGCAGTCTGTAAATAAAGTAAATAATAATAAAAGCGAGAACAAGCATCATGCCGAATGACGTCGTAAATTCAAACATATTGCTGACAGGCGCATGTCCGCTTGCCGACCATCTCGCAATGAAGTAGCCGAGATGACAAAGAAATCCGAAAATGGTTAACGTGATTCCGATAGCCGACCAGCGGCCCTTACCGTCCTTAGCACCTTTTGTTCCCCGGATGGCGCCGCCGAAAACCGGGACGGCAATTAAATAAATCAAAAAGGCAGCATAAAGAAAATTTGCGCTCAGCTCCGCCATGACACCACTCCTTTTTCACTAGGCCTGATTTTTGGCCAATTCTTTTTGATCGGCCGGCTCTTGAATCCCGGTCCCGCTAAGAACAAATTCGATATCCTTTTTCAGACCGAACCAGTTTTTGTTCGTATGTCCCGCCACAAGCACTTCATGATCACCTGTTTTGATCCAGATCCTTCTGTGCTGCCAGTACATTCCTTGAATGACGCCGATCATAAAGATCGCGCCGCCGACGGCAAGCACCCATAAGGTTAAATCTTTTCTGACGGTGAGTCCTGTAATGTTTTTCGTTTCCACATGGTCGAATTTTAATTTGTACTTGTTACTTTCGGAACCTTCAACAGTCTGCTGAATCGCAACAAAACTTTTCTCCCCTTTCGGCTTGTCAGGAGCCGTGATTTTAAAGACAAAAGCCGGATTGTTAGGAACCTTCGTTTTCGTGCTCGGTTCTCCGTCCTTGTTAAAATAAAAATCAGGAAGATAACTGGCGATCTGCACTTTGTAACCGTTACCAAGATCGTAGTCCGTGTCGGGATCAAGAAGATTGATCTTCAGTTTGCCGAATGACTGTTTTGTTTTTTGGTCGATCAGCTGAAATACCATCTGATCGAGCTGGTTTTCTTTATAGTCCACCTGATACACAGAATAGGAGTCAAAGCGCAGCGGTTCATTGACGCGGATATTGTTTTCTTTGACTCTTTTAAGCTTCGGCTTTTCACCGAATACAATGTCGCCTTCCCTCTTGTACAAAACCGCGTCCGTTGTGAAGGATTTGGCGACTTTGCCGTTTCCGGCTCTGTCAATGGCGTCGGCGAATACTTTTTTCTCAGTGTCTTTGTTATATGTCTGCATCGTGAACCGGTTGTTTTTTAAGTAATACTTGCCGTCAGTGCCGGGGATCTGGGCGGTTTCGCCTTCACGGACCCAGAGCGTTTCATCGACATACATACCGGGTACAAATCTCAGCATGGCTCCGATCAGAAAAATGATCAGGCCGATATGATTGACGTAGGGCCCCCATCTTGAAAAACGGCCTTTTTCCGCCAGAATGCTTCCCTCTTGTTCTCGCACTCTATAATGCTTTTTTTTCAATCGTGTTCTGATGCTATCAGCCGCATCCCCGCTCAGCTCGGTTTCTGTCCGGCTGTATAGACGCTGCCTCTTCAAAAAGACCGGATTCCGCCGTACTCCTTGATTTTTCAGCGCCCTGTACAAAGGAATCACCCGATCCAGGCTGCAGATGACCAGTGATATGCCAATGGATGCGATCAGGAGCATATACCACCATGAGCCGTACAGGTGATGAAACCCCAGCAGATAATACAGTTGGCCGATTATGCCGTACTGCTGTTCATAATATGTATCCGGCTGGGCGCCCGGCGGCAGATAAGCTTCCTGCGGAAAAACCGTACCGAAAGCAGACGCCGCCAGAGTAATGACGATCAGCCATATTCCGACTTTTACGGAAGAAAAGAAGTTCCATACCTTATCTACGATTGTTTTGTTATATGTTTGCGAACGCCTTGCGCTGCCGTCGTACCGCATATCGGCAAGCGGCGATTTTTGATCATCAAGCGGCTTCCCGCACGACTCGCACAAAACCGTCCCGGCTGGATTCACGTGCCCGCATTCACATTTGACCTTTTTCATGAAGACGCCTCCGGCTTAATTAAATTCATATAGTCATGAACCATGCGTTCTGTCATCGTGCCGGTCACCACTTTCACGACTTTTCCGTCGGGATTGATCAAAAATGTCGTCGGAATAGGTGATACGCCGTACGCGTCCAGCACTTGCCGGTCAGTATCGAGCGCAACCGGGAAATTGACGCCGTATGTTTTCATAAAATTATGTACTGCAATTTTTGATTCGCCGACATTTACCGCAACCACCTCGACACCGAGGTCTTTAAAATGCTTGTATTGATTCTCCATATAGGGAAATTCCTGCTTGCACGGCTCACACCACGTTCCCCAGAAATTCAGAAAAACACCTTTTCCTTTTAACTGACTCAGTTCTATGAGTCTGCCCTCTGTATCTTTCAGCGCGAAATTCGGGGCTTTGGACCCCTCAGATATACGCTCACCGTTTGTGTATACGGCATTATAGATGGTATATCCGAGCGCGCAGAGTAAGATGAGAAGGATGCCGGTCCGAATGAATAAACGCCGCCGTTTTTTGTTCATTGTACACTGCTCCCCTCCCCTGCCTGCAAATCCATTCAATTATATCATCAACACGTTTTGTAATTTTTGAAGGTTATGTGAAAATTAGAAAGCGTTTTTACCGTGTTCAGCTAAAGCCCGCAGCCTTTTCACCTCATGCGGCGACAATTCTCTTGCGTCTCCTGTGCGCAGGCCTCTTAAATCTAAAAATGCGTATTCTTCACGTTTTAGTTTCAGCACGTCATGACCGATCGCCTCGAACATGCGGCGGACCTGTCTGTTTCGGCCTTCATGAATCGTCAGCTGAATGATGCTCGTCTGCTTTCTTTTGTCCAGGGAAAGCAATTTCGCTCTGGCCGGCGCCGTCTTGCCTTCTTCAAGCTGAATGCCGCGCTCAAGCTTTCTCAGAAGTTCCTTGGAAGGAATCCCCTTCACTTTGGCGACGTACGTCTTATCAATTTCGTATTTCGGATGCATGAGTTTGTTGGCAAACTCGCCGTCATTTGTCAGCAATAAAAGTCCGCTCGTATCATAATCAAGCCTGCCGATCGGATAAATGCGCTGCGGCACTTCTTTGAAAAAGTCGGTCACCACTTTCCGCCCTTTGTCGTCATCAGCTGCTGAGATCACTCCTCTCGGTTTATAAAGCAGAAAGTACACGGGTTCTTCTCGCTCCACCTTTAATCCGTTTACTTCAATCTGATCAGAACCGGTCACTTTTACGCCGAGCTCTGTTATTACTTTTCCATTCACCTTTACTTTTCCTTCTTTTATCAGCTCTTCTGCCTTTCTGCGTGATGCCACGCCGGCATGAGCAATAACTTTTTGCAGTCTTTCCATGTCGTTCACCTCAAGTATAATCTTACTTTTTTCCCCTTGAACAAACAAGCTTTTTCAAGGAGAGTTATTCTGATATATAAAAAGCGCCTGATTTCAGGCGCTTCCAAATAATAACGTAACTATGATGATTGATGCAACCACCCCGATCAAATCAGCAAGAAGACCAACCTTTAAAGCATCCCCCATTTTTTTGATGCCGACCGCCCCGAAATACACCGTCAGGACATACAGCGTCGTGTCAGTCGATCCCTGCATGACCGAGGCCAGCCTGCCGATAAATGAATCAGGCCCGTACACGGCGATCAGATCTGTCGTCATGCCGAGCGCCGCCGTCCCCGAAATCGGGCGGATCAGAGCAAGCGGCACGACTTCTGCGGGAATGCCGAGCGCTGTAAAGAAAGGCTTGCACAGCCCCATGACAAAATCCAGCGCGCCCGAGGCCCGGAATACGGTAATCGCCACCAGCATCCCGACCAAATACGGAATGATGGAAAACGCAATCTCAATTCCTTCTTTTCCGCCTTCAACGAATGATTCATACGTCGGCACTTTTTTGATCGTGCCGTATATCAATATACCGGCGATAATAATCGGAATCATGGCTAAAGACAGCCAATTCACCATTTCCATTCGCTTACCTCCCTTTTCTTTTGCGGCGGTACCAGAAGTAGCGGTCAATGAAAATCGCGCCGATTCCCGAAATTAAAGTCGCTAAGATGGTCGGCCCGACGATATCGGTCGGTGATTTCGCCGAGTAAGCCATGCGCACGGCAATGACGGTTGTCGGTATCAATGTAATACTCGAAGTATTTACCGCCAAAAAGGTAATCATGGAACGGCTGGCCTCAGACTTACCTCCATTCAGCTTTTTCATCTGCTCCATGGCTTTAATGCCGAGCGGTGTCGCCGCATTTCCCAGTCCGAAAAAGTTTGCCATGAGATTTGATAAGATGTATCCCATCGCCGGATGATCAGGGGGAATATCGGGAAACAGCTTAGAAATAAACGGGCGGCACATTCTGCTGAATATATCCAAAAGGCCGGACTGCTCGGCTATTTTCATCAGGCCGAGCCAGAACACGAGAACGCTCATTAATCCGAACGAGATCGTAACCGCTTCTTTCGCTCCTTTAAAAACGGCTTCATTCACATCCTGTAAGGTACCGTTAAACATCGCAAAGACAAGTCCGATTACCGTCAGACATACCCAGATTAAATTGACCATGACGAACCGCCCGCCGCGCTCATAAACAGGCTCGTAAACGTCTCAATGAAATGCTTTTTCGGTTTTTTATGGCGCTCATTTTCATAATAGACGGGGATCTTGGCGATCACTTTCCCATCATGCATAACAGTCATCCGGCCGACGACATCAGGAATGAGAGAGGCGTCCTTTTTCCAGGCTTTTTTCGGTTTTATTAAGGTTGTGCGGATTTTTACATCGTCTATTTCATCCTCTTTTAACAAATATTTGACATCCCGGGCAATAAAAGCGCGCTTTCCGTAAAACGTCTTTTTCAGCTTCGGGATGCCGCCTTTTTTAGCGACGACATAGGTTTTATAGTGCTCAAAGACATAATTAAACATATTCATATGATCATCCCAATCATCCGGATCATTTATGGTCACCGCGATGAGATCCGTTCCGTCTTTTGAGGCCGTCGAGACGAGCGTCCGTTTCGCGATTTTTGTGTAACCTGTTTTTCCGCCTGTGCTGTAACGGTAGAGCCCGGTCAGAAGCTTGTTTTTATTTTTCCATACCCGGTCCATCGTTTCCGCCTTATACACTTTTGTGCCTGAAACGGTCCGGTATTCCTTGATTTTCATCGCGTATTTAGTCAAAAGCGCCATGTCATACGCCGTTGAATATAAATTTTCATGGTCGTCCAGCCCGTGCGGATTTTGAAATTTTGTATTTTCCATCCCGATTTGCTCGGCTTTTTTGTTCATCATAAATACAAAACCGTCAAGGCTTCCGCCGACATATTCCGCTATTGCCGCAGCGGCGTCATTTCCTGACCTTAACATAAGCCCGTATACGAGATCTTTCAGCTTTACTTTTTGTCCCGGCTGAAGATAAATGGCTGAGCCTTCCGTTTTTACGGCATTCGGGGAAACCGTCACGGTCTCTTCCATCTTCCCTGATTCAATCGCCAGCACCGCCGTCATGATTTTCGTAATGCTTGCAATCCGCCGCTTATGATGTTCATCCTTGGCGAATAACACCCTGCCAGATGCTCCGTCGATTATAATCGCGCTTTTTGCGCTGACATGTATTTGGGCATGTGCCGTATTGCCGTCTGTAATGGAAAAAAGAATAACAAAAGTCAAAAGAAATACGGCAGCTTTTTTGAGAAAGCGCATGAATGCTCACGTCCTTGTTGTGGGTTTGTACAAGTTTATGCGCATGTCCATGACTTATGAATACCAATTGCATCACTTTCACATAAAAAAACTCTCCCAAAAGGAAGAGTTTTTATCTGACTGATGCCATATTTGAGCCTGATGCTTCATATTGCGCCAATTCTTCCCGCATGCGCAGAAATTCACTGCTGAGCGAAAGCAGAAGGCTCCGCAGCGAGTCCGGCACTTGCTGGTAGAATTCAATCGCGCTTTGGCCTGTATAAGCGGCGCGGCTGTTTTCGTACCATGTATCCTTTTTCGGCATGAAAAACTCTTCCACGCACTGATGATATACTTTATACAGCGTTTTTTCCGCTCTCGCCTCATGAAACGGCTCCTGCATTAAAAGCCGCCTGCAGGCTTCCTGGGCGCCTTCGCAAAAGACGGTCATTCTCCTCAGCACACTGAGCACGTCGCGGCAGTATGCCTCATCCGCCTCTCCTTGAGCCCGCATCTCCGGCAAAGTTGTATGATTTAAATAGCTGCTGACCATCGTGACAACCTCGGCTAAAAATTCACCAGTTTCTTCAGTATGGGCCCTCACAATCGAATTTCCCATTTCCGTCCGTTTCCTTCCTCTCTTGTACGTCGTCATTTGCGTCATTCATCAATGGCCTTTCCCTACTATCGTATGATGAAAAACGATTATTATTTAATATCCTCAAAAGTTTGGTTGAAGTTTTCAAAGAATAAATCGGCTTCCTCCTGGAGAACGTCTTCCTCCGCATTTTCAGGAAGCGGCGGGAGCTCCTCCAATGTTTTTAAGCCGAATTGTTCAAGAAATACCGGTGTCGTGCCGTATAAAATCGCCCGGCCGGGACCGTCGGCGCGGCCCACCTCACACAGCAGCGCTTTTGACACGAGGCTGTGCAGAATCCGCTCAGACTTCACACCCCGGATATCTTCAATTTCCGCCCGTGTGATCGGCTGCTTGTACGAAACGATCGCCAGCACTTCCAAAGAAGCCTGTGACAGCCCTTTTGACGGCACTTCGATTAGTTTTTTCAAATAAGGCACGAATTCTTTTTTCGTTCCAAGCATATACGTATCCGCATATTCGGTAAGCTCGATGCCTCTGTCGTCTTCCTTGTACTGAGCGGCCACTTCTTCCATGATTCCGGCCAGTTCCGCTTCTTCTATTTCAAGCACCGTCACCAATTGCTTTTTGGTCAGCCCTTCATCACCCGCCGCATACAGCAGGGCTTCCACAATCGCTTTCCAATTCACGATATCAAGCGCCATGAATGGATTCACTCCCCGTAATGTATATATCTGAAAAGTTTTCTTCCTGTTCAATGATAATCTGCTGATTTTTCATCAGTTCCAGGACTGCTAAAAACGTCACGACGAGATGGTCCTTTTGCCGAGAAGGAAAAAGCTCCGTGAAGTTTATTCTTCTCCCCGCCGTTTTTAAGCTTTTTACGATTTCGTTCATTCTGTCTTCAATCGGTATTTCCTGTCTTGTAATGGTCGTTTCTTTCGGCCGCGTGATTTTTTTACGCTGAAGCACCTTTTGAAACGCGCCGATCATGTCATAAACGGTCACCGACAGCTTCTGCTCCGTCTGTTTGATTTCTTTTGCATACTCACTTAAATCACTCGGCGGCTTTGTAAATGACTTTTGTCTTTCTTCTTCCCGCTCTTTTAAATCCTTCGCAGCGGTTTTATACTTTCTATACTCAATCAGCTTTTCAATCAGCTCGTCCCGAGGGTCTTCTTCTTCAAGCATTTCGTCTTCAAACAGCTCTTCTTCTTGTTTCGGAAGCAGCATTCTGCTTTTAATGCTGAGAAGCGTCGCCGCCATGACCAGATATTCACTGGCGACATCAAGTTCAAGCTCTTGCATTGTATGTACATATAATAAATATTGTTCAGTAATGGTTGCCACGGGTATGTCGTATATGTCGATTTCAAGACGGTTAATCAGATGAAGCAGCAGGTCCAATGGGCCTTCAAACGTATCAATTTTCACTTGATATTCTACCATTATCTCACCATTTTCAATATCACTCTCATTGCCGGAAAAACTGGCTACCCTTTAGTATAATCCACCGAAATGCTCTCGTCCAATACTTTTATACACGTCCTCCGTTATTTAGAAAATACTGAAAAAGAAGATATACGCCTATACCTTTAAAGGCGGATGCACATATGATAGCCGTGTAAACTTGAAACAAAGGGAGGCTGATTTCACATGAGCGGAGCTTGTTTCGGCGGAGGTTTTGCATTAATTGTCGTTCTGTTTATTTTGCTCGTTGTCGTAGGAGCATCTTACATCTGCTAGTTCCTCAGACTTCAGGCACCAAGCCGCTCTTTTTTCCTTTTCATAGCGCTGTGGTACACTGGTTTTAGCATAAAAGGAGGAAGCGGCTTGTATCCTAAAGCTTATATCGGCTTTTTGGCCGAATTTCACGCATCAAGAGATTATTTTGAGTGTCATGAACTGTTAGAGGAATATTGGAAAGAAAGCCCGGCTGAAAAGCGGAGCATTCATTGGGTCGGCCTGATTCAGCTTGCCGTCGCTCTGTATCACCAGCGCAGGGGAAATGAAGCCGGGGCGAAACGGCTGATTGCCAACAGCTTACGTATTCTCCGGTCTGAAAAGCAGGCGGTCTGTTCTCTCGGTCTCAGCCACCCGAAGCTGATTGAACTGATAGAAACGCTTTCAGACGATATAGAAGCGGGCCTGCCTTATAAAAGTGTTATGTTGCCGATTACAGATGAAGCCCTGAAAGAAGCATGTCTTGCCGAATGCCGCCGAAAGGGCTATACATGGGGGCAAGACGGCGTATCAGATACCTTTCTTATTCATAAACACCGCCTGCGGGACAGGACGGATGTCATTAAGGAACGCGAACGGGAAATTGAGAGAAGAAAAAAAAGCAGAGGCTGACGGTCAGCCCTGCTTTTTCTATATCAAAACAGCTCCCGAAACCGTGAAGATTCCGGGAGCATTTGTCAGTTATTATATGAGATATCCTGATCTTTTTGATGTTGACAGCGTTCAAAAAAGCTTTGCGTTAATTCATTCGGAACGAGTGCCTCCGTTTTGAACAGACGTTTTAAGGCGTCCATCATTTGCTTTCCGATTCCTTGATGGCGGTGAGAAGGATTCACGCTGATATGCCGGATTTCAACTTCTGAGTCCTTTTTTTCGACTCCGATCGCTCCGACGATATCTTCATCCTCTTTCCAAAGAAAGAGCTGGCGGCCAGTATCCGTTTCATAGTCCTTTATTGTCTGCTGAAGCTGCTTGAGATCTTTTTCATTCGGCATAAATGACAGAAGACCCATCGCAATCTTTTCAAACGATTTTTTATAACGAATTAACATAAAAACCCCTCTATATCCAAAATGTCCATTCATGTCCTATCAAACGGATACATAAAGGCGATCCGTTTCCTCACATTATATCATTTTCGCCGCTGTTTTAAACGCTTTTCAACAAATTATTCAAATGAACGGTTTAAATTTGCCATTTCAATGGCAGATACTGCGCAATCCGCTCCCTTATTTCCGGCTTTTGTTCCGGCTCGTTCGATGGCCTGCTCAATGGTTTCAGTCGTCACGATGCCGAAGATAACCGGGACGCCCGTCGCCGTTCCCGCCTGGGCAATGCCTTTTGCCGCTTCATTGCAGACATAGTCATAATGCGTTGTCGCTCCTCTGATAACCGTGCCGAGCGTAATGACGGCATCGTATTTTTTCGTTTCCGCCATTTTCTTTGCCGCAAACGGGATTTCAAACGCTCCCGGCACCCAAGCGACGTCAATGTCGTTTGATTCTACACCGTGGCGAAGCAACGTGTCTTCCGCTCCGCTTAACAGCTTGCTCGTTATAAATTCATTAAATCTGCCGACGACGATTCCGATTTTAAGTCCTGTT
This sequence comes from Bacillus sp. hwrm1, assembly GCF_040207805.1. NCBI lineage: Bacteria > Bacillati > Bacillota > Bacilli > Caryophanales > Bacillaceae > Bacillus > Bacillus sp. hwrm1. Next base: position 1,667,847 of record NZ_CP157943.1, on the reverse strand, counting down.
CCTACTAGGTTTCCTTGTATGATATTCATATGTTATCCATCCTTTTTTGTGAGATTTGTTTTTAGAAATGAAGCAGATGTCCAAGTTTTTTCATTTTGGTCTGTAAATATTGCTTGTTATGCTCACTCGCTTCCATTTGAAGCGGCACCCGTTCTGAAATGCTGAGACCGTATCCTTCGAGGCCGGCGATCTTCCGGGGGTTATTGGTTAAAAGTTTCATATGCTGAACCCCTAAGTCGCGGAGAATCTGGGCGCCGATGCCGTAGTTGCGCAGATCAGGCAGAAAGCCGAGCGCTTCGTTCGCTTCAACCGTGTCATACCCTTGTTCCTGCAATCGGTACGCCTTCAGCTTATTGATTAAACCGATTCCTCTGCCTTCCTGGCGCAAATACAATAGAACGCCGCGGCCTTCTTCAGCAATTTGCGCAAGCGCGGCATGAAGCTGAGGTCCGCAATCACAGCGATGAGATGCAAACACATCGCCCGTCAGGCATTCTGAGTGCACTCTGACAAGAACGGGTTCGCTGTTAAACGGGACATCCCCCATGACAAAGGCGAGATGTTCTTTTCCGTCAACCTCGTTTGTATATCCGTAAACTCTAAACGTGCCGAAGTCAGTCGGCAGCGTAATATCAACTTCTCTGTTCACAAGTGTCGTAATGTTGTAACGGTACTCTATTAAGTCTTTTATCGTAATCATTTTCAGCTGGTGGCGTTCGGCGATTTCGGCTAACTCCGGCACTCTGGCCATTGTGCCGTCTTCATTCATAATTTCACAAATGACGCCCGCTCCCTGAGATCCGCAGGCTTTTGCAAGGTCAACGGCTGCTTCCGTATGGCCGGCCCGCTTCAGGACTCCTCCTTTTTTTGCGATTAAGGGGAAAATGTGGCCCGGACGCTGAAAATCGTCAGACACAGATTCTTCGTTCAACAGCGCCTGAATGGTAAAGGATCGTTCCTGCGCGCTGATGCCCGTTTTTGTCAGCCTGTGGTCAATACTGACCGTAAACGCGGTCTCATGTGAGTCCGTATTATGATCGACCATCGGGTGAAGATCCAGCCGGTCGGCGATGTCTTCAGACAGCGGCGTGCAGATCAGGCCTCTCCCATGGGTCGCCATAAAATTCACCACTTCCGGCGTGGCATGCTCAGCCAACGCTACGAAATCTCCTTCGTTTTCTCTGTCTTCATCATCGACAACAATGATGACTTCACCTTTTTTCAGCGCCTCTAACGCCTCTTCTATCGGATGAAACATATCGATCTTCCTTTCTAAAAGCCGTTCTCGCTTAAAAAGGCTTCCGTGATAGTTTGATTGCTTTTCGTTTGTTCTGTTTTGTGCAAAAAGCGGTATAAGTATTTCCCGATCATGTCACACTCAATATTTACGGTCGATCCGACTGTTTTCGTCTGAAAAATCGTTTCTGAGATGGTATGCGGAATGATGGATACCGTTACGCTTTCGTCTGATAAACCGAAAATCGTCAGGCTCACGCCGTCTACCGTAATTGAACCTTTCAATACGAGCGTTTTTGTCAATTCCGGCGAAAGTTTTAAGTCGTAATAGACCGCGTTGCTTTTTTTCTCGATCCGCGTAATTTCCGCCGTTCCGTCCACATGCCCTGATACAAAGTGGCCGCCGAACCGTCCGTTGGCGGACATCGCTCTTTCCAGGTTTACTTTACTGCCTTTTGACAAGCCGTTCAGCGAAGTGGCTTTCACTGTTTCCGGCATGACATCAACCGTAAATTGATTGTCAGAAAATCCGGTTACGGTCAGGCAGATGCCGTTTACCGCAATGCTGTCGCCAAGCTTCACATCACTTGTCACTTTTGAAGCGGCGATGGTTAATGCCATGGAAAGGCCTGTCTTTTTGATTGCTTGGATCGTGCCTGTTTCTTCAACGATTCCTGTAAACATCGTCACCATCCTTTCCATCTTTAGGTATGGCCGTCAGTTTTATATCCGGCCCGATTTGGGTGATTTGTGTGAAATGTAAATGGGGGACATCTTTCATTGATTGAAAACCTTCACCGGAGATCAAGCTGGGAGCAAGCGTTCCTCCGATTAATTTAGGGGCGAAATAGAAATGAAGCTCTTGGAAACAGCCTTCCTTGACAAAACTTCCGTGTACGGATGCTCCGCCTTCCACATAAACGGACATTATGCCGTTTTCAGCGAGAATACTGAGCACCTCAGGGACGTGAATGCGGTCTGTTTCCAGCGGAATAACTTTTATTCCGAGTGCGGTCAGCCGGTCTTTCTTTTGCACGTCTGCACCTTTGGCCGTAAATATCCATGTCGGCGCAGCGCCGTCAGTGAGCACATTTGCCGTTTCAGGAATGGTCAGCTTTGTATCGAGAATCACTCTGACCGGCTGCTTCACCGCATCAGGAAGCCTGCAGGTCAGGCTCGGATTATCAGCTTTGACTGTGCCTGCTCCGACAAGAATGCTTTGATGCGATTTCCTGTATTGCTGGGCATCAAGCCTTGCTGCCTCTGATGTAATCCATTTGCTGTCACCGGTTTCAGTCGCTGTTTTCCCGTCAAGGCTCGCGGCCGCTTTCAAGGTGACATACGGAAGTCCGGTCCGCATGAAGTGAAGAAACATTTTATTCAGCTCTTCTGCCTGCTGCCTGAGAAGTCCGGTTTTCACTTCGATGCCCGCTGCTTCCAGCATTCCGATGCCTTTTCCGGCTACAAGCGGATTCGGATCTTTCACAGCAATGAACACCCTTTTTATCCCCGACTTTATTATCAGTTCGGCGCATGGCGGTGTTTTTCCGTAATGGCTGCAAGGCTCCAGCGTCACATACAAATCGGCGCCTTTTGCGTGTCTGCCGGCCATATGAAACGCGTGAACCTCGGCATGCGCTTCTCCGTATTGCAAATGGGCGCCCATTCCGACGATCTGTCCGTTTTTGACGACGACAGCGCCGACAAGAGGATTGGACTGTGTCTGTCCTTCACCGCGTCTGGCAAGTTCTATTGCCGTATTCATATAATATTCTTCCATCGTTATCCCTCCCTTCTTCCACGCAATTTGGCGTCAAAAAAGCCCCGAATGTTTACACAGTTCGGGGCTTTGCCAGTTTTAATCCATAGGAAATAAGACTATACAGTAAGTTTATTTTTTGCATAGCTTCTCTCATCCTTCTCCCATCCAGACTTTCACTGTCGGCTTCAGCTTTTCACTGAATCCACCGTATACAGATGCATACGGGTCACGGGCTGTAAAGCGCAAAACGCCTTATTACCGCCGGTCGGGATTTTCACCCAGCCCCGAAGGATACAATCAATATTTTTTTGTCCTTATCCGCTATTATAACATCCTTTGCGGCAGGCGCAATGAATTTGCACCTAATTATTCAGAAAAATAAAAAGCGCCCTTTTCCCATAAAAGGCGCCTTTATTTATTCGTTCACTTTGACGACCTTCAATAAGCCGTCAATCCGGTTTGATTTGCTGAAATACGCTTTAATCTTATCTCCCTTTTTCACATCGGAGAGATCCTGCTTCAGCTTGTCGCCGTTAAAAATAATTTTTGTGCCGTTTTCTGCCGTACCGTGGTACTCAGTTCCTTCGATTTTCGTAATTTTATATGTTTTGACTGTATATTCTTCTTTTTCCTGGGACAGGGTTTGTCCGATTGCAGTCGGCACGTCTTTCAGTTCAATATCGTTTATGACCATATAACCGCCCGCTAATAACAGCAGCAGTACAAGTAAAATGGCTGCTTTTGTTTTAATTCTTCCCATTTTTCTACCTCCAGCCCGTATCAATCTATTCATTACTATGTCATATTCCTTTTGTTCATGAATAGAAAACCGTTCTTCCCTGCGTGAGTTATTCATATAACGTTTCATAAAGGGAAGATGTTTCATGTATCTGTAAAACTTTCTATCTATTAAATAGATATACGAATTTATGTTCTGTTTTTGAGGGTGGAAAGATAAATTTATATAAAAAAGCAGTTTTCCTCATGAAGAAAACTGCCTGTACGGTTTATTTCGTCTTGCGAATTTCATTAAACGGGAAGAAGACGAATTTTGATGTGCCCGCTATTTGTTTTTTCGTAAAAAGACCGAGGCCGTTGCGGCTGTCCATAGATTCTCTGCGGTTATCACCCATGACGAAATATTTGTCGTCCGGCACCTTCACCGGGCCGAAGTCTTCTGTCAGCCGGTCATAGCCGTCTTGTTTCGCCTTGTGCTTGTTTGCCGCTAAATACGGTTCGGACACTTTTTTGCCGTTGATGTACAGCTGATCGTTTTTCATTTGCACCGTGTCGCCGGGAAGTCCGATAATCCGCTTGACATAGTGCTCGTTTTCTCCGTTCAGCACGACGATCTGGCCGCGTTTGAAGTCGCTTATGTATTTGACCGTCATATTGACAAAGATTCTCTCGCGGTCATGCAGCGTCGGATCCATTGATCTTCCATCAACGAGATAAGGGGCAAATAAAAAGTTTCGGATGAGCAGTGCCAGAACGACAGCGATGATAATGGCTTTCGCCCAATCAAGTACGGCGCTTTTTTTAGAAGTTTTTTCTTTTTCTGATTTCAAGTGATTTCCTCCCATTAGCCATGGTCGTTTTTATTTTACCATGAATCCCTGCACAGAGGGCAAATAAGCCCCGTACCTCATCCATTTTTTTCATTTTATAAGCCGGATCTGCTGATTTTACGGTATTTCACGAAGCTTCCGATCCGCCAAATGCACAAATACACAAAAGCAAGTTCCATCGTTAAAACGGCGAATTCCGCCGCGTCAATGTTTTTGAAATATTGGCTGAGCACGATACGGATCGCAATAATCGCGATAATGACATATTTAAAGTTTTTATTCCGCTTGGAGTAGACAAAGCCGTCTTCCCGGATTTCATAGGCGGTTTGCGACAGCATGATGACGCCGAATACCGCGCCTAACAGTCCGGCGATGGCGAGCTCCCAAAGAGCGGGAAAATGAAACGGCTTTCCCGGGATATTCATGAGCTGGCTGATGCTGAATGTAAAAATGACGGCGATAATCAAAAGCGGGAGAATGATGCCGAAGCCGCCGCCTTTAATCGGCCTGTTCCCCTTTTTCACCCTGAACCAAATTATAAGTGCGAGAATGATAATGACAAATAAAACGGTTGCCAATTGAACCAACGTTTCTACCTCTTTTCATTGTTGTAATCGGTCTTTATCACTATACCAGAGGAACTACTATCATTCATATATGTATTTTTTCATGATTTACACATGAGAATTTTCATATACATAAAAAAACCCGCCTGAAAAAGGCGGGTTTTCCGTCATTATCCTTCTACACGGATTTCTTTCATTTTGTCTCCGTTAGACATGTTTTTCGCATGCTCTAAACCGCTTGTCACTTTTCCGAATACAGTATGAACGCCGTTTAAATGCGGCTGCGGCTCATGTACGATGAAGAATTGGCTTGAACCCGTGTCTTTACCGGCATGCGCCATTGATAAAGAACCGGCTTCGTGTTTATGCGGATTGCCTTCTGTTTCACATTTGATCGTTTTTCCGCTTCCGCCCATGCCTGTCCCAGTCGGATCTCCGCCTTGGCTGACAAAGCCCGGGATCACGCGGTGGAAAATAACGCCGTCATAAAAGCCCGTATTCGCCAGGTTTTCAAAGTTAGCGACTGTATTAGGCGCTTCATTCGGATAAAGTTCAAATTCAATTCTGCTGCCGTTTTCCATTTCGATGTAACCAGTTTTCATTCTCATTCCTACTTCCGTATTGTTTTTTGTCAAAGCCTTCTTCAATATGAATTTCAATTGTAAGCCGGCTTTCTTTTTGATATTCTTTTGAAGGAAGAGGCCTCTGCTCTTCTTTTCGCGGCTATTATACCATACCTTCAGCCGGAAAACGAATCTCCCCGCTTCCGCAGAAAGAAAATGAAACCAGAACAGCTTCACAGCCGTCTATGTATCGGAACTGCTTCACGCAGGCCCTCACAAACCGCTTCAAAACGGCATTTGTGAAAAGAAGGAGGTTAACCGCTTTGAAAAAAATGTGGATTGGATTGCTGGCGGCGGCCGTTGTATTGTGCACAATACCGAAAATCAGCCTGGCCGATGCCGCAGTCGGAGATGTCATCGTCACACTGGGGGCGGATCTGTCAAACGAAAACCGTCAGAAAGTGCTTGACGAATTAAATGTCCCTGATAACGCGACAAAAGTGACGGTCACGAATAAAGAAGAACATGAATATCTGGGAAAATATATATCGAATGCCCAAATCGGCACAAGAGCCATCTCTTCATCATCCATCACGGTGGCAAAGAAAGGGTCCGGGCTTGACGTTAAGACTCATAATATCGATTCCATCACGGATGAAATGTACTTAAACGCCCTGATGACAGCAGGAGTGAAAGATGCGAAAGTATACGTGACGGCGCCGTTTGAGGTATCAGGCACCGCAGCATTAACGGGAATCATCAAGGCATATGAAGTCTCATCAGACAAAGCGATTTCAGAAGATGTAAAACAGGTCGCCAACCAAGAGCTTGTCACCACTTCAAATCTCGGGGATAAAATCGGGAATAAAAACGCCTCCGCGCTCATCGCAAACATTAAAGATGATTTCGCGAAAAACGGTGTGCCCGATACAAAAGAAGGAATCGAGAAAAAGGTCGATGATGCGGCTTCAAACCTTAACATTACACTGACTGACGCTCAAAAAGACCAGCTCGTTTCATTGTTTAATAAAATGAAAAATGCCAAGATTGATTGGGGCCAAGTCGGCAGCCAGCTTGACAAGGCAAAAGACAAAATCACGAAGTTCATTCAATCCGATGAAGGCAAAAGCTTTGTTCAAAAAGTCATTGATTTCTTCGCTTCGATTTGGAATGCGATCGTGTCTGTATTTACAGGAGACAGCGGATCAAGTTCTAACAACAGCTGAATGCAAAAAGAGACCGGACGCCATTGTTCCGGTCTCTTTTTTATTTATTGTTTGACCCCCGTCTTAAACGGCAGATCCAGTTTTACAATGTCTTCATAAGTTTCCCTTCTAATGACAAGATGCGCTTCGCCGTCTTCCACAAAAACGACGGCGGGACGCGGAATGCGGTTGTAGTTGTTAGCCATGCTGTATCCGTACGCTCCCGTGCAGAAAACGGCGAGAAGATCGCCTTCTTTCACTTCCGGAAGATCTATATCCCAAATGAGCATATCACCGCTTTCACAGCACTTACCCGCGATGGATACCGTTTTATCGTGGTGTTCTCCGATTCTGTTTGCCGATACGGCTTCATATTTCGCCTGATACAGCGCAGGACGGATATTATCGCTCATGCCCCCGTCAACCGCTGCATATTTACGGGTGCCGGGCACTTCTTTTTGCGAACCGATGGTATAAAGCGTCGTTCCGGCGTCTCCGACGAGCGAGCGTCCCGGTTCAATCCAGATCTCCGGAATGTCAAAAGCGTGCAGCGCTGCGTTTTCTTTTACCGCTTCGATAATTTTTTCCACATAAACGGCGGGATGAAGGGGTTCATCCTCCTCTGTGTAGCGGATGCCAAAGCCGCCCCCTAAATTCAGCACTTCAGAGACAAAGCCGAATGATTCTCTCCATTCATTCAGTTTTGCGAAGATTTTTTCTGCGGCCAGCACAAAGCCCGCCGTATCAAAAATTTGCGATCCGATGTGGCAGTGAACGCCGAGAAGGCGGATATGGTCTGACTGTAATACTTGTTCAATCGCCTTTTCTATTTGCCCGTTATGCAGATCAAAACCGAATTTGGAATCTTCCTGTCCCGTTGTAATATAATCATGCGTATGCGCCTCTACCCCCGGAGTGATCCGCAGAAGCACATCCATTGTGCGCCCTGATTTGCGGCACAGTTCCGCGAGTAAGGATATTTCATAAAAATTATCAACGACAATGCAGCCGATTTGATGATCGAGCGCCATTTTCAACTCTTCTTCGCTTTTGTTATTGCCGTGAAAATGAATCCTGTCAGCCGGAAAACCAGCCGCAACCGCCGTAAACAGCTCTCCGCCGGATACAACGTCCAATGAGAGCCCCTCCTGCTCAGCGAGCTGTATCATCGCAACGGAAGAAAACGCCTTGCTCGCGTACGCGACCTGCGCCTTTAAATCCGCGTCAATGAATGCCTGTTTAAAGCTTTTAGCGCGCTCACGTATTAAAGCCACATCGTAAACATAAAGAGGCGTGCCGTAATGCTCCGCTAAATACAGCGCGTCCACACCTCCGATTTCCAAATGACCTAGTTTGTTTTGTCTGCTTGTGCCATGTAAGAACAATGCTCATTCCCTCTTTCTGATCCGCATATGGGTGAAAAGGACAGCTTCTTTTGAGCTGTCCTTATACAAGTCCCGTATAAGTTAAGACATACAATATCATAATCTTCTGTCGGTTTCAATGCGATTATGAACCGCTTGGCTGTCTTTGACGGTCTTTCGGGTGAACAATGCTCGGTCTGACTTTGGCTCCCGGCACTGTCGTCCGGACGAGCACCTGCCACAGCGCCTTGCCGTTAAACGGTAAAAACGGCCATAAATACGGCGTATGAAATGAGCGGATATTCGCCATTATGATCAGCAGCAATGTAAAACCTATCACAAAGCCTTTCACTTGGAAAATGGCTACGAGAACCATTAAGATGAGGCGTATCATTTTATTGGCGAGGCTGAGCTCATAGCTCGGCGTGGTAAATGATCCGATGGCGGCGATCGATACGTACAGAATCACTTCTGCTGAAAACAGCCCCACCGCTATGGCGATTTGACCGATCAGCACCGCCGCGATCAGACCCATGGCGGTGGATAAAGCGGTCGGCGTATGGATCGCGGCCATCCTGAGAAACTCAATCCCCAAATCGGCTAAAAAGATTTGCAGAATGATCGGGATGTGCGTATTTTTATTTAAACCGATAAAATCCAATCTTTCAGGCAGAAGAGACGGCTCGAGAACAAAGAGGAACCAAATCGGAAGCAGAACGGTTGAAGCGATAATACCGAAAAACCTGATCCATCTTAAAAATGTGCCCACTGAAGGCGCCTGCCTGTATTCTTCCGCATGCTGAACATGGTGAAATATCGTTGTCGGCGTTATGATAACACTCGGAGACGTATCGACGACGATGATGACGTGCCCTTCCAAAATGTGATTGGCTGCCACATCCGGCCGCTCCGTGTATCTGACCATCGGAAACGGGTTGTAACCCTGTTTGACGATGAATTCTTCCACCGTTTTATCAGCCATCGTCAATCCGTCAATGTCAATCGCATTTACTTCGTTTTCGACGATGCTGACAAGGTCCGGGTCCGCGATGTCTTCTATATACACAATCGCAAGATCGGTCTTAGAGCGCTCGCCGACTTTCGTAATTTTGACGCGGAGCCTTTCGTCCCTGATTCGTCTTCTGATCAATGCTGTATTAATGACGATATTTTCGATAAAACCGTCTCTTGCCCCGCGGACGACCTTTTCCGTATCCGGTTCTTCAGGTGTGCGTCCGGGGTAACTTCTGACGTCAACGATAAAGGCGAAGCCCGCGTCTTCAACGATAACCGCCACAAGTCCGGAAAGCACTTGATCCGTTGCTTCGTCGAGCGTTTTGACTTTTTGAACCTGCTGATTGACAAGCCTGTTTTCAACAACGTCAATCGCTTCATCCGCATTCTCGTCATAATTATTGACGTCGACGAGCTGTTCCATTAAATGAATGATAAACAAAGTATCGGTTAATCCGTTGACAAAGTAAATCTGGACTTCCCGGTCTAATACTCGAACTTTGCGGACGCCGACATCATAGCTCGTTCCCATACCGACGCGGTCTTTAAAAAATTGTTCATTTTTTCTAGGATCCCGGTACACCTTGATCATGTTTTCCGGTTTTTCCGGCATGGCTTTCGCTCCTTTCTAAAATGAATTCGACCGCCTTCATCGTGATCGGCGAGCCTTTGGATATGTCATCTTTTCTTCCCATCTTACCTATGTCGCCGATGCCCACAATGAGGGGAACGTCCAATTTATCCAGACAATACACCGTATCTCCATTCATTCTGTGCTCGTCCATTTCTCTCATTCCGGTTTTATCGACGCCAAACTCCGTCACTTCTCCATCACGGTCAATGGAGACATCGACTTTCGTCCATTCAGCCTGATGGGTCTTAGAAGCGACCGCAATCACACCCAGCACTTCAATGTCCTGATGTGAGGCGACATATTTCAGCGCCGTTTCGCCCGGCCCTTCCCCTTGCAGGCCTGAATCGTCAAACATGACAAACACCGGGTCATTCGGCGCGGCTTTAATCAGCTGAACAAGTTCGGGGCCGCTTCTTGTTGACGGATTGCCCTTTGATTGGGAAATACACCGTCCGCCTGCTTTTTCCGCGGCGTATTCAATTGTTTTTGCGGCGTATACGTCCCCGTCTGTCACAAGAATGACCTTCCGTTTCGTCATCAGGCATTATCCTTTCGGTTTAAAAATAACGGCTACAAGAAATGCGAATAAAATCGCTGAAGATATACCGGCGGAAGTAAGTTCAAAAATCCCCATGGCGATCCCGATAAATCCATGCTCGTGAGCTTGATGCATGGCGCCGTGCAATAAGCTGTGACCGAAGCTGACGATGGGAACCGTCGCGCCCGCGCCTGCGAATTCGATAAATTTGTCATAAATTCCGAACCCATCTAACAAGGCGCCGATGACGACAAAAGTTGTCATCACATGGGCGGGTGTCAGTTTAAAAATGTCAAGCAGCAGCTGACCGATAATGCATATGATTCCCCCGCAAACAAAAGCCAACAGATATTCCATTTATGATGCACCTCCCGCCCGCTCAAATACCACACCGTGCGCGATGGTCGGAATGGTTTCCTTCTGCTGGATCATTGTCGGACTCAAAAGCGCTCCTGTCGCGACAACGAGTACCCTGTTTAGAGTCCCCGCTTTTAATTGATTAAAAATATGTGTGTACGTAACAAGCGCGGAGCAGGCGCAGCCGCTTCCGCCCGCAAACACCTGCTGGTCCGGCGTATAGATGAGAAGACCGCAGTCATCGTGTTTCGTTCCCACGGGATAGCCTTCTTCTTTGAGCAAATCTTTCACGATCGGCGAGCCGACGCCTGAAAGGTCACCCGTTAAAATCAGATCATAATCATCCGCCGTGCGGTTCAAGTCCTGCAGGTGCTGTTTGATTGTGTCGGCAGCGGCGGGCGCCATGGCGGATCCCATATCGAACGGATCTGTTATTCCGAGGTCGCTTACTTTTCCCACTGTTGCGCTTGTAATCTTGATATCAGAAGGGTTTTGGCTGATGATGACCGCCCCGCCCCCCGTGACCGTTGAAGTGGCGGTATCCGGTTTTTGCCCGCCATACTCCGTCGGATTGCGGAATTGCCGTTCTGCCGTCGCGTTATGGCTGCTCGTGGCTGCGATCGCCCGGTTCGCAAAACCGCCGTCAATGAGCGCGGATGCGACGGCAATCGTTTCCATTGATGTCGAACAGGCGCCGAACAGACAGAGGAACGGAATTTTCAGATGTCTGGCGACGTAGTTGGCGGTCACATTTTGATTTAAAAGATCCCCCGCGAGTAACAAATCAATATCGCTCTTTTTCAAATTCTGTTTTTGCAAAGCGGAGTTGATGGCATCTTCCATTAACTGACGTTCCGCCATTTCCCAGTTTTTCTGATTGCAATGCATTTCATCGTATGTCTTATCAAACAGCGAACCGATCGGGCCGTCTTTTTCTTTCGGTCCGGCTGCCGTCCCCGCCGCATTTACAAATAACGGGTTTTCAAACACCCAGGTTTGCTTTCCGGTCAATTTCATTTTTTCTCCTCCTACGAAAACAGTTTTTCACAAGCAAACCGTATCAGGCCTACGATATAGGCTGCCACGACGCCGAATACAATGACGTTTCCCGCCAATTTAAACATGTTTGTCGCTACTCCGAGCACGAGTCCTTCACTTCTGTGTTCGAGAGCGGCGCTTGTCATACTGTTTGCAAAACCCGTCACCGGCACGGCTGAACCCGCTCCGGCAAACTGCCCGAGTCTGTCATAAATGCCGAATCCGGTCAAAAGGGCGGAAATTAAAATAAGAGTGGCGGACGTCGGGTTGCCCGCTGTTTTTTCATTAAAATTAAAAAAGTGGATGTAAAAGTCTTGAAGAGCCTGCCCGATCAGACAGATCAAACCGCCGATCAGAAAGGCTTTGACGCAATTCCAAACATATGGCGGTTTCGGCTGATAGTCTTTCACTTTTGTTTTGTAATTTTCTTTTAAGTTTGTCACGTCGGTTCCTCCTTATGAATGATGGATAAAATACAGCCAATGAAATAAAGAGCCGGCTATTTTGCCGAACACAATGGCCATCAGCAATATTATGATTTTGCTGCCGAAGCCGATCCGTTTGGCAAGAATGGGAAGCACATTCAGCACTTCTGTAAGCGCGGCGGCCAGCATGCCGACAAACATGCCGGCCAAAAGCCCGACCGGAACGGCCAGCCATTCAGATAAAAAAAAATGATTCATATTTAAGGTTTCCCAGCCGCCGAACACAGCTCCTGAAATAACAGCTCCTTCGTAGGCCTGTACAAAGCGCATTGTTTTTGTCAGCTGCATAAGGCGGGGGACGATTCCCATAACGGTTAAAAAAGCCACAAAGCCCGCTCCCACGGTCAGCCCTCCGCCAAGCCCGACAAACATAACGAAAAGAATGCTAACGATCATGCAGATCTTTCATCGTCTCTTCATTTTCGTGCATTGCGACATAATGATCGAGATCAAGCTGATAATTAAACATCTCGACTTCCAGCGGGCTTGGCTCTTCATTCAGGCGTTTTTTGAAGATGTGATTAAAAAAGACGATCATACCGAGACCGAGGCCGATGCTGTACGGAATCTGAAGCAGATACGGATATTCATTCCGTTCGCCCGTTATGATTTCATATAAGGCGATATGAACTTCTCTCATACTGACATCTTCATGAAAATTCATAATGGCAAGACATGAACCGATAAAAAGCAGGAGCCAGACACCGACGAACAAAACGGCTGACAGCTGCTTTTTCTGGTAATGGATTTCCACTATCGTTTCAGCGCCGCCGACGGTCTGTACATCAAGAGCGGGAAAAGCGGTATGAATGGTTTTCAGCACTTTTATGATGTCCAGCACAACGATATTTTTGTCTTTTTTCGTGACCTTATACAGCGGCAGTGCCGACAGTTTTTTTTTCAGCTTTTGCTGTCCCGCGATCTGCGCGGCGTCGCCGATTGTGATGATATCTCCGGTATGAGCCTTCACGCGGTGGCGAAGTCTGAGAAATATTCGTCTTTCCATCTTGCATCACCATCTTTCGGGTGGTTATATATGTAGTATGCGGTTCACTTTTGTTCTCATTCATCAGCGGCAAAAGACCATAAATTACCACCGATGCACAAATAAAAAAAGCCGGCCCGTAAAAGGTCAGCTTTCCGTATGATCCATCTGCACTTTAATCTGCTTTAATATTTTTTTCTCCAGCCTCGATACCTGGACTTGGGAAATCCCGAGCCGTTCGGCTACTTCCGACTGTGTCTGATCTTTATAATATCTCAGATAGACAATGAGTTTTTCCCGTTCTTCCAAATCACTGATCGCTTCCTTGAGGGCGATTTTGTCAAACCACTTCTCTTCTGAATGATCGGCGATCTGATCAAGCAGGGTGATCGGGTCCCCGTCATTTTCATACACGGTCTCATGAATGGATGAAGGCGCCCGCACCGCTTCCTGCGCAAGCACCACATCCTCCGCATCAATTTCTAAATGGTCCGCGATTTCCTGGACGGTCGGCACTCTTCCGTATGTTTTTGACAGTTCATCTTTCGCCCGGCGTATTTTATTGCCGAGCTCTTTTAAAGATCTTGAAACTTTGACGGTTCCGTCATCGCGGATGAAGCGCTGGATTTCTCCGATAATCATCGGCACGGCATAAGTTGAAAAACGGACATCATAGGACAAATCGAATTTATCAACGGATTTTAACAATCCGATACAGCCGATCTGAAACAGATCGTCCGGCTCATAGCCTCTGTTTAAGAACCTTTGAACGACGGACCACACAAGACGCATGTTTTTTTCTATGAGGAGGTCTCTTGCCTGCTGGTCGCCCTCTTGGCTCTTTTTGATTAATTCTTTGACTTCATGGTCCTTGAGCTGCGCGTTTTTGCTGTTTTTCTTAACCTCCACATCCATAACAAATCTCCTTAATTACAAAGCGCTTTGCTTTTTGATAGGTGTTTTGTTAAGCGTATCGTCGTTCCCATCTCCGGCGAGGAGTCAATCGTGACATCATCCATGAAGTTTTCCATAATGGTAAAGCCCATTCCGGAGCGCTCAAGCTCGGGTTTTGTCGTAAAGAGCGGCTGGCGCGCTTCCTCAAGATCCGTGATCCCGAGACCTTCATCACGTATGGTCAGATAGACGACATGATCCTCCAGCGTAACGGAGATGTACACCTTTCCGTCGCAGTTTTCTTCATAGCCGTGGATGATTGCGTTTGTTACCGCTTCTGATACGACGGTCTTGATTTCCGTCAGCTCATCCATCGTCGGGTCGAGCTGTGCGATAAAAGAAGCAACTGTTACGCGCGCAAACGATTCGTTCTGACTGAGGGCTGAAAATTCAAGATGCATCTCGTTTTTCATGATGCCACCCCCAACGTTAAAAGCGCTTTTTGTTCTGATTGTTCGAACCTGATGATTTTAAACAGGCCGGACATGTCAAACAGACGCCTCACCGCGGGTGAAATCGCGCACACGACCATTTCTCCGCCGAGCTGTTTAATTTGTTTATAACGCCCTAAAATCACGCCGAGGCCGGAGCTGTCCATGAAGGTAAGATCTTCAAGGTTCAGCACGATGTGACGGATGCCGTCAGCCTCCAGCGATTCAGTAACCTTTTGTTTTAATGATTCTGCCGTATGATGGTCGAGTTCACCTGTTAATCGAATACAAAGCACGGATTCTTTGACATGAAAGTCAATTCCAAGGCTCATGCTCATTCCTCCTTGATATGATCGGATAATGAGTGTTTCGATTTTCGGGAAAGCAATTCCTTCACTATGACAAAACTAGTGCCCGTTCGCCACGATTATTTAAATTTTGTCCAATCTCCCATCGTGCGCTTCAGAAAAGTGAGAAAACCCGCTTTTTCCATGTCGTCTTTTGCCGTGACCGGGCTTTCAACGAGCACCTTTCCGTCTTTTTTCAGAACGAGGCTGCCGAGCACCTCTCCTTTTTTAACCGGAGCCGTTACATTGCCGTTGATTTTCACTTCTTTTTTTACTTTGTCCATGTTCTCTCCCTTTTTGGCCAGAAGAGAAATCGGCTCAGACGTGGTCAGCTTGATCAGTTTCTTTTTTCCTTTTATCACTTTTACCGTTCCGACGATTTGATCCCGTTTGTACAGCGGGTGTGTTTTGAACTGGCTGAAGGCGTAATCAAGCATTTTGGTCACTTGGGCATTTCTTTCTTTCGGAGTGCTGGCTCCGAAAACGACAGCAATGACCCTCATATTTCCTTTTTTAGCGGTGGCGGTTAAACAATACTTTGCTTCGCCTGTAAAGCCCGTCTTCACGCCGTCTACACCCGGATAAAATTTGATCAGCCGGTTTGTATTGACGAGCCAGAACTTTTTGTCTGTATTTTCTCTTAAATAATCCTCATACGTTCCCGTAAATTGAGTGATTTTATCATACTTTAATAATTCCTTCGCCATTTTCGCCATGTCATAAGCAGAGCTGTAATGGTCTTTTTCAGGCAGTCCCGTCGGGTTTTTGAAGGAGGTATCTTTCAATCCCAATTCTTTTGCTTTTTTGTTCATCCGGCTGACGAAATCCTCTTCTGAACCGGCAATATACTCCGCCATTGCGACAGATGCGTCATTTCCGGAAGCTATCGCAATTCCTTTGAGCATTTCTTTTACCGTCATTTCTTCTCCGGGTTCAAGGAAAATCTGTGATCCGCCCATGGACGCGGCATGTTCACTCGTCCTGACTTTATCGCCCATCTTTATTTTCCCTTTGTCAAGCGCTTCCATGATTAAAAGCATGGTCATGATTTTTGTCATGCTTGCCGGCGCCAGACGCTCCCGGCTGTTCTTGTTATAAAGAATGCTTCCCGTATCGCGTTCAATCAGCACGGCGCTTTTGGCTTCATGAGCGAGCTCCGATGTATGTTTTCCGTCCGGCTTTGCAAAAGCGGACGGTGCTGATGCCGTTAATAAAATGCCAATCAACAAAGTGGATATAAGACGTTTCATCTCCAAAGCCCTCCATTTCATAATCCTTTTTATTTTTTCCAAATCCGGTGGTTTTATACGCCTCATCTGGAAAATGTTTCGTGTTGAGGGCACAAAAAAACAGCTGCTTCCGAAGAAACAGCTGACTTATGCTGACTTATTTTTGAGATCGTGCGACTACGGCTTTTACAAGCTTCAAAAAGCCGCCTTTTACTTTTTCCGTCATTTCCATTACTTCTTCATGGGATAACGACTGGTCAAGAATACCTGCCGCCGCGTTGGAAATGCATGAGATGCCGAGCACGCGCATCCCCGCGTGGTTGGCGACGATGACTTCCGGCACGGTCGACATGCCGACAGCGTCAGAACCCATCGTTCTTAAAAACCGAACCTCAGCAGGCGTTTCGTAAGACGGCCCCGTAACAGCTGTATACACTCCTTTTTGAACAGGAATGCCTAGCTCATCGGCCGTTTTTTCAGCCAAGCCTGACAGCTCTTTGTCATAGGCTTCTGACATGTCCGGGAATCTCGGTCCGAATTCAGCTTCGTTCGGCCCGATTAACGGGTTGGTGCCCGTAAAGTTGATGTGGTCTGTAATAATCATCAGATCGCCGGCGCGGAATTCAGTGTTGATACCGCCGGCTGCATTCGTCACGACGAGAGATTCAACGCCGAGCGCCTTCATCACGCGGACGGGAAATGTGACCTGATCCATTGAGTAGCCTTCATAGTAATGAAAGCGGCCCTGCATCGCGATGACCTGCACACCTTCAAGCGTTCCCATCACAAGCTGGCCGGCATGGCCTTCTACCGTTGAGACCGGAAAATCAGGGATCGTTTCATATGTAAGCTTGACAGCTCCTTCAATTTCATCGGCCAATACGCCGAGCCCTGACCCTAAAATCAGACCGATCTTTGGTGTTTCTTTCACGTGTTCTTTAATAAATGCAGCAGCACGTTCGATCTTTTGTTTCAAAAAAAGTCCCCCTACTGTAATCTTGATAAAAAGCTTTTTCCGTATTTCGGCTTTTCCGTTTTGAAATTATCCGCAATGGTTGCGCCGATATCGGCAAATGTATCCGCAAGCGGCAGCTGTTCAGTGTGTTTGTGCTTTTTGCTGTACACAAGAAGCGGCACATACTCCCGCGTGTGATCCGTGCCGTGATGGACAGGATCATTGCCGTGATCCGCAGTGATGATAAGCAGATCGTCTTCTTTCATTTTCTCAAACACTTCCGGAAGCCTCGCGTCGAATTCCTCGAGCGCTTTTCCGTACCCTTCTGGATCGCGGCGGTGTCCATACAGCGCGTCAAAATCAACGAGGTTGGCAAAGCTCAGGCCCGTGAACTCTTCACCGAGCGTTTCAATCACTTTGTCCATGCCATCCATATTAGATACCGTGCGGCGGGAAGATGTAATGCCTTCTCCGTCATAAATATCAGAAATTTTGCCGATGGAAATGACGTCTAATCCGCTGTCTTTCATTCCGTTCATTACCGTGCGGCCGAACGGTTTGAGCGCATAATCATGACGGTTCGGCGTGCGTTTGAAGCTGCCCGGTTCTCCGACGAACGGTCTTGCGATAATCCGGCCGACCATGTATTTCGGATCAAGCGTCAGTTCTCTGGCCGTTTCACAGATGCTGTACAGTTCGTCAAGCGGAACGACATCTTCGTGAGCCGCAATCTGCAGTACGGAATCTGCTGATGTATAAACGATCAGCGCACCCGTTTCCATATGTTCTTTTCCGAGCTCGTCCAGAATCGCCGTGCCTGAAGCCGGCTTATTTCCGATGATTTTCCGTCCTGAACGCCGCTCAAGTTCCTGAAGAAGTTCATCCGGAAATCCTTCCGGGAACACTTTAAACGGTTTTTCAATGTAGAGGCCCATAATCTCCCAGTGCCCCGTCATCGTATCTTTCCCGTTTGACGCCTCCTGCATTTTTCCGTAGTACGCAAGAGGGTGCTCCGTTTTTTCCACGCCCTTAATGTCTCCGATCAGTCCGAGACCGAGCTGCGCCAAATGGGGCATATGTAAGCCGTTCATGTGCTCTGCGATGTGTCCGAGCGTATTTGCGCCTATATCATTAAAATCGGCGGCGTCCGGCGCTTCACCGATTCCGACAGAATCCATTACGATCAAAAATACCCGGTTATATTTGTATTCAGACATCATAAAAGCCTCCTTTTCTTCCATCTGTCCATTGTAGCTTACAGAGGTCAGACAACTCAAGTATAAACCGTTTACATTCTTGTTGACAATGCCGATTCAAATAATTAGAACCTTCTCTGTATTCCGCCAATCCGGCAAAAAAGCCGCGGCCCCTCTGGCAGCGGCTCCTAAGCGCGCGGATGATACTGTTTGTACACGTCCTTCAGCCTTGTTTTCGTCACATGCGTATAAATTTGCGTGGTGGAAATATCGGCATGTCCGAGCATCTCCTGCACGGCGCGCAGATCCGCCCCGTTTTCGAGCAGGTGCGTTGCAAAGGAGTGCCGGAGCGTGTGCGGTGTCAGCTCTTTTTTAATCCCCGCTTCAAGTGCGATTTTTTTTAGGTTTTTCCAGAATCCCTGACGGCTGATCTGCCTGCCGTGATGATTCAGAAAAAGCGCTTCGGTTACGTTTTTCTTTAATAATTTCCCTCTGGCTTTTTCAATGTATGCTTCTATCGCATGAGAAGCGGCTTCACCAATCGGCACAATCCGCTCTTTCCGCCCTTTTCCGAAGCAGCGGACAAATCCCATCGTCAAATGGACGTCGGATAATTTCAGCTCGATCATCTCGCTGACCCTGATGCCGGTTGCGTACAGCAGTTCAAGCATGGCTTTATCCCTGAGACCGAACGGGCTGTCAAGCTTAGGCGTGTCCAATAACCGCTCAACTTCGTGAAGCGCCAATACTTTCGGAAGCGTCCGCTCTGTTTTTTGTGTTTCAATATGTACCGAAGGATCTTTATCCGCGGCTTTTTCCCTTAACAGAAATTGATGAAAAGACCGGATCGACGCCAAATGCCTCGCAGACGTCTTGCCGGATTTCCCGGAGTCCTTTATATGCTTTAAATATTGAATAATATGAAGACGGGTCACATCATTCCATGAAGTGATCTGAAGGCTTTCAGTTAAGAAGAGAGAATAACTTTTCAGATCACGCTCATAGGACATCATCGTATTTTGGGACAGCCCTCTTTCAACCCTCACATAATGGATGAAATCCTTAATTTGATCCTTCACTCTTGATCTACTCCCCGTTTTGGTAAAAAAAGATCAATCGGCCGAACCAGCCGTCTTTATCCTCTTGTTCCGTTTTGGCCACTTTGACGGCGGAGCCTTCCGGTTTATCGTACCGATGATAGTTTTCATACTCTGAATTCACCCATATCATAGCATAATAGAACAGCGCGGTAAAACCTGTGAACAGAATAAACACTTTGATCGTATCCGCGGCTGTTTTTAGGAATCTGCCCATCTTTCGATCGACCCTTTCTTTTGGCGGCTGTTAGTACACCTTATGCCAATTTCAAAGGCTTTTATACATAAAAACAGCAAAAAACCCTTTCCTGGCAGAAAAGGTTCGTAGGCTTTTACTCTGTTTCATCCCCGCGGCAGCGGTGGCAGATTCCGTGAAAAGTCAATCTATGATCTTTAATTTTAAATTTCCAATCACGTTCAATCACTTCTTCAACGTCTTCAAGCAGATCTTCTTCAATTTCATCGACGGCTCCGCACTCCATACACACCAAATGGTGATGAAAGTGAGCCGCGCCTTCTTTGCGAAGGTCGTAGCGGGATACGCCGTCCCCGAAGTTAATTTTATCAACGACTTTTAATTCTGTTAATAATTCTAATGTACGGTATACTGTAGCGAGACCAATTTCAGGAGATTTCTCTTTTACGAGGAGGTATACATCTTCTGCGCTTAAATGGTCTTCTTCGTTTTCAAGCAGCACTCTTACCGTTGCTTCCCGCTGTGGCGTAAGCTTGTAGCTTGACGAGTGCAGCTGCTTTTTAATTCGATCAATACGGTTTTCCATGTCTTTCCCTCCTACGCCGCATTCCATGACTCATTATAACAAAATACGCGCAGAGTTCCAACTATAATTATTATAAACTGATAAATAAAAGTATTATTTTGTGATAATCATTCTAAAATATGCGTGATGACAGCTTTTCCATAAACAGCGGAGACACGTACGCCTCGAGCAGCGAGGCGATGACCGAGAAGAAAACGATGAGAATCAGCACGAAGGCGTAACGTCCGAACCATTGGATCGGCGCGTCATGAAGGCTGCGTTTGACAAACAGCTGCCGGATCAGTTTCAGTGAAAAAGCGATGGAGCATGTCCCCATGATAAGATACGCCGGAATGAGAACGATGTTTTGCGGCAGAACCGAAATAAATGACAGGAAAAACCCGTTCATCCCCATTTGATTCACTAAAAAACCGACCGTGAAGCCGACGACGATTCCTTTTAAGAACACCATAATGAAAATAACCGGAAGACCGATCACGGAAATACCGAGAATCCACATCAGCCCCAAATATTTCACATCATGAAAGACGGCCTGCCAAAACATTTCTGAAGCGCCGGCATGTTTTCCGTCAGACAGCTGTCCGAAAAACTTGCTTAAATAGTAATACAAATCTTCTTTCTGCGTGATGGTCATGCTGTTGACGATAATCGCCCCGAAAATGACCCCCATTAAAAACAAGACGAACACAAATATATAAAGTGACAGATGATCCTTTACATGGCGAAAAAACAGTTCTTTGTACGATTGTTTTCTCATACCGCTTTCCTCCCGCTAATCTATTGACTTGATTTAGTAGATTGTATGAAAGAAAAGAGAAAACATGACAGAGAAATCATAGAAAGGCGCGAGATTCGGGCATAAAAAAAGAACCCCCGTCATCACTCCGGTGATCATAGGGGTTCCTTTTTTTATGCTTTATTCTTTCAAGCCTGTCTTTTTTGGTTTTCGTCACTCTTTCATGGGTGCTGAAAGACGGCGCCGTCCCCCTTGACAGGACTGCGTCACGCATCCCGTTTCTTTTGAGATGCTCGCGCATTTTTTTCGTTTTGCTCTTCGCCATGTGCCAACCGCTCCTTTTTCCCTTTTCTTTATCATAACAAAAAAATCCAGATGTGTTCATGAATACGGCTCATGTTTCGACCGGTAAGCGCGCAGAGACGTTTTGGCAGATGAATAGCTCCCCATTGCGGCGTATCCGTAAAAAAACCCCATAAAAATCCCCGCATACACGTGTTCATGATGACCGAAAACGATAGACACAACATTTCCGGCAGCAAGGGCAATCGTGGGAACGAATATGCCCGGAACCCGGCAGAACACTTTGATCAGCTGTGTGACGCATAAGACGACCGGCACGCCGATCACAGCATCCCAAATATTTGTATGGATCAGCGGAAAATAATCCACATCGACACCTCTTTATTCCGTCTTTTGCTATCTGTTAGCCTGCCTAAGAATTCCGCTTCCTATTCATGATAAAAAAACAGCACCGGCACATGTCCGGTACTGTAAGAGTTGTTTATTTCCCTGCCGCGGCCCGTTCTACGGCTGCTGATACGGCTTGATGCACGTCCGCATCCAAAGGCTGAGGCACGAGATCGCCGTGTTTCGTGCAAGAGGCGATGGCTTCTGCGGCCGCCACAAGCATTTCATGGTCGATTTTCTTGCTTTTGGCGTTCAGCGCGCCGCGGAAAATCCCCGGGAAGCCGAGAACATTATTGACCGAACGGCCGTCAGCTGCATAAGCGGCCCCGGCTTGTAATGCCTCTTCCGGTTCAATCTCCGGCTTCGGATTAGATAAAGCCAGAATGACGTGTCCTTTTCTGACATCCTCTTTTTTAATGAGACCCGGAACTCCTGTGGTGCTGATCACAATGTCACACGTGTCCATTAATTCTTTGATGCTTCCAAGCGGCTGACCTCCGTACTGAGCGAGGCGGTTCATTGCGTCTTCTGACTTGTCCGTTCCGCAGACCGCTTTGACTCCGTATGCCATAAACATGCGGCAGATGGCGACGCCTGCCGCGCCGAGACCGATCTGACCGACCTTCGCTTCTTTTAAATCAAGGCCGGCGCTTTTACAAGCGGAAATGGCGGCGGCGAGCGTGACGACCGCCGTGCCGTGCTGGTCATCGTGCATAACCGGAATGTCCAGTTCTTCTTTCAGGCGGTCTTCAATGTCAAAGCAGTGGGGCGAACCGATATCTTCAAGCAGAATTCCGCTGAACCCCGGAGAAATATGTTTTACCGTGCGAATGATTTCTTCCGGATCAGAGGTATCGAGCAAAATCGGAATTCCGCTGATACCCGCCAGCTGGTCAAAAAGCGCGGCTTTCCCTTCCATTACGGGCATTCCGGCGACAGAGCCGATATTGCCGAGACCGAGAATCGCCGTTCCGTCGGTGACAATGGCGACAGAATTGCTGATTGTCGTATAGATGGACGCTTTTTCAGGCTCGTTTTCAATCAGTCTGCACACATCGGCGACACCCGGCGTATAAACACGGCCAAGCTCAGCCAGTGTCCGGATCGGCATTTTGCTTTTCATCTGAATTTTGCCGCCTTCATGAGCAGAGAGCACTTCATCTGAGACTGTATGAAGCCGGATGCCTTCACCGAGAGCTTCAATGGCTTGAATGATTTCCTGCAGCTGCTCTTCATTTTCGGCCTGCACCGTGATGTTGCGCATTGTGTAGTTCGGGCCGACTTTAACGGTTTCAACTTCCCCGATATCTCCGCCCATCACTCCGATGGCGGTTGCCACTTTTCCGAGATTTCCGGGAACAGTCGGCGTTTCAATCATTAACGTCCGAATCATATGCTTTGTAATCATGAAATGAACCTCCTAACCCAATTTTTGAGATTGCAAGGATTTTTCTTTCGTGTACCAAATGAATTTCCCCGTGTACCCGTACAATATTGCCAGTCCGATAGATACAAAACTGAGCCACATGAACGGCAGATAAGAAAATGTGGATACGCCGAGAATGCCGGCCATATAGATGCCGTTATCAGACCACGGCACCATCCCTGAAGTAAGCGTGCCGCCCACCTCTGCGTTCCGGGATAAAACTCTTCTGTCAAGTTTCAGTTTATCATAACTGTTCTCCATGATTTTCGGCGTCAGGATCAATGACACGTACATCGCACAGCCGAAAATGTTTCCTAAAAGGGCGACGATCAATGTCGAAAGCGTCACATTTCCCGGTGTGGTCAGCTTTTTCTCAAAAGTTGAGACAATCACTTTTAATACGCCGAGCTTCTCAAGAATTCCTCCAAAACCGAGACCGAACAGGATAACGACTAACGTATCCAGCATACCGGTAATGCCTCCGCGGTTTAACAGGCCGTTTAAAAATTCGACATCCGTTTTAATGGAAAAACCATTATAAGCAGTCGCGATGGCACTGGCAAAATTCATTCCCTGAAAGACGGAAGCCCAGATTGCGCCAAGCAAAGCACCGATGATAATAACGGGCATAGACGGCTTTTTCAAAATCAGAAGGACAACGACGACAACAGCCGGAATGAGCATCCATATATGAATGTCAAACGTTTTCTGCAATGAAGATTTTAAAAATTCCACTTTGCCAAGATCAATATTTTTTCCGCCGTATATAAATCCCGTTACGGTAAACAGAATGGCCGTAATAATATAGGACGGAATTGACAGAAACATCATCGCTCTGACGTGTGACAGCACATCCACCTTAGAAAGCGTGGAGGCAAGCACCGTACTGTCAGACAGCGGTGAAAGCTTGTCTCCGAAGTAAGCGCCGGACAAAACGGCTCCCGCCACGATCGGAAGCGGTATACCCATTCCTTCTCCGATGGCAATCATGGCGATCCCCGCGGTCCCCACGGTTCCCCACGACGTTCCGGTCGCAACGGACATAACGGAACAAATAACCAGTGTGGCCAGAAGGAAAATATGAGGATTAATAAACTCTAAACCATAATAAATTAACGTCGGTACAACGCCGCCGGCAATCCATGTCCCGATGAGCGCACCGACCGAAACGAGAATCAATACCGCTTCAAGACCGTTTGATATGCCGGTGACAATCGAAGCCTGCAAGTCTTTATATGAATATCCCAGCCTGACTCCGAGAATAATAGCGAAAAACCAGGATATTAATAGAGCTAGCTGGATCGGCAGGTCTAAAAACACTGTGAACGATAAGACAAGTGCTAAAAACCCGAATAATAAGATAATAATTTCCAATAAATTTGGCAATCTGGCCTCTTTCACAAGAAAATCCCCCTAGAAGAAAAAAGCTAAAACGCTTTCATCAAATGATATAACAAATTATACTATACTGCCTCATCCCTTTGTATGGCAACCGCCTATTCACTAAAAAACGTGAAAAGGCGGCTGTTGTTGCTTTAAAATTTATTTTTCTAATAGATCTTTTCCGGCAATCCCCGGTTTTGTCATTTCATATGGATTCAAAATGATATCCAATTCTTCTTCTGTCAGTACATCATTTTGAAGACAAAGATCTCTTACAGATTGCCCCGTCATGATTGCTTCACGGGCAATTCGCGCAGCCGCTTCATACCCGAGGTGCGGATTGACCGCTGTAATGACGCCGACGCTTTTTTCCACGTATTGCTTCAGACGTTTTTCGTTGGCTTCAATTCCCGCCAGACAATGATCGGTAAATGAACGGAACCCGTTATTCATGATGCTGATGGATTGAAGCAGGTTAAATACGAGTACCGGCTCCATTACGTTAAGCTCCAGCTGGCCCGCTTCTGAAGCGAGGCAGATCGTATTGTCATTCCCGATGACCTGGAAGGCGATTTGGTTGATCAGCTCTGCCATTACAGGGTTGACTTTCCCAGGCATAATGGATGATCCCGGCTGACGGGCGGGCAGTGAAATTTCCGCAAGTCCCGCGCGCGGACCTGAAGCCATTAAGCGCAGATCGTTGGCGATTTTAGACATGTTCATCATGCATACTTTCAACGCGGCTGAAACTTCCGTATACGCATCAGTGTTTTGTGTGGCGTCAACCAAATGGCCGGCGCCGACAAGCGGCAGTCCGCTGATGTCAGCCAGGTGCTTCACAACCTGTTCTATGTAGCGCGGATCGGCGTTAAGTCCCGTACCTACGGCCGTTGCCCCCATGTTTACTTCATACAGATGCTGGCGGGATTGTTTAATTCGCTTTATGTCACGCTCAAGCACGCGGCTGTATGCTTCAAATTCCTGTCCGAGACGGATCGGCACAGCGTCCTGAAGGTGTGTGCGCCCCATTTTAATGACAGAATCAAATTGTTTCGCTTTATCTTTAAAGACACTGAGCATATGCGCCATCGTATCAAGGAGCTTATCCAAAAGTTTCAAGGTTGAAATATGGATTGCCGTCGGGAACACGTCGTTCGTCGATTGTGACATGTTGACGTGTGTGTTCGGGCTGAGGTGAATGTATTCACCTTTTTTATGCCCCATGATTTCAAGAGCCCTGTTGCCGATTACTTCGTTGGCATTCATGTTCATGGACGTTCCGGCTCCCCCTTGGATCGGATCGACGATAAATTGGTCATGCCATTTTCCCTCAAGAATTTCATCTGCGGCCTGTACAATCGCATTTCCGATTCCTTCATACAGCCGTTTTACATCCATGTTGGCAAGCGCCGCCGCTTTTTTGACGATGGCGAGCGCATTAATCATTTCTTCGTGGATGCGGTAGCCGGTAATCGGAAAGTTTTCTTTCGCGCGCAGCGTTTGTATTCCGTAATACACATCAGCTTCAATTTGTTTTTCTCCGAGGAAATCTTTTTCCTGACGATATTCTTTTTGCGCGTTTGTCATGCTAAAACCCTACTTTCTCTTTGTGGTAGTCATGTTTTTACAGTACAACGTCGTCTGCGATCGGTGTCTCCATAATGTTTTTGACTTCAGCCAAGTTGTGAGACTGGCCGAGCGCCCACATTAATTTCGGCACGATGGCTTCCGTGTTCATATTTCTGGAGCGGATAATGAGATCTTGATTGACTCTTCGGCCGACTTCATAGACGCTCATGTCCTCTCCTTCTTCAAGACATTGTGTCGTAATGACGACGACAATGCCGCTTTCAATCATTTCATTGACTTTGGCGAGAATGTCTCTTCCTTCAAACGGCACGCCGCCGCTGCCGTAGCTTTCAATGACGATTCCTTTGTACATGCCCTTTAATGCGTCAAACATTTCCGGTTTCAGCCCCGGGTGTAGCTTGAGCAGGCACACGTCCGTGCAAAGTGAAGTATTGACCGTCAAAGCATCGTCTTTTGGCATGTGCACTTGTTTGTTGTATTCAATTCCGTTTTCGGTAATAAACGCGATATACGGATAGTTAATGCTCTCAAATGCATCATAGCTTTTCGTTCTTAATTTAATGGCGCGTGTGCCTTGAATGACTCTGCCGTCAAATACGACGTATACGCCGCCCACCCCTTCACATGCGAAGCGGATCGCGTCCGTGATATTTTTTTTGGCATCGGTTTTTTGAAATGTAATCGGGATTTGCGAACCCGTAATGACGATCGGTTTATCAGCATGCTGAAGCATATAAGACAGTGCCGCTGATGTATAAGCCATTGTGTCTGTCCCGTGCGTAATGACGAACCCGTCATATGCGTCATATTTTTCTTTGACAGCATTTGCGATTTCGGCCCAGTATTCAGGCTGCATATTTGTACTGTCGATGTTCATTAACGAATGGGTTTCCATCGTGTAATCGTTATCAAGTTTTGATACGTAGGTTAACAATTCGTCTGCTTTCACCCCGGGTGCAAGCCCGTTTTCTCCTTCGACTGAGGCGATTGTTCCTCCGGTTGTTAACAGCAATAATTTTTTCATACCCTGCACCTCTTCATCCATTTCTCAAGATGTGTTAAGCATTCGCTTTTCGCATACTTTTAATCAAATTATAGACAGACGAATGAAATTAATCAAGTGATTATTATTCAATTCGCGTACACTTTTGCATATCGATATGATATAATTTGCTCAAGTGAAAAGGAGCGGTTTTGAATATGAATTTAGATCGTTTAACTGAACTGAGAAAAAAGAAAAATTGGTCTCTTCAATATACGGCTGACCGTCTCGGCATCGCCAAAAGCACGTACGCCGGGTATGAATCAGGATACCGGCGTCCGTCATTCGAGGCGCTGGGCACGCTTGCCGATCTGTTTGACACGACGTGCGACGATTTACTCGGGCGCACTGAAAAAAAGGCGGAGCCGTTTGCCCAGACCATCGAATTAACAAACGCCGCACAAGGCCGCGGCACACTGACCGTTGACGGACAGCCGCTGAATCAGGATGAAATCATCGAATTGATTGCGTTTGTCCGCACGAAAAAGAAGGTGCAGGAGGAGCTCCGTTAAAAACCGGCTTTTACGGCTTGATTCTGCCGTACGTCCCTCCGCCCCCGGCCTCAAGGACAAGCTGCCCGGTGCGCGCTTTATGAATGACAGCCGCTATTTTAGGCTGGACGACACGCGCCAATTCCTCTTCTTGCGCCTGATGAAGAATCGCCATCTCCGTCCCGAAAGCCCGCTTCAGTTTTTCTAACGTTTTCGGCCCGACCCCGGGAATGAACTGCAGCGGGATTTGATGAATATACGGCGGCCGCGGCACGCGGCTTTTTTTCGGGCCGCTCAGTTCCTCCAGCCGTTCACTGACCCCTTTTGTCATTGTTTTCCCCCCGCACTCCGGACATGCGGAAGCTCCTTTTTCAACCGGGCTGCCGCAGCGGTCGCAAGCCGTCCGGTAATACTTCCCGAGCTTCGGGTTCAGCCCGTAATTCGCCGTGATTTTTCTTCCGTCCTTCCCTTTTAAAGCCAGCGAAAATTCCGTGAAATTCGCTTCTTTAAGAAGCATTTCATTATATTCTCTGCCGATTTTTCCTAAGGAATGCGCATCAGAATTTGTTAAAAATGTATACGGATCAAGTTCTGTTACCCGCGAAGCCATGTCGGTGTCACAGCTTAACCCGAGTTCCGCCGCGTCAATGAGCGACGGGTCGAAAACCTCTGTCAAAGAAGATCTGACCCCTTTTCCGTACAGGCTTTTATGCGGGGTGAACATATGGGCGGGAATAAACAGCCCGCCCAATTCCTTTGTTTTCCTTTGAAGATTCAAACCGGTTTCATAAATGCGCTGAGAACTGAGATGGATATTTTTAAGCCTTTTTGCGAGCCACTCAGAAAACATCTTCATTTCGGCAAGAGACGGCATAAAGACGAGAACGTGAATCGGCCCGCGGCATGTGTGATCATAGATTTCAAGCTCACTGCCCAACAGAAGCGTCGTATTCCGATACCGGATGCCGCCTTCTTTCAGCTCACGGTATCTGCCTTCATCAATTCCGCGCTCGATTTCTTCTATGACTTCCGGGGAATGGCAGTCGATGATGCCCAATAGTTCAATTCCCTTCCCCTCACTGGCTTCTTCTAAAATCCGGTGCAGCGTCAACGTTTTGGCCCCGGTGATTTTGACCGGTTTTCCCGTATGGGTGCGGCCGACATGAATATGCAGATCCGCATAGATGGTTTTCATCATTTTTCCTTCAGCGCTTCTTTCAGCTGGAGATACTGAATCGCGTACGCCGTTTTTGCGTCATACACCCTGCGGGATTCAATCAGCTTCACGGCCTCTTCAAGCGTGACCTGCATGACTTCGACAAATTCATCCTCATCCAGCTCTCGTTTTTCTTCCAGCGGCGAAAGCCCTTCCGCAAGAAAGAGATGCACGATTTCATCAGCAAACCCGGGTGATGTATAAAAAGCGGTGATTTTCGTCAAGGTTTCCGCCGTATATCCCGTTTCTTCCTCGAGCTCTCTTAACGCCGTATGTTCCGGCTCTTCCCCCTTTTCAAGCTTCCCGGCCGGAATTTCAACGATTGTCCGTTCCAGCGGCTTTCTGAACTGGTTCACCAAAATGATTTTTCCTTCTTCGGTTACCGCAAGTACGGCCACCGCTCCCGGATGTTTGACGATTTCCCGCTTGCTTGTTTTTCCGTTCGGGAGCTCTACGTCCTCTAAGTAAAGATCTATGACTTTCCCGTCATACAGCTTTTTTTTCGCAAGTGTTTTTTCTTCTAAATGTTTCATCATGTCATCTCCCGTTCTGTCTCTCTATTATGCCTCATATATTTTATCATACATGCATGAGAGGGAGGTGCTTTTCGATTGAAGGTGTACCGGAAGGATAAGAGTATCGTATTGGTCGGAAAGGCGTGGGAAGTGCGGGCTAAACTGAAAGAATACGGACGGACATTCCGCTATGTCGGAGATTGGATCACCGGACCTTAACAGTTGAAAACTTCGCGCCTTTATATTACGGTCAATAAAAGACTATAAAAAGGAGCGAAACGATGAGAAAACGCACACTGGGACATTCTGATTTAGAAATAAGCGAAATCGGGCTCGGCTGTATGTCGCTGGGCACGGATAAAGCTAAAGCGCTGTCTATTTTGGATGAAGCGATCGAGCTTGGAATCAATTATTTAGATACCGCTGATCTTTATGATTTCGGCAGAAATGAGGAAATTGTCGGGGAGGCCGTCAAAAACCGCAGGCACGACATCATTTTAGCCACGAAAGCCGGAAACCGCTGGAATGATGATAAAGACGGCTGGCATTGGGACGCTTCCAAAGGATACATAAAAGAAGCGGTCAAAAACAGCCTGCGCCGGCTGAAAACGGACTATATCGACCTTTATCAGCTGCATGGCGGCACGATGGAAGACCATATTGACGAAACGATCGAAGCATTTGAGGACTTAAAACAGGAAGGTGTCATCCGGTATTACGGCATTTCCTCGATTCGTCCGAATGTTATTAAAGAATATGTGAAAAAATCAAATATCACCAGCGTTATGATGCAATACAGCCTGCTGGACCGGCGTCCCGAGGAGTGGCTTCCCCTTTTAGAGGAGAACGGAATCAGCGTAGTCGCAAGAGGGCCTGTCGCTAAAGGGCTTCTTACGGAAAAACCGCTTGATCAAGCGGCCGCAAGCGTAAAAGAGAACGGCTATTTAACATATTCTTTTGCAGAACTGGAAGAAACCAAAAAAGCGATCAGCGCTGCCGCACCTGACTTGAGCATGACGGAGCTTTCTCTTCAATACTTACTGTCACAGCCGGCCGTCGCTTCTGTCATCACCGGAGCCAGCTCACTTGAGCAGCTGAGAGAAAACTGTTCGGCTGCAGAGGCCCGGCGTTTAAGCAGCCAGGAAATCAAAGCCCTGCAATACCATACAAAACGGGACGTATACGAAGCCCATCGTTCTTAAATAATAAAACCGGCACCTTTTCAGATGCCGGTTTATTTATATTTGTGCCAAGCGAGACTGCTTTCATTCAGCAGCTCTTCAAAGCTTTTATGTTTTTCTTTTTCTTTTCGTTTTCTGATTTGTTCCGCCTTTTGCTGCGCCTGTTTTTTCTCGTCTTCTTCCTTCAGCTCACTTTTCATTTGCAAAAGCCTGGCCTTCAGATCTTCCTCCAGATCGTCTTTTAAGCTGTGTTTTTCTTTAGGCAGCTGCTTTTTCATCATTACGCCCCCCGTATCTGAATATGGTGAAGCAAGTGTACCACGGAGCGCCGGAGGCCGGCAACGTTCACGGTCCTGAATAGCCGGAGGAGGGATTTTCCATATGAAAGGAGGGTGCCTGTGTGAAAAAATGGCTGGCGGTGTTCGGTTCGGCTTGCGCAGTCTTTTTGGCTGCCGGATTCGCTTTTACGAATCTGATTATGTTTATGAAGAAAAAGACGGATGAAGATATCATGAAAAAAGAAACGGCGGACGGGCATGATAGATTTGATTCCTTTCAGGCCATGGAAAAAGAAGAGGCCGTCATCCTGTCACGCCACGGGTATGAGATCAAAGGCTTTTACATCGCCCCGCATCATACGGCAAACACCATGATTATTTGTCACGGCGTTACCGTAAATTCGTTCAATTCATTGAAATACATGGATTTATTTTTAGATTTAGGATGGAATGTGCTCGTATATGACCACCGCGGGCACGGAAAAAGCGGCGGCAGAACGACGAGCTACGGCTATTTTGAAAAAGATGATTTGGAAGAAGCCGTGAATTGGGTGAGACACAAAACCGGAGACGGCGGTCAAATCGGCATCCACGGGGAATCGATGGGGGCGGTGACGGCCTTATTATACGCGGGCGGGCATCAGGATGAAAACGGCGCTGATTTTTATATTGCGGACTGTCCGTTCGCAAGCTTTCGCGATCAGCTCGCCTACAGGCTGAAACGGGAGTTCCGGCTGCCTCCGTGGCCGCTTCTGCCTTTGGCTGATTTCTTTTTGCGGATGAGAGAAGGCTACCGTATCCGTGATGTATCTCCTCTATCGGTTATCAGCCGCATCCGGCAGCCCGTGCTGTTTATTCACAGTAAGGAAGATGATTATATACCCTCCGCTTGTTCCGAATTGCTGCACCGCAAAAAAAGCGGCCCTAAGATGCTCTATCTGGCCGAATCGGGCGGGCATGCCATGTCGTACACCAAAAATCCGGAGAGCTACCGTAAAGCCGTTCAAACCTTTTTAGATACCATGACGCAAACGTAAAAAAGCGAAAGAACGTATGCTGGTTCTTTCGCTTTCCCGTCATAAAACGTCGGTAATCCCGTCCATATTTTCTCCGATCCAGTCAATGGCGAGGTCGATTGTCGTAAACTCCTGCGCTTTGAAGGTCATCTCATCCTGAAGCAGCCAGACATCCTTCTGAACGGATTCAGCGCCTCCGATGGACCAGTGCAGCAGACTGTACGGGTGGTTGTTGTTCAGAAAGGATACCCACGTTTTATGCTGTGCCGTCTGTTTAATGGCTTTCAGCTTTTGATTCACTTTCCGTTTCTCCCTGCTTTACTAATATGCTCATTCTCGGGCTCAGCATCTCTGCCGGGCTTTTTAAGACGAGCGTTTTTGCCTTTTCATTGTAATCGATTGTCATTTCCTCGTCAAAAAACACTTTTTGTGAGGTCTGGATGTAAAGCGGAAGTCCGTTGGTTTCAATGGCTTCGCATTGTCCCGTTAATTCGTCCGCCAGCCAGATGGTCGGCACGCCGCTCACCGCGCACCCGCAGCCTTCTGCGTCATAGCGGAGCTGCGCTTTTTTCCCCGGGTTGGCGTCCATTGCCTGCTGAAGTGTGTGTTTCGCCGCATCCGTCACATGTATTTGCATAGATGATCCTCCGTTTTTCATTTTCGCCATTGTAGCATACCGAGCCGCTGTATGCATTGTTTCTGCTTTCTTTACAGCAGCCCGCTCTCCCAGACCTTTGCCTCTTGTTCAGCCGCCTTGATCCAGTCATTTTTCCCTTCACTATACTTTGCCATATCGTATGGGTACGTCTTAGCGAGGTGCCGTTTCAGTTCCATGTATTGAGCCGCTTTTTCAGGCTTTGCGGTGAGGTAATCCCGGAACAGCAGATGACGCTTCACGTCCGGATGGCCTGTTTCGTATATGTGAACGTGGTGTGTGCGCTTGTTGCCGCCTTTTTGAAAGAAACGCCGGCCCTCTATCCCGTTTTCCCCTTTCGCCTCATAGCCGAGTGCTTCCAGTTGCGGACTGAATCGGTCAGCGTCCGAAATATCTTTAACCTCCGCCAGTATATCGATGACGGGTTTGGCGGCCATCCCTGGGATAGAGGTGCTGCCGATGTGGCTGACAGAATGAAGTGCTGGGCCGAAGATTCGGATCAAGTCCGTCTTCTCTCTTTCAAATATTTCTTTCCATTCCGGCTTGTACGGAACAACTTCCGCTTTCCTCTTCGGATAAAGATGAAAAAACGAGAGGGTCAGCCCTTCCGGCGTCTCTATCTGTCCGGCTTCTGTGAAACCTATTTTTAAATAGAGAGAGACTGCCGGAACGTTTTGGCTGGCGGTAGCCGCCTCTATTTTTTGGGCGTCCCGGTTTTGATTTATCACAAATTGAATAAGCGCCCGTCCGATTCCTTTCCGAAAGCCGGACGGGTGCACCGTCAGCCTGCATATGACAAGGTCATATCCCTTTTTTTCATACGAAATGACGCCTGCAAGCTGATCTTTTTCCTTGAAACCGGCAAACGTCTCCCGTGACCGCTGTATATCATCGGGTGTTTCATGCAGGGCGGGAATGCCGAAAAAGCCGATCAGCTCGGCTTCTTTTTGATAAGCGCAGCGCTGAACCGCCGCAATTTCCCGCGCGGTCTGTTCTTGTGTATGCTGTAAAAATGTAATCAATCTTCCGCCCCTTTTGACGCAAACATCCGCTGAGACTCCGTCTTCGTAATGCGGACCGCGTACGCTTCATACCAGGCGCTTTTTCCTTTTTGTTTTGCCGCCTGGTGGTCAGTATGATCTTTCCACCTTTTAATCGCTTCCAGGCTGTCCCAGTAGGAAACCGTGATGCCGCAGCCGTTTTCCTCCCGAACGCTTTCCGCACCTAAAAAGCCCGGCTGTCCGCCTGCCAAATTCATCATGCGCTCTGCCGTATGTTCATATTCCTCATCATATTTTCCCTTTATTGATGAAAAAATGACCGCATAATAGGGCGGTTTGGGCGTGTCAGCTAAAAAACCCATATTCATCCCCCTCTACATATATTTCACAAACAGAATCCGGTCTTCTCCCGGACCGTCATAATTCGCAAAAACAGGGATTCCGTTTACGGTTTTGGTTCCTTTTTCAGCTTCAAATCCTAATTTTGTATGATAAGCGATTGATACTTTATTGACAGGCGCCGTCACGCAATTGACTTTCGTGCAGCCCCTTTTCTTCACCGTCTCCATAAATCGGTCGTAGAGCTGTTTTCCAATTTGCATTTTTCTGAAATCCGGATGCACACCGGAAAAATGAATGTAGGCTGTCTCAGGGTCTGATTGTGACTGAAAACCGATTAAAAAACCGGTCATTCCCTCCGGCCCGTACGTGATAAAGCTTGTGTCCTGAAAATGTTCAAAAAACAAGCGCGGCAGTTTGTCTTTCATCTGCCTGCCGCCCCACCATTCATTCAAAACAGACGTAACCATTTCATAGTCTTCAGAGGTAATTGTTCGAATATCCATTATCGATTGACTCTCCTTTTCGTCCGGCAAAATGAATGTCAGCTCTTCTCATTGGAATATAAAAAATTATATGTGGGTTGTTTGCAATTGTAAATGATTTCTTTTCAAGCGAACGAATCAGCACGTCTTCCAGCCGGGGAATGATTTACCAGTATAAACGTGATCATTGTTCGGGTACAATGAAAAACAGAACAAATGTTCCCGGAGGTTTTTTTATGGCTGATATTCTTCTTGTAGATATGCAATCGTTTTATGCGTCTGTGGAAAAAGCGGAAGCGCCTCATCTCAAAAGCCGGCCCGTGATTGTCTCGGGAGATCCCGAAAGACGCAGCGGCGTCGTGCTTGCGGCTTGTCCGCTCGCCAAACGATACGGCGTAAAAAATGCCGAACGGCTGTGGGAAGCGCAGGCCAAATGTCCCGACGCCGTTATTGTCCGTCCGCGGATGCAGCGGTATATTGATGTATCCGTCATGATTACCGAACTGTTTGAACGGTATACCGATCTTGTAGAACCCTACTCCATCGATGAGCAGTTTCTCGACGTGACCGGAAGCAGGCGGCTGTTCGGTGATCCTTTTACAATTGCCAAAAGCATTCAGCAAGCGATTATGCGTGAATTCGGAATTTATGCCCGTGTCGGCATCGGGCCGAATAAGGCGCTCGCGAAAATGGCTTGCGACCATTTTGCCAAAAAAAACGCATCCGGCATCCACAGATTGGATATGTCAAATATCAGGCAGGATCTGTGGCCGCTGCCGGTCGGAAAATTATTCGGCATCGGAAAACGGATGGAGCATCATTTAAGACGGATGGGCATCAGCACAATCGGCGGGCTTGCCGGACACCCCGCCGAATTGCTGAAAAAACGCTGGGGCATTAACGGCGAATTGCTTCAGCGGACAGCCCGCGGCATCGATCCCTCTCCGGTCACCGTCAACACGCACAGCCGGCAAAAAGCGATCGGCCATAACATGACCCTCCCGAGAGACTACAGCCGCTTTGAGGATATCAAAGTCGTGCTGCTGGAGTTAAGCGAAGAAGTGGCCCGCCGCGCCCGTTTCAAACAATACATCGGCCATACGGTTTCGGTCAGCATCAGAGGCGCTGATTTTGAATTCCCTTCAGGTTTTCACAGACAGAGAAAGCTGGTGTCTCCGACTAATTTCGGAATGGATATTTTTAAAGCGGCGGTCAAGCTCTTCAAAGAGCATTGGAACGGTGAGCCCGTCCGCAGCGCCGGCGTCTCCCTTTCCCAGCTGGAGCCCTGTGATTATGTTCAGCTGAGCCTGTTCGATGCCCAGGAAAAAAAGATCAGTCTCGGCAAAGTATTGGATGATATTCATGAGCGGTACGGCCCTGCGTCGCTCCTCCATGCCGCTTCACTGACAGAGGCCGGCCAAGCCTTTCACCGGGCTGAAAAAATCGGCGGGCACTACAAATAATTTGAGGTGATATACATGAATCCGAACAAATTAACACCCGGGTATAATGTCATGTGGGAATCAAGCCGGATGATGCTGCCCGAACATCGGGAGCAGCTGCTTGCAAAAAAACGAAAAGAACGGGAATTCCGGCCTCCGGAACTGAGCGAAGAGCAACTGAACGACATGAACCGCATCATTGCGGCGTCAATTGAAGAAGACAGGGCCATTTCGGTCACCTACGCTTCCGCACACGGCCCCCGCCGCTTTTGGGGCTGGGTAAAACAAGTGATGCATGACGAAAAGCGTTTAAAAATCATAAACGATGAAGATGCGTTAACGCTGCCGTTTCATCGTATTCTCTCGGCCGAACTGGAATAAAAGCCTAAATCGTCCGACAGAAAATATGATAGAAGAGTGGGAGGATCACATGATATTTAGTAGAATAAAGATGAATGACAAGAATAGGAGAATATATGATGGATCAATTTATAGAAAAAATGCTGGGACAAGCCCTCCGCCAGTATGGACGGAATGTGTCGACAGATCCGCTGAGCCCCTATGAAAAACAGAGTTTAAAAAAAGCTTTAGAAGAAAGAAGGAATGAAGAACCCGATGAGGATCTCCATGCCCATGTAGAAGATATTATCTACGATTACGTCACCAATCAGGGGCAGTTTTCCTGACACGGACGTTTATGCACCGGGCGATAAGGGAAACGTCCGAGAGTAAACCCTTAAAGATTGCGTGGTGCAGGATATGCCTGTCGGGCCTTATTTCAGGATCGGCTATGCCGTTCTTCTGTTATTTCTCATCATTTATCTCGGAACATTAATAGACTTTTTGTTCCAGCCTGTTGTGATTACGGTTAAAACCTTGTTTCCGCCCATTGTATTATCGGGCGTCCTTTACTATTTGTGCCGCCCGCTCGTCAGAGTGCTGCATGCGAAATTAAAGCTGCCCGAAGGAATCGCGATTTTAGCGATTTATGCGGGAACAGCCGGCCTTTTTGTCCTCTTCCTTTATACGGCGGGCCCTGCCGTTCAAAAACAGTTTACAGCCTTCACAGATCATATTCCGGAGCTTTCCGCAAAAGCTGAAAATTGGATCGGGCATCTCCAGGACAGCAAATGGTTTTCCCGGCTTCAGCATG
The DNA here is from genome assembly GCF_040207805.1 of Bacillus sp. hwrm1. Lineage (NCBI taxonomy): Bacteria > Bacillati > Bacillota > Bacilli > Caryophanales > Bacillaceae > Bacillus > Bacillus sp. hwrm1. The sequence continues at coordinate 1,630,902 of NZ_CP157943.1, read as the reverse complement.
GGGATTCCTTTAAAAAATTAGCAGACAAAGCCGCAAATTATTCCGGTTCAATCGCTGATTCTCTCAGCAGCCTGGCCGGTACGGCTGCCAATGCCGCCATCACCGCAGCCATTATTCCGTTTGCGCTGTATTACATGTTAAAAGAAGGAAACAAAGCCCCTCGGCGACTGCTGCAGCTTCTTCCGGAAAAACATCAAAAAGAAGGAAAACAAATCCTTCGGGACATGGATGAAGCTCTCAGTTCATACATACAAGGACAGCTGCTCGTCAGTTTCTGTGTCGGCGTTCTCGTCACGATCGGCTATTTTATAATCGGGCTCGATTATCCGCTCGTTCTGGGCGCGTTCGCCATGGTGACAAACCTGATTCCGTTTATCGGGCCTTGGATCGGCACATTTCCCGGAGTCATTGTCGGATTGTTCGATTCACCGACCGAGGCGGTGCTGGTGATTACGGTCGTCGTCATTGTCCAGCAGCTTGAAAGCCAGCTGATTTCCCCGCAAATTATGGGACGGAAGCTGGACATTCACCCGCTGACCATTATTTTTCTTCTGCTTGCCGCCGGCAAATTCTCAGGAATTGCCGGGATGCTTCTGGCCATTCCGGGATATGCGGCCGCAAAAGTGGTCATAAGCCACATGCAGAAACTATTCATTCTCAGAAAAAAAACAAAGCTAGGAGAGAAATGATTCATCCCCCATGTCTTCACATCGGTCAAAATGAAAAAACGGCGGGCTGAAGAAGCCCGCCGCACACAGGTAAAAAAGATGAACATCGGTGATGTCATTTTTCAATTGATTTCATTTATTGCAGCCGCATTTTTCCTGTTTGCCGTGATATACGTATTCAGAAGCTTGAACAAGCGCCGCATACAATTGGACAGAATCGAAAAGAAACTCGACGCGCTGCGCGAAGAAAAAAACGAAAAGTTATAGTTCATTCAGAAGCAGGAGCAACGAGCTCCACTTTTATCCGATCCGGGTCCTCCGTGTATACGGCGTAATGCGTGCTTCCGCCTGCATATGGATGGCGGTCCCTGTAAAGCACGGGGCATCCTCTGGCAAGCAGCTTTTCTGTCATCTCGTCAACCTGCTCTTTTGATGCAGCATGAAAAGCCAGATGGTTCAGCCCGACCCGGCATCTGTGGTACTCCGGTGTTAAAAAACGCTCCTCTGTCTGTACAAGCACAACATAAAATCCTGCGTTTTTCCAGCTGATGCCGGAGTCCCAATTTTGAAATTCCCTATAACCGAGCTCACCTAAAAACCATCCCCAAAACCGGGCGGAGGCTTTCAAGTCAGATACATACAACTCAATATGATGCATCATAATATTCGCTTCCTCCTCCCATTACACCCGCCTTACCAGCACCTCTTCAACTTTATGGCCATCACCTTTTCTCAAAATCAAATCCGATCTGAATTTTGTCGGCAGGATATTTTCATACAGATTCGGACGGTTGACGCTCTCCCAAATGGAGGCGGCCATGGTATCCGCTTCTGCATCAGACAAATCCTTAAATTTATGAAAATAAGAAGCCGGATCCTGAAAAGCGGTTTCTCTTAAGAGGCGGAAACGCTCCAAATACCACGTGAAAATCCGGCTTTCTTCGGCATCCACATAGATCGAAAAATCAAAGAAATCCGATACAAAAATCCGCGGATCTTCCCTGTCGTCCTCTAAGGTCGGCGACTGCAGGACATTGATTCCTTCGATAATAACGATATCCGCACCTTCGACAACCTCGACGGCGCCCTCTTCCCTGTCATACGTAAGATGGGAGTATACGGGCGCCTCCACTCTCTCTTTCCCCGACTTTATATCGTTCAGAAACTCAAGCAGCGCTTTCACGTCGTAGCTTTCCGGGAATCCCTTTCTGGACAGAAGGTTTTTCCTTTTTAATTCCGCCGTCGGATACAAGAAACCGTCGGTTGTCACCAGGCTCACCTTCGGCCTGTCCGGCAGACGGGAAAGAAGCTTTTGCAAAATTCTCGCCGTCGTGCTTTTGCCGACGGCGACGCTGCCCGCGATTCCGATGATAAACGGGATTTTCGCTGAATGCGGATGCTTCAGAAACACATTGACATGCTGATTCCGTCTTGCGGCAGACGTGACATGAAGATGGAGCAGGCGCACAAGCGGAATGTAAATCGTTTCTACTTCTTCCACCGACAGGTAGTCATTCAGCCCCTCTACGGCCTTGGCTTCTTCCTCTGAAACGGCAATGGAAAGATGGCCGCCGAATCCGGCCCACGACTCGCGGCTGTGCTGCGTATACAATGTATGTAAGTTCAATTCTTTACTTTTCACAATTCACACCAATCTCTCTGTATGGCTTTCCGATAAAAAAACAAACGCTTACAAAGATTGTAACGGAAAACCGCTTCACTGTCTGCCCATTTTTTTCAAAAATGAGGAACCGATCCGGCTGTACTCTTCCATTTCCTCCTCCGGAACCATGCTTCCGCCGGTGCTCCACACAAGGTGCACGGCATTTTCCATCTCAAGCCCCCGCTCTTTTATATAACGGTTTCCGGCTTCGGTCTGAACGACCTTGACGGCCCCGGCCAGTCCGGCGAGTGCAGAGGGTTCAAGGCTCTTATTCTCGGCCGCCCTTAATTGATAAAGCAGCGAAAAAAGCGTGCCGTCATCGGCGGTATAACAGCCGCTGAGTATAGGTTCCATCAGAGGGCCGGCCAGTCCGGACGGCCTTCCCACCGCAAGTCCGTCGGCGGCCGTTTGATTATCAAGACCGATATCCTGCACGCTGATTCCGTCATGCAAGCCGGAAAACAGTCCTAACAGCATACACGGTGAATGCGTCGGCTCACCGAAAAAAATATGGACATGCTCGCCATAGATCAGCTTTAGCGCAAGCGCGACGCCCCCCGGGCCTCCTCCGACCCCGCATGGCAAATAAACGAAAAGCGGTTCATCTGCATCAGGCTTTATGTTCATTTGATCGAGCTGCTTTTTCACACGGCTTCCCGCAACGGCATACCCCAAAAACAGATCCCGGGAATGCTCATCATCAATAAAATAACAATAAGGGTCCTGCTTCGCCTGCATGCGCCCCTCTTTGACAGCCAGACTGTAGTCTGCTTCATATTCGATGACGCGAACCCCCTTTTCCCGGAGCAGCTCCTTTTTCCACTGCTTTGCGTCACTGGACATATGAACGGTCACACAAAAGCCGAGCTTCGCGCCGATTATGCCGATACTCAGACCTAAATTGCCCGTAGAGCCGACGGCTATAGAGTATTTTGAGAAAAAAGCGGTAAACCGTTCTTCAGTCAATATGCTGTAATCGTCGTCTGCTGAGAGCATTCCCGCTTTTACCGCGAGATCTTCGGCATGCTTCAGCACTTCGTAAATCCCGCCGCGCGCTTTAATGGAACCGGAAATCGGAAGTTCGTCGTCGCATTTCAAAAGCAGACGCCCGGGGAAAGCCTGAGCGGCGCTGTGTTCCAGATGCTTCTTCATTTCATTAATCAAGACAAGCGGAGATTCAATGAGGCCTCCCTCCGCTTCCGTCTCCGGAAAAGCCGACGCGATATAAGGCGCAAACCGGCGCAGCCTTTCTTCCGCTTCGGCAATCTCCTTTTTCCATTCAGCGCCATGCTTTACTGGATCATCGGTTTTATGCGGATTGATCCAAAATACTTCACGCGCCTCCGCCATTTGCCTGACTAGAGGCTCTGCCATCAATGCCTTGTGTATATCCCGGTCGGACATTCCTTTTTCCCCCTTGTTACTTTTTCTTTAATGCGCGGCCGGCCAGTTTTTCTGTAAACGATGGGAAAAGCTGATACAGCTTCGTCCCGAGGCTCATCCATCGCGGAAGATTCATTTCCCGTTTATCCGTCAGAATCACGGATGTAATGCGCTCTGCCACATGGTCGGCATCAAGCATCCATCTGCCGACGCTTTTCACATAACCGCCCTCTTTATCTGCAATTGTAAAGAAGTCTGTTTTGATCGGACCGGGATTAACCGTTGTCACAGCTACACCCGTACCGGCCAGCTCAAGCCGCAGCGCATTGGAATACCCTAACACGGCGTGCTTCGTTGCAGAATAAAGGCTTGATTTCGGCGTCGCCAATTTGCCGGCCTGTGAGGCGATATTGATAATATGGCCGCTTTTCGCATGAAGCATCACAGGAAGACAGGCCTTCGTACAGGCGATTAATCCGAAGACGTTGACTTCAAACATTGCCTTCATATCATCCAAAGATGAATCAGCGGCCGTTTCAAAAATGCCGAAGCCGGCGTTGTTGATTAATACGTCAACATGACCGATCAAACGCCTTACGTTTTCAGCCTCTTCTGCATACCGGACGTCAAACGGAACGACATCACACTGTCCGCCGCACGCGGTAATCGTCTTTTTCACTTCCTGCAAGCGGTCCTCCCGCCTGGCGGATAAAAAAACATGAGCCCCTTCTGCCGCGCAAGAATATGCAAGCCGTTCTCCGAGTCCGCCGGATGCTCCGGTGATCCAAATCCGCTTATCCGTTAATCTGCTCATTTCCTTCACCCCTTCACAGCTTTAAACTTCAGAGTGTTCCCCGACTGAAAGGATACAGCCTTCCCTTCGGCGGCCAGCACGTCAAGATGGCCGATCGTTTCTGACATCGTTAAAAACAATTCATTTTCATACACAGCCGGAAACAGCCGCCGGCATACCTGGAAAGCCGTCAGTGTTTCCTCTGACAACAGGCGCAGCACATATTCCGACCGATTTCTCTGTTTTTCAAGCCGCCTGTCAAAAGCAGGCTTTACGTCTGTCAGCAGATCGCCGTGTCCCGGATATAAAAAGGACGGGTTTACGTCATACAGCCGCTTCATTGAGTTCAAGTAGTCGAGCATCGGGGCCGCGCGCACGCCCCCCTTTTCCGGAGCTTCCAGAATCGGATTGGTGGAGCTGTTGGACAAAAGCAGATCGCCGCTGAACATTTCACCGCTTTTTTCATGGTAGAGCGCAATGTGAGAAGCGGCATGACCCGGGATTTCGAGCACCGTCCAGCCGTTAAGCCCGTCAATTTTTCCGCCTTCCCTCACTGTTTTCGTTAACGGACGGTTTGCAGAAAATAAGTATGACAGCTTAACTGTTTTATGTATGTCTTCGGGCGTCAGAGGAACGCCCATTTCTGTCATAAGCGACAGAAAAAAATCCTCCTGCCGGGCGATATACGACTGGTTCTGAGTAATGTACCTGTCATTCAGCGGATGTCCGATCACTTCCGTATCCTCAGAAAAAAGGTGCAGCAGACCTGAATGATCTGCGTGATGATGAGTGAGCACCACCTGTTCTATATCCGCCGCAGAAACCCCGTGTTCCTTAAGCTGCAATGAGAGCGATTCAGCCGCTTCCTTTGTATTCGGGCCGCAATCAATAAGGGTTAGGGCTTCATCTTTTACTAAATAAACGATAACGTCGCCGACTGCAAACGGAGTCGGCACACGTATCGGAATGATCTTTCTCGCTGCCATGTTTACGCTCCTTCGTTCTTTTCATTCCTGAATAATCATATTTTAGCGTTTTCTTTTCACTGTGTCATTATTGCCGCATATCGGAAAAAAAGATTGACATCCCGCTCTTGCGCATAGCATAATGAACAACAAACTAGAAAACACGGAACGCGATGACGAGGAACTAGTATATAAACAACGGCAGCAGAGAGCAATGTCCCCGGCTGAAAGACATTGCGGCCCTCTTGTTTACAGAACCTGCCCTCAGAGCGGTTAGGAAAACCTAAACGTATCCCCTCGTTACGGGATTTGAGCTGAGCACGGCTGATTCGTGCTAATGTAAGGTGGTACCGCGAAACCTTTTCGTCCTTTTTGACGGGAAGGTTTTTTTGTGTTTTGAGAAGAAGGAGGATTTATATGAAGAAAATCGGTTTTATCGGGGCCGGATCAATGGCGGAAGCAATGGTGAACGGACTGCTGCAAAGCGGAATGACAGCCCCCGGACATATATATATGACAAACCGGTCAAATGACAGCCGGCTTGAAGAGCTCCAAAAAACGTACGGAGTAAAACCGTGCCGGGATAAAGAAGAGTTTTTCAGCAATACCGACATTCTCGTTCTCGCCTTTAAACCGAAAGATGCGGCAGAAAGCATTGAGAACATTCGCGAATACGTGAAAGATCAGCTTGTGATTTCTGTCATCGCAGGGCTGACGATTCACACGATTCAGCAATATTTCGGCAGAAAGCTCACCATCATCCGGGCGATGCCGAATACATCCGCGGCCATTCAGCAATCGGCGACCGGTTTTTCCGCAAGCTCCGAGGCGAGTGAAGCTGAAATCCGGACGGCAAAAGAGCTTCTGGAAACAATCGGAGAAGCGACGCGCTTTGAAGAAAAACACCTTGACGCCGTCACAGCCATTGCCGGAAGCGGTCCCGCCTATGTGTACCGGTATGTCGAAGCAATGGAAAAGGCCGCCCTTCAAGCCGGCCTGCCGGAAGAAACGGCAAAAGAGCTGATTTTACAAACCATGGCCGGGGCGACGGAAATGCTCAGAACAAGCAGCAAACGGCCTGAACGCCTGCGCAAGGAAATCACAAGCCCGGGCGGCACGACTGAAGCAGGCCTTCGCGCATTAGAAGAGCGCCGCTTTGAAGAAGCCATCATGCACTGCATCGCAGAAACCGCAGCACGGAGCGCCGAAATTAAAGAACAATTCGCAGGCTCCGTTCTGCAAAAGACGGACCAGTGATAAAGCATGGGGCTTCCCATGCTTTTTTCATTCTGTTTAACTGCCGTATAAGCGGCTGATTCTCTCTTTTACTTCAGGAAGATGGAATGTGGCTTCGTGCATGTTCACCTCTTCCTCAACCGCTTTTGTCAGCTCTCTTTTGATCCGTGCGGTCACATTGGTTTTCAGCGCAACCAGTGAGGCTCTCGGTTTATCCGCCAGCAGCCGGGCTAATTCGCGGCCTCTTTGAAGGACGTCTTTTTTCGGCAGCACTTCAAACGGAACTCCCCGTTTTTCCAGAGCGGCGCCGCTGAAATTCGCGGCAGTAAACAGCATTTCTTCCCCGAGGACAATTCCCAGTTTTTCAGGCACAATATACGTCGCGCCCATTCCCGGTGTAAATCCGTACTTCATATAATTACAAGAATAAAAACTCTCTCTGCTTAAAATCACGAAATCCGCGCTCAGACCGATCGTAAAGCCGGCTCCGATCGCATGCCCCTGCATGACGGAAATCACGGGAATCCTGCAATCCAATAAAAGACTGTGAAGCTTTAAATCTGTAAATTGGAGCTTTCCGCTCTGAATGGTCAAAAGCCCCTCCTGCGTTCCTCCCGTGCAGAAATAATTTCCGTAACCCGTCAGAAGGACGGTTTTATAGGACGGATGGGCATTGATGTCTTGGAATACACGGTGCAGCTCTCTGACAAACTCTTCTGACAGCCCGTTTTTCCCGGCCGTATCCTGCATTGTGACCTGCACAATGCCCGGTTCTGTTTCCTGTACATTAATCATTGGATTCATGTTTATTCTCCGTTTCTTTAAAAATACTCAAGCCTTTCCGGCTCTGAGTGTTTCTGATATTAAGTCGTCCATTCATACTTTCTGTGAAACTCTTTTATTTCAGTCAGCACCAATCGTGTTTTTCCTTGATGCGCATTCGGGATGTCTGCTGCGGGCGCGGCATTTCTTGTGCCGAATTTTACGATACCGCTGTCTTGGAGCAGCCGGTCATAATCAGCCATCGATAAACGGACGCGTTCATCCAAATGCCGGCTGATCTGAAATTGATTCTGCCGCGTACGGCTTTGCGGCATAACGACACCGCTGTAAAATTCAGAGCAGCAGCCCGAACCGTATGAAAAACAGCCGACGCGTTTCGGCGTTTCAAAAGAGCCGTTATCAATCGTGCTGGCAAGAGATAAAAATACGGTGGCCCCCATGATGTTGCCGACGCGCTGACAGTATTGAATCCCAGGCAGCACGCGTTGCTGAAAATCCGCTTCAATGTCTTGCGGCGTAGCCTTTGCCAATTTTCTCATCATCGTCCGATGCGCTCCTTTTACCATTCCGCCAAACGGAGTATGAAAAGAAAGGTATTGAAATGTATTCTTATAATCCGCCCCGCTCACACGCTTTCGGTATTCCTGAAATGATTTTTCACAGCAGTCCAAATAAGACATGAGCGACAGATCAGCATCCCCCGCTTCACTATCCGGAATCGGACGGCAGGTATCCATGACTTCATACCCGTAATACCCGCTTGCGCCTTGATCAAGCAAAAAGACATGAGGGGTGCTGCTGACTAAAAGCGCCACAGCTCCCGCCCCCGCACTCGGTTCGGCATAGGACCATTCCTCCGTCAACGCGTCACCGCCTTCAGCCACTAAAAAGCGGGAAATATCCGTTCCGATGATGAGCGCTTTCGCTCCCGGCGATGTTTGCGATAAGATGAAATTCACGCCCATTTGAAACCCGGCCGTTAAAGAATAGCAAGCCTGTTTCACCTCAAATAACCGGCAATTCCGCTTCAGCTGCAAATAATCATGGACGTATGTACTGATGGATTTGCCAAAATCAATCCCGGATTCCGTACAGGTGATGACCATTTCAATCTGATTCCGTTCCTCTTCTGACAGAGAGTCGATAATCGGTTTTGCGGCATTTACGGCGAACGTAATCGGATCTTCAAACGGAAGCGCCACCACTTTTTCTTTCATCAGCAGGTTCTCAAACCTTTTTTTATCCAAGTTCCGATGTTCCGCAAGCTCCATGACGTCTACATACGCGGTTCCGCCAAACACGTTCATTGCTTCAATTCCTACATTCATTTCTCCAAGCCCCCAGAGTAAAGAGGCTTCCTGTGGAAGCCTCTTTTATTTTTCCGTTCAAAACTCAACAAGCAGCCTGTCAACGCCGTGAAATACAGGGCTCGGAACCAGATTAGGCTCTTGATCCTCAGTAAAACGCCATGCGGACATCTGTTCAAAAAAGTGGGAAAGCGCGATTTTCGCTTCAAGCCGGGCCAGCGGCGCTCCTAAACAATAATGGCTGCCCTGACCGAATGACAGATGCTGATTCGGCTTTCGTCCCAAGTCAATCTGATCGGCATTTTCAAACTTCTTTTCATCTCTGTTCGCCGATCCAATCCACGCATACACTTTTTCTCCGGCCGGAATCGTTTTTCCGCCAATCTCGCTCTCAACCGCAGTGTAGCGGGTTACCCGCTGAATGGAAGGTCTGAGGCGGATGACTTCCTCAATAAAGTCAGGAAGGAGCGCCTTGTTTTCAAGCAGCCGGGGCAGAATGTGCGGGAACTCCTTGAGACTGAGAAATGAATTTCCGATCACATTTTCCGTCGTTACGTGCCCCGCGACGATCAACAAGCCGCAAAAACCGATTAATTGCTTGTCTGACAGCGGCTCTCCGTCTAAATCAGCTGAAATTAAATGGCTGATTAAATCATTTTGCGGCTGTTTTCTCCGCTGTAAAATAAACTGCATGAAGTATCCGATCATCTGCTTTTGCACTTCATTCATTTTCTTTTCATCTTTTACATTCTGGCTTTGGTCGACCCAGCTTTTAAAGATATCTCTGTCTTTCGGAGGGAATCCTAAAAGCTCTGCGATCACGATAATCGGAAGCGGAAATGCGTAATCTTCAATAATGTCCATCCTGCCTTTTGAACGGACGGCCTGAAGCAGGTCATCAGCGATAGCGGCTATACGCGGTGCAAGAGACTCAACCGATTTCGGCATGAACGGCTGATTGACCAATTTTCTGAAGACGGTGTGTTCAGGCGGGTCCATTTTCAAAAGGCTGTCTTTGTTAATATGCCGGATCATTTTTTCCTGCTTGTCCGCACTTAAGTATTTATGATCGGAAGAAAAATGACTGTAGTCAGAAATCACCCGCTTCACTTCATCATAGGTGAAGATTTCCCAGCAATCTTCCTTTTCATTGTAATGAACGGGAGAGGTTTCTCTCATCGTTTGGTACCACTTGTACGGCTGCTGCTGTCTGATTTTTGTTAAACTGGTCATTTTCATTCCTCCAAGATGTGATCAAGATTTGAAAAGACCCGCCGAAGCTTACGAGTAACCCGGCGGGCGGATATGTGAAATTAAGGTCTTGTTTTGGCGGGCTGCTTCAGCATCTCACCATGCACATTCAGTATCTTTTCCTGCAGCTGCAGAAAGCTGTGTTCTGTCATTCCGTCTGCCGAATATAAAACGCTGCAAAATTCAGAAATCGTTTCGGCTGCGCTGTATTCAGCCAATAACGTCATATGATTGGATACCGCCACATCCATGATGGCGATGTTTGTCATATGCTCTTCCCACTGGCTCCAATAGTTGACGAAATCAGCGGATAAAATATCAGCCCTGATTGTAAAATACGGATCAAGCTCACCCAAGAAAATACCGTTTTTATTTCGGAAATAATAGCATGTCACCCCGTTCGGATCCGGAAGCGGCAGGAGTTCGTAATCAGTGATTTCGTAAGCGTCCTGAACGTTTATATTCTGCCTGATCAGATTTTTCACCAACGCGTCCGTCTTCGTTAACCCCCGCTGTTTGGCTTTTGCGATTAATTGCTCTAAAAATATGTCTTCATGAAGATCGGCATCTAGTTCATCACGGTGAATCAAGGTTTCAGAAATGCGTTCCGGATGTTGATAGATTGGTGCAAATAAAGCCATGTTCACCGTCTGCAGCATCATATTTTTATCAAATAATTCATCAGGAATGTTTATTTCCCGCGCACCCGCCGAGTCAAAGGAGTCGAGCATGACGATTGACTCAACGGTTTCTCCAGCCAGCTGCAATTGCCGGGTGACTTCATAAGCGAGCATGCCCCCTAATGAATAGCCGCCTACATCGTAAGGACCCCGGGGCTGCACGGTACGTATGAGCTTAACGTAATATTCGGCCATGTTTTTAATGCCGCGGATCGGTTCCCGGTCTGTCATCCACCCTCTTGCCTGAATTCCGTAAAAAGGACGCCCGGTCCGTTCGGCAACAGGCTGGTACAGCTCCACTGCCCCCAGCGCGGAATGAAACCAGAAAATCGGTCTTCCCTTTCCACCCGGGTTAAGACAGATCAGCTCGGGCGGTTCTTGATCATCTGTCTCTTCTGATATATCGTTTTGTTTCGTATGTTCCTCATGTACTTCCTCAGTGTCTTTTTGGACAGAACCGGTCAGATACCCGGCTAATGTTGCGATTGTCGGGTATTCATAGACCAGATTTGCCGTAATAGACGCTTGATAGGTTTTATTAATGGACTGAACCCATTCCACACCGATAATAGAATCCAGCCCCATCTCAATGAATGCCTCATGCTCATCAATATCTTCCGGCTTCAGAAACAGGATGTCCGCAAGGCTTTCTTTGAGCTCTTTGCGCAAAGTGCCGTCAGAGATGCCGGCAAGGGGAGTTTCTGCTTCCGGGATTTCCGGACGTACCGCGGTTTCCTCCGCTTCAGCATACTCGGGTTTCTTTATTTGTCCCGCTATATATTCCGCAAGCTCTTCAAGCGTCGGGTGTTCATACACCTTATTGGCAGTAATCTCAGTGTGGTACGTTTTATTTACTGTTTGTATCCATTCAACCCCGATAATGGAGTCAAGCCCCATATCGATGAAAGGCTCATCAGCATCAATATCTTCCGGTGACAAAAATAAAATATCTGCCAGGCTTATCCTCAACTCTTCAAGCAATGTTCTATTGTCTTCGGAAACGGCTTTTTTCGGCTGCTGGACAGAAACAGTACAATCCAAAGGCTGTAACACGATTGGCTTTTGCAATGTCTCCGGTTCAAACGCTGTCATTTCGATCTCAGTTAAAGGACTCAGAGAAATCAGCCCTTCATGTTCAGGCGGCGAAGACGGGAGAACGGTTTGCGTTTCAGACTTTTTCATGGTCTGTCCTGGTAAAGAACTGTTTACATCAGCCGCCCAATACCTTTCTTTTAAAAACGGGTAGGCAGGAAGCGGCGTTTTATAATATTGCCCTCCGTCAAAAAGCCGTGTAAAAGGAAGATCATACCCTCTGCAAAAAAGGTCAGCGATATGTGCCAGGCTTTCTCTGTACTGTGCGGGCGAAGCCGCCGAGCGGCACTGTTCAATGCATTCCATTCCGAATGTTTTCATTCCGGCTTCTTCTGCCGGCTTCTGATCCTTCAAATTGGACACAAACACACCCGGAAGCTCTCTTTTTACAAGCCACTCCGATAATACCCGCTTCAGTTCGTCCGCACTGCTTACGATACAGGCAAACCGGTGATGTAAATGCTTTCTGCCGAGCAGGAGCGTATAACTTATATTTCCCAGATCGCTGTCTTTGTTCTTGCTGAGTGAATCCAGCAGGCGTTCTGCCTGAATTTCCAGCTGACGCTCCGTCCGCGCAGATAAAGGAATGAGGCAGACCGGTTTTGCCGGCGACCGGCGCACGGTTTGCGGCGCCTCTTCAATCACAAGATGGGCATTTGTTCCGCTGAATCCGAATGAACTGATGGCGGCTCTGCGCGGTGCATCCGGATTCCGTTCCCACGGTATCAGCTTTTCATTCACAAAAAACGGGCTGTCCGCAAATTGAATATGCTGATTGGCTTGGTGAAAATGCAGGGAAGCCGGAATCTGCCGATGCTTCAGCGACAGCAGGATTTTAAACAGTCCGGCCATCCCCGCGGCCGCAGCGGCATGTCCGAGATTGGTTTTCACAGAGCCGATGGCGCAATATCCTTTTTTATCCGTATAGCGGCGGAAAGCGCGCGTTAAGGCGCCGAATTCGATCGGGTCGCCCAGTGCAGTGCCCGTTCCGTGAGCTTCCACCATTTGAATGGTTTCCGGATCAATGTGAAAAGTATCATAGACATGACGTTCCAATCGTTCTTGAGAAAGCGCGCTTGGAGCGGTGATTCCGTTTGTAGCGCCGTCCTGATTCATTGCAGATCCTTTTATGACGCCGTACACATGATCTCCGTCACTAACGGCGTCGCTAAGACGTTTCAGCACCACCGCTCCCACGCCTTCACCAGGCACGAACCCGTCCGCGCTTTGATCAAACGTATGGCAGCGTCCGGTCGGTGACAGCATATTCGCCTTATTTGACGACTGATAAAAAGCGGGAGTGGATTGAATGAAAACCCCGCCCGCCACCGCCATTTCCGTTTCTTTCGTCCAGAGCCCCTGACATGCCAAATGAATGGCTGTCAGTGAACTGGAACATGCCGTATCAACAGTGATCGCCGGACCTTGTAAATTAAGGTGATAGGCGATCCTTGCCGGAGTGACGGAATTGTGATTGCCCCAAAAAGCCTGCGCGGGCCCCTGCTGTTTAAAAATGGCCTGGTAATCTCCGCCGCAGGAGCCGGCATACACGCCGCATTCCCGGCCTCTTACCGAGTCTCCCGCATATCCCGCATCTTCAAGCGCTTTCCATGATTCTTCCAAAAACAGCCGCTGCTGAGGGTCCATATAGGTCGCTTCACGTCCCGATATATGAAAGAAAACGGGGTCAAAACATTCAATGTCCTCTATAAAACTGCCATACTGGCATTGGCTGTCAGAGACATCCCATCTGTCTGCTTTTTTAATCAGATCCCGTCCGGCGGCTAAGTGTTCCCAAAACTCATGGAGATTCTCCGATTCAGCAAACCGCCCGCTCATCCCGATAATCGCGATCGGTTCTTTTTCAGGTAACACAGCTGCTGATTTTACTGTATCGGCCGGATCCTTTTGTTCGCGGCGGTACGTCATTTGATACGGCTCAGAAACGCTGATGACGATTTTCCCGATATTTCCGCGGTCATCCAGACAGTGATACGCTTCTTTTATGTCTTCAAAGGAAAAGATTTTTGAGATGACAGGCTGAATGACTCCCTCTTCCGCCAGCCGCTGCAGTTCCAATTGATAGTCCTTGACCTGATCCGGATTTTGAAGGGACAGCTTCCGCAAATCCACGCTGTGAAACGATTGATTGTTATGAAGGACGGACAAGTCGACTGATTTAGCGGATTTCAGCGCAGTCATGGCAATTTCGATATATCTTCCGCCCGGCGCCAGGCAATTCATTCCTTTTTGCATGGCATCACCGGCCAGGGTATTAATGACAACATCCACCCCCCGGCCGCCGGTCATTCGCATGATTTCCGTTTCAAAATCTTCTTCTAAATAGCAAATGGTATTGCGGACCCCGAGCGAATGCAAATACTCAATTTTTTTCTGTGATCCGGCCGTGGCATATATTTCCGCGCCGATATGCCGGGCCATTTGCACCGCGATCAGCCCCGTTCCTCCCGTCGCGGTCTGAATTAATATTTTTTCGCCTTTTTTAAGTCCGGCTTTCCGGAAGGCGTCTATCATGGTCACCGCCACGGTGGGAAGAGCGCATGCTTCTTCAAAGGTCAGCCGGGCCGGTTTATGATAGACTTGATGTTCTTTACATGTGATGAGATTCGCCTGAGATCCAAATTCCTCTCCCATGCCGACAATCACTTCATCACCTGGAATGACGGATGTTACATGCCTCCCTGTCTTGATCACGACGCCGCTTGCTTCAAATCCCGGAGTGAACGGATAAGGCGGCATCGTCGGGTACAGCCCTCTGACACAAAGCAAGTCTCCGAAGTTTAAAGAAAAGGCGCGGACGGCTATTTGAACCTCGTCATCTTTTGTCTCGGGCACTTCACTGCGGGCAATCGTCAGATCTTCAATGCCGCCCGGACGGTCAATCACAACCCGGAACATTCCCGAGTCATCGGACTTTGCGAAAGAAGGCGGCATACGTTCTTGTTTCGGTTTCTGATAACCGTTTTCCTTTCTTTCCGTCTGCAGAGGTTTTTCAGCAGGCCGTTCTTCCTGAAGCGCCGGGCGGATTTTCGCTCTTTCGGCCTTCAGAGACGAGGCTATGATGGTTTCGTATTCTTCCGAGATATAACCGGTCAGCAGTTTCACATGATAGTAATCAAATAAAATCGTTGTCTGCAGTGTAAGATTCAATCGCTTATTAATCTCGTTAATCACATTGACGGCCAGAATGGAATCAATGCCGTATTCAGAGAAATTCAGTTCTTCCTGAATATCCTCTTCTTTCATTTTTAATACATCGGCAATACTTGTTTTGATGACTGAGCGGACATGGGAAGCGACCGATTCCCCATCAGCCTTAACAGCTTGATGCTCCTCTGGCGCGCGGCTGCGGGAAGCAGGCTGCGCGGGCTTTCGGAAAACTTCGGCCGGGGCGGCGTATGGCTTTCTGCCGTCTCTGATCCCTTGCATCCGGACGAGTCCGTCACTCTCAGCTGCGATAATCTGCTGGCCTAAATCATGAGCCGTTTCAGCAGGGAAACAAACCGCTCTGTATCCTTCCGAATGCAGCACACGCTCCCACGATTTTGGATATAAGCCGGGACTTCCCGGAATCCGAAGCTCAGCATCCTCATAGGACCACCAGCCGTCAAGCAGCCCGAAGGTTAAATGGGTAAAAACAGAACGATCGCTGATTTCGTTTATCAAAATCATCCCGTTGTATTTCAGGAGCGCTTTCAGGCGGCGCAGTGTCAAACCGATATTTTTTGTGGCGTGAAGCACATTGGCGGCGATGACAATATCGTAAACACCCGTTTTGATATTTTGTGATTCGCAAGGCTCCTCCGCATTAAACAAGGCTGTTGTCAAATACGGCACATCAGGTCCGTATTCCTGTTCGGCATGCATTAAAAAAGCTTTAGAAACGTCCGTATAACAATATTCCGCAATCTGTTTTGCAAATGGTTTCAGTTTTGTAAACAGCATGGCGCTCGTTCCGCCCGTCCCGGCCCCTACTTCTATCAGCCTGATACGGGCATCGGGGTGTTCTGTAAGATAGGCTTTCAGGTAAGCGGCCGCGGAATCTGCTAACACTTCATTAAAATAATCCGCGACGGGATTATGCTTATAAACACCTTCAACGAGCCGCATTGATGAATCGGGAAATACGATATCCGTAGCCGGACGTTCTCCTTTTAAAATGGAAGGCATCGCTTTTATCGTCGCCTCGGCCAATTCAGCTTGCGCCTGCTCCCCATTGGGAAGCAGGCGTTTATGGGCATTCCACTCATTCCAGACTGTGCGGCCGTCCGGGCGCTGATCCGTGAGAAGAGTGATCGTGTATCCGTCATACGCGATATATCCGTTTTCTTTTAATAGATTCAAGCTTTCTTCCAACCATCTGCCGTATGTGCCGATCACGCCGGCGCTCCGCATGGATGCTGCAGGTGTGGTGACAGGCTCGCTGAAAAACCCGATTGACTGTAATTGGTAAAAGAGCAGTTTGCAAAGAAGGCTGTTCATATGCGCAACTCCATTTCTCGTTTTAAAGTCTCAAGCCGTTCATTCCGATCCGGATTTTGCCGCTTGACGCTTTCCATAAATGAAGGCTTCGGGCCGGATACAACCGATATTGCATCTTGATCCGTCAGCGCGGCTAAGCCGTGCGGAGCAGCTTTGATGAATGCCGCTTGGCTGAACGGTTCTGATAGTAAGACTTCCAGCGCCTCCATTGCTTCATCGGGTTCAATAGAACCGATCCCTGACGCCTCCATCCGTTTTCTGTAAGACGGGTCTGATACAACGCCCAGACTGCCCCAATATCCCCAATTCATGACTTTCACTTCACAATCAAGCAAGGAAGCGATATGGCGGGCAAAGGCGTCTTGAAATGTACACCCTGCCGCATAGTTGCTTTGCCCGGCATTTTTTGTGAAAGAATTTACGGATGAGAAAAACAGCACAAAATCAAGCGGTTCTCCCTTAAAAGCTTCGATCATTCGGACGCTCGTATTCACCTTAGCTGAATAAGCGTTTCTGAAAGAAGCTTCATCCATATTCGCCATACTTTTGTCGGCAAGCGTTATCGCGGAATGGATGACTCCCGTTATATTGCCGTATTGCTCTCTTACGGAACGGACGGCCGCTTTAAGCGCTGCGGCATCTTGAGCATCAGCCTGTATATAATGCGGCGCGGGGCCTGATAGCGCCAGCCTGTCTATTTTGCTCTGAATCTCCTGATCCTTCGGCCGCCTGCCGATCCATATCATCCGTGCCTTGTAACGGGTGATCATGTATTTGCTCCATGCTTCTCCGATGCCGCCCGCTCCGCCGATGACAGCATAAACGCCGCCTTCTCTGTACGACATACGCGGAGCGGAACTTGTCAGCACCCGGACTGTTTTTTGCTTGTGCCAAGCTCCGTTACGGTACGCGGCAGCATTTCCGTCCGGATCTGGAGGAAGGCGCCAGATGTTTTTCATCTCAGACGAATCACTGCCTTCTTCTGCATCAATCAGCCTGATGTCCCAGTTCGGATATTCTTTTGCCAATGAACCGATCAAACCGTGTACGCCTGCATGCTCAGGCTGCGGCAGATCACCCGGATACACGGACTGTGTCTGCCGGGTCACCGCCGTAAAGCTGATGTTTCGGTTTCCATACCCGAGTGACAGCAGCGCTTTGATGAAACGGAAACATTGAATCACCCCATTCTCCTGCTCATCAAGCATTTCCTGACTGACGGATGCGGGTGCGAAACGATCCGGCGCAATCCATAAGAAATGGCGGATATCCTGATACCCGGCTGTCAATTCACGGAATGTTTGCTCGCTTGAATGATCCGGCGTCTCCGCCAGATGGGCGCGGGGCCACATTTTTGCCGCAGCCTTTATTGTATTTCCCGGCTTTCCGATGATCAGCATTTGTTCTTGATCAACCGCTCGATTTTCTTCCAGAGAAAAGAAAGTTTTGTCCCAAACAGGGGCAAGCATCGCCGTCTGAACTTCCTGCCGTTTGCTTTCGGTTTGGTTTGTCTGCCGGACAGCCCGGCAGGAAAATCCTGTTAATCTCATACAAACAGCGCCGTTTTCATCACATAAATCAATATCCAGCGTCAGCGCTCCGTTATCTGACCGATCGCTCTGTTTGCGGACAAGCGCCCACATCGTTTTCTGAGTCGGCTGAAATATTTCTGCCTGCCTCAGGGAAAACGGCAGCATCGGAGTGTCTCCGGCAGTATCTGAACCGGCACCCAGTGACGCCTGAAACGCGGCATCTAAAAGACTCGGATGGATGTTAAACTGATCGGCGGTACTGTCTGCCGTTTCCGGCAGCGACAGCCGGGCTGCAGCACCCCTCTCTCCGATCATCAGCTGATCTATTCCTTGATGGCTCGGCCCGTATATCATACCCGCATGCCGGAAAGCCTGATAAACCTCATCAGACGTCATAACCGATTGGCTGCAGCCGGACAGCCAGCCCTCTAAGTGAACTGACGGAACCGCTGCTATCTCTCCTGATACCGCGGTGCCTTTACTGTATAAAATCCGTTCTCCCCCGGGTTCTTCCGATAGGCTGTAAATTGTAAATTCAATGTCTTCATTTCCCTTAAGGATAAGGCTGATATGGACTTCTACATCCGTCCCCTTATGAACGACAGGCCTCATCCATATGAGATCTTTCAAATACATTCCTTTACGTCCGTCCGGCACAGCGTATGCGGCACGCTCAACGGCCGCCCGGGCCATTTCGATCACGGCGGCTCCCGGGAGCACCTTCTCCCCATTGACTGTGTGGTCAGTGAAAAAGAATTCCCGTCCGGTAAAAACGGATGTGAATTTCAGCTCCCACAGATCGGATGTGTTTTCATGAAGCAGCGGATGGATCACCGTTTTGCCGTCATTCCGTTTTGAAACCGCCTCGGCTTCATCTTGAATCCAGCATCTGACCTTTGCAAACGGATAGGCGGGAAGGCTGATTCTCCGGGGTTTTTGTCCCGAATATAACAAGTTCCAGTCCACATCGACTCCCTGCACCCACATGTTCAGCAAATGACCGTACTTTCTCTTTTTCAGCCATTTGACCATGGCTTCCTGCAGATCTTCATCAGATTCAAACACAGCCACTGTCTCATGATTTCGCTTCGCCCGCCCCCTGTAAAGATGCGGTGCGTTTTCATTTTCCAAGTACGATCTGAGCTTGTCCTCCAGCTCCTTAAGAGAGTCCGCAATGAAAGCCAGCCGCTCATCCATCGCTTCCCGCCCCGCTTGTAAAGTGTATGCGACATCAAATAAGTCCGGCTTATCCGTATGCTTCTTTTGAAGAAAAGCAAGAAGGCGCTCCGCGTATTCTGTCAGACGCTCCCCATTTTTCGCAGACAGCAGAATGACAGCCGGCTCTTGGCTGCTGATTGCTTGTTTGACAGGAGCCTCATATTCTTCAATAATGATATGCGCGTTAGAACCGCCCGCACCAAAGCTGCTGACCCCCGCCCTGAGCGGCTGTTCTGCTCCGTCTGCTGCAATCCGTTTCCAATCTGTTAATTCCCGGCAGACGGAAAACGGTCCTTCATCAAATTGGATATTCGGATTTAAAACATCCGCATGCAAAGATGGGGCGATTTGTTTGTGCTTCATCTGCAGCAGCACTTTTGTGACAGCGGCGATGCCTGCTGCAGATTCCCCATGTCCGATATTTGATTTGACAGACCCGATGAGACATGTTTCAGGAACATCACCGAATGCATCGGTTAAAGCCCGGATTTCAATCGGATCGCCTAATTTCGTCCCTGTCCCGTGCGCTTCCACATAGCTGATCTGGCCCGGAGAAACCCCCGCCTCCTGTAAAGCTTGAGAAATGACTTCGCTTTGCGCCTTGGGGTTCGGTACGGTGTAACCGCTCGCTCTTCCGCCGTGATTAATGGCAGCTCCCTTAATGATGCCGTAAATCCGATCTCCGTCTTGTACGGCGTCTTCTAAACGTTTAAGAAGCAGCACCCCGACCCCTTCTGCCGGAATATAGCCGTCACCCCCGGCGCCGAAACTCCCGCAGTGTCCTTTAGATGAAATGAACTGCCCCTGGCTCAGCATGAAGTACTTGTTAGGATGAACGGTGAGATTCACTCCGCCGGCAAGCGCCGCGCGAATCCGATGATCCCGCAGATCCCGGCACGCCATGTACAATGAAGTCAGCGAACCCGAACACATCGTATCGACCGAAATGCTCGGCCCTTGAAAATCACAAAAATAGGAGACACGGTTAGCAATGGATGAAATCCCGCCGGGGAGCCCGATATGCCGTCCTTTCACTCCCGCTTCAGCCGCGAATAGCGGGTATTCCTGATACATGACACCGGCATACACACCTACCTGACGGCCAAGTTCAGGTGATGTCCTCGTATATCCCGCATCCTCCATGGCCATCCACGCATGCATTAAAAACAGCCGTTCCTGAGGATCAAGGTGTTCCGCTTCACGGGGGGAAATCTTAAAGAACTCAGGATCAAAATCGGCGATCCCGTCAATGAATCCGCCCCATTTGCTGTAGATCGCTCCCGGCGCCGTCCGGTCCTCGGAAAAGTAATGTTCCCATTTCCAGCGGTCTTTCGGAATTTCGGTAATACAATCCTTTCCTTGTTTGAGATTTTCCCAAAACGCATTGATATCATCGGCCTGCGGATACTTGCCGGAAATCCCGACAATGGCAATATCCAGCGGTTTTCCTTTCGTTTTCGGACGGTTTTGATTCCCGGACGGAGCAAAAGACGCATTTTCAAGCCGATTTGGCTGAAGCACTTCTTTCACAGACGCGTTTTTCAATTCCGCCAGCTGTTCCCCGGTATGACTGAGGACTGCGGCATCAAATGAGAGAAACCCGTCTTTTTTATGTTTGATTGTATTCACCACATAAACGGTATCAGACATGACAGGTCCGTAAAGCGTCAGCCTCTCAATCATGAGCGGGACGTGAATCCGCTTTTTCAGCTGCAATTCTTCTTCACCGAGCGACATATAACAAGAATTCAATATAAGCGGGTCAAATGCAAAGTGACGCAGATCGCCTTTTTCTTTTTTTCCTGATAAGTCCAGCTGCAATAAAAAGGAGCTCTCACTCATTTTGTATCCCGCCGTTGCCGTTTTCAGCATCGGGCCTATCGTGAAGCCGGCAACCGAATCGTACAGACGGGAAATAACATCCGGCGCTACCTTTTGTGCATGCGCCTTCATTTGTTCAACGTCATACGATTTTTTTACGGGTGCCTCTATACCTCTGCTTATTTCTCCTTCGGCACACGTCTTCCGGCTTTCTTTACCGGAGACAGTGCAGCTTGCGGTAAAGCGTTCGGCACTCTTTTCTGCCGCAAATGAAATGTCAATCTGTGCGGCCTCTCCCGGCTCCAGCGTGACGGGCCCGCCCGTAAAGCGGATATCTTTCAGCTCGGCGGGATACGTGCCGGAATGAGACGCTCCGGATGCTTCAAGCACCAGACACGGATACACTACACCCATCAGTGCCGGTTTGCCGAAAACCAGATGATCCTTAAGGAATGCTTCATGTTCATAGAAAGTAAATGTCTGACTGACTGATTGCGTTTCAGAGACCGGTGCTGCATCCGCGACAAGGCCGGAAGATTCACCTGTTCCTTTTGTTTTTATGTCTTCAAGCAGTTCGGATATGCTGCTGCACTCAAATAAAAGAGTCGGATTCAGCCGCAGATCAAACGCCCCTTCGATGTCTTTAATAATGGCCAGAAGCTGTGACGATTCAAGGCCTAATTCAAAAAATACGGTGTGCGCATCATTTCTTGTGACAGGACGGCCTACGTATGTTGAGAAAATGCGGTATAAGGTTTCCTCCATCTGCTGAACGCCTGGTATCAGCTGCCGGTCTGTCCGCACCTTTTTGGCTGTCAGGCCGAGCAGTGAAGCAATATGCGCACCGCTGAGGTTGTAAAAGTCAATATCCATTTTCACCATTTCAGAAGGCGTGCCGGATTTTTTCAAAATCACCGCGTAACAGCGCTCCGTAACGGTTTCAGCGGCACTAAACGAATCATAATAAATCGGTAAAAACAAACCGGCGCCTGCAGCTGTCTGCAATACGCCGGAGGCCATGGCGGCACCGTCCATCAGCGCGGGATGAAAGAGAGCGCCGGGGAGATTTTCCTGGCATGAATCAGACTGCCGAATATCAAGGAAACATTCCTCTTCATTTGCATAGATCTCTCCCTCCGGCTTCATCAGCCCGTCATGCGACAGTCCGCGGCTTCTCGCGCCTTCGTAAACCGTATGCAAGGAGACTGATGGAAGCGCAACTTGTTTTTTCTCTTCCGCGTCAAGGCGCTTATCTGATGAGAAAACCCCTTCATGCACCTCCGCTGATAAGAAAACCGTCCCGGAATCCGCCCCGCAAATCGAGGCAGTCCAGAACTCCTTTTCTTTACTGAATATGACACTCACATCAAGCCGCTCTGACCGCTTCACTGATAAAGGATGATAAATGGTCACCCGTTTCAGACAGATGGAACGGAATGAAAGATCAAGGCTTTGCTCTGCCAGCTGATACAGCATATCAATATAGGCCAGACCGGGCATGACAGATTCTCCGTGAACAAGATGGTGTTTCATAATGGGATGTTCTGCCGTCAGGCGCAGATTCACTGTTTTTTTCATGGTTAGTCCCCTTTTAAAAACGTCACGTTGTCACCTGCCAAAACGAGTCTGCAGGTGCAGTGCTTGTCTCTGCTTTTTTCTCATATTTCTTTAAAAGATCCGCAATGTCTGTTTTTTCATTACTTGTTTTTTCCGCTTCATTCTCCGTGCTGTTCCAGCCGCCCAAAAGCGGGTAGTGTTTTTTTCTGAATTCCGGCGGCTGAGGCGCCAGGTGATGTTCCCCCTGCCTTTCACCTCTGTATTCTTCAACGAGGATATGAGCATTTGTCCCGCCGTCAGGAAATGAACTCTGAGCTGCGACGCGGGGTTTCTTCTCTGAATGCCAATCAATGGGTTCACGATTAAAATGAATACGCGACGCTTCAAAGTCATAATGTTCAAATGGCTCACGCGCTGATAAGAAAGGCGGAATCCGCTTATGATAGACGCTCAGCACACATCGGATGAAGCCCGCAAGACCTGAAGACAGAAGCAAATGCCCCACATTCGGTTTTACCGATCCGATCCGGCAGGGCAGAAGCGTTTTCCGGTTCAGCTGATAGACATCTGAGAGCGCCTTGATTTCCACCGAATCAACGATTGGGGAACCGCCTCCGTTCACTTCTATATATCCAATGTCTTCGGGCGACTTTTCCGCCATGTCAAGCGCAGTTTGAATGGCGTCTCTCTGCGCTCTTATATTCGGTGAACCGGGACCGAGCGTCCGGCCGTCATTGTTTACCGAGACGGCTTTTATGACGCCGTAAATACGGTCTCCGTCCCGCACCGCATCGCTCAATCGTTTGATAAAAACCGCCCCCGCTCCTTCTCCGAGCACTTCTCCCGCTGATTCACGGTCGAATATATGAAACACGCCGTTCTCATTTAAAATATGGCGCGCTCCGAATAACCGGTGCGCGGACGGAGATAAGAGCAGACTCACCGAACCGACTAAGGCCGCGTCAATCCTTCCGGCCAAAAGGGCGTCTTTTGCAAAGGACAGCCCGATCAGCCCTGAGGAACATGCTGTATCCACGACAAGGCTCGGCCCTGTGACATTCAAAAATCGTGAAATGTTGGCCGCTAAATAGTTTTGCCCCGCCCCCAAAATCGGGTTAGGCGCCTGCAGGATATGTTCCATACCGGCTGAAGGCTGCGCCCTGCCGCCGATGTACACGCCGACTTTCCGGCCCGATAAATCCTTTTGGCCGTACCCGGCATCATAAACGGAATGAACCGCTTCTTCTAATATGATCCGCGCCTGCGGGTCCATAATTGCCGCGTCTTTTTCAGAGATGCCGAAAAAGCCCGCATCAAACATGTCGATATCATCAATCCACCCCGCATAATCCTTTGCATTTGCTGTTGCATGCCAGCGCGATGCGGGGACAGGCCGGATGGCGGTGTTTCCTTTCATCAGCAGCTCCCAAAAAGCATCCGTTCCGCCCGCCCCCGGAAAACGGCAGGACATGCCGACGACGGCAATATCGTCTTCAGTATCCGCTTTTGGCTCCATGAATGTTCTCTCTTCAGCGTCAGCGATTAAATCAGGCTCTACGTCCCTGTCTTGAACGAAACCATTTTCTTTTGTCACAAAATCGGCTTCATGATGCGCTGCGAAATAGTCAACCATTTCTGTAATCGTTTGATATTGAAGCATTAAGGACGGTGTTAACTTTATGCTGATCCGTTTTTGCAATGATTGAACCAATTCCGCAAAGAGTATTGAGTCAATCCCGTATTCATCAAACGGCATATCATCTTTTATCTGCTCATCCGTCATTTTCAGTTCTTCGCTGAAAACGGTGCGCACCCATTGACGAATCATGTCCTTCACCTTTTGGTCACCGGCAGTGCTTTTTTTCACGGGAGCTTCAGATTTCTTCACCTTCAGAAGATCACCAAAATCAGCCTCACTGTCTTCGGGAACACAAGGAATTCCGCAGCTTTGTCCGTTTAATATGATGTAATCTAAAAACTTCAGTCCGTCTTCGGCAGACAGCCTGGAAAGTCCTGATTTTTGATAAGCAGGTGTTTCCGGCAGGCCTTCAGCCATGCCGGTTTCTTTCCAGACGGGCCATTGAACGGCTTTAACAAACACGTTTCCTTTACCTGCTTGATGATTTGCAAAAGAGTCCATAAATGAATTAGCCATCGCGTAGTCACTTTGCCCCGCAGCAAGCGAAGGGATCAGGCCCGAAACGGATGAGAACAAAATAAAAAACGACAGCGGCTCATTCTGAACAGCTTCATAGAGACCGCGAAGCCCTGTTACTTTCGGCTTGCAAACGCTTTCTATTTCAGTTTCGGTTTTATTATAAAAAGCGGGGTGTTCTCCCATTGCGCCCGCGCAATGAAAAACGCCGGTAATCGGTCCCATCGTGCCGCGGATGCTGTCCGTCATTTTCCGGAGCCCCTTTTGATCCGTAAGAGAAACGCTGTAATAACGGATCTCCGCGCCCCGCTCGGCTAACCTCTGCATCCGCTCGGCTTTTTCCGGGAGAATGCCGTCCTTTTTCATGTCTGCCCACTCTGAGGAATCGGGAAGCGGCTCCCGCCCCATGATGACCAGTTTCCTGCATCCGCGTGAAACGGCATGCTCCGCCGCAATTGCGCCGATCCCGCGCGATCCGCCCGTTATTAACAGCACATCATCAGACGAATAGGAAAGCTCAGGCGCCGCCGAAACATTCATACCCTGCTTCAGAAACGGCACATAACGGCGATTCAGCCTGTAGCAGCATTCACTGCCGCTTTTGGCCCGCGGCTGTAAAAATTCAGTCTCAATCTGTCTGCTTAATTCTTCTGTATGCTCAATCTCACAATCGCTATCTATCGTAAAAGAATGAATGTTGGCATACTCAGCGCCCAGCATCCGGTACAGCCCCGCCGTTTTCGCCCCTTGCATCAGAGGTTTACTTTCCTTGAAAGGCTGGAGGCGGTGTGTCACTTGGCTGAACACAGCGCCGCTATGACGGAGTGATTCCAGAGCCTGCTGTAAAAAGGCAAGCTTTCCGTGTTCTATCTCTTCCTGCCGTTCATATTCCGCGTCATATGCGGTTATGTCGACGACCCCGAGTATCTGTTTGTTTTGAAGAGACTCCCGCACTCTGCCGTAAAGGTTTCGCCCCGATGCGGCGGCGTAATAATCAGCGCCGTCTTTTGCCTGATGGATGAAGCAGATCGTTTCAATATGGCCGTTTCCTTTAAAAAGAGCATCGGCCAATCGGCTCGTCTTATCAGTTGCAAGTATCATTACTGTTCCTGATAATGCTTCAGACTCCGCCGGATCTTGCTGCTTCCAGTCTTTTTGAAGAATGATCTTTTGGTTTTCCGCCGGTTCGTCTGTCTGTTTCCGGATATCCGCAGGCACAGGCACCCAATACCGCTCCTTCGCGAACGGATATACAGGAAGGCTGACCCGTTTCGGCTTCTCTCCTTCGTATAACAGGCTCCAGTCAACGGCGGCTCCTTTTGCCCACTCAGTGAGCAATCTGGAATATTGCTTGTTTTTCAACAGCTCGGCCATTCCACTTGATGAAATATCATCTTGAGCACGTCCGCGGAAACATCCTTCAATTTCTGTTTTCCGTTCAAGCACATCCTTCAGTTTCGCTTGCAGGCCGCAAACGGATGTAACGATAAATGCCAGCCGTTCAGGCATCGCTTCTCTGCCAGCTTGAAGCGTGTAGGCCAGGTCTTTAAGGTTGACTTCTTTTTCCCGTAAAAAGCGGTCATACCGTTTGACATATTCTAATAGGCGTTCTTCATTTTTTGCCGAAAGCAGAAACAGAACCGGCTCGTCTTCCCGTATATTTACCGATTTCTTTTCAGCCTGCGGCGGCAGATATTCTTCTATGACAAAATGGGCATTGCTCCCGCTGGCGCCAAAAGAACTTAAACCCGCTCTTCTCGGCTGGTCAGGATGTGACGGCCGTTCCCATTCTTCCAGCCGGTCCGCCACATAAAACGGCGTGTCCGGAAACGGAATATGGGGATTCAGCGTGTCCGCGTGCAATGACGGAAAGATTTCTCCATGCTTCAGCTGCAAAAGCACCTTTGTTAATCCGGCGATCCCGGCTGCTCCTTCTAAATGGCCGATATTTGATTTGGCAGAGCCGATGGCGCAAAACCGCTTCTTGTTTGTCCATTTGCGGAAAGCGCGGCTCAGCCCTTCAATTTCAATCGGATCACCCAAAGACGTGCCTGTTCCGTGGGCTTCAATATAGCTCAGTGTCTCCGGATCTATGCCGGCACTCTGAAAAGAATCTGTAATGACTTCCGCCTGTGATGCCGGATCAGGCACGGTCAAACCGGATGTTTTTCCGACATGGTTTAAAGCGGAGCCTTTTATGACGCCATATATCGGACAGCCCATTCTTTCCGCTTCTTGAACGGTTGTCAGTAACACCGCGCCGACGCCTTCTCCCGGCACATAACCGTCACCGCCGTCGGCGAAGCTTTTGCAGACGCCTTCTGAAGACAGAAATCCGGCATTCGCCAAAAACGCATATTTATGCGGGTGTGTGACCGCATTCACACCGCCGGCAAGGGCGAATTCGCACTCCCCTCTCTTAATGCTTTCACATGCCAAATGTATGGATGTGAGCGAAGAAGAGCACATCGTATCAACAGCCATTGACGGCCCTGTAAAGTTCAGGCAGTGAGACACGATATTCGGAACAGAGGCAGGCGTCACGCCCATAGACAGCGGTGTGCCCCGCTGTGTGATTTCAGCGCCGAACAGCTCATAATGGCTCCAAAACACACCTGCGAATACCCCGACGCGTTTTCTCTTTTGCGAAGATGGCCCGCGCGCCGTTCTGTCCTGATAAAAACCGGCATCTTCACAAGCTTCCCAAGCCGTCTCTAAAAACAGCCGCGCTTGCGGGTCCATCATTTCAGCCTGGCGAGGAGTCAGATTGAAAAACAGCGGATCAAAGCTGTCTATGCGATCTAAAAATCCTCCGTAACGGTAGAACTGATCTGCTTCATATGAGAAAGGATAACCTTTCCATCTGTCTTTCGGCATTGTTGTGATGCAATCTTTCCCTGAGCGCAGATTTTGGTAAAATTCATCAATGCTTCCCGCCTGCGGGTATCTTCCCGCCAATCCGATTACCGCAATATCGTGCTCTTCTGTATGTCTCTCTTGTTTTCGGCTCCTTCTCTTTACAGCTGCATGGGATAATGAAGATCCGTTCTTGTCTCCCTTTGGACCCAATCGGCCCATGCTTTCAGTTACAGCCGGCTCTTTCCCGTATAAAATAACGGATTGCAGCTTGCCGAGACGCAGCATATATTCAAGTGCAGCCATCCCTTCCCCGGCCGGAAGCGGGCTGGTGCCCGTTGCATCATTCATGATCTCTTTCATCAAGCTGTCAACCTGCATGCCGCCATCTTCCCAAAGCGGCCAGTTGATTGTTATAGAAGCCCCGGTCCGTTCGCCTTTTTCCGCTTTGCAATCGCGATATTTCATATATTCATCCATAAAAGCGTTCGCCGCGGCATAATCTGTCTGGCCCGCATTTCCGGCCAACGCCGAGAATGAGGAAAATACGGCGAAAAACTCAAGCGGTTCATGCCGTGAAGCTTCGTCCGCATGAATCAGGCCGCTGATTTTCGGCAGGAACACCTGTTTCAAGTCAGAACTGTCTTTTTGGATGATAAATTGATCTTTTAAAACACCGGCGCAATGAAAAATGCCCGTCAGCCGGCCGAAGGTTTCTGTAATCTGAGCAAATGCCCGCTCTGTTTCGGCTTTGCTGCCGATGTCCGCTTGAACGTAAAGAACTTCTGCGCCCAATGCTTTCAGTCTGCTGATCTTCTCAGACTGTTCCGGCGAACGGCCGATGAGTGCGAGCTTCACCTTTTCTTTTTCTGCAAGGTGACAAGCAAGCAGAAATCCAAGACCGCCGAGACCTCCTGTAATGACATATACGCCGTTTTGTTTCCAGGGAGACTGTGTCTGCCCGTCCAGTTTCTCAATACGTTCGAACAATCTGATCTGCCGTATATTGTCTTTATACCGAATGTCTGTGCAGCCTGCATGAGAGCAGTCTGCTTCTGTTCTTATCATTGCGGCCGTTTCACTTGGCAATCTCTCATTCTTGTCACAGAAGGTGATCACCTGAGTGCGAAGAACCGGATTTTCCAGATGTGCCGTTTTCAGCATAGCCCCGAGAGCGGAAGACAATGCCGCTCCATTCTCAACGGCGCATACAAGCTGAATCAATGTATGTTCTTTCGGATGGTCTGTCAGTTCCCGTTTGAGCATACGAAATATGCGCTCGGCATCTGCTTCAAACTGCTCATCTGCAACCTCATGCTCCCTTTTCAGTTCTATCACTTCCGCTTCCGGGCAATATGTGCCGAGTTCACCGGTGAGACGGGGTCCTGCATCGGCAGCGATAATGAGATGACGGGTGTGTTTTTGCCCGTTCTGCACCGCCGTTTCCAGCGGATGATCTTTCCAGGCGGGTTCAAAAAACAGAACCTCATCAGCAATGTCAGTGTCTGATGTATGCCGGTCTTCGGCCGAATCTTTCAGCACACAGCCCGCTTCATTGATAAGGTAATCCGCAAGGCGGCGGACAGATGAATATTCAAAAAGCAGTGTCGGATAAAACTGCTGTTGAAAAGTCTGCTCTAATATCTTTACAAGCTTCAGCAAATGCGCCGAGTCAAGCCCCATATCATAAAAGCCTTTCCGCACATCAATATCCTGTGCCGGACGATTGATCAACCTGGCGATTTCCGACTTTATGTAAGTCACCATGTTTTGTTCCGGCGTTTGCTGTTCAGACACGTCTTCTGCGGCCACAGAATTTTCCGACTCACCACGGCCGCTTCTGTTCTGCTGAGGCGGCTTCTCTTTGTCTATCAGATGGGTAATCATATTCGCTTGTCTGACCCTTTTTACTGTCAGTTTCTCACATTCGGCCAATACGTTCCCTGCCCTGTCGTAAATCGTGAAGTCGGCCGAATAAACATCAGGTTCGCTATCTGATACGCCGCTTTCAGTGCGGCTGTTTTTCGCAGAATAAGTGTAAATCGTTTTCGGAAACGGCTGATACATGCAAAAACGATCGATCATAAAAGGAATATAAGGTGTGTCATTCTGCTTTTGGGCCGACAATGCAAAGGAAGAGCCGGCAAGGGTGGACGCATCTAAAAAAGCCGGATGCGCCTTAAATTTCTCCCGGAATCCTTCAGCCAAATCACTTAGAGTGAGCTCCATTAATTCTTCTTTATCCTGAAGCTGATAAACGGCCCCTTCATTTTTCATAAACTCGCCATGCTCAATATGGCTTCTTCTTGCAATTCCGTAAATGTCATGCATGTCCCATTTTCGGCTTGCGTTTTTCATGAACGCTTCAATATTCAGTTCTTTTGCCCGGGGCGTGTCTTCTTGCAAATAAAGCTGGCATTCCATATTCTCATCCCGGTTTCCGCCAAGCGGTGTGCCGTTTTTTGCTTTTTCGCTAGTAATCTCAACTTTCCAGCTGTCACGCGCCGGCGTAAAGGTCACATACAGGTGTTTATCAAACTCTTCAGATGTTACAACAGGCTGCTTAAAAATAATCTGTCTTAATTCTATAGGCCGTTCACCGAGATACCCGGCGGCGAGCCGATACAGCATATCTATTAAAGTCACGCCCGGGAGGACGCGGATTTGATGAACGCGATGATCCCGGACGATATAATTCGTATGGCTGATTTTCTGCAGGAACGTTTTGACTTGATCGGTGGCAACTGCCAATCTATCACACCTCGCTTATTTCAAACATTGCTTCTGTGCCCGCCTCATTTTCTTCCGCTTCGGGCAACTGTGCTTTTTCAGGCCAATACCGTTGTTTTCGGTATACTGTCTGGCCGCCTTTCGGTTCCATGGCCGCTTTTCGCTCTTTCGGTATTCCTTCGTTGCTGACAATGATATGGGCATTATTCCCGCCCAAACCGAACGCGCTGACCCCGGCCCTGAGTATCTCTTTTTTTCCGTCCCACCGCTTCAGCTCAAGCACAGGATAAAGCGGAGAATCTTTAAATTGGAAGCGGGGATTCGGTTTATGGCAATGCAAAGTCGGCGGCAGTTCTTCATTGGCAATTGCCAGCAAAACTTTGATGATTCCCGCCGCGCCCGCCGCACTCAGCAAGTGGCCGATATTGCTTTTGACGCTTCCTACACCGCAAAATTGTTTTTCATCGGAATAAGCAGACAAGACATTGGTTAATCCCTTTAATTCAATCGGGTCGCCAATCAATGTACCGGTTCCGTGCGTCTCTACGTATGTCATGGTGTCCGGATCGATTTCCGCTGATTGAACCGCCTGCTCAATCAAGTCCTGCTGCGCCCGGGGATTCGGCGTCGTCACGCCCATTGTGCTGCCGTCATTATTTATCGCAGAGCCGTCAATAACGCCGTATATTTTATCTTCGTCTTCTATCGCTTTTTCGAGCGGCTTCAGCATCAGCACACCGCAGCCCTCTCCGATTCCTGTTCCGTCCGCATCGGCATCGAAAGATTTTGAACGGCCATTTGGCGATAAGATTCTCGCCGCGCTCATTGTGAGAAAAGGTTTTTCATCAAGCAAAATGTCAACCCCGCCCGCAAAGGCCGCTTCCGCTTCTCCATTTTGAATGGCCTGTACGGCCAAATGAATTGCCGTAAGCGAACTGGAGCAGGCCGTATCCACGACCAGGTTGGGCCCTGTAAAGTTATAAATGTGCGCCATGTGTGCGGTAATAAAATTTTGCCCCGCGCCAATAATCGCGTCTTTTTGCAAATATTGAAATTTCTGATGAAACGCACCTGCCCTTGCACCGGCAAAAACGCCGATACGGCGGCCCCAGAGATCCTCTTTTTGATAACCGGCATCGGCCAAAGCTTCCGCGCTCACTTCGAGCCACTGCCTTTGCAGCGGGTCTATCATCGGTGCCAGCGTTTCTGAAATATTAAAATACTCCGGGTCAAATTGATCAATATCGTGAATAAAACCGCCCCATTTACTGATGCTTTTTCCTTCTTGATATTCACCCGGCTGATAGTGTTCCCCGGCGTTCCATCTGTCCGGCGGAACTTCAGTGACGGCATCCGTTCCGCTGCGGAGATTCTTCCAAAATTCTTTTATATCTCCCGCTTTCGGAAAATGGCAGGCCATGCCGATGATCGCAACCTTTCCCCGTTTCCCAGGCTTATCTGCCTTTTTTTTGCTCCGTTTCGGCGTCTTCTGCAAAGGGACCTTCTCCGCGGGAACCGCTGCATCTGCCGAAAAAGCTTCCGGACAATGTACGGCTAAATAATCCGCGAGCTGTTCTATGGTAGGGTGTTCCAGAAGGACAGTCGGATCAATTGAAACGGACGGCAGTTTTTGATCGATCTTTGTCAGCACTTGCGCCAGAAAGATAGAATCCATTCCGTATTCCTGAAAAGGCACATCGATATCCATATGCGTTTCATCGATACTCAGCTCTTTTGCCAAAAGCGACCTTAGCCAAGATTGAATATCAGTCCGGTTATGGTCCCGTTTTTTTGTTTCAGGAGGTTTGGAAGCTGCTTTCATTCCTTTATGGGCG
This sequence comes from Bacillus sp. hwrm1, assembly GCF_040207805.1. Taxonomy (NCBI): domain Bacteria; kingdom Bacillati; phylum Bacillota; class Bacilli; order Caryophanales; family Bacillaceae; genus Bacillus; species Bacillus sp. hwrm1. The sequence goes on along the minus strand of NZ_CP157943.1, from coordinate 1,598,874 downwards.
GCTGGCTTGGCATTTTCCAGCGCTTTGGCGTCCCAATCATGTTTCACTTGTGCCGGCAGCACGACAGCTCCGGGTCTTTCTCTTAAAATGTAATCAAGCATCTTGAGACCTTCAGCGTCAGAGTGCCGCAGCAATCCCGTTTGCTCATAAATCCCGCTTTTTATATCCCTGCTCATGCCCGTCTCATCCCATGCCGGCCATTGTATGCTAATGATGCCGCTCTCATTGTTTTCTGCAAAATAGTCCATGTAAGAATTAGCCATCGCATAATCGCTCTGTCCCGCCGCAAGAATCGGGACGGCTGCTGAGACAGATGAAAACAGGACGAAAAATGCCGGCGCATCATCCTTTACACTCTCATACAGACTGTGAAGGCCGTCTGCTTTCGGCGCGAGCACCCGCGCGATACTGTCTTTGGATTTGCGGAGAAAAGCAGGGTTTTCACGGTCCGCAATTCCCGCGCAATGCAGAATGCCTCCGACAGGTCCGAGCGTTGTGGTTACCTCTTTTATAAGCCGTCCGACGGCCTGCTTATCCGTCAGATCAACTGCTGAGACGCACACTTTTACACCTTGTGATTCCAGCTGCCGGATAAGCTGTATTTTTTCCGAAACGACAGGGTCTGTTTGCTCAAGATCCCACTCGGTTTTCGGCGGCAGCTCCTTTCTGCCTGTCAGAAGCAGTTTCTTCACACCGTATGCGGAAACGAAATGCTTGGCGCATAAAGCGCCGAGTCCGCGCGTTCCTCCGGTTATCATCAGGACGGCGTCTTTTGGAAACGCAGCCCGGTCTGTTTGCACAGCTTCTGGTTCAATCTGATCAGTCTGCCGAAGAACATAGCTGAAGCGCATGCCGTCCCTATAGCAAACAGCAGACTCCGTTAAGTCTGATTCAATTTCTTGTTTAATAAAAGCAGCTGTCTGCTCCAGCGGCTCTTCAGGATCAATATCGGCGTGACAGGTGAGAATATGGCTGTATTCATGCCGCAGCATGCGATAAAGCCCCGCTTTTTCAATACCGTGCATAACGGCATCCTTATTTTTGAAGGCTTCAAGCCCTTTTGTAAGATAAAGCATTTTCATGTTTTCTAGTCCGCGGCCGTATTCAATCAGCTGCTGCAGCGATGCCACCCAGCTGATGTCCTGCCGCTTTTGTCGGGAGCCGCAGCCGGTGAAGTCAATAAACCCGGAATAGATGGCCGCGTTCGGACCCTGTAAGAAAGAGATGAGATGATTTTCCTGCACAATGTCAGCATCATTCAGCTGTTTTTTCACCTCGGCGGCAAGGTCTTTTGTATCTTCAGAGACGATGAGCGCTATTTTGTTGTTGAACGGCTCGGATGAAGACAATGCCTCGCACGGTTCCCATGTTTTTTGCAATAATACTGTTTTTTGATTCGAAAGCGGCAGCTGCTCCCGTTTCGGCACCCAATAGCGGTCGGCTCTGAACGGATAGGAGGGCAGGCTGATGCGGCGCGGTTTCCTGTCCGTATACAGCTGCTCCCAATCTGTGTCAAATCCGTTTGCCCAGAGCCGCAGCACTTTCCTGTATTTCTTTTTCTCAAGCCAGGCGCTGACGAGGTCAGCCGCGTCTTTATCGTCTGAGAACATGGAGATCGTGTTATTCTCGCGTTTTTTACGGCCGCTGATGATATCTTCGCTGTTTTTTCCCAACAGAAACGCGTTCAGTTTTTCAGTCAGTTCCTCTGCGGAGCCTGCAATGATTCCCAGCCTCGCTTCCATCGCGTCCCGTCCGGTCTGCAGTGTGTATGCGGCATCTGCAAGATCGATATCGCGGGATGATCCGTTCTGGATAAAATCTCGAAGGAGACGCGCTCTTTCTTTCAGCCGCTCTTCATTTTTAGCTGACAAAACAAAAAGAGATGACGCTTTCTCACTGGTTTCCTGCTGTTCCGTCTCACTTCTGCCCATGTATTCTTCAATAACGATATGCGCATTGACACCTCCGAAACCGAATGAGCTTACACCCGCCCGGCGGGGCAGGACCCGGCCGTTTTCATCACGCAGCGCTTCCCACTCCTTTGTTTCTGTCACAATGTAAAACGGACTGTCCTTCAATTTGATATGGGGATTGATGTTCTCGCAATGCAGACTTTTGGCGAGCGTCCGATGTTTCAGCTGCATCAATACTTTGATAACGCCCGCAATACCTGCTGCGAGCTCCAAATGTCCGATATTTGTCTTCACTGAGCCTATCCCGCAATATCCGCCCGGCGCCCCGTCTGTTTGGAAAGCTTTTTTCAATGCATTGATCTCAATCGGATCGCCGAGTGCCGTTCCTGTTCCGTGCGCTTCTATATAAGTGATGGTTGACGGGTGAATACCGGCTTCTTGATAAGCGCTTTTCAGCACATCCGTCTGAGCCTGCGGATTCGGCGCGGTAAGTGACGCTGAGCGTCCGCCGTGATTTTCCGCTGTACCGCGGATGAGGCCGTAGATGTGATCCCTGTCACGCTCAGCCTCTGAAAGCTTTTTCAAGACAATCATGCCGGCGCCCTCTCCTCTGACATAACCGTCAGCCTGATCAGAAAATGTTTTGCAGCGCCCGTCTTCACTGAGCATGCCTGCTTTTTGAAAACCGATATGCCCTTCAGGCGTGACGATCGTGTTGACGCCCCCTGCGACCGCCATATCACAATCTCCCGTTTCAATGGCTTTTACCGCGCGGTGAATGGCGACTAAAGAGCTTGAACAAGCGGTTTCTACCGGCTCGCTCGGCCCGTGGATATCAAGAAAATAACTCATCCGGTTCGGCCCGACGGATGGCACGATTCCGGTCATCGTATACCCCTCGACAGGAAGACCCGCCTTATTGATTAAAGTTTGATATCCGCTTCCCAGTGTGCCGGTGAAAATGCCGGTTTTTGTTCCGGCAATCCGTTTTGCTGAGTACCCCGCGTCTTCAATGGCTTTCCACACATACATCATTAATAGACGCTGCTGAGGATCCATCATTTCAGCTTCTTTCGGAGATATCCCGAAAAACAGCGGGTCAAACCCGGCGATTCCATCTATGAAACCGCCCCATTTAATTGACGTTTTATTTGCATCCGCTGCCGGATCGCCGTAATATTCGCGCCAATCCCAGCGATCTCGGGGAATTTCTGTAATGCAATGCTCCCCTTTTGATAAACGTGTCCAGAATTCATCTATGTCTTTCGATTGCGGAAAAATACCGCTGATTCCGATAATGGCTATCGGTTCGGTTTTTTCTTCTGATCTTCCTTTTACGGATACGGGCGTTTCCCGCTTGACATGAACGGCCGCCGGAGCTTCAGCTTTTCTTATTCCGGCTTTTGGAGCGGTTTTTAAACTCTCTCTTTCTAAGCCGCTGAATGCTTCTTTCCATTCAGATATCAAATGGCCGCTCAGTTTGCGCAATGTCGGAAATTCAAAGAAGATAGTCGGGCTGAGCTCAAGCTGATAAGACCGATTTAATAGATTGGTAAATTCAGTGAAAATGATCGAATCAAATCCGTATTCCGTCAGTTCGCTGTCAGCCTCAATATCTTTCATGCTTACCTTTAAAAGATCTGATACATGCCGCTTTAGTTTCTCTTGAACCTGATCTTTCAGATCTCTTGCATCTGCCACTGCCGGAGCTTGTCCGGCGGCGCTTTGTTCTTCGCCCAGATCGAAAATATGGCTGCGAATCCGTTTTTCGTCGCCTTCTGCCACCATGACCTGGTGTTCTCCGGAGGCAAAAGCGGCGTAAAGCGCTTGGATGCCTGAGGCCGATCGCATGGCTTTCATTCCGGTCTGTTCGTACATCAGCCGTTCGGTCTCTTTGTCCACGCGCATACCGCCTTCTTCCCAAAGCGGCCAGTTGACAGACAGAGTCTGCCCGCTCCGCTTGTTGTCCCGCACGAGACGGTTCCGGCGGGCTGCATAAACATCCATAAATGCGTTGGCTGCCGCATAACCGGCCTGCCCCGGATTTCCCATACCTCCAGCCAAGGAAGAAAACAGAATGAAAAAGTCCAGCCGCACATCTTTCGCTGCTTCATCAAGATTGATAAGCCCTTTCACCTTCGGCGCCATGACGGTCTTCCGTTCGTTTTCTGTCTGGTTGAGAATGTAGTTGTCAGCGATCACGCCTGCGCCGTGAATGATCCCGTCGAGTGTTCCGTGCTCCTCCTGTATGTCGCGGACGAGGGCGATGACCGCCGCCCTGTCTGTCACGTCTACCGGTTGATACAATACGCGGGCACCCGACGCTTCCAAGCGCCGTAAGCGGGCGGAGCGCTCTTCATCAAGCACTTCTGCCCTCCCTGTTAATACGAGGACGGCGTTTTTGACGCGGGAGGCTATTTCTTCAGCGAAAATCAGGCCGATGCCGCCCGCTCCCCCTGTGAGGAGGTAGACCCCTTCGTCTTTCCACGGAATGGCGCCGCTTTGAGGCGCCGGCAGATGACGCCAGTTTCTGACGAGACGTTTGCCATCTTCATAACGGATTTCCGCTTGTTCAGGATGCGCCCGGTTTTCTTTCAGCTTGGCAAGAAGCGCCGAGGCTGACTCGTCCGGATCGGCTTGGATGACTTGGCCGTACAGCTTCGGATGTTCAAGGTGAGCCGTTTTCAGAAAAGCGGCCAGCCCCGCCAATACATTGTCTTCCCCCCTGTCGGGGACAAGAAGCTGGATCAGCGTTTTTTTCTTCTGTTTTTCTTTGATAAGACGCGTGACAATCGCTGACAGCTCCGCCGCGCAGGCGTCATAACGGTCTTCAATCGGACCTTCGCCGTCAGCCGCACATACGGCGCCGCCGCTTATGTCCTCAGCGTTCATTCCGCCATACAGCGTCACGTATCTGAAAGATGCTTCTTGTCCGCCGCCTTCATCCGGCGGTGATTCCTGCCACTTTGGCTGAAGCAAGAGCGGTTTTTCCTCCGTTTCCTCTTCCAGAAAACGGGCGGTGAGCCCCTTCAATCGGACACATACCGCGCCGTTTTCATCACACAGCTCAATATGATAGGCGCCGTCCGCTGAGGAAAGCACCGCCCACATCGTCTCCCGGCACGCAGAAAACACCTGCATATCCTGGAGGGCAAACGGCAGAAACGGCCGTCCGGACGCGGAACCGTCTGAGAGCACGAGACCGATAGAAGCCTGAAGGGCGGCGTCCAGCATGCTCGGATGCAGGATGAACGGCTCCTTTTCCTCGCGGGCGGACGGCGGAAGAGTGAGCTTCGCGAGCACTTCTCCGCTTCCGGCATAGACGGCGTCAAGCGCCTGATGCGACGGTCCGTAGGTGATGCCGAGGCTGTCGAACGCTTCATAGCACTCAGCCTTTGACAAGTGACGGCCGCTGCAGCGCGCCTGAACCGCTTCCACATCGAGAACAGGAGCACGCTCCGTCTCTTCGAGCACGGCCTTTCCCTGGAAAAAGACAAGCGGCTCTTCTCCTTCGGCATACGCTTCAAAAGCGATGTCTCCGTTTTCTTCCGGCTGAAGCTTTACATGAAGCGTCACTCCTTCAGAAAGCGCCGTCACCGGACGGAGCCAAACGATCTGTTTGAGCCTTACACCCGTTTTCCCGCCGGGTAAGTCTTCAGCAGCCAGCGTAACGGCGGCCCGGGCCATTTCTAAAGCAGCCGCGCCCGGAAGCACCGGTTTTCCATTGACGATATGATCCGCAAAAAACGGTTCATGTCCTGAAAAAACAGAAGTAAAGCGCTGGGCGGTAAAGGTCGATGTATTCGCATGGAGCAGCGGGTGAAGCTTTTCACGTTCAGCTGAATTCCGGTTTCCAATCTCTCTCTGAAGACGATCGGACGCCCAATACGTTTGCCTGGCAAACGGGTAGCCCGGCAGATTGCCGATTCGCGGAAAAGGTCCGCCATAAAGCAAGTCCCCTTCGATTTCATAACCTTGACAATAAAAATCTGCCAGCACGCATAACAGCTCCTGATATTTTCTATGGTCAGAATATGAGGCGCTGCACTTGCCGAGCACTTCTATCATGTGCTCCTGAATATGCTGACGCCCTGCAAAGTGCTGCGGTACTTTTCCCGAAAACACATAAGGATGATGTTCATTAAGCTTTGCCTGCTTCCATACATACACTGCGTCATCAGCATCTTGAACCACGATGGCGGCGCGATGGTTAAAGTGATGCCGTCCTTTTAACAACGTATAGCTGAGCTGGGCCAGATCATTTTCTTTCAGTCCGCCATTTTCCGCCCAAGTGATCATATCTTCGATTTTTTCCTGAAGGGCCTCCTTTGTTTTTGCAGACAAAGTCAGTAAATATGCAGGGGCATCCGGATGAGGTGAAGCGCTGCGCTTATAGCTTTCCATAACGATATGGGCATTTGTTCCGCTCATCCCGAATGCGCTGACTGCCCCCATTCGGTTTTTACCCGGCAGAGAAGGCCACGGTTTACCCGTTTTATTCACATAAAAAGGACTCTTCTCCCAGTTGATATAGCGGTTTTCCCCGCTGCAATGCAGACTGGCGGGAATCATTTCACGGGAGAACGCCTGTAAAAGACTGATCAAACTGACAATGCCTGACGCGGCAAACGTGTGGCCGATATTGGTTTTAATTGATGTGAGCGCGCAAAAAGCTTCTTCGTTTGTATAGGCAGAAAATGCGTCATAAAGCGCGTTAATTTCCACCGGATCACCGAGTTTTGTACCTGTGCCGTGTGTGACGATATATTCGATATCTTCAGGGTTGATACGGCCCCGGTCATAAACGGAAGTAAGCAGCCGGGTCTGCGCGACGCCGCTCGGAGCGGTAATTCCGTTTGTTTTCCCATCATAATTGACGCCGCTCGCCCGAATCACCCCGTAAATCGGATCACCATCTTTTTCCGCCTCTCTCAGCGGCTTCAGAACAACCGCTGCGGCCGCTTCCCCCGGAACCATGCCGTCAGCCCTTTTATCAAACGCGAAGCATTTCCCGTTTTCCGACAGCATTCCGGCTTTATCTATCGTTTCAAAAAAGTCCGGGGTATTCATGATATTCACCCCGGCCGCAACAGCTGTTGTGCACTCTTTATTCTGCAGGCTTAATACCGCCTGATGGACAGAAACGAGCCCCGAAGAACATGCTGTATTTATCGCCATCACAGGACCTGATAAATTCAAGTGATAAGCCAGCCGCGCCGCCAAAATACCGTTATGATGAGACGTGACATTGCCTTTGTCCCGTGTTAAAAGGTGATAATCTCCTTCTTCCGCCCCCACAAACATACCGATCGTCTGCTGCTTGATGTGACTGGCGCCGTAGCCGGCGTCCTCAAGGGCCCTCCACGCTTCCTGAAGAAGCAGCCGCTGTTTCGGATCCATCGTTTCAGCTTCCCTCGGCGATATTTCAAAAAATAAAGGGTCGAATTCGTCCGCCCCCGGTACAGCGCCGAGTTTCCATTTTGAACTTGTGAAGCCTTTTTTTGCGACCGGTGCGACAACATCCTTTTCCTGAAACAGAATGTCCCACAGCTCGTCCGCCGTGCGCGCCTGAGGAAATCGGCCGCTCATGCCGATAATGGCAATGGAATCAGCTGCCTGACTGCCCTCGGTTCCGGCGTTCAGCTTATTTCTTCCCCTCTGCTTCTTTCGCTTTTTCGTTCCTGCCTTTTCAAAGACAGATTGATCTGCGGATTCAGGTTTCTTTTCTTCATAGACATGCTCCATGACGGACTGGTGTTCCGTCAGAAAATAGCGGACGACCTTCTCCAGTGTAGAATGTCCGAAAAACAGGGCCGGTGTCACTTCAATTCCGTAATGGGCGGACAAAGAAGAGGCGAATTCCGCCAAACTGATAGAATCAAAGCCGAAATCAGCCAGATTGTCAGCGTCCGTCAGTCTGTTCTTGTCTATTTTCAAAAGCCCCGCCGCCAGTTCTTTCACATCCCAGCTTACGCATTCTTCCAGTGTAAAGCCTTTCATTTCACTCCGCCTTCCTGAAAACGGGACGTTTCTGTTTACAGAACCCGAAATCGGCCGTTCGCCTTGATCTATCTGCAGGAAGCGTTTGGCCCTCGACGGAAAACCAGCCAGGACGAGATACTGGCTGGACGGCTGGACTAACAATGTTTCAAAAACTTCGAGTCCTTCCTCAGTGTATAAATAACGCTGTCCGCTTGATTTTAAATACATATCGGTGCTTTCCGCCGTGCCGACATGCATCCCCCCTTCTTTCCAAAGCGGCCAATTGATTGCAAGTGACTTGCCGCTTCTGAGTCCGAGGCTCACAAGTTTATCCCGGTGACGGACAAAAGCCATTTGGAAGCGGTTCCCCATCGCGTAGTCACAAGAACCGAAGTCTCCTAAAATCGCTGAAGAAGAAGAGAAACAACAGAAGAAGTCAAGCGGCTCCCGTGACAGAACCTGATCTAACACCGCGGTGCCGTCCGCTTTTGGCGATAAGACTTGCTGAAAGGTTTGCAGATCTTTCTCCAGAATGCTTTCAGTGCCTTGAAGACCTGCAGCGTGAATGACACCGTGAATCGGCCCGCATCCTTTCTCTTTCACTTCTTGCAAACCTTTCTCCATCTGAGCCTGATCTGCGGCATCCGCCTGCACGTAAAACACCTTGGCGCCTGATTTTTCCAATCTCTTTATCTTGTTCAGCACCGGGCCGTCTGCCGCTGATCTCCCCGTCAAAATGAGCGTAACCGGTCCTTTTTCAGCAAAATATCCGGCAAATAACAAGCCTAATCCCCCGCATCCGCCGGTAATCAAGTACGTTTTTCCGCTCTTTATCACACGCTTCTCAACAGGGGCGATGTCCGTCTGCTTCATTTCCATGACGTGGCGGATTTCCCCACTGTACATGACACTGCGGAACGAGTCGCTATGAAGTTCTTCACATACGTTATGGATCAGTTTTTCTAACGGTCCTTTTTGTTCAAAATAAACCGCGGCCGTATCCGTCTCCGGCAAGATCAGTTTCAGCGACCGTTCCAGCCCGATCCATGACTCGGCGTAACTGATATCGGTATCGGTCCCGCACTGAGCGGAAAGAAGGATCCGCCTCGGTTTAGAACGCAAAGAAGCACCTGCGCGGATCACATGATACAGAATGGAATAGTCTTTCACGGCCTTTTCATCTTCAAGCGGCCATCCATATAAAACGGCATCCGCTTTGCCTGCAGCCGTTTCAATATGCCGAAACGTTTCTTGATATGCTTGTCCGTCAGTGATTTTAATTTGATAATGCGTGTTTGAAAGCTTTTGAGTTTCCTCACCCTGTGAAATAAAAAACACGCCGGCTCCCGGATAAAGGGATTGTAAAGACTGATAAGCATGCTTTCTGGCAGCTTCTCCCGTAAGAAAACAGATGACCGTTTTCAGCTCTTCATGAATGGATTTCTTCAGAGGCTGCTGCTTCCACATTTCTTCAAATATCATCATCTCGGATTGTTCCTCTTGCCCGTGATCCTGCTGAGACGGCTGTCTCATTCTTATCCCTTTGATTTCTGCGCAGACAATGCCGGTTTCGTCACATAATTGAATGTCACAGCCGGTTTGATTCTTTTTATTAATATACATCCACATGCCGGATGAGCACGGACGCATGACGCGCAGTTCTTCAACCGCTTCAGGCACGATATGGACTGACGGCTCCGTTTTTGCCAGGACATGAAAAGCTGCGTCCAGAAATTCCGGCGGTATATGATATCCCGGATTACGGCCGCTTTCATCTGTGAGAGCAAGCTTCGCCCAAACCGCACTTTCTCCCGCATAAAGCTTTTCAACGGTGCGGAACTCCTTACTGATCGTTACACCTGATATGCCTGGTGTTTCATAATCGAATGACAGCGGGCGGCAGTCTTTTTGTAAGGAGGCAATATCAAGCACGCGGGATGGCTGTATGTTCCCTTGTCCGATGATTCCATAATGATGCAGCTTCTCTTCGTCACTGTATATTTCATAATGGATGCCTTCCTCGTCTTCAGACAGAAGGGAGAGATTGACGCCCGCACCGTGATGTCCGCCGGTAATCGGGTCAGTCCATGCCGCCGTTCGGATCCATATCTCTTTTTCTTCAGAGCTGTCTGCCGCATGATGAAAAGCCGCAAGCGCCATTTCTAAATAAACGGCTGCCGACAGAACCCGCTCCCCTCTCACATCCTGGAAAACGTGTTCCCGGCCTGTAAAAGATGTATGATAGCTTTGCTCCGCCAAGGTTGACGTATTTTCATGCAGGAAAGGATGCACATATTCAGTTGTTCCTGTTTTTGGTTCTTCCCGCTTCATCCAGTAGCTTTCTTTTGCAAATGGATAAGACGGCAGACTGATACGATGCGGCAGCGCGCCTTTATATAAAGATGCCCAATCGACGGGCGTCCCGTGAACCCAGGCATTCAAAAGACTGTCAAATTGACGTTTTTCCATCCAATCACTGACTGTGCCTTCCGTCTCCGTGACAGCACTATCACTCCGGCCCGTAAACACCCCGCTTACAGAACCAGCATTATTCAGAAAAGCAGTCAGCTTCTGTTCCAATTCAGAAACAGAGTCCGCTGTCATCGCCAGCCGTTCTTCCATCGGGACCCTCCCGACTTGAAGGGTAAATGCCGCGTCAAGCAGGTTCGCATCTGTAATTGTTCCGTTTCCGGCGGCATCCGACAGCAACAGAGCCCGCTCGCGCAAGCGGTCTTTATCTTTTGCCGATAAAACAAAAAGCGCCGGACGGCCGGTGTCTGCCGAAGTCATTTCAGCCGGTTCATACTCTTCTATCAGCAGGTGGGCATTTGCACCGCCCGCTCCGAAAGAAGATGTACCCGCGATTCTCGGATATTCCCGTGTTACTCCTTCAGATTCTATGACCGGCCGTCTCCATTCCGCTGTTTCCTGCTGCACGATAAAAGGAGAAGTTTCAAAATCAATTTCCGGGTTCAGCTGCTTTGAATGCAGCGACGGCACCAGATATCCGTGTTTCATCTGAAGAAGAATTTTGGTGACCGCAGCAATGCCCGCCGCACTTTCCAGGTGTCCGATATTGGATTTAACAGAACCGATGGAACAAAATTGGTTTGCATCCGTATAGCGGCGGAAAGCCTTGGTTAACCCTGCGATTTCAATCGGATCTCCCAAGGAAGTGCCGGTGCCGTGGGCTTCCAGATAGCTGATTGCTCTCGGGTCAATCCCTGCCCGCTCCATCGCATCTGCGATCACTTCTCCTTGTGCATTCGGATTCGGAACGGTGAACCCGTTCGTTTTGCCGCCGGCGTTCAGAGCGCTTCCTTTAATGACACCGTATATATGATCATGATCTTCAACAGCCTTCTTCAACGGCTTTAACACGATACAGCCGACGCCCTCTCCGTCAACAAACCCGTCAGCCTTATCACCGAACGCTTTGCACGCGTTTGACGGTGACAGCATTCTCATAGAAGAAAGTCCGATATAATGAACCGGATCTGTAATCAGGTTTACGCCGCCGGCAATCGCGCATTCAGATGCACCTGTTCTGATGCTTTCTGCGGCGAGATGAATGGCGGTTAAGGATGAGGAGCATGCGGTATCGACCGCGATGCTCGGACCGTGAAAATCAAACACATAGGATACGCGGTTCGGGATAAAGTGGTAGTGGGCCCCTGTCGGATAGTTGCCGTTCATGACACCCGCAAAGACACCAACCTTTTTACCGGCGCATAGTGAATCAGGGGTATATCCGGCATCCTCCAGGGCCGCATAAGCGGTTTCCAGAAACAGTCTCTCCTGCGGGTCCATGCGCTCCGCTTCTTTCGGAGAGATTTTAAAAAACAGCGGATCAAATTTATCAATATTTGTTAAAAAGCCGCCCCACTTCGTATACATCCGGCCTTCCTTACCTTTTGTCTCATCATAGTAGTCCCGCCAATCCCAGCGGTCTTTCGGAATTTCGGTGATTCCGTGTTCACCGGTCTTTAACCGTTCCCAGAACTCATTAACATTTTCAGCTCCGGGATACCGTCCGGCAAGACCGACAATTGCCACTTCAAGGTGTTTTGACGGCGGTTCGGAAGCGGGCGGCGCTTTTTCAGAAAAAGATGCCGCTTGGCGCTTCGTCAATCCGGCGCTTTTTTTACGGCTTTGCTTTTTCTGTAAAGTGCGCGGCCCCTTTTCGGCTTCTTTATTTGTCTTGAAAATCCCAGCCATATCTTCCTGTCTTGAGCTGACGAGATATTCCGCTAATCCGCCGATTGTCGGATACTCGAAGAACAATGTGCTGCTGATATCAGGTATGTCTTCCCGCACGCGGTTGGTCAGCTGTACGATTAAGATGGAATCGATTCCGTATTCTTCAAGGGGCGTATGGGCTTGAACGTCCTCAATCGGCATCTTTAAGATGGCGCTGACGATCTGTTTCAGATACTCTGTGCTTTTTTCAAGCAAAGAGCCGGATGATGCCGCTTCAGTATGACGGACTTCTTCAGAAAATTGCGCATGCAGTTCGCGCTCCTTCGATTCAGCCAAGTATGCGGCAAGTTCTCCTATCGTCCGGTATTCAAAAAACAGCGTGCTGCTGATATCAGGGACGAGATCCCGCAGCTCATTCGTCAGCTGAACGATCAGAATAGAGTCAATGCCGTATTCATCCAGAGGAGCCAGCGGATTTATCTCTTCTGCCGGCATTTTTAATACTTTTGCCGCAGCCCTTATCAGAAAAGCCGCTGTCTTTTCCGAAAGCCCCTCTCCCGCTTGTTTGATTGGGAGCTGACGATCAGAGGATGTTTGCGGTACGTTTGATTGGCGCTTTTGCGCGGTGTGAGCTTCCCTGCTCTGCCTGATGACTCCGTTGCTTTTCGCCGTGATAATCTGCTGGGTGTGCAGACGTTCGTTTTCAGCCGGAAATTGAATGGAATGAAAACCTTCAGCCATTAAAACGGATTTCCATGTTTCCGGATAAAGACCGGGACACCCCGGAATCCGCAGCGCCTCGTCTTCGTACAGCCACCAGCCCTCTAATAAGCCGAATGTAACATGTGTAAACGGCGTATGCCCGCCCAGTTCATTAACGAGCAGCAAACCGTCCTTTTTCAATACGGCTTTTGCCGTCCGTAAGGTTTTCCGGATATTTTTGGTGGCATGCAGCACGTTTGCAGCGATAGCGATATCGTAGGTTCGCAGATGTAATCCCTGGCCCGCCGCAGGCTGCTCCACATTAAACAGCTGATACGTCAAATACGGATTGTCCGCGCCGTATTCCTTTTCGGCATGCATTAAAAAAGCTTTTGACAAGTCGGTATAACAGTATTCCTGAATATGGTTTTGATAGGGGCGGAGCTTTTTAAACAGTGTGCTGCTCGTTCCGCCGGTGCCCGCTCCGATCTCCAGCAGACGGATGTTTGCATCAGGATTGTTTTTCATTACATTTTCCACATAAATACACGCTTCATTTGCCAGCACATCGTTGTAATAATCAGCGAGAATATTATGCTTATAGATTCCTTCAACAAGCTCCATTGAAGAATCGGGAAACATCACGTCAGTGGCTTTTATTTTGCCTGTTAAAATGTCAGGCAAAGCTTGAATGACGGTATCCGCCAGCAGAACCTGCGCTTTCATATCCGGATCTTTCAGCCATTCGTTTTTCTTCTTATGCCACTCTTCCCAAACCGCGGCCGTTTCACCGCTTTTAAAATCTCTGTCTAAAAGACGGATGCTTTCTTCCAGCCAGCGTTCATATAAAGGCAGACAGGAAGCCGCCGGCGCTTCGCCGGTCAGACCCATTGAACGCAGCGTCACCCGCAGCACTTGCAGCAAAAGCCGATTCAATTCTTTCATTTGATTGCTTATTTCTGTTCTTAAGGATAACTGTGTACGGTCTTTTTGTTTGTCTCCCTTACCCAAAACCTTATCCTCCTAAGAAAATTAAATTTGCTCCGTCATTTTGACAGGCAATCAGATAGTCACAAATTCATGAGGGTTCATTCCCTCGATCGGAATCAGCTTGGTCAGCTTCATCAGCCCCATGCGGGAGATCGGCTGCGTCAGCAGAGTTTCCAGCGCCTGCATCCCTTCCGCCCGGCTGATCAGCCCGAGACCGATTGCACTCAGTCTGTCAAACTCTTCAGAAATGTGATTGTCAGCCCGCTCCCAATAACCCCAGTTCATCACTTTGACCCGGCATGACAGCCGTCCGGAAAGCTCATGGGCAAATGCGTCTTTAAATGCGCACCCCGCCGCATAATGACTTTGATTCGGATTCTTAATATATGAAATAACCGAAGAGAAAAAGAGAATAAAGTCCAAAGACTCTTTCGCAAATACTTCGGCAATGTTGACGGAAATATCCACTTTCGCCGCAAGACCGGCGTGAAACTGTGATTCTTCCATATCTTTTACGCTTTCATTCGCAAATACCATCGCTGAATGAACGACGCCGCTGATGGTGCCGTATGTGTTTTTAATCTGTTCATAGGCGCGCTGAAGCGATGGAAGATCAGAAGCATCTGCGGCTATATATTCGGGAGCCGGGCCTGATGGCCGGTACCGGTCTATTTTTTGGCGTATCCGGCTGTCCAGCGGCCGCCTCCCGATCCAGACGACTCGGGCTTTATACGTCGTCACTATATAATCTGTCCAAACCTCGCCGATGCCTCCCGCACCGCCGATGATGACATATACGCCTCCATAGCGGTAAGGAACACTTTCAGACGGCCCGCTTTGGACCGGAAGCAATTGAGGCCGGTACCATTCCTGATGTCTGCGCACCCATGCTTTACCCGTACGGTCGCGGGACAGGCTGAATATGTCTTCTGCGGGGAAATCCCCCCCGTCTTCAAGATCGGCGAGACGGATGTGCCAGCTCGGATGTTCTTTAGCGAGAGACCCGACGAAACCGTGCACACTGGAATGAGCGGGACGCACCTCATCATATTGGGTGATAGGCTGTGCTTGGTGCGTAATCACCGTCATCCCGAGCTGCTCCTTTCCATACCCGAGACCGATAAGAGCTTTGGCCGCTCTGAAAATCTGCAGCACCCCGCTTTTTTGATCATGGCTGTCAGAATCAGCCGGCTGAGGGGCAAACCAGATCATATGCTGAATCTCACCGAGACGGCGGAGCCGATCAGATATCACTTCAACGGAAGCACTTTGGCCGATATCAAATCGCACAGCTTTAGGAAACAATCGTAAAACCGCGTCCGCCTGCCCGTCTGTACCGCCTATGATGACAGCTTTTGCTTCAGAAATGGGGAAGCCGGTTTGGTTGTCTATCGGTTCCGCGTCCCATACCTGCATCAGTTTGACGGCTCCGGTAAGGTTACCCGGGAGATCGTATTGCTTATTATCGGTTACGGCCGGCGCACTTTCGGCCATCCGGGCAGAAAATCCTTTTATCCTTACACACACATTGCCGCGTTCATCACATATATCAATGTCCATTCTTCGCACGGCCGATGTTTCATGCGTCACAAATACGGCCGCCCACATGTTTGGACTGCACGGATGAAAAACGGTCAGTTCATGCAATTCAAAAGGCATTAACGGCTGCTCCGGATAACCCGCTTGATCTTCATTCATAACGCCGATGGCCGCCTGAAAAGCGGAATCTATCAGACTCGGATGGAGCACAAACTGTTCGGCTTCATCAGAAACGGAAGCGGGGAGCACCAATTTAGCCAAAGCTTCTTTTTCCCCGCAATAAATGTAATCAATTCCTTGATGTGAAGGTCCGTATACAATTTCCGCCTTTGCAAACGCCGCATAGCAGTCTTCTTTTGACAGCACTTTTTTGCGGCATCGCGCTTTCAGCTGTTCAATATGCAAAACCGGCGCCTCAGACAGCGGCTCAATCACAGCGCTGCCTTCACAATAAATGTCTGAATCATTTTCATTGCTGTACACTTGAAATGAAACATTGCCGTTGTCCTCCAAAGAAAGCCCTGTCGTCATACGCAGAGGCTCTTTTTTATGAACGGCCTGGCGTATCCAGCTGATATACCGCAGCGAAATGCCGGTTTTAGCCGTGTATCCAGCGGCTAACGGCGCGGCAGCCAGTTCAGCCGCGGCTCTCGCCATTTCAAGATAAGCCGCCCCGGGGAGAACACGCTTGTTTCGGACGATATGATCGGCTAAGAAGAATTCATCTCCGTTCAGTATCGTACTGAATTTTTGTTCTAACAAATCTGATGTATTGCGGTGAAGCAGCGGGTGAAGCCTGCTTTCTGTATTTGCGGAAGTGACGGGATGATCGGGCTCCGGTATCCAATATCGTTCCTTTGCAAAAGGGTACGTCGGCAGACTCATCCTGCGCGGTTTCTCCTCCCGATACAGCCGCGTCCAGTCTATCTCAAATCCTTTTGACCACAGCTCCGCAAGTTTTTTGTAAGTGCCGCTGTCCGTCCATTTTCGGATCAGCTCCTCCGTATCCTGATCATCATTCAGGAAACCCCTGATTTCCGTTCCGCTATCAGACCGCCCTTGAAAGCAGCCGTCAATCTGCCGTTTTTGTTCTGTAAATTCAGTTAATTTCCTGATCAGGTCTGCTTGATCGTTCACTAAAAAAACAAGCCGTTCTTCCATTGCCAGCCGTCCCGTTTGCAGCGTATACGCCAGTGACCGCAAGGAAAAAGATTCATCAGGCTGCTTATCTAAGCCGGACTGGCCGAAAAGACCGGAAAGAATATTCTTATGTTTCTCATCGTTTGTAAGGCATTCTGCTAAAGTCCGGACGGAAGTATGCTGTATGAGATCAGTCATGTCTATTGCCAGCCCGTATTGATCCGTCATCAGCTCAGAAAACTGTGTCAGCTGCATGACATCCAAGCCGAATTCCTTCCAATCCTGTTCATCATCTACCGAACCGGACGCAACATGCAGAACTTCGGCCAGAACACCTCTCAACGCATCTTCCAGCTGATTTTGCATTGTATCTATTTTGTCATAAAGCGGACCGCTTCCTTCAGGCGCTTCATCTTTGAGAAACATCAGCAGGCGGGCAGCGTATTCCTTCAGCCGCTCCGGATTTTTCGCTGACAGAGGCACGATATACGGTCTCTCTTGATCCTCCGTAATACCGGGGTTTTTAGGCCTGTACTCTTCTAAAATGAGATGAACGTTTGAACCCGTCGCCCCGAATGAACTGATGCCTGCGCGTCTCGGGCAGGCATGTTCACGGCCGTTCTCTGTATACGCCGGCCTTTTCCATGACTCGGTTTTTTGCTGCACGTAAAATGGCGAGTCCTCTAAACGGAGATACGGATTAATCGTCTCTGAGTGCAAAGAAGGGACAAGCGTTTTGTGAAACAGCTGCAAAACCGTTTTATGAAGCCCGCTGATCCCGGCAGCTGATTCCGCATGTCCGATATTCGATTTAACGGAACCGATCGCACAAAATTGCCGATCCTCCGTAAACGTGCGGTAAGCTTTAACAAGACCTTGTATTTCAATCGGATCTCCTAAAGAAGTTCCGGTTCCGTGCGCTTCCACATAGGAAATCGTCCGGGGATCGATCCCCGTCTTTTCAAGACATTCAGCTATCATATCCCCCTGCGCCACGGGGCTCGGCACGGTAATCCCGCTGACGGTCCCCACGTGATTGACGGCGCTGCCTTTTATCACCGCATAAATATGATCCTTATCTTCTTCGGCTTTGTGGAGCGGCTTCAGCAGCACGGCTCCGATGCCGTCAGCTGAGACATAGCCTGTGCCTCCTTCGCCGAACGTGCGGCACAGCCCGTCACTCGAATGCATATCCATCAAGCCGTATGTGATATATTTTGTCGGGTGCAATGATAAATTGACGCCTCCGGCAAGAGCTGCTTCACATTCACCGCGTCTCAGACTTTCCGCCGCCATATGAACGGCCGTCAAAGATGACGAACACACCGTGTCAACCGCCATGCTCGGCCCGTGAAAATTGCAAAAATATGAAACCCGGTTTGCGATCGGCGCATAGTTCAAGGGATAAGGAAAGACCAGCCCTTTGGCCGCAGCTTCAGCGCCGGCGAGAGAATAATCCATATGCATCACCCCGGCAAACACACCGACGTTCATTCTCTTATTCGGCCCTTTCGGCTGAACAATTGTTTCCGGGGTGTAGCCCGCATCCTCAATCGTTTCCCAGCATGTTTCTAAAAACAATCGTTCTTGCGGATCTTTAGCTTCTGCCTCCCGCGGAGAAATCCGGAAAAATTTCGCGTCAAAACAATCCGGATCGTCTATAAAACCGCCCCATTTGGAAATCGGCTTGCCGGACGGCGATCGCAAATGCTCATATGTCCTCGTATCCCAGCGGGAACGAGGCACTTCCGTTACGCTGTTTTCTCCATTTTTTAAATTTGTCCAAAATTCACGAAGATTTTTGGCGCCGGGGTACCGTCCCGCCATCCCGACGATCGCAATATCTCCATTCTGCGTTCCGGCTGACGCCGATTTTTTCACGCGGATTTGGGTCGTCCTCTTTTTTTCCCGGTGCAAAGGCTCAGCACTTGAATGCCCGCTTTGAGCATGGCCGAAACCGGCTCCGTAATGTTCGCACAAATATCCCGCCAATTCCGCGATTGTCGTGTATTCAAATAACAGTGTCGGCAGAAGCTGCGTTCCGATTTTTCGTTCAATTTCCTTTACCATGTCCAACAGCCCCGGAGAATCCAGCCCCATTTCATAGTAGCCGATATCCGGGTCAATCTCTTTCACAGGTTTGTTCAATCGGGCGGCAAGCAATTCTTTTAAATAAAGGATGCACTCTTCAGTAAGGCCGGCGGAAGCCTCCGTACGGCGGGGCTCAGAAGGCGCCGGTTCCGCTTGCGGAGCCAGGAAGGCATTCCGCCCGTCAGGTTCTTTCTTTAGCCGTTTCTGATTGATCAGTTCCGGGTCCCTCACCAGTTTATTGGCGAAGTTTTTCAGTTCGCCGACTTTTCTGCCTTCCTCATTGAAAAACTCCATTGTCACGTAAACGAGATCTTTCTTACGGGTGACGGATTCTTTTTTTATCTTGGTGATACATGTTGTCTGCAGCAATTCGGTGCAATAAAACGATTCATAAAACAGCGGCAGAAATAATTGCCCCTCCTTCCTCGTCAAAGGAGCGAGATATACATTGGAGCCGATGCTGCTCGCATCTATCAATGCGGGATGAAACATCGTCTCTTCTGCATGTTCCAGCTGATCCTTTTGCACCGACAGATCAATATAAATCTCTTTTTCAGTTTGGTAGACGCTTCCGCAGCCTTTCATCATTCCTGAATGAACCAGTTCTTGATCCCTGCATTCCGCGTAAATGTCCTCAAGCGGTATTTCTGCCGCCGTTTGTTTTACGGCATCCATCCGGACGCTTTCTTGGAAGCCGGCGGGCTTGACGGAATGCATTTGCGCCGCGGCATATACCTTTGTCTCTGCTGCTTCGTCACCTTGTTTTTGCCCTTTCACCTCTACCTTCCACTGTCCTTCGCCGTTCTCTGTACAATTAACGGAAAGCAGGATTGTTTCTCCCTGTTCAGGAGCTAAAGGGTGAAAAATCGATAAGTGCCTGAGTTCAAGGCCGGCATGAAAAAAACCGTTTTCTCTGAAAGTCTGATAGATCAGGTCAATATAAGCCAGACCCGGCAGCAGTTCCTTTCCATAGGCTTTATGATGTTTCAGAACGGGATGCTGATTGTTAATAAGAAGCTGCTCTTGCATATGAACTTCCTCCATATCGACGTTCAATTTTCAGCGCAATCGTAAGTCTTCATTTGTTTCCAAAACGTATTCGGACGGGACTTATGTGCGTTTCCATGCAGGCTTTCGGCTTTGTCCGGACGAATGGGCCGGCGTTTTAATTCCTGTCTCGGCAAAGGCTTTCTAACAGGGGTATACGCCTCTTGCTCCCAGGCTTCCACTATGACATGAGCATTCGTCCCTCCGTCAGCGAAGCTGCTGACAGCGGCAATCCGCGGTGAATCCGTCCATTCACGCAGAGCTTGCGAAAAATAAAACGGCGAGGCGGACAGATCGTAATGTGTCATCGGCTCTTTGCCCGAAAGGAAAGGCACACGCATTCGGCGCGAGAGCATAAGCACTGTTTTAATGAATCCGGCAATCCCTTCAGCGCATAACGGGTGTCCGATATTCGGCTTCATCGACCCCAATTCGCAAGGCGCGCTGTTTTGCATACGGTACACCGCTTCAATCGCCCTCAGTTCCAAAAGGTCTGTTACTTCAGAGCCTGAACCGTTTGCTTCAATGTAGCTGATATCCTCCGCTTTTCTGCCGCTTTTGGCAAGCGCCTTGGCCATCACTTCTTTCTGCGCCTGTATATTCGGTGTGGCAGGCCCCGCGGTTCTGCCGTCATTGTTTACGGAAATGCCTTTAATGACCGCATGAATCCGGTCCCCGTCTTTTACAGCCTGGGCCGCTGTTTTTAAATACACCATTCCGACGCCTTCTCCCAATACGATGCCGCCGGTGCGGCGGTCAAAAATATGAAACGCAGGCTCTTCGCTTAACAGATTGCGAAGTTCGAACATCCGGTGGGTTTGACCAGATTCCAGCAGACTGACTCCCCCGACCACCGCTGAGTCGATTTCACCGCAAGAAAGCGCCTGTATCGCCATATTCATACCGACAAGCGCTGAAGAACAGGCCGTATCCAAAACAAGACTCGGCCCCTTCAAATCAAAGAACTGAGAAAGATTGGCCGCTAAGTAATTCGGACCGGCTGCGACTATCGGATTTTTTGCATGCTTCAGACGGTTTTCATCAGGCATACTGCCGCCGCGTCCTCCTAAATAGACACCGGCTGACCTGCCTTTCATTTCTTGTAAAGAGTAACCGCTGTCTCTGAACAGATGAAGCGCCTCTTCTAATATAAGAAAGGACTGGATATCCATTGCCTTGATGTCTTCTTCGGGAATAAGGAAAAACTCCGGGTCAAAATGCGTTACATTTTGTAAAAGGCCCGCATAATCCGCCTTCTCCGTTTTCCAGCGCTCTTTCGGAACTCTTTGAATGGCTGACGTTCCTTCAGACAGCAGCTTCCAATAAGCTTCAATTGATTCAGCTCCCGGAAAACGGCAGGACATTCCGACCACAGCGATGTCTTGCGCCGCTCTAGCACGAGAAGGCTGAATAACAGCGGCTGCTGTTTGTTTGGGAGCGTCCGGGATTTCAGGCTGAACCGGTTTTGAAACGGCAGCTTTGATTTCCGGATATGCTGTTTCAAGCCATCCCGCCAGCGCAGCAACCGTAGGGTATTCATACAGCACCGCCGGGTCAAGGTCAGCTTTGATCCTCTTTCCGATCGCTCTGGACACTTGGGCAAGCATGATGGAATCGGCTCCGTAATCTTGAAACGGTGTATCAGATTCAAATCTTGACGGCTCCAGTCTTAATTCCCGGCAGCAAATGCCCGTCAGCCACTCCTCAACGCTTTCTGTATCGGCCTGTTCCTGCTGCTTTGTTTCAGTCAGGCCGGATGAAAGCAGCAGACGGTCAGGCTCCCATTTTTCCGGGTGAATGACGGCCGGCATAATAACAGATCCGCAATCGCCTGCCATGATGGCATCAAACAGGCTCAGCCCTTCTCTGTCAGTGATGCTCTTTAAACCGCTTTTCTGATAGGCCCGGCTTTTTGATTCGCCCATACCCGTTTCTTTCCAGCTCGGCCACTGGATGCTCAGCACCGGAAAACCTTTTGCAGCCGCAAAATAATCCATATAGGCGTTAGCCATGGCATAATCGCTTTGTCCCGCTCCTAATTCCGGCATCACGCCGGACACTGAAGAAAACAGCGCAAAAAACCGGAGAGGCTCCTTGTGCAGCGCTTGATACAAAAGGTCCAGTCCGTCTGTTTTAGGCTCAAGCACGGGCATCATCTGTTCGCTTGTTTTGCGGATAAAGGCCGGATGATCGAGATCTACGGCTCCCGCTGCGTGTAACACGCCTCCTATCGGCCCCATTTGATCTTTCACACGGCTGACGGCCTGCTCATATTCAGGGCCGGAAGATACAGACAGCACTTCCGTTCGGACACCTTTTTGTTCGAGCTCTCTGATTCTTCTCACCTTATCGGAAAACGGGGAATTCCGTTTGATATGATCATCCCACTCCGCTTTCGGCGGCATTGTTTCTTTTCCGGTAAGCACGAGTTTCGTGACTCCGTAACGTTCGGCAAAATGCCGGGCAAATAAATATCCGAGTCCCCGGGTCCCTCCGGTGATCCAGAGCACATGGTCTTTCGGAAATGAAAATTCTTTTTCAGCTAAGCTGTTTGTTTCCTTTAACCGCGCGAGATAGCGCACACCGTTTCGGTAACACACTTCGATGTCTTCAGAATCGCGAAAAAACTCCTCTGCGATCTGGTTTGCCAGCTCAGGATCTTCGGCAGTCCGTTCTGCATCCATATGCCGCGAGCGGATATCCTTATACTCACTTTGGAGCATTCGGTACAATCCGGCCTTTTTTGCACCTGAGAGATTTATCGTTTCATTTGCAAAGGGTTCAAGCCCCTTTGTCACACAAAGCAGCTGAAGCTTTCGGCCGCGGTTTCTGTTGTCAATGAGAGACTGCAGACGATGAATCCAGCCGTCATCATGATTGATTTCCGTCCCGCATCCGGTCACATCAATCAGACCGCCGAATCGGGCCGCGTCCCCGGATATTTCCGGTGATGCAGCGTCAATGATTTCAGACTCGGGGAAATAACGGGACAGCTCAACGGCTAAATTTCCTGTCTGGTGATCAGCAGCTATTCCGATGACGCCCCGCATTTCCTTAGCCGGAACACTGCTGCTTTCTGCCCAGCTTTTCTGTAAAAAGCGGATTTCACGAAATGTTTCAGAATGTGTTTCAGCATCACGAACATTGTCCGGCGCTGCATCGTCCGGCCAATACCGATCCTTTATAAATGGATAACCGGGAAGGCTGATGCGATGCGGCATGCTGCCGTTATAAAGCTCTGACCAATCAATCTTCAGCCCTTTCACCCAAAGTTCCAGAAGCTTCGCGAATTTTTTTCTTTTCATCCATTTACGGACGGCTTCCTGCATATCTTCATCCTTAAAAACGGCTAGAATGTCTTTATACTGTTTGCTTTTTCCCCTGAAGCAGCCGTCTGTCCCGCCGTCAATAAAACGCTGCAGTTTTTCCGCTAACTGCTCTGTCGACGTCACGATAAACGCCGCACGTTCTTCCATCGCTTCTCTTCCGGTTTGAAGGGTGTAAGCCGCATCCCGGAGGCTGCGGTCTGTGACGTCATTTTTTCTGATCGCTTGAAGAAGCTGCTGCGCCCGCTGCTTCAGGCTGGCCTCCTGTTTGGCGGATAATAAAATGACTGCGGGATCTTCATCTGTGAATGGCTCATAAATCTCCCTATCAGGTTCAATGTATTCTTCTATCAATATGTGGGCATTTGCCCCGCCCGCGCCAAAAGAAGAGATTCCCGAGATTCTCGGAATCTCCTTTTGCGCTCCGTTTTCCTCAATGACCGGCCGTTTCCAGTCTGCCAATTCACGCTGCACCACAAACGGCGTCCGGTCGAATGCAATATTCGGATTCAATTTCCGGCAATGTAATGAGGGAGCCAGCTTTCGTTTTTGAAACTGAAGCAGCAGTTTCGTTACACCGGCAATGCCTGCCGCGGCTTCCAAATGCCCGATATTGGATTTAACTGAGCTGATGGCGCAAAAACCTTTATCTGACGTTTTCGTTTGAAATGCGCGGGTCAAACCGTCTATTTCGATCGGATCTCCGAGTTCAGTGCCCGTGCCGTGGGCTTCGATACAGCTGATCATCCGCGGATGTATTCCTGATTTTTCAAGCGCGCCGGAAATCACGTCAGCCTGAGCGCTCGGACTCGGCACTGTATACCCGTTTGTTCTGCCGCCGTGATTGATATGAGTGCCGCGAATCACCCCGTAAATATGGTCCTTATCAGCCATCGCTTTTGACAGCGGCTTTAACAGCACGGCCCCGACGCCTTCCCCGGGAACAAATCCGTCCCCGCCTTCACCGAAACTTTTGCACGTTCCGTCTTTTGAAAGCATTCGATAGGCGCTGAGCTCCGCATAAGCCGAAGGATGCGTATACACATTCACACCGCCGGCAATCGCCATGTCGCATTCGCCGCGAAGGATGTTTTCACACGCTTCGTGAATTGCAGTCAGCGAAGATGAGCACATCGTGTCGACCGGCATGCTCGGCCCTTTCAGATTAAGAAAATAGGAAACTCTGTTGGCCGCTGAACTGAACGACGTTTTCGGCTGCAGGGTGCCGCCGTTTTTCCAGTACATTCCGTACCCGTTTTTCGTAATGCCCGCAAAAACGCCGACCCGGCCGTTATACAAATTCTCAAGCTGTTCCTTCGTATAACCGGCATCCTCCAGCACCTGCCAGCACATTTCAATAAAGAGACGCTCCTGCGGGTCCATATTCAAAGCATCACGGGGTGAAATTTGAAAAAACAGCGGATCAAAGAAAGCGGTATCTTTCAGAAACCCGCCCCGCTTACTGTAACTTTTCCCTTCTTTCACGGCCGCTTCAGGATCAGGGTTGTAGTACTTGTCCTTTTCCCAGCGCTCTTCGGGAATTTCCGTCACACAGTCTTTTCCGGCCGCTAAGTTATCCCAGTACTCTTCAAGTGTTTCAGCTTGCGGATAACGTCCGCTGACTCCGATAATCGCAATCCCTTCTTTTGTCTGGTTCTCATTGGAAAAAGCAGGCCGTTTCTTTCGCTTGATAAACGACGGAAGCACCGGAAAATCTTCATTTGCCAAAACCTGTTCTGATATGCCTGAACGGTGGTCATCATCATTTGTCCATTTTCGGCATTCTTTTGGATAATCCGTGACAAAGTGAGCTGCCAGAGATCCCAGTGTCTTATATTCGTAAAAAACCGTTTTGGAAAGGTCACCGAAAAGCAGAGACAATTCGCGGTTCAATTTCGTCACAGTGACTGAGTCGATTCCGTAGGTTTCCAGCGGCTCTTCAGTATCTATGTTGGAAACAGCAATTTTTGTAGTCAGGGCAAACAGCGTTTTGAGCTGAAGAAGCGTTTGTTCATACAAACGTTCACTGCGGTGTTCGGCATTGGTTTTTCCGGGAGCGCCCGTCTTGATGACAGGTTGCAGCTTCAACCCTGATAGGGAAGCCCATATTTTCCCTTCTTCGTCACATAAATCAATATAAAAGCTCCCCGCCTTCTCTTGTATCTCGGCCCATACCTTGTCAGGACAAGATTCATAAAACAAAAGCTCGTCCAATGAAACCGGGGCGAGCGTTTTATATTCTTTGCCGCCAAGCAGCGCGCATGCCTCTGTCACACTTTTCATCACACAGGGAGGGAGGCCGAATCGGGCGGATTCTTTTTGGTTTGTCAATGGAATTGATATGTCTGCCAGCATCCGTCCTGCTGAGGCGTAAATACGCTCAATTCCTTTCATGTGCTCACTGTATTGAACGGTATCGTTCTGAGTGATGGCTTCAATTTGCTGCTGATCCATCAGGGAACCGCTGTTTTCCTTCAAGCGGCTGATATCCAGCATGCCAGGCGCAGCATCAACTGGCTGAATCGTCCCTTGGCTGTACACATCATAATGACTGAAATCGGCAGAAAATGGATTATAAATCTCAAACCTTTTGGCTTCACCCTCTGCGGGTATCAGCCTGATTTCGATATGGAACGGCTCAGCCTCAGTCAGAATGGGCTTTGACCACACGATATGCGTCAGCCGGACAGCCTCAGTCTCCTTTACTGTCAAAACAGCCGCAGCTCTCGCCATTTCCAAAAGAAGTTCTCCGGGCATAAGCTTTTTACGCTGTAAAGAAACATCAGCGAGAAAAAATTCCCGGCCGCTGAAAGCTGCCGAGAATCCCTGTCCCGTTTCATCGGAAATATGCTGCTGAGCAAGCGGATGAAGGGAATCCGCTTGGCGAAGTCCCATCCGCATATCATAATCGCGCAAAATGCCGATCGCATCCTGTTTTGTCATTTTTTTATTTTTGACGTCAGAAAAAACCCGGTGCAGAAACTCTTTCATATGGTTTCCTCCATTACGCTAATCCCTGTAAAAACCGATCGTTCTTTTTACAGCGGCTTCTATGCTTATTTCGTTTTTCTCCAATTCATCAAGCAGGCGCTCATAAGTCTCAAGCGGGGACGTATCAATCTCATAAGTCTCCCGGTGCCTTATATGCTGCGCACTGTGCGGTATCCAGCAATGTGTTTTCGCAAAAGGATAGACGGGCAGGCTGACTTTTTTTGGCCTTTGGTCCGGATATAATTTATTCCAGTCGACATGTAAACCTTGCACCCATAATTTTGCAAGCATTGCATATTTGCCTGCTTCAATCCATTGATCTACGGTCCCGCTCATTTCTGCGTTGTCCGTCATCTCTGTAAACAGCTGTTTCATCGCTTTGTTCCGGCCTGTAAAGAAATTCTGCCCCGTCTCCTTGCCGCTGAGGAAATCATTCAGCGCGTTCGTAAGCTCTTCTTTTGTTTCAGCAATGACGGCAAGGCGCTCTTCCATTTCATCCCGGCCAAGCTGTAGCGTATAAGCGATACCCGCAAGAGCTCCGTCAGCTGAATGTGTCTTTTCCAAATATCTGCGCAGCTGTTCCGCACGTTTCTTCAGCTGTTCCGCCGTCTTTGCCGAGAGAATGAATAAGGACGGCTGAAGTTCACCGGACGTCCATTGTTTCTCTTCAACAGGAGAAACATATTCTTCGAGCACGACATGAGCATTGACACCGCCAAATCCGAACGAGCTGACACCCGCTCTTCGCGGCAGTTCATTCCCGCTATCATCAGCCGCTGCTTTCCATGGCTGAGTGTCGCGGACGAAGTAAAACGGGCTGTCGTCGAGGCTGATATACGGATTAACGGTTTCACAATGCAGACTTTTAACGAGCGTTTTGTGCTGCATCTGCAAAATAATTTTTAAAAGCCCGGCCATGCCGGCGGCAAGCTCTGTGTGGCCGATATTCGTTTTGACGGAACCGATGCCGCAATGAGGCTGATCGGGTGCCGTTACTCCGGCTTTCTGATAAAGCGCTGCAAAAGCCGCTTTGAGTCCGTTGATTTCTATTGGATCACCGAGCGGCGTTCCCGTGCCGTGGGCTTCAATATAACTCACTGTACGGGGGTCGATGTTCGCTTGCTGATAAGCTTTTATCATGACTTCTGTCTGTGCTTTCGGATTCGGCGATGTAAGGGAAGCCGCCCGTCCGCCATGATTTTCCGCCGTTCCGCGAATAACGGCATAAATACGGTCGCCGTCACGTTCCGCATCGGATAATGTTTTCAAAACAATCATGCCCGCACCTTCAGCTCTGACATACCCGTCCGCTTGATCGGAAAATGTTTTGCAGCGCCCGTCTTCACTGAGCATTCCCGCTTTATTAAAGCTGATATGCATATCCGGCGACACAATAGCATTGACGCCTCCTGCAATCGCGATGCCGCAGTCTCCGGCCTGAATTGCCCTGACCGCACGGTGAACAGCGACCAATGAGCTTGAACAGGCGGTTTCAATCGGTTCGCTCGGCCCATGTATATTCAGAAAATAGCTCATGCGGTTCGGACCGATTGACGGAACCGTACCGGCGGCGGAAGAACCCTCAATCTCTATATGGAACTTTGAAGCTTCCTGAGCGTAACCGCTGTTTGTCGTGCCTGCAAAAATGCCTGTATTTGTTCCTGACAGGCTTTTGGCAGAGCAGCCGGCATCTTCAATCGCTTTCCATACATGCATCATTAAAAGTCTTTGCTGAGGATCCATCATTTCGGCTTCATGCGGAGAAATACCGAAAAATAAAGGATCAAATTGAGCGGTTTCATCAATGAAGCCGCCCCACTTTACATTGCTCGCATTTTTATCTTTCTGCGGATCTCCGTAATACTGTCTCCAGTCCCAGCGCTCCGGCGGTATTTCAGAAATGCAGTCCTTTTCTCCGGCTAAATTCTCCCAAAACATTTCCGGATTTTCAGCCATTGGAAATGCACAGCTGATTCCGATTATCGCCACGGGCTCAGGTGCAGCTGCGGTTTTTGTTTTAGGAAGACGGGACGGAATCGAGAATGGCTCCGTCTTCATTTTTTTACGCACAACCGGTTTCTCCGTTTCTGTTTCTGCCTGTGAGCCGAATGTATCCGGATGTTCCGTCAGCAAGTATTGGGCAAAACGAAAGACTGTCGGATATTCAAAAAACACGGCCGGTGTCAGTTCAAGCCCATACATTTTATTTAGTTCATTTGCAAACTGCGTGAATGAAACCGAATCAAAGCCATAATCTCTCATCTCTGATTCAGCATCTATCTCGTCTTCTTTCACCTTCAGAATGCCTGATATCATATGTTTGAGTTCCGCTTGTACTTTATTCGGCATATGGACGGGCGTCTTCCTTGACACATGAATGCTACGGGACGGTTCCGGCGTTTCAGGCATCAGTTTTTTTCGAATCCGTTTTTCGTCGCCCTCTGCCACCATGACCTGGTGTTCTCCGGAGGCAAAAGCGGCGTAAAGCGCTTGGATGCCTGACGCCGATCGCATGGCTCTCATTCCGGTCTGTTCATACATCAGCCGTTCGGTCTCTTTGTCCACGCGCATACCGCCTTCTTCCCAAAGCGGCCAGTTGACAGACAGAGTCTGCCCGCTCCGCTTGTTGTCCCGCACGAGACGGTTCCGGCGGGCTGCATAAACATCCATAAATGCGTTGGCTGCCGCATAACCGGCCTGCCCCGGATTTCCCATACCTCCCGCCAAGGAAGAAAACAGAATGAAAAAGTCCAGCCGCACATCTTTCGCTGCTTCATCAAGATTGATAAGCC
Source organism: Bacillus sp. hwrm1 (assembly GCF_040207805.1). Lineage (NCBI taxonomy): Bacteria > Bacillati > Bacillota > Bacilli > Caryophanales > Bacillaceae > Bacillus > Bacillus sp. hwrm1. Next base: position 1,570,161 of record NZ_CP157943.1, on the reverse strand, counting down.
CTTTCACCTTCGGCGCCATGACGGTCTTCCGTTCGTTTTCTGTCTGGTTCAGAATGTAATTGTCAGCGATCACGCCTGCGCCGTGAATGATCCCGTCGAGTGTTCCGTGCTCCTCCTGTATGCCGCGGACGAGGGCGATGACCGCCGCCCTGTCTGTCACGTCTACCGGTTGATACAATACGCGGGCACCCGACGCTTCCAAGCGCCGTAAGCGGGCGGAGCGGTCTTCATCAAGCGCTTCCGCCCTTCCCGTTAATACGAGGACAGCGTTTTTGACGCGGGAGGCTATTTCTTCAGCGAAAATCAGGCCGATGCCGCCCGCTCCCCCGGTGAGGAGGTAGACCCCTTCGTCTTTCCACGGAACGGCGCCGCTTTGAGGCGCCGGCAGATGACGCCAGTTTCTGACGAGACGTTTGCCGTCTTCATAACGGATTTCCGCTTGTTCAGGATGCGCCCGGTTTTCTTTCAGCTTGGCAAGAAGCGCCGATGCTGACTCGTCCGGATCGGCTTGGATGACTTGGCCGTACAGCTTCGGATGTTCAAGGTGAGCCGTTTTCAGAAAAGCGGCCAGCCCCGCCAATACATTGTCTTCCCCCCTGTCGGGGACAAGAAGCTGGATCAGCGTTTTTTTCTTCTGTTTTTCTTTGATAAGACGCGTGACGATCGCTGACAGCTCCGCCGCGCATGCGTCATAACGGTCTTCAATCGGACCTTCGCCGTCAGCCGCACATACGGCGCCGCTTATGTCCTCAGCGTTCATTCCGCCATACAGCGTCACGTATCTGAAAGACGCTTCTTGTCCGCCGCCTTCATCCGGCGGTGATTCCTGCCACTTTGGCTGAAGCAAGAGCGGTTTTTCCTCCGTTTCCTCTTCCAGAAAACGGGCGGTGAGCCCCTTCAATCGGACACATACCGCGCCGTTTTCATCACACAGCTCAATATGATAGGCGCCGTCCGCTGAGGAAAGCACCGCCCACATCGTCTCCCGGCACGCAGAAAACACCTGCATATCCTGGAGGGCAAACGGCAGAAACGGCCGTCCGGACGCGGAACCGTCTGAGAGCACGAGACCGATAGAAGCCTGAAGGGCGGCGTCCAGCATGCTCGGATGCAGGATGAACGGCTCCTTTTCCTCGCGGGCGGACGGCGGAAGAGTGAGCTTCGCGAGCACTTCTCCGTTTCCGGCATAGACGGCGTCAAGCGCCTGATGAGACGGTCCGTAGGTGATGCCGAAGCTGTCGAACGCTTCATAGCACTCAGCCTTTGACAAGTGACGGCCGCCGCAGCGCGCCTGAACCGCTTCTACATCGAGAACAGGAGCACGTTCCGTCTCTTCGAGCACGGCCTTTCCCTGGAAAAAGACAAGCGGCTCTTCTCCTTCGGCATACGCTTCAAAAGCGATGTCTCCGTTTTCTTCCGGCTGAAGCTTTACATGAAGCGTCACTCCTTCAGAAAGCGCCGTCACCGGACGGAGCCAAACGATCTGTTTGAGCCTTACACCCGTTTTCCCGCCGGGCAAGTCTTCAGCAGCCAGCGTAACGGCGGCCCGGGCCATTTCTAAAGCAGCCGCGCCCGGAAGCACCGGTTTTCCATTGACGATATGATCGGCAAAAAACGGTTCATGTCCTGAAAAAACAGAAGTAAAACGCTGGGCGGTAAAGGTCGATGTATTCGTATGGAGCAGCGGGTGAAGTCTGGCTGCTTTCTCACTTTTCGCTGAGCCTGTTTTGTCAAGTGACACATCAGCTTTTGTGACCCAATATCGGTCTTTGGCAAAAGGGTAGGCCGGGAGACTGATGCGGCCCGGGTTGCGCTGATAAAGAGCTGACCAATCGACGTCAAGTCCTTTAACCCAAAGGTCAAGCAGCTTTCCGTATTTCCCTTTTCTCAGCCAGGCATTTATGGTAAGCGCCATATCTTCATCAGAAGTGAGTGAAGCCGCCAATGAATGATGTTTGGCTGTCCTGCCCCGCCAGATATGAGCATGTTCGATATTATGATCGTTTGAGAAACTCATAAGCTTCATTTTCAGTTCTTCTATCGACTCGGCCGTAAATGCAAGCCGCTCAGCCATCGGTTCTCTTCCCGTCTGAAGCGTGTAAGCGATCTTGGCTAAATCCCCGTCAGAACGTTTTTTTCCTATGACATCATCCAGAAGCTGGCGGGCGCGCTCTGTCAATTGCTGCTCATTTCGAGCTGATAAAATAATAACAGCCGGTTTTTGCGGAGAAACAGACGCGTTTTCCATTGGTTTCAGGCTGTCAGACGGCACAAATTCCTGAATGATGACATGCGCGTTTGAACCTCCTGCTCCAAACGAGGAAATGCCGGCAATTCTTGGATATTCCTTCATTTCACCCGTGATATTCAAGACAGGTCGCTTCCATTCCGTTTCTTTTTGCTGTACGAAAAACGGAGTGTGCTCAAACTCAATATTCGGATTCAATTCCGCCGCATGCAATGAAGGGGCAATCCTCTTATGTTTCAATTGCAGAAGCAGTTTGGTGATCCCCGCAATCCCGGCAGCGCTTTCTAAATGTCCGATATTTGATTTAATTGAACCGATGGAACAAAACTGCCGGTCTTCTGTTGTCAGGCGAAAAGCTTTCGTTAACCCGTCGATTTCAATCGGATCACCGAGCGCAGTGCCCGTTCCGTGGGCTTCCAAGTAACTGACCGTTCTCGGGTGAATGTCTGTCCGTTTCAACGTCTCTGCGATCAGATCAAACTGCGCTTTCGGATTCGGCACCATATAAGCGTTTGTCCTGCCTGCTGCGTTCAGCATGCTTCCTTTAATAACGCCGTAAATATGATCGCCGTCTTTCTCCGCTTGAGCAAGCGGCTTTAACACAATCGCCCCTACTCCTTCACCGTCAACAAAACCGTCCGCACTGTCTCCGAAAGATTTGCATTTATCACCGGGAGACAGCATTGAAAAAGCGGACAGCCGCTCATAGTGGGCCGGATCAACGATAAGATTGACTCCGCCGGCAATCGCTGTTTCACTCATTCCGCTCCGCAGGCTTTCTGCGGCGAGATGGACAGCTGTTAAAGAAGAAGAGCATGCTGTATCCACAGCCATACTCGGCCCTTGGAAATTGAACAAAAACGATACTCTGTTTGCGATAGACCAGTCGCTGGGAACTGTCGGGTAATTGCTGTTCATCACACCGACAAAGACTCCGATTTTCCGGCTGTCACAAAGGGTGGCCGGGGTGTACCCCGCATCTTCAATGCTTGAATAAGCAGTCTGCAGAAACAACCTTTCCTGCGGATCCATCCTTTCAGCTTCCGCGGGAGATATACGGAAAAACAGCGGATCAAATTTATCAATGTCATCGAGAAAACCGCCCCATTTTGAATAAATGGACCCCCATTTTCCGCGTTCCTCGTTATAAAACGTTTTCCAGTCCCAGCGATCTTTCGGCACTTCAGTAATAGAATGCCTGCCGGCTTTTACATTTTCCCACAGCTCATCAACGTGATCGGCGCCCGGATACCGGCCTGACAGACCGATGACAGCGATATCCTGGATATAGGGATCTCCGTTCGTCCTGCTGCCTTCCTCGTTTTGAGGAATTTTGTTTTGTTTTACATTCAGGTTATCTGTGTGATCAGACAGCTGCTCTTCACGCACACCCATCGCTTTCATAAATGCTCCCCGCTGAGAAAGAAGCAGGTAATCCGCGATTTCTTCTATCGTCTGATATTCAAAAAAGAGGGTGCTGGTCATTTGGTCAAACACGTTACGAAAAGCATTCGTGAGCCTGACGACCAGAATAGAATCCAAACCGTATGCGGTTAAGGAAACCGACGGATCCATTCTCCCGCTCGGAATCTTCAGCGTTTTTCCTATTAATTCCGTCAGATATGTGATGCCCCGTTCCCTTACGTTTGGAATCGGCGCGGCGCTTTCTGCGGGAGCCTGCATCCGTCCGGCGTTTTCGGGATGAGGCCGTCCATTCCCGAATTGCCGCTCGAGCGCTTCTTTACGGGAAGACAGAAAGTAATCAGCAAGTTCATCAATGGTTTGATATTCAAAAAATAAAGTGCTGCTGACAGAACCGAAGACGTCTTTTAACGCGTTGGTCAGTCTGACGACCAGTATGGAATCCAATCCGTATGCGGTTAAAGGTTCATGGGATAAAAGACGATGCGCCGGCACTTTAAGCGCTTCACCGATTACCTTCTTCATCAGTTCAACGCTTTTTTCTCTCAGGCTGACATGCAAAGTATCATCCGAAAGACCTTCTGCGTCATACGGACGGCGCTCCGGCTTCTCTTCTGACGCCTGTGTGAGAGCAAGCCTGACCGTTCCGTCACTTTCAGCCGCTATAATCTGCTGGCCTAAGTCGTGTGCGGCTTCAGCCGGAAACAGAGGATGGACGAATCCTTCAAGCGAAAGCGCTTCCGCCCAGCCGGCCGGATCAACCCCCGGACAGCCCGGAATCCGTAAATCATGATCCTCATACAGCCACCAGCCTTCAAGAAGGCCGAACGTCACATGGTTGAATATGGTGCGGCTGTTGATCTCATTTATAAACAGCTGGCCGTTTTTTTGCAGCATTGCTTTCGCATGGCGCAGCGTAGAGCGGATATTTTTTGTCGCATGAAGCACATTGGTCGCGATCACTGCGTCATACGTGCCGATGTCCGGCGCTTCTGTTGATACCGGCTGCTCAGCGTTGAATATTTTATAAGTGACATAAGGATATTCCGGACCGAATATGTCTTCTGCATGTAAAAGAAATGCTTTAGAAATATCCGTGAAACAATATTCGGCAATATGCGCTTCATACGGTTTCAATTTTCTCATGACCGCAGCGCTTGTCCCGCCCGTTCCGGCTCCGATTTCTAAAATGCGGATTTTCGCCTGCGGATCTTTTTCCAGACGTTCCTTCAAAACAGCAATCAATGTGTCAGCAAGCTTGTCATTGAAAAAATCAGAAATGATATTATTGCGGTAAATGCCTTCCACAAGACGGAAGGAGGAGTCAGGGAACATCACTTCCGTTGCCGGAAGCTTACCGGTTAAAATGTCTGGAAGCACACGCAATGTCTCTTCTGCCAATCTGACATGCGCCCTCATGTCTTTCTGGCGCAGCCAAGTCTCTTTTTTCCGCTCCCATTCCTCCCACACCTGCCCTAAATCCGTTTTTTCCGGAGCAAGCGCTAATTTATTCAGGAGGGCAAAGCTCTCTTTCAGCCATCTGCTGTATTGTTCCGTTATGCCGGCAGCGGATTGAAATAACGGCAAAGCCTGATCAAGCCCGGCTCCCATCTCATAAAGGGTTGATACAAGCATTTTTTCAATAAGGGATTCCATCTCTCTCATGCAGCTCATGACACTTGAAGCTTTTAACCGTTCAGCTTCGTCATTCTGCGTGATGTTAACCGTTAATTGTCCGAGTGCGGAAGGAATCTTTTCCGGATAAACCGTTACTTGTTCTTTCAGATCGTCTTTCATAAAAACCGGATCTGTCGTTTTGATCAGCGCCAGCTGGTCATGAGGTCCGGAAAGCAGGGTTTCCAGCGTTTTCATCGCTTCGGGCGCCTCAATAGAAGCGATTCCGTCCCGCTCCATCCGTTTCCGGTATTGTTCTGAAGCGACAACGCCGACACTTCCCCAAAAGCCCCAATTGACAACTTTTACAGCATACGGCGCTTTCTGTGAGATCCGCTTAGCAAAAGCGTCTTTAAACGTGCACCCGGCGGCATAATTGCTCTGTCCCGGCGCTTTTTGAAACGACATCATCGAAGAGAAAAACAGCAAGAAATCCAAGGGTTCCCCTTCAGCTACCCGGGCAATCTGCAAGCTGACATCAGTTTTTGCAGAAAGTGAAGCGCGGAACTGCTCCTCTTCCATATTGGCAAAACTTCGGTCTGATAACACGATGGCGGAGTGAATGATTCCGCGGACCTTTCCATTTTCCTTTACAATGGTGTCATACGCCCGTTTGAGAGAGTCATAATCGGCAGCATCCGCGCTGAAATATTGCGGTGCGGGGCCTAAAGCCGCAAGTCTTTTCAGCTTTCTTTCAATCTGTGTATCTTTTTTCCGCCTCCCGATCCAGACAATTTTCGCCTGATAGGTCTGAATCATATATTCAGTCCATACTTCTCCTATTCCGCCTGCTCCGCCGATAATCACATAAACCCCGCCGTGCCGGTATAATGAAGACTCATCTGCATGAGGCTGGCAGACGGCCAATTGCTGTCGGTGCCACTGACCTGCACGAAAGACCCACGGATTTCCCTCGGGGTCCGACGGTAAAGAGAAGACATCGGGGAGATGCCGGTCTCCCCTTTGAGATTCCAAATCAAGAAGCCGGATGCTCCAATTGCTGTATTCTTTTGCGAGCGACCCCGCTAATCCATGTATGCTTGCATGACTCGGATTGACCTCATCATGTTCATGAATCGGCTGTGCTTGAAACGTGCAGATTGTCAATGATAGTTGTTCCATGTCAAAATTCAGAAGCAGAAGCGCTTTTACCAGCCGGAAAAGCTGCATGACCCCGTGCTCCTGTCCCTCGGCCGTATCCGCATCATAAACGGATGGAATGGGATGATCCGGCGCCGCCCATATCATGTGTTGAAAAGAGCCTTGCGCTTTCAATGTTTCAGCCATTTGTTCCGCGCTGTCCAAAGAAGTGATGTCCGGAAAACGGACATCGGAATACATCTCTTTCAAAGCCTGCTGAAAATCCGGCCCGGCCCCGATGACGATTATTTTTTCTTCACGCATGAAAGACATGCCGGTTTCCGGAATGGTGACGGTGTTCCAAACCGGTGTCATAAGCAATTCCGTTTCACGGCTTGTCTTCGGCGTGACGCCGGCTTTTTGGTTAAACCCGGCGCTTTCCTGCACCTCTTTTATGATAAAATCTTTCACTGCCGCCAGCAGCATCCCGCGCTCATCACAAATATGCAGATCAAATTGGTGAACGGAGGCCGCTTTTACCTCTGCATGCACAAATACGGTTTTCGCTAACGGTTCAAGCAGCTGTATTTCTCCGAAGGAAAACGGTACGATAAGCGCAGGCTCTTTTTGAAATTGCAGCACATGCGCCATTGCGGTTTGAACAGCGCCATCCATTAAGGACGGATGTAGGATATACTGTTTAAAATCGGCTTCCAAGTGTGACGGCAGCGTTAATTTGGCCAGTGCTTTCCTTTCTGTATAAGAGAATTCGCGGATGACCTGAAAACTGTCCTTTTGCACGATTCCCGCCTCAGAGAACGAGTGATAGATGTCTTCCGGCTCCGTTCTCTGCGCAAATGGCGCCGGGAGCTGAAAGGCCGAGGCCTCAAAAGACGCCCCTTTTTCTTTACAAATCACTTCTCCTTGCGAAAAGAGGGCGCCGTCCGCTCCTTTTTCTTTAATGACATAGCTTATACGCTCTTTTTCTGCTTCAAACTCTATCATGACGGATCTTGGGTCTGTGCCTGTCACAATCGGCTCCATGTACCACACACTTTGAAGAGAGACGACCGGGCGTTCTCCCCACAATCCCGCGCCGTATGCCGCCATTTCCAGATGACAGACTCCGGGAAGCACATATTTTTCGTTCACTAAATGATCTTTAAAGAAATATTCATCCTTGGAAAATATCTTTTGAAACGTCCCTTTCCGGGCGGATGAAATATTCTCATCAAGCAGAGGATGCAGCGCTTCACGCCTTTTGATATTTTGGGGCTTTTTTGTATACCGCTTTTTTTGATCGGTCAGCCAGGACGTTTCCTTTAAAAACGGATACGTAGGAAGCGGAACTTTCTGATACGGCGTTTCCGGCTTTTTGCAACCTTGAAGGCCTTTCACCCACAGCGCGGCAAATTTCTCAGGATCTGAAACGGATTGGCCTGAAACGTCCGGCCGCCCGTGTGACGCTTTTCCGAAGTACATATGACTGCCGTCGCTATGACCGCTTACAAATCCGTCCAATCGCTGTTTCAGCTCAGAAAGGGATGATGCAATGACAGCAAGCCGGAAGGAGAAAGGCTCTCTGCCTGACAATAAGGTGGCAGCGATATTTTCCAGACTGTATCCGCCGGCAGAAGGCAGGTTTTCCAATCGGGCAAGAAAGGAGCTCAATTTCCCGGCATATTCTTTCAGCTGCTGTTCGGAATGTGCGCTTAATACGACGGCATGCGGTTTTTGCTCAGTATTCTTGTCCGCTTGCCGTTTTGGCTGATAAGCACCTACGATCAGATGGGCATTAGAGCCTCCTGCGCCGAATGAACTGATTGCGGCGATTCTCGGTTTATCTCCTTCAGCCGACCACGGCCGGTTGTTTCGGACGACATAAAATGGCGAATCAGAAAAAGAAATCTTGCGGTTCAGTTCCTCGGAGTGCAGACTGGCGGGAAGCGTTTCATGTTTCATGCTTAAAAGCACCTTGATTAAACCGGCGATCCCTGCAGCCGCTTCCAAATGTCCGATATTGGATTTCACCGAGCCGATTCCGCAGTAGTTTTTCTCATCGGTCTGTTTATCAAATGCCATAGACAGGCCGCGTATCTCAATCGGATCGCCGAGTGCCGTGCCGGTTCCGTGAGCTTCAATGTAGCTGATATCCGCCGGACTTACCGCGGCTCTGTTTAGAGCGGATAAAATCAGGTCCCGGTGCGCTTCCGGATTCGGCACCGTATACCCGGTCGTTTTGCCGCCGTGGTTAGTGGCGGACCCCTTAATGACACCGTAGATGTGGTCTTTGTCCGCAATCGCTTTTTTCAATGGTTTTAACAAAACGGCTCCCGCGCCTTCGCCGGGCACGTAACCGTCTCCGCCTTCACCGAAACTGCGGCATTTTCCTTCAGAAGACAGAAAATGTGATTGGCTTAAAAACATGTATTTTTGCGGATGTAAGCTGAGGTTGACGCCTCCGGCAAGCGCCATTTCACAGTCGCCCGACATAATGGCCTGACAAGCCTGATGGACGGCGACAAGCGATGAAGAACACGCCGTATCAACAGCAATGCTCGGGCCATGGAGATCAAGAAAATAAGAAACCCGGTTCGGAATGCCCCAATATAAGGAGCCGGGGCCTTTGTACTGATCTTTGAGGAAACCTTCTTCGTGTGCAATTAATGAATATTCATTCCAGGTCACTCCGGCGAATACACCGATTTGATCCGTCGGCCTGGCCGCCGGGTTCCCGTAACCGGCATCCTCCATCGCTTCCCAGCAGCACGTGACATACAATTTTTGCTGGGGGTCCATTAAATCAGCTTCCCACGGGGAAACAGAAAAAAACAGCGGGTCAAATTGATCCGGATGATCAATAAAACCTCCCCATTTACTGTATGACGCGTATTCTGCCGTTTTCTCTTCCGAGTAATAAGAGCTGTCCCATCTGTCCTCTGGGATTTCGGAGACACAATCTTTATTTTCCATTAAATTGTCCCAAAAATCATGCTGGTTTTCCGCTTTCGGAAACATCCCGCTCATTCCGATAACCGCAATATCAGAGCTCCCGCCCGTTCCCGGTTCAGGCACCTTTTCAGCCGCCTGTACGGGAAGCAATTCTTCTTCCTGCCGGCTTCCCGTATCAGGCTCCGTTTCTTTGAATTCAAGAACGCTTTCGGGATTTCGTTTCTGCGCACTTAAAAACTCACTCAATTTCTCAATGTTCGGATATTCAAAAAGCAGCGTTTCAGAAAGGCCGGTAAATTCTTTATGCAATATGGTCATGATTTCTTCACTGATGAGAGACGTCACGCCCAAAGTAAAAAAAGCGGTTTTATCTTCCGCTTCGGTCACCTCGGCACCCAGCTTTTGCGCTATTACCGTTCTTAAAAATTCGTTAATACATTTCATGAGGATACCATCCCTTGTACAAAAGAATTTTTCTGTGCTTTAACAAGTTAATCCGCCGTCTATTGCCATTGTCTGTCCGGTCATAAAGGACGATTCAGGAGAAAGCAGGAAACGAACGAGTCCGGTCATATCGTCTGTTTCGCCTAAACGGCCCATCGGCGTCCTTCTGATAATCTGTGATTTTTGTTTTTCCGGCATATTTTTCGTCATATCGGTGTCCACAAAACCGGGCGCAAGAGAATTGACACGGATTCCTTTAGACCCGAGCTCCCTGGCCAGGCTTCGCGTCAAGCCGTCAAGAGCCGCTTTGGATGCACTGTAGACTGAAGTGCCTTTAAATCCTCTTGAGCCGATAATGGAGCTTATGTTAACGATTGAGCCGGAATTTTGTTTCAGCATGACACGGGAAACGTTCCGGGTCAGCTTGATGACTGAGCCGATATTCAGATTGAGGATGCGGTCAATGTCTTCATCATTGGTCAGGGGCAGCAGCTGATCAAGGTTCAAACCGGCGTTATTGACCAAGCCGTCTATTCTGGAAAACTTGCGGTATACTTGAAGAACAAACTGTTTCATGGCGGCATCATCCGCCGCATCCGCCGCTTCCCAATAAAAGCGGCCGCGGTACTTTTCACTCTCTCTCAATGTGTTAATAAAATCAGATTCACTGCGGCTGAAAGCGGCTACTATGTAATCCTCATCCAAAAGCGTCTGTACAATCGCTTTTCCCAGCCCCCGGCTTCCTCCGCTGACGACCGCTACTTTTCCGTTATTCATATTTGCCTCCTGTTTTACACGTTTCTTATTTTTTTAAATCGATCATTAGACAGTTTCCGATCTGTAACAGAGATGATCTGCGGTATCTGATATGGCTGCAGCTTCTGTTTGCAATGAGCTACGGCCCGCTTTCTGAAAGATTTGATATCTTCTTCTTTTTCGAGCACGGCCTCTGCCGCGACAATCTCGCCTGTAATCGGATTTTTTCTGCCTGTTATGAGAACATCCCGGACATTCGGTATCTCCAGAAAGACGCTTTCCACCTCTGCCGGAAACACTTTCTCTCCGCCCACATTAATGATTTCACTCTTTCTTCCAAGGATTCTTATATATTCGCCGTCTGTTTCCACCTGGTCACCGGTGTCATACCAGCCGTCTTCATCGAAAGGTGACGGTGCGTTTAAATAGCCGAGCATCGCGGACTCAGAACGGACCCAAAGCGTGCCTCCGGTAATTTTGGTCTCTGTTCCGGCACCGCCCACTTTCATCCAAGTGGATTGGCTGTCTTTTGATTTCGTTGAGAATATACCCAGTTCAGTTAATCCGTATGTTTGTTTCAGCCGTACATCCGGAAACAGCCGGTGAATGCCGCGCAGCGTTGATTGGGGCATCGGTTCTGTGCCGTAAGTGATCAGCCGGAGTGAAGAGAGGTTATAGCCGGCATCCGCCTTGGACATCAGCAGCATGTTTAAAAAGGTCGGGGTGGCGGGGAGCACTTGGACAGCATGCTTGTCGACCGCCTGATAAACGGACTCCGGCGTTCTGCTGTCTGATGTGACGATGGTTCCCCCGTTAAACAGAATCGCAAACAGCGTATTAATGCCGCCGATATGATCCAATTTCAGAAAAATGAGCGTACGCAGCGGTTTTCTCTTCGCCGTTTTATATTTTTCAAGCAGCCGGCCGGCGCTTAACACGGATGCTTTGCTTTTGCCGGAAGTTCCCGATGTGAAAATAATAATGCCTGACTCCTCTCTCTCGCGCAGGTCATCAAGCAGAGGGTGAGAGGCGCTTTCAGAACCTTCACGAAGCGTCCAGCTGTCATTTTCATTTATTTCAATGATTTGATTCACTTTCGCGTCTTCAAACATATCGAGATGCTTTTCCCTTGATTCATTGCTTAGAGGGACAACGATATTTCGGTTTAACAAAAGCGCCATCAGCAAAAAAATAGCGTTCGGGGAATAATCCCCGATAAGCGCCACACATTCTCCTTCATGTATTCCGTTTTGTTCAAGTTCTTTCTGAAAAAAGCTAATTCGTGCCAGCAAATCATCATACGTAAAAGTCTGCCCTTTAAAAATGAGAAACTCACTGTCTTGCGTTTCCCTAAGCTTATCAGTCACCCAGCTGATATCTCCCCCGCTTTCTGTTTTCATGATTGAGCACTGTCCATATATTTTTGATAAATATCACAAATGCTGCCGACGGTTGTAATGCTTGAAATTGTTTCTCCTTGGGAAAAAGGATCTACTCCGGTTTCCATCTCCATCTGTGCGACTAATTGAGCGATATCCAGTGATGAGAAGCCCAGATCCTCTATGACTCTCACATCATCTCCCGCTTCGACGGCCCGATATGACTGCTGTTCTTGAATGTCCTGAATGATTTGAGCGATGATCTGCTTCATTTCCTTGGTTTGTTCCATTTGCTTTCAGCTCCATTCTTCATTTTATAGACTTCTGATGACCCGCTTATAATCCGGAATATGATCTTGTGAAGAGGTCGGCACCGCCAGCAGCTTGTCCACCTTGGAAATGGCCAGCAATGTATGATTTCTTTTCATATAGACTTCAATCTGATAGCTGATTTTCGCCACTGAGATCATACCGAGGGACTCACCGTGAAAGTCGGGATCGCATTCTTCAATGTGTCCCGTCATATAAATATCAAGCTCTTCATCTGCAAAACAATTTCCGTAATAATACGTCTCTCTTTCAAGCAAAAATAAATGCCGCGCGATTGAAACCGGAAAACCCGGCTTCGACCGGCGCGTCATCCATTCAAATTCCGCCGCATCCATTATCTTGCTGAATTTCGCAAACACCATGGCATGCCCGGGCGCAGCATCCTGATCAACAGGAACCCGATATGAAACGGGGTCTGCTGTTTTGAGATTGCCCGGCTTCATACCGAAGGCGTCCGTTCTGATTTTCTTTGACCGCATCAGGGCGTAAGGCGGCTTGGCTAGCTTAGAAAGTTCCGCAATGCATTCAGCCTTAGGCGCTGAGACTTTGCGCGTCGAACCTTCTGTTTGTGTGACGTCGACGACAATTAAACTATTGGCTTTCATAGAAGGAAACCGTCCCCGGTCCCACTCGCTTTTATCAGAGCTGACCGCTCCTTTCGGCCCGAACAAATAATCAGATTCTAATATGGTTTCTCCAAACCGGGAGATATCGACTCCGACGGAAACCTCGTCCCATAATCGGTACTGATCAAGAGGCTGATCTGAAGGAACTTTGAGATGTGTCATAAAATAAGCCGGATACAAAATCAGCCCTTGGTGATCGGCCATCTGATCAGGCCGGAATCCCGTTCCGTCCGTTAAATGGTGACTGTGTGCGTTGCCGAATAACAGCAGCAGCGCGTACTCATTCAAATTCCCTAACCCGACATGGCTCATCGTTAATTCATGATTTTCAATCAGCATGGTCTGTCCTCCGCAGAAAAAATGTAATGGCTGGTCATACTCAGCCTGTAATCGATACCAGCCTTTGCGCAAGAAGGCCGGCTGTTTCTTCCATGAGCTGTTTGCCGATCAGATCGACATGCCTGTTTCTCCAATTTTCAAGCGGGGTTCCTTTCACCCATTGATTAAACGCGCCGAGCGCAGGACCGCAATGAATTTGGTAATCTATTTTACTTTCACTTTTTCCTTCCAGAGCGAGCCTTGTCGTATGAGAAAAATACCATTTAAATACCATCGCCATTTTGTGTTTCGGATTCTGTTCGGCTTTGGCGATCTGCTCAGGAGATTTATCACGTTTCAACTGCTCATACACTTCTTCAAAACTGCGCTGGAAATACTTTTCTTCAATTAATGTTTTCGTTTTTTCATCTATTTCATCTAAAGAATTGTATTGTCTGTACAAGTCAAAGAGTTTATTGGCTCTTGCCGGGAAAAACAGGCCTTTTTTCAGCACCTGCACCCTTGCTCCCGCTTCAAACATATCTCCCGCAGGAGCGTATGACGTATCCTGCACGTTCGCTTCCTGAAGCAGATCTTTCACTGAATCACTTGTCCCGGCTTCGACCGTGCATTGATTAATAGAACCGGTTCCGATAAATTCGGCGCCGAGCAGAAACGCGGCAGCAGCCGCTTCCGGAGTGCCGATGCCGCCCGCTGCGCCGATTCTTACTTTTTTCGCATAACCGTGCTTCTCCATCATGCGGTCTCTGAGTCTGATCATAGCAGGCATTAATGTATACGGAATCCCTTGGTCGGTATGCCCTCCTGAATCCGCTTCAACGCAAATGTCATCAGCCATCGGAATTTCTTTTGCAAGCGCCGCTTCCCCGGCTGTCAGCCGATTGTCAGACACAAGTCTTTCCAGCACATGAGCCGGAGCCGGATTCAGAAAGGCCTCAGCGACTTCAGGCCGGGATACTTTCGCGATGATTTTGTTTTGAACTGACACCGACCCGTCATGATTCCTGGTTAATCCCTTTGCCCTGTATATAACAAGAGCGGGGGTTATGCCCATAAATGCCGATGCTTCAATAAGATGAATGCCGTTTTTCAAATATAAATCTATCATTCTGACTTCCTTGTCAGGTGACATCATATGATGAAGAAGATTCATTCCGAATGTTTCCCCTTGCCGCAGTGCAGACCGGATGGTGCCGATGGCCTGTCCGATCCGTTCGATACTCAATCCGCCCGTTCCGAAAAAGCCCAGCATTCCCGCTTTTGCCGCTTTAATGACCATCTGTTCCGAAGCAATTCCCCTGTACATGGAGCCCGTCATGTAAGCATATTGGATGTTATAATCTTTTTTAAAATCTTCGTTCCCTAATCTCATTCCCGCCGTTTTTTGCGGATCAGCTGCCGATGCTTTAACATCAGCAGTATCAGACTCTTCTTTCGGCATAGGTAATGGGACGGCATCTTTTTTAATCTGACGCGTCAGTTTTGTCAGCACTTCCCCAGGCCCGACTTCTGCAATTTCATTATTTTCAAGTCCCATCAGACGGCGTATCGTGTCCGTCCACTTTACCTGATTGGTCATTTGCAAAGTCAGATTTGTTTTGATTTCATCATTCTTATAAGGTGCGGCATGAAGATTTGAGATCACCGGAAAACGAAGAGGCAAAAACGCCGTTTCTTCTAAATAATCCGCGAACTCTTTTTCAGCATCTTTCATATAGCGGGAATGGAAGGCGCCGCTCACATTTAAAGGAAGGTACATTCTCACGCCGGCTTTTTCAAAGACGGGGCCCGCTTTTTCAATGTCTTGTTTCGTTCCGGCGATCACAATTTGCGAAGGTGAATTGTGGTTAGCGATATCAATGCCGGTCAGATGATAATCGGATAGAACCTCTTTTACTTGTTCAGCGGTAAACCCCAAAACCGCCGCCATGCCTCCGGGAGCTGCCTTGCTCATGAGCTCCCCTCTTTTTTTCACAAGCTGCAAACCGGTCTCAAAATCAAAGCAGCCGGCCGCAAATAACGCATTATATTCTCCTAAACTGTGCCCTGCGGCGTAATCAGGCTCTCTGCCGGACTCTTTCATTTTCTTTAAATAACTGAGTGCACTCACCGTATATAACGCCGGCTGGGTAAATTGCGTTTTCCCCAGCTGGTGATTCGGATCCTCCAGACACAATTCTTCTATAGAGTAGCCTAATATGTCATCAGCCTGACGTGTCAGATCTTGAAATTCATCAAACAGTCCGGCTCCCATTCCTTTAAATTGAGAACCCTGCCCCGGGAACACAAACGTAAGCATCTTATCCTCATCCTTTCCGCATCGCCAATTTTGTATATCACATGTGGATCTCCATACAAAAACGCCTCTTATTTCATATATTGACTGGTGTAAATACCGGCATAAAAATAAAAACACAAACGCGTTTGCGATTCAGCACAGGTTTAAAAATCGCAAACGCATTGTGTTTTCCTTTTCTAACATAATTTATATCAAGACATCTTGCTTGTTTACTGAATGTTTCGCATGACAAGCTGCAGTGCCAATATGCCCGAAAACAGCCATGACGGCACACTTCTCCCTTATCATGTATATGTAGATATATACACTACAATCATTTTTATAATCCCTATTTCCTCTTCAACGTGCCGAAACAGCGATTGAAATTTAATAGGTGCTTTACATCAATTTAATAAATTTAACAAATAGTTGCTATTTAAAGAGAATAATATCAATTTATAGATAATAATGTCAAGGAATTATTTCATTATTTTCTGACATTTATTTCACAGTTTTATGTTCGGTGGACAGTCGGCATAATTGTTTCGGGATAAATGTCAGATAATTCCCTGAACCCTTTTCATGTCAAAGAAAATTCATCGCCTCTCTGTCAATTGGGTCTATACTTATTTTTCATTTTCATATATTATGTAAAAAAAAGACGAATTAGAAAAATTTTTAATCATTTTAAATACTATCCATTAAATACTTTCTTTGTATAATAATTTCTTATTATTCTAAGGAGGACCCAGTCATGAAATGGTACGCACTTTTTGTAGAGTCCGGAAAAGAAGAAACAGTTCAAAAATTTCTGCGTCTGCAGTTTGATGAGCAGGCTCTCTACTCAATCATACCCAAGAAAAAAGTCACAGAACGAAAAGCCGGAATCAAATACGAGGCACTCAAAAAGATGTTTCCGGGATATGTGCTGTTTAAAACGAAGATGACAGAGCGGACATTTCATAAAATCAAAGAACTCCCCATTTCATGCAGAATCGTGAATAACGGCGCATATTATTCCAAAGAGCGTAAAACCTATTTCACGACAATTAAGGATGAAGAAATCCTCCCTATCATTAGGCTGATCGGAGAAGGAGACACTGTAGATTATTCAAAAGTCTATATTGAAAATTCAAAAGTAACCGTTGCCTCAGGGCCTCTTAAAGGAATGGAAGGCATTATTAAAAAGATCGATAAAAGAAAAAGACGCGCCAAAATCTGCCTGTCTTTTATGGGACTGGACAAAATGGTCAACGTCGGAATTGAAGTGCTCTCCAAACCCTAGCATATCAAAAAAAGCATCAACAGCATGTGCCGTTGATGCTTTTTTTATATAAACAGACGAAAGCCCGACATCAAAATAACCCCGCTCACCACCGTCACGGTCAGACTTTTTGACATAGTTGACCTGAAGCCGGGCTGCGCCCATGAGGCAAAATCACATTTAGGGGAAGATACATTTTAATCAAGAGCGGTGAATTGACGGTTGAGCTTCATGACGAAAAGCATGTGCTGACTTCGGGCGATGCCGCACAGTTATTTTAATTCCTCGGATGAACCGGTGACATATTTTATGCTGGTCTATTATGCTGAACCGGCTTAAACGCATATCAGGCTTCTTCAGACAGAAGCCTGACGGACCGCAACCCATTCTTGTATGCATTGAATCAGTTTCTGGACAGAAGGTGTCTGCGTCTCCTTTGCATGAGCTGTCAAAATGCCGAGCTGCCTGGAGACATACCGGTCGAACCGTTTGATGAGCACATCACAATCATTCACCAAAAGCTGCGGCAAGATGCTGATCCCCAGATTGTTCCGCACCATTGCAATAATCGCTTCATCCCCTCTGATTTGATAAGCGACCCGCGGCGTAATCTTTTCTTCCTTCAGCACTTTCAGCACATCAAAATGTGTCTCCGGATAAGGCACGATACATTTGACGGACTCCATGACATGTAACGGAACCGTTTCACATTGCGCCAATTCATGCTGCGGGCTCATCACCGCTACAATCTGATCCTCGGCCAACGGGTAAAAATGCCACCTCTCGCTGTGGGATGTGCCGATCGCCGCATCAATCCGGTCATCTTTCAGCCATTCTTCCAGTTCAGTAGAATTTCCTTCAAACAAATGCACCTTAATGGAAGGATACAGCTCATTAAATTCCCTCAAAATTTTCGGCAGCCATTTTACCGCCACGCTCGTAACAGTGCCGAGCCGGACTTCCCCTCTTTCTAACCCATTAATATTATCAACGGTTTCAGACAGTTTTTCATAGTTTTTTTGAATTTCCTTCATAATATGTAACACTTTCAAGCCATTTGCGGTGGGCCTCACTCCATGCCGCTGTCTGATCAAAAGCGGAAAACCGTACTCTTCCTCTAATTTACTGATCATTTGGCTGATGTTCGGCTGTGTGTAATTCAATATGGCAGCGGCTTGGGTCAGGCTGCCGCTTTCAACCGTTTTAATAAAGGCTAAATGCTTCTTTAAATCCAACCGGCTTCATCTCCCAGATATCATTCTTTATTATCCAATGCATTAGTTATATTTAGTTTACTTATACATCAATCAAAAATAAAATGGCAATGTCTCCATCATTATACTTGATAACAAACAGAAGGTGAGCGTTTCAGCATGGGTTTTCTCATTCAATTTTTTATCGGCGGCACCGTTATGGTGGCCGCCGCGTATTTAAGCAAATCGAAATACTTATTTTTATCAGGCGTTATTACATTGCTGCCGATCATGACGTTACTGAATATTCACTTGCAGCTGAAAAAATATGAGCGCCGACGATTTCAGAGCCGCTCAAAAAAACGGAATATTCGGTGCCTTCGGCGCAGTGATCTTCATCAGCAGTATTTTCATCCTGACAAACTGGTTCAAAGGTGGCCACGCAGTCATCGGTGCGTTTCTCATCTATATTTGCTATATGATCGGCTGTAAATGCCTGTTATGAAGATACGGCCACGCTGTGTATAAAAAAATGCCCGTCCAGAACAATAATAACAATGCGCTCAGTCGTGAGCAGTTTATATGACTGAATGATCATGAGTTGTTATAATCAATGTCTAAAAACATTCCGGGAGGCGAAATAAATGGCCAGAAAATTATTCACACCATGGACCGTTAAAGATGTAACGATCAAAAACCGTATTGTTATGGCACCGATGTGCATGTATTCCTCACATGAGAAGGACGGAAAACTGCAGCCTTTTCATATGGCGCACTACATATCGCGTGCAATCGGACAGGTCGGCCTGATTATCGTGGAAGCGACAGCCGTTAATCCTCAAGGGCGCATTTCCGATCAGGATTTGGGCATTTGGAGCGATGATCATATCGAAGGTTTTGCCAAACTGACGGAACAAGTGAAAGCGCAAGGATCTAAAATCGGCATTCAGCTTGCGCACGCCGGACGTAAAGCTGAGCTTGAAGGAGACATTTACGCTCCGTCAGCCATTCCGTTCGATGAGCAGTCCAAAACACCGGCTGAAATGACGACAGAACAAATTAAAGAAACCATTCAGGAATTCAAACAGGCAGCGGCGCGCGCGAAAGAAGCCGGCTTTGATATTATTGAACTTCATGCGGCACACGGCTACTTAATGCACGAATTTTTGTCCCCTCTGTCCAATCACCGTACAGACGAATACGGAGGCTCACATGAAAATCGCTACCGCTTCTTAGGCGAGACCATTGAAGCCGTCAAGGAAGTCTGGGACGGCCCGTTATTTGTCCGTATTTCTGCATCGGATTATACAGACAAAGGGCTGGACATTGCGGATCATATCGGTTTTGCGAAGTGGATGAAAGAACAGGGAGTCGACCTCATTGATTGCAGCTCAGGCGCACTCGTTCAAGCTGATATTAATGTCTTCCCAGGCTACCAAGTGAGCTTCGCAGAGAAAATCCGTGAACAGGCCGAAATCGCAACAGGCGCCGTCGGTTTGATAACGACGGGAACAATGGCGGAAGAAATTCTGCAAAACAACCGCGCTGACCTTATTTTTGTCGCGAGAGAACTTCTGCGCGATCCGCACTTTGCAAGGAATGCAGCGAAGCAGCTGAATACTGAAATACCGTCACCGGTTCAATACGACAGAGCATGGTGATGAAGTGACAGCCGGAGTTTTTCGATCCGGCTGTCTCTTTTTTTATTTTTTGAGAAACGATTGCCGAAGCTTCTCCGTCTTCCCTATAGAACCAATTAGAGGGGATGACTCCAATGAAAGCAGCATGGATGGAAAGGACATATCTGATTGACGGGTGTCCGTTTTATACGAAACACCGTAAAGGCGCCGGCGAAGTGACGATCGTCTTTGAAGCCGGCTACGGCACTTCTTCTGAAACATGGACATCATTACTCGCTGACATAGATGAAGAATTTGGGGTTTTCACATATGACAGAGCCGGAATCGGCAAAAGCGGACAAAGCCGAAACAAGAGAACGGCGGACCACATGGTACAGGAATTAAACGCTCTGCTTCTGAAGGCCGGCGTCAAGCCTCCTTATCTTGTCGTCTCGCATTCATACGGCGCGATTATCAGCAGACTCTGGGCGAGCCGGAACCGCCGGGATATTCTCGGGATGGTGATGCTTGATCCGGTTTCTGAGGATCAGGAGACGAAAGTGCTTCCGCTTCTTCCCGAAGAAATGAAAGCCGCCTATTTGAAACAGTTCATATTGGAAGGATCACACGCGGAATTTTTGACGAGCCTTCGTCAGATCAAGCATCAGCAGATTCATTTCGGCGATATGCCGCTGTTGATTTTATCCTCGGGAGAGCGGGATGAGCGTTTAAAGCACGCTCATGAACAATGGGTGAAACTGCACAGAAGCATGCTTGATGTCTCTTATCAAAGCGGATGGATTCAGGCCAAAAACAGTTCTCATGCCATTCACCACGATGAACCGCACATCGTCCACCTTGCCATTTATGATGTTTGGTGCGCGGTACGCCAGCAAATGAATGCTCCTGCCTATCAGGCGGTAAACTGATAAAACAAAAGCCATTGTGCAACGGCACAATGGCTTTTGTTATCGTGATCTATTTTGTCTCACGATGCAACGTATACTTTTTCAACCGGGGGGAATACTTTTTCATTTCTAACCGGTCCGGATTCGTCCGTTTGTTCTTCGTCGTAATATAATTTCTGTCCCCTGTCTCTGTACAGGCCAATGTAACATTCACACGCATCATTTTCACCCCTTTAAATCGTAATTATTACGTTTTATTATATCTCACCAGAAAAAAATGTCAAGCGTCCATTTTTTAAGACCGCTCCACAGTGACCTCCATGAAGTCAAATGCGATCTTACTGTTTTCAAATACCGCTTTCGCCTCATGTTCGAGACGCTCTATCGGCGATTCACCCTGATACCTTGCGCTGATATGAGTTAAGATCAGCTGTTTGGCGCCTGCTTTTTTTGCCGTTTGCGCAGCCTGTTCTGTCGTCGCGTGATAATAATTATGTGCGAGCTTTGCATCTTCCTTGGCAAATGTCGCTTCATGAACAAGCACATCCGCATTGCACGCCAGCTCCGTTACCCGCTCTGATACCCTCGTATCCCCGGAAAAAGCGACGATTCTCCCTTTTTTCGGGGGTTCCAAAAAATCCCGCCCGTTAATGATTCTGCCATCGTCAAGTGTGACCGTTTCGCCGTTTTTGATTTTCTGATAGACGGGTCCGGGCGGGATATTCATTTCTTTTAATCTGCCGGCCTGCAATGCGCCGGGAATATCCTTTTCCTGAACCCGGTAGCCGAACGCTTCCACGCCGTGAATGACGGATGCTGCGGTAACAATGAATTGCTCATCTTCAAAAACCGTCCCCTCTTCGATTTCAAGTACGGTAAGAGGATACGTCAGATGAGTCGCCGTCACGTTCAGGCTTGTTTCGATAAAGGCTTTAATGCCTTTTGGCCCGTAAATCGTCAGCTCTTCTTCACCGCCCTGAAATGAACGGCTCCCCAACAGACCCGGAAGACCGTAAACATGGTCGCCGTGAAGGTGGGTGATGAAAATCTTCTCAATTTTCCTCGGTTTGATTGTTGTATGTAATATCTGATGCTGAGTGGCTTCTCCGCAATCAAACAGCCATACGGAACGCCTTTCTTCAAGAAGCTTCAGCGCGACGGACGTTACGTTTCTCGTCTTTGCCGGCATGCCGGCCCCCGTCCCTAAAAATAATAATTCCACAATGCTTCCTCCTAGATCTTTGTACTACTAAGGATACAGGATCAGGCTGAAAATGTGAATTCACCCGGGCCTTCTCCGGCCTGATTAATTTTTTTCCGCAAACCGCAAAAAACAGGCTGAAATGTTTGCTTTCAACGAATTTTAGATTTAAAATGAAGGAAATATGCGGGGTTTTAAACCATGCTTCAGATAAAGTGAGGTACTCTAAGTGAAAACAAACGACAAACCAAAAGCAGTAATTGTAATATTTGGTGCCACAGGGGATTTGGCAAAACGAAAACTTTACCCATCCATTCACCGTTTATATAAAAATGGTCAAATTGGTGAAGAGTTTGCAGTTGTAGGTGTTGGAAGAAGACCTTGGTCAAACGAGGACCTCCGGGAAACCGTTAAAACGTCTGTTTCTTCTGCCGGGCAAAAAGACATAGACGATTTCACATCTCATTTTTATTACCATCCGTTTGATGTAACGAATCCGGGTTCCTATCAGGAGCTGAATGTCCTGCTTGATCAGCTTGAACATACATATGAAATCCCGAACAACAGAATGTTTTACTTGGCGATGGCTCCTGAGTTTTTCGGCACTATCGCAAAATCACTTAAAAACGAAGGTGTCACAGCGACAAATGGCTGGTCCCGTCTCGTCATTGAAAAACCGTTCGGCCATGACCTGCCGAGTGCGAAAGAGCTTAACAAAGAAATACGCGAAGCTTTCACGGAAGATCAAATTTACCGGATCGACCATTACCTAGGCAAACAAATGGTTCAAAATATCGAAGTCATCCGGTTTGCGAATGCGCTGTTTGAGCCGCTGTGGAATAACCGCTACATCTCAAACATCCAGATTACGTCAAGTGAGGATCTCGGCGTTGAGGATCGCGCGAGATATTACGAGAAATCAGGCGCACTCCGTGACATGGTTCAAAACCACATTTTACAAATGGTCGCTCTCTTGGCGATGGAACCGCCGATTAAACTGAACACGGAAGAAATCCGCAGCGAAAAAGTGAAGGTGCTGAGAGCCCTCCGCCCTGTCGCTCCAAACGAAGTAAGTGACTTCTTCGTCCGCGGACAATACCAAGCGGGAACGATTGACGGAAACGCTGTACCGAGCTATACAGATGAGCAAAATGTAGCACCGGATTCCAATACGGAAACATTCGTGTCCGGAAAGCTGTTAATCGATAACTTCCGCTGGGCCGGCGTTCCGTTTTATATCCGCACAGGGAAACGGATGAAAGAAAAATCAACGAAAATCGTCGTTCAATTTAAAGACATTCCGATGAACCTTTATTACGGCAATGAAACGAATGTAAATCCGAACCTGCTTGTCATCCATATTCAGCCGGATGAAGGCATCACACTATATCTGAACGCTAAAAAATTAGGCGGAGCCGCACATGCTCAGCCGATTAAGCTGGACTACTGCAGCAACTGCAGTGATGAAATGAACACACCGGAAGCCTATGAAAAATTAATCCATGACTGTCTGCTCGGTGATGCGACAAACTTTGCCCATTGGGACGAAGTGGCGCTTTCATGGAATTTCGTCGATGCGATTTCCGAAACGTGGGCAGCCGACAAAACCCTTTCTCCGAATTATGAAGCCGGGTCAATGGGACCGAAAGCTTCGGACGATCTTCTTGAAAAAGACGGTCTCCACTGGTGGAATATATAAGAAAACATCAAAAACCGCGGCGCCGTTCATGACGGCCCGCGGTTTTTAATATCAGAAAAGCCCCCGCAATAACTGCGGGGGCTTCTTCATTACTTCATCCATTCAGTATGGAAAATGCCTTCTTTATCTGTGCGTTCATACGTATGCGCGCCGAAGTAATCACGCTGCGCTTGAATCAAGTTTGCAGGAAGCACTGCCGTACGGTAGCTGTCGTAATACGCAAGTGCGCTTGAGAACGAAGGTACCGGCACGCCTTGGGCTACGGCAAGTGAAATCACTTGGCGAAGGGCGCCTTGGTAGCTTTCTGCAATGTTTTTGAAGTAGCTGTCTAACAGCAGGTTGTCAAGCTCTGGTTCACGGTCATATGCGTCTTTGATCTTTTGCAGGAACGCCGCGCGGATGATACAGCCGCCGCGGAAGATCATCGCGATTTCACCGTATTTCAGATCCCAGTTATATTCTTCAGACGCGGCTTTCATTTGGGCGAAGCCTTGTGCGTAAGAACAGATTTTACTCATGAAGAGCGCTTTTCTGACCGCTTCAATCAGCTCTTCTTTATTTTCAGTGACAGGCTTAACGTCTGGTCCGGACAGAAGGCTGCTTGCTTTCACACGCTCTTCTTTCATTGCGGAAATGAAACGCGCAAAAACAGATTCAGTGATAATCGGAAGCGGCACGCCTAAGTCAAGAGCACTTTGGCTTGTCCATTTACCCGTTCCTTTTTGGCCTGCTTTATCAAGGATGACGTCAACAAGCGGTTTGCCCGTTTCTTCATCTTTTTTAGTGAAAATGTCAGCCGTGATTTCGATCAGATAGCTGTCAAGCTCTCCTTTGTTCCACTCAGCGAATACTTCGTGAAGCTCTTCGGCAGACAATCCGAGCACCTGTTTCAAAATGAAATATGACTCAGAGATCAGCTGCATGTCACCGTATTCGATACCGTTGTGCACCATTTTTACATAGTGCCCCGCTCCGTCCGGGCCGATGTATGTCGTACAAGCTTCTCCGTCCACTTTAGCAGAAATGGCTTCTAGAATCGGTTTCACGAGTTCGTGCGCTTCCTTTTGGCCGCCCGGCATAATAGAAGGCCCTTTCAGCGCTCCCTCTTCACCGCCTGATACACCCGTTCCGATAAAGTGAATGCCGCTTTCGGCAAGCTCTTTGTTCCGGCGCTGTGTATCTTTATAGTATGTATTTCCGCCGTCAATCAAAATATCGTCTTTTTCCAGATGAGGAAGAAGAGATTGAATCGTCGCATCCGTTGCAGTTCCCGCTTTAACCATTAATAAAATTTTACGGGGTGTTTCAAGAGACTGGACAAACTCCTCAATGCTGTATGTACCGACAACATTTTTGCCTTTTGCCTCTTCTAAAAACTCTTCCGTTTTGCTGCTTGATCTGTTGTATACAGACACAGAAAATCCCCGGCTTTCGATGTTAAGAGCCAGATTTTTACCCATTACCGCAAGACCGATAACTCCGATTTGTTGTTTTGACATATTCTAACGTCCCTTCTTCAAACGTTTAACCATTTTAAAATTTAAATTAAAATAAAATGATATTTATACTAAAGAAATTATCATACATAACCCCTTTTTTCAAGTTATTCACCTTTTCTTTTCATCCTGAAAAAAGTCTCTGTTAAAGCTCGTTCCCCTTGTTTTGCTTTCTTCTTTTTTTATAACGGCGCCTTTTCTGATCAGGTTTTGGCCGTACTTTTCATTCAGCTCGTTCATCATCTGAAAAATCGGCTCATCCTTTGCGTCCTCCTTGAATGAAAACAGATCAAGCTGTTTATACGCCTGCTGTTTTTCAACCAGTTCCGTTCCGGTGATGCCGAGAAGCCTTACCGGATTTTGGTTCCAGTGCTTGTCAAACAGTTCCATCGCCGCTTCCATGATGTCTTTTTTCTGATCAGCCGGATTGCTGAGGGTCATGCTTCTTGTGACCGTTTTCCAATCCGCATACCGAATCATGATGAACAGCCGGCAGGCCATGACCTCCTTACGCTGGAGCCGTTCGCTCACAGACAGCGCGAGCCGGTCAAACACGCCCGTTAATTCATCCCAGTCAGCCGAATCATGCGACAGGGTGGATGAGTTGCCGACGCTTTTAAATTCATATATCCGCTCGGGATTGACTTCTGCAGGATGGATGCCGTTCGCTTTATCCTTCAGCCTCGGGCCGTTTATGCCGAGAAGCGTTTTCAGCGCATGTTCATCTCCTTTTGCCAAATCACCGATCGTTTTGATGCCGAGCGTTTTTATTTTTTCCGCAGTTTTCGTTCCTATACCGTGCATCTCTTCAATCGGAAGAGGCCATAAGACGTCCGGCAGCTCTCTTTTTCTTAAAATGGTGATGCCGAGCGGTTTTTTCATGTCAGAAGCCATTTTGGCGAGAAATTTATTCGGGGCGATGCCGATGCTTGACGGAAGCAAAAGCTCTTTTTGCAGTCTCGCCTGAATGTCTTCGGCTGTCTCATACGCCCTGTGGCTGTGCGGTGTGTCCGTAATATCCATGTATCCTTCATCAATAGAAACAGGCTCGACTAAATCCGTATACTCCCTCAGAATGCTGAACATTTCTTTTGACGAACTCCGATAGCGGTCAAAATTCGGAGGCACGACGATGAGTTCCGGACAGAGGCGTTTTGCCCGCCACACCGGCATGGTGGTCTTTACGCCCCGCGCTCTCGCTTCATAGCTGCAGGTGACGATGATTCCTTTCCGTTCCTTCACGTTTCCGGCAACGGCGATAGGTTTTCCTCTTAAAGACGGATCATACGCCATTTCTACGGAGGCATAAAAACTGTTCATATCGATATGAAATATAATTCTCCCTTTTCCGGCCACTCCCGGCGCCTCCTTTCCTTTCATAGACAACCTTATATATATGTAGTAAAATAAGAGCTGAATGGATGTGATAAAATGATTCTTGAGTCAATGAATGACTTTTTATTTTTAGTCGATTTTTTCACAATTATTCTTCCCGCTCTGACCGCGATCGGCATCGCTTTTCTATTGCGTGAGCGCCGCGCAGGCGAGCATTGGAGAACGAAACGAATAGATGAACATCAAGCAGTCGTTCAGCTGAACCGAACAGACTTTCTTATTATTATATATCATCGCATTACAACTTGGATACGTAAAGTCATCCGCATGAATTCACCGGCGAATGATGATGAAGATGTCAGCTTCCTCCTTTTATAACGGCAAGTGAAGATAAAAAGGAGGAGACATAATTGTCTAAAACATATCAAAAATGGATCGCATTCGGATTGTTTTTTATCGTACTGTGCACAGGCCGCTCGGCTTTTGCAGCGACATCTCAGACTCAGACGGGAGGCCTCGGGAATATCGGTTTTTTCCACGATTACCTGATCGAGCCGTTTTCGGCACTTTTAAAAGGTGTGGCGGGCCTGTTCCACGGTGAGTACGGATTGTCGATTATTCTGGTGACGATTATCGTCCGGATCGTTGTACTGCCTTTGTTTGTGAACCAATTTAAGAAACAGCGGGTGTTCCAGGAAAAAATGGCTGTGATCAAACCGCAGGTCGACAGCATTCAGGCTAAAATGAAACAAACGAAAGATGCGGAGAAACAAAAAGAACTGCAAATGGAAATGATGAAGCTTTACCGTGAGCACAATCTGAATCCGATGGCAATGGGATGTCTTCCGATGCTGGTGCAATTCCCGATTTTGATCGGTTTTTATTACGCCATCCGCTCAACGCCGGAAATCGCTTCACACTCATTTCTGTGGTTCAGCTTAGGGCATTCTGATATTCTTGTATCACTGTGCGCGGGGGCCATGTATTTCTTACAGGCTTATATTTCCCAAAAATTAAACGAGAAATATTCACCGGCTGCTCAAAATCCGGCCGCGATGCAGTCAGCAAAAATCATGGTCTTTATTTTCCCTGTCATGATGACCGTTTTTTCACTTAACGTACCGGCTGCGCTGCCGCTTTACTGGTTTACAAGCGGACTGTTTTTGACAGTGCAGAATGTACTTTTACAGCAGACGCATCATAAAAAGAAACAAGCTGCGGCTCAGGCGGAGCCCGCCAAATCATAATACTGAAACCCTGCCCGAACCTATCCGGCAGGGTTTTTTCTTGTATCTGCAAGGCTTTAAACCAATTATCATGAAGAATGAAAAAAGCACCCAAACAACTGGGTGCTTCGTTTTTAGTTGGCCGCTGTTTCGATAATGGCAACGACCATTTCCGCCGTTTTGACGAGCTCTTCAATCGGCATTTTTTCATTTTTCGTATGGATTTGTTCATAGCCTACTGACAGGTTGACTGTCGGAATGCCGTGGCCGGCAATGACGTTTGCGTCACTTCCGCCGCCGCTTGTCTGAAGTTCGCTCGGCCGGCCGATTTTTGCCGCCGCTTTTTTCGCGACTTCCACAACCTGATCGCCGTCCTGATATTTGAAACCCGGATACATGACCGCGATGTCCACTTCCGCGCGGCCTCCCATCTCAGCTGCAGCAGATTCGAAAGCTTCTTTCATTTTCTGCACTTGCGCTTCCATTTTTTCAGGCACTAATGAACGCGCTTCAGCCAGAATATCAACCTGATCGCAGACGATATTGGTTTGCGTGCCGCCTTCGAAACGTCCGATATTAGCCGTTGTTTCTTTATCAATACGGCCGAGCGGCATTTTAGAGATTGCTTTTGATGCGATTGTAATCGCGGAGATGCCTTTTTCCGGTTCTACCCCCGCATGAGCCGTTTTCCCGAAAATGGTTGCTCTCACTTTCGCTTGTGTCGGTGCGGCTACAATAATGTTGCCGACTTTTCCGTCTGAATCAAGCGCAAAACCGTATTTCGCGGTAATGTCTGAACGATCCATTGCTTTTGCCCCGACTAATCCCGATTCTTCTCCGGCCGTGATAATGAATTCAATGGTGCCGTGCTCGATGTTTTGTTCTTTCAGCACTTTAATGGCTTCAAACATTGCGGCAAGTCCCGTCTTATCATCAGCGCCGAGAATCGTCGTGCCGTCGGATTTTACATAGCCGTCTTCCACAATCGGCTTAACGCCTTTGCCCGGGACAACCGTGTCCATGTGCGATGTGAAATAAATCGTATCCGCATCTTTTGTGCCCTTTAACGTACAGATTAAGTTGCCGGCTCCATGCCCCGTCACTTCTTTTGTATCATCTTCTTTTACGCTCAATCCTAAATCAGTGAATTTTTGTTTGAGCACCTTGCTGATTTCCGCTTCATGTTTTGTCTCTGAATCAATTTGAACGAGTTCAAGAAATTCTTCAAGCAGACGTTTTTCGTTTACCATTTTCAGTTCCCTCCGTTTAAAGCGGTATATTACCGTGCTTTTTTTTCGGTCTTTCCTCTTCCTTATGCGCAAGCATGTCAAATGCCTGAATCAATTTTTTCCTCGAGTCTTCCGGCCGGATAATATCATCCACCATTCCGCAGGCCGCCGCTTTATACGGACCGGCGTTTTCCTTTTCGTATATGGCTTTTTTTTCGCGCTTCGTTTTCTCCGGGTCCTCAGAAGCCTGTATGTCTCTGCTGTATAAAATCGACGCCGCGCCTTCCGCTCCCATCACGGCGATTTCCGCATTGGGCCAGGCGAATACAAGATCTGCCCCGAGCCCTTTCGAATTCATGGCGACATAGGCGCCTCCGTAAGCTTTTCTGATGATGAGCGTCACTTTCGGCACCGTCGCTTCGGCAAAAGCATACAGCAATTTTGCTCCGTGACGGATGATTCCCGCATGTTCCTGCTGAAGGCCCGGAAGAAATCCAGGAACATCAGCGATCGTCAATAGCGGAATATGAAACGCGTCGCAAAAACGGATGAATCTCGACGCTTTGTCAGCGGCATCAATCGTGAGGCTCCCCGCCAAGTGTTTCGGCTGGTTTGCGACAACACCGACTGTACGCCGTCCGAGTTTCAGAAAACCGACAGCAATGTTTTTGGCAAAATACGGCTGAATGTCAAAAAACGTTCCGTCATCCGCCAGCTCTTTTATTACCTGTAACACATCGTAAGGTTTCGAACTGTCCGCGGGAACGAGGGTGTTTAATAACGGTCTGGCGTCTTCCTTTTTAACGGGTGATGCCGTCTGTCCGCCGTGCGGGAGATAAGAAAGCAGGGTTTTCACAGCGGAAAGAGCCTCTTTTTCCGTTCGTGCGGAATAGTGGGCATTTCCGCTTATCACATTATGTATACCCGCACCGCCTAAACTTTCCGCGTCAATCTGTTCACCCGTAACCTGTTCAATGACTTTCGGGCCTGTAATAAACATGTGCGACGTATGTTCCGCCATAATCACAAAATCCGTCAATGCGGGTGAATAAACAGCACCGCCGGCACACGGCCCAAGGATGACAGAGATTTGCGGAATCACTCCCGAGTAAAGGACGTTGCGCCTAAAGATATGACCGTATCCATTTAATGATACCACACCCTCTTGAATTCTCGCACCACCTGAGTCGTTCAGCCCGATGATCGGAGTTTTATTTTTCGCCGCCAGATCCATTACCGCCGCGATTTTTTCCGCATGTGTCTCGCCGAGCGTCCCGCCGAGTACGGTAAAGTCATGGGCAAACAAATACACGGGCCGTCCGTCAATTGTGCCGTATCCGGTAACAACGCCGTCTCCCGGAGCATTCTGGCATCCGGGCATGCGGCTTTTGGCAAACGGCTGCAGCTCTGAAAAACTGTCTTCGTCCAATAAATAGTCAATTCTTTCTCTTGCCGTCAGCTTGCCTTTTTTGTGCTGTTTTTCATTTTTTTCCGCTCCGCCGCCGTTTGTTAAAAAGGAACGTCTTTCGTTTAAGTGTCTGATATGATCACTCATGCTCATCTTGAGTTTCTCCTTTTTCAATTGTTTCACAAAGCTCAATCAGGACCCCGTTCGCCTCTTTTGGAGAGAGAAATGCGATCTTCTTCCCGCCCGCTCCGTTTTGCGGTTCATGATGGATTAAAGTCATGCGGCATGCTTCAAGCTCCTTGATCGTTTCCTTCATATCGGCGCAGCGGAATGCCAAATGATGCAGTCCTTCGCCTCTTATCTGTAAAAAAGAGCTGACGGGAGACGCGTCCGACAGCGGCTCAATCAGCTCAAGCTTTGTGCCTCCCGCTTCTAAAAAAGCAACTCTCACATTTTGGCCGCTTACCAGCTCGTCTCCCATATACGTAAGCCCGAGCATCCGTTCGTAAAATCCTCTCGCAGCTTCAATAGAGCTGACGGCAATGCCGACATGATCAAGTTTTTTCATAGCGCGGCCACCTGCTTTCCGCCATAGGATATGGCTTGTTCATACAAGCAAAACACGTTAAAATGATAGACAGTAATCTTAAGGAGTGAAACAATGTCTCAAAAATTTATGAAAAGCGCCGTCATCGTCATTTTGGGCGTATTTATACTTTCAACCCTCCTCTCAGGCATTATGATGTATTTGCGGTAAAAAAGCAGGCGCCTCATTGCAAGGGGGTTTCCTGCTTTTTTATGAGGGCTTTCCGCTCTATTGCAATGTCCTCGAATGAGCGGTTTTCTTTTGTAATCAACACTTTCGTTCCGGGAGGGATAATCCGGAAAATACGGATGACATCCCGGTTTTTCATACGGATGCAGCCGTTTGAAACAAACCCCCCGATCAGCTCTTCTCTGTTTGTTCCGTGAATGCCGTATATCCTGCCGTCGGTGCCTTTCGCGTCAAAACCGATCCAGCGGACGCCGAGCGGGTTTTCCGGCGCGCCTCCCTCTACATTTTTCTTCCGGTAATACGGATTGACGGCTTTGACCGTTACCGTAAATTCTCCTTCAGGCGTCAAATCATCCGTTTTTCCCGTCGCCACCTGATAAATGCCTTCTATTCGGTTATCCTTCACAACAGCAAGCGCATTTGTGGCTTTATTGACGATAATATAAGGGTCACCCGGCAAAGGGTTCGCGCCAAGCGGCCAAAGCGGAGACAGCAGCAGGGCGGCTGACAATAAAAAAAATCGCATGGGCTCCCCTCCTTTTTTCATTAGAATGACCAATGAAAGGAGGACTCATGCGATTAATCCATATGTTTTTTACAGCTTGATGCCTTTGAAATAACTTTTAATCACGAGATATTGTTCCATCTCACCGAGGAGGTGAAACAAAGCCGCCCGCGCTTCAAACTCCTCGCGCGTTGCCGGGAGCGGCATTTCTTCAAATTCCGTTCTCATTTCTGCAAGTCTTTTTAAAAATTTATGAGCGGTATTGCCGGGGTGAATGGCTTCCCTTAATTCATGGATGAAATGGGCGATTATTTTGCCCTGCTCCACCGTTATTGAAATAGAGGTAATCTTCGGCAGCAGCCGTTCAATGATTTCAAATTGTTTCTGTCTCATCTTAAAATAATGATAGTAAAGATTTTCATGGCGCAAAATATGATTCTGCACGTCCCGATAGGCGAGGTTTTTCGCCTCTTGAATCATCTGATGCGTCTCCGGTATTTCCTTCCCCGACCAATCTTGCTCACCAGTTAACAAATACCGTTCGATTTCGGCGAAGATGACGGAAAAGTTGTCCTCAATTTTTTTCCGGTATGCCGCGAGTTTTCTGTCGAGGCTCGGCATATACAGATTCATTAACAGCGCGACGCCGATACCTACGGTGATCAGCTGGAACTCATTCCAGATAAACGCCATCGTAATGCCGCCGGACATATATAAATGAAGAATGATTACTGAGCTGGTGACAATTCCTTCGTTTATTTTTAAAACGACTGTAGTCGGAATGAACAGCACCAGCAATATTCCGATCGCAAACGGATAATAGCCGATCAGCCCGAAAAAGACATATGAGAAGACGATCGCCAATAAACAGGCGGCAAATCGGGCCCACGAGGCCTGAAGCGACCGCTTTTGCGTAATCTGAATGCACAATATGGTGATGATTCCTGCGGATGCGAAGTTTTGCAGATGCAACAGCTGGGCTAAATAAATGGCCAGCGCCGTTCCAAGTGCGGTCTTTAGTGTGCGGTAACCGATTTTAAACATTGCTTGCTCCATTCTGTTTGTTTCTTTCTCAAAAAAAAGAAGAAGAGCATTCTTCTTCTTTTCTTACAGTTATATTTTATAATATTTTTTCTAAAAAGTCCTGTGCTCTTTTTGACTTCGGAGAAAGAAAAAATTCTTCCGGCTGCCCGTCTTCCACGATCGTCCCTTCATCCATGAATAATACGCGGTCTGCCACTTCTTTGGCAAATCCCATTTCGTGCGTTACGATCACCATCGTCATGCCCGTCTGCGCGAGCTCTTTCATCACCTCAAGAACTTCTTTGACCATTTCCGGGTCAAGAGCCGAGGTCGGTTCATCAAACAGCATGATGTCAGGATTCATGGCAAGCGCACGCGCGATGGCGACCCGCTGCTTCTGTCCGCCTGACAAACGGTTCGGATAGTCGTTCCGTTTGTCAAGCAGTCCGACTTTTTCAAGGAGGGCGCACGCCTTTTCCTCCGCCTCGTTTTTAGACTCTTTCTTCACGCTGACCGGCGCGTATGTGATATTTTCAAGCACCGTTTTATGAGGAAACAAATGAAAATGCTGAAATACCATGCCGATATTTTCCCGCACTTTCAGTTTATTCGTTTTAGCTGCGGTAATTTCATTTTCTTTAATGGCAATCGTTCCGCCGCTCGGGGTTTCGAGCAGATTTAAGCAGCGCAGAAACGTTGATTTGCCGGAACCGGAAGGGCCGATGACAGCGACGACTTCCCCTTCTTCGATCTGTGTTGAAATGTTTTTCAGTACTTCATGTTTCCCGAATGATTTTGACAGGTTGTCGACCTTAATCATTGGCTTTCAGCTTCCTTTCTACGCCTTTTCCGATGAATGCTAAGATCAAAACGAGCACGTAATAGATTAAGCCCGCCACAATAAGAGGTTCTAAATAGTTGTATGTTGCGGCGCCGGACTGGTAGGCCCGTCTCATAATGTCGCCAAGACCGATAACTGTGACGATCGCCGATTCTTTCGTTAAGGTGATTAATTCGTTAATAATGGCCGGAGAAATGTTTTTAAACGCCTGCGGCAGCAGCAGATCTTTCATCATTTTTCCGTACGGCACGCCGAGAGCGACGGCAGCCTCTTTTTGTCCTTTGTCAATTGCGTTGATTCCCGCTCTGATAATTTCAGAGACGTAAGCGGCTGAATTGAGCGATAATGCGGTGACCGCCGCCCAAAATTGATCGATCTGAAAGCCCAGAAGCTGCGGCATACCGAAATAGATGATCATCAGCTGCAGCACGAGCGGCGTGCCGCGGAATATCGAAGTATAAAAATCCGCAATCCATTTCAGCGGACTGATCGTGCTGATTTTAAATAAGCTGAGCACGATGCCTAATACAAGACCGATGACCGCTGAAACGAGCACAATTTTTAATGTGACCGCAAGGCCTTCCAATATAAAAGGAATTTGGGGGATTGTCGCTGAGAAATCCAAATTCATACGTGTGATCTCCTTTGTCTTTATTCAAGATAAAAAGCTCAACGAAAAGTTGAGCTTTCTTTTATTTCTCGTTGGTGAACCATTTTTTCTTCAGTTTTTCGATTTCTCCGTTTTTCTCCATTTCTTTCAGCGCTTTGTTGAACTTCGCTGTCAGATCACTGTCTTTGCGGAACGCAATCGCGGAACCCGATTCGTCTGATTTCGCATCTGCTGACGCAAAGCCCTGCAGATCTTGATTTGAACTGAAATAGCCTTGTGCTACGATGTCTTCGATAATCGCGGCATCAAAACGCCCGGATTTGATCTCTTCGGTTAAGTCTGAAATCCGGTTGCGGTCTTCGAGCTGAAAACCGTATTTCGAAGCGAGCTTCTTGCCTTTTTCCTCTTGAATGGAGCCGAGCTGAACACCGACGGTTTTGCCTTTCAGATCATTCAGGGATTTCATGCTGCTTCCCTTTTTCGTAACGATCATATTGTTAGCAGTATAATAAATATCAGAAAAATCAACTTGCTTTTTCCGTTCCGGTGTAGGTGTCATTCCAGATAAAATCATATCTACCTGCTTGGACTTCAAGGCTGTAATCAGGCTGTTGAAGTCCATGTCCTGCACCTCAACGTCATAGCCGGTCTTTTTGCCCAGAGCTTTTGCCAGATCAACGTCAAACCCGGTGATCTGATCGCCGTCTTTATATTCAAATGGTTTATAGTCAGCCGATGTACCCATAATCAGCTTGTTCTTTCCGCCCTCAGAGCCTGAATTGCCTGATCCGCAAGCGGACAGCGCAAAGGTGATACATGCGGCAGCTAATACCAACAGCCATTTCTTCATGATTCATTTCCCCCATATCTACTGATCTCTTAAATTTGAATATTTATTCGTTAACTTGTATTTTAAACACTTTTTAATTGTGATGCAATACTATTTTTGAAAAATATATTTTCCTTTCTGTGTTCATTATAGTCATTGTTTTTCAGATTAGTGACAGCTGAACGCCGATGTATAAATATTTATATTTATACAGATTCCATATAAAAAACCCCGCAAGCGCTTGGCTCCGGGGTTTTTCTTTCACTTATACTTCTTCACAATATTCTTCAAATGCTTCCTGCAGTTTTGTGACGACGGCCATCGGCTCATGGCCTTCAATTTCATGGCGTTCCACCATTTTCATGATTTTCCCGTCTTTTAAAATGGCAAATGACGGAGAGGACGGCGGATAGCCTTCAAAGTATTCTCTCGCTTTGGCTGTCGCTTCTTTATCCTGTCCGGCAAATACCGTCACAAGCTGATCCGGGCGTTTATCGTAATGTACGGAATGGTACGCGGCAGGCCGTGCAATACCGCCTGCGCATCCGCACACAGAGTTGACCATGACGAGTGTCGTTCCTTTTTTCGAAAGCGCTTCGTCCACTTCCTCAGCGGTTTTCAGCTCTGTATACCCGGCGGCCGTGATTTCCTGGCGGGCTTGACGCACGACATCATTCATAAATAAATTAAAATCCATATTCAACTGGGACCTCTCCTTTTTGATCATCTCTTCTTATGATAGCAAGGAACCTCCCTATCGGCAAATGACACCGCTCATATCCAATTGTTTTTTGTCCCTTTTATGTTCCCGATGTAAGTTTATGACCCTTTAAAAACGGGAAACTTGTTAAGGAGATTGTCTGAAATAAAGGAGCAGTCATATGAGCCAACGGAAAGCAGTTTTAATTTATAACGGAAACGCCGGTCAAAAACAGATTGATAAAACGCTCGGCACGGTCGTCCCCATTTTGGCCCAGTCAGCTGATGAACTTTTGATTAAACCGACCAAACATCAGGATGATGCCCGTCAGTATTGTGAAAATCTCGACAGTTCAGTTGACCATTTATATATTTTAGGCGGAGACGGCACTGTGCATCAATGCATCAACAGCATCAGCAAGCTTGATCACAGACCCGCTGTCGGCATTTTGCCGGGAGGAACGTGCAACGATTTCTCACGGGCGCTCGGCATCCCGCAAAACCTTCAAAAGGCCGCTGAAGCGCTCGCGGCCGGACATAAACGGATGATTGACGTCTGTAAAACGGATGACGGCTATTTTCTGAACTTCTGGGGCATCGGACTGATCACCGAAGCATCAAGCCATATTAATGAAACTGAAAAAGCATGGCTTGGTAAAATCAGCTACTTCACGAGCGCCTTGCGGACGATGACAAGCGCGAACCCGTTTCCTGTCAAATTGACGATTGACGGCGAGGTGAAAGAAGACGAAGCCGTAATGGTGCTTGTCATGAACGGGCATTATATCGGGACAAACAAAGTTCCCCTGCCTGATGCCAGCCTCCAGGACGGCTTAGCCGATGTGTTAATCTGCCGCAACACAAGCCTTGCCGCGTTGCGGGAGCTGATGACGATGGAGCAGGGTTCGTTTGATGATTTCAAAGGGGAGCTGTCCTATATTCAGGCCTCCAGGATTGAAATCGAAACCGGACGTGAGATGGACGCGGATACAGATGGCGAGGTATACGGAACAACACCTTGTACGATCGAAGTGAAAAAACATCATCTCACTATGATTGTTCCCGAGGATTCACAATGAAAATAAAAAAACTCCTTTTGCCGCCCGGGCAAAAGGAGTTTTTTTTAATAGACGGAAGTATGTTCATCAATGTTTTCTAAGATCTCTTTGACGCGTCCGAGGAATCGGCCGCACACGAGCCCGTCGAGCACTCTGTGATCTAAAGACAGGCAAAGATTAACCATATCACGAACGGCGATCATCCCGTTATTCATGACAACCGGACGTTTGACGATAGATTCTACCTGAAGAATCGCCGCCTGCGGATGGTTGATAATGCCCATAGATTGAACTGAGCCGAAAGATCCCGTGTTATTGACGGTAAATGTGCCGCCCTGCATATCTTCCGCGGTAAGTTTTCCGTTTCTCACTTTTTTCGCAAGGTCCGTTATTTCTCTGGCTATGCCTTTAATCGTTTTTTCATCAGCATGCTTAATAACCGGAACAAACAGCGAATCTTCCGTGGCAACGGCAATGGAGATGTTGATGTCTTTCTTTTGGACGATTTTGTCTCCCGCCCACATGCTGTTCATCTGCGGGAACTCCTTGAGAGCCTGCGCCGCCGCTTTTACAAAGAAAGCGAAAAACGTTAAATTGAAGCCTTCTTTCTGTTTAAATGAGTCTTTAATGCTGTTTCTGTACGCCGTCATGTTCGTGACGTCCACTTCCATCATCGTCCAGGCATGCGGAATTTCTGTTTTGCTTTTATGCATATTGGCGGCGATGGCTTTTCTGACGCCTGTAACCGGAATTTCAATATCACCGGCTGACAGAGCGGGTGCCGGCGCTTGTTTTTGCTGTTGTTTCGGCGCTTGTTGCGTTGTTTGAACGGCAGTCGGCACCGGTGCTTCCGACTTCTGCTTCATTCCCGAATCAATGATCTTTTGAATGTCTTTTCGCGTAATTCTTCCGCCTGCACCCGTTCCTTCAACTTCTTCAAGCTGAATGCCGTGTTCTCCCGCTAACCTGAGCACGGCCGGCGAATAACGCGCTTTATTTGACTGATCTTTACCTTGACGGTTTGCATCTGTGTCTGAAGGGGTATTCTGCTCTTCTTCCCGCTTCGGCGCCGCTTCGGTTTCCGTTTCTTCTGTTTCAATTTTGCAGATGATCTCGCCGACTGCAAGAGTCTGGCCTTCTTCTCCTACAAGTTCTCTAATCGTACCGGTAAAAGAAGACGGCACCTCCGCGTTCACTTTATCTGTCATGACCTCCGCGATGGGGTCATATTTATTCACTTGATCACCGGGGGATACCAGCCACTTGCTGATCGTCCCTTCCGTCACGCTCTCTCCGAGCTGAGGCATAGCCATTTGTTCAATCGCCATGTCAAAAACCTCCTTACGTCTTTAAAACTCCGCTAATTCTCTCATCGCGGCTTCTGCTTTGTCAGGATTCATCATGAAGTATTTTTCCATTGTCGGCGCATAAGGCATTGCCGGAACATCAGGACCTGCAAGCCGCTTGATCGGCGCGTCTAAATCAAATAAGCAGTTTTCAGAAATAATAGCGGCGACCTCGCTCATAATACCGCCTTCTTTCGTATCTTCTGTGATCAGCAATACTTTTCCCGTTTTAGACGCGGCTTCAATGATGGCTTCTTTATCTAACGGATAAACCGTACGCAAATCTAATACGTGTGCGGAAATTCCGTCTTTTTCAAGGCGCTCGGCAGCCTGCAGAGCAAAATGGACGCATAATCCGTACGTAATAACAGTAATGTCGCTGCCTTCGCGTTTTACATCCGCCTTTCCGATCGGAAGGACGTAATCATCCGCAGGGACTTCGCCTTTAATCAGACGGTACGCCCTCTTATGTTCGAAAAACAGCACCGGATCTTCGTCACGGACTGCAGCTTTCAACAGCCCTTTTGCGTCATAAGGAGTTGAAGGCATGACAATTTTAAGGCCCGGCTGGTTGGCAAAAATAGCCTCCACAGATTGGGAATGATACAACGCGCCGTGCACGCCGCCGCCATAAGGCGCTCTGATGACCATCGGACAGCTCCAATCATTGTTTGAACGGTAGCGTATTTTTGCCGCTTCTGAAATGATTTGGTTGACCGCAGGCAGAATGAAATCGGCAAACTGCATCTCGGCAATCGGGCGCATGCCGTACATCGCGGCGCCGATGCCGACACCGGCAATCGCTGATTCAGCAAGCGGCGTATCCATCACCCGCTCTTCTCCGAACTGTTCATAGAGACCCGCCGTGGCTTTAAACACGCCGCCTTTTCTCCCGACGTCTTCCCCGAGAACAAACACGCGCGGATCTCTTTCCATTTCTTCTTTCATTGCTGCATTAATACTGTCAATATAAGACATTACAGACATAAGTATTCCTCCCTACTTCGCATAAACGTGATCAAGCGTTGATTCAGGAGATGCGTATGGCGCTTTCTCCGCTTCGTCTGTCGCTTCGTTTACGATAGCCATGATGTCATCCAGCATGGTCTTTTCTTCTTCTTCACCTAGAAGCCCGGCTTCTTGCAAGTATGCTTTGTATAAAAGAAGCGGATCTTGTTTCTTCGCTTCTTCTACTTCTTCGCGTTCTCTGTAGCTGCTGTCGTCGTCATCACTGGAATGCGGCGTCAAACGGTAGGAAACCGTTTCTATTAATGTAGGGCCTTCGCCTTTAGACGCCCGTTCGCGCGCTTCTTTTACGACCCGGTAAACTTCCAGCAGGTCGTTTCCGTCAACAGTGACTCCCGGCATGCCGTAGCCTGCCGCCCGGTCGGATATTTTCTCGCACGCCACCTGTCTGTCATACGGGACAGAAATAGCATACTTATTGTTTTCACACATGAAAATGACCGGCAGTTTATACACGGCGGCAAAGTTTGCCCCTTCGTGAAAATCCCCCTGGTTGGAAGATCCTTCTCCAAAGGTAACGAAAGAGACGATATCCTTTTTATCCATGCGTCCCGCAAGCGCGATTCCGACTGCATGAGGAACCTGCGTCGTAACAGGGGATGAGCCCGTTACGATTCTGTTTTCCTTTTGCCCGAAGTGGCCCGGCATCTGCCTTCCGCCTGAGTTCGGGTCAGCTGCTTTCGCAAAACCCGACATCATCAAATCCTTTGCAGTCATACCGAATGCAAGTACAACCCCTATATCTCTGTAGTACGGAAGCACATAGTCGGTATCACGGTTTAAGGCATAGGCCGCGCCTACTTGCGCCGCTTCCTGTCCTTGACATGAAACAACGAACGGAATTTTGCCCGAGCGGTTTAAGAGCCACATTCTTTCGTCGATTTTTCTGGCTAACAGCATGGTTCTATACATTTCAACGGCTTCTTCGTCAGAGAGCCCTAATGCTTGATGGCGGTTTGTAGTCATTCAAACCCCTCCTTCTTTCCTTTTAAAAATGAATCGCGTTTCCGTCTGCGGCGAACGCAGCTTCTCCAATCGCTTCTGACAGCGACGGATGCGGATGTATGGATTGGCCGATTTCCCAAGGCGTCGCGTCGAGCACCTTGGCAAGCCCCGCTTCAGAGATCATATCGGTGACGTGCGGACCGATCATATGGACACCGAGAATATCATCTGTATTCCGATCGGCGACGATTTTGACAAAGCCATCGCTTTCTCCGTATACAAGAGCCTTTCCGATCGCCATGAACGGAAACTTCCCGATCTTCAGTTCATGCCCTTTTCGAAGAGCTTTCTCTTCTGTCAGACCGACGCTCGCCGCTTCCGGATTTGAATAAATACATTTCGGCACAAGAGCGGCATCAAGCGGAGCCGGATTAAGACCCGCCATATGCTCAACGGCAATGATGCCCTCACGGGAGGCCACATGCGCAAGCTGCAGCCCGCCGACAACATCACCGATCGCATAAATGTGCGATTCCTTCGTCTGTCCGGCTTCGTTCACGATGATAGAACCGTTTTCCGCTTCAATATCCGTGTTTTCAAGCCCGATCCCTTCAATGTTCGGCTGGCGGCCGATGGAAACAAGCATTTGTTCCGCGTGATACGTTTCTTTTTTTCCATTCTTTTCAGCGGCAATTGAAACGCCGTCCGCTTTTTCCAATGTATCCGGAAGCACTTTCGCACCCGTCACGATCTTAATTCCTTTTTTCGTTAACAGTTTTTCCATCTCACTTGAAATATCACGGTCTTCCGTCGGCAAAATGCGGTCTGCATATTCAATCACAGTGATATTGACGCCGAAATCGTTCAGCATGGATGCCCATTCAATTCCGATGACACCGCCGCCGACGATCATCATGGATTGGGGCAGACGTTCAAGCTCTAACGCTTCATCTGATGTCAGAATATATGTACCGTCTGCTTCTAAACCCGGCAGCATTTTCGGCCTTGAACCGGTTGCGATAATCAATTGTTTCGGTATCAGCATGTCGTTTTCTTCACCATTTGCGTATTCGACGGAAACCGTACCGGGAAGAGGTGAGAAGATGGAAGGGCCGAGCATACGTCCGTACCCGTTGAATACATCAATCTTCCCCTTTTTCATCAAGTGGGCGACACCGCCGGCCAGCCGGTCAACGATTCCCTGCTTTCGTTTTTGCACGCTGTCAAAGCGGAGGGAGACACCTTCCGTTTCAATGCCGAATGCTGCCGCTTCCTTTGCGGTTCGGTACACTTCCGCGCTTCTTAACAGCGCTTTACTCGGGATACATCCTTTATGCAAGCATGTTCCGCCAAGCTTTTCTTTTTCTACAACGGCCGTTTTTAAGCCGAGCTGGGCCGCTCTGATGGCGGCTACATAACCGCCCGTGCCGCCGCCCAGAATGACCACATCATACTCAGTCGCCATTTGTTTTCACTCCTTCGCCGATCTGATATTGCTTTGACTGCTCCTCACCGGCTAAAACCCGAAGCGCGCCTTGCGCGAGAGATTGCAGTTCATTTTCTCCCGGGTACACCAGTACATCCGAAATCCAATCTATGTACGATTTGATGGCGGATACAAAACTTTTCCCGTACGCCAATCCGCCCGTCAGGACGATAATGTCTACTTTTCCTTTTAAAACGGCGCTTGCCGCCCCGATTTCTTTTGCTACTTGATAAGCCATGGCGTCATAAATGAGACGCGCGTTTTCATCGCCGGCCTGAATGCGTTTTTCCACCTTCACCGCGTCCGTTGTCCCCAGGTAGCCGGAGAGTCCGCCCGTGCCGACAAGTTTTTTCATCATATCGGCTTTTGAATACTTGCCGGAAAAACACATTTCTACCAAATCACCCGCCGGAACAGTTCCCGCGCGCTCCGGGCTGAAGGGTCCTTCTCCGTGAAGCCCGTTGTTGACATCCGTCACCCGTCCGCAATCATGGACACCGACTGTGGTGCCGCCGCCCATATGAGTGACGATCATCTTCATCTGTTCATACCGTTTGCCGAGGGACGCCGCCGCCTGACGGGCAACAGCTTTTTGATTCAAAGCATGGAAAATGCTTTTCCGCTTGATTTCAGGCATTCCTGATACTTTAGCGAGCGGAGTCATCTCATCCACCACGACCGGATCGACGATATACGCGGGGATATTTAATCCGTCAGCTATTTCCCTGGCAATAATTCCGCCCAGATTAGAAGCATGCTGGCCGTTGTAGCCGTTTTTCAAATCAGTGATCATGGCGTCATTCACTTCATATGTGCCGCCCTCAATCGGTCTGAGCAGGCCGCCCCTGGCACAAACGGCATCGAACTTTGAAATGTTGATGCCCTGTTCGTGCAAAGACTCAAGAATGCTTATTTTTCGAAATTCGTATTGGTCGATGATGCTGTTAAATGTTTTCAGCTCTTCTTCGGGATGCCGCAGCGTCTTTTCAAAGATACAGCGTTCATTGTGAAAGACACCGATTTTCGTTGATGTTGAGCCTGGATTCAGAATGAGAATGCGTTTTTCCTTTTCGAACATTTTCATACCTCCAGATCAAATTCCTATCGTCTGCTTAATATACTTTGGCCGTTTTGCAGAAACTGGCTTCTTGAACGGCGCATGCGCTCAATTCGTTCCTCAGCCAGACGGTCGGCCGCTAAGTATGTCGGAATGCCGTCACGCGCGGAAATATCGAGCACCCGCTCAATATTTGCATAAATGCCTTCAACCTTTTTCAAAGCCCGCTCAGCATTGTAGCCGTAAAGCTCATCGGCCACATTGATGACGCCGCCTGCATTGATGACATAATCCGGAGCGTACACGATTCCCATTTCATGAATGGTATCGCCGTGGCGTGTTTCTTTCAGCTGGTTATTGGCCGCTCCCGCAATGACTTTCGCCTTCAGGTGTTTAATCGTGTCATCGTTAATGACGGCGCCGAGAGCACATGGGGCATAAATATCGCACGCCTGTGAGTAAATGTCGCCGGGATCAACTGCGCGGGCGCCGAAGTCCTCAACGGCACGTTTAACAGATTCTTTATTGATATCCGTTACGATTAAAGAAGCGCCTTCTTCGTGAAGGTGGCGGCATAGATTGTAAGCCACATTTCCCACGCCTTGCACGGCAATTGTTTTACCTTCCAGGGAATCAGTGCCAAACGCCGCTTTCGCTGCGGCTTTCATCCCTTTGTAGACGCCGTACGCCGTAACGGGAGACGGATTTCCTGATGAACCGAATGCCGGAGAAATTCCGGTTACATAGTCTGTTTCATCATGAATGATGTCCATATCTTCAACGGTGGTGCCGACGTCTTCCGCCGTAATATACCTTCCGTTTAAGCCTTGGATGTAGCGGCCGAACGCGCGGAACATTTCTTCATTTTTATCTTTGCGCGGGTCTCCGATAATAACGGTTTTCCCGCCGCCTAAGTTTAAACCGGCAGCCGCATTTTTATAAGTCATGCCTTTTGCGAGTCTTAGTGCATCTTCAATCGCCGCTTCTTCACTGTCATATGTCCACATTCTTGTTCCGCCGAGTGCGGGGCCGAGCGTCGTATCATGAATCGCGATGATCGCTTTTAATCCGGATTGTTCATCTTGGCAGAATACCAATTGTTCGTAATCATAAGTCTCCATATATTTAAAAATTTCCATAGGTTCGTTCCTCCTACTGTTCTTGTGATGCGCAAATCGCAAGCGCAATTGAATACAGTTTATTTTCTGCGGTATCCGCTCTGCTCGTTAATGCGATCGGCGCTTTTGCACCGGCGATGACGGCAGCAACATTTGCTTTCGCAAAATAAATCATTGACTTATAAAGCATATTTCCGGCCTCGATTGAAGGAACCAAGAGAATATCCGCCTGGCCCGCTACGCTTCCGGAAATCCCTTTTTGCAGCGCAGCCGCTTGGGATACGGCATTATCCAAAGCAAGCGGTCCGTCCGCAATGCAGCCGGTAATCTGTCCTCTGTTGCACATCTGGACGATCGCAGCCGCGTTAAGGGTCGCCTCCATTTTCGGATTAACCGTTTCAATAGCGGCAAGGACTGCGGCTTTCGGCATAGGGTTCCCTACTGAATGTGCGACATGAACCGCATTTTGCAGAATATGCCCGAGCTCTTCAAGAGACGGGGCAATGTTCAGCGCTGAATCAGTCACATACATCAGCCGGTCATAGTCCGGCACCTCAAAAACGGCTACATGTGATAACACCCTTTTTGAACGAAGCCCTTCATGGCGGTTTAAAACCGATTTCAGAAGAGTTGAGCTCGGGAGATTCCCTTTCATTAAAACGTCCGCCTCTTGTTCACGCACTGCGCGCACTGCTTTTGCCGCAGATTCTTCGGGTGAATCGGCGTGGATGATTTCAGCATTGAACTTCGGCTCATTTGCCAGAAGCTCTTTCAGCTTTCCGCTGTCATCCGTCAGTAAAAATCGTGCCGACAAGTGTTCTGCCGCCATTTTGACGGCCTGGATCACTTCTTTATCTGCTGCGTGGGCCACTGCAATGGTTTTTGCGTTTTTTGCCGCGGCTTTTTCAACTAGGTCTCTCAGCTTCATTTTGTACCACCTTCCTTGTGCGAATCCGCTTTTAACAATGCAAGTTCCGTGCCAAATATGCGGGAGGGTTTATTCCGGCTTTCTTCAAGAAAACATGCAGCTGTTTGCGCTTTCTCTGCAATTTATTGCATGCCGTCATTTGCAAGGCCGTACTTGTCCATTTTGTAGTACAGATTCCGAATACTGACACCAAGCGCTTTTG
This sequence comes from Bacillus sp. hwrm1, assembly GCF_040207805.1. Taxonomy (NCBI): domain Bacteria; kingdom Bacillati; phylum Bacillota; class Bacilli; order Caryophanales; family Bacillaceae; genus Bacillus; species Bacillus sp. hwrm1. The sequence goes on along the minus strand of NZ_CP157943.1, from coordinate 1,525,607 downwards.
CCGTTTTGGTTCGGTTGAATTTATGCTTTTCAAGCGTTTTTTGAATGACGTGCGCTTCAAATTTTTCAACAGCCTGAGACAGCTTTTCCCCTTCCACATCCGGAAAATCACTTTGGGTGCCGTTTTTTTCATTCAGCTCTGATTCAAAAACAGGCAGATGCTGCTGTTCGATCCGTTCCATGTGCGGCTCTAAAAATATCATTGCCCGTCCGAGAACATTTTCAAGCTCCCGGACGTTTCCCGGCCAGCTGTAGGCTGTTAAAGCTCGCAGCGCGTTCGGCGTAAGCCCCTTTACATTGCGGCCGTAATCCTGATTGATTTTTTCAATGAGCCGAATGCTCAGCGCTTCAATATCTTCTTTGCGCTGCCGAAGCGGCGGGATTGAGATCGGATAGCGGTTAATCCGGTAATACAGGTCTTCACGGAACGCGCCTTCCGCCATGGCCTTTTCGATGTTGACGTTTGTCGCTGCGATAATTCTGACATTGACAGAAATCGCTTTAGCGCCGCCGACTCTGATAATTTCTTTTTCCTGCAGAACTCTGAGCAGCTTTGCCTGGGTGCTTTGGGTCAGCTCTCCGATTTCATCTAAGAAAATGCTGCCGTTATTTGCTTCCTCAAAAAGTCCTTTTTTGCCCCCGCGCCTCGCGCCCGTAAACGCGCCTTCCTCATAGCCGAAAAGCTCGGATTCTAGCAGTGATTCAGACAAGGCCGCACAATTGACCCGGATGAACTTATTGTATTTTCGGTCGCTTTCATTATGGATGGCGTGGGCGAAAAGTTCTTTTCCTGTGCCGGATTCTCCCCGCAGCAGAATCGTCGCCGGCGTTTTCGCCCCGAGCTTCGCCTGTTCAAGGGCGACCAGCATTTGTTCACTCGTGCCGATAATGTCGTCAAACGTGTATTTCGCTTCAAGCGTGCGGATGATCTGGCGCGCCCGATTCAGCTCAGCAGTCAGCGTTTTAATTTCTGACACGTCGTGGATGACGCCGACGCTGCCTTTTAAAATACCGTCCACAATAACGGGGGCAACATTTACGATAACATCCTTTTTATTGGGGCCGACCTTCATTCTCACACCCCGCACGGGCCGCCTTGTCCCCAATACTTTCAGGTGCATGCTCTCCCCTTCTGAGATATCGGTGGAAGCGGGTTTTCCGATGACTTCGCTTTCTGACAGCCCGGTCATTTTTGTATACGCTTTGTTGATTAACATTCCGATGCCGTTTTCATCAACGACAGAAATGGCCTCGTCTGATGATTGTATAATCGCTTCAAGCATGGTGCGGATTTGTTTTAAGTTCGTGACCTCTTCCGCCAGTTCAACTGCGTCGGTGATATCTTTAAACACGCATAACGCGCCGAGAAGTTTTCCGCCTTCATCAATGATCGGCAGTCTTGTCGTGACAATCTGCAGGTGCTTTCCGAGAAGCTGCTTCTGGTTATATTCCGGCTCTCTCGTTTCCAGAATCCGCGGCAGCTTTGTGTTCGGCACTACATCTTTAATTTGGCGGCCGATGACATCCTCCCGTTTTTGGCCGACCATTTTTTCTGCCATCTGATTAAATAAAATGATCGTTTCGTTGACGTCTATAAAAATCATGCCGTCGTGCGTTGAATTAAAAATCCGGTCATGCTTATACGTCTGCGACTTCAGCATTTGGATAAGCTGCTGTTTTTCCTCCATCAGCTGAAACACCATGTACGCCAATTTTCCCGGCATGACGATGGTTTGTTCTTTTTTCTCATGGAGCAGCTCATCCATGACCGCTTTATCGCCTGTTGTATGGATGATAATATCTATATCTTCAGTTATGTAGGGTTTCCAATCTGATGAGGTTGCAATTCCATATTTCCGGGCTTCTTGCAGCCCTTGCGCCTCCGGATCTTGATCAACCACCGCAATAATCCGGATCAGCTTTGTTTTCATCAAAATCTGTAGGAGCGCCGTGCCTCCTTTACCAGCACCTATAATCAGCACCTTCTGCATCCCGATACCCCTTTATATGAAAAAATTTGCACACCTGTATTTCCCGTTGCAATAATTTGCACAACCCCTATGTTACCACGTTTTGATCTCTTGACAAAATATTTTTTCGATTGGACAATAAAGGAAAACATATCGTAAAGGGGTTTTCTGAATATGAGCCGGCTTGTTGCGCTTTTGATTCTGGTCCTCCCCGGCGCTGTCGCGGCGCTCGGCATTAAGCTGATGAGAGATGCATTATTCGGGCATGCGTTTTCCCCGTTTCCGTCCCTTTTTCTTCAGGGGGCGGCCGGATTGGCGTTTTTTTTGTTCGGCCTTTATGTTCTGGCCGGGTTTATTCTGTACAGAGATCGGAAACGCAATCAAGTCAGCCCGCGGTTCAGGAAAAAAAAGCTGTAAAAAAAGCCCTTGCAAAAAAAAGGGCTTTTTCAGTCGTCCGGCAGTATCGTTTTGGCAATGGATTGATCCAGTTCTTCATAGTCATCGTAAGCGATCGTTTCATATAGTTCTTTTCTCGTCTGCATATCCGAAAGCCCCTCTTTTTGCGAGCCTTCTTCTTTCAGAAGGCGGAAAATACGCTCAAAAGCCTTGGCCGCCGTTCTGAGTGACGTGACCGGGTAAATGACCATCTGACAGCCCATATCGGAAAATTCATCAGCACTGTAATACGGCGTTTTTCCGAATTCAGTCATGTTTGCGAGAATCGGCACACTGATTTGTTTGGAAAACGCTCTGAATTCACTTTCGGATTGGAGCGCTTCCGGAAAAACAGCGTCAGCACCCGCTTTTATATAAGCGGACGCCCTTTTTAATGCCCCCTCCAATCCTTCCTGCTGTCTGGCGTCTGTTCTCGCAACAACAAGAAGAGTCGGCGCGGCCCGCTTGACCGCTTGGATTTTTTGCGCCATTTCTTCAATCGGCACGAGCTGCTTCCCATTCAGATGTCCGCATTTTTTCGGCAGGCGCTGATCCTCCATCTGGACGGCGGCCGCGCGCGCTTCATACATTTCTTTCGCCGTCCGGGCGGCATTCAGCACTCCTCCGAAACCCGTGTCAATATCGACAAGGACGGGCAGATCAGACGAGCGGACCAGATCTTTAACCCGTTCAGCCATTTCCGCCGACGTGATGATCCCTAAATCAGGAAGCCCTCTGCTCGCCGTGTAAGCCGCGCCTGATAAATAAAGAGCCGAAAACCCCGTTTTCTTGGCGATAAGAGCGGCCATCGCATCGTGAGCGCCGGGGATCTGCAATAGATCCGGCGCTGCCATCAGCGTACGGAACCGCTCTGCAAGCTCCTCTTGAGACGACTGCTTGCTGACGATCCACGTCATGTTTGTCACCCTCCTATTTTATACGAGAAATAAGTCCATAAATTCACTAACGCTGAGCTTCTGCATTCGGCCGCTATGTTCGCAGGCCTCTTTGATTTTACGCTGCTGCTTCAATGAAAAATGAGTGCTGATGTTTGCTGAAAACTTGGCAAGAATCTTCGGAACGGCTTCTTTTCTGCGGAACCGGTGCCCGAGCGGGTATTCACATTCAATCCGTCCCGTAGCCGTGCCGTCTGTAAAATGCACCTGTACGGCATTTGATATGGATCGCTTATTCGGGTCTAAGTAATCTTTTGAGTACGCTTTGTGTTCCGTCACCTCCATTTTGCTCCGCAATGTATCAATTCGCGGGTCAGACGCCGTTTCCTCTTCATAATGATCGGCCGTGATATCTCCGAAAAGCAGCCCGATTGCCGTAATGTACTGGAGGCAGTGATCCCGGTCAGCCGGATTGTGAAGCGGCCCTTTTTTATCGATAATCCGGATTGCCGACTCATGCGTCATAATCGTGATCCTGTCAATGTCTTCGATGCGGTCTTTCACCTCCGGATGAAGCCGGACCGCGCATTCCGCCGCTGTCTGGGCATGGAATTCAGCCGGGTAGGATACTTTAAACAGAACATTCTCCATCACATAAGACCCAAGCGGGCGGGCAAGCTTCATTTCCTGCCGGTTAAACAATACGTCTTGAAATCCCCACCCAGATGCGGTCAGAGCCGTCGGGTACCCCATTTCACCTTTGTGCGCCATAAGGGCCAAATATACCCCTCTGCTCGTCGCGTCGCCGGCCGCCCATGATTTGCGTGATCCGGTATTCGGCGCATGACGGTACGTTCTGAGGCTTGAATTATCAATCCAGGCATGAGATACGGCGTTATTGATTTCCTCTTTTGAGCCGCCCAGCATTTGCGCGCAAACAGCCGCAGTCGCCACTTTCACAAACAGCACATGGTCAAGCCCCACTCTGTTTAAGCTGTTTTCCAAAGCGAGAATTCCTTGAATTTCGTGCGCTTTGATCATTGCGCAAAGCACATCGCGCACGGTAAGCGGTTCTTTCCCTTCTGAAATCCGCACTCTGGATAGATAATCCGCACAAGCCAATATGCCTCCGAGATTGTCAGACGGATGACCCCATTCCGCCGCAAGCCACGTATCATTATAATCGAGCCACCTGTTGATACAGCCGATATTAAAAGCAGCCGTGACCGGGTCTAAAACAAAAGGCGTGCCCGGGACTCTGCTGCCGTTGGGCACGGAGGTTCCCGGGACAATCGGGCCGAGCAGCTTTGTACATTCGGGATAGCTGAGCGCCAAAATTCCGCAGCCTATCGTATCAAGAAGCACATGTCCTGCCGTAGTAAAAGCTTCTGAACTGTCAATCTCCTGATGGAGCACGTAGTCAGAAATCTCTTCGATTACAGCGTCCATTCGGCGGGGTTCTGTCATGTTTTCATCTTCCTTTCTCATCTGTTTACAGGCGCGCTCCGGTATAGCGGACACGCGGGCGGAAAAGCCGATTTCGGCTGTGCTGTTCAATGACGTGGGCGCATAATCCGACCGTCCGTGCGCTGAAGAATATAGGCGTGTACAGCGGTATCGGGATGCCGAGCATGTAATAGACCGGCGCTGCGTAGTAATCTAAATTCGGATAAAGGCCTTTTTTCTCCCGCATGACGGTTTCGCCGGCTTCACACATATGATAAAGACGGAAATCACCTGAAAGATCAGACAGCTTTTTTAACGCTTCTTTCATCATGAGCGCCCTCGGGTCCATTTTTTTCATGTAGACACGGTGGCCGAAGCCCATGATTTTTTCTTTGTTTGCGAGTTTTTGAGTTAATAATTGTGTAAACCCGTCTGTATCCTTCGCTTCTTCAAGCATGTACATAACCGCTTCGTTCGCTCCGCCGTGAAGATTTCCCTTAAGCGAGGCGACGGCTCCGGTCAGCGCGCCGTAAATATCCGATTGCGTCGAAGCGATGACACGGGCCGTAAACGTTGAGTTCGGCAATTCATGCTCACTGTATAAAAGAAGCGACCGGTCGAAGATTTCTTCTTCCAAAGATGACGGCGTTTTTCCGGTAATCATATATAAAAAGTTTGCGCTGTATGATAAGGTTCCGACCGGCGCCAAAGGCTCCAGCCCGTTGATGACTCGATAGCTGTTGACCGTCAGATTCGGCATTTTGCCTATCAGTCCGCGTACGCGGTGCTGATTTACGGAAGATGAACGGTCATCGATGTCCTTGTCAAAGCCTCCAAGCGCAGACAAACCCGTCCTCAATCCGTCCATCGGGTGAGTATGTTCGGGCAGCAGACGGCATATGTGCAAGATTTCCTCGGGAAGGTGTCCGCCGCGCCGAACGTCTTCTTCAAGCGCCGCCTTCTCTTTCACATCAGGAAGTCTGTCTTCCAATAAGAGATGAACAATGTCCATATAGCCGGCCGTTTTAGAAAGCTCAATCAGATCGTGGCCTTTGATTAAAATACTGCCCTGCTGTGTATCCAGGAAAGAAATCCCCGTTTCCACCGCAATGACGCCATCTAAACCGGGAGAATAAGATTCCATGGTTTCGCTCCTTTGCGCACTTTTTATTGAAGAAGATACTTAGAAATAATCAGCCTTTGAATCTCATTGGTTCCTTCATAGATTTGCGTGACTTTCGCATCCCGAAATAAACGCTCCGCGGGATACTCTTTCATATAGCCGTAGCCGCCGTGAATCTGCACAGCCTCCACCGCCGCTTTCATCGCCGCATCGGACGCGAATTGCTTCGCCATAGATGCTTCTTTTCCGCACGGAAGCCCTCGCTGATACAGATCAGCGGCATGATAGACCAATAATTTGGCAGCTTCCGCATTCGTCGCCATGTCAGATAATTTAAATGAAACGGCCTGATTCGAAGCGATGGGTCTGCCGAACTGGCTGCGGGTTTTGGCGTACTCCACCGAGCAGCCGAGCGCCGCTTCGATAATCCCGAGCGCCTGAGCCGCTATGCCGATCCGTCCGACGTCAAGGTTTTTCATGGCGATTGAAAAGCCCTCGCCCTCTTCGCCGAGCCGGTTTTCAATCGGAATTTCCGCTTGGTCAAACTGCAATTCGACAGTATTGGAACCTAACAGTCCGAGCTTTTTTTCTTTTTTTCCGACAGAAAAACCGGGTGTGTTTTTCTCAATGATAAACGCGGAAATTCCCTTTCTCCCCTTACCTGGATCGGTTATGGCGAATGTCAGATACAGATCTGCCGCTCCGCCGTTTGTAATAAAGATTTTTGAACCGTTCAGAATATATGAATCGCCTTTTCGCACGGCTCTTGTTTTCAGGCTCCCCGCATCAGATCCGGATTGAGGCTCAGTAAGCGCAAAAGCCCCAATATATTCGCCCGCTGCCAGCTTCGGAATATACGTTTGTTTTTGGGCTTCTGTCCCGAAATGCAAAATCGGGATTGTCCCTACCGATGTGTGGACGGACAAAATGACGCCGACGGCCGCGCTGACTTTTGATATTTCATGAATCGCTAAAATGTAAGATGTTGTATCAGCACCCGCCCCGCCGTAAGCTTCCGGGACGGGAATGCCCATCAATCCCGCTTCGCCCATTTTTTTAATCAGCCGCTCCGGAAATTCATCTGTTGATTCCATGAACTCAACCACCGGCGCGATTTCCTTGCGGGCAAAATCACGCACCATTTTTCTCATCATGATGTGCTCTTCTGTAAAATGCATGGCTGCCGTCTCCCCTCATGATCTTTACGTCATCTGCCGTACTCATAAAAACCGCGCCCGCTTTTTTTGCCGAGCCAGCCGGCGCTGACATATTTTCTGAGCAGAGGGCATGGGCGGTATTTCGGATCTCCGAGCCCCGCATAGAGAACCTCCATAATGGAAAGGCACGTATCCAGCCCGATGAAGTCAGCTAATGTTAAAGGACCCATCGGATGCCGCATGCCGAGCTTCATCACCTCATCAATCGCTTCCTTTGAAGCTGCTCCTTCGTAAAGGCAATAAACGGCTTCGTTAATCATCGGCATTAATATGCGATTAGATATAAAGCCCGGGAAGTCATTGACTTCGACTGGGGTTTTATTCATCCGGACGGCAAGCTTCTTTACTGTTTCCGCCGTTTCTTCCGATGTGGCGAGTCCTCTGATGACTTCGACAAGCTCCATGACAGGAACCGGATTCATAAAATGCATGCCGATTACTTTTTCAGGCCTTTTTGTGGCCGCGGCAAGCTCCGTAATGGGAAGAGAAGACGTATTGCTTGCCAATACGGCATGAGGGGGACAGATTTTATCTAGTGTGTCAAACAATTCTGCTTTTGCTTTTTTGTTTTCTGCAATGGCTTCAATTACAAAATCAGCATCTCCCGCTTCTGTGAGCTCTGCCGGGGAAATACGGCTGAAAACGGCATCTGTCTCCTGCCGTGACTTCCGTCCTTTTGCCTGCTCTTTCTCCAGGTTTGTCTTTATGCGGTGAAGACCTTTTGTTACCGTTTCCGGCTCCCAATCGTATAACTTGACGGCAAACCCGGCTTCTGCAGCCGTCTGCGCGATGCCTGCTCCCATCTGACCCGCACCTGCGACCATGATTGTTTTCATCTTCATCCGGCGCTCCCTCCTTTGATCAGTACACCTCAAGCAGGACGGCATCTCCTTGAGCCGCTCCGCTGCATATAGCCGCTATGCCTAAACCTCCTCCGCGACGCTTTAATTCGTATATTAAACTCATGATGATTCTCGCTCCGCTTGCGCCGATCGGGTGGCCGAACGCGATTGCCCCTCCGTTTACATTCACTTTTTCCCGGCTGAACCCGGCTATTTTTTCACTCACCAGCACGACGGACGCAAATGCTTCATTTACTTCAAACAAATCAATATCGTCAACGGACAGTCCGGTTTTTGTCAAGAGCCGGCTGATGGCCTCTCCCGGCGCGCTTGCCAGCTCGCACGCTTCCAATCCGACTGACGCAAAGCCAAGTATCGCTGCGAGCGGCCTGACATGCTGCTTTGCGGCTTTTTCCTCTGACATCAGCACAAATGCTCCGGCCCCGTCATTTACACCGGGAGCGTTTCCGGCTGTAACCGTTCCGTCGGCTGTAAAAATTGGCTTGAGCGCTGCAAGCTGCTCAAGGCTCGTATCAGGGCGCAGCCCCTCATCCGCTTCAACGGTATGCTGTTTGCCCTTTTTGCCGGTCCAGGTGACGGGGACAATTTCTTCACGCAATTTGCCCGCCTCGGCCGCCTCAGCCGCGCGTTGCTGGCTCAAAAGAGCGTAATGATCCTGTTCATCCCGGGAAATGCCGTACTTTTTGGCCGCAGTGCTTCCGTGGACAGCCATATGCACCTGGTCGAACGCACAGGTCAGCCCGTCATGAACCATTAAATCCTGAAACACCCCGTCCCCCATCCTCACACCCCAGCGGCCAGCCGGAATGGCGTACGGAATGTTGCTCATGCTTTCCATTCCGCCTGCAATCAGCACGTCCGCATCTTTCGCCCGGATCATTTGATCACAGATGGTAACGGCCCTGAGCCCTGATGCACAGACCTTATTAATGGTTTCAGCCGGAACGGACCACGGAAGCCCGGCATATCTTGCAGCCTGCCGTGCCGGAATCTGCCCGGCACCCGCCTGGACGACCATTCCCATCACCGCTCCTTCCGCTTCGCTTTCACTGATAGCGGCGCGCTTGATTGCTTCTTTTATGGCGATGCCGCCAAGCTCGGCCGCCTTTACCTCTTTTAATGCGCCGCCAAATTTTCCGAACGGCGTTCTTGCCGCACTGACGATAACCGTTTTTCCCACAATTTTGCCTCACTTTCAATAAGATAAAAGATAACGCTTACACAAAACGCCCTGTTACAATATATGAACCGGCTGACCGAGTTATGAGTGCACCGCCTTTTTCCCGCCCATAAAAAAAGAAGACTGTCTGAACAGTCTTCTCAGCTGCGGCATTCTTCTTTTATAGAAACAGCCAGCTTTGGATAATCGGTAAAAATTGCGTCTGCTCCCGCTTTCATCAGCTGCTTCATATCCTCAGGACGATTGACGGTGAACGGACGGAGCGCCGCTTGGTGTTTTGCAAGATGTTTGATCACTTCAGCGCTCACCGCCGGCGTACCGAGCTTCGGATGATAACCCGAAGCGGGAATGGCGGCAAGATACCGTTCAGGCCGGTACAGCACATCCATTGTCAGCACCGCCCGTTCAATTTCAGGCGCCAGGGCGTGGCAAACCGCGAGACTCTCATGATTAAATGAAGAAAAAATAACGCGCTTTTCCAGTCCGTAATATCTGACTTTTTTAATCACTTCTTCTTCCATTCCTTCGTAACGGAATACACTGTTTTTCAGCTCAATGTTTATCAGAAAATCAGCACGTTCCGCAAAACGCAGCACATCTGACAAAAGCGGAATTCTGACACCTTTAAAAGCATCTTTCCATTTTCCGGCGGCATCGGCGGTTCTGATTTTGTCATACGCCGTATCTTTCACAAATCCTTTCAAAGACGTCGTGCGGTCGAGGGTTTCATCGTGAATGACCACGATCCGGCCGTCTTTTGTCATCTGTACATCAAGTTCGATTCCGTCAGCCCCGTCCTCAATCGCTTTTTTGAACGCGGGCATCGTATTTTCAGGGCAGTCGCCCGACGCCCCCCGGTGGGCAAAAATATTCGTCATATGTGTCACCTCAGGTGTTTGTCATCGGTTTTCTCTATTATAATCGTTATGCACATAAGGAGGGCGCTATTTACACATATTTTATAATTACCGTCCGCTGTAATAGGTTTCGATTCCCTTTACAACGGCGTCCGCGGCGTGCTCTTGTCCGTTATCGCTTTTCAGCTTGTCCGCATCTTGAGGATTTGTGATAAAACCTAATTCAGCCAGCACACTCGGCATCTTTGAATATGTAATGACATAAAAAGGAGCTTCTTTTACGCCTCTGTCCTTCATCCCTAAAGACGTGACAAGCTGCTGCTGGATGTCGGAAGCAAGCCTTTCGCTGTCTGCTCCTTCATATGTCGAATTAAAATACGTTTCCGTGCCCGATGCCGTTGAGACGGCTGAATTCGTATGGAGGCTGACGAATAAATCGGATTGGCTGGCGCTTGCTTTCGCCACCCGCTCGTCCAAACGTAAAAAAGTATCGTCAGTCCTTGAAGCAACAGGTTTTGCGCCTTCTGTCTCCAATTTGTCGATCACCTTGTTTGACACCGCTAAATTGATGTTTTTCTCAAGCAGTCCATTTCCGCCGGCCCCGCTGTCTTCTCCGCCATGTCCGGCATCGATATAAATGGTTTTCCCTTGCAAAGGTTCAGCTGCATAAGCAGACGGCGCAAGCAGAAGCAGAGCGGCACCGAAGGCAGCAGCGCTTTTTGTCAGTAAACCCACGTTTTTTCCTCCCCGTTTTCACATATCTGTTTCTTTTTTCAGTTCCTCAAGCCGTAATTGTCCGTTGCTCTCTTTTTTATAGGTGATTTGCACCGCCGTATGTTCAGGCAGAGACTGACATTCAAACCGCTTAGCGAAAGGCACCTTCACCTCTTGCCTTTCTCCGTCAATTTCGACCGCGATCGTATCGTTTCCGGCCGCTTTTATAAATGTTCCTTCCTGTGTAAATGACGGCGCCGCATCAGCCTCCGCGGTATACTCGCATCCTGATAACAGCCATGCGGTGAAGATCAGAAGTATGACAGACTTCACACAGATCACCTCACGTTTTCTCATTCGGCTTTATCTTTGAACAGAATGACCGATTTGTAAAGGGAGCCTCCATTCCTCCAGTGCTTTTCCATATTTGGAATGAAGGCTATCTGACCTGCTGTTTACCTGAACTTAGAAAGAAAACAAGCTGATCAGTCTATGAAAAAGGTTCTGTCTGAAGGCCGAATATGCAGAATTTAACGGAAACGGACGACTTTCTGTTCATTTTGAAAAAATATCAGATCGGCAAAAAAAGAGAGCCGCGTCATGCGCTCTCCCGAATAGAAACATTCATATTTATTTTGAGCTTTTCATAAAATGAACGGGACAACTTAAAAGAGCAGCGTATTGGCGGCAATGATGAGAATAATCACTCCGCTCAGCACCGTGCTGAACTGTCCGACGTGAAAAGAACCGATGCGCAGTGACGCGGCTTTTTTTCCAAGCGAGCAGCCGATCCATATGGTCAGAAAGCTTCCGACCGCCGCAGTGATGGAAATGGCAGCGGGAGAAAGCCCGATCAACCCCGCGCTTAATCCGTTGGTCAGCGCATTTGCGGATACGGCCACCCCGAGAACCATGGATTCCAATATACCGATTTCTCCCGAACCGTCGGCATCCGCTGCCTCCGGATTTTGCAGCAGACCGGCAAAACGGCCTTTTTTTCCTGACGCGCCAACACGCGCTGTTTTTCTCGGCACAGCCAGCAGAATGATGCGGATACCGATGACAGATAAAATAAACGCCGCCAGTAATACAGGAAGAAAGCCCGGTAAAACGGCTGAAATCCATTTGCCGAAATAAATTCCGATATAACTGAATACAAAACAGATAAAAGCGATCATCATATTTGACGCATGCGATATTTTGATTTTTCTGATGCCGTATGACATCCCCACTCCTAAATTATCAATGCTCGAGGACACTGCCAAACCTAAAATCAATAACCAAGCCATGTTCGTTTCTCTCCATTCTTTGATGTCTTTTCAACATGTTGTGCCGTTGAATCTACACTATCCTATTCAGCAGCACAGAAAAGGTACCTTTTCTGCAAAAATTATTGATTAATGATCATCATTCCGGCGGAAACGAGGTGACACCCTTGACAGAAAATAAAAATACGACACTGGGGCCCCTTTTAAAATCACTGCTTGATAAGCACTCGCTCTCCATGAGAAAACTCGGCGCCTTAACAAACATTGATACGGCCACCATCTCCCGGATTATAAACGGCAAGCAGAAGGCCAATTTAAAGCATCTTCAGGAATTTTCAAAACATCTCCGCACCCCGCTGGAGGAATTGCTTGAGGCGTCAGGCATAGACATCGGCCATGAAAAAGAAGCTGCGCCGCAAGACCCGATGCACGCGATTCAGGATATGCTGAATATGGCCGAGATGTTTGATCAGCCTTTTTCCCGGGAGCAAATTGAGCGCGAACTGACCAGATATGAACAATATGCCAAAACCCAGCAGGGCCATCGCCTGATTTGCGATGAGTTTCAAAAGAAAATGGACAATGAAGAAAGCGTCGGCCCTTTTATTGATCATTTGAAAAACATGCATCATCAGTATATGGATGAATCAACACCGGCTGAAGACCGCGCGATTCTCGGGAGCGCGCTGCTGTATTATATTTTAGCGACCGACGTCATTCCGGATTACATGTTTCCGATCGGCTACCTGGATGACGCCATCGCCGTTCAAATCGCTTTGAATCGGCTGAAAAAAAAGTAAAGGCGCTTAAAAAAGCGCCCTTTTTGTGTTGAAAAATATGAAACACCGCATTACGGTTTTGTCAAAACAGAGACAGCTGTCATATGATACATCAACCTAACAAAAAGGAGGGTGTCTTCTATGGACAGCAACACAGTTGTGGCAGTGTGCGCTCTGTTAAGTGTTGTGATTCAGATCGGAACGATATTCGCCGCAGGAAAGTGGAAAAAAGAATAAATAAAAACAAATTGACGGTTTTTTCGCACAAGCGTATGCTTATAAATAACCTTGTAAAAGATAAGAAAGAAGATATGTATATGAAAAAAATCATTCTCCTCTTCGCCGCCGCTGTCATATTCAGCTCGATCGGCCATCAAATTTCAGGAGGATATAAAGATCCTGAAAAGGAACGGAGAAAACCGTTTCATTCGTTTAAATGGTTCAGCCGGTCATAACCTCAGGAAGAAGAACAAGCAAAATAATTGCACACAATTAAAACATAAGCTAGAATACGGACGAGTTAAACTCCTAAGGAAGAAGGCGAAATGATGAAGCAAACTTATAAACCGCTGTTTGAACCTTTTACGTTCGAAAGCGGCGTCACCATACCAAACCGTATTTCAGTCGCACCGATGACACACTATTCATCAAATGATGACGGAACAATTTCCGACCGTGAATTAAGCTACATTACTCCCCGTTCAAAAGAAATGGGCATGGTCATTACGGCATGTGCAAACGTAACGCCGGACGGCAAAGCGTTTCCAGGCCAGCCCGGCATCTATGATGATTCTCACATTCCCGGCTTGAAAAAACTCGCTCAGGCGATCCAGTCTCAAGGAGCGAAAGCCGTTGTGCAGATTCACCACGGAGGATTGGAATGCCCTCCTGAACTCGTGCCAAACAACGACGTCGTCAGTCCGAGCGGCTCAGAAGAAGACGGGAGACAAACGTCCCGGGCTCTCACCGAACAAGAAATTGAGCACATCGTGAAAGCATTCGGCGAAGCGACACGCAGAGCGATTGAAGCCGGCTTTGACGGTGTTGAAATTCACGGGGCAAACGGATACCTGATTCACCAATTTTATTCACCGAAAACAAACCGGCGCACAGACCGCTGGGGCGGAAGCGATGAAAAGCGCCTTGCGTTCCCGCTTGCAGTCGTTGACGCTGTCAAACAGGCAATTGATACACACGCTGAAAATCCATTCGTTCTCGGCTACCGCCTGTCACCGGAAGAGCCGGAAACACCGGGGCTTACAATGAAAGAAACATTCATGTTCGCCGACGCGCTTGCGGAAGAGAACTTGGATTATCTGCATATTTCACTGATGGATGTCAACTCCAAAGCCCGCCGCGGGGCGGATTCTTCACGGACGCGGATGGATTTATTAAACGAACGCGTCGGCCATAAAGTGCCGCTGATGGCCGTCGGTTCCATCTATACCGCGGACGAAGCACTTGCTGTATTAGAAAGCGGAATTCCGCTGGTGGCTCTGGGACGTGTCATTTTGATTAACCCCGAATGGGCGGTGCTGGTCAAAGAAGGCCGCGAACAGGAAATCGAAAAAGCCATTCAAGCATCTGAAATTGAGAAATACCGACTTCCTGAACCGTTATGGGAAATGATTCAGAATACAGGCGGCTGGGTGCCGTTTGAAAAGTAGACTAAAAAAACTGCCGGATGTCCGGCAGTTTTTTTTGATTTACAAGTTTTTACCGCTTTGTTTACTCCTATTTCTAACACACAGCGTACATATAGTAAATAGATTAATAGAAAGGAGACCGTATATGATGGCTGGTTTTCCTATTACGATTAACAGTCTTTCCGGAAACGGGGTTGTCAATGTCGGCGGTGCGTTTTCGATAAGTCCTTTAACCGTATCAAAAACCGTCTACGGCTCAGGTGGGGGAAATACAGGGATGGTCCTGCAAATGAATCAATCCAGTACATCTCAATCTTCAAGCTCTCAATACTCTGATCAAAATGTAACGAAAACACTATGACATCCGTATTTCCCTCCCTTTCCGGCTGGCAGCAGCCGGATTCTTTTTGCCGTTTTGTTTAATCTTATTCCATATCACAGCGTACATATAGTTAGTAGACTGTGAGAGAAAGGAGAAAAAATAGAATGAGCGGTTGCCCGATTACGATAAACAACGTATCAGGAAACGGAGTTGTCAATGTTGGCGGCGCCATATCCATCAGTCCGCTGACTGCATCAAAAACTGTTTTCGGTGCCGGAGGGGGAAATATCGGCATTGTCATTCAAAACAATGCTGTAAGCCAGTCCAAAATGTTTGAACATCAATTTTCAGATCAGAATATTGTAAAGTCAATTTAAGGGCTGCCATGCAGCCCTTTCAGCATAAATAAAGCAGACACACTGATTTCCCAAAAACTTGATTTTTAAACATCAGCGATCACCTTCCCTTGTTTTGAATGATTTCAGTTCAAGGTGAATAGAATGCAGATTGAAAGCATGAGTACTGAAACTCATTAAGGAAAGAAGGAATCGTGATGAAAAAACTTTGCCGGGAAGTTTGGATTGAAGTTGACCTTGATGCGATAAAAAAGAACGTACGGGCGATCCGCCGCCATATTCCGAATACGTCTAAAATTATGGCCGTCGTAAAAGCGAACGCTTATGGCCACGGCTCTGTGGAAGTAGCGCGGCAGGCACTGGAAAGCGGGGCGAGCGAGCTCGCTGTCGCCAGCGTCGAAGAGGGAATTGTGTTACGGAGAGCGGGAATTACGGCACCTATTCTTGTGCTCGGCTTCACAGCTCTCAGCTGTGTGAAAAAATCTGCCGTTTGGAACATAACATTATCAGCGTTTCAAGTCAGCTGGATCAAAAAAGCGAATCGGATATTGGAAAAAGAAGCAGATTCGAAACGGCTGTCCATTCATATCAATGTGGATACGGGAATGGGCCGGCTGGGTGTGCGTACGGAAGAAGATCTTTTAGCAGTGGTGAAAGCGCTCAAGTCGAGTACATATCTGTCATGGGATGGCATCTTTACACATTTTTCAACAGCGGATGAACCGGACACTGAGCTGACGATGCTGCAGCACGAAAAGTTTATCAGCTTTCTCCGCTTTTTAAAAAATCAAGACATTACGCTGCCTACCGTGCATATGTGCAATACAGCCGCCGCTATCGCATTCCCGGAATTCAGCGCCGACATGATCCGTTTAGGCATTGGGTTATATGGTTTATATCCGTCCGCCTCGATAAAGGAACTGAACCTCGTGGATCTCACACCCGCACTAAGTTTAAAGGCGCGTATCGCTTATGTGAAAGCTATGGTGACAGATCCCCGGACCGTCAGTTATGGCGCCACATATATCGCCGAACCGGGTGAAATCATCGCGACGATTCCAATCGGCTATGGTGACGGTTACTCCCGCGCCCTGTCCAACCGCGGGTTTATTCTTCACCGCGGCAGACGGGTGCCGGTGGCGGGGAGAGTGACAATGGATATGATCATGGTCAGTTTAGGTGAGAATGAGGGCAAACAAGGAGAAGAAGTCGTCATCTACGGTAAACAACAAGGAGCCGAGATTTCCGTTGATGAAATTGCCGAAATGCTCGGTACGATCAGCTACGAAGTCTTAGCTGTGTTAAGCCGCCGCGTCCCCCGCTTTTATTTCAGAGACGGCAAAATCATTAAAATATCAGCTCCGGTATTATACGTGTAGACGGCATAGATCCCGCATTTATGTATAGAACAAGTACCGACGTGAGTGATTTCCATTGTTTTCGCCAGCAAAATTTCAAAACGCCTTCTCTTCCGCGTTCATGCACGGAATAGAAGGCGCGAAAAAGACATCTAGCCAAAAGCTTGCGTTACGAAGCTTTATGCTCCAATCTCAGCTTGTCAGCAACCATCGCGATGAATTCCGAGTTGGTTGGTTTTGCTTTTGTCATGCTGACCGTATATCCGAACAGTGAAGAAATGGAATCAATATTTCCCCTGCTCCATGCGACTTCAATGGCGTGGCGGATGGCCCGTTCTACACGGCTTGCAGTCGTGTTGAATTTTTTGGCGATGTCGGGATAAAGGACTTTTGTGATGCTGCCGAGGAGTTCAATATCGTTATACACCATGGAAATGGCTTCACGCAAATAAAGATAGCCTTTGATATGGGCAGGCACACCGATCTCATGGATAATGCTTGTAATGCTGGCATCGAGATTTTTCCGCTTCGGCTCAGGCTGGCTGCGGATAATGCTGCTTTGCGCAGACGGCGCACGGTGTGTGACACTGCTGACATTTCCGCTTACCTGGCGGATATGGCCGACAAGGTTTTCCATATCAAACGGCTTCAGGATGAAATAGGACGCGCCTAAATCGACGGCTTTTTTCGTAACGTCTTCCTGACCGAATGCCGTCAGCATGATGACGTTCGGCTGCTTCTCGAGCTCTGATTCCCGCAGACGCTCCAAAACCGCAAGTCCGTCCAGATGCGGCATGATAATGTCTAAAACGAGCACATCTGGATTCTTATCTTTAAACAAAGAAAGACATTCCTGTCCGTTATAAGCAACGCCGATCACTTCCATATCATCCTGTCCCTCTATATATTCACTCAACAGGCTTACAAGCTCTCGATTATCATCAGCAACACAAACTTTAATTTTCTCCACGTTTCTTCCTCCCCCAATGTATTAACAGGACGCAACCCATTTGACTGCTACATGTTACATTCGACAAAACCACTACTTCCCCTTTTAAAAAATCCATATTTACCAATAATAGTGGTATATCTTTGTTTTTCTAGCATTTTCTAGGTTTTTCGACTAAAAATTAAGTTTGACAAATCAGGAAACGTGAATTTGTCGAAAAATCTTCATGTCTTATTTTACATGAATCCAGGAAAGAAGTGAAGAACGCATCACATAAAAAAACTGCCGGATCATCCGGCAGTCAGCTTGCTTTGTCTTTCCCGTAAACATCAACACCCGCTTCAGACAGCATCCATTCGATATGAACGCCGTAGCCGCTTGTCGGATCATTGACAAATACGTGGGTTACGGCTCCGACGACCTTTCCGTTCTGGATGATCGGGCTTCCGCTCATCCCCTGAACGATTCCGCCGGTTCTTTTCAGCAGTTTCGGATCTGTCACTTTCAACACCATTCCCTTTGTCGCCGGGAATTTTTGCGGCGTGGTGCTGACGATTTCAATATCAAATTTCTCTACTTTATCGTTTTCGATAACCGTCAGCATTTGCGCAGGTCCTTTTTTTACTTCATTTGACAAAGCAATCGGAAGCGCTTTGTCGGAAATGTTGTTTTTAATCGGCTGATGCAGTGTCCCGAAGATGCCGAACGGGCTGTTGCGGTTAATATCGCCGATCGTTTTCCGTTCTGACGAAAACCTTGCCAGTTTTTCGCCTGGATTGCCGCCTTTTCCTTTTTCAATCGATGTTACAGTTGAACGGACGATTTCTCCGTCTTCTACAACAATCGGTTTTTTTGTATCCATATCAGAGATGACGTGGCCCAATGCGCCGTATTTTTTTGTTTTCGGTTCAAAAAATGTCATGGTGCCGATGCCGGCTGCCGAATCGCGGATATAAAGGCCGATTCGATATTTCCCCTCGGCTTCGTCCTTTGTCGGAATCAGCTTTGTTTTGATTTTTTGCTTATCGCGTTTCACCAATAAATCCAAAGATTCACCGGTTTTGCCCGCTTTTTGAATAAACGGGGCGATGTCGCTCATTTTTTCAATTTTATGTCCGTTCATTTTAATAATGATGTCGCCAGATTCAATTCCCGCTTGTTCTCCCGGAGACTTTTTTCCATCCTTTGTCATCACTTGGTGAAAACCGACGACCAAAACACCGACTGAATGCAGTTTTACACCGATGGACTGTCCGCCCGGAATGACCTTCAATTCTGGAAGGACACGCACTTTCGTTTTTTTAATGGGAAATCCGGCAAGATCATATACTACTTCCGACCGGCCTTGTGTTTGCCCTGTTATGTTTGCATGGCCGTGCTCTTCTTTCAGCGTAAAGGCTTCTGATAATTCGCCCTTTTCAGCGCTTATTGATGCATTGACCGAAACGGCCTGTGTCTGGTTTTCAAAGACGCTCATTTCTGATGGTATCAGTAAATATTCTTTAAATGGCTTAAAAAAGCCTACACTTAGTAAAGAAACAAGGAGAATTACACCTATTGCTTTCCTCATGTTATCGTGCATTCATTCCTTCACTCTCCTCGCTCCTATCCCACACCACTTTCTTTTTCTGCTACATCTATACTTTTGCCTTCCTGCGCTTGATTTATAACCGGCATACGAAGAAAAACATTGGATACACTGTTAGAGAAATGGAACAAAAAAATAAGCTGCCTGTATCAGCAGCTTATCCTGTCGTTTTTACCTGTCCGGCCTGTTTTAAAAGCTCTTGTGCATGCCGTTTTGTCAGATCGGTCACTTCGACGCCCGCAATCATGCGACCGATTTCCGCTACCTTGTCCTGTTTGGAAAGCGGCGTGACATGCGTTGTCGTCCGGCCGTCTTTGAATTCTTTTGCGATTAGAAGGTGCGTATCCGCCATAGCGGCAACCTGCGGCAGGTGTGTAATGCAGAGCACCTGTGAACCGGTCGATACTTTATGGATTTTTTCCGCGATGGCTTGGGCAACCCGCCCGCTTACACCGGTGTCCACTTCGTCAAAGATAATGGAGGTGACATCCTGCTGGGAAGAAAAAATACTCTTCATCGCCAGCATCACCCTTGAAAGCTCGCCTCCGGAAGCGACCTTTGACAGCGGTTTTAAAGGCTCACCGGTGTTTGTTGAAATTAAAAACTTCACAAGGTCAATCCCCTTTTGGGTAAGCTGCACGGGCTGCCCGTTAACAACCGGTGCTTCACTGGCTGACGGATCGGTTTTCACGAGAAATTCCGTATCAAACGTTGATTTGCCCATATACAGACTTTTTAATTCCTGATGAATCGCTTCCGCCAGTTTCTTAGCCCATGCTTTTCTGATTTTTGATAAATTGGCGGCTTCTACGGCCACATCTTTGCCGACCGACTCCAATTCCTTCTTCAGCGCTTCAAGGTGGCTGTCGCGGTTCTCGATTTGATCGATTTCCTCTTCTATTTTAGAGCCGTATTCCAAAATGTCTTCTACCGTCGCTCCGTATTTGCGCTTCAGCTGTTTGATCTCATTTAAACGGGTTTCAATAAAATTCAGCCGTTCCGGGTCATATTCCAGATCATCTAACAGATTGCGCATCTGAAAGGTTGCATCCTCCAGCAGATAATAGGAACTTGACACACTTTCTGACAGCTTTTGCAGCGGTTCATTGATATCCGAAATATCTTCAAGCTGGGCAGAGGCCATTCCGACCCAGTCAAGCCCCCCCTGCTCGCTGCGGAGCGCATTATAGGCGTTTTGCAATGATTCATAAATTTTTTCAAAATTGGATATCTGCTTCCGTTCTTCCTGAAGAAGCTCGTCTTCATTCAATTCAAGCTTCGCCGACTCGATTTCTTCAAGCTGAAATTGAATCAGGTCTAGCCGATGCGCCATTTCCTGCTCGCTTTCTGACAGCTTCTTCACTTTTTTGAGCAGCTTCATATAACGCTCATAGCCTTCATGGTAAGCCTGAAGCGCGGATTCGGCCTCAGCGCCCGCAAACCTGTCCAACAGCTCTAAGTGTTTATCGTCCTCCATTAACAGCTGGTTATCATGCTGTCCGTGAATATCTAATAAAAGTCTGCCGATCTCCCTTAAAGCCGCAATCGTCACTAATTTTCCGTTGACACGGCAGACGCTTTTTCCTCCGGCATTAATGTCCCTTCTCATGACAATCATGTCGTCAGATGCGTCTATTCCCTGCTCACGGCATACTTCAAAAACGGGATGACCGCTGTCCAAAAGAAACAGTCCTTCAAGCTCGGCCTTTGTTTCACCGTAACGGACAAATTCAGACGAACCGCGGCCGCCGACTAATAGGGAAACGGCGTCTATAATAATTGACTTGCCGGCCCCTGTTTCTCCCGTCAGGACGGTGAGCCCCCGTTCAAACGAAATCGTCAGTTCCTCTATAATGGCAAAGTTTTTTATTGATAGTTCAGCTAACAAACAGCATTCCACCTTTTATCTGATAATTACGCTACAGCAGCTCCAAAAGACGGCTTTGAACGCCCTCCGTATCTTCAGGCGTCCTGCAGATGATTAAGATCGTGTCATCTCCGCAAATCGTGCCCATGATTTCTTCCCATTCGAGATTATCCATCAGAGCGCCGATTGCCTGAGCATTCCCCGGCATCGTTTTTAATACGATCATATGGCTTGCTGAGTCAATTTTTACGAACGCATCCATTAATGAACGCTTCAGTTTTGACAGCGGATTGAACCGCTGATCCGCCGGCAGGCTGTATTTGTAGGAGCCGTTGTTTGTCGGCACCTTTACGAGATGCAGCTCTTTAATGTCTCTGGAGACAGTCGCCTGAGTTACCTTATATCCTTCTTCTCTCAGCATGTCAACTAAGTCATCCTGCGTTTCAATCTCATGGCTTGTAATAAGCTCTCTGATTTTTATATGCCTTTGGCCTTTTGTCATGTAAGCACCTCTGTTTTCAAGCTGTTCTTGTCATTATGTTAACCGCTTCTTGATAAAAAGTACATGATGGCAGAAAAAAGGAATAATAGCCCCCTATTATTCCGGTACATCTGTCTTTTTGGCTTTTAATGTCTCATGTGCTTCGCGGACGGTACGGAGAATGTCTTCTTCCGGCAGTTCAGCGCCGTTTCCGTCTTCTCCGCCCCATTCCAAATGAAGCAGAAACTCAATATTGCCGTCTCCCCCTGTAATCGGTGAGAAGGACAGTCCTTTCACTGTATATCCTTCAGAAGCGGCAAATTGATTCATGCGGCGGAGAACGTCAGTATGAACGCCGGGATCTCTGACAATGCCTTTTTTTCCGACGGATTCCCGTCCGGCTTCAAATTGCGGCTTCACCAGTGCGATGCAATCGCTCCCCGGTACAAGCAGCGTTTTTAAAACCGGCAGAATGAGGCGGAGTGAGATGAAAGAAACATCGATTGTCGCAAATTCCGGCAAACCCTCTGTGAAATCGGAAGGCTCGGAATAGCGGAAATTCGTCCGTTCCATGACGACGACCCTCTCGTCCTGTCTGAGCTTCCAAGCAAGCTGATTATAGCCGACATCCACTGCGTAGGACCGCTCGGCTCCGTTTTGGAGGGCGCAATCCGTGAATCCCCCTGTAGACGAGCCGATGTCAATCATCGTTTTGCCTTTTACCGAGACAGGAAACACTTCCAGAGCTTTTTCAAGCTTTAATCCGCCTCTGCTGACGTATTTAAGAGGGTTTCCTTTTACCGTTAACGGAAGATCCCGGGCGATTTTTTCACCCGGTTTGTCCAATCGGTTTTCATTTGAGTATACGATGCCCGCCATAATGGCGCGTTTCGCTTTTTCCCGCGTTTCCGCAAGGCCTTTTTCTACAAGAAGTACATCTAATCGTTCTTTTTTTGCTGTCATGATCCAATTCCTTTATGTGTCTTCGGCGGCATCAGCAGTTTGATCCGGTTCATAACCTCAGCCTTCGTGAGACCGATTTCTTCAAGCAGGGCGGTTACGCTGCCGTGTTCAATAAACCGGTCTGGGATGCCCATTCTGTCAATCGGCGTATGATACATGCCGAGGTCATGAGCGTATTCAAGAATCGTGCTGCCGAATCCGCCTTCAAGCACGGCTTCTTCTATCGTTAAAATCGGCAGACCTTCATTAAGAATGGCCTTCATCATTTGTTTATCAATCGGTTTTATAAACCGCGCATTCACGACACGCACGGACAGGCCTTCTTTTTGCAGTTCTTCAGCCGCTTCCAGCGCCATTTCAATGGTCGTACCGAATGTTAAAATGACCGCGTCTTTTCCGGGACGGAGCACTTCCCATGTTCCGATCGGAATGGTTTTCAGCTCTTTATCCATCTTTACGCCGAGCCCGTTCCCGCGCGGGAAGCGCATCGCGATCGGACCCTCCTCATAATTAAGGGCTGTATTGACCATATGGCGGCCTTCATTTTCATCCTTCGGCATCATTAAAACGAGGTTTGGTATATGCCGCAAAAAGGCGATGTCAAAGACGCCTTGATGCGTCTCCCCGTCGGCGCCGACCAAACCGGCGCGGTCAATGCCGATAAATACATTCGCGTTTTGACGGCAGATGTCATGGACGACCTGATCGTACGCCCGCTGCAAAAAGGTCGAATAAATCGCAAGAAACGGCTTCATGCCTTGGAGCGCCATTCCAGCCGCCATCGTCGCCGCATGCTGTTCTGCGATTCCAACGTCAAACATGCGTTCAGGGAATTCTTTCGCAAACCCTTCCAGTTTGGAGCCGACCGGCATGGCCGGTGTAATGGCTACAATTCTGTCATCCTCACGCGCCAGCTCCTGCACGGTGCCGCTGACAAGTCCGCTCCATGAAGGCGCCGCGGCTTTCGGCTTGACGAAATCACCCGTATTGATTTTGTACGGCCCCGTTCCGTGCCATGTGCCGATTGTGTCGGTCTCAGCCGGTTTATAGCCTTTGCCCTTTTTCGTAATGACATGTAAAAGGACAGGGCCTTTCGTTTTTTTGGCGTATTGCAGGTTTTCAAACAGTTCGTGGTAGGAATGACCGTCAACCGGGCCTAAATACGTAAAGCCCAGCTCTTCAAAAAACATGCCTGACACAAGCATATATTTTAAGCTGTCTTTTATCCGTTCAGCTGTGGCAGCCAATTTTCCGCCGACGGCCGGGATGCGCTTAAATAAATATTCAAGCTCGTCTTTTACCCATTGATATTTGCCGGCCGTGCGAAGCCGTCCCAGCATAGAATGAATCGCCCCGACATTCGGCGCAATGCTCATCTCATTATCATTCAGGATGACGATCATGTCTTTTTTCTCATCACCGATATGGTTCAGCGCTTCAAGCGCCATTCCTCCGGTTAAAGCGCCGTCTCCGATAATCGGGATGATATATTCTTTCGATCCTTTAATATCACGGGCGGCAGCCATTCCCATCGCGCCTGAGAGCGAGGTTGAGCTGTGGCCTGTTTCCCATACGTCATGTTCGCTTTCGCTGCGTTTCGGGAAACCGCAAAGCCCTTTATATTGGCGCAAGGTTTCAAACTCCTTGCCGCGTCCGGTTAACAGTTTATGAACATAGGACTGATGTCCGACATCCCATAAAAATTTATCTTTCGGACTGTCAAATTCTTTGTGAAGCGCAATTGTCAGCTCGACAACCCCGAGGTTCGGCCCAATATGGCCGCCAGAGGCAGACAGCGATGTGATGAGGAAATTGCGGATCTCCTCACTCAGCTCTTCCAGCTGTTCAATTGACATCTTTTTAAGAAATGACGGGTCCTGTATTGATAAAAGATCCAAAGCGGATCAACTCACTTTCAGCATGAATTTCTGCAAATTAAACAGTGTCTTTTTGAAAAGAGAAAAAGACTCCCTTTGTATTTTCATCGAAACTGCTTACATTTTACCATAGGAGCGGCAGCCCCTTCAAATCAGGACCGTTTTTAATGATCTCTCGCCGCGATTAAATCACAGAGGTCATGCAGCAGTTCTTTCTGAAGAGAAAGGCCGCTGATGATCTGTTTCGCCTCGCTGATATGATACGCAAGCTTTTCTTTCGCGCCTTCAAGCGTTAAAAGCGACGGATACGTTGATTTTTCGTTCGACGTATCTGAGCCGACCGGTTTGCCGATCCTCTCCTCATGCCCTTCAATATCAAGGATGTCGTCTCTGATTTGAAATCCGATGCCGATATGGCTGCTGAACAGACGCAGCTTTTCGACTTCATCCTCCGGCGCATCTGCCAAAATGGCGCCCGCCGTCACGGAAAAACCGAGGAGCTTGGCCGTTTTCCGCTCGTGGATGGATTCCAGCTCCTCAAGCGTTATCCGCTTTTGTTCCGCTTCCATGTCGGCAGCCTGTCCGCCGACCATTCCTTCCGTTCCCGCCGCGCTGATCAGCTCATCGACGAGACGGAGCCGTTTTTCTGCTGAAACCGCCTCAGACACATGAGATGTGATCAGTTTAAAGCTTTCTGTCAGAAGCCCGTCTCCGGCCAATACGGCTGCCGCTTCTCCGAAGACTTTATGGTTTGTGGGCTTTCCCCGGCGCAGATCATCATCGTCCATGCAAGGCAGATCATCATGGATTAAAGAATACGTATGAATCATTTCGACAGCGCACCCGACCGGAATCCCGTCTTTTTCATCTTTTCCGTAAGCATTCAGAACGGCTAAGACGACGAGGGGGCGCAGCCTCTTTCCGCCCGCTTCCAAAGAATACAGCATAGATTTTTTGAGGGTTTCCGGCATCGCAAGCCGTTCTGTATACAAAGAAAGCTGCTGTTCAATCAGTTGTTTGCGCGATGCTAAAAATGCGTCCAGTTTATTTGTCACCTTCGTCTTCCTCCTGAACGCTGAAAGGTGCAAGTTCGCCGTTATCTTTTAAAATAAAGTCCATTTGCTTTTCGACATGCTGAAGCTTTTCATGGCACATTTTTGAAAGGGCCATCCCTTCCTGAAAATAATTAATCGCCTGCTCCAGCGGCACGTCTCCTTCTTCAAGCTTTGCCACAATGCCTTCAAGGCCTTTCATCGCCTCTTCAAATGTCAGCTCTTCACTTTTTTT
The DNA here is from genome assembly GCF_040207805.1 of Bacillus sp. hwrm1. NCBI lineage: Bacteria > Bacillati > Bacillota > Bacilli > Caryophanales > Bacillaceae > Bacillus > Bacillus sp. hwrm1. The sequence continues at coordinate 1,500,166 of NZ_CP157943.1, read as the reverse complement.
GGTTTCTGTCATTATCGTTCGCCTCTCTTTTGCAATACTTCACACGTCAGAACGCCGTCTGTCATCTTTACTTCAAGCGTATCATTTTGTTCCACTTGATCAACGCTTTTGATCAGCTCTTTGTCTTTATAGGCCAGACTGTATCCTCTCTCCATCACCTGAAGGGGACTTAATGCATTCAGTTTACCAAGAACCGTCTGAAACTGCGAATGAAGCTGCTTCAGCTGGACATTCATGCTTCGGGCGAGCTGATTTGAGCGCTCCTCGTACCGTTTTTTCGCCTGTTTCAGCTGGGTTTCAGGGTGGAGCGCCGTTAATCTGTACGTATTCCGCTCCAGCTGCCTTTGTTTCCTGTCCGTAAGCCCTGTGAGCTGTGATTGGAACTGCTGATACAAAAGGTCAAACTGCTGTTCTTTTTGGGTATACAATCGTTTCGGAAAACGGAACGCGTAGGATGACTGGAGCGATTGAACCCGTTCTTTTTTCTTGCTGATATGCTGCTGCATCGCTCTTGTCAGGCGGACTTCCGCCGTTTTTGTCCGTTCCATTAAGTCCGTCGTGTGGGGGACGGCGATTTCTGCCGCTCCTGTCGGCGTTGCCGCCCGGATATCCGCGACGAAATCACTGATTGTAAAATCTGTTTCATGTCCGACGGCTGATATAATCGGAATGGCGGAAGCAAAAATCGCCCGGGCCACGATTTCTTCGTTAAATGCCCACAATTCTTCGATCGAGCCCCCTCCCCTTCCGACGATCAGGACGTCACACATTTTTTGTGCATTGGCTTCTTCAATGCGCTTCACAATCGATCTGCTGGCATTTTCACCTTGAACGAGCGCGGGAAGCACAATGACTTTCACAAGGGGGTATCTTCTTTTGAGTGTGGTAATGACGTCTCTGACGGCTGCTCCCGTCGGTGACGTGACGACCCCGATCGTGGCCGGAAAAGCGGGGATGGCCTGCTTATGCCGGTCATCAAACAACCCTTCGCCGGCAAGTTTTTTCTTTAATTCTTCATATGCTAAGTAGAGCGCCCCCACACCGTCCGGCTGCATTTCTTTCGCGTACAGCTGATAGCTTCCGCTCGGTTCATAGACGGAGATGCCGCCTCTTACGATGACCTTCATTCCGTCTTCTGGCTTAAACGCAAGCCTCGAACTTTGCCTCTGAAACATGACGGCCTGCATGCGGGCATGCTCATCTTTTAATGTAAAATAGATGTGGCCTCTCGTATGAATTTTAACATTGGAGAGCTCACCCTTAATCCAAATGTCTTCAAGATGAGGGTCCACATCGAATTTTCGTTTAATGTATTTGGTCAGCGCGGAAACCGTGACATATGCCGCTTCACTCACATCCTGCACTCCTTTCATAAAGGCTTTTTGCCCTAAACTAAGAAAACCCGCTCTGGCTGAAAGGAGCCTTAAGAAGCGGGTATCGTGCTCATTGTCACACTTTTTGTGACTGTCTCCGGTTATCTATGATAACGTACGTCTGGCAGATTTAACAGTATTATGCGCAAGCATTGTGATGGTCATCGGACCTACTCCGCCCGGCACCGGCGTAATGAAAGATGCTTTTTCTTTCGCTTCATCAAACTGAACGTCTCCGCAAAGTTTTCCGCTTTCGAGACGGTTGACGCCGACATCAATGACAATGGCGCCCTCTTTGATTTGATCGGCTTTGATGAAGTTCGCTTTACCGACCGCTACCACGAGAATATCTGCTTTTTTCGTATGCTCAGACATATTTTTCGTGCGGGAATGACAATATGTGACGGTCGCGTTTTCGTTCAGCAGCAGCTGGCCGACCGGTTTACCGACAATATTGCTTCGTCCGACTACAACAACTTCTTTGCCGGAAAGATCTACGTTCGTCTTTTTCAATAACTCGACAATTCCGTGCGGCGTGCATGGAAGAAATGTATCTTCGCCAAGCAGCATTTTCCCGACGTTGAGAGGGTGGAAACCGTCAACATCCTTATCAGGGGAGATCCGCTCGATTACGGCTTTTTCAGAAATATGATCCGGGAGCGGCAGCTGGACGAGAATGCCGTGGAATTCCGGATTTTGATTATACTGATCAATCACTGTTAAAAGCTCCGCCTCGGTTAAACTTGAGTCAAAGCGGTCAAGCTTAAATTTCATTCCCATTGTTTCAGCGGCTTTTTTCTTGCCTGTCACATATGAAACAGAAGCGGGATCGTCTCCGATTAAAATGACCGCCAATCCAGGCACTACGCCTTGTGCTTTCAGCTCTTCTACTTCTTTTGCCAATTGTTCGCGTTTTTCTTTAGCCGTTTCTTTTCCGTCGATGATTGTTGCAGTCATTTTCTTTCCTCCTATGATTCGATATCAGTTTTAATGTTAGAAAGAACCCCGTTTACGAATTTTGCAGCTTTATCGTCGCCGAACCGTTTTGCCAGCTCGATTGCTTCGTTTAATGACACGTTAGCAGGAATGTCGTCAGAATAAACCATTTCATACACCGCCAGACGCAGGATCGCGCGGTCTACGTTTGCAATCCGGTCAAGCTTCCAATTGACGAGATGGCCGGAAATCATTTCATCAAGCTGAACCTGATGTTCGATCACTCCGTACACCAGCTGTTCAAAGAAGGCATCTGTTTTTTCACCATCAAGCGCGTGCTCAATGGCATCGTTCGGTGCAATATCGCTGACATCAATCTGAAAAAGTGCCTGCAAAGCTTTTTCTCTAGCTGTTCTTCTTTTCATTTTCTTTCTCCTTCAGATCCGCTTTATCCGCTTGTCGTTAAGCTTAAAGAGATCATAACATATTTTTTTCTCAATCGCATGTCGAAATTTAGGTTTTTTCACCCTAATGCCGAATATTTTCACAAACCGTATTAATTTCATTCGGATTTCACAGCATGAAGAAACTCGGCTGCCGTTTGTAAGCCGGCTTTCTTCATGCCTGAAATGACGGGAAACGTATAAAAAACCAAAGGGCTGCCCATCCCCTTGGTTTTTATACGCTCATTACATTTCTTCGTCGATTTCGACTTCTTGGGCTTTCGTGTCAAATTGAATGCCGACGATATGAATATTGATTTCATTAATGGTCAGAGACGTCATGTTTAATAAGGTTTGGCGGATATTCTCCTGAACGCTTGCCGCCACTTTCGGGATCGAGATCCCGAATTGAACGACGCAATAGACGTCGATGGTAATCCCGTCATCGGCTAAATCGACCTTTACGCCTTTGCCGTGATTGATTTTGCCGAAGCGTTCTACGACGCCCGTGGCGAAATTGCCGCGCATTTCAGCAACTCCTTCAACTTCGGAAGCGGCGATGCCGGCAATGACTTCAATGACCTCAGGAGCAATTTCAACCTTGCCTAAATGAGCCTCATCATGATCCATTTTAAGCACACTGTTGTCTTCCATTCAATTCACCTCCCGCAAAAATTATGAGCCCATTACATCATATGTTTCTAAAAACTTTGTATTAAACTCTCCGCTGACAAATGTTTCGTGTTCAAGCAGTTTCAAATGGAACGGAATCGTCGTTTCAATACCTTCAATCACGAATTCGCTCAGCGCGCGTTTCATCCGTGCGACTGCCTCATCACGCGTTGTTCCGTATGTGATGACTTTAGCAATCATACTGTCATAGTACGGCGGGATCGAGTAGCCGGGATATGCGGCTGAATCCACGCGTACGCCGAGTCCGCCCGGCGGCAGGTACATGTTAATTTTACCGGGTGAAGGCATGAAGTTTTTCGCAGGATTTTCAGCGTTGATGCGGCATTCAATCGCCCAGCCGTTAAATTCAACGTCTTCCTGTCTGAGCGAGAGCTCCTGTCCGGATGCCACTTTAATCTGTTCTTTGATCAGATCCGTTCCCGTCACCATTTCTGTGACAGGGTGCTCTACTTGAATACGCGTGTTCATTTCCATGAAGTAGTAGCGCTGTTCTCTGTAGTCATAGATGAATTCTACTGTGCCGGCTCCCGTGTAACCGACGGCCTTCGCTGCTTTTACCGCTGCTTCACCCATCTGCTCCCTGATTTCAGAATCAAGCGCAGGTGACGGTGACTCTTCAAGAAGTTTTTGCAGACGTCTTTGGATAGAACAGTCACGCTCTCCGAGATGGATTGTGTTTCCGTAATTATCCGCAAGCACCTGAATTTCAACATGGCGGAAATCTTCTATGTACTTCTCGATGTACACACCCGGATTTCCGAATGCCGTAGCGGCTTCCTGCTGGGTAATCTCAATGCCTTTGATCAGTTCTTCTTCTGTGCGTGCGACCCGGATGCCTTTTCCGCCTCCGCCCGCAGTGGCTTTTATAATGACAGGATACCCAATTTCACCTGCAAGCGAAACCGCTTCTTCCGTATTTTTTATGATTCCTTTTGAACCGGGCACAATCGGCACGCCCGCCAGCTGCATCGTGTCGCGCGCGATATCTTTTGTTCCCATTTTTGAAATGGCGTCAGCCGTAGGGCCGACAAACGTTACGTTTAATTCCTCGCACAGCTCGGCAAAGTCGGCGTTTTCAGCTAAAAACCCGTATCCCGGATGAATCGCATCCGTGCCGGTCAGCTTTGCGACGCTGACGATGTTCGTTACATTTAAATAGCTTTCTTTTGATGTTTTCGGCCCGATACAAAAAGCCTCATCGGCCATTTGGACATGCAGGGCGTCTTTATCTGCCTCAGAATAAACGGCTACAGTTTCAATGCCCAGCTCTTTGCAGGCCCGGATGATTCTGACGGCGATTTCTCCTCGGTTGGCGATCAATAGCTTTTTAATCATAATAGCAGGTCTCCTTACTCAGCTTTTACAAGAAATAGAGGTTGTCCGTATTCGACCAGCTGGCCGTTTTCAACTAACACTTCAACGATTTCTCCTTTTACTTCGGCTTCAATCTCGTTAAAGAGTTTCATTGCTTCTACGATACAAACAACTGTATTTTCGCTCACTTTTGAACCTTGGTTTACGTAAGGGCCGGCTTCCGGCGATGAAGAAGCATAAAACGTTCCGACCATCGGAGACGTAATTTTGTGCAGGTTTTCGTCTTGTTTCGGCGCTTCCTGAGCAGGAGCGGCTTCACTCGCTTCCGGTTTTGCAGCCTGCGGAGCAGGTGCGTAAGCGGCGGGAACGGCTTGGGCTTGTCCCGTTACATTCACTGCCGGCGCTTCATTTTTTTTCAGTTTGAGGCTTACGCCTTCAATTTCGTAAACAAATTCGTCGATGGAAGATTCATCGATTCTTTTTATCAGTTCATGAATTTCGTTGATTTTTAACATCAGTTTCCACTCCTATGTATAAAAAATAGAAATTTATGGGTTGCTACTAAAAGTACATACTATGTTTATCTTACAGGAGCGCTTGTGTAAATTCAACACTGATCTAAAATGACATCAGAAAAGCCCGCAGCGGGTGCGGGCGGTTCAGGTCTCTTACTTTGTCGGTTCAAACGTGACGGCGACGTCTTTCATCGTCTTGATTTCTTTTTCCACCAGGTCAATGATAGCGGAAGCTTTTGCGTTTGAATGTTTGTCAGACATGACGGTAATGTTGATTTTGTCTCCTTCAGCATCCACGAGCGCATCTTTGTAGCCTTGTGTTTTAATCAGCGTTTCCAGCTGTTTTTCCGTCCCTTCAGCATTGCTCAGCGCCGTCATTTTATCGTAGGCTTCGCTTTTTTCCTTTGCGGTCGCATCATCGCTTGAAACAATGCTGTTTAACTGTTCCCTTTCTTTGCTTCTCGCGTCTTCAAGCTCCATGCGGTATGCGGTAAATAAGTTTTCATCAGCTGTTTCTGTGGCGACCGATCCGTCTTTGTCCGATGCTTCGGCTGATGTTTCTTTATCCTCTTTTGTGCCTTTAGAATCTTTCGTTCCTTTTGTGCCGTCTTCTTTTTCCGTGCCGCTTCCGCTCTTATCTTTCGTTTCAGGAGCCGGCGTTTTTTCAGTGGCGACTTCTCCGCTGCTTTTTTCGCTTTTCATCTGCACGGCATTTTTGCTTTCCGGCGACATAATATAATAAACACTTAATACCACGACGAGACTGAGCATTGTTAAAAGCCAAACCGTTTGTTTTTTCAGCATGATTTATGAATCCTCCTTGATTTTTTTAGGGGCAACCGCTACACGGTAGCTCGGAACATCAAGCACCCTTGTGACGGCATCAATGATGGTTTTTTTTATTTGAACGTTGTCCACTCCCTGAGCGACAACGAGTACACCGCGGATATCGGGCTTTTTCGTCTGGACGACGACCGGGGTTTCCTGGTCCCCGTTTCGAATCATGACAATTTGTTCTTCAGAGGTTTGATCGGTTACGCTTCTTTTGCCGCCTTCTTTATCGGTTTCTTCAGTGGTGGTGTCTTTTTTCGTTTTATTTTTCTCAAACACTTTCAAAGATGTTGCGTCTACGTTTACGACAATTGAGACATCCTCCACGCCGATAATCGTTTCAAGGATTTCTTTCAGCTGGTTTTCATAGTCTCTTTCGTAATCATCGATCGTGGTTTTTGCGCTGCCGTCTTTCGATGCCTTAAAAACGGGTGCGCTTTTTTGCCCGCTTTTGTCTTCCGTTCGGCCGGACATGACGGTCTGCACCGCTTGGTCCTTCCCGGTTTTCTCCGGTGAAGAGAACAGCTGGCTGACCAGCATAAAAGATACCCCGAGCACAAACACGAACAGAAAGTAATGATATTTTGTCAGTTTTGGTTTTTCTCCGTCTTTCGCCTGTCCGATCATCAGCTGTTTTTTGAGTATGGTCCATAGTCCGTTTTTATTCATGGCCGTTTTTCTCCCCGCCTTCCATATAAACCGTAATTTTCTCACTGCCGATTTCCCATATATCCGCAAGTTTTTCTTTGATGTCTGCGGCCTCTTTTTTGTCGGCTGCGCCTTCCGGTTCGTATTTGCGGTCTGTGCGGATGTCGATCGGTGCGACGGTTTGCACGGTTTTTTCAGAAGATGGGGCCATATACACGCTGATCGTTTTTACATCTTCTTCTGAACGAACCTGTTCTTCCGCTGTAAGGCGGATGTCGTCTATTTTGTATTCGTCATGACTGAACATCTCCTCCGCTTTCTTTTTTAGTTGGACAGCCATTTCTTCTAAAACATATGCGCGGTTTGATGCTTGTATTTCTTTTTTTTCTGATTTAATTTGATTTTTTATATCAGCGGATTGAGATTGCTCTTGTTTTGTCAAATAATCGAAGATGATTTCCGGGTCTGTTTTGAAAAGTTTGAATATCGGGTTGAGCATGACAATGATTAACAGCAGGCTGACAACCATCTTGGCGTATTTTTGCATACTGGAGCTGGGCAGCAGCATGTCGATGACGATGGCGAATAAGATAAATAAAATAATGCTTGTCAGCCATTCTGTTAAAAAGCTCATATCCAATGGGCCTCCTTTATTTCATCATCATAGTGAGGTTGCCTGCTGTAATAATGACTGTGATGCTGAGGAAAAACATGAGAGAGACGATGGCGAGCGCCGCGAAAATATACAGTACGCTTCTGCTGATGACGCCGAGGCACGTAATGACGGGCCCGCCTCCGAGCGGCTGCAGAATAGCGGCCGCGAGCTTATAAATAAAAGCGAGCGAGAGCACTTTGATCGCCGGAAACGCGGAGATGCAGATCAAAATTCCGACTCCGAGGATTCCCACGGTGTTTTTTAATAGGAGCGAGGCGCTGATGACCGTATCCGTCGCATCCGTAAACATCCGGCCGAGTACGGGAATAAAATTGCCTGTTATAAATTTTGCAGTCCTGAGCGTAATCCCGTCCGTCACGGCAGCCGAAGCCCCCTGTACGGAGATGACGCCGAGAAACACGGTGAGAAATACGGCAAGCGCTCCGATCGCGATATTTCTGAGCAGATTGGCAAGCTGCGTGACTTTATATTGATCCGTCATCGTGCTGACGATGCTTAAAATCGCTGACAGGAAGATAAGCGGCATGACGATGTTTTGAATGAGAAGGCCGCTCGTATTCATCAGAAATAAAATAACGGGGTGAAAAAAAGCTGCGGAGACGGCTCCCCCGGAAGACGCCAAAAGCGCGAGTAAAAGCGGGATGAGCGCGAGAATGAAGCTTGTCATCGTCTGGATCGCTTCACTGGCATAATTGACAGCAACATGAAAGCTGTTTAAAGCGAGAATAATCAGCACCATGTAGACGATTGCATAAGCCACTTTGCTGACGGTGCTCTGCTGGAACGCATTTTGCAGAAGCTGCAGAATGACACAAAAAATGGTGAGAAGGATCAAAGTGCCCAGAAGTTTTCCGTTTGCGAGCACTTCATGAAACAGGTAGGAAAATAAGGCCTTCAGCCACGCCTCTGGCGAGAACGTTTTTTCTCCGTTAATAAAGTCGATGATGCTTCCCTTTTGGCTTTCAGGCAAAAGACCGCCGTATTCTGTCATAATGTCGTCCCAAAACTTTCCGATACCTTCTGTTTTCAGCGCTTCGGCCTGCTTTTTCGCCACTTCATCAGCCGTTTCTTGGTGAACTGCGGTTTCCTGCGCCGCACCGTCTGTTCCGGCAGCTTGTACACATTCAGTCTGAAAAAATAAGAGGATGAACAAAAAAGCCCCCGCCCACCGAAAGCGCTTCATTTTTTGTGCCCCCTTTCCATTTATGATTAAGAAGGAATAAGTCCGAGAATCGTTTCAATAATAACGGTCAGTATCGGCACGGCCATTACCAGTATCAAAATTTTTCCGGCCAGCTCTATTTTCGAAGCAATCGCTCCCTGGCCCGCATCCTTTGTCAGCTGCGCTCCGAATTCAGCGATGTAGGCGATGCCGATAATTTTTAAAATGGTTTCCACATAGACCATATTGACATTTGCATTGACGGCTATTTTTTCTATCATTCTGATAATGTCGTAAATCTGGTCGATGAGATAAAGAAAGATCACGCAGCCGCTGAAGACGACAATCATAAACGCGAAAGTCGGTTTCTGTTCTTTTACGATCAGGGAGAGAAATGTGGCGATCAGGCCTAAACCTACAATTTGAACAATCTCAATCTGTAAGCCCCCCTATCCTTGGAATAGAAACACAGCTTTGATCTTTTTGAACAGGTCATCGACAATCGTCGCCACCATAAATAAAATATAGATAAAGCCAAGCAGCGTCACCCATTGGGCGTATTCTTTTTTTCCCATTTGGTCAAGTATGGTGTGCAGAAACGCAACCACGATACCGACTCCGGCGATTTGAAAAATGACATTTACGTCGACTCCCATTTTATGTTTGCTCCCCTCATGTTTACATCAATAGAAGAATGAGTAACAGTCCGGCTAAAAATCCTAAGCTTTTCACCATTTTTTCATTTTTCGCCTGCGCCCGTCCGGCATCCGCTTCCGCCGCTTCCAAATGTGTAAGCGCAAGCTTGATATGTTTCTGCTGTGAAACACGGTCATGGAGCCCGAGCGTCTCTCCAAATTGCTTCAGCACATCATATTCGCTTTTTTTCATCGCCATGGACGACCAATTATGTTTCAAGCTCTGTTCCCAAGCCGTTTTGGCGGAATCGCTTCCCTGCTCAAGCCTTCTGCTGAAAGCTTGAAACAATAACGATACAGGTTTGGAAAGCTGTGCGGCAATTTGTCCCGAGGCGGTATGCAGCGGTGTATGTCCGAACATGATTTCCGCTTCAAGCGATTGGAGCGCCGCGCGCAGCTGACGGATCTGCCTCGGCCTTTCTATATACATTTTGGCGATCTCAAATCCGGTCCAAGTCGTCGCTGTCAGAATAAACACGGCACCCAAAAGCTTCAGCATGTCATCACGCTTTCAGCATGCGGAACAGGTTCCCCGTCCTTTCCGTACATCCTGCTGATCGTTCCCGGACCGCGGCGCCTTGACAGTTCAACATACCGGTCAAACACGTTTTCCTCCCAAAGCATTTTCAGCGACGGCCTCTTTACCAAGTCTTTCATATTCCACCCGTGCGCAGATACGATGACGGATACGCCCGCATGGAGCGCCTCCAGCAGCGCTTGTGAGTCTTCCATTCTCCCGATTTCATCCACAATTATGACATCAGGACTCATAGAGCGAATCATCATCATCAGCCCTTCCGCCTTCGGACAGGCATCAAGGACATCGATTCTGCGGCCGAAACTGTGCTGGGGAATGCCCCGCAGGCAGCCGGCAATTTCCGAACGTTCATCTACGATACCTGTCTTTTTTGCGGGAATGCGTTTTGATCCGGTGCTGGAAAGCCGGGCCAAATCACGAAGCAAGGTCGTTTTCCCCGTTTGCGGAGGACCGATGATCAGCGTATTCAGCCAGTTTTCTTTCCATAAGAAAGGAATGAGCGGTTCTGCGATTCCCAGCTTCTCCCGGGCGATTCGGATATTAAAAGAAGTAATATCCCGGAGTCCTTTGACGGCTCCGTTTTCGACGATGACTCTTCCGGCCAGCCCCACACGGTGGCCTCCTCTGATTGTGATATATCCTTTTTTCAGCTCTTCTTCCAGCGTGTACATACTGTAATTGCTGAGCCGGCTGAGGATCAGCTGTGCGTCGCCGGCCGTACAGACATATGACAAATACAAAGGTTGTCCTTTTTGGATCAGTTCAACCGGCCTGTCGACGCGGATTCTGATTTCTTCTGTATCCCGCCTCGCTTCTTCGGGCACGGCGGAGATGGCATCTCTCAATAATTCAGGGAGAACCTCTGTAATCTCATTCAATAGAGTCTCCTCCTTTTTTACCGATTGGCTTCTCTAAAATGTATGATCCGGGACAGACTTTATGACACCCCGGCCCTCTATTTATGCACACCGGCCAAAATCAGCACGACTCCCGCAAAAATCAATATTAATTTTGCATATGAGAGCTGTCCGGCAATCTGATAAATGCCGATCGTCATTGTGATGATAAAGATCAGCGGGCCGACGATTGCCAAAATACTATTCACCACAACCGCCTTTCTGATGTCGTTTGTCAAAAGCATGATAATAGCGGCCGATAATTCAATGAGCGAGGACAAAACTCGTAAACCGGCCATCGTTAAAACAGTAGAATTGATTGAACCGAACAAAAATTTCATTGCAATCCCCCAACTTCAAGCATTTTGTTACACTATATGCTCTAGCTGACGGAAGTAGTCTCACTATTTTCATATAGAAGAAAGATTCAGGCAGAACGCAAAAAAAGCCTGCCCCGTAAAAGGAGCAGACTCCGAATTTCTTTGACTACGCTCTTGACACGTAAGAGCCGTCTGATGTATTTACAACAAGCGTATCGCCTTCGTTCACGAAAAACGGTACGTTTACGACAAGACCTGTTTCCGTTTTGGCAGGTTTTGTGCCGCCTGACGCCGTGTCGCCTTTAATTCCCGGCTCTGTTTCAACAACTTTCAGTTCAACTGTGTTCGGCAGTTCAATACCGAGCGTTTCAGACTGATACATCATGATGTGCACAGACATATTTTCCAGAAGATATTTCAATTCTTCTTCGATTTGGTTTTCGTTCAATTCAAGCTGTTCATATGAGCTTGTATCCATGAACACGTGCTGATCGCCGTTGGCATAAAGATACTGCATCGTTTTTGTTTCGATTTGAGCTTTCGCGACTTTTTCACCTGCACGGAATGTTTTCTCCTGAATAGCGCCCGTGCGGAGGTTACGCAATTTAGAACGGACAAATGCCGCTCCTTTTCCCGGCTTTACGTGCTGGAAGTCAACGACGCGCCAAATGCCGCCGTCTACTTCAATCGTTAGTCCTGTACGAAAATCGTTAACTGAAATCATGTTTGATGTCCTCCTATATTCCGATCACAAAATAATTAATTCTTTAGGGGAATGCGTAATTGTCCGGTTGCCGTCCTCAGTGATGATGATATCATCTTCGATTCTTGCGCCCCCAACTTCCGGTATGTATATGCCCGGCTCAACCGTTACCGCCATGCCCGGCTCAAGAACGGCCGATGACCTGAAAGACAGCCCCGGTGATTCATGGACTTCCATTCCAAACCCGTGTCCTGTCGAATGGCCGAAATACTGTCCGTAGCCTTTTGCGGTGATGTGATCCCTCGTCAGGGCGTCCGCTTCTTTTCCCGTCATGCCGGGTTTAATATGCAGGACACCAAGCGCTTGGGCATCGTATACGACCTGATAAATCTCTTTCAGTTTATCACTTGGCTCTCCGACCGCGACGGTGCGTGTGATATCAGAACAATAGCCTTTATAATAAGCGCCGAAATCGAGCGTGACCAAGTCTCCCTTTTCAATCAATTTGCCGCTTGCCACTCCGTGGGGAAGGCTGGATCTGACTCCCGAGGCGACGATCATATCAAAGGAAGAGCCGTCTGCTCCTTGACGTCTCATATAAAATTCAAGCTCGTTTGCAACTGAAATCTCTGAGATGCCCGGTTTGATAAACGTCAGAATATGTTCAAACGCATCGTCCGCAATCTTCGCAGCTTCCTCTAATATCTTAATCTCTTCACTTGACTTAATCAAGCGCAACTTTTCAACGGAATCCGCGACGGGAACCATCTCCGCTTCCTGCAGCACCGCTTGGTAGGATGCATATGTTCCGTACGTCATGCTGTTTTGCTCGAAGCCGAGTTTTTTAATGCCGTACTCAAGAATCGTATCCGCAGCCGTTTGGATTAAGCTTCCGCCGTGCTCGATAATGTCAAAACCCTTCACTTGCGTCTTCGCCTGCTCGGTGTAACGGAAATCCGTGATAAATGCCGCACGTTCTTTCGATATGACCGCAAGGCCTGACGAACCCGTAAATCCCGTCATATACTGCAGATTGGCGGAGCTTGTCACCAACATTCCGTCTATATCCAGCTGACCGAAAAGATTTCGCAATTTCTCAAGTTTCATTCCCTTTCTCCTCCTCGCCGATTCTTGACTGCCGCCTGACAACGCGGGAGCATCCCCGCCCGGTTTTCAGCATAAAAAATGTTCACTTCTCGTGAACATTTTACCATACCGGACAGGGATTATACACTTATTCACTTGTTGCCGAGCGCCCTTGCAAGCTTGTCTGACGTAAGTTCATTGTAGTTGAAGGAAATTGAGTAGCCGACAAACAAACCGTACAGAATGTAAAGGCAAAGCGTCGTCACGATTGTATCTGATTTCAATTCAGTGACGGATTTCACATCTTCGAAAATCGGATTGAATAAGAAAAAAACCGCACACCATAAAATGACGCCGTACACCATCCCCGGCCACATGGTTTTAAAACGTTTCAGGCAGACGAAATAAATAAACGCCCCGGCAATTGAAATGAATCCGATGACAACGATGCTGACCATCGTGCCGAGCCATTGTTTTTTCCATTCTCCGATCATAAACGGCTGAAGAATCATGTTGGGGCTGATCTCTGAAAAATGAAAGACATACCCGAGATAGCCGATCAAACTCCAAAATACACCGCCGGCAAATCCGATACCGCAAATTCTGCCGGTAAATGAAACAGGCTGCTGATCATCATCCTGCTTCTTTTTTTCTTCCTGTTCTGAATGTTTTTCGCTTGTCATCATGGCACCTCCAGTCATAGACTGCCCCAAAATTGAAAAGTCATAAAAAACTGCGCCATATTTTCATTCAATGAGTAAAATCTAAAGAAACGGGGTATACTGCATGTAGAAAAAGCATTGATTTTCCGGCTGTCTAACTAGAGGTTTACCGCGGTTTCCTGTACAATAGAGTGAAAGGAAATGGTTAGTAAATCCTAAAAAAACAGGCAGGTTGATAAACAATGTCCAAACAAAAAACGCCCCCTGCTTACGGCGGGCAGGCTGTCGTTGAAGGGGTCATGTTCGGCGGCAGAAAAAATTATGTTACCGCCATCCGCAGGAATGACGGAAGCATTGATTTTTTCAAGCTTCCGAGAGTGCCGAACGCCAAGCTTTCGGCTTTAAAAAAGATTCCTTTTTTGCGGGGAATCGTCGCCATCATTGAGGCGAGCGCCAACGGCACAAAGCATTTAAACTTTTCCAGCGAACGTTACGGGCTTGACCCTCAAGATGACGCCAAGCTGGAGCAGGAAGATAAGAAGGGTTCGGGCTTATCGATGTTTTTCAGCCTGGCGGTGATCGGCGTTCTGTCGTTTTTGTTCAGCAAATTCGTTTTTACGCTCGTCCCGGTCTTCTTAGCGGAGCTTGTAAGGCCCGTATTTTCCTCAGACGCCGCGCAGATCGGAATCGAAAGTCTGTTTAAGCTTATTCTGCTTCTCGGCTACATTTATTTTTTATCAATGACGCCGTTAATTAAAAGAGTGTTTCAATATCATGGAGCCGAACATAAGGTCATAAACTGTTATGAACAGAATTTGCCAATTACAATAGAAAATGTTCAGAAGCAGTCACGGCTTCATTACCGTTGCGGTTCAAGCTTTATTTTATTTACGATCATTGTCGGCATGTTCATCTATTTACTCGTTCCGACAGATCCGCTTTGGGTGCGGATTTTAGACAGGATTGCGCTTATACCGGTCGTTCTCGGCATCTCCTTTGAAGTGCTCCAGCTGACGAACAGAGTGCGGAATATCCCCGTTTTGAAAGTGCTCGGTTATCCCGGCCTGTGGCTGCAGCTTTTAACGACAAAGGAACCGGCGGATGACCAGGTCGAGGTTGCCATAGAAAGCTTTAACGAGCTTCTCAGACTGGAAGACATTTCAGAACAGAGCGAAAAGCCGTCTCACAACGTAATCTGAACAGTTACCGTTATTATTTTGGAGGTGGGCAGTTATGAATCATCGTGTACAACCTTTTTTTGCTGTATTGATAGCGCTTGGCGCATTCGGTTTCATTTATGCAGCGGTAACCAACCCCGGGCAGATGATTTCAAGAGCGATCACCGTTATTATCGCAGGCATCATTATTTATTTTATCGTGAGGACGGTCCTGAACCGCCGCACCGGCCGTGACGGAACCGCTTTCAGAAAAGCGGCCAGACAATCGCGGCTCCGAATGAAGGAGCAAAAAGCGAAGCACCGCGCCGGACACAGAGGCCGGGTCAGCCATTTGCGGAGCGTGCCGAGCAGCAGCAGACCGAAGCCGATGATTCTTAAGAAAAAAAGCCAGACCCAGCTTACCGTCATAGAAGGCAAAAAGAATAAAAAGAAAAACAGAGCGCTTTTTTAATAGCTCCATTGCTTCAAAAATTGCTCTGTTCTGCTTTTTCCTAGCTCAATGAGAGCTAGTTTTTTTTGCGGTGTGAGATGAAACTCCGTCGCCATCACATGTTCCACCGGAATAAAAATAATATTCTGTTCGTACTTTGTCGCGATATGCCTGGCATCATGAGCGTCTTTCATCGTTTCAAACAAAGCCCCGAACAGCTCAAAAGCGTTGCGGATTGATTTTTTCGGGCGCTCTTTTTCGTTGGGCGAAAGCGAAATTCCGATGACCGGCCGTTTGCGTTCTTTTGAATACAGCCAAATCGGGAAATTGCTTAACACGCCGCCGTCAACGACCGTTGAGGTGCCTTTTTCGGTCTTCAGTTTTATCGGTTCAAAAAAATAAGGAATGCTGCAGCTCATTCTGACGGCTCTGGCAACCGGGAACATCTCCGGATTTAATCCATAGCGGGGAAGATCGTCAGGAAGCACGATCATCTTTCCGTTCGTCAGATCTGAAGCGATGAGACGGAGCGAGCCTTTTTTCAAATCGCCGAACGCGATGATGCCCTTCGCTTTTAATTTATCCGCAATCCACTTTTCCAGCATATCGCCTCTGTATAGTCCGAGGCGCCAATATATCGACACCCACCGCAGGATTTTCAGCGGGAGGAACGAGTATCTCTGATCAAGCAATTGCCTTCCGTCAACCTCATCTATGATGGAATGAACCTCTCTGCTCGTATAGCCCGCAGCGATAAATGCGGCAATAATCGCGCCGGCGCTTGTTCCGGCGAGCCTTTCAAAGCGAAAGCCCTTTTCTTCCAGCGCTTCATAAGCGCCGGCAAGCGCCACCCCTTTTATCCCCCCGCCCGAAAATACGCCGTCAATCTGCATAGCGCGCCCTCTCCCTTCCATCTCAAGGTGTATTATTATTTTAAGAAACGGCTGGGCGAAATAGACCAAAGAATGAAGACATTAAAAAAAGGGCGCCCCATTTCGGGCTGCCCTTTATTCACCGGGATTTTCGGTTTTTTTCTGTACGGATTTCAGTTCTTTTTTCCGGCTTTCGTCATCTTCAAAATACTGAACGAGGTCGCCGATGCGGTCAATGCTGTTCCAGCTCAGATGATGTTCGATTCCTTCAACATCATTGTAAATCTTCTCTTCATCAACACCAATGATTCTTAAAAACTGCTCAAGCAATTCGTGTCTGTATACGAGCCGTTTGCCGATCTTTTTGCCTTTTGACGTCAATACGAGCCCGCGATATTTTTCATAAATCAAATACTCGTCTTTATCTAGTTTTTGAACCATTTTCGTTACAGAGGAGGGGTGGACTGCCAAAGCTTCCGCGATATCAGAAACCCGTGCATATCCTTTTTCTTCTATCAGCATATAAATCTGTTCAATATAATCTTCCATACTTGGTGTTGTCATAAGTAACCCTCCCAAAAAGCACCTTAACTTTATAAACCATTACAAGTTTACACTAACGGTCATGAAAAAACAAGGATGCTTCCGGTCTGTCAAGCCTTATCAGCGCTTATAATTCCATTCATCAGCTGCGTATTTCGTCTCAGCCAGCTCATTGACAAATGCAAGCTCTTCAGACGTGAGTGTGTAAGGCTCAAGATGAATGTTCAGCCCTTCCTCAAAACCGGCTTTAAAAGCGATTCTGGCCTCATCCATCGTTACCCGTTTCGGCGCTAAGGCGTTGATGGCTACCGCTTTGTTTTTGAAATTCCGCTGCATGCGCTCACGGACTCTGTCGCTCGGATATAAAAACAGATCAAACAGCTTATCCTCATCAATGTCAAGCAGGATGGAACCGTGCTGAAGAATGACGCCTTTTTGGCGTGTCTGTGCGCTTCCGGCAACTTTCCGTCCTTCGACGACCAGTTCATACCACGAAGGCGCATCAAAGCAGACGGACGAGCGCGGATTTTTCAAGCTTTCTTTTTCTTTCTCCGTTCGCGGAATCGCAAAGCAGGCATCAAGTCCAAGGTTTCTGAATCCCTGCAGAATACCTTCTGAAATCACCCGGTACGCCTCTGTCACCGTGGCCGGCATTTCCGGGTGATCCTCTGAAACGATTACGCTGTATGTCAATTCTTTATCATGCAGAACACCCCGTCCGCCTGTCGGTCTTCTGACAAACCCGAGGCCGTGTTTATGTACTGCGTCAAAGTTAATTTCCTTCTTAATATTTTGAAAATACCCGACAGACAAAGTTGCCGGATTCCAGCCGTAAAAACGGATCACCGGAGGAATTTTTTTTTGGCTGTGCCAATATAAAAGCGCTTCATCCAGCGCCATGTTAAATGCCGGGCTTTCATTCCCTGAGTCAATAAACCGCCATGTTTCTTTTTCCATACACTGAACCCTTCTTTATCGTTTTAATAAAATCAGTTTAACAAACTGCCTTGAAAATGAAAAATATTTCGTTTCATTAAGGATGACAATCGCTTCATGCTTTACTATAATAGTATTTGTCCCAAAACGTCCGGTAAGCCTTGTTTTCAGGAAGCAGGGTTTTGATTTTATAAGTTAAAGGAGTAGAATCGCATTGTCTAATATGATTGCTTTAATTATTGTTGCGGCGTTTATCGTTTATATGATCGTGTCGTATTTTTACCAGCAGCGTTTAATGAAAACACTTACGGAAGAGGAATTCCGCGCGGGCTACAGAAAAGCGCAGCTGATTGACGTCCGTGAACCGAATGAATTTGAAGGCGGCCATATTCTCGGCGCGCGCAACATTCCGCTGTCACAGCTGAAACAGCGCAAAAGTGAAATCCGTCCTGATAAACCCGTTTATCTGTACTGCCAAAACAATGTCCGCAGCGGACGCGCGGCACAGACGCTCCGCAAACACGGCTGTAAAGATATTTACAACCTGAAAGGCGGATTTAAAAAATGGGGCGGAAAAATTAAAGCAAAAAACTAATCATAAAAAAGAGCTTCCGTATAAAACGGACAGCTCTTTTTTTTACACCGTGTCAGCGGATGCCGTCAAGTGTACGTTCGTATTTTAAAACGGGCTTTCTTGCCGCCTTGGTTTCATCCATTCTTTTGACAACTGTTGTATGCGGCGCTTCCTGAACGATTTCAGGCGATTCCTCCGCTTCCCGCGCAATTTGAATCATGGCATCTATAAACGCATCTAGCGTTTCCTTTGATTCCGTTTCCGTCGGTTCGATCATGATGCTTTCTTCAACATTGAGAGGAAAATACACAGTCGGCGGATGATAGCCGAAATCCAAAAGCCGTTTGGCAATATCAAGCGTTCGTACGCCGAGCTTTTTCTGCCTTCTTCCCGATAACACAAATTCATGCTTGCAATGACGGTCATACGGGAGATCAAAATAAGGCGCGAGTCTTCTCATCATATAATTTGCATTTAAAACCGCGTTTTCGGTCACAGTTTTTAAGCCGTCAGGCCCCATGGAACGGATATACGTGTAAGCTCTGACATTAATGCCGAAGTTGCCGTAATAAGGTTTTACACGCCCGATCGACTGCGGCCGGTCATAGTCAAAAGTCAAACGGCCCTCTTTTTTCGTAAGAACAGGTTTCGGCAGATACGGAATGAATTCTTTTTTCACTCCGACCGGACCTGAGCCCGGTCCTCCCCCTCCGTGCGGCCCGGTAAATGTTTTATGCAGATTAAGGTGAACGACGTCAAATCCCATATCTCCCGGTCTTGCTTTACTTAAAACGGCATTTAAATTCGCTCCGTCATAATAAAGCTTTCCGCCGGCCTGATGGACGATTTCAGCCATTTCCGTAATGTTTTCCTCAAATAACCCGAGGGTGTTCGGATTCGTCAGCATCAGCGCCGCTGTTTCTTCGTTTACCGCTCTTTTCAAATCTTCAATGTCAACCAGCCCGTGCTCATTTGACTTAACGGTAATCGTTTCAAAACCGGCGACCGTGGCGGATGCCGGATTCGTACCGTGGGCTGAATCAGGGACAATCACTTTCGTCCGTCCGAAGTCTCCCCGCGCTTCGTGGTAGGCGCGGATCATCATCAGGCCGGTCCATTCGCCGTGAGCGCCCGCCGCAGGCTGCAGCGTCACCTCGTCCATGCCCGTAATCTCCTCCAAGTGTCCGCTTAAATCGTATAAAAGCTCAAGCGCCCCCTGAACCGTGTCCTCGTCCTGAAGCGGATGAATGGCGGAAAAACCTGCGATCCGGGCAATTTTTTCATTTAATTTCGGATTGTATTTCATCGTACAGGAGCCGAGCGGATAAAAGCCTGAATCAACTCCGTGGTTCCTCTTAGAAAGAGCGGTATAATGCCGCATAATATCGAGCTCTGATACTTCCGGCAGCTTTGCGTCTTCATCGCGGATATAGTCACCGGGAAGAAGGCTTTCAAGCTCTGTTTCCGGCACATCAAGCTCCGGAAGGCTGTAACCGATACGCCCTTCGCGGGACATTTCAAAAATAAGCGCCTGATCTTGATTATTCATGTTGATCCCCCAATCCCGCAATAAGCGAATCGATCTCTTCTTTTGTTCTCAGCTCTGTGACGGCAATGAGCATATGCTGATTCAGTTCCGGATACGCAAGGCCTAAGTCATATCCGCCGATTATGCCGTCTTGCAGGAGCCGCCGGTTTGCTTCCTTGACGGGAAGATTCAGCCTGACGGCAAATTCATTAAATATCGGGCCGTCAAATGCTACGTGCAAGCCGGCTTTTTCCGCTTGGCGTCTCGCGTAATCAGCTTTCAATATATTTTGGCGGGCCATGTCTTTGACGCCGTTTTTTCCGAGCGCCGTCATCGCGGCTGAAGCCGCTAAAGCATTCAGCGCCTGATTTGAACAAATGTTAGACGTGGCTTTGTCTCTTCTGATATGCTGCTCGCGCGCCTGAAGAGTGAGAACAAAACCTCTTCGCCCGTTTTCATCCTCCGTTTGGCCGACAAGCCGGCCCGGAACCTTTCTCATCAGTTTTTTCGTTACTGCAAAATAGCCGCAGTGCGGGCCGCCGAACGCCGCAGGTATGCCGAAAGGCTGCGCGTCCCCGACGACGATATCAGCTCCATATGCCCCGGGCGGTGTCAAAATACCGAGCGCGAGCGGGTTTGAAGAAACAATCAGCTGGCTGTTTCCTTTATGTGCGAGCGGCTCAATGTCCTTTAACGGCTCGATTTGTCCGAAGAAGTTCGGATACTGGACGATCACGGCGGCCGTTTCATCACAAACGGCATGTTCCAATGCTTCAAGATCTGTGACGCCGTTTTTCGCGGGCACCTCTACAACCTCAATATATTGGCCCTTTGCGTATGTTTTCAAAACATCCCGCGATTCCGGATGAACGGCTGCGGAAATGACGATTTTTTTCTTTTTCGTATGTCCCGACGCAAGCATCGCCGCTTCCGCCAGCGCCGTTCCCCCATCGTACATAGAGGAGTTTGCGATATCCATTCCCGTTAATTCACAGATCATCGTTTGAAATTCAAAAATCGCCTGCAGCTCTCCTTGTGAGATTTCAGGCTGGTAAGGCGTATATGCCGTGTAAAACTCTGATCGGGATATCACATGATCGACGATAACCGGCTGGTAGTGATCGTACACTCCTGCGCCCAGAAAAGATGCATATGTAACAGCGTCTTTATTTTTCGCCGCAAGCTTCGTCAGCTCTCTCGTCAGCTCTGTTTCTGATTTTGCTTTTTTAATTTGGTAGTCTTTTTGAAACCGTACATTTTCCGGAATATCGGCAAACAGTTCATCAATTGTTTCTGCGCCGATGGCTTTCAGCATTTCTTTTTTATCCTGTTCTGTCGCGGGCAAATATCGATGCTTCATATGACTCTCCTTTTTCAGCTCTGTTTTGGACGTTTATAAAACGGTGTGCGGACAATCTTCGCTTTTACCGTTTTTTTACGGATTTCCACTTCTACTTCCGTTCCGACTTCACTGAATTCCGTTTTGATTAAGGCAAGGCCGATATTTTTCTTTAAAGTCGGAGATTGCGTGCCTGTCGTGATTTCACCGATCGGAACACCGTCTTTTTTCACGGCGTACCCGTGTCTCGGAATCCCTTTTTCAATCATCTCAAGTCCGACCAGCTTTCGCGGGGCTCCTTTTTCTTTCTGTTCGCGCAATACAGACTTCCCGAAAAAATCGGAATCTTTCTTGTGTTTCACGGCAAATCCGATTCCGGCTTCAATCGGTGTAATATCTTTCGTCAATTCCTGACCGTATAAAGCAAGCTTCGCTTCAAATCTCAGCGTATCACGGGCGCCGAGGCCGCACGGAACGAGGCCTTCATGCTCTCCCGCTGCAAGTATCTCCTTAAATAGATGAACCGCATCTTCATTGCGGCAATATAACTCAAATCCGTCTTCACCGGTATAGCCTGTTCTTGAAAGCAGGACTTGTCGTCCGGCAACGTCCGCCCCATCAATAAACGTAAACGGCTTTAAGGAGGACAAATCACATTCAGTCAGCTTCGTAAGAACCGACTGAGCATTCGGCCCCTGAACGGCAAGCAGTGAAATCCCGTCAGACTGATTCGTCAGCGTGACATCGCCTTCCGCATGTTCCGTCAGCCAAGCGATGTCTTTTTCAATATTAGACGCGTTAATCACGAGCAGATAGCAGCTCTCGCTTTTCTGATAGATCAGCAAGTCATCGACCGTACCGCCGTCAGGATAACACATGGCGGTATAAAGCGCGTTTCCCGGCTTTAAATCGGCAACGTCATTTGTCATCATTTTTTGCAGAAAAGACAGGGCGTCTTTACCGGATACTTCAACTTCTCCCATATGGGACACATCAAACAGGCCCGCTTTTGTGCGGACGGCTTCATGCTCCTCTTTAATAGAAGAAAATTGAACCGGCAGCTCCCATCCTCCAAAATCAATCGTTTTTCCGCCGTATTCTTTGTACACGTCATAAAGCGGTGTTCGTTTCAGCATCATCTTCCCCCTTCAGTCATTGGCGCATTGTAAAAACATATAAAAAAGGACAGAGAAACACCTCATGAAAATGAAGGTTTCTCTGTCCCGGCACCTGAAAGTTTACTTTATGAACATATCATAAAGACGTCCCCTTTGGTGGTCTGCTGCTTCTAAGTGCAGACACTCTCCAGAGTTGCGTCGAGCAAGAGTTCTTTTGCCTGAGAGATTCACTCCGCAGTTTGCTCCTTCGGCGCCCGGACGCCCATCTTTCGTCCGAGTCTCTCCCCTTGCTGTCATTCGCTCATATTTACCAATTTTATGGACATACTAAAGCAATATCTTTTAGTGAAATCATTACTTATATCCTACCACCCTCATTTACGTCCGGCAACAAAAATTATGATAAATCAGTTTTTTAAAAGAAAGGCGGTTTTGTTACATATGACAGCAGAGATCATATTTGATGCAAACTGGCCGGGAGAGTTTTCTGAGCGGCTGAAAACGGACGGTCCCTGGTCAAATTGGGAGATGTACAAACTGTCGGCTGAAGTCCAGCAGACCCTTGCCATTCCTGAATTTGAAGGGTTGAGGGCTCCTTTATACCTGCCCGATTTCACTCCGCTTCCCCATCAGCTTGAGGTCGCGCAGAAAGTCGTTGAAAAAATGAACGGCAAGGCGATTTTGGCTGATGAAGTGGGGCTCGGAAAAACGGTGGAAGCGGGCCTGATTTTAAAAGAATATATGATTCGCGGGCTGGCCAAAAAAATCCTGATTCTTGTGCCGGCATCACTCGTTTCCCAGTGGGTGAAAGAGCTTCAGGAGAAGTTTTTAATACCCGCTGTTGAACAGAAGAAAAGCTATGTGTGGGAACAGTGCGATATCGTCGTTTCTTCTATTGATACGGCCAAACGCTCGCCTCACAAAGACATTGTGCTTTCTATTCCGTATGATCTCGTCATTATTGACGAGGCGCACAAGCTCAAAAACAGCAAAACGAAAAATTATGAATTTGCGAGAAGTCTTGTGAAGAAATACTGCCTGCTTCTGACGGCGACGCCGATTCAAAACCGGATCGAAGAAATCTTCAATTTAGTGTCACTGTTAAAGCCCGGCCATTTAGGAAACGAAAGCGGATTTCAAGAAACCTTCAATCAGAAGGACGGGATTGACGCTCATGAGCATTTGAAAGAGCTCGTCAATAAGGTGATGATCCGCAACACGCGGAGCGACACCGGCCTTACATGGACGAAGCGCCACGTGGAAACAGTGCCGATCACCTTTTCACCGACGGAACAGGCGCTTTACGATGACATCGCCGCACTGAAAAACGGCACGGAAAAGCCCGCAAGCGCATTTTCCATTATGACGCTGCAAAGAGAATGCTGTTCAAGCAGGGAAGCCGTGTATATGACGCTCAAAAAAATGCTTGACCAAAAAGACAAACAAGCGCCCGCATTCGATGAACAGACGATCGCTGATTTAATGGACCGCATCAATCAAGTCACGCAAAACTCAAAAGCGATTCAAGTTGTTGACTTGATCCAAAAGATTAATGACAAAGTCATTATTTTTACTGAATACAGGGCGACACAGATTTACCTGCAATGGTTCCTTCAGCAGAACGGCATAAGCTCCGTTCCGTTCAGAGGCGGATTTAAACGCGGAAAAAAAGACTGGATGAAGGATCTCTTCCGCGGCAAAGTGCAGGTGCTGATCGCTACAGAAGCCGGAGGCGAAGGGATCAACCTGCAATTCTGCAACCATATTATCAATTATGACCTCCCGTGGAACCCGATGCGGCTTGAACAAAGAATCGGAAGGATTCACAGACTCGGTCAGGAAAGAGATGTCCATATCTACAATATGGCGACAAAACATACGGTTGAAGAGCATATCTTAAAACTTCTGTATGACAAAATTCATTTATTTGAAAATGTCGTCGGAGAATTAGATGACATCTTAACAAAAATCAAAGTGAGCAATTTTGAAGACCATTTGCATGATATTTTATGCCATTCGCTGACAGAGGAAGAAATGAGAATCAAAATGGACAATCTCACCTCTTTTCTGTCATACGGTACGGAAAAGCCCGCCAGAAAAAAAGGATCTTAATCTAAAAGGAGGAAGCGCGACATGAGACAGCAGGAGGTTCACGAATTTTTACTGCGCTTTTTTGAAGCGAACCACTGTCCGATTACAGAACAAGGGCCGGGTTTTATGACGGTTCAGTTGACGGTCGAGATGGACAAACAAATTATGAACCGCCCGTTTTATTGGCATTGGCGTGAAAAAACGGGCGGCGAACCGAACCCGATGAAGATTACGTTCATCACTGATAAAGAAACGGCTCCGGAGGATATGGACGGCGAATTTATTTACTTTGGAGCCCCGCGCCTCTTTCAAATCTTTCAAGCAGTTAAACAAAATGGGAGATTTACAAGAATATATGAGAAAATTGTATCAGCCGGAGCCAGAGTGCCGCTTCAGCCCTGGCTTGGATTAAATGTAGTGATTTCATACCAATCCGACATGAAAAAAGACAGACTTTTGTCTTTAGGCCTGCATCTTGTTTCTGGAACAATTATAGAGGGGTTTCAGCAGAAGCTTGCACCGCTTCCGCTGACCTCGCAAATATCAGACTATTGCTTTACCATATCGCCGATGATTAAGCCGGAAAGCGGAATTAAAAGAATGGAGCATTACTTAAAAGACGCTGCCGCCAAAGAGCCGTCAGACTGGGCTGACAGCGCGATCGCCAGATGGAAAAAGGACCTCAGGCTGCTCGATCAGTTTTATGAGCAGACAGAGGAAAAACCTGAGGAATACCATTTGGAAAAACAAGCGCTGAAAGCCTTATATCAGCCGAAAATTCACATTCAGATTGAAAACGGCGGTTTATTTTTCCTGCAAAGTAATTTTTCTGGATAAGCGTTATCCATTCGACACCTTTCCCGTTTTTTCTGGAAATTCTATATTATAATAAAAGTATATAGAAAAAATTTCTGGCGTTTCGCATGCGATGAATCACTTCCAGACATGTAAAGATAAGGTCATGGGCGGATTGGCTGAAATACATAAACAAGTATTTTAGGAGGAGAAAATGCATGAAAAATGCAAAAATGGAATTTTCGCAATTAGATAAGGAATGGGTTGAGCTGATATTAGAAGCCCAAAAAGCAAATATCAGCCTAGAAGAAATACGCAAATACCTGCTTTCGCATAAAAAGTCTTCTCAACATATCCAGGCAGCCAGAAGTCATACCGTAAATCCTTTCTGAATGTGCTATAATATCACAAGGAAGGTGATGACATTGATTGGCCAGCGTATTAAACAATACCGAAAAGAAAAAGGCTACTCACTATCAGAACTAGCTGAAAAAGCTGGGGTAGCGAAGTCTTATTTAAGCTCAATAGAACGAAATTTACAGACGAACCCCTCCATTCAATTTCTCGAAAAAGTCTCCGCTGTTCTGGACGTCTCGGTTCATACTTTACTTGATGAAAAACATGAAACCGAATACGATGGTCAATTAGATAGTGAATGGGAGAAATTAGTTCGCGATGCGATGACATCCGGGGTATCAAAAAAACAATTTCGTGAATTTTTAGATTATCAAAAATGGAGAAAAGCGCAAAAAGAGGAGTAGTGCCGCCATATGTGCACAACTCCTCTTTTAACTGTCCGACTTTCGGATTAGTTTTTATCCTCACTGTGAGCCTTTTCATTTTCCTTGACGTAACCGTCTTTATCCGTATGATCTTTCGTAATGGTCAAGCCGTTCCATTGCGTTGCTTCAAAAGAGAATTGAAGAGAAATCGCATTGCCTTGGAACTTGTTTTGCACACTTAATCCGTCCGCAGTTTTTGCGGTGTCATTTTTAAATTGGATTTCCATTCTCACCTGGTCATAATCAGCAGGCGTTTTCGGAACTCCGTCGTACTCAGGAGCTGTTTTGCCGTTAATGGTTGCTACATTGACTTTTCCGCTCTCACTCAGGAATTTCGGATCAATGTGCTTGCTGATCGCTTCGGCAGCTGCTTTATCCTGTTTTGTTGACATTAAGTATAAGTCTTTCAGGCTGGCCGCCTTCAAAATGATATTTTTAGGATAGCCGTTGCCCCCTTCTTTACCGACTGTCAGAACCGTAATTTCAAACTGACTGAGGAAATCCTCCGCAGATTCATTTCCTTTCTTTGCTCCTTTAAAGTCAGTAAAATTCAAAGCCATCAGCACTTCTTTAATAGCAAGTGAACCATTGTTTCTGAATTCAAAATCTTTCGTCAATTTATCACCTGGTTTTAAGTTTGACAAATTGACATTGGCTGATTGTTCTTTAGCCGATAAATCAAGTGTTCCTGACGCAAATGTAGCGTCTGTCGACTTCACATCATTAAATGCGGCCCATGTGCCTCCTCCTACTAATGCTAAACCGAGTGCGGCTGAGGCAACGCCCAAGCTTAATTTCTTTTTCATACCCATGTTTGTACTCTCCCCTTACTTTTTATTTTTGTTATCAAATCCTGTCGCCAGGTTGCAACCGTATTCATGTGGAGATGGTTCCCTTTTTCGCATGTTCTTCCAGCGCTTTCGTTTTCCGCTCAATATCGCGGAGGGCGCTGACAATGACTGTTATTGAGTAAATCAAAAGCATGACGCCGGGAACGATTAACAGAATCGCCGTTCCGATCGGCTGGCTGGCCAAATGGATGACATATCCGGCATACGGAAGCTGATATCCCGTATACTGGGCCGCCACTTTTTCAGCTTGAACGGGTGCGGCATCCGGGGCGGCATTATGGTCCCCTTTTGTCTCAAACAGCAGGTTCCCGTCCTTTTTCGTGATCCCGATTATTCTGTGTGTGACGGCTGTTCCGTCATCTTGCGTAAAGGTGATCACATCCCCTTTTTCTAAGTCATTCACGTCAGAAATTTTCTTTACCGCTATGAGCGAACCCGTCTTAAATTCCGGGTCCATTGAACCCGACAGCACGGATTTCAGCGTATAGCCGAAGATGGCCGGCTCACCCCCGGAAGCCCGGGTCGAAATCACCGTTAACGTCAGCACAATAATCAAGCTGAAGATGACGGCATACAAAATATTACTGATCAGTTTCAGCGTTTTTTTCATGTTCTTCCCCGCTTTCTTTTACCGGCTCAGCCGGCTCTTTCTCCGTTTTCTTTAGATCGGAAACGGTCGCCTGTTCCCGGCATTTGACGAGTTTCATCGGTTTTGACCACTCAAATTTTTCTTCGTCCGCCGGATACCCTTCAGGCTTGTAAACCTTGAATGCGTATATGCCCGGCTGCAAAGACCGCTTTGACTCAATTTTATAAATCGTTTTGCTTTTTTTATCAGTAATAAGCCCTTTATCCACAACATTGCCGTTTCGTAAAGGCTGCTGCTGAAAAGCAATTTTATGGAGCTCCCATTTCCAGTCAGAAACAGTCCGCTCTTTTCCCTTATTCTCCAGCTCGGCATAGAGCTGAAGCGGCGCACACACGGTGCCTGACGTATCAGTTTGATTTGTTATATGTAAATCACTTTGATCCCAGCGTTCGTCATAACGGCAATCGTCATCCGTATATTGAAAATCTCCGCACGTTTGAACCTGGAGACTGAAGCTTTTTACATCATTGAAGGAGGAACTTGTATCACCTGTGAACTGAGCACATATCGTCACGGACAGGCAAAAAATGAACGAAAGCCGTAAAAATAGCATCATCCGCCATCTCACCTTGCCCTTTTTTTCCATTCGCAACAATCGGAACATGCCTTACCCCCTGTAAAACTGTTAATAAATATGACAACCGTTCTCTTTAAAGAACTGTATGAACAAAGTATAATCAAGGATTATCGTCTTGAAAAATGTCAAAATCGGTCAAATTGTTCGTTTTTAAGAATGGTATCTTTTAAAAACAGCGTTTTGCTTCAAATTACACACCTTTTTGGAATTTTTTCTAATAAAACGTGAGAAAATAACGAGGTGCCTAGAACAAAATGGAAAGTATATACAGCGAAAGGACGAAGAATGATGATCAAACAAAGTCTGATTTGCCTTTCTCTTCTTGTTTTCGGGGTTTCAGGAACAGCTCAGGCGGAAACGGTGCCTTATTATGCTGTTCACCATAAATCAAAATGGGAAAAGTTAGCAGAAAAGGAAGCTAAAAAAAGATATCCGCTCGCCCAAACG
Organism: Bacillus sp. hwrm1; assembly: GCF_040207805.1. NCBI lineage: Bacteria > Bacillati > Bacillota > Bacilli > Caryophanales > Bacillaceae > Bacillus > Bacillus sp. hwrm1. Next base: position 1,471,965 of record NZ_CP157943.1, on the reverse strand, counting down.
TTATTTATTCAAAAGGTGTGGGATCGGAAAAGAACGGACGAAGCAGTCAAGCAATACCACTTGACATTGCGGGATGGCGCAAAAGAATTTGGCGTGTTTGTTACGATTTCTTTTAATCCCTACAGCCAAAAGGTAAATAAAATTGCCGTCATTGAGGAATACCAATAAGGCCCTCCTGTATCAGGAGGACCTTTCGTGTGATTCACTTTATTTTTTCCGCTGCATCCACAGCTTAAAACTATACGGCAATATTCCGAACCAGTGCTGAGAAGCCGGCACTTTCTTTTCTTTCCGCACTTCTTTTCGCTCTCTCCGTTCCTGTTTCGGCGTATCGAAATATTTAACGAATTGCTCAGTCATATATTTTACATAATCATTTGTTTTCACGGCTCTCACCTCATAGTGCTGTCTTTACTATGAAGTGTTGTCCCGCCGCCTCTTTTTTATACTTCCGTCCATTGAATCAGCTGTTTCTTCTTCTGATCGAACAAAAGGTGAGCCTCCCGTCTCGTTCCTGTCGTTGTTTCCGCCTGAATTGTAACCTGAACCGTTTCCCGGCGATCACTCCCCGTGATGTGAAAAGAAACGGTGCCATACGGAAAACGCTGTGTACCAGTTTGGACCTTTTGTCCCTGTGTCATATGGCGGCTTGACAGCAGCACGCCGTTTTGGAGCAGATTCTCTCCGATCCAGTACTCCCCGGCCTCTTTTGCAAATGTTTTTCGGGTGATGAAATCAGACGAAGTATAGCTGATGACAAGTAAAACTGCGGCAGAAACAAACAGAACCGCGGGATATATAAAACCGTCAGATTTGTACATTTAATCACCTTTAAAAGAGCTGTAAACCGGAATGACCGCCTGATTCTTTTGACCTGCAACGCTTGAGATCTCTAATAAGAGCAGGCCGTTTTTCACATCAGCCGTTAATGATGCCGCGTTTTGCAGGATCGGCACGTGGCCTTTTCCGTTTACTCTTTTCCTTATCATCTTATGATAAATTTCAAAACGCACTTCTTCGCCCCCGGTTTTCCGGCATGCTAACGCCCGTCCGCCGTCCTCCGGCTTCACAGCCTCAGCCTGTTTACATTCGTTCATGATCTGCTGAACGGCAATTTGATGCTCCCGGCTGTCTAATCCGCCGTTATCGGCCCGGTTTGATAAAAACAGATGTAAAATCGGGCCCAAGGTGCCTGATAGGAAAAGACAGACTGCCAAGGAGAACAAAACATTAAGAAGCGTAAAGCCAGTCTGTTTTGAGAATGCTGAGGCACATTTCTTTTTCGCTGCGGTCAGCCGTACACACTTTGTAATACTCACCATCCTCCTTCCACTTCACACCGGGAGACGGCGGCTTTTTTCCGGTCATCATATAAGTGCTGATATGTTTCTGAAGAAGCTGGTACGCTTCCTGGCGATCTTCTATTTTCAGACCATCTGTCAGCATGCCCGTCCAGACCGGAATGATAGACGTCATAAGGAACAGCCAAATGGCCATTGCTGATAGTGTTTCAATAGTAGAGAACCCCTTATTTCCGTTTAGCATGAACATTTCCGCTCCCTAAGTAAACTGTGATCTCATAGGTGAACCCGGCGCTCTTCAATTGAATCTTTCCTCCCGAATTCGGATGGCCTTTTTCGTTAAATTCAAGGCTCTCCGGTAAAGTCACAAGTGTAATGTGAAGCGAGTCAAAAGAACGCTCGACAATCCTTCCGCCTGACTGCAGTTTGTATTTATGCTCTTTTGGAAGAAAAGTGATTTTTGTTCTTTTATGTTCTGCGATAGCCGTTTCCTGAGCAAGCTGAATATCTTTTTGGAGCAGTTCTGTTTTTTGCCGCACGGCAAGGTGGGTGTAGGCCGGCGGAACCGTCGTGAACAAAACCGTCAGCAGGACGGACGCCAGGCTTAACACAATCAGGCTTTCAAGAAGGGTAAACCCATTTTCTGTCCGCCTGTTATTGTTCAACTGTAACTTCTCCGCCACTAATTAAGATCTGTTTACCATTCGGGCAGGCTGTATTCTTTTTGATATACCCCTCTGATTGTAAATCGTTCATATCCGGCATTTTACCTTCATGATCGATTTCGTACGCCGTCACTTGGGCTTTCACCATATTCTGCAGTCCTTCACAGCCTTTATGCTGAATGCTTTGATTATGTTTTGTAACGTTAGGAATGGTGATTAAAAGCAGAATGGAAACGATAAATAAAACGATCAGCATTTCAATTAAAGTAAATCCATCTTGATTTTTCAGACGAAGCACTCCCTTACATTTGGTTCATCATCTGGTACATCGGCATCAGCATTGACATGTAGACAATTAAAATCATACCGGCCACAACACCGTAAATGACAGGCTGGAGAATGCCGGTATACTTCGCCGCGTTTTGTTCAAGACGCTCCATCATAAACTGGCTGTACGTATAAAGTTCGCGGTGAAGCAGGCCGTTTGCCTGTCCGTGGCTGACTGCAGCCGCAAGGTCTTTTTCATAACACGGATGCCCGGAAAGAGCGGATTCTATGGTTTCTCCGGCTTTCAGACGTGTAATGAGCATCTCTGCTTCTTCACGATAAAAAGGCAGAAAAGATTGTTCTTTAAAAGCTGTTAAGCTGTCATAGATCGATAGGCCGGATTTCAGAAGACTGCTGAGCTGTAAAGAGAAAAAGTAGCTGTTAAAAAGAACGGCCGCTTTTCCTAATAGTGGTATTTTCACAACAATCAGCATTTTATCTTGCGGGGATTTTTTTTTACATAAGAACCAAACGTACAAAAACAAGCAGAAAGCGGCGGACAGCGCCAGTGCGCAGGCTTCATGAAAATGCCGAAAAAACGCAAAGATGAAAGCAGTCGCACCGGAAGTATTCATATTCATTGATTGATAAATCCCAGCAAACTGCGGAACAATTAAACTTTGCAGGATATAAAACATGACACAGACGGAAGAAATTAAAAACATCGGATACCGGAGCATTTTTTTGATTTGATTCGTCTGCATGAGCTTTCTCTGTAACAAGTCGCCGCTTTGTTTCATCGCCCCCGGCAATTCCCCGTGTTTCTCCGCGAAATAGCAGATAGAGACGGCTTCTTTGTGAAAAGACAGTGTCTCAAGCACTTGGTAAAACGCATCACCTTCCCTCAGCCGGCGGATTCCGTCCGTCAGCTCTGCAAGCTGACGTTTATGCAGCTGGAGTTGCAGCAGCCTGAGCCCTTCAATCAGACTGTATCCTTTTTCCGTCATTTCACCGAGCCTTTTCAAAAAAGCCGCTTGATCCTTCAAGGGCCAGGTTCGTTTAATCCGCTTCATGATACACCCACCGATCGTAATTGTCGGTCGTGACATAGCCGAGCGCGATTCCTTTTCTGATCAGCCTGCGGAGCGTCTGATATTGAAAATTGGCGTGCTCTCCCTTTGCTTCCTGAAAGCATTGGGTGAGGTTTTTCCCGTAGAGCAGTTCATAAATGCCCGCACGGCGTGTCTGCCTGTACATCCGGCAGTACACGGAACAGTTTTCCTCTTTGCAGAACGGACATGTTAAATCAACCAGACGCTGAGCGGCAATAGCAATGACGGTTTGTTCAATTTCTGTCATGTTCACGCCGAACTCCAGCAGCCTGTATATGGCGCCCTTAGCATCTCTTGTATGCAGGCTTGAAAGAACGAGGTGTCCCGTCATGGCCGCGCGGACTGCGATTTCAGCCGTCTCGGCATCTCTGATTTCCCCTAAGATGATCATATCGGGATCATGTCTTAAAATCGCTTTTAAACCGGCGGAATATGTGACTCCGGCTTTTTCATTCACCTGAACTTGCAACACATCCTCATCTCTTGTTTCTACGGGGTCTTCAAGCGTGACAATACGCCGGTTGAAATGCCTTTTTGCATAGTTGACAAGCGAGTAAAGAGTGGTCGTTTTTCCAGATCCGGTGGGGCCGGTAAACAGAAGCAGGCCGTGCGAATGCTTCAGAAAGGACAATAGTGCGGCGCCTGCCCCCCGAAATAAGGACAGTTTATCCAGAGGGGGAATCTGCCGCTTAGGCAAAAGCCTGATGACAAGACTTTCATCATTCATTGTCGGCAAGGTTGACATTCTTAAATGAACGGTTTCCGTCGGAAGCGGCAGAGACAATGACCCGTTTTGCGGCTTACGTCTTTCTCCTATATCCATGGCCGATAAAAACTTAAAATGAGAAATAAGCCTTACGCATTCCTCTTTTTTTAAGACTCTTTTTTTCACAAGAGCATGGCCGATGCGAAAATGAATGAAAGCATCCTTTTCTCTCGGCACAATGTGTATATCTGAAGCCCTTGCCGTATAGGCCTCGTTTATGATGTTCCTGCTGTATGTTTCAATATTTTTCACAAGACTTCCCTCCTTCCGCACGTATTGTAAATCAGATACACAGAAGCCGGCAAAGGAGAGATTATGCGTTTTACAGTGTGTAAAACGTAAAATAATAAAAAATAAGCCCCCTGACATTGATTTACCGAATGAAATCGGGAACCATTCGGCCATTTTCAGCCATCAAAAAAAAGCAGGCGTATGCCTGCTCTTCTTAGCGTTTCTTTTCTTTCCGCAAATATTTTTTTTGATGCTCCCTCAAAATGTCCCCTGTCCAGCCTTTCTGCCGCAGATAAATATAAATCAGCAGGGTTGATACAATAATGAGCACGATGGAACAAATATACGCATATTTCCAATGAAGCTCCGGCATGTTATCAAAGTTCATCCCCCAGAGAGCTCCAAGCGCCGTCATCGGTGTAAAGAGAGTTGTAAAGATCGTCAAGGCTTTCACAATTTCATTTCCTCTTTGGGAGGTAATGACTTCCTCGGCGTGCAGCAGATTGCTCAATTCCTGATCAAACTCATTGATATATGTAATTCCTCTTTCCATCTTTTGATGAGCTCTGAGGTAATCTTTCTGCCTGTCATTCTTCGGAAGAAAAGCTTCTTTTAAAGCCATTTCCACTTTTTTAGCCCCCAGTGTAAGGCCTTTCCAAATGAACAGCTCATGGCGCAGTTTATGCACATTTTCCAAGATTCCTTTGCTGTTGTCATCATGAATCTGCCATTTCAGCGTCCGCTGCTTGACTTCAAATTCATCCAGTCCGATCAGATAGGAATTCATCAGCTCTCCCAGCAGAACAAAAAAGCCTTCAATCGGATTTTCACAGGTTTGAATCTGCTGTGTGGCATGCTTTTCTTTTACACCGCGCAGCAGCGAAAAATCAAAATTAATCGTAAAAAAGAAGTCTCTCGTAATATAAAAGTGAAATACGGTATGGTTTTTTTCATCATCTAATCCTTGATGATAGATTAAAGAACCGAAAACCGCTTCATTATTCTGATCATTTGTATCTGAGCGCAGAAAGTTTATATGATTTTCATGTTCAAACCACTTTTCGCATTGCGGCCAGTGATTGTGATGAATCATTTTTTTCGCTTCTGTTTTTTCATGCGGACCGAGCTGGTACCACAGCCAGTCCGCACCCGAATGTACCTTCATCTCTTGTCATCCTCCAGTATCGCTTTCTTGTTTTATTACCGTAAATGAAGCAGGCTAAACCAGGTTCGATGTTTGAGCAGCTTTCTACAGTGGTATTATTCCGAAAAAAGGGAGGTGCAAGCCTTCCTTCGCGGAAGGCGTTACATTGTATATCATCAAACTGTCTGCCATCGTACTATTTATTTTATTAACGGCGTGTTTTGTCGCCATAGAGTTTTCAATCGTTAAAGCAAGGCGCTCCCGCATTAATCAGCTCATTGAGGAAGATGTAAAAGGAGCAAAAGCAGCCAAGCATGTCATTACACACCTCGATGAATATTTATCGGCATGCCAATTGGGCATCACCGTCACCGCTTTGGGAATCGGCTGGCTGGGTGAACCGACAGTCAAAGCAATGCTTCAGCCGTTATTTTTAAAGACCGGAGTTCACGAAGCGGTTGCCCAAGTCCTGTCATTGATCATCGCCTTTCTGCTGGTTACATATGTGAATGTCGTTATCGGCGAACTCGCCCCGAAAAGTTTTGCTATCCAAAAAGCCGAGCGGATTACACTTTTGTCTGCCAGACCGATGATTTTGTTTTATAAGTTAATGTTTCCGTTCATCTGGCTGCTCAATCATTCCGCCCGCCTGATTACAGCCATGTTCGGCTTGAAGCCTGCTTCCGAACATGAAATGGCTTATACGGAAGAGGAATTGCGGGTGCTCCTTGCCGAAAGCTATCGAAGCGGCATGATTAAAAAAAGCGAGCTGCATTACGTAAATAACATTTTTACATTTGATAAGCGCACTGCCAAAGAAATTATGGTGCCCCGGAATGAAATGGTGAGTCTGCCGTTAGACAGCGGATCGGGACATATGCTCCGGGACATTATCAAAACAAATAAATATACCCGGTATCCCGTAGTAAAAGGAGATAAAGATCATGTAGTCGGCATCATCAATATAAAAGAAGTTTTATTCAGATTCCTGTCAGAAGGAGCGGCGTTTACAAAACACGAACTCAGCCCTTACATCCAGCCGGCGATCCATGTGATTGAGACGATTCCGATTTATCAATTATTCGTTAAAATGCAGCGGGAACACGCCCATATGGCCATTCTCATTGATGAGTACGGCGGAACCGCGGGATTAGTAACGGCGGAAGACATCATTGAAGAGATCGTCGGCGAAATCCGCGACGAATTTGATACGGATGAAACACCTTCCGTTCAAAAGCTTGGGAAGAACCGCTATCTCCTGAACGCCAAATTGCTGATCAGCGACGTCAATGATGTACTCGGAACAGAGATTACGGCTGATCAAGTCGATACACTCGGGGGCTGGTTTCTTACTCAGCATATTGACGCGAAGCCCGGGAGCACCATTGATTTTGAAGGCTACACATTTACGGTAAAAGAAATCGACAGCCATCATATCATTACGATTGAAGCTGACAAAGCTGAATAGCTGAGGGAGACATCCCTCCCGGCCATTCAGCTTTTTATCATCTTAATGATTCTTTTACGATAAATCCGTTTTTTGCCAGCGCTTTCGCCAGACTCTGCTCCGTTTTCACCTGAGAAAAATCGATGCCGAGCTTCACGACGGTCTGCGCGATTTCCGGCCTGATGCCTGAGATTGTCGTTTCTATGCCAAGAAGTTTTGTGCTGTCAATCACTTTAAAAATCTGATAAGCGACCATCGTATCCACAATCGGCACACCTGATATATCTAAAAATAAATAAGAAAGACGGAGTGAAGAACATTGGTCAAGCACCGATTCCAAAATCATTTTTGCCCGGTAGGTGTCAATTTCGCCGACGAGCGGCAAAATTCCAATACCGTCGGCAATCGGCATAATCGGCGCACTTAGTTCGTTAATCATTTCTTTTTGGGCGTTTAATTGTGTAACCGTCACTTTATAATATTCCTCTGTAAATACTTCAATCATATGGTCAATTGCTTTGTTCAGCTTCTCTCCCCAATGGAATACCGCATTCGCCCCAGGCTTCTCAGACATTGTTTCACAGCACGTCTGTATGCGGTTCCAGACCAATCTCCGGAATTCTTTAAAGCTCGTGACGCTTTCATAGACCGGTACTTCATGGACGGCCCGGTCCCTTGCGAACTGAAGCGCCCATTTTGTCAGCTCCTCTTCTCCGCCGTCTTTTTCCGATAAAATGCCGGCAACGATTTCAATTAACAGACGGTGCTGCATTTCCGCTTTCTGATCATCTGAAGGCCGCCCCGATTTTGGTATGAGCAGCCACTGGCGTGTGATTTCACCTGATTCTTCAATTAAGGTTCGAGATAATGTTTCACTCAAATGTTTCACGTGTCTCCTCCATTCAAATTCCTTTGTATGTATAAATCGGCGCCGGACGCACATACTGTAATTACATCCGATGGGCTATAGCCAAGCGGTAAGGCAATGGACTTTGACTCCGTGATCGTTGGTTCGAATCCAGCTAGCCCAGTCCCGCAACCGCAAAAAACGAAGATTAGCTGATAAATTTTGATCAGCGGATCTTCGTTTTTCTCTTATGATACAGATTGATGTACCGTTTTTTTCTTCGTCAGCTTCATCAGTTCTCCCGGATTGTATCCGATAACGAGCTTATTGCGATCGATCAGAATCGGACGCCGCAGCAGTTTCGGCTTCTCAGTCAAAAGCTTCAGCACTTCATTTACAGTCATTTCTTCAATGTTCAGGTTGAGATTTTTAAATGTTTGACTTCTCGTCGCCAATATTTCATCAATTCCTTCAGTCGTTAATGATAAGATCTGCTTCAATTCATCAATTGTCGGTGTCTCCCTGAATAGATGGCGCTCTTGAAAGTCAACATTGTGGGCTTTTAACCAATGTTTCGTTTTTCGGCATGATGTGCAGCTCGGGTATGAATAAAAAATAAGTTCTTTCATTTTTAAAAATTCCTCCCTCGGATAATCCGTCTCTTTGTTAACATAAGTACCCTGAACTTTTTTTCATTAAACATATTTCCAAAAAGATTTTTCGGATCTTTTTGAGAGAGCGGCATAAGATATAAAACACAGGGAAAGACATAAATTCCACAATAAATATAATCATGAAAATGTTTACATTTTGAGTGCCGATCTATTATAATAAACTTCAGATAGACTCTCGGGAGGGGATAAGGAATGAATCGCATGTTCCGGGTGTTAGGATTTTGGACGGGGATATTTGCAGTCATGTTTTTTTTAGGGGGCATGAAAGACGCTTCACTTTTGTTTTTTGGACAGACGATCTTTTTCGTATTTCTTTCTTATTTGAATCTGACTGAGCGGATGTATATTTATATTTTCGGAGCTTACTTAACCGTATTTTTCGCCGGATTTACATATTACTCTATTTTTATTATGACACCGGGCGGCGGAACCCACTGACAGAAAAAGACAGACCGTTATGGTCTGTCTTTTTTCATTTACAGTGAAAAACCATTGATAAACGGGTTTCGCTCCTGCTCTGTCTGAATATCCGTTTCCGGCCCGTGCCCGCTTAACACAAGTGTATGTCCGGGAAGCGTGAGCAGTTTTTGATGAATGGAATCAAGCAATACGTCCTGACTTCCGCCCTGTAAATCAGTTCGGCCGATGCCTCCCTGAAAGAGCACATCACCTGAAATCACCAGATCCGCGTCCTTCACATAATAAGAAACGCTTCCCGGTGAATGTCCCGGCGTAAACAATGTCTCCAAATGGAAAGGCCCGATGTCCAAAATGCCGTCGCCTTCGATGAGCCGTTCGGCGGGCCGTGCCGTTACGGCGATGCCCCGCAATATGCCCGATCCGTTTAAGGAAGAGTCCTCCAGCCACTTTTCTTCATTTTTGTGAAGATATACGGGAACATCCCATCTGTCTCTTACTTCGTCAAGCGCGCCGATATGGTCAAAATGGGCGTGCGTCAGTAAGATGGCCAGCGGCTTCAGATTGTTTTCTTTTATGTAATTGTTGATTTTGTCCGCTTCTCCGCCCGGATCAAAAATAAGACAGGACTGATCCTCACTGACAAGAAAATACGCGTTTGCCTGAATCGGACCGGCCGGCATTCGTCTCCATTTCACTTTCATCACCTCTTTATGTATATGCCCTTATTATGAAGGTTTTCTGCGGAAGATTCAATGAATGCGGCCGGGAAAACGCTATCGACAAACAAAATGAAAACGGTTAAAATGAAATGGAAAGATTTTCAGGTTCCAATGACAAAGGAGGAGCATGATGTTACTTGTTGTAATCTTCGGCCTTGTCGCATTATTAGCTGTATTAGGAGTCCTGCGGGCTGTCAGACAGAGAAATATCCTGGGATTTTTGTTAGCCGCCGCCACGCTGGGCGTGTTTGGCTGGTTTACCGTAATGACCGTTGTAACCAGCGGCTATCCGACTGCACATTAAAAGCCTGTATCCAATGGATACAGGCTTATTTTTTATTGCTGCAAATGTTTGCTGACACTTTTGATTTTGCTCTCCAGTGTCGTTTCTTTATCACGTCTGTCATCAATGCGGATATTTGTCGCCACTCTGTGCAGCCCTTTTTGGAACGGGGCTTCGTGAATGTCCTGAATGACTGCGAATAAGTCGCTCAGCTCACCTTCAATCAAAGTGTTCATCGGCGTGAGCTGAAATTTGATTTTGCCGGCAGCTTTGTAACCCTCCAAAATGTTTTGCACATCAGCTACATACTCACTGACACTCGGTGTTTTTGTTCCGATCGGAATGATTGTGACATCTGCAATTGCCATTTGGTTCAAACTCCTTTTTCATTTGTTATGATTGGTTCTGTCATGCCTGTTTTCAGTGAAATCAGACGGTCATACGTAAAGCCGTATAAAGCGTATTCCCCGTTCGGAGAGATCTGAATCGGCTCCATTTCCGTGTTTTTGAGCACCGTCCGCTCCCGTTCGTCTCCTAAGTCAAAGCTGATCAGATTGTAAGAGCGGCCTTCAGGCTTAAATATGTAAAACCGCTTGTGTGTCTGATCGTAATCATACTCCATCGGCGCGAAGCTCTCATACTTTTTTTGGAGAGGAAAGCGGTGCGTCACGGATGCCGGCTTTTGGAAAAGGAACTCGCCGTCTCCGTCCGATTGATCCGTTTGTCTGACGGCAATCGTCATGCCCGGGCGGGAATCGGCCCAGATGACGTGATGAAGCACTCTTTTTTCTTTTTTTGTCTGCAAGTGATAAGAATATAAAGGACCCTCTTCCTCCGTTTTTCCTTGCTTGATATATTGGAATTCATCAGTGGAGGTCCAATGGACAAAAGGGGCCTGAACGGGACTCTTTTTTAAAATGCCGTTGTTCATATCGGCCGTATAGGCAGTGAAGTCCCATGTTTCAGTAAAAACGGTAATCATCATTTGATACGGGTCATACGGATTCCAAGCCGTCTCCAGCTCATAAGAGTTAAAGGCTTTGTGATAAAGTCTTTTCCCCTGCTTGTTCATAAGCACAAGCTCAGTCTGACCGCTGCTTGTCACCTGTACGAGAATCAGCTGTTTTTTCCGGCATATCTTTACATTGACAATATTGCCCTTTGTTTCATAGAGCCGTTCGGATTTTCCGCTGAAAAGATCATATTTCATCAGCTGATGATGTGCTGTATACAGGATCGTTCTGTTATCCAGCCATCCTTCCGTTTTCTCCGCTTCCTTTTTACTGAGCGGAACGATTTTCTGTTCTGCCGATTTTGCCGAAACGCCTGTGTCTTGCTGCTGATGAGATGGTTCACAGGCCGCTAAACACAGAACGAGTGCTGACAGCAGAACACAAACCAAGTATCTCACCAGCCTTCCCTCCATTCTTTTCTATTGTCCCATATTTGTTTATGTAAACAAATGAGAAATTTCACAGATGTCTCAAAAAACAAGCGACCTCCACAAAATACCTTCCGTCGCTTGATAAATATCAGCAAACTGATGAAAAGGCAAAGGGTTTTTTCCCTTCCCGAGCTCAATGGTATAGCCCTCTTTTCCATACTGCTGTATAAACCAATCCCTAAAACCGGCATGGCTGTCAATGGTTTTTACGCCTTGATAGCGGTTTCCGCTTATCGCTTCAAACTCCCGAATCATCCGGGATGATTGCTCGGGTTCACATCCTTCGTATCCCCAATAAATCTCTTCTCCCTGCGTATGAAGCGCGATCATCCGGTCAGGCGGCTGTTCCGTTATCAGCCGGTGCATTGCCTGCGCCTCCGGTTCAGTGAGCGGCGCCGTCCCCGGAAAATCACGGTATGAAGGGGCTTTCGGTTTGCGCCTCTGTTCAATATCCCAATTGGATGGGAAATGTTTATTTAAATCCACACCGTTTATATTCGCCTTCCATTCGCGGAAATCCGGGCGCTGCTCATTTAATTCATTAAGAAATTCATTTTTTTCTGATAAATCTTCACATCCGTAAAGTACGAGATCAACACCGTCGGGATTTACGAGCGGAACGAATGACAATGATGTCCGGCTGAATATATCAAGCGCAGAGTGCCCGAAAACGGTTTTATTTTCGCATAATGCCGCGCAATATTCTTTACACCATTTAAGCGCGACCGAGGTGGTGATCCATTCATTGGCATGAAATGAGGCGTTTACATGGACTTTTCTTTCAGCCGTATCCGCACCTATTTTCAGCTCATAAAGCGGCTTTCCCAATACGGAACTGCCGATTTTACGGCACGTGACAAACGGAAAGACATCCGTTATTTTCTCAATTTCTTCATAAACCGATTGGGACCCGTACACCTTTTCTTCCTTCACCCATTGATCAGCGGAAAGAGTCCTTTCACAGTGCCGGATGTATCGCGAAAGCCCGCTCAGCGTCTCAAGCGGCGGACCCTCTGACTGCCCGCTCACGGCAAAGCCGGGGCAAAATAATTCATCGTTTTCCGCCGTTTTATCAGCGGCTTTCAACAGTTTTTCATCAATTGAAAGCACCTTTGCAATATCTTTCATATGCTGTTTCAATTCAGGTTTGACACGAATTCCCGCCATGTTCATCCCCCTTTTTTAAAAACTATATGACAGGGGAGATAAAAAAAGAAAGCCGCCCGCGATATGGGCAGGCAGACTTTCTTCAGCAGTTTTGATGTTTGAGCCATTCATTTTTGGCAATCCACGCCCCGCCGATGACTCCGGCGTCATTTCCAAGTGCCGCAATCGAAATATCCGCCGCTTCCGCAGAACGCGGGAATGCGGTGATTTTGAAAGTCTCTTCCACTTTTGACCGCAGGATTTCACCCGCTTTGGACACGCCTCCGCCGAGCACGATTTTCGTCGGATTCATGGCGCTTGCCAGATTTCCGAGCACGAGGCCTAAATGTTTTGCGACATAATCGACGACTTCAAGCGCTGTCTTATCCTGCTGTTTAGCCGCTTCGAACACGTCACGTGCCGTCAGATCGCGCACTTGTAAGAGCGAAGAGTCGGAAACAGCCGCAAGCTTTTCTTTCGCGATGCGGACGATGCCGGTTGCGGACGCAATCGTTTCGATGCAGCCGGATTTTCCGCAGTTGCACGGAGCTCCTCCTTCCGGAATACTGCAAATATGACCGATTTCTCCGCCGGCCCCGTTTTTACCGTGAACGATTTCTCCGTTGACGATGATGCCTCCGCCGACTCCGGTTCCGAGCGTCACTAAAATGACATCTTTGGCCCCGTCACCTGCACCCTTCCACATTTCTCCGAGCGCCGCGATATTGGCATCGTTTTCAATGACGGCCGGAATACCCGTTTCCGCCTCGAGATGGTCTTTCAGCGGATAGTTTTTCCACCCCATATTTGTCGTCTCATAGACCACTCCCGTCGCCATTTCCACGGGTCCGGGCGCTCCCATTCCGATCCATTTTACGATCCGTTTCGGCTTGTTCAGTTCTTCCAGCTTCTGGTCAAGCGCTTTGGCGATCGTGACCGTAATTGTGTTTCCTGATTTATCGGTCGGAACTTCCCATTTATGCTGAATTTCACCGTACATGTTGATGAAGGCCAGCTTGATGGTTGTCCCGCCAAGATCAATCCCCGCAAACCATGTATCTTCCATAATAATCTCCTTTTCTTATTAAAATCCTGCTTTGTTATCTGCCTTTGATCCGCTCCGATTCTCTCTGAAGAACACCGGCGGCTTTTTGCCATAATTCTCTTTCAATCACGTTTGACAAGTACATTTCCTTTAATTCATCTTTCATAAAGTCAATTTCGGCTTGTCTGTCACCGAAATAAACGATATGTCCGAATGACTTAAACAGCTGCTGCACGTCATAAAATGAATTCATCTGCTTCACCATTTCTATTCTTCTTAGTATAAGCGTATTTCATCACTGATCCGGGCGTCAAGCAAAAAACGATTGGAGAAAATATCCTTGTATTATTTTCATAAATTGTATATTCACAATTGTAAAAAAACACTCATTTATGCGTTTTTCTGTTACAATACTTTCGTGCCCAAAAGCACAAAAGGATTAAAGTTTGATGGGGTGTTGTTTTGAAACAAGAAAAAAGGCTGACGTTCATCTCAGCCATCAGTTTATTTGTCTTGATGTTAGCAGTCATTATGTCCTGCCTGTTTTTCTTTCATACAGAGCCGCATATGCCGCTGTTCTTTTGCGTCATTATTCTGTCTCTGGCAGGTTTGTGGCTCGGTTTCTCGTGGGAGAGTCTTGAAAAAGGAATTGTCAGCGGATTGAAAAACGGTGTGCAGCCGATTATCGTACTGGCTTTGATCGGTATGCTGATCGGCGCCTGGATGTACAGCGGCGCCATTCCCACCGTCACCGTTTACGCTTTGTCAATTATACAGCCGAGTCAGCTGCTTTTGACCGCATTATTTTCCTGCATGATTATCAGCACGCTTGTCGGCTCAAGTCTGACAACTGTCAGTACAATCGGCGTCGCGCTGTTAGGGGTAGCAAGCGCGGCGGGAGTTCCGCTCGAATGGACGGCGGGAGCAGTCATTTGCGGGGCTTGTTTCGGTGATAAAATGTCACCGATGTCCGACACGACGAATTTTGCCGCCGGAATCGGCGAAATTCCGATTTTTAAGCATATTCGCCATATGATGGGCACTACCGTTCCGGCACTGCTGATCACGATTGTTCTTTTTTATATTCTCGGTTCATCGGTTTCAATAAATGCCGCTTCAACGCAAAATATTGAGGCGGTCATTTCCGGAATGAAAGAGGCCGTGCACATTACGCCTTGGTCGCTTCTTTCACCTCTGTTGGTGATCATTTTAGCTGTGAGACGGATTTCCGTGATTCCGGTGCTTACCGCCGGTATTATTTCCGCAGGGCTTCTGACTGCTGTTTTTATTCCTGACAGCAGCATTCAAGGATTTATATCCGCCCTGCAAAGCGGGACGGCGTTTAAAACCGGCGACCAGGCTGTGGCCAGCATTATCAACAGAGGCGGGCTCCAATCGATGATGGGATCAGTCTCTCTGATCATGATCGCCTTTGCGCTCGGCGGCCTGATGGAAAAAACGGGCCTGATCGCGGCGCTGCTTCAAGGATTGATAAAAGGCGTGCATACGAAAGGACGTCTTGTCATGGCGACCGTCTTCTCAAGTATAGGCGTAAACCTTGCGACAGGTGAGCAGTATTTGTCGATCTTAATTCCGGGTCAATCTTATAAACCTTTATATGACAAGCTCAGCATTAAGCGAATTCACCTTGCGCGGTCGCTTGAGGACGGCGGAACATTGATCAACCCGCTGATTCCCTGGGGAGTAAGCGGCGCTTTTATGGCAAGCGCATTAGGGGTTCCCGTCATCGACTACCTGCCGTTTACCTTTTTCCTGTACATTTCTCCTATGATCTCAATTCTGCTCGGTTTCCTGAAAAAAAGCTGACAATACGAGAAAACCTGCCGTTTTTTACCGGCAGGTTTTCTTATGCAAAAAATCCCGCTGAAAAACGGGATTTGTTTAAAATGCCTGCTGAATGAATTTGTTTCTGATAAACGGTATTTTTAAAAAGAAATGAATGAATGACCGTCTGATCCCCGGCTGGCTGAGCACGCTGTTCATCAGACGGTAGCGGTTTTGGTAAACGGCTAAAACAGATACGGCGCATAATGAGTAGATCAACAATTTTTTCATCTTATCCCTCCTGCCCCTATCGTTTGTCAAACAGCGAGAATTATTCCGGTGCAAGAAGTTTTTTATGCGATTAAGCGATGGTTTCAGATTCAGTCACGATCATATCGACCGGAATATCGTGGGGCATGCGGGGAATGCGGTCTGTCAGCTGGCAGTCAAAGAGAAGCGACACGGTACGGCCTTTATAACCGGAGAGGTACCGATCATAATATCCTCCGCCGTATCCGATTCTGAAGCCTTCCCGGTCAAAAGCCACGCCGGGCACAATCACAAGGTCAATGTCATTTTGGGCGGCTTTTTCCGTCTGGCTCTCGATCGGTTCACTGAGGCCCGCATATACGGTTTCCAGCTGATCATACGCAGAAAATGTACGGAACTCCATCGCTCCCGTCTGCGGAAAGCATTTTGGGATACAGACTTGTTTTTTCTCTTTCCAGGCCTGTTCAATAATCGGCCGTGTCGGAATTTCCAGGCGTGTCGAGATGGTAACGGCGATCACGCGGGCCTGTTTCCATTCTTTTAAAGAAAACAGCGTTTCACGCATGCTGCGGCATTTTTTTTCCCATTCACTTTCTGTCATGTCAGAAAGCTTTGCTTTTATAGCGGTTCTGATTTGTGCTTTCACGTTTCTCAAACCTCCCTGAAAGACAAAAAAGCCAGAACTTTATTGAAAGCTCCAGCTTTTTCCGCTGTTTTAAACAGCTTATTTTGTTTCACGGTGTAACGTAGATTTTTTATCACGTGGGCAATATTTTTTAAATTCAACGCGGTCCGGATTGTTGCGTTTGTTCTTTTTAGAAATATAGTTACGCTCA
Organism: Bacillus sp. hwrm1; assembly: GCF_040207805.1. NCBI lineage: Bacteria > Bacillati > Bacillota > Bacilli > Caryophanales > Bacillaceae > Bacillus > Bacillus sp. hwrm1. The sequence continues at coordinate 1,455,563 of NZ_CP157943.1, read as the reverse complement.
CCACATTCAGTGCAAGCCAAAGTAATATTAACGCGCATTATTTTCCCTCCAAACTAAATATCATTTACTTATTCAGACTTATATATAATACCACTATAATGGACGGAATGCTAGAGTGATTTACATGAAATGTTGTTTAAGTGCAGAAAACATCAGTTTATGCTTCTGATCCTCTGAATGAGCTTGCGTCAGATGAAGGGAAAATATGACGAAACAGGACAAAAAAGGACTTTCTGATACGAAATCTATAGAGAAATAACCGTTTGCTCCCCGAATAAAAAAGATTTCCCGACAAAATTCCGTTTTTTTCTCTATTTCCTTTAGAATGGCGGCGTTTTATGGTATAAAAAAGAAGGGCAAATTAATAATAGAAGGTGATGAAACGTGGAAATTGCTATTATTGCGTTGTTTATCGTCAGTATAGCGCTTATTGCATTCTCATATTCTCAAAGAGATCCGATGAAAGACGTGGAACAGGAGCTTGAAACGCTTCAGCTTTCCGCCATGCAGGAAATTTACAAGCTGAAAAAGAAAATGACGGTGCTTGAAGAAGAATTGCTGGAAACCAACCTCGTGATCCGCAAAGCCAAAAGCAGCGGCATTAACCAAAAAATCGCCAAACAAATCATTTCAAAATATAACAACGGAATGTCTGCGGAAGCCATCGCAAAAGCGGAGCACGTGTCTGTCGAGGACGTCAATACCATTATTAAAGATAATGAGAAGGTGCTCGTATGACAAAACGGGGCATTCAGGCTTTTGCAGCAGGCATGATTTTAGCGACGGCCGTTCTCGCCGCTGTCTTCTATTTGACTGACCATGACCAGGCAGCCGCCGTTAAAACCGAAAAAACAGCATTGACAGAAAAAGAAGTAAACAGCTACCTCGACGATCAGCAAAAAGTCTCCGTCAACCGGGATGACTATCAAAAACTGCTTGATTCTAAAGAAAAATCGTTAAACAACGACCAAAACACAGACGCCAAAAAGAAAAAAGTAACATACAAACTGACGATTAAAGACGGAATGAGCACTGCTGATGTGTCATCCATTCTTGAAAAAGAAGGGATTATTCCTTCAGCGAAGGACTTTAATGATTACGTCATTGACGCAGGCTACCATAAAGAAATCCGCGCCGGCCATTTCAAAGTCGACTCAGATATGAGCTTTAAAAAAATCGTCAAAACATTAACCCGCTAAAAAAGCTTGCAGGCATCGTCCATTCAGATGGATACGGCCGGCAGGCTTTTTTAATAGGCAGTATAAAACGGACCCGGTCAATGGCCGGGCCCGTTTTTTTATCCAAATTTTCCGGTGATATAATCATGTGTTTTTTGATGATCCGGCTGAGAAAATATTTTGCCCGTATCGCCCCACTCTACCAGTTCGCCCATATAGAAAAACGCGGTTTGATCAGAGACCCTCGCAGCCTGCTGCATGTTGTGCGTCACAATGACGATTGTATACTTTTCTTTCAATGTCAAAATCAGCTCTTCTATTTTCCGCGTGGACACGGGATCAAGAGCAGACGTCGGTTCATCCATCAGAAGGACGTCCGGTTTTGTGGCGAGCGCCCTTGCGATGCACAGCCGCTGCTGCTGACCGCCTGACAGTGAAAGCGCCTGCTGGTGAAGGCGATCTTTCACTTCATCCCAGAGCGCAGCTGCCTTTAAAGATTCCTCGGCGATTTCAAGCAGTTTCTTTTTATTTTTTTCGCCGTGAATTCTCGGACCGTACACGACATTCTCAAATATTGACTGGGGAAACGGATTGCCTTTTTGAAACACCATACCGATCTGTTTTCTTAATTCTGCCGCATCCGTCTTTTCTTTCAGCAGATTGCGCCCGTTATAGATCATGTCGCCTGTCACTTTGACATTCGGGGCCATTTGCAGCATTAAGTTTAATGTTTTAATAAAAGTGGATTTCCCGCAGCCGGACGGACCGATGATCGCAGTTACCTTCCGCTCCTCAAAACCGATCGTAATGTCCTTTAAAGCCTGATGGGCTCCGTACCATACGTTCATGCCGTGAATATCAAATAAATTCTGTGTGTGCACCGCTTCCTTCACAAGGCTCACAGTCCTTCCCCCTATCCGAACTTTCCGTTAATGTAGTCATCTGTCTTTTGCGCTTTAGGACTCGTGAAAATTTGTTCTGTCTGCCCGTATTCCACCACTTCCCCGTTTAAAAAGAAAGCCGTTCGGTCAGACACCCTCAGCGCCTGCTGCATGTTATGCGTAACGATAATAATCGAATAATCTTTTTTCAGTTCTGTCAAAAGCGTCTCGATTCTGGCGTTTGAAATAGGGTCCAGAGCTGAGGCCGGTTCATCTAAAAGTAGCACGGCAGGTTTCATCGCAAGCGTACGGGCGATACAAAGACGCTGCTGCTGGCCGCCAGATAACGAAAGAGCCGATGAATGAAGCCGGTCTTTGACTTCATCCCAAAGCGCCGCCTTCGTTAAGCTTTCCTCGACCGCATCATCCAAAACGGCTTTCCTGCGTTCCCCCGCATACTTCAGCGCATGTGTGATGTTATTGTAAATGGATTTCGGGAACGGATTCGGTTTTTGAAACACCATACCGATCTCCCGTCTGAGAGACACGACATTAATCGCTTCCCCCAAAATATTCAGCCCTTCATAAAGGATCTCTCCCTCGCTTCTTGCAAAAGGAATGGCATCGTTCATTCTGTTAATCTGTCTCAAAAATGTTGATTTCCCGCAGCCGGAGGGACCGATCAGAGCCGTCACCGCATGTTTTTCAATATCCATGTTTACATCTTTAACCGCTTGTTTGTCACCGTAATAAATTGATAAATGCTTCACTTCCAAAATTGAAGACTCCGGCGAACGCTTTGTCTGTTCCGCTTGTTCCCTGATGATGTGATCAATCATGTTTTCGCCTCTTTCCGATTAATTTGCCGTAAGCTTTTTATAAATGACAGATCCGAGCCATCTTGCACAAAGGTTAAACAAGAGCACCGAAATCACCAGCACCGCCGAGCCGCCGTTTGCAATCGCTTCGGCGTCAGGGATGATTCCCTGCGTATTGACACTCCATATATGAACCGCCAGCGTCTCAGCCGGCCTGAAAATGTTGAAAGGAGATGATTCAGAAAACGGGTTCAAATCCGTAAAGTTCAGCCGCGGCGTTGTCAGTCCCGCTGTAAATAACAATGCGGCCGCTTCTCCGAATACTCTTCCGGATGCGAGAATGGCACCGGTTAAAATCGAAGGAATCGCACTCGGAACCAGCACCGTTTTGACGGTATGCCATCTCGATACGCCTAAAGCGAGAGAAGCTTCTTTCAGCTCCTTAGGAACTGCAGTGAGCGCGCCTTCCGTCACCCGGACCATAACGGGAAGGTTAAAGACCGTTAATGCGAGCGCGCCCCCGATAATCGTGTAACCCCATCCGGTCAGGTTTACAAACATCAGCATGCCGAACATCCCGATGACAATGGACGGAAGCGAAGACAGCACCTCAATACACGTTCTGATAAAATCAGTGATTTTATTTTGGGGCGCATATTCAGCCATAAAGACGCCGCCCCCCACTCCAAGCGGTATCGTGATCAGCATGGTGATAAACAGAATGTAAAAGGAGTTAAAAAGCTGATCCCGTATTCCGCCGCCTGACGCAATGGCGCTCGATTTTGACGTAAGAAAATGCAAGGAGATTTCAGAGACGCCGTGAATAAGAATGTACAAAAACAATCCTGCCAAAATCGCCGCAATTACAGCGGCGCATAACCCGAATACACCGGTGGCCAATTTATCCGTTATTTTCCGGTTCATTACACTTTCCTCCTAGACGACAAGTAGCGTATGAGCAATATAAACAGAAACGACATGATGAGAAGAACGAGCCCCATAGACCATAACGTATTATTTTCAATACTGCCGTATGTGGTATGGCCCATGTTTAACGTAATAATCGTCGTTAATGTTCCCGCCGTATCAAGCAGGCTTTCCGGCAGAAGCTTTGTATTTCCGATAACCATCTGTACGGCGAGTGCTTCTCCGAACGCTCTTGCCATCCCGAGCACGACGGCGGTCAGCAATGTCGGAAACGCCGCCGGGATAAGCACCTTTCTGATTGTCTGCCACCTCGTCGCACCAAGCGCGTATGAACCGTCGCGAAGATGTTTCGGAAGTGACGCAAGCGCATCAGCGGAAATCGATGTAACAGTCGGCAGAATCATTACCGAGAGTACGATCGTCCCCGCCAGAAGGCTGTGACCCGTTCCGCTTGATTTAAATGAGCCGATAAACGGAACCAATACTGTAAGACCTATGAATCCATAAACGACGGACGGAATGCCGACAAGCAGCTCAATTACCGGCTGCAGCACCTTTTTTCCCCAAGTCGGCGCAATTTCCGTCATAAACACGGCACCCGCAATTCCGAGGGGCGCTGCGATCAGAGCGGACAGAACCGTGACCGCAAATGATCCGAAAATAAAAGGCAGCGCGCCGAACTCAGGTTTTGCCTGGGTTGGATTCCAATTCAGACTTGTTAAGAACTCAATCGGGCTTACACCATTTACAAAAAAAGATTGCAGCCCCTTAATGCCGAGAAAAATTGTGATCGCCGCTGATGCCGCAATGATAATCGCGGCACACACAGACACAATCACCCTTCCGCGGACTTCATCCATTTGCCTGTTTTGTTTTGAGCTTATTAAGCGTTCGCTTACAGACTCTTTTTCTCTGTGATTTATCATTTGTTTACACTCCTATAAGGAAGAAGAGGCGGGGAGCCCGCCCTCCCCTCAGCTTTGCTTGCCGTTTGCGTCACGTGTGACTTTCATATCAGAGATCGGGATGTAGCCCTGATCTTTTACGATACTTTTCTGTACTTCATCGCTGTTCATATAGTCAAGAAACGTTTTTGTAAGGCCTGACGCTTCACCTTTCGTATAAGAGTGCTCGTAAGCCCAAATCGGATACTCGCCTGTGACGACGTTTTTCTCTTCCGGTTTGATGCCTCCGATCGATAAAGGCGTTACTTTGTCATCGTTTATATAAGAGAATGCCAGATAACCGATAGCTCCCGGCGTTTCCGCAATGATTTTTTTGACTGTATTGGAGGAATCCTCTGTAATGCCCTCAGCAGGATCTGCTCCGTCAAGCGCGTATTTGACGAACGTAGCGCGTGTTCCTGATGAATCAGGACGGTTCACGAGTGTAATTTTTTGATCTTTACCGCCAAGCTCTTTCCAGTTTTTAATTTTTCCTGTAAAGACGTCTGTCAGCTGTTTTTTGGTTATATCCTTTACGCCCGCACCGGGGTTGACCGCAGCCGCCATCGCCACTACCGCTACTCGGTGGTCTTTTAGGGCTTTTGCATCAATGCCTTCTTTTTCTTCAGCAAAGACATCTGAGTTGCCGATTTGCACTGCCCCTTCAGACACTTGCGAAAGACCTGTTCCTGAACCTCCCGCTTGCACCTGCACATCAGCATCCGGATGTTTTTCCATAAACTTTTCCGCCGCTGCCAGTACTAACGGCTGCATGGCTGATGAACCAGAAATGGTTAAAGAACCTGATGCTTTTTTATCCTCACTTGCAGATTGACTGTCTGTCTTGCCGCTTTCCTTTGCATTTCCGCATGCTGCAGCAACAATCATAACAGCAGCCATCAGAAGCATAAGCATCCATTTGTTTTTTTTCATTTCCTGAATTCCCCCTGCATTTAATGTGTAATTTGTCCTACAGGTCTAGAGTAAAGGGTTCTTGTAAAATGCGTATAAATCAAGTGTTAAGGTTTTGTAAATCCGGATGTTTTTTTGTATAAAAAAAAACGCTCACAAGTTGTGAGCGTTTTTCTGTTAGTGATTTGTATTGCCGTTTTCAGCGTCTTCCTGAATTTTATCTTCGTTTTTCTGCTTCGTATTATTATCTTCTTGTTTCTTTTTCAGCTCAAAGTATTTGTCCAGAGCTGCTCTTCCTATATCATTCGTAATCGAATATCGATCGCTGTAATCAATATAGGCCCAAGGAACGACTACAGAAATAGCCACTTCCGGATTATCCGCAGGTGCATAAGCGACAAGAGTCGTATTATACGTTCCTTCACCCGTCTCTGATTTGTCCGGACCGTCATAGAAAGATTGCGCCGTACCCGTTTTACCGGCAGGACTGTATGTCGCCGTCGCAAAATCAGTTGCGGCTGTCCCTTTTGTCATGACACGTCTGAAACCTGCCTGCACTTCTTTAATATCTGCATTATTCATATCAATCTTGTTCAGTACTTGGGGCTGAACAGACTCTACAACGGCTCCGATTCCTTTTTTCGAATCAGGCTGCCTGACCTCTTTTACAAGCTGAGGCTTCAAACGATAGCCTCCATTGGCGATTGTAGATACATACTGCGCCATTTGCAGCGGTGTAAACGTATCATACTGTCCGATGGCAAAGTCTAACAGAAGACCGGAAATTCGCTGTGACCCTTGGTACCCGGTCGCTTCATTCGGGAGATCAATTCCCGTCTTAACTCCGAGTCCGAACTGATTGAAGTAGTATCTGAAAGTATCGAATGCCTTCATATCAAGCGGCAGGGACTGGCCTTTTTTGTATTCCCCTTTACCGACGGCAATCGCCGTTTTGAACATGAACACGTTTGACGATTCCTGAAGCGCTTTTTGGATATCTACGGGACCTAAATTCGTCCATGATTTTTTCGGGTTTTTGCTTCCCTTGAAATACATAGGTTCATCCTGGAAAACGGTGTTCAAATTAATCGCGCCCGTCTGCAGTCCGGTCAACACCGTCGCTCCTTTGACCGCCGATCCCATTGCGTAGGAGGAAGTCATTGCGCCGAGGGCATAATCATTAATTTTGTACTTTCCATGGTCATTCGTAATCTGTTTGCCGGCCATCGTCAGCACTTCTCCGTTTTTCGGGTTCATCATGACGACGAAGGCCCGATCAAGAAGCTTCGTGCTCGGTCTCGCTTTTGCCGATCTTAAATTTTTCTCAATGATTTTTTCAACGGATTTCTGCAGGTCCATATCAATGGATAAAACAAGGTCTTTGCCGGCCTGTCCTTTTGAAATCACTTTGCTGCCCGTGACATTTCCGGATGAGTCGGTTAAGTTCTGCACTTTCTCTTTTTGACCCTGCAGCAGGCTTTCATATTGATATTCTAAATAGCTTTTTCCGACCCTGTCATTCCGGCTGTAGCCGAGTGACAGATAGTGATCCAGCAGGTTGGACGGAAGACCTTCGTTCGAACTGGATACACTGCCGAGCAATGTCCGGATCAGGCTTTTATAAGGATAAGACCGTTCCCAGTCAGACGTCACGTCAACTCCCGGCAGTTCATCTAAATGTTCGCTGACGACGGCCATTTCTTTTGCCGACACCCCTTCATTTTTGATGTATTGAGGCGTCAGGGAGTAGCCTGAATCCATCTGCCTTTTGATCGCAAGGATCTGCATGTCTTTTGAAGTGAGCTCATTCAGCTGTTTGTCTGTGATGCGTTTCAGCTGAAGCTGATATAAATCATCGTCAGACAGTTTTTTGTCTTCAGCTTTTTGCTTTTCTTCGGCCGTAATCAGTTTTTTCGCTTCACCAGGCCTCGTTAACATCCAATAGTCTTTTTTATCCCGCTCAGTCACCTTTTTGGTGCTTACCTTAATCATACCCGACAGTTTTTTTGCGATTTTCAAACGCTGCGCCTGGGTGGTTGAGGCTGAACGTGTATATGTAATCGCATTTAATGCTTTATTCGTTACGATGGGATTTAGGTTCCGGTCGTAAATTTTCCCTCTCGGAACCGCCGTGCTGACATCAGACTCCTCCTGCTTATTAGCGGCGTTTTTATAATCATCACCCTGAACGATCTGCTTGATGCCAAGCTCGACGATAATCCAAGTGAAAATAAGAAACGCGGCCAAAAACAAAAAATTAAGCCGGATCGGCAGTGATTTTTTCTTTTCTTTGTTTACAGCTATTTTCTTTTTATTTCTCCTCATGACATCACCTTTTCTTATTTACAGAAAGAAATGACACCTTCTGTTCAGGTGCCATTTTTCATTCTAAAGGTTTTTTCGATATTTTTCTACAGATAACCCTTTTATCTTTCTCCTTTTATAAAATTCGGTTCCGCCGCCTGTTTTTGTCGGTCTTCTTCTACTGTTTCATCCGAAGTTTCCGTATCCAGTTTGATGTCTTTTATAAAGTAATAAATCAGCGGATGCCCGGCTCCGAGCAGCACGAGCGCCGCCGGTATTCCCACTTTTTCCTTGAACAATGTAACGATGACAAGGAAACAAAGGATGGAAACGATCCGGCCCGCATTTAAAAATAACTCCCTGAGCACAATGTATTCAATTCTGGCTTTTCTGGCAAGCCGCGCCCGGCCTATCACATCATATGTAAGCGAGACATACGGCACGAGCAGAACTGGATAGCCGATCGCAATAAACACTCCGTACAAAAGGAGCGTCGTGAAGCTCATTTTAAAAATTATGAGAAACAGGGCGCCGTACAAGATCAATCCGCCGATAAGAATCGCCTTTTTCCGCGCTCTTTTTTTGATGAGCCTTGATGCAAAATAATAGGCAAAAAAAGAAACCGCGGAATTGACGAGACCGAATGTTCCGAGCGCCAGCTCACTGTTTGTCGCAATGAATACAAATACGCTGATTAAAAAAACAAAAATCCCTTCTCTCAAGCCTTGAAAAAAGTGCGCGTTGGTAATCCGGCGCCAATTCAGATTCGTGTGGCGCTCATCAAAAACTTTTTTCAGCATAAACCGGCCTTTCGACTCCCTCCGCTTCAGGAAAAAGCTCATGACCACGGCAAGGGCAAATAAGCCGAGCGACAGGCTGAAAATGATTGTATAACCCGTATTGTTTTCAAGTCTTGAAATGACATATCCGGCCACAATCGGACCGATCATACCCGCCGATGAAGACAAAATGCCTAAAAACCCGTTAAAAAAATCTCTCGTTTCCGGTTCCGTGATTTCGAAAGTCAGCACATTAAAAGCCAGCCAGTAAAAGCCGTATCCAACTCCGAGCACGGCCCCTATCAAAACGAGACGGGAAGCCGCAGTTTCTCCGGCAAGCAGCACACTTAAATAAAAAGCGGCCAAAAAGATAACGCCGAACCTTAGAATAAACACCCTGTCAATTTTTTTAGCCAGCCGGCCAGCCAGCAGAAAGGTAATCGGCTGCATCGTCACGACCGACAAATTGTATATGGCCAAATCAATAAATTTTCCCGACTGCTTCCACAAATACACGTTGACAAATGTATTTGACAGCGCGATGCCCAATGAGTAAAGGCCGCCAATCGTCAATAACAGCAGCAGCCCTTTATTTATTTCGATGTCGCCGATAATTTTTTTTATTTTGCTCATCATTGACTCCCCTTTACTACACATTAGTTTGTCTCACTCAAACTGAGATATGTAAAAGGAATCAAAGTCAATAAAAAAACAAGGCCTCCCGCGGGAGACCTTGTGATCATTCAACTCAATTATTTTGCTTCGCTGTAAAGACGGGCAACTTCATCCCAGTTCACAACATTCCAGAAAGCTGAAATGTAATCAGGACGGCGGTTTTGGTAGTTCAGGTAGTACGCGTGCTCCCAAACATCAAGGCCGAGAACAGGTGTTTTACCTTCTGAAAGCGGTGAATCTTGGTTTGGCGTGCTTGTAATTTCAAGTTTGCCGTTGTTTACAACGAGCCAAGCCCAGCCTGAACCGAAACGGCCTGCAGCTGCTGCCGCGAATTTTTCTTTAAATTGATCGAAGCTTCCGAACGTGCTTTTGATCTCTTCAGCAAGCTCACCAGTCGGTTCGCCTCCGCCGTTCGGAGATAAAAGAGTCCAGAATAAAGAGTGGTTTGCATGTCCGCCGCCATTGTTGCGGACTGCCGTGCGGATGTCCTCCGGCACTGCGTTCAAATCAGCAACAAGCTCATCTACAGATTTCTCTGCAAGCGCTGATCCTTCGATCGCTTTGTTGAGGTTTGTCACGTATGTGTTATGGTGCTTCGTATGGTGAATCGTCATCGTTTCCTTATCGATATGAGGTTCTAAAGCATCATAAGCGTAAGGCAATTCTGGAAGTTTGTAAGCCATAATTTTTTCCTCCTTTAAATATATGTACTGAAATGCCGCTTAACGCGAACTTTTCTAATCTCAATGTAACAAAAGAAAGCGTGGTAATCAATGAAAAAGCTCACAATCCGGCGATTCCAGCAGACATATTACACTTTATCCGTTCACGGCCGAAATTAAACCTTTCTAAAGCACCGTCCATAAGAAATACCCGATCATAAAGAGCTGAATGACGCCTTTTGCCGCCACGCTTGTTAAAAAGCCGATTAACGAGCCGAGCCCCACTTTTGCCGCAGACTTGATATCCTTTTGATGAACAAACACCTCAGCGCAGAGAGCACCGATAAACGGGCCTAATATAATGCCCGCCACGGGAATAACGAAGGGCCCGATCAATAATCCGATCGTGCTTCCCCAGATTGCCGCCCTGCTTCCTCCGTACCTTTTAACGCCAAGTAAATTTGACACATAGTCAGCTGCGAATAAAACGGCGGCAAATACCGCCTCAATGAGCCAAAACAGGTAAGAATAAGGACTGAAGGAAAACAAAAATCCGTAGAGAAGAAAACCGGCCACAATAAAAATAACGCTTGGAATCACCGGATATACAAGCCCGATAAAAGCAATGACGAAGACCGCAATGATCATCAGCCAATACAAAACACTCATAACAAAAACACCCTCCTTTGTTTTGCGGGCGATCACCGCTTCCCGCTTTATCTTATTATGTATGATTCCTTATCACCGCTTTAAATACTCTCACTTGTGTTCATCCCCTGTGAACGATACAATAAGCAACATATACCAGTTTAGGCTAGGAAGTGAAGATGTTGAACATATTTACGGCTTTATTGAAAAGTACATACTCTCCGGCAGATATTGCAAAAACACGGTTTCAGGGGATAGGAAAAGCGATCCTTTATGTATTTTTGCTGTCTGTCCTTTTTACGCTGCCAAGCGCTTATTACCTTTGCTCCGGCACCGTAAACTCAATGAACGGTTTCAAAACCGTGTTAAAGAAAGATTTCCCTGATTTCAGCATTTCAAACGGAGAATTGCAGACGAAAGCGTCCGCCTCTAAGGAAACGGAAGCGAACGGGTTCGTCATCGTGTTTGATCCGACAGATGCTTACGGCGCGAAACAAATAGCGGCCAAACAAAATGCGATCGGCATTTTGAAAAATAAAATGGTGCTTGCTGTAGACGGACAGGCGACAGAAATGAATTATTCGCTGATGCCTGCTGATATCACAAAAAAAGAAATCATATCAGCATTAAACCAAAATAAAACAATGATCGTCACCGTCCTGTCCGTTCTGCTGTTCATCATGACAGCGGCCGGAAAATTCATTGAAGTATCATTTCTCGCCGTCATCGGACTGATATTGAAAAATGCGCAAAGAAAGACATTGAATTACCAGCAGCTCTGGAAGCTTTCGGCTTATTCCATTACACTTTCGACCATATTCTTTACGATCATGCGCGCGCTTGTTATTACAGTGCCGAGTGAATTTTTAGTGAATTGGTTTGTAAACTTTATCATCCTTTTCCTCGTCTTAAAAGAGATACCGCCAAGAAAAACAGCTGTGTAACAAAGACTGCCCCCGGCGGTCTTCTTTTTTGTCATGAACAAAATGGGACAAGCATACAATGAAGTAAAAATGTATGCGGGAGGCGGTTGGAATGAAGCGGCTTACTTTTGTATTCGGCAGTTTATTTGTGATATTCATTATCTTTTACGATCTTAAAATCGGCACGATCCCTTCTCAAGACCTTCCAGCATACGCAGCGGCGGCACAGCCAGCCCGACAGGAATCTTCATACAGAACGGTTACGGTCAAAAAAGGCGATACGGTGATGTCGATAGTCGGCGCACATAAAGCGCCAGATGATATTGCGCAAGATTTTGAAGCGCTGAATCCGAATGTAAAAGCAAACGCAATTCAGGCAGGCACCGCTTATAAATTCCCCGTCTACCGCAATTAAACGTTAATTTCTTGTCAGTTCGGCAAATACACTGTTACAATATAACATGTAAATAGAAGTTGCCTGACATGTAAAAGGCTCAGCCTGCAAAAGCGGTAACTACAATTAAGGAGCGATTGACAAGTGAGTGAAATCACACATCGTACAAAAACGCGTCCCGTCAAAGTGGGACCTTTAACAATAGGCGGAAATAACGAAGTCGTCATTCAGAGTATGACGACGACCAAAACACACGACGTAGAAGCAACAGTTGCGGAAATCAACCGTTTAGCCGAAGCCGGCTGCCAAATTGTCCGGGTGGCATGTCCGGACGAACGCGCCGCTAACGCGATTGCCGACATCAAAAAACAAATTTCCATCCCTCTCGTTGTCGATATTCATTTTGACTACAAGCTTGCATTAAAAGCAATTGAGGGCGGGGCCGACAAAATCAGAATCAACCCGGGAAACATCGGCCGCCGCGAAAAAGTGGAAGCCGTCGTAAAAGCAGCGAAGGAAAAAGGAATTCCGATCCGGATCGGCGTAAACGCGGGTTCTTTGGAAAAACGCATTTTAGAAAAATACGGCTATCCGACTGCTGACGGGATGGTTGAGAGTGCGCTTCATCATATCAAAATCCTGGAAGACCTTGACTTTCACGACATCATCGTCAGCATGAAAGCGTCTGACGTCAATCTAGCCATAGAAGCATACGAAAAAGCATCAAAAGCATTTGATTATCCGCTCCACCTCGGAATTACAGAATCGGGCACGCTGTTTGCCGGAACGGTAAAAAGCGCGGCCGGACTCGGAGCGATTTTAAGCAAAGGAATCGGAAACACGCTCCGGATCTCTCTGAGCGCCGACCCGGTTGAAGAAGTAAAAGTAGCCAGAGAACTGCTGAAATCATTCGGTCTTGCTTCAAACGCGGCTACGCTTATTTCATGCCCGACATGCGGACGGATCGAAATTGATCTCATCAGCATCGCAAATGAAGTGGAAGAATACATTTCTAAAGTCAAAGCGCCGATTAAAGTAGCCGTTCTCGGATGTGCCGTTAACGGACCGGGCGAAGCAAGAGAAGCTGATATCGGGATTGCCGGCGCGCGCGGCGAAGGACTTCTTTTCCGCAAAGGCCAAATCGTCCGCAAAGTCCCTGAAGAAACCATGGTCGAAGAGCTGAAAAAAGAAATCGACAAGCTGGCAGAAGAACACTACGCAAAGCTTGAAGCGGAAAAAGCAAAAGCAGAACAAGAAACACAAAAAGCTTGACGGATATTCCGCCAAGCTTTTTTTTGCGTTGTGTTAAAAAAACGGTGTAATGAAGATGCCGAGGACAAGGGAAACAATACCGATTCCCATCGCCCATCCGCCTAAAGCGCCTGCTCCTCTTCTTCTGGCGATATAGCCGACGATAATGCCGCATGCCCCTAATAAAACAGGGAGCACAAACAGGGAAATGATAGAAATAGCCAATGCTGCATACCCTATCCCCCGGCCTTCACTTACTCCGTCCCGGTTATCATCACGGTCTGCTGCCCGGTCAGAAGCACGATATGGCTCTGAAATTTCGGCCGCTGTTTCTTCTGAATAAACATCACGCGTGATATCGGTTCCTTCCGATCCATGATCCACATAGTAGTCGTTGCCTTTTCGATTTTCGTAATCGTATGCCACCTTCAATTCCCCCTTTTTCTTTTATGAAAGGAGCTTTTTTAGTTTCCGCGTTTTTTACGGATTCATGTTTGCTAAACTTTTCTGGTATTGTTAATTGTTTATGTTACACTTGAAGGGATGAATTTATAGGAGTGTGGACATGTTACGGTTAGGTATAGATATTGACGGCACAGTTACGGCACAGGATACATTTGTCCCTTATTTAAACCGCTCATTTCATCTTTCCATTACCTTGGATGATATGACTGATTATGATCTGACGAAGCTTTTGAACATTACAGACGAGGAATTTTGGGAATGGATGAACGTTCATGAAGCAGCCATATATAAAGAAGCGAAGCTCGCGGAATTTGCCAAGCAGGCACTGGACGGACTGAAAGAAGAGCACCGTCTGATCTACATTACGGCAAGACGCGGCCACTTAGAAGATGTTACGCTGGACTGGTTTGCAAACCGGGACATTCATTACGATCACATTGAGCTTGTCGGAGGCCATCACAAAGTGGAAGCCGTCAAAAAACACGGCATTGATTTATTTTTCGAAGATCACCACGGCAATGCGACAATGATCGCAAAAGAAGCAGGCATTCCGGTTATCCTTTTTAACTCCCCATATAATCAGCTCCCCATCGATTCCAATATTATCAGGGTGCAGAATTGGCTTGAAGCCGTCGCCTGGATTAATAAAAACAAACATAGCTTTCAGCATGTCAAAAGCTGAAAAAAACCTCCTGTATAAGCAGGAGGTTTTTTATCGGCACGCCGGACAGGTGCCGTAAATTTCAAACTTATGGCCGCTGATTTCATACCCTTCCAAATCATCGTGCAGCTTATCCATCGGACAGGACTCAATTTCCTTCGTTTTCCCGCAGGTTAAACAGATAAAATGGTGATGATGATGGGTATAAGAGCATGTAAAACGGAACAGTTTTTCTCCGGAAAGCTCCGTCGTTTCCAAAATGCCGAGTTCTTCATATAACGAAAGATTTCTGTATATGGTATCAAAGCTCAGACCCGGATAGTCGTCATTTAATGCGGCAAGCACGTTTTTGGCGGTCAGATATTTATCAGAATCAGCAAAAAGCTGCAGCATGTCTTCTCGCTTACTCGTATATTTATACCCTTTTTCTTTCAGCAGGTTCAACGCTTCTTGTACGTTCATGAGGACCTCCCCTTTACAACACGGTATCGCTCCAAAAAGAAAATGGCAGCTGTCTGAACAGCAGGCCATTTTCTTATGATGTATCAAATTATACCTATAAAATGATGAAAAGTAAATGAAAGCCTAGTGAATCGCGGTTTTGAACTTACCGCCCCTCGTTTCATGGGTATTCATGATCGTAATAAAGGCGTTTTTATCAATTTCAAACACAATGGATTTCAATTTAGTCACTTCAAGCCTTGTCACGACCGCGTAAATGACTTCTTTGGTTTCATCCGTATATCCGCCTTTACCCTGAAGTTTGGTGGTTCCCCGCCCAAGCCGGTGCAATATAGCATCTGAGATCTCAGCATATTGCTCTGCAACAATAATGACCGCTTTTGTTTCATCAAGCCCCTGGATGACGGCGTCAATCGTTTTCATGGCAATATAATAAGTCATGAAAGAATACATTGCCTGCTCCGGACCGAACACAAAACCGGCCCAAATGAAAATAAACACATTGATGAGCATAACGAATTCCCCGACTGAAAAGGGCAGCTTTTTCGTGAGAAGGATACCGAGGATTTCAGTACCGTCCATCGAGCCTCCGTTTCGGATGACAAGGCCTACCCCGAAACCGAGCAAAAGCCCCCCGAATACCGTCGCCAAAATAGGCTGGGTCGTAATGGCCTCCACATGGTGCAATGAGGATTCAATCAGCGCTAAACCGACGATTCCGATAACAGTAGAGATGAGAAATGTTTTTCCGATATATTTATATCCGAAAATCATAAATGGAATGTTGAGTAACACAACGAATAAGGCAAAATTGAGGAGGGGATTGGACATAAAGAGGTGGTCTAAAATTAATGAAACACCGATAATGCCTCCGTCGATAAAATTATTAGGGACCAGAAACAATTCAATACTTACGGCGGCTGAACCCGCCCCGATCAGAATCATAATGACCCTGAAGATAAAGTGTAAAAATGATTCTCTTTTATGCTGTTTATTTGGGGTCATAAAATCTCCTTTCCTATAATAACTATTTTAAACAGTAAGCAACTTTATTTTACCATTAAAAGCTGTAACATTTTAATGATCTGCTCAATACATTATGTCTAAAGAGGTGAAAGTATCGATGATTTTAATACAAAGAATTATTTTGCAGCGGCTCAATCAAGTCACTGCGGACGATCTGCTGAAATATTCCAAGCAATACGGGATCAGCATTACAAGAAGTCAAGCGGCTGAGGTAGCGGCTCTGATGCACGGAAAAAACATCAATATTTTTGATGAACAGGAGCGGCTGCGCCTGCTGAAAAAAGTGGAAACGATAACCTCAAAAGAAACGGCGCGGAAAGTTGACGAACTTTTCAATCAATTCTCAGGGTAAGAAAGGAGGGACACCCGCCCCTCCTTTCTTTCTTATTGAGCTGATATTTTTTCAAGAAGCTCCTTATCAAACTGTTTTTCTTTCAGCATTTCGATTTCAAAACGGTACGGCGGCTTCTTATTTTTCTTGTCTTCGCCTACATACGGTGTTTCGAGGATTTTCGGAATATCGGCAAGCTGCTCGTGATGAACGATGTACTGCAGAGCGTCAAAACCGATCTCTCCGAACCCGATATTTTCATGGCGGTCTTTCCGGGCGCCTTTAATATTTTTACTGTCGTTCACATGAAGGACTTTTATCCGATCGATGCCGACGATTTTATCAAACTCGTTAAGAACACCGTCAAAATCATTAGCGACATCATACCCGGCGTCATGGGTGTGGCAAGTGTCAAAGCAGACGGATAGATGTTCATTATGCGTGACTCCCGCAATGATCTCGGCCAGCTCTTCAAAGCTTCTCCCGCATTCTGATCCTTTGCCCGCCATTGTCTCCAGCGCAATCTGCACGTTTTGCCCGGGAACAATCACTTCGTTTAAACCTTCAATGATTTTTTTGATGCCCGTTTCAGCTCCGGCTCCGACATGCGCCCCTGGATGAAGCACGATCTGTCTCGCGCCGATCGCTGCCGTTCTTTCAATTTCAGAACGCAGAAAATCAACGCCCAGCTCAAATGTTGCCGGATTTGTCGTATTTCCGATGTTAATGATGTACGGCGCATGCACGACAATCTCGTCGATACCGTTTTCCTTCATATGGGCGCGGCCCGCTTCAATATTCAAGTCTTCAATTTTTTTGCGGCGCGTGTTTTGGGGAGCGCCCGTATAGATCATAAATGTATTCGCCCCGTACGAAACAGCTTCCTTGCTTGCGGCAAGGAGCATATGTTTTCCGCTCATTGAGACGTGTGAACCTATTTTCAGCAACCCGATTCCCCCTACTTTCCTCTGTTAGATTGGTTTCTTCTCTGCTTCTTTTTAATTTTTTCCATTTCGTAGCTCATTTTCTTTTTATAGCCCGGCTTTACTTTTTTCGGCTTTTTTACGAGGCGTTTCGCAATTTGGTCAGCCTCATTTGCCGTCTTTTTGCGATTTTTACGGCGGTGGCGGTCATCGCCTTTCTTCCATTCCCCGTTTACAAGCTCCGCATAGTCAAACACAATGCCCATCTTTTCAAGTCTTGCGAGCGCATCTTCGTCAGAAAGCTCATAAATGGTCAGTGCTTGGCCTGATGAACCGGCGCGTGCAGTTCTTCCGACACGGTGAACATAAAAATCCAAATCGTCCGGAAGCTCGTAGTTGATGACGTGGCTTACGCCTTTAATGTCAATTCCTCTAGCCGCAAGGTCTGTCGCAATGACATAAGTGAATTCCAGATCATTAATCTGCTTCATTACCTTTTTGCGCTCACGCGGCGTTAATCCCCCGTGCAGAAGACCGACCCTCATTCCTTTTTCAGTCAGGTATTTCGCAATATGGTCAGCCGTGTTTTTCGTATTTGCAAACACAATGCCCAGATAAGGATTCAGATGAGACATCATATCAAAAAGCAGTTTGTCTTTATCACGCTGTTTAGAAGGAACCAACACATGTTCAATCTTTTCGGCTGTGATTCTTTTCGGCTCAACATGCGCGTACTTCGGATTTTCCATATACTTTTTCAAAAACGGCTTCAGCTTTTCCGGAATCGTAGCTGAGAACACAAGCATCTGCAGTTCTTCCGGCATACGCGATCCGATATAATCAACGTCTTCTAAAAAGCCCATATCAAGCATCAGATCAGCTTCGTCAATGACGAGAGACTGCGCTTTATAGACGTTCAATGCCTGCGCCTTAATCAGATCCGCGATCCGGCCCGGCGTTCCGACGACGAGATGAGGCTGTGTTTTCAGCTTATCAATTGATTTTTGCTTGTCCGTCCCGCCGATGAAGCATTTTGTCCGGATCGGCTCATCTTCCGCACCCTGTGTGATTTTGAGCGCTTCCTGATGAATCTGATTGGCAAGCTCTCTCGTCGGCGCCGTGATAACGGCCTGTACCGTATCAGAACCCGGATCAATCCGATTCAAAATTGGCAATAAATAGGCGTGGGTTTTCCCCGTCCCCGTCTGGGACTGCCCGATCACGCTTTCGTTTTTCAGTACGGCAGGTATCAGACGCTTTTGAATATCTGTCGGTTCATAAAAACCAAGGCGGTGAACTGCATCTATAATAAACGGTTTTAAGTTGTATCCATCAAATTTAGTTTCTTTCATTTTTCCCAGCTCCTTAAAGCGGCACATTCTGTGTCCATCATCACATTATAACCGATTTTACTTAAAAACACCATGTCTTGGGGGAATCCTGTTTTCGAGACAGAAAAGCAAATGCCCCCTCCGATGCATATTGTAATAGCAGAGAGACAGAAAGGAGGTACAAGTATGTTTCCACAGCAGCCGATGAGAAATATGGCGCAGCAGGGACGGCCGTTTATGAATCCGCGTATGATGATGGGAGGAAGACCGTCATTGCCGGGACGGCAGCTAATGCAGCAGGGACGGCAGCTTTTCCCTCAGCAGCAGATTGCCGGAGCGGGCCTGAGAAACGCAGGCACGGGCGGCGGAGGGGGCTTAAAAGGGATGCTTTCCCGTTTTTTACCCGGTTCAGGAGGAGGAAGCGCTGCCGCGTCGGCACCGGCGGCGGCCAGCGGAGGAGCAGGTGCAGGACTGCAGGGAATACAGAACCTGGCAAGTCCGGCATCCCTGTCGAGCATGCTCGGCAACGTTCAGAAGGTGCTCGGCGTGGCGCAGCAGGTTACGCCGATGATTCAGCAGTACGGTCCTTTAGTACGGAGTCTGCCCGCCATGATGAAGCTTTACAGCCAATTAAGCAGCAGTGATGACGAGAATGAATCTGACGAGACGAAAGAAACAGACGAACAGAACAAAAAGGATGAAGCTGAAAAAACAGATGAAACAGATGAAACAGAAGATGAAAACAAATCAGACGCCTCATCCAAAACATCAAAGAAGACGTCTGAAAAAGCATCCGCTTCAAAAGAAAAAGACGCCGCACAGGCAGACTCAGCGGAACAGCCGCGTCCAAAAAGAACATCGGGCAGATCAAAGCCGAAATTATATATTTAACATTCTTTGATATCTCACGAAAGATTAGCTATAATGAGATCAGAAGAATGCAAGATTTGAGCCGTTTAACTACGGCTTTTTATATTGCCTCTACACTCACTTTTGATAGGAGGACATCTACATTGGACGTTATCAAAATATCGCCGCGCGGCTACTGTTACGGCGTTGTTGATGCCATGGTCATAGCCAAAAACGCGTCACTCGATAAAACACTGCCAAGACCTATATATATACTGGGAATGATTGTTCATAATAAGCATGTCACAGATGCGTTTGAGGAAGACGGCATTTACACGCTTGACGGCACAAACCGTCTGGAGATTTTAAAGCAGGTGGAAAAAGGAACCGTTATTTTCACGGCTCACGGGGTATCTCCGGAAGTAAGAAAAGCCGCTGAGGAAAAAGGGCTTGTTACGATTGACGCCACATGCCCGGACGTCACGAAAACACATGACTTAATCCGAAAAGTAAAAGCTGAAGGTTATCACGTCATATACATCGGTAAAAAAGGCCACCCCGAGCCTGAAGGAGCCGTCGGCGTCGCTCCTGAAATCGTTCATCTCGTTGAAACAGAGGAAGACGTGAGAAATCTCGATATTCAGGCTGAGAAATTAATCGTTACAAACCAAACGACAATGTCCCAGTGGGACGTCCACGATATTATGGAATCAGTCAAAGAAAAGTACCCGTACGTGGAATACCATCAGGAAATCTGCCTGGCCACACAGGTTCGTCAAGAAGCTGTATCAGAGCAGGCAAAAAAAGCGGACTTAACCATTGTTGTCGGTGATCCGAAAAGCAATAACTCCAACAGACTGGCTCAAGTGTCAGAAGAAATCGCCGGAACAAAAGCCTACCGAATCGGAGACATCAGTGAACTGAAGCTCGAATGGCTGAAAGACGTCAATACCGTCGCCGTTACCGCAGGCGCATCAACACCGACACCGATTACAAAGGAAGTCATCCGCTTTTTAGAGCAGTTTGACCACAACGATGAATCGACATGGCAGCTTGAACACAGTGTGCCACTTAAAAAAATCCTTCCGAAAGTAAAAATAAAAAACTGAGGCCCGGGGCCTCAGTTTTTTTATAAGAAGGTAAATGGGTTTGTATCTGTTTCGGAAGCGAAAATGCGGACGTCATAGTTTTTCTCTCCGGCCATTGCCGTAAGCTTCTCAGCCGTGCCTTTTCTCATGATCTTTTCAGCATAATGCCCCGGGTCCACGACGTTTAACCCCATCATCATCGCATCATGCGCTACATGGAAATAAAGATCGCCCGTCACGTAAACATCTGCACCCTTCCGCTTTGCCTGATAAATATATTTATTTCCGTCACCGCCAAGAACCGCGACTTTTTTCACCTTGCTGTTTCGCTCTCCGACCATCCGGACTCCGTTAACGTCAAACTTTTCTTTCACAAACAGAGCAAACTCTTCAAGCGTCATGTCTTGCTGAAGTTTTCCGATGCGGCCGAGCCCTTTTTCAAGCGGAGACTGCTCCACTGGATAAATATCATATGCCACCTCTTCATACGGATGGCTTTTTTTCAGCGCTTTTACGACGGTTTTCTCCATACTTGCCGGAAAAACGGTCTCAAGTCTCACTTCATGGACGAGCTCCAGTTCTCCCGTCTGTCCGATAAACGGTTCTGCCCCGTCCAGCGGCTTAAAGCTGCCGATTCCTTCAGAGGAGAACGCGCAATGGCTGTAATTGCCGATATGTCCCGCTCCGGCGTTGCCAAGTGCGGTTCTTACAGCTTCTTCATAGTCTTTCGGAACATAGACGGCAAGCTTTTTCATCGGGTCCGAATATGTCGGGACAAGCACTTCTGTGTCTGTCAGGCCGAGAGCTTCGGCAAGCAGATCATTCACACCGCCGTCCGCCACATCAAGATTCGTATGAGCCGCATATACGGCAATATCATGCTTTATACATTTCTCAATCAGTCTTCCGCCAGGCTGATCAGTGGTGATCTGTTTAAGCGGCCGAAAAATCGGCGGATGGTGGGCGATAATTAAGTCAACTTTTTTCTCAATGGCTTCATCTACCGTTTGTTCCAGAACATCCAGTGTCACCATGACATTTTTCACCGGCTTATTCAATGTACCGATCTGCAGGCCGATTTTATCTCCTTCCACCGCAAAAGCCTTCGGTGAAAATTGTTCAAACAGCTGGATGATTTCCTGTCCGTTCACATGTTTAGGCATGTGCGATTACCTCCTTCAGCAGAGAAATCCGCTCTTTCAATTCAGCTAATTTTTCATGACTTTCATGCTTTGCGCTGCGGCTGATCTGTTCATAAATTTGTTCAGTATGCTTAAGTTCCTGGCTCCATTTCCGAAGAAACACTTCATTCCTCTCTTTTAATAAAAACGGACCCGCAAGCATTCCGGCAGCCATCGGCACGTCCCGATACGGCGCATCACGGTCGCCAGTTTCCGCAACGAGGATTTCATAACACTTTCCGTCTTCTTCGAGAATCACTTCATCAATCAGTTCATAGCCTTCCTGATACAGCCACTCTCTTATATGAACGGCATGAATATTCGGCTGCAGAATCAGCCGTTCACGCCCCGTCAATTTCGTTTTTCCGGAGTCCAAAATATGAGCGATCAGCGCTCCGCCCATACCAGCGATTGTAATGGCGCCGGCTTCTCCTTTTTCAAGAACGCTCAGCCCGTCACCTTTCCTTACGGAGATAAGAGTGCTTAAGTCCAGTTTTTCCACCTGCTGTTTGGCGGATAGAAACGGTCCGTCTGTAATTTCACCGGCGATTGCCCGGCTTGCCAAATGATTCAAAACGGCATAGCAAGGAAGATACGCGTGGTCCGACCCGATATCAGCAACCAGGGCACCCGGAGGGATATATTCCGCCACAGACTGCAATCTTTTAGATAACTTCATTTCATTCACAATATCACAACTTTTCTCAGGTTCTTTTTCCTTTACTATCATATAAAAAAACCGCCCGGAATCCAAGCGGCGGATAGAGTTTTTCATTTGTCTTTTATATAGGGACCGGTAAAGCTTTATTTAATGTCAGAAACCCATTTTGCCATGTCATCCAGCTTTTCGGCCGGCACAAGGCCTGCGGGCATCCCGTTGCCGCCTTTTTCAATTTTTGTTTTAATCTCAGCGACATCTTTTCTTTTGCCGACGCCTTTTAAGTTCGGCCCTGACACACCTTCATAGTTTTCCCCGTGACAGGTGATGCAGTTCGCTTTATAAATCTCTTCAGGTGAAGCGTTTGCAGTTTCCTTCTCGGCATTTTTGCTTTCACCGCCGCTTGCGATCTGATGCGCATCTCCATTGCCTTTTACAGCTAAAAAGAAAGTCAGCCCTATTCCCAGCACTGCAATGAGCAAAAAAGGAATCAGCGGATTCCACTTCATATCTCCATCCCCCTTTTTCATTCTCCCCCTATGTAAACACTTCTAATTCTAACTTATTTTTACAAAAAGTAAATGGTCTTGCTCAGCAATTTCATTGATTTCACAATTTATACAAAAAGCAAAAATAACTGTTTTGTTTATCACAAAATTATCTTTATTCTATTGTATAATGAATTGTATACGCTTACAATAAAGAATATAAATAAACTTATCTCATTTTCCCCCTTTCAGGACATGCCGCATTTTTTCCAAACTCATTTGCAAAACATATGCTTATCCAGTAAAATAAAGGTATATTATCCATATATCTTATACATAAAAAAGAACGGATCAAAAAGACCCGTTCCATTCTATTCGAGAAAATCCTTCAGACGTTTGCTTCTGCTCGGATGTCTCAATTTGCGAAGCGCTTTTGCTTCAATTTGGCGAATACGCTCTCTCGTTACTCCAAACACTTTGCCTACTTCTTCCAAAGTTCTTGTGCGTCCGTCATCCAGACCGAAACGGAGACGCAGCACGTTTTCTTCACGATCTGTCAACGTATCCAGCACATCTTCCAGCTGTTCTTTTAAAAGCTCATATGCCGCATGATCCGACGGAGATGTCGCTTCCTGGTCTTCGATGAAATCACCGAGATGTGAGTCGTCTTCTTCACCGATCGGCGTTTCTAAAGAAACAGGCTCTTGAGCAATTTTTAATATTTCACGGACTTTTTCAGGTGTAAGATCCATGTCTTCAGCAATCTCTTCCGGTGTCGGCTCTCTGCCAAGATCCTGAAGAAGCTGACGCTGCACCCGGATTAATTTGTTGATGGTTTCCACCATGTGAACCGGGATACGGATTGTTCTCGCCTGGTCAGCGATGGCGCGTGTAATCGCCTGTCTGATCCACCAAGTCGCATACGTACTGAATTTATATCCTTTACGGTAGTCAAACTTCTCGACGGCTTTCATGAGACCCATGTTTCCTTCTTGGATCAAGTCTAAGAAAAGCATGCCGCGGCCGACATACCGTTTAGCAATGCTGACAACTAAACGAAGGTTTGCTTCAGCCAGTCTGCGTTTAGATTCCTCGTCACCCTCTTCAATTTTTTGAGCGTAGGTGATTTCTTCTTTAGCAGAAAGAAGATTTACCCGTCCGATTTCCTTAAGGTACATGCGGACTGGATCATTGATCTTTACGCCAGGCGGTACGCTGAGGTCATTAAGGTCAAATTCTTCTTCGGCTTTGGCAAGCTGTTGAATATTAGGATCTTCCGTTTCTTCATTTTCACTAATTAATTCAACACCTTGTTCTCCTAAAAATTCATAATACTCATCCATTTGGTCTGATTCAATTTCAAAGCTGGACATGCGTTCAGCAATTTCTTCATATGTTAAAACGCCACGTTTTTTTCCAGTTTCAGTAAGCTGCTCTTTTACCTGGTCTAATGTAAGTTCTGTTTCTGTTTCGTGGGTTTGTTTATCAGCCATTATGGATCCCTCCTTCCAAAGCTTGCAACGAATTCTAAAAGCGGTATGTTTCTTATCCGACCCGGAAGCCTTCTCTCTTTTTCAGCATGCAGGGCTGCGGATAATAAATGACAATTCATGATGAGGTTAAGCGATCTATTTGCTCCTCCGCAAGGAATCATTGCCAATCAGAACGCAAGCCTCTTTGTGGTGTTACTTTAATGATCGGTTCAATGCAACAATTTCTTGAGCCAGAGACGCAGCTTTCACGAAGTCTTTCTGCCTCTCCGCATCCGCTCTTTCTGCTTCTTTTTCCTTTATCATTGACCATTTTCGGTGATCCAACACTTTTTTTACGTAATCGGATAACTCGGCCTCTGAGAGCTCCTCGTTTACTTGGAGCATCCCTATATCTGAAAGCAGCTGGCTGATTTCCTCATCCTGCATTCTCGCCATAAGATGCTGCGGCGTCATGTCAGCCCCCTCTTCATATACAGCGTACAGGTATGCTGCCAGCGCACGATGTCCGTCAATGTTAAATTCAAAGCCGACACGCTCAATCACTTTCTTTATGACGTTTCGGTCTCTCAGCATATGAGCGAGCAGAAGTCTTTCCGCGTTCTCATAGGCGGGACGGAGACGGCGCCGTTTCGCTTTTGTCGTCACCCGGGCCCGTCTTGTCTGCGGTTCGGCGTTTTTGTCGCCGGGGGCGTTTTGTCTGGCGTAGATGGAAAGCTGTTCCGTCAAAGATTCTACCGAAAGAGAAAATTCTGAGGCGAGCTGCTTCACATACATTTCCTGCTCAAGCGACCCGGAAAGAGCGCTGATTTCTTTCAGCACTTCTTTCATGTAAGCGAGCCGGTCTCCTTCGTCAGATAAGTTTTTCCCTTTGCGGAAATACTGCATTTTAAAAGCCATGACCGTAACGCTTGCATCAATGATATCGGTCCGGAATTTTTCTCCGCCCCGGGTTCTGATATAATCATCAGGATCAAGCCCGTCAGGCAGCATGCTTACTCTTACCTTACAATCGGCTTTCTGGAGCAGGCCGGCCGCTTTCAGCGTAGCTTCGTACCCGGCTTTATCCGAATCGTAGCAGAGAATGACCTCCTGAACATTTCTCCTGAGGATTTTCACATGTTCTTCGGTGAGCGACGTCCCCATTGTGGCGATACTTTCTTTTACGCCTGAGCTGACGGCGGATATGACGTCAGCGAAGCCTTCAAACAGAACGGCTCTCTCCTCTTTCCTGATCGGCAGGCGCGCCTTATGAAAGTTATACAGCAGCTTAGATTTATGAAACAGCGGCGTTTCCGGGCTGTTCATATATTTCGGCTGCTGGCTTCCGAGCGCCCTTCCTGAAAAAGCCGCCACGGCTCCGTGGTGATCATGAATGGGAAACATAATTCTGTTTCTGAAACGGTCAAAATACCCGCTGCCGTCTTCCCTTCTGATCAGCAGACCCGCTTTTTCCATCAGTTCTTCCTCAAAACCGCGCTTTTTCAAGAATTTCGTCATGAAATCCCAGGAATCCAGCGCGTAGCCGATTTCAAACTCATCTATGAGCTCTTTCGTAAAACCCCTTGATAAAAGGTAATCTAACGCTTCCTGGCCTTCCTTTGTATTTATTAGCAAATGATGGTAAAATTTCTTCAGAAGCTCGTGGGCTTCCGCCATCTTCTGCTCTCCGGAAGATTCCGGCCTGGATGCAGAGTGAATCGTTATATCATCAGGGAAATCAATCTGATATTTATCCGCAAGGTGAGAAACAGCTTCCGTAAATGAATAACCTTCCATCTGCCGTAAGAAAGAGAAAACGTTCCCGCCCGCACCGCATCCGAAGCAATGAAAGATCTGCTTATCGCTGGAGACGGAAAACGAGGGCGTGTTTTCCCCGTGAAACGGACAGAGCCCAAAGTAGTTGCGGCCTTGCTTTTTCAATTGGACATAATCACCTATGACTTCAACAATGTCTGCTGACTGCTGCACCTGATTAACTACTTCATCTGGTATGCGGTTTCCCATCTTATAACACTCCGTCGTACATTATTCGATGTTTTGATTTGAAATCCCTTCATCATTCGACAGGATTTTTTTAAGCAGGGTAACAAATCGATTCCGATCTTCTTTATTTAATTTTTTAGGTCCTTTGGAATGAATGCCGCTTCTTCTCATTTTGCCTGACATATGACGGCTCATCAGAGCGAAGTCAATCGTGTCTTCAGTATAAGAACGGCCCCTTTCCGATAAGACGGCAATATTTCTGTTCAGCAAAAGAGAGGCTAAACCGATATCCTGCGTGACTACGACGTCTCCCGATCTCACATGGTTTGCGATATATAAGTCTGCCGCTTCTTTATGAGGATCAACGTATACCCAGTTCTCGTCTTTGCTTCTGGAAAGCTGGTAGTGTTCAAATGATGCGACGAAAATAACCCGAACGCTGTATTGCGATGCAATGAGCATTATTTCCTCTTTTACGGGGCATGCGTCTGCATCGACAAAAATCGTCTTTTCTTTTTCATTTAGAAGACTAATTCTCCATCCCTCCATCAATCTCCTGCATAAAAACAAGCGAAATCGCATATGCTCCATGACTGCGGATCTATTTTGAGCTTTGTCGAAAAATTTCCGGGAGTTATTCTTGACATCTTACCCATAATAGTTTATTCGTATCACACGAAGCTTAAACCTAAAAATAAACATTTTATCACAATTTTTTATTATAATACAAACTTCGCGAAGATGCCATCCTTTTTGTTTATTCCCTATTTGCATACCCAAAAACCCAGGATAAAGCGTCCTGAGTTATCGGCCCTTTGTTTTGAGGTGATGAATGATGTTCGCTGTTTCCTCGACCGCTTTATTCGAAACGTCAACGACTTGGCAGCCGATCCGGTCCACGATTTTCTCAAAATACTCCAGCTCTTCTTTAATTCTGTTGATATTGGCGTAAATGGCTTTGTCATTTAAGCCGAGAGATTTTAACCGTTCTTTTCGTATATGGTTCAGTTTATCAGGGCTGATTTTTAAGCCGATGCATTTTTTCGGATCAACGCTGAACAGTTCTTCCGGCGGATCGACCTCAGGAACGATCGGCACATTGGCCACTTTCAGACGCTTATGGGCAAGATATTGTGATAATGGGGTTTTAGACGTTCTGGATACTCCGAGCAGGATGATATCGGCTTTTAAAATGCCTCTTGGATCCCTGCCATCGTCATATTTGACGGCAAACTCGATCGCCTCGACCTTTTTGAAATAATCTTCATCAAGCTGGCGGACGCGGCCCGGTTCATATTTGGCGGTCAGACCGTAAGCCGATTCCATTTTATCGATGAGCGGACCGATAATATCGTAATACAGCACATTCGCTTTTTCCGCTTGTTCAACCAGGTATTTGCGCATTTCAGGAACAACGAGCGTAAAACAAATAATGCCGCCGTCCGCTTTGGCGAGAGACACGACTTCATTAATGGTGCCGATATCTTCCACATAAGGTATTCTTCTGATATGCGTATCATCGGCTGAGCCGTTAAACTGGCTGAGCGAGGCTTTTACAACGAGTTCGGCGGTTTCTCCGACTGAGTCTGATACTACATAAATGATGCGATTGTCCATGTTATCCCCCCGTTAGTTTTCAAGCTTATATGATTTCATTTTCTGATAAACTGACAAGTATCTTAGTCATATTCGTTTTGGTAAACCGGCCGATGACCTCAAAGCCTTTATCCGTATCTTTAATAACGGGCAGGGCATCGATCTGTTTTTCAATTAAATACTTGGCGATGTCCATCACATAATCGTCACGCCGACAGACGGCGATATTCGGCATTCTTGTCATGATAATATGAACCGGTATTGAGGCAAGTTCCTGCTGGCCGATGCTCGCCCGCAGCAAATCTTTGCGTGACAGCACACCGACTAAGACAGCATCACGATCTACGACAAATAACGTGCCGACATCTTCTAAAAACATGGTGCAGATGGCATCGTATACCGAGACATTCTCATTGATGACAACAGGGATCGATTGAAAATCTTTCACTTGCAGCTTTTTCAGTTTATCCGCAAGCAGCTGATTTCCCGTTTTCCCCGTATAAAAATAACCGACCCGCGGACGGGCCTCTAAGAAGCCTGACATGGTGAGTATGGCCAAGTCCGGCCGCAGCGTGGCCCTCGTTAAATTGAGCTGTTCTGCGATATGCTCTCCGGTAATCGGGCCGTTTTCCTTTACAATCTGTAAAATTTGTTCTTGCCGTTTATTTAATTCGATCGTACTCACCACCTTTATGGAAGGGTTTCTTTATCTATGTTTTCATTCTGTGATGTTTATGTAAAAGGGGAAAAGACGATTGCCGATCACACAGCAACCGTCTTTTTCTTTATTTTACAATAAGATGATTCATATTAGCAAAAGACTTGATCACATCTGCAAGAGCGGTCATTTGCGCTAAACGGTTGGTTTTTAATGCTTCATCGTCCGCATTTACCATCGTGTGATTAAAGTAGTCTTCAATCGGCTCCTTTAATCCGCTGAGCACGGCAAGCGCCTGTTCATAGTTTTTGGAGGCAAAGCTTTCCGCGACACTGTCTTTTGTTTTTTGATAAGCGTCAAACAGCTTTTTCTCCTGTTCATTTTCAAACAGATCCGGATTGATATCGCGGCTCTCGCCTTTTTTGCTGATGGAGATGACCCGGCCGAGTGATTCAGCCGTTTCTTTAAAGCCGGGTGTGCCGAGGTGCTTCTCAAGCACTCTTGCTTTATGAACGGCTGCATACGGCTCAAGCTCTGTGCTGTCCAGAACGGCTTCGATAACGTCATGACGGATGTCTTCAGCGTTTAAGACGTATTTCAGACGCTGTGTAAAGAAATCGAGGAGCTCATTTTCTTTTTCCGTTTCTGTCAATGACAGCAGCTCTTTAAAAGAAATGCCCCAGTTGCGGTCGATCAGAATGGAAACGATGCCGCTTGCCTGACGGCGCAATCCGTACGGGTCCTGAGAACCTGTCGGAATCACGTCAATGCTGAAGAAGGAAGCAATCGTGTCCAGTTTATCAGCTAACGCCACAACCGCGCCGGTAAAGGTTGAAGGCACTTCTCCCCCGGCCGCTCTCGGCATATAGTGCTCATTGACAGCGGCAGCGACGGCTTCATCTTCACCGAGCATGCGCGCATATTTTTCTCCCATCACGCCTTGAAGCTCAGGGAACTCATAGATCATATGTGTAACCAGGTCAAATTTAGAAATCTCTGCGGCGCGCTTCACAAGGTTTTGCGTCTGTTCATCCGCTTTCAGGCGGACGGCAAGTTTGCCCGCAATGGCGGCCACTCTCCTTACTTTATCTCCAAGGGAGCCGAGCTCTTCATGGAAAACGATATTTTCCAGTTTCTTCACGTTTTCATCAATGTTCAGCTTTTGGTCTTCTTTGTAGAAGAACGCAGCATCTGAAAGCCTTGCTCTCAGCACTTTCTCGTTTCCGCGGGCAACATTTTCAATTGCATGGCTGTTCCCGTTTCTTACCGTAATAAAATGAGGCAGCAGATTCCCGTTTTCATCTTTTACCGGGAAGTAGCGCTGATGCTCTTTCATTGTTGTTACAAGCACTTCTTCAGGGATAGAAAGAAACTCGGATTCAAAAGATCCGTAAAGCGCCGTCGGGTATTCCACCAGATGGTTGACTTCGTTCAGCAGGTCCTCATCGATCGGAATGTTCCATTTCTTCTCGGCTGCAAGCGCGTCCAGCTGGCTTTGGATCATTTGTTTGCGTTCTTTCGGGTCAGCAATGACGCTTTGTTCTTTCAGCAGCTTTTCGTATGATGACGGTGCATCAACAGATACTTCTTGGCCGAGAAAGCGGTGTCCCTGTGTGTTCCGGCCCGTCTCGACATTTGTGATTTTAAACGGAATGACGTCTTTTCCAAAGAGAGCGATAATCCATTTGATCGGACGGATATAGCGCAGATCCTGCGTGCCCCAGCGCATGTTTTTCGGAAAATGCATTCCGGCAATCAAATTTTCCAGCTGCGGTAAAAGTGTCTTCGTCTCTTGTCCCGCCTGGAATTTTTGAACGAAGACATATTCCGTGCCGTTTACATCTTTTATATACAGGTCATCCACTCCGGCGCCTTGGCCTTTTGAAAATCCGATAGCGGCTTTTGTCCAGTTTCCGTCAGCATCCAGAGCGATTTTTTTCGCAGGGCCTTTTGCTTCTTCCTGAATATCAGCCTGTTTTTCTGCTACGTCTTTTATATATACTGCCAGACGTCTCGGCGTATTAAAAAGTTTCACTTCGCCGTGGGCGATATTTTTTTCAGCCAGCCAGCCGGTCAGCTTTTCACCGAGCTGCACCATGCTGTCATGTAAAAACCGCGCCGGCATTTCCTCGAGTCCGATCTCTAAAAGCAAGTCTTGTTTACTCATGGGAAGAGCCCTCCTCTTTAAGCATTGGGAACCCTAATTTTTCCCGTTCTTCATAATACGTTTTTGCCACTTTTCTCGCTAAGTTGCGGACACGGCCGATATAACCCGTCCGCTCCGTCACCGAGATCGCGCCTTTTGCATCGAGCAGATTAAATGTGTGAGAGCATTTCAGCACATAATCATAGGCCGGATGCACGAGCCCGTTATCCATTTGTCTGATCGCTTCTTTTTCATAGGTGCTGAACAAACGGAAAAGCATATCCACGTCAGATGTTTCAAAAGTATAAACGGAATGCTCATATTCAGCCATCATAAATAAATCTTTCACAGTAAATCCTGACGTCCATTCAAGATCAAAGACGTTTTCTTTATCCTGAATATATGACGCGAGACGTTCAATACCATATGTGATCTCAACGGATACCGGTTTACATTCAATTCCGCCCACCTGCTGGAAGTATGTAAACTGAGTAATTTCCATCCCGTCAAGCCATACTTCCCAGCCGAGACCTGCACAGCCTAAAGACGGGTTTTCCCAGTTGTCTTCTACGAAACGGATATCATGTTCAAGCGGGTCAATGCCGAGCGCACGCAATGAATCAAGGTAAAGCTCTTGAATGTTATCAGGCGACGGCTTGATAATGACTTGGAATTGGTGATGCTGATAGAGCCTGTTCGGGTTTTCACCGTACCGTCCGTCAGCAGGCCGTCTGGACGGCTCAACGTAAGCCACTCTCCACGGTTCCGGCCCGATGCTTCGTAAAAATGTATACGGGCTCATTGTGCCTGCGCCTTTCTCCACATCATACGACTGCATGAGCACACAGCCTTCATTCGACCAGTGCTTCTGCAAGGTTAAAATCATATCTTGAATGTTCATTTCAAGCACCTCCACTTTCTCCATTCTTTTACAAGTGCGGCGGCAACCAAAAAACTCCCGTCTCTATGCTTGCCGGCCGCAAACATAGGGACGAGAGTTCTCCCGCGGTTCCACCCTAGTTGCTGAGGATGTGAATCACTCAGCCTCTTTTTAAAGGGTTGCTCGAGAATGCCTTTCGTTGCGCGCTCATCCTTAGCTTACACTGCCCTAAGGTCGCTTGTATGAGTTGGACGCAAGTACTTCTTTCTGTCACTGCAACATATTTTATAATAAATGATCATATAAAAAGATGGGCAGAATGTCAACTTTTGTTTTCATCCAAAAGGTTCTTCATGCTTTCCATCTGATCTAAAAACCGTTTTGACTTTAAATAAAGTCCTGAATATTCCTCGTAATACAGATCAATGACCCGTTTAATTTCGTTTTTGGTTTCCTGTTTTAACGAGACGCTGCCGAGCCTTCCGATATCAAAGTAATAAAAAAGCCTTAGCAGCCTTGCCGTTTGCGGCGACATCGGAACTCTGTACGGATCCTTTTCAAAGCAGCGGTGGCAGATAAACCCGTTATCTCTTATCGAAAAATGAAACGTCCCTTCCCCGCTTTTGCAGTGGACACAATGATTCAGCTCCGGATACAGCCCCATGACGCCGAGCATTTTCATCTGCACGATGAAGGTGATCACGTCCGGGTCAGTCCCGTCATTCAGCCTCTTAAAGGATTCGAGAATCAATTCGAATAAATAGGGGTTCGGTTTCTTCTCTTCCGTTCCTTTGTCAGTGAGTTCAGCGATAAAAGCGGCATACGCCGTCAAAAATAAATCTTCTCTGATCGTTCTCATGCTGAGAATCATTTCACCCTGCTGGAGCGTGCCGAGTCCGGATGTTCTTTGCATTAAAAATGACCCGTACAAAAACGGCTGGCTGACTGCTGACAGCCGGCTGGCTGACTTCCTGGCGCCCCTTGCCATGACGCCGATTTTGCCGTGTTCCCTCGTCAGCAATGTCACGATTTTATTCGTCTCCCCGTAGTCATTCGTACGGAGCACGATTCCTTCACTTTTAGTCAGCATTTCCGCACCTTCCAACAACGGGAGGGGCCAAGAGGTTTACAAAATTGGAAAATCAATTCGGGCTAGCTCATCTTCCGGTTCTTCGGGTCTTTCCAGGTTCTCTTTTTCCAGTTCTTTAAAAAGAAGGTACGTATCAACACTTCCTGTTTGAGAAAATACGTTCCAGGTAAAATTCAACACAAAAAACCCACCTTTCATCATTAAACTAGCTTGCTATCCAAATTCTTACCCTTATCTTGACCTGATGTCCTCCTTTTCATGTTAAACAAATTTTGCTAACGAATCCCTGCTTCTGTGAGGTAATCTCACACCTCAGGCATGCGCCTTAGATGAATTAATATTCATCCTCTTTGAAGCCGAAATCACGCAGCTGAGACATTTTATTCCGCCAGTCCTTCTGCACCTTCACCCATAATTCCAGGTAAACGCGTGAGCCCAAAAGAGCTTCAATATCAGCCCGCGCTCTTTTGCCGACTTCTTTCAGAAGCGCTCCTTTTTTGCCGATGACGATGCCTTTTTGAGAATCCCGCTCGACCACAATGGTGGCGGCGACATGGACGGAGCCGTTTTCCTGCCCTTTAATGGACTCGATGGCGACAGCGATGCTGTGCGGCACTTCTTCCCTTGTCAGATGGAGCACCTTTTCCCTGATCAGTTCAGAAATAATGAACCGCTCGGGATGGTCAGTCACCTGATCGCTCGGATAGAACTGAGGCCCTTCCGGTAAATACGCTTCAATCTGCGCGAGAAGGGTTTCGACGTTGTTCCCTTCCAAAGCTGAGATCGGCACGATTTCCTTAAACGGATAGCGCGTACGATACTCATCAACTAAAAGAAGCAGCTGGTCAGGGTGGATCTTATCAATTTTGTTAACGATCAGAAAGACCGGTGTAGACGTCTGTCCGAGCTTTTCAATGATAAACTCGTCGCCTTTTCCGTACCCTTCTTCGGCGTTAATCATAAATAACACCAAGTCAACTTCTTTCAGCGTATTCTGCGCCACTTTCATCATAAAGTCGCCAAGCTTGTGCTTTGGTTTGTGAATGCCCGGTGTATCAATAAAAATGGTCTGCGACGTGCCGGTTGTCAGCACCCCTTGGACTTTATTTCTTGTCGTCTGGGGTTTGTCGCTCATGATGGCGATCTTTTGACCGATGACCCTGTTTAAAAAGGTAGACTTTCCTACATTCGGCCTTCCGATGATAGATACAAATCCTGATTTAAAGCTTTCGTTCGTCATGTAAATCCTCCGATGAAAATGCGCCCGGTAATAATTCTTCCGCAGTCATTTCTTTTATTTGTCCTTGTAAGTTGGTCAGAATAACAAGCATATCCTTTGAGCACAGCTCGGAAATTACTTGTCTGCAGGCTCCGCACGGCGAAACCGGTCCCGGAGTATCCGCAGCCACGGCGAGCATCGCAAATTCCGTATCCCCCTCGGAAACAGCTTTGAATATCGCCGTGCGTTCAGCACAGTTGCACATGCTGTATGCCGCATTTTCGATGTTGCAGCCTCTGTACACTTTTCCGTCTTTGGTAAGAAGAGCGGCTCCCACTCTGAAATTTGAATACGGCACATACGCTGTGTCCCGCGCTTTTAATGCTTCTGCAATCAATTCTTGTCTGTTCATGTGTACTTAATTCCTCTCTTACCTTTATCCTGTATGATACCGCTGTCACTTTTATTTTACATAATTATGATTGGTTTTTCACGCCCATTTTTGGCAATGTAAAATAATTGTAAGAATCTTCTGCTAACATATCTTCGGCAAGAAGATGAGTAAACCAATGATACACGATATCACGGCAAAGACGCAAACGGCTCCGGCGGCCGCGTCCTTTGCCGCTTTTGCGAGCGGGTGATACTGATCGGTAACTAAATCCACAACATGCTCTATCGCGGTATTTAACAGCTCCAAAGCAAGCATTCCTCCGATCAGCATCAAAACAACGGCCCATTCGGCTGTGCTCAGCCCGGTGAGAAAACCGCAAACGATAACGGCGCAGGCCGCGGTAATATGAAATTGAAAATTCCGCTCTGACCGCGCCGTTTTCCAGATTCCCCTCCATGCATGGACAAAGCTCTTCAGGAACCTGCTCCACTCGTTTTTATGATCTCGTGAGTCCATACTCATCCAGCAAATCCTTTTGCTTTGAAAACATTTCTTCCTCTTCTTCTTTTGTCATGTGATCATAGCCAAGCAAATGCAAAAAGCCGTGCACGGCCAGAAAACCGAGCTCTCTCATAAACGAATGGCCGTACTCTTCCGCCTGCTCTTTCGTTCTGTCTGCGCTGATGATAATATCTCCTAAAACAGGCGGCATGTCGGCGCCTACGATTTCAACCTCGTCTTCGCCTTCTTCTTCAAGCGCAAACGAAATGACGTCAGTCGGAGTGTCTTTTCCCCGGTAGTCTCTGTTGATTTCTCTGATTTCCTCATTTGTCACAATCGTGACCGATACTTCAGCCTGGTCCTGAACGCCTTCTTTTTCCGCCGCGAATTGGAGCAGCTTCTCCACTTCTTGGAGCGCATCAGCTGAGACGCTATTCGTTTCATCAACAATATCTATGAGTAAACTCATTTATTTCACCTTCTTCGTAGCCTCCGGATATTCAATCCGGGAGTGGAAAATTCCTTTTAAAGTCGCACATAGTGTTTTTGCGATCGTATCCAGTTCTCGGAACGTGAGATCACATTCTGAGAATTGTCCGTCCTGAAGCTTATCGGATATAATTCCCCGCACCAGTTTTTCGATCCGCTCGGGATTGGGATTATGCATGGAACGGACGGCGGCTTCAACGCTGTCGGCCACTGAGATAATAGCCGCTTCTTTCGATTGCGGCTTCGGCCCCGGGTAGCGGAACTCTTTCTCTGTAATCTGGTCGCCCTTTTCTTTCGCTTTATAATAAAAGAATTTTAAAAGGGACGTTCCGTGATGCTGCTCCGCGATATCCACAAGCTCTTTCGGAAACTTATAGCTTCTGAGCATATTCGCACCGTCTGTCGTATGTGCGATAATGATATTTTTGCTGAGCTGCGGAGACAGCTTGTCATGCGGATTATCCATATTCATCTGATTTTCAATAAAATATTGCGGACGTTTCGTTTTGCCGAGATCGTGATAATACGCTCCGACCCGTGCTAAAAGACCGTTTGCCCCTACGGCTTCACAAGCCGCTTCCGACAGATTTGCCACCATGACGCTGTGATGATATGTACCGGGTGTTTCCGTTAAAATCTTTCGAAGCAGGGGATGATTCGGATTAGACAGTTCAATCAGCCTCATTGTTGAAAGAATGCCGAATCCCGTCTCAAAAAACGGCATCAGACCGATAATCAAAACGGATGAAGCAAGTCCCGAGACGACCCCCATCAGCATCAGCGTTCCGATTTCAACCGGTGACAGCGCCGTATTTTGTATTAATAAAAGCGACAGCACGATAATCATATTAATAAATGAGACGAACAGTCCCGTCTGCAATATTTTTGACCTCGCATTATGTTTTCCCAAAAACAGAATGCCTGAAATGCTGCTGATTAAATAGTAAATGCCGATGACGTAATTAAATGTTCCCGTCACACCCTGATTAAACATCATACTGCCGCAGATCGCCAGAATGATGCTTCCTAAAATGGCGAGCCTTTCATTGAGCAGCAGCCTGATTAAAATCGCACCGGCGGCGATCGGCACAAGATAGCCGATATTGGTGTATTCAATCTTCTGAAAGAGACTGACGACTTCCATAATGACGAGAATAAGCGTTGTAATGATAGAAAACAGCAAAAGAGATTTATTTTTCAGCTTAAGCTCCTGCTGCTGTTTCTCAAAATAGTAGACAAGCGTGGCAATAAACAGGCCGATCATCAGAAGGAGACCGCTGATCGGTTTTAACAGGTTGGAATTATTCAAAAGACCCGTCAGTTCAAGCTTCCTGTATACTTCCCGGTCAATCAGGTCATTCTCTTCCACGAGAACCTGTCCCTGTTTGATCTGTACCGGCTGGACGCTGTCTGACGCTTCCTGGCGTTTTTCATCGGTCGCTTTCGGATCAAAAACATAATTCGGGATGACCGCGTATTTTCCGATTTCAGTCGCAGCCGCTAAATATTTTGACGGCACAGAAGCGTTTTTCAGCTCTTTTGCGACCTTATCCTTCGCTTCGGCAAGCTTTTCAGAAGGAATTTCACTGCTCATCACCGTATTCACCGCGGTAATGACGGAATCCCTCACAAATGAGAAATCTTCATTGTTTGCATGGAGAAGCGATTTAATGGCATCTTCCGAGACGGATTCATTGACATCCTGTGTCAGCTTGTTTTTCACCGATTTTACCAGTGATTTTTCCGAAGGTGACTTTTTGTCTTTTTCCGCATCTTTTTTCACTTCGCCGATGCTGTCAAAAATGGAAGTGATCAGGTCAAGCCGATTGTCGGTATAGCCTTTTTTCAGAGTGTATTGATCTTCCACCGCATCTTCGGCCGCCTGTTTTTTCGATTCCGTCGCCTGCTGATCTTCCACTGTGGCGGGCGCGTAAATCGTTTTATCACTGACTGCAAACAAATCCAAATTAAGTGATTCAGGTTTTACATGAATAAAGAGCAAACCAAACATGATCGCTGAAAGCAGCAGGTACAGCAGCACATGGGCTGAGCGGGCATGTCTGAAACTGCGGAACCGTTCCCGGGCGCTTTTGCCCTTTCCCTTCTTTTTCAAAACAAGAACCTCCTCCCTGAAACATCAGGAACACATCATATAAAAATGACCCGATAACGGGAGATCGGGTCATTTTTGCATTACTTTTGCTTATCATAAGCTTCAATAATTTTTGCAACAAGCGGATGCCTGACCACATCTGTCTGGTCAAGTTCAATCACGGAGATGCCGTTTACGTCCTTCAGCATGTCCTTCGCTACTGCAAGTCCCGATGTGACGCCTTTCGGCAGGTCAATTTGGCTTACGTCGCCCGTAATGATCATTTTAGAGCCAAAACCCAATCTCGTCAAAAACATTTTCATTTGAGCGGGAGTGGTATTCTGGGCTTCATCAAGAATCACATACGCGTCGTCAAGCGTCCGCCCTCTCATATAGGCAAGCGGGGCGATTTCGATAACCCCTCTTTCCATAAGACGCTCCGTATGGTCGCTTCCGAGCACATCATGGAGCGCGTCATACAGCGGGCGCAGATAAGGATCTACTTTTTCCTTTAAATCTCCGGGCAGAAAACCGAGGCTCTCGCCGGCTTCCACAGCGGGTCTTGTTAAAATGATTTTTTTAATGTGGCCGTTTTTTAAAGCGTGCACCGCTTTTACGACCGCCAAATAAGTTTTGCCGGTTCCCGCCGGCCCGATGCCGAACACCATGTCGTTTTTCTTCATCGCCGCCACATATTCTCTTTGGCCGATGGTTTTGACACGGATCGGTTTGCCTTTTGCCGTTTTCGT
Organism: Bacillus sp. hwrm1; assembly: GCF_040207805.1. NCBI lineage: Bacteria > Bacillati > Bacillota > Bacilli > Caryophanales > Bacillaceae > Bacillus > Bacillus sp. hwrm1. The sequence continues at coordinate 1,417,514 of NZ_CP157943.1, read as the reverse complement.
TATTTCCTCTTCATACATGCTTTCAAAATAGTCCAGTTCATCTTTTTTTGCCATTTTCACGGCATACAGCACATCACGTTCCGAAATCTCGATCCCCTTGCGAATTAAAGTAAGGAGCGAGCCCAATAATCTGTCAGCGATCTCAAATGTTTCATCATTCCCGGAAACGTAAATGGTTTCACCGCGTGTGATGAGGCTAATGCCCAGATCCTTCTCCATTAAATGTAAAAAAGCATCTTGGCTGCCGAACAAAGAAAGTGCTTCGTCCGGGCTTTTCAGTTTGTGATTAATCGCAAGTAAATGTTCTGCCATTCTTTAGTCTCCCTGAACAATAGGTGTGGTTTGAACGATATCTTCTATAACTTGGTAGAGAATAATCAACTTTACTTTACCATTCTCAACGGATTGGTGCAAAACTTTTTCACTTTCCACCTCTCCGCTGCCGTTTAATCGCTTTTCTACATCTTGTCTTCCCATTTTGATACCGGCCTGAACCGCTTCGCCTTTCGTATAAGTCCGCACGGATGTTTCACTTTCTCTTGTCTGTTCTGAAACGTAAGAAACCGGAAGCTTCATCCCCAGAAATTGAAACGGATGCTTTTCTTCCTCTGTTTTCGGATGTTTCAGCGGCTTCTCATTAAATTCAAAGCCCCAAAAAGGCACGCCCCATGATCCGAAAGACAGCTTGTGCTTCGTCCTTACTTTACCCGTATATAGCGTAAATGATGTTTCAAGGGGCACGGTTACTTCTGACTTGTACCATGTTTCTCCGTAAATTTCCGCTTTTGAGGCGACTTTCCGGTCTTCATTTCCGATCAGTCCTGAGACGAGGAGCTGTCCTTTGTCAACATGATCGTTCACAAAAGCCATCGGCTGCCCCTTTTGCACGAACATCCTTTTGATGACCGCCTTCTTTTTGGCAACGATATGGCGGGGGCTTACGTACTTTTCTTTTGTCGGTTCGTTCTTTTCGACCACTTTCATATGAAGGGCTGTCCCGTTCAATTCCACACCGACCCACGTAATATTATCGATGCCGTTTGTTAATGATTTTTGAATTTTTTCCGGCGTCATCATTAAAAATTGCAAACGGCCTTTTTTCACACCGATTTCTTCAAGGTGCTTTACCATCTGATGCTCGGTTTCGGGCTTGGCCCCTTTAATATCAATTTCCCAAATCATGTTGGACAAAAGAAACAATATAACAAAAAATATCACAAATCCCGCAGTGAAGCCCAGATTTAATTTTGATTTGAGAAGCAGAAAGGGAAGACCCTTTCTTTTTGTAAAGCTTGCTTTGCATTCATGTTTTCTGATGACTCTTCTGAAAGCATGTACATCTTGAAGCTGAATCATCAGCAGAACACAGTCTTGCTTTTTTTTCACCGCAAAGATGGCGATTCCGTTTCTCGTGCATTCATTCAGCAGCCGTTCAATCCCTTTTCCTTTGACTTCCATTTGGACTTTACCCGAAAAAAATGACAGCCATTTGTTTTTCACATTATTTCCCCCCGGCTTTATGAATCGACATATCGTACGTGATCTATCGTGCCTTCCAAAAGGATTTCCTCAGGAAGGATTGCCTTAATGACCAAGTTTTTTCCTGATATGATACACTGCCCCTGCTTGAGCATCAGCCTGACTTCTTCTTCACTGAACAGCAGGAGGCCTCTGTGATTCTCTATGTAGATATGAAGTCTGCCGACCATCGTAATACGAGGCAGATCCATCATAACGTCCGGGGGAATTTCCAATGCTCTTGTCAGCCATGCCTTTACACGATTCTTTCTTTGCCCCATAAAAAAAGAACCCCCTTTCATCTCATATGTATGATTTGAAAAGGGGTTCTAACACTTTATTTTTTACCGATGTTCCGCATGGTCCGGTGCGGTTTTTTTGCACGGGGCGGACCCAAAACCTCACTGAATATAATGCCTTGGACCGCAGTTTCTTTATTTATTTTGAGGGCTGATTTCTTCAGAGACGCGTTTCGTGCGCGTGCGGATGTCAGCTTATGTTCGAGCCCGTTAAACATCTGCTCCGTCTCCGCTAGGCGCTTTTCAGCTTCCCTTCTTTTTTGCTCAAAAGGGTTCTCTTCTGAAACGGCAGGCCATTCTTCCGCTTCCGGCTTATGCTCTTTCTGCGGCTGTTTTTGATCCTGCTTTTTTGCCTGATTTCCGGGACGTGTACCCGGCGGACGTTTTTCATCTTTGTTTTTCTTGCCGAATATTGCCGATATAATGCCGATGACGGCGGCAATGACGAGCGGATTTGTCAGAATCTCGTGCATATAGCGGCTCCCTCCTTAATAGAGAGGTTATTGTTGGTCTTCATCTTGCTGGTCATTCGTCAGCTTGCCGATAGAATCCCTCATGTCCGTATCCGCGTCGATATTTTTTATGTTCATATAGTCCATGACGCCGATGTTTCCTTCACGCAACGCTTCTGCCATCGCAAGCGGCACTTCGGCTTCTGCTTCCACGACTTTTGCACGCATTTCTTCTACGCGAGCGCGCATTTCCTGCTCTTGGGCGACCGCCATGGCGCGGCGCTCTTCGGCTTTGGCCTGCGCAATGTTTTTGTCTGCTTCTGCCTGATCCGTCTGAAGAATCGCTCCGATGTTTTTGCCGATATCAACGTCGGCGATGTCAATCGAAAGAATTTCAAATGCGGTGCCTGAATCCAGCCCTTTGCCAAGTACGGTCTGCGAAATCATATCAGGGTTTTCAAGCACTTTTTTATGATTGTGAGAAGAACCGATTGTCGAGACAATCCCTTCTCCGACACGGGCGACAACCGTCTCTTCTCCCGCTCCTCCGACAAGGCGCTCAATATTGGCTCTTACCGTGATTCTGGCTTTTGCTTTTACTTCAATTCCGTCCATGGCGACACCCGCGATAAACGGTGTTTCAATGACCTTCGGATTAACGCTCATCTGTACGGCTTCCAATACGTCACGCCCGGCCAGGTCAATGGCTGCGCAGCGTTCAAATGACAGCTCAATATTGGCGCGCTGTGCCGCAATCAGGGCATTGACCACCCTGTCGACATTACCTCCGGCCAGATAATGGCTTTCGAGCTGATTTGTTGTTGCGGACAGGCCGGCTTTGTGCGCTTTAATTAACGGATTGACAACGCGGCTTGGTATGACGCGCCGCAGCCTCATCCCGACCAAAGTGAAAATGCTGATTCTGACTCCTGCCGCAAGCGCCGAAATCCATAGCATCACCGGTACAAAGGTGAAGAATATGGCTAACACAATAATGGCAGCAGCAACTAATGCTAAAATCGCCAAACTTGACAGTTCCATCTAATTCCTCCTCAAGGTTATCATCTATATTTCTCTCACGACAATGCGTGAGCCTTCCGCTTTCACTACTTTCACCTGTCTGTCTTTTTCAGTGAATGATCCTTCTGAGACGACATCCAGACGTTCATCATCAATAATGACGGTGCCTGACGGTCTGAGGGCTGTAGCGGTAACGCCGACTTTTCCCAACAGCTCCGTCCGGTTCTGATTTGAAACATAACCGCTCTCCGTGCTTGTTGAATCAGTTAATATTAATTTTTTAAAGAATTTCATTCGTTTCCCCAACACCCTTGTTAATATGATAAAGGCTGTAATAGACACAGCAATGGCGATCAATAGAGAAACCGCCATTACGGTAAAGCTGCCCGCAGCGAGAAAGAGGCTCGCGATGACGCCTGCAATACCGATAAGACCGATTATGCCTCCGGGCAGAAATATCTCTAAAAGGATAAAAACCAAGCCCGCGCAAAATAAGAATACGCTGTCATAGCCGGCGAATCCGGCAGCGATATGCCCGGTGAAAAACAGCAGCATGGCCGTCAGTCCGACGGCACCCGGTATCCCGAGGCCCGGCGAGAACAATTCAATGGTCAAACCAAGCAAAGCAAGCGTTAATAAGACGGGGACAACAAACGGATTTGTCAGCCATCTGCCCAGTTTGCCGACGAAACCTTCTTTTGCATGGTGAACATCCGCTTTGTCAAAACCGAGCTTTGTATATAAAGCATCAAGGTCTGAAACCGTGCCCTCCGAATATCCGACTTCCTTGGCTTTTTCAGCTGTCAGTGTCAGCAGTTTTCCCTTTGGGGCGCCCGCTTCCTTTGCATTAATGGCGGGATCTGCCATGGCCAGGGCGTATTTCGGATTTCGGTTGTTTTTAACCGCTGCGTCCTCCATTTCTGCATGCCACAGTGATTGGGCCTTTTTGTCTGCCGCGTTTCCCTTTCCGTCGATGATGGCTGCGGCACCCATTTTTCCGCCCGGCGCCATATAGATTTCATCTGCCTGAAGCGCTATATACGCTCCGGCAGAAAGCGCCCGTTTATTAACGTAAGCGGTAACAGGCACATCCGCGCGGCCGATGATATCAGCAATATCCAAGGCTGATTGAACGGCGCCTCCCGGTGTATTGATGTCAAGAATAATGTGTGACGCGCCGGACTCCTTCGCTTCTTTGAAAGAACGCGATAAAAACGAGGCGAGCCCCTGTTCGACATTTTTCTCAACCGGGATGACATAAACCGATGGGTGATCAGCTTTCGCGTTCAATTGAACCCCTAATAAAGATAATACAAATAAGCCCAATAGAGCAACAGCAATTCCGGTTTTTTTTTGGAACAAGGCAAATATACCCTCCTTCCCGTTTCGTTCTTCTTTATATACGTAACAAATGTACTTTAGTTTCATTTTTTTATGTATAAAAAAAGACATCTCTCAAGGAAAGATGTCTTTTTTCTTGTCAATTAAGATAATTGACTGCTGACAAGTCTGTTAATTACGCTGCCGTCAGCTTTACCTTTTACTTTAGGCATAATAGCACTCATCACTTTGCCTATGTCCGCTTTGGAGCTCGCACCGACTTCAGCGATGGTTTCATTTACGATTGTCTGCAGCTCTTCTTCAGAAAGCTGCTTCGGTAAATAAACTTCTAAAATGTCCAGCTCTTTTTGAACTTTATCTACTAAATCTAAACGATTAGCGTTTGAAAATTCATGGAGGGAGTCTTTACGTTGCTTAAGTTCACGAGATAGGACAGTAAGTTCCTCATCCTCGGTCAAACTGTCTTTCTTAAGCTTAATTGCTTCGTTTTGAAGTGAAGCTTTCACCATTCGAACGACAGTCAGTTTGTCTTTCTCACGGCTTTTCATATACAGCTTCATATCTTGGTTAAGTCGCTCAAGAAGACTCATAAATCCACCCTCTTTTAGAATTTGCGTTTTCTAGCAGCTTCTGACTTTTTCTTGCGCTTTACGCTAGGTTTTTCATAAAATTCGCGCTTTCTTGCTTCTTGCAAAGTACCTGTCTTTGATACACTGCGTTTGAAGCGACGAAGAGCATCTTCAAGCGATTCGTTTTTTCTAACGACCGTTTTTGACATTCTCTTTCCCTCCCTCCGAATACACCAATCGACTACCTTTAAAAAGATACATATATAAACATGTACTTTGACATTATAATATAAGCCATCAGTCAGGTCAACTAAGCGAGCTCACTTTTCCGTCATGAATAAAGCTGCTTGTCTATATAATGATGGAAAGGGGTGTTTCATTTGATGATACTGATTCTCTTTACCGCACTTATCCTGATTTTTTTACTCGGAATGAGCCTGCTCAGGCAGGGGCTGATCGCATTAACGTATTCAAAAATTGAGAAGAGCCTGCTCTTATTTACCGACCACCCTTTGAAAGCTTTTCTCATAAGCATCGTATTCACTGGTTTTCTTCAGAGCAGCTCAGCCTTCATGGTCATTGTCATCGGCTTTGTCAGCGCAGGCGCTTTATCTTTTAAACGGACCATTCCGATGATTCTCGGCACGAATGTCGGCTCCACGTTTACGACGGAGTTTTTAGCCATAAAGATGGATGTGCTCATTTGGGTGCTTTTTATCGGAGGCCTTGTGTTTATCCTCCTCCGTAAATATCCGTTCAGGCAGATCGGCATAAGCTTCCTCGGTCTCGGCATCATCTTTTTTTGCATCACATGCTTCAGCCGGCTCGCCGTTCCGCTGACAGAAATGAAGGCGGGGGCGGAGGTTTTGCGACATGTGAATGATTCGAGCTGGTCCGCTCTTTTTATCGGCATGATATTGACGGCAATCATTCATTCAAGCTCCGTCTGCATCGGCATTTTGATGAGTTTTATGAACGAAGGGGTGATCGGCATTGAACAAGCGGTCAGCGTCGTTCTGGGATCTAATATCGGGACATGCGTCACGGCCGTCATGGCTGCTGTTTCAGGCGGTTATGCCGCCAGACAGACCGCCGGTGCTCACGTTGTGTTTAATATTCTCGGCGTGCTGCTCGTATTTCCCTTCCTGTCCGCATCAGCAGGTTTTACGGAGCGCCTGTCTGATGATCCCGCGCAGATGATTGCGCATTTCAGCCTGTTATTTAACGTAGTCACCGCCTTATTGTTTCTGCCGTTCACACATTTGTTTTACCGGCTGATTGACAGGCTGATTCCTCCGAAACCGTAAAAAAACCGATGCGGGAAGGCACCGGTTTTTTTATCAGTTATGAAGACATGCGCATGTTTCGGGTCATTTCATCCTCAACGACGCGGACGAATTGTCCTTCGTTATACGGATAGCCCGCTTTTTGAATTTTGACTTTGACAAGTTTGCCGATTACATCTTCCGTGCCTTTGAAGACGACTTTCATGTAATTGTCCGTATAGCCGACGAACATGCCCTCCTCATCAGACTCTTTAAACGCCTCTTCCGGAATGATTTCCAGAACCTCTCCTTCATAATCGGAGGCGTATTCTTTTGCAAGCTGGTCAGACAGCGCGATCAGCTTATGCACCCGTTCGTTTTTCACGTTCTCGTCAACCTGGTCTTCCATTCTGGCCGCAGGTGTTCCGGTGCGTTTGCTGTAAGGGAATACGTGAAGCTCTGAAAACTTATGTTCTTTAATGAACCGGTATGTTTCCATAAATTCTTCTTCCGTTTCTCCCGGGAAACCGACGATGACATCAGATGTGACGGCAAGACCCGGCAGCGCTTCTTTCAGCTTATTTAAACGGTCCGCGAAAAATTCCATCGTATATTTGCGTCTCATCCGTTTCAGAACGGTGTTTGATCCTGACTGAATCGGGATATGAAGGTGACGGACGATTTTATCAGACGCATCCAGCACTTCAATCACTTCATCAGTGATTTGGCTTGCTTCAATAGATGAAATTCTGATCCGCTTCAGTCCTTCTACACGTGTATCAAGCTCGCGGAGAAGCTTGGCGAAATTATAATCTTTCATATCTTCGCCGTAGCCGCCCGTATGAATCCCCGTCAGGACGATTTCTTTATAGCCGGCATCCACCAGCTGCTGCGCCTGTTTAATGACTTCTTCCGGATCGCGGGAACGAAGCAGGCCGCGCGCCCAAGGGATAATGCAGAACGTACAGAAATTGTTGCAGCCCTCTTGGATTTTTAACGACGCTCTTGTGCGGTCAGTAAAAGCGGGAACATCCAGCTCTTCAAACACGCGTGCTTTCATAATATTGCCGACGCCGTTGATCGGCTGGCGCTCTTCCCTGTACTGCTCAATGTAACCGAGCATTTTTTCACGATCCTGCGTGCCGACGACGATGTCAACACCCGGGATGGCCATAATTTCCGCCGGAGAGGTTTGCGCATAGCACCCTGTTACGCAGATGACGCCGTCAGGATTTTGGCGGATCGCCCGTCTGATGACTTGACGGCTTTTTTTATCTCCCGTGTTTGTTACCGTACATGTATTAATGACATATACATCTGCTGTCTGTTCGAATTCTTTTCGTTCATAACCCGCATCTTTAAACAGCTGCCAGATTGCTTCTGTTTCATAATGGTTGACCTTGCAGCCAAGGGTATGAAAAGCAACAGTTGCCATTACTGATCACCTCTTAATAACTCTGTATGATAGGAAACTGCGCTTAACGCGTAAAGAGGCGCAGTTTCAGTCCGTAAAATTCTCGGTCCGAGGCCGCATAAGACGGCGCCTTTTTCTGAAAGCTGATGAACTTCAGACTCAGTCAGACCGCCTTCAGGGCCGAATACGATTAAAAGAGACGAACCTTGCGGAAGGCTTTTGAGCTCCGCAGCGAAAGCGCCCGTTTCTCCCTGCTTTGATGACTCCTCGTATGCAACGACACATTTATCGACATTCTCCGCCATTTCAAGCAGCTGCCGGAACGTATGAACGGTTTTCACTTCGGGAATTTCATTGCGGTACGATTGCTCCGCCGCTTCCTTCGCGATTTTCGCCCATCTCTCCCGCTTTTTCTTTGCCTTTTTGTCGTCTAGCTTAACGACGGATCTGGCGCCCTGAAAAGGGATGAACATACTTGCCCCCAGCTCGGTCCCTTTTTGGATAATCCATTCAAGCTTATCGCCTTTCGGGAGGCCGCTGGCGATCCTGATCTTCAAAGGCAGTTCACGGTTTTCACCCGTCCATTCAGCAATGCTGCATGATATATGATCTTTAGAAACCTCTTTAAGCAGGCATAACGCTTCATGGCCGTCTTTCGAACAGCAGATAATCCGGTCTCCCGCACTCATTCTCATGACGTTCGCTATATGGTGGACGTCTTCCCCCGTGATTTGAAAATCAGGAGTTTCGTCCATCTCCTGCTTCGTGAGCTCGATAAAATATCGTTGCATACGCTGTGACACCTACTAACTGTTATTTTTTCGCGATGATGCTGACCCAATCTTCCATAGACAGAATTTCTATGATGGTAAAGCCGGCTTTTTCCAACGCTTCTTTTACTTCCTGTTTTTTCTGGCCGATAATGCCTGAAGTAATAAAATGGCCTCCGTCTTTGAGCAGGTCGTACGCCTGTGATGTAAAGCGGAGAATCACTTCCGCCAAAATATTTGCGACAATGACATCATGTTCGCCCGTGATGCCGTCTAACAAATTGTTCTGCTTCACTTCGGCCGTATCACTCACTTTGTTCAATTTCACATTCAGACGCGCGCTTTCAACAGCGACCGGATCAAGGTCATACGCATGAACCGATTCGGCCTCAAGCATGGCGGCCGCGATGCTTAAAATTCCTGAACCGGTGCCGACATCAATTATACGGTCGCCTTTTTGAACGATACGCTCAAGCGCCTGAATGCACAGAACCGTTGTCGGATGCGTTCCCGTACCGAATGCCATACCCGGATCCATTTCGATAATCAGTTCATCTGTATGAACAGGTGTGTACGTTTCCCAAGTGGGAACAATCGTGAACTTTTCAGAAATTTTCACAGGATGATAATACTTTTTCCAAGCTGTCGCCCATTCTTCTTCATTAACTTCAGAAATGGTGATTGTGTTTCTGCCCAAATCAATGTCGTACAAAAGCAGATTATTAATCGTCTCTTTAATGCCGTCCACCGTTTCGCCGAGGAAACTGTTGATCGGCAGATACGCTTTGACAATGACACCCTCATCGGGGTAATCATTGGGGTCGAGCTGGTAGATTTCCCCGTAAACATTCTCACGCTCTTTCATTAAATCAAGCGGATCTTCGATGACAACCCCGCTCGCACCAGCTTCATGCAAAATATTTGAGATGGGTTCAACCGCTTCATGTGTTGTGTGAATGCTGATTTCGGACCATTTCAAAACTACCAACTCCTATCCAATCATTACTCGCCTTTAAATGCGCGTTTTACTTTGTCAAAGAAACTCATTTCTTGTTCATCCGGCAGGTTTCCGCTGACTTCAGCGAACTCGCGGATGATGTCTTTTTGTTTGTCTGTCAGATTCGTCGGTGTGACGACGCGGACGACAATGTGCTGGTCGCCTTGTCCGTAGCCCCGGACGTTCTGAACGCCTTTGCCTCTTAATCTGAATTTCGTGCCTGTTTGTGTGCCGGCAGGTATTTTCAATTTCACTTTTCCGTGAAGCGTCGGCACTTCCACTTCGTCTCCGAGTGCCGCTTGGGCAAACGTTAACGGCATTTCGCAATAAATATCGTCTCCGTCGCGCTCAAAGAACTCGTGGGCGCGCACATGGAATACGACAAACAGATCTCCCGCAGGCCCTCCGTTTACGCCCGGTTCACCTTGGCCCGGAACGCGCAGCTGCTGTCCGTCATCCACACCGGCAGGAATCGTGACATTGATTTTTTTCCGTTTTTTCACTTTGCCCGTGCCGCCGCAGTCAGAACACTTGTTTTTGATGATTTTTCCTGTTCCTTCACAGTGGTGGCAGACTCTTCGGTTAACCACTTTGCCAAACGGCGTGTTCTGTTCGACGTTCAGCTGGCCAGAACCTCCGCAGTGCGAGCACGTATCCGGCTTTGTTCCCGGCTTCGCGCCAGACCCTTTACATGTTTCGCAATTCTCTTCGCGCGGAATTTCAATGATCGTTTCTTTCCCGAAAGCCGCGTCTTCAAATGACAGGGTCATTGTATACTGCAGATCCGCGCCTTGCCGCGGCGCATTCGGGTCACGGCGTCTCGTGCCGCCTCCGAAGATGCTTGAGAAGATGTCATCGAAACCGAAGCCGCCGAAGTCTCCGCCGCCTCCGAAACCGCCGCCGAATCCCTGGTTAGGGTCTGTATGGCCGAATTGGTCATATTGAGCGCGTTTTTGGTCGTCTGAGAGCGCTTCGTACGCTTCTTTTACCTCTTTGAATTTTTCATCTGCTCCGGATTCTTTATTGATATCAGGATGATATTTTTTTGAAAGCTTCCGATAGGCTTTTTTGATTTCATCCTTTGAAGCGCTCTTACTTACCCCAAGCACTTCATAGTAATCACGCTTACTCATCTCGCTTCACTCTCCCGAATTTCTCACATAAATTAGATTGTATCATTTTGAATTATGTTTTTTCAATTCCTTTTATCCCGGGCAAGAAAAAAAGTCAAAGCCAAGAGATGCCTGACTTTGACTTTCTGTCTGTTGAATCAGAATATGCTGTGTGTTCTTCCGCCTATAGCCATGCGGGACAGAACTTATTTTTTCGTTTCGTCGTCTTTTACTTCTTCGTATTCCGCATCGACAACGTTGTCATCCGCTTTTTTGCCTTCAGCGTTTGCTCCGCCTTCAGCCTGCTGCGCTTTCGCCGCTTCTTCGTAAAGCTTCATAGAAAGCTCTTGAACGATTGTTTGAAGCTCATCTTTTTTCGCTTTGATGTCTTCAATTTCGTTTTTCTCGATAGCGGCTTTCAGCGCGTCTTTCGCGTCGTTTGCTTTTTTCACTTGCTCTTCGTCCACTTTGCCTTCCAGATCTTTTAATGTTTTTTCCGTTTGGAACACAAGCTGGTCAGCTTCGTTGCGGACTTCGATTTCTTCTTTTCTCTTCGCATCAGCGTCAGCGTTTTCTTCCGCTTCTTTTACCATGCGTTCGATCTCATCATCAGAAAGACCTGAAGAAGATTTGATTGTAATGTTTTGTTCTTTTCCTGTGCCTAAGTCTTTCGCTCTTACGTTTACGATACCGTTTTTGTCAATATCGAAAGAAACTTCGATTTGCGGTACGCCGCGCGGTGCAGGCGGGATATCAGTAAGCTGGAAGCGGCCGAGCGTTTTGTTGTCGGCAGACATCGGGCGCTCACCTTGAAGCACGTGAATGTCAACAGCCGTTTGATTGTCAGCTGCAGTTGAGAATACTTGAGACTTGCTCGTCGGAATTGTCGTGTTGCGGTCGATCAGTTTCGTGAACACGCCGCCCATTGTTTCAATACCGAGAGAAAGCGGTGTAACGTCAAGAAGAACAACGTCTTTTACGTCTCCCGTGATGACGCCGCCTTGAATCGCTGCACCCAGCGCTACAACTTCATCAGGGTTTACGCCTTTATGCGCTTCTTTACCCGTTTCTTTTTTGATTGCTTCCTGTACGGCAGGAATACGTGTTGATCCGCCGACAAGGATAACTTTGTCGATTTCGCTCGCAGAAAGATCCGCATCTTGAAGAGCCTGACGGACAGGAGCCATTGTGCGCTCAACAAGGTGAGCGGAAAGCTCTTCGAACTTAGCGCGGGTCAGTGTCAGCTCAAGGTGAAGAGGACCTGCTTCTCCCGCTGTGATAAATGGTAAAGAAATTTGTGTAGATGAAACGCCGGAAAGATCTTTTTTCGCTTTCTCAGCCGCATCTTTCAAACGCTGAAGCGCCATTTTGTCTTTTGAAAGATCAATGCCGTTTTCTTTTTTGAATTCTGCTACGAGATGATCGATGATGACTTGGTCAAAGTCGTCTCCGCCAAGACGGTTGTCACCGGCAGTTGAACGGACTTCAAACACGCCGTCGCCAAGTTCAAGAACAGATACGTCAAACGTACCGCCGCCAAGGTCGTAAACAAGAATTGTTTGGTCTTCGTCCGTTTTATCAAGTCCGTATGCAAGCGCTGCTGCAGTCGGCTCGTTGATAATACGCTCTACTTCAAGACCGGCGATTTTACCGGCATCTTTTGTCGCTTGGCGCTCTGCATCGTTGAAGTATGCAGGAACCGTGATAACGGCTTTTGAAACTGTTTCGCCGAGGTAGCTTTCAGCATATGCTTTCAGATGCTGAAGGATAATAGCTGACACTTCTTGAGGCGTGTAGTCTTTTCCTTCGATTTCCACTTTATAGTCAGTACCCATATGGCGTTTGACAGACATGATTGTGTTAGGGTTTGTGATGGATTGGCGTTTCGCCACTTCCCCTACTTGGCGCTCGCCGTTTTTAAATGCAACGACTGACGGAGTCGTACGGTTTCCTTCAGCGTTGGCGATAACTGTAGGCTCTCCGCCTTCAAGCACTGCCACACATGAGTTTGTCGTACCCAAGTCAATTCCGATTACTTTACTCACTTTGAATTACCTCCTGCTATGTAGTTATTGATTCACTTTTACCATTGAAGGACGAATGACGCGATCCTTCAGTTTGTAGCCTTTTTGCAGTTCTTCGATAACAATATTGCTGCCGAAGTTTTCATCTTCCACCTGCATGACGGCTTGGTGAAGGTTCGGATCAAATTCCTGACCGACAGCTTCGATGGCTTCAACGCCTTCTTTTTCAAGTGCGTCCATCAGCTGGCGGCGGACCATTTCCATACCTTGCAGCAAGCTTTTTGTCTGCTCGCTTTCAGCTTCTACCTGTAACGCCCGTTCAAAGTTGTCGAGAGCCGGAAGGATTTCCGTTACGACGTTTTGAGAACGATATTTCTGAGCAGCTTCCATTTCAAGGCGGCTGCGTCGTTTATAGTTTTCAAAGTCTGCTTGAACACGCAAAAGCTTGTTTTCTTTTTCATCAAGCAAACCCTGCAATTCATCAATTTGGTGCTGAAGGGCTTCTTCCTGACCTGCCGTTTCTTCATGCTGCTCTTGTGAAGCGGCTTGTTCTGCCTGTTCTGTCACTTCTTCTTGTTCTGCTGCTTCAACCTGTTCTGCGGTTTGTTTTTCTTCTGACATTGTGTTCACCTCCCTCAAATGCTGTAAAAAGATGACTGAAAATGATTGCCAAAATTCCCTTATTCATCATACAAACTTGTGAATGCTTTTGACAAGTCCGAAGTCACGTGCTGCAGCAGGCTGACGACTCTTGAATAATTCATACGCGTCGGCCCGATAATGGCGATTGATCCGATCTGCTTCGTATCAACTGTATAGGTGGCCGTGATTAAGCTGCAGTTTTCCATTTCTTCGTAGTCGTTTTCTTTCCCGATTTTGATTGAAATCCCGGCTTTTGATGACTGAAACAGCTTCAGAACATCCTGCTCTTTTTCAATTAAAGATAAGAGCGAGCGGACCCTTTCAATATCATGGAACTCCGGCTGATTCAGCATGTTGATCTTTCCGCCGAAAAACAATTTCTCAACGTGGGCCGCCGGATGGAATGTGGAGCGGAGCGATTCAAGTATGCTGTCATAGTTGGCGATATGCTGCCTTAAATATGTGACAACCTCTTTGAAAATGCGCTCATTCAGTTCGTCCATCGGCACGCCCGCCAATCGATCGTTTAGTATATTGACCAGTTTTTCAATATCGGCCAAATCCACTTTAGCCGGGAAATTGATGGTGCGGTTTTCGACATGCCCCGTGTTCGTGACGAGGATGGCGACCGCCTTATCCGGCTGGATCGGTACGATTTGAATCTGTTTAAGATAGTTCTCGCTCAGCGTCGGCCCGAGGACAATCGATGTGTAGTTTGTCAGGTCGGACAGGATTTGCGCTGATTTTTGGACTGTTTTTTCCAGCTCGAAGATTTTTTCTTTAAATATCGAGTGAATTAAATCCAGATCGGTTTTTGTCAGCTTGACGGGTGACAGCAAATGATCGACATAATACCTGTACCCTTTTTCCGACGGAATCCGTCCTGAGGATGAATGGGTTTTTTCAATAAAGCCCAATTCCTCCAAGTCAGCCATCTCGTTTCTGATCGTTGCAGAGCTGAATGTAATCTCGTCTTTTTTTGAAAGAGTTCTTGATCCTACAGGCTGCGCTGATTGTATAAAATCATTAATAATCACTTGCAGGATCAACAGCTGACGATTTGTTAACATCATCATCACCCCTGTTAGCACTCAAGGTCAGCGAGTGCTAATTCTATATCAAAAGTAACAAACCAAAAGAAAAATGTCAATTATAACTCACCCAAAAAAGCGCCAAAAACCTCATTTCCTAATAATTTGCCCTCATGCGTTAATGCAACCGATTCTTCCGTGTCACAGATTAGGCCTTTTTCGGTTAAATCTTTGAGAACATCGGGAAACAGTTCGTCGACCGAGCGTCCGAATTTATCGAGAAAAGCTTGCTTTTGTACGCCGGACATTTTTCTGAGACCGAGGAACATTTCTTCTTCAATCTGCTCCTCACGTGTCACCTCGTGCGTGTCACGGTAAGGCAGCCCCTTTTCTTCGATGAGCTGCATGTAATGTTTCACAGGCCCGGCGTTGACGGTGCGCGTGCCGCTGATATATCCGTGAGCGCCTGCGCCAAAACCGAAATACTCTTCATTGCTCCAATACGTCAGATTATGCTGCGACTCGTATCCGGGCTTTGCAAAGTTACTGATCTCGTATTGACGGATGCCCGCTTCACTCATCTGCCTCATGACTGTTTCATACATCTCGGCCTCTTGTTCTTGCGCGGGGAGATGCAGGCGGCCTTTTTGCATTAAATTATAAAACACCGTTTTCGGCTCTACGATCAGCGAGTAAACGGAATAGTGCTCCGCATCAAGAGACAAAGCCGTTTTGACGGAATTGTCAAGATCGGCCAGCGTCTGACCCGGCAGGCCGAACATTAAATCGAGACTGATGTTGTCGAAGCCGAGAGCCCTCGCACGTTCAAAGGAAGTGAATACGTCCTTTTGTTTATGCACTCTTCCGATTTTTTGTAAAAGCTCATCTTCAAAGGTTTGAACACCGAAGCTCAGCCGGTTGACACCGGCATTTTTCAGGATTTTTAATTTTTCCGGAGACAAATCATCCGGATTCGCTTCCGCGGCAAATTCTATGAGTCCGTCAGAAGGCTTCAGCACGCGGTGAATGGAATCCATCAATTTTTCCAGCTGGACGGGTGAGAGCGATGTCGGCGTGCCTCCCCCGATAAAAATCGTGCGGAGATCAGGGCGTCCCGTCCGTTCTATTGTATTTATCATTTCCTTTTCGAGTGAGTTTAAGTACTCATCGACAGGCTGGCTCTGAATAAAATATTTATTGAAATCGCAATAGTGGCAGATATGCTCACAAAACGGAATATGAATATAAGCTGATTTCATTTTGAAACACCTTCTTCTTTACAGAAAGAAGCCGCAGCGCGGGACTGCGGCGGCTTCCGTTATTTTTTCGGGCTGTCATCCATTTTAAGAACGGCCATAAACGCTTCCTGCGGCACTTCTACTGAGCCGACCTGCTTCATCCGGCGTTTTCCTTCTTTTTGTTTTTCAAGAAGCTTCCGTTTCCGCGAGATGTCTCCTCCGTAACATTTTGCAAGGACGTTTTTCCGCATGGCCTTAATGGTTGAGCGGGCCACGATTTTCTGTCCGATCGCCGCTTGAATCGGTACTTCAAAGTGCTGGCGCGGAATAAGCTCTTTCAGTTTTTCCACAATTACTTTTCCGCGTTCGTACGCGTAATCGCGATGCACGATAAATGAAAGGGCGTCGATTTTTTCTCCGTTCAGCATAATGTCCATCTTGACAAGTTTAGACGGTTTGTAGCCGATCAGTTCGTAATCAAAGGACGCGTAGCCTTTTGTGCTTGATTTCAGCTGATCAAAAAACTCATAGACGATTTCCGCTAATGGCATGTCATAGACAATGCTGACACGATTTGCGTCTAAATATTGCATGTCGATAAAATTGCCGCGTTTTCCTTGGCAAAGCTCCATCACCGCACCGACATAATCGTTCGGAACCATCATTGTCGCTTTTACATACGGCTCCTCGATTCTTTCGATCTTTTGTGGGTCAGGCATGTTGGACGGGTTGTCGACAACAACCTTTTCGCCGTCTGTCATATACACATCATAGATAACACTCGGTGCCGTTGTGATCAGGTCGATTTTAAACTCACGCTCAATCCGCTCCTGAATGATTTCCATGTGAAGCATACCTAAAAATCCGCAACGGAAACCGAAGCCGAGGGCTTGTGACGTCTCCGCCTCGTATTGAAGAGATGAATCGTTCAATTCAAGTTTTTCCAGAGCCTCGCGCAAATCATTATATTTGGCTGTGTCAATCGGATAAAGTCCGCAGTATACCATCGGATTGAGTTTGCGGTAGCCCGGAAGCGCTTCTGCCGCAGGCTTAACCGCGCTCGTGATCGTATCACCGACACGGGTGTCGCCGACGTTTTTGATTGCGGCTGTCAAATAGCCTACGTCACCGACTGTCAATTCGTCAGCCGGCTGCGCTTTCGGCGTGAAGACGCCGACTTCGATGACTTCAAACTCTTTTCCGGTTGCCATCATTTTAATTTTCTGGCCCGGTTTGACCGTTCCTTCTACGACTCTGATATACGCGACGACTCCGCGGTACGCGTCATAAAGCGAGTCAAAGATGAGCGCTTTCAGCGGAGCTTCCGGGTCTCCCGCGGGGGCCGGCACTTTTTCTACGATCTGTTCTAAAATGTCTTCGATGCCGATGCCCGCTTTCGCTGAAGCGAGGACGGCGTCTGAAGCGTCAAGGCCGATAACGTCCTCAACCTCTTGACGCACACGTTCTGGCTCTGCGCTCGGGAGATCGATTTTATTAATGACAGGAAGAATCTCAAGATCATTATCAAGCGCCAGATAGACGTTCGCCAATGTCTGCGCTTCTATTCCCTGAGCCGCATCAACAACGAGAATCGCGCCTTCACAGGCAGCCAGGCTTCGCGAAACTTCATATGTAAAGTCGACGTGTCCGGGCGTGTCGATGAGATGAAATATATATTCTTCTCCGTCTTTAGCTTTGTATTTCAGCTGAACGGAATTTAATTTGATGGTAATTCCCCGTTCGCGTTCAAGGTCCATTGAATCAAGCAATTGTTCTTTCATTTCCCGCTGGGTGATCGCCGATGTTTTTTCTAAAATCCGATCCGCCAAGGTCGATTTGCCGTGGTCTATGTGGGCGATGATGGAGAAATTCCGGATTCTTGACTGCCTCTCTAAACGCTTTTCTTTATCTGTCACAATCTATCACTCCTACTATTAAACGCAAAATACACTAGCTTAGATTATATCAATAGGATTGTAAACATTCAATTAAAACAAGAAAGAGAAAAGCTTCCTTTAAGGAATCATCCGCTTTTCTCTTCATCAATGCTAACGGTTCAGTTTCGAAACCCACTCATACATCGCCTGCGCCGAGTCCGTCACGGTATTTGAAAGGGTTTCTCCGGCTTTTGAAAACAGGTTGAAGGTTTCCGCCTGTTCCAGCTGTTTTTGTTTTTCTTCCAGATCTTTCGCCGTAACGGTTTGCCCCAAAATGGAAGCTTCTTTTTCCTGTCCTTCTCCGCCGCCGAGCGTGAATGCTCCTTTTAAGGAGGGATCTTTGTATCCTTTCATATCAAGCATTCCGCTGTTTGCCTGCTGCATGCCGAACAAAACGCCGAAAAACATGACAATGGCGATCAGCAGGCATTTGCCGGTAAAACGGATCATTCGAATCACCTGATTTCTATTGTTTTTTCTTCTCTCCTGATTGCGAGCTGACCTTTTCTGCATCCCAGTACAGTTCGCTGAACACATCGGCCACGGCATCTGATGCGCGCCTCAGTTCTTCAAGATTGTTATCCACGCCCCCGAATTCCAGCAGAAGCGACCGGTCGTTTAAATCTTGGTTGTATACTCCATTATCTCCCGGAGAGCCTTTTGATAAAACACCGACGCTTAAGCCGGGGTATTTTTTCTCCATGAGCTTATGAAGTTCACTTGCGAGTTTATAGTTTTCTTCAAAATTAGCGCTTTTTTTGCCGACGACGATGGCGACTCTGGCATAGCTTTTTCCTTTGATGTCGGCTGTCGTATTTTTCTTGCGGCGGGAATCCCGGTGAATGTCTATGGTATATTGCAGGTTTTTATTTTTGGCGAGCGCGCTTTTTACGACCGGCCTTGATTCGTCGTAGCTTCGCGCATAATTTAAGCCGTCTTTGTTCAGGCGGGCCTGAATGTCGGTTTTATCTACGGTCGCTCCTACACCTTGCGCTTCAAGCGCTTTTCCGAACATATCTCCGACAAGCGTGACATTGGCCTTCGAATGGCGGGCGTTATCCGGATTTGTTTCCCCCTTTAACAGAGGAAGATAGGATTCGGTATTATGAGTGTGGTAAATAAAAACGACTTTTTTGCTGCCTGTTGAATGTTTCGGCGGCGCCGTTTCTTCTTTTTTCGTTTTGTTTTCGATTTCTGCCAGGTTCACTTCTTTTTCTTTTTCCATCACCTTTGACGGCGGCGGAGATTCAGCCGGCATATTCGTATAATCCGTCCCCTGCCCCGCCAAAAGGATCTCCGTATCGTATTGGGCAAATCCCGGCAGCTCACGTCCCAAGAAACTCCGCGGGTCTTCCATATTAATGCTTGTCGCCAGTTTTAAGGAAAGCCTGGACAGCTGAAAAGAGTCTTTTTCAGGAAGCTCTGAGGCGAAATAATGATTTTCCATGCCGAGGAGGTGTGCAAACGCGTCACCCGGAAGTTCTCCGGCAATTCCGTGAAGAGAATCCGAAGAAAGCCTCAGTTCAGGGCGAAGCGATGTGAGCACACCCGATAATACGAAAATTACGATAAGGCTTGTCATAAACAAAAACATGCCCTTGAGCGCATTTCCACCGTTTACTGCAACGACAATTTGACGGTTTCTGCGTTTTTTTCTCATGATTTGAATCCCTCCAGCGCTTGTCTAGTAATTACTCTATGAACAAGCTAGAGGAGGTAGAACCATTTTAATGATTATAAGAACCTTTGTTATCTTGTGACACTTTTTCATGAAGGGCGGTGTTTAACCCGTTTGCAAGCACGTTCGCCATATCATCAATAAAGGTGTCAATCTCCTTCGGCGTGACCATCAGATTATGGCCGAGCGGAGAAAGCACTTCGTGAATCAGCTGGCGTTTTTCGTTTTCGTCCAGCGTGCCGACAATACCGAGAAAGGATTGGCGTTCTTTTTCTCCGGGAAGGTCTTCGTCTGTCAGCACCTTCTTTTTGCCGAAGTTCATTCCGGCGGGCACCAGAGATCTTGACGGGCTGTCATCTTTCATCTCTCTTCCGAAATGTTTTAATATATAATCCACCGTATCGCTTGCGATCGTAACCGCATCAACGACAGTCGGTACCCCGATTGCGATGACGGGAATGCCGAGCGTTTCCTTGCTTAATTCTTTTCTCTTATTGCCGACGCCTGATCCCGGGTGAATGCCCGTATCAGAAAATTGGATGGTCGTGTTCACCCTTTCAACGGCTCTGGCCGCAAGAGCGTCTACCGCGATCACAAAATCCGGCTTTGATTCTTTGATCACACCTTGAATAATATCGCTCGTTTCAATTCCCGTTAATCCCATCACACCGGGAGCAAGCGCGCTGACCGGCCTGTACCCTTCCTGCACGTTTTCCGGCTGAAGCCTGAACAGATGCCTTGTCACAAGAAGGTTTTCGGTCACGAGAGGGCCGAGCGCATCCGGCGTCACATTCCAGTTGCCCAGACCGACGATCAAACAGCTTGCATCCTTTGGAATCTTTAATGCCGACAGATAGGCGGAAAATTCCTCGGCAAACACTTCCGTTACTTTTTCCTGCATGTCAGAGTCGTGTTCCCGAACCCCTTGAGCCTCGATCGTGACATAGCGTCCCTGCTTTTTCCCCGATAGCTCGGCGCCTTCTTTGGTAATATCGACGGTTCTGACTTTAATGCCGCCCTTGTCGCGTTCTTTTTCAATAAACCCGTTTATTTCTTTTTTCTGACCGGCTTGTCCGTCTTTTACCGCCTGTTTCGTTTCTACCGCTAAATCCGTCCGTATCAGAAATTGATTGACATCCAGTTCGTTGTTTTTCACAGGGAAGACCTCCTTCAATCATCGTGGTACATAGTGTGGCCATTTACAAAACGAATCATGCGAATTTACCCATCAACGAAAAATACTTTACATTTATATTGCAATCTAAAGTTCTGTTTGATAGAATACAATTTGTTCTATTGTGAAGAAGATTTAACCTTAAGACACTGTGCTACAGGTTGTATCTTAGGAGGTGAAACACATGCCAAACATTAAATCAGCGATTAAACGTACAAAAACAAACAACGAACGCCGCGCTCATAACGCGACAATCAAATCTGCTATGCGTACTGCAATCAAACAAGTTGAAGCTTCTGTTGCTAACAACGAAGCGGATAAAGCGAAAACTGCTCTTTCTGAAGCAGCGAAACGCATTGATAAAGCAGTGAAAACAGGTCTTGTACACAAAAATGCCGCAGCTCGATACAAATCTAGACTTGCGAAACAAGTGAACGGACTTTCTGCATAATACAAAAACGATCCCTTTAACGGGGATCGTTTTTTTCATTCAGTCCGGAGAAGCTCAAGGAGAAAGAGCTCCAGCAAGAGCTGCTTGTCCTTTTTCCCCGTTTTCATTTCATAATCCATCACTGCGAGTCTTTCTATAATACGCCGCAGCTCTTCTTCAGAAAAAAGCCTCGCCTGATCCATCGCCAGTTTTACCCGGAAGGGGTGCACCTTTAAGTTGGAAGCGATTTGCTTTTGGCCGTATCCTTGTCCCGCAAAATACTTTGTCTGCATAATCAGACGGAATTGGTTGGCGATCAGCGCCATAATTTTGATCGGTTCTTCGTTTTGTTTTAAAAGATCATAAAATATTTGAAGACTTTCCGTCCGTTTTCGGTTCACGATTTTGTTGATCAGCTCAAAAATATTCTGCTCCAAACTTCTTGCGACGAGCTCACGGACATCTTCAAGTGTGATCTCATGTCTGTCACCGGTGTAGGCGGAGAGTTTTTGTATTTCCTGATATATGGAAGACAGATGGCCGTTTGCAAGCAGAACCAAATGCTCGGCAGCTTCTGTATCGATCATTTTATTTTCGGATTTCGCCAGATTAATCGTAAAATCCGTCGTCTCCTTTGCATTCAGCTCCTTAGCTTCAATCATAAGGGCTTTTTGCTTCAGCGCTTTCGTCAGCTTTTTCCGTTCGTCCAGCTTCTCATACGGAGCCACAATCACAAAGACCGTATAAGGTGCAGGCTCCTTCAGATAAGTCTCCAGAGCGGCTGTATTATGCTCTATTTTTTCTTTCTTTTTTTCCCCTGTTAAAAAAGACGGATTTTTTACGATGACCAGCCGCTTCTCTCCCATAAACGGAAACGTTTCCGCATCGGTTACGGCCTGGTCAAGCGGATCCTCTTCAAGATCAAAAACAGACAGGTTAAAATCCTTTGTCTCCTCATCAACGACAGCTTGTCTGATCCGGCTGACAGTCTCTTGGAGCAGATACGTTTCTTTTCCGTATAAGCAATAAACGGAGCGGACATCCCCTTTTTTCAGGGCTTTCCAAACATCAAATACCATGATCGTATGACTTCCTCTCTTTCTTGATCCCCTTCTATCCTAAATTGAGTTCGGCAAATAGTAAAGAGGAAGCTTTAAGGACAGCTTCCTCATTTATAATAAACGCCTGATTCACAAGCTCCCGGGTCTGCTTGTAAAAAGGCGATAATCACAAGAACAGAAAACGTTACCATCACTTCTAGATTTTTCAAAACAATTCCAGTATACTTAGGGAAGTCAGGAGGGATGAAATTGAATGATTTTGAAAAAAACGTTCAAAGCAAACGAAATGATGCTGTTGACTCAGCTGTCGGTTTTGTCGTGTCCTTCGGATTTTTCGCCTTTTTGTTCGTGATGGCAACAGCCATCCATCTTATCGGCTCTTAGCCGCATTCCGGGCTGCTGTCAATCGGCAGTCTTTTTTACTTCTTGCGCCCTGGTTTCTTCTATATCATATGGAGGGAAGACGGAAAACGTTCCGGCGCCTTTTTTAAATCTGTATTGAATCGTT
Source organism: Bacillus sp. hwrm1 (assembly GCF_040207805.1). Lineage (NCBI taxonomy): Bacteria > Bacillati > Bacillota > Bacilli > Caryophanales > Bacillaceae > Bacillus > Bacillus sp. hwrm1. The sequence goes on along the minus strand of NZ_CP157943.1, from coordinate 1,395,034 downwards.
CCGCTGATATCGGTGCGAAGCACATTTACAGAGTACGCCTTCAAACGATCCAGCACTTCTTCATGCGGATGATGGTATCGATTCTCTTTTCCTGCTGAAATCAGCGCTGCTTCCGGCTGAAGCTGCTTCAAAAAGGCTTCACTCGTTGAGCTTTTGCTGCCGTGATGACCCGCCTTCAATATATCAGCCTTCAGATTCGGATACGTTTTCAGCACTTCCGTTTCGCCGTCCGATTCTAAATCTCCCGTCAAAAGCCAGCTCACTCCGCCTAAAACCGTCCAAAGCACCAGTGACGAATCATTTTTACTCTTTCCGTCAGACGACTCCGGAGACAGCACCTGAAACTGAAGATCACCGGCTGTAATGGTGTCGCCCCGCTTTGCTTCGGCAACGGGAATGTTGTTTTCTTTCGCCATATTTAATATGTTCTGATCTTTCGGTTCTTTTACGAATCCTACGGGGACAATTAACCGTTTGACTCTATGATTTTTGATTAACACTCCGGCTTCCCCGATGTGATCTTGATCCGCATGGGTTAAAATCAGTGCATCCAGCTTTTTCACCCCTTTTCCGTTTAAAAATGGAATCAAAACCTTCTCGCCGATAGAATACGGGTGGCGTTTTTCTTTCCATGATTCTCCGGGATAAGCAATCACTCCCCCTGTATCAACCATTACGGTCCCTTTGCGGTGCGGCGCGCTTATAAACAGTGAGTCTCCCTGCCCGATATCAAGCATATCCGCTTCTCCCCATGGACTGAAATACGGACGGCATATTAAATAAGCCAAAACCGCGCAGAAAAAAAGAGCCGATTTCCTGAGTTTTAAAAAACCTCCCTTTTCCAAAGCCGCAAAAAGCGTAAAAACGGAAACCGCAAGCAGAAGAAGGGAAAGAAAGTCAGGCTTTGACACAATCATAGTAAATAAATCAACGGATGCCGCATATGTAATGAAATCATGCACAGGCTTCATCACAAGGTCAAACATACCAAACAAACATTCTCCCATCTGCCTTGAGAGTAAAAGAAGAAGGAAACCGATGACAGAAACCGGAATGACAAATAACGTATAAAAAGGCACCATCACCATATTCATCGGAAAACTGACAAGTGAAATCTGCTGAAAATGATAGAGAAGAAACGGAAGTGAGCTGAGCTCTGCAATCAATGAAGCCATCGCAAGCCCGGCAAGTTTGCTTTCCCCTGCTTTCTTTAAAATGGAGGATGACAGAATTAAAGAGGCGCTTACCGCAAAGGAAAGCTGGAAGCCCGCCTGCCAAAGGAAGTAAGGATTAAACAGCAGGAGCAGCAGATAAGACAGGGACAATGCAGCAGAGGAATGAATGCCGCGTTTAACAAGAGTTCCGGCGATATAAAATCCCAGCATGAGGGATGCGCGCAATACGGATGGGGCGGCACCGCTCAGCAGTGTATACACCGGCAAAAACAGCAGCAGCAAAATTCCTGCTTTTTCTCTTGTCAGCCCGATTCTGATCAGAGCATAAAATAATCCCGCCGTAATAAGACCGACATGCATTCCGGAAATCGCCATTAAATGAACGACTCCCAAATTTTGATATGCACTCAGTATATCGTCCTCTATAGAAAATCTTTCACCTAAGGTCAGCGCTTCAACAATTCCGGCGGAAGATTCAGGCACGTGATTCCGAATGATCGAAATCAAATTTTTTCTGATGTTCAGCAGTTTAAACAGCGGCTGTTTGGATTTTTCACACTGCTGAATGGAAGTCACGGAAAATAACCAGTGAATCTGCTGAGAGTAAAGATATTCCTTATAATCAAAACCTCCGGGAACCGTCGCATGTGCAGGCTGTTCCAGAGAGCCTGTAAACGTGCAGCGCATCCCCGGTTCAAGCTGTTCAATGAGTCTCTTTTCCTCAAGAGACCGGATTTTGTACGAAGCCGCCCATTTTTCCTTGTCATGTGTACGGATAACGGCTGACATTTTCGCTCCGTCAACCTTCGGAATATTAGTGATGACGGCCTGTTCAGTATAACTGCCGGCCTGATACCGCGTTACATTCGCAACGTCACAAACCGTATAAAGAAAGAAATAAAGACAAAAAGAAACGAGGCAGACGATAACCGGAGCATGCTGCTTTGTTTTTACAATGATAAAGAGAAGATACAGAAGAAAAAGGAGCAGAACCAAGAAGACATGAGCGGCGGCAATTCCCGCAGTTGCAGAAACCGCCGCCAGAGGCAGAAGAAGGTATTTATATTTCATTTATACGTAACTGGTAAACAGCTCATTGGCCTGTTTATGAATTTTTTTCAGTTCATCTGCCTTAACCCCCGCATCAGATAATTGCTGAATCAGACCTGCTACAAAAGACAATTTTTCGCGGTTTTTCAGATCGATGATCATTTCATCAAGTTCGACCTGCTCCACCTTGACTCCGGCTTGGCTGAACAGCTCTTTTGCATAAGGCTGTGTTTTGTAATCTTCCGCATAATAAACCGTTTTGATGCCTGCCTGGATAATTGATTTGCAGCATTGAATACAAGGATAATGCGTCACATAAATTTCGGCGCCCTCCGTCGGAACACCGAACTTAGAACATTGCAGAATCGCATTCATCTCTGCATGTATGGTCCGCTGGCAATGATTATCTATTAAAAGGCATCCTTCATCAGCGCAATGGACGCCGCCGGCGATTGAGCCGTTGTATCCGCCGGCAATCATCCGCTTGTCTCTGACTACGGTTGCCCCGACTGACAGTCTCGGGCATGTGCTTCTCAGCGCCAGCAAATGGCTTTGCGCCATAAAATATTGATTCCATGAGATTCGTTCCACAAGTGTTCCCTCCAAAAAGTCTTGTTGCTTTTCTAAGTTTACATAGATTTAAGCAAAACCGTCAATTCACTTTACCGTAATGGAAGTTTTTATCCGCTCAAATGACTTTTCTCCAAAGCCTGATACATTCATCAAATCTTCAGCAGTCTGAAACCGTCCGTTTTCTTCTCGGTAGGCGATAATCGCTTCCGCTTTTTTCTGCCCCACCCCGGAAATCGCCTGAAGTTCGTCCAGAGATGCCGTATTGATATTGACAGCTGCATTCTCCTTTTCACCCGCTGCTGTTTTCGGGCGATTCTCCTCTTCGCCTTCACTCGGAATATAAACAATCGTCCCGTCCTGCAGCTGCTCTGCTAAATTAACATTCAATTCATCCGCCTTTTTCTTCAGGCCGCCGGCTTTTTCAATGGCTTGCGTCACCCTGTCTCCCGCTTTCATTTCATACACGCCGGGATTTCGGACCGCGCCTTTCACATCAATCATAATCTTATCGGCTGCGGTGTCTTTTTTGTCCGCGACGGATGCTGAGGCTGTTTGGCCGAGCACAGACTGCTGTTTGACCGGCTCTTCCTTTTCAGAACGAAACAGCCAAATGCAGATAAAAACCGCCCCTGCCGCAAGACAAGCGCCCAGAATTTTCAGGTTCCGCCGCAGCCGCTCCGTCATCATCGCTTTCGTCATATTGCATTGCCTCCCCGCATAAGGTTTAGAGGATTAAGGGAAAAAGGAGGGGAATTCATTGAAAATAGGCTTTATCGGCACCGGAAACATGGGAACGATCCTGATTGAATCGTTTATCGAATCAAACGCTGCCGATCCCTCACATATCACCATCACAAACAGAACAATCGAAAAAGCATTAAAACTAAAAGAACGTTTCAGCGGCATCCATGTCACCGAGGATCAGGAAAAGCTCGTACAGGAAAATGAAATAATATTCATTTGTGTAAAACCGCTGGATATATATCCTTTGCTGAAAAAACTCACACCGCATTTACGGAAAGATCACATTTTAATCTCCATTACCAGCCCCGTTCAGACGGATCAGATTGAACATACGGTTCCGTGTCAGACGGCCCGCGTCATTCCGAGCATTACGAACCGCGCCTTGGCCGGCGTCTCGCTTGTTACGTTCGGCAAAAGCTGCAGCGAGTCTGCAAAAGCGGATATTCAAACGCTGTTCACTCATATTTCAAAACCTGTGGAAATCAGCAGTGGCATTACAAGAGCGGCGTCAGACATTGTCAGCTGCGGGCCCGCTTTTATGAGTTATCTCGTTCAGCGCTTTATTGACGCGGCAGTGGAAGAAACGGACATCACCAAAGAAGAAGCCGTGATTATGTCGACGGAAATGCTTGTAGGTCTCGGCAAGCTTCTGGAAACAGGGCATTACACACTTCCCGCCTTGCAGGAAAAAGTATGCGTAAAAGGCGGCGTAACCGGAGAAGGACTGAAGGCTCTCGAAAGCGGTGTTCAGGATATGTTCAACCGTGTCTTTCAGCGTACACATGACAAATACGATGAAGATATATCGTTAGTGAAGAAGCAATTTCACGTGTAACTGAGTATGCCATAAAGTGCTTTATCGCGCCAATCGCAAAAAATGCATTTTAAAAACCATCGTTCCGTTTAAACGATGGTTTTTGGTTTGCCTGCCGTGAAGAAAAGACGTTCAGACTCTGTTGAAGGAGGCCGGTCTGTAAAATCAGCCGTCACCTTCTTCAGTTCAAATCCGGTCTCTGCAAGCATTTGTTCATATTCTTCAATGTAAAATGTTTTTTGCTCATGCGTCTCGTCATAACGGTCATAAGATTGTCCGTTCCATACGAAAAAAGACATATCATGGATGACAGAAAGCTCTTCATCGCCGGCAAAGCTTTGCCAGATATAGCTGATCTGCTCATCCTGATCCGCATGGGTGCTGCCCGGAAAAAGCTCCGTCATTTTAAATGGGGAATGGACGTCAAACAGAAGCAGGCCGCCCTCCTTCAAAACTTGAAAAACACTTTTGAAGGTGCTTAAGACATCATTTTTCGTTTTTAAGTAATTTAGGGAATCACAGCAGATGACAACGGCATCAAACTGTTCTTCAAAACCGGAAAGCTCTCTCATATCCTGTTGGAGAAAAAGAATCGGCTTTCCCGTTTTTTTCTGCTGGGCACAGCTCAGCATATCTTCACTCAAATCAATCCCCGTGACTTCGCAGCCTTTTTCAGCAAGCCTGATGGATATTTCTCCGGTTCCGCAGGCAAGATCAAGCACCCTTCCCTTTTCCGGAAGAGACGCTTCGATCCAGCCCGCCCATTCATCATACGGCGCATGTGACATTAACTCGTCATATACGCCGGCGAAGCCTTGGTAAATCATGAGTTCAAGCCGAGTTCAAGCTCTGCGAGCGGCGCGTCGCCCCATAGCTTTTCAAGATTGTAGTAGCTTCTTTCATCTTTATGGAAAACGTGGACAATGACGTCGCCGAGATCAACTAAAATCCAGCGGGCCTCATCAAACCCTTCCATCTTTTTGACATCAATGCCGTTTTCTTCTGCCTGATCTTTAATTTCACGCGCAATTGCCTGAACCTGCTTATCAGAATTCCCGTGGCAGATTAAAAAGTAATCCGCTATAAGTGAGATTCCTTCCATGTCCAGCGCTAAAATATCTTCTGCACGTTTATCGTCGCATGCTTTTGCCGCGATTTTTAATACGGAAGCTTGATTCATTCTTTAAATTCCTCCTGTCAATTTTGAGACACCAGCCAATTATAGGTTGCAAACGTCTCCGGAAAGACCGGCTGGTTTTTTTTCATCAGAAATATCATTGTATTTTTCATTGCTTGTATGAGCGCTTCGTTCAGATCTGTTTCCGCCAGACGGCGCACCTCTTCCACTCCGGGGAAATGGCGTCCGGGTTCAATGTAATCCGCAACGTAAATGACTTTGTCTAAAAGGGTCATTCCGGGACGCCCTGACGTGTGATAGCGGATTGCATCCAAGATCTCAGGATCAGTGATCCCCGCTTCTTTCTCAGCCAAATACGCTCCCACAGGGGCATGCCACAGCTCGGCATTGTAATCCAAGAGCTCAGCCGGCATTTTTTCCCGCACGATGATCTGCTTCATTTCTTCTTTCGGCCGGAATTTCGCATAATCATGAAAAATAGCCGCCATTTCCGCTTTTTTCGGGTCTGCTCCGAACCGGCCTGCGAGAATAACCGCCGTATCTGTCACGCCGATTGTGTGGATGTAGCGATGCTCGGTCAGCTGCTCTTTGACGCAGGCAAGTGCTTCCTCACGATTCATATAAATCATTCTCCTCTATATACTGCCTCACTTTATCCGGCATTAAGTATTGCGTCGGCTTTTTTGCTTTGAGACGTTCTCTCAGCATCGTTGACGAAACGTCAAATTCCGGAACGTCGGCAAAAAGCAGCGGGTACGGGGTCTCAATATGATACCCCGGGCGCCGCACTCCGATAAATTGAATGAGCGTGAGCAGTTCGTCCAGTTTGTACCATTTCGGCAGATATTCAATCATATCCGCCCCGATAATAAAGAAAAGCTTGTCGTTCGGGTGCCGCTCCTTCAGTAAACGGACGGTATCATAGGTATAAGAAGGGCCTTTCCGGTCCATTTCCGCAAGCTCAAGCTTAAAGCCGGAATTAGAGCTGATGGCAAGCTTCAGCATCTCCACCCGGTGCCGGCTGTCTGTAAAGTCTTCATTCTGCTTATGCGGAGGGATTTTATTGGGCATAAACCAAATCTCATCGAGCTCCGCCTGATGAAGGACTTCATTAGCCATCAGAAGATGTCCGTTGTGCGGAGGGTCAAATGTGCCCCCGAATATTCCGATTTTCTTCATGTCAACCACCTTACGGAAGCTCGATTTGTTTATTTTCCTTTGATTCCTTATACAGTACGATCGTATTTCCGATCGTCTGCACCAATTGTGAGCGGGTGCCTTTCACAAGGGCTTCTGCGACATCATTTTTATCGTCTTCGCAGTTTTGAAGCACGCTGACTTTAATCAGCTCTCTTGCTTCTAAAGCCTCGGCAATCTGTTTCACCATGTTTTCGTTGACTCCGCCTTTTCCCACTTGAAAAATAGGCGTTAAATGATGCGCTTTTGAACGCAAAAACCGTTTTTGTTTTCCTGTTAACATTGTGTTCCTCCTAGTTTTCCTTCAACAATCGCTCTCATTAAGCCGCTGTCAGGCTCTTGTTCCGTCCACAGCTTGAAAGACAGTGCGGCCTGTTCCACAAACATGCCGACACCGTCAATGGTTGTTAAACCTCTTTTTTCAGCTTCTTTTAAGAACGCCGTTTGAATCGGGTTGTATACGATATCACAAACGATGGCGCCCGTTTTGGCCCGTTCCAATGAGAGCGGCACGGCATCCGTTTTCGGATACATGCCGACAGATGTTGTATGAATAATGACGTCATATTGTTCAAGCTGATTTTCAGCTTCTTTTAAAGTAAGGGCGCGTTTCTGCTGAAAAGAGGGAGCAGCCGCAATCAGGCTTTCCGCTTTTTCCGGCGTGCGGTTGCAAACGTCAAATTGTTTCGGCTCTCTGCGGACGATCGTCGTAAAAATCGCTCTTGCCGCTCCTCCCGCCCCAATCATGAGGATGGTGAGCTCTGATATCGGTTTGTCCAATACTTTGACTAAGGATTTATAAAACCCATCTCCGTCAGTATTATACCCGATGAGCCTGTCTCCCTCTCTTTTGACGGTATTTACGGCCCCGAGTACTTTCGCGCTTTCATGTATTTCATCCAGATGCTCCATGATCGCGACTTTATGCGGGACTGTGACGTTCACTCCGCAGATGCCAAGCGCCTTGATTCCGTTAACGGCGTCCTTGAGATGATGAGGTTCCACCTGAAACGCAAAATACTGCCCGTTGATGTTCTTATCTTGCAAAGCCGCGTTATGAATATCGGGTGACATTGAATGCCCGATCGGATTACCGATTACTCCGTACAATTGTTTCATGCTCCCTCTCCCCTTCTCTCTATATTAATGAACGGCGGACAAATACGTGTACGCCTTTCGGAGCGTATGCCGTTATTTTTTTATCTGCTTGCTGCACCGTGACCCAGCCGAGACCGGAAAAAACGATATCCGTCTTTCCTTCTTTAATCGTAAACGTGTGGGGCGTAAGCTCCGGAAATTCATCCAAATGATCTTTTCCGGGCGGGGTAAGCAGTTCTCCCGCATGCTTTTCGTATAAGGCATCAGCATTTTCAAGCTTTGTTCTGTGAATCATCAATTCATTCGGCATATAGCAGACAAACGCCGTTTTATCGCCTGATACATAGTCAAACCGGGCAAGCCCGCCGAAATAAAGCGTTTGTTTTTCATTCAGCTGAAAAGTGCGCGGCTTCAGTTCTTTTTTCGGTGTCAGCACCTTTAAGTCACGCTTGTCCACGTAATGCGCCATCTGGTGATGGTTAATGATTCCCGGCGTATCGTAAAGCGCAGATCCGTCATCGAGCGGGATTTCAATCGCGTCAAGCGTCGTGCCCGGAAATTGAGAGGTGGTAATAATATTCTCTTCCCCTGAGACCTCTTTAATAATCCGGTTGATAAATGTGGATTTGCCGACATTGGTACAGCCCACCACATACACATCGCGCCCTTCGCGGTAATGTTCAATGGCGTCAATGACTTCCTTCATCCCTTGTCCGCGGGAAGCGCTGATTAAAAAGACATCAAGGGGTTTTAAGCCGTATTCTTTCGCTTCGCGTTTCATCCATTGAACGAGCCGTTCCCGTTTTACGGATTTCGGCAGGATATCGGCCTTATTACCGACAAGAATGATCGGATTACCGCCGACAAAGCGGTTCAGCCCGTTTATCCAGCTTCCGTTAAAATCAAAAATATCAACGACTTTGACAATAAGAGAGTCAGTATCGCCGATTGTGTGCAAGATATTTAAAAAGTCATCATCCGTTAATGAAACATCTTGAATTTCATTGTAATTTTTCAGTCTGAAGCAGCGCTGGCAGATGACATTCTCTTTCGTGAGCGATGCCTTTGGCGCGTATCCGAGACCTTGTTTATCCTCGGTCTGGATCGTTACTCCGCAGCCGATGCAAACAACCTTTTCCATTTCTAATCCTCCCACTGAATATGGCCTTTACGTTTCAAAGAACTCAATATTCTCCGTTCAATCCGGCGGTTAAAGCGCGTCATGACTCCGTCAGAGGAAGCGACAGGCACGACGAGGATCGTATGATACCCGTTTCTGTTTCCGCCGAGAACATCAGTAAGCAGCTGATCGCCGATGACCACACAGTCTTCTTTTTTCAGATCCATGCTGCTGACGGCTCTTTTAAAGGCGCGTCCCATCGGTTTTCTTGCCTTATAAATAAACGGTATGCCAAGCGGCTCCGAGAATAATTTCACTCTTCGTTCATTATTATTGGAGACGATCGTGACTTTAATGCCGTGCTCCTTCATTTCTTCAAACCACTCGATTAATCGAGGTGTCGCACTCGGTCTGTCCCACTCCACAAGCGTGTTGTCAAGGTCTGTAATAATCCCTTTCACATTGCGTTCTTTGAGCTTTTCCGGTGTGATATGAAATATATTTTTCACAAATTCGTCAGGTAAAAAAAACTTTTTTAACAAAACCCGCACCCTTCCTTTTCTTTCTATCATCTATATGTCGAAACCTGTCAGATTTAAAAACAAAGTCGGACTCAGTAAAAAAATTTCGACAAAAATTGGGTTTCTTCACCAGTTGTGGATAAAATTACACACATTATCCACTCTTATTACATCCGGATTTATCCAGATTATAAACAAGATACTAACAAGTTATCCACTTACGAGTGTGGATAACAGAACGATTGTTCTTATTTGTATTTCATGGTAGATTAAAGATAACCTCACCATGATTGAAACGCAACCTTCCATCATATGCTTGCGTCTGATGATTGATTACAATTATAAGGAGGTGCCACTCCCATTAATTGGGTCCCCGGCATGAGAAAGCTTTCTGATGAATTACTAATAGAATCTTATTTCAAAGCCAATGAAATGAATTTGAGCCGTGAATTTATCGAGTTAATTGAAAACGAAATCAAAAGAAGATCGCTCGGACACATTATTTCCGTTTCTTCTTAAACAGAAAAAAATTCCCGGGCGAATTTCCTTTTTTTACTCAGATGACTGATATTATATCACTTCGGTTATGCGCATTACTACCACTTTCAACAAAAAACACCCCTAAAATAGAGGTGTTTAAGAGGACGGCTGCTATATATTGAACCAATACAGACCGCCCAGGACGAGAATGACGACGAGCAGCACAACAAAAAATGCGTACCAGTACCCCGCATTCACCCGAGGAGGCGGGCATACAGGATATTGCGGAGGGAAACCGCGGTTCATAGCAATCGCCTCCAAAAAGATGTTTTTTCTACAGCCTATGAATCAGAAGCAAAACGGTTTAGGCAGCTGACGGCGTCAGCGTTCCAAAACCCGCCCATTTTTTATGCCTTCAATTAAGATTCTGGCGCCTTTTGGCGTCATATGATTTCCGGAGGGATCTATCAGTCCGGATTGAATCAGCGCCCGGTCTGTATCTTTGCCGCCGTCCGCGCGTATAAAGTGTTTCCAGTTATCCACCAGCGGCACTTTCAACTCAGCTGCAACCTGCCTCGTAACGCCGTTATAGGAATTATGCCATTTTCTCGCGCCGCCTTTTTCTTTAAAGGCTGAGGCTTTATATCTCGAATAGTAATAGAGATGATGCGTTCCGTTTCCTTCTATAACCGGGATGCACGTCATTAAAATCGGCTTTATGCCGTGATTTCTGCTTTCGTTTATGAAATAAGTCAGGTTTTCTTTAAACCGTTTCTTTGATACCCGCGGCTGATCGCCCGTCAAAATGCCCGCATCATTTGTTCCGAACATGATAAATAAATATTGGGGCTTACGCTCCAGCACGTCGCTTTGAAAGCGCAGGCGCGCATCCTCAGTCGTCTGGCCGCCTATTCCCGCATTTATAACCGTAAGACGGCCGCGTTCCGCTGTTTTTAAAATGTTTACCCACTGCTGCGCCTTCGGATAATCACGATAATCCCAGTTGGAACCGCGCGTATTGCTGTCGCCGAACGCGACAACACTTTTTTCTTTGCCCGCGGCGCATCCTGATAACAGACAGATTATCGTAATAAAAAGAACAGCAAACTTCATTTTCTCTCCCCCCAAACCTTACCTTCAATGGTACACATCTCTTTGGCGGCTTTCAACGCGGCGCTCTCTTTACTGGATATGAAAAGGGCCGGAATCCTGTCCGATTAAATCCGAAACCTTAACAAACGTGTAGCCCTGCTTTTTCAGCTTGGGAATGATTTCTTTCAAAGCCTCAACCGTCTGGCGCCGGTTTCCTCCGCCGTCATGCAGAAGAACGATATCTCCATCTCTGGCATGTGAAACAACGTGCCTGACGATTTTTCCTTTCCCGGGCCTTTTCCAGTCCCTCGGGTCTTGGTTCCATGACCACATGATGATATGATAGCCCTCTTTTAAGATGCTTTTGAAAGCCGTATGATTCAGCGACCCTCCCGGCGGGCGGAATAACTTGTCCCCTTCCGGCTGCAGCGATGTGATATGATGCGCTGAGCTGTGAAGCTCTTGTAAAATGTCTTTGCGTTTCAGACGGTGAAAATAAACATGGTTCATCGTATGGTTGCCGATTTCATGCCCTTCTTCAACGATGCGTTTTGCCGTTATGGGGTATTTGTCTATACGGCTCCCGACACAAAAAAAGGTTGCTTTAACATTGTGCTGTTTCAACACGTCTAACACAGCCTCCGTATAGACAGGATGGGGGCCGTCATCGAAGGTTAAAGATAGTTTCTTTTTTTCAGACCTTATATCCCAGTACACGTTTCCCGTCTTCTCCATGTCACTTCTTTTTAAAGATTTCGCCTCGGCGGACACGGCAGTGAGACTCGTGAGGACGCATATCATGATGATCAGATGAAAGCATCTCAACGTTTACACCTCCAGTAAACACTACTGTTAACGTGTCCCCTTTTATAAAAAATCATTCTCTGCATCAAATGATGCACATCACCCGCTTCCCGCTTGTTTTTGTCCAAATCCGGGTGCCAGCCGTTTCTCATCAAACGGCAAATGCTGATAAACAAGTACGCTTATCGGACAGCTTATTTTAATAGAAGGAGATAGATTTGTGCTGTATACTAATTGAAAAGAGGTGAACGTGCAGATGATAAAAAAGGGATTCAGTCTTGCCGTCATCATTGCTGTCGTGATGATCGGCTTTATGCAAAAAGACGTCTGGCTCAGCATGATTCGCGCGGGCGGCATGTACGCCGTGCTTATGAGTATCCTTCTGGTCGCAGCTGACGTATTTTTTCCGATCGTTCCATTCGCCATTATCGCGGCCTTAAACGGAGCGGTTTTCGGGATTGTAAACGGGGTGTGGATTACATTGTCAGGCGCGATGCTCGGAACAATGGCATTGTTTTTTCTCGTCCGGTACGGATTCAGAGACTGGGCCAGAAAAAAGCTGCTGGCTTACCCGGCAGCGGCCCAATATGAAGATTCATTTCATCAGCACGCGTTTACGGCGGTGCTTTTCGGGCGGCTGATTCCGATTATACCGTCGCTTGCCATGAATACCGTCTGCGGGCTGAGTAATATACGATGGCCGATCTTTTTTTCTGCGTCGGTGCTCGGCAAAATTCCGAACATTGTGATCGTGACCGTCGCAGGCGCTTCATTTACAAGCAACAAACTGCTGTCTTTCGGGATTTACGGAATGTATATGCTCGTCTTAATGGCGGTCATTTATAAGAAGTTTCCCGGCCTTTTAAAAACAACGAAAAAATGAAGCGCGTACCGCCCCCTATTCCGGCGGTACGGCTCCTCTCATTCTGAGAACTTTTCCGTTTAATTCTAAATTGATGCAGCTTCGTTCCGCGTTCTCTTTGCTGCTCAGTAAAGGTGCACATAACCGATTTTTTGGCTGCGGTAAAATTTGATGGAAGCTTCAAGCTGTCCGATCGGCTGCCCGTTATGAAAAAGCAGCATAAAACCGTCGGGAAAGCATTTGATTTGGGATGACAGCCACCTTAGATATTCATCCCTATTAAAATGATCCGCCGTGCCAAATCTGACGAAAAACGAATCCTCACGAAACGAAACGGCCGTCTCTTTATGTTTGTTTAAATTGATCCGCTTGAAATACATCAGGAGTCCTCCTTTTTGCGGACGCAAATAAGAACGAGCATAAAACGGCTGCCAACGCCAGCATAACAGCAGCGCCTGCGATGACGATGCCGCGGACGGAAGAACTGACAGAAGCCGCTCCGAAAACCGCCGTTACTACTATAATGAAGACGGCTTCGACTAATGAATAAAAGCTCCCCACTCTCCCCATGATGTCCACCGGAACATTCTTTTGATAAAACGTCAGAAAGCCTGTATTGGCAAACGCCAGAAAAAAAGCGAGAAGGAAAAATCCGAAAGCAGCCGTCCAAAAAACGTCAGAAAACGCATAAATCATATATCCGGCCGCTGTGAATAAAGAGCCCATTCCCATCAATAAAGAAGCCGGCATTTTTTTATTAAAGAACACATTGACAAGCGCCCCCGCGATAATGCCTGCCCCTGAGACACTGACGAGAAAACCGTAATCGGCATCAGTCAGCTGAAGAACCTCTTTTGCAAAAGCGGCTTCAAGCGAATCAAGCGCTGATGGCATAACGGTCATGACCAGACTGAATAAAAAATAAATGATCATGACGTTTCGCGCCGTTCGGCTGAAGCGATAGACGAGCTTCCAATCTTCTTTGCACACTGCCAAAGAAAGCTTCTGTCTGGGAGAATGTACGTGAGGCTCATTTTCAAGGTTCGGCAGCATCATCGTGATGAAACCGGACAGCACTAAAGCCCCCGCATTCACCCAAATCGCAAAAATCGGCGTGCCGGCGATAAAAAGCAGCCCGGCCGCAGCCGGCCCGAGGAGAAAAGCCCCTGATTCCGACAAAGCCCTTAGTGAATTGAATCGTTTTCTCCTTTCAGCCGGAATAAGCATCGTCACATACGCCATGGAACACGGACGAAACATCGCATTGGCCATTTGAATCAAAAACACGATACAATAAACGGAAAACAAAGACCGTACAGTAAACATCAGCGGCAGAACGGCAATGAATGCAGCCCGGATGAAATCAAGCGACATCATCATATTCCGTTTGTTACACCGGTCGATGATGCTGCCCGCCCACCCATTTGTCATCAAAACAGCCGCAGGCCTGATTAAATAAAGAATGGAAACCGCAAAAGCAGACTCCGTTTCTTTTAAAACAATAAGATTAAGAGACAAAAAATAAATCCATTCACCAATATTTGCTATCCCGATTCCGGTTAACAGAAGCATCGGGTACCGCCAAGACTTCAGGTTTTTCATCTTATCCCTCCCTTAAAAATAAAAAACGCCCTCAAGACAATAAAGTCTTGAGGACGGGAAACAGCCCGCTATGCCACCTCAATTCGGTTTGGTGCCGGCCTAAGCCGGGTACAAAGCTTACTCGGTAACAGGAGTATCCGCCGCATCATCCTCGTGTTGCATGATTCCGATGCGAAGCTAAGAGGTTTGCTTCAACACATCCATTCATACTCCTTCACAGCTCCCGGAGCTCTCTGTCATGAATGATATCTGTCTACTCGTCTCTTCAGCGCTTTTCGGTTATATTGTTTTCACCCTTACTTTTTTTAACAATATACAGGCTCAATCAGCAAAAATCAAGAGGCTGTAAGAAATAAAACCTGCCTTTGATTAATTTCCCTGTACAGACACAAACAGCCTGACTGCCACATACAGTTACATATAGGCTTTTGCCTACATAACTTTGTGGAGGTGAGGATGGTGACAGGTGTTTTTGCAGCGCTCGGGTTTATTGTGAAAGAACTCGTGTTTTTAGTATCATACGTGAAAAATAATGCCTTTCCACAACCGCTCTCGAATAGTGAGGAGAAAAAATACTTAGACCTTATGGCTGAAGGAGATGAACACGCCCGCAACATGCTGATCGAACACAATCTCCGTTTAGTCGCCCATATTGTGAAAAAATTCGAAAACACGGGAGAGGACGCAGAAGATCTGATCTCCATCGGTACAATCGGGCTGATTAAAGGAATTGAAAGCTACTCAGCCGGAAAAGGCACGAAGCTTGCCACATATGCTGCACGATGTATTGAAAATGAGATTTTAATGCATCTGCGCGCATTGAAAAAAACGAAAAAAGACGTCTCCCTTCATGATCCGATCGGCCAGGATAAAGAAGGGAATGAAATAAGCCTGATCGATGTCCTCAAGTCGGAAAGCGAAGATGTGATCGACACCATTCAGCTCAACATGGAACTTGAAAAGGTCAAAAAATATATCGATATTTTAGACGACCGCGAAAAAGAAGTCATCGTCGGCCGCTTCGGGCTTGATTTAAAAAAAGAAAAAACGCAGCGCGAGATCGCAAAGGAGCTCGGCATTTCAAGGAGTTATGTGTCGCGGATTGAAAAACGCGCATTGATGAAGATGTTCCATGAGTTTTATCGGGCGGAGAAGGAGAAGCGGAAGAAGAAGGGAAAGTGAGCGAAAAGCCGGATCTGACATCCCGGCTTTTTCTGCATTTTAGGACATTGCTCTTCAAGTATAACTTCAGGATTTAAAAATAAAACATAACAAATGAATAGAATTGGTACAATCGTTAACCTTTTTAATAATTTTTCATTGATATTTAACCCATTCAACACAGCCCCCCTTTATACCCCCCCATCATTGAATGTATTTCCTATGAAAAATGATTTTGAACCTCATAGGAACCCTTACATCACAGGGTTTTTGTTGTTTTTTCATTGTTTATCAAGACCTAAAGCAAAAAAACTTGCTATTTCTCAAATACATCCACCAAATGTTCAATGTTAGTTTGTTTTTCATACATACTAATAAAAAAATAAAACCTAGTTGAAACTTTACAAGACAAGCTGAATGGACTATAGTCTAATTAGACTAAAATATTGATGTAAAGAAGTGAAAAAATTAGATGATAAAGTCTTTTTTAATGTTAGGGCAGTCGAATATGGCAGGCCGTGGATTTTTGAATGAAGTAGACCCTATCTATAATGAAAAAATAAAAATGCTGCGCAATGGACAATGGCAGATGATGACAGAGCCGATTAATTACGATCGTCCGGTTTCCGGCGTTGGCCTGGCGGCATCTTTTGCAGATGCATGGTCGAAAGCTCATCCCGATGAAGAAATTGGCTTGATCCCTTGTGCGGAAGGCGGCAGTTCATTGAATGACTGGCATCCGGAAGGCATCCTTTTTCAGCATGCTTTGTCCGAAGCCCGCTTCGCCCTCCGATCCAGTCAAATTTGCGGAATCCTTTGGCATCAAGGTGAGAGTGACAGTTATCGTTCGCTGCATGAAACTTATTACGAGAAATTAACTCTTATCATCGGGACGCTAAGAAACGAGTTGGAATTAGATGAGGTACCGTTGATTATTGGAGGGCTTGGTGACTTTCTTGGGAAGACTGGTTTTGGACAGCACGCGACTGAATTTCGACAGGTTAATGAACAATTGCTGCGTTTTGCTGATCAACAACAGAATTGTTATTTTGTTACTGCAGCAGGTTTGACTGCGAATCCTGATGGCATTCATTTAGACGCAGCTTCACAACGCAAATTAGGTTACCGCTATTTCGAGGCTTTTTCGAAAAAGCACCATATCCTGAAACCCATTTCGGGAGAGGAGCAATCGCTGAAAGTGAATGGTGACTATTCTAAAACAGAACAGATTTACCTTCATAGTATGGATTTGGCTTCGGGTAAAATTACGTACGCGGAATTTGAGGCGCGGATGGCGAAGGTGATGAAACCATGATTCCCTTACTTATCCTTGGCTTGCTAATCCAAAACCCCGGAGCTCACGGCTATGAACTTCTGGCCTTAATGGAAAAACGTCATTACAAATACATTGTTAACTTCACGAAAGGTTCATTTTATTACAATCTGCAGCAACTTGAAGAAAAGCGTTTTATTGAACAGATTCAGCAGAAACCCTCAACCAGCGGGCGTGAAATCCGTAACTTTAAAGTCACAGAATCGGGAAGGGCAGAATTCGAAAAATTAATGATCAGATACGGCACCAAATCGGAATATGTGAACCTGCAATTTTATGGGGCGTTACTATTTGCCGATGAATTCGACAAAAATAAATTACTGGATCTGATCCAATCACAAATCGATCAGACTAAAGCTCGTATCGAGCTCCTTGATGAATACCTGTCCATTACTCAAGAAATTCCCGGCACAATCAATTACTTTCGCCGTATGAACGAAAATTCCCGTTCACATCACTTGGTTAATTTAGAGTGGTTCGAAAAATTGAAAGCAGAAATAGAGTGAACTATTGCATAATAAAAATGCAATGTTACATATATCAGAATATTAGTTACCTGCATATAAAACCTGTGTCGCAGATATCGAGTAACACCATTGATACAGGTTTTATACTCCTTCTTTAATTAAACCAGTATAGGGTTGTCAACACTTGCCCCAAACAAGAGCAAGTGAATCTGCTGCGTGTTCTTCTTTTTCAATCCGTATGAATAACTACTTTACACCTATTCAGTATTCAAGTAAGTCATAGGACATTTCAGTGGCGTATCGGTATAAAGTGAACTAATTTATTAATGTTCAACAACAGAATTTCGCCTATTGACAATAAAGAATGCACAAATCATTGCAAGAATGGCCATCGCCCACCAGAACGTTGAGATCGCCTGATCATGATCGATGATTATCAAACGAATGACAGCCGTGATGCCAATATAAATAAAGTAGCGAAGCGGGAAATGAAAGTCTGATTTGAAGTATTTGATAATCAAAGCAATGAACTCAAAGTACATGAAGAATATAAGCAGTTCCCCAAGCATCTCATAATAGCTGTCCACTTTGTTGAACAGTGACTTGTATACGAATTGCACAATGTACCATGTCTCGCTGATCAGAAGTCCGCTTAAGGCTATGGCCAGGAAGAACAGGCAGACATTGAGAAGCGCTTGTAACAGGTAAGGTGCCTTTTTGAAATTGTTGAAAAATCTCATCTTGTTGTCTCCTATTTCAATATTTTCGTCGTTTTGATTCGCAGCCTACATCTTTCTGTTCCAAAATCGCAGCACGATGCAGTACTTGGAATTCTTTTGTATACTGTGAAACTGCCCCTGCATGCGGGACATCATTCGCGCAATGCTTCTTTCACCGAGTCCGTTGCTTTCCGGTGTTACATCCGCAAGTTTAATCGTATTGCTGATATGAATCTCAAATATTTCTTGATCCGATACAAACGTGATGCTGATTTCTTCTTCCGGATCTGCGTATTTAAATAAGTTTGACATCACATTATCAAATACACGACCAAGCTCCTCCAAATTCACGTTAATATAGGTTTCCGGCAGCTCGCCTGAAATATGGACCCGGAAATGCTCCTGATGAAGGATAGCAATCTGATCTGATATTAGATCGTAGATCACTTCTTTCACTGCAACGGTCTCCAGGTCGGCCCCATGTTCCTTATTCAGCAGGAAATACGCAAACAGATTGTCAGACAAGTTTTTTAATTGCAGTGCTTTACCATAAGCATTGGCTACATAACGATCTTTGCTTGTACCCGCTTCGCCTCCTTCTTTTTTGGCAAACTCCAGATTCATGATCAGCGACGTCAGCGGTGTGCGCATATCGTGCGACATTTCGGTAACCAGGCTGCGGCTCTCTGCTTGCAATTCCTCGATCGCTTTAAGTTTGTCCAAGAAAGCTTTCCGCAGATCCTCAATGCTCTTTGCAATCATCGCTAATTCATCATGCCCTTTTATCGTCATCTCGTAGTCCAGCTGGCCCCCTTCAAGAATATGAATCTCTTGGTGAAGCGTTTTAAGGTAGCGAAGACTTTGGCGAATGCCCAAGAGAACAATGATTAAAAAGATGAGGGTTGCACCGAGCAAATCCAATGTAAAGGCCAGATCATAATATCGGGAAGAGTAGAAACCGTCGATAATGACTCGTCCTTCACCATCGCTGAACTTGACAGGATGTGAATGATTTTGAGCGTACTGAGTCAGCTTTTCCTTTCCATAATCCGATTCGGAATAAACGGAATCATATTGCAGCTCCTGATCCTTGAATATGGTGAGGTTAATGTAATTTTCTTTTTTGACCCACTCGCCAAACGCTTTTCTATCCGATGTAGACAACCCATTTTCTGAAACGTACTGACTGAATTTTTGAATGTATCTCGCTGACTCCTTGTGATAATACTCATCCGAACTCAGATATCCCTCGATCAGATCATCTGTAATCTTTTGCAGCGTCAGAAAGATCACACCGCTCACAATCGCAGCAACCATGATCAGCAAAGCCAGTTTTTTGGTTAGCGTGAATTTACGATGTGCCAAATCGATATCCTCTTCCCCATTCAGTTTTTATATAAACCGGACGTGCCGGATCATCCTCAATTTTGGAGCGCAGTTTCCGAATATGCACCATCACCGTATTGTTAGAACAGTAAAAGTAAGGCTGTCCCCACACACTCTCATATATATTTTGAGCAGAAAATATTTTGTTGCGTTTGCTCATCAGCAGTTTCAGGATACGATATTCCAGATCTGACAGCTTGATTTGCTGCTCCTCTTTCCAAACCTCATTAAATTCTTCGCTCACTCTCAGTTTGCCCCCGATAAGAAATGTTTCTTCCTGTTCCTTCTTTTCCTGATAGATTGTATATCTGCGTAATTGGGCAATCACTCTAGCGTGAAGTTCCTCTTCCGAGAAGGGTTTAGTCATATAATCATCGCCGCCGGCGAGTAATCCCTCAGTTTTATCGAGTGTACTCGATCTGGCCGTCAGAAACAGAATTGGGACGTTAGAGGTTTTCCTAATGTGCTGACAGGTTTCGATTCCAGAAATGCCTGGCATCATAATATCCAAAATAACCAAATCAAGCGAATCATTCACAAGTTGCAATGCTCGCTTTCCATCCTTGGCTCTTAGCACCTCGTAGCCTGAACGCGTAAGGGATTCCTTCAAAAGATCACCAATATCCCGATCATCCTCTACGACTAATATTCGATGGGTCATGCCTTTTTCACCTCATGATTCTTGATGTTATTTCTGTCACCTTACTATATATCATTCATAAGTAACGTACGTTATAAGATACTACGTAAATCTTAACAGTTTATGAAAGCTGATGTCCGCCACAATTTTGTCACATTTTAAAAAAAATGATGAACCTTCATAAATTGTTAAGATTCTGTCTTTATATTTATCCATTGTAAGGCTCGAGTTTTTCAGATCCGCACTGCACATTGCAATGGTAAATGGGAAAGGAGTATTGATATGATTGTACAAAAAGAAGAACGCGGGCAACCAGTGAGTCTGCGGGAACGGGTTCATTTTCTGGATATCGTACGTGGATTTGCCTTGCTTGGCATTATTATTGTCAACTATTTTCTGATCGTAGATTCAGTAAAGGGATTCGAAATGGCCTCCGGTGACCTCCTGCACAATCTGGTTTCCTGGTTTGCCGAAGGGAAATTCGTTACATTATTCTCCTTCTTGTTCGGAGTTGGGTTTATGATCTTTATGGATCGAGCCGCGCAGAAGGTAGATAGTCCCAACAAGCTGTTTGCCCGCAGGTTATCTATCCTTTTGGGGTTTGGCATTTTGCACATCACATTTGTTTGGGTCGGTGACATATTGACCTTTTACGCCGTAAGCGGCTTCCTGTTACTCGCTTTCTATAAACGCACGGCCAAAACGGTTCTTAGATGGATTATCGCACTTATCGTGTTTCAATTCCTGATTCCTGTTTTCACAATGTTGTACAATGTCATCAATACTGCAGGGTCAAAAAACCCGAATTTTTCAGAGTTTACTTTGTTTAGCCACACAAGCCTTACCTACATGGAATCCATCAGCACCCGGTGGACAGATATGGTCACGATGGCTGCTGGCTCTTTCTCCATGATCTATTCCATGTTTCTCATGTTTCTGCTGGGCGTGTACTTTGTTAAGATGGAATTTTTCAAAGACATGGAAGCGAAAAAGTTCATATGGAAGCGTATCTGGATCATTAGCACAATCGCTTTTCTAATAACACAAAGCAGTATATTACTAGACATGTTTAATTTTTCTGAGAATATGCTGTGGAAGGACATTTCCTCTGTCTTGGGTCAAAATGGCGGCTTAACCGGAAGTATGTTTTATATGAGCACTTTTGCAATGCTGTTTCTGTATGTTCCTCAGCTGCGAGGCCCTATGATGATATTCACCAAAGTCGGACGGATGTCATTGACCTGTTATCTGCTTCACTCTATCATTGGAACAGTTCTGTTCCTCAGGTACGGATTCGGGCTTGCGGATCATATTCAATCCGCCGGCACGTTCATGTTCAGTCTGGCCGTGTACTTCGTGCTTATGAGCTTTAGTACATTGTGGTTGAAACGATTTAAGTACGGTCCGATGGAATTAGTATGGCGCAAGCTGACGTACGGCAAAGTAAACGGGAGTCCTAAAGCAACTCCGCTGCATTCGGAAAAATCAATACAGAAATAATCCCTTTGCACAGATTGCATGACTTCAAATTTGTTGTTGACTGAAGCGGGCATTAAACGGATAGATTTGATATATATACTAGTTATTTTTATATCATTTAGGCTTCTTTGGGCTAATAAATCCACCGGAGTTTACTCAATGTGCATTGCTCATGATCGAAAGTAAATTGAATCTTTTACGCATGTTCATAGTCAAAGGCGGCCCATTCGACTATTTTTGTAACTTTTCGCAGGAAAAATTCGAGAATGATGACAAATCCCGCATACGACACTTAATACGGTAGTGAACGATAGTAAATAAGGGTTACATGCAGCTTGTTTTCCAATGAAACAAAGAAAAAATACAAAAAGACAGGAAAAAGCTTTTGAAGTATTTTAACGCCAAATTTACCGCGGAAGAAAGAGCGGCAGAGCAGCTGGAATTACACTGAACGACTGAACTCGTTATTTCAGCAACTGAGGGAGTGAGCAATCATGAAAACAAAAAAGGAACCAAAAGTTATTCTGGAACCAGCAAAGGAATCTGATCTGCCAGAATTCCAAAAAAAATTACAAGAGGCCTTTGCGATCGCCGTGATTGAAACGTTCGGTGATTGCGAAGATGGACCGATTCCATCGGACAATGATGTTCAGGAGTCTTTCGACGCTCCCGGAGCAGTCGTATATCATATTCTTCGGGATGGTGAGAAGGTAGGTGGTGCAGTAGTACGTATCAACAGCGAAACACATCATAATTCGCTAGATTTATTCTATGTATCTCCAGAACATCACAGCCAGGGGATTGGTCTTTCTGCTTGGAAAGCCATAGAAGCACAGTATCCGGATACTGTGCTTTGGGAAACCGTGACACCTTATTTTGAAAAGCGAAATATCAACTTCTATGTGAATAAGTGCGGATTCCATATCGTAGAGTTCTACAATGAACATCACTCTGATCCGCATATGCATTGCAATGGACGCGAAGGTGACAAGCCCCTGCCGGATGATGATGACTTTTTCAGATTTGTAAAGATTATAAAAAAAAGGGACTAAACAATCGAACACTGCGATATGCCCCAGAAAGTTGCCGGTAACTTTTTTAAAGATATTTGTTTGGATTGAAAAAATTCCAAGTTAACCAATAATTCCCCATGTTTACAGAGTTGATTAATAAACGATACGAGGGATAAACGGATAGAGCCTTCCCCTTCTTTTTAAGGAGAAAGTATTAAAAGGCGGAAAGCCCTTCTCGTTATGAGAGGGCTTTAATTCGGTCTGAAAATGAGATGGAGAATAAAAATAAACAAAGAAATAATTAATTAGGTGATGAACGATTTATAAGAATTTTAGAGAGATACTCCAACGGAGAACTTAACGAAGAACAAATCACTTCTCTATTGTGGGATACTGCCGAAAATAAATCACTTCACAACAGAGAAACTGAAAGCGGTATAAAAAAACAGCTCCGTTAAAAAAATGGCCGGAACTGTCTTTGAATTTTGGTTTTCCAGTTATCTCCGTCCGTTAGTTTAATTAGAATTCAGATAATCCAAGACACGATCAACTCTTTCATTGACTGAGTAATCTCCTTCAATTTTTAGCAATGGACAAGATAAATCTGCCATCCAATGTTCGTGTAAAGCTTTGCTTCTAACTTCCATTCCAGCATTATCATATAAAGAAGCCCACTCTAAAAATGTTTTTGATTGTTCATATTTACTGCCGCCGGCTAACACTTCGTTTCCATAACGCTGAAATTCCCTATGCCTTAATCTCTCAAGCCGTATATCTTGCGGAATCCATAAGAAGATGACAAGGTCAAAGTAACTTTTTAGATCATCGCCCCAGCCGCACACTGCGCCAGAAAGAATCCATTTCTCATTTATTGTCAAGTCTTTTTCAAGCAACTTTCTTCTTTCAGGAATTTCTCTTTTCTTAGTGAATTTATCTGTCCAATAGTAATCATCAGTATCAAGATGCGTATGAGGCAAATGCTTTGATAATGCAACACCCAATGTTGAAGTTCCGACTCCGGAGGCTCCCAGTATGTGAATATTTTTTTTCATAGTTCCCTCTCCTTATAAAGCAACGAAACTCCCTGTCCGCTGCACAAGGTTCTTACTATTATTTTAACATAAATCCCCAAAAACCTTTACTTTGCCAGGGAAATCCAAATGCGTGTTAAAACCATACTGCTTACGAACATCATGGTCATTTTCAAACAGAATGATTAACTTTCTCTCCGGCCTATTTTAATATCCTCATACACTTTCTCAAAAGTCTCGATTGGCAGTGAAAACTTGGTTATTTTCTCGTTACGATAATTGATCATGATCTCAATTTGATTATTTTTTTGTTCAAACTCAATAAGTGCATTCTCCCATTTATCTCTGATTGAAATGATACAATTTCCATTTTTCTTTTCCTTTTTCTTATAAATGTAATTCACTTTAACTCCCCTTTCATTGATCGAAAAAAGGTTTCGGAATAAGGAAGCTCCTCAAAAAAAGGATCAAAACTTTTATCAAGTTTGATCCTTTTCCCTTTTTAGTCATTCCTTTGCGAACGTTTATAGACATTCATGTTTACCAGCCAGCTCATAACGATGATTCCTGCAAAAAGAATGAGCATATTACTGTACAAATAAGCGGAATGATCAGCGTTAACAGGCAGCAGCCTTTGATCCAGCAAGCGGGTCGATAATAAACCGCCTGCAATCGAAATACCCGTTCCCTCTGATAGAAAGCTGGTAAAATTAAGCAGACTCATTCCGGCGCCGGCTTCCTTTTGTTTCAAACTGCCAGATACCATTGTAGATATAACCGTTTTTGTGAAGGAGAGCCCCCCAAAAACAAAAACGATGATAACGGTCATGAGCCAAGGTGTCGCATCTATAAAAAAGGCAGCGATTAAAAAGCTGGAAGACATCAATGCAATCCCAATGGTCAGCACATATAAAGAACCTTTCCGATCAACAAGCCATCCTCCAATGTAACCGAAGATGATGACGCTCATCGTTCCAGGAAACATAATCCCGCTTCCAATTGCCGCAGTACTTAAATGGTGAACATCTTTCATCATATAAGGAACCATAGACACAAATCCTGCAGCAGTGCCGAATATCAGGCCTCCGCAAAGGACGCCCATCATAAACAAGACATTTTTCCCCAGTGCAGGGTCAACAAAGGATTTTGCACTTCATCCATAACTCCCCCTGCATTGATTGATATACCTTATTATAAATCCTCAAGCCGATGTTTTGAATACTTCGCGACACACCCGCTGAATGACGAAACATCAAATACTGTTATATTTAAAATTTACAGTACCAAAAAACCGCAATTTCATTTGCTGTTGAAAAATTGGAATATAGCATTGTATCGACCGCTCCTATGACAAAGTTATTTTTGGCATAAAAATGACAAGCTGAAACATTAATATCTTGTGTTTCAAGCATAAGACCGCATAAATGATTCTCCTTTGCCCACTCAACCGCTTTATGCAATAAAGCCGTCCCGACACCATTTTTTCTATAATCTTCTGCAACGGCAATGTCTTCAATCAGTGCGTATCCATTCCAATTAGAACGAAGCTTACTCCGGCCGACACAGTCGTTCTCTGCGTAATAAAAAAAGACAACTTTATCCTCTTCTTCAATATAACTGACATCAATGTCTTCATCATCATATTTTTTGACATAAGGTTCAGCAAATTTCTCCTCTGTATATGTCCAAACATTGTTTTCAAATGAAGGGATGATTCTCCCTGAAACAACGAAAGATTCGTTTGGTTTATTGAAGTCTTTCATATTGAATCGCGTCATTTTAGTTATCATCATAATCACCTTTCTGTATTTATTGACCTTAATTTACATCTTTTGAACTGTTGATTCGTCTGCATGTCATGGATACCGGTTTAATAACTCTAAAAAACAAAAAAGATACCAACATCGATTGGTATCATCTATTCATTCGAGCCCTTACAACAATATCCTATTTCGGAGCTTCCAAACCGAATTTAGTCCATTCCTCTTTTGCCGGACCGTAAATACCCGGAACAGGTAAACCTGCTTGTCTCATAAGGACAGTCATTTGTCCTCGATGATGGTTTTGATGTTGAATTAAAAACATCAAAAGTGAACCATTTGGCAATTGCTGACCAATAAAGTTGACACATTCTTGAAGTGTATCGTCAGTCCATTGCGTTTTTAACGCCTGTACAAATGCATTACTGGCTTGATGATAACTCTCAGCAATAAACCGCGCCGATGCAGGAACAGGATAATCTTCGGCCGGAGCGTGAAACGTTAAATCTGTGTTTGAGGTAATGATGTGAATGGCAGCGACAGTATGCCATGCAATACGGCCCAAAGTCCAATGTTGTGAAGTGATTTCTTGTTTAAGTGATTCATCAGTCAGATGATTCAGCAGTTTTTGTGTCGCATCGGCTTCGAATTCCCAAGATTTCAAAAAATGGTCTAAGGTTTGAAACATAAAAATCCTCCTTATCCTTTTTTGTTTTTCTATGTATCTACAGTTCAATTATAGTGCTCCGTTTAGTTAAAAAAGAACAAAACGATAGACAGACATTTTCAACAGAAAGCCCGATCTGACAACAACAGACAAAATATAAGAACATAACGGATAACTCTATACTTCTTTTTCTTCAATCGACAAAAAAAGGATAGCTGTTCAAACAGGATTCTTCTGTCTAATATTTTCTCTTTGCGAAAGTCCATATCGTCTTAGTGATTGAACCGGAGACAAAACAGCTCCCCGTCATCATAGCCACCCAAATGAAAAATGTCGGTTCGGCACCTATTACAATAAACATGAATATCAAGGACAAAAAGAATACAATAACAACCATCATCCATACTTTTTTAAAGATGAAATATCCTAAAATCCCTAACAGAAAAGAAGCTGCCGGAAGAAAAATAAGAATGATATACGCGGGGCTCAACAGCGGGCTAATACAAACACCTCCCAATTTCAAAACGAGGCAGTTCCTGCTTTTTGTCTGATATGAAGTGATTTTTTTCATCTTGATATTAAACCGCTTCATTCATTTTATACATATTATACCAATACCATCGAGTCAAATATAGATATTTATTCATTTTTAACATACTTTAGGAAAATCAGGAGTGAATTAAAGTCTGAGGATAGCCCGCTTTTTCTATCCCTAGTAAGTCCTGCCGCATTGATTTTAGCTCATTGTTTTTGCAGCGCTAATATTCTCATAATCGTGTGCATAACGCTGCTTTCCTCATTTGATTTGATGACAAAGTGCGCCGCATCTTTTATTTCGTCAATGGCATTCTTAACCGCAAAGCTGTAGGATGCCGCTTCCATCAATTCTTTGTCATTGCGGCCGTCTCCGAACGCCATTGTTTCATCAGCCGAAACCCCTAATAATCGCTGCAGTTCTTGTACTGTTGTTCCTTTATGTATTCCGATATTTGCTATGTCCATCCAGGTATCCTCTGATGCTACGATATATAATTGGTGAAAAAATTCATGCAGCTTTTCTCTCGTTTCCGGACAGTTGGCGTCGGGATCATGAACCGTAATCTTGATAAAATCATCTTTTATCTCAGTAAAATCAGTTATTTTCGTTACATGTGCATAAGAGGCATTTACATATTTCATCTCACTTTCAGACAGATTTTCTTTTACGATCGCACCATTTTTTGTGCATGCGATAATGCTATGCCCGCAGCTGATTTTTTCTAAAGCGCCTATAATTGACAGTCCCGCTTCATTGCTGATCAAAGATTCATATACGAACTTGCCGTTCTTTTTTATACGTGTGGCACTGTCTCCTAAAATCCAAAAATCTTTCGCATCTTCTCCGAATAAAGCTTCCACTCTTTCACACTGCTTCCCGGTGCAGATGGCGAAAGCGACATGCTGTTCCTCCATTACTCGTTTTGTCTTTTCAAATAACGTTCTGTCAAAATCGCCTTGATTATTTAAAAATGTACCGTCTAAATCCGTAATCACTAATTTAATCATCGTTCAGCACCTCCGCAGTTAAAACGTCTTTTTCAGACAAAGGGTTTTTCACATTTTAGAATGGAATCAATCGCATTTAAGACCCCTTCTTCATTGTTTGATTGCGTGATATGCGCGGCAGCCTGTTTAATGCTTTCCTGCGCATTATCCATGGCGACCCCGTATTTCACGGCGGACACCATCTCCAGATCATTGCCGCTGTCTCCGAAGGCCGCACACTCTTCATCACCCATCCCCCATTGTTTCTGGAGAAGCTTAATCCCGCTCGCTTTATGAAGCCCCGGTATGATCAGATCTATGTCACCGTGCCCGCTTGATACAGGCGTAACGAAAGACCCGATTGCGTTTTTTAAATAGCTCAGAAGTGCGGAACAATGTTCGGCGGGAAAGCTGATGGAAAATTTCAAAATGTCATCATCGATGTTTTCAAAATGCGGCACCCTTTTTAACACATAATAATACTTACTGGCATGCAGATATTCATCTTCACCGGCATTTTCATGAATATACGCGCTTTTTTTTCCGCAGACAATGACGTTTTTCACCTCATACTGCTCTAAAGCAAGGATCACTGCTTTTATAGTGTCTTCAGACATGTTACCCGCGAATAATTCTTCTCCGGCATTCACGACGAAAGCGCCATTCTCAGCAACGAAAGCGATTTCACTTTTGATTTCCGGAAAGAAGGATGTAAGCTGCGCATATTGGTTTCCGCTTGCTACGGCAAATTTAATCCCCCGCGATTTTAATTCACGATACTGATTCATAAAACGCTCTTTGTTATATGCCATTTCATCATTCAAAAACGTTCCGTCCATATCAACTGCTATCAGTTTGATACTCATATTGTCCTCCTTTTTTCGGCCGCTTTTGTCAGAGACCCTTGAAGAGATCATGCATAAAGCGTATGAACGAATTATATCCGCAGTTGTTTTGCGCCGTAAATCATTGGCTGACGTCTTGTTTTGAATGACACAAAAAGTGATTTGTCACATAAATATAACACTATGTTTCTTTTAAAAATGATATGTTACGATTAGATGTACATTCACCATTCTCATAAAAAGGAGAATCCCCCTGCATGTTCACACACGAAATGATTGCTTCATTTAACGAGCTTGAAACTTCTTTATACAACTACATCTCCCAAAACAGCGAGAAAGTCGTCTATATGCGAATCCGTGAATTGGCAAATGAAACCCATGTATCTACGGCTTCTATTTTACGTTTCTGCAAAAAAATAAACTGTGAAGGGTTTTCGGAGTTTAAGGTGAAGCTGAAAATGTATACGGAGGCAAATAAAAAAACGATTTTAAAGAGTCCCCATCATTCCGTTGCCGAATTTTTTGAAAGAACAGTAAGCGGAGGGATGGAAGAAAAGCTGAAGGAAGCAGCAGCCCTTGCGGCGGATGCAGAAAGCGTTATTTTTATCGGAGTGGGAAGTTCAGGAATTCTCGCCGAATACGGAGCCAGATATTTTTCGTGCTTAGGGAAACTTTCAATGTATATTAAAGATCCTTACTTTCCGGCCCATTCCCATTTCCGCCATAACAGCATCACAATCGCATTATCGGTTTCAGGTGAAGGAGATTCTACGGTGACTCATCTGAATCAGCTGAAACAAGAAGGCAGCCGGGTCATCAGTATTACAAATCATAAACATTCAACCATTGCCAAAATGTCCGATGTGAATATTTCATATTACGTGACGGAAGAATGGGTTGAAAATGCGAATATCACCACCCAAATCCCCGCTATGTACATACTTGAATCAATGGCTCGGGAGATATACAAATTGAGAGAATAAATTCAGGAACGAAAACACTGATACACTGGAGATTTCGCCCTTTTTGTAAAACCCTTCTCTGATGCCAGAGAAGGGTTTTGAGGATCACAGATGAGACACAATACAATTTGCATGGCCTGCCAGTTTATATTCTCCCAAACCGGAAGGCAGGAGAATATGATCTCCTTTTCTAAAGGGATATTCATGCCCGCCTGCAATCATTATTCCGTCTCCTTCGATCACGCTGACAAGAAGGAAGGGATGATGCTGGAATAGATTTGCTTCACCTTTTACAACCCACTTTTCGACTGAAAAATAAGGACATTCTATTAAAACAGCTGCCAGCAAATCATCTGTTTGTTTATATTGAACGGTCGGCCGTTCACGGACAGATGGAACGTCTATCACTTCTATACTTTTTTTCAAATGGAGCTCGCGCATCCTGCCGTCCGCATCTTTTCTTCCGTAGTCATACAATCTGTAAGTCGTATCTGAATTTTGCTGCGTCTCTAAAATAAGTGTGCCCTTTCCAATCGCGTGTACGGTGCCGCTTGGGACAAAGAAGAAATCTCCCGGCATTACCTTAACTCTGTTCAGGAGCCCGTCCCATTCTCCCCGCTCAATCATGGACATCAGTTCTTCTTTTGTTGTTGCGTTGTGGCCGAAAATGATCTCCGCATCTTTTTCACAATCAATGATATACCAGCATTCGGTTTTTCCAAGTTCCCCGTTTTCATGCATTTTGGCAAAGTCATCATTCGGATGCACCTGAACGGACAGGTCTTGGTCCGCGTCCAAAATTTTTGTAAGAAGAGGAAAACGGTCTCCTTCAAGGTTTCCGAATAAATCTCTGTGATGCTCCCACAATTCACCGAGCGTACATCCTTTATACATGCCGTTTCGAACTGTGCTCTGTCCATTTTGATGAGCGGCGAAGGCCCAGCACTCCCCTGTCCGCTCGGACGGAATATTATAGTGAAAATCACGCAGGGCGGCGCCTCCCCAGATTCTTTCTTTGAAAACCGGATTGAAAAATATCGGTTCAGTAGACATGATCATCCCCCGCTTTATTCGATTTCTTCCAGAAGCTCATACGCCTCTTCTTTTGTCTGAACGGAGAGCAGCCTTTCCCGATAGCTGTCATCCATCAGTTTTCGGGATAACATCTGCAATATTTTCAGATGCTGATTTCCGCCGCTTTCCTTCGGTACGGCAATCATAAAAATCAGTTTTGCATCAGAACCATCAAGGCTGTTCCAGTCAACACCCGAACGTCTTATTCCGAATGCGACACCCGGCGTTTTGACGGCTTCAGACTTTCCGTGCGGAATGGCGATATTCATACCTATCGCCGTGGTTCCCTGCTGTTCCCGGCTCAAAATGGCCTGCTTAAATCCGCTGTCAGACAGCAGCATACCTTTACGGGACATTTTCTCGATCATTTCATCGATAATGTCATCCCTCGTTTCGCCGGATAAATGCGGTTCAATCAAGTCCGTACTGATAATGTCAGTCAGTTTTTTGATTTCGGTCATCCCGGCTTTTCGGCTGTCAGCCTGAGATGGTTCCTTTGTTTCTTTTGCCGCTGCAGCTTCATTTGGTGCGGCAGACGGCAGCACCTCGCCGGGCGCGGGGGATTTCGCCATATCTTTCTTCAGTACATTAACCAACAGAGCGGTGACAAGAGAACCTGCTGTTACAGCGATAAAAAACATCAGTACATGATCTACTGCTCCAAGTACAGCAACGATGGGGCCGCCGTGTGCCACTCTGTCCCCCACATGGCCGATCATCGCTATCACCGATCCGGTCATAGAACCCGCCATAATACTCGGGATCACACGAAGGGGGTCTTGGGCCGCAAATGGAATGGCTCCTTCCGTGATACCGAAAAGGCCCATCGTAAATGATGCTTTTCCCATTTCTTTTTCTGCGGCGGCGAATTTTCTTTTTCCTAAAAACGTTGCAATCCCAAGCCCTATCGGCGGTATACAAATGGAAACGGCAATCGGGCCCATGATTTCATAATTTCCTTCTCCGATCATTGCCGATCCGAAAAGAAAGGCCACCTTGTTTACGGGTCCTCCCATATCAAAGGAGATCATCGCTCCTAAAATCAATGCCAGAAGAATTGAACTCGAACCTTTCATTCCCGCAAGCCAAACCGTTAATGATGCGAAAATATGAGCGACGGGGGCGCCGATCAGAAATACAAACGCCAAACCGACGATCAGTGAGGCAAACACCGGAATAATAATGATCGGCATAATCGGCTGTATTGCTTTAGGAACTTTACATTTTTTGATTCCAAGCGCCGCATATCCCGCCAAAAATCCCGCAATGATTCCTCCAAGAAATCCTGCGCCGCTTGCACTGTCGTAAAAGCTGCCGGATGCCGCAATATATCCGCCGATCATTCCGGGGACAAGACCCGGCTTATCAGCGATGCTGAACGCGATGTACCCGGCTAAAATCGGGATCATGAATGAAAAAGAAGCACTGCCGATCTGTTCAATCGTCTTCCAAAAAGACTCGTCCGGAATGACTAAGCCCTTTGGTGTTTTTTCTCCTCCAAGCGTCAATGCAACCGCTATCAATAATCCGCCGACGACAATGAAAGGAACCATAAAAGAAACGCCGTTCATTAAATGACGGTAAATCGGGTTTTGTTTTTTGCCCTGCTGACTTGCGGATTCAGCTTTTGAAGCAGATTGATAGACCGGCACTTCACTGCTAAGCGCTTTTTGAATTAATTCTTCCGGTTTGCGGATGCCTTCCTGAACCCCGACGGCCAGCAGCTTTTTTCCCGCGAATCGGTCTTTGTTCACCGAGCGGTCCGCCGCGATAATGATTGCGTCTGCTTCCCGGATTTCCTCTTCGGTCAGCCTATTTTCCACCCCGATTCCGCCCTGGGTTTCCACTTTGATCTCAACGCCTAATCTGCCGGCTGCTTTTTGTAAATTTTCAGCAGCCATATACGTATGGGCAATGCCGTTCGGACATGATGTAATCGCTAACAGTTTCATATAAATCCTCCTTTGCAGTCTGAATTTCAAGATCTTGTCTCAACTTTATACTGAAATCAGCCTGTGATAAGCGCGTTTTTTTACCATAAGTTCCGGAAATAACGGCATTTTTCCCTATAAACAGAAAAAAAGCAGGGAGCCATTCCCTGCTTTTAATAGTTTAAATACGATAAAAACGTCATCACATTTTTTTCTTCCGTCAGTTTTTGAATAAATGCCGGCTGCTCGCTAAGATAGGAAAGCTCACTGAATAATTGCTTTACCTTGTTTTGATCTTCGTGTTTGACGGCAAGCATAAAAACGAGCGACACCTTTTCTGTCCCCCATTCAATCGGCTCTTTTAAGGTGGCGATTGCAATGGCTGATTGTTTGATATATTTAGAGTTCGCGTGAGGGATGGCAATACCCGCCCCGATATTTGTCGCCGACATTTTTTCTCTCATTACTGCATGAATGCCATACTCTTTTTCTACATAGCCTTTTTCATACAAAGCCTGCGCCAGCTTTTCAATGACCTGATAACGGTGCTCTGTCTCTTGCTGTAAAAAAACGAGAAACGGAGTCGTGTCGTTCAGCATTTTAAACGTTTTTTGCTCCCGGCGATGTGATGTATCAAGCTGTTGCATAAATGCGCTGAGCTTCTTTTCATCAGCAGACTCCAAAAGCGGTGATACGACAATATGAGG
This sequence comes from Bacillus sp. hwrm1, assembly GCF_040207805.1. Taxonomy (NCBI): domain Bacteria; kingdom Bacillati; phylum Bacillota; class Bacilli; order Caryophanales; family Bacillaceae; genus Bacillus; species Bacillus sp. hwrm1. Next base: position 1,362,065 of record NZ_CP157943.1, on the reverse strand, counting down.
GATCGTTACATTTCCAAGCCCTATCGTAGAAATGACGAAATCTATATCTTTATGCTTTTTGATATACTCTGTCAGCTCCGCTTTTGCGATACAGTCTTTTACCGTAATGTGATGAAATTTGCGTTCAATTTTAGTCCGCAGCAATTGCGACATGCCAATGCCCATATGGCAGACGATGATCGTCCTTTTAGGGTTATGACTGTTTCGGCGCAGCCGTTCGATCGCTGCCTGAAAATGCAGCGTCAAATAGGCCGCCTCTTCTTCAGGAATATAAAGATCAAATGTTTGATTGATGTCTTCTAAAACGTCAATGATAAGATGAAACAAATAAGGGTACATTTTTTTGATGTCGTGAAGCATGGGGTTTGAAACAGAGAGATCATAGCTCAGCCGCTTCAACACCGGATCGAGATGAATGTTCAATCCGTTGATTAGTTCCTGGTCTTTATGAAAATCCAGCATTTGCAGTTCTGAAACACGATTGATCAAATGCCTGACGACTTTGGAAAGCTCAGAATCTTCAAGATCAAGCTTCTTTTCTTGCTGCGATGGATAGCGGACTTTCCCGCCTATTATATGTAAAGTTAAATAGACGGCTTCTTCCTCAGGAAACCGGATGGCAAATACCGGCTCAAGCCGTTTTAAACAAGCCAGTGTCCATTCATATTCTTTCTTCTTTTTTACCGCGTCCAGCTGTCTTGCAGAAATGGCGACCGGCTGTTTCATTTTGATACGGCGGATAGTCAGCAATGTATGCAGCAGCAAACTTTCAAATGTTTCATCCGTAAAATAGATAGAATGGTTTTTTTGTAATAACTTGATTTCTTTTCTCACAAAGTCCGCTTCATGACTTAAAAACTTACTTTTTATAAATTGGCTTGTAAACTCCGTATTATCAATCAAATCTGAAATTCGCGCCAATGCTTTTCTTTTGTTTTTTTCGTCCCCTTCAATCTTTAAGCCAAGCCGCTGTTTAGAAACCAGTATGAGATCAAATCGCTTCAGCCACTCCTCAACCGCACTTACATCCTTTTTAATGGAAGCTCTGTTTACAAAATGCTGTGCGGCAATTTCTTTTGCGGAAACGGGCTTTGAATTCATTAATAAATCATAAGCGATGTGAAGTATTCTTTCTTCATCGGTCTTGTGCCCGCACGTAAAGTGCTCATTATAAATTTGCCGGCTTAACCGTGACCTTTCCTGTTCAGATATATGTAAATAGACGCCTAATCCCGGTTTGCGGATCAGCTGAGCTTGAGCATGTTCATTCAGGAAATCTTCAATCGTTTTCAAATCATTCCTGATCGTTTTTTCAGAACAGCGGACCCTGTCTGCGAAATCTTGCACAACTAAGTAGTCATCAGGTTCAGATAACAACAGATACAAAATCTTTTTCTGCCTTGAATTCATGTATTTCATCTGTTTTTCTATCCTTCCTGTCCGTTTCTGCTGGAGCAATTGTGATAGGTTAAATATACTGCGCATACGAAACCGTTTTCATTTTATAGTGAAACAAAAGAGTAAAAAGTTTTGTTTTTTACCGCATGTTCCGGAAAAATCATGTTTTATACAGAGACAATTCACCTTTGATTGACGTCAAAACACCAACCGTTTTTAAACGATTGGTGTCGGCAGCGAAAACCTGCTGTTACAGCCAAAATGTTTCGCCAAGCGCTAATGCTTTCAGGTTTTCAGGAGGTAATGCAAGCCGATCCCACTCGCCGTGCAGTCTGCTTAATGCTTCCGGGCCTGTATCATCAGCAAGCCGGAATGCCCCGTAATGCATGGGAATGAAGCTGTCAGCCTTCAGCTCCAAAAACGCTTTTACGGCGTCTTCCGGATTGATATGTGACACTTGCATAAACCATTCCGGTTCGTATGCTCCGATCGGCATCAGAGCCGCCTTAATACGAAACCTCTCTCCGATTTCTTTAAAGCCTTCAAAATAGCCTGTATCTCCTGCAAAATAGATGGACTCGCCGTTTTTGCTTTCTATGACCCAGCCTCCCCAATGAGAGGTATCGGTATCCCAAAGCGTTCTCCGTGTCCAGTGCTGGGCCGGAACAAATGATATATTCACCCCCCGCATCTCAAAACGATCCCACCAATTCATTTCATGAACGTTTTTGCGGCCTTTTTTGTTGAACAGCTTTTTCAATCCCGCAGGCACGTAAAAATCCGGGTTTCCTCTCAGTTTTTTTATACTCGGAAAATCAAGATGGTCATAATGCCCGTGTGAAATGAGCACGGCATCAATGTCAGGCAGTTCGCTCAATTCATATCCCGGCTCTGTCAGCCGTTTTTGAAAACCCATCCGCCGCGCCCATACAGGGTCGGTCATTATGTTAAGCCCCTGTATTTGGATCAGAAATGAAGAATGGCCGATCCAAGTTATGGCGGTTTCCGTCCGATTGACGGCAACATCACGGACATCCCTTGTGACCGCTTTCGGAATGTTCTCGCTCAAGTCTTTACTTTTTTCTCTTCGTTCTTTCATCCATTTCCACATGTCCCTGAATCCATGTTCATTCTTCACGCCATTCAAGTTTTCATATCTTTTTTTCATTATCATTCTCCCTTGACACGTGTTCTATTAGATTCATCGGACATTTATACAATGTCTGTAAATACCGCCCCGCTTGCTTCGGCTAAATCTTGAGGCGCTGCTTTCAGCTGCATTCCGATTTTCCCCGCACTGACAATCATAAACTCCAGTGTTTCAGCGGATCTATCAATAAAAGTCGGAAACCTTTTTTTCATGCCGATCGGAGAGCAGCCGCCGCGCATATAGCCGGTTACTCCCAAAAGGTCCTTCATGGCAATCATTTCTATTTTCTTCTCACCTGCCGCCTTCGCAGCTTTTTTCAGATTCAGTTCTTTTGCAACGGGAACGACAAAGACGTAATAACGATCAGTACCTGCAGATGCCACTAAGGTTTTATAAACATATTCGGCAGCGTATCCGATTTTTTGTGAAACGGAAAGACCGTCTGCGGGCTGTCCCCCTTCTGTTTTGTAACCTAATAGCTCATAGGGAATGTTTTGCTGCTCAATGATACGGACAGCATTTGTTTTCACTGTTTTTTTCGCCATGGTTTTCCTCCGTTTTCTGTATTTCTTTCTGCTTTATTTTCAACTTCGATTTTAATAAAATGACCGCTCAGTTGCGTGCTTTGTAATACTCAAGTGCAAACTGTTTAAAACGCTCAGCAGCGGGAGAAAGAGCATGGTTTTTCAGCTGGGCTAGCGCTATGGTGCGTTCGCATTGGTAATCTGCAACCGGTAGAAAAACGACCGGAAAGTATGAATGCTCCGCGGTTTTCGGCAGCACTGCAGCCCCCAGACCCGCGGCGGTCAGCCCTAATATGGTTGACACTTCCTCTCCTTCAAATGCGAGATGCGGGTGTATATTCAAATCCCGGCACATCAGATCAAACATATACCTCAGCCCGTATCCCGGTTTAAAACCCACAAAATCCTCGTCCTGCATCTCTTTCATTTGAATGCTTTTATTTCCTGCAAGCGGGTGGTTCTCAGGTAGCACCGCATAAAGAGGCTCTTTCTCCAGCACTGTCCATTGTAAAAGCTCGCTGGGAAGCGGCGGGGAGCTGAGACAGATATCCGCATCTCCCGTTTCCACCATTTTGCGAAGCGTTTCATTTGCGCCTTGATAAAGCCGGAAGGTCACGTTTGGGTATAGCTTTTTAAATTCGGCAATCAGCTGAGGCATTAAGCGCAGCCCGAGCGTATGAAGAAAAGATACAGATATTTCGCCGTGCTCCAGGCTCATATTCTTTTTCACTTGTTCAACGCCTTCATTTAAAGCTCGTCTCGCTTGTTTTGCTTTTATTAAGAACTGCTCTCCGTGCCTTGTCAGCCGGACGGCTTTTGTCTCTCTGTAAAATAACGGCGCGCCTAATTCTTCTTCGAGCCTGATAATCGATCGGCTTAATGCCGGCTGAGAAATCATTCTTTCTTTTGCCGCATTTGTGAAATGCTGATGAGCTGCCGCCGCAATGAAGTTGTCAATTTGATGAAGCTCCATTTTCTCCTTTTCCCCTTCCTCCATAACCTACACGCATTAATTCTATAGTTATTATAAATTAGACACATTGAAATGAAAAGCGTACGATACATATATAACCAACAGTGAGAAAAGAGGGACATTCATGACGTTTATTCAGCCTCATACAAATGCTTTCAGAAAGGCCAGCTTGGCTCTGTTTATCAGCGGCTTTGTGACCTTCGCCACGCTTTACACGACACAGCCGCTTCTGCCTTTGTTTTCGGAAGAGTTTCATATTTCCGCTGCGGCTGCCAGCTTAACTTTATCCATCTCAACAGCCGTTTTGGCATTTTCATTATTGGCCGCCGCTTCGTTGTCTGACGGATTCGGCAGAAAAAAATTAATGGTGCTGTCGTTAACAGCTACTTCTGTTTTAGGTCTATTAACAGCGTTCAGTCCGGCTTTTCCCGCGCTTTTGGCGATGAGGGCGCTGCTCGGTATTTTCCTGGCAGGCGTTCCGGCTGTCGCTATGACATATGTAGGCGAGGAGTTTGATCCGAAGGGCCTCGGGAAAATGATGGGCTTGTATATCAGCGGCACAAGCATCGGGGGAATGAGCGGCAGGCTGTTAACGGGGCTTCTGACCGATGTATTCGGCTGGCGGCCGGCGCTTGCCATCATCGGCATTCTTTCTATTGTATTAAGCTATTTGTTTTGGCGTTTTCTTCCGGCTCCGCGCCATTCATCTCAGCGGCATGCGGGCGTAAAAGCGGCATGTAAGGAATACGGAGCGGTCCTGCACCGCAAACGGCTGCTTTTGTTAATATCTCTGGGATTTATATTAATGGGGAGTTTTGTGACATTATATAATTATATCGGCTTTCATTTAATGGCGGCTCCTTATCATTTGTCGCAGACTGTGATCGGTTTTATTTTTATTGTCTATCTCGCGGGAACGTTCAGCTCTGTCTATATGGGGAAAAAAGCAGATCTTTTCGGAAGCGCGAAAATGATTAAGATTGCGATTTTTGTTATGCTTGCCGGCGCAGCGGTGACACTTTTGCCCCAGCTTGCGCTTAAAATCGCGGGGATTGCCGTCTTTACCTTCGGCTTTTTCGGCGCGCATTCGATCGCAAGCGCCTGGGTCGGCCGCGCAGCCGGTGATCATCGTGCGCAAGCCTCTTCATTATATCTGCTTGCATACTATATCGGTTCAAGCGTGGCAGGGTCTTGCGGCGGTTTCTTTTGGACGCATTTTCATTGGATCGGTATCATTTCATTTATTTCGGTTTTGCTATTGCTGTCTTATCCGGTTTTATTTCTGGCGGAATTCAGAAAAAAGGGACATAGCCGCCTGCATGTAAATCAATAAAAACATTAAAGATTTGTGTCTTTTGGCCGATACTAAGGATAAGGCCGGCACGATACTCCCTATAACTATTCCTTTTGATTCAGTAGATTTCAAATATCGTGCCGGCTTTCTTCAATTAAAAAACATTCTTCAGTTGTCTCACTCTTCTGTTACATACCTGCCCAAACATCTTTCGCATATCTTCCTTCCGCCTGCAGCTGTTCAAGCCACTCCAAGGAAACTTTTGAATCGGTGTTATGCACCTTTTCATACGCCTGAAGCAGTACATTTTCGACAGCCGGAGCCATTTTGCTTCCGTCACCGCATATATAGAGATGGCCGCCTTGGTCAAGAAGGGCAATAATTTGTGCAGCCTCGCGAAGCAGAACATCCTGTACATATACTTTACAGTCCTGATCTAACCTGGAATACGCCCGATGCACGGTGACAAGGCCGTTTTTCTCCGCATGGTCGAATTCATCTTTGTACAGATCGTCTTCCTCGGGATGCCTGCAGCCGAAGTATAAATGAGCTTCGCCCAGGCTGTTACCGGACATTTTTTCGGCAGCCCGCGCCTGGATAAATCCCCTGAACGGCGCAATTCCTGTGCCTGCTCCGACCATAATGAGAGGCGTTTTCGGATTTTCAGGCAATGCGAAACCCGACTGCGGCGAGCGGATGAAACAGACGGCAGAATCGCCTTTTTGTAATCCGGCTAAATAGTTCGAAGCCACGCCCCGGTATTCCCCACGGCCGCTCCATGCCGGAGCCGTCACAACGCCGACCGTGATACTGAGCTCCCCGCTGGTTGCCTTCGGTGAGCTTGAGATTGAATAATAGCGCGCCTTTAAGGACGGCAGAAGTTCTAAAAAGCGCTCAAACGGCAGTTCACATGCAGGATAATCTTCCAGCAGGTCCAGCATGGTCATTCGTTTTTTCAGCACGTTTTCTTTATATGCCGCATCATCAGAATAAAGATGCTCCAATTCTTTTTGGTGCGGCGGGCACACGGTATGTGCGGCAAGTTCGCGAAGCTGGGCTCTCGTTGCCGGCTCCTGCAGCTCTACATAGGACGCCAAAAGCTCCGGCGCATTAACCGGCCGGTCCATCGGCAGATGAGGCAGCTGCCGGCCCTTGATCTTAAAGTGCTGGTTCGGATCAAGACCGAATCGGCGAATGACACGGCTGATCAGTTCCCCGCTGTTTTGCGGAAGCACCCCGAGATGATCTCCTTCCTGATACGTTTCTGTTTCGGGGAGACGCAGCTCAATATGCCGGACTGAGCGCTTGCTGCTTTCGGTATGAAGCTCTTTGTTCGTGATGACCTCCGCCTCAAATGCTTTGTACGTTTTGGCAATCGGCGTCTCGGCTGCTTCACTTACGTATTCGATTGATAACTGTGATTTGTTTGTCTGTTTTGGAGCGGCCTCTATATGAAAAGCCTTCATGATGTCCTTCCAGAATGAGTCTTCCCAGGCTTCCTGACTGTACTCAAAATCATCGGCATTGTCGCCCTCCCCGATAGAGGTCAGCCGTTTTGCCCCTTTTTCTTCAAGCACTTTGTCTATCAGGCGGGGGATCCTTTGGTAAGTGGCGGCCCAGTTGCGGTCTCCGCAGCCGAAGACGGCGTAAGAAACACCCTTTAATTCCTGATCTTCAAGGGTTTCCATCCATTTCACAAAACCCGCCGCATTATCAGGCGGCGCCCCGTTATAAGAAGCCGTAACAATAACGACCGCGCCTTTTACAGGCAGTTTCCCGGCATAATCATCGAGCGGGCCGGTTTCAGTTGAAAATCCTTTGCTTCTTCCGATATCAGCCAGCTCTTCCGCGATTCCTTCCGCAGTTCCTAAATTTGATCCGTAAAGAATGAGAAGCGGCGTTCCGTGGGACGGGATTTCTTTCGTTTCTTCTTTGTGACCGCTTCCTTCAGCTTTATGGTTTTGTACGGGCTGATGATTGGACACGTCCTTGTTTTTCACACGGATTTTAAAATCACCGGGCTTAATGGTTAGAGCTTCTTTAATCGTAAGCTCATAATCAGTATGATCAATCAGTTCAAAATGTTTCAGGACAAGGCCGAGCACCATTGTCGCTTCCTGCAGGGCAAACTGCATCCCGATGCATGCGCGCTGTCCGTTTCCAAACGGCTTATACGCGTCAGCCGGAATTGCCGCGGGATCGCTGAACCTTTCCGGGCGGAATAACTCGGCATCTTCTCCCCACGCGCTTTTATCCCGGTGCAGCTGCGGAGTCAGAATCGTCACCGGCTGTCCCTTCGCAATCGGATATTTCCCGCCGAGAACCGTATCTTCTTTCGCGTACAGAGAAAATGCCGGGGCAGTCGGATACAGCCGCAAAGTCTCGTTTAGCACCATGCGGATATATGTCAGCTGCTGAATCTGCTTATATTCAGGGGTCTCTCCCGTCAGCACCCGCTCGGCTTCCTGAACGGCTTTTTTCAATTTATCTTTATTTTTCAGCAGGCAGTATATCGCAAAAGAAAGCAGCCCGCTTGTGGTTTCATGCCCCGCGATCAAAAAAGTAATGATTTGATAACGGATATTTTCATCATCCAGCCTTTCCCCCGTTACAGGGTCTTTCGCTTCAAGCATCAATGCTAAAAGGTCAGACAGATTCTCATCCGGATTTTCCCTCCGCTCAGCGATGATCCGGTCTACAAGCGAATTCATCTCTTCAATATCCTGCTGGAACTGATGTCTCGTTTTGATCATCAGCTTGTCCTGCAGGCTGTGTCTCTGTGATTGGCGCATTGCCTCCTGCAGCGCACGAAGCATACTTGTGATAAAAGGATGCTGTGTGTCGCGGTAAAAGCTGTTAAAGCGGTAATGAAATCCGCACAGGCCGATTGTATCCAGCGTCAGGCGCGTCATATCTTCGGCAACGTCAATTTCTTCATTCGGATTTAATCTGCTCCACTTCTGCACGAGCTGCATGGCAATATCCAGCATCATTGAATGATAGCCTTTCATCGCCTTCTGGCTGAAGCTCGGCAATAAAATCCGATGCGCTTTCTGCCAATTCTTTTCGTGAGTCCAGCTCGTAAATAGTCCGTCACCGCCAAACTCACGGACCTTCAGCAAAGCTTTGCTGAGATTTTTGTCAAATCGCTTTTCATCACAGACTTCTGCCGCGAGCTCGCGGCCTGAGACGAAGACCCCGACAGAGCTCGGAAATTCAAAACGAAAGATCGGGCCGTATTCTTCGGCAATTTTCCAAAGCGATTGTGACAGTTTTTCTTTTTCCAAGTGAGGGAGATTTTTCAGAGGCCCGTATGTTTTCGGCTGCGGTATAGCGCTTAGCTGTTTCATATCGATCTTCCTTCCTTCGGCGAATAATTAATGAGTTCTGATGGCATCCCAAGAACATTGTTCCAATTCTTTCAAAAACGGTTTTGTTATTTCGACGCTTCCCGTCCGGATAAGCTGATAGAGTTTGAGATATGCCCCGAGCAGCAGCGCCATCAGCACATTGGACGGCAGATTGCGGAGCACACCTTCAGACTTGCCGCGCTGAAAAAAGACGTCAAGCATCTGTGTTATTTCATCAAGAAGCTTACGGCTCGTTTCATTCAGAAAGTAGGCGTCCTTATTCGTTTCAAGAAAAAACAATGCATACTCACTTTCCTTCGTAAAATCAATCAGACAATAAAACAGGTGATGAAACCCTTCTCTTACAGATATCCCCTGAAAGTCCGTTTTGACTTTTTTCATAAAACGCTGCGCACTTTCCTGATACAGTACGTTCACAAGTGTCTCTTTACTGTCAAAGTAACGGTAAATTGTGCCGGTTCCAACATCGGCCTGAGCGGCAATCATCGGAATCGTCGTGGCGTCAAATCCTCTATCTGTAAACAAAGTAAGCGACGCTTTCATAATGAGTTCAACCTTGTTTGAAGCTGTCATTTCATCCCCCTTTCTAAATGCGGAATGAATATTCATTCCGTTTGTTCAAAATATTTAAAATGTACGGTCATCTGATTACTATTGTATAAGAAAAAAACTTTTTTTAATATAAAATATATGTGAAATAACCAAAAATAAGGAAATATGCCCAATTTCACAAAAAGAGCTGCAGTGACTTAAGCAGCTCTTTTTATTTCCCAAGAAATATTCTATTTAATGGCAGTAATAAAATGGAATGAATCTCTGCTGACAACTGAAATGTCTCTGAAATGCTGATCATAGAGCACCTCAATCACATCCTTTTCACTCATCCGCGAAGGTTTCAAAACCATATAGAAACACCCGTCAATTTGAAGAACGCGGTACACTTCTTTACATGCTGTCCGGTAATCGCTGACTGTTTCAGCAGTATGTAATGAGAAGACTTTATGAAAACTGCGGTCGCGGAACGGTATGCTTTCCGGCCTCCCCTGCTGAATGTTTCCGAGCCCGGCTTTTATAACCGAACGGTTTGCGCGCTGTGTTTTCCGTATTTTACGTTTCGATGTTTCTATGCTTTTAAGACTGCCCTTTTCAAGCTGTCCGATGATTTGTTTAAACATTGAGCCGTTTCCGGTCCCGATTTCCAAAATGCGGTCGTATTCCTGTATGTCCATCAATATTTGCTGAATGACTGACTCCGCCGGTTCTGATGCAGCAAAGTATTTCGCGCGCATTCGTTTTAATGCTGAAGATGTATGTTGCAACATTGTATAACACCCGCTTTTCCATTCCTGTGATTTATTATTCAGAAATAATATTACCTCGTATTAGTATGAGGTACTAACTAGACGCACTTCTCTTCATGAACGTTTCGATTTATTTGAAATTTATATTTGTTTTCATAAAAAAAAGACGGAAAACGTAGGTTTTCCGCCTGCTCTAGTACCAATAACACGGTGCTATATATCTTGTCTGCCGGGAAAGCGCCGCCATTCTCTGCCGGCGATACGGGTTGCCGTAGCCGTGTTTAAATGAATGGGGCATTGACGCATACCCGTGCCCGATGGATGGAATTCTGTTCTGACCGCCTTGCATGCTATCACCCGCTTACCAATTTTTCTTTCTTTACCATGGTATGCAGGCCGTCTGCGACGTGACAGCAACATCCTCGCTAAACCTGGTCCTTCTCCATTGTGTAATGATTCAGCAGTTCAATTCTGAACATGATGATCTCCTCCTTCTCCTCCGTTTTGGCCCTTCGTGTCCGTTAGTTCATATAAAAGTGTTTCAGCTGGCGTTCTTTCGCTTCATTATAAAACTCTTCGACCTGCTGTTCTCGTTCATACTCTTCCGCACTTTTAAAACGCTTTGAAATGGTCAGTGTTAAAAAGAAAAGATTAATGGTCATTATCGCTCACCCCCTTTCAATATCCGCACAAGCGAAAATAACCCGCAGCAAAGTTCATATGCGCTGCGGGCAGACTAAATCCGCAGACAAAAGAAGACGGTGCTTCTTTCCCTGCGGGGAGCTGCGAATGTCCTGATACTCCGAAATTAACGTGCTTGACGGGCAGAGGTTAAGGAAGGACACGAACTCTTCCACAGGCTGAATCGGTTCAATTGTAGATTTTGATTGCCGTTTAACGTCGTCATGTGATTCAACCTCCCTTTGCTTTTTTCTTACTTTGTAAGTATATCCATCAGCTTCCATTTTGTAAACATTTTTTTCAAGATTTGGACGGAAAATGTGCTGGCATTCCGCTTCAATTGTCCGTGTTTTCCGGCATCTTTCTTACCTCAGGAAACTCTTTTCATCCCTTGCTTTTTCTGATCTTTTTTTGAATATGCAATAAAATAAATAAGGCCGACAAACACTGCCCCGCCGATGACATTCCCGATAAAGGCCGGAATGAGATTGCCAATCAGATCACCCCACGAAAAAGAACCTGCAAATATCGCAGCCGGGATGATAAACATATTGGCTACAACGTGCTGAAAACCAATTGCGACAAACGCCATAATCGGAAACCATATACCCGCGATTTTTCCGGCTCCGTCTTCTGCACCGAAAGAAAGCCAGACGGCCAAACAGACAAGCCAGTTACAGCCGATCGCCGAAACAATGACTTTTCCAAACGGCATATCCAATTTGCCTTGTGCGACCGCAATTGTTTTTTCCAAGTAAGGTCCTGTTTCGGTTAATCCGACAACATGTCCGAAAAAGTAAGCGACAAACAGTGCGCCGACAAGATTCATCAACGTCACGATCACCCAATTTTTCACTAATGCACCGGCGGATATTCTTCTGGAAAACAGCGCCATGGATACCGACATCATATTTCCCGTAATCAGCTCCGCGCCGGCAAGAACGACGAGCACCAATCCGATGGGAAACACGGACGCCCCGATTAAACTCGACAGGCTTCCCCATTCTTTCGGAAGGTCGCCGATGACACGGATATCAAGCAAATAACCGAGTGCGATAAACGCTCCTCCCAAAAATCCTAATACAATCAGTGCTGAAAGCGGTGAATGCACCTTTTTTACCCCTGATTCGACCGCAAGCTCCGCTATTTCGTCCGGTTTACGAAAAGCCATAATAACCCCTCCATTTATCATTTCAGCCCGCAGTTTCCAAAGACGCCTAACAAAAAAGGCAGCATTCAACTAACCCGTCTGAAAAAACGGGGTTTGAATGCTGCCTAACTTGTATGCATACCCATACAACAATATCAAGCAGAATGAAAATATGCGGTATAGAATATGTACAGATCATGCACACATTCCATAAAAAATCGTCCTTAGGCCACTGCTGGCAGTTCATATCATATCAAATGTGACAATTTCGTGTCAATTGAATATTGTCAGCTTTTGATTTCTTCTTTATGCTCTTCAATTGAGCGGTCAAAGACAAACACCGATACGGCAATATTTTCCTCTATTTTAATATCTGAAAACAGATGCACAAGCTTTGCTCCGATGAGCTCTTCCATTCCGTCAGGCGTTTGTTTTGAATACAGTTCCTGAATTAAGCTGGTACGCGCCGCATGAACCATTTCTCTTCCTTCAGGCGTGCGTGCGATAAACTGCTCACTTGCGCTTAGATTGCCGTAAAGTGTAGATACCGCCATGTTATCCACAAAAACGGTGTGAATTCGTTCAGGCCCCTTTCCAAATAATTCTTTGCGCAATTTCCGGATAATATCGTTAAATTCATGAATTTTTTTAGACATATTGTCCCCTCCGATTTTAGCCTATGAAAGACATTCCCGGTTCCCCTTTGTGACATTTCACCTGGTTAAAGTTTTCCTTTCGTATTGTATTATAATAAATATCACCTTATAATAAAAGCAGTGAAGATGGATTTGTAATAGGAAACGTGTTATGAGTCTATCGTTTTATACAAATAGGATTGGTCTGTTAGTAAGACTTGCTAGTGAACTATTCCGCCATGCGTATTTATACCGTTTTCCGTACAGGAGGCCGGTATCTATGTGCATGGCTTTTTTTCGAGTTTAAAAGATGGAGGGGAATTGGAAGTGACAGACGTTCAGTCTATCCGTGTCAAAATTGACGGCACGGAGTATGAAGCACCAGAGGGGTCTAAGATTTTAGATATTTTAAACCAAAACGGAATTGAGATTCCGCAAATATGCCATGTACCGGAAGTGGATCCGATTCAAACATGTGACACCTGTATTGTTGAAGTAAACGGGAAATTGCAGCGCTCTTGTTCCACGGCTGCAGAAAACGGGATGTCCATCTCGCTTACGTCGGGAAGGGTAAAAGAGGCTCAGACAGAGGCCATGGACCGCCTGCTCGAGAATCACCTGCTTTACTGTACGGTATGCGATAACAACAACGGCAACTGCACACTGCATAATACAGCGGAAATGATGGGAATTGAGCATCAGAAATATCCGTATACGCCGAAAGATGATTCAAAGTGCGCGGTTGATATGTCTCACCCGTTTTACCGCTATGATCCGAACCAATGCATCGCCTGCGGCCAATGTGTGGAAGTGTGTCAAAACCTTCAGGTGAATGAGACCCTTTCAATTGATTGGGAGCGCGACCGCCCGCGGGTCATTTGGGATGAAGGCGTCGCCATTAATGAATCTTCCTGCGTCAGCTGCGGCCAGTGTGTCACTGTCTGTCCTTGTAACGCACTGATGGAAAAATCAATGCTCGGCCAAGCCGGATTTATGACAGGAATAAAAGAAGATGTCATGGAACCGATGATTGATTTAGTGAAAAATGTTGAACCCGACTATACAAGCATCTTCGCCGTGTCTGAAGTGGAAGCGGCTATGCGCGATAAACGGACGAAAAAAACAAAAACAGTCTGCACGTTCTGCGGCGTCGGATGCTCTTTTGAAGTATGGACAAAAGGACGTGACATCCTTAAAATTCAGCCTGTTTCTGATGCTCCGGTTAACGCGATTTCCACTTGTGTGAAAGGGAAATTCGGCTGGGACTTCGTGAATTCGGAAGAACGGATTACAAAACCGCTTATCCGGAAAAACGGCGCATTTGTTGAATCGTCATGGGAAGAAGCTCTTGATCTTGTCGCTTCAAGACTCGGTTCGATCAAGGCCGAACACGGAAATGGTTCTGTCGGTTTTATTTCTTCTTCTAAAATTACGAATGAAGACAACTATGTCATCCAAAAATTAGCGCGCCAAGTATTTGAAACCAACAACGTGGATAACTGCTCACGCTACTGCCAGTCACCGGCAACGGACGGCTTATTCCGCACCGTCGGTATGGGCGGAGACGCCGGCACAATTAAAGATATCGCAAAAGCGGGCCTCGTGCTCATCGTCGGCGCCAATCCGGCGGAAGGACATCCGGTTCTGGCCACACGCGTGAAACGCGCCCATAAACTGCACGGCCAAAAACTGATTGTTGCCGATCTGCGCAGAAATGAAATGGCTGAACGGTCCGACCTCTTTATCAGCCCGAAACAAGGGACTGACCAGGTCTGGCTCATGGCAGTAACGAAATATATGATTGACCAAGGCTGGCACGATCAAGCGTTTATTGATGAAAATGTCAACTACTTTGATGATTATAAAGAAACGCTGGAAAAATACACATTGGAATATGCGGAGCGCATCACCGGACTTTCTCAGAATACGATCATCCGCATTGCCGAAATGATTCGTGATGCAGACGGCACTTGTGTTCTTTGGGGCATGGGCGTTACTCAAAATACAGGCGGCTCTGATACATCAGCGGCGATTTCCAACCTGCTGCTTGCCACAGGAAACTACCGCCGTCCGGGCGCCGGAGCCTATCCGCTGCGGGGACATAACAACGTTCAAGGCGCTTGCGATATGGGAACTCTTCCAGGCTGGCTTCCGGGGTATCAGCATATTACCGATGATGCGGCACGCGCTAAATTCGAAAAAGCTTACGGTGTTGAAATTGACGGCAAGCCGGGTCTTGATAATATCGAAATGCTCCATGCGATTGAAGAAGGAAACATGAAAGCCATGTATCTCGTCGGTGAAGATATGGCGCTCGTCGATTCAAACGCCAACCATGTTCATAACATTTTATCCAGCCTTGATTTCTTTGTTGTGCAGGATATTTTCCTTTCAAGAACGGCGCAATACGCGGATGTCATCCTGCCTGCGGTTCCATCTCTTGAAAAAGACGGAACATTTACAAACACAGAGCGGCGTGTGCAAAGATTGTATCAGGCGCTTCCGACACTCGGCGATGCAAAACCCGACTGGTGGATTATTCAGGAAGTCGCCAATCGTTTAGGCGCTGATTGGAATTACACGCATCCTAGCGACATTTTCTCAGAAATGGCGAGCCTTTCTCCGCTGTTCGGAAAAGCAAGTTATGACGTTCTTAGCGGCTGGAACAGCTTCTTGTGGGGAAGCTTTACGGGAGAAAGCACTCCGCTTCTTTATGAAGACGGCTTTAACTTCCCGGACAAAAAAGCCCGTTTTGCGCTGAGCGATTGGGTGGAGCCTGCTGTATTCCCTGAAGAATATGACCTGCATATTAACAACGGACGGATGCTTGAACATTTCCACGAAGGAAACATGACAAACAAGTCAAAAGGCATTCAGTCTAAAGTTCCGGATGTATTTGTTGAAGTATCGCCGGAGCTCGCGGCTGAACGCGGAATTTGCGACGGAACAATGATCCGGCTCGTCTCTCCTTTTGGGGCGGTTAAATTGAACGCGCTTGTGACAGACCGCGTCCGCGCAAATGAGCTTTATCTGCCGATGAACTCTACAGATAAAGATTCTGCGATTAATTTCCTGACCGGGCCTGCGTATGATTCACGGACACATACACCTGCCTATAAGCAGACAAAAGTCCGCATGGAAGTGCTTGGTTCCTGTGATACTCCGCCGCTTCCGAAAACAAATCCGCGGAACAAAAAACGTCATCCGCAAAACGGTGTGGAAGCTCAGCGAAAATGGAACCGTCCGGGCTATGTGCACTTAACTGATTAAGGAAAGGAGGAAACATTATGGCAAGCCCAATTACTGAAATTCAAAAAGAAACGAAAACAGAGGAACAGCTGAAAGCTGAAAAACTGGAAGAACTGAAGACGCTTCTCGCAGAAAATGAAGAAGCTGTCGCGAAAACGATGTCCATCATGGCAGAGCTGAATGGCTTGGGCATTTTTGATGCCGCCGGCTATATGCTCCAGGCAAAAGAGGAGATTGCCAAAATCGCACTCGGACAGATTTCCCGGGAACCTGTCACCAATCTCCTAAATACGATGATGGCCGCGGGAGGCGCGCTGTCAAAAGCTGATCCCGAATTTATGGGCAGACTTTTAGAAAGCGCCATGGCCGGGACGGATCAGGCGCAAAGATTTTTAAAAGAGGACAGGAAAGTCAGTATGTTTGAACTGATGAAAGCCGTCGGTGATCCTGATATTAACCGCGCGCTCGGCTTCGGGCTGCAGTTTTTAAAAGGGATGGGAAAAGAATTACGCGAACCCCCGTCTGAATAAGAAACGAAAAAGCCATTGTCAAAAGACAATGGCTTTTTTTTATTCATCGGCCTCTTCCAGCCTCTTTTTATAAATAAGTGAACGGTCAACGCAGAAATAAGCGCCCGCTAAAAATACACAATCCGTTACAAACATCAGCATTTTCTGGCCCGCAGTCAGCCCTTGTCCGGGAAGAACCGCGCCGATATAAATGAAGGTGCTGACTGCAAGCAGAATAAATGCGTAATGCTTAAAATCTTCTATTAATGATTTCAGTCTTTTCTTCTCCATATAAGGTCACCTGCCAGTTTTATAGTCTACCAACATTATAATACAAGCTGACAGCCGACAGAGAATGTAAATCTATCCATTCTTTATAAAAGTGAATCAAGCGCCTGTTTCACATCCGCCGTTAAATCCTCAGTATCCTCAATACCGACCGAGATCCGCACGAGCCCGTCGGTAATGCCAAGCGCAAGCCGGCGGTCGCGCGGGATCGATGCGTGCGTCATTCTGGACGGCACGGAGATTAGGCTTTCAACCGCTCCTAAACTTTCCGCGATCGTAAACAGGTTCAATTTTTCTAAAAACGCGTCGACGCGTTCGCTGCTGCCGACATCAAAGGAAATCATTCCGCCGAAACCGGAGCTTTGCGCTTTTGTCAGCTCATGGCCCGGGTGTTTCGCTGATCCGGGATAGTAGAGCGTCTGAACGGCATCATGTGCTTCAAGCAGCTCGGCGATTTTTCCGGCGCTGTGATTGATGGCATCCATTCTGAGTCCCAGCGTTTTAATGCCTCTCATCAAAAGCCATGAATCCTGCGGTCCTAAAACGCCGCCCGTTGAGTTTTGCACATAATGAAGCTTTTCGCCCAGTTCTTTATCAGCCGTGACGACTAAGCCGCCGACGACATCACTGTGGCCGCCGAGATATTTTGTCGCGCTGTGCAGCACGATGTCCGCGCCGAAGCTGAGCGGCTGTTGGAAATACGGCGTGTAAAACGTATTATCGACGATAAGCAATACACCCGCTTCTTTTGCGATGTCAGACATCAGTTTGAGGTCAGTCACTTTCAATAGCGGGTTTGTCGGTGTTTCGATATAAATGGCTTTCGTATTCGGGCGAATGGCCTTTTTGACTTTTTCTTTGCTGCTCGTATCGACAAAGTCCGCTTCAATGCCGAAACGGTTCAGCACGCCTGTCATCACCCGGTAAGTGCCGCCGTATACATCATCCGTCAAAATAACATGATCGCCGCTGTCAAACAGCATCATGACGGCAGTAATCGCAGCCATGCCTGAGCCGAACGCATATCCCGCCGCGCCGCCTTCAAGCTCCGCAATTAAGCTTTCAAGCGCCGTCCGCGTCGGATTGGCCGTTCTTGAATATTCATAACCCGTGTGCTCGCCCGCTTTCGGCTGCCGGTACGTGCTTACTTGATAAATAGGTACGGAAACCGCTCCTGTTTTTTCATCTCCCGTAATTCCTCCGTGCACCATCAGCGTTTTTTTCTTCATCTTACTGACCTCCTTGAAAAATGTTTTTGCTTATATATCGATCGCTGCCGTCAGGGAAAATGGTGACGATATTTGATCCGGCGGGCGCTTTTTTCGCTTCTTCAAGCGCTGCATAAAGAGCCGCCCCTGAAGAGCT
Organism: Bacillus sp. hwrm1; assembly: GCF_040207805.1. Taxonomy (NCBI): domain Bacteria; kingdom Bacillati; phylum Bacillota; class Bacilli; order Caryophanales; family Bacillaceae; genus Bacillus; species Bacillus sp. hwrm1. The sequence goes on along the minus strand of NZ_CP157943.1, from coordinate 1,344,177 downwards.
TCCGATTAAGAGGCCTTCTTTCTCGGCCGCTTCTCTGACTAGCGAAAACGCCGTATCGTCTTCCACCGTGTAAATGGCGTCAAAATGGTTCTCGTCCATATAATCCGGGATAAACTCCATGCCGATGCCTTCCGTTTTATGGGCATGCGGCTCTCCGCCATTCAGGATCGAGCCTTCCGGTTCAACGATCACCGTTTTGACAGCAGGATTTTTCTCCTTTAAATAAGCTGCCGTACCGGCAAAGGTGCCGCCGGAACCCGCTCCTGCGACAAAAGCGTGGATATCCCCGCCGAGCGCGTTCCATATTTCAGGTCCGATCGTTTTGTAGTAAGTCAATGGATTTACTCGGTTTTTAAATTGCAGAACGGCATAAGAATTATTAATTTCTCTCTCCAGTTCAAGCGCTTTTCGGATGGCTCCCTGCATGCCTTCTTCTCTCGGCGTATGCACGATGTCCGCTCCGAGAGCTTTCATAATTTGCTGCTTTTCTCTGCTGAAATGCTCCGGGACGCAAAAAACGGCGCGAAGCTGATGCTTTCTGGCGCACAGAGCGAGTCCGATCCCGGTGTTTCCGGCAGTCGCCTCAATGATAACGCCGCCCGGTTTCACCTTTCCCGTGCGAAGCGCATCTTCAATGAGCATCCCGCCCAGCCTGTCTTTAATGCTTCCGCCCGGATTCATCATCTCAAGCTTAGCATAAACCGCTGTTCCCTCCGGTAGATCAAAATGCTTGAGACGGAGCAGCGGTGTATTTCCGATCAGTTCTGTAATATCTGTTATCACGTTCAATATATGTCCTCCTCCTGGAAAAGCGGAGGAGAACGAGAATCCCCCGCTTAGTGAATTCGTTTGATGACATTCAGGACAAGCTCAGTTGAATGAACGGCAGCCTGTTCTAAAAATTTATCAAATGAAACGTCAGATTCTTTTCCGGCAATATCAGATAAAGCTCTGATGACAACAAAAGGCGTTTTGAACTGATGGCACACCTGTGCGACAGCCGCAGCTTCCATCTCAACCGCGTACAAATCCGCAAATTTGGCGCGTACGTCTTCAACCCGCTTCGGATCATTCATAAAAGAATCTCCCGTTGCGATTGTGCCTTTGGCGACTTGAATGCCGTTCAGTTCAGAAACCGCTTCCTCAGTAATACTGATCAGCTTTTCATCAGCTTTGTATGCTGCCGGAAGACCCGGCACCTGTCCGTATTCATAGTCAAACGCCGTCACATCCACGTCATGATGGCGGACATCTGTTGAGATGACGACGTCGCCTACATTCAATGTATGATGAAAACCGCCCGCTGAGCCTGTGTTAATCACATAATCAGGTTTGAAACGGTCAAGCAGAAGCGTCGTGCTGATCGCCGCGTTGACTTTCCCGATACCTGATTTCAGCAAGATGACTTCGACGCCTTCATAGCTGCCAGTTGTAAACTCACAGTGAGCGATCATCTCTTGTTTTGCGTCTTTCAGTTTGCTTCTTAAAATCGTAACTTCCTCTTCCATTGCTCCGATGACTGCCAGTTTCATTTATACACAATCCCTTCGATTTACCGTTTAATCGCCTCCATTATCCAGACAAAGTCATTTTGCTGCGTAAACCGCGCGGCAAATCCCTCTTCTGAAAAGATGTTTTTCATTGTCCCGAGTGTCGGATAATGTTCCGTCTTTAAATCGTCCGCTAATTGATGATAGCCGTTTCGGATTGCTTTTTTAATGGCTTCATCATAAGCTTCATGATCTTTAAAGACTGTATCGGCAAACACTATTTTATCATGCTTCTGAAGGATTGCGCCATACTGCTTTACAGCCGTTCGCTTTTCTTCATCGGTTAAATGATGAAAGGCGTACGAGCTGACGATGGTATCTATTTGAAAAGGCGGAGCGGGAAACTCCAGAAAATCTCCGTCACTGAACACGGCTTTGTCAGAAAGCTTGTCAGCCGCCAGTTTTCTCATTGACGGAGACGGTTCTACACCAAACACCTTTTTGTTCGCAGCGGCTAATTTCGCCGTTAAATTCCCCGTTCCCGGTCCGAACTCTAAAACGTTTGAACCTGAAAGTGCGACAATGCTGTCAAGAATGTTGTCATATCCTTTAAAAACAGCGGCATATTGTTTGTCAGCCCCGTGCACTGTGGCGTCATAAGTCGCTGCCCAATCTTCAAATAAAGGAATAAATTCACGGCCCATATTTTTCACTCTCCATAATTTATAATTCCTATGAGTATAGTATGGATTAATCGTGGAACAGTTCCTATCCTATCACAAAAAAGAATGGAAGGGTACTAAAATACTTTGGGATTATTGCGCAATTACGGCAGAAAGGCTTATACTTTCATTGACTCAGAAGAAAAATCAGGAGGATCTGTACTGATGAATTTTCAATTGGATTTAATCAAAGATAAAGTAGAATTTTTCGAAGCGGCATCTTTGCAGGAGCTTGAAAAGAAAATAAACGTTCAGATTGAAAACAACCAGGCGATTATGCTTCGCGTCCGTTCCATATCCCATCAGGTGACGGCCGTTGACGGCAGAATCCTTTACAGCGCGTCGGTGCATTTTTCAGCTGACGTATGACAGAAAAAAGCAGCTGAATAATCAGCTGCTTTTTTGCGGTTATTTTAAGGTTTCTACTTTTGTCGGCTTCCAGCCTTTTTTGTCTTTCCAAGTGATGGTGACCTGATACTTTTTGCCGTTCGTTTTGTCTAAAACTTTACCCTTCGCATCTTGCGGGCTTCCATTGTTTCCGAGCCACAGCACTGTCATATGATCTTTTGACACGCCTGTTGCGTAAGAGATGGCGTCAAGCATTTCGGACCAGTCTTCAGAGCTTGAGTCATACGTCGCCGCATGTTCTCCCGTCTGCTTTGTGCCGACCGCTTTCCATTTTGGGTTAACAATTGTTTTCTCGACATCGCTTGATGAGCCGCCCTCTGTTATTTTTGCGCCTTTAAAAGGATCGCTTGAATCAGAGTCTTTTTTGCTGCTGTCATCACTTTTCGATGAATCATCGTCTTTTTTGCTGTCAGAGTCTGAAGATGAATCAGATGTGTCCTTATCCTGTTTATCTTTTTTGTCATCGTCTGATGCCGTATCTTTTTTGCTGTCTTTTATGTCTTCATCCGATGTCTGCTTCGTCTTGCCTGATGCAGGTGTTTCCTGCTTCTGGCTCGTGTCCGCTTTTTCGCTCACGTCGCTCGACGGACTGTTGATGAAGAGGCTGACGGCAACGACGACAATAAGAATAGATACGATAGCAATTAAAATGTTAAGCACCATATTTGCTTTTCTGCGCTTATCACGGTTTTCAAAACGAGATTGTTTATTGCTCAATCATTCTGCACTCCTTTATCCCTCTTGCTCAGCATATATTTTAACATGGGCTGAGCGGTTGTTCTATGTCTGATTTATTTCATTTTCATGTACCTTTTTAACAATATCATAAAACACTGTATTTGTCAGAGCCTTATCCCCCGGCGTGTCCATGTGCAGCACCACGAGAGCATATTTCGGCTTGTCCGCGGGAAAGTATCCCGCAAACCATTTGTGGTAAAGCGTCTGTTTTTCTTTTGTGAACATTCCCGTCTGGGCCGTTCCCGATTTGCCTGCTATCTCATACGGCAGATCCTGAAACCTTCGGCCGGTTCCTTTCGGTGAGGTGACGACTTCTCTGAGAATTTTTTGAAGCTGCTGCGCCGTATATTTGTCGATGTTTTCCCCTTTTAACGGCTGATCTTTGAATGACGCCATCGTCGTTTTGTTTTTGTATTCAATTTTGTCCGCGATTTTGACTTGTTTTTTTTCACCGCCGCGCGCGATCGCCGCCATCATATTGGCGACTTCAAGAGGCGTGACTTTCACGTTTTTTTGCCCGATCGCCGTCTGTGCGACGGCTTTTTTTACGGTTTTGTCTTTGTCATCTCCCCAAATGACCCCGCTTTTTTCATTATACAGCTGCCTGAATCCGTCTTCCCGGTACAGCTTGCCTTCCCAGCCCGCCCGCTGGGTGAGACCGAGTTTTTCCGCCATGTTTTCAATAACGGAATCATCTTTTTTGATCAATTTTTCCGCAAGGCTTGTAAACGTATAATTGCAGCTTTGGGCAAAGCTTTCTCCAAAACTGAGCGTGCCTTTGTCATCCCCCGGCTCTCCGTACAGGTTGAGATTGCAGTTAAAGGATGTGCCCGGCTTCACTTCGTTTTGTTCTATGGCGGCTGCGGCGATCACCGTTTTAAACACTGATCCCGGATAAATCGGCGTCAGCATGTAATTTTGCAGTGTCTGCTGCTTTGACATGTCGGCGTCAGGCTTTGATACCATTCCGAGCACACTGCTTTTTTCAATGTCTAAAAGGACGGCTCCCCCCTTTTTTAACCCGCGGTCTTTCAATACATCTTCCATTGCTTTTTGAATATTGCGGTCGATGGAGGTTTTGACTTGCAGCGGATAAAACGCGTTTGCTTCAGCCGTATATTTGACGTCCATTCCGAATAAAGGGTTTCCCCTTCCGTCGACATGATACAAAAGTTTTGTGTCCTGATCCGCCAGTAAAAACTCATCAAACGTCCGCTCCATCCCGCTTGTCCCGATCTTTGCCGTGATCGGCAGTTCCTTCCTGCCGGGGTATTTCTTTTTCAAAAGCTCAGGGTCCTGGTTTGTCGCGCCCAACAGATGAGCGGCTATGTTTGTTTCTTTGCTGTCTTTCATATATACGCCGTAAATGCCGGGATATTTCAAAGAATTGATATTTGACACGGATTGTTTCGTCAAATGTTTTATTTTTCTGCTGTTCAGGACCACCGGTTTTTTCGCTTCCGTGAGCAGCTGCCTGAGCTCCCCCTGTTTCATTCCGAGAATGTCTGATACCCGGTCAACCGGCCAATCCTGCGTCACGAGAAAGGGAAACAGTATGACGGCAGGCTGCTTTTTTCCGGTCAGTTCTTTGCCGTTCCGATCAAGAAAAGAGCCGCGTCCGTCTGAAATAAGGACTTCTTCCGTCCGCTGCTTGACGCTTTCCTGAATCAGATTAATATTGGATTTTGAAAAAGATTCTGTAAAAAACAGCTGAATTTCAGCCAGCCTCGCAAGCAGAAAGAAAAACACGAGCAGAAAACAAATCACGGCCGCTTTCAGCCTTTTTGATACGATCATAAAAAAACACCTCATCCACATTTTGGACGAGGTGTTTCATTGTTAAACGGATCTTATGAAATTTTCACAATTTTCACGAGCATTTCTCCGCCCGGCGTCTGAACTGTCACTTCTTCGTCCACTTTTCTGCCGAGCAGGCTTTTGGCGATTGGCGAGTCGTTTGAAATTTTCCCTTCAAACGGATCAGCTTCAGCGCTTCCGACAATCGTGTAAGATTCTTCTTCACCGTCCGGCAATTCGATGAATGATACGGTTTTTCCCAAACCGACTACATTTGAACCGCCGTCGTCCTCGATGATTTTCGCATTGCGGATCATGTTTTCAAGCGTCGTGATGCGCCCTTCCACAAATGCCTGTTCTTCTTTTGCAGAATCATACTCAGAGTTCTCTGACAGATCTCCGAAGCTTCTTGCGATTTTAATGCGTTCTACTACTTCTTTACGTTTAACCGTTTTCAATTGCTCTAATTCTTGTTCTAGTTTTTGTTTTCCTTCGTGAGTCATCGGAAAAACTTTTTCTTGTGCCATGTTCCTTCACTCCTTGGTGGTTGTCCCTCAACAATAACGTGTGATTATGTATGAGAGCATAAACGAAAAAATCAAGAATGAGAACACAGGGCAGTCCTCGTTCTTCTCTCCCATATAGGTACTGTTTATCTTAAACTGAATGTGTGTTTTCTGCAAATGTTTCGGTTTATAAACAGGGAAAGAAGGGAACTGTCTCATTCCCTTCCAGCCTATACATAATATGGTCTGAGTTATTTATGTCTATGCTATGGTATTACAAAATTGCATTTTGTTCAAGGATCGTTTGAATCTTCGTGACCATCAGATCAATCGCGACGTGGTTTTGTCCGCCTTCCGGAATAATGATGTCCGCGTAGCGTTTCGTCGGTTCAACAAACTGATTGTGCATCGGTCTGACGACGGACACATACTGCTCAATGACAGAATCGATTGAACGGCCTCTTTCGTTAATATCTCTCATAATCCGTCTGATGATACGGAGATCCGCGTCCGTGTCGACATAAAGTTTCATATCCATGAGGTCGCGAAGTCTTTTATCTTCGAGAACGAGAATGCCTTCCAGAATAATGACATCCTTCGGCTCAACCGGAATGGTTTCCTCAGAACGCGTATGCAGTTTATAATCATAAATCGGCTTTTCTATCGGCCGGTAATTCAAAAGCTCTTGAATATGCTCGATTAAATAGTCATTATCAAATGCGAGCGGGTGATCATAGTTTGTGTTCAGCCTTTCTTCAAACGGAAGATGGCTTTGGTCTTTATAATAAAGGTCTTGCTGGATCATTAAAATCGAGTGTCCTTTAAACTGTTCATAGATGGAACGGGTGACGCTTGTTTTTCCTGATCCGGAACCTCCTGCGATGCCTATAACTACAGGACTCTTACCCATTGGTGATTACTTCCCCTTTCTCATCATGTTGCTCGGATAAATCTTTTTGTCTACTTTAAATGTAACGATTTGCAGGGGATGGCGGGCAGCATCAAGCTCGTTTCCGTCTTCGTCCCAAATAGTGCCGATTGTGAATGTGAAATTGTCGATTTCAGGACCGAAAAATTCCACTTCGTCACCTTGTTTAAAGAAATTGCGCTGCTGGAGCGTCACCATTTGAGTTTCCTCGTTATACGCGAGCACGAGACCGGCAAAATCAAATGTTGTTTTCTTTCCGTGTTCACCGAACATCTGCTCTTCATACCCGGGCGTGCCTTCAAAGAAAGCAGGCGCGGTATCCCGGTTTGCACATTTGTCCAGCTCATCCAGCCATTCTTTTTGAATGACAAAGTTTTCAGGATCAGCGCAGTATGCGTCGATGACTTTGCGATACACGCTGACAACCGTCGCAACGTAATGAATCGATTTCATCCGGCCTTCAATTTTCAGGCTGTCGATGCCCATCTCGATCATTTGCGGGATGGATTCAATCAATTTTAAATCTTTCGGGCTCATCGCAAACGGAGCGTCTTCTTCGTCGTAGAGCGCGACCGCGTTTGCACCGTCTGTCTGATACAGGTCATAATCCCAGCGGCAGGACTGACAGCAGCCGCCGCGGTTAGAATCCCGGGCCGTCATGTGATTGCTCAGCACGCATCGGCCTGAATAAGCGATACACATGGCGCCGTGGATAAAGGTTTCAATTTCAATATCCACCTTTTCCTTCATTTCTTTAATTTCCAGTCCGCTCGTTTCACGGGCAAGCACTACGCGGTCAAGCCCTTCTTCTTTCCAGAACTGCACCGCTTTCCAGTTGGAAAGGGACTGCTGTGTGCTGAGGTGAATTTCTACGTCCGGGGCCACTCTCCGGCATGTTTCAATAATCAGCGGATCAGCGACGATAATTCCGGCAACTTTTGCGTCTCCCAACGCTTTTAAGTATTCTTCCAGACCGTCCATATTTTCATTATGGGCGAAAATGTTTGTTGTCACATATATTTTTGCCCCGTATTTTTTGGCAAATTCTACGCCCTCTGCGATTTCTTCTATTGAGAAGTTATCCGCATTTGAGCGGAGTCCGTATTCCTGTCCTCCGATAAAAACCGCGTCCGCTCCGTAATGAACGGCAATTTTTAATTTTTCAAGGTTTCCTGCCGGAGCAAGGAGTTCAGGTTTTTTCGTAATGACGCGTTTTCCGTTTACGACTTTGGAAATGGTTTGATTTACGGCTGTCATCCGTTGCACCCTCCTTTTTAATAGACCGTTTCTTTAAAGAAGAATCCTGTGTCGATGCTTCTGTTCACAGGCTGAATGCTTTCAATCCGCTCTATCCAGCTCTCTTTTTTCTCTTCGTATGTCTCTCGGCTTTCGAAGCACAAATCGATTGCTTCTCTGTACATGCGGGTCACTTCAGTTAAGTATTCAGGAGACTTCAAAACTCCGTCGATTTTGAAAGAATCGATGCCGGCGTCCATCAGGTCCTCTAGTTCATCAATCATGCACACATCGTTCGGGCTCATGATGTGCGTGCCGTTTTCATCTTCAAAAATCGGGTATTTATTGCCCCGTTCCTTGTCATGCAGAAACATCCCCGCTTCTTTTTTCTTCTGTTCGATGTCCATGACTTTACCCTGGTATTCGAAGTAATGGCCCACTAAAGAACGCTTCGATTGGAACATGCACGTCATGCCGTGGATTTGAATTTCAATTTCCACTTCGGCGTTTTCTTTTATGTCAATGATGCTGTCCATATTTAATTCCTTAGCCAGCACTGCCCGCCGTGCGCCTTTGCGTCCCCAGTAATTGCAGGAATAGTAGTTGGTTCCCGTTGTTTCCGTGCTCCAATGCAGTTTAAGCTCGGGAGCCGCTTCACGCGCCGCCATTAAAACGGCCGGATCACCGAAAACAGCCGCATCAACGCCGGCCTCCTGCAAAAAGGCAAGATAGCCGTTCAGCTCGTCCACTTTTTCGTTGTGAAAAATAGCATTGACGGCGGCGTACACTTTCGCGCCTTCCTGATGAGCTGTCTTTACGGCTTCTTTTATATCTTCTCTTGAAAATTCACCGGCCAGTCTCAGGCCGTATCTCTGTTCTCCGACCAACAGGGCCGTTGCGCCCGCTTGAATGAGCGGAAGAATATCCTGTACAGAAGTCGGAGTCACCAAAAGTTCAGGTTTTTTCATGATCCTTCACCTCTTCTTTTTACTGATGGCGATGCCGTCTCCGACCGGCAGTATGACCGTTTGATAGTCAGGCCGGTCCATCAGCCATTGGTTATATTGATCAATTTTTTCAACAAGCTTCCGTCTTCTTTTCGGCTCAATGTCCGAGTGATTTTGCGCCACCAGCCCTTTAAACAGAACATTGTCCGTAAAAATGACTCCATCCGGCGCAAGCATCGGTTCATAGAGCTCAAAAAAGTTCGTGTACTGGCCTTTGGCCGCGTCGATAAAAATGGCATCATAAGGAGCCGTGACACGGACAGACTCAGAAAGTTCCAGCGCATCCCCGTGCACTACGTGAATCCGGTTTTCCATTTCAAAGTCTTTTATATTGTTCACAGCTTCTTCATAGCGTTTGTCGTCCCGTTCAATCGTGTAAATATTCGCATCCGGAAGCTCAAGCGCCATCCGTATGGCGGAATATCCGATTGCCGCGCCGATTTCCAAAATGTTTTTCGCCTGTTGAATCGACAGCATTTGAAGCAGCACTTCAATGCCCGCTTCTTCCATAATCGGAACATGGTGCTCTTTTGCATAGGCTTCAAGCTTTTTCACTTTATCAGGCCGAGGCTTCAGCATCGCGTTTATATACTCGTTTATTTGTTCATACCGATCATTCACGGCAAACAGCCTCCGTTCTAAAAAGGAGTGCCCCTGACGAATCCGCGGGGACACTCTCTTAAGACACTTCTTTATCCATAAGTAAACAACCCGATATATTTTATCATAAAACCTTTCAGAATGGAATAAAAGGAGAGCTTTTGCCCTCCTTTTATTCGCTGTCTTTTTTGGAAATATACTTTTCCTTCGCTTTATTATGGTCTTTTAATGTTTTGGTGAAAACAACCTCGCCGTTTGATTTTGCAAGGAAATAGAGATAATCCGTTTTGTCAGGGCGGAGAGCCGCTTCCCATGATGAATCACCGGCATTTGCAATCGGTCCCGGCGGCAGCCCCTTATGTTTATACGTATTAAACGGAGAATCAATTTTCAGGTCTTTGTAGTAGACCCGGCTTTTATGCTTACCGGCCGCATATAATACCGTCGGGTCAGTCTGCAGCGGCATTTTTTCTTCGAGCCTGTTGTAAAAAACGCTGGCGATTTTGTGACGGTCGGCTTTGGCGGTGGCTTCTTCTTCAATAAGCGATGCCATTGTCAGCGCGTTATGGACGGAAAGTTTCTTTTTTTCCAGTTCAGATTTATATGTTTCGATACGGGTGTTTGTTTCCTGAACCATTGCCGTCAAAATCGTGTCAAGCGATGCATCCGGATCATTAAAAGGATATGTGGCCGGATACAGATAGCCTTCTAGCGGATGCTTGAGCTTCTTGTTTGAAAGCGCGTCCGTTATCGTATCAGGAAACTGTTTCTTCAGTTTGCCGATGAATGTTTTGTCATCCAGTTTCGCCATGATCTCTTCTTTTGAATATGATGTTTCTTTTGCGATCGCATCCGCAATCTGCGTAAGCTGTTTTCCTTCAGGAACGGAGATCTGAAAAGCATATCCCGTTGATCCCGCGGTCAGTTTTTTGATAATCGCATCCGCATCCATTCCTTTATTCAGGTGGTAAAATCCCGCCTGAAATCCGGAAGCGCCTTTATACTTCACATACAGCTGAAATGCTTTTTTGCTTTTGATGACATGCTGATCCTCAAGAATTTCAGCGATTGCCGAAACGGAAGAACCGCTCGGAATATTAATATTGACTGCCGTTTTGCTGCCTTTGTCAACCGGAGACAGCAGAGATTTTCCATAGAAAAAAGCACCGCAAATGATGATAAGCAGAGCGATCACGGAGGACAGTATTATCGTCGTTTTTTTGTTTTTACGCGGAAATGAATGTTTAGTCTGATTGATATTCATACAAGTATTTTCCTCCCAACAGCTCTTATACTACATGATTCATGTGCATTCGGCAATTTATTACAAAAAAAAGCCGAAGCACATATGCGCTCCGGCTTTTTCCGTTCATTTTATTCTTCGTCTTCCTCCGCTAAAAACGTGTTCAGCGTTTCTTCGATCATTTCCCACTCTTCATCGGTTTCAATCGGCATCAGTTCGCCGTCTTCACCATTTTCGTTCGGTTCGAAGCTTGAAGCGTGAATTTCGATTTCATCATCGTCTTGAGCATCAATCGGATAATAAAGTACGTAAGATTTGTTGAATGTGTCGTTTTCAAATGTGAACAGCACTTCGCAAAGCTGTTCGTTGCCTTGATCATCGACAATTGTAATGTGTTTTTCGCCGTGTTCCATTTTTTTCACCTCTTAGTTTAAACTGTCCAGATATCCTTGAAGGATCATGACAGCCGCCATTTTATCAATGACTTTTTTTCGTTTTTGCCTGCTGACGTCAGCCGCGATCAGCATTTTTTCAGCCGCCATCGTCGTCAGACGCTCGTCCCACAGCACAACAGGGACATTGTACGCTGTTTCAAGCAGTTTCGCAAATGTTTGGCTGGCTTCGCCTCTCGGACCGATCGTCCCGTTCATGTTTTTCGGAAAACCGAGCACGATCTTCTCTACATTATAGTCTTTCATCAGCTCGGATAAACGGTCCAGACCGTAATCTCCTTCAGCCTCGTTTATTTTTATCGTCTCAATGCCTTGAGCGGTCCAGCCCATTTCATCGCTTAAAGCTACGCCGAGTGTTTTCGTTCCAAGATCAAGTCCCAATATTCTCATGAATGTATTTACGCCTCTTTATGCTGTTCTAGATAGGATTTTACCAATTCCTCAATTAATTCGTCACGTTCCAGTTTGCGAATTAAGTTCCGGGCGTCGCGATGCCTAGGAATGTATGCAGGATCTCCAGACAGCAAGTATCCGACAATCTGGTTGATAGGATTGTACCCCTTTTCCTGAAGCGCATCATATACCGTATTCAGCACTTCTTCGACGTTTGTTTCAGCAGAATCATCGGAGAAATTAAATTTCATCGTTTTATCAAACGAGCTCACCGTTTTGCACCTCTTTCCCAAATTCGCAGGCAAAGTTCAGCCTGAGGTCCTCATCTTATCATCATTCTACACTACTTGAAAGGATTATAAAACGGATTTTATCCAATCTACCGCAGATGCGAGCGCCTCTTCCAATTTTTCAGGCTGCTTTCCGCCGGCCTGTGCCATGTCCGGACGGCCTCCGCCTCCGCCTCCGCAGACTTCAGCCGCTTGTTTGACCATTTTGCCGGCATGAAGGCCTTTTTCGATCAGGTCTTTCGTCACGCCTGCTGAAAGGTTGACTTTCTCATTTTGCACGGCGCCGAGAATGATGACCGCAGAACCGAGCTTCGCTTTCAGATCATCCACCATAGTGCGAAGGTGGTTCATGTCTTTCGCATTTACTTTTTCAGCCAGCACTTTTACGCCGCCGATGTCTTTTACTTTAGACAGAATGGCTCCGGCTTCCACATTGCCGAGTTTGCTGAGCAATGATTCATTTTCTCTTTGCGCTTCCTTCAGCTCCGCTTGAAGAGACTGAATTCGCTTCGGTACGTCTTTTACGTTTGATTTCAGCTCGTCCGCAGCATGCTGCAGAAGGCTGAGCTGGCTGTTCATTTCCTGATAAGCGCCTTTTCCTGTTACGGCTTCAATTCTTCGTGTCCCTGCGCCGATCCCTGATTCGGATACGATTTTAAACAGGCCGATTTCAGCCGTATTCGTGACATGGCATCCGCCGCAAAGCTCAAGGCTGTAATCTCCGACTTGTACGACGCGGACGATATCGCCGTATTTCTCGCCGAACAGGGCCATCGCGCCCATTTCTTTCGCTTCATTGATCGGTTTCAAATCAATCACTACCGGAATGCTCTTCCAGATTTTTTCGTTGACGATTCCTTCAATGCGTTCAAGTTCTTCTTTCGTCACTTGACCGAAATGAGAGAAGTCAAAACGCAGGCGGTTTTCGGTAACGAGTGAACCCGCTTGGTTGACATGTGTGCCGAGAACGTCTTTCAGCGCCTGGTGCAGAAGGTGGGTAGCCGTATGGTTTTTCACCACGCCGCTTCTCATTTGATCTTCAACTTCAGCCGTCACGCTTGCGCCTTTTTGAATCGTGCCGCTATCCACCGTGCCTTCGTGTACATGCTGACCGTTCGGAGCTTTTTTCACGTCTTTAATGGTTACGACAGCCTGCTCGCTTCTCAGCACTCCTCTGTCACCGATCTGTCCGCCGCTTTCAGCATAGAAAGGCGTTTTGTCAAGAAGGATTTGGACGGTATCCCCTTCATGCGCCTCGCTGATTAATTGCCCGTCATGAAGAAGCTCGATCACCTTCGCTTCAGCTTTTACGGCACTGTAGCCGACAAATGTGCTTTCTGCGGTAATATCGCGCAACGCGCCGCCCTGAACCTGCATGCTTCCTACATCTTGGCGCGCATTTCTCGCCCGTTCACGCTGTTTTTCCATTTCGGCTTCAAAGCCTTTATGGTCAACCGTCATTTGCTCATCTTCCGCGTATTCCTCCGTCAATTCAACCGGGAATCCGTACGTATCGTACAGTTTGAATACGTCTTTTCCGGAGATGATGCCGCTGCCTTTTTCCTTCTCTTTCTTTATCACGTCGGATAAAATGGCCAGACCTTCGTTTAATGTTTCGTGGAAGCGCTCTTCCTCCGTTTTGATGACTTTGGCGATAAACTCTTGCTTTTCTTTCACCTCCGGATAGAAAGCGTCCATAATTCCTGCAACAGTCGGTACTAGCTCGTACATAAACGGACGGCTGATACCGAGGGTTTTCGCGTATCGCACTGCCCGGCGCAAGAGGCGTCTCAGTACATACCCGCGCCCTTCGTTCGAAGGCAGCGCCCCGTCGCTTACCGCAAATGCGACCGTTCTGATATGATCGGCGATCACTTTAAAGGCCGTATCCTTCACTGCATCCTTTCCGTAAGCATCTCCGGAAATGCGCTCTGTTGCTTCAATAATCGGCATAAACAAATCAGTGTCAAAGTTTGTCGGGACATCCTGAATCACGGAGACCATCCGTTCAAGCCCCATGCCCGTATCAATGTTTTTCTTCGGAAGCGGTGTGTACGTGCCGTCCGGGTTGTGGTTGAACTCTGAGAATACCAGGTTCCATACTTCAAGATAACGATCATTTTCGCCGCCCGGATACAATTCAGAATCTGACGGGTCATTGCCGTATTTCTCGCCGCGGTCATAGAAAATTTCCGTATTCGGTCCGCTCGGGCCTTCGCCGATATCCCAGAAGTTCCCTTCCAGACGGATGATTCTTTCTTCCGGAACGCCGATTTTTTCCGCCCATAGCGTATAAGCTTCTTCATCCTCAGGGTGAACCGTTACAGACAGCAGCTCCGGATCAAAGCCGATCCACTTTTCGCTCGTTAAAAACTCCCATGCCCACGTGATCGCTTCTTCTTTAAAATAATCACCGATGGAAAAGTTTCCGAGCATCTCAAAGAACGTGTGGTGGCGCGCCGTTTTCCCCACATTTTCAATATCATTTGTTCGGATTGATTTTTGCGCGTTTACAATTCTCGGATTCTCCGGCACAACGCGGCCGTCAAAGTATTTTTTCAGCGTCGCAACGCCGCTGTTGATCCATAATAAAGACGGATCTTCATGCGGAACCAATGAGGCGCTCGGTTCAACGGCATGGCCTTTTTCTTTAAAGAAATCTAAAAACATTTGACGCACTTCAGCAGAAGTTAAGTGTTTCATCTATATTCCTCCTTATCACTACCCGAAATTCTCTTTTGCGACAGCAAAAAAGCTCTCTCCCTATGCAAACCATGCGTTCACACAGGGACGAGAGCTGTCTCGCGGTACCACCCTGATTACAGGCCGAAAAAGGCCTGTCACCTTTCATCCCGTAACGCAGGACTGCGGCAGCCTTTAACTGCACTCAGGATTAGCTTCGGCCGATCTTCTGCTGAAGCTCCTTTCAGCGTATCGGAGCTTCTCTCTTAAACAGGGCTTCGGCGTACTCATATCCGTCACTCGAGATTCGTATGTATTCTACTCGAAATTATAGACAAGCAGAACCCGAATGTCAATGTTCCGTCCTGATCCGCAAAAAGTGTATGGCCGTCACTTTTAAAACGGCTGCCGCCGGAACAGCGAGAATCATGCCGGGAATGCCCGCGAGCTCTCCGCCGGCAAGGAGCGCCAGCATGATCACGACGGGGTGCATTCTGAGACTGCGCCCGACAATAAGCGGGCTCAAAATGTTTCCTTCTATAAATTGCAGAATAAAAATCGTGACGATTACGATGATCACGGCTTTAGCAGAAATCGCCAGCGAAAGGAGCAGCGCCGGTACAGCGCCGATAAACGGACCGAAATACGGGATGACATTCGTAATCCCGATGGCAAGGCCCAAAATCAGCGGGTAAGGAAGCCCGAACAGCCAAAATGAAACGCCGGCTATTAGCCCGAGCAAAAAACAAACGAGAAGCTGACCGCGGATGTAATCACCGAGAGAGTCGTCCACATCCCGCAGAAATTCACTCCCCCTTTTTCTCCAGGACTTCGGCGTCAAATACCAGACTGTCTTTTTCATGACGTCTATATCCTTCACCATATAGAACACGAGAAAAGGAATCGTCGCCGCGATCAGGATATAATCAAGCACGAAACGGATGCTTCTGATCGTGCTTTCAATCGTGCTGGCAAGAAACGTTTCTGTCTGCTGAATCATTTTGTCCATTCGATGGTGCATGCCGTCAGGCCAATGATCCGTGTGATTATGCAGATGCTTCAGCATGCTGTTGTAGTTTTTGGCAAGACCGGGAATGCTCTCAGACAGATCCTGCAGCTGTTCAATTAAAACAGGAATCCCTTTATAAACCCCCCAGCCGATTCCGCCGAAAAACAGGCAATAAATCAGAAGCAGGCTTAAAGTTCTAGGCATCCCTTTTCTATGAAGCCATTCAGTAATCGGAAGTAAAAGATAAGCAATAAATACTGCGATGAATATAGGAATAAAGAGAGATTTTATAACAAGCCAAATGGGAGACCATAACATATCGAGCATGCAAAAGACATACACTGTTAACAAAACGAGCAGACATACAGCCGTCCACATTAAGATCTGCAGCGGTTTTTGAAGCATGACGTTTCACCTCTTGCTTTATCTTTTGACAGAAAGCCGGAATTATTCCCGTTTCATAAACTCCGCCTTATGACGCAGACCTCTTGACGGAAATAATTATCAGAAATTACGAAATAATCTAAATAATATTCATAAAAATCTGTATAACCATCGTAATGTGTTAAAGGATTTCAAAAACTGTCCAGTCAATATGACTCATGTTTTTTAAGGAGGATGGCCATGATTTCATTTCAGGATGTAAATAAGCACTACGGACATTTCCACGTGCTGAAAAACATTAATCTGCACATTAAAAAAGGGGAAGTCGTCGTTATCATCGGACCTTCAGGATCGGGAAAAAGCACGCTTCTCCGCTGCATTAATCAGCTGGAAACAGTTGATGGAGGCGCCTTAACGGTAAACGGCGTCTCCATCCATGACAAGAAAACGGATATAAATAAGGTCCGCCGCAATATCGGCATGGTGTTCCAGCATTTTCATCTGTACCCGCACAAAACCGTTCTGCAAAACATCATGCTCGCACCGATCAAAGTGCTTAAGCAATCAAAAGAAGAAGCAAAAGAAACGGCCTTATACTATTTGAAAAAAGTCGGTATACCGGAAAAAGCGGACGCTTATCCTTCACAGCTTTCCGGCGGCCAGCAGCAGCGTGTCGCCATCGCCAGGGGGCTTGCGATGAAGCCCGAAATTATGCTGTTTGATGAACCCACATCCGCGCTTGATCCGGAAATGATCGGGGAAGTGCTGGATGTCATGAAAACACTCGCAAAGGAAGGCATGACCATGGCAGTCGTCACACATGAAATGGGATTCGCAAAAGAAGTGGCGGACCGCATCGTGTTTATCGACGGCGGAGCCATCTTAGAAGAAGCTGCACCGGCTGAATTTTACGAAAGCCCCCGTGAAGAGAGGGCGCGTTTATTCTTAAGCCGTATTTTAAATCACTGAAAAGAAACGGAGGAGTGCTTATGTCACGTGTAACAAAATGGTTGTCATTCGGGTTGATATCACTGCTGGCCGTCTTTATGCTGGCCGCCTGCGGAGGGAAAGAAACGTCCGGAGATTCAAAAGGAACGGGAAAAGACACGTTAGCCTCTATTAAAGACAGAGACAAAATCATCTTCGGCGTCAAAACCGACACGAGGTTATTCGGGCTGAAAAACCCAAGCTCCGGTGATATTGAAGGCTTCGATATTGATATCTCAAAACAGCTCGCAAAAGATATTCTGGGGGATGAGAAGAAAGCGGAATTTAAAGAAGTGACGTCAAAAACGAGAATTCCGATGCTGCAAAACGGCGATATCGATGCCATCACCGCCACGATGACAATAACGGATGAGCGGAAAAAAGAAGTTGATTTCTCAGATGTTTATTTTGAAGCCGGGCAATCCCTGCTCGTCAAAAAAGGAAGCAGCATCAAAAGCACCGAAGACCTGGGAAAAGGCTCAAAAGTATTGGCGGTAAAAGGCTCTACTTCCTCACAAAACATCAGAGAAAAAGCGCCTGACGCCTCAGTGCTGGAATTTGAAAATTACGCCGAAGCGTTCACTGCGCTTAAAGCGGGACAGGGAGATGCGCTCACAACTGATAATGCGATTTTATACGGCATGGCAGATGAAAATAAACAATATCAGCTGACAGGCGAAACCTTCACCGATGAACCTTACGGAATCGCCGTCAAAAAAGGCCAATCCGGACTCATCAAGGAAATCAACGCCTCTTTGAAAAAAATGAAAGCCGACGGCAGGTACGAAAAAATCTATAAAAAATGGATTAAAGAAGAACCGGCAAAATAGAAAGGACCGCGGGATGAGCAGGCATGCTCATCCCCGTTTTATAAGGAGTGACATAGATGAACTTTTCAATTTTAACGGAAAACTTCGATATGTATATGGACGGTTTCCTGCACACATTGCTTGCGAGCTTCATCGCGCTGGCAGGCAGCTTTGCGCTGGGCGTTCTGATCGCAGTCATGAGAATCATGGCTTTCAAACCCCTTCAATGGATCGGCACTGCGTATGTGGAATTTATCCGCAACATCCCGCTTCTCCTCATCACATTCGTTTTTTATTTCGGACTTCCGAACGCCGGGCTGAGACTGGACGGCTTTCAGGCGGGAACGATTGCGCTGACGATATACACGTCGGCCTTTATCGCAGAAGCCATCAGAGCCGGAATTCAGACTGTCTCCAAAGGGCAGATGGAAGCGGCCAGATCGTCAGGCTTCACCTACAGTCAGGCGATGAGATACGTCATTCTTCCTCAGGCCGTAAAAATCGTGATTCCCCCGCTCGGAAACCAATTTCTCAACCTTGTCAAAAACTCATCAATACTCGGAGTGGTGGCGGGACTCGATTTGATGTATCAGGCGGATCTCGTTTCCTCAAGCACTCTTGTCGTGTTTGATGTCTATATTTTCGTCGCGCTTTTTTATTTGATAGTAACGATCCCGCTCAGCATCGGGGTTCACTATTTGGAAAGACGTCTCGGAAAGAGT
Source organism: Bacillus sp. hwrm1 (assembly GCF_040207805.1). NCBI lineage: Bacteria > Bacillati > Bacillota > Bacilli > Caryophanales > Bacillaceae > Bacillus > Bacillus sp. hwrm1. The sequence continues at coordinate 1,325,774 of NZ_CP157943.1, read as the reverse complement.
TATTAGAGAAGGAGAGTGAAAAACATGGATTTTAGCGGCGCCTATACACCTGACCATCTGCTGTTTTTATGGGACGGCTTTTTGGTCACACTTTATGTTGCGCTGATCTCCATTGTCCTGAGTTTTATTTTCGGGCTTGCCGCCGGCACTTTGCGCTATGCGAAAATTCCTATCGTCTCGGGCATTATAGCGGCCATTGTGGAAACCATCCGCAACCTGCCGCTGTTATTAATCATTTTCTTTACGTTTTTTGCCCTACCGGAAATCGGGATCAAACTGGAAATTACCGCGGCCGCCATCACGGCGCTGACGATTTTTGAATCGGCCATGCTGTCAGAAATCATCAGAAGCGGTTTGCAATCCGTTGACAAAGGACAGATTGAAGCGGCGCGTTCTTCAGGACTGACGTATACGCAGACTCTTTTTCTCGTCGTCATGCCGCAGGCGCTCAGGCGTATGGTTCCTCCGATTGTGAGCCAGTTTATCTCCTTATTAAAGGATACGTCACTTGCGGTCGTCATCGCTCTGCCCGAACTGATTCATAACGCGCAGATTTTAAACGGACAAAGCGCTGACGGGGGATATTTTTTCCCGATCTTTCTGCTGGCGGCCCTGATGTATTTCGCGGTCAATTACTGCCTGTCTCTCGCAGCCAGACGGCTGGAAGCGAGACAAACGTAAAAAGGATACTTCCGGAGAAGTATCCTTTTTTCTGCTTAAAACATTTTCATGACTCGTCTTCTCATCCGTTTCATACCTTTTTTATTCAGCATATCGGACTGAGAAGCCATACGATACATAACGGCTCCAGCTCCTAAAGCCAACAGAGAGGTCATTGTTCTGCCCATCGCGCGTATCTCCTTTCAACTTTAAAAATTGATACTGCGTTCGTCTTCAGAAAACAAATCATCAAGACTGCTTAACGTGCCGTCTTCCTCTACTTGATGTGTCGCAATTTTGCCTTTAGCCACCGTCAGCTCAATGAAGCAGCCCCAGCAATAGTATTGGTTTACGCCGATTTTGCCGATATCTTTACTTTTGCAGTTCGGACATACAAGCACAGACTACACCTCTTATCCGTTCAGGACGATGCCTTCTTTCCCCGCTTCAATAAGCGTATCGGCGGCGCGACGCACTTGGCGTCTGCCGGCCAGATCTGAAAAGAAGCCGTCCGAGAGTTCATATGCTACGATTATGCCCCTGTCCAAACAAAAGTATACATCTTCCAGCAAACCGAACATTTCACCATCAGGCGATTTCACCGGCTGCATCTTAATCTGTTCAAAGGTGAAACAGCTCTTCGGCAAAGGCTGCAAATGAGCATGACCGGCAGCTACGGCTTCTTGATCCATCTCTTTTATATCACTTGCCTCTAAAAAAAGATGGCGGTTGTGAAACAGGCGTTTCTGCTCCAGCACGAAACCGAGAAACCGGCCGTCCAGAGAGAAACATACATCCGATATCATCCCGAGACTGCGCCCGGTGTTTTCGTCATATACTGTTCGTCCTTCAGCTGCATGGCATGTTCTCAAAGTGTGATCAACCACCTTTTGTTGAACACGTATAGGTTTTGCCAAGAAGCGGGGCAGCATACTTTGAAATGACTTCCACAGGCGAAAACCCGGCGCATGTTTATGCTCCGGGTTTTATTTACGCTTTTTCTTCCATAAAGTCAAACGGCGTGATGCCTTCCATTCCGATGTTCGCATCATATACACTGAACGGCAGCTCTTTTTGCAGGGCGGCCAGTTCTGCATCCATCTCTTCAGTCTGCTCTGTGAGCCTGTTTTTAAGCGACGTCTGTCTGACGGTGGCATCATTGTTTTTGACGCCCCATTCAAGCGCTTCTTCTTCTCCGCAAAGAATCAGAAATTTTTTCGCCCTTGTTATGGCGGTATAAAGCAGATTTCTCCTGAGCATTCGATAGTAGCCTTTGACGACAGGCAGTACGACAATCGGGAATTCGCTTCCCTGCGACTTATGAATGGAACAGCAGTAAGCGTGGGTAAACTGGCTGAAATCCTTTTTCGTAAAGGTGATTTCGTTGCCGTCAAACGAGACGACGACCATGTCTTCTTTTTCCGTATTTTCTTTGGCATAAAAAATGGATACGATTTCGCCGATATCGCCGTTAAACACATTGTTTTCCGGCTGGTTGACAAGCTGTAATATTTTATCGCCCGTCCTGTAGACGACATCACCGAATTTCAGCTCCCGCCTTTTTTCTTTCGGCGGATTCATGATGTCTTGAAGAAGCATATTCAGCTCGTTAATTCCCGCTTTTCCCCTGTACATCGGGGCAAGCACTTGAATATCCCTGGAGGTATACCCCTTTTTTAACGCGTTCGAAACGACCTGATCCACGACTTCTTTAATCTGTGAAGAATTACAGCGGATAAATGAGCGGTCCTTTGTCGGCGCGGTCAGCCCCTTTGGAAGCAGTCCTTTTTTCATATCATGCGCAAGTTCCACAATGGATGATCCTTCAGCCTGACGGTAAATATCTGTCAGGCGCACGGTCGGCAGCACCTCAGAAGCCAAAAGGTCTCTGAGCACCTGCCCCGGTCCTACTGAAGGAAGCTGGTCTTCATCACCGACGACAATGAGCTGAATGTGCTTAGGAAGCGCCTTAAACAAATGGCTGGCGAGCCAGATATCGAGCATACTCGCTTCGTCTATAATGATCAGTTTCCCTTCAATCGGCTGATCTTCATTGTAGGTAAAGCCTTCAGCGCCATTCCAGCCAAGCAGCCTGTGAATCGTAACAGCCGGCAGACCCGTAGATTCGCTCATCCGTTTTGCGGCTCTTCCGGTCGGCGCGGCAAGCAGCACCGGGAACGCCTCGTCTTTTTTATAATCACCGGGGTCAAGTGATACTCCGTGCAGTTCACTGTATAATTCCACGATTCCTTTAATAACGGTCGTTTTCCCCGTCCCAGGTCCTCCGGTCAGTAAAAGCATCGGTGAAGACAGCGCTTTTTGAATGGCATCCTTTTGGCTTGGTGCGTATTGAACATTCATCCGTTCTTCCAGTTCACCGAGTGCAAGCAGAAATTCCGATTCAGGAAATTGATCGGCATACTCCGTCTGAGCCGCAATGTCGAGCACGCGTTTTGCGACATTTTGTTCGGCGTAAAACAAGGACGGAAAATAGCAGCGTTCTCCTTCAATGACGATATCCTTACTCTCCCCGAGGGCGATGATGCCGTCAGCCGCATCCATTTCCGTGACGCGGCCGCCTTCAGCGGACTGATTCAGGAGCGTTTGCGTATTGATTATCAGCTGCTTTGTTTCTATGTACGTGTGGCCCTCTGAAAGACAGGTCGATTCAATTGTATATAAGATAGCCGCTTTGATCCGCTCCGGGTGGTTTCCTGACAGACCCATTTTTCCGCCCAGCTCGTCAGCTTTCACAAAGCCGATGCCTTCAACGTCTTTTACAAGCTGATAAGGATTTTCCTGAATTTTCTCCAGTGTTTCCGTTTCGTAGGCCTGATATATTTTCATGGATAGCTGGGGCCCGAAACCGTATTGGTTCAGAGAGATCATAATCTGCTCAAGCCCCTGATGCCGCTGCAGCTCTCCGGCAAGCTTATCCGCTTTCTTTTTCGACATTTTCGGCACATCGTAAAGCACCGACGCATCCGTCAGAATTTTATTGAGCGCGCCGTCTCCGAGCTTTTTGACGATTTCTTCCGCCGTTTTTTTTCCGATTCCTTCAAACAGATCACTTGATAAGTAGTGAATGATCCCTTCTTTTGTGGTCGGAATTTCTTTTTTAAAGTGTTCAGCCTGAAATTGCAGGCCGAACTTAGGATGCGTGGCGGTTTTTCCGTAAAATGTGTAGGTCTCATCTTCTTGCAGCAGAGGGAAGTAGCCCGTTACGGATACGACCTTGTCTTCGATCGCCTCAGACGTTTCTGCAACCTTGACTTTCAGCACTGTATACAGGTTGGTGTCATTATGATAAATGACCGTATGAATGACGCCTTTTACATACGGCTGTTCTTCGATGTTCAGCTGATCCACGAGCCTTCCCTCCTTTTGTTATGACTGGGTGATAAGCTGTTTCGCATGAAGCGCAAGCATATGATCAGGCTGTATGCCGATTGCGCCTTCCAGCATCTCAAGCGCCTTTTCACGATTTTCTTTGTACGCGTAAGCGACCCCGGCATTATAAAATGCGTCCGCGTGGCTTGGGTCCTGCTCGATCACCGTCTCAAACTGCGCCAGAGCTTCATCCAGCATTTCTTCATTTGCGAGGCACATTCCGAACTGGAAGCGTGCTTCCGTGTCATTTTCGTTTAATTCAACGGCACGCTGCAAATACGGCAGTGCAAGCTTCGGCCGCTCTAATTTAACGAGAACGGTCCCCAGCATATAAAACAAATCTCCGTTTTCCATTCCGGAGCGAAGCGCTTTTTCAAACATATCCTTCGCTTCGGAAAACGATTCTTTCATCACATATACGTTTCCCGCACCGTAATAAGCGGCTGCCGCCGAATTGTCCAATTCAAGCGCTCTGTTATAGAATGCAAGCGCCCGTTCGAGTTCGTTCACAGAAGAAAGCAGATTTGCGAAGTTGATATACGGCACCGGATCTTGGCCGTTTTCCTCAATCGCTTTCGTAAAAGCCTCCGCCGCTTTTTCAAAATCGCCCTCCTGCATGGCGTCAATCCCGATTTTATTATAATCCATTTTTAACTTCCTTTCGCTAAAAAACCCCAACATGCGAGTTGAGGTTTTTTACATGTGTTATACGTACCACAGTTTTGTTCCGTCTTTAGAAACGTCATCTATCGTTCCGCCGCCGAGGCACTCTTCTCCGTCATAAAAAACGACGGCTTGTCCCGGCGTAACGGCGCGTACCTGCCCGTCAAAAATGACTTCCGCTTCATCATCACCCGTCATTTTCACCGTTACTTTGTGATCTTCCTGACGGTAGCGGAATTTCGCCGTGCATGTCATTTCGCCGCCGTCCATCAGACCGGGACGCGTCCAGCTGACATTTGTCGCCGTGATCTTATCAGAATACAGAAGCGGATTATGGAACCCTTGATCAACATACAAAATGTTTTTTTCAAGATCTTTACCGACGGCGAACCACGGCTCGCCGCTTCCGCCGATTCCAAGACCGTGGCGCTGTCCGATAGTATAATACATCAGACCGTCATGACGCCCTTTTACTTCTCCGTCCATTGTCATCATATCGCCCGGCTGAGCGGGGAGATATTGGCTGAGAAACGTTTTGAAGTTGCGTTCACCGATAAAGCAGATTCCCGTGCTGTCTTTTTTCGCAGCTGTCGCAAGTTCCGCTTCTTTGGCGATTTCCCGCACGCGGCTTTTTTGCAGATCACCGATCGGGAACATGACTTTGCTGAGCTGTTCCTGATTGAGCTGATTCAGAAAATAAGTCTGGTCCTTGTTTTCATCCAGACCGCGGAGCATGCGCACTGTACCTGCGCTTCTGTCCACGCGGGCGTAATGGCCCGTCGCAAGATAATCCGCGCCGAGTGACAGAGCATGATCCAAGAAAGCCTTAAACTTAATTTCTTTATTGCACATGACATCCGGATTGGGGGTTCTTCCGGCTTTATATTCATCAAGGAAATATTGAAATACCTTTTCCCAATATTGCTTCTCAAAATTGACGGCATAATACGGAATTCCGATCTGGTTGCAGACCCGGATGACGTCTTCATAATCTTCCGTCGCCGTGCAAAAACCATTTTCGTCCGTATCATCCCAGTTTTTCATAAAGATTCCGATTACATCGTAGCCCTGCTCCTTCAGCAGAAGGGCCGCCACGGAAGAGTCCACGCCGCCGGACATGCCGACTACGACTCTTGTATCCTCCGGCCGTTTTTCCATTTGCATTCACTCCATTAAAAACGTAAGTCCGCCGTTTTAAGCAAGCCGTTTAACGACGGCGGCAAGCTTTTCGGCGGCTGTTTCGATTTGTTCCGCCGTATTGCCGAGGCCGAAGCTGAGGCGGATTGACGAAGTCAGCCTGCCGCTCTCACTTCCGAACATGGCCGTAAGCACATGGGACGGAAGAACGGATCCTGCCGTACAAGCAGATCCGCTGGAGACGGCAACGCCTTCCATGTCAAGATTGACCAGCAGCGCTTCCACCGGCACACCGGGAAAGTAAAGGTTTAAAATATGAGGCAGGCATTTCTCGGCATCTCCGTTCACCTCCGCTGTGACGCCGGATTTTTCCAGCGTGCTCATGATGATGTTCTTAAACTCCTTATACTTCGCTGTTTTCTCTTCCCTCTCACGGTTTGAAAGGACGACCGCTTCTTTTAAGCCGGCGATGCCCGGTACATTTTCCGTCCCCGCGCGGCGCTTTCGTTCCTGCTCTCCCCCGAGAAGAATCGGTGACAGCTTCACCTCTTGATTTACATATAAAAAGCCTGTCCCTTTAGGCCCGTTAAGCTTGTGACCGGAAACAGACAGCATGTCAATTCTGCTTTTTTTCACGTCAATCGGCATATAACCGAATGCCTGGACGGCATCTGTGTGAAAATAGGCCTGATGCCCGCTTAACAGCTCTCCGATTTCGTCAATCGGCTGAATGGTACCGACTTCGTTATTGCCATACATGACGGTAACAAGGATTGTATCATCACGGAGCGCTTCTTTCACCTGATTTGCACTGATCCGTCCTGAAGGGCCGGGGATGAGGTATGTCACCTCAAAGCCGTCTTCTTCCAGCTTTTCGCAGGCTTGCAATACAGCATGATGCTCAATAGCGGTCGTAATGATATGCTTACCTTCATTCTTCCGGGCGGCAGCCGTTCCGAAAATCGCTAAATTATCAGCCTCCGTGCCGCCGCTTGTGAAAATAATTTCCTGTTCTTTCGCACTGATTTCGCGCGCGATGTCCGCTCTCGCTTCATCGACCCATTTCCGGGATTCTCTCCCGAATGAATGAATGCTTGACGGGTTGCCGAAACTGCCGAAGAAATGGGGCTTCATCTCTTCGAGCACACGCTCATCCATCGGGGAAGTCGCGGCATGATCTAAATAAATCCGTTCCATTGTCTGTACACCTCTGGTTTAAATATAGAACATATAAGCTTCCTGCTCGCCGTCCGTGTAGCTCGCAAGGTCTTCTAACGTCGTGCTGTCCAGCACGTCTTTTACAGCGTCGCGGATGCGGATCCATAACTCCCGCTTGGCAGGCTCTTCATCCTCAAGCACTTCTACCGGGCTGATCGGCCCTTCCAGCACTCTGATAATATCTCCGGCCGTTATCTCTTCAGGCTGGCCCCCGAGCACGTAACCCCCGTAAGCGCCTCTGATGCTTTTTACGAGTCCGGCGTTTCTGAGCGGTGATACAAGCTGTTCCAAGTAATGCTCAGAAAGGCTGTTTGTTTGGGCGATGCTTTTGAGCGACGTCGGACCGTCTCCGTGCTTTTTCGCCAATTCAATCATAATGGTGAGCCCGTATCTTCCCTTTGTCGATATTTTCAATATGAACACCCCAGTCAATTCTAATTGTTAATTTATACAAGTAAATGGATATGAATAATCTGTTTAGTATCTTATAGACCAACTGTTATTATAACATAACTTATCCTAATTTTCATTGAAACACGGGGCCCGCCGCAATTCGCTTTTCTAATCGTCCGTTTTCCGTTACCCTGTATATGTAAGGAGAGATGTTCATGAAACCATTGGCGTATCGGATGCGGCCTGCCAATATCGAAGACATTATCGGCCAGGAACATTTGGTCAAAGAGGATAAAATCATCGGCAGAATGGTGCGTGCAAAGCACTTATCATCCATGATCCTGTACGGACCGCCGGGCATCGGAAAAACGTCCATCGCCACAGCGATCGCAGGATCGACAAGCATCGCATTCAGGAAATTGAATGCCGTCATTCATAATAAAAAAGACATGGAGATTGTCGTACAGGAAGCGAAAATGTCAGGCCAGGTCATTTTAATCCTTGACGAAGTGCACAGGCTTGATAAGGGAAAGCAGGATTTTCTGCTGCCCTATTTAGAAAACGGCATGATTATTTTAATCGGCGCGACGACCGCCAACCCTTATCATGCCATTAACCCGGCCATCAGAAGCCGGACCCAGATATTTGAGCTTGAACCGTTAACACCCGATCTGATCAAGCAGGCATTGGAAAGAGCGCTCACAGATGAACACCGGGGGCTCGGTTCCTACAGCGTTTCGGTGGACGACGACGCGATGGATCATTTCGCGCAAGGGTGCGGAGGAGACGTCCGCTCCGCTTTGAACGCACTTGAGCTTGCCGTGCTCTCCACAAAGGAATCAAGCGACGGCACGATCCGGATTACACGGGAGACGGCGGAAGAATGTCTGCAGAAAAAAAGCTATACTCATGATAAAAACGGCGATGCGCATTATGACGTCTTATCCGCCTTCCAAAAATCGATCCGAGGCTCGGACGCAAACGCCGCCCTTCATTATCTGGCCCGTCTGATCGAAGCCGGCGACCTTGAAAGCATATCAAGAAGACTTCTCGTGATCGCCTATGAAGATATCGGCCTCGCAAGCCCGCAGGCAGGCCCCCGGGTGCTGAGCGCGATTCAGACCGCAGAACGGATCGGCTTTCCGGAAGCGAGAATTCCGCTGGCCAATGCGGTAATCGAATTATGCCTCTCGCCAAAATCAAACTCCGCCATCTCAGCCGTTGATGAGGCGCTCAAAGACATCAGGACGGGTAAAATCGGCGATGTGCCGAAACATTTAAAAGACGCCCACTATAAAGGGGCCCAAGAGCTCGGACGCGGGATCGGCTATCAATATCCTCACGATTTCGAGAACGGATGGGTCGAACAGCAATATTTGCCTGATCCGTTAAAAAACAAGCAATACTATAAACCGAAACAAACGGGGAAATTTGAAGCCGCCATAAAGCAAGTGTATGAAAAACTGATGAAGCAGAAAAAATAACCGGACAAGGACACCCTATGTGTTCTTGTCTTTTTTGATACCGGCCAAAATCTTTCGTGTAAACGGCGGATTCAAATAAAAAAAACAGCCTTTCCTGAAGAAGGCTGTTTTTCTTTTTATTTATCTTTAACCCGTTTAATGTCGATGTCCTTTAAGAGCTCCATGACAACATGTCCGCCCATAATCAGACCGGCCACTGACGGAACCCAGGCGTTGGAAGACGGCGGCATTTGCGCTTTGCGGATTTTCGCTTCATCATTCCCGACTTCTTTTCTGACGTCCTCACGGATGACGATCGGGCTTTCATCAGAAAAAATGACCTGTACGCCTTTTTTAATGCCCTCTTTGCGAAGCCTTGTGCGGACGACTTTGGCAATCGGATCGGTATGGGTTTTTGAAATATCAGCAATCTGAAAGCGTGTCGGGTCTGTTTTATTCGCCGCTCCCATGCTTGAAATCAGCGGAACATTCCGTTTCAGACATTCTTTCATCAGATGAATTTTATAATGAATCGTATCCGACGCGTCAATGACGTAATCAAGCGGATGCTCAAAGAACTGCTCATATGTCTCTTCTGTATAAAACATTTTTAAGGCGACGACATCGCAATCCGGATTAATATCCGCGATCCGCGCTTTCATCAAGTCTGTTTTCGGCTGTCCCACCGTCGACAAGAGCGCATGCAGCTGGCGGTTTACGTTTGTAATGTCAACATCATCTTTATCGACAAGCACGATCCGCCCCACTCCGGACCTCGCCAATGCTTCGGCTGCGAATGAACCGACTCCGCCGACGCCGAGAACGGCCACCGTGCTGTTTTTTAACGTGTCCAGCCCTTCTTTTCCAATCGCTAGCTCATTTCTGGAAAACTGATGTAACAAGAACCTCACTCCACATTCTGGTTTTATAAACTCGGCTTGTCAAAAAGCCGCTGGTTTTAGCGCACAAAAAATAAAGTCCCAATTGTGCCGTTGCAGCTTTCCTTCGTTTTGAACCCGCTCTCAGCAGGTGGGTGCCCTTTTTTAAATCTTGTAAGTCCTCTTAACGAATGAAAAGAGGCATGTACGCCATTTAAAAATGCGGGCTCCCAAATCAAAAAAATGTTCGGTCAAAACTAGGTGTACAACTAACACATCAGGACTTTATTTAACTTGTCAAAATCATATCACAGCAGATTTTGATTTTCAAGAAACAAACTGCTGATCTTTACTGTTTCACTTTTCTTTTGACAGAAAGGTGAAGTTCTTCAAGCTGGGCGTCGCTCACTTCGCCGGGCGCTTCCGTAAGAAGGCAGCTTGCGCTTGCCGTTTTCGGGAAAGCAATCGTATCTCTTAAGTTTGTGCGTCCTGCAAGAAGCATAACCAATCGGTCTAAGCCGAGCGCGATTCCGCCGTGCGGAGGGGCGCCGTATTCAAAGGCTTCAAGAAGGTATCCGAACTCCTCCACCGCTTCTTCTTTTGTAAAGCCGAGAAGCCCGAACATTTTTTCCTGAACGTCTTTTTCAAAAATACGGATTGAGCCTCCGCCGAGTTCATAGCCGTTTAAGACAAGGTCGTAAGCCTGCGCTTTCATATCTTCAGGCGCCGTTTCAATCAGGTCAAGATCTTCACGCACAGGCATTGTAAACGGATGGTGAGCCGCATAGAAACGGCCTTCCTCCTCGTCATGCTCCAGTAACGGCCAGTCCACAACCCACAGGAAGTTGAAGAGGCTTTCGTCAATCAGGCCGCGTTCTTTGCCGAGCTTTAAGCGAAGCGCGCCGAGGGATTGGGCCACAACCTCAAACTTATCAGCGCCGAACAGGAGCAGATCGCCTTCAGAAGCATCAAGCGCTTCAGCCAGTTTTGCCTGCTTCTCTTCATCAAAGAATTTCGCAATCGGGCCTTTTACACCGTCAGCTTCAACTTTCACCCAGGCGAGACCTTTCGCGCCGTAATTTCCGGCAAAAACGCCGAGCGCATCGATATCTTTTCTGGAATAGTCGCCGGCAGCGCCTTTGACATTGATCGCTTTTACAACGCCGCCGTTTGCCACGGCTGATGAGAACACCTTAAATTCAGTATCTTTCACTATGTCTGACACGTCCGTCAGCAGCATGCCGAAGCGGGTGTCAGGCTTGTCGGAACCGTAGCTGTTCATCGCTTCTTCATATGTCATTCGCGGAAGCGGAAGCGGTACTTCAACACCTTTTGTTTCAAGCATGACTTTCGCCATCATCTCTTCCGCCAGAGCCATGATGTCCTCTTGACTCATAAAGGACATTTCGATATCAATCTGCGTAAATTCCGGCTGGCGGTCGGCACGCAAGTCTTCATCGCGGAAGCAGCGGGCCACTTGATAATACCGTTCAAAGCCCGACACCATCAGAAGCTGTTTAAAAATCTGCGGCGATTGCGGAAGGGCGTAAAATTCTCCTTCATGCACCCGGCTCGGCACTAAGTAATCACGGGCGCCTTCGGGAGAGCTTTTTGTTAAAATCGGTGTTTCAATATCAAGAAATCCGTTTTCATCCAAGAAATGGCGGATGGATTTTGTGACTTGGTGGCGCATTTGCAATGTTTGAAACATCGCCGGGCGGCGCAAATCCAAATAGCGGTGTTTTAACCGGACGTCTTCAGAAACGTCAGCCGCCTGGTCACTGATCGGAAACGGAGGCGTTTTCGCCGTACTGAGCACCGTCACCGTTTCAGCTTTGATTTCAATTTTACCGGTTTTCAGGTTGGGATTCACCGTGCCTTCTTCACGGGCAGAAACAGTGCCTTCGATATCAAGCACATATTCGTTTCTGATTGCTTCCGCTGCGGCAAGGGCTTCCTTCGATACGTCAGGGTTGAACACGACTTGCACAATACCCGAGCGGTCGCGCAAATCAATGAAAATCAAGCCGCCGAGATCGCGCCGCTTCTGCACCCATCCTTTCAGTTTGACGGTTTCGCCAATCGCTTTTTCAGTTATCTCGCCACAATAATATGTTTTTCCAAACATAGCGTTCCTCTCCTTCACTGCTTTTGATCTGCCTTTAACACTTGTATCAGCTCGTCTAACACCACTTCACGCTGCTCTCCTGTTTCCGCATCTTTTACATTGATTTTATTTTGGGCAAGCTCATCTTCCCCTAAAATCGCAATAAAACGTGCGCCGAGGCGGTCAGCCGTTTTAAATTGGCCCTTCATCTTTTTATTTTCATAATCGATTTCACTTGAGATGCCCGCTTCTCTCAGTTTGTACACGAGGGAAACGGAATAATCCTTCGCTTTTTCTCCGAGCGTCACGATGTAGCAGTCAATCCCCTGATTGACGGGAAGCTCTGTTTTCTCAGCGTCAATGGCTGCCAGCAGACGTTCGATGCTCATCGCAAATCCGATACCCGGCGCTTCAGGTCCGCCGATCTGTTCAACAAGCCCGTCATAGCGGCCCCCGCCGGCAAGTGTTGTAATCGCTCCGAATCCTTCGGCATTGCTCATAATTTCAAAAGCGGTATGGTTATAATAATCAAGCCCTCTGACAAGGTTCGGATCTATTTCGAACGGGATGCCGAGATCGTTTAAGTATTGTTTTACTTTTTCAAAATAAGCGGCTGATTCTTCATTTAAGTAATCAAGAATGGACGGAGCCGTTTTCATCAGTTCATGCTCTCTGTCTTTCTTGCAGTCAAGAATTCTGAGCGGGTTTGTGTGCAGGCGCGACTGGCAGTCTGAGCAAAACTCTCCGATGCGCGGTTCAAAATGTTTGACGAGCGCCTCCCGGTAGGATTTGCGGCTGTCCTGGTCACCAAGGCTGTTCAGCACAAGCTTGACATGTTTCAAACCGGCTTTACGGTAAATACTCATCGCAAGCGCAATGACTTCTGCATCCACGGCCGGATCTTTGGAGCCGATCGCTTCAATTCCGAATTGATAGAATTGGCGGAAACGCCCCGTCTGCGGACGTTCGTAACGGAACATCGGTCCGACATAATAAAGCTTCGTCGGCTGCACCGGGTTCGCAAATAATTTATTTTCATTGAACGCGCGGACTGCGGCGGCTGTTCCTTCCGGCCGAAGCGTCAGGCTTCTCCCTTTACGGTCTTCAAACGTGTACATTTCTTTCTGCACGATATCTGTAGACTCACCGACGCCTCTTGCGAACAATTCCGTATGTTCGAAGATCGGCGTGCGGATTTCTTTATATTGATAAGTGCGGCACGTCTCCCTCATAATTTGTTCGACGAACTGCCATCTGTCTGATTCACCCGGCAGTATGTCCTGTGTGCCTCTTGGAATGTGATATGCCATGTTACAGGCCTCCTTAATGTCTTTCTTCAAATAAAAAAACTCCCGCTCCTACTATACATGTATAGTAGGGACGAGAGTTATACCCGTGGTGCCACCCTAGTTGGAATGCCGAAGCATCCCCGCTCTGACCTTTAACGCAGGTTCACGTCCGCTGCCTAATGACTTACAAAAGCGTTCAGCAGGGAACCTCCGGAGTGTTGTTTCGAGAAAGATGCAGTGCGGATCCGCTTTCAGCCCGGGACGGTTCCTCTCTTCTCCATGCATTCTGACCTACTCTTCTCCATTATCGGTTCAAAATCGTTATCATGACTTATGTACATCAATTTCTATTATAATAATGGGATTGCACTCCCCTGTCAAGTTTTATTCCGTCTGTTTTTCCTTGCGACCGCATCTTTCGATAAAAGACCGAACTCCGTCGCCGTCTCTTCAAGAAAACCCGCCTTTTCTCTATCGCTCTGATCACTGAAGTGCAGATTTCCTTCCGCATCGTGCAGCGCGCGTCCCATTTTTGGTTGATATTTCATGATTTGCACACCTTTTCGCTGTATTTATGACTAGTATAAACAAACCATTTTATTTTTATTTAACATTCAGCAAGGAAAATACGATATTATACAAGAATGTATTTTAGTTAGTTCAGAAAGGAGGACAGCCATGAAGAAGAGAACTCTTGCTCTTATTTTATGCGGCGTCATCATCACAGCGCTTCTTCCGTCATTCCACACCGCAATCGCCGCAGAGGGAGAAGCGGTCATCGCGACAGACAAGATCAATGTCAGAGGCGGTCCCGGCCTGAGCTATGGAATTAAGGCTGAAGTAAAAAAAGGGGAAAGATACCCGATCGCTAAAGAAGAGGGAGACTGGGTGCAGCTTCAGCTGAGCCCCGGTAAAACCGGATGGGTCGTTTCCTGGCTGATATCAAAAACAGCCGGAGGAGCAGACCATTCATCCGCAACAAGCGGAACGGTCACTTCCACCGATCCTGACCTCCGCATCAGAAAAGGCCCGGGGACATCATATGAAGTCATCGGCAAACTTCCGCAAGGCGCACATGCATCCGTGCTTGACAAGAACAGCGGATGGGTGAACATTTCTTATCAAGGCACAACCGGATGGGTTTCTTCCGAATACGTCACCGCGGACAGCGGCGGATCGGATACGAAAGCAACTTCGGCCCGAAGCGGGTCAAAAAACGGGACTGTCGGCGTTTCTTCATTGAATGTCAGAAGTGCAGCGTCACATGATTCAGCGATTATGACTAAATTATCACGCGGAACAAAGGTTTCCATCTTAAGTGAAGACCACGGCTGGCTGAAAATTGAAGCAAACGGGCAAAAAGGCTGGGCAGCAAGCCACTACATCATAAAGGATTCTGACTCATCGGACAGCGCATCCGGCTCGGGAGACGGTTCTGCGGGCTCAGGCTCCTCGAAAAAAGCGTATATTGTTTACGGCGGCACCAACTTAAGGAGCTCGGCCTCGACTTCCGCTTCTATCGTAAAAAGAGCAGATAAAGGCGCAGCCTACCCGATTGTCGGCTCAAGCGGCAAATGGTATGAAGTCCGGCTTGAAAACGGACAAACCGCATATGTGGCAAACTGGGTCGTACAAACGTCAAAAAGCGGTGAGGAAACAGGTGAAGCACCTTCTCCCGACACGTCAGGCGGCAGCGGCTCACTTAAAAACAAAACGATCGTCGTTGATCCCGGACACGGAGGAAAAGACAGCGGAACGATCGGCTACTCCGGAAAGTTTGAGAAAAACGTAACCATTAAAACCGCTAAGCTGCTGGCCCAAAAACTGCGGGCGGCCGGTGCAAACGTGTATATCACCAGACAGGATGATACTTTTATCAGCCTGCAGGCCAGGGTTTCAACCTCTCATTACCGGAATGCGGATGCCTTTATCAGCATTCACTATGACAGCTATGCCGATACGTCAACACGGGGAAGCACGGCTTATTATTACAGTCCGTCTAAGGATCGCCAGCTTGCCTCAGACGTCCATTCTGAAGTAGTGAAGCGTTCCCCTATCCCGGATCGCGGCGTTCTGTTTGGCGATTATTACGTCCTGAGGGAAAATAAACGGCCTGCCATGCTGTATGAGCTCGGCTATCTCAGTCAACCGCAAGAAGAAACAATCATACATAGCGGCTCTTATCAGGAAAAAGTGACAGACGGAATTGAAAGCGGATTGGAACATTATTTTCAATCATAAAAAAAAGCTGCCGAACGGCAGCTTTTTTATTGTTTAGAATCCATAATCAATGTAATCGGCCCGGAATTCGTCAGCTGAACATCCATCATGGCTCCGAATATTCCGGTTTCCACTTTGACTCCTTTTTCCCGAAGGAGTTCGTTCCACTTTTCATAAAGGAGCACAGCCTGATCCGGTTTAGCCGCATTCATAAAATTCGGGCGTCTCCCTTTCTTCGTTTCGCCGTAAAGCGTAAACTGTGAAACGGATAAAATCTCCCCGCCCGTATCCAAAAGCGATAAATTCATCTTGCCGCTTTCATCATCAAAAATCCGAAGATTCACGATTTTATCCGCCAAGTAAGCGGCATCTTCTTCTGTATCTTCATGAGTGATGCCGACAAGCGCCATAATACCGGGTCCGATCCGGCCGGCAACAGCGCCGTCAACCGTCACACTCGCTTCTGTTACACGCTGAACAACTAATTTCATAGCAAGCTCCTTTTAGTTCATTACCCGGCGGACTGAATAGATGTCTCTGATCTGCTTAATCCGCTCGACCACTTTATGCAGATGATTGATGTTTTGAATAAAAATCGCCATATGAATCGTAGCGACTTTATTGCGGTCGGATTTGCCGGAGACAGAGGAGATGTTGGTTTTCGTTTCATTTACGGCTTGGAGCACCTCATTTAAAAGCCCGAGACGGTCATACCCCAAAATCTCAATCTCAACGTTATATTCTTTGCGTCTTTGAACCTGTGATTCATGCTCCCATTCAACGGGGATCAGACGTTCCTGCGCTTCATTCGTTTTGACGTTCGGACAGTCATCACGGTGAACGGATACACCGCGCCCTTTTGTAATAAAACCGACGATATGGTCGCCCGGCACCGGGTTGCAGCATTTCGACAAGCGGACGAGAAGGTTGTCAATGCCTTTTACGCGCACACCCGCTTCCCGTTTTCTCCCTTGCGGATAATGTTTCGGCTCGGAAGTGACTTCCTGAACGATTTTTTCCTGCTCTTCCTGGTCACGCAGCTTCCGTTCTTTTTCGGTGAGCCTGTTGGCCACCTGAAGAGCGGTAATGCCGTTATACCCGACCGCCGCGTACATATCCTCTTCATTTGAGAAATTGAACTTGTCGGCAACTTTTTGAAGATTTTCGAGTGTTAAAACATCTTTCACTTCAAAATCAAGATTTTTAATTTCTTTCTCGACAAGCTCACGGCCTTTTTCGACGTTTTCTTCACGGCGCTGTTTCTTAAAGAATTGGCGGATTTTGTGTTTCGCCTGGGACGTCTGCGCCAGTTTGACCCAGTCTTGGCTCGGACCGTATGAATGCTTGGACGTCAGAATCTCGACGATGTCGCCCGTCCGGAGCTTATGGTCAAGCGTCACCATTTTTCCGTTCACTTTCGCCCCGATTGTTTTGTTGCCGATCTCCGAGTGGATCCTGTAGGAAAAATCAATCGGCACAGAGCCTGACGGCAGTTCAATGACATCGCCTTTTGGCGTAAATACGTATACCATGTCAGAAAACAGATCGATTTTCAGCGATTCCATAAATTCTTCCGCATCGGTAGACTCGTTTTGGAATTCCAGAATTTCACGGAACCAGGACAGTTTTTTCTCAAATGTCGCTTCTTCGTTTGCAGCCTTGCCTTCTTTATATGCCCAGTGTGCGGCCACCCCGTATTCAGCGATCTCATGCATCTCAAACGTTCTGATCTGCACTTCCAGCGGATCGCCTTTAGGCCCGATTACGGTCGTATGCAGCGACTGATACATATTCGGCTTAGGCATCGCAATATAATCTTTGAATCTGCCCGGCATCGGCTTCCAGCACGTATGAATAATGCCGAGGACGGCGTAGCAGTCTTTAATGCTTCCGACAAGAATACGGACGGCGAGCAGATCATATATTTCATTGAACTGTTTATTTTGCAGCGCCATCTTGCGGTAAATGCTGTAGATGTGCTTCGGACGTCCTGAAAAGTCCGCTTTGATATTCACTTCTTCGACGCGTTTTTTCACTTCATTGACAACCTCTTCGACATAAAGTTCGCGTTCCGCGCGCTTTTTCTTCATGAGGTTGACGATTCTGTAATATTGCTGAGGATTCAAATAACGGAGAGCGGTGTCTTCCAGCTCCCATTTGATTTTAGAAATCCCGAGCCGATGGGCCAGCGGAGCGAAAATTTCCAGCGTCTCATTTGAAATTCTCCGCTGCTTTTCCTGCGGAAGATGCTTTAACGTCCGCATATTGTGAAGGCGATCCGCCAGCTTGATCAATATGACTCTGATATCCTGAGCCATAGCGACAAACATTTTTCGATGGTTTTCCGCCTGCTGCTCCTCTTGAGATTTATACTTAATTTTACCGAGCTTCGTCACGCCGTCGACAAGCATCGCCACTTCTTCAGAAAATGCTTCCTTCAGGTCGTCGAGGGTGACATCCGTGTCCTCTACCACATCATGCAGAAATCCGCCCGCAATTGTGGAAGGGTCCATTTCCAGATCGACGAGGATCCCCGCCACCTGAATCGGATGAATGATGTACGGCTCACCTGATTTGCGGTACTGTTCGCGATGCGCGTTTTGCGCATACAGGTAAGCTTTCTCAACAAACGCAATCTGCTCCTCCGGCAGATAAGTGCGCGCTTTATCTATTACTTGCTCGGCAGTCAATACTTGTTCGTTCGCCATGGAATCACCTTTTTTAAATGTAAACTGTATTAGTTTATTATCAAGAAAAAAACGAGAGATGTAAAGGGCAGAAGTTCAAAACACCTAAAGAATCTGTCAGGATGATGAAATAATAGGAAAAAAGCACCCTGACACGAGTGCTTTTTTCCATATGCGGTTAATATTTCATTAATGTTAAAATATCGTAATCGTCAAGCTTGTCTCTGCCGTCAAGGTAAGAAAGCTCGATTAAGAACGCAATACCGGCTACAACGCCGCCCAGTTCTTCGACCAGCTTAATTGTTGCTTCGATCGTGCCGCCTGTTGCAAGCAAGTCATCAGTAATCAGCACGCGCTGTCCCGGCAGAATTGCATCTTTATGAATCGTCAGTACGTCTTTTCCGTACTCCAAACCGTAATCGACTTTAATGACCTCACGCGGAAGTTTTCCTTCTTTCCGAACCGGCGCAAAGCCCACTCCGAGAGCGTATGCAACCGGACAGCCGATAATAAAGCCGCGCGCTTCAGGCCCGACAACTAAATCAATTTCTTTTTCTTTTGCATATTCAACAATTTGGTCAGTGGCGTAACGGTATACGTCGCCTTTGTCCATCAATGTCGTAATATCTTTAAATTGTACGCCTTCTTTCGGGTAATCGGGCACAATTGTTACGTATTTTTTAAGATCCATCTGTTCTATGTCCTCCTCGTACTTTCATAAGCTTCTGAACCTTGGTTCATCAGCTTATTCAGCCATTCCTTCAGCTCATGGGCTGCGGAATAATTGAGCTTCTGGTCTAATTCCATCAGCTGCTGTTTTACCTGATAGGTTTGCGAATCTGCCAGGTCGCGTTTTTTCGCGCCGCTCACGACAGACAGCACACCATCTTCTATTTTAACAAAACCGAGATCAAAAAACACCTTTGTCATGAAATTGATTGTGTCAATTGACCATCCTCTGTGTCTCGCAAGCTCTGAACCATGCTTGCCGAAGTCAAAAGCGCCCCTTTTCAAGAGAAATGCGTAAAACCACTTGAAATCATTCCGCGATGGAAATGAGGACAGGAAATGTTCTTCATGATTGATAAAAACAAAATAAATCCGTTCCGGCTTCTTTCCGTCAAGCAAATGCTGCAGGCGATCCGCTGACGGCGGCACATCCAGAAAAACGGCATATTTTCCGTCAAGCTGGAGAGCTTCCGCCTCGGATTCCGAAGTGATACCGGCCAGCTCGCCCGACAGCTCTTTTGCATGGAGCTTCTGAGCGGTTTTTTCGTTAAAGCTGATGAGCACCCGTTTTTCCTTCGGCAGCGCGGTGACCGTGTCTTCCCACGTCCGCTTGCCCCTGATATCAAAAAGCTGCCATTCCGGCACCGCAGCGTCTTTAATCATCAGCTGGGGCTTCTTTCTGTTGTTCCATTCATTAATAGACATCTCGCCGACAATGGAAATCGTTGATCCGGGGACAACTCCGGCTTCAAGCTCTCCTTTGTTAAAGCCGACGCAGTCAAGGACGGCGGAATCACTTTTTACCGTCATTTTCACGTGGTTTTTATTCGCTCCGATCAGGCGCACATCATCAAGCACCGCATTTTTCACCATCACATGCGGTTTAGGGTTAAGCATGCCGAACGGCGACAGCATATTCAATTCTGTAATGCTTTCAACGGTTATGTCTTCAACGCCGCAGACAAGATCAACCTCCTGAACGGGAATAAAATCCTCTTCCGTAAGGGTTTCTTCAGCCATTTGATTCAGCCTGTCCCTTAATTCCGCCACATCTTCAGCCTTCAACGTCATTCCTGCCGCCATCGGATGCCCGCCGAAATGAGGAAGAATGTCTCTGCACTGTGAAAGGCTCGTAAACAGGTTGAAGCCTCTGATGCTTCGCGCCGACCCTTTAGCGATTCCCTGCTCCTCATCTATCCCAAGCACAACAGCGGGCCGGTAAAAACGTTCAGCCAGCTTCGATGCGACAATACCGACGACTCCCGGGTTCCAGCCGGCTTTTGCCACTACAATGGCAGACGGGTTTCCGCCTTGCTGCTGAACCATTTCAACAGCCTCTTCGGTCATGGTTTTCACCATTTTCTGCCGCTCTTTATTCAGCCGGTCAATATCCGAAGCCAGTTCCTCCGCTTCAAACTGATCTTCGGTCATCAGCAGATGGACGGCGGGATCGGCCTGTTCTATTCTTCCGACGGCATTGAGCCTTGGCGCGACCTGAAATCCGATCGTTTCCTCATCAGCTTGTCCGATATCTCCGCCGGAAAGCTTAATCAGGGCTTTGAGGCCCGGCCGATTTGTCGTCCGAAGCCTTTCGATTCCGAGTGACGCAATTAATCTGTTTTCATCATGAAGAGGCACCAGATCTGCAACCGTACCGATTGCCGCCAAGTCCAGCATAGCTTCCGGCAAAGAACCCGTAAGCGCGTGGGCAAGCTTAAACGCCACACCGACGCCGGCCAATTCTTTAAACGGATAGCCGCAGCCCGGCTGCTTCGGGTGGATGATCGCAAATACGTCAGGAAGCTCGGGTCCCGGCTCATGGTGGTCGGTAATAATGACGTCTAAGCCCAGCTCTTTTGCGACTTCAGCTTCATGGACGGCGGCGATTCCCGTATCCACTGTAATGATCAGCGAAAATCCCCGCTCTTTTATGGAGCGGAAAGCTTGTTCATTCGGGCCGTAGCCTTCTGTGAAACGGTCGGGAATATAAAAGTCAACGTCCGCCGACAGCTGTCTGAGTGCCGTCAGCATCACCGACGTGCTTGTAACGCCGTCTGCATCGTAATCTCCGTAAATCATAATCGGTTCCCCTTGAGAAACCGCCAGTTTTATCCGATCAACTGCTTCCCGCATTCCCTTTAATTCATACGGGTCATAAAAGTCTGCATCCTTTGTATGTAAAAACAGCCTTGCGCTTTCGGCAGTATCAAAACCTCTTTTTACAAGCAGTGATGCCACAAGAGGTGTTATGTCCAATTGTTCTGTGAGTGATTTGACTTTTTCCTGATCCGGCTGCTGGATTTCCCAGCGCATTTTTGACGCTAACATAAATTCACCCCTCAACCACCCTATTATACTAGAGCGGACTGAGGGGTTTCAAATGTTATTCTGATCCTTTTTTCTCTTCAAGCATTTCTTCCGGCGGCGCGGCTGTTTTTTGGCCGTCCGAATCAGCCGTCAATTCACCTGCGGATCTGTTTTCTTTCCGCAGCATTTTAATTTCGCGCTTCAGCTTCATCACTTGAAAGATACCGGCCGAAAACACGATCAGCGCTCCCATTAACACAGAGCCTAAAATGACTAAAATCAGCGGCCATTCAGCGGTTCCGAACAGATAATCAACCTCAACCGCCCGCACGTTAATGACAGCAAAGATGGCGACAATCAAAGTAAATAGTAAAGCGAATATAATAGTCCATTGTTTATTCATGCGTCTGCCCCCAATTGTTCATTCTTATCTTTTCCCCCATTTTCCCGGGAGTAAACCCCGGTCTCAGGAAATCCGGGCCGTTAACTGCTCGCGGACCAGCTTTTTCAGTCCGCTCCTTTCTCCCGATATGACGAGGGTGTCCCCTTCTTCAATTACGGTATCAATGCCGGGGCTCAGCTGTTTTTGCCGGTTTTTCTTTACGATCGCAATAATCTGGACGTTGTAATGTTTCTTGATCTCCAAATCTCCGATTGTACGGCTGACAGCCGGTGCATGAGATTCGGCTTTAAACCACTCAATGACGAGGTCATCAAGCGCGACTTCCACAGATTCCAGCGCTTTCGGCTTATACGTCATACCACCTAAAATAGCGGAAATCTGCCTCGCCTCTTCGTCGTTAAATTCAACGGATGCCAAGCATTCGTCATGATCATTCTCATCGAAGTAATAGAGCTCTTTTCTGCCGTCATCATGAAGAATAATACTGATTTTATCGTGATTTTTCGTAATGACTTCTACTTTCTGGCCGATGCCCGGAAGCTCCGACTCACGAACGTTCATAAGAACCCTCCTACATGTTTTTACAATGATGATTGATTATGTAAGCGTATGTCATTATAGCAAATGCAGGTTTTAAGTTCAATGCGGCCTGAAAAAACAGGCTGCCTTCCGGAAGACAGCCTGTTCCCATTTTACTCTTCGATTGATTTTTTCCCTTTAAATTCTTTACCTTTCCATACAAGCCACAGCTGCGCGGCGATGTAAAGAGAGGAATAAACGCCCGTCAATAAACCGACCAATAAGGCGACGGAGAAGTTTGTAATTGACGATGAGCCCAAAATGAGCAGCACGACGACAACAATCACAACGGTCAAGACCGTATTGATCGAACGTGTAAAGGTTTGCTGCAAGCTCAGATTCACGATATGTTCCAGATCGGCAAATGACTTCGGCTTGCGTTTTTTCATCTGCTCGCGTATCCGGTCAAATGTAACGATCGTATCATTTATCGAGTAACCAATTATGGTGAGAATAGCGGCGATAAAGGTTACGTCAACCTCCAGCCTTGTAATGCTGAAAAACGCGACGATAAAGAAAGCGTCATACAGCAGGGATACAATCGCGGCGATAGCCATTCTGTACTCGAAACGTATTGATACGTAAATAATGATGCCGATTGATGCAATGGCGACAGCATATAAAGCATTACGGGCCAGTTCTTTTCCGACTGTCGGCGATACCGTGCTGACGTTCGGTTCAGATCCGTATTTGTCCTTAAAGTACGTTTTGATTTCAGCGATTTTTTCTTTAGATGGCTCTCCGACAAACCGGGCCGCGGCAACATGGTTCTCTTTACCAGAAAGCACGATGTTTTCCGGCTCCATGCCGAGAGAATCAAAATCTTTTTCAACCTGATGCGCCGTCAAAGAATGATTGCTCTGCACGTCAATCCGCGCGCCGCTTGCAAAATCGATTCCCAGGTTGAGCTTAAAGACCAGTAAGATGATAATTCCCGCAATGGTTACAGCGCTTGAGAAAATAAAGAAATATTTTCGCTTGCTCGTGAAATCCCATTTTTGGAATGCCGTATGCGGTTCAGTATTTTCATCCGTTTTTTGAATGTCCATAATATGTTTTTTCTTGACGCCGAACCAGCTTTTTTTCCGGTCAAGCCATCTGCTTTCCACGAGAAGGGAGAGCAGGAATCTTGAAAGGAAGACAGCTGTAATAAAGCTTGTCAGAATTGACAAAATCAGCATCGTCGCAAACCCTTTTACAGAGCTTGTCCCGAAAATAAAGAGCACGACCGCTGCGATGATCGTTGTGATGTTCGCATCGAAAATCGTCGCGAATGACCGTCTGTTCCCTGAACGGAAAGCTGAGCGGACGGATTTGCCGAGCTTCAATTCTTCTTTTATCCGTTCATAGGTGATGATGTTGGCGTCAACCGCCATCCCGACACCCAAAATGAGCGCCGCAATACCCGGAAGCGTCAGCACCGCCTGCATCCAGTCAAACACTTGAAGCGTAATATACACGTATACAGAAAGCGTAATTACCGCTATGAGTCCAGGCAGTCTGTAATAAAGCAGCATAAATAAGAAAACAATTGCAATACCGATAATGCCGGCCTCTACCGTATCATGCAAAGCCTGCTGTCCGAATTGCGCCCCTACTGAAGTAGAGTATTTTTCGGTCAGTTTCACAGGCAGCGCGCCCGCGTTTAAAATATTGGCCAAATCCTTCGCTTTTTGAACGGTAAACTGGCCTTCAATTGTGACATCCTTCGTGTTTAATTCCTGGCTCACATTCGGAGCGGATACATATTTCGGATGTTTTTTGCCGACTTCTTTTTTAAATGAATCGCCTTTTTGGTAATCAAGCCAGATCACAAGCTGATTATTAGGCGCCATTTTCTTGACTTTTTTCGTCACTTCGCCGAACTTATCCGCATCCTTCAGCTTAACGCTGACAATCGGTTCGTTCGTCGTCGGATCAAAGGTTTGCTTCGCGCCGTTTTCCACGAGATCAGAGCCGTTTAACAACTCTTTATCATTCGTATCCCTGAACGAGAGCTGCGCTTCCGTTGACAGAATTTCGCGCGCCCTGTTCTGATTCGTGACGCCCGCCAGCTGTACGCGGATGCGGTTATTTCCTTCAATCTGAATATTCGGCTCGCTTACGCCGAGAACGTTAGCCCGGCGGTTCAGCGCCTGCACCGTGCTGACGAGCACGTCTTTTGTGATTTTATCGCCTTTTTTGACGGGCTGCACATCGTACAGAACTTCAAACCCGCCGCGTAAATCCAATCCTAACGTAATATTATTGGCAGCCGGTTTTGTAAAATACCCCAGCCCTGTGCCGATCAATAATACGATCAGGAAAAACGCAATCAAGCGTCCTTTTTTCATTATGTATTTCCTCCTTAAACCTATGCCGTCAAATCATTATCTCAGCAGTTCATCTAAAGCTTCCTGACCCTCATCGCTTTCCAGCCAATTAGACGACTTAAAAGCTTCAACGGTTGCATAGTTCATAAAATCGCCAATTTTAACTGATAAAATATGACCGGCCAATTCATGCAGCGGCAGTTCCTTTTTCTGTTTCCACTTTTTATGTATTAAGTATGACCATAAACTCTCGTGCTCAACATCATCGTATCCGAGGATTTTGAACTCTTCAAGTTTACTGTACAAGAAAGGCCGCAAATGATCTTTGTACATTTCGGCGGGATGTTTCTCCACTGGGCGCTCGCTCCTTTTTCCATTTTTCTCGAAGACTTGTCATGCTCGGACGACATCGGCGCATATCTTTATTGTATATGATTCCAGGTAGTTTGAGAAGGCAGGGGTTTATAAAATGGCAAAACAGACTTTTTTAAGGGGCACTCTTATTCTCATCGCAGCCGGGATGATTACGAGAATGCTCGGCTTTGTCAACCGGGTGGTTATCGCCCGGTTTATCGGTGAAGAAGGGGTCGGTTTATACATGATGGCTGCCCCGACATTTTTCTTGGCCACCACTTTGACTCAATTCGGCCTCCCCGTTGCCATCAGCAAACTTGTCGCTGAAGCAAGCGCGCGGGGGGACCGGCAGAAAATGAAACACATTTTAGTGATGTCGCTTACCGTCACCGGGATATTAAGTCTCATCTTCACGCCGCTGTTTTTATGCTTTGCGCCGATTATGTCCGAAACGATGCTGACGGATCAGCGCACGGTTTACCCGCTTCTGGCGATTACGCCCGTCGTGCCGATTATCGCGATCTCCAGCGTGCTGCGCGGTTACTTTCAGGGCAGGCAGAATATGAACCCGCTGGCGTTTTCCCAAGTACTTGAGCAGATCGTGCGGATTTCACTTGTCGCAGTCTGCACGACGGTGTTTCTGCCGTACGGGATTGAATATGCCGCAGCCGGAGCCATGATTTCGTCTGTCATCGGGGAGCTTGCCTCTCTTATTTATTTATTCATTTGTTTTAAAGCAAATAAAACAATCAGAATCAGAAAACAATTTTTCAAGTCGATCGCAAATGGAAAAGAAACATTCCGCCAGCTGATGAGCGTGTCGCTCCCGACAACCGGAAGCCGCTTCATCGGAAATTTATCTTGGTTTTTTGAACCTATTGTCGTCGCGCAAAGCCTTGCGATTGCAGGAGTGGCCACCGCTGCCGCCACCAGCCAGTACGGGGAGCTGACCGGATTTGCCATGACGGTTTTGACGCTGCCCAGCTTTATAACCTATTCTCTGTCAACGGCGCTTGTTCCTGCGATCAGTGAAGGAATGGAGCAAAAAAAGCTGCAAGTTGTCGAATACCGTCTGGAACAGGCGATGCGGCTGTGTCTTTTAAGCGGAGGCATTTCGGTGGTTATTTTATTCTCTTTCGCTGATGAACTGATGTCCGTCATGTACGGATCAACTAATGCGGCGGTATTTGTTAAAGTGATGGCGCCGTTTTTTCTGCTTTATTATTTTCAGGGGCCCCTTCAGGCGGTGCTGCAGGCTCTCAATTTAGCCGGGGCCGCCATGATGAACAGTTTTATCGGCGCCGCTGTCAAAACTGGCCTAATTTTTGTTTTGGCGACCAGGCCTTCCTTGGGCATCATGGGCGCCGCACTTGCGATTGTAACGGGGATGGTTCTTGTCACCCTGCTGCATGCGGCCACCGTAAGCAAGGTGCTTCCGATCAGCATTAAAATAAAAGAATACGCGCTCTGTTTTGCCGTCATATTCATTTGCGGCTATGTCAGCCGCATCATCAAACACGCCGTTCATTTTTCAGGGTCAGAGGCTGTTAATCTCACAGGCTGGATTGCAATGACCGCGATTTTGTACATTGCGCTTCTTCTGTTATTCAGGCTGATTAAAAGGGAAGAGCTGATCCGGATTCCGGTCATCGGCAAGTTCGTGACGCGGTGAAACCGATTCATGGCTCCCCTTTTTCATCTTTAAGATCAATAAAAAAAGCGCCGTCCGTAAACGTGCAGAATGATATAACCGAAAGATCGCGATATCCTCTTTTTGCTAATTTTTTTTCGAGCCAGTGTTTATCTTTCCCGATTCTGTCCAGATGCTCGTTCTGAATGACCCCGTCAACGATAAGCGATGTTTCCATCTGCTTATCCTTATTGTCTTTCTTTTTGACGATCGACAGTTTGCCTGAAGACTCCAAAATGGCATATGACACGTCAGAGATTCTATCGATGTTATTCTCCCTCAGCTGCATAAGAAGATCGTCAAAATTGTAGCGCTGCGATCTCATCGCCCGTTCATCAATTTTTCCCTGTTTTATAATAATGGTGGGTTTTCCGTCAAGCAGCTGCCGTATTTTTTGGCTTTTGAGCGAAATAAAAGCAAGGCTTACTTGAATAATCATCAAAACGACAATCGGCACAATCGTATGCAAAAGCTTATCTTTTACATTTTCAATTGCCAATACGGCAATCTCGGCAATCATAATGGAGACGACAAGGTCTAAAATGCTCAGTTCTCCGATTTCCCGTTTTCCCATCAGTCTGAAAATCACAAGAATGATAAAATAAAGCACAATCGTACGAAACGTAATAATGAAAATATCTTCCATATCGCACCTCCAACGGTCATAGCATTTGCCATCGGCTCTGAATTATGTAAGAAACGGGCTGAACATCATGCATTTACGTCTAATTCGAACATTCAGAGAATACATTTAGAAAAAGACGGGCTCCGGCTTGTCATATATCAGGCCGCAGGGCGGAGAGGAGATAAAAATGGAAGAAACGAAACAAGTGGGAAGAGGCGTCTTGTACGGCTTAGTGGCTATCTTTGCGGTGATGCTTCTTACGAGTTTGGCGATTTCGCTTTTACTGACGGTTACCTCAATGGAAGAGTCATCTTTCAGCTGGCTGATCACCGCGCTTTCCTTTCTTTCTTTATTTGCGGGCGGTTTTATATCGGGCGGCAAAGCGAAGGAAAAAGGCTGGATGATCGGAGCGTTAACCGCCGTCTGTTTTTCATTAATCATCTTGCTGTTTCAATATTTAGGGTTCGGAAAAACGTTTACATCCGGTCAGCTTTTGTTTCATCTCGGCTTTTTGGGAGTCAGCATGCTGGGCGGCATTTTCGGAGTGAATTTGAAAGGAAGCAGATCAGCGTAATAAAAAAAGAGCGGATTCTCCGCTCTTTTTTTGTATGTATGAGCTTCGCTGTTATTCAGCGGAAGCTTCTCTGATTGCGCGGCGGTCAAATGTTAAACGGGTGTTATCACCTGTTTTAATGACGACCTTGCTTTCATCAATTGAATCAACAGTGCCGTGCAATCCTCCGATTGTCACCACTGAATCCCCTTTCTTCAGCTCTTCCTGCATCTGGCGTACGGCCTTCTGCTGCTTTTGCTGCGGACGGATGAGCAGGAAATAAAGCACTGCAAACATTAAAATAATAGGAACGATTGTACCTAAAGTACCCATCTGTTTCCCTCCCTTCAAGAATGGTTTTATTTAGAAGCTTTTCGCATTTGGCTTATTATAGCCGTAACGCTCAAAGAACTCTTCTCGGAAATCACCAAGACGATCCTCTCGGATGGCTTGTCTGACCTGCTCCATTAAGTGTAACAGAAAATGAAGGTTATGGTAAGTTGTTAATCGAATTCCAAACGTTTCATTACAGCGGATCAAATGTCTGATGTAAGCGCGGGAGTAATTTTTGCATGTATGGCAGCTGCACTCTTCATCAATCGGACGGAAATCACGCTCATATTTGGCGTTTTTCATATTCAGACGCCCTTCATTCGTAAACACCGTGCCGTTTCGGGCAATCCGGGTGGGCAGTACGCAGTCAAACATATCCACGCCGCGGATGGCGCCGTCAATTAAGGCATCCGGTGAACCCACACCCATTAAATATCTCGGCTTGTCCTTCGGTAAAAGCGGAGTTGTAAACTCAAGCACTCGGTTCATGACGTGCTTCGGCTCGCCGACAGATAATCCGCCTATGGCATAACCCGGAAAATCAAGGGAAACCAAGTCTTTTGCACTTTGTGTCCGCAGGTCTTCGTATTCTCCGCCCTGTACGATTCCGAACAACCCCTGCTCATCTGAGCGCCCGTGCGCCTCCAGGCAGCGTTCCGCCCAGCGGCTGGTCCGTTCCACAGAGCGTTTCATGTAATCATACTCTGCCGGATACGGCGGACACTCATCAAACGCCATCATGATATCAGAGCCGAGGGCGTTTTGAATTTCCATCGCTTTTTCCGGAGATAAAAACAGCTTGTCTCCGTTTAAGTGATTGCGGAAATGAACGCCTTCTTCTTCTATATTACGAAACTTGCTCAATGAAAAGACCTGAAAACCGCCGGAATCCGTTAAAATCGCGCGGTCCCAGTTCATAAACTTATGAAGCCCGCCCGCTTCTTTTACAATGTCGTGTCCCGGGCGGAGCCATAAATGGTACGTATTGCTTAAAATAATGCCCGCATCCATAGATTTCAGCTCGTCCGGAGACATCGTCTTTACCGTAGCAAGCGTGCCGACCGGCATAAATACAGGCGTCTCAAAGGAGCCGTGGGGCGTATGGACTCTGCCCAGGCGCGCTCCCGTTTGTTTGCATTCCTTTATAAATTCATAACGTATCGGTTGTTCAGCCACTTTGTATGAGGCCTCCTGTCATTCAAATTAGATAATCAGCATGGCGTCGCCAAAGCTGAAGAAACGATATTCCTCTTCTACCGCATGACGGTAGGCGGAAAGAACATGCTCTCTGCCGGCAAGCGCAGAAACGAGCATGATAAGGGAAGATTTCGGCAGATGAAAATTGGTGATCATGCCGTCAATCGCCTTAAATTCATATCCCGGATAAATGAAGATGGACGTCCAGCCGCTTGAAGCGGTAAATACGCCGTCATGCTCGCCGGCAATGGTTTCCAGGGTGCGCGTGGATGTCGTCCCGACCGACACAATGCGCCCTCCCGCCTTTCTGACCTCGTTTAAAGAGGCGGCGGTTTCTTCCGTCATTTCATAAAATTCCGCGTGCATGTTATGCTCTTCCACATCATCCGCACTGACCGGGCGGAATGTGCCGAGTCCCACATGAAGTGTGATAAATTCAATCCGCACACCTTTTTGCTTCAGCTCGTCCAGAATCTCTTCCGTAAAATGAAGTCCGGCCGTCGGAGCTGCGGCAGATCCGATTTCTTTTGAAAAGACGGTCTGATACCGTTCTTTATCATCAAGCTGCTCTTTAATATAAGGAGGCAGCGGCATTTCACCGAGTGATTCAAGCACTTCGTAAAAAATCCCGTCATACCGGAATTCTATTTTTCTGCCTCCGTGATCAAGCTCCTCCGTGCAGACCGCTGTCAGCCGGCCGTCGCCAAATGTCAGGACCGTTCCTTTTTTTACACGTTTCGCCGGCTTTACGAGCGTTTCCCATGTATCATTTTCTTCCTGTTTTAATAACAGAAGCTCCACTTTCGCTCCCGTATCTTCTTTTGTGCCGAATAATCTTGCAGGCAGCACACGGGTATTGTTCAAGACGAGGCAATCCCCTTCATTAAAAAAGCTTACAATCTCTTTAAATGAACTGTCCGTCAGCCCGCCCTTCTGTTTGTCGAGCACCATCAGCCGCGATGCGTCACGCTCTTTCAGCGGCACTTGGGCTATGAGGCGTTCAGGCAGTTCAAAATCAAATAAATCGACTTTCATCATTTCACCTTAATTCTGTCTATTGTTATTTCATTCTGCCGAAAAAATTAAGCAGAATGGATAGTATCACACTGATCACAATACAAGTGACAACGGGAAAGAAAAATGTAACATTTCCCTTCTTAACGAAAATATCTCCGGGCAGCCTTCCGACAAAGTGCCAGACTGCGCCGGCAATAAGCAAAACGGCACCGAAAACCATGAGAACCTTCGGAAAGTCAGTCACGGGCGGGCGCCTCCAATCGAAAATGTTCATACACAGCCGGAGTCACGACCCGTCCCCTCGGCGTCCTCTGAAGAAATCCGATCTGCAGCAGATACGGTTCGTACACATCCTCTATTGTATGCGGTTCTTCGCCGATTGTCGCGGAAATCGTATCAAGACCGACGGGACCGCCGCTGAATTTTTCGATCATGCCCATCAGCAGCTTATGGTCGATATGGTCAAGGCCGAGCGCATCGACTTGAAGACGTTCGAGCGCGTCGTGAGCGATTTCTTCCGTAATGCGGCTGTCGCCGAGCACCTGGGCAAAATCTCTCACCCTTCTGAGAAGCCGGTTTGCAACCCGCGGCGTTCCCCTTGACCGTCTGGCGATTTCCAGAGCCGGTGCTTTTTCGATATCCACTTCAAAAACGTCAGCCGTTCTTGACACGATATCTGTCAGCTCTTCCTGCGTATAGTATTCAAGGCGCGACAGCACCCCGAACCGGTCTCTGAGCGGTGCGGTCAATAATCCGACCCTTGTCGTCGCTCCTACAAGCGTAAAAGGGGGAAGGTCGAGACGAACGGAGCGGGCGGACGGGCCTTTTCCAATGACGATATCAAGGCAGAAATCCTCCATCGCCGGGTACAGCACTTCCTCAATTGAGCGGTTCAGCCTGTGAATTTCGTCTATAAACAGCACATCCCCTGGTTCGAGCGCCGTCAAAATGGCTGCCAAATCCCCCGGTCTTTCGATGGCGGGACCTGACGTCGTCCGCATCTCCACACCCATCTCATTGGCCACGATAGACGCAAGCGTTGTTTTCCCGAGACCCGGAGGCCCGTATAAAAGAACGTGGTCCAGCGTTTCCTGCCTCATTTTCGCCGCATCGATAAACACGCGCAGATTTTCTTTCACCTTCTTTTGGCCGATATACTGGGCGAGATTCTGCGGCCTGAGGCTTTGCTCGATTATTGATTCATGGCTGTCTGCTTCACTTGAAACGAGCCGTTCATCCATGAACATCACCTTACTTTAATAATTTTTGCAATGCTTTTTTCACATATTGATCTGTTGAAAGCGCCGTTTCCTCTTTTAAGTGAGGAAGCACTTTTTTAATTTCTTTTTCGGCGTAGCCGAGAACCCGGAGCGCTTCAAGCGCCTCGTCAAGCGCCGTTTCAGCCTCTTGTTTTTCAATGCGCGCTTCATGATTGAACAGGTTGTCAATCATTTCAGGCACGACGTCGGCCAGTTTGCCTTTCAAATCAAGAATAATCTGCCGCGCCGTTTTTTTGCCCACACCCGGAAATTTCAACAAAAAGGCTTCATCTTCCTGTTCGATCGCTTCGATGACGGCTCCGGGATCACCGGAACCGAGGATGGCGAGCGCCCCTTTCGGCCCGATGCCGGTGACGTTCAGCAGCTTTGTAAAAAGCGCTTTTTCTTCCCGGGTTGAAAAACCGTACAAAGAAAAGGCATCTTCTTTTATATGATGATACGTAAAAATGGTCTCTTGATTGCTTACCTTATAAATAAACGGATTCGGAGTGAAGACCTGATAGCCGATTCCGCCGTTTTCAATCACGATGTATTGGGGAGATACATAATCAATCGTCCCCTTCACGAATTCAATCACACCTATTCACCTCTTTGACTGCTTATCATTGTAACACAAAAACAGCCAAAGTCTTATAGAAAAGTTAACGTATGTTCGCTCTGACACCTTCCATTCAGAAAAAAAAGACATGTGTCACATGTCTTGCGTCAAAGTCAGCCGCTGTAAGTCTTAATATGATCGATCACGCTCTCAAACTCCGCTTTTGTCCTGTACGGTATGCCGTGTTCCAAGTGCTTTTGCAATCGGCTTTCCAGTCTTTCTATATCAATCTGGAAGAAAGATTGAATCGGCTCGGCCAGCGATCCGGGACGGCCGTGAAAAGTGGAGATGACGCCTCCGTCCGTGACGCCGATATAACCGTTAACCTTACTGAGCGGGGAAATGTCATCAACATGCTTACGGAAAAGGACGAAGCCTTTTTTCTGCTCAACGAGCGTCCAGCCGGCATATGAGGCCCAAAAATCCTCCATCGCCAAAACGGTTTCATCCGTATGTTCGATGCCGACATCACCGTCCAGATAGACCTTTTCCAGCTGGACGTGCACCCGAAGCGGCCCGTAATGCTCAACCTCCGCCCCGTATGCGCCTTTTCCTCCGCAAATCAGGACTGCAGCCGATAAGACAAGCATAAACAATAGACGAGCACCGCAAATTCGTTTCACCAATAACACCTCTTTATTCAATCAAACTCTTGATGCTAGTTTGACCAAAGATGCCGGTGCTTAATCGTTTTCTTTCATTTGTCTGTTTCAGCCGAAAAAAAGCAGCTCTCTATATGAGGGCTGCTGCGATGATTATGCCCGGCCGGCTGAAATCAGTTTCATTTGTCCGGGCGTCAGTTTGAGCCGGTATCCCCTTACGGTCAGATACACAGTTTTTGCTCTGCGGCTTTTGTCATGCTCCGTTTTTTTCATCCCGGCCCCTCCGTTACGTTTTATTACTTTTATGTTAACACCGCAATATAAAGAGCGCTTTAAGAATATGTAAAGAAATGATGAAGCTTTATCCATAAAAATACTGCCGGATGATATCATCCGGCAGTCCCGTTTAACGGCTGTTTCTGTTCATGTCTTGCAGCTTTGTAAAAGTAGCGTTGTCGGTAAACACTTGAATTGTACGGCCGTCCGCGAATTTTTTGGCCGCATGTTTGACATGTTTATCATCATTCTTCGTAAAAGGATGATTTGTTCTGACGGCAATGACGACTCTCGTGTCAGTCACGATGACCTGACTATCCTGTACGCCTTTTACTTTTTTCACGCGGTTTGCAACTTTTGCCGCCAACCTGATGTTTTCGGCGTTGTCATACCCATTATAAGACATTGCTGCCGGCGGCGTATTGACATTTCGGCCGTTATATGTGCCGTCCGTCGTTAACGGAACCCCGTCATTAGGCGCGTACTGATCAGACACGTTTGTCGTATTATGACGGCCGTTTCGGTTTTCCATCATTTCAGAAACGGGTCCTTGATGATCCATTCCATACTGGCCTCTGCCGTTACCATTATCATTCGAATAATATCCGACCGGACGTGTTGACTGGTTGTAGCGTCCGTCATTCATGGCATTATTTGCTCCGCATGCCGTTAAGCTTGCCGTCACGGCTAAAACGCCCGCGATCGTCATCAGTTTTTTACCCAATGGAAAAACCCCCCGTGGATTCATCGCTGTTTTGAGCGTTTTCCGCTCATGTTTAGGATGCGCGGCGGGCGGCGGGTTTAAGCTTGTCAGTTATGTCCATTCCTCAGTTGGACATAAAAAAAGGAACGACATACATCGTCCCGAAACATTAATCTTCTTCTTCCTCCGGCCGTCCGAATACTTGATTTGGACTCGGCTGATTCGGCGCGGCATTAGGATTTGCTCCGCCGTAAGGCATAAAATATCCGGCGTTTGCACCCATATTCGGATACGGCTGCACAGGCATATTTGCGTGATGGTGATGTGAACCGTGGTGATGGTGGTGATGATGTGAATCATGGCAGCCGCAATCATCATCCTTATATTTCCCATCATGATGAGGCGCGTTTGCGTAATGTGACGAATATCCGCCGTAATACGGCATTTGACCGTACGGAGCACCGCCGAAACCAGATGCAGAACCATCATAATGCTCTGCATTTTCATGGGCCTGGTTTTCAAATTCACCGTAACCCGCTTGCGGCCCAAATCCCGGATGATGGAATCCGTACGGTAACGGCATCGGCATTACCGGAAAGCCTCCAAAACCTCCTCCAAAACCGCCGAAACCTCCGCCTACCGGGAAGCACGGATGGCATAGTCCCGAACCCGGCAGCATCGGTGTCACCGGAACCGGACAAGGACAAGGCATGCACGGCATCGGGTAATGCATAAAAGACGGTTCAACGGCCGGCATATTCGGAAACGGGACATTCGGAATGTTTGGCATGTTCGGCAGATGATAAGCGGCGTTTTCTTCTTCCATCTT
The DNA here is from genome assembly GCF_040207805.1 of Bacillus sp. hwrm1. Lineage (NCBI taxonomy): Bacteria > Bacillati > Bacillota > Bacilli > Caryophanales > Bacillaceae > Bacillus > Bacillus sp. hwrm1. The sequence continues at coordinate 1,291,282 of NZ_CP157943.1, read as the reverse complement.
TCCGGCTTCAGGCGCCTTTGGCATATTCGGGTAATTCGCGTTTTCCATGTTGATCATTTCCTCCTGTTGTGGAATGTTATTGTCATGCTCTTTTTCTTTCGGCTCGACAAAATGTGTCACCGGTTCCTCCGGCTTAGGAGGCGACCACGGCTGAAACAGCTGATTGGACGGGTAATATTGGTTCATATCAGCTTCCGGCAGCACATTTTCATGCTTTTCAGGGATTGGCGGCACATACGGAATTGACGGCTTTGGTTCTTCCGGTATGGTGTCTTCAATGTCCACAACTGATTTCGGTTTTTCTTTGGCATATGGATGCTCATGCTTATGCGCAGACGTTCCGAAGCCGGCCTTAGGTTCTTTTCTGACCGGAACGGCTTCTGAAGGCACCTTTATCTTCATTCCAGGCATAATTAAGTCTGGATTGCTAAGCTGATGATTCAGTTTTTTTAACTCTTCAAGATCAACTCCGTATTTTTCAGCTATTTTCCAGAGCGAATCGCCTTTTTGAACGATATGAATTTTCAACGTTTTCCCCTCCTATGCACAAAACGTGAACGGTACATTTGTCATTACAATACGTTTCTTCACACTATATGCCGATGGACTGGGCATGATGATAAAAAATTTGGGAAGGAGGGGAAATTTTTATAATTACGTATGACTCAGCATTCTGTTCAAAGCACGAAGCGCTTCTGTCCGAACCGCTTCCGGAACTTTAATGACACCCTTCGGCTCGCCTTTTTCAAGCTGCTCAAGCGACCACAATAAATGCGGCAGGTCGATTCTGTTCATAGTCAGACACGGACACATATCGGGATTCAATGATTCAATCTGTTTATCCGGATGCGAGTGAATGAGGCGCTGAACAAGATTCATTTCCGTGCCGATCGCCCATTTGCTTCCCGGTTCAGCCTGTTCGATCGTATCAATAATATATTTGGTAGACCCGCTGTCGTCACTGAGCGAGACCACTTCCCGCGAACATTCCGGATGAACGATAATGCGGATGCCGGAATCCCGCTGCCTCAGCTGAGAAATATTTTCCGCTGTAAACTTTTCGTGTACGGAGCAATGCCCTTTCCAAAGGATAACCTTAATGTTTTCCGGATGGTCAGTAAGCAATCGGTTCTGCACCGGGTCCCATACAGCCATTTCTGTCAGCGGAATGCCGAGGTCATAGGCCGTATTTCTGCCTAAATGCTGATCCGGTAAAAATAAAATCCTCTCTTTTTGTTTAAAAGCCCATTTCAGCACACTCCGGGCATTTGAAGAGGTGACGGTCGCTCCCCCGTGCCGTCCGACGAATGCTTTAATTTTCGCCGTCGAGTTAACATATGTTAACGGAATGATGGTGTTACCGTACAGTTCTTGAAGCTCTTGCCATGCTTTGTCCGTCTGCTGAATATCTGCCATATCAGCCATCGAGCATCCGGCGCGCATGTCGGGCAAAATGACGGTTTGGTTATCATCAGTCAGCATATCAGCGGTTTCCGCCATAAAATGCACGCCGCAAAACACAATATATTCCGCCTCTTTATTTTTTTCTGCCACTTGAGCGAGCTGCAGGGAGTCACCTGCCGTATCGGCGAATTGTATTACTTCGTCTTTTTGATAGTGATGCCCCGGAATGAACAGGCGCTTTCCGAAAGCCCGTTTAATGGCGGCGACCCGCTTTTCCATTTCTCCTGTGCTCATGTCTTTATAATGGCTCGGCATCATTTCGGCTGATGCAGTTAGCACGTCAAAAATAGACATCTTAAAAATCCCCCTGTTCCGCAGCCTCAACATCCATGCTGATGTCGGCGCTTTTTACTGAATGAGTCAGAAATCCGAGTGAAATATATTGGACCCCCGTTCCTTTATAAGCGGGCAATGTGTCGAGCGTTATGCCTCCGGATGCTTCCGTTTTGATATGGCCCGGTGTCATACCTGCAAAACGCCGGACGGACTCAGGCGGACAGTTGTCAAACATAATAACGTCTGCACCCGCTTCTATTGCCTCGAGCAGCTGCTGTTCGGATTCGATTTCGACTTCCACCGCAAGCATCTGCCCCGCCGTTTTTCTTGCCCGCTCCATGGCCGCCCTTATCGATCCGCAGGCGGCAATATGATTATCTTTTATCATGATGCCGTCATATAAGCCGAAGCGATGATTAAAGCCGCCTCCGACCCGAACGGCGTATTTTTCCAGCATTCTGAGCCCGGGTGTCGTTTTTCTCGTATCACAAAGCTTGATAGTCGGATCATCAAGACGCCTTTTGGCCTCATCCGTCATTGTCGCAATGCCTGACATTCTTTGTATGAGATTCAGAATGACCCGCTCCCCCGTAAGAAGTGCCGCCGCCTGGCCTTCTATTTCAGCGAGCACGTCTCCTTTTTTCATCCGTTCTCCGTCTTTTTTCAGGGAGCGGATGCGGATATCATCGTGTAAAAGCTTCCATCCTTCACGGATAACGGCTTCTCCGGCAAACATGCCGTCTGTTTTTGCGATGATTCGCGCTTTACATTGCTGATCAGAAAAAATCGCTTGTGACGTCGCATCACCCGTTCCGATATCTTCCTGAAAAAAATGAGTCAGCATTTGTTTCAGCTGCAGAATGTCCATAGTTCCCCAATCCTTTCGTTTTTTCTGATAGCTGTTCCAGATGTTGAATGAATGATTTGTTTTCCGTGCCACTTTTTCTCCGTCCCGGGAAAATCAGCGCGAAAATGAGCCCCCCTGCTTTCTTCCCGAATAAGGGCTGAGGTCACAACAAGTTGCGCAGCCTTCCATAGGCAGGATAGCTCGGCTTGTTCTATTGTGATTTCCTTCACATTTATATGACGCACAGATACGTTGTTAAGCCAGGATGCCAGCGCCTGCATGTTTTCTTTTTCCCTGACAATGCCCGCTCCGGTTGTCATTTTGGCTTGGAGCACATGAAGCGTTGTGTCCGGCACTTGTAAGATGACGTCAGATTTCTTCGGGGTTTTTTTATATCTTCCGTTTAACGGTGTTTGAATGATATGTTCAGCACATCGTTGCCCGCTTGCCAGCGCTTCCAGCAGTGAGTTGCTCGCAAGGCGGTTCGCCCCGTGCAATCCTGTGCAGGCGGTCTCGCCTATGGCGTACAAATCAGGCACGGACGTTTTCCCCCAGGTATCGGCTTTTACTCCGCCCATTAAAAAATGCATTCCGGGTGCTACAGGAACCCCGCTTTCAAGATCAACACCGGCTGTTTGACAAATTTCTGTTATGGTCGGAAAACGTTTCTTAAAATCGGCTATTCGGCTGCAATTTATAAAAACAGGATTTTCTTTCATCATTTCTTCATAAATCGCCCGTGAAACCACATCCCGGGGCGCCAAATCTTCAAGCGCGTGTCTGCCAGCCATGATCCTGCGCCCGAAGCGATCCGCTAAATATCCGCCTTCTCCTCTCACTGCTTCAGAAATCAGGCCGTACACAGTCCCGTTTTTCACAAGGAGGGTCGGGTGGAACTGGGTGAACTCCATATCCGTGATCTCAGCTCCCGCGCGGAAGGCAAGAGCGATGCCGTCTCCCGTTATGGCGGAATCATTTGTGTGATATTGGTACAGACTGCCGCAGCCGCCTGATGCAAGCACTACACAATCCGCTCTTCTGTAAGAAACGGCGCCTGAAGCATCCTTTACGGCAACACCTGCGCATCGTCCGTGTTCAATCAGCAGATCAACAACCGTCTCGTGTTCAATGATCCGTATGCCGTCCCTCACCTGCTGAACCAGAAACTCAACCAACATCCGTCCGGTCGCATCTCCCCCGGCGTGCAGAATTCTCCTTTTGGAATGAGCGCCTTCCCTGCCGAGACAAAACGTTCCGTCCGACTTCGTATCAAAAGGGAAATGGCCTTCTATCAGCCTGTTTATCATGCTCTGTCCGCTTTGCAGCAAATGCCGCACGGCTGTCACGTCATTGTGTCCGCATCCCGCATACAGTGTATCGTTCACATGGGATTCTATCGAGTCATCTTTTGCGTATGAAACAGCAATCCCGCCTTGAGCATAATGCGAATTGCTGTTCGTTACGTTTCTTTTTGTGATGACGGTCACTTGGTATGACGGAGGAAATGAGGAAGCACAGGCAAGGGCCGCCGTCCCCGAACCAATGACGATAATTGTTTTTTCAGACATACATCAACCTCCCGTTACGTTTACACCTGTCTTGACACCTATATTTACACAACGATAAAATAAACTCAAGCTTTTTTTAACATAAACGGATAGGAGACGGGCTGTATGATTTATCTTGATTACGCGGCGGGAGCGCCTTTAAGCAAAGAAGCCGCGAAAGTCTTTCAGCATCTCAGCACAGAGGTATACGGCAATGCAAGCAGCCTTCATGACGCCGGAGGAAGAGCGGCGGACGTGCTGGAATATTGCAGACATTCTGCAGGAAAATTGATCGGCGGAGCGGCAGACGGCATTTACTTTACAAGCGGCGGAACGGAAGCGAACATCCTGGCCGTCCAATCATTGCTGCACGGCCTGCCCGATCACAAAAAACATTTTATTACGACCGCAATGGAACACCATTCGATCCATAATGCCGCTGCGTTTTTAGCTGACCGTGGAATTGATGTCACCATCATATATCCCGACGAAAACGGCCTTATAACCGAGGACATACTGGCGGCTCATGTCCGTCCTGACACGGGGCTCGTTTCCATACAGCACGCCAATTCAGAAACCGGTCTCATCCAGCCTGTGAATCGTCTGGCCGCTTTTCTTCACCAGAGAAACATTTTGCTGCATTGCGATTGTGTTCAAAGTTTCGGCAAACTGCCGATTGATGCGGATCAGGCGGGAATCGACGCCCTTTCCATCTCCGGTCATAAAGTATACGGCCCGAAAGGCACCGGGGCTGTTTACATTCGGCCCGGTGTCAGCTGGAACCCGGTTTATCCGCATACCGTGCATGAAAACGGGTTCAGGCCCGGTACGGTGAATGTGCCGGCCATCGGCGCTTTTACCGCTGCTGCGGAGTATGCAGTGAAACATATGGAGGAACACCGTGAGCATGCTGACAGGCTGAGGAATTATTTGTATGACCAAATTCGGCGTCAAGGCCTCCCCATTTCATTTTCAGAGGAAGAAACCGGCGGTGAATGCCTGCCTCACATTGTCGGGTGTTTTTTTCACTCCGTTGAAGGACAATATATTATGTTAGAATGTAATCGTAACGATATTTGCATCTCAACCGGGAGCGCATGTTCCGCCGGCAGCCACGGCCCTTCTTCAGCTATGAAGGCGCTGGGAAAAACCGAACGGGAAGCGCGGCAGTTTTTCCGGATCTCATTCGGAAACGAAACAACATGTGAACAGCTCGATATGCTGATACATACATTTACGGCGCTATGGGAGCAAAAGAAAGGAGAATCAGCAATTTGACAGAAGGAACGAAGCTTACTGGGGAGAAAAGACGCGACATGCTGCTTCATTGGCTGAAAGAAGCCGGCTCGCCATTAACAGGAGGCGAATTGGCCAAAAAAGCAAATGTCTCAAGACAGGTGATCGTGCAGGACATATCGCTTTTGAAAGCAAAAAACGAGCCGATTATCGCGACGAGCCAAGGCTACTTATACATCAGCATGAATGCCGGCGGCGAAAAAAATGCCGAACGGATTGTCGCCTGTCTGCACGGCCCGGAGCGGACGGAAGAAGAGCTTGCACTCATTGTCGATGAAGGCGTCACAATAAAGGACGTCATAATTGAACACCCCGTATACGGCGATTTAACCGCCGCCATAAGAGTCAGTACACGGAAAGAAGTCAAACAATTCATGGATCACATTAACTCGACAAATGCCGCTTACCTTTCACAGCTAACCGGAGGCGTGCACCTCCATACGTTAAGCGCCCCGACAAAAGAGCGGATTGACCAAGCCTGCCAAGCGCTGGACGACGCGGGTATTTTAATAAAAGATTAAAAAAAGCCCCCTGAAGGGCTTTTTTTATATCGAATAGGATTGATATGTTCCCAGAAGCTTGACCCGGCAGCCGAGGGCTTCCATCTCTTGAACGGCACCGGGAATGAGAACCTGATCCATCGCCTGTTCAATATCAATAATAAAGAAATAGTTGCCGAGACCCGTTTTTGTCGGGCGCGATTCGATCTTTGATAAATTCAGGTTTCTCCATGAAAAAGCCGACAGCACCCTGTGCAGCGCACCTGATTGGTCATCTTGGGGAAGCGTTACCATCATCGTCGTTTTCGGCCGTGAAGACAGTTTCGCATTCACTTCGAATGAGACGTCTTTTTCAGGCGAAAGAATGACAAATCTCGTGTGGTTGTCCTGATAATCCTGAATATCCCGCTTCACGATGCTCAATCCGTATGTAGCGGCGGCCATTTCATTTGCAATCACGCCGATCGGAAGGTCCGAATGCTCACTGACATACTTGGCAGCCGCACCTGTTGACTTCGCATACTCATAAGGAACGGACGAAAAATGCCGGTGAAGAAATTTGTGGCATTGCGCAATCGCATGGGAATGAGAATAAATTTTCTCAAGCTTTTTCCACTCATTTTCTCTCGAAGGGTGAACGAGCAGATGCTGGTGAATCGGCAGCGTCATTTCCCCCACGATCGCAAGAGGCTGCTCATGAATCAAATAGTCAATCGTTAAGTTAACCGAGCCTTCCAGCGCGTTTTCCAAAGGAACAAATGCAAGATCAACTTCTCCCGCAACCGCCGCATCCATGCATGCCGGTATTGTTTGATAAGGTGCTTGTGTCACGCTGTTTTGAAAGCAGGAACTGACTGCTAGATGTGTAAATGTGGCTTCTGGCCCTAAATAACCGACTTTCATGTCTCTTCTCTCCTTACGCGCCTGACCCTAAGATCTCAACTTTTTCTATAAAATCAAATTTTCTCAGTTTATTCATTAACGTATGAATGTTTTCTTCCATTGCGGACGTACTGATTGAGAGCGTGACATTCGCCCTGCCCTGAAGCGGAATCGTCTGGTGAATGGAAAGCACGTTGCTTCCTGAGTCAGCCACCGCCTGCAAAAGCTGGGATAACGCGCCTGACCGATCCTCCAAATGAAAGAAAAGTGTGATTATTTGTTCTTTAACCATCGTGTAAAAAGGGAAAACCGCGTCTCGGTATTTGTAAAAAGCGCTTCTGCTTAAATCGACTTTCTGCACGGCATCTGCAACCGATTCAGCCTTTTTTCTGTCGAGCAGCTTTTTGACTTCAAGGGTTTTCCGCATCGCATCAGGCAGAACGTCTTCACGCACTAAATAAAATGTCTCTTCTTTCACCTGCACCCCTCCCTTTTACATCAGAGAGCCTGCATTGCAAGCTCTCCGTTTTTTTAATCAATAAATTCAAATTCAAATTCCAGAAGCCGGATGATATCGCCGTCTTTAGCACCGCGTTCTCTGAGCGCTTCATCAACGCCCATACCGCGCATCTGTCTTGCAAAACGCTTGACGGATTCGTCACGGGAGAAATCAGTCATTTTAAAGAGACGTTCCAGGCTGTCACCTGAAAGCACAAACGCGCCGTCCGGATCACGGGTAATGTTAAATGGAATTTCTTCGTCTTCCATCGTGTACATTACGCGGTTTTCCGCCAGTTCTTCTTCATCATACAGCGGGAATTCAGGCGTTGTTTCCAGCTGGTTGGCGACTTCAAACAGAAGATCGCGGAGCCCTTCTCTCGTCACAGCGCTGATCGGAAAGACAGGGTGATCATCCTGAAGCTTTTCTTTAAACGCTTTAAGATTTTCAGCCGCTTCGGGCATGTCCATTTTATTCGCAACGATAATTTGCGGACGCTCCGTCAGCCGCAGATTATATTCACTGAGCTCCTGATTAATGGTGACATAATCCTCATACGGATCACGGCCTTCCATCGCTGACATGTCAATGACGTGAACGATGACGCGCGTCCGTTCGATATGGCGGAGAAATTGGTGGCCTAAGCCGACTCCTTCATGCGCTCCTTCAATCAAACCGGGCAGATCCGCCATGACGAAGCTTCTTCCGTCATCCGTTTCCACCATGCCCAGATTCGGAACAAGCGTTGTAAAATGATAATCGGCGATTTTCGGCTTTGCCGATGAAACGACAGACAGAAGCGTAGATTTTCCGACGCTCGGGAAGCCGACGAGGCCTACGTCTGCAAGCACTTTCAGTTCAAGCACGATATAGCGCTCTTTTCCGGGCTCTCCGTGCTCTGACAGCTGCGGTGCCGGGTTGGCCGGTGTCGCAAAGCGGGTATTTCCGCGTCCGCCGCGTCCGCCTTTTGCGATGACGGCGCGCTGCCCGTGCTCTGTCAGATCGGCAATGACCTGTTTTGTATCGTCATCCGTTACGACTGTGCCGGGCGGAACTTTAACAACCATATCGTCCGCATTTCTGCCGTGCTGGTTTTTAGACATGCCGTGCTCGCCGCGTATCGCTTTGAAATGCCGCTGGTACCGGAAGTCCATGAGCGTGCGCAGTCCTTCATCAACCTCAAAAACGACGTCGCCTCCATTACCTCCGTCACCGCCGGCAGGCCCGCCTTTCGGCACATATTTTTCACGGCGGAACGCAACCATTCCGTTACCGCCGTCGCCGCCTTTTACATATACTTTCACCTGATCTACAAACATAATATCCTCCGTTCTAAACCGTAAAAAACCGCTAGTTCATTCCAATTTCGGCCACACATTCATGGCCGGTCAGCTCAAATTGCATGACATCAAAGTCCTCATGCCGGGATTTGCGAAATTCATCAAACACATCTGCATTTGCAATCGTTCCATGAAAATCGAGATATACAATAAGCTGTCTGTCAGGGTGATCCGTCTGCAGCGATACGGTCAGATGATTTTCACTTTCATTGTTTACCGCCAGACCGAACAGATGAAACAGTTTTCTCATCAGGTTCGACAGCTTTTGATCATATGCCGATAAATCTTTAATTTCTCCGAGCACTTCGTATTCGAGCCTCATATAACGGGACTTCCAATTAAATGTAAGAAAGTCAAACGCCAAGTGCGGGGTTTTCAGGTTTGAGAGCTTTGATTCGTGCTTTGCATCTATGACCATTTCGTCAATAATTTCAACGACCCTGTCATACTTCTGCAAACTTAAGTTTCCTTTTATCAGCTGCAGCTTATTCATCCAATCATGACGGAAATGGCCCATTAATTGGATCAGCTCATTGATCAGAGCCGCATCGCTTACAGGTTCTTCTTGTTTCTTCGATACATCCTTCATTTTCGCACTCCCAATCGTTTAATTTCTTTTTAGGAGTCTTGATAAGTGTGTACTATGAATTATAACAGAGAAGGCTTTGTTAAAAAAACACTTGTTTTTCCTGGTTCATCATGTTCCTTTTTCGGATCGCATACAATGCGGATGCCAGGCAGAAACATTTTTGGTATCACTGCTTGGGGAACATATCCAGTGGGTATGGGAAGCTGATGTCCTCATTCAAGGCGGGGTTCACTCACGCATCCTCTGCTTTTCATTCTTGATGTTACTCCGCTTACTGCAAAAAAAACTCCAGTCAACGACCGGAGTTTTTTGTGTCATTATTGAGCTACAGGATATACGCTCACTTTTTTGCGGTCACGGCCGAAACGTTCGAATTTAACAGTTCCGTCGATTTTAGCAAAAAGAGTGTCATCTCCTCCGCGGCCCACGTTTTCACCTGGGTAGATTTTCGTTCCGCGTTGACGGTAAAGGATAGATCCGCCTGTTACGAATTGACCGTCTGCACGTTTAGCGCCTAAACGTTTAGATTCAGAGTCACGTCCGTTCTTTGTAGAACCTACACCTTTTTTAGAAGCGAAAAACTGAAGATCTAATCTAAGCATGTAACTCACCTCCTATATTTGGTTTGCAGTCAACCGTAAGTGTTCACTGTAATCCCGCTCGATCGTTTCAAGAGAAACAATCATGCCTTCAATCAGCAGCTGCGCTTTTTGCAAAGCTTCCTGATCAGCGGCTTCAGGGAATTCAAAGTAGAAATAACCCCCGTCCTCGCCTATATCAAGAATCGGTTCGAGAGGAGCCAGCGCGATAACCGCATTGACCGCTCCGAAAACGACAGCCGTGACCCCGGCGCATACGAGATCTCGTCCATGTTCAGCAAAATCGGCATGTCCCGTCATTTCAAAGGACAATATGCCCCCGTCATTCCGGGATCTTCGAATTGTTGCCTCAATCATGCTTACGCGTTGATTTTTTCGATTGTCAATTTAGTATAAGGCTGACGATGACCTTGTTTTTTATGAACATTTTTCTTTGGCTTGTAACGGAAAACAGTGATTTTTTTCGCACGGCCTTGTTTTTCAACTTTAGCTGTAACTGTCGCGCCTGCAACTGTTGGGTTGCCGACTTTCACGCTGTCTCCGCCAACAAACAATACGTCTTCAAACGTCACTGTTTCACCTGCTTCAGCAGCAAGTTTTTCGATGTAAACAGTTTGACCTTCTTCAACTTTGATTTGTTTTCCGCCTGTTTTAATGATTGCGTACATTCTCTGCACCTCCTATTAGACTAAGACTCGCCAGCAACAGGGGGCTTTAAAGCTCTTATCACCTGTCCCGAGCGGTTGTAGCATTGGTGCTACATCCATAACATTAAAAAATATATCAGAACCAAAAGGATATGTCAATCTATTTCTAGTAAGGCAGCAGCAGGTCTTCCATAGAGGAATCTGTCCGTTTATCGGCAAAATACGCATGAAGCACTTCATTTTCATCGAGCTGGCTGAGCTTTTCGCCGGCTTTTTCAACGATAATGGGGTGCTTGCATCCCCGTTTGAATTCGGCCATGACATGCTTTACTTTGGCATCGGCCGCGACCGTCAAAGGATGCAGCATGGCGACATCGCGGTTTTTGCCGTAGTATCTCTCCAAAAGAAACCTCAGCTGAATATAATGCCGCTTCCGGTATTCGTCCCATAAAGAAGCGGCGAGAAAGACGAACAGCACCCATGCGCTGACCTGAAGGGGGACGGCCAGCACAATCCAGCAGCAGAGCAAAAGCGCGGAAACGGCTGATGTCTGCAGGCTGAGGAGATGCGCTTTTTGAAAAGCCATTTGTTTAGAGAAGTATAAAAACACGAACTTTCCGCCGTCAAGCGGCCAGATCGGCAAAAGATTGATGAAAAGAATGGAGAGATTATAAAAGGTAAACATCTCAAATGTCTGCTCACTTGCCAAGCCTGACATGAAAAAGAGCCAGGCTGCCGCCTGAAGCCACACATGCTGAAGCGGGCCCGCCAGAATGACCGCGAATTCCTCTTTAAGCGGCCGGTTTCCGTGCTCCTCCACCTCAACCGTCCCGCCGAAAGGGAGCAGAAAGATGCGTTTAATGCGCCACGAAAAAAACACAGCCAGAGCAGCATGCCCCAGCTCATGAACGGATACGACCAGCAAAAGACACAGCAGCGCTTTGATGTGCCCCGTCATAAGACCAAGCCCCATGATAATCCAAAGAAAAGGATGGACATGAATTTTAAAAAGGAGGATGAGCCATTTATTCATCAAATGTGATCACCTGGATCGGATCTATGAATTTATCGCCATCCTGGATCGCGAAATAGTACTGGCCTTTACTTTTATCGTTGAGCTTGATCGAACCGATCTTTTTCCCTTTATCGACAAAGTCGTACAATGAAACATTAACATCTTTTAGCCGGCCGTAAATGCTGCTGGTATTGTCGGCGTGCTGCACCTTCACCGTCAGTCCTGTTTTTTTATCTTTGCTCACTTCCATAATGTAGCCTTCTTTTACGCTGTCAATGGCTTCGCTGGCGGTTTCGACGACGACGCCTTCTCCGTTATTTTGAAAGTCCTGCTGGATTTTCCCCGCGGCAGGAACAGCCATATCCTGACTGACCGCCACCTGACCGTCCTTCTTTTTCGTTCCCGGCGTAAGAAAAGCGAGCGGGTTTCCGAAGGAAGATACGAACCAATTGCTTACGGCAGCAAACTGAAATTCTTTTTGAAAGGTTTGTGCGATCGCCGGTTTGATCTGACTCAGCGGCTGTTTGTCAGTTTTATAGGCAATAGCGGAGATCAGTACGAGACAGGCGGCCAGCAGGCATTTTAAAATAATAGAATGAGCGCTGATCAATGGATGCCGTCCGTTAAATTCGGGCGGGTGTTCCGTTTGATATTCGTAGTCCGGTAGAAGCTTGTGCTTTTCCTGCTCCTTGACCGTCTGCCACGCGGGAAAATTCTGCGTTTGGGCGTTTTGAACGAAAGTCCGTTTTGATTCAGGCCGCTGTTTTCTTCTTTTGGCCAGTCTTTTTCTAATTTCATCAGCTCTGTGACTCATCGCCATCATCCTTTGCAATCGTTGGGTTTGTACATCCTATGTCTTGTCCATTGCAAATATGCGCTCTTGAAAAACAAAAAAGACCTGATAAGCTGGGCTTCATCAGATCTTTGTATTCTGGTATATATTATGAACGCACGCCGAAAAATGACTTGATTTTCGCCATCATCCCTTTTTGCTGCTCTTCAAGCACCTGCAAAGGAACGGATTCTCCTAAAATGCGCCGGGCGATATTGCGGTACGCAATGCTGGCGCGGTTTTTGGAATTCATGGCAATCGGTTCGCCGATATTTGAAGCCCTGATCACTTCATCATCGTCAGCAACGATTCCGAGGAGATCAATAGAGAGATGATGAACAACTTCATCCACATCCATCGTGTCACCGTTTTTCACCAGATGATTTCTGATGCGGTTCACGATAAGGCGCGGCGGTTCGATATCTTCCTGCTCCAAAAGTCCGATAATGCGGTCAGCGTCCCGCACCGCTGATATTTCCGGCGTCGTCACAACAATCGCCTTATCAGCTCCGGAGACGGCATTTTTATAGCCTTGTTCAATTCCGGCCGGACAATCAATAATGACATAATCAAATTCCTGCTTAAGCTCCTGCACAAGCGATTTGATCTGCTCAGGGACAACAGCCGTCTTGTCGCTTGTCTGGGCAGCCGGCATTAAATGAAGCAGATCATCAAAACGTTTGTCTTTGACAAGCGCCTGATGCGTCTTGCATCTGCCTTCAATTACATCTACTAAGTCGTAAATAATTCTGTTTTCAAGACCCATTACGACATCAAGGTTGCGCAGTCCGATATCTGTGTCTACCAAACAGACGCGCTTCCCTAAAATGGCTAAGGCGGTACCGAGGTTTGCAGATGTTGTTGTTTTACCTACTCCGCCTTTTCCCGAAGTTATTACGATAGCCTCACCCAATTTCACATTCCTCCCTCAAGCCTTGTTAGATCAGGTCTTAAATGAGCCAATTGCTGAAGGCGTTCAATGACCATATTTCCGTCAGTATCTAAATAAGCACATTCCATGTCGTTCCCTTTTTGAATGTGGTCTGGGGAGCGATTTAACACGTGATTGATCCTCAATTGTGTCGGCATCATTTCTGATGCGGCGATCACAGCCCGGTTATTTCCGTTATAACCCGCGTGGGCAATCCCTTTTAATGAACCGAGAACAAATATATTTCCTCCGGCTCTGATCGTACCGCCGGGATTCACATCTCCGATTAAAAGCAAATCTCCCGTCACGTGAAGCACCTGGCCCGAACGGACGATTTTGGAAACAGAAACAATTTCCTGCTCCTCTTTCATCCGCTGCGCTTCTTCTTTGGCGATGACTTCACTGTCAATTGAATGCACGACTAAATCTTTCTTTGACGCGATCAGATCAGTCAGCTGCTCTGCCTGTTCCTGATACAGATACCGATGCCCGAGTTTAATATGAACACTGATTTTTTGCCCTTTGCCATCAGTATATTGTTCAATCGACAGCATGTTTTGAAGACCATCGAGAAGCTCATCAAAAGAGCACGCATCATCCAGATGCAATGTTAAGCCGTTTTTTGTTCCTTTTATTGTTACATATTGCTGCTTTTTGGCCTTCATCAATGTTCACCTCAACAACATACTCTTTTCGTCAAAAAAAGATAAAATCCTTTTTACTCATCTCTTAATTCTTTCTTCAGACTTATATAAAACAGCCTGAAGGGCAGGACTAATATAACGGCTCCCGCAATATTCAGCAAAGCGGTCGGCAAGAACCTCTGAATGACAAAATCGTTAAACGTCATTGTGCCGCTGCGGATTAACGTCTGAATGCCGTAGACGTAAAATTCAAGCACACATACGCTCAGCACCGCAACCAGAATGACCATCAGGGCGTTTGTCTGCAGCACTTTAAACGCTTTGGCCGCCAGATAGCATAAACCGGCAAAACCAAACATATAAACGCCTAAAACACCCGTATAATTGATGTCATAAAGAAATCCGAAAATCAAACCGTAGATCACCGCATGCTTTTGGTTGATATAAGCGGACATAAAAATCAGCGCAAGCAAAAGAAAATGCGGAACGACCTGCTGCTCGACGGAAACGAAAGGAAAACGCACCAGATCGGTATAGATGCTTTCCGCACAAAAGACCAAAATCATAATCAAAGGGAGAAGGAAACGTTTCACGATCCTTCCTCCCCTGTTGCTACGCTTCGGTTCACGACGATGACATGGTCAAGATCGTACAGGTCGGCAGCCGGTTTCACGTAAGCGATTTTCGTCAGGCCGTAAGCATCTGATTCTACATCGGTCACTTCCCCGACCGTCAGCCCTTGAGGAAATACGCCGCCCGTTCCGGATGTCTCCACGAGGTCGCCTTTTTTCACTTCGCGTTTTTCATCCGGCTCAAGGATGGTCATTTTCAGAGTCTGTTTCTTTTTATCATACCCTTCAATTAAACCGTAGCCTTTGCTTCCCTTTTTGCCGGAGATTTTGGTGGCCACTCTGTTATTGCGGTCAACATCGCTCAGCAGCTGAACGGCGGATGTGAAACTGTTGAGTCCGCTGCTTTTGATCTTCCCGACCAGCGCACCCTTTTCGTTCGTGACAGCCATGTCTTTGGCCACTTTCTGCTTCGTTCCCTTATTGATCATGATCTGCTTGTACCATTGATCAGGGTTTCTGGCGATAACGGTCGCTAAAATCGGATCATAGTCGGAAATTGATTTGACATGTCCGAGTTCATCACGCAGCTTCTTGTTTTCATCTTTGAGTTCTTGGAGCTTCGCTTCATATTGTGTCTGTCCGTCCAGCTTTTGTCTTAAGCGTTCGTTTTCCTTGTACGTGTTTTTCAGGTCTTTTATGTCCCCGAAGAACCCTGCAAAATATTCGGCAGGCGTGTGAAAAATGTTTTGAAATACTCCCGTCGTATCACCGATCAGCTTTTCAGGCCAGGTGGTATTACGGCCGTTCTTCAGCGAGAATCCAATCATAGCCACCAATATGATAATACACAGAAGTAATAGCATTAACCGTTTGTTCGGCATCGTGATACACCTCTTCTATTTAACTCCTGATTATCTTGTTTTTCCTTTGAAAAGATGGATGTGCTCCAGTGCTTTTCCAGTGCCGATCGCAACACAATCCAGCGGATCTTCAGCGATAAGAACAGGCATTTTCGTTTCGTCGCTGATGACTTTGTCGAGATTGCGGAGCAGGGCGCCTCCCCCTGTTAATACAATACCTCTGTCCATAATATCAGCGGCCAGCTCAGGCGGTGTTTTTTCAAGCGTGCTCTTCACCGCGTCAACGATTGAGAGAACTGTATCACGCAGTGCATTTGCAATTTCCGTTCCCGTGATTTCGATCGTTTTCGGCAGACCTGTCAGAAGATCGCGGCCGCGGATTTCCATTGACGCATTTTCTTCACCGGTTTCTGCTGAACCGATCTCCATTTTAATAGCTTCCGCCGTACGGTCACCGATCATCAGATTATATGTTTTTCTGATATAGCTGATGATTGAATCGTCCATTTCGTCACCGGCTACACGGATTGACTGAGACGTGACAATGCCGCCTAAAGAAATGATCGCCACTTCAGTTGTTCCGCCGCCGATATCAACGACCATACTGCCCGTCGGCTCCCATACCGGAAGATTCGCGCCGATTGCTGCTGCAAACGGTTCTTCAATCGGATAAGCGTCACGTGCGCCCGCTTGTCTTGTCGCGTCGATGACCGCCCGTTCTTCAACGGCCGTAATACCTGACGGCACACACACCATAACGTAAGGCTTTCTCGCAAACAATCCTTTATTTTTCACAGCCTGATTAATGTAGTATTTCATCATTGTCGCAGTTGTTTCATAGTCAGCGATAACGCCGTCTTTCATCGGACGGAGCGCTACCACGTTGCCCGGAGTTCTTCCGATCATGTTTTTCGCATCGTTACCGACCGCAACGATGGACTTCGTATCCGTTTGCAGAGCAACGACAGACGGCTCTCTCACTACGATTCCTTTTCCTTTAACAAACACAAGCGTATTCGCGGTTCCCAAATCTATACCAAGGTCTCTTGTACCAATTCCGAACATATGTATGTATCTTCCTTTCTTAAAGCAAAAATACCCTAAAGGGAAAAACTCATAAAATCTATTATATCTTAAATCAACGAAAAAAAAAGTGTTACAAATATCCTTTTTCCTTTAAACTCACAAATTTTTTGTCACCAATGACCAAATGATCCAGCAGCTCGATGCCGATTAAATTTCCGCACTCAAAAAGCCGCCTGGTTACCTCTATATCTTCCCTGCTCGGTGTAGGATCTCCTGAAGGATGATTGTGAACACAAATGAAGGACGCGGCGGATCGTTTGAAAGCTTCTTTAAACACCTCCCGCGGGTGGACAATAGATGAATTCAGACTTCCGATAAAAACGGTGCGTTTATGAATGACTTGATTTTTGGTATTTAAATATAAACAGACAAAATGCTCCTGGGATAAAAAGCGCATATCCTCCATCACATACTTCGCCCCGTCTTCCGGAGAGCGGATGACGCAATGCTCCCCGGCGGATGTCTTATGAATGCGGCTCCCCAGCTCAATTGCGGCAAGAATCTGAACGGCTTTCACCGTGCCGATTCCCGGAATGCTGGAAAGCTCCTGGGCAGAGGCGCCTTTTAACAGTCGCAGCCCGTCAAACGTCCGCAGCAGCCGGTGAGCGAGGTTCATGACGGACTCATGTTTCGTTCCCGTCCGCAGCAGGATGGCGAGCAATTCATTGTTAGAGAGATGTTCGGCTCCGAAGTGCAGAAGCCGCTCTCTCGGTTTTTCTTTTTCGGGGAAATCTCTTAATTTTAACGGCAGATCACGGATGATCAACCCCTCCTTGTTCCCCTTCCCGGTTTGAACATCAAGCTTTTATATTAAATTCTTTCAAGGCTCTCATTGTTTTAGCGACAGGAAGCCCGACGACAGAATAAAAATCACCGTCTATTTTTTTCACTAAAAGCGCGCCTTTTCCTTGGATGCCGTATGCACCTGCTTTATCCATCGGTTCTTTTGTTTCAATGTAGAGCTGTATGTCGTCTTCACTGAGCGGCCAAAACGTCACTTCCGTCGTGTCACAGAACGTTTCTTTCCGGTCATGCGTCTGAATGCTGACCGCCGTAATGACTTGATGGCTTCGGCCGGAAAGCCTCCGCAGCATGTGTGCCGCTTCTTCTCTGTCATGCGGTTTGCCGAGGCATTCGCCGTCTATGCACACCATCGTGTCAGCCCCGATAACGACTGCATCGGGATTTTCGGCCAATACAGCACCGGCTTTTTGCTCGGCCAAACATTGGACGTTTTCTTCCGGCGAAAGGTTTCGATTTAATTTTTCTTCTGTGCGGCTTGCAATAATGCTGTAAGGAATCTGAAGAAGAGTAAGGAGTTCTTTTCTTCGCGGAGATTGTGATGCGAGTATTAAGCGTTTTGTCATGATTGTCATCCTTTCAGGGTTTGCTTAAGAAAAAAAGATACTTGTCTATCCTACCAAATCAAACGGGCAACCACAATTTCAGAAAAATAACTTTTTGATGACAAAATAAAAAATCCCGCCGGATGACGGGAAATGAGATACTATTTTACAACACTTAAAAGCTCTTTTTGGGCTTTCCAGCCGGATTCTGAACCCGACGTTTCCAGTTCTTTCAGCGCTTGAAGCACGGCCTCTTTCTGCTTTTTGTCAGCGGCGTCTGCACCGTCTGCCGCTTTTGCCGCTTCAGCCACTTCCGTTTTTGAAAGATCTTTGCCGGTAATCGCTTTAGCTGAGAGCTCAGATGCTTGTTTAAAAGAGTCTTCCAGCCCTGAATCGACCGCAAAGCTGAGCTCTTTTCCGCCCCAAGCCTCAAAATCATGGTCTATCAGTGTCTGACCCAATTGCTGTGATAGGCTTTTTTCCGCTGCAAGCCCGGCGATCACGTATGTGTATCCATCTTCTTTAGCCAGAGAGACGGCCGAGTATCCTTTTTCAGTCAGCTGGTCAACAAGCGTTTGCGCTCCTTTTTCTGATGAAAATTTTCCGGCCTGCACCGCATATGTTTTATAGTTTCCCTCTGAAGATTCCGCATCTCCTGTGCCGGCTGTTTCAGATTTGTCTTTAGAAACATCTCCCGCTTTCGCCGTCTGCCCTTGTGAACCTTTGTCAGCTGATGCCGGAGCGGAGGCTTCTTTACTTCCCGACATATTTAAGGCGACAAGGCCGAGCCCGGTGCCTAAAACAGCCGCAACGGCAATTGTCGTGACCGCTTTTTTAACTGGAGAAGACGGCTGCTTTTTTTTCGGAAAGTGAGGGCCGTTTTTTTTCTTCTGGTATGGCGGAACGACTTTCGGGTCATCTTCAAATACCTCAGAATTCTTCTCATGATCCCAATTGAAATCTTCTTCTTTCGGATCTTCATGGGATGCAGCGGTCTCCTGCTCCGCCTTTTTTGTTTCCTCCCAATTTGAAAATGTGACGGTTTTCTCCCCGCCTTCTTTCACATCTTCTTGTCCATACATCGTTTCTTCTTGTCCGTTAATGGTTACTTTAAGGGCATTGTTTTTTGCTTTGCTGTGCTTTTTGCTCTTCCTTTTTTTCAACGTCTCTTCCCCCTTGCATTCGTCTTGGCCGTACCTTGAACTGATCATGGTTCACACTTTAGCATAGGCGAAAAAAAAAAGAACAAGACTTTTGTCGTCTTGTCCAAAAAACGTTCGCCAAATTTTTCAAGCCCCTCCTGAAGCGAGCTTGATGTAAAACGAAAACAGCTCTTCACCGTATAAATAACTCAAAGCGCTCCCGGCTGAGATGGCCGGCGCAAACGGAAATGGCTGCTTTTTACCAAGCCTGCCCCGGGCTGCGGCGCACATACCGTATACGGCTCCGATCATAACGGAAAGAAAGAATGCAATGAGCACGAGCTTTACGCCGAGCGTCAGGCCGATCACCCCAAACAGTTTCACATCACCTGCGCCGATGCCTCCTTTACTGACAAACATGATAAAAACAAGCAGAAAAAATCCGCAAACGGCTCCGGCAAACCCTGCATACCATGAATCCAGCGGAGAAAACATACGCCCGGCGATGAAAAGCGGAAGAAAAAACAGCAGAACTTTGTCAGGAATCAGCATATATTGCAGATCCGTCATAGTAACAATCATGAGCAGAGACAGAAATAACAGCGCGACTAACAGTTCTTTTGAGAAACCGAAATGAAAGCCTGCAGCCGTGAATAAACATGCCGTCCAGCATTCCGCCGCCGGATACATAACCGACAGCTTCGCACGGCAGTTTCTGCATCTGCCTCTTTGCAGAATATAGGAAACGACGGGCACAAGCTCCCCCCAGGAGAGCGGCAAGCGGCAAAACGAACAGGCTGAACGCGGCGAAATAACCGAGATTCGCAGCGGGATACGGCACGCTGCTGTATAAAAAAAAGAACCGAAAATCAAGCCTAGAAAAAACAGAATCAAAAGCACTCAGACCACACCTTTACTATCAATCTGGCTCAGATTATAGCAAAGAAAAACACCATGACTGAAATGGCTGAAAATATATTTTCAGCATAAAAACACCCGGCAAAACCGGAAAATGGTCCGTCGGGCATCCGAGGGGCTGTCAGATAAGCCGCTTTCTCATTTCTGAAATAAAATATAAGGAGCCGGTAATGATGATGACATCATCCGCACCATCTTTTTGTTCAATCCACTCTTTCACACTGTCCGGGTTCTCATCGAAACTCTTATCCGCTAGACTGCTTGCGTTATAAAGGGCTTCGGCGCTTGAAGCACGCGGAAAGTCAAATGATACAAAGTGAATGGAGTCTGCTTCGGCTTCAAGCTTTTTAATCATTTCCTGATACGGTTTGTCTTTTAATGCGCTGAATACGACATGGACGTTTTTACCGGCAAAGCGCTGCCGGATCGTTTCTGTCAGCGTTTCAACGCCCTCTTCGTTATGGGCGCCGTCCGCAAACACTAAAGGGAGGCTTTGAAGACGTTCAAACCGGCCCGGCCACGATGCTTTTTTCAGGCCGTTTCGTATCGCTTCTTCAGAAATGGATGCGGCTTCCAGACGATTCAGCCATTCAGCGGCCAATATCGCCAATGCCGCATTCTGCCTTTGGTGAATGCCGATCAGCGACGTTTGAATGTTTTCATAACATTTCGTTTCCGTTTCCAGCGAAAAACTTTCACCGGACGGAAGCGCCGCTTCATTAAACAGTCTGCACGTTTTATATAGTGACTGATACGGAGCCTGCTTTTTTTCGGCTTCCGCTTCAATAACGCCGAGTGCTTCCGGCTGATTGACGCCCGTAATGACCGGAATGGAATTTTTAATGATACCGGCTTTCTGCCCGGCGATCTCCTCGATGGTATTGCCTAAAATCGCCATATGGTCATGTCCGATACTTGTAATGACCGACAGGAGCGGATTCACAATATTGGTTGAATCAAATGTGCCGCCGAGCCCCGCTTCAAAAATGACAAAATCGATATCAGCCCGCTTCGCAAAATATAAAAATGCACACGCTGTAATGATTTCAAATTCTGTCACCGTTCCGGCATCGGTCTTATCAAGCTCATCGACTATCAGTTTTATGTCATTAACGAGCGTTCTCCATTCCTCATCAGAAATCGGCGTGCCGTTGACGCTGATACGCTCATTAAACGTAATGATGTAAGGCGATGTGAACGTGCCGACTTTATAACCGGCTTCTTGAAGCACGGAACGGATAAAAGCGACGGTTGATCCTTTGCCGTTTGTGCCCGCCACATGAATGGCGCGAATGTTCTTTTCCGGGTGTTCCAGTTTTTCCATCAGCTTTTCCATACGGAGAAGGCCCGGCTTAACGCCGAACTTGAGTCTGCCATGAATCCAGCTGATCGCTTCTTTGTACGTATTAAACAATGAAATCCCCTCTTTTATACGACAAGGCGGTTTCTTAGGAAACCGCCCCGCTGTTTTATCAGCCTTTCAGCTCTGCAATCCGCTGCCGGACAGCTTCGCGTTTTGCCGTGTAGTCTTTCTCTTTTCCGCGTTCTTCTTCAATGACATGCTCAGGAGCTTTTTTAATGAATCCTTCGTTGCCGAGTTTTTTCTGAACGCGTTCGACTTCTTTTGTCAGCTTGTCGAATTCTTTTTGCAGACGGGCGATCTCCTCATCAATGTTAATCAGCCCTTCAAGCGGCAGAATGACTTCCGCTCCGGTGACGACCGCTGTCATCGCTTTGTCTGCCGCAGTGATATCCGTCCCGATTTTCAGCGTGCTCGGATTCGTAAAGCGTTCAACGTAAGAACGGTTCTTCTCAAGGCGGCCGGCAATGTCTTCGGTAGCTGTTTTAATATAAAGCTCAACCTGCTTGCTCATCGGCGTGTTGACTTCGCTCCGGATATTGCGGACAGAACGGATTAATTCAACGAGCAGTTTCATATCCGCCGCTGCCTCTTTATCCGTATGCTCCGGCACCGGAACCGGCCAAGAGCTGATCGTGATTGACTCGCCTTCATGAGGAAGGTGCTGCCAGATTTCTTCCGTTAAGAATGGCATAAACGGGTGAAGAAGACGCATCGTCTGGTCAAGCACGTATGCCAGAACAGAACGGGTTGTTTTCTTCGCCGCTTCATCTTCCCCGTACAGCGGAAGCTTCGCCATTTCGATATACCAGTCGCACACATCGTCCCAGATAAAGTTGTACAGGTGGCGTCCGACTTCACCGAATTCATAACGATCCGCAAGCTGGGTTACGTCTTCTATCGTTTCATTCAATCTTGTGAGGATCCACTTATCAGCAACTGATTTTTCACCGGACAGATCAAGCTCGTCATACGTCATGCCGTCCATGTTCATTAATGCAAAACGGGAGGCGTTCCAAATTTTATTTGCGAAATTCCATGTGGATTCCACTTTTTCATAGCTGAAACGGAGATCCTGTCCCGGTGAACTTCCGGTTGCCAGGAAATAGCGCAGGGAATCCGCTCCGTACTTGTCGATGACATCCATCGGGTCCACGCCGTTCCCAAGGGATTTACTCATTTTTCTGCCCTGCTCGTCACGGATTAAGCCGTGAATCAGCACGTCTTTGAACGGACGCTCGCCGGTAAACTCAAGACCTTGGAAAATCATCCGGGATACCCAGAAGAAAATGATGTCATATCCCGTTACAAGAACATCGGTTGAGTAATACCGCTTAAAGTCTTCAGCGTTTTCATCAGGCCAGCCCATTGTAGAAAACGGCCAAAGCGCGGAGCTGAACCATGTATCAAGCACGTCTGAATCCTGTTCCCAATTTTCACTGTCCTCAGGCGCCTCAAGGCCGACGTACACTTCTTTTGTTTCTTTATGATACCAAGCCGGGATGCGGTGGCCCCACCACAGCTGACGGGAAATACACCAATCACGGATATTTTCCATCCAGTGCAGGTACGTTTTCTCGAAACGGTCTGGAACGAAGTGAACTTTCTCTTCTTTTGACTGAAGGTCAACCGCAGCATCGGCCAGCGGCTGCATTTTGACAAACCATTGTGTGGACAGGTACGGCTCAACAACGGCGCCGCTTCTCTCACTATGTCCGACAGAATGCATATGGTCTTCGATTTTAAAGAGAACACCGGATTCCTGAAGATCTTTGACGAGTTTTTTGCGGCATTCAAACCGGTCCATGCCGTTATATTGCAGCGCTTTTTCATTCATTGTTCCGTCTTCATTCATGACGAGAATCCGCTCTAAATTGTGGCGGTTTCCGAGTTCAAAATCATTCGGGTCATGGGCAGGCGTGATTTTAACGGCTCCTGATCCGAATTCCATATCAACATAATCATCGCCGACAATCGGAATTTCACGGTTTGTAATCGGCAGAATCACCGTTTTGCCGATTAAGTGCTTGTAGCGCTCATCTTCAGGATGAACCGCGACAGCCGTGTCGCCAAGCATCGTTTCCGGACGGGTGGTCGCGATTTCAATTGAGCCTGAACCGTCTGCTAACGGATAGCGCAAATGATAAAACGCGCCCTGTACGTCTTTGTAAATTACTTCAATATCGGATAAAGCCGTTTTTGTGGCAGGGTCCCAGTTGATGATATATTCGCCTCTGTAAATCAAGCCTTTTTTGTACAGCTTGACGAATACTTCCCGCACGGCTTTGTTCAGCCCTTCATCAAGAGTAAAACGTTCGCGTGAATAATCGAGTCCGAGTCCCATCTTAGCCCATTGGCTGCGGATGAAATCAGCATACTCTTCCTTCCACTTCCACGTTTCTTCTAAAAACTTTTCACGGCCGAGGTCATAACGGCTTGTGCCCTGTTCGCGGAGCTTCGCTTCGACTTTTGCCTGAGTGGCGATGCCGGCGTGGTCCATGCCCGGAAGCCAGAGCACGTCATAGCCCTGCATGCGTTTCATACGCGTAACGATATCTTGCAGCGTCGTATCCCACGCATGTCCGAGGTGCAGCCTGCCCGTCACGTTCGGCGGCGGAATAACGACAGAATATGGCTGTTTCGTTTGATCGCCGCCCGCTTCAAAATATTTTCCTTTCAGCCAAAAATCATAGCGGCCTTTTTCAATCGCAGACGGATCATATTTTGTCGGCATTGTTTGTTCATTTGTATCCATGATAACCCTCCAGCATGTTTAGAAATGGCTGAGCAACTAAAAAAGAGCCTTCATCCTGATAAAGGACGAAAAGCTCTTTCGCGGTACCACCTTTTTTCATGAACAGATTTGTTCATGCACTTAAACGGATAACGGGTGCGGCCCGAATTTCTCTACTGTATGTTCAAGAAATTATGCTCCCGGGCGACCTTCCAATGAGACGGCATAAGAAGCCTTTCAGCACAGTAGCTTCTCTCTCTTCATGCGTCTTTCTTGTACTCTTCCCGTTCAAAGCAGGTGTATTTATATCAGCTCATGATCTTATTTATTATGTTCTTTATTATAGTAAAAGTGTTTTTGATTCGTCAATCATCTTTTCCAAAAACCGCTGCCGTCATACATAAATGGGCATGCACCCCGCCCTTTCCCTTACATACGATACATAGAAAGGCGAATGTGAGGAGGAATTGCCCGTGAGAAAAAAATTCAATTCTTATTCGCTCCCCCAGTGGGCCAGACAGGTCCGCCTTGTATCCGTGCAAGTCATTATCCCGATTACGATCTTTCAGGGGATCAGGACGATTTTCTTTCCGACGACTTTTGATGTCCTGCTGCTTGCCATCCTGCTGTTTTTAGCGTGCGCCCTGCATTTGGAATGGATATAAAAAAACGAGTCCCGTTATGAAGAGGACTCGTTTTCCGCTTTTATTTTTTTCTCCCGCTCAATCTGATGAACCTTCATGAGAAAAGGCTCAACATTTTTCATCTGCCAAAACGCTCTTAATAATTGCGTGCACTCTTCTTTTTCAGAGCCCCTTTGGCCGGTCTGATACCGTTTCAGCACTTTGTACATGGCGGACGGATAAGCCATATAGCTGAGAAACAGGCTGATTTCCGCTTCACGGAGCGGGAATGATTTGTGATACGTATAAAACCAGTCCAGACATTCCGGGCATGCTTTCGGATAGCTTCTGAACATTCTGGAGTAAAAGCCGAGCAGGTCGTTTTGCGGAGGGCCCAGCGCAGCTTTCTCGAAATTCGTGAAAAAGCCCGATCCCGCATCATTATACAGAAAGTGGCGGCTCGATAAGCTGCCGTGGTTGATCACCGCTCTCGTCTTGTCATGATCCTTTGCCGCGTCAAACCACTCTTCCAGGCGTTCCAGAGCGAAATTGACGGCGGAAACCGTTTCTGTAAGATACGTAACAGCCTGCAGTTCAAAAGGTGAAAGATACCACTCTTTTTCCGCCCGGTCGGCGAATTGTTCATAGACAAGCTTATCATTTTCCCAATCTCTTTTCGTTGCTTCATAAAAGCCGCTGATATCTTCAGTCCGGATTTGGATGTCCCGCACAGTCGCAGAATGGAGCTTCGCGACCTCTTTAAAAAGGTAAACATGTTTTTGATCCCGTTCCTCTTCCTGATCGTACTGAAGCCAAGGCATTAAATAATAAGAATTCTCCGTCTGTCTTCCGGCAAAAAAATCACCGGCATACGTGCGGCAGATCGGCACAAATGATCGGTAGCCTTTCTCCTCAATCTCAATCATAAGATCCGTAAATTCACTGCTGCGGGCCGGCTTGAGCTGTTTCAAAGCAAAAATGCCGTAGTTTGAGTAGACCTTCCAAACATGCGGGCTGACAGGCTCAATATACTCAGCCGCCAGCCCGTATTCCTGAAGCACTGATTGGACTGCTTCCATTCCATTCACCACATTTTTACGGCCTCTTTGTGCTTACGCATGGCTGTTATTATATTCAGGTATATACAGAAGCTGACCTTCTTCAAGCTCGTCATCAAACGATAAAGCATTCGTTCTGATGAGCTGCTGGGTTGTTATGTCATATCGTTCACACACCCGGTCGATAGTATCTTGCTGCTGTACGATACAAATTTTCATTCTTGAAAACTTTTCTTCTTCCCTTGTAAATAATTTTGTCAAGTAATGAGAGTTGTCATTTTCCTTCTGCTCGGTTCCCGGTGCCGCTTCTTCATTCTTTCTTTCAGACTTAAGCGGCTCAGGCGGTTCAGCTTGCGCCGGCTCCTCCGGCGGCAGTTTGGAAAACTGAAAAGACAAATCGAGAGGCTTCCCGGTTTCCTCCTCCGGCAGCGCCATCTTCCTTACCTCAATTTCAAACCCTTCTTCATCATGAGCCTCTTCTTCAAGCAGCTTAGGAGCGCTGTAAAACTCCTCTTCCTGCCGTTCCGGAACGAACTCGCGATAAACAGGCGCCTGCTCTTCTTGAAAAACCGCAGGCTCATCTTCGTCTTCTGCCGCCTCATGATCGCTCTGACGGAGAAGCGGCTCGGCCTCTGGCTGCTCTTCTTTTTGAAGGAAGGGCTGTTCCGCAATTTTTGGTTTTTCTGCATGCGGAGTCAGAGTGAACGCAGGGAAAACCGGCTCGTTATCATCTTTTGGCTCTTCCTGCACTTCTGCTGAATCATCCTCAAATACAGGTTCATTCCTCACAGCCGACATGATTGCAGGCTCCTCAGCTTCTTCCGGCTCTTCTTCGTGTTGGAAGGAAACGGGAGGAGGAGGCTCAGTAAAGGAAACAGGTTTCGGCACTTCTTCCTGCTCCCTCAGAATCGGGGCGGTCTCCTGCTCTTCTTCTTCCTGCTCCCTCAGAATCGGGGCGGTCTCCTGCTCTTCCTCTTCCCGCTCCCTCAAAATCGGGGCAGCTTCCTGCTCTTCCTCTTCCCGCTCCCTCAAAATCGGGGCAGCTTCCTGCTCCTCTTCTTCTTCCCGCTCCCTCAGAATCGGGGCAGTCTCCTGCTCTTCTTCTTCCTGCTCCCTCAAAATCGGGGCAGTTTCTTTCTCTTCTTCCTGCTCCCTCAAAATCGGGGCAGCTTCCTGCTCTTCTTCTTCCCGCTCCCTCAGAATCGGGGCTGCTTCCTGCTGCTCTTCTTCCCGCTCTCTCAGAATCGGGGCAGTTTCCTGCTCTTCTTCTTCCCGTTCCCTCAGAATTGGGGCAGTTTCCTGCTCTTCTTCCCGCTCCCTCAAAATCGGGGCTGCTTCCTGCTCTTCTTCCTCCAGCCTGAGTAAAGGCGGGATTTCTTCCTCGTTCTTCTTGGTTTCTTGTGCTGCTTCTTCTGATACAGTCAAAGGTATTTCAGGCTCATGGCGTATCATTAATTCTGGTTCGTTTTCGTCCTCCGAATGATGTCCGGCAAGATTGATCATTTCTTCTCTGGCAAATTCAGGCGCCACGTACAAAGGGATCTCCGGCTCTTTTGGCTCGGATTCCTCAAGCAGCCCTTCAATTGCCAAATCAGCCTGAATGGTTAAGATCCTTGAATCCGTCAGCTGATAATCAAAGGCATCGATAAATACGAAAACATCATTGAGGTGGCTCACTTTATTTTTCGGAATCGTAATGTCCACTGGAAAACAATGAATGAGCTCGGCCGTGCCATCCTCCCTCGCCCTCACTTCCTCTACATGCCTCAGCTCCCTATCAAGCTCTTCAAAATGACTGCTGTGATCTATGTTGTACTCGCCAGTAAGTTCTAATGATCCTTTAATTGAGACATAATCATTTACTTCCTGCACCCTGATGTCAGGGTCTAATGAAATCGAAAGTAATTCAGAAACTTCCTGTCCTTTTTGGAAACAGATTGATTCTTCAACAGAAAATTGCAATCGGTGATTATGCGGCAAGTTCATATCCTCCTTTCATCTAATCCATACAATTAGATGTCACTAAAGGTGTATGCCGCAATCCGGGAAAATATGATAATGGAGGCATTGAAAAAAGCCGATACAAGTCTTGCTTGCATCGGCTTTTCGGTATCAGCGGCTGATCGCCTGGAACACTTTCTCAGCGGCTTGAATGGTTTTTTCAATATCCTCCATTGTATGCGCAGTGGAGAGAAACAATCCTTCAAATTGAGACGGCGGCAGAAATACGCCTGCATCAGCCATCCCTTTATAATATTTGGCGAACAGCTTTAAATCAGAAGATTTGGCTGCTTCATAGTTAATGACAGGCTCATTTGTGAAAAAGAAGCCGATCATTGAACCCGCCCGGTTAAACGTGTGCGGAATGCCATGTGCTGCAGCTGCTTTTGAAATGCCTTCTTCAAGCATATCGCCTTTTTTCACAAATTCTTGGTAAGATTCAGGTGTGAGCTGCTGTAACGTCTCAAGTCCCGCTGTCATGGCAAGCGGATTTCCTGACAATGTTCCAGCCTGATAGATCGGACCGCTCGGCGCGATTCGTTCCATAATGTCAGCTTTTCCGCCATACGCACCGACAGGAAGACCGCCGCCGATGACTTTGCCGAGACACGTTAAGTCAGGCGTCACGCCGAAATACCCTTGCGCACAGTTATAATCCACGCGAAAACCGGTCATGACCTCATCAAAAATGAGCAGCGCGCCATACTGTTCCGTCATGTCGCGAAGTCCTTGTAAAAAGCCTTCCTGCGGCGGAACAACGCCCATATTGCCTGCTACCGGTTCAACAATGACCCCGGCAATATCTTCACCGTACTCCCGGAATGCGAGTGCAACGCTTTCCAAGTCGTTGTATGGAACGGTAATCGTATTCATTGCTATTCCTTCCGGCACGCCCGGGCTGTCCGGAAGGCCGAGTGTCGCCACTCCGGATCCCGCTTTGATCAGCAGTGAATCACCATGGCCATGGTAACAGCCTTCGAATTTCAAAATTTTGTTTCGGCCGGTATATCCTCTTGCCAGACGCAGGGCGCTCATTGTCGCCTCTGTGCCGGAGCTGACCATCCGCACGATTTCAACAGACGGCACACGGTCAATGACCAATTTGGCCAGTTCGTTTTCCACTTCAGTAGATGCCCCAAAACTTGTCCCGTTCTCGGCTACTTTTTTCAGGCTTTCAACGACCCGGTCGTTCGTGTGGCCCAAAATGAGCGGCCCCCAGCTCAGGACGTAGTCGATATATTCATTGCCGTCAATATCAAAAATTTTCGATCCTTTTCCGCGCTGCATAAAGATCGGGTCCATATCGACTGATTTAAACGCGCGCACTGGGCTGTTCACTCCGCCCGGCATCAGTTTCTGCGCTTCTTTAAAAGCGGCTTTTGATTTTTCATAGCTTCTCATCTGCTCAGCTCCCGTCAAATGAAATCGTTACTCAGCAAGCCATTTTGCTGCGTCTTTTGCATGATACGTCATAATCAGATCGGCTCCTGCACGTTTCATGCTCGTTAAAATTTCCAGCACCATTTCTTTTTCTTTAATCCAGCCGTTTTGGGCTGCCGCTTTCACCATGGAATACTCCCCGCTCACATTATATGCGACCAGCGGCAGGTGATGGCGGTTTTTCACATCACGCATAATATCTAAGTATGACATAGACGGTTTGACGATTAAAAAGTCAGCGCCTTCTACCGCGTCTGATTCAGCCTCACGGAGCGCTTCCAAGCGGTTGGCCGGATCCATCTGATATGTTTTTCGGTCTCCGAACTGCGGCGTGCTGTCAGCCGCGTCGCGGAACGGACCGTAAAATTCACTTGAATATTTCACGGCATAAGACATGATCGGAATATTCGTGAATCCTTCTTTGTCGAGCGCTTCCCTGATCACTGTGACAAAACCGTCCATCATATTTGAAGGAGCGATGATGTCAGCGCCGGCTTTGGCCTGGCTGACGGCTGTCTGAGCCAGCAGTTCAAGCGACTCGTCATTGAGGATTTCTCCGTCTTTTACGACCCCGCAATGGCCGTGATCCGTGTATTCACAGAGACACGTATCAGCGATTACGATCATTTCAGGATAATGCTTTTTAATTTCAGCAATCCCTTTCTGCACAATGCCGTGATCGTGAAAAGCCTGGGTTCCGCAGGCGTCTTTTTCTTCCGGCACGCCGAAAACGATGACCGACTTAATGCCGAGCGATATCAGCTCAGCCATTTCATCCTTTAACAAATCGAGTGATACATGATAAACCCCCGGCATGGAAGGAACTTCTTTTTTTCCTTCGAGCCCTTCAACGACAAATAACGGGTAAATAAAATCTGAGGGGTGAAGACGTGTTTCTTTTACTAAATCTCTCATCGCAGCGTTCGCACGCAAACGGCGGTGTCTGTTAAATGTTTGATTCATCATTATCAATCCTTTCCCGACATGCTGCACATGACGTCCAGCATGCCTTCAATCGTATAAGTGTCAGGCACATGGGATGAGATCCCGTATTCCAAGAGCGCTTTCTCTGTCAAAGGGCCGATGCTGATATAGCTCGCACCGCTGTTTTCCCACGCTTTTTCTCCGTCTCCGACCGCGTGCATAAACGTATGCACCGCCGATGAGCTGGTAAACGTAATAAAATCAAAATGAGAGCGGGATGCAGCCCGTCTCAGCTCGTCCATGCCTTTTTCATCCTGAATGGTATTGTATAACACCCATTCCCTTATTTGATAGCCAAGCGGCTCAAGCTCCGCTTTTATGACATCGCGTGATAAATTGCCCTTTATCACTGAAATGGGTTCGGCAGCTGATGCGTGCCGTTTTAAAGTATCAGCCAGACATTCCGCCACATACTCGTCAGGCATCGCATCTGTCCGGGCTCCCCGCTCTTTCAGGGCGCGCGCAGTCTTTTCACCGACGGCTGCGATTTTTTTCCGTCCCGAAAGCGCAAGATCGTGACGATCAAGATAGGAAAAAAAGAACCGGACACCGTTTACGCTTGTAAACACAAGCCATCCCGGCTCAGAAAGGTCTTCCCGCAGACTGTCCGCACATTCATCCGGGAGCGCTTCCTGAAAAGCGATCAGCGAAGCGGAAACAGCCGTTCCGCCGAGCGCCTCCACTTTTTTTCGGAACGGAGCGGCCTGTCTTTTGTTCCGAGTGACAAGCACGGTCTTTCCTTGTAAAGGAAGGTCATTTGCCATCCTGATCGAGCTCCTGTTTCACGCTGTCGATTAATGCTTTGGCTCCTTTGTCAGACATCATCGCCGCACAGCGTTTTCCGATTTCTTCCGGATCATGTCCCGCCGCTGTTTCTTTATAAATCGTCTTTCCGTCCGGAGACGCGACAAGACCGACCAATTCAACCTCATCCCGGTCATTGACGGACGCATACCCGGCTATCGGCACTTGGCAGCCGCCTTCCATCGCGTGTAAGAAAGCCCGTTCGGCTGCCACCGTGCGCTGCGTATACTCATCGGTAAATTGCGCAAACAGCTTCAAAAGCTCCTCATCTGACTCTCTGCATTCAATGGCAAGAGCGCCTTGGCCGACCGCAGGCAGACAGCGGGCCGGTTCGAGAAATTCAGATACGACATCATCTTTCCAGCCCATTCTTGAAAGTCCCGCAGCCGCTAAAATAATAGCATCGTAATCTTCCGTTTCAAGCTTTTGAAGTCTCGTATCGATATTGCCTCTGATCCACTTAATTGTAAGATCAGGGCGTTCAGCAAGAATCTGGGCGCTTCTTCTTAAACTGCTGGTGCCGATGATGCCCCCTTCTTTTATGTCGTCCAGCTTTTGATGCCCCTTTGAAATCAGCGCATCACGCGGATCCTCACGTTTCGGTATGCAGCCTATGACAAGACCCTCAGGCAAAACGGCGGGCATGTCTTTCATGCTGTGAACCGCCATATCAATCTCCTGATGCAGCAGCGCCTGTTCAATCTCTTTGACAAACAAACCTTTGCCGCCCACTTTTGACAGTGTAACATCGAGGATGCGGTCGCCTTTTGTGACAATCTCCCGGATTTCAAAGTTATAGGAAGGGTTCAATTCCTTCAGTTTGTTAATCACCCATTTTGTCTGGGTCATAGCCAGTTTGCTCCGTCTGGAACCTACCTTAATCGTTCTCATTTTCTTTCCTCCCGAATCTGTTTGGGCGCGTGCGTTAACTGAACCAATGGAACTGCGACAGGCTTCCGAGCAGGAAGTAATTAATCATCAGCACGAGAAAACATGCTGAATTCCATAACGCCGCCACTTTTCCCTGCAGTTCCTTAATCATTCTGATATATAAATAGTAGCTGTATAAAAGCAGCACAATAAACGAGCCGAGCACTTTTGAATCAAACCAGTACAGCGTTTCCAGCGACACATACGCCCAGATCACGCCTAATATCAGGCTCAACAGCAGCATCGGAACCCCGATGACATTTAAAACGTAAGCCATATAATCAAGTTTTGACAAATCTTCAATTCTCAACAGCCATTTTCCCCACTTTTTCTTCTTTAATAAAGAGTATTGAAACTGATAAAGAAGCGAAAAGACAAAAGAAAGGGAAAAAGCGCCGTAAGACAGAATCGCCATTGTAATATGAATGACCAAAAGCTCCGAGACCAGCTGGCCGGAAAAAGCGGCCGAATGCTGATCCGTCGGTGAAAACGTATGGATCGCAATCATCGAGAAACCGATGACATTCGTGAAAAACACGATAAAATCAACGCGCAGAATCTGCGTGACCACAAGTGAGAGCGTGACAAGCACCCACGCATAAAAGTAAAGGGCCTCCGTAATATTCAAGACCGGAAATCTGCCCGTCTGCCACATGAAATAAGAAAGATAGACGGTTTGCAGAGTCCAGACAATAGAAAGCAACCAGAAGGCCATTTTCCCAGCCTTCCGGTTGTGTTGAAGAAAATCTATAAAGTAAAAAAGGACGCTTACTGCATAAATAACAATTGTCGCTTCATTAAGTCTTGCCATTGCTGTATCAATCATACAGCCCTCACTCACTTACAAGCGGACGTAAGCCCGTTTTTGCTTCTGCCTTTTGAAACGAATGAACCGTCTGGCGATTATCCAGGCTTTTGTCCAGCTGGCGGCCGGCCTCTTCCTCAATATCGAATATCTGCATAAACAGCTTCAGCTTTTCATCTGAATCCGCTTCAGCCGCAAGCTCTTTCGCTTTCAGAATCGGGTCGCGCAGCATTTGGTTAATGATGCTTTTCGTATGTTTGCTGAGAAGTTTTTTCTCTCTTACCGTCAGATGAGGCAGCTTGCGCTCAATGCTCTGCATCGTATCGGACTGGATGGACAGCGCCTTTTCACGCAGCGCCGAAATGACCGGCACAACGCCGAGCGTATTAAGCCACTGCTTAAACTCAACAATTGCCGCTTCAATAAACAGCTCGACTTTTTCAGCGGTTTCACGGCGTTCTTGTAAGTTGGCTTCAACGATTCCTTCAAGGTCATCAATATCATACAGAAAAACACCTTCAAGATCGTTCAGCGCCGGATCGAGATCTCTCGGCACAGCGATATCCACCATAAATAACGGGCGGCCTTTCCGCTGTCTGCCCGCTCTCTCCATCATTTCTTTAGACACGACGAAATCACTTGCGCCTGTCGAACTGATTAAAATATCAGCTTCAGCAAGTGCATGTTCAAGCTGGTTTAAGCTGCGCGCTTCTCCGGAGAAACGATTAGCAAGCGCTTTTGCCTTCAAAAACGTTCTGTTGATGACCGTTACTTTGCCGATACCCTGACCGTGCAGGTTTTCTGCGGCGAGCTCACCCATTTTTCCCGCACCGAGAATCAAAATGTGCTTATTTGACAATGAGCCGAAGATTTTTTTCGCGAGTTCAACGGCGGCGTAACTGACGGAAACGGCATTGGCGCCGATATCGGTTTCGGCATGCGTGCGTTTGCCGACGGTCACCGCCTGTTTAAACAGCTCATTGAAAATGGTGCCGATCGTCTTTTCTGCCTGCGCCGTTTTAAAGCTTGAGCGGACCTGGCCGAGTATTTGCGTTTCTCCGATGACCATGGAATCCAAGCCGCACGCCACACGGAATAAATGCTCGATCGCCGCGTCGCTCTCATAAAATTTCAGAAACGGAGACAGCTCTTCTTTCGGCAGCGAGAACCATTCAGATAAAAATGTCTTTATATAATAACGGCCGGTATGAAGCTGGTCGACCACCGCATATATTTCGGTGCGGTTGCAGGTTGACACGATAATGTTTTCAAGAACGCTTTTTTCTCCTTTTAAACGGAGCATCGCTTCTGCAAGCTCATCCGGCTGAAAACTTATTTTTTCGCGTATTTCAATAGGGGCGGATTTATAATCTACTCCCACAACAAGAATATGCATCGCTTTCATGCACCCCCGTACATCGCAATTTATTTATAATCATTCTAACATAGAATTTATTATTTATAATAATTATAACATAGTTTCTTCGGGAAAATGTGAACAGATTTCAAAAATGTTATGCTATAGTATAAAAAGCTCGTTTCCACTGTAATCATCATACTAAAAATCCTTTACTGCGGGTAGGTGACAGGATGAAAAAAACATCAATTTTATTACCGGGACTTCTGCTTGCCGCTTCATTATTCGCATGGCTTCAGAGCGGACAGGTTCACCTGTTTGCGAATCAGGGGGAATGGCCGGTGCTCCTTATGCTTTTGGGCGCCGTACTCTTGTACCAGGGCAAAAAGGAAGCGGCCGGGCCTCACGTCCTGATCGGCATGCTTCTTTTCGGCATAGGTTTACACTTTTTCGCCAAACCTGAGCTCTCATGGTGGCCGGGAGATTTTGAAATGATTCTTTTCGTCTTCGGATTCTCCTTATTTGCGGCAGCCAGAAAAGAATATGTATACGAAGCGGTTGCCATGATTGGTTTTTCCCTCTTTTTATACTTCTTTAAACAAATTACGGCGTGGCTGGAGTCCGTCCATATTCCGACGGAACACTTCAAAACATACTGGCCGTATGTTTTCATCGGAATCAGCCTTTTATTATTGTTTATCAAGCGGAACAAAACTATACGATAAAACCCAAAACGCACTGCGTTTTGGGTTTTTCATTACCGGCTGATCATTTTTTTAATGGCTCCCCATGCTTCATCTTTGCCTTTTTTCGTTTCAGAGGAAAATAAAATCAGCTCGTCTTCAGGATCCATATCAAGCGTCTGTTTGACAACCTTTAAGTGCTTGTCCCATTTTCCTTTTGGAATCTTATCCGCTTTTGTCGCGATAACGATGACAGGAATGCCGTAATACTTCAGGAATTCATACATGTTCACGTCTTCAGCAGACGGCGCGTGCCTGAGGTCGACAATCTGCACGCAGGCTTTCAGCTCTTCGCGGGTCGTCATATAGGTTTCAATCATTCTCCCCCATGCTTCCCGCTCGCTTTTGGAAACTTTCGCAAATCCGTACCCGGGAACGTCGACAAAATGCAATTCATCATTGATGATGTAAAAGTTTAGGGTCTGTGTTTTCCCCGGTTTTGATGACGTTCTGGCCAAGTTTTTCCGATTGATTAATGAATTGATAAAAGATGACTTTCCTACATTTGATCTTCCCGCCAGCGCGATTTCCGGAAGCCCCCCATCAGGGTACTGTTCGGGTTTGACCGCGCTGATCACGATTTCTGACTTTGTGACTTTCATTTCTTCTCTCCTACTAAGGCATGTTCCAAAACGTCATCCAGGTGAGAAACGAATATAAACTTCAGTCCTTCTCTGACGCTTTCTGGAATATCCTCTATATCTTTTTCGTTATCTTTAGGCGCAATAATAGTGGTCAGGCCCGCTCTGTGCGCGCCGAGCGCCTTTTCTTTCAGTCCGCCGATCGGAAGCACGCGGCCCCGCAGCGTAATTTCTCCCGTCATACCGACTTCGCGTTTTACCGCACGGTCCGTTAATGCTGAAACGAGCGCCGTGGCCATCGTAATTCCGGCAGAAGGGCCGTCTTTCGGCACCGCTCCTTCAGGGACATGGATATGAATGTCATACTTCTCATGGAATTTCGGGTCGATTCCGAACTGTTCCGCTTTCGAGCGGACATAACTGAAAGCGGCCTGTGCTGATTCCCGCATGACATCTCCAAGCTTCCCGGTCAGAATCAGCTTTCCTTTTCCCGGTGACAATGACACTTCGATTGACAGCGTATCTCCGCCCACCGTCGTATACGCAAGCCCCGTGACAACCCCGATTTGATCTTCGGTTTCCGCCTGTCCGTATCTGAATATCCGTTTTCCGAGATAGTCGGCCAGATTTTTCTCTGTAACGGTAATGCGTTTTCTCTCCTCAGACACAATGGCTTTTGCAGCCTTTCGGCAAATGGCGGCAATCTGGCGTTCAAGCGTTCTCACGCCGGCTTCCCTCGTGTAGTAGCGGATGATGTCCGTAATCGCCTGGTCCCGAATCTGCAGGCTGCTCTTTGTGAGCCCGTGCTCTTTGATTTGTTTCGGAAGCAGGTGGTCCTTCACGATCTCCAGCTTTTCGTTTTCAGTGTAGCCTGACAGGCTGATAATCTCCATTCTGTCTCTGAGAGGGCCCGGGATGGAAGCAAGGTTATTCGCAGTCGCGATAAACAGCACTTTCGATAAATCGAACGTCTCTTCAATATAGTGGTCGCTGAATGTGCTGTTTTGTTCCGGATCCAGCACCTCAAGCATCGCTGAAGACGGATCGCCTCTGAAATCAGACGACATTTTGTCGATCTCATCCAGGAGAAAAACCGGATTTTGTTTGCCGGCTTTTTTCATCCCCTGTATAATACGGCCCGGCATCGCTCCGACGTATGTACGCCGATGCCCGCGGATTTCAGACTCATCGCGCACTCCGCCCAGTGAAATTCTCACAAAACGGCGCCCCATGCTCGTACTGATTGATTTTGCAAGAGATGTTTTACCGACTCCCGGAGGTCCGGCCAGACAAAGAATCGGCCCTTTCAGCGTTTTCGTCAGCTGTTTCACGGCCAAATACTCCAAAATCCGCTCTTTCACTTTCTCTAAGCCGTGGTGCTCTTTATCTAAGATTTCCCCGGCTTTTTTAATATCAAGTTTATCTTCTGTTTCATCCGACCACGGAAGGGCGATGAGCCAGTCAATATAGTTGCGGATAACAGAGCTTTCCGCTGAGCTTGACGGCACTTTTTCGTAACGGCTTAATTCCTTAAGCGCCGTTTCTTTGACACGCTCAGGCATGCCTGCTTCTTCTATCTTTTCCGTGAGCGACTGAACTTCGCCGGTTTTTCCTTCTTTGTCGCCAAGCTCCTTCTGAATGGCTTTCATCTGTTCACGCAAGTAGTATTCCTTTTGAGTGCGTTCCATCGAACGTTTGACGCGCTGACCGATTTTTTTCTCAATCTCCAGCACTTCTTTTTCATTATGAATGGAACGGATGACCTTATTCAGACGTTCTTTAATATCCGCCGTTTCTAAAATGTCCTGCTTGTCCTTTAATTTCAGCGGGAGATGAGAAGCGACGATATCCGCCATTCTGCCGGGCTCTTCAATATCAGTCACAGCCGCATACGTTTCTGCGGAGATTTTTTTAGAAATTTTTATGTACTGGTCAAAATGGTCCAGCAGCGTCCGCATAAGCGCTTCGTCTTCCACGTCTTTTGAATCATCCTCATGCATCAGCTGTATATCGACCGAAGTATAATCTTCGAGCTCGGTGTATTCAAGGATCTGCGCCCGCTGAATTCCTTCTACAAGCACTCTGATCGTACCGTTGGGCAGCTTCAGCATCTGTTTAATTTTTGTATAAGTGCCGACGGCGAAAATATCCTCTTCACCCGGTTCGTCTATCGAAATATCCTGCTGAGTGGCTAAAAAAATCATATGATCATGCATCATTGCCTGTTCAAGAGCCTGAACCGACTTGTCACGGCCTACATCTAAATGTAAAACCATTGTCGGGTATACCAATAAGCCTCTTAAAGGGAGGAGCGGGATGCTGCGTTTTGTATCTTCTGCCATGTGACTGACACCTCCGTGACTTTAGTATGAACCATTATAATACAACTTTTTCATCGTTGTACAATTCCGGGATCGGGCAAAACCGGCTTATCCGCCTGCCCTGTATATAAAACAGTCTCTTCGTAGTATACCCTTTCTTTCTGTTCTGAAAAAGGAAAAGATGTCCTCCATAAAAAAACCCCATTATAAAAATGGGGTTTATACGGATTCTTTATTCATTTGGATATCAAACGGTTTTTGTTCTGAAGGAGGGTCAACCAATATGACGTCCAGCACTTCCTGGAACGTTTTTACCGCTTTAATGGTGATTCCGTCTATTCGTTTCAGAATGGACTGCTGATTTTCATATGGGATAATGACCGTTTTTGCTCCGGCCTGTTTTGCGGCTTTAATTTTCGGAATGACGCCGCCGATCGGTTTGACAAGCCCCGTCAGGCTGATTTCTCCCGTCATCGCCACCGTATGGTCGATCGGGATGCGGTGAATCGCGGAAAAAATCCCCGCGGCCATCGCGATACCTGCTGAAGGTCCGTCAATCGGGCCTCCGCCCGGAAAATTGACGTGAATGTCATAGTCTGAAGGTTTGATGCCCATTGTGCGCAGAACCGTCAGAACATTTTCTACAGATCCCTTCGCCATACTTTTGCGGCGGATCGACTTCGATTGGCTGCCGATGCTTTCTTCCTCTGCAATTCCCGTGATATTCAGGCTTCCTTTGTCCTGCGCAGGTGTGACATTCACTTCGATTTCCAGCAATGCGCCGCTGTTCGGCCCGTAGACGGCAAGTCCGTTCACGATGCCGACTTGCGGTTCATCGGCGATTTTCTGCTCATTTTTAGGTGTAAGCTGACTGGAATGAACAACCCATTCTATATCTTCTGTCGTAATTTCTTTTCTGTCCTCAGTCACCGCCATGCCGGCGGCGATCTGGATCATATTGACGGCTTCACGTCCGTTTCTCGTATATGTGGTCAGCACATTGAGAGCTTCGTCAGAAATCTCTTTCTGAATTTTGTCGGCTGCTTTTTTCGCAACGATTTTAAGTTCATCCTTTTCCAGCTCGCGGAAAAATACTTCAAGACAGCGCGAACGGATGGCCGGCGGAATTTCATTCGGCATTCTCGTTGTCGCTCCGATCAAACGGAAATCTGCCGGAAGCCCATTTTGAAAAATATCATGAATGTGATTCGGTATTTGCGTATTTTCTTCACTGTAATACGCACTGTCTAAAAATACTTTTCGATCTTCAAGCACCTTCAGCATTTTATTCATCTGAATCGGGTGAAGCTCGCCGATTTCATCAATAAACAATACCCCGCCGTGAGCATGGGTCACAGCCCCCTGTTTTGGCTGCGGAATGCCTGCTTGGCCCATCGCACCCGCTCCCTGATAAATGGGATCATGCACTGAACCGATAAGCGGATCGGCAATCCCCCGTTCATCAAACCGCGCGGTCGTCGCATCAAGTTCAACAAAAACAGCCTGCTTTTGAAACGGTGACTGTTTATGTTTTTTCGCTTCTTCCAATACCAGCCGCGCCGCAGCCGTTTTACCGACTCCCGGAGGACCGTAAATAATGACGTGCTGCGGGTTCGGTCCGCAAAGCGCTGCTTTTAACGCTTTAATTCCGTCTTCCTGGCCGACAATGTCCTGAAAGCTTTTCGGCCGCACCTTTTCTGATAAAGGTTCTGATAAACTGATGGCGCGCATTTTGCGCAGCTGTTCCATTTCTTTTTTTGATTCTTTATCTATCGTCACTTTTTGTGTACGCTGGTTTTTGAGCAGATTCCAAAAATATAATCCGATGACTATCCCGAAAAACAGCTGTACAAATAATGCGATCCCTGTCCAACTCATGCTGGTCCCTCCTGAAAAAACGATTTATGTATCCAATTCATTCCTCTGTCCGCTAGTATCTCCCAGCAAAGCCCGGAATAAACATTTTCAGAAGGGTCAGGACAAGAAAAAAAACCTCCTGATCAATTCGAGTCAGGAGGTTTTGTCATGTTATGCTGATGTTTTATCTTGGCCGACAACTGTGCCGTCTTTTAATACAAGACGCGGTGCTTCACCGTCTGCGACTGTCGCTCCGGTAATGACACATTTTTCAATATCATCGCGGGACGGCAGATCAAACATGACGTCAAGCATGATGCCTTCAATGATAGAACGCAGGCCGCGTGCGCCTGTTTTACGCTCGATCGCTTTTTTCGCAATTTCAGATAATGCCTCGTCTTCAAATTCAAGCTCGACATCATCAAGTTCTAACATTTTCTTGTATTGTTTGACGAGTGCGTTTTTCGGTTTAGTCAGAATTTCAACCAGTGCCGTTTCGTCAAGCTGCTCAAGGCTTGCAATGACAGGAAGACGGCCGATGAATTCAGGAATCAGACCGAAACGGAGCAAGTCTTCAGGAAGAACTTTAGAAAGCAGTTCTTCTTTTTCCAGGTCTGCCGCTTTATTATCAGAGCCGAAGCCGATGACTTTTTGTCCGAGACGGCGTTTGATGATTTGTTCGATGCCGTCAAATGCACCGCCGCAAATGAACAGGATGTTCGTCGTATCGATCTGGATGAATTCCTGATGAGGATGTTTGCGTCCTCCTTGAGGCGGCACGCTTGCAACCGTTCCTTCAAGAATTTTCAGCAGCGCCTGCTGAACGCCTTCGCCTGATACGTCGCGTGTAATGGACGGGTTTTCAGATTTTCGCGCTACTTTATCGATTTCATCGATATAAATAATGCCTTTTTCTGCTTTTTCCACATCATAGTCTGCTGCCTGAATCAGCTTGAGGAGGATGTTTTCCACGTCCTCACCGACATATCCGGCTTCAGTCAGAGATGTAGCGTCCGCGATCGCAAACGGCACGTTCAGAATACGCGCAAGCGTCTGGGCAAGAAGTGTTTTCCCGCTTCCAGTCGGTCCGATTAAAGAAATATTACTTTTAGAAAGCTCGACATCATCCACTTTACTGTTGGAATTGATGCGTTTGTAATGGTTGTATACCGCAACCGCAAGTGATTTCTTCGCCTGATCCTGTCCGATGACATATTCATTCAGAATCTCACGGATTTCCTGCGGCTTCGGAACGTCTTTAAATTCGACTTCTTCTTCTGTACCAAGCTCTTCCTCTACGATTTCTGTACAGAGCTCAATACATTCGTCGCATATATATACACCCGGTCCTGCAACCAGCTTACGAACCTGATCTTGCGTTTTTCCGCAGAACGAGCATTTCAATTGTCCTTTTTCCTCGTTGAATTTAAACATTCTTTCACCCCTTAATCTTGTCTCACTTTTTCTTTTACCTGAAGGGCAAAAGAAAACGGTTCTTGCTACGATCGAGTATGTATTGCATTTTACCATACTTTCCAGTAAGACGGTAACAATGTGTTTCGCACTTGCACATTCTATATGTATGACGAAAAACAGCCCGGCAATGACTATCTTGCCCCAAGAAAAAGAGTTATATCATAATTGTACAAAACAAGGCACGAATTAATCGCGCCCTGTTTTATTATGTCTATTATTATGAACCATATTAACGGTTTTCTACAAGAAAATCAATTGCTTTTCGAACTTTTAAATCTTCTTTCATCGCGTCAGTTGAACCGATTGCCTGCTTAATGTTTTCAACCGGCATGTTGTAAGCTTCAGCCATTTTAGTCAGCTCAGCTTCAACTTCTTCGTCTGTTACTTCAAGGTTTTCAGCTTGAGCGATCGCTTCAAGAGTCAGGTTTGATTTTACGCGTTTTGCGGCATCTTCTTTCATTTGCTCTTTTAACGCGTTTTCGTCTTGGCCTGAGAATTGAGTGTAAAGCTCAAGGTTCATGCCTTGCATTTGCAGACGCTGTTCGAATTCTTTCAGCATGCGGTCAAGCTCAGTGTCGATCATCGCTTGAGGAACATCAGCTTCAGCGTTTTCAGATGCTTTCAGAACAAGCTCTTCACGCAATTTAGCGTCAGCTTCGTTTTCTTTTGCTTCTTCAAGGCGTTTTTTTGTTTTCTCAGTTAATTCAGCAAGCGTTTCAACTTCTTCGTCAATGTCTTTTGCGAATTCGTCGTTAAGCTCAGGAAGCTCTTTCGCTTTGATTTCATGAATTTTCACTTTGAAAACAGCTGGTTTTCCGGCAAGCTCTTCAGCGTGGTACTCTTCAGGGAATGTTACTTCAACATCCTTTTCAGCGCCTGCTTCAAGGCCTGTTAACTGCTCTTCGAAGCCCGGGATGAATGAACCTGATCCTACTTCAAGTGAGTAGTTCTCAGCTTTTCCGCCTTCAAACGCTTCGCCGTCAACGAAACCTTCGAAGTCAAGAACGACTGTATCGCCGTTTTCAACAGCGCCTTCTTCTTTCACGACAAGCTCAGCCTGACGCTCTTGAAGCGCTTTAAGTTCGTTTTGTACATCTTCGTCAGTAACGGCAGTGTCATCTTTTTCGATTCCTAAGCCTTTGTAGTCGCCAAGTTTCACTTCCGGTTTTACAGTCACTTTTGCAGTGAAAATCAAGCTTTCGCCTTTTTCGATTTTTTCAACATCGATTTCAGGGCGGTCTACAGGTTCAATGCCGGCTTCTTCAACCGCTTTAGGGTATTCTACAGGAAGTAAAATATCTAAAGCATCCTGGTAAAGAGCTTCAACGCCGAAACGCTGTTCGAATAAACCGCGGGGAACTTTCCCTTTGCGGAATCCAGGAATAGAAACCTGTTTTACTACTTTTTTAAATGCATCATCAAGAGCTGTTTTGAACGTATCCGCATCAACTTCAACCGTTAATACGCCTTCGTTGCCTTCTTGTTTTTCCCATTTTACAGACATGTGTTTCCCTCCAAAAATCTATTCAGGTTGTGTCGGTCTTCCATTCTAAAGCAATCCGCGGCTTTGTCAAAGAAAAAACCGCTTTGAATCAGAATCATTATGTAATGAACTGGCAGCCTGTCCAACCGTAATTCTCATTTCAGTTAAACCGCTATACATAAATACAACCACTATATTATAACATAACGCCTACCGCTTTCAACTATATGGTGTGATTTACAAATAAGAAATTTCTTCAATATCCTTAATCATCGTGCAGGCTTCTTCAAGTTCGCGGCTGTCAAACTCGTACATCATATGAAGTTCCTCCGGCTCAATGTCAATGCCGTGCATCTCGTAACCGACCTTATGAAGCGCCGCCGCCCATAAATCTGCGTTCAAAAACTTCGGCATAAAAGGGTGCAGGACGTACAGATGCCTTCTCCACAGCTCCTCGACGGCAGCGTATAATGTAGGGTTTTCATTGCCGAGCGTTTCATCAAGCACCCGGAGAACGCGATGCAAAATCGGAGCCGCATCAGGCTGAACCGTTTCACTCGGAACCGCGGTCATTGAATCGCCGAATTTTGTAATATGGACCGGCTTGCTGTAGTCGTGCTCCGCCATCAGCGTCAAAATCATCGTTTTGATAAGCGGATGTGCGCCCGGATCTTGAAGAATCGTTTTTAAGAGACCCGTGTATTTTGCAATATTGCGGTCTTTGAGAGAATGAATCAGATTCATTTGTTCAGCGGGGCTGTTCAGCACTTTTTCCGCATCAAGAATGTCCTCGTATTCCTCCTCCCACGCTTCATCCTGCTGGTCGGGATCGGTCATTTTGCGGCTGAATTCGAGCAGCCGGTAGAATTGCTCCGCACTTTCTGCGGGCAGCTGGTTTTCTTCCAGCACAGCTTCAATTGTGCTTTTGACTTCTTCATATTGTTTCAGCTGAATTAAAATGGTCATGTACACCTGCAGTACGGTGAAATAATGGCCGTACCCTTCATTCAGCATTTTCTCGCAAACTTGTTTTGCTTCTTCCAATTCCCCGAGTTCCAGAAAACAAATCGCCATGCCTAAATGTACGTCGGACTCGGTATCGCCGTGGCTTACCGCCTCTGAGAACAGTTCGAGGGCCTCCTGATACTGTTTATCCTTCATGGCGGCCATCCCTTTATCAACCAAGCGTTCTTTCAAACGGGGGAAAGGAATGATATCAGCTTTTTTCTTGTCATGCGTCATACTTTATTTCCTTTCAGGCGCTATTTTTTTCAAGTGTATCAACACGCGTCAGGAAACACAAGAAAGGATGGTGCGCACGGTAAAAAAAGCCGCCGGACAGATGCCGGTCGGCTTTTTTCAGGCTTGAAGCCATGAACTTCTTTTCGATTCAAACTGCTGTATGTCGTCTTCCAGCAGAAGCGTTAATGAAATTTCATCATAGCCGTTTATCAGCATTTCCTTCCAGTGAGGATCGACTTCAAATGAAATCTCTTTTCCTTCACTGTCGTGAATGAGCTGGTTTTCCAAGTCAACCGTCATGTTAAGAGACTGATTTTCATATTGACCGGCGAGTTTTTTCCACTGATCATACGGCATACGGATGGGAAGCATACCGTTTTTAAAACAGTTTTGATGAAAAATATCGGCAAATGACGGAGCAATGATGATTTTGAAGCCGTAATCATCCAGCGCCCAAGGAGCGTGCTCACGGGATGATCCGCAGCCGAAATTCTCTCCGGCAATTAATATGGACGCGCCTTCATAGACTTTGCGGTTTAATTCAAATTCAGGAT
Organism: Bacillus sp. hwrm1; assembly: GCF_040207805.1. Lineage (NCBI taxonomy): Bacteria > Bacillati > Bacillota > Bacilli > Caryophanales > Bacillaceae > Bacillus > Bacillus sp. hwrm1. The sequence goes on along the minus strand of NZ_CP157943.1, from coordinate 1,247,097 downwards.
CAGGCTCACCGTTCTCAAGGTATCTCCAATCAAAAAACGCGAATCTGCCGTATCCTGTTCTTTCAATTCTTTTCAAAAACTGTTTCGGAATAATCTGGTCCGTATCGACGTTGATCCGGTTTAAGACGGCCGCTTTTCCCGTATGTGTTTTTAAAGGTTCCATCTTTTCGCGCACTCCTTACACAACTGTTTTTTCTTGATAAAACTTTCTTACATCGACGAAATGCCCGTGAATGGCCGCCATTGCCGCCATCGCCGGACTGACAAGGTGTGTTCTCGCGCCTTTTCCCTGTCTGCCTTCGAAGTTGCGGTTGGAAGTGGAAGCGCATCGTTCCCCTTCAGGCACGACATCATTGTTCATACTGAGGCACATGCTGCAGCCTGATTCTCTCCATTCAAATCCGGCCTCGAGAAACACGCGGTGCAGCCCTTCTTCTTCGGCCTGCTGTTTCACGCTTTGAGAACCCGGCACCACAATAGCTCTGACGCTGTCGGCGACTTTTCGGCCTTTGATCATATCCGCAGCCTGGCGAAGATCGGTCATCCGCGAATTTGTACAGGAGCCGATAAACACATGCTCGACTTTAATATCTTCAATTTTTTGATTCGGTGCGATTCCCATGTATTCGTACGCGCGGATGGCTTCTTTTTTACCGTCTTCAGAATCAATCGTTTCCGGAGCCGGTATTTGGGCATCGACCGGAAGAACCATGCCGGGATTGACGCCCCATGTTACCATTGGAGAAATCTCGCTGCCGTCTAACACGATGGAATGATCGTATACGGCGCCCGGATCAGTTTTTAACGCTTTCCATTCTGCGGCGGCTTTTTCAAATTCCTCGCCTTTTGGCGCGTATTTACGGTTTTTACAATATTCAATCGTCGTGTCATCCGGAGCGATCAGTCCCGCCCGTGCTCCCGCTTCTATCGACATATTGCAGACGGTCATGCGTTCGTCCATAGACATGTTTCTGAATACTTCCCCGGTGTATTCAATGACATATCCGGTACCGAATTTCACCCCATATTTTCCGATGACCGACAAGATGACATCCTTCGCGGTCACTCCTTTTTGGAGCGTTCCGTCAACGCGGATTTCAAGCGTTTTCGGCCGCTGCTGCCATAGTGTCTGAGTGGAAAGAACATGTTCCACCTCACTTGTGCCGATACCGAAGGCAAGCGCTCCGAATGCGCCGTGAGTCGATGTATGGCTGTCTCCGCAAACGATCGTTTTTCCCGGAAGTGTCAGACCAAGCTCAGGCCCGACCACGTGAACGATTCCCTGATCTGCGCTGTGAAGATCCGCAAGACGGACGCCAAACTCCTCACAATTCCGTTCAAGCGCGGTTACTTGGCGCTTTGCGACTTCATCTTTAATGTCAAAACGGTTGACGGTCGGAATATTGTGGTCCATCGTTGCGAATGTGTTCTGCGGCCGTCTGACCTTTCTTCCCTTCTGCCTTAACCCTTCGAACGCCTGAGGAGACGTCACCTCATGAATGAGGTGCAGATCAATATAGAGAAGGTCGGGTTTTCCTTCACCGCTTTTTACAACATGCCGATCCCAAATCTTTTCGATGATTGTTCGAGGCATCATCTTTGTTTCCTCCCTCTACCTATGAACTAAGACCGCTTTCTTTAAAGCGTCACACTATAGATTTTGTATTCGAGCCGGCTAATGCGGCTTTTACTTTTTCAGTAATGTCATGCGTTCCGGCATATTGGCCGTCCCGGGCGATATCACGTGTACGGCTGCCGTCTGCAAGCACCTTTGCGACCGCCTTTTCCACCGCCTGCGCTTCGTTTTCAAGCCCGAAAGATGTTCTCAAAAGCATCGCCGCAGATAAAATCGCCGCAAACGGATTGGCCATCCCTTTACCGGCGATGTCAGGCGCAGATCCATGCACGGGTTCAAACAAGTGAAGACCTGAACTTGATAAACTGGCTGACGGCAGCATGCCGAGCGAGCCTGTCAGCATGGAGGCTTCATCGCTTAAAATATCGCCGAACATATTCTCAGTTACGATGACGTCAAATTGGCTCGGAGCGTAGATGAGCTGCATCGCGGCATTATCGACAAGCATATGTTCAAGCGTCACATCAGGAAATTCTTTTGCGATTTCATCCGCTGTTTCACGCCACAGCCTGCTTGAAGAAAGCACATTCGCCTTATCAACGGACGTCACTTTTCCTTTTCTGCCGGCAGCCATCTTAAAGGCTTCTCTGACAACGCGTGCGATTTCTTCTTTCTTATAAAAAAGGGTATCGACCGCTTCCTTTTCTCCCGCTTCATTGACATACTGTCTGCTCGGTTCTCCGAAGTAGAGGCCGCCCGTCAGTTCCCTGACGATTACAAAGTCGACGCCGCTGATATATTCTTTTTTCAGCGGAGACGCCTCAGACAAGCTTTCAAATACGGTCACGGGACGCAGATTGGCAAACAGGCCGAGTTTTTTTCTGATGCCGAGCAGGCCTTTTTCCGGTCTGAGCTCCGGAGGATTTTGGTCCCATTTCGGCCCGCCGACTGCCCCGAGCAGGATGGCGTCGGATCTTTCACAAAGAGCCACCGTCTCCTCAGGAAGGGGGTTTTGATGGGCGTCAATAGCCGCTCCCCCGATCAGTCCGTTTTCAAATTCAAATTCATGTCCGAATTGTTCGGCAACGCTTTTCAATACATCTGCCGCTGATTCCGCCACTTCCGGTCCGATTCCGTCACCGGGAAGCAAAGCAATGCGTTTTTTCAAATCAAACGTTCTCCTTTCTATTACGAGCCGACCGCAGTCTGTCTCTTTAATCCGTCTAAATTGCAATCCAGCACCAGCTGCCGGTTCACGGCGTTCAGATAAGCTTTAGCAGAAGCTTCCAGAACATCCTGCGCGATTCCCCGCCCTGATGTTTCTTTTCCGTTCACGGTCACTCTGACAAAAACTTGAGCCAGCGCGTCTTCGCCTTTCCGGTTGGATTGGATGCGGTAGTCTGTCAGTTCAATATTTTTATCGATGCAGCGCCCGAGCGTATTATAAACGGCTTCTACGCTGCCCGCCCCCGTTGCCGCCTCTTGAATCAGCTGTTCGTTTTCCTGATTTTTCAAAGAGACTGTTGCAGTCGGCACCTGAGACGTCCCGTAATGCACTTGCAGAGACAAAAATTCATAGCCGATTTTTTTGTCTGTCACTTTTTCTTCTAAAATAAGAGAAATCAAGTCATCATCGGTGATTTCTTTTTTCTTTTCGGTCAGTTCTTTAAACATCGTAAAAAATTTATTGATTTCCTCACTATCAAACTGGAATCCAAGCGTATTCAGGCGGTCTTTGAACGCGTGGCGCCCGGAATGCTTTCCGAGTACGAGCGCATCAGCAGTCACGCCGACAAGTTCCGGTGAAATGATTTCATATGTTGATTTTTCTTTCAGGAAACCGTCTTGGTGAATGCCGGACTCATGTGCGAAAGCGTTATCTCCGACGATTGCTTTGTTGCGGGGAACGGCCATACCCGTCAGTTTGCTGACAAGATCACTCGTCCGCTTCAATTCATGAAGATTGAGAGATGAATCGGCTTGATGCGCGTCATTTCTGACATGAAGCGCAACGGCGATTTCCTCTAGCGCGGCGTTCCCGGCTCTTTCTCCTATGCCGTTAATGGCGCATTCAATTTGATCAGCGCCGTTCTCAATTGCCGAAAGCGAGTTGGCAACCGCCATTCCGAGATCATCGTGGCAATGGGCTGAAAGCTTTACCCGGCTGATATTCGGAACGTGTTCCTTCATATATTTAAAGATGTTTCCGTATTCATCCGGCGTCAGGTAACCTACAGTGTCCGGCAGGTTGATGACGCTCGCGCCGGCATCAATCACTTCTTCAACGATTTCAGCCAGAAACGGAAGTTCGGTGCGGCATGCGTCTTCTGCTGACCATTGAACGATCGGAAAGCGTTCTTTTGCATACTTCACCATTTCAACCGCTTTTTCCTTAACCTCTTCCCGCGTCATTTTCAGCTTATGCTTCAGATGAATGTCAGAAGTGGCGATAAAGATGTGAATCCGCGGGCTGGCCCCGTCTTTCAGCGCTTCCCAGGCTGCGTCGATGTCACCTTTGACAGATCGGGCAAGCCCTGTTACCGAACAATTTTTAATCGTTCTTGCGATTTCCTGCACGGCTAAAAAATCACCTCGGGATGAAGCGGGAAATCCCGCTTCAATAATGTCCACCCCGAGTCTTTCAAGCTGCTTGGCTATCGCCAGTTTCTCCCGGGAATTGAGGTTGACCCCGGGGGATTGTTCACCGTCACGAAGGGTCGTGTCGAAAACATTAATTTTGCGCAACGGAGACCACCGCTTCCTTCTTTTTGCCTTGTTTGACAAACGGCATCATTTCACGGAGCTGTCTGCCGACCTTTTCAATCTGATGCTCGTTTTCGCTTGCATTGATCGCATTGAAGCGAGGACGGTTCACTTGGTTTTCCACGATCCATTCTTTCGCGAATGTACCGTTTTGAATATCCGTTAATACTTGTTTCATCGATTCTTTTACCTTTGCATCGACTACGCGCGGCCCTGAGACAAAATCTCCCCATTGAGCCGTATCAGAGATAGAGTATCTCATGCCCGCCAATCCTTCTTCATACATCAAGTCTACGATCAGCTTCAGTTCGTGCAGACACTCGAAGTATGCGAGTTCAGGCTGGTAGCCGGCTTCTGTCAGCGTTTCAAAACCCGCTTTGACAAGCGCCGTTAAACCTCCGCACAGAACAGCCTGCTCACCGAACAAATCCGTTTCCGTTTCTTCCTTAAATGTTGTTTCAAGAACGCCCGCACGCGCTCCGCCGATTCCTTTTGCATAAGCAAGAGCCGTATCTTTCGCTTCGCCTGATACATCCTGGTAGATGGCAAACAATGCCGGTACGCCTGCGCCTTGTTCATATGTTCTTCTGACAAGGTGTCCCGGCCCTTTAGGAGCGACAAGGAAGACATCTACATCAGCTGGAGGCACGATCTGATGGAAATGGACGTTAAATCCGTGTGCGAATACCAATGATTTGCCCGCCGTCAATTCATCTTTGATTTCAGCTTCATATACTTTTTGCTGCTGTTCATCCGGAAGAAGAACCATAATGATATCAGCCTGGGCAGCCGCTTCTCTTACCGAAAAGACTTGATGACCGTCTTCTTGGGCCTGTGTAAATGATTTGCCTTGTCTGACGCCGACAATGACATCAATTCCGCTTTCTTTTAAGTTCAGCGCGTGTGCATGACCTTGTGAACCGTAACCGATAATCGCTACTTTTTTACCCGCCAATACGTTCTCTTTGATATCACCGTTATAATATACTTTTACCATTTTAATCTCTCCCTTTTTTGTGTTATACAATTGAAATTGTTTTATTGGATGACGTCTTCTGCTGGGTTCCCCTCGCAAAAGCCGTTGTGCCCGTTCTCGCGATTTCTTTAATGCCGTAGGGTTTGAGCAGCTCTATGAGCGCTTCGATTTTATTAGATTCGCCGGTAACCTGAACGACGACGCTGTCTCTTGAGACATCAACGACGGAAGCTCTGAACGGCTCAATGATTCCATTGATTTCCGTTCTGGCCGACGGTGCGGAAACAACTTTGATTAATGCCAGCTCACGCTGTACAATCGATTGGTTTGTAATATCCGTCACTTTCAGGACGTCAATTTGTTTGTTAAGCTGCTTTGTCAGCTGCTCTACGTCATTTTCGCCTTCCACATGGACGACAAATGTAATCCTTGAAACACCGCTTGTTTCCGTGTGGCCTACAGTGATGCTTTCGATATTATAGTGTCTTTTTGTAAACAGGCCGGTGATCCGGTTTAATACTCCCGAGCGGTTGACCACCGTTAATGTGATAATGCGTTTCAAGGTTTCACCCCCACCATTTCATGAAGTCCTTTACCCGGCGCAATCATCGGGAATACTTTCTCGCTTTTGGCGACCCGGACGTCAATAACGGCCGGTTCTTTTGATGAAAGCGCCTTTTTAAGCTCTTCTTCCGCCTCTTCCTCCGATGAAATCCGGACGCCTTTAATGCCGTAGGCTTCTGACAATTTGACAAAGTCAGGCTGCGCCGAGAATTTGGATTCAGAATAGCGCTCTTCATAGAAGATTTCCTGCCACTGTCTGACCATGCCCAGACATTCGTTGTTCAAGATAACCACTTTGACAGGAAGATTCAGCTGCCGGATGACATCTAATTCCTGAAGGGTCATCTGAAAACCGCCGTCTCCGAGGATGGCAACGACCGTGGCGTTACGATCGGCCAGCTGTGCTCCGATAGCCGCCGGAAGGCCGAAGCCCATTGTGCCGAGTCCCCCCGAGGTCACCCACTTATCAGCCTTTCGGAAAGGATAAAACTGAGCTGCCCACATCTGGTGCTGGCCGACATCCGTCGCCACAATCGCCTCTCCGTTTGTGAATTGGTGAATATACTCAATCAGCTTTTGGGGTTTCAAGCCCTCTTCTCTGTTGTCTGTATACCAAAGCGGATATTCTTCTTTCCATTCTGAAAGCTGCTGTTTCCATTCCTCTGTCTGTCCCTGTTTTCCGTTTTGCTTCAATAATTCCTGAAGGACGATTTTACTGTCGCCGACCACTGGAATCTGCGTTTCAATAATTTTTCCGATTTCAGCAGGATCAATATCGATATGCGCTACTTTGGCCGATTTTGCAAAATGCTTCAGATTTCCGGTCACACGATCATCGAACCGCGCTCCGATGCTGATCAACAAATCACAGTGGTAAAGCGCCATATTCGCTGTGTATGTGCCGTGCATCCCCGCCATTCCCAGAAAAAGAGGATGGTCTGCCGGGAAACCGCCCAGACCGAGAAGCGTGTGGGCTACCGGAATTTGCTGCTGTTCGGCATAATTTTTTAAATCTTCTGAAGCTTTACCGTGCAAAACACCCGCTCCGGCTAAAATAACCGGCTTTTTCGCACTGCTGACAGCTTCCACGAGCTTTCTGATCTGCAGATAGTTAGGCTCTTTTACAGGCTGATAACCCGGAAGGCTGATCTCGTGATCATATCTGAACTCTCCTTCAAATGCTGCGACATCCTTCGGTATATCAATTAATACCGGGCCCGGTCTTCCCGTCGTGGCGATATGGAACGCCTCTTTAATCACACGGGGGAGATCTTCCGGACGGCGGACTTGGTAGCTGTGTTTCGTAATCGGCATCGTAATTCCTAAAATGTCGGCTTCCTGGAAAGCGTCGCTGCCGATGACCGAAGTGGCCACCTGACCGGTAAACACTACGAGCGGCAATGAATCTATCATCGCATCGGCAAGACCGGTAACTAAATTTGTCGCTCCGGGTCCGGAGGTAGCAATCACAACCCCCGGCTTTCCGGAGACTCTCGCATACCCTTCTGCCGCATGAATCGCGCCTTGCTCGTGGCGGGGCAGGATGTGAACCAATCCTGATTGATACAGTTTATCGTAAATCGGAAGGACGGCTCCCCCCGGATAGCCGAAGATCATCTCGACATTTTCTTTCTTTAATGATTCAATCAGCATCAGAGCCCCGTTCATTGTTTTTGTACATTCGGCAGACAAAGAATCCGCCTGTACATTTGTACCCATTTTCAGTTCCTCCTTTTCAATGTTCCTTTCTAAAATCCAATTCATAAAACGCAGCGCCGGCTGACGCAAATAAAAAAGCCTTCCCACCCACATTCAGCCAAGCATTTCATGCGATAGCCAAAAGGGGCGAAAAGGCTTTGCTTTCCGCGGTACCACCCTTGTTTACGGTCATATGCAGACCGTCTCATGGATAATGATTATCCGTTTTGATAACGAGTAAACATTGTGTTCACTCGGCCGAGTCCTACTCTTTACATTTCAGACCGGCACTCTGAGGGGAGTTCACTTTGATTTGTTTTACCGGCTCTCAGCGTTACCGGCTCTCTGTGAAAAACTTCAGCAAAGCTACTTATCCTCTTCTGCGCTTTTTATTATGGCAGCTCTTTTATTAAAAAAGAACCTTCACTTGTTTGTTTTTTCAGTGTTTTATGATTTTTCTTTTTAGCGTGAATCATTTATTTATTTTTGTTTGAACTCATATTACGCCCGTTTGCAGACAGTGTCAACAGCATTTTTATAATTATTAGACAATTTAGATTAATCAATCTATTTTGTATACGCTTTCATTACTGGTACAAAGGGATCTGTAAATGTTAAAAGTTTTTATCATTTTTTTATTAATCTCTCAAGATTACATGAAATTTTTCCGTTCATATACGAATATGTCACATTTTATTACACAATTTTTCTCTGTCCTTCCGGCATGCTTGTCAGATATTCCGTTCGATTGAACAGGCTCTTTCTACAGACATACGCATACACTGTTCTTATCTCGTAAGAAATGAGTGATGTCATGAATAAGATGTTATCAGGCATGCAGGGCCTGCCTCCTGGATTTCCGCCTTTACCGGTCTTACCGCCGCAGTCTTACTATCCTCCGGCCCCGATGCATACAGTACCATATCAAGGCGGCCCTTCTTTTCAGCAGGGATTTCCGCAATCCGGATACGGACAGCAGACCCCGCAAAGCACGCTGTCATTCGCCGGGCAGCAATTCGTTCCGTACCCTTATACAACCGGGTACTACGGCCAATCCTTCAGTGACGTCGGCGGAAGCCTCGGCGCCGGGGCGCATCCCGGCGCGCTCGGGGGCGGTTTCAGCGGCCATGCCGGGGGCTTCAGCGCTCCGAGCGGATTCAGATGATACAAAAACCGGCCTCCCACGGCCGGTTTCTTTTCTTATTCACAGAGTATAACGGTCATTCCACTGATTCATTTCCTGCTCCGTATAGTAATCAGCCCTTGAAACCTCAACGATGATTAAACCGCATTGAGTGATTAGAAATTGTTTCAGTTCCTCAAACAGCTCGTCTTTTCCGCAAAAGATCGTTTCTATATTGTGATTTTTATATGCAAATGCGTACTTCAAAAGCTAATTCCTCCTGCTGTCTTTCTATCATTCATTGACAAAATGCATGATAGAAATTAGATAATTTATCACTCAAGGGCGCCTTAAGTATCTTTATACATATATTTATTACGGTAAATATTACATTAAGTTTCATTTATATTAAAATTACTTTACAATTTTCATCAAATACGGAACTTTTGTTTCGTAAAATAAAAATAAAATACAAAAAAACCTCAAACCCATTGTCAGGGCTTGAGGTTTTTTATACGTCCCAGGAGAGATTCGAACTCCCGACCGACGGCTTAGAAGGCCGTTGCTCTATCCGGCTGAGCTACTGGGACATGAAAATCAAATTGTTCTGCTGATCATTTTACCATGATTTCAGCGATTTGACAATATAGTCATCCGATAAAAAAGGCCAGCGGCATCAGTTTTCACTCTGATGTCACCAGCTCTTTTTTTGTACGTCCCAGGAGAGATTCGAACTCCCGACCGACGGCTTAGAAGGCCGTTGCTCTATCCAGCTGAGCTACTGGGACAGCTTTTGCATTATGTATCAGCGACAAGATTTATTATATACAGGTTCAAATCATAAGTCAATATTTTTTTAAAAACTTTTGATGGGGAAGAATGAAATCTCCCCCATCACTTGTTAAAAACTGATTGTAGTCCCCAAATCCTTCAATTCCCGACCCGTTTCGTCGTAAAATGTCACGGCGACTTCTCTTTCTGTAAGAGTAAGAATGGCATAGCTTTTCACATTGCGGACTCTTGGAAGACGGATGCTGCCCGGATTAATCAAAAGCTTGCCCCGAAGCTCTTCACTCCCGGCAATATGTGAATGGCCGAAGCAGACGATATCCGCCCCAAGCTCTTCCGCCCGGTAAAAAACAGTTAAAAGTGACTGTTTAATGCCGTGAAGATGCCCGTGAACGGCCAGAATTTTCTTTGAACCTGCGTCCAGAAGGAGTTCATCCTGAAACCCGCCGCCAAAGTCGCAATTGCCTTTCACCGTGTGATACGGCGTGAGCGCCGGATGTGCGGCGTCAAGCTCTGAATCACCGCAATGAATCATCAGATCCGCTTCGTCTTCGTGCCGCTTTGCAATCGTCTCCAGCTCGTCTTCAAGGCCGTGACTGTCACTTATTATCAGCACTTTCATTGCATACGCTCCCCCTTATGAATCAAGCAGCTTTGACAGTTTCTTGAGCGCCTCAGCCCTGTGACTGATTTTGTTTTTCTCAGCGCTTGTCAGCTGGGCCATGGTTTTATCTTTATCTTTTACAATAAAAATGGGATCATAGCCGAACCCGTTATCTCCCTCGGGTCCTTCCGCAATATACCCTTCAACATGACCTTCGACCGTTTTTGTTTCCTGCCCCGGCATGCTGACGGCAAGGGCGCAGCGGAAACGGGCCGTGCGCTGCTCTTTTTCGATGCCTTTTAATTCTGACAGCACCTTGTCCATGTTCGCCTTATCATCTTTTGCTTCTCCGGCATAACGGGCTGAATAAACGCCCGGTCTGCCTCCAAGGTTGTCCACTGATAAACCGGAGTCGTCTGCAATGACCATTTTGTTGACGGCTTTTGCCACGGCTTCCGCTTTTAAGATGGCGTTTTCTTCAAAGGTATGTCCGGTTTCTTCAATTTCTTCCGTAAATCCGATTTCCGCCAAAGAAGAGACGCTGTAGCCTTTCGGTTCGAGAATTTCCTTGAATTCTTTCACTTTTCCCTGATTGTGTGTCGCAATAATGGCTTCTTTCACGGTGATCAGGCCTCTCTTTCTTATTTCAGTTCAGGCAATGTTTCTCCCAGCACTTCTTTTTGCTTTTGAATAAGCGTCTGGATTCCTTTTTCGGCAAGACTTAACAGTCCGTTTAAATCTTCACGGGAGAATGTGGCTTCTTCGCCCGTCCCTTGAAGCTCTACAAAACGTCCGCTTCCCGTCATGATGATATTCATGTCGACTTCAGCCGCCGAATCCTCTTCATAATTCAGATCCAAAAGAAGGCCTTCTTCTTTATCCATCCCGACAGAAATGGCCGCGAGATAATCTGTCACAGGAGAGGTTTTGATAACGCCGCTTTTTACGAGTTTGCCGATCGCAATGGCCATTGCCAAGAAGGCGCCGGTAATGGAAGCCGTTCTTGTTCCGCCGTCAGCTTGAATGACGTCACAGTCGATCCAGATCGTCCGTTCGCCGAGCTTCTCCAAATCAACGACGGCCCGGAGCGCGCGCCCGATCAGCCGCTGAATTTCCATCGTTCTGCCGGAGACCTTTCCTTTTGAAGATTCTCTTATCGTTCTTTGATTCGTCGCGCGGGGAAGCATGCTGTATTCCGCTGTGATCCAGCCTTTTCCTCCGCCGCGTAAAAATGGCGGCACCCGGTCTTCCACAGATGCATTACAGATGACCTTCGTATTTCCCGCTGTAATTAAAACAGAGCCTTCCGGGTGAGTGATAAAATCCAAATCAAATGTGATAGGGCGCAGCTCATCGTGCTGTCTTCCGTCGTGTCTCATATTTTACCTCCGATTATATGTACATAAACCTTTTGTTCCGGATTGTGAATAAAGAAAGAGGCAGCCGGAACGCTAACCTCTTTTTTACTAGTATATCAAAAATCGCAAATTAAAAACTACCCGTATTCACTTGTGACGGCCTCGAAACAGGTTTTGAAAGGGATTCTCCTTTTTCATTCACCAGTTCTGATTTTCCGTTTACTTTTATAGAAACACTTTTAATCGACGGCTGTTCGGTTAATGTGAGAACGATGCTGTCCAGTACGCCCGATGATACCATTTTTGTTTTTTCGTCGGCGCTTCCGTAAATGGAGCTGTTAAAGTCCAGTGTAACTTGGCCGTCTTTTACTTTCGGCTTGCCGAGAAGCTTAACATCGTTATTAAAGTCCGTCAAAAGCCCGCTTGCTTTGCCCGGTCCGTCGGCGAGCTGTTCAACGGCAGCGGTGATGTCATTTGTTTCCGAATTGTCAATCCGCTTTGTGACAGGCACGTAGTATTCGCTCGTCTCTGTTTCCGCCAGATAATAGACAGTCAGCGGATGGGTGTCTGTCAGATCATTCACTCCGGCCGTTTCAATATTAATCCCGTCTTTTCTGCTTAAATCGCCCGTAATCGGCGTGCCGCCCACAGGCATTTCTTTCAGTTCGTGCCCGTTGATTCTGATTTTGACTTTATCTATTGAGCTGAATTGGGTAAGCGTCCATGTAATCGATTGCAGGATTTTTTGTTCGTCTTCTTTTTTATAGTTTTTAAATTCCTTCGAAAAATCAGCGACGGCAGTGCCGTCTTTTTTAATATCGACATTTACCGTCGTATCCGCAGGGAGCACCGCTCTGAAGCCGTTCGGCAGGATTTCTGACACAGGCCCTCCCTGAACCAAATACTCAAGGGCCTGCTTTGCGGTTCCCTCACTGTTCGGAAGAGGCAGTGTCTGTGCTGCGACATAGCCGTTTTTATCAATCAGATACAGCTCTCGCATGACTGTATTGGCCGGCTGGTCGGCTTTAGAAGTGCCGTTTTTCTCTGACTGCTTTGGTTTTGCCTGAATTCCCGCTTCATCCTTTACATATGAAATGTCTTGAGGCGGGTCAATTTCCCCGGCTGTTTTATCGGATTGAAACAAACCGCATCCAGATAACACAAAAGCCGAAGTAAGACATGTTGCAGCAATGACTGCAGGTCCTTTTTTCAGCATACTTTTCCCTCCTAAGGCTGTTTGTACTATGATGTATACGAGCCCTGTCCGGGAAATAGACCGGGAAGCGCAAAAAAACCCGCCGTAAACAGCGGGTTTTTTTGATTTATTTTCTGACCGGCTCTTGAAGGGAGATGCACTCGACATGGCCGATTTCGTGGCCGAACCAGTCTTCGGCAATTTTTGCGAAGCCGTTCCGCTCTCCCGTTGTAAGAAATTGATGCTCCGGTGCATGTTTCGATTGGTTTAACAAACCTTTATAAGACAAGATGGTGCTCACTTCTCTCGCCGTCTCGTCTCCGGAGGAAATGATTTTCACATGCTCTCCCATATAGTTCTGAATCGGATCTTTTAAAATCGGATAATGCGTACATCCTAAAATCAAGGTGTCAATTGATGTACCTTTTAAAGGCTCAAGCGATGCTTCAACCGCTTCCTCCGCTGATTCCTGAAGAAACCGTCCGCTTTCCACAAACGGCACGAGCAGCGGACAAGCCGTGTTCTCAACTTGAAGTTCTGCGTTTAACCCGAGCAGCGCCTGCTCATACGCTCTGCTTTTAATGGTATTGACCGTGCCGATGACGCCGATATGCTGGTTTTTCGTGACCTTTATCGCCGTTCTCGCACCCGGCTGAATGACGCCGACAACCGGAATATCCGTTTTGCGCTGAATATCCTCCAAGGCAATGGCCGTGGCCGTATTGCAGGCGATCACGAGCATTTTGATATGGTGGTTTTCCAGCAGGTAATCGGTCATTTCCCACGTGTATTGAAGAACTTCTTCTTCAGGACGCGGGCCGTACGGGCAGCGTTTTGTATCTCCCACATAGATGATATTTTCCTTCGGTAGCTGTCTCATGATTTCCTTAGCAACGGTTAACCCGCCAACCCCGGAATCAATGACTCCTATCGGCTGTTCCAACAAAATCGCCTCATTTTCTTTTCATTTCATGCTGCAGTTTCAATAATGATTTTTCGAAAGCGGCTGTTTCTTCTTCGGAAAATGTCGCAAACATATCCCGCAAATAAGCCTGTCTTTTCAAAATCACTTCTTGGATAATGCGCTCTCCTTCAGCGAGAAGATGAATTCTGACGACCCGTCTGTCAGCCGGGTCTTTCACCCGCTCGACAAGCTTATTTTTTTCCATGCGGTCTATCAGATCCGTCGTCGTGCTGCAAGCCAAATACATTTTGCCTGATAATTCGCCTATTGTCATATCCCCCAATTCATAAAGCCATTGAAGCCCCACGAATTGCGGCGGTGTAATTGCATATTGGTTAAGGATTTCTCTTCCTTTTTGTTTAATGATCGCAGCGATATGGCGGAGTGATTTTTCGATATCCGCAACATGCTCTACAGATTTTGATGTCATTTGTCCATCCCTCACTCAAGGATCTTTCTGGGCTATGCGCTCCGTGTCTATTTTCCTTCTTTTTTTAAGAAAATGCAAGACTGACGGAGAAAAAGGAAAAACCGGGATTTTCACCGCATGCCCATCAGCCCGGGCGCCAACGCAAATAACCGGCTCCTTCTCGAAAAGAAGGAAAACCGGCAAGAATCAGAGCTCTAGCTCACCCATTCTAAGAAGCTCGACAACAGCTTGCGAACGCCCTTTCACACCTAACTTCTGCATGGCATTTGAAATGTGATTCCGTACAGTTTTTTCACTGATAAATAGCTCGCTTGCAATTTCCTTTGTTGTCTTGTCTTGAACGAGCAATTCGAATACTTCTCTTTCTCTTTTGGTCAGCAGCGGCTTTGATTGAAAATCTTTCTCCTTCAAGTATTGTAACCCTCCTTGCTAAGGTGAGAGCGAATCTGAAACGAATGGGTTTATATAGTCAAGATATCATATGTAAAGGGCGCTTCGGAGGTGACGTCTCTTAGAGAAATAGTTATCCGTTCAGGCGAGCAGAATGCCTTTCTCCCGCTCCGTCCAGCTGACCGCTTTGCCGCTTTTCTTCGACACTTGAACCATAACGACGGAACCTGTAAAGCACGGCAGGCCCGACTCATTTTCTCCAAGGTAATGAAGGGTGACGGACGCATTTCCGGCAGCGCTTGCTTTCACATAAATCCGCAGATTTTCATACGGCATCACCTGACGCATATAGTCGCACTGCTGGCTTGCGACGACCGTCATCGTTTCCGAGTTTTGCGCCGTTATGCCTCGCTGTTTGAAATAAGCGATCCGCGCTTCTTCAAAATAGATGAAAGGGGTTACATTATTCATATGGCCGAACATATCCGTTTCTGAAAAACGAACCGATACTTCAGTAAAGAAAGAAAACGACTGTCTCCATTCTTCAAACGGGATATCAATATATTGCGGCTGTTTCATCACCTTCAGCTCCTTATAAAAAAACCTCTCCCGTGCGGAAGAGGCTCTTTTTCTCTTTCTTATACTCTGTCGCTTCCGAAGAAATTACGGAATGCTTGTAAATTGGTATCTCTGTTCAAAGCAGCGATTGAAGTCGTAAGCGGAATGCCTTTCGGGCAGGATTGAACACAGTTTTGTGAATTCCCGCAATCTCCGAGGCCGCCGTCTGTCATTAACGCTTCTAAACGTTCTGCTTTGTTCATCGCGCCCGTCGGATGGGCGTTAAACAGACGAACTTGCGACATCGGGGCAGGCCCCATGAATTTCGACTTGCTGTTGACGTTCGGGCAGGCTTCGAGGCAGACGCCGCATGTCATGCATTTAGACAATTCATATGCCCACTGGCGGCGTTTTTCCGGCATTCTCGGCCCCGGCCCCAAATCGTAAGTTCCGTCAATCGGCACCCATGCTTTCACTTTTTTCAGTGAATCAAACATTCTGCTGCGGTCAACCTGAAGGTCACGGACAACCGGGAATGTTTTCATCGGTTTCAGACGGATCGGCTGTTCCAGCTTATCAATCAGCGCCGTACATGACTGGCGCGGTCTCCCGTTGATGACCATGGAGCAGGCGCCGCATACTTCTTCAAGACAGTTCATGTCCCATGCGACCGGAGTGGTTTTCTCTCCTTTTGCATTCACGGGATTTCTGCGGATTTCCATCAGGGCGGAAATCACGTTCAGATTCGGGCGGTAATTGATTTCGAATTCTTCATCGTATGGCGCGCTTTCGGGCGTATCCTGACGTGTAATGATAAACCGTATCTTTTTCTCACTCATGATTATTTCGCCACCTTCTTCTTCGAGTAGTCGCGTTTACGGGGCGCAATCAGTGATACATCGACATCCTGATATTCAAATTCCGGAGCTTCAAACGGACCGGCATGTTTCGCCATCGTCGTTTTGAGCCACTCATCGTCATTTCTTTCAGGGAAATCCGGTTTATAGTGCGCTCCCCGGCTTTCATTTCGGTTATATGCGCCGAGCGTGATGACTCTGGCAAGCTGAAGCATATTGGAGAACTGGCGGGTGAACATCGCGCCTTGGTTGCTCCATTTTGTCGTATCGTTGATATTGATTTTCTTAAAGCGTTCCATCAGCTCTTGGATCTTGTCATCCGTTTTCAAAAGCTTGTCGTTGTGGCGGACCACCGTGACGTTGGCCGTCATCCATTCTCCGAGCTCACGGTGAAGCACGTAGGCATTTTCGTCGCCGTCCATCTTCATGATATCGGCCCATTTTTCTTCTTCTTTTTTCACATAGGAATCAAATAATGAAGAAGACAGGTCTTCCGCTGATGTTTCAAGTCCGGAAACATATTTCACCGCATTCGGTCCGGCCACCATTCCTCCGTAGATGGCGGAAAGCAGAGAGTTCGCCCCTAAACGGTTTCCTCCGTGCATTGAATAATCACATTCTCCCGCTGCGAACAGTCCGCGGATGCTTGTCATCTGATCATAATCAACCCACAGTCCGCCCATTGAATAGTGAACGGCAGGGAAAATTTTCATCGGAAGCTTGCGCGGGTCATCGCCCATGAATTTTTCATAGATTTCGATAATGCCGCCAAGCTTAACGTCAAGCTCTTTCGGATCTTTGTGCGACAGATCGAGATACACCATGTTTTCTCCGTTGATGCCGAGTTTTTGATTCACGCACACGTCAAAGATTTCACGTGTCGCAATATCCCGCGGCACGAGGTTTCCGTAAGCCGGATATTTTTCCTCAAGGAAGTACCAAGGTTTTCCGTCTTTGTACGTCCAGACTCTTCCGCCCTCGCCGCGCGCCGATTCACTCATCAGACGCAGTTTATCGTCCCCCGGGATTGCTGTCGGGTGAATTTGGATAAATTCGCCGTTTGCATAATAAGCGCCCTGCTGATAAACGATTGATGCGGCAGATCCCGTATTGATCATGCTGTTTGTTGATTTCCCGAATACGATTCCGGGACCTCCCGTCGCCATAATAACGGCGTCAGAACGGAATGACTCGATTTGCATATTGGTTAGATTTTGGGCTACGATACCGCGGCACGTGCGCTCATCGTCAAGAACGGCGCCGAGGAATTCCCAGCCTTCGTATTTTGTGACGAGACCCGCCACTTCATATCTGCGCACCTGCTCGTCCAGTGCGTAAAGAAGCTGCTGACCCGTCGTCGCTCCCGCGTATGCGGTTCTGTGATGCTGTGTACCCCCGAAACGGCGGAAGTCCAAGAGCCCTTCCGGCGTTCTGTTAAACATAACCCCCATGCGATCCAATAAGTGGATAATGGACGGCGCCGCTTCACACATCGCTTTTACAGGAGGCTGGTTTGCCAAAAAGTCGCCTCCGTATACCGTGTCATCAAAATGCTCAAACGGAGAGTCTCCTTCCCCTTTTGTGTTGACAGCTCCGTTTATCCCGCCCTGCGCGCAGACCGAGTGAGAGCGTTTGACCGGAACGATGGAAAACAATTTAACGGCCGTGCCTGATTCCGCTGCTTTAATTGTCGCCATGAGGCCGGCAAGACCCCCGCCGACTACGATAATGCTTGATTGACTCATGATAGCCCCTCTCCCTCTAGTAATCTAGTTCTCTTACACAAACGCAAAAATCGCTTTTAAACCTACGTATGAAAGCGCTAAAAATATAATCAGCGTCACGTAAGTCGAAATTCTTTGAGAACGCGGCGTGACCGTGATCCCCCATGTGACCGCAAAAGACCATAAGCCGTTTGAAAAGTGAAAAATGACCGATAAAACGCCTACAATGTAAAAACCGAGCATAAACGGCGAGCTCAAAATATTCGCCATCATATCGAAGTTGACTTCAGCGCCCATCTGCGCGGCAATCCGCGTCTGCCATACATGCCAGCTGACGAAAATAAGGGTGAGAATTCCAGTGACACGCTGAAGCACAAACATCCAGTTTCTGAAATAACTGTAGTGGCCAGCGTTGTTTTTCGCAGTAAATGCTATGTACACACCGTAAACCGCATGATAAATTAAAGGTAAGAAAATAATAAAAATTTCTAACGCATACCTGAACGGCAGACTGTCCATAAAGCCGGCCGCCTTGTTAAACGCATCCGCTCCCCTTGCGGCAAATTGGTTGACGACTAAATGCTGGATCAAAAAGATGCCGACCGGAATAACACCGAGCAAGGAATGCAATCTTCGAAAATAAAACTCTCTGTTCCCAGACATTACTTTACCCCCTGTTTGATTTAAGTGCGAAATGTACTAAAATCTCTGCCCCCACTTCGTTTCAATTGTAAGCACTTTATTAAAATTTATTGACAATTTCATTTTACTCCTCCCTCAAAAGGGCGTCAAGAAAACGTGTACATAAATTATAATTTTCGGAATTGATTATCTGGAGGGAAAATTTTATTTTCCTGCGATATCTTTCTCACATTTTTTCGCGTGTTTTATAGGATCATCCTGTAATCCTCCCCCCTGTTTAAGCTATAATAAACGAAGGAGAGAGGGGAATACATAATATGAAGAATAATTATGAAGCAGCTTTAGAACCTTTAACTGAACTCGACGTCAGCGCATACGGCTACGAATTAATCCGGGAAATCGTGCTTCCGGATATCCTCGGCCCGGAGCATTCATCGATGATGTATTGGGCGGGAAAACGCCTCGCCCGCAAATTTCCTCTTCAATCGTGGGAAGAAATCCCCGCCTTTTTTGAAAAAGCCGGCTGGGGAACTTTGACAAACGCAGGATCAAAAAAACAAGAACTGGAATTTGAACTGGAAGGACCGCTCGTATCCAGCAGACTCAAACATCAGAAAGAGCCTTGTTTTCAGCTTGAAGCCGGTTTTATAGCCGAACAGATTCAATTGATGAACGATCAGATCGCAGAATCTTATGAACAGGTAAAAAAGAGAGCGGATAAAGTCGTCCTGACTGTAAAATGGGATATGAAGGACCCTGTATAATTGAAAAAAGGCGGTGACTCCAAGTCCCGCCTTTTTGCCTGCCCGTTTACACGGCAGACGGCTGTTTAGAAAGCTCAAACGCATCATGAAGCGCTTCGACCGCTTTCACCATATCATTTTCGCTGACAACCGCTGATACTTTTATTTCAGATGTGCTCACCATTTTGACTTGTACATTTTTTTCCGCCAGTACGGCAAACATGTCCGCGGCGACGCCGGGATTTGAAACCATGCCCGACCCGACAATGGATACTTTTGCCAGTTTTCTTTCGGTTTCAATTTTTTCATAGTCAAGCGCGTTTTTATATTCTTCAAGCACGGCGACCGTTTGCGCGGCATCTTCCGTTTTCACTGAGAAAGAAATATCCGCTTCCCCATCGTCCGACTGTGTCTGAATAATAATGTCAACGTTGATGTTTCGTTTTGCCAGCGCGGTGAAGATTGTTGAAAGAGTAGTCAGTCCGCTTGTCAGGCCCGTAACGGACACCCTCGTGATCTGGTCTTCAAATGCAATTCCTCTGACGATTAAATTCTGCTCCATTGATGATTCCTCCTCAATTAATGTTCCCGCTTCATGTTCCGTACTTGACCGCACTTCTAAAGGCACTTGGTAGTTTTTCGCGAACTCAACCGCCCGCGGGTGAAGAACACCCGCTCCCAGATTTGCAAGCTCCAGCATTTCATCATAAGAAATTCCCGCCAGCTTTCTCGCTGACCGGACATACCGCGGATCTGTCGTAAATACGCCCGGAACATCTGTATAAATGTCGCATTTATCCGCTTCCAGCGCTGCGGCAAGAGCGACCGCCGTCGTATCGGAACCGCCCCGTCCGAGCGTCGTGATGCCTCCGTCTTCCGTTACGCCCTGAAAACCGGCAACGACTGTAATCCTGCCTTCTGCAAGCTGCGAACGAATCGCCGTGATATCAATATCCGTAATTCTCGCATTGCCGTGAACGGCTTCCGTGCGGACACCCGCCTGCCAGCCCGTATAAGAGACGGCGTCATATCCTTTTTCCTGAAGCGCCATGGCCAAAAGCGAAATCGTGACCTGCTCTCCCGTAGACAAAAGCATATCCATCTCGCGTCTGCTTGGTTCAGATGTGATTTCAGCCGCGAGGTTAACGAGCGCGTCGGTTGATTTTCCCATTGCCGAAACGACGACTACGACGTCATGGCCTTTTTGCTTTTCAGCAATGGCGCGATTTGCGGCATTTTGAATTTTTTCGGCAGAGCCGACGGAAGTGCCTCCGAATTTTTGTACGATAAGACCCATACTAGACCACCCTTTACATTTTGGTTCGTGCGGGTGAGGAGAAAAGAGCGTTTTGTCCACAATAAAAAAAGCAATGAGAGGAATAGCTCTCATTGCTTTTTCATATCATTACGATTGATTATGAACAACGAGATAGCCCTCCAAGAAAATGAATTCTTGACAGCCTTACATTTATTTAATGCAAGGCCAGCAAATCACACCGATGGGATGTGATACACTTCGGCGACGCTCCCCTTTCAGCCTTTTTCGCAGAATCCATCATTCTCCAAAGGCTTACTAATGAAGTTCGCACCTCTATCTTCACCATATAACACGATCTTATGAAATTAGTTCACATTCTAGCAGATTTTTCAGAAAAGCACAATACTATTTTTTTAATTTTTCAAACAGCAGCTGGGCCGCCGCGGCCGGCACACCCGCTTTTTTGATATCGTCAAGGCTTGCTTCCTTCATCTTTTTGACAGATCCGAAATGTTTTAAGAGCATTTTTTTTCGTTTTTCACCGATTCCGGGGATATCATCCAGAACGGATTGAAAGACGCTTTTTCCCCGGATCTGTCTGTGAAAGCTGATCGCAAAACGGTGAACTTCGTCCTGAATACGCTGAAGCAGGTAAAACTCTTGGCTGTTCCGCTCCAGAAACACCGGTTCAAGCGGGTCGCCGATCAAAAGGTTGGATGTTCGGTGTTTATCATCTTTCGCCAATCCCGCTACCGGGACATCAAGGCCGAGCTCATTCTCGAGCACGTCGCGCGCCGCGTTAATCTGCCCTTTTCCGCCGTCAATGATGATTAAATCCGGCAGCGGAAGATTTTCGCGAAGCACCCTCGTGTATCTTCTTCTGACGACTTCCCTCATTGAGCCGTAATCATCAGGCCCTGTTACGGTTTTAATTTTATATTTGCGGTATTCCTTTTTATTCGGTTTTCCGTCAATAAAGACAATCATGGCCGATACGGGGTTTGTGCCTTGAATATTGGAGTTGTCAAACGCTTCAATCCGATGCGGCGTGTAAATATTCAGCGCTTCGCCAAGCCGTTCGGCTGCACCGATTGACCGTTCCTCATCCCGCTCGATTAACGAGAATTTTTCCCGCAGAGCGATTTTCGCATTTTTGTGCGCAAGCAAAAGCAGCTCTTTTTTCGGGCCTTTTTTCGGCTGATGCACGGCGGTTTCCAACAGCTCGGTGATCATGTCCCTGTCAACGCTGTCAGGCACCAGAATTTCCTTAGGCAGAAAGTGATTGTTTTTAGAGTAGAACTGGCCGATGAAGGTCAGAAATTCTTCATCCGCTTCCTGATACATCGGAAACATGCTGACGTCGCGTTCGATCAGTTTTCCTTGGCGTATGAAAAAGACTTGGACGCACATCCAGCCTTTATCGTAGGCATATGCAAACACATCGCGATCCAGAAGGTCATTCATGGTCATTTTTTGCTTCTCCATCGTCGATTCGATGTGAGCAAGCTGATCGCGGAATTCTTTAGCCCGTTCAAATTCAAGCTTTTCCGCCGCTTCTGCCATTTTCGCTTCGAGCTCTTTTTTGATTTCGTTATGCCCTCCCTTTAAAAAACGGGTAATGTCTTCAACAATCTCGCGGTTTGTCTCCTCAGATATATCCTTTACACATGGAGCAAGGCATTGTCCGAGATGATAATAGAGACAGACGCGGTCCGGAAGCTTTGAGCATTTCCTGAGCGGGTAAAGGCGGTCCAGCAGTTTTTTCGTTTCCCGCGCCGCCTGCACATTCGGATACGGGCCGAAATAGCGTCCTTTGTCTTTTTTGACATTCCGGGTGACAATCAGCCGCGGATGGCGTTCATGGGTGATTTTAATAAAGGGATAGGTTTTATCATCTTTCAGCATGACATTGTATTTCGGATCGTATTTTTTAATCAGATTCATTTCCAAAATAAGCGCTTCAAGATTGGAGGAAGTCACGATATATTCAAAGTCCTCAATCTCCGACACAAGCCGTTGGGTTTTTGCGTCGTGAGAACCGGTGAAATAAGATCGCACCCTGTTTTTCAAGACTTTCGCTTTCCCCACGTAGATGACTGTTTTTTGACGGTCTTTCATTAAATAACAGCCCGGCTGATCGGGAAGGAGGGCCAGCTTTTCTTTCAGTTGTTTATTCATACGTTACCCTTCCTTACATTCATTTCTCGTGTCCATTCAGTGTATCACGAACACTTGTTTTTCTCCATTCTCAGCTTTTGGAAGATCAAAAAAAGGCGATTCCCTTTCAAAGGAATCGCCCTGCCGTAACGGAAGTTTTCGGCTTACAGATGTTTGTTTACAAGCTCTTCAAGAGCTTCTTTCGGTTTGAAACCGACAGATGTTTCAACGACTTCTCCGTCTTTCAATACGAGAAGTGTCGGGATGCTCATGACGCCGTATTTACCGGCAGTTTCTTGGTTTTCATCCACGTCGATTTTGACGATTTTCAGTTTGTCTCCCATTTCTTGATCAAGCTCTTCAAGAACGGGCGCGATCATTTTACAAGGTCCGCACCAAGGAGCCCAGAAATCAGCCAATACGACACCTTCACTTGTTTCAGCTGAGAACGATTGATCAGTTGCTTTTACGATAGCCATTTGTTATTCCTCCAATTGTCAAATGATGATTTTTAGTATAGCATCTCCCATTCGTTCATGCTATTTTAATGCTTATATTATTTTCTCCCGAACCCGCCGGAAATAATCTTATTTATACAGTGTATTATAACCGGGCGGCAGGCGTTCAAAACTTAAGATGGATCCGCAGGCAGCGTGATTAGTACAACCGCCATCGGAGGAAGCTCCGCCTCAAGTTTTCCGCCCTTTTGAGCAAACCCGGAAAACGGCTTCGGTTTGACGTTTTCCGGACTGCTGAATGTATTGTGGGCATTCATTTTTTCCGCGTGAAGAATCGTTCCCGAAGGCTTCCCTGTCTTTTTCATGCCCCGCAGTTCAATCTTCACATCAGCTTTTTGCAGATGATCGATATTGCAAATGCTGATATGTATGTCTCCGTTTTGCTGTTTGGACGCTGAAATGCTGACTTGCGGGAGCCGGCCGTCATTCCATTCGTACCCGGCTGCTTTTGTTTCTGTCGCCAAAAGAGAAGCGTCCTGATGCACCTTAAACATATCAAACACATGATATGTCGGCGTCAGCAGCATGTCTTTCCCTTCTGTCAGGATCATTGCCTGAAGCACGTTGACGGTTTGCGCGATATTGGCCATCTGTACGCGGTCTGCATGCTGATGAAAAATGTGAAAATGCGTGGCTGCGACAAGGGCGTCGCGGATCGTATTCTGCTGATACAGAAAGCCCGGATTCGTGCCTGGCTCAGGATCAAGCCACGTGCCCCATTCATCAATGATCAGCCCGACTCTTTTTTCGGGATCGTACTGATCCATGATGGCGCTGTGCCTTGTGATCAATTCATCCATATGCGCCGCTTTTTTCATCGTGATGAACCATTCATCTTCCGTAAACTCCGTCGCTGATCCTTTCCCCTTCCAGAAATCGCCCGGTATTGTGTAATAATGAAGGCTCAGCCCGTCCATGAGATCAGCGGCTTTTTTCATTAAAGTTTCAGTCCAGCGGTAATCATCGACATTCGCGCCGCCGGCAATTTTATAGATTTCATTACCGCTGTAATTGCGGACATAGGTTTGAAAGTTTCTGTAAAGGTCGGCATAATACTCAGGATGCATGTTTCCGCCGCAGCCCCAGTTCTCATTTCCTATTCCGAAATATGTCAGCTTCCACGGTTTTTCCCGCCCGTTTTCTTTTCTCCAGTCGGACATCGGCGTGCCCGCTTCAAACGTCATGTATTCAATCCACTCAGCCATTTCTTTAATCGTTCCGCTGCCGACGTTTCCGGCGATGTACGGTTCGCAGCCGAGCAGTTCACAAAGCATCATAAACTCGTGCGTGCCGAATTCATTGGAATCAATTGTCCCGCCCCAATGGGTATTCAGCATGGTTTTGCGTTTCCCTACGCCGTTTGCCCAATGGTATTCATCAGCAAAACAGCCGCCCGGCCATCTGAGGACGGGAATCTGAAGCTGTTTGAGGGCGGCGGCGACATCCGTCCTGACCCCGCCGGTATTCGGAATATCGGAATCTTTTCCGACCCAGATGCCCCCATATATGCCTCTTCCCAGGTGTTCCGCGAAATGTCCGTATATGTTTTTATTAATGGTTCCCCGTGTGATATCAGTTTGAATGACTGCCGTATTGTGAGACAAACTTGATCATTCCTTTCCCTTAATAAGAATGAAAGCACTACAGCCGATCTATGTATCTGGGATGTATGCTGAATGGATAAGTTTGTAAGCGCTTTACAAAAGCTTATTATATTGGTTCGTACATGTCAATCTCTTATTTTATCAACCTTTAATTTGTACGAACCAATTAACACAAATTAAAACCCTCTGACAAATAAGCCAGAGGGTTTATGATTATGAATGAATATTGGCATTTTTAAATTCTTGGGTCAGAAGCGGAACCACTTCGAACAAATCGCCGACAATTCCGTAGTCCGCTATTTTAAATATTTCCGCTTCCGGGTCTTTGTTAATGGCAACAATGACCTTACTGTTTGACATGCCCGCCAAGTGCTGAATCGCTCCGGAAATGCCGCAGGCGATATACAAATCCGGCGTGACGACTTTTCCCGTCTGGCCGATTTGAAGAGAATAATCGCAATAGTCCGCGTCACACGCGCCGCGTGAAGCGCCCACCGCTGCTCCGAGCACCTCGGCAAGTTCTTTTAACGGTTCAAATCCATCTTTGCTTTTTACACCGCGGCCGCCTGCTACGATAATTTTCGCTTCTGATAAATCCACGCCGTCCGCCGTTTTTTTGACTACTTCTTCAATGACCGTCCGCAAATCTGCCGGCGGCGCCGCAAGCTCTTCAATATCACCCGTCCGGTTCGCGTCTTTTTCTAATGCCTGAATATTATTCGGACGAATTGTCGCCAAAATGAACGGATCGGTTGAAATCACCTGTTCAAAGGCTTTGCCGGAATAGATCGGTCTTGTAAAAACGATGTTGTCTCCGGTAACGCTTACATCCGTGCTGTCTGAAATCAGCCCCGTTTCAAACCGTGCCGCAAGCTTAGGTGATAAATCTTTTCCCATAGAAGTGTGGCCGAAAATGACCGCATCAGGCTTTTCATTTTCGATCAGATCCCCGAGAACCGCGGCATATCCGTCCGCCGTATACTGAGAAAGCCCCGGCGAATCGGCCGTAAATACTTTGTCGGCACCGTACTGAATGAGTTCTGGTGCTGCATCAGCTGCGCCTTTTCCCATCAGCACGCCGATGACATTTCCTCCGCCGGAAATGGTTTTGCCTGCGGCTATGGCTTCAAAGGTGACGTTCCGTAAGGCGCCGTCACGAATTTCTCCGAGTACGATCACTTTTTTTCCCATTCTGACATCCCCCAGTTTCTTTAATATCGGTTTATACGACTTTGGCTTCTTTTCTCAGCAGTGACACAAGCTCTTTCGCCTGCTCAGCGGCTTCTCCTTCGATCAGTCTGCCCGCTTCTTTTTGCGGCGGCAGAAAACGTTCGATCGTTTTGAGCTTCGGTGCGGCATCATCTTCATCAATGTCGAGGTCATCGAGCTCAAGTTCTTCCAGCGGTTTTTTCTTCGCCTTCATAATGCCCGGAAGCGACGGATAGCGCGGCTCGTTTAAGCCTTGCTGTGCCGTGATGACTAAAGGAAGTGAGGTTTTAATGATTTCGGTATCCCCTTCATTGTCTTTCTCTGCCACAGCTTCATCACCGCTGATTGTCAGTTTTGTGATCGTTGTGACGCAAGGAATGTTCAGCAGTTCGGCAAGCCTTGGAGCCACTTGGCCTGAACCGCCGTCAATCGCGACATTTCCGCCGAGAATCAGATCATATTCCTGGTCCTTGAAATAATGATATAAGATAGTTGAAATGGAGTATTGGTCAGGATCGCTCAGATCATCTTCAATATTAATTAACACCGCCTGGTCACAGCCCATCGCTAGGGCGGTTCTCAGTTCTTTCTCCGCATCTTCTCCGCCGACGGTTACGGCGGTAACGGTTCCGCCGTGCTCTTCCTTCAGCTGAATGGCTTCTTCAATGGCGTATTCATCATACGGATTAATGATAAATTCGGCCCCGTCCTCCTGAATCTTTCCTGCTTCAATGACGATTTTCTCTTCTGTGTCAAACGTCCGTTTCATCAGTACAAATAGATTCATAATCTTATCCCCTTTATCTTCGCCCACCGAATTGAGGCTTTCTTTTTTCGAGAAATGCCTGAATGCCTTCTTTTGCGTCATCTGATGCAAATGCTTCCCCAAAACGCTTTGCTTCAAGCTTTAAGCCGCCGTCATAAGAATAGATCTTATTTGAATAAAGGAGCTCAAGCAGAGAAGCCATCGACTGCGGGCTTTTTTCCGCAAACTTGCCCGCGAGCGTTTTCGCCTTTTTCAGCAGCTCTTCCTCATGTTCGGCGCCTATCGTGACAAGCCCGAGGCTGAGCGCTTCTTCTCCGGACACAGGTTCTGAAGTGCCGATCATTTCAAGCGCTTTCGCCGTACCGACGTACCGGGGAAGCCGCTGCGTCCCGGCAAAGCCCGGAATAATGCCGAGATTCAGCTCGGGCAGGCCGAGCTTTGCATCTAATGTAGCGATTCTGATATGGCAGGCCATGGCTAGCTCAAGACCGCCTCCGAGCGCAGCGCCGTGAATCGCTGCGATAACGGGCTTCGGAAACCCTTCAATTCTTTCCATCAGCTGCTGGCCTTTATCCGCCATGGCAGAAGATTGCTCAAGATTTTCAAGCGACGTAAATTCCTTTATATCGGCGCCCGCCGAGAAAAATTTCCCCTCACCGCGAATGATGATGCTTCTGACGCTGTCATCTGTTTCACACTGGTCGAACAGACCGGACAACTCGTCTAAAACCGCACCGGACAGCGCGTTGGCCGGCTGATGATTAATGGTGATCACCGCAACAGATTGTTCTACCGCCATCGAAAGGCTGTTCATCCGTCAACCCCCTTTAGTTTTGATGAATTCCTGACACCAACAGCTCCAATACCTTGTCTGACAAATCCGGAAGATCATATTTCTGATCGTTCATCACCCATGTTGTCACTGTTTCATCTATCGTCCCGAATATCATCTGCCGGGCGAGGCGGACGTCGAGATTGTCTTTCCATTCCCCCGACTTGATTCCTTCGGTCAAAATGGTGTCCAGCATGTTTAAATAACCTTTTAAAATATCATTGATTTTCAGGCGCAGCTTGATATTTGACTGTCTGAGCTCAAGCTGGGTCACAATCGCGAGGTGGCGGTCATTGCCGAGCAGTGTGAAATGCTGCTTAATAACGAGGGCGAGTTTTTCTTTTGCCGTCGTTTTTTCTTTCACTTCTTCTTCCATGCGTTCAATGAACTGGCCCATCTTTTCTTTAAAAAGAGAAATGAGTATATCCTCTTTGTTTTTGAAATATAAATAGATGGTGCCGTCCGCAACGCCGGCCTGCTTGGCGATTTTGGACACCTGTGATTGGTGATAGCCGTTTTCCGCTATGACTTCTACTGCTGCATCAATAATCTGCATATACTTTGGCCGTTTTTGGTTCAATGTCATCGTTCCTTCCTTCGATAAATGAATGACTATTCATTCATAACTTCATGATAAAAAGGAATCCGGATTTTGTCAAGTTTTTCTTTTAAGGCACCTTGTTTTCACGGGAAGCATCTTCCTCTTCGACTAAACGCCTTCTTAATATTTTTCCGACGGCCGTTTTCGGAAGCTCTTTTCTGAATTCGTAAAGCTTCGGGACTTTGTACGGCGCAAGCCGCTCTCTTGCAAACGCATCAAGCTCATCGGCATCTGCCTCGGCGCCTTTTTTCAAAACGATAAATGCTTTCACCGTTTCCCCTCTGTAGGAATCAGGGACGCCCGCTACGACGATTTCCTGAACGGCTTCATGCTCATAAAGCGCCTCCTCCACCTCCCGGGGGTAAATGTTGTATCCGCCGGCAATGATGATGTCTTTTTTCCTGTCGGCGATGTAGAAAAATCCTTCCTCATCCATATATCCCATATCTCCGGTAAACAGCCAGCCGTCTCTGATGACACGCGCCGTCTCCTCCTGCTTATTCCAGTATCCTTTCATGACCTGAGGGCCTTTTACGATCAGCTCGCCGTGCTCATACGGCCCCGCAAGCCCGCCTTTTTCTTCTGAATAGATTCCGGCGTCGGTATTGGGCCAGGGACAGCCGATGCTGCCGGGTTTATTTTTTCCCCAGATGAAGTTTGAATGGGTAACCGGTGATGCTTCGGATAATCCGTAGCCTTCCACAAGCTTTCCTCCGGTCACTTTTTCAAATTTCTGTTTGACCTCAACCGGCAGCGCCGCTGAACCGCTCGGACAGTTTTCAATGGAGGACAGATCATATTTATTCAGCTCCGGGTGATGCAACAGCCCGATGTAAATCGTCGGCGCCCCGGGAAAAACTGTCGGCTTCAGCCTGTCGATTGTTTTCAGGGTATCCAAAGGATTAAATTTGGGAAGAAGGATCATTTCACATCCCTGCATAATGGAAAAATTGAGCACGGCGGTCAATCCGTACACATGAAAAAAAGGCACGATGCCGAGCACCTTTTCGGCTCCCTTTTTCATTTTGTACATCCAGGCGGCGCACATTTCTGTATTGGCCTGAATGTTCCGGTGTGTGAGCATGACGCCTTTCGGATAGCCGGTTGTTCCGCCCGTGTATTGAAGCACGGCGATGTCATGCGCAGGGTCAATATCAAATGGCTCCGCTTCCTCCGCTTTTTCGTTTTTTAAAATATCCGCTAATTTGTGAATTTGTTCGCATCCGTCATAATCAATATGAACCTGTTGTTTTTGCGTGAGTGTATACAGCATATTTTTCGGAAACGGCAAAAAATCTTTTATACTCGTTGTAATAATGCGTTCGACGAGTGATAACGTTTTCATTTTTATCACCTTCGGAAACAGCATATCAAGGGTGATGATCACGCGCGGCGCACTGTCTTTCAGCTGATACTCAAGCTCGTGTTCCGTGTAGAGAGGATTGGTCTGAACGACAATGCCGCCGGCAAACAATACACCGTAAAAAGCGATGACCGACTGCGGACAATTGGGCAGCATAATGGCGGCTCTGTCACCTTTTTTCAGGCCTGTTTTGCGTAAAAAAGCGGCTAGCTTTAACGAATCTGTGAGAACGTCCTGGAATGTGAGTTTTTTTCCGAGAAAATAAATGGCGGTATGGTTCGGGAATTGAGCTGCGGAGTTTGTCAGATTGGATGGCAGGGTTTGATCGGTAAATTCAAGCTCATGCGGAATCTCTTCGGGATATTGAGAAAGCCATGGCTTTTCAGACTGCATAATACCTCTCCCTTCTGTTTTCCTATACGCTATTATTATAGCAGAAGGGTGATTGGAATTGGAAAGCGTTTCATGTGAAATTTCGAGTTTCAGGAGGTGTTGAGCTTGCTGGAAACGCTGCATTTTGAAGAGGGAGTTCCTATCCTGCGCCAGCTGCCGAAGCCGTTTACGTCGGCCGCCTTTTTGCTTCATCCCTTTGTCCGGATGCCTGATGGGTGGGAAGAGCAAAAGCGCAAACGGCCTTATGAACATATTTATCCGAGTGATGAGGAGATCATCGCGATGGGCAGACCCGTTTCCTGGCAAACCGTCATGACCGTTTGCGGATTGCGCTCTGAAAAAGAGACGGCGCTTGCGCTTATGACTGCTGTCACGGCACTGCGGGAGGAATATGCACATCCTGAATCCGCCAGGCTGTTTAATCGGCTTCATCCCGATCTGTACTTGCCGAGCGACGATGTCACTTCACCATTTTTAATTCCGGGACTTTTGGATGTGTTCCGTTCAAAAGGCATAAAGCACTGCACTTATTATGAGCCGGTCGAAGAGAAAGGCATATTTTCACTCAATCAAACGGCGGCTTCGGATGTATGCGGACTGCTGCGGGCTGACATGATCATTGCCGATGAAAAACGGCGCGCCGCTTTTATGAGCATATATGATTCTTTTACGACACTCTTTCTTATGGAAGGTCAAGACATGCCGTCTGTCATCCGCGCCATGAGTTGGGAAGCCGTCATTTGCTCTGATACGGCCTGCATAAACTGGTATTCTCAATAAAAAAGGCCGCCGATTTTAGTTCGGCAGCCTTTTTTCAGTATTAAGATGTCATGACCAGATAAATAAGTCCGATGAACAGAAAAATTCCCGCTGCCGACAGCAGCACTTTCGCAAGCTTCTCCATTTTTCCCCGTCCCCTTAAATCCCGGCGGCCACCACAAATGACAGGCCGACTGAGATGACAAATGAAATAAAGCCGACAGCTCTGTTATCTTTTTCAATTTCTTTATCAATTTTAAACCGGGGCGTCAGAAATTCAAAGATAAAATAGCTGATTAAAAGCATAATAAATCCGTATACGCCCCAGCCGATCATTTGCAAAAGCGAATTATGCTGGGCGATGCTGTGCTGAAAGACATTTGCGATACCGAGAATTTTCCCTCCGGTCGCCATTGCCACCGCAAGATTGCCTTTTTGGATTTCCACCCAGTTTTTATAGGATGTCACCAATTCAAACACGGTCAGAAAAATGACGAGACACAAGACGGCTACACTGTAATAAGCCGCGATTTCAACAAGCTCATTTTCCCAAAAAGCATTCATGACGTTTACTCCCTTTTTATTTTAGTTCGACAATCGTTACGCCTGATCCTCCTTCTCCCGCTTCCCCGAACCGCGAGCTTTTCACGCTGCGGTGGTTTTTCAGAAGATCCTGCACCCCTTTTCGGAGGGCGCCCGTGCCTTTTCCGTGAATGATGGACACTCTCGGATGGCCGGCAAGCACCGCGTCATCTAAATATTTTTCGACGCGGCTGAGGGCGTTTTCGTAACGCTCTCCCCTGAGGTCAAGTTCAAGGGATACGTGATAATCCTTCCCTTTTACGGCGGTGATTGCTTTTTCTTTTTTCGGTTCAGGAGCGGACTTGAGAAACTCAAGATCTTTTTCCTTCACCTTCATTTTAAGGATGCCGATTTGGACGTTCCATTCTTTCTCGCCGGTTTTCTCAAGCAGCGCCCCTTTTTGTCCGAATGTGAGCACCTTTACTTCGTCGCCCGGCTTGAGCTCGCGTTTTTTCTCTGTCTTTCTTTCCGGCTGCTTTGATTTTTCAAAAGCCGGCATCGCGTCTCCGAGACGTTTTTTGGCGTCAATCAGCTCGTGTTCCTTAAAGGATCTGTGTTCTTGCTTGATGGACCTGAGCTCGCGGATGATCTGTTCGGCTTCATTTGCGGCGGCTTCCAGTTTTTCCGCAGCTTTCTGCTCGGCTTCTTCCATCATTTTATCTTTTTGGGCGTTCAGCTCAATGATTTGATGCTGAAGATCTTTGTGCAGTTTTTCTGCTTCTTTTCTGATTGATTCGGTTTCAGAAAGCTCTTCATCCGCTCTTTTTTTACTTTTTTCAAGCGATGCGATCATCAGATCGACTTCGTTATGTTCGGCGGTCATTTCTGACTTCGCCTGGCCGATGATATGCTCCGGAAGCCCAAGGCGTCTTGAGATTTCAAATGCGTTGCTTCGGCCCGGCACTCCGATCAGAAGCTTATAGGTAGGCGAAAGCGTTTCAATGTCAAATTCAACGCTGGCATTCATGACGCCTTGTCTGTTATATCCGTATGCTTTCAGTTCCGGATAATGGGTTGTCGCAAGCACTCTGGCGTTTGTCCGGTGAACTTCGTCAAGGATGCTCATGGCAAGCGCCGCTCCTTCCTGCGGATCTGTTCCGGCACCGAGTTCATCAAACAGCACAAGACTGTTTTCAGACACGTCTTTTAAAATATTGACGATATTGACCATGTGGGATGAGAACGTACTCAGACTTTGTTCGATCGACTGTTCATCGCCGATATCGGCAAACACATTGTCAAATACTGCTGCTTCCGATCCCTCATCAGCCGGTATGTGCAATCCTGCCTGCGCCATTATCGTCAGCAGCCCGAGTGTTTTTAACGTAACGGTTTTACCGCCCGTATTCGGTCCCGTGATAACGATCGTTGAATAATCTCCGCCCAGTTCAATATCGTTGGCCACGACTTGATCTTGGGGCAGCAGCGGATGGCGCGCTTTTTTCAGCCGGATAAAGCCGTCTCCGTTCATGAGTGGTTTTGTCGACTTCATTGCTTTTGCGTATCGCGCTTTGGCGAAAATGAAATCCAGTGTCTGCAGCACTTCCACATTTTGAGCGATTTCTTGTGTGTGTTCAGCCGTATGCTCCGTCAGCATCCGGAGAATCCGTTCGATTTCCTGTTTTTCTTTTACTTTCGCCTGCTGAAGCGAGTTGTTCATATCTACGATCGCCTGCGGTTCAATAAACAGTGTCGCACCGGATGAAGATGTATCGTGGACAATTCCGCCGTAGCTTGATCTGTATTCCTGTTTGACCGGGATGACAAAGCGGTCATTCCGAATCGTAACGATGGTGTCAGACAGCATTTTAGAAGCGGAAGATGAACGCAGCATCGATTCAAGCCGGTCTCTGACTCTTGATTCAAGTGTCCTGAGCTGTGTGCGGATTCCCCTTAAAGCGGGGGATGCATGATCAAGCACTTCGCCGTGATCATCAATGCAGGAGTTAATCTCCCTTTCCAAATCGCCCAATGTAATCAGTTCTTCTGCATGGGCCTGTATCAGCGGAATGTCGACGCCGTCTTCTGTCATTTGGCTGATAAAGTGCTTCATTTGTTTAACGGCATACAGCAGCCCGGACAATTCGGTAAATTCCGCCGGCGTCAGCACACTGCCGATTTCCGCCCGCCGTAAAGCGGATCTTATGTCGGTCAGGCCGCCGAACGGAGCATGGCCTCTCAAGCGCATGACCGCGGATGCTTCTTCGACTTCATCCAGCTGTTTTTGGATGTCTGAGAGATCCGTCAAAGGTTTCAGCTGCAGAAGCTTCTCCCGGCCGAGCGATGAGGCGGCATGTGCGGTAATCTGTTCTTTTACTTTATGAAATTCAAGTGATGATAACACTTTTTGCTGCACGGTTTTGTGATCCTCCTTACTTAATCATTGCGCGTCAGAAATGCTTTGACCTCGTGTAGCGGCCGGGCGTTTAACACATGTTTTGTTTCCGTCCAGCCTTTGCGCGCAGCGGTCACGCCCGTTTTCATATCATCGAGCATCTCGATATTATGGGCATCGGTATTAATGACCAGAGTCACACCTTTTTCATTTGCTTTGATCAGGTGCTCAGTCCGTAAATCGAGGCGCGCGGGGTTTGCATTCAGTTCAAGCGCCGTATTTGTTTTGGCGGCGAGTTCAATCAGCATGTCGATGTCGACTTCATAGCCGGCCCGTCTGCCGATCAGGCGTCCCGTTGGGTGGGCGATAATGTCCACGTGCTTATTCGTCAGCGCCTGTTCAAGCCGTTTCATAATGACATGTTCCGGCTGGCTGAAGCTTGAATGAATAGATGCGATGACAAGATCCATTTCAGACAGAACACTGTCATCATAATCGAGCGAACCGTCGGGGAGAATATCCATTTCTACGCCTTTAAAAATATGAAAATTTTCAAATTCAGCATTTAACGCGTCAATTTCTTCCGCCTGTTTTTTGAGCCGTTCGGCCGTTAACCCGTTGGCTACCTTTAAATATTGGGAATGGTCGGTGATCGCCATGTACTGATAGCCTTTTGCCATACACGCTTCTGCCATTTCTCTGATGGAAAAAGCGCCGTCACTCCAGGCTGAGTGCATGTGGAGATCGCCTTTTATCGCTTTATGCTCCACAAGATCCGTTTCTTCCCGGTACGTGTCGACCTCCTGCCCGCTTTCTCTGAGCTCAGGAGGAATAAACGGCAGACCGAAGTGGGCGTAAAACGCTTCTTCGCTCGGGAATGTTTTGACGTCTCCTGTTTCTATGGTTTCTACTCCGTATTCACTGATCCGTTCACCGCGCTCTTTCGCCAGCTGGCGCATTTTAATGTTGTGATCTTTAGAACCGGTAAAATGATGCAGTGTGGTGGCAAACTGTTCCTCTGTCACAAGCCGGAAATCCACACTCGTCTCATATTCAAAGGTCAGGATGACTGATACTTTTGTGTCCCCGCTCGCTATCACGTCTTTTACGTTTGGGAGGGAAAGAAGCTGTTCTCTGACAGCCTCCGGATGATCTGTAGCGATAATGTAATCCAGATCTTTTACAGTCTCCCGCGCTCTTCTGAGACTGCCGGCCCGGGAATATTTCTGAATATCCGTCAGCCGGGCCAAATGTTCTTCAATTACTGAAGCAATGCCGAGCGCATAGCCGATCGGAAACCGTTCCGGCTGTTTTCCGGCTTCTCCGAGAGCCTGAAGAATTTTCTCCTCCGTTTTTTTGCCGAAACCGGCGAGCCCCTGTACTTTTTGCTGCTCGCACGCTTCTTTCAGCGATTCCGCGTCATGAACGCCCAGTTCCTGATACAGCTTGGCGATTTTTTTGCCGCCGAGGCCCGGAAGCTTCAAAAGAGGAACCAAGCCTTCCGGAACTTCTTTCTTCAATTGGAGAAGCGTGCCGGACACACCTTCCTGCATATATTCACGAATGACGCCGTAAGTGCCTTTTCCGATGCCGGATATAGACATCATGTCGTCGATTTCCGACAGGCTGCGGTCATCCTGCTCAAGCGCCGCTGCCGCTTTTCGGAAGGCTGATATTTTAAACGGGTTGTCCCCTTTCAGTTCCATATAGACCGCAATCGTTTCAAGCAGCCTGATGATATCTTTTTTATGCATACTGTTAACCCCCAGTCGTTTCCTGCTTTTCATCATACAAATTTTTCTCCTCCGGCACAACTGACGCAGAGCTTGAAAAAAACTTCTCCGGTCAAGAGAAGTTTTTTATGCCCCGTACTGGGCCCACAGTTCTTGCAGGAGCCCTGACAGATACGGCGTATGATGTGTGATGATATTTGCAAGCGTCGATTGTGCGAGCATACCCTGAAGCGCGCTTACCGGCAGTACGGATGCGACGTATAACAGGATAAACGCAAATAAATAGACTTCCAGAAACCCAAGCACCCCGCCCAGCAGTTTGTTGATCTGTTTAATAACCGGAATGCTGGCGATGATATTAAGCGCCGCTCCGATAATCCGGAGCAGAATCTTTGCGATGATAAACAAAATGACAAACGCGATCGCGTTGTAATAAGCCGTCTCTACGTTTCCTTTAATAAAAGACAGAGCCGCCTGCCCGCCGGAAAAATCAGGCGCGGGTATAAAGCTCAGATGCGGGGCCAGATTTTTGTAAAAAAGCGCCGCAAACGCAATCGAGAGGATGAAACTCGTTAAATATATAAATTGGAGGATAAATCCTCTTTTTAATCCAAGCAATGTGCCCATTAAGAGCAAAACTAAGATGATGATATCTATCATATGGTGTTCATTCCTTTTCTTTAAGCTGCCGCTCCAGTATTTCATATTTTTCTTGCAGTTTCATATAATCATGCACGACATTGACCGCAGTCAATACAGCGAGCTTATTTATATCAAGATATGGATTTTTCTCGTTGATTTCTCTCATTTTATCATCAACCACTCCGGCCACATGGCGCATGTGCGCTTTGCTTTCTTCCCCGATAATGGTGAAGTGCTGGCCGTAAATGTTTACTGTCGTTTTGGTTTTTTTGCCGTCAGACAACGTTTCTCCTCCATTCCGCGAGAATCCTAGTTCCTATCATACCACGATTATCGTTTGAATGGAAAGACGAGCCTCGGGCTGTTATGATACACTGGTATATACAGTGAAAAGTGCCAAAAAAGGAGATTATATCGTGTCCCATTCTGTTATAAAAGTATCCGCTTCCGCTATGGAACAAATGAAACAATCCTATGCCGGCTCCCTTACTCCCGCCGTTCCGCAGGGCGCCGTCTTCCAGGCCAAGCCTCCGGGCTGTACCATTACAGCCTACCGCTCGGGCAAGGTTCTCTTTCAAGGAAAAAACGCCGGCACAGAAGCGGCCCGCTGGGGAACGGCTGAGGCGCCGAAAGCAAAGAAAACCGTCAAAAAAGCGGCCGATCCGCTCTACGCTCCCCCGGCGGGCATTGCCTCCATGTCAGTAATCGGCTCTGATGAAGTCGGAACAGGCGATTACTTCGGGCCGATAACGGTTGCCTGCGCCTACGCCGACAAATCAAAGCTTTCTTTAATGAAAGAACTCGGTGTGAAGGATTCGAAGGATTTAAAAGATCCGCAGATTATTGAAATCGCCAAACTGTTAATTAAAACCATTCCTTACAGCCTGCTTGTGTTAAAAAATGAAAAATACAATCAGATGCAGGAAAAAGGCATGAGCCAAGGAAAAATGAAGGCGCTCCTTCATAATCAGGCGATTTCCAATCTGCTGAGAAAAATGAACGGCGTTAAACCGGAAGCGATTCTGATTGACCAATTCGCAGAGCCCGGCATTTATTTTAAGCATCTTTCCGGACGGGATATCGTAAAAGAAAAAACGTTTTTCAGCACGAAAGCGGAAAGCATACATCTTTCTGTCGCCGCAGCCTCTATCATTGCGCGATATTCTTTCTTAATTGAAATGGATAAGCTTTCCCGTGAGGCTGGGATGACGATTCCGAAAGGCGCGGGGCCGCATGTCGATGAAGCTGCCGCCAAGCTGATCATCAATAAGGGAGAAGGTGCGCTCAGAACGTTCACCAAACTTCATTTTGCCAATACGCAAAAAGCGAAACGCCTTGTTGAACGGAAGCGGTCATAATAAAAAAGCTTGCAGAGTGATCTGCAAGCTTTTTCTTTATCCTCTTAATACGGCCTGATACGTTTCTTCCAGCGCTTTCAGCACGTTTTCATGTACTTTTGTCACTTCTTCTTCTGTCAATGTTTGTTCAGGGTTAACATATTGGAGCGAGAAGGCGACGGATTTTTTGCCCTCTTCCATATGCTCACCTTCGTACACATCAAATACGGTGACTTCTTTCAGCAGCGCGCCGCCGGCTTCTTTGATCACGGCTTCGAGCTGTCCGCTTGTAACGGTTTTATCTGCCACAAGCGCAATATCGCGCGTGACGGACGGGTACTTCGGAATCGGCGTATACACGACAGGTTCTGTTTCCTCGGTCAGAAGCGCGTGCAGATCAAGCTCGAACACATACGTTTCTTTGATATCCAGCTCTTTTTCCATTGCCGGATGCACCTGGCCGATAAATCCGGCAAGCGAACCGTTCAACAGAATGTTTGCCGTCCGGCCGGGATGCATGTTTTTGCGTTCTGACTGGACAAATTCAACCCGGTCTGACACATTCAATTGATGCAGCAGGCCTTCAACGATTCCTTTGGCGACGAAGAAATCAACCGGCTTTTTCTCACCCTGCCATAAATTTTTGCGCCACAATCCGGTTACAGCCCCGGCAACCCGTTCTTTTTCAACTGGTTTTGTGTTTTCTTCTTTCGTCAGAAATACAGAACCCGTTTCATATAAAGCAACGGAATCAGTCTGTCTGGCCAGATTGTATGAAACGGCTTCAAGAAGATTCGGCACGAGGCTGTGTCTGAGAATGCTTCTTTCTTCGCTCATCGGCAGAGCAAGCATCGTGTTGAATGATTTTTCGATCGCAAAAGCGGCCGCTTTTTTATCATTCGTTAATGAATAAGTGGTCGCTTGTGAAAGACCCGCTCCTTCAAGAAAACGTCTCACTTTCCGGCGTTTTGCCTGATACGGTGTCAAGCCGCCTGTCGTGCCGGCCGTTTCCGGAAGCGTGGACGGAATATTGTCATATCCGTACAATCTCGCCGCTTCTTCAATCAGGTCTTCTTCTATTCTAATATCTCCCCGGCGCGACGGCACCGTTACGACGAGAACGTCTTCAGCTTCACCGACTGCAAACCCGAGGCGCTTGTAAATGCTGATGATTTCTTCTTTAGCGATTGTCATGCCGAGCACGGCGTTCACTTTTTCAACAGACACGTGAATATTGTTTGCTTCGATTTTCAGATGGTTTTCTTCAACCGTGCCTGAGAGCACTTCTCCGCCGGCATATGCCTGAATGAGACTGCAGGCCCGTTCAGCCGCCAGCAAAACGCGTGCCGGATCAATGCCTTTTTCATATCTGGCACTCGCTTCGCTTCTCAATCCGAGGTCTCTCGACGCTTTGCGGACGGTCTGTCCGTCGAAATAAGCGGCCTCCAGTAAAATCGCAGTGGTGTCTTCACGGACTTCAGACTCAGCTCCGCCCATGACTCCCGCAACGGCTTGCGCTTTTTTTCCGTTTGTGATGACCAAATGGCTGCTTGACAGCTTGCGCTCTTGTTCATCCAGCGTTACGATGGTTTCGTTTTCCGCCGCTTTTCTGACGACGACCTCTTTTGAACCGAACCGGTCGTAATCGAAAGCGTGAAGCGGCTGTCCGTACTCAAGGAGGACGAAGTTTGTAATGTCCACGACGTTATTATGCGGGCGGATGCCTGCATTCATCAGCTTCGTCTGCATCCATAGCGGAGACGGGCCGATTTTGACGTTTTTAATGATTTTTGCGGCATAATGCGGATTGGCCTGCGTATCTTCAACCTTAACGGAAACAGCATCCGCCGCTTTTTCTGCCGCTTTTTCATATGAAGCCCCCGGAAGCTTTACCTCTGCGCCGAGGATAGCCGCAACTTCATAAGCCACGCCAAGCATGTTCATCGCGTCGGCGCGGTTCGGCGTTAAGCCCAATTCTAAAATCGCATCATCAAGCTGAAGGGCCGCCATTGCGTCAGCTCCCGTTTCAGCATCATTCGGAAAAACGAAAATGCCTTCCGCATATTCTTTCGCCACGAGCTTGCTTTCAATGCCGAGCTCCTGAAGGGAACAGATCATGCCGTGAGACGCTTCGCCGCGCAGCTTGGCTTTTTTAATTTTGAAATTGCCGGGAAGCACGGCTCCGACCGTTGCAACGGCAACCTTCTGTCCTTTATCAACATTCGGGGCGCCGCAGATAATCTGCACGGGTTCCTCCGCACCGATATCAACAAGGCATTTGTTGAGTTTGTCGGCATTCGGGTGCTGTTCGCGCTCAAGCACGTGTCCGATGACAACGCCTTTTACGCCCTCCCCTTTATACTCGATACCCTCAACTTCAATACCGGCTCTCGTAATTTTTTCTGCAAGCACGGCCGGGTCGATTCCCTGCAAGTCAACGTAATCTTCTAACCATTTATAAGAAACAAACATGTGTATCCTCCTCTTACGCCTGTTTAAACTGCGAAATGAATCTGACATCATTGGTATAGAAATGGCGGATATCTTCAATGCCGTATTTCAGCATCGCGATACGTTCCACACCCATTCCGAAAGCAAAACCCTGGTATTCCTCAGGATTGAATCCAGCCATCTTCAGCACGTTCGGGTGAACCATGCCGGCGCCGAGAATTTCGATCCAGCCTGTTTTTTTGCAGACGGAGCAGCCTTGTCCGCCGCACTTAAAGCAGGTCACATCCACCTCGACAGAAGGCTCTGTGAATGGGAAAAAGCTCGGACGGAGCCTGATTTCACGATCTTGGCCGAACATTTTTTTGGCGACCAATTCAAGCGTGCCTTTCAGGTCGCTCATGCTGATTTTGCGGTCGACGACGAGACCCTCGATCTGCATGAATTGATGGGAATGTGTCGCGTCATCGTTGTCGCGGCGATACACTTTACCGGGACAAATGATTTTGACGGGGCCTTTTCCTTTATGCTTTTCCATCGTGCGCGTCTGCACCGGTGACGTCTGCGTTCTCATCAGCATTTCTTCTGTAATGTAAAAGCTGTCCTGCATGTCGCGGGCCGGATGTTCCTTCGGCAGGTTCAGCGCCTCAAAGTTGTAATAATCCGTTTCCACTTCAGGGCCTTCTTCGACGGTATATCCCATGCCGATAAATAAATCTTCAATTTCTTCAATAACGACCGTCAGCGGATGGCGTCCGCCGATGTTTACCTGACTGCCCGGCAACGTGACGTCAATCGTCTGGCTGCTGAGTTTTTTATTCATTTCTTCTTGTTCAAGCTGTTCATTTTTCGCCGTAATGGCTGCTGCAATGCGCTCTCTGACTTCATTGGCGAGCGCTCCCATTTTCGGGCGCTCTTCGGCGGACAGTTTGCCCATGCCGCGGAGAACTTCTGTAATCGGCCCTTTTTTTCCGAGATATTGCACCCGAATGTCGTTAACTTCTTTTAATGAACCCGCCGCTTCTACTTTTTCTGCAGCTTCCAGTTCGAGCTGTTTAAGCTTCTCTTCCATCATGCATCCTCCTTTTATGTAAACCAAACCGTTCTATGCCTTTTTCAGAAAACAAAAAAACCCGCCCCTTGAGAGAAGGGACGAGTTGTGGCCGCGGTACCACCCTTTTTAAGGCAGACTTCATCTGCCGACAGCTTCATTGACATAACGGAAACGATCGTTCCGGTTCACCTTTACGCGCGTTTGGCGCGGTCCCGGTGACAACTCGAGAGGTGAAAATCAATTTTTGTGCTGCGATAAAAATGCTCTCAGTCAGCGGCATTTTCTCCCTGGAAGGCAGTGTGTGCAAAAATTGACGTCCTCTGTCACGGTTTTTACATTATTGCTATCTATTATAGTGAAATCCAAGGCTTTTCGCAACCTATCCTCTGAGATGATAAACGAGGATGGCGGCCGCTACCGCCACATTCAGCGATTCCGCCTGCCCGTACAGCGGAACGTACAGGTTGAGATCCGTTTTTTGCAGAAGGCCGGAGTCCACTCCCGCCCCCTCGTTCCCGACGATTAACGCGAACGATTCTTCAGGCTTCACGCTTTGATAAGCCGCACCGTTTTCAAGCGCCGTGCCGTAGATCGCGACGCCTTGTGATTTCAGCTCAGCGGTAAACTCATCAAGCGGACGTTTCAAAATGGGAATATGAAAATGAGAACCTTGTGCTGAACGCAGCGTTTTTCCATTGTACGGGTCTGCTGTTCCCTCACCAAGGACAACGGCGTCGATCCCCGCTGCATCTGCCGTTCTGATCATTGTTCCTAAATTCCCCGGGTCCTGCACGGCATCAATCAGAAGCAGCCGCTTCAGCTGATCAGGCTGCTTATCCGGCATATGGCAGACCGCGGCGATCCGCTGCGGCGTTTCTGTTTCCGTCACGGCTGAAAACGCGTCTTCGCTCAGCACGTAGCACGGAATGCTCATGTCCAGATCGGCCGGGATGGCGCTCTCATCGTTTACGAGAATTTCTTTTACCGTTCCCTTTGATTTGAGCGCTTCTTCTGCCAGATGCTCTCCTTCTATCAGAAATGTATTCGTTTTAAGTCTCTCTTTTTTTGTGTGAAGTTTTTTCCAGTCCTTCACTTTTTGGTTTTTTGCAGAGTCGATTCGTTTCACTTTATGTCTGTGCTCTCCTTTTTTCATGCATGTTGTTATTATATCTTAAGAACAGCACATAATAAACCGCGTGCGCGGTAAGAATATGCGTATCACATTCAGAAAAAGGAGCGGTTGTAATGGATCTTAATTTACGCAACGCCGTTATTGCCAATGTAACCGGCAATAACCAGGATCAGCTGGAGCATACTATCGTTGACGCCATCCAAAGCGGTGAAGAAAAAATGCTTCCGGGCCTCGGCGTCTTATTCGAAGTTCTTTGGCAGCATGCGTCGGACTCAGAAAAAAATGAAATGCTCAAAACACTTGAAGGCGGATTAAAACCTGCGCAATAAGCATGAACCGGGTGATGGGACACCCGGTTTTTTTTTGTATAATAATGGCGAGGGGGATCGCCATGCAGTTACAGCCGGAACTGGCAAAGAAATTGATTGCCGAAGTCAAACATATGTACAGCCGCGAAGTGATTATTGCCGATACAAAAGGGATGATCATCGCGGGCACCAACGAGGCGCGCGCCGGATGGTTTCATGAAGGCGCACTGATCTGCGCGCGCGAAAAACGGAATGTCATCATTACGAAAGAAGATGAAAAACGGCTCGAGGGCGTAAAAGCAGGACTGAACCTCCCCGTTTTTTCAGGCCATGAAGTGATCGGAGTATTCGGCCTGACAGGAGACCCTGACGATATCCTGCCTTTCGGAGAATTGCTCAGAAAAATGACGGAGCTGTTTATTAAAGAAACGCGCCATATGGAAGAAGCGCAGTGGCGTGCGAGAATGCTTGAATCCTTTATGGTTGATTGGCTGCAGCTGAAAGAATGGTCTCCGGGCTTTTTAGAAAAAGCAAAGCTCATCGGCGCAGACCTTCACGCATACCGCCGGATCATACTCATTCAAGGCCGTTATGAGCAATATAAAGCGGAGGAGCTCGGGCGGCTCTGGCAGTACGAATGCCCTGAAGACCTGTTTGTCCGCTGGGGAAATGAACGCATTCTCATTAATCATGAAGCAAATTCGGCTTCCAAAACACAGCTCATTAAAAAGATCGGCGCCGTTTTTGG
This sequence comes from Bacillus sp. hwrm1, assembly GCF_040207805.1. NCBI lineage: Bacteria > Bacillati > Bacillota > Bacilli > Caryophanales > Bacillaceae > Bacillus > Bacillus sp. hwrm1. Next base: position 1,204,364 of record NZ_CP157943.1, on the reverse strand, counting down.
GCTGCCTGTCACCGCCGGCATCGGACGGATCGTTCCGGGAGAGCGCCTCACGGAATCATACGAACAGGCAGATAAAGCACTTTCAGCCGGAATCGGTGACAAGCAGGCCGTCTTTGAAGAAGATTTAAAACTGGATATGTGTCTTGCCGATATCACACCCCGCACGAGGTCGGAATTTTCACGGCGGGTTCTCGAGCATGTACTCGGCCGGGAAGAACTTCTGGATACGCTGCGCGCCTTTTTCGACCGGCAATTATCGTTAAAGCGCACCGCCGACGACATGCATATTCATATCAACACATTGCGCTACCGTCTTTCCAAACTGGAATCACTGACAAATATGAAGCTGGACCGCCCTGAAGACATAACGGCTTTTTATTTGGCGCTGCGCTTTTTAGATCAACATACAAAAAGCACGTAATCATATCATCATTTTTCATATGTTTCTCCATAGTGTGCGGAATCGTTTTTCTTTACAATTAAATGAAAACGCTTTTCTTATCAGGGAGGTTGGGAGAACATGATTTCACGAGAGGCAAAAGAAGCGTTCATCCGGACGGTCGGGAAGGAGAATTATGATGATTCGGCGGCGGGCCGTCTTGTGTATTCTTATGATGCGGCTCCTCAGCTGCAAGCCATGCCGGATGCGGTCATCGCCCCCCGCAGCGCGGATGACGTGTCCCGTATATTAACGATTTGCAGCAGGCATGACATTCCGATCGTGCCGAGGGGTTCAGGCACAAACCTATGCGGCGGCACATGTCCGTCTGAAGGCGGGCTTGTGCTTTTATTCAAATATATGAACCGCATTCTAGAAATCGATGAAGAAAATTTGACGGCAACCGTCCAGCCGGGCGTGATTACGCAAGATATGATCCGTGCGGTTGAACAAAAAGGTTTATTTTATCCGCCTGATCCGAGCAGCATGAAAATATCGACAATCGGCGGGAATATTAATGAAAATTCCGGCGGGCTGCGCGGTTTGAAGTACGGCGTCACCCGGGATTATGTCCTCGGCCTTGAAGCCGTATTGGCTTCAGGCGATATCATCCGCACAGGAGGAAAGCTGACAAAGGATGTCGCCGGTTATGATCTGACCCGGCTTTTCGTCGGATCAGAAGGGACGCTCGGCGTTGTGACGGAAGCGACTTTAAAGCTGGTTCCGAAGCCGGAAACGAAAAAAACGCTGCTTGCACTCTATGAACATATTGAAGCGGCTGCGGAATCGGTTTCTGCCATCATCGCTGAAAAAATCATTCCGGCGACACTCGAATTTCTGGATCAGCCGACACTGCAGGTCATTGAAGATTACGCCAAGATCGGGCTTCCGACCGACGCAAAAGCGGTGCTGCTGATCGAACAGGACGGTGACATCGAAACGGTCAGACGAGATATGGAAAAAATCGAAGCGATTTGTAAAAACGGAGCAGCCGTATCCGTCCAAACGGCTGAAACCGAGGAAGAGGCATTCGCGCTTACAGAGGCCAGACGGTCCGCATTATCAGCCCTTGCCCGGCTGAAACCGACAACGATTCTGGAAGATGCGACCGTGCCGAGATCACAAATTGCCAGCATGGTCAAAGCCATTAACGAGATTGCAGAAACATACGGCCTGTCCATCTGCACATTCGGCCATGCCGGAGACGGCAACCTCCATCCGACGTGCACCACCGATATCCGAAATACAGAGGAGATGGAACGTGTCGAAAAAGCTTTTGCCGCCATTTTTGAAAAAGCGATTGAGCTGGGCGGGACGATAACGGGTGAACACGGGGTCGGCATCGTAAAAGCGCCGTATTTAGAAATGAAACTGAAAACAGAAGGCATCACCGCCATGAAAGCGATCAAACAAGCGCTTGATCCCCAAAATCTGCTGAATCCGGGAAAAATATTCGCCAATTCATCAAGGAAACGCGTGGTGGTGATGAAATGACAACGGCTAAAGAGCAGCAACAAATTCAAACAGAATTCAAAAACCGCATGGATGAAGGTGAATTGCTGAACTGTATGCGCTGCGGCTTCTGCCTTCCTTCCTGTCCGACCTATATTGAATCGGGATTTCAAGAATCCCATTCGCCGCGCGGCCGGATCGCCCTGATGAAAGCCGTCACAGACGGACTGATCGAGCCGGATGAAGATGTCGAGCGCTCACTTTCGCTGTGTCTCGGATGCCGGGCATGCGAGCCCGTTTGTCCGGCAGGGGTCAATTACGGACAGCTGCTTGAAGAAGCGAGGGATATCATTCATCAAAATAAAAAGCATAAGCCGGGCGTGCGCCTCTTGCGGAAAGCCGCCTTCACCGGGCTTTTCCCTCATCAAAACCGCATGCAGACAGCCGTGAATCTTCTCGGAATATACCAAAGATCGGGACTGCAGACCGCCGTCAGAAAAACCGGTATGCTGCGCGTTTTGCCTGAACATCTGCGCACAATGGAACAAGTGCTCCCGCCCGCCCCGAAACGGAAAGACATGAAGGAAAGGCCGCGTTTTCTTCCTGCCGCGGGTCCCGTCCAAAAACGGGCCGCTTTTTTCTCGGGCTGCTTAATGGATACGATGTTTTTAGCGACAAATCATGCGACAACGGCGCTTTTACAGGCGGCCGGGTGTGAAATCGCGGTCCCGGACGGCCAGGCGTGCTGCGGCGCGCTTCACGGGCACAGCGGAGAAAAAGAGATGGGAAAAGAACTGGCCAAGCGGAATATCGCGGCTTTTGAAGCGCTTGACGCTGATTATATCATTACAAACGCCGGCGGATGCGGCGCCTTTCTTCAGGAATATCCGCATTTACTGAAAGATGAACCTGGATGGGCGGAACGTGCCGAACAATTCGTCCGGAAGCTCAAAGACTTTTCATCCGTACTGGTTGATCTGAAGTTCCATCAAAAAAACCTGCGGGCGCAGTCTCCTCATATCGTCACATATCAGGACTCCTGCCATCTCCGCAATGTGATGCATACGTCAGAGGAACCGCGCACGCTTTTGAAAAGCATTAAAGGGGCTGAGTACAGAGAAATGGAAAAGGCCGACAGCTGCTGCGGGTCGGCGGGAATTTATAATATAACAGAGTCAGAGATGTCTATGAAAATATTAGACAGTAAGATGAAAGCCGCCGGAAAAACGGAGGCGGCCGTCATCGTGACAGCCAATCCCGGATGCCTTCTGCAAATGCAGCTCGGCATTTTACGCGAAGGATTAACAGGCCGTGTCCGCGCGGTTCATTTGGCGGATTACCTTTTGGAAGCGGCGGATTTGTCATAAGATGAAAGCAGAGAGACATATCGGCTCTCTGCTTTTTTATGATGCTGCAATGTTCGGACGGCCGCGGATTTATCCGGGTATTGAAGCTTCCAGTCTGGCACTCGGATCACGCCATACATTCGCCCATTTTTTCACAGCCGCAATGATAATCACAAGCCCGAGAATGAGCATGATAATGGATAAAACGCCATTCAGCACGTTGTATCCCGCCGCTTCGGGGTTCAAATACACATACCGCACCATCCAATAACCCGCATAGTTGACGGTCACGTACAAATAAGCGAGAGGAATCAGGCATGTCAGCATATAGCGCCGCTTATCCGCTATTTTTAATACGACGGTCGCACCGATAATTAAGCCGACAGACGCCATAAGCTGATTGGATACGCCGAACAGCGCCCAAATGGAGCTGATGTCGCCCGAACACAGAAGATAGCCCCACAGCAGGCAGGCGAGCGCGCTTGAGAAAATCGAGCCCGGCAGCCAGTCTGTTTTTTTCAGCGGCTTATAGACCTCTCCGAAAAACTCTTGAATCAAGTACCGGGCGACACGGGTTCCCGCATCAATCGCCGTTAAAATAAACACCGCTTCAAACATAATGACGAATTGAAAAAAGTATGAAGCCAAATGACTGAAAAACGGAATCTCCGTAAAGATATACGTCATTCCGACGGCAAGCGTAACAGCGCCGCCCGTTCTTCCTTCCAGACTGAGCCCGATTTCTTTACTCAATTCAGGCAGATGGACGACATTCATCCCGAGGGTGCGGAATATTTCAGGCGTGCTGTTAATAGCAAAATAGTCGGCGGGCTCAAGAGCGGCAGCTGCAATGAGCGCCATAATTCCGACGAGACATTCCACAAGCATCGCTCCGAAAGCAACCGGCTTTATATCACTCCATTTATCCAGCATTTTCGGCGTTGTGCCGGAACCGACAAATGCATGAAAGCCCGAAATGGCGCCGCAGGCAATCGTTATTGAAATAAACGGCCAGACAGGACCCGCGATCACCGGCCCTCCGCCGTGAATAAACTCCGTTACGGCCGGAAATTTAATGGCGGGATTGACGAAAAAGACGCCTGCGATCAAAGCGGCAAAAACCCCGATTTTCATAAAACTGCTTAAATAGTCACGCGGAGCCAGCAAAAGCCAAACCGGAAGCGCCGCGGCGAAAAACGCATAGACAGGAAGCGCCACTGCAAGCGTTTTCGCATCCAGTGTCAGCATGTCCCCGAGAGCCGTTGTCTGCAGCCGCGGCCCGATGACAACACCGGCCATTAACAAAAGAAACCCGACAGTTGATGCGAGTTTGAGATTGCCCGTTTTTTTATAATAGAGGCCGACCCCCATCGCGATCGGAATCGTAATCCCCACCGCAAACGTTCCCCACGGGTTTTTCTCAAGCGCGTGCAGCACAACCATGGACAGCCCCGCCATCGTGATCGTAATGATAAACAGCATCGAGAGACCCGTGCAAAAACCCGCCACCGGGCCGAGCTCTTCTTTGGCGACTTCAGAAAGCGTTTTCCCGTTTTTCCGCATTGATGCAAACAATACGACAATATCGTGCACGGCTCCTCCGATCACCGCCCCGATTAACAGCCATAAAAGCCCGGGCAGATAGCCGAACTGAGCTGCCAGAATCGGTCCGACAAGCGGGCCGGCAGCGGCGATTGCCGCGAAGTGGTGGCCGAATGACACCCACTTATTCGTCGGCACATAATCTTTCCCATCCTCAAGCACATGGGCCGGAGTCGGTGTCTGATCATTGATTTTTAATACTTTGACCATCATAAAGGTACCGTAAAGCCGATAGGCGATCGCCAGAATACATATAGACGCTATGACGATTGTAATCGCATTCATTTAATCCCAGCCCCTTTTCTCTTTTTCTAAATATTATCACAATTATCAGATAACAGGAGATGATTTTTGCGTAAAAAAAAGCCGGCGGCGCAGCCCGGCTTTTCGGAACATTATTTGCCTGATAAACGGATGACATTCCAGGACAGCGGAGTAAAATGAGCCGTTATCCCTTCAGCATTTGCCGAAGACGTTCCGTTTGAGTGAGGCGTGACTTCTTTTCTGTTTTTTTGATTGGTCGCTTTCATATCCTGATGCTCCAGCACGATATGCTCAATAATGCGGTAATCTTCAAACCCTCTCAGCTTGATCTCCGTTTCCATCAGTTCCTTGCTTTTGTTGACGGCAAAAATGGTAAGTGCTTCATCCTCTTCATGGTAAACGGCCGCGGCATCAACATACGGCACATCCGTAAAATCCGCTGAGTCGTATTTCGGGGAGGTGACCAGCAGCTTCATTGAAGTCCCTCTCCCGTAGACAGAGGCGTGCATGTAAGGGTAAAAGATCGGCTGCCTCCATGCTTCTCCGCCCTTTTCGGTCATGATAGGCGCAATTACGTTGACAAGCTGGGCGAGACAGGCGATCTTTAGTCTGTCCGCATGCTGCAGCATGGTAATCAGCAGTGAACCGATCAACAGCGCATCTTCAAAATTGTAGATGTCTTCAAGAATCGGCCGGGCCGTAATCCATGGCTCCACTTTTTTATCCGCTTCATTTGAGTGATACCACACATTCCATTCATCTAAAGAAAGGTGAATCGTTTTTTTGCTGCGTTTTTTCGCTTTCATATAATCACATACGGCTGTGACGGATTTAATAAAATGGTCTAAATCCATCGACTTCGCCAAATAGTTCTCAAGATCATTTTCATGGTTGCCGTAATACGTATGCAGTGAGATGTAATCCACATGCTCGTACGTATGCTCAAGCACCTCGGCCTCCCACTCAATGAAGGACGGCATGCCGCTGTTTGAGCTTCCGCAAGCCACCAATTCGATCGTCGGGTCCGTCCATTTCATCACCTTTGCCGTTTCAGCGGCGAGCCGTCCGTATTCATGCGCCGTTTTATGACCGATCTGCCAAGGGCCGTCCATCTCATTTCCTAAGCACCATGTTTTGATGCCGTAAGGTTTTTCATATCCGTGCGATTTTCGTAAGTCGCTCCAGTACGACCCTTCAGGATGGTTGCAGTATTCGACGAGGTTCCGGGCGGCATCGATCCCTCTCGTCCCGAGATTGACCGCCATATTCACTTCGGCGTTCACTTTTTTCGCCCACGTTAAAAATTCATTCGTCCCTACTTCGTTCGTTTCTGTCGTCTGCCATGCCAAATCAAGCCTCCGCGGGCGGTCCTTCACCGGCCCGACGCCGTCTTCCCAATTGTAGCCCGAGAGAAAATTCCCTCCCGGATAGCGGATGAACGGCACTTGCAATTCCTTGATTAACTCCTGCACGTCTGTTCTGAAGCCGTCCTTGTCGGCTTTCGGGTGTCCGGGCTCATAAATGCCTTCATACACCGCCCGGCCCATATGTTCTATAAATGATCCGTACATCCGTTTGTCCACTTCACCGATGATATATTCTTTATCTGCTGTAATCCCCGCTTTTTTCATTATATTTCCTCCCTCTCTCTATCCCTTCACTCCGCCTACTGTGAGTCCGGAAATGAAGTATTTTTGGAAAAACAAGAATATGATGATCACCGGCAGTATCGCAAAAACGGACCCGGAAATCAGCATGTCATAGTTGTTGCCGTACGGACTCAGCAGCCCTGAAAGTCCGATTGGAAGCGTAAACATTTCTTTCGACCGAAGCACGATCAGCGGCCATAAAAAGTTATTCCAGCTGTTTAAAGATTGAAGAATGATCATTGCCCCGAATGCCGGTTTCATGAGCGGCGCCATAATTCTGAAAAAAATGCCGAATTCGGTGCAGCCGTCCATTCTCGCTGAATCAAGCAGATCCTTCGGAAGTCCGAGCGCATATTGCCGGAAAAAGAACACGGCGACAGGCGACACAATAAACGGCAGAATCACCCCAGTATAAGAATCGATCAAATGAAGACCCACCGTCAATTTGAACAACGGAAGCATCATCACTTCAAGAGGCACCATCATAATGATCAGCACAAGAACGAAAATAATATTTCTGCCTTTAAATTCGTAGACACCGAGTCCGTAGCCGATCAAAGAGGAAAAAAACAGCGTGAGAACCGTGGTGAGAACGCCGAGAAGCAGGCTGTTAAAAAACCATTTGAAATAAATGCTCCCCCCGTTGAACAAATAGGTGTAGTTATCAAGGCTCATCACATCCGGATCAAGGCGCAGATTCAGCCCGATGCGCATTAGCTCAGATGATGGCTTTAAAGAACCGAGCAATAGACAGATCATCGGAAAGATATACAACAGGCTCAGCATGATAAAAAACAAGGTGAACGCAACTCTGTACACGGAAGACATGTGATTGTTACGCAACGCTTATCCCTCCCCTTTAAACGAACCGGACAGTTTCAGTGAAACAAGACTGACTAGTAAGATGACAAGCAAAAGGACAATTCCGATTGCGGCCCCGTACCCCATTTCGTTGTATGCAAGCCCCTGCTGATATAAATAACCGACAAGCGTGAGGCCGATATTGCCCGGGGAATTATTCTGCCAAAGCACATAGCTTTCCTCAAACATTCTGAAACCGCCGATAATACTGATCGTTAACACATAAACGGACACCGGCTTTAAAAATGGAAGGGTAATATGCCGGAACTTTTTCCACGTACTCGCCCCGTCAATTTCAGCCGCTTCATACAATTCTTTCGGCACGTTTTGCAATCCCGCCAGAAAGTAAAGAATGTTAATCCCCATCCACCTCCATGACGCAAGCAGCACCATTAAAAACATGCCGGTGCCTTTGTTGTTGAGCCAGTTTTGGGGTGATGCGCCAAGCTTCATCATCAGCTCGTTTGCAAGCGACGTATTCATTTCTCCGAACATCAGACGGAAAATAATCCCCGCTACGATCGTCGATGTTAAAGCCGGTACAAACAGAGCCGATTTAAACACATTTCTGAACCTGACGAGCTTCGAATTCAGAATCACCGCCAAAAGAAGCGGCACCGGAATCAGCACGATCAGCGTCCAGAAGGTATATTCCAATGTGTTAAATAATGCCGTATAAAAGGTTGGATTAAGAAGAGCGGTATAATTGGAAAACCCGACAAATGTAATTTCTCCCGGCAGTATCCGTTGAAAGCTCATGATAAACACGCTGATAATCGGATACAAAAAGAAAACGAGAAACGAAATGATAAATGGCGCCGTAAAAAGATAAGGCGCCGCTTTTTTTGAATACAGCACATTGCGCCGGCGCGGCTTCTTCCGGACTGCAGAAACGGTTTGCGCTGTCTCTGTCTTTACAGGTCTCATAAAAGCTCCCCCGCTTTCACTGTTAAATAGGGCGGCTTCTCCTATTTCTCTAATTGCTCTGCCGCCTCGTCCAAGGCTTCCTTAGGTGTTTTTTCCTGCGTCTTCAGGGCATCGAACAGCACTTGTCTGACAACGAGATCAGCCGCTTTAGAGAAGTCTTCATGCAGATAAATCGGATTGATCTCATCTTTTATTTCAAGGAGCGAGGAAAAAATTGACGTACCGTTCCGGAAGAAATCCGTGTACTTGTTTTTCTCCTTCAATTCTTTTGAATCCCACACGTCCCAGCGGAGCGGGTCAAAGCCGAGCACCGTCCAAAGCTTTATATTCCCTTCCTTCGAACCTTTCGCAAAACCGAGAAATTCTTTCGCGAGCTTCAGATGTTCAGCCTGCTTCGGCACGACGGTGGCTGTTCCGCCTAAACCCGCTGATCTGTCACCGCCTTCTTTCCAGGCCGGCATAGGGTAAATCGCCATTTTTCCTTTTAAATCAGGCATATAATCGATAAACCGTCCCATGTACCAAATAGGCATCAGCACTGAGGCTGCCCCGCCCTGATTCATAAAACCGTAGTATTCTTCGCTGTGATGGCCGCCGCCGGGAGCCGGCAGAAGGGTTTTATCATTTACCATGTCCTTTACATAATTCAGTGTGTCTGTATTCGTCTTGCTGTTCAGAATCAATTTTCCGTTTTTGCTGTAGTAGCCTGACCCTTGCTGCGAAATCATGGATAGGAATGTGGCGGAGTCGTTTGTTTCAACCGTTCCCATCGGTTTTCCAGCGGCTTCACGCACTTTTTTCCCTGCCCGCCGGTAATCTTCCCATGTCTTAATGGAGGCGGGATCAACGCCCGCTTTTTTCATGATATCCATGTTGTAAAACATGACGGTCGTCCCCACATGTGTATCAAGGCCGTACAATTTTCCGTTTTTGCTGTACAATGCCAGACGCGCTTCCACAAACTTATCGCGGTCTTTTTCAATCAGCGGCGTCAGATCGGCAAGCGGGATATCCTTACCCTTCAGAAAGTTCGAGAACCGGCTTAATTCCACGTCTGCTATATCGGGAAGCCCCTCACCCGCGATCAGTGAAACCGATAAATTATCATGCATTTGTCCATAAGGATAAACAACGGTATTCAGCTTGATTTTGCGATCCGGATATTTCTGATTCCATTCTTTGACCATCTCCTGATAAAACTGTTCGTGCAGACCGTTAAACGTCCAAAACGTCAGCTCCGTTTCTCCCGGCCGGCCGGCAGTCCGTTCTTGTGAACAGCCGGCGGTAAACAAGAAGAGCATCATCAGCACCAAACATACAGCGGTCGTTTTTTTCATGTCATTACCCCTTCCACTTTAGGCCGTGCGGCTATTGATGCAAATGATGTGCAAAGAGCGCTGCATTTTCATTTATGATGGTTAAACCGGTATAACGGTCTCGCAGTGTGTGCGCATGCTTAAGCGCATCGCTGACAAGGTCCTGTTTTACACCGATCTCATCGAAACAGGCGGGACCTCCCGCAGATGCGAGCCACCCGGCAATTGTCTTGCCGTCGGGAAGCCCTTCATATGCAGATTGAATCGCCTCGCGAAAGTGCGGCGGCAGTTCAGCAAGCTTTTCGTGACAAGCCAGTTCTTTGTAAATATCACTCAGCACCGCGCACGCACAGCCGACCTTCGCACCGTGGAGAATCGGAGGCTGTTTTGCCTTCAGCATTTCCATCTCAATCCAATGCGAGATGTGATGTTCTCCTCCTGAGGCGGGGCGGGAGTGGTCAAGCGCAAGCATGACAAGACCCGAAACGATCAGCGCTTCCATCAGCATCTGAATGCCGGCCTCCGTTCCCATGGCAATGGCAGCGCGGTGATCAATGCACTGCCAAAGCGCGTCTTTCACAAGCTTCGCCCCGGCTTCTGAGTACGGCTCACCCGCAACCCTGCGGGAAATCTCCCAATCTGCCAGCGATGTTATTTTTCCGAGCATGTCTCCGAAGCCCGCGGCTGTCATTGAACGGGGCGCTTCTTTTAATACATTCGTATCCGCAAATAAGGCGATCGGCGCTTTCGTTTGAATCGTCGTTTTGATTCCGTTTAATATGAGCGGCGCTCCCGCCGACGTAAAACCGTCGACTGACGGAGCGGTGGGGAATGAGATAAACGGCAATCCGCGCTGGCAGGCGGCAAACCGCGTAATGTCGTGAATCGTTCCTGCACCGGCCGCAATGATGACATCCGTCTCTTCCGCGAGATTGATCAGCGTATAGACCAATGTCCTCTCATCAGCCGCGGCGGCCCCGGCTTCATGCTCCGGAATAATGACTTTTGACGCTTTGATCCCGCCTGCCCTCAATTCGTCCGCAAGCAGACGCCCCGCCGCCTCGTACGTGTTCCGGTCACAGACGATGACCGGATGATTCCAGCATTTTTTTTGCAGAAATCTGAGAAGCTCTTCTTTTGCATTCGCCCCGATCACGATATCTTCTATTTGAATCGGTGAGCGGCTGGCCCCTTCCTTGTCAAACTCGGATTGAATGTCCTCAGGAGAACGTTTCATAAAAGGATTCCCTCCTTCGCTAATTCTGTCAGGTCTTTAATAGAATCAAGGACGATGTCAGGTTCATATAGACGGGGCTCCCCAAGTTTGGCCGACCCCGTCAGAACCAATACGCTTTTCATCCCGTACAGGCTGCCCATTGCGATATCTGATTCGAGGCTGTCTCCGATAATGGCGCATTCCTCAGAGGGAAGTCCGAGCGCTTCACATGCCGCCTCAGCCATCAGCCAAGACGGTTTGCCGATGACAAGCTCCGTTTTTGCTCCGGCGGATGCTTCAATGGCCCCGATCATTCCCGCGACGTCCATGGCATGGCCGCCTTCATTCGGAAAGGAGCGGTCCCGGTTCGTGGCGATGATGCGCGCGCCGGAGGAAGCCGCCTTAAAAGCGAGATTCAGATCCTCATAGGTGACGGTTTCATGCAGGGAGATGACAAGCCAGTCTGCCGCCTGCGGGTTTTGCGCCAGGGCGACACCCGCTAAAGCGAGTTCATCAGTCAGCCCTTTTTCTCCTAACACCCACGCCTTTGACAAAGGATAATGCTTCTTTAAAAATGATGCCGTCACACTGGAGGACAGCACGATGCTCCGTTCATCCGTGCGGATACCGGCACCCAGCAGTTTCTTTCGGCACATTGCTCTTGATAGATTGCCGCGGTTGCTTAAAAAGACAACGGCTTTGCCCAATGACTGAAGGGTATGAACGGCTTCTTTTGCGCCGTCAATCAGCTCCCGCCCCCTGAATACGGTTCCGTCTAAATCAATCAGAAACCCGGCTGCGTCAAGTTTGGCCATAATAAGCATTCGCCCCGTGTTTTCTGTAAAAATGCTTATCATGCAGCACTCTGTCGATCGGACTGAGCTGTTTGTTCAGCATAAGCGAATGGTAGGCCATTTCCGCTACCGTTTCGAGCACAACGGCGTTATGCAGGGCATTCAGCGCGTCCGTTCCCCAGCAGAACGGGCCGTGGCTGTGGACGAGGACACCCGGATTTTGTTCATACGGTTCGTTTTGAAAAGTTTCGGCTATGACTTTGCCTGTATGATATTCGTAATCTTTCACAATTTCTTCTTCATACATTTCCCTCGTGCAAGGTATAGCGCTTTCAAAGTAATCCGCGTGAGTCGTTCCGAGAGCGGGTATGTCTCTTCCGGACTGCGCCCAGCTCGTCGCCCAGCGGGAGTGCGTATGAACGATTCCGCCGATAGCCGGAAACGCTTTATACAGATAAAGATGGGTCGGCGTGTCAGAAGACGGTTTCAGCGAGCCTTCGAGAATGTCTCCGTCCTCATTCAGGACGACCAGTTTGTCAGCGGTCAGCTCACTGTAATCGACACCGCTCGGTTTAATGACGATTCTCCCGCTCTCTCTGTCAATGCCGCTGACATTCCCCCATGTAAACGTGACAAGGTTATGTTCCTCAAGCTTCAGATTGGCGGCGAGCACTTCTTCTTTTAACGCTTCAAGCATGGCGGCTCCCCCCTTTCGCAAAATCACGGTTTTTAATGGCTTTCAGGCGTTTCATGACATTGTTTTCTTTGCCGAAGTAGTGAACGAGCTCTTTATATTCCGCATATAAGCTGTCATAAATCTCAGCTCTTTCCCGGTTCGGGGCATAAGAGCCGTCTTTTAATTTCCCCATATGCGCACATGCTTCAGCAATATTGGAGTATCCCCCGTTTTCCCGTCCCGCGGCGAGCGCTCCGAAAATCGCGGAGCCCAGTGCCGGCGCCTGCGGAGACCCGGATAATTGAATGTCCATATTTGTGACGTCTGCATAAATCTGCATGACAAACGGATTTTTTTCGGCGATTCCTCCGGCTGCGTAAAGCTCCTCGACCGGTACGCCGTTTTCCCGAAACGTTTCGATAATCATCCTCGTTCCGAACGCCGTCGCTTCAATCAATGCCCTGTAGATTTCTTCCGGCTTCGTGTGCAGCGTCATGCCGAGCATCATGCCCGTCAAATCGGCGTCCACCAAGGTTGACCGGTTTCCGTTCCACCAGTCAAGCGCGAGAAGGCCGCTTTCCCCCGGAACAAGTTCAGCTGCTTTTTTGCTGAGCAGCTCGTGAATGTCTATGTGTTTATCCTCAGCTTCCTTCTCATAGTCTCTCGGAACGCACGTTTTGACGAACCATTCAAAGTGGTCGCCGACACAGGACTGTCCCGCTTCATATCCCGCATATCCGGGCAAGATGCCGTTATTGACGACCCCGCACATACCGGGGACGATATGTTCTTCCTCGCCGAGCAGCACATGGCAGGTAGACGTTCCCATAATCATCAGCATTTTCCCCGGCTCTGTAATACCGACCGCGGGCACTGACACGTGGGCGTCGACATTGGCGACGGCAACGGCCGTCCCCGGCAGAAGCCCGGTCAGCTCCGCCATTTTTTCGGTCAAACCTCCTGCCTTTTCCCCGACTGAATAAATGGTGCCGCTTAATTTATCTTTTGTAATCGTTTTCATTAACGGGTTGAGCTTTTCAAAAAAATGATCCGGCGGATACCCCGTCTCCTCATTCCAGATTGCTTTGTAGCCGGCCGTGCAGTTGCTTCGCTTCAATGAACCGCACAATTGATAGACGATCCAGTCTGCCGCTTCCACAATCCGATCTGCCGCCTTGTATATATGCGGCGCTTCTTCCGCGATTTGCATGATTTTCGGGATCATCCATTCAGAAGAAATTTTACCGCCGTATCTTTTAAGGAATGTTTCTTTTGTGTCTTCGGCAATCGTGTTCAAACGGTCTGCATGTTTTTGAGCCGCATGATGCTTCCAAAGCTTCACATAACTGTGGGGCTCCCGTTCAAATTCCGGCAGCATACAAAGCGGCTGCCCCGCACCGTCTATCGGCAAAATCGTGCAGGCGGTAAAATCAATTCCTATGCCGATCACGTCTTTTGGATCAGCGCCCGCCTCTTGAAGCAGGTTCGGAATCGCCGTTTCCAGAACTTCGATATAATCGGCAGGATGCTGAAGCGCCCAGTCCCGAGGGAGTTTTTCACCCGTCTTCGGCAGCGTGCGGTCGATGACGGCATGAGTATATTCTTTTACCGCAGACGCGATTTCTTCGCCCGTGCGGACATTGACAAGCACCGCCCGGCCGGACAATGTGCCGAAATCAACACCAATCGTATACGCCATATCAATTCCCTCCCAGCCGGTATAATACGTCATTCCATTTCAGCTCTTTTTTCAGCTCATGTATTTCGGTATTGCGGGAAATAAAGATGCTTTCAATGCCTGCCATCTCAGCCCAGTCAAGCATCTGTTCAGCCGTAAGCCGGAAGGACATACAAGTATGGTGGGCGCCTCCCGCCAAAATCCATGCTTCTGCAGCTGTTTTCAGCGATGGCTCCGGCTTCCACAGCACCCGCGCCACAGGGAGATTCGGCATATCATGATCAATTTCCCTGCCTTCCGCTTCATTCAGAATGAGACGGAATCGCCCGCCGATATCAATGATGCTGGCGATGATGGCTGAACCGCCGATTCCGTTAAAGACCAACCGGGCCGGATCTTCCTTCCCTCCGATTGAGAGAGGATGGACTTCGATTTTCGGCTGATCAAGGGCGATCGTCGGACATACTTCAAGCATATGTGATCCGAGAATCATCGCACGCCCCGGTTCAAAATGGTACGTATAATCTTCCATGAAGGAGGTTTGTTCTCCGTCCGCCATTATTTTCATCATTCGCACAAGGGCAGCCGTTTTCCAATCGCCTTCGCCGGCAAATCCGTACCCTTTCTCCATGAGACGCTGAACGGCAAGACCCGGAAGCTGCTTCATTCCGTGCAAAACTTCAAAGGAGGTCGAAAACGCTGTATATCCGCCCCGTTCGAGAAAGGCCGTTAATCCGAGTTCAATTTTCGCCTGTTCTTTAATGGAAGCAACTTTTGCTTCATCCCGTTTTGTTTCGCCGCTGATGACATACAATTTGTCGTATTCCTCATAAAGCGCCTCAATTTCTGTGTCGGTGACGTTGTTCATCACCTCGGTAAGATCGCCGATTCCGTACCCGTCAACCTGCCAGCCGAATTGGATGTGGGCGCCGACTTTGTCTCCGTCAGTAACCGCCACATTCCGCATATTGTCGCCGAACCGGGCTACTTTAATATTCCTGCTTTCATTCCAGGCTGCAGCAGTGTTCATCCATTGCGAAATGTCATGTTTGACTTCCTCATCATCCCAATAGCCTGCGATGACTTTTCTCGTCTGCCCCATTCTTGACTGGATATACCCGTATTCCCGGTCTCCATGAGCGGATTGGTTGCTGTTCATAAAGTCCATATCAATCGTTTCCCACGGGATGTCGCGGTGATATTGAGTATGCAGATGAAGCATCGGCTTTTGAAAAGCGGAAAGACCTTCAATCCACATTTTCGCAGGGGAAAATGTATGCATCCATGTCACGACCCCGGCACAGTTTTCTTGATACTGCGCTTCCCGCAAAACCTCTCTGATCGTTTCAGATGACGTGACAACCGGTTTATGCCTGATCTTGTATCTTGATGACACCCCGCTGAGGCCGTCACATATTCCCTTTGCGTGTTTATCGACAAGCTGCAGCGTTTCCTCTCCGTATAAGTGCTGGCTTCCCGTTACAAACCAAAATTCATATTCTTTGTTCTGAAGCACATTCATTTCCCCTTCCTATCAAAATAAAGCGCTTGCATTTTTGAAAAATATACGTACGAATATAAACCAAAAAACTTTTATCCTTTTATTTGTACGAACAATTTTATTATAGTTAAGGAGGAATCAAACTGTCAATCTTTTATTGCAAGTAAAAAAGCCGGACACACATGCCCGGCTGATCAATTAATAGGAAGGCCAGCCTGAACTCCAATCGATATCATTGATGAGCATCTTCGGAATTCCGCTGTTTTCGGCATCATACGCATGACGCACTAAAATATTCCCGTTCACAATGTCTTGACCGCCCGGGCCTTTCCAGCGGTCATTGCCGGAGTCAAGAATCGTCCCTCCGCCTTCTGACATGCTTTTCCCGCTTTTATCGAGATATGGGCCGGTGATGCTTTTGGATCTTCCATAAGCGATTTTGTACGTACTATTCACGCCTGAACAGCATTTATCAAACGACACCATTAAGTAATAGTAGCCGTTCTGGTAGGTGATGGCCGGCGCTTCCAAAGCTCCGCCGTTATTCGGTCTGGCAGCGATGGAATAAAGTGACCCCGTCGGTTTCATGGTATTTTTATCAAGCTTTGTCAGCTTAATGCCGCTCCAAAAAGAACCGAAGGCAAGCCAAGGGTTTCCGTCTTTATCAATTGTCAGCTCCGGATCAATTGCATTGTAGTTATCGGCGCTTGTTGAACGGATAACGAGCCCTTCGTCCTTCCAGTTTCCCGAACTGAGGCTTGTAGATGATGCAAGACCGATCGCGGAGGTATTTTTGCCGAATGAAGAAACGGCATAATACAGCCAATACTTTCCGTTAAAATATTGAACATCGGGGGCCCATTGATTCAGCCCGTAATTCGGCACATAATTGCCCCACCATGACAGCGGGGAAGTAAAGATTGATTTCTGAACGGTCCATACGCCGCCGCTGCCCGCCTTTAAGACGCGAAGCCCCCTCTCCCCTTCCAAACCGGTTCCGAAAGCGTACCACGTGTTTCCTTCCTTCGCCATTGTCGGATCGTGCAGCAATTCATTTGATGCCCCCCAAAACGCGGCAGATGCCGGAGATGAAGACATCAGCAGCAGACCGGCTGTAACGGCTGCGCATGAAAAGCGGATCATGCGTCTGAATCTGTTTTTCATTTGTAAACCCTCCCCTTTTTTAAAGCGCTTTCAAAAACGTGTTGTCAGATTTTTCTATGTCTTCTCTTATTGTAGACGCAGGGCTCATATTTGTACAGACAAAAAAAAGAATCTGCTTAAAAAAGCAGATTCTTCCGTATCTTTATTGATAAGTAATACGGTCAACCGTTTCCCGGTCTAATTTTTTAATCACTTCTGTGATCAATTTTACCGTATTCTCATAATCATCCCGATGCAAAATAGCGGCATGAGTGTGAATGTAGCGCGTCGCGATCGTAATGGACAGCGCCGGCACTCCGTTTGCGGTTAAATGAATGGAACCTGAATCCGTGCCCCCTCCGGCAATGGAATCGAATTGATAAGGAATTCCCGCTTCTTCCGCCGTGTTCACGACAAGGTCGCGCAGCCCTTTGTGAGATACCATTGACGCGTCATACAGAATAATTTGCGGCCCTTCGCCGATTTTGCTTTGTGCCTCTTTTTCAGAAATTCCCGGTGTATCTCCGGCAATTCCGACATCCACACCGAACGCGATATCAGGCTGAATCGTATGTGCCGCTGTTTTCGCCCCGCGAAGCCCGACTTCTTCCTGAACCGTTCCGACCCCGTATACTTCATTCGGATGATCGCTGTTTTTCAGATTTTTTAATACATCGATGGCAATCGCGCAGCCGATACGGTTGTCCCATGCCTTTGCCAATAAATGCTTTTCATTGTTCATCACTGTAAATTCAAAATACGGCACAATCTGGTCACCCGGAAGAACGCCCCATTCCATTGCTTCTTCACGGCTGGACGCCCCGATATCGATGAACATCTCTTTAATATCGGCGGCTTTTTTTCTGGCGTCAGGAGGCAGAATGTGAGGCGGTTTCGAACCGATGATCCCCGTGATGTCCCCTTTTTTTGTCACGACGGTGACGCGCTGGGCCAGCATGACCTGAGACCACCAGCCGCCGACGGTTTGAAAGCGGAGAAAGCCTTTATCAGTGATTTGCGTCACCATAAAACCGACTTCGTCTAAATGCCCTGAGATCATGATTTTCGGACCGTTTTCTTTGCCGGTTTTTTTGGCGATTAAGCTTCCCAGCCGGTCTGTTGTGACATCGTCAGCAAATGGTTCTATGTATGATTTCATCACTTGTCTTACTTCTCTCTCATTTCCCGGTATCCCTTTTGCATCCGTTAACGCTTTCAGCATGGTGAGCGTTTCATCTAATTTTGTCATCAATAAACCTCCTTTTTTTCACTACCCTTCTTATTATACAAAACCAATGCTGAAGCATACGATTAATTCGCCTGAAAAACGGGTAAATGTTTTTATCTATTTCTTTTAAAAAAATGAAACTTTTTGTTTTGTTTTTCGTATTACATCAGATCATGACAAAGGTGAGGAGGTGCCTTCACACATATGGCCATTACAGTATTAAGGATTGTCTTGCTTGCACTTCTTATTTATTTTATTTACATGGGCGTCAAATTCTACGCAAACCCGAAAAGAAGGCTCAGACTGGCGCAATCAAAAGAGAATTTTTATTTTATTGACGAACAGAAAAACACGCGAAAAAATCTCCAGCTTACTTATAAAGGAGTGCTCTTTGAAGGAGAAAAGCATATCCCTTCCAAAGATCATCCGCTGTTTATTCATACGATATTTGTATGGACCGAAAATCCGGAAAAGCTGAACCGCTTTTCTGCAGGTGATTTTGAAGAAGTCGAAAAAAAGGTATTGGAGCGGTATCCGAATTGCAAGATTGATTGGGACCAGCCCATCAAAAAAGCGAAAAAAGCAGGCGAGCGATAAGCTCTCCTGCTTTTTATTCTTTATACACCAAATACATCAGCACAAGGGCGGCTTCAGTGAGAAAAAGCAGCGGCACCCCGTATAAAAAGGATTTGTGTTTCGTTTTATGCCTGAAGGTGCGCATGCCGATCCATACGCCGAGTGAGCCGAACATGGCGGCTGTGAGCCATATTCGTTTCTCTGATATTCTCCACCTGTGCGCCTTTGCTCTTCTTTTATCAGCGCCCATGATCCAAAAGCCGTATCCGTTTATCAATACGGCGTAAATGAAGAGAGCCATTGATTGTCACCCTTTACGTAAAAAAACCGCTCCCGGAAAGAGAGCGGCTTTTTCAACTTACTTGTCTAACTGAGCTTTAGCAGCATCAGCAAGCTGATTGAAAGCAGTAAGATCGTTTACAGCAAGATCAGCAAGCATTTTGCGGTTTACTTCGATGCCTGAAAGCTTAAGACCGTGCATTAAACGGCTGTAAGAAAGACCGTTCATACGTGCAGCAGCGTTGATACGAGTGATCCAAAGCTTACGGAAATCACGTTTTTTCTGACGGCGGTCACGGAATGCATAGTTTCCTGATTTCATGACCTGCTGGTTTGCTACTTTGTATAATCTATGTTTTGAACCGAAATAACCTTTTGCTAATTTAAGAACCTTTTTACGACGCTGACGCGACACAGTTCCGCCTTTTACTCTTGGCATTATATTTCCCTCCTAATTGTTCCTTGTCCGATTACTTGATGTTGGCAAGCTGTTGTTTGATGCGTTTGAAGTCTCCTGCGCTCACAATAGCACCCTTGCGAAGCTTACGCTTTTGCTTTTGGGATTTGTTGGCGAATAAGTGACTTGTATATGCATGAGAACGTTTTAACTTCCCAGAACCTGTCTTTTTAAAACGTTTAGCAGATCCGCGGTGAGTTTTCATTTTTGGCATGGGATTTCCTCCTTATTGCTTTTCGTTTTTCGGCGCAAGCATTAAGAACATGCTGCGGCCGTCCATTTTTGGTTTTGTTTCGACTGTCGCAACTTCCGCACATGCTTCAGAGAAACGGTCCAATACGCGCTGGCCGATTTCTTTATGAGTGATTGCGCGCCCTTTAAAGCGGATAGAAGCTTTCACTTTATCGCCTTTTTCAAGGAATTTAATCGCATTGCGCAATTTCGTGTTAAAGTCATGCTCATCGATCGTCGGACTTAATCTAACTTCTTTTAAGTTAATGATTTTTTGATTTTTGCGTGCTTCTTTGTCCTTTTTCTGCTGCTCGAATCTGAACTTACCGTAGTCCATGATGCGGCAGACAGGCGGTTTTGCATTTGCTGCAACTAACACAAGGTCAAGATTTGCGCGGCCGGCGATTTCAAGTGCTTCCTGACGGGACTTGATGCCGAGCTGATCGCCATTTTGTCCGATCAGACGAACTTCACGTGCACGGATACCCTCATTAACCAATTGATCTTTGCTAATAATGAGCCACCTCCATAGTTTCTTCGAATTGATTCACAACGCTTTTTGACTGCATTCTGCAGGCAAACAAAAAGTGCGGGCATGACAACACACCCACACTACGAACATCTGCATAAATAAAAATGTACGGTCAACCTGCCAACTACATGAATGTGTCAATCAGGTGAGAAGCGGGTGCCTCTGCTTGTGATTTATATTCAATTCATAACTATTCTACACAATACCGGATCATTAGTCAAGAATGACTTCTCCGGATCAACTTTTTCATTTTAACACGATGCCGGGGCGAGCGCAAGGAAAAATGTGAAATTTCGTTCTTTGCCGCACGCGGACGTGCCAACACAATAAAAAAACCCGGGTCTATGGCCGGGTTTATCCTCCGATGAGCTGAACGAATACCGGAATGACCAGCACCGTCACCACTCCTACGACGACAACCGCGATACTTGCCATTGCCGCTTCTACTTCCCCCATCTCAATACCGACCGCAACACCGAGTGCGTGTCCTGATGTGCCGAGAGCCAGTCCCTTAGAGATTGGGTGTTTCACTTTAAACAATTTTAAGAATAGAGCGCCCAGAGCATAGACGATAACGGCGTTGAAAATAACGGCGAAAGCGGTGATGTCGGTGATGCCGCCGATTCCTTTTGACAGCGGAAGGGCAATTGCCGTTGTCGCCGCCTGCGGAAGCATGCTTTTCATAACGGCCGCGTCAAGATGAATGCCTTTTGCGATCAAATAGACAATCGTGACTGAGCAGATAGAGCCGACAATGATAGAAGACATGATCTGCCACCAGTATTTTTTCAGTTTGTCACGCTGTTTGTATAAAGGGATCGCAAAAGCGATCGTCGCGGGCTCCAGGAAGAATTTAATAATGTCTCCCCCGCTTTTATAATCTTCATATGAAAAACCGCCGAGCTTCAGAAAAAGGATTCCAAGCACCATCGCGACAAACAGCGGGGTGAAGAGGAAAAAGCCTCTCGTTTTTTTAAATAAATACGTGCCGATGCCAAAGGCCGCAAGTGAAACGACAATACCGAAATATGGACTCATCCGATTTCCCTCCTAATGCTGCACAAGTTCTTTTTCCTGATTGGAACGGCGCACCGTTTGTTTTTCAGGGGCTGCCTTCTGACGTTTTTGGCTGACAGACAAGATCAGCTGAGAAAAAAGGCCCGTGGCCCCTAACAGAATGATGGTGGCGAGTAAGATGACGAGTGCGATCTGCACGCCGTACTGCTGCATGACGCCAAGTGAATTCATCACGGAGATGCCCGACGGGACAAATAAAAATCCGATCAGTGACGTTAATGATGTTCCCAGCGTTTCTACTTGTTCAAGCTTAATCACTTTCAGGCATAAGAGGACAAATAATAACACCAAACCTACTACGGAAGCGGGTATAGGAATGGGGACAATCGCTGCAATCCCATTAGATATGAGCATAATTACGGCAAAAACAAATGCTTGTGTCAGAAATCCGTACACTTTTTTCGCACTCATTTTCTTCACCTCTTTCTCTTTGTTAGGTCCATTATAAAAGAGAAATCGCCTTTTAAAGCGCTTTCATAACAAACGGCTGAATATTCATTCTGAAATGCAAAAAACGGCTGCTGAAATGCAAAAGCCGCCTCATATAATATGAAGCAGCTTTTTTAAGTCCTTGGCGTATGTACGGCTGACGGGAATTTTAGAGCCGTCTTTTAAGATAAGATTGTACGTCGAATTAAACCACGGATGAATTTCTGTAATATGCTCCGTATTCACGATGAACGCGCGGTGCACTCTCAAGAAACCCGTATCAGGCAGTTTTTTCTCAATGACCGCCAAAGTTTCGTGAACGGAATAAGACGCGGCAAACGTTTTAACGGAAACGTGTCCGTCCTCCATGCCGGCGAAAATAATGTCCTTCGTATCTAAAATGACAATAGATTCACCGGCTGATACAGCCAGTTTATGCGCTCCGGCTGCGGACGGCTGCTCTGAGACGGCTCCTGCCCTGTCCCGCTTCACTCTTTTAAACTTTCTGATCGTCTGGCGCACTCTTTCTTCATCAAAAGGCTTCGTTAAATAATCGAGCGCGTCGACTTCAAAGGCTTTTAAAGCAAATTGGTCATACGCCGTCGCAAAAACGACGGCCGGCGGATTTTTCATGTTTTTCAGCCGTTTGGCAATGTCAAATCCGTTTTCTCCTGACAAATCAACGTCCAAAAACAGCAGATCCGGTTTTTGATCCATCATACTGTCAAAAGCGGATTCAATATTTTCAGCTTCGTTTATGTCACTTACTTCATTCGTCCGTTTCAGCAAATAAGCTAATTCATCTCTTGCCAGCATTTCATCATCAACGATTAACACCTTCAGCATGTTCTTCTCCTTTAGTCATCAGTTTCAAAGGCAGCTCAAATGATACGTCCGTACCTTTGCCGGCCTCACTTTCCAATCGCAGGGCTGCTTTGGGGCCGAACAGCCCGATCAGCCGCTGATTTAAATTGTAAAGCGCGGTTCCCGTCCCTTCTTTAGACGGCAGCGGACGGTTTCCGAGCACGGACAGCAATTCCGGATCAATTCCCCGCCCGTTATCTCCAACCCGCATTAAAACCGACTGACCGGCGGATACCACGCTGACATTGACGGCACAGCTGTCCTGCTTTCTTGAAAATGCATGGCGGAGCGCATTTTCGACGAGAATCTGCAGCACAAAAGGAGGAATTTCGATGTCCTCCAAACCGCGTTCGATTTCAAGACTGATTTTATATTTCCCGGGAAAACGGGCCTGCTCCAATGATAAATACGCCTGCAGATGGTTCAGTTCTTTAGAAAGCGGGATGAGCAGCTGCCTTGCCCCCTGCAGATTGGAACGGAAATAGACGCTCAGCTGCAGCAGAAGCTTTCGGGTTTTTTCCACATCCGTACGGCAAAGAGCAGAAATCGTATTGATCGCATTAAACAGAAAATGCGGATTGACCTGTGCCTGAAGCGCCTTTATTTCTGCGTCTTTCAGCAATTTGCTCTGCAGTTCCGCCTCGCCGAGTTCAAGCTGGGTGGAAAACAGCATGGCGAGTCCTTCTGCAAGCTCTTCTTCAACCCGGCTTAAACCTGACGGGCTTTTAAAGTACATTTTCAACGTCCCGATCGTTTTGCCGTTTGACGTCAGCGGCAATACGATCGCCGCATGCAGCGGACAGGGATCGTGCGTGCATTCAATTTCTTCCTTTGATGTCGCTTTCATAATATGACCCGTTTTAATGACGCGTTTTGACAATCCGGTGATCAGGCTTTCAGACGGAATATGATGGTCGGCACCCGCGCCGACGTGCGCCAAAATCTTTTCGTTATCCGTAAGCGATACCGCGTCCGTTCCTGTTTGCCTGTGAATGATGGCGGCGACGCTTTTGCATGAGCTTTCATTCAGCCCCTGGCGGAAAAACGGAAGCGTCTGGTCGGCAATCATCAGCACCCTGTGGGTTTCAAGGGCTCTCGCCCGTTCTTCCTTCCGGATAATCGACTGAATGATCGAAAGAAAAATAAAAGTCCCTGACCCGTTTACCAATATCATCGGGATGCCGATGATGCTCACAAGCGTCCAAGCATCAGAAAACGGCTTGGCCATCAAGAGGATGAGCAGCATTTGCAGCGATTCCATTCCGAGTCCGACAAGCGCGGCCACCCGCGGTGTCGGCATCGCATAGCGTTTTCTGAAATACCGTCCGATCCAGCCGGACAAAATGCCCGCTAAAACGGATGAGACGGCACAGCTGACTGCCGTCGCGCCGCCGAGTGATAAACGATGCAGGCCGGCCAGTATGCCGACGCCGATTCCCACATACGGGCCGCCTAAGAGTCCGCCGATTTCAACGCCCATAATTCTTGTATTGGCAATTGAACCGGACGGATTAATTTGAAACACCCAGTCATTATTCATGATTGTATTCCGCTGAATTTCTATTCCCGTATAGTTGCTGATGATACTGAACAGCGAGAAAATTGAAATCAGCACCGCTTTGCCTTTATAGCTCTCAGGCTGCTGGAGCGCCTGTCTGAACAATCTGGTATGAGCCAGAACAAATCCCAATATGACGATAATTCCGACTCTTTCCAGCATCATGATGATCAAATGCAGCATACTTTTCACCTGTTCTTTCAAATTGTATTTTATCACGTTTTAGAGCCTGAGACAGAATCTGACACAAACCTGCCTGTTTTTTTCAAATCATCTGAAAACATCTTTCACAGTCTATGTATCTATTGTAGAATAAACGGGAGCCTTGCGGCAGAGAGTTTCAGAATATAACAAAGAGGAGAAGATCATGAAAGCCGTATTTTTTGATTTGGACGATACACTGTTATGGGATGAAAAAAGCGTCAGAACAACATTCAGGGAAACATGTTTACAAGCGGAAAAAAAATATGGCCTTGACCCGCATACATTTGAAGAGGCGGTTCGGAAAGCGGCACGGGAATTGTATATGTCATACGAAACCTATCCTTATACGGTCATGATCGGCATTAATCCGTTTGAAGGATTGTGGGCGAATTTTTCCGAGCCGGTCAGCGAAGGATTTAAACAGCTGAATCGGATTGCGCCGGAATACAGACGAAACGCCTGGACGAACGGCTTAAAAAGCGTCGGTATAGACGATGCGGCTTACGGCGAATATTTGGCGGAGTTTTTCGCGGCGGAACGCAGACAGCGTCCGTATGTGTATGATGAAACGTTTGCGGTGCTTGATAAGCTGAAAGGTGTTTATGAATTGCTTCTGCTGACAAACGGCGATCCCAGCCTGCAGAAAGAAAAACTCGCCGGCGTTCCTGAGCTCGCGCCTTATTTTAATGAAATCGTCATCTCAGGCGCTTTCGGAAAAGGGAAACCCGATGCCTCCATATTCGAACATTGCCTCGGCCTCCTGAACCTGAAAAAAGAAGACGCCATGATGGTCGGAGATAACCTCAATACTGATATATTGGGAGCGAAACGGGCAGGCATTACGACAGTCTGGGTTAACCGGACGCAAAAGAAAAATGATACGGACATTGCGCCTGATTACGTGATCAGCGATCTTCACGAGCTGTTTGCGATTATAGAGAAACAAAAAGAAAGATAATTTTATACGCTAAAAAACCCCATTCTGAATGAACGGGGTTTTTGTATTTCCGGTTATTTTTTCGCTTCGGCTACAGCCTTTTTCACAAAATCGTCCAATGAGACGGTTTCTGATTTCTGCTCGCCGTATTTCCGGACGTTTACCGCGCCGTTTTCCGCTTCTTGGTCACCGACCACAAGCATGTACGGGATTTTTTGCATTTGCGCTTCACGGATTTTATAGCCGATTTTTTCGTCCCGGCTGTCAAGCTCGACACGCAGGCCTTCGCGCTGCAGGCGCTCCTGCACTTTTTTCGCGTAGTCAAGATGCACGGACGGTGATACAGGAATGACTTGGAATTGCACCGGCGCAAGCCATGTCGGAAGGGCGCCCTTGTGCTCTTCGATTAAGAAAGCAACGAAACGCTCCATCGTTGACACGACGCCGCGGTGAATAACGACAGGGCGGTGCTGTTTGCCGTCTTCTCCGACGTAAGTGAGATCAAAGCGTTCCGGAAGAAGGAAGTCAAGCTGTACAGTTGACAATGTCTCTTCTTTGCCGATCGCCGTTTTCACCTGCACGTCAAGCTTAGGGCCGTAAAACGCCGCTTCGCCTTCCGCTTCATAATAGTCGTGCCCCATCTCATCCATTGCCGCCTTCAGCATGGATTGCGCTTTGTTCCACATCTCATCATCATCAAAATATTTTTCCGTATCTTCAGGATCGCGGTAAGACAGGCGGAATGTGTAATCATTCAGGCCGAAGTCTTCGTATACGTCTTGAATCAAACGGACCGTGCGGATGAATTCTTCTTTAATCTGATCAGGGCGGACGAAAATGTGCGCGTCATTTAACGTCATGCCGCGTACGCGCTGAAGACCTGAAAGCGCCCCGGACATTTCGTATCGGTGCATCGTTCCGAGCTCTGCAATCCGGATCGGAAGCTCGCGGTAGCTGTGAATGTCCTGCTTGTAAATCATCATATGGTGAGGACAGTTCATCGGACGGAGCACGAGTGTTTCATTGTCCATTTCCATCGGCGGGAACATTGTATCCTGATAATGATCCCAGTGCCCTGATGTTTCGTACAGGTCTTTGCTTCCGAGGACAGGCGTATAGACGTGCTCATAACCGAGGCTCAGCTCTTTATCCACAATGTAGCGCTCGATCACGCGGCGGATGGTCGCGCCTTTCGGCAGCCAGAGCGGCAGACCTTGTCCGACTTTTTGAGAGTTGGCAAACAATTTTAATTCTTTGCCCAGTTTTCGGTGGTCACGCTCTTTCGCTTCTTCAAGCATGCGCAAATGCTCTTTCAAGTCATCCTTTTTAAAGAAAGCCGTGCCGTAAATGCGCTGAAGCATTTGGTTTTTGCTGTCGCCGCGCCAGTATGCGCCCGCAAGGCTCAGCAGCTTAAATTCTTTAATTTTGCCTGTAGACGGCACGTGCACGCCGCGGCACAGGTCAAAAAATTCGCCCTGCTCATAAATAGAGACCGTTTCGTCTTCAGGGATGGCATCCAGCAGTTCAAGCTTCAGATTATCGCCGATTTCCGCAAACATGGCTTTTGCTTCATCACGGCTCACTTCTTTTCGGATAATCGGCAGATTTTCACCGACGATGCGTTTCATTTCTTTTTCAATCTTCGGAAGGTCATCCGGCGTCAGCGCCTGCTCCATTTCAATGTCATAATAGAACCCGTTTTCAATGACGGGGCCGACTCCGAATTTCACATCTTTATAAATGCGTTTAATCGCCTGGGCCAATAAATGCGCCGTGCTGTGCCGCATGATGTTCAAACCTTCTTCTGTGCCTTCTGTAATGATTTCTACGGCACCGTCCTCTTGAATCGGCGTTCTTAAATCAATTTCCTGTCCGTTCAGTTTTCCGGCTAAAGACTTTTTCTTTAATCCCGGGCTGATGGATGCCGCGATATCTTCTGTTGTTGTTCCTTTCGGAAATTCCTTTACCGCTCCGTCCGGAAATGTGATGTTGATCATATCTGACATCTTCGTCACTCCTTTTTTTATGCAAATCAAAAACCCCGCCCCCTATGAAAGGGACGAGGTTAAATAAACGGAATCGTGGTTCCACCCTTTTTTCCGCGCGGCCGATTGTTTCGGCACCTGCGGCTCTAAACTCTGTAACGGGAGTTCCCGTCAGCTATTACTGGCGCTTCTTCCGGCGTTCACAGCTGAAGTTCAAAGGCGGTAAAGACAATGATCCATAGCTGGAAAGCTTTCAGCCTGGGCTCTCCTCTCTTATAAAGCCGGTATCAATGCTTCATGTCCTTATCAATACGTGTAGCAATCATTAATCTTTTATGTATTATAAAATGTCTGCGAGAAAAATGCAACTCGGTTTTCCGTCTGATTTCGCACAGACAGCCCTGCCGCTTACGCAAGGCCGTCCGTACGGCTATCCTTCCGTCTTCTCGGCTGCAAACGCGCCCAGCGGAAAAAGGCGCACCCTCTCCTGAAACACGTTTTGAATCGTTCTGGACATCATATGCTCCGGTTTGTCCGTATACAGTTCTACCGTCTCAGGCGCAATGGAGATCAGCGGCGCAAGGAGATGGGAATCTATATACATCGGGTGCTCCCGCACAAACCGTCTGTCTATGTATTTTTTCTGTTCCCGTTCTGACAAATAGCGCAGCTCCCACAGCGTAAAAGCCCGGTCATGTACGATGCGGACTTTCTTCATCCGCGGCGGATTGGATGTCACATAATCTCTCAGAGACTGGATAAAGTTTTGATATTCCTGTTCCATCCGATATTCATCTATCGCAGCCTCCGCGTATTCTCTGAGCCGCTCATAATACCTGCTGAGCCGGAACGTCTGAAACGAACGCACGGAAAAAACACCCGCATCAAGTGAAATCGTCCGGAGCGCATCTGAAATAAACTGTGTGCGCGGCTCTTTCTTCGGCTCGAACGGATGATCATCAAGCTCTCCTTCCATAATGCTGTGTGCAAGCTGAAGGATTTGCTGCTGTTCATCCTGATCGGTGAAGCAGTATGCATCCTCAATAAGCGAAAGCATATGCTCGTCTTCTTTGCATTCCAAAAAAAACCTGACAAGTATCGGCTCAATAAAGCGCTGAACGCAAAAAGCCGTTTCAGACCTTGCGATTCCGACTTTTTTTATGCCTTCACGGACAATAAAATGTCTCCGGTCGTCCGATTGCTGAATGAGATGTAAAAAAGCGGCGGTATCGTGGTCATCTTCAAAGATCACTTCAAGCATATTTGTCCCCCCTTACGGCATCTGTTACAAGTATATGGGGGATGTTTTTAAAATAGACGTAAAGGTTAGCTTTCACCGCCGAACAAATGGCGCACCTTCTTTTTAAATATAACGGGAAGCGATAAAAATACGATGTAAAGACAGATCACGCCGAGTACGGTCAGCACATTTCCGGACATAAAGCTCGCGCCGAGCACATTCAGGACGATCGTCCCCGGAATGATGCCCGCTGCGGTCGCCAAAAAATACGTCATCGGCCTGACTTTCGATAGGCCCGCGGCATAGCTGATCACATCAAAGTTAACAGGCAGAATACGCAGGATAAAAATATAAAAGAAGCCATTGGTTTTCATCTGCTTTTGAATGGCTTTCATTTTTCCATGACGGCTTTTCTCATTAAAGGCAAACAGCCCCGCCGCAAAAAAAGACGCGGCGGCAGCGCCCATTGAGCCCGCCAGCGTATACACGGTGCCGAAAAGCGGGCCGAACGCCAATCCTCCGGCGACGGAAACGATTGATACGGGAAACAGCACAAAAGGCCTGACGATGGAAATTCCGATAAACACAAGCGGCGCAAAAACACCGAACGATAACACCCACAGCCGTATCTCCTTAGGCGACAGATTCAGATATTTGCGGTTTGCCCACAGCAAAAGGCCCGCTCCCGCCGCAGCCGCAGCCCAAGTGACAGCCTTCTTATTCCTCATTCCCTCAAATCCTTCCCATTGGACGCCGGCATCATGAACGGCGGCGGTTTTCCCCGTCAAGACGGACGGGCGAAGCCAAATATAAAATCCGCTCCATCAGTCTTGCCGCTTTTACTTCTTCCTTTTCTCCCCGCTGTGAATACGTAAAATGATGCTTCAGCTCGTCAGGTGAAAAATTAGACGAGAAGAAAGTGGGAAGCTGCTGGCTCATTCTGTGCTGAAGCACGGTGCCGATGACCTCATCTCTGACCCAGCTTGTCATTGACTCCGCTCCGATGTCATCAAGCATCAGTACGGGCGTCGTTTTCACCATATTCAGTTTCGCCTCCAACGACTGATCCTGGAGCGAGTTTTTCAGCTCTCTGACAAATTCGGGAACATATACGATCATTGATGAATACTCTTTTTCCGCCAGTTCGTTAGCAATGGCGGCTAAAATAAATGTCTTTCCGATTCCGAATTTTCCGTACAGATACAGCCCTTTGCCTTTTCCCGTTTCATTATAGCTCTTCAGAAAATCCGTCACATGCTGGAAAATGCCGACTCTGCTCGGATCGGTAATGTCGATCTGCTGAAACGTCGCGCCGAGAAGATCCTGCTGGATATACATGCTCTTCATCAGGGACTTTTGCCTTTTCTGGCGGTCGAGCTTTCTCTTTTCCGGACATTCGTAATATTCAATATCGATGGAACGCCCGTTGATCACAAGCTTCGGATGATAGCCTTCAAGCAGGCTGTTCGTCCGGCTGTCTTTCGAACAGAAGGCGCACTGTTTGCTTTGCTGAACGAATTCGTACAGTTTATTTAACCCTCTGTCAATCATGCTTTGATTGATTACATCTTTCTGTTCCTTCAAAAAAGCCTGGACGTCTTCGTCGGCCATGACTTGCTGCTGCATTCGTTCCAGGCGTTTTTGAAAGTCAGGTCTTTTCGTCACGCCTTCTAAGGATCGGCTGATCGGTTCCATTCAATATCACCCCGCTTCTCTGTCTCAATAGGCAGAGTATTTTTTCAGTTTTTTCATTTCTTCCATCATTTTTTTCTTCTGTTCTTCAAGATCCTGCGCGGAAAGAGCCGGCTGTTCTTGTTTCTTTCCGGTTTTTTCTTCTTTCATCCAATCAGGGCGCTTTTCTTCCCGGACGGTTTTTTTGCCGCGCGCCGCGCCGTTTGTTTTGCCGTCCGCCCAATCAAGATATTGCCTGTGCTCTTCTATTGCGAGTTTCATTGCTTCCCGTACCGTTTTGACTTTCTTTCTGGCCCAGTGGGCGGCGATTTTTTGGATATAGTTTTTGGACAGCTTCATATCCGTTTTCAGCATGACATAATAAATCAGCACATTGGTGACGCCGGGCTCAAGCTTTTGTTCGAACATAATATCGGCGATAATCTGCAAGTCGGCTTTTGACGGCTCGGTCCCGTCCGCAATGTCCTGAAGAAGCTTTCTCGGTGATATGGTCTCAAGCTGTGCGATGAGTTCGCCGTTCAATGAATCGTCCTTTTCCGTCCGGTTTTCTCTCAAGGTGACAGGCTGTGTTTTATCAATCAGTTCCGGAAGCTTACCGCTTCTTTCAATTTGGTACCAGTCGCTGGCCGCTTTCCTCAGCGCTTCGGCCGTTATCGTATCCTGTTCATTAATTGCGGTCATGACGACGTGCTGCATGGAGATAGGATCTATTCCGTATAAATATGAAAGCTTTTTAATGCTCTCCCGCACGTCCTGCGTGATTGATTTACGCGGTATCATCGTTTCTGACAGTCCCGCCATGAAAAGCTCAAAATCAAATACTTCCTCCGTCACCGTATAGGAAGGCGCTTGTCCGACAGACGCCGTCTCATAGGCCTCGGGGAGCTTCATCGCCTCTTCCATATCAGGCGTCATTTTCCATTCACTCGGCTGAAAAGAGGCAAAAGCGTGATTAAACGGACGGGTAATTTCCCTTGCGCCCGCGCCGACGGAAGGGTGCGTGTAAAATTGTCTCAGCTGCTGGTATTTCGTTTTACCGACTCTGTTATAAAGAAAGACATTCAGCATGCCGTCTTCAAAAAAATCATTCGGTCTGAGCGGGGGCAGCAGCTCATAAATAAACATCCGCTCTTTCTGCTCGGACTCCCGGATATACACTTTCAGCAGCCCGATTCCTTCAAGCTTTCCCTGTTCATGATGAATCTTTTTTAAATTTGACTGCATCATGCCCATCAGCTGCCTGTGCGTGGATTCCGCTCCCCACAAGCGGTTCTGCTCAAGCTCCCCCCATAAGGTCATATAAAGGGAGAATGCAAAAGAACCGATCAGCGGCTGGTACAGATGTGTCAAAACCTGTCTGTCGACATCCTGAAGAAGCGAACGGCTTTTGACCGTATAAGGATCTACAGGTAATACGTCATTCCAATAGTCAGCCATGATTCTCAAACCTTCCGATATGTTTCTACTCTCATTTTACACCGTTTCTGCGATCTATCAAATGCCAATTTTGCTCATGAGAAAAGAGCCAGACACAATCTCTTAGCTCTCTCAGCGTTCTTTCTTTATTAAATCTTTCAATTCATCGATAAACACGTTTATATCCTTAAACTGCCGGTAGACGGAGGCAAAGCGGACATAAGACACCTCATCGATTTTCGCCAGACGGTCCATTACCATTTCTCCGACAAGTTCGCTTTTGACTTCAGATACACCTTGGTTTCTCAGCTCTTTTTCAATGTCAAAGCACATGTCTTCCAATGTTTTTAAAGGAACGGGCCTTTTTTCACAAGCTTTAATTAACCCGCGCAGCATTTTTTCACGGCTGAATTCTTCCCGGACGCCTTCTTTTTTCACGACGATCAGAGGCATCTCTTCAAACTTCTCAAATGTAGTGAAGCGGTAATGGCAGGCTTCGCATTCCCGCCTTCTGCGGATTGATTTCCCTTCGTCCGCAGGCCGTGAATCAAGTACGCGGGAACCGTTGTGCTGGCATGAAGGACATTTCAAATTGGATCAGCTCCCATCTGTTTCGTTGCTGTAATGCGGTTCGCAAGCTTCCGGTAAATGCCCGCCAACGTTTCTAGGATGAGCCTATTTGTTGGGAGAGCCGATAGACCGGCCTTATCTTTTCTATTTTACAAAAAAAATGCTTAAAGAAAAAGCAATGCTGTTTTTTTACATTAGAAAAGGAGCATCAGCTTCAAAGCGCGTAATGGCTTTTTCAGCTTAGCTCCCTTGTGTTTGCGTTTTGAAAATTACAGTACTTTCGCTTGTGCCTGTTTAATCTGTACAGGCCCCATTCCTCGCGGTATTTCAATGTTTTCTCTTGTATCTGCATGTAATGCGTCCGCAATGTAATCCGCAGCCACATTAGGATCCAGGTCTCCACAAGTATAAACATCAATGCTTGCATATCCGTGTTCAGGAAAACTGTGAATCGTTAAATGTGACTCAGAGATAATAACGACTCCGCTTACGCCTTGCGGTGCAAATTTGTGAAATGCGACCTCGCGCACTTCAGCTCCTGATTTCAAAGCAGCATTTACAAACGTTTTTTCAATAAAATCCATGTCATTGAGCTTATCAAAATCGCATCCCCACAGCTCGGAGATGACGTGACGCCCCATTGTTTCCATAATCATGGACCCCCCTTAACAAGAATTAAAAAAGTGAATTTCCGAGAACTGACCCGGCCATTTACCACGGGGGAAAGTTAGTCCGGAGAGGTCCTAACCCTTTAAGTAATTCCGAAGCAGTCACGAGCAAGAAGTTCACGAAAGATAGTATACTGTGTTTAAGTTTATTTTGCAAGGTGTGTTTTTTGCGAATATGCCGTTAAGGGTTTTTTTCTAACAAATGTCCATGATCTTTAGTCTACACAGCTGACGGGTGTTTCATTCGCGCGGCGACGTGACGGATAAGATCAACGACCCGGCAGGAATATCCCCATTCATTGTCATACCAGGCGAGCACCTTTACTTTTCGGTCTTCCATCACCATCGTTGTCAGACCGTCGATGATCGCAGAGTGTGAATTCGTATTATAATCCGAAGAAACGAGCGGCTCATCCGAATAATCAAGAATTCCGTACATCGACGTTTTTGCGGCTCTTTGGAAAGCGGCGTTTACTTGCTCGGCCGACACATCTGTTTTCAGATCGCAGACAAGGTCCACTAATGACACATTCGGAACGGGAACACGCAAAGCGAGACCGTGAAGTTTTCCTTTCAAATGAGGCAGCACGAGCGACAGCGCTTTGGCGGCGCCTGTAGAAGTCGGAATGATGGATTCTCCGCACGCTCTCGCCCTCCGCAGATCTTTATGCGGATTGTCGATATTTTTTTGATCATTCGTGTAAGCGTGAACAGTCGTCATCAGGCCGCTTTCAATCCCGAATTCCTGATCAAGCACTTTGACGACCGGCGCAAGACAGTTTGTCGTGCAGGATGCATTTGAAATAATGACATGTTCATCGGGATTGAACTGCTCTTCATTTACTCCCATGACAATGGTAACGTCTTCATTTTTGCCCGGAGCCGTTAAAATGACTTTTTTCGCCCCTGCTTCAATATGGCTCATCGCTTTTTCTTTTGAATTAAATTTCCCCGTTGCCTCTACGACGATGTCTATTCCGCATTCTTTCCACGGAAGCTCTCTCGGGTCCCGGCGGTTGAACAGCATAATATGTTTTCCGTTGACGATCAGGCTGTCGTCGGAGGTCTCAACTTCTTGATCATATTTGCCGTGAATTGTGTCATACTTTATCAAATGAGCAAGCGTTTCCGGGGGATAGCTTGCATTAATGGCTGTTATTTGAATTTGATCATCTTCCATTGCTTTTCTGAACACCATTCTTCCGATTCTTCCAAACCCGTTGATTGCTACTTTTACCTTCATGCTCAGGTCACCCCTTTTTAATATGCCACTCTAATTTACCTTTATTTATATATAGTATAACACATTAAAAGAAATCCGCCAGTACAACTTGATAAAAATCCACCCTTATACCGATCAATATGTTGTTCAATCGGTTTTTTTGCATATAAAATGATCTTTCTTCCATAAAAAAAGCAGGATCAGCGTCTCAGGCTGCCTGCTTTTTTCTTATATTTGTCCCGGTTCTTTAAATTTGTCATTTAAAATGCTGTCCTCTAAAACGGAAGACACCTCGCCGTACCGTTTAGCAATATGCATCGCGCCCCAGTCGCACAGCGCGTTTAAAATTCTTTCCAGACTGTGCCCGTATTCACTCAGCTCGTATTCCACTTTCGGCGGCACCTGATTGTACACGATCCGGTTGATGACGCCGTCAGCTTCCAGCTCCCGCAATTGCTGTGTCAGCATCTTCTGGGTGATGTCCGGCATAAGCCGCTTCAATTCGCTTGTCCGTTTTTTCCCGCGCATGAGGTGGCAGAGGATCACACACTTCCATTTTCCGCCGATCACTTCAAGCGCCGCCTCTACGGATATATTGTATTTTTTCTTCAGCAACGGTAATTCCTCCTCATCTATAGGAACTAAAAAGTGCCTATGGCACTTAAAAGTACGTTCTTTTCAATGACACTTCTATCGATCATAATGACATTTGCCGGCTGAAAAGGAATGTACTCTTATACTTATATCGTTTACCCGGCATCATTTCAACCATACATTATCGTTCAAGGAGGAAAACAGATGTCTTCACATCGCCAAAGCTATTTACCAGCGCTGCTGGCATTAGCCGTCAGCGCTTTTGCGATCGGCACAACCGAATTTATCAGCGTCGGGCTGCTGCCGCTTATATCTCAAGATCTGCATATACCTGTGACAACGGCGGGACTTACCGTTTCCATGTATGCTCTGGGCGTGACATTCGGCGCGCCGGTTTTAACGTCTCTCACATCCGGCATGTCGCGGAAAACGCTGCTGCTCTGGGTGATGTTAATTTTTATCGCCGGAAATACACTCGCAGCGAGCGCTTCCTCAATCGGCGTCTTACTGGCGGCACGGGTTATTTCGGCTTTTTCCCACGGCATTTTCATGTCAATCGGGGCAACAATCGCCGCCAATATCGTGCCGGAGCATAAAAGAGCAAGCGCGATTTCCATCATGTTCACGGGGCTGACGGTGGCTACGGTGACCGGCGTTCCGTTCGGCACCTATCTCGGCCAGCAATTCGGATGGAGAATCGCATTTGCCGTCATTGTGGCGGTAGGAATCATCGCATTCCTCACAAACGCGCTCCTCGTTCCGTCGCATTTGCGCAAAGGGACGAAAACCGCATTTTCCGAGCAGGTCAAACTCGTCACAAACGGCCGGTTATTGCTTTTATTTATCATTACCGCGTTAGGCTACGGCGGAACGTTTGTCGTGTTTACGTATTTATCTCCGCTTCTTCAGGAGGTAACCGGTTTTCAGAAAGAAACCGTCGCGGCCATCCTGCTCGTTTACGGAATTGCGATTGCCATCGGAAACATGATTGGCGGCCGTTTATCAAACCGAAATCCGCTGAAAGCCTTGTTTTATATGTTCATTGTCCAGGCTGCTGTGCTGTTTGTTCTGACTTTTACCGCACCGTTTAAAACAGCCGGGCTGATCACCATTATTTTCATGGGGCTGTTGGCGTTTATGAATGTGCCGGGGCTTCAGGTATATGTTGTGATGCTGAGTGAACGTTTTGCGCCAAGCGCCGTTGATACAGCATCAGCCTTAAATATCGCGGCATTTAATGCCGGAATCGCGATCGGCTCATTTGCCGGCGGAATCATTACAGACTCAATCGGAATCATTCATACCGCTTGGATCGGGGCGCTGATGGTGCTCAGCGCGGTCGTATTAACCGGATGGAGCAGGAAGCTTGAAAAGCGGGATCGCACTGCCCTTGAAAGGAGGTGAGTTTTTCTTCAGCGCATTTTGATTGTTTCAACAGACAACTAATAGGAGGAATATATACATGACAACACATTTACAAGCAAAAGCAACATTGCATAACGGAGTAGAGATGCCTTGGTTCGGCATCGGAGTTTTCAAAGTAGAGGAAGGCGCGGAACTCGTCAACGCGGTGAAAACGGCATTGGTGCACGGCTATCGCAGCGTTGATACCGCCGCGATTTACGGAAATGAAGAAGGTGTCGGCGAAGGCATCCGCCAAGGGCTGCAAGAAGCGGGATTAAAACGTGAAGACATTTTTGTCACGTCAAAAGTATGGAATGCCGATTTAGGATATGAAGAAACGTTAAAAGCGTTTGACACAAGCTTAGAAAAACTCGGTTTAGATTATTTGGATTTATATTTGATCCATTGGCCTGTCGAAGGAAAGTACATCGATGCGTGGCGGGCGCTCGAAACCCTCTACCGGGATGGACGCATTAAGGCGATCGGGGTCAGCAATTTCCAAATTCACCATCTGAAACATCTCATGAAAGAGACGGAAATCAAGCCGATGATCAACCAGGTGGAGTACCATCCTCGTCTGACACAGAAAGAACTGCTTACTTTCTGCACTGAACAAGGCATTCAGCTTGAAGCGTGGTCGCCATTGATGCAAGGTCAGCTGCTTGATCACACCGTCTTACAGGAAATCGCTGAGAAGTACGGCAAATCAGCCGCTCAAGTGATTTTGCGCTGGGATTTGCAGAACGGTGTCATCACCATTCCGAAATCAACTAAAAAACACCGTATTGAAGAAAATGCAAATGTCTTTGATTTCGAACTGTCAGCTGACGATATGAAGCGGATTGATGATCTGAACGAAAACCTCCGTGTCGGTCCGGACCCTGACAATTTTGATTTTTAACCAGAAAAACACCGTTCGGCTTTCCGAACGGTGTTTGTTTATGCCCAGCCGCTCAATACTTCCTCAAGCTGGTGCTTTGTATATTCAAGACTGCCGCTGTTATCAATGACGGCGTCAGCTTTTTTTGTTTTATCCGCTAAAGGCATTTGCGACGTTATCCGGCTCATCGCTTCTTCTTCTGTAAGGGAATTCCGCTCTATCAGCCGTTTAAGCTGAATGTCTGCCGGTACGGTGACGACGAGCACCTTGCCGACAAGATAATCAAGCCCGCTTTCATACAAAAGCGGTATATCCAAAACGACGAACTGCTCTTTTCGCGCAACGGCTTCATCCCGCTGTTTCAGCATTTCCGCACGCACCGCCGGATGAACGATCTGATTCAGCTTCAGACGCTTCTGTTCGTCAGTGAAAACGATAGAACCGAGTTTTTTTCTGTCAATACCGCCATTTTCCAGCAGGATGTCTTTTCCGAATGCCTCCACAATTTGTCCGTAAGCCGGCATTCCTTTTTCCACCGCCTGTTTTGCGATGACATCCGCATCAATGACTGTTATTTTTTTGTCGATCAGCATACGCGCTACCGTGCTTTTGCCGCTTGCGATGCCTCCCGTTAAACCGATGACCAAGCTCAAAAAGCCCACTCCTTCTTACATTTTCCAAATCCCGATGATAATCAGCAGGACTCCCGGCAAAAATGTCATTTTATCTATCCAATTCCATCTTGAAAGCAAATGCCCCGCGTTTATGCCGAGTGAAACAAACAGCGAGCTCATCAGCCCGACAGTCACGCTCATCATAACCGGAGAAAAGCCGAGAATGGCCGCTCCCAGCCCGGCGCCAAACGCGTCAATGGATAAGGCGATACCGAGCAGAAGCGCCTCGACTCCATTAATGGTTCCGGATTGATCAATATCGGCGCTGGTCGGTTTTTTCAAAATATGAATGACGATGCCAAGCGATTTCACTTCAAGATTAAGTAACGTTTTTTCATGCAATAAGTAATCCGGCTCTTTAGCCGGTTTGAAAAATTGCCAGATGACCCATGCCCCGATTCCGATTAAGATCAGTCCGCCCAGTTTTTCCGTGACGGATACGGGAAAAATCTTTGTCAGAAAATGGCCGATCAGCATGGATATAAACATCACAGAGGCTGAACAGCAAGCGATCACGGCAATCGCTTTGAACGGGATTTTCATTTTTCTCAAACCATACGTAAACCCGACTGAAAAACTGTCCAAGCTGACAGCAAAAGCCAAAAGCAGCAAAGAAACAATCTCCATATCCGTTTCTCCCTTTCTCTTGATCGGCAATTGTGACATATGCCTATTGGGTGAATCACAATATATATATGGAGAAAGGTCATCAACTGTGTTAGAAAAAAGTCATTCTGCTGCCGCCTGCTTGAACCGCTTCAGTTTATGATTTTTTTTGGCAGCGGGCGCAAAAATGAGTACCCCTTCCGCCGACCACAATTTTAGAAATCATCGTGCCGCACGTTTTGCACGGTTCATCCTTTTTGCCGTATACGTAATGTTTGAGCTGAAACATTCCGATCTCCCCTTGAGAATTGATATAAGACCGGACGGTGCTCCCGCCCGCGTCAATCGCTTCCTGAAGGGTGTCTTTAATTTCTGTATGAAGCGTTTTTATCTGCCCGTCTGACAGACTGTTCGCTTTTGTCTCAGGATGAATACGCGCCCGGAATAAAGCTTCATCGACATAAATATTGCCGAGGCCGACGACCGCTTTTTGGTCGAGCAGGGCTGTTTTCACTGCGCGGTTCGTTTTTGCAAGCCGCTCTTTTAAATAAGCAGCGGTAAATGCTTCATCATCGGGTTCGGGCCCGAGCTGTGAAAGCGGTAATGCATTCTGTTCCTCTCCCGGCGCAAACAAATGCATCGTGCCGAATTTCCGGACATCCCGGTAGCGGAGCTGTGTTCCGTCCGTCATGTGAAACACGACGTGCACATGTTTATCGTCAGGCTCATCGGCCTGATGAAGACCGTATTTCCCCTCCATCCGCAGGTGGGACACCATGACATAATGATCCAGATGGAAAAGCAAAAACTTTCCCCTTCTTCCGATGGATCGGATTGTTTCTCCTGCAATCTGCCGCGCGAATTCCTCCGGCTCGGCGGGTTTTTTGATGATATTCGGCCATCTGATATCCGCCGATTCAATCGTTTTCCCCTTCACAAGACCGGTCAGAGTGCGCCGGACCGTTTCAACTTCTGGTAATTCCGGCACAA
The DNA here is from genome assembly GCF_040207805.1 of Bacillus sp. hwrm1. NCBI lineage: Bacteria > Bacillati > Bacillota > Bacilli > Caryophanales > Bacillaceae > Bacillus > Bacillus sp. hwrm1. The sequence goes on along the minus strand of NZ_CP157943.1, from coordinate 1,165,187 downwards.
TCATCACTTCCTTTTTCTCTGTTTATTTTGCATCGTACCAAGACGGCCCTGAAGCATAATCCGCCTTCAGCGGCACGTCTAATGCCAAAGCATGCTCCATCACTTCAGGAACCAGCTTCTCTAATATTTCAATTTCTTCCTTAGGCGCTTCAAAAATCAATTCATCGTGCACCTGAAGCAGCAGCCGCGCCTTCAGGTTTTTTTCTTTCAGCTCAGCTGCCATGTCAATCATGGCTTTTTTAATAATATCGGCGGCGCTTCCCTGAATCGGCGTATTCATGGCCGTCCGTTCCGCAAAGCTCCGCAGGTTGAAGTTGCGGCTGGTCAGCTCAGGAATATAGCGGCGGCGCTGCATAAGGGTCGTGACATATCCTTTTTGCTTCGCTTCCTGCACCGATTCTTCCATATACGCCTTAACGCCCGGGAAGCTCTCCAAATAGCGGTCTATAAAAGCGCCCGCTTCTTTCCGGGTGATGCCGAGGTTTTGTGACAGCCCGTAATCACTGATGCCGTAAACAATGCCGAAATTGACGGCCTTTGCCTGGCGGCGCATCGCTTGTGTCACTTCATCTTCACTGACATGAAACACGTCCATGGCGGTTTTTGTGTGAATGTCCATGTCATTCGTAAACGCTTCGATCAGATTTTCATCTTTTGAAATATGCGCAAGCACCCTTAATTCAATTTGTGAATAATCGGCGGCGAAAATAAGCCAGTCCGGTTCGGACGGTACGAAAGCCTGACGGATTTTCCGCCCTTCCTCCAGCCGGATCGGAATATTTTGCAGGTTCGGATCCGTTGAGCTGAGGCGTCCGGTTTGAGTCAATGCCTGATTGAATCGTGTATGCACCTTATGAGAATCCTTGCGCGTGACCTTCAGCAGCCCTTCAATATAAGTCGATTGGAGTTTGCCGATTTGTCTGTATTGCAGAATGTACGCGACGATATCATGTTTGTCTGCGAGCTTCTCAAGCACATCGGCTGAAGTGGAATAGCCTGTTTTTGTTTTCTTTACTGGCGGCAGGCCGAGCTTTTCAAACAGAATGACGCCGAGCTGTTTTGGTGAATTGATGTTAAACGGCTCACCGGCGATGTCATGGATTTTTTCTTCATATTCTTTCAGCTTTGCCTTGAGCTCTTCGCCCATTCGCTTCAGTCTTTCAACATCCACTTTGACGCCCATTGATTCCATTTCTCCGAGAATTAGCGCAAGCGGGAGTTCGAGATCTTCATATAATTCAAGCTGATTATTTTCTTCCAGCGCGTGCAGCAGTTTGTCACGGAGGCTGTTAACGGCAGACGCTTTCCGCGCGAGATGATCGGCAAGCTCTTTTTCAGCCGGAACGGCGCGCTTTGCGCCTTTTCCGTATACCGCTTCATCTTTTGAAACGATATTCAGCCCGTATTCTTTCGCTACGCTCGCGACATCGTCGTACGAATTGCCCGGGTTTATAATGTAGGCAGCAAGAAGCGCGTCAAATTCCGTTCCCTTCAGCTCAATTCCCTGCCAGCGCAAAGCGACGACTGAACGTTTGCTGTCGAACACCCACTTTTTCATCGATTCATCTTCAGCCCAAGATTTAAAAGCTTCAGACTGAATGGCGATTTCTTTCGGAATATAATAAAGACCTGTTTCATTCACGATGGAAAAGCCGAGGATCGGTTCTTCGTGATAGTTATCACCGATTTGTTCGACGACCAAAGCGGACGGCGAAACGAGCATATCTTCAGTGATTTCTTCTGCCGTTTCAACATTGATGTCTTCAAAATTTTCTTCCGCCGTTTCGCCGCTTTCTTCACCGAGCCGCTCAAGAAGCGTATTAAAACCGAGGTCTTTAAAAATGGCAACAACTTGTTCACGGTCAAACCCTTGGTAATCTAAATCTTCGGGCTTGACTTCAATCGGCGCATTTGTCATAATCGTCGCCAGCTCTTTGCTCATCAGGGCTTGTTCCTTATATTCTTCAAGCTTTTCTTTTAATTTTTTTCCGCTGACTTCATCAATGGAATCAAGCAGTTTCTCAACCGAATGGAACTGCTTTAAAAGCTTAATCGCGGTTTTTTCTCCGACGCCGGGGACGCCCGGTATGTTATCGGATGAATCCCCCATTAATCCCTTCATATCAATGATTTGCAAAGGGGTCAGACCGTACTTTTCTTGCACGTGCTCCGGCGTGTAATCTTCCACGTCAGTAATGCCTTTTCTCGTAATGGCAACGGTCGTTTTCCCGGTTGCAAGCTGGGTTAAGTCCTTGTCCCCCGAAACTACCTTTACTTCGAAGCCTTCTTTTTCAGCAGATACGGCAAGGGTGCCGATAATATCGTCCGCTTCATATTCAGGAAGCTCGTAGCGGCTGATGTTATAGGCATCAAGGAGCTCGCGGATGAACGGCATCTGTTCTGAAAGCTCCGGCGGCGTTTTTTGTCTTCCGCCTTTATATTCTTTAAACGTGCTGTGGCGGAAAGTGGTTTTCCCCGCATCAAAAGCCACCAGCATGTGGGTCGGCTTTTCATCTTCCAGCATTTTCATTAAAATCATCGCAAACCCGTATACGGCATTTGTATGGATGCCTTTTTCATTGCTTAAAAGCGGCAATGCAAAAAACGCCCGATACGCCAGACTGTTTCCGTCGACAAGCACTAATTTTTTTCGTTCCGTCATTCAATATCCTCCTAAGAGCAAAAGCTCGTCATTCCTCTATTTTTTAATCTCACAGCTTCTCTTATTTTAACAAAGTTCAATTTGAAAGGAAAATGAGCGAACCCCGTGAAAACGCAAAAAAGGACGGGAACAAGAAAACACGTTCCCGCCGTCAAAATTGGCTCCTTGGATGAAGGGGTTCTGTTATATCCTAACAAGATAGGTTTAACAGGTCATGAAGAAATTGTTAATCCTTTGTAAAGCTGGTCACGCTTCCGGCTGCCGCTTCAGCGTCACGGTAAATACAGTCCCCTGTCCCGGCTCGCTTGTGACCTCGATTTTACCTTCATGGGCTTCTATTAAGTGCTTCACGATGGCGAGGCCGAGCCCGGTTCCTCCCGAGTTGCGGCTTCTGTCTTTATCCACGCGGTAGAATCTCTCAAATATCCTCGGGATCTCTTCCTTCTGAATGCCGATTCCCGTATCGGACACTTTGATATCGACAACGGTTTCTTTCACATGTACCGAAATCCCCACCGTCCCTTTTTCAGGCGTGTAGGTCAGGGCATTGTTCGCCAGATTCAAAAACACCTGCTTCAGCCTGTGCGCATCACCCGTCACAAAAATCGGCTCTTCCGGGAGATCGAGCTGAAAGCTGATGCCTTTTTCCTCAGCCTTATGCCGCAAAAGCGCTTCAATTTCATGCAGAATTTTTGCGGCGTCAAAGGACTCTACGCGCATCGTAAAGTTTTGCTGCTCCATCTTGGATAAATCCAGTAAATCCTGCACGAGAGATTGGAGCCGCTCACTTTCTTTCAGAATGATAGACAGAAAGTCTGAAAGCGCCTTTTCGTCTTTCATCGCTCCGTCTAACAGTGTTTCCGTAAAGCCTTTAATCGAGGTGATCGGTGTTTTCAGTTCATGGGAGACATTGGCGACGAAGTCCTTTCTCATCTGCTCCAATTTTTTAATTTCCGTCATATCGTGAAAGACGAGGACGATGCCCTTCCATTCATCGTCAGGGCCCATGATCGGAACGCCGTCAACTTCAAAGTAGCGCCGCTCAATGTTGATGGGAAGTCTGAGCAGCTGGCATTTTTTCGTCTCCGTCATAAAAATGTCTTCGACAAGCCGAATGATCTCCTCATGTTCAAACGCATCATGGTAAAGACGCCGAAGCAGACGTTCAGGCTTTGTATGAAACTGCTTCGTGTATGACCGGTTCACGAGATTGATAAAACCTCTCCCGTCTATTAAAATCAAACCGGATCCGATATTTTCAATGACGGTTAACAGACGATCGCGCTGCATATCCTGCGTTCTCGTCATTTCCATTAAATCGACCGCCAGGCTGTTCATCGCACGCCCGAGACGGTCCGACCGCCTTGCGTAACCGCTGTAGGAGCGGGCGTCATAATTCCCCTTGGACAGCTCCGTCGCCACTTTTGTCGCGGCGTCGATTGATTTTTTGTAACGGGACGTCATGTTTGTATAAAAGAAAACGATAATGATAAAAGCGGTACAAAGACTTGCTGCCAGCATGCCCCACATTTCTCCGGTAACGCTTGAACCGCCGTTGATCTCAGAGGAAACGAGTACATACCCCGCAATTTTCCCGGCGTCATTTTTTACGGCAGTGCCGCGGATGACTTTGCTTTTCGACTGTACGGCTTCCTCGCTTTTATTGTGAGAAATGAACTCCTTTACGGCTGAATCATCAGCATGACTGCCGGAATGATATACGGCGTCACCCTTCTCGTTGAGCACGGCGACGTTTATACCGAGGGTGCGGCCGGCGTCACGGATTACCGTTTCATTGCTTTTATTGCCGATTCGGCCGGTGTCAAGAAGGCCCGCTATGTATACCGATTCCTTTTTCAGCTGATCCGCCGTTCTTTCTTCAGCGGATGAAGAAAGAAGCTGCTGTAAAAAAAGGCCGAGAACACTGAAAACCAATATGATACATACAACGAGTAAAGCGAACAGACGCACACGGACTTTATTCATTCATTTTTGGCTCCTCCAGTTTATACCCCAAACCTCTGATTGTTTTAATATAGATGGGTTTTTTGGTATTTGATTCGATTTTGTCGCGCAGATGACTGATATGAACGTCAACAATCCGGGTGTCCCCGGCAAAATCATAGTTCCAGACCGCGCTCAGCAGAAGATCTCTCGTCAGCACTCTTCCCTTGTGTTTTCCCAAATACAGAAGCAGTTCAAATTCTTTAGGCGTCAATTCCAGCTGTTCTGACTTGAAGTACGCTTCGTAATGCTCCGGAAGAATTTTCAGCTCGCCGATGAGGATCTGCCCGTCCTTTTCCTCTTCTCTGCCTTGTGACAGCGAAGAAATGTCAGCCCTTCTTAAAATGGCTTTCACCCGCGCAGTGACTTCCCGCGGACTGAACGGCTTTGTCATGTAATCATCCGCTCCGAGCTCCAGTCCCAGCACTTTATCAAACTCCTCATCTTTTGCTGTCAGCATCAAGATCGGGACCATCATTTTCTGCTGTCTGAGCTGCTTACAGACGTCGATTCCGTCCACTTTCGGCAGCATGACATCCAGTACGATTAAATCCGGATTTTCATTCTCTGCCAGCTCCAGAGCCTCTTCACCGTCTGATGCGGTAATGACATCATAGCCGGACCGTTCCAGATTATACTGTAAAAGAGTAACGATAGATTGTTCATCATCTACAACTAAAATTTTTTTGTTCATGCTGCGCCCTCCGCTGTCTATTTTCCCCGACATCCAATTTTCTCTATTTTATGTGCTGCATATCACTTTATGATTTCATTTTATCCAATACTGCCCGTTCAGACAATTCGCCTTTTTGATCATTTTCAGAGAAAGGATCGCTCAGGGAAAAAGAAAACGCTTTCATTAATTGTAAAAAGAGGAAGGCTTCTGATTCGGAAGCCTTCCCTTTTTTCTTATGACAATACTTTCATCACGTTTTTGACAGATTCAACTGATTTACTCAGCTGCGCTTTTTCATAGTCTGTCAGTTCAAGCTCGATGATTTGCTCTAGGCCGTTTCCTCCGATAATCGTCGGTACGCCTAAGTAAATGCCTTCATGACCGTATTCGCCTTCTAAGTAAGCGATGGTCGGAAGCACGCGGCGCTGATCTTTCAAAATGGCTTCTACCATTTCAGTCAGTGATGCAGCAGGCGCGTAGTAGGCGCTTCCGTTTCCGAGAAGGTTGACGATTTCCCCGCCGCCTTTTCTTGTGCGTTCTACAATCGCATCAAGACGGTCTTTCGGGATAAGCGTTTCAAGCGGAATGCCGCCCGCATAGGAATAACGGACGAGAGGAACCATGTCGTCACCGTGTCCGCCAAGAACAAAACCGGTCACATCTTTTACAGACAGGTTTAATTCTTCAGCGACGAATGTTCTGAATCGCGCAGTGTCAAGCACTCCGGATTGTCCGATGACGCGTTCTTTCGGGAAGCCTGATTCTTTGTACACCGCATATGTCATCGCATCAACAGGGTTTGTCAATACAACGATAATGCAGTCAGGAGAATATTTCACGATCTCACGTGTGACGCTTCTCATGATTTTTTCGTTTGTAGATACGAGATCATCACGGCTCATGCCTGGTTTTCTCGCAATTCCGGCTGTGATGACGACGATATCAGAACCGGCTGTGTCCTCGTAGTTGGACGTGCCTGTGATTTTCGCGTCAAATCCTTGAACCGGACTTGCTTCGAGCATGTCTAGCGCTTTTCCTTTTGTCGGGTTTTCTAATTGCGGAATATCAACGAGCACAACGTCCGCAAGCTCTTTTTGAGCTGTAAGAAAGGCTGTTGTCGCTCCCGTAAATCCTGCTCCGATAACAGAAACTTTACTGCGTGTTTTTCCCATGATTCTCTTCTCCTTTTTTGGCTTCATTAGAAGTCTGCTTTAGGTTCAGTCCATGTTTTTGATTAGCTCTTCACCAAACTCTGAACATTTCACTTCAGTTGCGCCGTCCATTAATCTAGCAAAATCGTACGTTACTACTTTTGAAGCAATCGTTTTTTCCATAGATTTAATGATCAAGTCAGCAGCCTCATTCCAGTTCAGGTGTTCAAGAAGAAGCACTCCTGAAAGGATGACGGATGACGGGTTGACTTTGTCAAGGCCGGCATATTTAGGAGCCGTTCCGTGAGTCGCTTCGAAAATCGCATGCCCTGTTTCATAGTTGATGTTCGCTCCCGGCGCGATCCCGATTCCGCCTACCTGAGCGGCAAGCGCATCAGAGATATAGTCTCCGTTTAAGTTCATTGTCGCCACGACGTCGAATTCGCTCGGACGGGTTAAGATCTGCTGAAGGAAAATATCAGCGATGCTGTCTTTGACGATGATTTTCCCTGCCGCTTCCGCGTCGCTCTGCGCTTTATCAGCCGCTTCTTTTCCGTCTTTTTCGACAATGCGGTCATATTCAGCCCAAGTGAATACTTTATCTCCGTATTCTCTTTCGGCAAGCTCGTAGCCCCAGTTTTTAAATGCCCCTTCAGTGAACTTCATGATGTTTCCTTTGTGGACAAGCGTGACAGACTTACGGCCGTTTTCGATCGCATACTCAATGGCAGCTCTGACTAAGCGGCTTGTGCCTTCTTCAGAAACAGGTTTGATGCCGATTCCTGACGTTTCAGGGAAACGGATTTTGTTAACACCCATTTCATTTTGCAGGAAGCTGATCAGCTTTTCAACCTCTTCAGAACCTTTCGCATACTCAATTCCGGCATAAATATCTTCCGTATTCTCGCGGAAAATGACCATATCCGTATCTTCAGGTCGTTTGACCGGAGAAGGCACTCCCGTGAAATATCTGACAGGGCGCAGGCACGTAAACAAATCAAGCTCCTGTCTCAGCGCCACGTTCAGAGAACGGATACCGCCGCCGACCGGTGTCGTCAGAGGACCTTTGATGGCGATGAAGTACTCTCTGATGTCTTCCAGCGTTTCGGCAGGAAGCCACTCACCTGTTTTATTATAAGCCTTTTCACCGGCATAAACTTCTTTCCACGTGATTTTTTTCTCGCCTTTATATGCTTTTTCAACAGCGGCTTCCAATACTTTAGAAGCGGCGTTCCAAATATCAGGGCCTGTGCCGTCGCCTTCAATAAACGGGATAATCGGATTATTTGGTACGTTTAATACTCCATTAGAGACTGTAATTTTTTCACCTTGTGACACAATATTACCTCCCAGTATGTAATTCATATTTAGAAAACATTTTATTTTTCTTGTATAGAAAATAAAATGACTTTTCCCAAGATTCTATCAAAATTGTAAACCAATCCGGGCTTGATTAACAAGAGGCTAACGACATGAAAATCACCAGCCTCCCGTTTGATCAGGCTCTTTCATCAATCGGAACAAAAGTCTGCTTATCCGGACCCGTGTAATCAGCGCGCGGGCGGATGAGGCGGTTGTTATCGTACTGTTCAAGAATATGGGCGATCCATCCTGACATTCTGCTGACCGCAAAGATCGGCGTGAACAGATCGTGATCAATGCCGAGACTGTGGTATACAGATGCGGAATAGAAATCAACGTTAGGCGGGAGTTTTTTCTCCGACGTCACGATTTCTTCGACACGGATTGACATCTCATACCATTTGCTTTCCCCCGTCAGATTCGTCAGGCGTTTGCTCATTTCTTTTAAGTGTTTGGCGCGCGGGTCTCCATGCTTATACACACGGTGTCCGAAGCCCATTACTTTTTCCTTTTTCTCCATTTTGCTGCGGATATAAGGCTCGGCGTTTTCCACTTCGCCGATTTCTGTCAGCATTTTCATGACGGCTTCATTGGCTCCGCCGTGAAGCGGTCCTTTTAAAGCGCCGATGGCGGCAGTGATGCCTGAGTAAATATCAGATAAGGTGGCGACACATACTCTCGCCGTAAATGTTGATGCGTTCAGCTCATGATCCGCATGAAGAATGAGCGCTTTGTTAAACGCTTCCACTTCGATCGGAGAAGGCTCTTCACCGTTTAAGGTGTAAAGGAAGTTCTCCGCGATTCCGTACTCTTCCTTCGGTTCAACAGGATCAAGTCCTTTGCGGATTCTTGAGAAAGCGGCGACAATGCCCGGCACTTTCGCCTGCAGACGGATGGCTTTTCTGTAGTTCGCTTCCGGATTCATAACATCGGCTTCACTGTCAGTCAGACCGAGTAATGAAATCGCCGTCCGGAGCGCAGCCATTGGATGTACGTTATTGAGGGGATATGATTTGAAGTGCTCAATGATTTCTTGTGGAACGGCAGCTTCTTTCGCAAGCTGTTTTTTCAGTTCAGCAAGTTCCGTTTTATTCGGCAGGCGCAGATGCCACAGCAAATAAATGATTTCTTCAAAACTTGCATTCTCTGTCAAGTCGTCAATATCGTACCCTACATATGTAAGGGTATCGTCGATAATAGAGCTTACAGATGATGTTGTTGCTACAACCCCTTCAAGACCGCGTGTTGCTGTCATATTCAACCTCTCCTTTTCAATCAAAATTCCCCTTTAAAGAGTATATAAAACATACGGCTTACTTAAAATGAGTCATGCAAACAATCCCTTTCCCCTTTAAGAAAATGCTTACATTTCACTGATTGCGGTTACATAACCGATATGCTTATAGAGGAACATAACAAATTCTTATAAGCTTATTTAAGTTTAAGCCTATTCTTATTATAAACAATAATCTGATTAATTTGTAGACTTTTAACTAAAAATGTTTTAAAAGCCCTATATATCAAGGTTTTGCGTTGATAAATTTAATCGCTTGCTTTCAGGCGCTTTGTAAAACCATGTATTCTTATTGGGGGAGTTTTAGGGGAGTTTAAAAGGACAACGCACCACTACCCGGGTTATTCACAAATGAACGCCAGAAAGAGCGCAAAAAAAAGCCCTGTCTGGGGCTTTTTTTATGTGCCTACTGGCCGCTCTGCTAATTTTAGAGTACCCACCGGGCGCTCTGTTATCTTAACATCTGATGATGCTTGATTAATCTTGACTACAGCTAAACCACTTAACGTAACAAAGGTTAGGGCTGCACAAAGAATAATTTTTTTCAATTATAATCCCTCCAGGTGCTTCATTTTCTTCTCGGCTAAAATAGCATGTTTAGAAAATTCAAGCGCCTCTTTAAAGAGTCCATGCTTCTCACAGTGTTCTGAAATAATCAAAGAAAGATCAAAAACGCTATCAAGGTCATTTACTTCGTACAAGTAAGAAATACCACCTCGACAAGTTTCAATGCTTTTCCTCTGATCCTGCTGCAGAAGTCCGTAAATAATATTTATTTTAGCCTCATACACCTTATTCTCTTTTCGTTTAAAATATTCCTTTGTCTTTTTATAATAATATGGCATTTTATTTACATCCCCTATTTTATAAAGCTCTTTCAAAAACATATACAGGGAATTTATATAATATACCGAGCCCCTCCACTCTTTATTTCTGATGGCTTTTTTCAAGGCATTTATACAGTCTTGGGGGCGGTTTGCTGCAGAATATGTAAGACTTAAATTATGATGTATTAAAGCTGTGAAAAGTGAATCGTGAAGAACTCTCGAAATTCTGATTGCTTCTAAATAACTTTCCTCCGCTTTTTCATAAAGTCCTAAATCAGTGTAGTTTTGTCCAACAATCATAAGAGACGTGGCGAGCTTTCGTTTATAGCCTTCATTTTCTCTATAAATTTGTAGCGCATCATTGATATAATTCAAAGAAATTAGACTCTGCCGCAGCATCATATACATAGACGCCACTTTCGAATAAAATTCAGCCCGCTCTATACAATCGGGTATATCCTTCAATTTTTTCTCTGCTATTTTGAATAAAGTAATTGCTTTCTCAAAGTTCCTTTTATGCGACTCATATAACGCTTCAAATAGAAAGAAATAATATTCAATCATATGGTCTGTTTTTTTTATTTCATCAGCGTGGTTTTCATTAAAATATGAATGGGGCGGAAGCTCCTCCCCTTTCACCTGATACAAAAACATTTTGTGCCTTTCCTCCAACAAAGAATAATACATCAAAACTTCCTGATCCTCTTCCATTTCATCAAACAATGGTTTGATCTCTTCAAAATATCTCTCAGCAGACTCAGCGTCTTGTTGTTTTATCGCGATATACCAATCATTTAATATATTTGCAACACATTCAGAAGCCAGTTTACTCATCAATAAACCCCTCTTTCTACAAATATTCTAAATTTTCTCAAATAATATTCTAGCATACTTTTAACATAAAATGTAATTAATAGGAGTTTTTTTCGACATCGCGCAATTTTCCCTTTCGACATCGCGCAATTTCAAAAAAAGGCTATTGACCCACTTTTTCAGAACGGTATTATAGCGGACTATTTCTCTCTATTGTCGAATCTACAGATGTTTTTCCCCATTCATAAAAAAATATAGACCTGTATAATCGGCACTGTAACAAAATAACAAAAAAGGAGATTTTGAGATGAAAAAATTTGTTTTACCTTTCCTGGCTACCTTTACTTTAGCTTCCGGATCATTGCTTTCTTATCAAGACACCGCCTCTGCTACATCTAATACTGATGAAGAATGGATTACGATTGAAGACAGTTCGCAAGGTTCTGGCTCTATTCTTCAGACAGCAACCGAAAGCCCGTATACTGTAATGGCGTCAAAACCTGATTATAAGACCAACTGGAATTTAAAAAAGCGTAGACAGGGACTGGACTTTTTCGCATGCAATTACGCCATGCTGACAAAGGCCAGCGCAAAAATGAGAATAAATACAATCGAGGCAAAATCACGATTGTACTATAATAACGGAGCGCTTTCAAAAAGCAAAACTGATACAAATAGTAATTCAAACTATGCCGGGGCGGAAGCTGTGGGAACAGTAACCGGGGGATATGGATGTAAAGGGAAAGCATATGGCAACTCCAAATACGTAAGAAAAAAATATAAAACTGTAACGCATCAAAAAAAATGGAACATAAAAAACGCTCTTTAAAATAAAATGAGAATGAAAAAGATTCTTTTAATTTGTGTTCCCTTCGTAATTTTGGCAGTTGCCGCATCCCTTTACTTTTTTAATAAAGATCAAAACAAACAGACTTCTGCAGTTACAGATGATGAAAAGTACAATGATGAACAAGAAGATTTGACCGGCCCCGGCACTGACACCGTTTCATACGGTTTATATGAAGAGGACGGGCAAATTTTAGACTCTTTGGATATTGGAAAGAAAAACGGGAAGAGATACAAAAAAGTATTATCTTTTAGTCATTATTTTAATGACAAAAGAAAATATGGATTGGTTATCCTCTCAGACTTCAAGACAATTCCTTTCAAAGCAGATAACGGAGGGTACAAAAAATCTTATACATTCAAAATGGATAAAGATTCGGTAAAAAAAATCAAGCTGGAATTTGAGCCGCCTTCTAATTTCAGCGAGTTAAGTTTCATTATTATTCCTGAGCCTGATTACAAACAAGAAAGCACTAACCTTGATATAGCATCAGGTTTACAGGAAAACTTTACTCTCCGTTACATCAGGAAAAGCCGGGATGAAAAAGAAGACCTAAAACCCCAAAAAACAACTGATGAATTAACGGGCGAACAAGTATTTTTAACGTCAAAACAAACCGGAAATAAAATCCTATTCAAATCAAAAAGCAACCAAAAAACATACTTGCAAATTTTTAATTCGCATGATACGAATCTTGATTATGCCTTAGTTGCCTTATCAGGGACAGAACAAAGCTCAGTTAATGGGAAACCTGTTTCATTTACCAGTGTTAAAGAGAATGCCACAAATATATATGAAATTGACATGCCGAAAGTTGAAGATAAAGAAAACTATCAAATTGTCCTATTTCCAACCCCATACAAGACAAGTACAATGTATGAAGGTCTAAACAATACAAGTGAATCGACTTTCAGGACGGTAATAACACCTTAGGGGGTATGGCCTTGTGTGGATTATAATTTTTCTGCTTGTCATTTTGATTGGTTTCACAGGGAATATTGTTTCGTTGTTGAGAGCGCAAAAACAGGCTAATCAAAGAATTATTCAACTATTAGAAGAGAAGAAAAAGTAATCCCCCAAAACGGGGGATTTTTTCATTTCAATAATGATTTCAGTTTCGCTTTCGTACTCGGCCCGTAAATTCGCATCTGCTCTGTTTATTCGTGATAGACAGGAACCTTTTTACCAAAAGAGGACATCCTATGTAGAGTATCCTGTTTTATCAATTTTGCCTTGTGGAGTTGTTATGCTTTAAATGCAGGAATGTAACTGCTGAATTTCTGTCCCTTGAACCAGAACCCAAAAGGAAGGGGTCTACTCTGAAAGTCAATGTATCGGTTCCTGAAATCTTGCCTTTTTTACCCAGAAGCTTTGAATGAGGGATAATTATGAACTTCACTATATACCTGCCTTCTTTTTCTTCGGATAATTTAACGCCTCCTTTAGTGGTAACAGAGAGTGTGTCATCCTTATAGAATTCACGGGCACTGTCTAATATATTTTTACAGAAAAGCTCATGCATAAAAACACCAAATAGCTCCTGAGAAACTTTTGGGTTCTGGCCGTGTTCTTGTTTAGCAGCAGCCACTGTGATAGAGCTTAACGAAAAACATAAGATCACCAATACAATTATTTTTTTCATAGTAATCATCTCCCTTCACTTTAACATTTGCATTCCTTTATTTTTTATTACATCTTGAATATCTAATAACTTCGAAAAGTCTTCTCCCTTCATAAAAGAGAGAGGTTATTATTACTTCAGCTAAGACAAGATTTTCGCTTTTGTACTCAGCTGTAAATATCCTTATCAAACCGTTCATCAATTGAAACTGACTCATTTACTGATGTAAGTGATTTTAAATAAATGGCAGAAAAACCCTCCTCATCTCGAGAAGGGCTCTGACTTATACTTTTTTTCTCTAAATCAGTCCGAAGAAACTAACTGATGCCGCTCAACTTTTCAATCGAAGGGCTTCATCGGGCTCTCCAACTATTTTCCCCTATGCTTTTCTTTTGCTTTTTGTTTTCTGATTAAATATTTTTGTTCCTTTATTTTTTCTCTTTGTTTTCTATTCAGTTGTTTTTTCTTTTCTTTTCTTGCTTCAAGCTCCTGTTTTATCGCTTTTTGTGCCTTAGTTGATATCCCGATATTTTTCATCTCTTTAGAAGCTTGTCGCTGCAATCTTTTTGGGTTTAATTTCTTAGATTTTGCTTTAACACAAACCCCTTCTTGTTCAGTGTGGGAGAGAGTCTGTAAAAGTTGATTATTAACAAAATGCATTATTTCTGAATCCTTTGGCTCTTGTCCAAACAAATGACGAATTGCTCTTAATTTCCCATCATTCACAACTTCAATGACTCCTACCCAAAACTGACCATCGTAGTAAACCGTTAATTTCATAACGATTCCCTCCTCCTAAATTTTACTGAAGAATGATGGACATCCCGAGGAGGGGAAGGTTACTGACATTTTAAATCATGCATCCGGACTACCAACCGAATTGTGTTTTTTCATTCTCATTATAAATTTAACAAACTTCCAAATTGAAGGAAAGGGTCTCCGCTTATTTTGACAACACTTCAAGTTTTGCTTTGGTATCAGGCAGGCCCATAAATCCCATCAGCTTTTAATCTACTATCGCTGTTTTCGCTCCATGTGCGCCGTCAATCCCGAAGTTCTTTGTTACATGATAAGCCGCTTCATTCATCGGAATAATGCAAATGGCATTTGTCTGAACTACAAAATGCGCAAGTGCAAACTCTAATTTTCTCCACAAAAAAAGCAGCTTTACGCCGCTTTTTTACTTTACGAAGTGAATATTTTAACGATTTGCATGGCCAAGTAGGCGATTCCGGCGCCGATTAACGGGCCTACGGCGACGCCTCCGAAAAGCGCGACGGCAAGTATCGTGCCGATGACCAGCGCCGTTGTAATATGAGGGTCGTTTTCCAATAAGGTGAGACCGTTTTTGGCGATTAAGGCAACCGCGATCCCGGCACCGAGAGCGATCCACGCATAATATGATTTCATCGCTTCTCCGAGCTGTTTAAAACCGATATCACCTGTGGCAATCGGCACTAAAACGGCGATTGTAATGACGGTGACCCCCCAGTTGATGCCTTTTGACTGAATAACCGGAAATAGTTTCTGATCAAGACCGACAGCTTTTATCACAATGAGAAAGCCGACGGCAAAAAGCAATGACTGATTTTTGGCTACCAATGCGATGGCCAGCAATAATAGTAAAAATAAATTCGCCTGTGTAAACATCCTGAAAGCACCCTCTTTCATCATATCTGTATTCATATCCTTTTTTTTGACGAATAAACTAATGTAATAGGACGTGCCATCGAGAGGAGGATCGATGTGAATCCGCACTATGCAACTGTTTTTTTCCGCGCGCTGTTTGTACTCGCTGCGGCCGGCGGCGCTTTAGCGGCCGGTTACGCCTCATTTCCGTTAACTTATCCGTTTCTGATCGCCCTTATTCTGTCATCAGCGATCATTCCCGTAGTTGACTGGCTGGACAAACTGACGGGGATGCCCCGATCAGTCAATACAGTCATTGTCCTGGTCTTCTTTTTGCTTATTCTTCTCGGCGCGGCGACATTTCTCGTTGCGGAAATCATTTCGGGAACCGCCTATCTGGCCAAAACGCTCCCTCCCCATATCAGCGCCTTTATGACGTATTGCGAAGAGCTGTTCACTTCCCGCATTCAGCCATTGTACCACGAGCTGACCGTCTTATTTAACGGGCTTGAAACCAATCAGCAGGCATCCATCGTGACGCATATTCAGACCCTCGGTGATACAGCCGCTAAAAATGCGGGGCTGATGCTTTCACATCTTTTGGAGCTGGTGCCGAAATGGATTGCCTTCCTTCCCAATACAGCTGCCGTCTTCATTTTCGCAATGCTGGCGACTTTTTTTATGACAAAGGACTGGCATAAGCTGAAGGCGCTGCTTTATTCCATTCTTCCGGAACGGGTTTCGGCAAACGCCAAGGCCGTATCGGGAGAGCTGAAAAAAGCGATGGCAGGTTTCATTAAGGCGCAGGCCGTGCTCATACTTTTCACGATGATCATTGTCTTTATCGGACTTTTTCTTTTAGGGATTGAGCATGCGGCAACCATCGCCTTTTTTATCGGCCTGGTGGACCTTCTCCCGTATCTCGGCGCCGGGTCGGTCTTTGTTCCCTGGATTATGTATTTGGCCATTGCCGGTCAGCTTCCTCAAGCGATCGGTCTCGGTGTTTTATATATTGTGGTTCTTATCCAGCGCCAGCTGACGGAGCCGAAAATTTTAAGCAAGTCAATCGGACTTGATCCGCTTGCGACCTTAATCGCTCTGTTTGCCGGCTTTAAATTGTTCGGAATTTTAGGACTGGCTGCGGGGCCCGCGCTGCTCGTTTTCATTCAGGCCTTTATCACAACGGGCGCTTTAAAAGAAATATGGGCCTATATTACTGTTCAGTCCAAATAAAAACAGCAGCCCTGTAAGAAGGCTGCCGTTTTTATTTGATAATGATCCGCTTGTTTTTTGACATTCCTCTCAGCCATTTGAACAAAAGCGGCTTCATGCGGTTCCGAGTGAACGGAATCAGAAGACAGGCCCCTGCAATATCGGACAGAAAACCCGGAAGCATCAAAAGCAGGCCTCCGAAAAAGACGCATATTCCGTCAAGAAGCGCTTCCCCCGGCATTTTGCCGTGCTGCAGGTCGCGCATCACCCGATGATACACATCGGTTCCCTGTCTTTTTGCCACCAAGGCGCCTAACACGCCTGTCAAAATGATGAGAAGGAAGGTCGGAAAAATACCGAGCCATTTTCCCGCCAGCAGAAACAAACCGATTTCAATTGCCGGACACACGATAAACAGTAAGAATAACACTCTCATTTTTCTGCCCTCCTGCCCTTCTAAAAGCGCGTCACCGCCCGCATGGGAATAGGAAAATCAACCTAAAGACAAAAGAGAAGGGAGAACCCCCCTCTCTTTTTTAAAGCTGTTTAAAGAACGCTTGCGCGGCCTTCATACACAGCGCCGCGGGCAGCGTCAACTGTGATAACCTGTCCTTCTGTTAAAACTGAAGTTGCGTTCTCCAGACCGACGATAACCGGAATGCCCAAGCTTAAACCGACAACGGCTGCATGGCTTGTCAGACCGCCTTCTTCAGTGATAAGCGCTGATGCTTTTTCAAGTGAAGCGATCATGTCGCGGTCAGTGCTTGAAGCAACCAATACTGCGCCGTCTGTCATTTTTTGTTCAGCTTCTTTCGCATTTTTTGCAACAACGACCGGACCGAATGCAGATTTGCGTCCGATGCCTTGCCCTTTTGCGATAATGCTGCCGACAGTGTGGACTTTCATCAGATTCGTCGTGCCTGATTCACCGACAGAACCTGCTGTAATGACAATCAGATCACCGCGTTTCACGATGCCGCTGTCAAGTGATTTTTGAACCGCGTCTTCAAGCATTTCATCGGTTGAATTCGCGTTTTGGCCGCTTGACGGGAATACACCGAATACAAGGCCGAGTTTGCGTGACACAGACTCATTAACCGTAACGGCTACAATCGGAGCCTGCGGACGGTATTTCGCGATCATACGCGCCGTATGGCCGCTTTCTGTAGGCGTAACGATAGCTGCCGCACTCAGATTGATCGCCGTGTGCGCAACTGATTGGCCGATCGCATCGGTAATCGTCATGCCGACCTGATCTCTGCGTTTAGACAGAATTTCTTTGTAGTTCAGAGATTCTTCCGTGCGTGTGGCGATGTTAAACATTGTTTGAACCGCCTCGACAGGATATTGTCCCGCAGCCGTCTCACCGGAAAGCATGATAGCATCTGTGCCGTCGAAAATGGCGTTGGCAACGTCACTTGCTTCAGCGCGTGTCGGGCGAGGGTTGCGCTGCATGCTGTCAAGCATTTGAGTCGCAGTAATAACCGGTTTGCCGAGCGCGTTGCATTTTTTGATCATTTCTTTTTGCACGAGCGGCACTTCTTCGGCCGGGATCTCTACGCCGAGGTCTCCGCGCGCTACCATTAAGCCGTCAGATACTTCCAGGATCGCATCCAGGTTGTCCACGCCTTCCTGGTTCTCGATCTTAGGAATGATTTGAATGTCAGACGCGTTATGCTCTTCAAGCAGTTCGCGGATTTCAAGGACATCCGTAGAACGGCGTACAAATGACGCAGCGATGAAATCAACGCCTTGCTCGATACCGAATACGATGTCTTTGGCGTCTTTTTCAGTAATTCCGGGAAGGTTGACGCTGACGCCCGGAACGTTTACGCCTTTTTTATTTTTCAGCGTGCCGCTGTTTAAGATTTTTGTTTTGATTTCGTGTTTTTCCGGATTTGATTCTAGCACTTCCAATCCGATTAAACCGTCATCCAACAGGATGATAGACCCTGCTGACACGTCGTCTGCCAGGCCTTCATAAGAAACTGAGAATTTTTCAAGCGTTCCCAGCACCTGTTTCGTAGAAACGATAATTTCATTTCCCGCCTGAAGCTCAAGCGCGCCGTTTTCCATATCGTGCGTGCGGATTTCCGGACCTTTTGTATCGAGGAGAATCCCCACGTTTTTGCCGAGCTTTTTGCTTGCTTCTCTGATGTTTTTGATTCTTGCGCCGTGCTCTTCGAAATCACCGTGTGAAAAATTCAGACGAGCAACGTTCATACCCGCTTCCATCAATTTTGTCAGCATTTCTACACTTTCACTGGCCGGACCGATTGTACAAACGATTTTTGTTTTTTTCAACTCGTTCACTTCCTTCTGAAATCTTCAGCTTCTTCCGCCTTAAATAGACAGTTCTTTTGAAAGCTGATACATGTTTGGTTCAACAGTATGTTTTGATTCTAAAATTTCTATAATATCATGGTCTACAAGCTTGTTGTTTTGTATACCTACGCAGCGTCCGCCTTTTCCTTTAAGCAGAAGCTCAACCGCGTAAGCGCCGAGGCGGCTTGCAAGAACCCGGTCAGAAGCGCTTGGAGATCCGCCGCGCTGGATGTGCCCTAAAACGGATACCCGTGTTTCAAGGTTCGTTTCTTCTTCGATGCGTTTTCCGAATTCAACCCCGCTGCCTACCCCTTCTGCAACGATGATGATACTGTGTTTTTTGCCGCGGTCGTGCCCTCTCTTCAAACGGCCGATAATTTCCTGCATATCGTAGTCCGCTTCAGGAATTAAAATTGATTCCGCTCCGCCTGCAAGACCTGCCCATAAAGCAATGTCGCCCGCATGGCGCCCCATCACTTCAATAACGTATGTACGCTCATGAGACGTAGCGGTGTCACGGATTTTATCAATCGCATCAATTACGGTGTTTAACGCCGTATCAAATCCGATCGTAAAATCAGTTCCCGGGATGTCATTATCTATCGTACCCGGTACACCTACACACGGAAACCCGTGTTCCGTTAATTTTTTCGCACCCATGTATGAACCGTCTCCGCCGATGACGACAAGACCTTCAATGCCGAGTTTCTTTAAATTTTCGATTCCTTTTTCACGGCCTTCAACTGTTTTGAATTCAGGACATCTGGCCGTATACAGCTTTGTTCCGCCGCGGTGGATGATGTCACCGACCGAACCAAGCTCCAGTTTCTCTATTTTTCCGCTGATTAATCCTGAATAACCGTTATAAATTCCGTACACTTCGACGTCGTGGTAGATAGCTTTCCGCACAACCGCGCGCACCGCAGCGTTCATACCCGGGGAATCCCCGCCGCTCGTTAAAACTCCTATACGCTTCATTTCCTATTCACCTCAGCAACATATATATGTTAAACATATCATGATCATTGCCCTAAAACAATGAAAAGGGACGCCTGAGCTCCCATGAAACCTTACCTATTATACAATTAAATAAATTGTTTTTAAATAAAATTTAAGGAATATCACAAAAATCACAAAAAATAAACGTGAGCCATAGGCTTCACGTCTATTCAGTTTACCCCGATATATTGATCCTCAACCGAAACTTTCCCGATTGCTTTATATTTTTCATAGCGCTGTGAGATCAATTCTTCGGCGTTCAATTGAAGAAGAGATTTTAACGTTTCTTTAAGTATACCGTCAATGTAGCCCGCCTGCTGCTTGATATCGTGGTGAGCTCCGCCCTTCACTTCTTTAATCATATCGTCAATAATTCCTAATTCTAATAAATCGGGCGCAGTAATCTTCATGGATTCGGCCGCTTTTTTCGCAAGGCTGGAGTCCTTCCACAAAATGGACGCGGCTCCTTCAGGAGAAATAACGGAATACGTCGAGTTCTCAAGCATCAGCATGCGGTTGCCCACACCTAATGCAAGCGCGCCTCCGCTGCCGCCTTCCCCGATGACGATACAAACGACAGGCACTGTCAGGCCGGCCATCTCGAACAGGTTCTTGGCGATGGCTTCACTTTGTCCCCGTTCCTCCGCCGCTTTACCCGGGTACGCTCCCTTCGTGTCGATGAAGCAGATAATCGGGCGGTTGAACTTATCGGCCTGCTTCATGAGACGAAGCGCTTTGCGGTAGCCCTCAGGGTGAGGCATCCCGAAATTGCGGACAAGGTTTTCTTTCGTGTCTTTTCCGCGCTGATGTCCGATGACGGTGACCGGCATGCCGTGATATTTGGCGACTCCGCCGACAATCGCCGCATCATCTCCGTATGTTCTGTCTCCGTGGCACTCAAAAAAGTCGGTAAACAGGTATTGAATGTAATCAAGCGTCGTCGGCCGGTCGGGAAGGCGTGCGATCTGCACTCTGTCCCACGGCTTCAGGTTTTTATAAATCTCATCCTGAAGCTTGCTGAGCCGGTCTTCAAGCCTTGCGATTTCAGCGCTTAAATCCATCTCCGAATCTTGGGTGAATTTTTTCAGTTCGGCGATTTTCGTCTGCAGTTCAATCACTGGTTTTTCAAATTCTAATCTTGCAGCCACTCATGCTCACCTCCTGTTTGGTGCATGTCCAGCAGAAATGCGAGTTTGTCTTTCATGTCGTTTCGGTGAATCACCGCATCAAGCTGGCCGTGCTTTAATAAAAATTCCGCCGTCTGGAAATCTTCCGGCAGTTTTTCCCCGATCGTCTGTTCAATAATACGTCTTCCGGCAAATCCGATCAAGGCGCCCGGTTCAGCGAAATTATAATCACCGAGAGACGCGAAACTGGCCGATACGCCGCCTGTCGTCGGATGGGTCATGACAGAAATAATCAGTCCCTGCTCCTCACTGAACAGTTTTAATGCAGAGCTTGTCTTGGCCATTTGCATAAGGCTTAAGACCCCCTCCTGCATACGTGCGCCGCCGGAAGCGGTAAAGATGATAAACGGGACTTTTTCCTCTTTTGCTTTTTCAATTGCAAGCGTGATTTTTTCGCCGACAACCGAACCCATGCTGCCCATTCGGAATGTTGAATCCATGATCGCGATCACGGCAGGGAATCCGCTGATGGTTCCTTTTCCGGTAACCACCGCTTCATTCAGCGATGTTTTCTCACGGTCTTTTTCGATTTTTTCTAAGTATTCCGGGAAACCGAGCGGGTTTTCAGATATCATTCCCTGGTTGAATTCTTCGAATGAATCTTCATCCAGGAGGCTTTCAATGCGCTGCTTTGCATTCATCGGGAAATGGTGCCCGCAGTTCATGCAGACGCGCAGGTTTTTATCTAACTCTTTTGTGAGCATGATTTTTTTACATTTGGAGCACTTTGTCATAATGCCTTCCGGAACATCATGTTTTGCCTGCTCAGACGGCACGGAAGCATATTTTTTCTTTTTTGTGAATATATCCTTTAACAAATGATTACCTCCCTTTTGTGAAGGGTTCTCTTCACTGCATGTCTTCCGATTAGATAGACTTAATAATAACTTTACCGAAACTATTGTACTTTTTTTGTCAAACGGTGTCATCCTCCATTCGACATTTTTTGCTGCAAAACAGACGGAAACGGACGGATTTCATACCGTGAAAAGCGTTGTTCAGCCTTATCTGTCAGCGTTTTCAAAAGAAATAAGGATTCTGCTGAAATTTTTTTAAGACCTGCCCTTAAAAAAATGCCAGCAGTCCGTATATTGAACAGCAGCGCGTTGTTTTTTTCCAACGCGCTGCCATTTCATTTTTGTGTTATTATTCGCCGATAACCGTGAGCTGTCTTGTTTTTTCAGCCACTTCCTCAGGATCGACCGTAATTCTGGCGACGCCCGTTTCCATCGCTGCTTTCGCAACAGCTTTCGCAACGGCAGGAGCCACACGTTTGTCAAATGGAGCCGGGATGACATAATCAGCGCTTAAGTCTTCCTCTGAAACAAGGGATGCAATCGCTTCAACCGCAGCAATTTTCATTTCTTCGTTGATGTGAGTCGCGCGAACGTCAAGCGCCCCGCGGAAAATTCCAGGGAATGCCAGAACATTGTTGACCTGGTTCGGGAAATCAGAACGGCCTGTTCCGATTACGCTTGCGCCGGCTGCGCGCGCGTCTTCAGGCATGATTTCCGGATTCGGGTTGGCCATTGCGAAGATAATCGGATCTTTCGCCATGCTTTCCACCATTTCTTTCGTCAGCGCGCCTTCGACTGATACGCCGATAAAGACGTCTGCATCTTTAATGACATCCTGAAGCGAACCGTCGTTGCGGTCTTGGTTTGTAAACTTCGCCACTTCGTTTTTCACTGCGTTCATGCCGGCCGGACGCCCTTCGTAAATCGCCCCTTTAGAGTCGCACATTACGATGTTGCGTACGCCGAAATGGTAAAGAAGCTTGATGATCGCGATGCCTGCCGCTCCCGCTCCGTTTGCCACAACTTTAATGGATGACATGGATTTTCCTGATAATTTCAGCGCGTTTACAAGTCCGGCAACGGTTACGATGGCAGTGCCGTGCTGATCATCGTGGAAAACCGGGATGTTTGTTTCTTTTTTCAGGCGCTCTTCGATAATGAAGCAGTTCGGCGCCGCAATATCTTCAAGGTTGACACCGCCGAATGTCGGTGCAAGCAGCTTTACAGTGTCAATGATTTTGTCCACATCGTTTGTGTCAAGCGCGATCGGGAATGCATCCACGCCCGCGAAACTTTTGAACAGCACCGCTTTCCCTTCCATGACCGGAAGTGAAGCTTCAGGCCCGATATTACCGAGACCGAGAACGGCTGATCCGTCTGTTACGACTGCTACCATGTTCCCCTTCATTGTATAATCATATACTTTGTTTTTATCGTCATAAATCTCTTTACAAGGCTCAGCTACTCCGGGAGAGTAGGCAAGGCTTAAGTCATCTGCATTTCTGACTTCTACCTTTGCTTTTGATTCCAGCTTTCCTTGATTTACTTTGTGTAAATGTAACGCTTCTTCTCTTAATGACATTCTAAACACTCCTTTTAAGTACTTTGTTACATATTCTGCCGCATAGACTGGTACAATCGCTGGAGGTGAAAAATTTCAGAATCTTTAAATAAGATAGCACAATTGTTTCAATTGTATAACAAAACGATTATTGTTACCACTATTTTAACACGACGTTTTCGCGGCCCAGCAGCTCTTTTAAACGGTATAACGCCTGATGGTCCGCCTGAATATGAAAAGTATCCGGCAGCCTGATCGTCTGCTTGTCTTTTTCATAATAAAGATAAACGCCGGTTTCCCCTTTATGCTCCAGTAAAATACGCTTCATCTTTTCCAAAAACTCCTGATTGTGCCGGCTGCCTTCGATTTTGATGTAAACAGACGGCGCTCTGTCTGCCTCCGTCTGCTCAAGAAGAGAGGCGGATGACATGATGAATTGTGTCTTCTCCTGACGCTCTTCCATTTTTCCGGCGGCGAATAAAAGCGCGCCTTCCTTTAACAGCGGAGACAGCCTTCTATATTGGTCAGGAAACACGACGGCTTCCATTTCTCCCGTTTCATCGCTTAATGTGAGAAACGCCATATGCTGACCTGTCTTTGTCCGAATCGTTTTGATGCCCGCGAGCAAAGCGCCGATTGACAGCTGCCCCTTCGGCATCTGCCGCGCTGCTGTGATCGCTTGCGCCCCCCGTTTGTTCAGGAGATCCCTGAAAGCAGACAAAGGATGGCTTGAGAAATAAACACCGAGAGCTTCTTTTTCGAACCGAAGCTTGTCCACGAGCGGAAATTCCTCAGCCTCTACATATTTTGGCTTAATGGAGAACGATTCTTCCAAAAACAATCCCATTTGGTCATCGTCTGCACGAAAAAGTTCAGCGTGCTCTAAAGCCACATCAACGGAGGCCAGCAAGGCGGCGCGATTTTGATTGAATTCGTCCATGGCCCCAGAAAATATAAGGGCTTCGATGGTTTTCCGATTCACGCTTTTTGCGGGTACGCGAAAGCAGAAATCGAAAAGATCCTCGAACGGTTTATGTGTTCTTGCTTTATAAATATCTTTCACTGCCGAGACGCCTACGTTTTTAACGGCCCGCAAACTGTATCTGACGGCTCCGTTTTCCGGCGCAAACGGAAAACCGCTTTTGTTTATTGACGGCGGAAGGACTTGAATCCCGCTCCCCTTCGCTTCATGCAGATATTGCGATATTTTGTCCTCATTACCGATGACGCTCGTCAACAGCCCGCACATAAAATATAACGGATAATGCGCTTTTAAATAGGCTAGCTGATAGCCGATCATGCTGTATGCGACAGCATGGCTTCTGTTGAATCCGTAGTTAGCGAATTTTACAATCAGATCGTAGACCTCGTTTGCAGTGACTACAGAATACTCCTTTTTTAAGCACCCTTCAACAAAATGGCTTCGCTCTCTGTCCAGAATGTCCTTTTGCTTTTTGCTGACAGCCCGTCTGAGCAGATCCGCTTCACCTAATGAAAACCCTGCCATGCGCGAGGCGATCATCATTATCTGCTCTTGATAGACGATGACGCCGTAAGTGTCACTGAGAATATTTCTTACGTCCTCGTGCGGCACTTCCACACGCGCGCGGCCGTGCTTCCGGTCGATAAATAACGGAATATTTTCCATCGGTCCCGGCCTGTAAAGCGCGTTAACCGCGACAATGTCTTCCAGTCTTGACGGCTTCAGGCGCTTCAGCACGTTTCTCATTCCTGATGATTCCAGCTGGAAAATACCCGTCGTATCACCGTTTGACAATAGCGAGAACGTTTTTTCATCCTGATAAGAAATCTCGGAAAAATCAATTTTCGTATTCGTCTCTTTTTCAATCATCGTTTTAATGGATTCAATAAGCGTCAAGTTGCGCAAACCTAAAAAGTCCATTTTTAAAAGACCGAGATCTTCCAAGTGATCCATCGCATACTGCGTTAAATACACGCCGTCATGCCCTTCTTGAAGAGGGACAACTTCAGAAAGCGGCTCTTTACTGAGAACGACCCCCGCCGCGTGTGTTGACGTGTGCCGCGGAAGACCTTCAATTTTCCTTGCGATCTGAAACACTTTATGAAGAACGGCGGATTCGGACAGCCTCCTGTTCAGCTGAGCGGACTGCCGCCTCGCTTCATCAAGCGTCATTCCCGGTTTTGACGGAATCAGGCGGGCAAGCTGGTCGGCTTCTTTCGGGCTGATTCCGAACACTCTCCCGGTATCCCTTAACGCCGCCTTTGCGGCCAATGTCCCGAAGGTGATAATCTGGGCGACGTGCATGGCCCCGTACTTATTTTGTACATACTGAATGACCTCATCCCTTCTCGTATCAGGGAAATCGATATCAATATCCGGCATGCTGATCCGCTCGGGATTAAGAAATCTCTCAAACAGCAGAGAATGTTTAAGCGGATCCACGTCGGTAATGAAAAGGGAGTAAGCGACAAGCGAGCCTGCCGCGGACCCTCTTCCCGGACCTGTCACAATGCCCTTTTCATGCGCGTACTTCATAAAGTCCCATACGATGAGAAAATAATCACTGAATTTCATGCGCCTGATGACGTCCAGCTCATATTCAAGCCGGCGGACAGCGCGCTCATCAGGAGTGCCGAAACGGAGGCGCAGCCCCTCATGACAGATCTCCGCCAAATAGTCATCGGCTGATTTGCCGTCCGGCGCCGGAAAAGACGGAAGCTGTGTCTGTCCGAGGCTGACATCGACCCGGCATTGCCGGGCGATACGCGCGGCTGCTTCAATCGCTTCCGGATGCCGCGTGTAAAGCTCTGCCATTTCTTCAGGCGCCCTCAAGTATAAGTCCGGCAGATTCCCGCTCTGATCCTCCCACTTCTCTCCGGCTTTAATAGCGCACAGACAGCGGTACGCATCTTGATCTTCTTTCTTGATATAACGGACATCCCCCGCAGCGCAGACAGCGATTTCCGTCTCGGCTGACAGGCGGAGAATCTCTTCTGATAACGTCTCATGTCCTTTAAACGGCTGATACCCTAAATAAAAACGGCCGTCTCCGAACAGCTCCCGGAATCCTTCGGCAGCCCGGACCGCTTCTTCAAACTTCCCGGCTTGAAGCAGGCTTTCAATGTAGCCGTTTTCACCGGGCGTAATGGCGATCAGCCCCTCATGATAGCTCTTCATCCATTTTCGCTTCATGCCGCCCTTTGCCATGGATTGCAGCGCACTTGAGATTTTCACCAGGTTCTGATATCCGGTGTTTGTCTCTGCTAAAAGAATGAGCGGATGTGCTTCAAGCTCCGTATCGTCCGTGTATATAGAAGCCGTCAGACCGATAATCGGCTTCATTCCGTTTGATTTGCATGCTTTATAAAACTCAATGGCGCCGTACATCACATTTTCGTCCGTCAGCGCCAATGATGAATATCCGAGTTCCTTCGCTTGTGTAACAAGCTCTTTTACAGAAGCGGCGCTGTTTAACAGACTGTAGCCGCTATGTACTTGCAGGTGAACAAAAGACAATGCCGCCACTCCTTTCCCATACGTTCATTTTGCCTTTCTACATTATAAGACGGGTTTTCTTAAGAAACAAATGTTCTTTTTTGACTCATCATCATACTTGTCCGTTTCGCTCAATATGATAGAAAAGTGAGGTGGTGTATATATGGATCAGGAAGCCGGATTTATGGCGAATTTCATCAGCAGTTATTTTATCGCCCTCGGTGTGTTGCTCGGCGGCGCGCTGATCGGCGGCCTCGGAGCTTATTTATCAGGCGAGCCTCCGCTGACGGCGATCACAAAATTGGCGAACAGGCTGAAGATCTGGGCGCTTGTCGCGGCCATCGGGGGAACATTTGACGCGGTATACAGTTTCGAGCGGGGGCTGTTCGAAGGCAACACGCGCGACATCTTCAAACAGCTTCTTTTAATTATTTCAGCAATGGGCGGCGCGCAGACCGGCTGGCTGATCATTTCATGGCTGACCCAGGAGAATATGTCATCATGAGAATTCCCGAGTATTATAAAAAACCGGGATGGCAGCGTTTTTTCGCGGGAATGATGTGCGGAGCTATCGTCAGCTGGCTGTTCTTTCTGTTTACATACGGAACGTTTCAGGAAGAACAAGTGACGTTAATTGAAAAGCAGCGTGAGCACGCGCGGGATTTAAAAAACCAAATCTCCATCTATCAGAAGGATCTTCATAAATTAAATGAGGATAATAAGCAAAGACTTCTCATCCAAAGTGTTGATGTGAAGCTGATCAATGGGGAAAAATACAGAATCGCCCAGCCTGACAAGATGAAATTTGAGGAACAAGTGAAAGATAATATTTCTGAAGTCATCACAAAAGATATTGAAAGCGTGTATAAAACAAAGGAGCTTTTAAAACGGACGATCGAAAACAAAATATACACCATAAATGAGAAGGAATTTAAAGCTGAAGTAAAGGAACTGACGATTTATACGAGATTGTCTGTCGAAATTCATATTTCTTTTGCGACGTAATTATGTCATTTTTAAAAATTTTCCATAGATCTGTCGCTTTTTTCTCCGCTTTTTTATAAACTGTAGATGAGACATTTTCAATGATTCTGAAGGGAGGAAGGGAAAATGGAGGTTTTTAGTGAACGACGCTTGGCAAAAGATCATGCAGCCCGAATCAGACAAGGCTATTCCGCATATGCAGAAACAGACACACTCGCTTCCCTCATAAAAAAAGAACTCCAAATCTGTAATCTCCGCGTCTACGAAGACCTGACTGATTTCGGCTGCTGGTTCATCCCCGTGACAGATGAACACTAAGAAAGAGGGTCTCCCCTCTACTTGTGTTCGTTACATACCTCTTCCAGATCAGCAAGAATCTGATCGGTTTCATCCCAGCTGAAGATGGATGCGCCGGCCGCAAGCGGATGTCCGCCGCCATTGTATTTCCGGGCAATTCCGTTGATGACCGGACCTTTTGAACGGAACCGGACTCTGATTTGATCGTCTTCTTCTACGAAAAACACCCAAGCGCGGATACCCGAAATATTTCCGAGTGTTCCGACAAGCTGCGACGCTTCAGAAGCGGTGGTTCCATATGTCTCCAAAATGTCTTTTTTAATGAACACGGAAGCGACGCCGTTTTCAGACAGTGACACATTTTGATAAATAAAGCCGTTAAGCTTCACCACATTTAATTTTGTTTCATACAATTGATTGAACAGCTCTGACGATGAAAATGGGAACTCAATGAGCTCTCCCGCGTATTTTAATGTCTTTTTTGTGGTGTTCGGGAATAAGAAGCGCCCCGTATCACCGACGATACCCGCGTAGATCAGCTCAGCTGCTTTCGTATTCAGTTTCCAGCCGTGCTGCTTTCCTTCCAGGTACAGCTCATAGATCATTTCGCTTACGGAGCTTGCATTCGTATCGACCCATAACAGATCGCCATACGGATCTTCATTTGGATGGTGGTCTATTTTCATGAGCTTTGCGCCGGAATGGTAGCGCTGATCGTCGACCCTGCCTTGGTTTGCGGTGTCGCACACGATGACAAGAGCATCTTTATAGGTTTCGTCATCCACCTCATCGAGGGAATATAAAAAAGACAAGGACGGCTCAGGCTGTCCGACGGCAAAAATATTTTTTTCGGGATACGTTTCCCGCAGGATTTCCGTAAGGCCGCACTGTGAACCGTAGGCGTCCGGGTCAGGCCTCACATGTCTATGTAAGATAATGGTGTCATATAATGATATGGTTCTGATCAGTTCGGATTTCATCGCTTTCTCCTTTTCGTTTTTATTCATTTAATCATACTCTTTATCCATGGAAAAGGAAAATCTTTCAGCAACGGTATAAACGGTTTTGCAAACTCATATAATGGAGGATTTCATTTATGCTGGTTTTTGTTTTTCTCATCGGGCTTTCTGCCTGCTTTTACGTGTATTACAAAGTAAAAGGAATCCAGACGAAACGGGCGCTGGAAAAAGAATGTTTTTCGGCTAAATCAAGTATGGCATTAGGCGCGCTGGTGCTTTTGTACGGAGTAAACCAAATGATTCTGTTTCACTCCGTCCTGACCCTGGTCATCGGCGGCGTCTTCATTTTAATCGGAGCAGGCAGCGCATGGGCCGGGTATAGAGCCTATAAGCATTATGAGCCCATCCATGCAAAGGAAGCGGAGAGGGACCACGCATAATGAATGCCGAGGGACCCGGGTGCGTCCCTTAACTTCTCTCCATCAGCTGCACCATGAGCATCGCTTTTGAAACGATGCCGCTTTGGCTTGACACTTCCACTTCCATTTTCCCGAATTTCCGGCCCGCCTCTAAAATGCGCGGTTTCACTTCAATGACCGACTCCATCTGTACGGGCTTCAGGAAGAAAATCGTAATGCTTTCAATGACCAGCTCGCCGCGTTTGCGGGAGCGTAAAAATCGGCTGGCGGCCTGGGTTAAAATCGTCGTAAACACCCCGTAAGAAATCGTGCCGAGCTGATTGGTCATTTGCGGCGTGACTTCATATTGATAAACGGCCGGCGTTTTGTCATCTTCGTCTTCTTTAAATCCCCTTGAAACAATATCATCCAGCTTTTCCCCGACCTGAGGCTGCTTTTGAACCATTTGAAGCGCTTTTAAGACATCCTGGCGGCTGATCATTCCGATCAGTTTGTGATGCCCGTCTGTCACCGGAAGCACTTCAATTCCTTCCCAAACCATCATTTGAGCCGCTGAGGCGACAGATGTTTTCCCGATCACCGTGACAGGGTTTTTGGTCATTACTTTTTCAATCGGAACTGACCGGTCATGCCCCGCGATATCTTTCGATGTGAGGATTCCGTGGATTTTCATCTGCTGATCGATCACCGGGAAGCGGCCGTGTCCGGTTTCATAGTTCTTTTCGTACCATTTCTCCAGCTTATCCTTAGGGGACAGCGTCACTGTCCGATCTGCGGGCGTCAAAATGTCTTCCACGAGCACAATCTCTTTTTTTATGAGCTGATCATAGATCGCCCGGTTGATCATCGCGGCTACCGTAAAGGTATCGTAGCTCGTGGAGAGAATCGGAAGCTCAAGCATATCGGCCAGCTCGATAATGCTGTCGTCGGTATTAAACCCTCCTGTTACCAAAACAGCCGCGCCCGCTTCAAGCGCCTGACGGTGGGCGTTGATTCGGTTCCCGACGATTAACAGGTTCCCCGCCGCCGTATAACGCATCATCGCGTCAAGCTCCATCGCGCCGATCACAAACTTATTCAACGTTTTATGCAGACCGGCTTTTCCGCCGAGCACCTGGCCGTCTATCACATTGACGACCTCGGCGTATGTCAGCTTTTCAATATTTTCTTTTTTCTTCTGTTCAATCCGGATGGTCCCCACACGTTCAATAGTGGAAACGAATCCTTTGTTTTCGGCTTCCTTAATGGCTCTGTAAGCCGTTCCTTCACTGACTTTCATTTCTTTCGCAATTCTTCTGACCGAAATTTTTTCACCGACAGGAAGCGAATCTATGTATGATAGGATTTGTTCATGCTTTGTTGCCAAGCGTTTCACCTCTAAGGACAGTCTTCTGCTTTTATTATAAGGGTACGGGGGATTCATTCGCAATGAGACGCCGAAAAAAGGCGGCATCACAAAAAGACCTTCTGAATGCTTGATTCAGAAGGTCTTTGACACATATGTCAGGCAAGCTCAATGGACTCGCCGACCGCCATGACTTTGCCGACGCCTCCGGGCAGACTTTCGGCGAAAGCGTCAGGGTCCTGTTCAATGACAGGAAATGTATTGTAATGAACGGGAACGACCTGTTTCGCTCTCAGCCACTCAGCCGCGAGTTTCGCATCTTCAGGGCCCATGGTGAAGTTATCACCGATCGGCAGAAACGCCAGGTCAATGTGATTCAGTTCCCCGATCAGTTTCATATCAGAGAACAGCGCCGTGTCCCCGGCGTGGAAAATCGTTTTGCCGTCAATCGTCAATAAAATCCCGGCCGGCATCCCCGTGTACGTAATGGTTTTGTTTTCTTCATCAGTGACAGCCGATCCGTGGAATGCCTGTGTCAGTTTCACTTTACCGAAATCAAATTGGCGCGCTCCGCCGATATGCATCGGGTGGACGTTTAAACCTTTAAAGCCGAGATAAACGGCCAGCTCATTCGGCGCAATGACGAGCGCATCGTTTTGTTTAGCGATCTGCTCTGTATCTCCGACATGGTCATTGTGTCCGTGAGTAAGCAGGATGACATCCGCTTTCACTTCTTCCGGTTTCAAATTTGTCAGACTGTTTCCGGTCAGAAACGGATCAAAAATAATGTTATGGGTTTTCGTTTCCACTTGAATGACAGAATGTCCGTGATAAGTCACTTTCATCGTTTTCACCTCATAAAAAATTAATATTTATCAAGTTCCCTTTTTGACAAACGAAAAAACTTACAGGGATTGATGCCTGTTAATCACATTCAGCCCGCCTGTTGCTTCAATGACCGTTCCGGTTACAAGATCGGAATCATCTTCACATAAAAAGGCGATGATTCTCGCAATGTCCTCTCCGGTCCCGGACCTGCCGATCGGCGTCTTTTCTTTGCCGATTTTCCGTCTTGCTTCCTCTATAGACGCTTCTTTCATATCTCCTACAATATCACCCGGGCAGACCATATTGGCCGTAATGCCTGATTCAGCTTCTTCAATCGCAATGGTTTTCGTTAACGAAGCCAATCCGACTTTAGCCGCTCCGAAAGCGGAACGGTGAAGCCAGCCGGGGGCATGGTCCGCTCCTTGAAAACCGTATGTAATAATCCGGCCGAACCGCTGCTGTCTCATGACCGGGATAACCGCTTTAAACAGATGGAAAACGGCGCTTAAATTCCCTTCAAGCATGTCATACCATTCGTCATCGGAGTAATCGGCAAGCTTTTTGCGCTCAAATATGTACGGCCCGGCATTGTTAATCAGTATGTCAATCCTTCCAAACCGCTGAAGGGCTGCATCGGCGATCCGCATGAGATCTTCTTTCCGGGTTACATCGCCCTTAACGAATTGCAATCTGTCATGGCACCCGGGATAATCCGCCTTCAGACAGGCGACCGCTTCTTCGTCTTGTCTGTAATTCACTGTGACAGAAAAGCCTTTTTCCAGAAGCATTTCAGTCACTTTTCGGCCCAATCCCTTTGTACCGGCAGTGATTAGAGCATGTCGCACATTGAAT
Organism: Bacillus sp. hwrm1; assembly: GCF_040207805.1. Lineage (NCBI taxonomy): Bacteria > Bacillati > Bacillota > Bacilli > Caryophanales > Bacillaceae > Bacillus > Bacillus sp. hwrm1. Next base: position 1,133,058 of record NZ_CP157943.1, on the reverse strand, counting down.
ACCCTCCCCAGGCAACGTTGCCGCTTCAATAAAATCAAGACGTTTCTCCCTCTACTTTACTATAAACAAACGGCAATATCACTTTTTTGCACTTCGTCCGCACGAAAAAAAAGCCGTCTTTACAGACAGCTTAATTTTCTGAAGGAGCAGAGGCTTCCTCCATGCCGACATAACCGCTTTCGTATGCCTCTGAGATGAGCCTGGCCGTTTCTTCACTTTCTTTTTCATCATAGATGTAACGGTCTTGTTCTTTGCGCATTCCTTCTACCTCCCATCTTTATAGATGTAGGGTGTCTGATATGACGGGAAAATATGAAGGAAATTTCAGCAAATTAAATGCCGGCGCAGGCTTTTGCTTTTACGAGCGCCTGTTCTACCTGCTGAAAACCCGTTCCGCCGGCGCTCATTCTTTTTTCAACCGCATGATGCGGATCGAGCACGGTATAGATGTCTTCTTCAAAGAGACTGCTGGCTTGAAGGAATTCTTCAAATGCCATATCACTTAAATAGATTCCTTTTTCAATGCAGCTGTACACAAGCTTGCCGACCACTTCATGCGCTTCTCTGAACGGCATGCCTTTTTTAGCTAAATAATCGGCAAGTTCCGTCGCGTTTGAAAAATCTTGTTTTGTCGCTTGTTTCATGATGTCTTTGTTTACTTTCATCGTTTCAATCATGCCCGTGAAAATCTGAAGGCTTCCTTCAACGGTTTTCACCGTGTCAAACATGCCTTCTTTATCTTCCTGCAGGTCTTTGTTGTAAGCGAGCGGGAGCCCTTTCATAATCGTGAAAAGCCCCATCATATCACCGTATACGCGTCCGGTTTTACCGCGGATCAGCTCCGCCATGTCGGGGTTTTTCTTCTGCGGCATCATGCTGCTTCCCGTCGCATACGTATCATCCAGTTCAATGAATCTGAATTCCTGCGAGCACCATAGAATGATTTCTTCTGATAAACGCGAAAGGTGCATCATCAGCATGCTGCTGCCGCTTAAAAACTCGAGAATAAAATCTCTGTCACTGACTCCGTCAAGACTGTTCTCATAAATGGAGTCAAAACCGAGCAGCTCCGCCGAATAGTTACGGTCTATCGGAAACGTGGTTCCGGCAAGCGCCCCGCATCCGAGCGGCGATATGTTAATCCGCTTCATAGCATCGCGAAAACGCTCTTTATCCCGTTCAAGCATCCAAAAATAAGCAAGCAGATGGTGGGCGAAAGAAATCGGCTGAGCCCGCTGCAAATGGGTGTACCCCGGCAGAATGGTCTCGACATTGGCCTCCGCTTTTTCGATCAGCGCTTTTTGGAACTGTTCAATCAGCACGATGATATGTGAGACATGATCTTTCAAATACAAATGCATGTCGGTCGCCACCTGGTCATTCCGGCTTCTGCCGGTATGGAGCTTGCCGCCTAGCGGTCCGATTTCTTCGATCAGCATTTTTTCAATATTCAAATGGATATCTTCATAATCAACAGAGAATTCAAGCGTTCCTTCCTCTGCTTTTTGCAGGAGGGTCTGCAGCCCCTGTCGGATGGCGCCTTCTTCTTCTTCCGTCAGAATGCCGCATTTTTTCAGCATTGCCGCATGAGCGAGAGACCCTGTAATATCCTCTTTGACTAAGTTTTGGTCGAATGTGATGGATGCGCCGAACTCATCGACCCACTTTTCCGGTGTTTTTTGAAAACGGCCTCCCCAAAGCTTCTTCATGCTTCAATCTGCTCCTTCTTTTTCACAATGCTGTTTACTTTCGTCGGCAGCCCCCAAAGCTCAATGAAACCGATTGCCGCGTGATGGTCAAAAGCATCGTCTTTTGTATATGTCGCAAGTTTTTCGTCGTAGAGTGAATATTCCGACTTACGTCCTTCTACAATGGCGTGGCCTTTAAACAGCTTGACGCGCACGACGCCGGTGACGTGTTTTTGGGTTTCTTTCAAGAATGCAAGCAGCGCGTCTTTTAACGGCGAGAACCATAAACCGTTATAGATGATTTCAGACAGTTTTTGTTCAATTGCCGGTTTGAAATGGGCCACTTCTTTCACTAAAGTCAGATCCTCAAGCTCTTTGTGAGCCGTAATCAAAGTCATGGCGCCCGGGCACTCATAAACTTCACGGGACTTAATGCCGACCAGGCGGTTTTCCACATGGTCAATCCGGCCGATGCCGTGTTTTCCGGCAGTCTCGTTCAGCTTGAGAATTAAATCAGCGAGCGGGTAGGTTACGCCGTCGATTGAAACCGGAACACCGGCTTCAAATGCGATTTCGATGATTTCCGGAACGTCCGGCGTGTTTTCAAGAGATGCTGTCAGGTCATATGCCCCTTCAGGCGGCGCCGCCCACGGGTCTTCTAATATACCGCATTCATTGGCGCGTCCCCATAGGTTCTGGTCGATGGAATACGGGCTGTCAAGATTGATCGGAATCGGTATGCCGCGGCTTGCGGCATATTCAATTTCTTCTTCACGCGACCATTGCCACTCACGGACCGGAGCAATGACCTCCAGATCAGGATTTAATGATTTAATGGATACTTCGAAACGCACCTGATCGTTGCCTTTTCCCGTGCAGCCGTGCGCTACAGCCACCGCGTTTTCCTTTTCCGCGACTTCAACGAGTTTTTTCGCGATCAACGGACGGGATAGTGCAGATACGAGCGGATACTTGCCTTCATACATTGTATGGGCCTGCATAGAAATGAGCGCGTACTCCCGGGCGAATTCTTCTTTCGCATCAATCACATAGGAATTTACGGCGCCTACTTCCAGCGCTTTTTGCTGAACGAATGCCAAATCCTTTCCTTCCCCTACGTCTAAACAGCAGGCAACAACATCGTATCCCTGTTCTTGCAGCCATTTTATCGCTACAGAAGTATCAAGACCTCCTGAGTATGCCAATACAACCTTTTTTTGTTCTGCCATGTTAAAAGCTCCCTTTTGTATAAAAATTAGTTTTAATTAATAAAAATGCATTTTGTATGTATACACTGTAACAAGTAAATTCTGTTTTTTCAAGCCTTTTATAAAAAAAACCCCACCCATTTTTTTGAGCGGAGCAGAGCCTTTTTATACATTTATAAATCTTTTCGGATTTCCCGGAGCACATGGGGCAGTTCAGGAATAATCAGTTTACTCATTGCAAGCTTTACGGCGCCTGAGGAGCCGGGCGTGCAGAAGACTGCGGTATTTTGGATCACACCCGCTGCCGCTCTGGACAAAATGGCGGCGGAACCGATGTCCTCCGTATAGCTCAGCATGCGGAACAGCTCGCCGAATCCCGGGAGTTCTTTTGAAAACAGCGGCGTGACCGCTTCAATTGTGACATCCCTTTCGGCAATGCCCGTCCCTCCGTTTAACAGCACCGCATCTGTATATTCATCCATACAGCCGGATAAAACGGCTTTCTGCAATTCATCTTTTTCATCTTTAACAATGTCATAAGCGACCGTTTCAAATCCCGCTTCCCTGAGGAAGTCCATCATGACGCGCCCGCTCTTGTCGGTTTCTTTCGTTCTCGTGTCGCTGACTGTAATCACCTTGCAGCGCACGGCTGACGGGGCTTCTTGTTTATGTTCATGCACACTCATTGCTTCACCTCATCGTTTATGTAATAAACATATCGTAACGTTTGATTCTGGGGCATTCAATAAAAAAGCACACCCTAAAAGGATGTGCTTTTTTTGATCATTACTGTGCAAGGCGGACAACGTCGCGTGCGATCATGACCTCTTCGTCAGTCGGAATGATCATGACTTTGACAGGAGAGTGAGGGTAGCTGATAAACGCTTCCTCGCCGCGCACGTTGTTCAGCGCAGGATCCCAATATACACCCATGAATTCTAAGCCGCGAAGCACGCGTTCTCTGACTTCAACGCTGTTTTCACCGATACCCGCAGTGAAAATAATCGCGTCAACGCCGCTCATTCTCGCAGCGTAAGAACCGATGTATTTATGGATTCTGCTTGCAAACACTTCAAGAGCCGTTTCCGCTCTTTCGTTTCCTTCTTTTGAAGCTTCTACGATATCGCGGAGGTCACTGGAGAAACCGGATACGCCAAGCAGTCCGCTCTTTTTATTTAACGTATTTAATACTTCATCTGCCGTCTGATCCGTTTTTTCCATAATGTACGGAATCAATGCAGGGTCGATGTTTCCTGAACGTGTTCCCATCGCGACACCCGCAAGCGGTGTGAAGCCCATTGACGTATCAATGGATTTTCCGCCTTCTACCGCCGCGATACTTGCGCCGTTACCGAGGTGACAGGAAATCAGACGCAAATCTTCAAGCGGGCGGCCGAGAAGCTCAGCTGCGCGCTGTGTCACGTATTTATGAGATGTACCGTGGAAACCGTATTTGCGAATGCCGTATTTCTCGTAGTATTCGTACGGTAGGCTGTACAGGTAGGATTGTTCAGGCATCGTTTGGTGGAACGCCGTATCAAACACTGCAACCGCAGGCACATTCGGAAGCACTTCTTTAAAGGCTTTAATGCCGACGATGTTAGCCGGGTTGTGAAGCGGCGCTAGTTCTGAAATCTCTTCAATCTCACGGATTGTTTCATCCGTAAGCAAAACAGAATCGCTGAATTTTTCTCCGCCGTGAACCACACGGTGGCCGATTCCGTCAATTTCATTTAGATCCTTTATAATACCGAATTCAGTCAGCTTGTGAAGCAGCATCTTCACCGCAACCGCATGATCCGGAATATCTGTCACTTCTGTATTTTTTTCGCCGTTAACAGAGATTGTGAAAACGCTGTCGGCGATACCGATCCGTTCTACTAAACCTTTTGTTAGCACCTTTTCTGAAGGCATTTCGAATAACTGAAATTTTAAAGATGAGCTTCCTGCGTTAATTGCAATAATTTTAGACATAAATGACGCTCCTATCAAAATTCTTCTTCGTTTGTTCGTTCTTTTTTCCCAGACCATAACTGCAGTCCAAAAAATATCTGACTTTTCCATTTAAACATTGTCAACTCAGCATTTCAAGTCAACATCCACATTGGTACCGCTTACAATATGAAGTCGATATTTTCTGATAAATTTCATTTGTGCCAAATGGACGGCACGGTCTTACGAAATGTTATTTTCTTTCCTTAATTTGTGTTATCGTCCTGATTCCCATTCATTTTAAAAAGCAAAAGCAGCGCGGGATTTTGCATCTCACACTGCTTTTTCGCCATTATTTTTCTTTTTGAATCCATTGATCCAATTTTGCCGTCATCTCCCGCATCGCCTGCTGGTTCGCAAAAGAAGGAAGATTCGCCAAAAGCGCTTGTTTCGGCGGCTTTGCGTCTTCGCCTTTTTTCTGCAAGATTAAAATGCTCTTTGCCTGCGCTTCGTCTTTAAACATAGTAGCCGGCAGCTGAAGAAGGGCGTTGATATACACTTTTTCCGCAAAAAACCGCTTCAGTTTATCGCTTTGCGCGCTGTCAAACAGATGGTTCGGAATCATAAAAAATAAGTATCCGCCCGGTTTTGTATGTTTGACGCTCTGCTCAATAAATAAGTGGTGAGCAAAAGAGTGGCCTTCATCCGCTTTCAGCTCAAACGCTTCAGCGCCTTCGTCATTCGGATAGTAGCCGACCGGCAAATCGCAGATGACCGCATCGGCCGGTTCGATAAATAACGGCTGAAGACTGTCCTGGCAGAACAGCTCCATTTCTTTTTCCTGCAGATTCGCCTGAGCATAAGCGATCTTCAGAAGGACATCGTCGATTTCAATGCCGAAGCTTTTTGCCGCTTTGTCAGAAAGCTGGTTTGCCGCGGTCAGCAGAAGATTTCCGGTGCCGCAGGCGGGGTCCAGCAATGTCAGGCCTTTTCGGCCGCCCGTAAATTTATTCACGAGGTAACTGATGAAAATGCCGATCGTATCAGGCGTCATCTGTCTGTTCGGATGGGACTTATCTTTCAGCCCTTTTAAAATGGCGAGCTGGAACGCCTTGCGGATCCATTCATGCTCCCATTTTCTGAAGTCTGCTTTCGCGAGCAGGCTTTTAAGCTCGCCGGTTTGCTTTTCCTGAAGCGGAAGCTGGTCGGCCTTTTCAAGAAAATACATTTCTCCCGCTTCCGCAAGCCCCTCAATATAAGAAATCTGAAGGCCTTCTGCTATCACTTGGGCGGCTTCATCTAAAAGTTCATAAATCTGACCGACATGGTCGTGTTGCATGCTGTTTCCTCCTTGCCATGAAAAGAGCTCCGCGGCAGCACCCGGAGCTCTTTTTCTCTCTTTACTTGATTAACGCTTTTGCAGCTTCGATAGGCTTTTCATAATTCGGGTGGTTTGTCGCTTCACTTACGTATTCCGCGTAAACGACTTTTCCGTCCTGATCAAGGACAAATACGGAACGCGCTAAAAGACGAAGTTCTTTGATGTGAACACCGAATGCTTCACCAAATGACATCTCTTTATGATCCGATAATGTTTCAACTTTATCAATTCCGTTCGCTCCGCACCAGCGCGCTTGTGCAAACGGAAGGTCGGCGCTGATTGTATAAACGTTCACATCACCGAGTTTTGCGGCTTCTTCGTTGAAGCGGCGTGTCTGCGCGTCACATACGCCTGTGTCAATGGAAGGAATAACGGATATGATCGTTACTTTCCCTTTCATATCTGCTAATGTCTTCTCTTCTAATCCGTTTGTCAAAACCGTGAAGTCAGGAGCTTGGTCCCCCGGTTTCACTTCTTGTCCGATCAGCGTCACGGCTCCGCCTTTAAATGTAATTTCAGCCATTCTGATTCCTCCCTTTATCTATGTATAGCTCTATCATAGTCGAGTTTTATGCAAACTGCAAAGGTTATGCCGCATCGTAAAAAAAGCTAACTGCGGGCGGCAGTTAACTTTTCTGTTATAAATCGATATCCGTTCTTTTTTGGTTCCGGCCTTTTTCATTCTTTTTAAACATATGCTGGATGCGTTCAATCGTTTGAGGCGCGGAGTCTAACAGTTTATCAATCAGATGGGTGTTTTCGTCTAAATGAAGCATACGCACGCCGTTTGTTCCGACAATCAGAAACGCAATCGGCGTAATGGATACTCCGCCGCCGCTTCCGCCGCCGAACGGGAGCTTCTGCTCTTTTCTTTCATCATCATCGGTTCTTTTTTCAGCCGGCTTTCCTCCAAACTCGCTTCCGCCCGCCGCAAATCCGAAGCCGACCTTTGAAACCGTTAAGATTACGCTGCCGTCAGGCGTTTCAACAGGATCGCCGATGATTGTATTCACGTCAATCATTTCTTTTAAATTTTCCATAGCGGTTTTCATTAAACCTTGAATGGGATGGTCTGCCATATGCGCTCCTCCTTAAACTGATGAATCATTCTTTGAAGCAACCGGAACCGGCTGTTTCTTTCGTATGATAGAAAGTCCGTTCCGCCCGTATTTGAGCAATTTGAAAGCTGCACCTATAAGATGTCCAAAACGAAAAAAGAATATACACTGCAAATGCGTCTTGGATGCAGGCACTTGAAAAGACGGAATGACTTCGCACACCGGTTCATGTATGAAACGCAGATGATCATACAGCATCGCCGTAAGTCCTCCCTTTACGGCCCACAATCCGCCGGCGGCGATTCCCGTAACGGCGGCGTCCTTTATTCCGATAACCGTCACCCATTCGAACTTCGTAACACGGACTCCCGCAAGAAATGAAGCGGCGATTTGGCGCATCTGAAAGACTTGGTGCAGAATCATTTCTATTCTGTGAATGCTCTGTTTGACATCTTCATATGTGATTTTTTTCTTCTCTTTTTTCTGACCTTTCATTTCTGATTTTGTGTCCTGTTTGACATCAATTGACGCGTCTTCGCTGTTTACTTTAATGACGGGCAGCGTTTTTTTAATACGGATCAGCCCGTATAAGGCCGAGATTTTAAACGTCAGTTTGTCGTTATCTTTATCGTGAAGATATTCGAAAGTCAGGTGGATTTTCATCCTCATGAGCAGCCAGGCCAAAATGAGAATGAGAATAACAGCTGCTGCGGCATATCCCATAAGCTTCACTTCCTTAGCAGCATTATCGCCAAAACCAAAAAAAATAAACCCGGACGTTTATTCCGGGTTTACTGCTTTTATTTGCGGTACAGCGCTTCGTGAATCACCGTTGTGTCGGCGATCAGATCATGAATGCCCTGCTTTTTGGGCGTAAACGCAATGACGATATAGAGAATCCAGATTTTATCGATATAACGCCCCACCGCTTCTCTGAAAATGACGGTGCTCCAAGTCAGCGGCTTTCCGGGCGTCAAAGAAGTGACCTTTAACCCGAAGACCATCTTGCCGAGTGTCTGATGAAACCATTTCGTCATGAACACAAAATAGGCGAGGTAGACGATCAGGGTTGTGACGGAATAAGCTGAGATTGTAAACATTCCGCTTGTTGCCGGGAGCTTCATCAGCGTGAAAACCGGTGAAACGATGAGATGGTTAAGTCCCCAGACCACCAGCCAATCAAGAAGAAACGCCCAAAACCTGATCCAAAAGCCCGCATATGCCTGCTCGGGCGCCCTCTGTTGTTCGGCTTCCTCTTCTTTGCCGTGAAAGCCTTCGTAAGTCGCGTCCATTCTTTCTTCCCCCCTACTTTGCATAGAGATACATCATCCGCGGCGAACCGGATTGCGAAATGAGTTCTTTCATATTCAGAAAATCAATTTCGCTTTTAAACATTTTCGCTGCGCTCATGGAAAAGAGCGAGCCTAATCCGAATCCTTCCTCGTATGTGATGACTGAAGCGTTTTTCATATTTTTATGGTCCTTTTTCATCGCGCTGATCGTGTCATCGTAAAAACCGAGCTCATCAACGAGGCCGATTTTTTTCGCTTGTCTGCCGTCGTAAACACGGCCGTCGGCAATTTTTTTCACATCCGCTTTTGACATGTGCCGGCCTTTTGAAATGACATTGACAAATCCTTCATAAGAATCGTTGACCATTGTCTGCATGATCTTTCTTTCTTCCTTCGTCATGTCGCGGGTCGGGGACATGATGTCTTTATGCGCGCCGCTTTTAATGGTTTCAAACTTGATGCCGAGTTCATCGGCGAGCTTGGAATAATTGACGCTTTCCATGATGACGCCCAGTGAACCCGTGAGCGTTTCCGGTGAAGCATAGATTTTATCGGCGGCCGTTGAAATATAGTAGCCTCCCGATGCCGCCATGGAACCCATGGATACATAAATCGGTTTCTTCGTTTCTTTCTTTAGTTCTTCCAGTTTTTTATGTATTTCCGCGCTTTCGTACACGCCTCCGCCAGGGGAATTGATTTTCAGCACAATTCCTTTGACGCTTTTGTCTTCTTTCGCACGCTCAACCTGTTTTAAAAATGATCTGTGATCATATCCGCCTGAGCTGAGCAGGCCAGCGGACCCGCCGTTATCCTCAATCGTGCCGTCCACTTCAAGCACGGCGATTTTACTGCCGGGGCTGCCCTTATCCAGCGTCACTTCCTCTGTGTCATCTGTCAGTGATGCAAAGTCAGACCCTGTATCTCCGATATTCTTCAGCACCCCGACGGTCACACTTGCAATGACTGATACGCCGAAAATGCCGAGCGCGATGACGAGCGCAATCCATCTTTTTGCATTCATTTGTTCTCCTCCTTTTCTGTCAATATTCGTACGTTCCCCCGTAAAAAAAGATTCATTTTTTTCATGAAGCGCTTTCCCTTAACGGATAAACAGGAAACATGTTACACTATTGCCACAGGTATTTTAACACAATACCTGCTGGGAGAAAAACGTAAATATGACAGCAAAGGGGAATGGGGATATGACCGATCTTCGCCGCAATGTTTATTTTTTTCACAAACAAAACAACGAAACAAAAGAACAAGTCAGCTCTTTGAAGCAGCTTGCTGAATCGCACGGTTTTACAGTTGCGGCTCAACCGGAGGATGCCGGAATTATCGCCAGCATCGGCAGCGACGGCTCATTTCTGCAAGCCGTCAGAAAAACCGGATTCCGTGATGACTGCCTGTATGTCGGCATCGCTAAAAAAGGGAAAGCCCATTTGTACTGTGATTTTCACAGCGATGAGCCTGAAAAAATGGCGGCCAGCATGACCGCGGAACAGCTTGAGGTCAGAAAATACCCGCTCATTCACGTAACGGTGGACGGCAGCAATCATTTTCACTGTTTAAACGAGGTTTCCATCCGTTCAAGCATTATTAAAACGTTTGTGATGGATGTGTTAATTGATGATCTTCATTTTGAGACGTTCAGAGGAGACGGGATGATCATTTCCACCCCGACGGGCAGCACCGCCTACAATAAATCTGTTTCAGGCGCCGTTGTTGATCCTTTGATTTCCTGCATGCAGGTATCCGAACTGGCATCGTTGAACAACAACACATACCGTACACTCGGATCTTCGTTTATTTTAAGCTCAGACCGGAAGCTGACACTGCAGGTGGTGCAAGACGGCAATGAGCATCCGATTATCGGGCTTGATAATGAAGCGCTCAGCACGCGGAATGTCAAAAAGGTTGAGATTAGACTATCCGATAAAAAAATCAAAACGGTGAAACTGAAAGACAACTCTTTCTGGGAAAAAGTAAAACGATCATTTTTATCATAAAAAAAGAGGACGGGCATCACTGCCTGTCCTCTTTTTCATATACGATACGGCCGCCGACGACGGTTTTGACCGCTTCCAATTCATGAAGCTTTTTCGGGTCCGTCCTGAACGGATCACCGCTGAGTACGGTAAAGTCGGCATCATAGCCGGGGGCGATCCGTCCGCGGCTATGTTCTTTATGGATGATGGCCGCGCTTCCCTCCGTGTAAAGCTGAATGGCTTCGTACACGGTCAGACACTCTTTTTCATAATAGGCCGGACCTTCCGGGTGCTGCTTGCTCGTACGGAGCACAGCCGATTGAATGCCCAGAAGCGGATCGGCCGGCTCAATCGGGGCATCTGAACCTCCGGCGCACAGCAGCCCTTTTGACAGCAGTGTTTTCCAGGCGAAAGCCGTTTTCATCCGCTCTTCTCCGAGCCTGTCAATCACCCACGGAAAATCACTGGCCACAAAATGCGGCTGAAGATCAAGTCCGATCGGCAGCCGGGCGGCTCTTTCAATCAATCCGTCATCTAATACTTGCGCATGAATGAGCCGGTCAAGCTGTCCGGGCTTTGCCGGGTATCTTTCGATAACATCCAGCACCTTTTCAAATGCAAGGTCGCCAATCGCGTGCACGGCGATCTCCATCCCTTTCTCTCTCGCTTTATAAACAAGAGCGGCAAGGGTTTCGTCATCATGCACCTGAACGCCGGAAACAGACGGATCATCATGGTAAGCCTTTTTCAATAGAGCGGTTCTGCCTCCGAGCGCGCCGTCAGCAAAAATTTTCATCGCTCCGTATTCCAGATAAGGTCCGGTCGATTTATCCAGAGCGCTCCAGCTGTCGACGGCTTCGTGATGTACGAGCAGATGGGCGCGAAAAGGATAAAGGCCGCTGCCGGTTAATGACTCGTACGCGGCAACGGGAACGGACGCGTCTCCGTAGTATGCCAGATCTTCTGAATGCCCGCCGGTCAGGCCTTTTGACCAGCAGTCCGTAATCGCCGTTTGAAGCGCGCGTTTGACATAGTGAAGTGAGACGGGCGGCAGGGCCTGTGTCACAAGCTCTTGGGCTTTATCCAGCAGGAGGCCTGTCGGACCGGTGCCGTCCCGGACGATAATCCCGCCGTTTGGATCAGGTGTTTCGGTTGTAATTCCCGCCGCGCGCAATGCGGCTGAATTAACCGCGGCGGCGTGCCGGCATACCCGCTTCAGCAGGACGGGGCGGTCGGGAAAGAGCGGGTCAAGGTCATGCTTCGTGACGTAAACCGGCCGCTCAAACAGATTTTCATCCCAGCCTTCGCCGATCAGCCATTCGCCATCTTCCAATTCACACTCTGCTTCTTTTGCGGCCCGCAGTATCGCTTCTTTTGACGTCAGCTGCGACAAATCGAGGCGAAGCTGTTTTTCCCCGTGTCCGATTAAATGCATATGACTGTCCGTAAACCCCGGGAACATCACAGCTCCATGTAAATCGATTTCCTCCGTATCAGGCGCACCGTATGTTCCTTGGAGCTCCCGGAAGCTGCCCGTCTGCCTGACGACGCCTTCTTCGGTATAAACGGCTTCAGTGACATGATTCTTGTCCAGCATTGTATAGATGGTGCCGCCGTGCCAAATCGCTTTCATCCCCGCTCACCCTTTATCCTGTATTATGCTTTTTTATCAGCCTTCAGCCGTTCTTCACGCTGTCTCAGCTCCACACGTCTGATTTTTGCGGACGCCGTTTTCGGCAGGCTTTCGACAAACTCAATTTCTCTCGGATATTTGTAAGGCGCCGTAATCGTTTTTACGTGGTTTTGCAGTTCTTTGACAAGTTCGTCACTGCGCTTTTCATCGTCTTGTAAAACGACATAAGCTTTTACGATTGAACCTCTGATTTCATCCGGGCTCGCCACGACGGCACATTCTTTCACTTCCGGATGCTTCACGAGCGCGTCCTCTACTTCAAAAGGCCCGATTGTATATCCGGAGCTGACGATAATGTCATCATTGCGGCTCTCAAACCAAAAGTAGCCGTCTTCGTCTTTTTTCGCGCGGTCTCCTGTAAGAAAATAATCTCCGCGAATCTGCTTTTTCGTTCTTTCGGGATCTTTATAATATTCCTTGAATAAGGCCGGTGTGCTCAAATGCACGGCGATATCGCCCGTTTCGCCAGTTTCGCATATTTCGCCTTTATCGTTTATAATCTCCACTTGATTTCCAGGGGTCGGTTTGCCCATGCTTCCCGGCTTAATATCCATGTCCTTCAGGACGCCGACTAACAGGGTGCTCTCCGTTTGGCCGTATCCGTCCCTCACTTTAATGCCGAAATGCTTCCGGAATACGTCAATGACTTCCCGGTTTAATGGCTCACCCGCAGAAACTGCGCTGTGAAGGGCAGAAAGATCATATTTGTCCAACTCCTCCACTTTTGCCATCAGGCGGTATTCCGTCGGGGTACAGCAGAAGACATTTACTTGATGGCGCTCCAGCAGCTCTAAATACGTCTTGGCGTTGAATCTGCCGTGATAAATGACTCCTGTCGCGCCGCTTCCCAGAATTGCGAGCAGCGGGCTCCACACCCATTTCTGCCAGCCGGGCGCCGCGGTGGCCCACACTGTATCGTCTTCAGAAATATCCAGCCATGCACCGGCTGATGTTTTTAAATGGGCAAAGGCCCAGCCGTGTGTATGTACAACGCCTTTAGGCTGGCCGGTCGTGCCTGAAGTATAGGACAAAAACGCCATGTCTTCTCTTGTTGTATCAGCTGTTTGAAAACTGTCTCCGTCCGCTTCAATCGTTAGGAGGTTTTTCCAGCCGACATTATTTTCACCGATTGACAATGTCACCAGCTGCTCGGTATTCACCTCGTCAAACGCGTTTATAAATGAAGGATAAACGATAGCGCCTTTCACTTCGGCGTGTTTGATCCGGTATTCAAGGTCTTTGGCGCGCAGCATTTCCGAGCAAGGAATGACGACCATCCCCGCTTTTAAGATCGCTAAATAAACGGCATACGCTTCAAGCACTCTCGGAACCATGACAATCAGCTTATCGCCTTTTTCAAATCCGAGACCTTTCAGGCGGGCTCCGATTTTATTCGTTTCTTCCATCAATTTTTCATACGTCCAGACTTTCTTACCGCCTGTTTGATCTTCCCAAATAAGCGCGTTCTTCTCTTTGGAACGGCTGAACTTTTCGATTTCATTTACAAGGTTATAGTTCTTTGGGGCGATTAAATCTTCTCGTTTTAACACGAACAACTCCTCACTTTCTTTCCCCATTATACATAAACATAGGCCATTACAATAAAAATATGCATAAATTGCTTCCCGCCTTCTATCTATACTCATGAAAAAAGAGCGGGGAATTCCCCGCTCTCTTAGCCATTATGTGAAGTTGTGATTAAAACTGCTGCTGGCTGCTTCCGCCCATGCTTTGCTGAGCAAAAGAGACAAGACGTTTTGTGATTTCTCCACCGACAGAACCGTTGGCGCGAGAAGTTGTTTCCGGTCCAAGGTTTACACCGAATTCAGAAGCGATTTCATACTTCATTTGGTCGATAGCTTGAGCAGCGCCTGGCACTAAAAGCTGGTTGCTGTTTCCGCTGTTTGATTGTTGTGACATGTGTATCACCTCCTTGTGAGTATAGAATGTGATAAAACACATGTCTTCATTCAAAAAAACTTTGGTAATTGTATACAGTTTTAAAACAGGCCGGCAAACTTATCGTGAGCTTCCTGCTCCGAGTAAACAGTGATGGTTTCGATGCCGGCAGCGGCCTCTGCAATCAGCGGTTCAAAATCAACGAAGCTTTCGAAGTGCTCGATTTTTTCTTTTTTCGGGCGTGTTTTCGGACTTGGCGGCGTAAAGATGGTGCAGCAGTCCTCAAACGGCTGAATGCTTGTTTCATAAGTGCCGATTTCTTTTGATTTCTCGATGATTTCTGTTTTGTCCATTCCGATTAAAGGGCGCAAAATCGGCGTTGCCGTCACCGCATTGATCGCATACATGCTTTCAAGCGTCTGGCTCGCTACCTGCCCGAGGCTTTCTCCCGTAATGATCGCGAGCGCTTTCCGTTCTTCTCTGATTCTGTCCGCGATTTGCAGCATAAGACGCCGCGTCGCCGTCATCGTATAGTTCTCCGGGATTTGTTTTTGGATGAGTTCCTGCGTCTTTGTAAACGGCACGATATGAAGTGTCATACTGCCGCCGAACTTCGCGAGGCATCCCGCGAGATCCATGACTTTCTGCTTTGCCCGTTCACTCGTATACGGCGGACTGAAGAAATGTACGGCTTCAACTGATAATCCCCGTTTCATCGCGTAAAAACCGGCGACCGGACTGTCAAAACCGCCGGAAAGCATCAGCATCGCTTTACCCGCGGAACCGACAGGAAGGCCTCCGGCGCCTTTTTCGTTACGAATGGTCAGGAACGTCGCTTCCTCTCTGATTTCAATCCGAAGCGGAATATCGGGATGTTTCACATCGACGGTTAATCCATCCGTGTTTTTCAAAATGTGGCCGCCGATTTCAGCGTTCATCGCATTCGTATCTAATTCAAACTGTTTGTAAGCCCGTTTGGTCTCGACCTTAAACGTATTCCCCGGTTTATATTCGCCTTCTATCGCGGCTAAAGCCGTTTTTTTAATGTCTTCCAGCTTGCTTTCGCATTTAATTGCGAGACTAAAGCTTTGAATGCCGAATATATTCTTTAATAAGGAACAAATTTCCTCCGGGTTTTCTCCATTAAGTGTAATTGACATCCGGTCCCGGTTTGAAAAGTATTTTACTTTTTTATAATCCTTTAATACCAGGCGGATATTCTGTTTTAATCTTTCAATAAAACTGCGTCTGTTTTTTCCTTTTGTGGATATTTCACCAAAACGGATTAAAATATGATCGTAATTCATATGCTACCTCATCATTTTTTTTAGTTTTTGAACAGCCGGTACCAGCGCGGCCATAAACGGCTCCGTGATGTCAGCCGTATGGCTGAAGTTCAGGCTGACTCTTATGCTGCTTGATGCAATCTGTTCGCCTTTATTCATCTGCAGAAGAACACGGCTCGGTTTGTGCTCTCTTGCCGAACATGCCGCGGTTGTGGAAACATATATTCCTTTTTCCTCAAGCATGTGCAGCAGCACTTCCGCCTTCACGCCCGGAACGGAAAAATTAATGATATGCGGCGCGCTGTTTTCAGCGGGGGTGTTGATAACGACCCCGTCCGTCCCGCTCAGCCTTTCCATGAGCGCATTCTTGGCAGCCTCCACGGAAGAAAGCCGCTCGTTCATGTCACGCGCGGAAAGATTGATCGCTTTCGCAAGGGAAACGGCGCCTGCCGTGTGTTCTGTTCCGGCGCGGACGCCTTTTTGCTGCGAGCCGCCCGTGATAAGCGGAATGAGCCGCGTTCCTTTTTTGACGATAAGCGCTCCGGTCCCTTTTAAGCCGTGAAACTTATGCCCTGAAACGGTGCAAAGGTCAATGCCCGCTTCTTCTATAGACAGCGGAACTTTATGAATGCCCTGCACATGATCAACATGAAACAGAATATTCCGGTGCTGCTTCAAAAACCCGCCGATTTCCTTTACGGGCTGAATGGAGCCGACTTCGTTATTGACATGCATGACGCTGACGATTATCGTATCCGGCCTGATAGCCGATTTGACGTCTTTCAAAGAGACGAAGCCGTTTTGATCGGCCGGAAGATATGTGACTTCAAAGCCGAACAGCTCTGTCAGCTGATCAAGCGTCTCCGTCACAGAAGGATGCTCAATCGCCGAAGCAATGATATGTCTTCCTTTACTCATGTTTGCCCAGGCTGCTCCCTTTAACGCAGCGTTATTCGCTTCAGTCGCGCCTGATGTAAATACAATATCATAATTTTTTAAACGCAAGGTTTTTTTTATTTGCTGAGCGGCCGCTTCAAGGAGCTGTTCCGTCTCAGTTCCTAACCGGTGCAGAGACGAAGGATTGCCGAAATAACGGCTGCTCGTCTGTTTATACACTTCCAAAACCTCTTCATACGGCTCGGTCGTTGAGCTGTTGTCTAAATATATCATTTTTTTACTCCTTTAATGAAAACGGTACATTGTATGATATTTATGCTACCATAACAAAAGTAAATATAAATTCGCAATAAATCGAGTATTGACTTCTCTGTACATTGCCATATAATAAGTAATGTTCGTTTTGTTATATTATCTGACAATTAATTGACAGAATATTTCAACATAGTATTTAGGAGGATTTTTATGAAACACTCACTACCTGTCAAAGATACCGTTATTATCGGTTTCATGCTTTTCGCACTTTTTTTCGGGGCAGGAAATATGATATATCCGCCGGAGCTCGGGCAAGCGGCGGGGCATAATGTCTGGAAAGCGATGGGCGGTTTCTTACTGACCGGCGTAGGTCTGCCGCTTTTGGGTATTATCGCCATCGCATTAACGGGCAAAGACGCAAAAGGGCTTGCCGATAAAGCTCATCCGGTATTCGGGACTATTTTCACCGTTGTGCTTTATTTATCAATCGGGCCGCTTTTCGCGATTCCGAGAACCGGAACCGTTTCATATGAAATCGGTGCAGTTCCGTTTTTAAGCGGCATTCCGGAAAGATTATCTTTATTTATTTTCACGTTGATCTTTTTTTCTATTACGTATTATTTAGCTCTTAATCCTTCCAAAATCGTTGACAGAGTCGGAAAGATTTTGACTCCTATTAAATTCGGTATTATTTTAATCATCGTCGTAAAAGCCATTGTCACTCCGATGGGCGGACTGGGCGCCGTACATCAGGCATATTCCGGAACGCCGGTGTTCAAAGGATTTTTGGAAGGCTATAAAACAATGGACGCGCTCGCCTCGATCGTCTTCGGCGTCGTTGTCGTCAACGCTGTTAAAAGCAGGGGCGTCACCCAGCGTAAAGCGCTCGCCGCCGCTTGTATTAAAGCGGGTCTGATTGCAGCGGCAGGTTTGACATTCATTTATTTATCTTTGGCCTATTTGGGAGCGACAAGCACGGACGCTGTGGGGCCGCTCGGCGAAGGCGCAAAGATTTTATCAGCTTCATCTGATTACCTGTTCGGTTCACTGGGAAACATCGTTCTCGGCGCCGCCATCACCGTTGCGTGTTTAACGACAAGCATCGGGCTTGTCACATCTTGCGGCGAATATTTTTCAAAATTGATTCCCGCTTTATCATACAAAATGGTGGTTACGATTGTCACGCTGTTCAGTCTGGCGATTTCAAATTTCGGACTTGCTGAGATTATTGCATTTTCAGTTCCTATTTTATCAGCCATTTACCCGCTGGCGATTGTCATTATCGTCCTTTCCTTTATTGATAAAATCTTTAAGGAAAGACGCGAAGTCTATATCGCCTGCCTGATCGGAACAGGGCTGTTCAGTATCTTGGACGGTTTGAAGGCAGCAGGCATTCCGCTCGGATCATTAGATTCATTCTTAAACGCAAATCTTCCGCTTTACAGCATGGGAATCGGCTGGGTGCTTCCGGGCATTGCCGGAGCGATCATCGGCTGCATTATCACGTTTTTTACCAGCCCGCCCATCGAATTAAATAAAGCAAAATCGTAACATTCAGCGCCTGCGGTTTGATGTATATCAGCCGCAGGCGCTTTTTATATTCCGTGAGAAACTAAAAAACTGCACCTCTGATTTCCATCAGGGTGCAGTTTTTGCTTATGCGTCTATGAAGCAGATTGATCAGCTTTAATTTTTTTCACGGCGCCGGGAGCTGCTTTTTCAACAGCATCTGCCGCCATCTCATAAGCTTCATTATAGCTGTAAGCGTAAAACAGCCGTTCCGCTTCTTTCAGCTGTTCGGATAAAATATGATTCTGGCTTCGGAAGCGGTTGCCGTACTGGATGATCCGCTCAATCAGCTTTACCTGAATCACAAGATCTTCCGCCTCTTCGCTGACTTCCTCAACAACCTTTTCGGCTTCAGCCAGATGTTTGGCGGCTTCCTCCATGTTCAGCGGCAGCTCTTCCAATTGGCTGACGGTTTCTTCTATATGATGATTTGCCGTCTCGAGCTTGTCCTTGACTTGTTCAGGAATTCCCGGCACGTTGCTTTTTTGCAGCATTCGGGCCGTGTCAGAAATGGTTTTCCGAAGATGCATCAGCGTTTCCCGCGCCTGCAGTTCTTCTTTTCTGAGCGCCTGCAGATTTTCACGGTATTCGGCATGTTCTTTCTGAGCCTCTTCCATCTGCTTTTCGATGGCCTCGACTTCTTCAATCAGCAGCGAGTAAGCGACATGCTCACCGTCAAGCTTTTCTCTCGCCTGCTCAAGGAGCCGGCCGATCGTTTCCAGCTGTTTTTCGAAGGCATGCTGCCTGCTGATTTCTCCCGCCGTCAGCTGATAGCTTTCCTTGACGAGCTCCGTTTCGGTTTTTGTGCGGTCTTTTTCTTCCTCAAGCTTCTCATACGCGATGATCAGCTCAGGCATTTTGCTTAATACGGACTGTCCGGCTTCCACTTCGCCTTCCAGCTGTTCATACATCGATTGAATGGTTTCATCAATCAGCTGAAGGATGGCGGACGCTTCGTCGACATCCAATTCTTCTAGTAGCGCGTTTTCGGCCCGTTTCAATTGATTTGTGAGTGTATCCAGCTCTTTTTCGATTTGAATATGCTCCAATTTGTAGCCTTTTTCCGTCATTTCCCGGTAGCCGTCTTTCAGCTTGGCAATTTGGTTCGGCACGGTCTGTTTACAGTCCGCAAGCAGTTTCGGAACGTCATCTATGTATGTCTGAAGCTGATCCAGTCTGCGGTCCTGTTCAAGCAGCACTTTTCTCGCTTTGATGTAATTGCCGCTTTCCGTCTCTTCTTCGAACTCTTTTATGCCGCTCCAGATTTCGTCGAGATCCGTCTCCAGGCTGTTATAAAGCTCTCCGTAGAGATGGCTGTACGCCAGAAGGTTTTTCCGCGCTTTTGAATACCGCTCACGCACCTGTTCAATCTCTCCGCGGCTTTTTTCCTCGCTCGTCACAAGGTCGCTGATCTCACGCAGTATGCCTTCTATATTTGATTCTGCTGCAGTGAGGAGGTCGTCGATGTGGACAAGCACCTGATTCGCTTTTTTAAACCGGTATTTGTCGGCGTTCTCTTCGGCATCATAAAGGAGCTCTTCTACTTTCGGCAGATGGGCTGTGACAATTTCATCCCACTCCTCGCGCCATCTTTCAAAGAACTCTTCCGTCTCTCCGGTCATTTTCAGATGTTTGATCTTGGACATTTCTTCCACTATCGAACGGTTTAAAATTTCAATCTTCCATGATTCCAGCCGGTCAATTTCCGTATAAATTTTTTTCCTGAAAAAGTAGCCCGCCGCAAAGAGCGCGAGCAGTATAACCAATAATCCGATGACTAACTCCATAATGAGCCCCCTTGTTGTTCTCTTAATCTGTCAGGGTGTTTTATGTATTCAGAAAGATTTCAATATATGTATTGAGAAAATCTGTCGTTTTCATTGTTATTATGATACCATGTAACCAACATTTTTTGACCAGAAATCAAAAACTTTTTGCATAATTTCGGCAGGATTCTGCAATTTTTTAATGGAGTGACACAAATGGAAAAACGAGACGCTCATATCCACACCCCTTTTTGCCCTCACGGCTCGAAGGATGCGCTGAAACAATATGTCGAAAAGGCCCTGGAAAGAGGCTTTGACTCGATCACATTTACAGAGCACGCCCCCCTTCCTCCGTCATTTCAAGATCCCGTACCGCTTCAGGACAGCGCGATGGATCTCAGACAGATGGAGGTTTATTTGGAGCGGCTGTCACAGCTGAAAAAGGAATACGATGGACAAATCAGCATTCTGACTGGGCTAGAAACCGATTTTATCACAGGGTATGAAGAGGAAACCGCGGCGTTTCTGAACACGTACGGCCCCTCACTGGATGACGGCATTTTATCCGTTCATTTTTTGAAAACCGGTCCGTCTTATATATGCCTCGATTTTGACGAGCACGCCTTTCAGCAGCTTGTCGCACAATTCGGAAGCGTTGAAGCCGTATATGAACAATACTATGAAACTGTGTATTCTTCCATTGTAACACCGCTCGGCCCCTTTAAGCCAAAACGGGTCGGCCATATCACGCTCGTCAAAAAATTCGCGCGCCTTTTCCCTTACAGCATGTCACCTCAAATAAGAGAGCTTGCGGCCCGCTGTCTTGACGCCGTGAAAGAACACGGAATGGAGCTGGATGTGAATACATCCGGGCTCAGAAAGAAGTTTGCGGGGGAAGTATACATGGAGGATTGGATGGCTGAGACGGCGAAGCAAAAAAAAATCCCGCTCATATTCGGGTCGGACGCCCATCAAGCGGAAGATGTCGGCAGTTCCTACGACACGTACAAAAACATCATTACTTCATAAGCGCCGCATCAGGCCGTCGGAATACGCTTTCGATCCAGATCTTCACCTCTTCAAAATACCTTTTATAAAAGTACGGCTCATGAGGCTGCATATAGAGTACCTCCGTAATATATTGAGGCTGGAGATACGGCATCATCAAGAGGGATTTCAATTGCAGAATAAAATGCGGCACGGGCAGCGTCAGCCGCCTGTGGCGTGACTGCCCTTCTTCAATCACCAGCTGGAAAATATATTTTTCTTTCATTAAGTAAGTAGACATAATTTCCCTGATAAGCACGGAATCAATCGTCACTTCCCGGTATACAAACCGCGTTAATTGACGGTTATCGTGCTGATAGGATAAAATATCGAAAATCACCCGCAGGATGCGTTCCTGCGCGTCTTCACCGTTCATACTGACGGCGGCTTTTTCCAGCGCTTCAGTATAGCCTTCGTAAAACTCGGAAACTAAATGTTCCATTAATCCGCCTTTCCCTTTAAAATAGTAGGAGA
Source organism: Bacillus sp. hwrm1 (assembly GCF_040207805.1). Classification (NCBI taxonomy): domain Bacteria; kingdom Bacillati; phylum Bacillota; class Bacilli; order Caryophanales; family Bacillaceae; genus Bacillus; species Bacillus sp. hwrm1. Next base: position 1,111,625 of record NZ_CP157943.1, on the reverse strand, counting down.
TGTGCGCAACATTTACATCAGCTGACTTTGCGATTTCACGGACGGACGTGCCGGAATAACCTTTTTGGTTAAACAGCTGGACAGCGGCGTTAATAATTTTGTCTTTGGTGCTTACTTTCATACGGCTCACCCCTTTATGTGTAACAATTCAAGCAGAAAGGCGCCGTTCCTGTAAGAACTTCTCGACAAATGCCGGCAGAACGGCCGGAACTTTGTTTGATATTATAGAAAAAGTGAGGGTTTTCCATGTTTCATGTCGAAAAACAATCCGGAGATAAAGAAAAAAGTTATCAGCTTCTGCTTAAACAGCTCGAAGCCATGACAGAAGATGAAACGGATGCGATCGCAAATTACGCGAATGCGTCAGCGCTTTTATACCATTCATTACATGAAGTCAACTGGGCGGGGTTTTACTTCGCTAAAGAGGGCGAGCTCGTGCTCGGACCGTTTCAAGGACTTCCTGCCTGTGTGCGCATTCCGTTCGGCAGAGGCGTATGCGGCACTGCCTACTCTAATGGCGACGTGCAGCGGATTGCCGATGTGAATGCGTTCCCGGGACATATCGCCTGTGACGCGGCTTCCCAGTCAGAAATTGTTCTCCCGATCCGCGTAAACGGTGAAGTGATCGGTGTGCTGGACATTGACAGCCCCGTGAAAAACCGTTTTGATGAAACGGACGAAACCTATTTAGCAAAGTTTGTTGAAACGCTTGAAAAACGATTAGGATAAAAAAAGGAGCCCGGCCGGCAGGCCGGCTCCTTTTTTATGTCGTCGTGCTGTTTTGATGGATGATCAGCCGGTTTTTGCCGTTCCGTTTGGCGATATAAAGCGCCTCATCCGCTTGCTGAACGAGCAATTTCAACGGCATCGGGCCGGTCTTTGACCAGCAGGAAACGCCGCAGGAAATCGTCACGCGCGGCTCGGTATTTTCCCGGATGGCGCGAACCAGCCTTTTAGCGATGCGTTCTCCGGATGACACGTTGATATTCGGCAGATAGACAGCCAGCTCCTCGCCCCCCCACCTCGCAGCGACATCATGCTCACGAATATGGTTCTTCATAACGGAGGCCACCTGAATCAGGATCGAATCTCCCGTTTGATGACCGTATGTATCATTAATATTTTTGAAATTATCGATATCAACGAGGATGAATACACCCCGTTTATGAATTTTCATGCTGTATTGAATTTTCTCATCCAAATAGGTTCTTGAATACAGCTCCGTCAGCTGGTCTGTCTGAACAAGATGCTCAAGCCTGTCGCGCAGCATGGAGTTCGTGACCGCCAATGTCGCATGGTGAATGAGCGCTTGAAAAAGTTTATACATTTCAAACGTAAAAGCATACAAATCCTTTTTCAATAAAATCGCGAACCCGAAGACGGTGTCATTTTCGATCATCGGCACCGCCATCAGCGAGCCGAAACCGTTTTCGCCGAATACAGTCTTTCCGCTGCCGATAAACACGCCCTTTTCTCCCTCGAACAGCTTTTCTTTCACAATGCTGATATAGGGGTTCGCACGTTCTGTCTTAAAAAAAGCGGTATGTCCCGGAAGCAGATTTTGCGTCTCAAAATGATCAATATGAAAAAAAGCCACTTCTTCAGCATGAAACGATTGGGTCATAATGGCGGCGAGCTCCCGCATCGTATCAGTGAGTCTGAGGCGCTGATTCAGCTGGCGCGATGTTTCATTAATGAGCTCCAGATTCGCAATGCTTTTCTTCGATTGCTCATAGAGCTGCGCATTTTCAAATGCTTTTCCCGCTGCGCCCGCAAGCAGCAGCATTTCACTGAGAGTACTGCACGAAAGAACGGCATCCTGCAGCCCCTCCGTCTTCAGAACCCCGTAAGTCCCCTGCTGGCCTTTGATCGGCAGATAAGCAGATGACCTGCCTTTTCTGAGCAGTCTCCCCGATAAATAAACCTTCAGGGCAGACGGATCGGCATCTTTTCCGTCCATATGTAATTCTTTTGCGGGAAGCTGTCTGTCCGTATCCTGATCCTGCGTGATAAACAGTGAAAAACGGAAAGACCGGAAAGCCGTACTCAGACTTGCCTGCAGTTTTTCCAAAACCTCATTTTGGTCCAAAAGCGAATGGAACATTTCTGTCATTCTGTGAATTTTCCGCTGATGCTTCGTTTTGTCAAACAGCCCGCTTTGTCTCACAGATTGATTAATAAACTGAGTAACGATCTCAGGCAATGATTCCGGGATCGGCAGCCCGCCTTCCGAGCACAGATAAAAGGATCTGCCGGACGTCTGATTCCTGATCATAAAACGGCCGTCACTCTCTTTCAGCGGAGCATAATGCGGTTCATCTTCTGTTTTTATGGTGAAACGTGTTGATTCTGCCGGTGAAAGGGTCAATGAAAGAGATGTAAAGCAGGATTCTAGAGCTGAGGCCAGCCATAACAGCGAGTCGGATAATGAGACGGATTCAGATTTCGTTAAGAAAAAAGAAAGCATTTTCTGATGAAAGGCCGTCACTTCATCAATTGTTTGTTTTTTCATTTTTATCACCTAAACATGTACTACTCATTTTTGTACATTATATCATAAACCGGCACTCTTCATGGAGAAATGGTTGACGGCGGCGGAGAAAAATCATATAATGTTCTTTGTGTGAAATATTGCAGCCTTTTTGTTCAGCTTCTGTGTTTGCATTTTGTTCCTTAGCTGTAAGGTGTATCGTGTAACTCTCTGCTGCTGGAGCGAGGATACATGAAAACAAAATGTGCACGGTCGGATCGAACAGACGGTTTTTATTTTCCACAAAATAAAACCAAAGGAGGAGTCACATTATGGCTCGCTATACAGGTCCATCTTGGAAACTGTCTCGCCGTTTAGGAATCTCTCTTAGCGGTACAGGTAAAGAATTAGAAAAACGCCCTTACGCACCAGGTCCCCACGGTCCGGGACAGCGTAAAAAACTATCAGAATACGGTTTGCAATTGCAAGAAAAGCAAAAACTTCGTCACATGTACGGTGTAAACGAACGTCAATTCCGCACATTGTTTGACAAAGCTGCAAAAATGACTGGTAAACACGGCGAAAACTTCATGATTCTTTTAGATGCACGTCTTGATAACGTTGTGTACAAGCTCGGTCTTGCGCGCACTCGCCGTCAAGCTCGCCAATTAGTTAACCACGGTCACATCCTTGTTGACGGAAGCCGCGTTGACATTCCGTCTTACCAAGTAAAACCTGGTCAAACAATCGGTGTTCGCGAAAAATCAAGAAACCTTTCTATCATCAAAGAATCTGTAGAAGTAAACAACTTCGTTCCTGAGTACCTTACTTTCGACGCTGAAAAGCTTGAAGGTACATTCACTCGTCTTCCAGAGCGCTCTGAGCTTGCTCCGGAAATTAACGAAGCGCTTATCGTTGAGTTCTACTCCCGTTAAGTAAAACGCTCTTTAAAGAGCATTGGATTAAACCCCGGACATGTTGTAATGACAATGTTTCCGGGGTTTTTCTTTTGGGCTGTCAGAATAATGGACAGATGCTCCCTCTCTTTATTAAAAAAAGCCCCGGACAGGGGCTTTTTTTATGTGCCAACTGGCTTTTCAGCTACATGTACATTAGAAAAACCCATTTGACAAGAAGAAGCGATTTTTTACATAATGAATCATCATACCTTACAAAAAAGGAGCGACTGAATGAACAGCATCCCCTCTATCGTCAGCAAGCACAAAGCCTATTTTGCGGCGGGGCATACGAGACAGCTAGAAACGAGACTGAACATGCTGCAAAAGCTGAAACAAGCCATCAAAACACAAGAAGCCGATATAACAGCCGCTCTCTATCAGGATCTCCACAAATCCGAACAGGAGTCGTACACGACAGAAATCGGAATTGTACTGGAGGAAATCAGTTTTGTGATGAAGCGGCTGGGAAAATGGATCAAACCGAAACGAGTCAAAACGCCTCTGACTCACCTAGGCTCGAAAAGCATCATTATCCCTGAGCCATATGGAACCGTTTTGGTGATTGCGCCTTGGAACTATCCCTTGCAGCTGGCGCTTTCTCCGTTGATTGGAGCCATTGCAGCGGGAAACACGGTCGTTCTCAAACCGTCAGAATATACGCCGGCGGTTTCCGCTGTTCTTTCCAAACTCATCAGCAGCGTTTTTCCGAGTGACTATGTCGCTATGGCGGAGGGCGGGCCCGACGTCAGCACTGTGTTATTACAGCAGCCCTTTGACTATATTTTCTTCACTGGAAGCGTTGCCGTGGGAAAAATCGTCATGGAGGCCGCCGCCAAACAATTAATTCCCGTTACCTTGGAGCTCGGCGGCAAAAGTCCCTGCATTGTCCATAAGGATGCTGATATACAGCTTGCCGCCAAACGCATCGTCTTCGGGAAATTTACAAATGCAGGGCAAACCTGCATCGCACCGGATTATTTATTTGTCCACCAAGATATCAAAACGAAGCTCACAGAAGAAATGAAGCGTGCGATCAGCGAATTTTACGGCCCTCAGCCTGAACAAAATCCGCAGTACGGCAAAATCGTCAGTGAACGCCACTATCAGCGGCTGCTCAGCTTTCTGAATGATGGCGTCCCGCTTACAGGCGGACAATTTAATCCTGATCACCACAAAATAGCGCCGACGATTCTAGATCAAGTGAAGGATGACTCTCCAGTGATGCAGGAGGAGATTTTCGGGCCGATTCTTCCGCTGTTTACATACGGTGATATCGATGAAGTCATCGAGAAAGTCCAATCGCGCCCAAAGCCGCTCGCTCTGTATCTCTTCACCACAAACAAAGAAACTGAGCGCGCTGTTTTAGAGAATCTGTCGTTTGGCGGAGGCTGTGTCAATGATACGTTAATGCACGTCGCGACGCCGTATTTGCCATTCGGCGGCGTCGGGGAAAGCGGCATCGGCAGCTATCACGGATTTGACAGCTTTAACACGTTTACGCACAAAAAAAGCGTCGTCAAACAAACGAACCGCTTCGACTTCGCTTTCCGTTATCCTTCTTCCAAAAACGGGCTGCGAATGATTCGGAAAATACTTAAATAAAAAAGCGCAGAGTATCTGCGCTTTTTATAAATCCTCTATACACCAATTAATCGGTTCGTCTCCCATTTCATCTAAAAGCGGTTTGATCTCTTTAAAATATTTCTCAGCAGACTCGACGTCTTGTTGTTTTATCGCGATATACCAATCATTTAATATATTTGCAACTTTTTCAGAAGCCAGTTTACTCATACGATAAACCCCTCTTTCTACAAATATTCTAAATTTTCTCAAATAATATTCCAGCATACCTTTAACATAAAATGTAATTAATAGAAGTTTTTTTCGACATCGCGCAATTTTCTCTTTCGACATCGCGCAATTTCAAAAAAAGGCTATTTACCCACTTTTTCAGAACGGTATTATAGCGGACTATTTATCTCCATTGTCGAATTTACACTTCGCTGTCCCTATTCTTAAAAAATAACAATCCCGGTATAATTTGGGTCGTAACGAATATACAATAGGGAGTGTGATTGTTTGAAGAAATTCAGGTCAGCTTTACTTTTGTTTTTGGTCACTGCATTGGTTGTTGGTATTATGCCTAACTTTAAAGCCAAAGCAGAAAGCAATGAAATGTTGAACATCCCTGCATCAATGTCAAATGATACTGTAGGTGAGAATGTTTTTGAGATTGATGGGGAAAAGTATGTCTATTCTTACGACTTTACTGACCCAGCTGTGAATAAAGCTAAAGTTACTGAGGAAAATGGGACAGTTACAAAATTTGAATATAACAACGAAACAAACACACTTTATAAAAACGGTGAGGTCGATTTTAACCTTACTATGGAGGAAGATGGGGTATTTTCTTCTTCTAATATGTCAACTATGAAGATACCGCCCGGTGGAAAATACATGGGGAAATACAATTATAAATACAATTTAAAAGGCGTTTCTGTCGGTGTGGCAGCCACAGCTATTTCAACATTAACAAAAACACCTTACAACGTAGTATTCGCTATTGTAGCGTTTTTAGCAGGTACCCAAACAACTGCATACTATACAGTATTCCAATACCGTTATGCCTTTAAATGCAGCGCATACCCTTATGCTAATAGAACAAAATTCTACGAAGACTCTAAAAGAAAGAAAGTCCTTAAAACGGCAGACAGTCCCAAATTCTTTGGAAGCAGGCCAATCCCATCAACTTGCCGACCATAAAAACGAGGTGAGAAAATATGCAACAAGAAAAGGCAACATCTAGTATTAACAGGATATTAAAGAGATATATCCTTCTGTTCCTTGTTTTATGTGCTTGTTATTTTGTTTACATGGTTGTTTTGGGTAATAAATTCACTCCAATTCCATTAATTATCTTTATAGTTGGAGCTATAATTGGGGAGTTAATCAGGATAGGAAGAATGAGAAGATAGGAGGGGTTACATCCTCCTATCTTTTTTAAAACACACAAGCTTCACAAATTTGCTTTTACCCATTTTTCTTTTATGCTCGGTATATAACAGTGAAGACAATAACATCGAAACAGATGAAGTTAAGTGTACGCAAAAGAATTTAATTTTTAGTCTTGGGGATTTTGTACATTCTTTCATTTGATGTTCTGTTCCCAAATCCTCCATCCTCCGTCGCTGTCTACCGGCCATGACACGAGGCGCATAAGGGCCCATTTACTTGAGGTTCATGCCGCCTTTATGCGGAACGATATGATTGATAACTGTCGCCGGGGTTCTTCTTCCTTGCATTAAGCAGACAGCACATAACGGATGCTTGGACAGGTAACCAGCGCGCGACTGCCTCCACTTGCTGTTATACCCCCGTTTGGCAGCTGATGATTCCCGGTATTGGTCATAGGCTTGCGTGGTTCTCTTATGCTGTTCGCAGTAGTCCTCCCTTTCCCCTGAAATCCTTCGATTGTATGCAACAAAAAAAGCACCCGAAGGATGCTAATCTAGAATTTCAAAAGAGGAGACGTGTTCTGCATTCAAATATATTTTTTCTTCATCATCTACAGAAAAATACAAAACCTCATCTGATGATTGTCCTAATTTAGTCGCTAAGTCTTCTTTTGATTCAAATTTCACTGTTACATATTCTTTACCACTATCCATAATGATTTTATTTTCATACTAATCCTCCTATAATCTCTTCTCATAGGATCGAGAAGAATACTATAATTATTATCTGCTCTCTTGAGAACCAGAGAACCTTCTTAAATTTATTACCTATTACCATAATACCTCACTTAAAAGAAAATGGTGTGCCGTTATTCTGCCAAGTTTGTGCCATTTTAATAACTGGCTTCTACTTCTTCCTCTTCCTCTTGTTGCTTATTTTCTTTGAGAGTACCCCAATTTATTAGCTCGTTCAAAAAATAACCTTGAAACGCATTTAAGTTAGCTGAATAATGCTCGTAACCTTTTGATACTACTTTAAACAACCAACCTATAAGTCCAAGATAAATTATAAATATAACTAAATTGAATATATACATATTTGGATTTAAGGTTGAATTAAAATAACTATCAAAATTATATTTTGTTAAAGTGACCAAATTAATCACAAAGGAAATCACCAGAGAAACTCTAAGAGTACCTAAACTATGAATTGTGCTAAGTATATGCCTATATCGATCAGCTACATAATCTCTTTGAGCATCTTTTAATCTCAATAACCCCCTATGCCAAACATATTCAAATACATAATAATCTTGATGATGATTTTCGCCCCACTCAAACAGACTTACACCCTTAACGTGCTCCTCAACAGCATTTATCATTCTAGCAGCTTCATCTATGATTTGTTTATTTTTAGACCACCGACTAGAAAAGTGAATTTGTTGCATTATGTATCCGATAGTTACTCCGAAAAAAGCTAATGATACAAAAAGACCCAAGGTCTTGGATATATCTATTTTTAATTTAAGTAATTCATTATGATATAAAAATAAGATTGGCAAGCTTATTAACATAATGAATACCCATCCTGGTATTCCCCACCTAATAAGATACTTCGTATCAAAGTTCAAATTTTTCACTCCTAAACTTTTCCCCTATTATATAACATTTACAGGAAGTATCCACATTATCCACGAATTACCCATATGTTATATACTGTGCAACTGCCCGAAGTGCGTCAGCCCTTGCCACCCTTGTTTTCAAGCAATATCCCTACAAAATGAATTCCACATTTGCTTTTTGAAGGGAATCAATAAAAATATGCAAAAAAAAGACTCATCTTGTTTATGAGATGAGCCTGCTTATATTTTGGATTTCTTTCTGGCGTTGTTCATGGTATCGGTTAATTCCAATGTACCGAAGGGTTGTCCGCTGGTCTGAGTGATTAAAAATCTCCTGCAACATGGCAACGTCTTTTGTTTGCCTGTAAAAATGGTACCCGAATGTTTTCCTCAGCGTGTGCGTTCCTATATTATCCAAAACAACGTACTCAGCGGCAGCCATCGACAGGACACCCCGCTCTAATTCCCTGTTCGTTCTGTTATCTAGAATAAATAAAAAAGCACCCAATCCGGGTGCTTCATACATTAAAATCATCGCCCTTCCTTCTCCAATCACACCATACTCAGCTGCGGTTCAAATAATTCATAGTGAATGGATTCCGGCGGTGTATTGAATTCAGAAATCAGCTTTTTCATTTCTTTAATGAATGACGGTGATCCGCACAGGTAAAAATCAGCATCTTTATCTGTCATCACTTCTTCTAACAGCTGTTTGTCAATCCGGCCTTCCCGAAAACGAATGTTTTCTGAACGGTCTTGTTCGGACGGCTCGCTGTAAATAAAGAGGGTGTCAACGGATGAGTGTTCCGCGGCTTCTTCAGCTTCATGCCGCAACGCATGATACTCTCCGCTCCTTGCCGCATGGATAAAGAGAACGTTTCGCTGCGGCTGGGTTTTGGCAACCGTCTTTAACATGCTGATCATCGGGGTAATTCCGACACCGGCACTGATGAGAACCAGATTCTTTTTGGAATCAGGGTCTAATACGAAATCCCCGGCCGGAGCGCTGATCTCAATTGAATCCTTTTCGTGTAATTGGTCATGCAGATATGAAGAAACAATTCCGTCTTTTTTCACGGAAATCCTGTAATAATCCTTACCGGATACATCCGACAAACTGTACTGGCGGATATGCGTATAACCCGTGTCCGGAATGTATACTTTTACACTGATATACTGTCCCGCTTTGAACTCGGGGAGAACTTGTCCGTCTTCCGGTTTTAAATAAAACGACGTTATCTCCTTGCTTTCTTTTACCTTTTTATCAATTTTAAACGCCTTATAGTCTTTCCAGCCGCCTTTTTGCGTTTCCGCTTGTTCATACATGTCCTTCTCAATTCCGATAAAAGCGTCTGCAATGACGCCGTATGCTTTTTCCCATGCCTGAATGACCTCAGGAGCAGCCCCGTCTTTTAGCACATCCTTTATCGCGATTAACAAGTACTTTCCAACGATTGGGTAATGCTCGGGTTTAACACCGATACTCCGGTGTTTATGGCTGATTTGTTTGACGACGGGAACGATGTTTTCCAGCCGGTCAATATTGGCTGCGGCTGCAATCACAGCATTCGACAAGGCCGTACGCTGTGTTTTTTTCTTTTGATTCGTCTGATTAAAGATATTCAGCAGCTCAGGGTGATGCTGAAACAGCAGGTCATAAAATCGGCCTGTGATTTCTTCACCATGCTCTTCTAAGACCGGCACTGTGCTTTTAATGATTTCAATCGTTTTTTCATCGAGCATTCTGAAATCCCCCTAAAGATGTATGCATCTCGATTGACCTGAGAAAAGAATCGTTTTTGAATTCTTTTTTATAGATTTCCCCGCTCAAAAAGGGTTAGCCGTTCCAATTTGAGGCGGATTCAGGAAAAATCAGAAAAACGAAATTGCAGCTGAAAAATTGTGGACTTGCCATGGTGTACTTGTCCGATGCAAAATCCTCCTTGTCAGCATTTAATAAAGTACGGGAGGTGAGATGAATGGGTAAAAAATCGAAAGTGTATTACTGTGACCCTAAGTATATTGTGACTGACAAGTATACTGACAAAGAAGTGGTTTACGTCCATCCCATCAAACACATTAACAGAGAGCATATCCGTTATGTTCCCCGCCACGTTTATAAGGAAGAAACAATTCACGAAGTCATTGATCCGGGCGATCCGGGGAAATGCGGGTGTAAAAAGCAGAAAAAAAGACGCAAAAAGTAATTGGTTCGATTTCTTGCCTTATCTCAGGTTAAACACGTAAGTTTAAGCAGACCTCCGTACCTTTTGGCTCCTCTTTTTCAGAGGGGTCTTTTTTCATAAGCAAATACGTTGTGAGGCGGGAATCTGCCTGATATTCTTGTCATATACAAATTCACAGGAGGCATGATGTATGAGCAAAAAAATCGCAGTTCTGATGACAGATCAATTTGAGGATATTGAATATACAAGCCCGGCGGAAGCATTTAAAGAAGCGGGCCACAGTGTGGTGACAATAGATTTGGAAGCAGGGAAAGAAGTGACGGGCAAGCACGGTGAGAAAGTAAAGATCGATCAAGCGATCTCAGACGCAGACGCCAAGGAATTCGATGCGTTATTGATTCCCGGAGGCTTTTCACCGGATCTTCTGCGCGGAGATGACCGCCCGGGTGAATTCACTAAAGCATTCGTGGAAAATCAGAAACCCGTTTTCGCGATCTGCCACGGCCCGCAGCTGCTGATTGATACCGATCTTCTTAAAGGAAAAGATATCACGGGATTCCGCAGCATCCGCAAAGACTTAATCAATGCCGGCGCACATTATAAAGATGAAGAAGTCGTCGTGAGCCATAACATCGTAACGAGCAGAACGCCTGACGATTTGGAAGCCTTTAATCGCGAATCATTGAACCTGCTGAAATAAGCGAATAAAAATGAACAGACCCGTTCAGTCTGTTCATTTTTTTATGGATTTATAAAGAAATCCCAATAGTTAGACCTATTCTCTCCCCATCCATAATAAGTAAAATAAAGAGTGGGTTTTTCAACACTCGACGGGAGGTTCGCTATGTGGATGATCATTTTGCTGCTTATCATTTTAATCGGTTTTACCGGTAATATCGTCTCGCTTTTGAGAGCGCAAAAACACGCATCTCAAAGAATAATTGAGCTTTTAGAAAAGCAAAGCCGAAAATAATCTGTTAGCGCTGTGTTACCCATAATAGTAATAATAATTCCGGCAGATTTCCTGAAATATGATTTGATGCCCTTTCTCGTTCGGATGAAGACCTTCTGACATGCACATGCTGCGGAAAGCGGGATTATACGGGTCGATGAGATCAGTATCAAACAGATCGGCATACGGTACAGAGAGGAGTGTGCAGGCTTCTTTTTGGGCTTTCACATAGTCAGCCAGCTTCAGGCCCAGTTTATTTTTATCAGTATCACGGCGGACGATTTTTCCTTTTGACATTTTGGCTTGTCTCGTTGGGGTCACCACAATGATGCTCGCGCCTTTATTTCCGCTCCGCAGCTGCTGGATCACTTGGCAGAAGCCTCCGTAAAACGTGGTGATATCTTTTTCATCTGTGCCGATGGGAATGTGGTTGCACCAATCATCATCTGTTCCCTGGACAATGATGACATCATGTCCCTTTGTTTTAAGCGCCTGCTGATAAATGTTATCGCTTCCGTTGTTGCTCATATTAACGCCGCTGACAGACAGATTGGTTATTTCAGCGTTTGTCCGGTCTTTCAGAATGTCACCAAAGCCGTATTCCGCACGCAGCCCCCGGGCGACGCTGTCACCTAAGATCGCGATTTTCGAAGCCTTCCGCAGCCTGCTTATGCTGATGAAGTCAACGCTGATATGCCCGCTGTCCGTGATATGCAAAAGCTTGCTGCTTATGTTTGGCAAAGAGACTGTCTTTCCTTCAGAGTTATAAAAATCCTCATTCAGCTTCATTCGGCGTCATCCCTTCCTTTTTATCCTCCGGCATCTTTTTTGACATAAAAAACGGACACGAACAAACAGCGCCATGTTGTCAGTTCAGTGTCCGCAGATGATGATACTGGATCTTTTATGCAGTTCTCTTGCCATTATAGCAGATCCCCGTTACTTGTAATAGAGTCTGCAGTCAGCATTTAAAACAGCGTTTGCGGCTACGTTTTTGATGAGACCGTCTGCTGCGGGAACGGTGTGTCCGGCGATGCGTCCGTCTTCTGCTGCGGGAACGGTGTGTCCGGTGATGCGTCCGTCTTCTGCTGCGGGAACGGTGTGTCCGGTGATGCGTCCGTCTTCTGCTGCGGGAACGGTGTGTCCGGTGATGCGTCCGTCTTCTGCTGCGAGAACGGTGTGTCCGTTTTCTGCTGCGGGAACGGCGCGAACATTTTTTAGAAACCGGTTCTTGGTATAAATACTCCCCTAAACCTTCTCTTTCCGCAACGGCAACTCCATGTTCAATTTCTTTAACAGAAATAGCGTTCAATTCTGTTCACCTCCCTTTTTCTTTACAACATAACGTATGAAATGAACCCCTCACGTGTATAAGCTTATCTCTCATATGAGCGAGAAATAGTCATTTATACAACAAAAAGACCCGTGGGAACGGGCCTTTTGCAGGCATTTTGCCGGGAACAAACGCAAACTTAAGATCGATTTATTTCTTCCTCTCGCTCTCCGGCTCGGGGTGAATCATTACCTGTGCTTGTTTGAATTCATTCGTAATATCTCTTTCAATGCGGTCACACAGGTCATGCACGTCTTTAATCGTCACGTGAGAGGCTACGACCAGGTGAAAATCAATATACTCCTGCGGGCCGGAGCGTCTTGTACGAAAATCGTGAATTTCAATAAATTCCTGTTGAAATGTTTCAATAATCTTTAAAATTGTTTTTTCTTCCTCTTCCGACAAACGGGTATCAATCAGCGGCGGGAATGCTTCTTTCATTAACTTAAACGCTTCATATATGATATACACCGCCAGCACCATACCTATAATGGGATCAAGTATGTACCACTCCGTTACGGTAACGACCAAAAGGCTTGCCGCTACGCCTAATGATGTGTACACGTCAGTCAGTAAATGCAGGGCATTTGATTTCATTGCCACGGAATTAACCTTTTCGGCTTCTCTTTTTACGAACTTCGAAACGATCAAATTAATGAGAGCCCCCGCAAGCATCACAACAATTCCCAATACAGGCAGATGAACCGGCGCCGGGTTCACCAGTTTTTGAACGCATTCATATATCATCCAAATCCCTGCCGCAAAAATCAGAATCGTCTCGATAGTCCCCGACAGATTCTCGACTTTTCCATGACCGTACGGATGCCCTGTATCAGCCGGCTTTTTTGAAATCCTGACGGAGATAAAGGCAATGAAGGCGGCGATCAAATCTAAAAAAGAATGAATGGCTTCAGAAAGTATCGCGACAGATCCGGTTATGATCCCCACCACTATTTTGAGCATGACGACCAGGGAATTGCTTATAACCGATAAAAAAGCGATTTTAGAGGTGTTTTCCACCGTGATCCTCCTCTTTTTAACTTCTTGAATTTATCGTATCAAACGGCATTCGTGTGGGTCTACGGCAACGTTTTTCACAAAAGCCATACATGTAACTCACCATAAACTAAGTTGGAAAGCGACAAAACAGGCGCATCTTTCTTTCAGCACTCAAGTCCCATTGACAAGATATAACCGCTTACATTATAGTAGTTTCATGAATAACCACTACGGAGGATGTTTATGGAGGATGTTTATGGAGGATGTTCTGAAAGAATTACAGAAGTTTGGATTTTCTCAATATGAATGTAAAGCATATATCGGCTTGTTGAAACACTCGCCTGTTACCGGATATGAAATCAGCAAAAGGTCAGGCGTCCCCCGCTCAATGATCTATGAAGTATTGGGGAAATTAGTTGATAAAGGCGCTGTCCATATTGTGCCGTCTGATCCGGTTACATATGCTCCGCTTGCCGGAAAGGAATTAATCGACCGGCTCCGGCATGATTTCGAGAGTTCATTCGGCTACCTTGAGGAAAAGTTATTGGCACTGGAAAGCGAGCAGGAGATGAATGTCATCCGCCGCATCAGCACGAATGATCATGTCATCAATGAGATGAAGGATATGATTGAAAAAGCCGAGGAAGAGTTGTGGCTGTCTGTCTGGGAACAGCAGATTCCCTTTATTCAAGAAGCCGCTAACAAACGCGCCGCCGAACAATTGCCCGTCTTTTCGATTGTGTTCGGCCCTCCGGAAGTGAAGCTCGGAAATACGACAAATCATAATATGTCTCCTGAAGTGGCGGAGAAACGGATGGGCGGAAGATTAACGATAGCTGCCCGCGATAATAAAGAAGTCTTAATCGCCAATTTTTCTCCGCAGACGAATGCCTGGGCCATTAAATCAGAAGATCCCGCTCTCGTTCTCGTGGCTATGGAATATATGAGGCACGATCTGATGTTCGCGGAGCTTGTGAAAGAAGTAGGGGCTGAGAAAGTTGAAGGCCTGATGAAACAAAACCATTCGTTATTTCATGTCGTCACCGGAAATCGGTTCATATAAATGTGAACCGTATTTTCTTTGATTTTTTCATTAGTCGTTATCATTATAATCTCTATGAAAGGAGTATAAAAAATGATTAACACAGAAGTGCAAAAAACCGCCGTTTCCCGGGAAATGAACGATACGTTTTTACAGGGGGTGCGGGATTGTGTGCCTACGCTGCTGGGCTATATGAGCATCGGTTTTGCTTTCGGCATCGTTGGCGTTGCCTCTCATCTAAGCATTCTTGAAATTTGTTTGTTATCTTTGTGTGTCTATGCCGGCGCCGCCCAATTTATTATTTGCTCGCTCCTTGTTTCCGGGAGTCCGATTTCCGCCATTATTTTAACGACGTTTATCGTCAATCTGCGGCACCTTCTGCTGAGCCTGACCATCGCGCCGTATTTCACGAAATACTCTTTGGCGAAAAATATCGGCTTCGGGGCTTTGCTTACTGACGAATCTTTCGGGGTAGCGGTGAACAAAGCGGCTCAGAACGGCAGGTTATACGATAAGTGGATGAACGGCCTCAATATAACCGCTTACATGTGCTGGGTTATTTCCTGCGTGATGGGCGGGCTTCTCGGACAATGGATATCTGATCCTTACGCGCTCGGCCTGGACTTTGCTTTGCCCGCTATGTTTGCGGCGCTGCTTGTGCTGCAATTGCAGTCGTCCGCGTCGGAAAAGCTGAAGCACAACCTATCCTTAATACTCTATATGATCATTTTTATGGTCTTGTTATCGTATTTCGTCCCGTCACACATCGCGGTCATCGTCTCAACCGTGATTGTGGCAACGATCGGGGTGGTGACGGACAAATGAGCATCAGCACACAAATGATCTGGATTATACTCGGCTGCATGATTGTTACACTTGTGCCGCGCATTGTTCCGTTTATATTTGTCCGGAACATTCAGATGCCTGAGTTGGCTTTAAAATGGCTCTCCTTTATTCCGCTTTGTATTTTGACGGCTCTGGTAACGGAAAGCATGATTGTGAAAACAAACAGCGCTTTGACCTTTGATTGGAAAGCAATGATCGTTCTCATCCCGACATTGCTTTGCGCGATACGGACAAAAAGCTTATCCATCACGGTCATCACAGGAGTCGTGCTGATGGCCGCCGTCAGGCTGATATGGTGACAATCAAAAGCCTCCATTCCGCAGAATGGGGGCTTTCCCTTTATGATGTCGGATTTTCTTCTTCCGTCTCTGATTCCTCGGCTTTGGCTTCGGCGTTTATGCTTTGCTGCTGTTCCCAATGATCCCGCTGCAATCTTTCTTTTGCGATGGTAAACATGAAATTCACGGCGCAGCACCCCTTCCCTGTTTTGCTTATACTATGTACTGTACTCATTTCCCCGTGCAGTATTCACAAAACATAAAAAAGCAGCCTGCCGCATTGAGCGGCCGGACTGCTTTTTATTTTCAGTACGTGATCAGGAAGTATTTTTTCTTTCCGCGGCGCAGTACGGTAAATTGATCTTCAATGCGGTCTTCCGCAGTCAGAAGATGCCCGATGTCCGTCTGGCGCTCGCCGTTAATGTAAACAGCTCCGTTTTGAATGTCTTCGCGGGCCTGCCGTTTTGAAGGCGACAATTTAGATTCCACAAGCACGTCTACTAAAGACAGTTCTTCAGAGCGGTCTTTTTCAAACGAAGGTACATCTTTAAATCCTACCTTGACGTCTTGAGCGGAAAGCTCTTTAATATTGCCGCTGAACAGCGCCTGGGAGATATGAACGGCCTGCTCAAGCGCTTCGCGGCCGTGTACAAGAACAGTCACCTCTTCAGCGAGACGTTTCTGCGCTTCTCTTTTCTCAGGAGCCGTCTCCGTTTTTTCAGCATAAGCTTCAATTTCCTCTTTTGATAAGAAAGTAAAGTATTTTAAGTATTTGACGACGTCACGGTCATCTGTATTGATCCAGAACTGGTAGAATTCGTACGGCGATGTTTTTTCTTTATCAAGCCAAATGGCGCCGCCTTCCGTTTTGCCGAATTTCGTGCCGTCAGCTTTTGTGACGAGCGGAATGGTAAGACCGAAAGCTTTCGCCCCTTCTTCTTCTGATTTTCTGATCAGTTCAAGACCGGCCGTGATGTTGCCCCACTGGTCACTGCCTCCGATTTGGAGTTTGCAGTTCTTTTCTCTGTACAGATTCAGAAAATCGTAGGATTGCAGGATCATGTAGCTGAATTCCGTGTAAGAAATTCCGGTTTCAATTCTTGAGCTTACAGTATCTTTCGCAAGCATGTAGTTAATTCCGAAGTTCTTTCCCACGTCACGGAGAAATTCAATAATGCTCAGCTTTCCGATCCAGTCAAAGTTGTTCGCTATGACAGCGGGGTTTTCTCCGGCCTCGAAATCTAAAAATCGGGAAAGCTGATTTTTAATTTTTTGCGACCATTCGACAACGATATCCTGAGTATTTAACGTACGTTCCGCTTTTTTGCCGCTCGGATCGCCGATCAGTCCCGTCGCGCCGCCTACAAGCGCAATCGGATGGTGGCCTGCAAGCTGGAAACGGCGCAGTGTCAATATCGGCAGAAGGTGTCCGATGTGCAGGCTGTCAGCCGTCGGGTCAAACCCTGAGTATAAACGGATTTTTTCTTCGTTCAGCTGTTTATTCAGTCCTTCTTCATCCGTCATTTGCTGGATTAAGCCGCGGAATGATAAATCCTCTAATAAGTTAGTCATTTTGTCTGCTCCTTTGTTTATGAAAATAAAAAACGCCCCTTCGTTTAAAACGAAGGGACGATATAATCGCGGTACCACCCTACTAATAAAAGCATAAAAAAGCTTTTATCACTCTTTTTGATAACGGACCGTGTCCGTTCTTTCACTACTGAAAGCCTTGGAATAGCTTTGTTCGCAAAAGCGGTTCATGAGTGTATTCGGCATATCTTATGTGCTGATTTTCACCGGCCATCAGCTCTCTTGAACAATCAGATATCCTACTTGTCTCAATCAAAACCTTTTCGTATGAAGCTTACTCATTTTTAACATAAATAAGATACGATGTCAACGCCGTCTTTAATCTTCCATTGTGGACAGGTCGCCTGCCGGCAGGTTCAGCTCCCACGCCTTCAGCACACGTCTCATGATTTTTCCGCTCCGTGTTTTCGGAAGTTTATCTTTGAATTCAATTTCCCGCGGTGCGGCATGCGCGGCAAGCCCCTGTTTTACAAAGAGGCGAATGTCCTCCTTCAGCTGATCGGATGGCTCATGCCCTTCTCTGAGCGCGATAAACGCTTTAATAATTTCTCCCCGGACAGGGTCCGGCTTTCCGATGACGCCGGCTTCGGCAATCGCCGGATGTTCAACAAGTTTGCTTTCGACTTCAAACGGGCCGACGCGCTCGCCGGATGTCATGATGACATCATCGACTCTGCCTTGGAACCAGAAATAACCATCTTCATCCATATAAGCAGAATCTCCGGAAACATACCAGCCGCCCGGCATGAAATAAGAATCATATTTCTCTTTGTTGTTCCAAATGGAATCCATCATCGACGGCCAGCCCTTTTTAATGGCGAGATTCCCCATTCGGTACGGCGGAAGCTCATTTCCCTGATTGTCAACGATCGCCGCTTCCACTCCCGGAATCGGTTTCCCCATTGAACCCGGCTTGATCTCCATGCAAGGATAATTGCAGATGAGCTGTCCGCCCGTTTCTGTCATCCACCACGTGTCGTGGATGCGCTTGCCGAATACTTTATGTCCCCACTTGATGACCTCGGGGTTCAAAGGTTCTCCGACACTCAGGACATGACGAAGTGAAGTAAGGTCAAATTTGGATGCCATTTCATCCCCGGCGCCCATAAGCATTCTGAAAGCCGTCGGAGCGCTGTACCAGACGCTGACACCGAGCTTCTCAATCGTGCCGTACCAGTTTTCCGGACTGAACCTGCCGCCGACGATCACATTCGCCGCTCCGTTCAGCCACGGCGCAAATATCCCGTACACCGTCCCTGTCACCCAGCCCGGGTCCGCAGTGCACCAGTAAATATCGTCTTCTTTAAGATCAAGCACCCACTTGCCGGTCTGGTATTGCTGAATCATGGCTTCATGAACGTGGAGCACACCTTTAGGCGTTCCGGTAGATCCTGATGTGTAGTGAAGCAGGTAGCCGTCTCTTCTGTCCATCCATTCAATATCAAGTCTCGTGCTTTCTCCCTCAGCCGCTTTATCATAATGAATGATTTTATCTCCCGTTTCTTTGCTGCCGCCGACAATGAAAATATGCTCGAGGTCGGGCAGGCTGTCCGCCGGAATCCGTTCGGCCAGTTCAGGTGTTGTCACGACAACCTTTGCCTGGCTGTTCAAGAGGCGGTCTTTGACGGCGCCTTCCATAAACGCTTCAAATAAAGGACCGGCGATCGCACCGATTTTAATTGCGCCGAGCATGATAAAGTAAAGCTCCGGCGAACGCGGCATGAAAATAAAAACGCGGTCCCCTTTTTCCACGTTTCCATACCGTCTCAGTACATTTCCCGCCCGGTTCGATTCCTCCATCATTTCTTTAAATGTGTATTTTTCATCCCGATTTGCGTCCTTGTAATATAGCGCTACTTTGTTTTTTCGAAATGATTCGGCATGACGGTCAATCGCTTCGTACGCCGCATTCAGCTTCCCCGTCTGATGCCAGGAAAACGCCGCTTCGACCTCTTTCCAATCGAAGCTGCGGTACGTTTCCTCATAATTTCGCAGATGATAATTCCCCTTTTCCGCCGGCAACGCTTTCAAATTCATGCAACATCCCCCTTTGCTTATCTATAGACTAATTATAGTAGATGTTCACAGTTTTCTCAATTTTTAAAATATAAATTACAACACTATTGAAAACGCTTTATATTTTGTTATGCTTAAAAGAGATGTGTTTTTATTAAGAACCGACAGGCGGTGAATCAGTGAAACATCATAAAACGTACCATTCTTCATCAATTCAGACAGCAGCCGGCCCTCTTTTAGTAGAAGGGCCCGTTCCTCCAGGGGATCTAGCACAGTATGAGTTTCATGAAGGCCTGACAGCCTTTCGCCTTCCTCATGAACAGCACAAAGCGTTAATCGAGATCGCCGGGCTTCCTGAAGGGCGGATCATTATTGCCAGGGACGGACAGACGATTATCGGCTATGTGACGTATTTATATCCTGATCCGCTTGAACGATGGTCTGACGGAAATATGGAAGACCTCCTTGAACTCGGGGCGATCGAGGTCGCTCCCGGCTACAGGGGCTGTTCTGTCGGAAAAACTTTGCTGACAGTCAGCATGATGGATGAACAGATGGAACGGTACATCATCATGACGACGGAATATTACTGGCATTGGGATTTAAAAGGAATGAAAAAAGATGTGTGGGAATACAGAAAGATCATGGAAAAGATGATGAATGCCGGGGGTCTTGTCTGGTTCGCAACGGATGAACCGGAAATCAGCTCTCATCCGGCCAATTGTCTGATGGCCCGCATCGGCAGGCACGTCAGTCAGGAGTCAATTGAACAGTTCGACAGGCTTCGTTTTTATCAGCGATTTATGTATTGACTGACATACAAAGGGGATAAAAAGATGATTGCAGAACAAATCATGAAACGGGACGTCATCACCGTCTCAAAACACGACTCCATTGAAACAGCCGTCCGTAAAATGAAGATATATCATATCCGCCATCTCCCTGTCATCGACGACGAGCTGCACGTCATCGGTATTGTCACAGACAGAGACATTAAACAGGCCGGCCCCGGCAGCTTTGAACAAAAGGAACGCGGCGCGTTTCTGACAAACAAAGTGGAGACCATTATGAAGCGCAATGTCATCTGCGCCCATCCGCTTGACTTTGTGGAAGAAATATCCGCTTCCTTTTATGAGCACGGCATCGGCTGTCTGCCGATTACGGTAAACCATAAGCTGACGGGCATTTTAACGAAAACCGACGTGCTCCGGACTTTCGTCAGCCTGACAGGCGCGGCCCAGCCGGGATCACAGGTGGAAATCCTGGTGACGGATATGACAAAAAGCCTTGCTGATCTCAGCTGCATGTGCCGTGATCTTCAGCTGCAAATCCTGAGTGTGCTCGTCTATCCCCATGAGTCCGCCGGGTCGAACATTCTCGTCTTCCGGGTGAAGACGATGAATCCGCTCCCTTTTATCCGTGCCGTTCAAGAAGCCGGATACAATGTCTTATGGCCGAAACATTTGAGGGATCAGCCATGAGAGACAGCGTTTTTGTTTACTCGCCTTCTTATCAGACGTATCAATTTCATCAGGAACATCCGTTCAATCAGCGTCGTGTGCTTTTAACATACGATCTGCTTCAGGCGGCGGATGCGTTTGACGAAGGAGATATCGTCACACCGCGCGCGGCCGCTAAAGAAGAGCTGGCTCTCGTTCATACGGAGGATTATATACAGGCGGTGGAACTAGCGGGTGCGGGCCGGCTCCCTGCCGCAGAAGGAGAAAGCTACGGTCTCGGAACGGAAGACACCCCCGTTTTTGCCGGCATGCATGAAGCCGCGTCACTTCTGGTGGGCGGCACCTTAACGGCGGCTGATTATGTCATGACGGGACAAGCTAGCCACGCCTGCAATTTAGGAGGCGGCCTTCACCACGGCTTCCGCGGCAGGGCCTCAGGCTTTTGTATCTATAATGACAGCGCCGTGGCCATCCAATACATCCAGAAGAACTACGGGGCAAAAGTGTTATACATTGATACAGACGCCCATCACGGCGACGGCGTTCAATTTACGTTTTACGACAGGTCTGATGTCTGCACTGTTTCTTTTCACGAGACCGGGCGTTATTTATTTCCCGGGACGGGACAGGTACTGGAAAAAGGAAGCGGGCAGGGCTACGGCTATTCTTTTAACATTCCGCTGGACGCTTTCACAGAGGACGATTCCTTTCTTCACGCTTACAATACGGCCGCCTCAGAAATCGCGGCTTTTTTCAAGCCGGATGTGATTCTTACCCAAAACGGTGCGGACGCCCATTATTACGACCCATTGACACACCTGTCCAATACAATCTCCATTTATCAGGAGATCCCGCGGCTCGCTCATTCATTAGCCCATCAATATTGCAGCGGCAGATGGATCGCGGTCGGCGGCGGAGGATACGATATTTGGAGAGTCGTCCCGAGAGCATGGAGCCGCATTTGGCTTGAGATGAAAGGGATTGATCCCGGGGAGCGCATACCGCAGAAATGGATTGATAAATGGCAGAAGCACTCCCCCTGCACGTTGCCCGCTTTTTGGAGTGATCCTGAACAATTATATCCTCCGATTCCCCGCAAAGAAGAAATTTCAGAAAAAAATGCCCAAACCGTGGAAAAAGCACTTTTTGCCATCCGGTCTGAGCAGCGGTATAAAACTAAATAAAAAACGACCTTATGAGGAGGTCGTTTTTTTGATCACAATTTCTACACGGCGGTTTTCTTTCATATGTCCGGGACTTTTGTTGTCCTTCACAGGTTTCGTATCCGCATACCCGGCAGAGATAAACCGTTTGGCGGAAAAGTCTTCATTCGCGGTAAAATACCGGATCACACTCGCCGCTCTTGCAGACGACAGCTCCCAATTTGACGGAAATTGATAGGTGGAAATCCGGCGGCTGTCCGTATGGCCTTCTACCTGTATGTCATTCGGAATTGTTTTTAAAAGCACCGCGATCTGATGCAGAACCGGCTCGGCGTTTTTCAGCACATCCGCTTTTCCTGTCTGAAACAGAACGGCCTCCTGCAGCACAAGAACCACTCCGCGCTCATCGCGCTTCGCCGTCAATTTCGAACTCAAATGATGCGCTTTTATGTATGTCTTCACGTTTTGTAACAGCAAATCCTGTTCTTTATTTTCGTTTGCTTTGTCTGATGACGCCAGTTCACCCCCGCTGCCTTTTGTATGAATCGATGAAACGGCAGATTGAAATTTTTCCGCGTCTATTTGCGACATCGAAAAAAGCAATATAAAGAACACGAGAATGAGCGTGATCAAGTCAGCGAACGTCACCATCCATCTCGGTGAACCGCCGGAATGTTCCGGTTTGTTTCTTCTTTCAAAACGCTCTTTTCTAAGCTTCATGGACAGCGCCCTTTTTCTTGTTCGCAGGCTGTCCTTTACGCCAGTCTTCTCTTGAGCTGAAGACGACGAGCTGACTTTCGAGGTTGCGGGGATTTTTGCCCGATTGGATGCCGACAACCCCTTCGATCATGACCTGTTTGATGAAAATTTCACTTTCCGTTTTTTCTTCAAGCTTTGCCGCGATTGGGATAAATACCAAGTTGGCAAGCAGCGCTCCGTACAGCGTCGTCAATAGCGCAACAGCCATGTTCGGTCCGAGGGTATGCGGGTCATTTAAGTTTTTGAGCATGAGAACGAGTCCGACGAGCGTCCCGATCATTCCCCAGGCGGGTGCGAAATCACCGGCTTTTTCAAAAACGCGTCTTCCTTTTCTGTGTCTTTCTTCCATCGCGGCGATCTCAGAATCCATCACCAGCCGGATCGTTTCCTCGTCCCAGCCGTCAATCGCAAGCAAAAGCCCTTTTTTTAAAAACGGATCCTTGATCTCACGCGCCTGGTCATCCAGAGACAGAAGCCCCTGCCTGCGCGCCTGCTCCGAAAGGCTGACAAATACTCTGACAAGCTCTTTCACATTGTCATCCTGACGGGAGAATACCTGTTTCAGAACAGAAGGGGTTTTCTTTAAATCCCTCGGCGGAAAGCTGATAAAGATCGCCGCAGCAAGGCCGCCTGTGACGATTAAAAAAGAAGTCAGATCTAAAAATGAACTGATTCCCGCCAGTCCCGTCCCTGACAGAATACCGATTGCGACAATAATACAGCCTAACATAAAGCCAACGGGCGTCAGATAATCAAAACGTTTCATATCTTCTCCTTACTCAAGTAAAAAAGCAAGATTCCACCCCTCAGAGTGAAGCTTGCTTTTCCGTTTTTTTATGACTTGGTTGATTGTCTTAATTCGATGCGGTGAGGCAATTCGACGATATGCTCTTCAACCGGCTCTTTGTTCATCAGTTTTGTCAAAAGTCTCATCGCCACGGCGCCGATATCGTACGTAGGCTGCACGACTGTTGAAAGCTGAGGGCGGACCATCAGGCTCAATCTCGTATTGTCAAAACCGATAATATCAAGATCATCAGGTATCGAAAGACCTTGATCTTGGGCCGCATGGATAATGCCGAGGGCCATTTCATCCGTCGCAGAAAGAATCGCCGTCGGTTTCCGGTCAAGGCCCATCAAACTTTGAAGCGCCTCCATACCGGAATCATAGGTGTAATCGCCTTCCGCTACGAATTGCTCGTTAAACGGAATCGCCGCTTCTTCAAGCGCCCGTTTGTACCCTTGCAGTTTTTTCGAACGGTTGATCGGCTCTTGCATCGGTCCGGAGACGAATGCAATATCGCGATGCCCTTTATCAATGAAAAGCTTAACGGCATCATAAATCGCCTGTTCATAATCAATGGCGACAGAAGGCGTCTCGCCCTGTTCTTCCACTGATGCCGCCAAGACGATCGGCACAGGAGAGCGCTTAAATTCTTCGACATGCTCGTCCGTAATGTTGCCGCCCATAAATACGATACCGTCCACTTGTTTGCCAAGCATCGTATTTAACAGATGCAGTTCTTTCTCAAGATTTTGGTCCGAGTTGCTTAAAATAATATTATATTTGTACATCGTCGCGATATCTTCAATTCCACGCGCAAGTTCAGAGTAGAAAATGCTTGAGATATCAGGGATGATGACGCCGACCGTAGTCGTTTTTTTGCTTGCAAGCCCTCTTGCCACCGCATTCGGGCGATAGCCGAGCCGGTCAATGGCTTCCAATACTTTTTTTCTGGTCGTCGGTTTTACATTCGGGTTGCCGTTTACGACGCGGGAAACAGTCGCCATACTGACATTTGCTTCTCTGGCCACATCGTATATCGTAATGTTGCTCACTGAAACCACTCCTTTTACTGGATACACTTATCCTTATCTATAGCATAAACACTTTATGTAAAGAAATGTCGTACGATTTCGCATTCTGTCGTTTATGATTGTAAGCGTAAGTCAGTAGTGTACATTATTTTTCATTATTCATCAAATTTAAATATCTCTCATGAAATTATACACGTTTTTCCCAGTGATGAAAACGTTCACTTTCATTTTATAATTAAATAAAATGAAGATACGAAAAAAAGCCGCGCGAGGCGGCCTTTAAAGAGCGGAACGTTGTATTATGCTTTTACTTTCAGCATTGGCTTTAATTCGTTCAGCCATTTCTCGAATTCAGGTATATCCATCTGCTGCGCAGAGTCTGAAAGGGCAACGGAAGGATCAGGGTGAACTTCGGCCATCACGCCGTCAGCGCCGATCGCAAGCGCCGCTTTTGCTGTCGGAAGCAGGAGATCGCGGCGGCCTGTTGAATGTGTGACGTCAACAAACACCGGCAAGTGAGTTTCCTGTTTCAAAATCGGCACGGCAGAAATGTCGAGTGTGTTTCTCGTTGCCGTTTCGTACGTTCTGATACCGCGCTCACAAAGAATGATTTGGTCGTTTCCTTGTGACATGATGTATTCAGCTGCATTGATGAACTCTGAAATTGTTGCGGCAAGACCGCGTTTTAACAATACCGGCTTTTTAACGGAACCGGCGGCTTTCAGCAATTCAAAGTTTTGCATGTTCCGCGCGCCGATCTGAATGACGTCAATGTAATCAATCGCTTGCTCAATGTGGGCGGGCGTTACGATTTCACTGATCACCGCGAGGTCATATTCATCAGCGACACGTTTAAGAATTTGCAGGCCTTCTACGCCGAGACCTTGGAAATCATACGGACTTGTGCGGGGTTTAAACGCGCCCCCGCGCAGGATTTTAATGCCTTGTTTTTTCGCTGCGGCCGCTACTTCGGCAACCTGCTCATAGCTTTCTACGGCACAAGGTCCGACGATGAATCTCTGATCGCCGTCACCGATTTTTTCACCTTTAATGTCAACGATCGTATCTTCTGCTTTTTTCTTCCGGGAGACGAGCAACGCTTTGCTGTGATCCTCTTCTTGAAGTTCAAGTCCGGCTTTGAAAATTTCTTTGAAAATATGCTGGATCGTTGAGTTTTCAAATGGGCCGTCATTGCTTTCAATAATGCGGTTAAGCATTGTACGCTCTCTGACAGGGTCAAATCGGTTGACACCCTGTGCTTCCTTTGCTTTACCGATTTCTTTTACAACGGCTCCGCGTTCATTGATTAATTTAAGGATTTCTAAGTTTAGTGCGTCTGCCTGCTGTCTTAGGCTCTCTAATTCCTTGTTGCTCATCTTTTTCATCCCTTCTATGCTATGTTTTATTTTAATGGTTAACATGCATCTTACTACAGTTATGCGAAAATAGGAATATGAAATAATAAATTTTTTCACATTCGACTTTATCACCAAAACGCTTTTAAGCTTTTATGCGTTGAAGCAGTATATATTGATATCCTACATGATCCGGCTGAAATGATCAATAGTTTTTTTCAAAAAAAAAACCGCCGGTATCAACCGGCGGCCAGCAATTATGAAAGGTGCTGCTCTATTGCGTTTTTTGTGATTTGTGAATGAGACGCGTGCCATTTCACTTCGCCGTTTGCAATGACGAATACTTGCGGGCTTTCATGTTTCACGCCGTATGTCTCGGCGATATAGTTTGAAAGCGGCCGGCTGTCCTGCACCTGCAGGTAATAAGAAGGCACTTCCGAATGCTCCGATGCAAAGGCGTCAAACTCCTGAAACGCGGCTTGGCTGATCGGGCAGGTTGTGCTGTGTTTCAAAAACACGAGCGTGTTTTCTTTCTCAGCGGCATTTTTGAACTCTTCTTCAGACGATATCAGCTGTTTTGTCATGTCGGTTATCTCTCCTTATTGAAGATCAGCGATTTGCCTGACCGGCTTTTTCCCCGGCGTCTTCCGCTTCGGCCTTGATGCTTTGGGCCGTGTCCTGCATTTCGCTTCTCGTCTCTTCGGCTTTCTCGGTTAGTGTGCTCTTAGAACGGTCTTTTAAATCCTTCACTTTATTCATAATCTGGCCTGACTGATCAGCTACCAGCTGGGTGATATTAGATGTTTTGTCTTTGGCGATGCTGACATATTGAGAGCCTTTTTCTTTCGCGTCGGCCGTCATTCTGTCCGTCTTATCCTTTAACGCAGAAGCCTGGCTGCCGAGATCGTCGCGCAGCTCCTTGCCTGATTTAGGCGCCAGAAACAACGCCGTTGTCGCGCCGATAATTCCCCCGATCAGCGTTCCGATTAAAAAATCCTTACTATTGATTCCATCTTTGCTCATTATGATTCCTCCTTAGTGGATTTTTCTTATGATTAAAGCGATGTTTTTTTCTTTTGCTTCCACTTGTCCCATATTTCCATAGCGGCCTGGCTCCAGGTGACAACCTGACTGATCTTATCCTGATTCTCTCTTACAGAGGCCGTAACGGAACCTGCTGCCTGCTTTATGGATGTATTAAACTGCTGGACGGAAGTTCCCACTTCCTGGACAGCATGGACAACCGTATTTAATTTCTCTGACTTTTCCTGAATGTCTTCCGCGAGACGGTTTGTCTTATGTAACAGCTCGGTTGTCTCTGCGGTAATGCCTTTCATCTGCCCTTCAAGGCCGTCTAAAGTCGAGGCAACGTTTGTTAAAGTCATCTGCACGGACTTTAATGTTTTGGACAGATAGATGACGAGGATGAGAAATGCAACGGCAATGAGTGCAACGCTTAAGTAAAGAATGATGATCATCTAATACCTCCTTAATGCAGGATATAGTGGTATATACCCAATTCTTAAAATGATAAACATATATGAAAGATCTGTATGTATACTATTTCTCCGTTTCTCGGTAAATCCCTTTGCAGCACGCGCAAAAAAGCAGTGAGAGCCCCACTGCTTTTTCGTTACGCTATGACGTTTTCATAGGCTCTCATATATTTTTGAATGTCTCCGGCGCCCATGAAGATCAGCACTGCGCCTTCATGCGCTTTTAACACGGATGTGTCATTTTCTTCAATGAGTTCTGCGTTATCGATTTTTTCCTGAAGATCCGTGATCGTGAGCTTGCCGACGTTCTCGCGGGCAGAGCCGAAAATGTCGCACAGATACACGCGATCGGCCGCGCTTAAACTTTCTGCGAATTCATCAAGGAATGATTGCGTCCGTGTAAACGTATGCGGCTGAAATACCGCGATGATTTCACGTTCGGGATATTTTTGGCGCGCCGCCTCAATCGTGACTTTGATTTCAGTCGGATGGTGGGCGTAGTCGTCGATCAATACCTGGCTGCCGATCACTTTTTCATTGAATCTGCGTTTGACGCCGCCGAATGATTCAAGTCCGCGCTTAATCATGTTCACGTCTATCTCTTCATAGTGGCAGATTGCAATGACCGCTAAGGAATTGAGGACATTGTGATGCCCGTATGCCGGGATGTAGAACGTATCGTAAAACGTATTGCGGACAAAGACGTCAAATGTCGTGCCTTCCGTATTTTTCACGATGTTTCTCGCTTGAAAATCATTTTCTTCTCCCGTGCCGTAATACACGACAGGCACATTGGCGTGAATTTTCGGCAGGTACTCGTCATCACCGCAGGCAATGATGCCTTTGTTGACTTGAAGCGCCATGTTTTGGAAAGCATCAAACACATCGTCAATGTTGGCGAAATAATCAGGGTGGTCAAAATCAATATTCGTCATAATCGCATAATCAGGCTGATAGCTTAAGAAATGACGGCGGTACTCGCAGGCTTCAAATACAAAGTATTCGCTGCTTTCATTTCCTCTGCCCGTTCCGTCCCCGATAAGAAACGAAGTCGGCTTCGCCTGCTGCATCACGTGTGCCAAGAGGCCCGTTGTGGACGTCTTGCCGTGTGCGCCCGTTACCGCGACACTTGTGTATTTTTTCATATATTCAGCTAAAAATTTATGATATCTGATGACAGGAATCCCTTCAGCGAGCGCCTTTGCGATTTCCGGATGAGAATCAGGGAATGCGTTTCCGGCGATTACCGTTAAGCCCGGTTTGATGTTATCGGCGCTGAACGGATAGATCGGGATATTTCTTTTTTCAAGGGCAGCCTGAGTGAAAATCTGCTTCTCGATATCCGATCCCTGCACCTGATACCCTGTATCATGCAGGATTTGAGCAAGCGGGCTCATACCTGTCCCTTTTATTCCAACAAAATGATAAACAGTCATAATCGTACCTCCAACAAACGTCTATCTGTTCCCCAGTATATGACGCTCATTTCATTTTGCGACCGCCGCGGGCAAAAAGCCCGCACAGCGGCGCTTCCATTTATTTTTACGTTATCGTCAGTATCTGTAACTTTCTTTTTGATTAAACCTGCCGCATGATATTTCAGCGCGTGACAGTGATGCAGTTTTGATGGTCCATCCACTATCATACCATGTTTGTGAGAAAAATGAACGATATTCTTATTCTTGAGCAATGTCAGCGGCCGTAATCAGCACTTCACGGGGTTTGCTGCCCTTCGCTTCTGAGATCATGCCTTCGGCTTCCATCATGTCAATCAGCCTCGCGGCGCGGTTATAACCGATTCTGAACCTTCTTTGAAGGCTTGAGGTGCTGGCGCTGTTTTGCTCCACGACGAATTGGCACGCCTCAGGAAACAGTTCGTCTTCTTCCTTGAGGGCGGTTCCCTGCCTGATCAGTTCTTCCTGTTCAAACAAATAAGAAGGCGGCAGCTGCTTTCTGACATGAGAGACGACGCGGTCAATTTCTCTGTCGGATACAAAGTTGCCTTGCAGGCGCACCGGTTTTCCGGTACCGTTTTCCCAGTACAGCATGTCGCCTTTTCCAAGCAGCTTTTCCGCTCCCGCCATGTCGATGATTGTTCTGGAATCTACCTGGCTTGAGACGGAGAATGCAATCCTCGTCGGTATGTTTGCCTTGATCATTCCGGTAATGACATCGACAGACGGACGCTGTGTCGCGACAAGCAGATGAATGCCGCAGGCTCTCGCTTTCTGCGCGATTCTGGCAATGCTTTCTTCCACATCGTTCGGCGCGACCATCATTAAATCAGCAAGCTCATCAATGACCACTACGAGGTACGGAAGCTTTTCGCCTGTCTTATGATCGGCGGTTAATTCATTAAAGCGGCCGATATCTCTCACACCCGAATGGGCAAACAGTTCATATCGCCGTTCCATCTCTTCCACAACCCATTTTAACGCGGCGGTCGCGGCTTTGGCGTCCGTGATGACGGGGCTGACCAAATGCGGAATTTGGTTATAAGGCGCAAGCTCGACCATTTTCGGATCAATCAGAAGCATTTTGACATCACTCGGATCCGCCTTATAAAGCAGACTGACCAAAATGGTATTGATGCAGACGCTTTTTCCCGATCCTGTCGCACCCGCTATCAACCCGTGCGGCATCTTTTTCAAATCAATGACGACCGGGTTTCCGGAAATATCGACACCGAGCGCGGCTGTAAGCGGAGACGGATTCGTCCTGAAAGCTGCGCTTCTGATCATCTGCCTTAAATCAACGACTTTGCTTACGCGGTTCGGAACTTCAATGCCGATCGTGTTTTTACCGGGGATCGGCGCCTCAATCCGAATATCCTTGGCAGACAGGCTCAGTTTAATATCATCTGCTAAGTTTGTAATTTTGTTTACTTTCACTCCGGGCTCAGGATGCACTTCAAAACGTGTGACGGACGGGCCTTGTGTGACATGAACGACTTGGGCGCGCACATTAAAGTTTTTCAGTGTAACGTTTAAAAGCTCGCGCTGTTCTTCAATCCAGGATTGGTCGTCATGTCTTTGCGCCGGCGGTACGTCCAAAAGCGACAGATTCGGAAAGGCATAGCTCGCTCCGCCCTCAGGCGTCTTCGTCTGCTTGTGTTTATCACTTTTAAGCATCATGACGTTAAACGGAACATTGCGCTCTTTCGGCCGCTCCGCTTTTTTCACAGGCTGAGGCTGTCCGTGATGCTCCGTTTTTTCTTCGGCAGGCCGGGACGGGGCATCGGCAGTCTCGATGCTTGCAGGTTCAGGCTCGGGGTCTGAATGCCGCGTGACTTCATTGTACTCAGGCTGCGAGTCTGTTTCCTGTTCCGCGTCGGTTTCAGCTGATTCGGGCTTGTCTTCAGACTGCGGCTGAACTTCCTCATCGTATCCGGGTTCTGTGTATGTATACACCGGTTCTTCTGCGGTTTCAAAAGGCGGTGCTTTTTCCGGCTCAGGCTCCTGATATTCCTCCTGCGGCGCCGCTTGTTCCTCTGTGTTTTCAGCCGTTCGGGATACTTCATACTCAGGCTCTTTAATAGGCTGCGGGCGGGTTTGTTCATGCTCTTGTTCTTCTGTAAAGCCGGCAGACTCCGCGCTTTCCGTGTGCTCCCGCTCTTCAGTCTGCTGCGGTTCTGGTGCTGCAAACACTTGCTCTTTTGCATTCTCAGCCTCGGTGTGAAGCTTCTCTTTTTTAACGGCCGGGATTTCTTCCGTTTCTTGTTTCACAAACGGGTCTGGCCGGTCATTCGTCTGTTTTGTTATGCCGGATGTTGTGAAGACGGGCTCTTTTTCCGTTTCCTGACCGGCTTTTGGCGGAACAAATTGCTCCTCTGACAGCAGTGTTACGTTCTCTTCACGCCGCTTTTCGGATATAGGCGCTTTTTTTATGCTGTGCTGAGATTGAAAGCCGTAAACCGGTGAAGGAATGGATGACGGTTTAAAGGGCTTTTTCACCGTATCAGGCTCTTTATGTGTATGCTGTTTCCGCTCGGTTTGCTCCTTCCCGGCGGCATAATCCCGGGACGGCTGGCGGCGTTCGTGCCTTTCCCGCTGTCTTTGGTTTTGCTCCGTTCGCTTATAGCCGTCCGGAACGACAGGGAAGCGGAAATTCCCTTTCGGATATTCGTAATATATTTTAGGATCTTCCATGCGCGTGAATTTGCCTTCTGGCTGATCCGGTATCTGCTGTTTCGGGATTTGGGCATGCGTGTTTGGTTCACGTTCATGCTCTTCTTCTTTTTCACCTAAAAATAAGTCAAAAAATTTATTCAGCCAACTCATGTTTAATCACTCTCTAACTCCCTTTTTAGTAGTCTGGGACGATATTTAGTATACCATTGCCGGGCGGCTCAGAAAAGATTAAGCTCCCAACTGAAGAAAGCCGTTAAGCAGGCCTGCTTAACGGCTTTCTCTCACATCATTCGATTCTGTGCGCTTATTTATGGGAGTTAGAATTGAAATGCTTCGCCGGCCTCGCGGCTGTCTTCAAGAACAAGAATCCCTTTTTCCGCCGGCGCATCCGGCAAAGCGAGTTCTTTCGCGGAGCAGATCATGCCGCTTGACGGAACGCCTCTTAATTCAGCGTCTTTAATCACAAGTCCGCTCGGCATCACCGCGCCGACTTTAGCGACGACGACTTTTTGCCCTTTGTCCACGTTCGGCGCGCCGCAAACGATTTGGAGGGTTTCCTCTCCCACATTCACTTGGCAGATATTCAGTTTATCCGCATTCGGATGTTTTTCTTTCGATTCAACGTGACCGACAACAAATTTCGGAGAAAGGTCAACTGTCAGCGTTTCTGAAACGCCGTTTCTGTTCAGTATTTCATTCACATCCTGAACGAATGTCTCAGACAAAGCGACGGGGCCGTTGTCCTCAATCTGTAGATAAGAAGACACGTTAAAAATATTAAAGCCCGTCGTTTCTTTTGTTTCTTTGTTAAAGATTCTGACGACATCGCCTTCTCTTACATAGCCGATTTCTTCGCGTGCCGCATCTTTAAGAGAGATCAGAAGCGTATCTCCCACACCTTCTTTATTGTAAAAAGCGTTCATAAGAAAAATCCTTTCTAATCCTTTTTCGGCCGGCTTTTCGCCATGATAAACACAGGTTCCAGTCTGCCTTCATTATACAGAAATGAAAGGGCCGTAATCGGCACCGTGCCGCTTGCAAAGAAGCTCATGGACATTTGCCCTAAAATATCATAACCCGATTCATTTCGAATGTCAGCAAGTATTAATACATCCTGATGCGGGACGGAAATCGCCAATTCGCCTTCAGCGGCCTGCTTGTATTCATGAAGAATCGAGTCATTGAGAATCCGGCTGGCGTCATAGCCGTCATTCGCCCTGAAAAAATAAAAATAATTGTCCGCAACCGTATCCTGTTTCACAACTGAAGGAAGAGAGCGGAGATTGAATGACGCCGTCTCCCTGATTCGTTCTTTTGTCCAGTTTTCTTTCTCGAGCATACGGCTGTCAATTAAGCGGTACGTCTTGCCGAGGTCAAGCGCGTAGTAGATTCTCGTTTCGGCCGTATGGTCATCATACACGAGCGGAATGCCGTCGCTCGTTTGATCGGGAAATGATGTGGAGCGGATGACCGGATAGATTCCGGCTTCCTTTCCGGACATCTCCTGTCCGCTGCCTTCCATCGCCTCCATTGCTTCTGACACATAGTAGACGATTTCGTCGATCGCTTCTTCTTTTTTCGTCTCCCACTTCGCAATGATAGGCGGGAGCTCCAATGTGATGCCTTTTTTGGTCGTTTGATCCTCAACACGGAGGGTGTCTTTTTCTCTGTCAAAAAAGAAGGATCGGTTCTCGTGCTGCAGGCGCTGTTTTAATAAATCCGCCAGCTTCCTTGACGTCATTTTCAAAGCCCGTGGCCTCCTTTATGCTTTAGCAAGGGAATCGGTTAAAAATTGCTCAATTTCTTCTTTTGTTTTACGGTCTTTGCTGACGAAGCGGTTCACTTCTTTTCCTCCGTTAAACACAACAAAGCTCGGAATGCCGTAAATTTCCCATTCCGCGCATGTATCAATAAATTGATCGCGGTCTACGTAGTAATAAGTGAATTCAGGAAAGTCCGCTTCCAGCTCAGGGAGAAACGGCTCCACAAAGCGGCAGTCCGGGCACCAATCCGCTGAAAACATAAATACCGCCCAATCGTCTTGTACCGCTTTTTGCAATTCTTCCGTGCTTTCAATCTTTTTCATTGTCATTCCTCCATCTGGATTATGAGTTTTTTATATGCTGATGTTTGTCCAATTGGATCATACCAGACTGTTTACAGCAAGACCAACTATATGCAATATCATTATCATATTTCATTTGCATTATCAAGCAAGTTTCGTTTACCATTTTGTTGTAGCCGTACGAAAATCTGAATATGTACATAAGGAGGGACAAAAGATGCAGTTTGTCGTGTATTTAGCGGGTGAAATCCACAGTAATTGGCGGGACGAGATCAAACAAAAAGCAACATCGCTGGACCTGCCGATTACGTTTGTCGGCCCGATGGAAAACCATGAACGCTCAGACAATATCGGAGAAGAGATTATGGGCGTGCAGCCCGATTCTGTTTTAAAAGACGCCAGAGCTTCTGATATCAACAATTTCCGTACAGAGGTGCTGATGGAAAAAGCCGATTTTGTGATCGCCCTGTTTGGCGAGAAATATAAGCAGTGGAATACCGCGATGGATGCTTCTTATGCCATCGCAAAAGGAAAGCCGCTCATTCTCATCCGTCCGAAAGAACTTCATCATCCGCTGAAAGAGCTTTCCGGAAAAGCGAATATCACGGTCGAAACCGTCAATCAAGCGATGAAAGCACTCTCTTATTTATTTGAAACAGAATAAGCAGGCCGCCTTTATGCGGTCCTGCTTATTTTTTTACACATTTTCTCTGATCGTTTCGACCGTCTGTTTGTCACTCGCCATGACCAGCTTAATGAGCATTTCTTTCGCCGCGGCATAATCATCGACATGGATGATAGCGGCATTTGTATGAATGTATCTTGAACAAATGCCGATGACGGCAGACGGAACCCCGCTGTTTGATATGTGGACCCGTCCGGCATCCGTTCCCCCGCCTGAAGCGAAATATTGATAAGGGATATTGTGCGTTTCCGCCATATCAAGGACGAACTCTCTCATCCCGCGGTGCATGACCGTCGTTCTGTCGAGAATGCGGAGCAGCACCCCCTCGCCGAGACGGCCGAACAGCTCCTTATCGCCGCTCATATCATTTGCCGGGCTGGCATCAAGCGCGAAAAAGAGATCAGGCTGAATCATGTTGGCCGCTGTCTGCGCCCCTCTCAAGCCGACTTCCTCCTGAACGGTGGCCCCGGCGTACAGATTGTTCGGCAGGTCTTTTCCGTGCAGCTCTTTTAATAGTTCAATGCTTAACCCGCAGCCGTAGCGGTTATCCCACGCTTTGGACAATATTTTCTTCTCGTTGGCCATCGGGGTGAACGGGCAGACAGGCACGACCTGCTGTCCCGGTCTGATCCCCATTTTGACCGCGTCCTCTCTGTCATCGGCACCAATATCAATCATCATATTTTTGATCTCCATCGGCTTTGCGCGCTGGGCATCCGTTAAAATGTGGGGAGGGATGCTTGAGATGACGCCGATAATCGGTCCGTTATCCGTCTGCACCTCGACGCGCTGGGCAAGCAGCACCTGACTCCACCAGCCACCGAGCGTCTGAAATCTCAGCATGCCGTTATCCGTAATCTGCGTTACCATAAACCCGACTTCGTCCATATGGCCGGCTACCATAACGGTCGGCGCATCTTCAGCGCCGCGCCTTACTCCGAAAACACTTCCGAGTCTGTCCTGCACGATGTCATCCGCATATTTCGCAAGCTCCCGTTTCATAAAGGAGCGGACCTGATGTTCATTTCCCGGTGCGCCGGGAAGCTGCGTCAGCGTCCGGAAAAGCGTTTTCGTTTCCTCATTCATATTTTCCCCTCATTTCTATGTAATGCTTTTATTTTATTAGAAAAACAACCGTTTTCCAAGCGCTCAGATTGAATGGGCTGGAAAACCGCCGCTTTACTTAACACCGTCTGGCATCTTCTGTATAATAAAAACTACGACATAATTGGAGGTGCTTCATATTGAAATTACGTCATTTTCTCTTAGGTGCAGGAGTCGGATTATGCGCTGCCATCGCAGTGAAAAAGTATGCGATGAAACCTTATATCTCTTCAGAAAAAGCGCTCCGTATCGTGAAAGCGGCTTTTAAACAGCGCGGGCCGATAGACGGATCATGGATTTACACAGAGCCCGAGCCCTACCAGGTAAACGGAGAAACCATCCAGGTATACAAAACCGGCGTGACACGTTCGGCATTCGGCGAACTGGAGCAATATGAAGTTATGGTCAATGCAAAAACAGGCCAGATTGTCGATGTCATTGATTCTGTCGCCTCATAATTCGGACAAGCAAAAAATAAAGCCCAAAACCATCAGCGTTTTGGGCTTTATTCGGTTACATCGGCCGAATTCGTTTATATACGGGGTGCCACATCGCATCCTGCACCGCTTGGATCAGATCCTCGGGTTCCGTTTCCGCTACACCGTCCTGAATGGCCGCTTTAGCTACAGCTACCGCCACAGTTGCCGATACCGTCCTGAGATCCTCCACTTTCGGAAGCATCGGCGCCCCCGGCTTGCCGACATCCACCATACCGGCGATGGCATTCGCGCAGGCAACGAACATATTGTCCGTAATGATCCTTGCTTTTGTCACAATCGTGCCGAGTCCGAGTCCCGGGAATACGAGCGCGTTGTTCGCCTGTCCGATATGGTAGGTAACGCCGTTATACGCAACAGGCGGAAACGGACTACCCGTAGTGACAAGCGCGCGGCCTTCCGTCCATTTAATCAAATCTTCAGGTTTTGCTTCTGATAATGTCGTCGGGTTTGACATCGGCAAAATAGCCGGCCGTTTGACATGCGAGGCCATTTCTTTGACGATTTCTTCCGTAAATGCGCCTGATACGGTGGATGTGCCGATCAGAATCGTCGGCTTGGCCTGACGCACAGTCTCCGCCAGATCAATTGATCCGCCTTCACCGCTGCGGCCGTACTCTTTCACTTCATCAGCAGGGCGCGCGTACGGAACCTGAAAATCACGCAAGTCCTTCATATCATCCGTTAACAATCCGTTTCTGTCGATACACCAAAAATGGCTGTAGGATTCTTCTTCGCTTAATCCGTCATGCACCATGGCTTCGCGCAGCTGCTCAGCAATTCCGATACCGGCCGTTCCCGCGCCGAAGACGACGACTTTATGCTCTTTTAAAGGCACTTTTGATGCTTTTGCACACGCTAAAACAGCTGCAAGCGATACCGCGCCCGTTCCTTGAATGTCATCGTTAAACGTACAGACTTTATCTTTATACCGTTTTAATATGCCGCGGGCGTTAGCCGTACCGAAATCCTCCCAATGAAGCAGCGCATTCGGGAATGTTTCCCGGGCAAGCGAGACATACTCATCAATAAAGCGGTCATATTTCTCGCCGCGCACTCTTGAATGCTGGTTTCCGACATACAGCGGGTCATTTAAGAGGCTTTCCTGATTTGTTCCGGCGTCCAATACGACCGCAAGCACTCGTGACGGATCAATTCCGGCCGCTGCCGTATACACCGCGAGTTTTCCGACAGAAATGGCGATGCCGCCGACGCCCCAGTCACCGATTCCCAGAATGCCCTCCGCATCTGTGGCAACGATTAAGTCAATGTTTTCATTTTTTCCGAACTGCTGAAATGCGGCGCGCATTCCCTCAGGATCATCTATTGACAAATACAGACCGCGGGGTTTTCTGTACTCATGGCTGTAACGCTGGATCGCGGTGCCGACGGTCGGCGTATATACGATCGGCAGCATTTCGCCTAAATGATCATTTAACAGCCTGTAAAATAACGTTTCATTCCGATCATGGAGAGCGGTCAAGTACACATTTTTGCTCAGCTCATCAGGCTGCGAACTGAATTGTTCGTAGGCCCGCCTCGCCTGCTCTTCGATTGTCAATACTTTCGGCGGCAGAAACCCCTCGAGCCCGAGTTCCTCTCTTTCCTCCTGTGTAAAGGCCACCCCTTTATTTAAAAAAGGCGTAGAAAGCACTTCTAATCCGCGCAGAGTTGTTTTGATTTCTCCATCTTTCGTCACTTGAAATTGATTCACCTGTCTCTTCCTTTCAAAGCAATTTGTCTTAGGTTTGCTTTTATTCCCGAAATTCATACAGGCAAATCATCGATCCGCTTATTTTTTCTCCCGTTTGACAGACGCGGCCACTTCGCCATCTTCTCCCCATTTTACCGCTCTGTAAATCGCGTCGTGATAGAAAATGAGCCAGGCGTCTTTTTCTGCCGCGAACGTCTGCCATTTCTGCTTTTCTGGAATAGAGGTCATCGGATAATCATCATAGGCCAGCACCCATAACGGATTTTTATGCGCATTCGTCGGCATCAGGTCGGCAAAATGCACAGCGGTCTCCCCTTCGTCTTCTAAGACGATGACGCTGTGGCCGTCGCTGTGGCCGCCGGTGTGGTGCATCGTAATGCCTTCTGTCAGCTGATACTCGTTTTCAAAGGTTTCGACCTGATCTTGTACCGCCTCCCAATTTTCTCTCCAATATGTATTTTTCGATCTGATATTAGGATTTCTCATTTCGCGCCACTCTGTTGCAGAAGTGATAATGCGGGCATTCGGGAAAACAGAGACAAGCTCCTCTCCGCTGTACTCCGTCAGGCCGCATGCATGGTCAAAATGAAGATGGGTCATCGCGGCAATATGAATGTCCTCACAGGAAAGCCCGAGGTCACGAAGAGATTGTTTCAGATTGGATTCCTGTGTTACGCCGTAATTCCTTTTTTGTTTATCAGAGAACTTCCCTCGGCCGATACCCGCGTCAACCAATATATTCAGGCCGTTTTTTCTGATCAGAATCGGGTCTGTTCTTAATTCAATCTGGTTTTTGTCATTTACGGGGTATTTTCTCGACCATAAAGGCTTCGGAACAACGCCGAACATCGCTCCGCCGTCCATATGTGTTACACCGCCGTCCAGCCATGTTAATGAAATATTCCCAATATTCAATGTCTCCATCTTGATCCCTCCTGATGTAATGGTAGCAAATGGCGGCATAAAAAAACAGACTCCCGCATCAGAGTCTGTCTTTTGTTCTCCATTCAACTTCGGCCCGGTAAATCGGCTGGCCGAGCGCGGAGAATTTTTCTTCGTATTCTGTCATAATATTGCCCTTCGGATCGCTGTTGTGCAGATCAAGGCTGACTTCCGTCAGAAGCAGGCCGTATTCGGAAAAGCTTTTCAGAGAGTATTCGAATAAACCGCGGTTATCGGTTTTAAAATGAATCTCACCTGTTTCGCCCATCACTTCTTCGTATTTTTTCAAGAACGTTTTAAATGTTAAACGGCGCTTTTCGTGGCGGTTTTTCGGCCACGGGTCAGAAAAGTTTAGATATACGCGCTTGATTTCTCCCCGTTCAAATACGTCATTCAGTGTTTCCGCGTCTATATTTAACAAACGGACATTGTGAGCCCCGCTGTCCTTAACTTTTTGGACGGCAGTGACGATGACGCTTTTAAACAGCTCAATCCCGATATAGTTGATATCCGGATTCTGCTTGGCCATTCCTGAAATGAACTGCCCTTTTCCCGTACCGACTTCAATATGGATCGGGTTGTCATTGCCAAAGACCGTGTTCCACCGCCCTTTATACTGGGCCGGATCACTGATGGCGATGTCAGCGTTTTCTGCCAGAAAATCATTCGCCCAAGGTTTATGGCGCATTCTCATATGATTGACACCTCTATCTATAATTTCGAGTAACAACATACCATGAAACATAAAGAGCCGCAAGCGCCTTTTAAAGGCGCCGGCTGCATAAAAAAAGAGGCTCCCCGGTCCGGAACACTCATGTGATGCATAAAACCGCACCGCTTTGCACAATGTATGACACAGAAAGGATGTGTATATGAATCATGGGCTTAACAAGCGAACATCAGGTCCGGTTATTAAAGGACATACTGGCCGACCATCAATTGGATTGCTGCGGCACGGTTGCCGAGTATGAACAGCTGGAGCGCGTCATCAAATCACTGATGGCCAACACCGGGCTTGATTCAAATATAAAAAACGTGCTCGAGGATGTCTACCGCTACAGCCAGTCCGGCATCACGGCCGATTCCATCGACACGCATATTCAGGAGCACCAAAACCATTTGTCCCAATGGGTGGAGCAGATGGATTCGTACTCCTGACTACTTGACAATCCGCTTCATCAGGGCATGAAGCTCTTCCATGGCATCATGATACGCTTTGTCGTTTCCTTTTGATTTGTGCCAGGCGATGAAGGTGATGGTCTCCGATAACATGTACCACGCCATCCTCAGCCGAAGCCCTTCCGTGAGCTTCATGCCGTACATCCCAAGCCAGCTGTCCCACGCTGGCTCTTCGACGTAATGATACAATAAAGGGCCGAGATCCATGGCCGGATCAGCTATCATGGCGCCGTCCCAATCTATTAAATACAGCTGGTTGTCTTCAGACAGAAGCCAGTTATTATGATTCACATCACAATGGCAAACGACTTTTTCACCGAATTGCACCTGATCCACATGAGCTTCCAAATAAGCAAGGCCTTCCTGAATAAGCGGCGAAAATTGCCGCACGGCAAAGACGGCCTGCTTCAGCTGCGACAAAAGGGCGCCCGGATCAAGCGGTTCTTTTCCCAATCTTTTCAGCATGTCGAGCAAAGCTTTTGATGTGTGGATTTTGCGGAGCAGCTCAGCCACCGGGCGTCCGCTCATATCCTTTGCCTTCAGCTCCCTGCCCGCCATCCAATGCTGAGCCGTAATGACGTCTCCGTTTTCCATCCGTTTCGTCCAAACCAGCTTCGGAACAATGCCTTCGGCGGATAACACGGCTAAAAAGGGCGAGCTATTACGTTTTAAAAAAAGCTGTTGGCCGTTATGTTTCGCATAATATGCATCTCCTGTAGCTCCTCCGGCGGGGAAGATCTCCCAATCGCTACCTAGTAATTGTCCCAACCAGTTCATATCAATGTTCAACCCATCATTTCTTAAAATATTTTAGAATAGGCCTCCAGCCTTTCTCTATTGGCGGAGCGGCCTGTCATAAACAATTTCATGAGAATAAAAAAGACAGCTATTGAGAGTCTCATATGCTAATCAATAGCCGTCCTATAAATTTTAGCGCTACAGCACAAACTTCGTCAAGCAAAACTAGCAAGAACACCTGTGAATTCTGAAGATTTATGCCGCGAACCGCTCTTTGCCGTGAAACATTTGACGGGTTTCATTTGTTTATTATGTTTTTATTTTCAACGGCGCACCGCCCGGCATAAGCCGAAACGGCGTCGTTCCGATCAGCTCGCCGTCAGCGTGAAACGGAATTTTCCCATCTGTTTCAAAAACGAATTCCTTCCCCTTTATCATCGTCACTCCGTCCATTTTGATATGCCGGCCGAAGCTCATCGCCCATAAAAAACGATACAGCGAGAAAAAGGACAGGTTTTCTGCGATGACAATATCAAAATGGTTTTGACGGGGATTTGCTGAAGGCGCCGCTTTCATGCCGCCTCCGTAATAAGGGTGATTAGCCGCAATGACAAACCAGACATTGCGGAATTCACGCCTCTGGCCGTCTGCCGTGCAAACAAATCTGAACGGCTGAAACCTCGAGGCCTTATGTAAATGCGCGAGCGGGTAAATCACAAAGCCGAGACGCAAAAACCGAAGAACGCGCGATAACGGAAAATTCGCGGCTGCCTTCAAAACTGAGGCATCGAAGCCGACAGACAGGTGGTTAATAAAATAAAGTGATTGCGCTTTGTCATGAAAAAAGTTGATGTTTCCCGCAAAAAATTTCCGTGTGAGCGGGCGGTGCAGACTTTTGATTTCTTGGAGAAGCGCCGACTTCTTAATACCGAGCCCTTTGGAAAAGTCATTGTACGAACCGGCAGGCACAAAGGTCAGCTCAATCTGATCCGTTCCTTTCAGTCCGTTAATGACTTCATGCATCGTCCCGTCACCGCCGATGACGAACAGCCGCTTAAGCTTATGATCCTGCATCATTGAAATCTGCCTCGCCAGCACCTCCGCATGTCCGGGATGCCCGGTCAAAAAAGAGCGGTGGCTGACCCCGCGCCTGGTCAGCTCTTTTTGAACTGATTTCCAGACACGCCGGCCCCGCCCGCCTCCTGAGACCGGATTAATAATAAAAAACCATTGACTCATCGTTTGTTTTCACCTGCTTCATAGATGAAGAGACAGCCGGCAAACGTCCGTTTTAATCTAGCCATTCCTGTCTCCGGCTTGAATCGCTCAAGCCGTAAGACAAAAGAGCCTTCGCCGCCTTCAGCTGGTGGTGCTTGATCGGCGCCGTATTTTTCTGCTGCTTTTCCAGCCACTCTGCGGCAGTCCGTTTATCAGCTATTTCCAGCCCGTACGGCGGCTCCGGATAATCAATATAAGACGTTCTGCTGAGCAAAAGCTTCCGCACGGGAATGTCGGCCTGCTTTTCTTTTACGATTTGCGAAACGACCGAGCCCGTCCGGTGCAGGCTGAGAGACGGATTCAATACTTGGCGCGTGCTGCCGGAGCCTCTTTCTTCCCAAAAACGGTGTTTTGATCCGATATATACGCTGTCCTCTTCCGCTTCCATAAAAACAGCGCAGAAAATCTCCAGCGGCGAGATGATGATCATGCTCAGTTCGACGGACGCCTGCTGAATTTGCAGAACCGGATGATACATCACAAAATAGGAATCGGGCAGCTTTTGAGCCAGCATTTTTAACATCCCGTCCCTTTTGACCGCCTGTGAAAGCTCAGACTTTTGAGAAAGCGTGGAGCTCGCCCATTTTAATTGAAAGTCATACAGCTGATCTTTGAAAAAAGACGCGAGCTCAGACTTTCGAGACGGGAGATTCCCGAACAGCGCCTCTTCTCCCTCCGGCTCATCAAACCATTGGTGCCTCTTTTCATTTATATCGGCCATATTTTCTTCTTTTCTCTTTTTTAAGGAAAATTTTTTCCTGGCCGGCGCTTGATCGGTTTCCCCGCCGGCAGCCGTTTTCGTTTCTAGTTCTTCCGTCTTCCGGTCAAACGCTTCAAGAAGCGTCTCCCAGCGTTCTTTCTTCAGCCGGATAAACTGGTTCATATAATGATATGGATCAAGTTCATATCTGGATATGCAGTCGTGAATTTTGATGATCTGTGCCATGTGATTTCTCCACTCCGAATATTTGTTTATGTCAATTGAAACTGTGCGATTTCTTCGTATTTAGGCGACCGGTCAAGATGGGTCTGAAACAAGGAAAACCGGCTGACGGCACTTTGCACCCTGCCGCTTTCAAACGGCACATCGTCAGGAAACGGCCGGTCTCCCGCCCACTTCCGCGCCATCGTCATATGAGGGTGATACGGGCGTTTTTCCACTTGAAAACCGGCTTTCAAAACAGCCTGCTTTGTTTTTTCCCGCAAATCAAAGAGCTGTTCATTCCGTTCGGGCTCAAGGTGAAGCACTCTCGGCTGTCTGCGGTCGCCGAAAATATCCAGATGCTGAAACTGTACGGTAAACGGCTGCGCTGCCGACGCAGCATCTGCGAGCAGAGACGATAATTTCGCAAGCCGTTCTTCATCCGCGGCTCCGAGAAAAATGAGTGTAATATGATAGTCATGCGGGTGCACCCATTTTTTGAATGATAACGCCGGCTCCTTTTTGGCTGCTTCCCAAATCGGTTCAGCAATGTCAGCCGGAATCGGAATGCCGATAAAATAATGCGGCAATGAAGCTTTCATACGAGGATCTCCCCCTCTTTGGTTATGGTGTTATTATAAAACGGATAAGCGGAGAGGAGAACCCTGTCCGCTCATTATGATAGGATATTATGTACCGAACGTTTTATACAGAAAGGAATGAGCCGGCCTTGAAAATCGTAAACAGCACGGCGGAGCTGATCGGCGGCACACCGATCGTAAAGCTCAATCGTCTTCAGCCAGAACATGCAGCACAGGTCTATTTAAAATTAGAATCGTTTAACCCGAGCGGCAGTGTCAAAGACAGAGCGGCTTACAATATGATCATTGAAGCGGAAAACAGCGGGCATTTAAAACCCGGCTCTGTCATCATCGAACCGACAAGCGGCAACACAGGCATCGGCCTGGCGATGAACGCGGCGGCGCGCGGCTACAAGGCAATCCTCGTCATGCCTGACACGATGACGAAAGAACGCATCAACCTCCTGAAAGCGTACGGCGCGGAGGTTGTGTTAACACCGGGGGCGGAAAGAATGCCCGGCAGCATCAAAAAAGCGAAAGAACTCGCCGAACAGATTCCGGGAAGTTTTATCCCGATGCAATTCGATAACGGCGCAAATCCAGATGCCCACCGAAAAACGACCGCCATTGAAATCTATCAGGCCGTTCAGCAGCTCAACAGACCGCTCGGTGCTTTTGTGGCAACGGCGGGAACGGGCGGAACCATTACCGGAACCGGAGAAACGCTGAAGGAGCTTTTCCCGGATATGATTGTTCATGTCGCCGAGCCTGCGGGATCTCCCGTCCTGTCTGGCGGAAAACCCGGCGCTCATAAGCTTGTCGGGACAAGCCCCGGATTTATTCCCGGCATACTGAATCAGGACGTTTACGATGAAATCATGAAAATATCTGATGAAGATGCGTATACGACAACACGCCGTCTGGCCCGGGAAGAAGGTATACTCGTCGGCCCGTCTTCAGGCGCCGCCTGCTTCGCCGCCATTGAAACCGCAAAACGCCTCCCTTCCGAACAGATCGTCATCTGTATGACGGCCGATACGGGAGAACGTTATTTATCAACGGATTTATGGTCATTTGAATGATAAAAAGGGATGCCGCTTTCGGCGTCCCTTTTTATTATCACTTGGCAAGCTCATAAATGGCTTCGGCGTATAAAGCGGTTGACCGGAGAAGGTCATCGATTTCAATGTACTCATCCTTTTGATGCGCGCTGTCAGGCCGGCCGGGGAACAGCGGCCCGAATGCGACGCCCGCCGAAAGGGATCTCGCATACGTTCCTCCGCCGATTGAAATCAGATCCGCTTTCTTTCCCGTCTGTCCTTCGTAAACCTTTTGAAGCGTC
Organism: Bacillus sp. hwrm1; assembly: GCF_040207805.1. Taxonomy (NCBI): domain Bacteria; kingdom Bacillati; phylum Bacillota; class Bacilli; order Caryophanales; family Bacillaceae; genus Bacillus; species Bacillus sp. hwrm1. Next base: position 1,067,150 of record NZ_CP157943.1, on the reverse strand, counting down.
TTTACGAGCGGATGATCGGCAGAAACGTGGTGCGGTTTGCTGTCTTTAAATTCTTCAAGCCGGAATTCTTCAGCAGACATAAAAGCATCACGGATGACATTGCTGTCTGAAGTGACGGGATAACGGATGTTGATGCCGAGTTCTCCTTCCTCACCCTTTCTGTATGTAAAGGTGCCGACATTCAATGTAAGCTCTCCGCTGATGTCATCCCTGCAATCAATTTTCAGCTTTTTGCCTCGTGTATCATTTAAAAAATAGTCACTGACGGTTTTGACAAAGTGCTTTCCGGCTCCATCCAGCTCCGTTCCGTTAAGGCATTCAGCAAGCTTTAAGCCGGCATTGACACCATTATCCGGTTCCATCGCGTGGCATGATTTTCCGTATACCCGAAGCGTCAGTTTTCCATTTTCCGAAATTGCTTCACCTTGTGTTTTTGACTGCTCAAGCCATTTGCTGAAATATGCGTGCACGGCATCAAGACCGTCCCCTTCAATAACCGCTTCAGCCGCATCCGGCACCATGTTCAAGCGCAGTCCTGAACGGAATGACAGAAGCCCGTTTTTTTCGTCTTTGTCAGAAGCGCTTTTTGCAATGCGCAGTGACGCATCTATAATTCCTTTTTCCGCGTTAATGATCGGAAAATCTGCGTCAGGAGCAAAGCCGATGTCAGGCATTTTTTCGTGTTTGAAGTAATGATCCACGCATCTCCAATCACTTTCTTCATCCGTTCCGATGATGATTCTCACGCGTTTGGATAAAGGGAGCTGCATGTCTTTGACGATTTTCAGCGCATAAAACGCCGCCATTGTCGGCCCTTTATCATCAATGGCGCCTCTGGCATATATCCGGCCGTCCCTGATATCGGCTGAAAACGGATCGCTCGTCCAGCCGTCTCCGGGCGGAACGACATCGACGTGGCACAGAACGCCGACGATTTCGTCACCCGTTCCCCATTCAATATGGCCCGCATAGCCATCAAGATTCTTTACGGTGAAGCCTTCTTTTTCACCGAATTCCAGCAGTGACGTCAGGCTGGCATTGACGCCTTCTCCAAACGGCCGGCCGGGACCGGCTGTTGATTCGTCCATTACGCTGTTGATCTGCAAAAACTTCTGCGTGTCACGGATCAGATCTTCTTTGTTTCTGATGACTTCAACTTCCCAGTTCATCACAAATCCCCTTTCTTGATAAAGACTTGCAAAATGTCGATAAAACGAATAATATAGATGATGTTTTGAAAAAATGTTCGTCATTGGAGGTACTTATGTTTCATCTCGACAAGCATCAAACGACAATAAAAAGAGAAATTACCGCGGGATTGACCACCTTTTTCACAATGGTGTATATCATTGTCGTCAATCCGGTGATCCTTTCCAATGCGGGAATTCCGTTTGACCAGGTGTTCACCGCGACGATTATCGCTTCCATTGTCGGAACTTTATGGATGGCTCTCGCTGCGAATTTTCCGATCGCCATTGCCCCCGGCATGGGCTTAAACGCGTATCTCGCCTTTCACGTTGTCGGCACAGGCAGCGGCATTACGTATCAGACGGCTTTCAGCGCCGTTTTTATCGCGGGAGTCATCTTTATTATTTTATCGTTAACGCCTTTAAGAAAACAACTTATAGAAGCGATTCCGGACAATTTAAAATACGGAATTACGACCGGCATCGGCTTATTTATCGCTTTTATCGGCTTACGCCAATCCGGAATCATCACGGCTGATAAATCTAATCTGGTCGCACTCGGCGATCTTCATTCGCCCGCCGTCATTTTAACGCTTATCGGGCTTATCATCAGTATTGTACTGATGGTGCTGAATGTTAACGGGGCTCTGTTCATCGGAATGGCGCTGACCGCTATCATTGCCTTTTTGACCGGTCAGATTCATTTCGCGAAAGGATTCATGTCCTTCCCGCACCTGCCGGAGGGGCTTTTAATCACAAATCCGTTCGGAGCCCTCGGGGATGTCGTGCATCACGGTCTGTACGCTGTTGTGTTTTCTTTTCTTCTCGTTACGATTTTTGACACGACCGGCACCATGATCGGTGTCGCCGAACAAGCGGGACTGATCAAAAACAATCAGCTGCCGAATGCCAGAAGAGCGCTTTTGGCTGATTCGACCGCTACAACGGTGGGAAGCATCTTCGGCACCAGCCCGACGACCGCGTTCGTTGAATCTTCAGCAGGTGTGGCGGCCGGCGGAAGAACGGGTCTGACGGCGCTGACGATTGCCGTTATGTTTGCCGTTTCCATGTTTTTCAGCCCGCTTGTCAGCGTCTTATCGGAAGTGTCCGCGATTACGTCACCGGCTCTGATTATTGTCGGCAGCCTGATGATGGGTGCGGTATCGAATATCCGCTGGAATGAGCTTGATGAAGCGTTCCCGGCCTTTCTCGTCATTTTGGCGATGCCTCTAACGTCCAGTATTTCAACCGGAATCGCACTCGGCTTCATTTCATATCCGCTTGTTAAAGCAGCTAAGAAAAAATGGCGCGAAATCCATCCTTTAGTCATCATCTTCGCCGTGCTGTTTTTTATTCAGCTTTTTATTTTGAACGGACATTAAGAAAAATCCCTTTCCTTTTTCGGAAAGGGATTTTCACATATAAAGAACGGAAAGAATCGCGGCAATGAGACACCAGGCGGAACAGATGATTTGAATGACGGTTAATGCGCTGTTTCGCGCCCTGAAATAGTCATCACTGTCTCTCTTGATACCGCTTAAAACCGGTTTATCCGTGATCCGGTCAAATAAAAGTGACGCGGCATAGCGGCTGACGATCGCAAACAAAATGAGGACTGCCGGCTTCACTAAGAGCGGAAGAACGAGAATAAGAGCCGTAAAAGCCGCGGTTAAAAGGTAAAGCTGCCGGAGATACCCGCCGTTTCGAATCAGCACTTTAAAGAACAATTCTTTCCACGCCGTATACGCCGACCGTTTTGTAAAGATGTGCTTTGAGCCGGGATATAAAAACGGCTTGCTCCGCCCTTTATGTTTACCATTCGGGAGCTGCACATCATGGCTGAGCATCAAAACAGAGGCCGCGAATGAAAGCTTGCGCCTGTTCTCCTCAAGCACTTCTTCCTCAAAGGCCGATAATGTCTCCGTCCCTTTCCAAGTCAAAAAAGCGGAACAGATGAACAATATACATCCCGCCGGCCAAAGCCAATACCATTCGGCGGCAAAGACGATCATAAAAAACGCACCCGCCATCAGAACCATCACTTTCAGCCAGCCCGCCGCCTGATTCCCGAATGTCCGCCTGCTGTTTTTTCTGTGCCGGTGCACCGCTAATATTGCGGTATGGAAGCCGAACAGACAGCAAAACATACCCGAATATGCCGGTAAGGTACAGTCACCGTATTGGTGCCATAAGGGAAATAACAATACGGCAAGCGCACCCCATTTGATAAGGGAAAGGAACATCGAATACAAAAGCGCGTACCGTTTCAGCTTTTGCATCAGATGTTTTGCATGCACCAAAAATACGTGATCCGCTTCCAGCAAAAAGGTATGAATAAAACCCGTGCACAACAGCAAGGCACTGAATACATACAGCCAGCCCCATCCTAATACTCCTGCCGCTCCATTAAGAAGCCCCCTGCCGTTCAGCCATTCAGCATATTGATAAACGGCAAATGCGGCAGCGGGAAGAACGATATACAGCGCGACCGTCCAATCAATGACCGTCTGAAACACCTTCCATTGATACCGCCAATAATGAAACAGCCTTTGAAAAAACAAAGCCCGCCCGGTCATCGCTGACTGCTCCGAACCGCTGAATAAAAGCAATCCAGCAGTGAACGGCTCCCCGTTTTTTCCTGAAGCTCCTCTAACGTGCCTTGAAGAAGCAGAGCGCCCTGATCCAGCAAATAAAACCGGTCGCAGATTTTTTCCGCCGTATCCAGAACATGAGTGCACATCAAAATCCCCGCGCCCCTTTCTTTCTCAGCAATCAGCATGTCGGTAAACAGCTTCGTTGAGATCGGATCAAGTCCGATAAAAGGCTCATCAATGATGTAAATATCCGGCTTCGCCAAAAATGCCTGTATGAGCATCAATTTTTGCTGCATCCCTTTTGAAAAACCGGAAGGCAAATCATGTTTTACAGACGTCAGCGAAAACTCTTCAAGCAGCCGCCCTGCCCGCTCACGGCACTCTTCCCCTTCCATGCCCCGCAATGACCCGGTCAGCTCGAGATGCTCCCAAAGCGTCAGTTCATCATAAAAACTCGGACGCTCCGGTATGTAAGCATAAGATGAATCATTCCACTCAATACCGCCTTCTATATCCCGGGAAAGCCCGAGAACCGCCTTTATCACTGTACTTTTCCCCGCGCCGTTCGCTCCGATTAAACCGGCAATTTCACCCGCATTGACTGACAGAGATACATCAGAAATCACCTTCGGCCTGTCAGCATAACCGGCGCAGACAATGTTTGCATTCAATAATTCTCCCAAACTTCTCACTCCCCCGTTTTCATACGGACATGTATAAAAAAAGTTTCAGTTTCCATAATAATAAAAGCGGACCGGGCATAGTAATGCACCAAGGCGGCACCCATTTGGAAAAAATTATCTGCGCTTATTCCTAGATTCATGTTGTCCATATCGTGTATAATGGAGGCAGTTAAAAGAGAAAAAACAGAATGTCATCCTTTGTTGCTTATTCGTACGAAGTTTTAGAGTCGAAAGTTGTGGTATATCAAGTCCATCCGATCTTATGATAGGGAGTGGTTTTTTGAAACCTTCAACAAATCGTATGCTGACTCGGATTAAATCAGTTTACATGTTCATCCAGGAAAAAGGCCTTGTGACAACACAGGAACTGGTTGATGAATTCGGCATTACACCTAGAACCATTCAGCGAGACTTAAATGTGTTAGCATACAATGATCTTGTTCATAGTCCTAGCCGAGGCAAGTGGGAGACAACACGAAAAAAAGTGAAAATTACATCTTAAGCGAACAATTACATAAGGCCCTTTTCGGCCTGACATGCTGCAAGGCAAAGCAGCGTCTTTGCCTTGTTTTTTGTTCCTCTATATAAAAAGCCCAAAACAAATCTGTTTTGGGCTTTTCTGATATCGATTACACTTCAGCGCCTCTCAGCGTTTCGAGCTCCTCTTCAGTCAGCTCGCGGAATTCTCCCGGTTTAAGATCCGGGTCAAGAGAAACAGCCCCCATCGAAAGCCGCTTCAAATAAGCCACTTCATTTCCGACAGCCTTTGCCATCAGCTTCACCTGATGATATTTGCCTTCTGTAATGGTCAAATGAATCACCGTTTCATCCGGGCTTTCTGTAATGATTTCAACGGCTGCCGGCTTCGTTTTATAGCCTCCTTCAATGACGACGCCTCTTTCCAGATGAACGATGTCTTCCGGTGACAGAGGTGAAATTAACCGGACCTCATATGTTTTAGGCACATGCTTTTTCGGAGAAAGCAGGCGATGAGCGAGCTGCCCGTCATTGGTCAGAAGCAAAAAGCCTTCCGTATCCTTATCAAGACGTCCTGCCGGAAACGGTTCAAATCGCTGTTCTTCAGGCGTCAGCAGATCAACCACCGTTTGCTGGCGGCTGTCTTCGGTAGCGGACAGCACTCCTTGCGGCTTATTCATCATGACATAAATAAATTCACGATAGTCTGCCGGCTCTCCGTATACCGTGATGTCCTGTTTTTCCGGATCGACATGGGTTTTCACATCTTTCGCCGGCTCTCCGTCAATCATGACAGCCCCGGCCTTGACGATTTTTTTCACATCTTTTCTTGAGCCGAATCCGCTGTTGGCAAGCAGCTTATCAAGTCTCATCCTGATCCTCTCCTTTAAAAAGAAAAGCCCGCGATAAGCGGACTATTCATTATTTCTCAATGGGCGGAATGCCTGCCTCTCCTCAAAACACGGGGCAGACGATTTCCAAACATTTTCTGTAAAAATCCGATTCGGTACGCGGCAAACATGTACACCGCACCGCCGACAGCGGCGCAGACAAAGACGACAATCGCCGCATGCACCTGGCCGCTTTGGTATGTTACAAAGAAACTGAGCAGCCATTGAGTCAGCTTGACCGCGACTCCCATCACGACGGACAGGACTGCGATTAAAATGACCCGTTTTATAAGTACCGTATACGAATAGCCCGCATGGCGCTTAATCATGATAAAACCGTACAGAAGAGAAGCGATATAACCGAGCGCCGTTGCCAAGATGGCCCCGTCTCCCTGAAACAGCTTGATCAGCGGCACGTTCAGCACCACTTTTATAATGACGCCGATGAAAAGGCTCACGACAGCAAATTTCTGCTTATTAATCCCTTGCAGGATCGCGGCGTTTACGGTAAACAGAGAAAACAGAATCGCGACAGGCGCGTACCAGAACAATATATCCTGTCCGATATCCGGGCGAAGACTTTCAGAGCCGTAGAAAAACGTATAGGCCGGGCCCGATAACACGGACATCCCGACAACGGCGGGAATAACCAAAAACAGAATGATTTGCATCGTCTGGTTAATCTGCTGGTTCAAAAGCTTATAATTCCTGCTCGTAAACGATTCAGTAATCGTCGGAATCAGCGTCAGACCGAAAGCGGTCGCCAGAGAAACCGGGATCATGACAAGCTTCGGCACATAAAGGGTGACAATCGCAAGCATGTCCTGGCTGATATCCTTGTGGCCCGCCGCAATCATCGCTTTATTAAACGTATTCGTATCGATATACGAATACAAAGGAATCGCCAGTCCGACAAATACGTAAGGAGCGGCATAACTGAAAAGCTCAATGAACATTTTTTTATAACTTAAGTTCGCAGACGGGACGAGATTCGGCTTCATCGCCAGGAGATCGCCCTTCCGCTTATTCCAGTAAATATAAAGGACGACAAGCCCTCCGAATGATCCGATCAGCGCCGCGAAAGTCGCGTATCCGACTGCGATGACAAGGCCGCCGTTGATCACTCTTAAAATCAAATACGTTGCGCCCAATAAAAAGATGATCCGGGCAAGCTGCTCCACAACCTGTGAAACGGCTGTCGGCCCCATCATCTGATGACCTTGGAAAAAACCGCGCACAAGACTCATAATCGGCACGACCAAAAGTGCCAGACTGACCATCCGGATGACATAAACGACGTGGTCAATCGTAAGTCCGTTGTTACTCGTGCCGCCGAGAGATGTTTCCGCAAAAAACGGCGCCGAAATATAAAGAATTGAAAAAGCGATCATCCCGGTTACGAGCATAACCGACATTCCCGCTCTCAGCATCCGCCTGCTCGTCTCATAGTCTCCTTTGGAGTTATATTTCGAGACAAATTTTGAAACCGCGGCGGGAAATCCCATCGTGGCAATGTTTAAAAACAGTGTATATTGATTATATCCGTATTGAAACAAAGCTCCGCCCGTCGCTCCGACCATCGCTCCGAACGGGATCAGATAAATCATCCCTAAAATCCGCGATATATAGGTGCCGAGCGTCAGCACGAACGTGCCCCTTAACAATTTGCTTGACATGTTTCCTCATCACCATTTTCTACGAAGATTCAACTTTTCTATTTTAACACAACTGGGCAATTAGACGGTAATAATTACAGCGGGAAACTTTTTGGGAAAACTCTTTAAAAAACAAAATACGTTTAAGGATTCCCTTTCTTTCGCTATAATAGCAGAAAGCGGACATTTCCGCCTATTATACGTGAAAAAGAAAGTTGTTGATGAAATATGAAACATTATGACGTGATTGTGATCGGCGGCGGTCCGTCCGGTTTAATGGCTGCGATTGCGGCAGGCGAAGAAGGCGCGGACGTATTATTAATCGATAAAGGAAACAAGCTGGGACGGAAGCTGGCGATTTCCGGCGGCGGGCGCTGCAACGTGACCAACCGCCTCCCCGTTGAAGAAATCATCAAACACATCCCCGGCAACGGCCGCTTTTTATACAGCGCGTTTTCCGAATTTAATAATGAAGATATCATCGCCTTTTTTGAAAAACTCGGCATTCAGCTGAAAGAAGAAGACCACGGGCGCATGTTCCCGGTGACGGACAAAGCGCAAAGCGTTGTCGATGCGCTTTTGAACCGATTAAAACAACTGAACGTCACCATCCGCACAAATGAAAAAATCAAAGAAGTGCGGTACGAGAACGGCAGGACAGCGGGCATTACGACAAACAATGACGAACACATTAACGCAGACGCCGTCATTATCGCGGTCGGCGGAAAATCAGTCCCGCATACCGGCAGCACCGGAGACGGCTATGCATGGGCGGAAGCGGCCGGTCATACCGTGACCGAACTCTTTCCGACGGAAGTGCCGGTTACGTCGTCAGAACCGTTTATTAAACAAAAAACACTTCAGGGGCTGTCTCTTAGAAACGCGGCCGTCAGCGTCCTGAATAAAAAAGGCAAACCAATCGTCACACACGTGATGGACATGCTGTTTACCCATTTCGGCTTGTCAGGCCCCGCCATTCTCCGCTGCAGCCAGTTTGTCGTCAAAGAACTGAAAAAGCAGCCAGAGGTCAAACTCCGCATCGATCTGTTTCCCGGCATCAACGAGGAAGAGTTATTTCAAAAGATGCACAAGGAACTGAAAGACGCACCGAAAAAAGCGCTCAAAAATGCGCTGAAGCCGTGGATGCAGGAACGGTACCTGCTTTTTCTTCTGGAACGGAACGGTCTTGATCCGCAGACAAGCTTTACGGAACTGCCGAAGGATCAATTCAGGGCTTTTGTCAAAGACTGCAAACAATTTACGGTTGCCGCTGACGGAACGCTTTCTTTGGACAAAGCGTTTGTCACAGGCGGAGGTGTTTCCGTAAAAGAGATTGAGCCGAAACAAATGGCGTCTAAAAAAATGGAAGGCTTATATTTTTGCGGAGAAATACTCGACATTCACGGCTATACCGGGGGCTACAATATCACTTCAGCCTTTGTCACAGGGCGTCTCGCCGGTTTGAATGCAGGACGTTTCTCACGCTCGCTCTAAATGGTTTAAAGCGCATTTACCTGAGCGTCCCCGTTGATAATTGACCAAAAACATGATAGAGTTTTCTGCGTTTTGTTTCACCTGATAGAGGGAATAGGAAGAAAGGAATGATCTGCAATCGTACGACCATACTAAAACAAAATGGCGTATTGAAAAAAATAGTCAGAGGGTGAGAACGTTTGAAGAAGAACATCTCCAGTGTTTTTTGGATTGTGATTGTCATCACAGCCGCTGCGGTTTTATGGGGGGCCATTTCTCCTGACAGCCTGCAGCAAGTCACTGATACGGCACAAAAATTTATTACGGATTCTTTCGGCTGGTATTATCTGCTGGTCGTTTCTATATTTGTCGGTTTCTGTCTCTTTCTCATTGTGAGTCCGATCGGCACAATAAAACTCGGAAAACCCGGGGAAAAACCGGAATTCGGCTTATTATCATGGTTTGCCATGCTTTTCAGCGCGGGCATGGGAATCGGTTTGGTATTTTACGGGGCTGCGGAACCGATCAGCCATTACGCCATCAGCTCTCCCTCAGGTGAAACAGAAACGCCCCAAGCATTTCGTGATGCGCTCCGGTACACATTTTTCCACTGGGGGCTGCACGCTTGGGCCATCTATGCGGTTGTCGCTTTATGTATCGCATATTTTCAATTCAGAAAAGACGCGCCCGGTTTGATCAGCAGCACACTGACACCGCTTTTGGGCGATAAAGTAAACGGGCCGATCGGCAAAGCGATTGACTGTATCGCCGTGTTTGCGACCGTTGTCGGTGTGGCGACAAGCTTAGGGCTCGGAGCGACTCAGATCAACGGCGGTCTGCATTATTTATTCGGCATTCCGAAAACATTTCCCATTCAGCTGATCCTGATTGCTGTCGTGACCGTGTTATTTTTGATTTCTGCGTGGAGCGGAATCGGCAAAGGGATTAAATACTTAAGCAATACCAACATGGCGCTCGCGGCTATTTTAATGATCTTTATGCTCATTGCAGGCCCGACGGTGCTGATTATGAACTCATTTACCGATTCTATCGGCCAATACATACAAAATATCGTGCAGATGAGCTTTCGCTTGTCTCCGAATGATCCCCAAAAGCGCGAATGGATTAACAGCTGGACCATTTTCTATTGGGCCTGGTGGATATCCTGGTCGCCGTTTGTCGGCATTTTTATCGCCCGTGTATCAAGGGGCCGGACGATCCGGGAATTTTTAATCGGGGTATTGGTGACACCTTGTATATTGGCTTTCTTATGGTTTGCGATCTTCGGTGTATCCGCGATGGATCTTCAGCAGAAAGGCGTATTCAATGTCGCGGGAATGTCAACGGATACGATGCTGTTCGGCGCACTCAGCCACTATCCGCTGACAATGGTGACATCCGTATTAACGCTTGTTCTGATCGCTGTATTCTTTATTACATCAGCGGATTCAGCGACATTTGTGCTTGGAATGCAAACGTCTTACGGCTCTTTAGACCCGTCAAACCGGGTGAAAATCATCTGGGGCATCATCCAGTCCGCCGTGGCAGCGGTTTTGTTATATTCCGGCGGTCTGGCCGCACTGCAAAACACGGCCATTCTCGCCGCGGTTCCGTTTTCAGTCGTGATCCTTCTGATGATCGTGTCTCTGTACAAGTCATTAGCGAGCGAGAGAAAAGGAATCAAACAAGCGGAGAAATACCAAAAACCAAGAAGTCCCCGCGTCAAAAAAGCATAATGAACAACGAAGCCCGGCATTTCGTCCGGGCTTCTTTATTTTCGGTATAAAATGAGAGCGGAAAAACAATAAAGCTGCTCACCTTCAGGATCACAGGCCGCCGCTACCGTATATTTAATATCAACGAGCTGTTCATCAGAAATCCCCTTTAAAAATGTATTGACTTCAGTCTGCAGATCCTTTTCATGCTCCTCATCAAAAACAGCTATCTTCAGCACATCACCCTCTCCTTTCTCTATCAATTTATTCCGGTTCAATTGAAATATGATAGAGAAAAACAGATTTTCTTTTTTACTGATTTTTACTAAAAGTAACCGAAAATAGTTGTTGAAAACGCTTACTCTCGTATGATAATATCATTTTAACAATAACCAGGTCATTTCTGTTTAGTAAATATTTAGTAAAAAGGAGATGCGAAATGGTCCGTCTCAAAGATATTGCCTTACAGGCATCTGTATCCAGCGCGACAGTATCGAGAATTTTGAATAAGGATGACTCTTTGGCCGTGACTGATGAAACTAGAGAAAAAGTTCTGAGGATCGCCGATGAGCTGGGCTATCAGCCGTCGGCAAAAAAACGGAAGAACCGCAGCCGCAGCGATTCAGCGCCCCTGATCGGCGTTGTCAGCTGCCTGTCACCGGAAGAAGAACGGCAGGATCCTTATTTTTCGGCGATCCGAAAAGGCATTGAGGAAGAATGCTTTCGACAAAAAGTTTTTATCACATCTTCTATCCATCTCGGTTCTTTTCAAGAGCATATGTTTCACGAACTGGACGGCGTCATCGTCATCGGCAGCCTGCAAGACGAGGCGCTTACGAATATCAGCGCCGCTTTCAGGCACGCGGTATTTGTTAACGGCACCCCCGATCCCGCCCGCTACGATTCCGTCAGCGTGGATTTTTATGCCGCAGCGCAAAAGGCGATAGAACATCTTCTGTCGCTCGGTTACCAGCGGCTCGGTTATATCGGCGGCCGGGAGCGGGAACATACCGTCATAGACGGTGTAAACAGCAATAAAACGATTGAGGATAAGCGTCTGACCGCTTTCTTACAAATGGCCGGCGCCGAGCCGGAGCATGTACTGATCGGCGAATACAGCATGCACGAAGGGTTCCGGCTGATGAATGAAGCCATCAAAGGCGGAAGTCTCCCCGATGCCTTTTTTATCGCAAGTGATTCGATGGCTGTCGGCGCTTTAAAAGCCCTGCAGGAAGCCGGTCTTCAAGTCCCGCGCGATACGGCGGTTGTCAGCTTCAACGGAATTGATGAGGCAGAATACGCCAGCACGCCGTTATCAACGGTAAAAGTATACACGGAAGAGATGGGCCGGACGGGTGTCAAATTGCTTCTCGACCGTTTAAACGGCAGAACCGTCCCGCTGGCCGTGACGCTCCCCACTTCATTGATTGTCAGACAAAGCTGCGGCTCACAAGAAAGGAGGTGACGTGTCCCGCAGCGTTTATATCATATTTAAAGGAGGAAAAGATGAAACGCTTACTGGCTTTGTTTCTTTCTTTTACTTGCATGATACTTCCCGGCTGCTCGGCAGAACAGAGCGGCGTCGGAGAAAAGCAGAAAACATTGACAGTCTATTCCACCATATCCTCAGACAGCGAACGCGCCGTATTCAGAAAGTTGGCTGATTCATTCCAAAAAGAACATCCGGACATTCAAGTAAACGTTCATTTCCCAGGCAATGACTACGAAAATATGATGAGGGTCAGAATGGCAGCCGGCGACATGCCCGATCTTTTTGACACACACGGCTGGGCCAAAATCCGCTACGGAGAATATACCGCCGACCTCAGCGGCATGTCTTGGACGAAGCGGCTCGATCCGAATTTAAACAGTATGCTCAAAGACGCCAAAGGCAGAATATACGCCTTCCCTCTGAATCAGGCAAAGGACGGACTGGCCTACAATCGCACATTGTTGGAAAAATACGGAATCAAACCGCCGGAAACAATGGATGATTTTATGAAGGCATTGAGACAGATTAAAGAAAAAAGCGGCGGAACAGTCACCCCCTTCTGGTTTGCCGGCTATGAGAAAAGCTCATTTGCCCAATATTACGATCAATTCGCCGCACCGCTTCTCATCACAGATCCCGCACACCGTTACAAAAAACAACTGTTAAACGGAACCTTCCGCTGGACACACTTCACCTATTTATCTGACAAACTGAAAGAGATGCAAAAGGAAAACCTGGTCAATATAGATGCCATGACGGCAAAACGGTCCCAGCTCATTGAACTGATGGCGCAAAACAAAATCGCCTTTACGCTGCAGGGCGGCACCCTCGGCCAAGACGTCGCTCAAATCAATCCGAAGGTAAAAGTCGGCATCATACCGACCCCGGCCGTCCACAAGGGAGACGCGCCGGTTTGGATCGGAGGCGAACGTTACACGCTGGCGGCATTCAAGAATTCCCCGCGGCTTGAAGAAGCGAAACAGTTTATCGCATTTATGGCCCGACCCGAGCATGCAAAATCAATTGCCGAAGCGACCTCGCTTCCGGCCGGATTAGTGAATGTGCAAACGGACATTTTCTACGCAAATGACTATAAGCGCTATCAGCATATTAAGGTGCAGCCTTATTTTGACCGCCTTTATTTGCCGAACGGAATGTGGGATGTGATGGGAACAGCCGGGCAGGAGCTGATGGCCGATATCTTAACCCCCGCTGAAATTTCAGCGAAACTCGGCAGGGAATATAAGCGGCTTCGGCTTCAATCTGATTCACGGGGAGCTGAAAAAGAATGAGTGATCTTGCAAAAGAAACCCAAGGATTTCAACATCAAAAGCCGGTAAAACCCGCGTCACTGTGGTGGATGTACGTTCCCGCTCTTGCCACGGTTTTTATTTTCATGATTTTTCCGTTTGTCAAAGGCGCTTTTATCACATTTACAAACTGGAACGGCTTCTCACAGACGTATCAATGGGTGGGGGTCACTCAATATAAAAGGCTTTTTACAGATCCGGACACGTGGCTTGTTGTGAAAAACACTTTGCTTTACGGCATCGGAAGCACTTTTTTTCAGAATATGCTCGGACTTTTATATGCGCTGCTCTTGAATCAGAGCTTAAAAATGAAGGCGCTCACAAGAACGATCGTCTACCTGCCCGTCATTATCAGTCCGCTGATTATGGGATACATTTGGTATTTTATTTTCTCATATGACGGGGGTGCGCTGAATGATGTGCTTGGCGCACTGGGAATCGGTCCTGTCAACGCCTTGGCAAGCCCTGCGGCAAACCCGTGGATTATCGTCATGATTAACACGTATCAATACGCAGGCATTGCGATGATTGTATATTTGGCGGGGCTGCAAAGCATTCCGAAAGATTATTACGAAGCCGCAAAAATGGATGGCGCGGGAGGTCTTCAGCCGTTTTTCACCATCACCCTGCCTTTATTGATGCCGGCTGTCACCATCAACATGGTCATCAATATCATCGGCGGGCTGAAGCTGTTTGATGTCATTTTCGCGCTGACCGCAGGCGGGCCGGGCAATTCCTCTCAATCGATGTCAACGTTTATGTATGATTTATATTTTAAACGGCAGGATGCGGGATATGCCGCCGCCCAAGGCGTGTTTATGTCCGTCATTATTCTTGTCATCAGCTTTTCGGCTCTCGTGTATTTCAAGCGAAAGGAGACGGAAATGTCATGAAAACAGCCCGAATGCGGATTTTTACGCTGTTGGCAGCCGTTATCTCGTGCGTTCATATTGTCCCCTTTTATATTTTGCTGACCACGTCATTAAAAGCAAAAGGTGACTACAGTTCAAAATGGTCGCTGCCATCCGCCTTTTCATTTCAGAATTTTCGTGAAGCATGGGAACGTGCCTCTCTCGGGCAATCCTTTCTGAACACGATCATCATTACAGCCGTTTCCGCCGCTTTATTAATTTTCATGGGTTCGCTTGCCGCATACCCGCTCGCAAGAAGAAATACAAAGCTGAACAAAATCGTCTTCGGCCTTTTGATTTCAATCATGATCATCCCGCCTTTGACTTCCATGGTTCCTTTATACAAGATGGTCGCTGATGCGGGGCTGATCAATACGCATGCCGCAGCCATTCTCATTAATACGGCTGCATATATGCCGCTGACCGTTTTCTTATATTCAGGGTTTATCCGCTCTTCCATTCCGAAAGAGCTTGAGGAAGCCGCCAGGATGGACGGCGCGGGATTGATCAGGACTTTTTATACAATCGTGTTTCCTTTGTTGAAACCGATTACCGCAACGGTCTGCATTATTTCCTGCGTGTTTATCTGGAACGATTACCAATTTGCGATTTTCTTTTTACAAGATCAAAAGGTGCAGACATTGACCGTGGCCATGGCGGGATTCTTCGGCGAAAATGCGAACAATCTTCACTTAGTCGCCGCAGCCGCAATTATGGCGATGCTGCCGATGGTCGTATTGTTTTTGGCGCTTCAAAAATATTTTATCTCAGGGCTGTCCTCCGGGGCGGTCAAAGGCTGAGAAGAAAAGGGAGGAATTTCTGTTGAAGAAAATTACGTTTATCGGAGCGGGGAGCACGATTTTCGCAAAAAATGTACTGGGGGACTGCTTACTGACTGAAGCATTAAACGGGTTTGAATTCGCGCTTTATGATATTGACGCTGTACGGCTGAAAGAATCCCAGCTCATGCTGGAAAACATGAGAGACCGCTACAATACGAGTATATCCATCATCTCCTACGATGACCGAAAACAGGCGCTTACACACGCCGGCTATGTGATAAACGCCATTCAGGTCGGCGGTTATAAACCCGCGACGGTCATTGACTTTGACATCCCGAAGCGGTACGGTCTCCGCCAGACGATTGCCGATACCGTCGGAATAGGCGGTATTTTCCGTTCCCTTCGCACCATCCCCGTTTTATTTGACATCGCAAAAGACATGGAAGAGGTCTGCCCGGATGCGTGGCTGTTAAACTATACAAATCCGATGGCCTCTCTGACCGGAGCGATGCTCAGACATACAAATGTCAAAACGGTCGGCCTGTGCCACAGCGTCCAGGTATGTACCAAAGATCTGTTTGACTCACTCGGCATGGATCACGAAGGGACGGAAGAACGCATTGCCGGCATCAACCATATGGCTTGGCTTTTGGAGATTAAAAAAGACGGAATTGATTTATATCCGGAAATTAAAAGACGGGCACGCGAAAAACAAAAGACGAAACATAAGGACATGGTGCGGTTTGAGCTGATGGATAAATTCGGCTGCTACGTAACGGAATCATCTGAGCATAATGCCGAATATCACCCGTATTTTATAAAAAGCCGGTATCCTGAGCTGATAGATGAACTCCAAATCCCGCTTGATGAATATCCGAGGAGATGCGCGGAACAAATCAACAATTGGGAAACGATGAGAGACGGCATCATCAACAACCAAAACCTGACGCATGAACGCTCAAAAGAATACGGTTCGAGAATTATTGAAGCGATGGAGACGGGCAAACCGTTCACATTCGGCGGCAATGTGCTGAATACCGGGCTGATACCGAATCTGCCGGCGAAAGCGGTCGTTGAAGTGCCTTGCACAGCCGTCAAAAACCACATTATGCCGTGCTATTCGGGCGAACTTCCCGAGCAGCTCGCGGCGCTCAACAGAACAAACATTAACACACAGCTTTTAACCATCGAAGCGGCCGTTACATTAAAAAAGGAAGCCGTATATCAGGCGGCCATGCTTGATCCGCATACGAGCGCCGAGCTTTCCATGAATGACATCATATCTTTGTGCGATGACTTATTTGAAGCGCACAAAGACCGGCTTCCGGCTTATCACTGATCATTCGCGTTCCGGTCCTGGGCGGCCGGACGCTTTTATATGTTCAGTACCAGTTTGACCGTCTGTAAAGTGTGTCCTTTAAAATCTTCTTCAAATTCACATACCCATTGAAACCCTTTCGCTTGATAAAAGGATAAGGCAATGCGGTTCTCTTTTTCTGCATGGACATAAAGCTTTTTTACCCCGCCGGACTGCCTGATGCATTCTTTAAGGAGTGCCGTGCCTATCCCGTTTCCCTGGCAATCCGGGTCAATATAGATGGCGGTCAGCTCCGCATTTCCGTCTTTTTGAACCGGGGTGGCATTTGCAAAACCGAGCACTCGCCCCTCTTCTTCTGCCACAAAGAACAGAGAATGCAAGAGCCGGCGTTCCATCATCTCATCCTGATAGGCGGATTCGAGAAACTGATCCTGAATGTGTCTGGGAATAATCCCTTCATACGTATGATGCCAGCTTCGTTCTGCGACTTGCCGGACCTGTTTGATATCGTTTGTTTTCATCGCGCGGATCATCGGTTTCACCTGATTCGCCTCCCGTTTTTTTATAAAAAAAGAAGAAAAAGACGCACGTCCCTTTTCTTCTTTCACTTCAAAGCGTTATTTCTTCGGCTTTGTTTCGCCTTCCCACTCCAGCATGCCGCCTTCAACATTAACCGTACGGAAGCCCTGCTCATGTAAATACATACAAACGTTCATGCTTCTTTTTCCGGAACGGCAGATAAATACATATTCCTTGTCCTTGTCTAACGCATCCATCTTCTCAGGGATGTCCCCCATGCGGATGTGAACGGCCTCCGGAATCATTCCTTCGGCAACTTCTTCGTCTTCTCTGACATCAATCAGATACAGCTCTTCTCCCGCTTTTAATTTTTCTTCCAGTACGGCTGTGCTGATTTCATTTATTTTCAATGTGTGACACTCCCATTCATCTTTATGGTGTTAAGTATACCAAAGCCCGCGGTGCAATTTCTATGATAGAGGCTGATAAAAAAGCCCCTCTCTGTAGGAGAGGGGCTTCGTCCGGTCAGTTTGCCACGATATTGACAAGCTTGCCCGGTACGGCAATGATTTTTCGGATCGTTTTTCCTTCAAGCTGCTCTTTTACTTTTTCGTCAGCTTGTGCGAGCTGTTCTAACGCTGCTTTATCAGCATCAGCCGGAACCATTAATTTCGCTTTTACTTTTCCGTTCAGCTGGACGACGATTTCAACTTCATCATCCACCAGTTTTGATTCGTCATATGCAGGCCAAGCCTCGTATGCAATCGAACCTTCGTGGCCAAGTTTTTCCCACAGTTCTTCAGCCAAATGCGGCGCAATAGGAGAAAGCAGCTTCACAAAACCTTCAATATATTCTTTCGGCAGTTCATTCGCTTTGTAAGCTTCATTAATGAAGACCATCAGCTGAGAAATGCCCGTGTTAAAACGAAGGGCTTCGAAGTTTTCTGTCACTTTCATGACCGTTTCATGATAGACGCGCTCAAGAGTTTCGCCTGCGCCTTCTGTCACTTTGCCCGTCAGCTCGCCGTTTTCCTCGATAAACAAACGCCATACGCGGTCAAGGAAGCGGCGCGCTCCGTCAAGGCCTGATTCAGACCAGGCGATAGATGCATCAAGCGGCCCCATAAACATTTCGTACAGGCGGAGCGTATCTGCTCCGTGAGACGCCACAATTTCATCCGGATTGACGACGTTTCCGCGGGATTTACTCATTTTTTCATTATTTTCCCCGAGAATCATTCCTTGGTTATACAGCTTTTGGAACGGTTCTTTCGTCGGCACGACACCGATATCGTAGAGGAATTTATGCCAGAAACGCGCGTACAGAAGGTGAAGCACGGCATGCTCTGCTCCTCCGATGTAAATATCAACGGGCAGCCATTTATCCAGTTTCTCAGGTGAAGCGAGCTGATCCGGATTTTTCGGGTCGATAAAGCGGAGGAAATACCAGCAGCTTCCCGCCCATTGCGGCATCGTGTTCGTTTCTCTTCTGCCTTTTTTGCCCGTTTCAGGATCAGTGACTTCCACCCACTCTTTAATGTTGGCAAGCGGTGATTCACCTGTTCCGCTCGGTTTGATTTCATCGGTTTTCGGCAGAATCAGCGGCAGCTCTTCCGCCGGAACGGCTGTTGACGTGCCGTCTTCCCAATGAATAACCGGAATCGGCTCGCCCCAATAGCGCTGGCGGCTGAACAGCCAATCACGCAGACGGTATGTCACTTTTTTCTCACCGTTTTTCGTTTCTTCAAGCCAGGCGATCATTTTTTCAATCGCTTCCGCTTTATTCAGTCCGTTCAGAAAGCCGGAATTGACATGCTCTCCGTCTCCCGTGTACGCTTCTTCTTCCGTGTTTCCGCCTTTTACGACTTCTTTGACAGGCAGGCTGAACACTTTTGCGAATTCAAAATCACGTTCATCATGCGCCGGCACGGCCATTACAGCGCCTGTTCCGTAAGAGGCGAGGACATAATCCGCTATCCAGATCGGCAGCTTTTCCCCATTTGCAGGGTTTACGGCATATGCGCCCGTGAAGACGCCCGTTTTTGTTTTCGCAAGATCCGTCCGTTCCAGGTCACTTTTCGCCTGAACTTCTTTAACATAAGCGTCTACCGCTTCTTTTTGTTCAGGCGTCGTGATGGCCTCCACAAGCTCATGCTCAGGAGCCAGTACGGCATAAGCCGCGCCGAACAGCGTGTCCGGTCTTGTCGTAAACACGGTAAACGTGTCATCAGTGCCGTCGATCGCGAAATGCACGTTTGCGCCTTCTGAGCGTCCGATCCAGTTGCGCTGCATGTCTTTAATGCTTTCCGGCCAGTCAAGGTCTTCTAAATCTTCAAGAAGCCTGTCCGCATAAGCGGTGATTTTCAGCATCCATTGTCTCATCGGGCGGCGTTCAACCGGATGGCCGCCCCGCTCGCTTTTGCCGTCAATGACTTCTTCGTTCGCAAGCACCGTTCCGAGCGCCGGGCACCAGTTGACCGGCACTTCGTCTACGTAAGCGAGCCCTTTTTCGTACAGCTTGGTGAAGATCCACTGCGTCCACTTGTAATAGTCCGGATCAGTCGTATTGATTTCACGATCCCAATCATATGAAAATCCGAGCGATTGAATCTGGCGGCGGAAATTATCTATATTTTGTTTTGTGAACTCGGCCGGATCATTCCCCGTGTCAAGCGCGTATTGCTCGGCAGGAAGCCCGAACGCGTCCCATCCCATCGGATGAAGCACATTGTATCCTTGCATGCGTCTCATGCGCGAAAGGATATCGGTTGCCGTATAGCCTTCCGGATGTCCGACATGAAGGCCGGCTCCTGAAGGATACGGGAACATGTCAAGCGCGTAAAACTTCGGCTTGTCATTCTCTTCACTGACGGCGAACGTTTTATGATCCAACCAGTAATTCTGCCATTTCTTTTCTATTTTTTCATGCTGAAAACTCAACGTAAAAACCTCCTTCTGATTGAATACGGCGTATGTAGTCCAAGTATTGACGGGATGAGAAAGATTATATTCAGATTATTCTAAAACTAAAAAAACTCCCTCATCCCAAAAAGGGACGAGAGATTTTTATTTCCCGCGGTACCACCCTCGTTAGCGCGGTTTTGAGCCGCACTCACTTGATACTTTTAACGCAGTTATGCGTCAGCGGTTTTGCCGCTGCAACTCTGAGGCGAGTTCGGAAACAGACTTGATTGACTTGCACCGGCCGTCAACTCTCTGATTGCAAAATCTGCTTCTTACTGCTCCTCTTCACTGTTCTTATCGCTACCGTAATCTTACCTGTATTTTATAGAATTCTGTTCATAAGTGCAAGCAGGTTTGTATACAATGGGAATGTACCCGGAACGGGTCATGAGCGGGGATATTATTTTGATGGAGGATTTTTTTGCTGGTGTGGTTTTGCTTCGGCCGAATCACTGTTTTGTTCTCTGACAAAATCAAAGCTCCTGAGAACAGCTTCTCCGCCGTAGCCTGCGATTATGGATAAGATGACGAGTTGAATTCCTGAATCGGGGTCAGCGGATAAGACAAGTAAGATGGAAGCAGCCATTCCGATAAAACCATCTTCCAAAAAACCGAGATAGATAAACCGCTTTGTCATTCTGGGTTTCTCCAGCCTGCCTCTCTTTTTCACATGACCGAGAACCCCCATGATTCCTCCAATTACACAAGCAATTATTACCTGATGCAGCATCTTCATCACCTTCCTAAAGCCCTTATTTAGTAAAGCGACTTCAGGCCATCCAGCCCCCTTACGAATACGATGATTTTCGATATCTACATACCGGCGATTGAGCAGGAAAGTAAAAAGCTTGTTTCTTCCATTATATGTGAACACATGATCGGTAAGCTTGATGCATTAGATTCATTTTTCACCCAGTGACAATGACCTAGTCACTTACTTAGCGATGATGTGCCTTCCCTTTATATATTCAGTGTATATGAGGACAAGCCCGAATGACAAATTGCAAACTTCGGCTGCTTGAATCAGAACATATGTTATGCTACGGTTACTGTAGATTCATTTAAAAAGGGGAGAAACACGGCTGAAAAAGCGCGCAGCTTTACGGCCAAAAGGGGGTTTTACATGGCTGACTCAAATGTATTCGGAAAACTGGAGCAGCTGGAGCTTATCAAAAAGGCGCTTGATCACGCACGCATCGGCGTGGTGATTACAGACCCCTCTCTTGAGGACAATCCCATCATATATACAAATCAGGGATTTATGGATATGACAGGCTACTCTTCCGAAGAGATATTAGGTAAGAACTGCAGATTTCTGCAAAGCAAAGAAACCGACCGTCAACAAGTCGCGAAAATCAGAAAGAGCTTAACCCAGAAAGAAAAGATCACGGTGCGGCTGAAAAACGTCAAAAAAGACGGCACCCCATTTTGGAATGAACTCAACATTGATCCTCTTTATGTTGAAGACAAGCTCTATTTTGTCGGTTTTCAAAAAGACATTACAGAGCAGAAAGAATACGAAAAGCTCCTTGAGGATTCCCTCACAGAAATCACGACGCTGTCAACACCGATTGTTCCGATCCGAAACGGCATCTCCGCTTTGCCGTTAGTGGGAAACTTAACGGAAGAACGATTTGATTCAATCGTGACAACTTTGACAGACATATTAACCGCATCTAAAGATGATTACTTAATTATAGACTTATCAGGTCTGGCCGAGGTAAACGAACAGACCGCAGACCGGATTTTCAAATTGCACCACCTGCTTAAATTAATCGGCACAGAATTGATTATCACCGGTATCAAGCCTACCCTCGCCATGAGAATGAATCAGCTTGATGCCAGCTTTTCTTCATTAAAGACATATTTAAACGTTAAGGACGCCGTCAACGTGCTTCCGGTCGTATAAACAAAAAAATCCCGCCGAAACAGCGGGATTTTTTTATGTCGTCATCGCACTTGGACGTTTTGTTTATTAACGGTTTTCAGGCGTTTGTCGTACAGCACCGTCGCTGCGATGCTGACAACAAGAAGCACCATCAGGATCAACAGCAGCACGCTCATTCCGTACTGATCAACCAGCACGCCGCCAAGGAGCGGCCCGATCATTCTGCCGCCCGTCGCCGCACTGTTGACGAATCCTTGGTAAAATCCTTCTTTCCCCTTAGGCGCAAGCTGATTGGCAATGGTAGGCACGGCAGGCCAGACAAGCATTTCTCCGACGGTTAAAATCACCATTGCGGTGAGGTACATCGGAAATTGCTTGGCGCTGAGAAGCACGCCGAACGAGACGATAAAAATACAAAAGCCGATGACCATCTGCGTTTTTAACGCACCGGACCATTTTTTCAGAACAGCTCCCATGAGAGGCTGTCCGGCGACAATTAATATTCCGTTTACGGTCCAGAGCACACTGTATAATGAAAGCGGCATACCGATGCTTTGAGTATGTGACGCAACGGTTGTGGACCACTGCGAATAGGCAATCCACCCGAGAACATACCCGCCGCTCAATATGAGAAGCGCCGTAAATTTCGTTCTGCTGCTGACAGGCTCGTAGTCCAGAACAGAAACCTGGCTCGCATTTTGGGTTTTGATATTTCGAAACCCGAAAAATACGATAAGGAAAAACAGCACATACAGCAAAGCATTGGCTAAAAACACGTACGTAAACGAGTACGCCGCAACCATCCCGCCGAGTGCCGAGCCCACGGCGACACCTGCGTTCTGAGCTACATAGATCGCATTAAAAGCTCTCCGCCCGCCTTCTTTCCATACCGCTCCCGCCATGGCGTAGCTGGCCGGAAACACGATACCGGAACCGAAGCCGACAATGATGAGCAGCCAAATATAAACGGGCCATTGATGAAACAGAACGAGTCCGAGAAGACTTGCCAATGTGATCATAATGCCCAGCATAATGGATTTGAATCCGCCGATTTTATCAAACAAAAATCCGCCGCATAAATTCCCCGCCACACTGGCCCCGGAATTCAGCATCAGAACAACCCCCGCAACAGTCAGCGATTTCCCTAAATGATTATGAATATAGATCGTATTCAGCGGCCACAAAAAAGATGCGCCCGTCACATTGATAAACATTCCGATGATTAATATCTTCAAAGCGCGCGGCATACCGATCCCCCTCTCTCTATAAAAAACCCCATGAAAAAACGGAAACCGCAAGCCGCGGCTCCGTATCAAACACGTTATCATAGCACATTCATTCTATCGCCGCGGACGTCTTTTTTCAACATCAGAATCTGAAAAAAATAATGCCGGAATGTTGAAAAAATTACAAATGATTGGATTCACAAAAACAGGCCGGCCTCATGCTCTTTTCCTCAGCAGCCAAAACGGAATATACAGAATGAAAAAGCTCAATATCACCGCCGCTTCCATTGATAGAAGATACCACGGCCAAGGTCCGAAAACGTTCAGAAGCGAAGCGGTCTTCGGTTTTTTCATTAAATATAAGTAATTCGCATTCAGCACACGATCAATAAAAAAGACACACGCCCCGTACAGATTTACGACCAGCACAGACACCCACAGTCCGCGCGCCGACGGCCTGTACCTTTCTGAAGCGGCCATGAATAGGCAGGTAAGAAAAACACAGCCGTGGGAGACGAAAAACACGATGTACCGAAAATGAGGGAAAGAATACGCCCCTAAATCAGGTGTTGCCATCGCCTGTACGGCGCTGCCCAAACCGGCAAAATAGAGGAAGGCGAACAGTTTTTTGCTTTTTGTCATGACCATCAGCATTGCCAAATAGACGGAAAGGTCGCTCAGCTGCAGCGGCAGAGCTGTTTTCAGCGACCAGGCATGATGACAAAGCAGCCATATATGATAGCTGATCTGCGACACGGCAAGGAAAATGAACAGTACATAGCGGAAAACGCGATTCGGCCGGCCGTGATTGAGCTGTTTCCGGAATATGATCACGCACACCCCAAGCAATCCGATGACCAACAGCGTGAAAATGTGTTCCTTGGAAAAAAGATGAAAGGCTCCTGTTTCAGATTTCAATTGAAAATACTTCTGCATAAGGCTCCCCCGCGCGAGAAAATGACGTATGTCTATTCTTTTAAAAATCGCTTTCTTCTATTCATACAAAAAAAGCCTCCGCTTATGCGGAGGCTCCTCAACTTGTTTTACAATGCGGATTGAATGACCTTTTTATAGTATAGCACCGACAGCATGCCGAAGATGGAGTACAGCAGCGTATACAGCGCCATGACGATGATCATCGGCGTCCACACTTCCGTTCCGAATAAAAACCATCCTGACTGAACGGCAAAATAGCTGTGGAACAGCCCGAGAACGAGCGGAATCCCGAAATGATACGCCTGCTTCCGGCGGATGCCTTTCAGCAGATCCCCCGTTGTGAAGCCGAGCTTCCGCAATATCGTGTAATCAGCCTTCTCATCCTCACACTCGCCCATTTGTTTAAAATAAAGGATACAGCCTGAGGTGATCAGAAAGGTTAACCCCAAAAAGCCGACAATAAACATGATCAGCCCCATGTTTTTCTTTTGGGTGTCAGCCGTTTCAAATTGTGAAAGCGCGCCGTCAGAATAGTGCTGCGCCTGAAACAGACCATCAGCTTTTTGGATGTCCTCTTCACGTTTGAGTGTAATGCCGAAAAACCGATTTGATTTTCCCTGAATGGACGGGTCGATATCTTTCTCGATCCGGTCAAATACCTGCTGCGTGACGATAACGGTCGGCAGCCCTCCGCTTGTAAATGTATATGACAGGAGGAAGTCGTTCTTCAAGCCCTTATACGCCAGCGGTATTTTATCCGTTTTGCCGTTTATATCAATGGATCCTGACGTTTTCAGGTCGAGAAATCTTTTCATCATATCATTATATCCGGTAAACACGGCTTCTCCGTCAGAAAGCTCCGTCCCTTCTGCGTCTTTCTCGCTTATAATCGGCAGCGCCAAGCTGGACGGGTCTTGTTGAAAGCTTTTCATGTCGCCGTTTATGATGTTCTTCATATTGACACCGGCTTGAATGGTCTTGATTGTTTTCACTTTGTGTTCAATTCCGTTTTTCTTCAATAAAGCGGTAAATGAGTCAGTCTCCTTTTGGTTATCAAACGCAAAGTCTGCGGCTGTATTTTGCTCAGCCGATTTTTCCGCGGAATAGTACGAGATATAGCTTAAAGACAGCAAACCGATTGCCAGCGCCGAAAGAGTCGTAATAATCGTCAGCAGGACGGCGTTTGACTTCATCCGGAACATGATGGATGACAAAGACAGCACTTCACTGACATTCAGATACCCGCCTTTTGATTTCCGGATGAGATTTGCCAGAAAGCTGACCGAACCTTTATAAAACAGATAGGTTCCGATAATGACCGAGCCGAGAATAAACACCATGGCCGAAAACAGTTCATTCATGCTCGTAAAACTGCCTCCGAATAAATCCGCGGACACGGCATAGCCGGCGATAATGGCCGCAATACCGACAACGCCGATCGACATCTGCACCCAAGAAAGCCGTCTTATGCCGCTTTCTGACGATGACGCGGTTTTAAATAAAGACAAAATGCTTTGCCGTTTAATAAATAAGTAATTCATCATCATAATCAGCACGTAAATCGCCCCGAACACAATTAACGTCTGAACGAGCGCCTTGCTTGAAAAAAACAGTGAGACAGAGGCTTTCACACCGACTGTATGAAACAGCATCATCATACATAATTTCGAGAGAGAAAAGCCGGCAAAAATACCGATCCAAATAGATCCGAAATACAAAATGAAATTTTCTGTGCTGAGTATGCGGAAAATGTGCATTTTCGTCATGCCGATTAATCGGAATAAGCCGATTTCCCGGCCGCGCCGTTTAATAAAAATGGTGTTGGCGTATAAAAGAAATACCGACACGATCGCCACAAGCAGTACAGAGGCGGCCCGGATTGCCGCCGCTCCTTTTATGGAGCTTTTCATTTCATCAAGCGCCGGATCGTATTGCATCGTGACAAACGCGAAATAAAGGGCGGCGCTGAACACCAGCGCAAAAACGTAAAGGTAATAGTTTTTCATATTCTTTTTCAGGTTCTGGAAGATCAAATGATGAATACTCATGCCTGAATCCCGCCCAATACACTTTGCGTTTTCATAATATCCTGAAAAAAGTCCGGTCTGTCCTGGCCGCCTTTATTCAGCTGTGTATACACACGGCCGTCTTTAATGAAAACCACACGTCCGGAATAGCTGGCGGCAACCGGATCATGCGTCACCATCACAATGGTGGCGCGGCGTTTTTGATTCAGACGGCTGAGTTTATTCAGTAAATCCATGGCAGCCTTTGAATCGAGCGCTCCGGTCGGCTCATCAGCAAAAATAATGCCCGGCTCGTGAATAACAGCTCTTGCGGCAGACGTCCGCTGTTTTTGCCCGCCGGAAATTTCACTCGGATACTTATGTCGCAAATCATAGATCCCAAGCTCCTCTGCCGTCTCGGCAAATCGCAGGTCCGCCTCTTTCTTAGACATTTTCGTAATGGATAACGGCAGGAGTATGTTTTCCTTCACGGTCAGGGTGTCCAATAAATTATAATCCTGAAAAATAAAGCCGAGATGCCGTTTTCTGAATTCGGCAAGCTGCTTTTCTTTCATGGATGTAATCTCCGTCTCATTCAGTTTAATGGTGCCCGCGCTCACTTTATCAATGGAGGAAAGCACATTCAAAAGGGTCGTTTTCCCTGATCCCGACGGGCCCATAATGCTGACGAATTCCCCTTTGTGAATCTGAAGATCAATTCCTTTCAGCACCTCTTGTTTATTCAGCTTGTTTCCGTAGCTTTTTTGGATATTGCCTGCTTCTAAAATCATCACGTTCTGATTCTCCTTTTACATTGGTTATCTTTATTTTAAAAACAGAAGCCGTTTTTTTCGTTTGATTAAGCGAACAAAAGAGAAAAGCATGTGACACTTTTGTCACACGCTGAACATGCTGACGGCATCGTTCTGTTTCGGAAACACCAAGGTAAAAACCGTGCCGCTTTCCGGCTCAGAGCGCACGCTGATCTGGATGAGAAGCGGAGCCGCGGCTTTTTGAGCCAAATACAGGCCCATCCCCGTTGACGCGTGATCACGCCTCATTCGCGTCGAGGTAAATCCCTTATCAAAAATGCGCGGAAGATCTTTGGGCTCGATGCCGATGCCGCGGTCTTCGATATCCACATGCACCCGGCCGTTTTGTTCATAGCTTTTTACGGTAATGTCATCCGCTTCACTGTATTTGACGGCATTGCTTAACAGCTGCCTGATGATGAAGGAAAGCCATTTTCCGTCACTGTGAACGTCTGGTGAATCAAGCTGAATGTCAAACCCGATCCCTTTTTGTATACACCATGATTGCAGATTTTTAATTTCTTTGAAAACGAGCGGTCTGAGCTGAATGCGCTGGAATGATAAATCATTTTCAATAAAGGACAATCGTTTCTGATGAAGCTGCTGGTCCAGGAGATGGTGAATCCGCAGCCATTCATACAGCAAAGGGGCTTTCAGCGGCTGTTCATCAAGGCGCTCGATCATGAGATGCATCGCTGTCAGCGGTGTTTTGACCTCGTGAATCCATGACATCAGATCGTCCTTTTCATGCTCTGACGCCGCCTGAAGATGGAGGGAGCTTTTTCTTAACTGCTCTGTCTGCCCTTCAATGCTTTCTTCAACGATAGACTCAAACGGACTGTCAGGCGCTTTAAGGTAAGACATATCTAAATTGGCGTCCCACTCTCTTAAGCTTTTATAATAGGCGGTCTCTTTACGATAGCGGAACAAGAGAAATACAAGAAACACAAGAAGCGATAGGTAAACGAAATACAGCACCGAAAAAAACGGAATAGACGGATCAATATATGCCGCAAAAAGGAGCACAGCCTGCTGCAAAAGAAACATCGCGATCCAGCTCTTTCTTTCGAGCAGAAATGATTTAATCATAAAGACCGTCTTCTTCCTTTGCGATGTATCCCTGCCCCACCTTGGTTTCAATCATTTTCCCGATGCCTAATTGATCGAGTTTTTTCCGCAGCCGGTTGACATTCACCGTCAGCGTATTATCACTGACGAAACGCTCATCATTCCATAGGCTTCTGATGAGTTCTTCCCGGCTGACGATTTTATTTTTCTGCTCAGCCAGCAGTTTTAAGATCAGCATTTCGTTTTTGGTCAGCTCGACCGAACCGTTTTTACGGCTGACCGTGTTGGTTTCTGTGTCAATGACCGCTCCGCACCATCTTTTCATCAGCGCCGGTTCTGTGCCGTATTGATGCACACGGCGGAACACCGCCTGTATTTTCGCGATTAACACATCAAAGTGAAAAGGCTTCTGAATAAAATCATCTGCCCCGAGCTGCATCGACATGACCATATCCGCGGGATGATCGCGCGAGGACAAAAAGAGAATCGGCACGTTTGATTGGGAGCGTATCATTCTGCACCAATGAAAGCCGTCAAATTTCGGCAGCTGTACATCAATGATCACCAAATCAGGCTTGATTTCGGTAAACTCCCGGATGACCCGGCTGAAATCTTTTATTCCGTGCACCGCAAATGACCAGCCCGTTAATCTCTCTTTCATCTCGTGAAATAAAGTGTTATCATCTTCTATTAACAAAATGTGAAACATGGTATCCGCCCTTTTCTGATAGATAGAGGAAAAACCGGCTGATGTCCAGCCGGCTTTTTTCCTTTACAGTTCTCTTCTTAATGCAGTCAGAACGTTGGTTTTTGTCGCTTTGCGGGCCGGATTCATACCGGAAATCACCGCGACCCCCGCACAAATGACAACTGCGATCACAACGAGGCTGAGCGGGATATAGGAGAAGGTATAATGAAGATCTTCAGCTCCGGTATTTCCCCCTACCGCTTTCAAGATAACCGGCACAGCCAGATTGACGGCAAAACTCACTCCGTAAGAAATGATAATGCCGATGACAGAACCTAATATCCCGATATAGGCGCTTTCCATCAGGAACATTCTGCGGATGATGGACGGGCTTGCGCCGATCGCTTTCATAATCCCGATTTCCTGCGTTCGTTCCGTCACCGCCATCGTCATCGTATTGAAAATACCGATGGCAGAAATCACGACGGCGATAAAGCCGACAAAGATCAGGCCGATTTTAAAGACAAGGAAAAAGGTGTTGACGCCCTTCAGCTCGGTAGTGACAGATCTGACATAAAAGCCGTCATCCGTGAGGTCATGGGTAAGCTGATCGACATGATCGAATTTGTCCGCATACACATTAATGCTTTTTTCCGCATTTCCATTCTTCAGATCCAAGAATGTTGAGAAGTCTTTCTTGAATTGATCACTCACAAAAATATTTGTATCCTCCATCCAATCTTGGGACGGTTTTTTTGTAATTCCGACTACTTTAAAGTCGTACGTTTTCGTTTT
Organism: Bacillus sp. hwrm1; assembly: GCF_040207805.1. Lineage (NCBI taxonomy): Bacteria > Bacillati > Bacillota > Bacilli > Caryophanales > Bacillaceae > Bacillus > Bacillus sp. hwrm1. The sequence continues at coordinate 1,037,761 of NZ_CP157943.1, read as the reverse complement.
CTCAACGTCTCCGTCTTTGTTTGTTTTGGAGATGCTCAGCTGTATCGTTTTATTAAGCAGGTCTTTCGTATAGCCTTTTGGTTTTTTCACCTCCGACATGTCGCCTTGGTGATCATTTAACTCTTTGTCGTAAGCGTCAGCCTCTTTTTTCGTCAATAGGTTCTTCGCAAAATCATAGCCGACCACGATTTCATTCTCTGTGCGTGCGACTCTTCCCTGATCAAGCTCCATATTGGCTTTGACTTCATCGTTCATGTTTGTCAGCACAATGGCTGAATCTTCATTTGTTCGGTTTCCCAATGACGCTTTGTTCGGTTCATACACTTGTGTTCTTTCAACGACAGACTTGACATTTTTATACTTTTCCAAGTCTGATTTCTTCACGGCTTTTCCGTTCTCTTGGCCGAGCACGTTGATTTCCGTAACAATCTGCTGGCTCATCGTAATGTCTGTAATCGTTTTTTGGATGCCGAATCCGACGGAAGCCAGCACCACTAAAAACGCGCACGCCATTGTCGTCGCCAGCACCGTCATGAAAACACGCAGCCGGTTTTTCTTCATATTTCTTCTGATAAAGTGAATCTGATCCTTAAATCTCAACAGTAACGCCCCCTTTTAATACACCGTCATGCAGCTGGAATTTTGAATGCGCGATCGAAGCGACTTCATCGTCATGCGTAATGATGACAAATGTAATCCCACGCTCCCGGTTCAGCTGCTGAATTAATGCAAGCACCTCAAGTTCCGTTTCTGAATCAAGGCTTCCCGTCGGCTCATCAGCTAAAATAATTGACGGATTTAAAATCAGGGCTCTTGCGATACTGACACGCTGCTGCTGGCCGCCTGACAGCTCATTCGGATAATGATTCGCATGATTCTCAAGTCCGACCCGTTTCAGCATGTCCGCGACTTTCTGCTTGCGTTCAGACGGTTTGACGCCTTTTAAGGCAAGCGGCATTTCAACATTTTCATAGGTTGTCAGACTCGGAATGAGCTGAAAACTTTGAAAAATAAAGCCGAAATGCCCGAGGCGGAACTGCGCCCACTCTTTTTCACTGAAGCTCGTCACATCAGTGCCGTTAATGACGATACGGCCCTTCGTCGGCGCTATGTATCCGGATATTAAATTCAGAAGCGTTGATTTTCCGGAACCGCTCCGACCGACGATACAGGCAATTTCCCCTTTTTCAACGGTCAAAGAGACATCCTTCAATACCGGAACCTCACTCTCTCTGCCTTTCCTGCCGATTTTAAATGAATGATCAATATGCTGTACTTCTATCACGTACACCACTCCCCCTTATATCTGTTTCGTTTTTTTATAGATGAAGTAATAACTGATGAAAAACCCGATAACCGCGCCGATAAGCATGCCGAATATGTAACCGGTATACGAACCGTTATAAGCATATCCGCATACCCCCGCACTTCCCAGCATACTGAGCGACATGACGAGCAATTGAATGATGCGTTCAATGTGTTTGCTTAGGATAAAATGTCCGCTTCGTTCACTCGGCATTTTCAGGAAATTCACATAACCGAATAGATAGAAACAACATCCCATTAATGCGGAAATTAACAATGCGTGTTTCATGTAATACATCCATGATGTATGGATGTAAGCGGCAGGCATGAAATAGATCAGAAATCCGCTCCAAGGGAAATCAATATCCGGCACAGCCTGCCTGCCAAAAAGGAACTCAGCGTTTAACAGGTAAATCGTCATAACCACGATCGGAAAGACGGAAACCGTGAACGCTGTGATCAGCTGCGCCGCTAAATTGCCCGTTATCGTGCCGGCAGCTGTCACTAATGCATAAATCATCAAGCTGATGACCAGCATCCCTGCGCTGAACGATTGAAAATGATGGACAGCGTCAGGATTAAGCGCTAGAAACAATATGTCAGATACTCCGTAAGAAACAAACTGCGAGCCGGCTAACACGGCTGCTCCCAAGAAAAACTTCGTATGAAATATCCGGCTTCTCGAATACGGAAGACTCAGTGTAAACATCCTTTCAGCCCGGCCTCCTCTTATCAGAAAAAGCCCCATCATAACCGGAGGAATGAAATGCAGCCCGATCAAATTCCGATTGCTGTAATCAATACTGAACGTACAAACTGAACCTGAATATTGATGAAGCGCACTCAAACAATCCTTATAGTGAAAATACTCATTTATAATTGCCAAAGGGCCTAAAATAGCTAAGAACCCCGCTGTAAGAAGCAGCAGCATCTGCCGCTGCTTCCATTCTTTATAAAGCAAACCGCTAATCGGCACCTTGCCTTCCTCCAAACTGTTCATTCTCAAACAGATCTACATATGCTTTGACTTCCTGTAAACCGTAAAATAACTGATGAAAAACCCGATAACCGCGCCGAAGATAATGCCGGCTAAATAGCCGAACATCGTGTCTGTGACCCCATATCCGAAAACGCCGAAACCCATAACAGCAAAGGCAATCACCAAGATCTGCACCGGACGGTCCAACTTACTCCAAAGAAAGAATCTGCCGTTCCGTTCATTCGGGTGTTTCAGAAAGCTGACATAACCGATCAGATAAAAGACAAGGCTCATCACAATCGGAATGATTAAAACCAAATCCCTTTCTCTGATCCAGTCGTTAAACACATATCCAATAGGGGTTACAAATATAAAAAGACGGGATTCGATATAACTGCTGATAAAAGAAAATTGATCTCCCACACTAATATCGAAAACGACCTCCAAATTCGCAGCCGGCAGACCGATGAGTAAAAAGGGCAGAACCGTTACTGTAAACGCCGTTAACAGCTGGGCGAATATCTGTCCCGTTAATGCGCCGGATGCCATTAACAAGGCGTAAGCCATAAAACTGATGACAATCATTCCGATTGAAAAATGATCAAAATCGTACGTATGGCTCGGTTTCAGCAAAGATATCAGCAATGACGCCGCTCCATAGCCTATCGCCTGAGGAACAACAATGACTGCTGCGCCGAGCCAGAATTTCGTCTGAAAGATTTGGCCTCTGCTGTAAGGCATGCTTAACAAAGCATCCATCGTTCCCTTTGTCCGCTCCAAGCCTAATAAGAAGACGGCAATGATGACACTCACAATCCAGCTGAAGGAAAGAGGCGACCCATTCGTATAATTGACAACGAATTCACAATCTTGAAGAGCTTGGTTATTCAAACATTCTTGATATGTTGAGTAGTTGTTATAAACCAAAAAAGGGTTTGCCGCCATTAAAAGAATGCCGCTGCATAAAAACAACCACTGATTTTTCTTCCATTCTGTGTACAACAATCCCCGCGGTATCATTCCGGTCCTCCTCTCTTACACATGCTTCGTTTTTTTATATATGGCAAAATAACTGACCAAAAATCCGACCGCTCCTCCGACCAGCATCCCGGCCACATACCCTGTCATCGTCTGTCCCGTCGAGTACCCCGCCAGGCCAAAACCGAGAACGGCGATTATAATCACCACAATCTGAATGGGCCGGTCAAGCTGTCTCCAGAGAAAAAAACGGCCGTTCCGTTCCACCGGCTGCCTGACATAGCAAAAGTACCCAATGGCATAAAATAGAATGCTCATCACTGCCGGGATGAGTAATATATACTTGCTGGCAGATACCCAATCTGTATCAATGTACATGATCGGATTCAAGTATTGAAAAAGATTGTTTACTTTGAGATAAGCCTCGACTGACGGCATCAGCTCATACATGCTGACTCCGAAGATGACTTCTACATTGGACAGGGGCAGCGTAATAATCAGGTAAGGCGCTATCGACACGGCAAACGCCGTTAACAGCTGGGCGAACGTATTCCCCGTTAAGCAGCCTGCGCTCGCGACCAATGTAAAAGCCAAAACACTCACAATAATCTCTCCGACGCTGTAATGGTGGAAGAAATATACGCGCTCAGGCTTTAACAGAAGAATGAGCAGTTCAGCCAGCCCGTAGCCGATGATTTGGAATCCGGCAATGACCGCCGCCCCGAGCCAAAATTTAGTGTGAAACACCTGAGCGCGGGAATAAGGCAGACTGAAAAGCGTATCAATCGTACCTTTCGTACGCTCCAGTCCGAATAAGCAAACCGCCAAAATGACAGCGGGCGCCCAGTTCAAGTTCAGCATTCCGCTATCCAAAGAATTCACATAAAAGTTACAATATGCTTCCGGGGTGTCCAGACAGCCTTGATAAACCAGATAGGTATTTAACACTTCAAATGGATTGACCGCGGCTAAAAAAAGGCCGACCATCACAAGAACAGTTCGATTCTGCACCCATTCCCTGTACAGCAATCCCCTGTCTACCATCTTCGGTTCCCTCCAAACTTCGCGATGAAGACTTCTTCTAAGTTCACAGGAAGCTCGTTCCATACTTTCGGCTGCAGCTCTTGCAGAAAGTTCTTTTTCTTCTCATCGTTCTTTTGAATCAGCACCGTATAAAACACACCGGCATGGTCGAGAATCGGTATGTTTTGTTCTCTGATCTTCAAGGCGACGTTTTCTTCAAATGCCATTTGGATTTTCATGTACTCTTCCTTCATATCATCCAAGTCCATCACATTCGTCAGCTGATTTCCTTCCAAAAACCCGATCCGGTTGCACATTCGCTCAATATCTTCTAAACGGTGTGAGGTAATCAGAATGCTCGTTTCCCGTTCAGCCACTTCATCCACCATAAGCTGAAGCACATCATGACGCGTTACGGCGTCAATTCCGTCCGTCGGTTCATCCAAAAGAATAAGTGCCGGGCGTGAAGCAAAGGCAAGGACGAGCGCAAGCTGTTTTTTCAGGCCTGTCGATAATTCACGGTATTTCTTCGTTTCCGGAATGCCGTACCTGTTCATCAGCTCATTGGCGTAAGTCACATCAAAATTCGGATAGATTCTGCTTACAATCGCAACAAGCTGTTTATATGTATACTTGTCATAAAAAGGATTTTCAACAGGCATATAAATGATGTTCTGTTTTACTTTCGGATGCCGCTTTATTTCCACCTGATTAAATAAAACCGTCCCTTGATCCGGCAGCAGAATCTGTTGAATGAGCCGGAGCAGTGTTGTTTTCCCTGATCCGTTTCGCCCGAGCAGCCCGAAAATTTCCCCTTTTCCGATGGTGAGCGAAATATCCTTGAGCACTTCTTTACCGTCTATCGTTTTTGAGAGATTCCGCAATTCAATCATGATCCTTGCCTCCTTTCACATCAGCGCTGATTTCCTTTATCCATTCCTGCAGCTTCTCCAGCTCAACTCCCGCGTAATGGGCATCGATGATGAGCTGTTTCAATTGCTCTTTTATCATCGTCATCTTCCCTTCAACCAATGTCGTTTTTGCATTCTCCGATATATACGTTCCTCTTCCCCTCAGCGTTTCAATGACACCATCGCGTTCGAGCTCCTTGTACGCTTTGCTGACTGTGTTCGGATTGGCGATAATGATCGTTGCCAATTCCCTGACAGAAGGAAGTTTATCCCCCGGCTTCATGATCCCTTTTAAACAAAGCTCTTTCAGTTGCTGTATGATCTGCTCATAAATCGGAGTTGAGCTTCTCGGATCGATTTGAATCATTTACTTCCCTTCTTTCTTTTACGAGCTGCTCTCTTTCTTTAAATGTTCTGCCATTGAAAACCGATGACGACAAGAACGACAAACAGACTGCTTGCCAAAACCGAGGCGGCGATAATAAGAGGCACATCTTGTTTTACGGATCTTTTGTTTTTCATGAAAGTTCCCCTTCCCTATGCTTAACATTTATATGTCGATTTCATTTTTTGAGTGTTTTATGTGTATTACATCAAGTAGTACACGTAATACAATAAACACACTCCGCCCTATTGTCAATTCTTTTTTAAAAAAAATACAAAAAAACCCGCCGGGATTCCGGCAGGTTTGCTGAACCATTTGAAACGGCGCGGTCAGTAATCAAAATTACGCTGCAAAATCATATTGTTTTGCAAGGTCTGCAGCTGCAATCTCATTCGATAAAGCTGCTCTCTTTGCTGATCATTCGCAGATAATGACAGCTTGTTTAATTCATTCACCGCGTTTTCAAGCTTCATTTGCGCTTCACTGTACTCATTATCATTATAATGCTCTTGTTTCGAAGCGGTCATAAATTGCTCATTCGCAAATTCATACGCCTGTTCGCTTCTTTGGAGATGTTCATCTACTGATTGTCTTGTTGCCATTAAACAGTCCTCCTATTGATAATGTCATATCAATAGTATTTCTTATTCCAAATAAATTCTCACAAGAAATATCAGGTAATTCATACACAAGACAGAGATGGTATAAAATACGATTAAATGTAAAACTTAATCAAGACAGAATTAACTCTTTATAAAAATCCTTCATTTTAGAACGATAACTTAATTCTTCTTTTATTAAAAACATTAAAATTTTCCCACATCACTCACAAGATCTTCGGTTCGCTTTAAATTGTTCACCATCAAATTATCTTTTTTGTGTAAAACACCCAGGATTCATCATATTTTTTGGGTATCCAATTCATTAGACGATCTGTTTTTATTAGCTTTAATTATCATCCCGAAACTAACACCAACTATAAGACCAAAACCTTTTTTACTCATCCCCATCTAAGCCTGGAACAGCTTTAAATTTTTTCAACAAACCGTTCAAAAGAGAATCGAATTTTGAAGAATTAAGATAATAGTATGTTTTATTTTGATTTCTCGTACTCTCAACTAAACCTTGCAATGTCAAAATTCTCATATGGTGTGAAATCGTTGCGTTGGTTAAATTTAGCTGTTCAGCAATCTCATTAGCATACATTTTTTTATGACTAAGTAAGATTAATATCTTGAACTTACTTTTATCCGATAAAAGCTTCAAAAAATCAATGATATGATTAATCTCAGCTTTCCCTAATGTATTTTCGAAAATTTTATCAACTTTATAACCAAGTCCAACATAAATGTTATCTTCACTTTTCGTAATAGTTGCAGTGTAAGGTAAAAGCGTTGGATATATATTAATATAATCACAAGATAAGTATTCCTTACCTTTTAACGTACTGATTATCTTTTTTGGAAAATCCATATTTATGTTTTTTACTTGATTCATCCACTCATCTCTAAATTTAATTAAATTATACATCGCCTCGTTAAGATAACCATTCACCGACATTAATTTGCTGCAAAATTGATCTACATAAGTTTTAGGAGATTTCATTACCTTAAATATGATCCACTTGTATTCGGGCTTTATATTTAAATTATTAAGTAGCTCAAATAAACTTTCCCTATCATTTAAATACTGTTGGGTAGATGTTTCAGTTTTAAGATCTCCTTGTAAATAAATTAGAGACTCTAAAATATTTTTTCTTATCTCTTTTTCTGTAACTACAGACAAATAATCAATAATTTCAAAAAAATCTTTCGTATAAATTTGTGGGATTTTAAAAAAGGTTGTGGCTAAACAAAAAATATTTGCATTCCTAACATCTTTGTAGTCGCAAAAGCTGCCAAAATAAAAATTTAAAAACTCACTATCTAACTCTTTTATTCTTTTAAGGTCATCTAGTAATACAAAATATTCATTATCTAAATTTAACCCCAATTTGGTTGTATAATCTTTGAAGAATTCCTCGTGTTTCAAGAATAGAATAGAGGATATCTTGTCAAAGAATTCTGAAACACTGTCATTAATTATTAACCGCACTTTTTCACACCCCATAAAGTCTTTTTCCACAAGGAAAACGTTGTACTATCTTCATGCCAGACATTTTACATTTTTAATATTATCAATCAAAAGGGAACTTTCAAAGAATATTCATTTCTAATTTTAAAGAATTTTCCTTTAAGCACATACCTGACTGAGCATTATCAAGAGCAGTCCTAGATTTACTAGACTTGCCTCACCTCTTGCTGAGTGTTCTCCTCATGTCACACTCTTCAGAAATCCTTAATCATCTCAGCTAGTTTACAGGTCAATTTTAGCTCTTATTGAGTTATTTCAAGTTACAAAATTGTTGAATTATAAAAATATGATTTCGAGAAAAGTGGATGAAAAAACAATTTATGAATAATATTGACGCCTCTTAAGATTACATTTATCATGTTTTTAGATATATATCGAATTTAAATTTAGATTAATATCTAATGGAGGTTGTAGGTTTGAATTTTCAAAAATTAATTATGCTATCTGCATTATTATTAGGTACATTCATTTCAGTAATGGACACCACTATAGTAAATATCGCCTTACCTAAGATGCTGGATTATTTTTCGAGTAACCTTTCTCTAGTAGCATGGGTGGCTACAGGTTATACTTTAGCTTTTGCGGTTTTATTAGTAGGTGCATCAAAGCTGGCAGACCATTTTGGAAGAAAAAAAGCTTTTATGTTTGGATTAGCACTTTTTATTTTGACATCAGTTATTGCATGTTTGAGCACTTCAATTGAAATGCTTGTCACAATTAGAGTGATTCAGGGATTATCTGCTGCTTTCATTGTACCTGTTACAATGCCTATAGCTTTAGCTATCGTACCTCAAAATAAAAAAGGAATGATCATTGGAATCTGGGGTGCTTTCTCAGGATTAGCAGCTACATTAGGACCTGTACTTGGAGGATTATTAACTGAAAATTTTAATTGGCAAGCTATCTTCTTCATAAATATTCCTTTAGGTCTGATTTCTCTTTTTTTAGCAGCATTTTTTATTACTGAGAGTTATGATGAAACAGTGAGTAAAAAAATTGATTACATGGGGATTCTTATTTTATCCGGAGCTCTCTTCTGTTTAACCTTTGGTTTTGCAAAAGTATCTGACTTAGGCTGGTCATCACCATTAATTATCTCTCTTTTTGTAATCTCTGTATTATTATTCTGTTTGTTTTTCTTTATTGAATCTAAAATTAAAAACCCGATGATTCCCTTATCCATGCTGAAGATACGTACGTTTAGTTTCAGTTCTTTCACCCTCTTTATGCAGGGCCTTGGATTAACAAGCGGTACCCTTATTATTACTTTACTCCTCACGAATTTAATGGGAAAAACTGAATTAGAAGCGGGGTTAATTGTTTCTACATTAGCTCTATCATCTATGTTTACCTCTGTACTTTCTGGAAAGCTATCTGATAAACTCGGGGGCATTTGGCTTTCGGGTCTAGGTATGCTCGGTTTAACAATCACAACATATTTATATGGATACATACGATACGACAGTTCTATAACGTCAGTAATTATTCTGTTATGTTTGACCGGCTTAGCTTTAGGGCTTGTAATAGGACCAGCAATGAGTTCAGGGATACGGCTTATTCCTCCTGAGAAAGTAGGAATTGCCTCAGGTATTCTTAATATGATGCGGACAGTTGGACAAGCGCTAGGCATTGCCATACTTACATCTGTGCTTACAATGAATATAAATGATCACACAGCTACTGCGAAAAAAGAAGCCATTAAAATTGTGGAAAGCAATCAGGTTTTTGATAAAAATGCAAAGAACGAGATAATAACTCACTTAAAGCATTCAGACAGTAAAGGTTTCGATCGAAGCAAAAGTATTGCTGAATTAAACAAAAAAGAGGAAGAAATTCTCTCTATAACCCCGGATCCGTATAAAGAAAAAGTACAAAAAAGCTTCAATATTCAAAAGAAGGAAGTTATGGCTATCCAGAAAAAAATTTCAAATTTATATAATGAAAAAATAAGTGACAGTTTTAATAATACATTCAAAGTAGGCAGTGTAATTCTTATTTTAGGAATTATTTTTGCATTGTTCAGTGATATTTCTCCAAAACGTTTAAAACAACAACAGAAAAACCAGGTAGATATTACGTCTTGACCGTTCCATAATTGTTTCATTGTTCCGCCCCATCATTCATGCTACAATTTTAGGATGCATCTGATGTGAGGGAGGCTTTTTGAACATTGAACGAGAATAACCCTTTTCCTTATTCAAATACGGAAAAACGGTACCATACATTAAATTATCATCTGCGGGAGCATTTCGGGCATAAAGTGTTTAAAGTCGCGCTTGACGGCGGTTTTGACTGCCCGAATCGGGACGGCACGGTTGCACACGGAGGCTGCACATTCTGCAGCGCGGCGGGCTCGGGCGATTTTGCCGGCAATCGGGCCGATGACTTACTCACGCAATTTCACGATATCAAAAACCGCATGCACGAAAAGTGGAAAGACGGCAAATATATCGCATATTTCCAAGCGTTCACGAATACGCATGCTCCGGTAGAGGAGCTGCGAGAAAAATTCGAATCCGTCCTCAAGCTTGACGGCGTTGTCGGCATGTCGATCGCGACCCGTCCGGACTGCCTTCCGGACGATGTCGTGGAATATTTGGCCGAACTGAATGAGCGGACCTATTTGTGGGTTGAACTCGGACTGCAGACCGTGCATGAGCGGACCGCCCTTCTGATCAACCGCGCCCATGATTTTGACTGCTATGTTGAGGGTGTCAATAAACTGAGAAAACACGGCATCCGCGTTTGTTCCCATATCATTAACGGGCTTCCGCTTGAAAACAGGGACATGATGATGGAGACGGCCAAAGCCGTCGCTGATTTGGATGTGCAAGGCATTAAAATTCACCTGCTTCACTTATTAAAAGGCACACCGATGGTGAAGCAATATGAAAAAGGAAAGCTGGAGTTCCTTTCTCAAGAAGAATATGTAAGTCTTGTATGTGATCAGCTCGAAATCATTCCCCCGGAAATGATCGTTCACCGCATTACGGGAGACGGGCCGATCGAATTAATGGTCGGGCCGATGTGGAGCGTCAATAAGTGGGAAGTACTGGGCGCCATTCAAAAAGAGCTGGAAACACGGGGAAGCTATCAAGGGAAGCTCTTCAGAAAGATCGGGGAGGAGACCGCCCTATGACCTTGATGCACATCCTCCCTTTCAGTAAAGAATTGCTGAAGTCCGCCGCACAGGAAGGTGATATCACGGTTGACGCGACGATGGGCAACGGACATGATACATATTTCCTGGCCGGCCTTGTCGGTGAGACAGGACATGTCCATGCCTTTGATATTCAAGCGGACGCACTCGCTAAAACGAAGGAGCGGCTCGGTGCCGACTTCAGTCCGCGCGTCACGCTTCACCATAAGAGCCATGATCAAATAAAGGCATCGCTGCCTGAGGATGCGCACGGGCGTGTGGCTTGCGCCGTGTTTAATCTCGGCTATCTGCCCGGCGGCGATAAAAGCATTACGACAAATGGCCACTCAACCATTTCCGCGATCGAACAGCTCCTTGAACTGCTGAAGGAGAACGGGCTGATCGTTCTCGTTGTGTACCACGGGCATCCTGAAGGCAAGACGGAAAAAAGTGCATTACTGGAGTACTGCAGCAATCTTGATCAGGAAAAAGCGCGCGTGCTGAGCTACGGCTTTCTCAACCAGCGAAACGACCCTCCGTTTATTATAGCGATTGAAAAGAAATCTGCCGGCAAATAAAGAATCGGCCTGTCATAAGCGGGCCGATTCTTTTTGTGTTTACTTTTCAAGAAAAATCAATTACTATGAAATAATGGAAAAAAGCACATCTTTTAAGTGTAACATCTGGGAGGAGCGGCAGTTTGAATATTCTTCGCATCATATTTTCAAGTGTTCCCTATGTGATGTTCGTCATCATTTTATCAAGACATTTAGGATTTGAGTTCGCAAAAACCTATTACTGGTGGTTTGCTGCATTTTTTGTCATCGGGCTGATCGGCAAATTCGCAATGCACCTTGCGGCAAAAAAGAAACCGTTAAAAAAAGAGACAGCGTAAAATGCGCATGTCTCTTTTTATTTACTGTTTTGCAGCACGCCGCGTGTATAAGCGGGATTATTCGTAAAGACACCATCTGCTTTTTGTTTCAGCATAATAGGCGTCAGCGTATGCTCGTCTTCCTTATCAAAAAACACGTGCACTTTCATCTTATTGTGATGAATGCGCTTCACGACTGCTTCATTTGCCAATTTGGCGTTGAGCCCGACTGTATCAGCATACGTTCTGATGGTTTGCAGCTGCTTATCATTTATCTCCTCAGCCTCGTTATCTTTTAATAATCGAACAAGAGGAACTTTTTTATCCATAGATCGAACTTTCTTTAAGCTCTTCCCGCTAAAAGACTCAATGACTGCTTTATGGCTGGAAATCAGCTTATGTTTTTGTAATATGTCAATCAGTTTCTTTTCCATCACCAGGCTGCCGTTGCTTTCTCTTGTCTCAATATAGTAATTGGCAGTTTGTCCGAATTTCTGTATGATTTCTTCTAATGTTAAAATCTTTTCTCCTTTTCCCGCATTCAGTTTCTTAATCTGAGCCAAAGACAGATCATCTGTCATCCCTTTACCATCTGTTGTCCGATCTACCGTTTTATCGTGAATTGCAATCAGACGGCCGTCCTTCGTCTCCCGTAAGTCTATCTCAATATAATCTGCTTTGTCTTTAATCGCACGTGCATAAGACAAAGCTGTATGTTCCGGCTCAATCGCAGAAGAGCCCCTGTGCGCTATCAAGACAGGATGATAGCCGGCGGAAGCATGGATGACGGAGCAGCCTCCGGAAATGGAAAGTAATGCTATGGCCGCTAAATACTTTAATTTTTTCATAAAATTAAAGTATCATATTCTGCAGGCGCAAACAATGTTTCATTTCATACTTCACGTCATAAATAAAACTGCGCCGTCATGATTTACACGAGAGGCGCAGTTCACCCATTACGAACTTTTCGTCCAAGCCATCTTCTGAAATTTGCGGTAGGCTCTTCCGTTGATATAAAAGAAAAATGACGTTTTTCCGCTAGCCCTGATCAGCTTTCGCGCGAGGCGGCCCATTTCTTTTTGGCCGGCGACTTTGTCATCGGATAAATAGACGCCGAGCAGCCCTCTGTTGATCAGCCGGTGAAAATTTTCATGCGGAATGCCTTGCAAATGTTCATCCGCTTTTTCAATAAAATGCTGCAGTCTCTGCATCATTTCTTCATGAGACTGATAATACGTACAGAAATTCAGATCGCCTTCAAGCAGATCCTCTTCCTGGTCAATTAAATAATCAAGCAGTATATGCAGCCCTTGTATGTACGGAAAATAACTGCTGCGGATTTTCTCAGCGGTATGTTCGTTAAAATCAGGCTGGAATGAGTAAGCAACGAGACAGAAAATGCCTAACGTCGATCCGGCGCAAGCCGAGAACTCAAACCACTCCATTTCCGGAAGCTGTGACCGGTACTGCTCAAACCAGCCTTTAAGCCTCGGAACGCGTTCATGCTCAACGACATGCTTATGAACCTGAAGATCGCAATAATAATCACACAGCTCAAGCAAATAAGGTTTAATGATACCGTAATGTTCTATTGACCCGAGCACCCGCTGGCATGTTCTGACCAGCTCATGAAGATAACCGCCGTCATCCCGCTCGTCTCTGTACTGATAGTACGGCCGCACCTCGGCACCGACCGTCAGCGCGTCACGCATGGAGAGATGAAGCATGCGGAAGTCCTCGGGATCAAGCGAGGTGCTGCGGTCGCACAGATTGTCCAGATAATCACTGATTGTCTGATACGCGATGATAAATTGTACGCATTTCTGTTTCTGTTCTCCCGAAAGCAGGGCTAAAATGCCGCCGCCTTCACAATGAAACGACTTATCGCGGATACTTGCGGCCGCCTGCTGCCGCAGTTCGGTATTTTTAATGGAATCTGATTTTTCCCGCCACATGTTCAATTCCTGATGAACGAGCGGAAAAATTTCCCGATACACTTTTGTCATAAGGTTAAAAGGATGTTCCGGTACTGTCAACATATGCACCCCCAGCGAATTCAAATATACTGATCTGTAAAGGCTTTTGCCGCCTTAAACACAGTTTCTCTTTCCGGTTCATTAAAAATTTCATGATAAAGCCCTTCCCATTCCCGGTACGATTTATTATGGGAAGCCACACCGGAAAACCATTTGCGGACCTTCATTTTATCGACGATTTTGTCATCTCCGCCCTGCATAAGCAAAAGCGGCACCTTTAAAAACGCATCAGTCGGCACCATAGCGGCATCAATGGTTTTTAAAAGCTCTCTGTACCATCTTACGGATACCTTCGTGACATATAAAGAATCGTTTTGATCCGCTTCAATCATATCCGCATTCCTCGTTGCCATATCAGGTGATAAGCCGGAATCCACTCTGAGGGACGGAGCGAGGACGTTCAGTCCTTTAGACGCAAAATCAAGGACTTTATTGACTTTTATTTGCAGACCCAGACAAGGTGATGATAAAATGAGTGCCGTAATGCGGGGATTTCTCTGCTGCTTAAACCATTCTATCGCAATCAGTCCGCCCATGCTGTGGCCCAAAAGGAAAACGGGCGCTTCAAGCGTTCTCGCTTTATCAATCCATATATCTACTTCATCAATGTATTCTTGGAAAGAGCGAATATGCCCTCTGGCGCGGGTCGACGTTCCCTGACCGGGCAAATCGCCCATCACCACGTTATATCCGGAAGATCTCCACATTTCAACGAGCCATTTATAACGTCCGTGGTATTCGCTTGCCCCGTGGATAATGACAATGGTACCGACGGGCCTGTCTGCTTTCCAAGTCCACATGCAGTTCACCTCTTACATAAATTTAGAGAAAGAAGGATGAGACATGATAATCTACCCTTATAAACAATTTACGCCTGACATACATCCTGAAGCGTTCATTGCGGATAACGCCGTCATTACGGGCGACGTCGTGATCGGAGAACAATCAAGCATTTGGTTCTCAGCCGTCATCCGGGGGGATGTTGCGCCGACAAGGATCGGAAAAAGAGTCAGCATACAAGACTTGAGCTGTCTGCATCAAAGTCCGAACCGCCCGCTTCTTATTGAAGATGACGTCACGATCGGCCATCAGGTTACACTGCACAGCGCAATCATCAAAAAGAATGCTTTAATCGGTATGGGCTCCGTCATTCTTGACGGGGCGGAAATCGGAGAAGGCGCGTTTATCGGCGCCGGAAGTCTCGTTCCTCCGGGCAAAACCATTCCTCCCGGCTGTCTTGCGTTCGGCCGGCCCGCAAAGGTTATCCGCCGGCTGACAGAAGAAGACATACGGGACATGGAAAGAATCAGAACGGAATATGTTGAAAAAGGCCGATACTATAAAACACTGCAAGAGAAATAAGAATAGATCAGCTTTGTTTTACTACTGTACCATTTTTCAAAATATTATTTAAGTAAAAACCATTTGCATTCTCCCGATTGTCAGGAAACAGAAGCAAAATGTTCAGGAATTTGTTTTATTCTTCCCCCGCCGGCCCGAT
The DNA here is from genome assembly GCF_040207805.1 of Bacillus sp. hwrm1. NCBI lineage: Bacteria > Bacillati > Bacillota > Bacilli > Caryophanales > Bacillaceae > Bacillus > Bacillus sp. hwrm1. The sequence continues at coordinate 1,022,497 of NZ_CP157943.1, read as the reverse complement.
CCTATGAAAAAAAGAGCCCATGTCCCGGGCTCTTTTTTACGCTTTTTCGGCGAATGTCTGTCCGTTTTCCAGACCTATGTCTTTTCTTTTATGGAAACCTTTCCCGTAATAGGCGGCTAATAATATGCCGAACCAGACAGGCCCGATGATGACGGCCACCCGGGTCTCTGCATTAAAAGCCATCAGCACAACGACAAAAGCGAGAAATGCCAATGAGATATATGAGGAAAAGGGATATAAAGGCATTTTATATTTCAGTTTTTTCCGTTGTTCCGGCTGTAAGCTTTTACGATATTTCATTTGGGAAAGCAAAATAATCGACCATGTCCAAATCGCCCCGAACGTCGCAATGCTCGTCACCCACGTAAACACTTTCGCCGGCACCACGTAGTTCAGCAAAACGCCGATGCATAACGCGCCCGCTGAAACCAATACCGCTTTTCCCGGCACACCGCCTTTTGTGACCGTACCGTATGCTTTAGGCGCTTCATTTTGTTCCGCCAGATTGAACAGCATGCGCCCCGTGCTGAAGATCCCGCTGTTGCAGGAAGAAAGGGCCGCCGTCAATACGACAAAATTAATGATTCCGGCTGCAGCAGGTATTCCGATTTTTTCAAATGTCAAAACAAACGGGCTTCCGCCTGAACCGATTTCCTGCCACGGATAAATTGACATAATGACAAACAAAGCTCCGACGTAAAAAATGAGAATGCGCCAAAAAACAGTATCTATGGCCCGCGCCAGTGATTTTTCCGGATTTTTGACCTCACCGGCTGTGACACCGATCAGCTCAATCCCGAGATAGGCAAACATGACCATTTGAAGCGACAGCAGCACCCCTTTAATCCCATTCGGGAAAAAGCCGCCGTGGCTCCATAAATTGCTGATTCCGAGCGCAACGCCTCCGTTTCCGAGGCCGAATACGATCATCACCAGACCGATCGCGATCATTGACAGAATCGCCAAGACTTTAATGAGCGCAAACCAGAATTCAAGCTCACCGTACGCTTTGACCGCCAGAAAGTTGACAGCCGTCATAATGACGAGTGCACAAAGCGCCCATATCCATGACGGCACGTCAGGGAACCAGTAGCCCATATAAATGCCGACCGCGGTGATTTCCGCCATGCAGGTAACAACCCATAAAAACCAATAATTCCAGCCTGTTAAAAACCCGGCAAGCGGACCGAGATAATCTCTGGCATACCGGCTGAATGAGCCGGCTACAGGCTTTTGAATCGCCATTTCCCCTAATGCCCGCATAATAAAAAACATAATCAGCCCGCTGCAGGCGTAAGCGGCTAAAATCCCCGGTCCGGCAAGCTTTATGGCAGAAGCCGACCCGAGAAACAGCCCGACTCCTATCGCGGCGCCCAACGACATAAGCGAGATATGCCGCTCTTCCAAGCCGCGGTGAAGCGTTTTTTCTTTGTTTTGCATAACTCTCCCTCCCCCTGATTTTGACAAAGAAACACAAACCGAGACGAAATAGCCAGAAAACACTTTCCGGAATCTACCCGATTAGTCCTATTATAACCTTTTTCTGAATATTGCGTAATACTTTGTCGAAAACAGAGCGGAATAGACGGTTTACAAAAAAACAATAGAAAAAAGGCTTTCGATAACATCGAAAGCCTTTTGGATTAAACGAAAATGACTTCTTTCGGCTGATGATTCAGCTCTTCCGGCACCAGTCTTTTTTCAACATTGATGCTGTGCCAGATCATGAAGATCAGCACGGTCCAGATTTTGCGGCTGTTGTCCGCTCTGTCGGCACAATGATCTTCCAGAAGCTGAAGGACATAATCCTTTTCAATATAAGCATCTGTTTCACTTTCACGAATGATGTTGCGAACCCATTCGTTCATTTCATTTTTCAGCCAGTGGCGGATCGGCACAGGGAAGCCGAGCTTTTTGCGGTTAAGCACATGATCAGGCACTACCCCTTCAGCAGCTTTGCGCAGAAGGTATTTCGTCGTGCCGTTTTTCGTTTTCAGTTCATCCGGAATTTTAGAAGCCACGTCAAACACGACTTTATCAAGGAACGGCACGCGCAGTTCCAAAGAGTTGGCCATCGTCATTTTGTCAGCCTTTAACAGGATGTCGCCGCGCATCCACGTATGGATGTCAACATACTGCATTTTATTAATGTCGCTGTATGAACGGCTTTCCGTAAAGTACGGCTTCGTGACATCACGGTATGAAAGCTCTGGATTGTAATGTTTGAGCAGCTGTTTTTTCACGGGCTCTTCAAAAATCTTCGCATTACCGATATAACGCTCCTCAAGCGGTGTGCAGCCGCGGACTAAGAGGCTTTTCCCTCTCATTCCTTCAGGCATGACGGACGCCACATGAAGAAGCATTTTTTTCAGACCGGACGGAATGCGTTCAAACGGTTTAAGCGAAAGCGGTTCGCGGTAAATATTGTACCCGCCGAACAGCTCGTCCGCGCCTTCCCCGGATAACGCGACCGTTACATGTTTTTTCGCTTCTTTCGCGACAAAGTACAAAGGAATCGCCGCCGGATCTGCAAGCGGGTCATCAAAGTGCCAGACGATTTTCGGAAGCTCGTTCATATACTCCTCAGGAGAAATGACTTTGCTGATGTTTTCAATCCCGAGCGCGGCAGCCGTTTCCTTCGCTACGTCAACCTCACTGAAGCCCTGCTGCTCAAAACCGACGGAAAATGTTTTGAGGCTCGGGTGAAATTCTTTCGCAACTGAGACGATAAAAGAAGAGTCGATACCGCCGGATAGAAACGAACCGACAGGAACGTCACTTCTCATGTGAACTTTGACAGAGTCAAAGATTGCGTCTCTGACTTCTTTCACCAATTTATCTTCATCAGACTGAACAGGCTTAAAGTTCGCTTTGAAATATGTTTTAAACGCGATGTCGCCTTCCGGGCGGATCGTAAACTGGCTGCCCGGCTCAACTTTTTTCACTTCAGCGTCAAGCGTGCTCGGTTCAGGAACGAATTGGAAAGACATATATTGCTGTAAAGAAGCTGTATCAAGATCAATGCCGTTTTGAGCGGCCATTAAACTTTTTCTTTCAGATGCAAAATATACTTTATCCCCGATGGTTGTGTAATACAGCGGTTTAATGCCGAACGGGTCTCTCGCGCCGTACATGACGCGGTCAGCTTTGTTCCAGATTAAAAACGCAAACATTCCGCGAAGCTTTGAAGCAGCTTCTTCTTTATAATGACGGTATGTCGCAAGGAGCACTTCGGTATCGGAATCTGTATTGAAAGTGTAGCCTTTCGCTTCAAGCTCTTCTCTCAGTTCAATGTAGTTATAGATTTCGCCGTTAAAAATGATCCAATATTTTTCGTCTTCATATGATAAAGGCTGTCCGCCGTTTTCTACGTCAATAATACTGAGCCGTCTGAAGCCGAATCCGACGTGCTCGTCATGATAATACCCATCGCTGTCAGGACCGCGGTGAACGATCATTTGGTTCATTTGTTTGATTAGCTCTTCTTGATCTGCGGTTTGAGTTAATGGATGCTTATTAAAAACACCGACAAATCCACACATAGTATAGCCTCCATAAGTGTAATTTTCTAATTGGACCCCCTTTTTATAGACGCTTTGTTACGCCATTGGTTTCACGCTATGTAAAAAATAAGCATGGCAGCATCTACAAAAAGGGAAAGCCGCTTAAGTAAGCGGCTATAAAATTATTCTCCTAGTGCTTCTTTGCGAAGCGCATCCGCCTTGTCAGTACGCTCCCAAGGAAGATCCACATCATGACGTCCGAAGTGGCCGTAAGCAGCTGTCTGCTTATAGATCGGGCGGCGCAGATCAAGCATTTTAATAATGCCGGCAGGTCTCAGGTCGAAGTTATTCCGTACGACTTCGATCAGTTTTTCTTCAGAAGCTTTTCCTGTATCAAATGTATTGATGGAAATAGAAACAGGCTGTGCCACGCCGATTGCGTATGCAAGCTGCACTTCACAAGAATCAGCAAGACCTGCTGCCACGATGTTTTTCGCTACGTATCTCGCAGCGTATGCCGCAGAACGGTCTACCTTCGTCGCATCCTTACCGGAGAATGCGCCGCCGCCGTGGCGTGCATATCCGCCGTATGTGTCAACGATGATTTTACGGCCGGTCAGACCCGCATCACCTTGAGGTCCGCCGATTACGAAACGTCCCGTAGGATTGATGAAGTATTTTGTCTCTTCATCGATCAGTTCCTCAGGCACGACAGGATTAATGACATGCTCTTTCAGATTGCGCTGAATCTGCTCAAGCGTAATTTCCGGGTGGTGCTGAGTTGAAATGACGATCGCGTCGATGCGGACCGGCTTGTTGTTTTCATCATATTCAACGGTAACTTGCGTTTTGCCGTCAGGGCGAAGGTACGGAAGAATGTCTTCTTTGCGGACTTCGCTCAAACGGCGGGCTAATTTATGCGCCAAAGAGATCGGAAGCGGCATAAGCTCTTTCGTTTCGTTACACGCATAACCGAACATCAGGCCTTGGTCTCCCGCTCCGATTGCTTCGATTTCAGCATCGCTCATTGTGCCTTCACGCGCTTCAAGAGCCTGATCGACACCCATTGCGATATCCGCAGACTGTTCATCAATTGATGTTAAAACAGCGCAAGTCTCCGCATCAAATCCATATTTGGCGCGTGTGTAGCCGATTTCTTTAATCGTTTCACGGACTGTTTTCGGAATGTCAACGTATGTTGATGTAGTAATCTCTCCGCTTACCAGCACAAGTCCTGTCGTTACAGATGTTTCGCAGGCCACGCGCGCGTTCGGGTCATTTTTTAAAATCTCATCTAAGATACTGTCAGAAATTTGGTCACAGATTTTGTCCGGATGACCCTCAGTAACAGATTCAGATGTAAATAGTCGACGGTTTTTACTCATTCACTTTTCCTCCTGAAAAAAGATCTTTTGCAAGACCTTTTCATATGATACGGAACTCGCTCCCTCTTAATACAATGTCATACTATATCAGAGAATGTTAATTGGCATATTTTATGAAATAAAAAAACCTTTTCCACTCGAGGAAAGGGTTTGGTCTGTGTGCCTTTCACTCTTATCGCTCAAGGAAAATATTAAACCTTGCATCAGGTTAGCACCTTGGTTTCCCACAGTGTTTTCACCTGCTTTTTTACAGAGAAACCGGTTGCTGGGCTTCATCGGGCCTGTCCCTCCGCCAGCTCGGGATAAGAGTATCCGCTCAATGAAATATCTTATCGTAAAAGGGCGGAAAGTGTCAATATGAATTAAAGCGATTACGCGCCTTTATTTCGGGAAGCAATGGAAAAACACAAACAAAAAACCGCAAATAGTATAGACTATTTTCAGATATATGTTATACTAATTCCACATTCAGCGAAATACAAATAAACCGGCAAAGGAAGGTTTTTATGAAATTAGTTGATTTAACCGCAGATCTTCAAGCATTACTTGCAAGTCCGAATGTGCATCATAATTTATCGGCTCCAAAACTTACCGAAAAAGTGATCAGCCGAAATGAAGGAACGCTGACATCAACGGGCGCCGTACGCGCCACCACCGGCGCATATACAGGCCGGTCACCTAAAGATAAATTTATCGTCCGTGAACAAAGCACAGAAAATCAAATTGATTGGGGCGCGGTGAATCAGCCCATTTCTGAAGAGGCATTTGAAAAGCTGTACGCCAAAGTCGTCAGCTACTTAAAACAGCGGGATGAACTGTTTGTTTTTGAAGGATTCGCGGGAGCGGATGAAAAATACAGACTCCCGATTACGGTCGTAAATGAATTTGCGTGGCACAATTTATTCGCGCGCCAGCTGTTTATCAGACCGGAGACGGATGAAAGAGACACGCAAGCGCAGCCTTTCACCATTCTCTCAGCTCCGCATTTTAAAGCAGATCCGGAGACGGACGGCACGCATTCGGAAACATTTATCATTGTCTCTTTCGAAAAGCGCGTCATTTTAATCGGCGGCACCGAATACGCCGGAGAAATGAAAAAATCAATATTCTCCATTATGAACTTCCTGCTTCCGCAGCAGGATATACTGCCGATGCACTGCTCAGCCAATGTCGGTGAAAAAGGCGATGTCGCCCTGTTTTTCGGCCTTTCCGGCACAGGGAAAACGACGCTTTCAGCCGATGCGGACCGCAAACTGATCGGCGATGACGAGCACGGCTGGTCAGATTCCGGCGTTTTCAACATTGAAGGCGGATGTTACGCTAAATGTATCAATCTCAGCGAGGAAAAAGAACCGCAGATTTTTCGTGCGATCCGCTTCGGGTCTGTTCTTGAGAATGTCGTGCTTGATGAAAAAACGGGTGAAGCGGATTACGACAATTCCTTCTACACGGAAAACACAAGAGCCGCATATCCGATTGAGATGATCGGCAATATCGTGCAGCCGAGCATTGCCGGCCATCCGCAGGCGATCGTCTTTTTAACGGCGGACGCATTCGGCGTGCTTCCTCCGATCAGCAAACTGACGAAGGAACAGGCGATGTATCACTTCTTAAGCGGGTACACCAGTAAACTCGCGGGAACCGAGCGCGGCGTGACATCTCCGCAAACGACTTTCTCCACGTGCTTCGGTTCACCGTTCCTTCCGCTTCCGGCGCATGTATATGCCGAAATGCTCGGGCATAAAATCGACGAACACGGCGTTCAAGTCTTCCTGGTCAACACAGGCTGGACCGGCGGAGGGTACGGAGTCGGAGAACGGATGAAACTTTCGTATACAAGAGCGATGGTCAAGGCCGCTATTGAAGGCAGACTGAACCAGACTGACATGACGGCAGACAGCATTTTCGGCCTGCGTAGTCCCGTTCATGTTCCGGGCGTTCCGGATGAAGTTCTTCAGCCTGAAAACACATGGAGCGATAAACAAGCATACAACGAAAAAGCGCTGTTTTTAGCCAATGAGTTTAAAGAAAACTTTAAAAAGTTTTCCCATGCGGACTCGATTGCCAAAGCCGGCGGACCTCTCGTGTAATCAAAAATGCCAAGGGCGTTTATGCCCTTGGCTTTTGTTTTTTCAGTTTGTCGAATGGAGCGACGTGAGTCTGTATGTAATGCTTGTCCGGCCGTTCGCCCATTCGAGCTTTTGGACCTCGCCGGTGCCGGATTTCTCGCCGGTTTTCGTTTTGCGCACGTCCATCGGAATATCAAGAGGATAGACGCGGTAGCCCTCTTTCTCCAATAAAAAGATATTTTCCTCTATCCGTTTTTCATTGCCTTTTGTCACAATCATGGTATTAAATTCAACAGGCATTCCCAAAATGAAAATCCCCTTTCATTCTCTTATTCTTTATTATCATATCATAAATCAGGCATCTTACCGTGTCTTCATCCATTCCGCCAGCCGCCGGACAATGCGTCTGTTTTCCTGCGGCGGAAAATAATGCGTAAAACCGCTGTAATACCAAGTTTCCACCGGTTTCCCCGCCTCTTTCAGCTTGTCCTCGATCATTCGGGCGTGTTCGATCGAAACATTCTCATCATTCTCTCCATGGATGAGCAGCACAGGGGCCTGAATGCGGTCTGCGTTTTCAAACGGCGAACGCCATCTGTATTCATCCGGCACCTTTTTCGGCGTGCCTCCGATCACCCGCTTCATCATCCGCCGCATATCCTTCCGCTCTTCATAAGTAAGCACCATATCGCTCACACCGCCCCATGAAACGAGCGAAGCCGCTTGATGCCTCATTTCAATCGCGGTCAAAAGCCCCATGATTCCGCCCCGGGAAAAACCGAAAATATGCACCCGCCCTTCTCTGACGTTCGGATGCTCCCGAAGCAGGCGGAAAGCAGAAAACGCGTCCTCTCTGTCCTCTCCCGCAAAATCTTCATTTCCCTCGCCGCCCTGGTTGCCTCTGTAATAGGGCGCAAACACGACAAAACCTTGGGAAGCGAATTGAACGATTCTTCCGGGGCGTACCATGCCGACATTTTTTATGCCGCCGCGCAAATATAAAAAACCGTCATATGTTCCCGGCGCCGCAGGCTCGGCAAGAAGCCCCTTTACCTTCAGCCCTTCTGACTCATAGCATACCTCAAAGAGGCGGATATGCGGACTCGGAGACGGGAACCTTTTCTTTTCTGCCAGCAAAACAATGGCCTCCTTATATCATCAGTTTTTTTATTCTTTCCCAACGTGAATATGGGCACTCACACATTTTTTATACCCATCATACGATATGTAAAGCAGAAAAGGTTATTTTAACGCTTAAAACAAGGAGGTTACACCGTGAACAAATGGCTCAAAACGGGCTGCGTTTTTGTCATATGCGCCTTTTTCCTGCTCATTCTTCCGGCTTGCAGACAGGAAGAAAGTCTGACAAAGGTAAAGGTGGCGGAAGTCACACACTCCATCTTCTATACGCCTCTGTATGTCGCTGAAGCAAAAGGTTTCTTTAAAAAAGAAGGGCTCCAAGTGTCACTTCAAACAACATGGGGCGGAGACAAAACAATGACATCGCTTTTGTCAAACGGGTCAGACATCGCGCTGATCGGTTCTGAAACATCCATTTACGTGGAGGCGCAGGGAGCAAAAGATCCGGTCATCAACTTCGCGCAGCTGACACAGACGGACGGCACATTTCTCGTGTCACGGAAGGATGAGAAATCATTCAAATGGAGCGATCTAAAAGGAAAAACATTTCTCGGCCAGCGAAAAGGCGGCATGCCCCAAATGGCCGGTGAGTACGTCCTGAAAAAGAATCACATAGAGCCGAAAAAAGACATTAACCTCGTTCAAAACATTGATTTCGCCAATATTTCCAACGCATTCGCATCCGGAACGGGTGATTATGTGCAGCTGTTTGAACCGACGGCATCCCAATTTGAAAAAGAAGGCATCGGCCATATCGTCGCATCCTTCGGAGAAGCTTCCGGCCAAATGCCATACACAACCTTTATGGCAAAAGAAAGTTATTTGAAAACCAATGAAAAGACGGCGGAAAAATTCACCCGCGCCATCTATCGCGCCCAGCAATGGGTGGAAAGCCACCCGGCCAAAGACATCGCAAAAACGATTCAGAAGGAATTTGCCGATACCGATCCGGCCATTATCGAAACATCAATAGAGCGATATAAAAAACAAAAGTCATTCTCTGCAGACCCAGTTCTGCAAAAGGATGAATGGGAACAGCTTCAATCTATTATGGATGAAGCCGGAGAGCTCCCGAAACACATTCCGTACAGCAAACTCGTCAACACAAAAATCGCCAAAAAAGTCACCTCAGAACAATAGGAGGAACATGAATGTCTTTTTTACATGTGGATCATGTAACACATACTTATTTCTCGCTGAAAGAAAAGACAACCGCCGTGAAAGATATACATTTTCAGATTGAAAAAGGGGATTTCATCTCCTTTCTCGGACCGAGCGGATGCGGAAAAACAACACTCCTGTCCATTCTGGCCGGCCTTATTACTCCTGCGCAAGGCCGGGTGCTGATTGAAGGAAGCGTGCCGAACCATAAAGAACACCAAATCGGTTATATGCTTCAGCAGGATTATTTATTTCCTTGGAAATCAATTGAGGAAAACGTGCTGCTCGGTTTACACATTTCAAAAACATTAACAGAAGAAAAAAGAGCTGAAGTTCTCAGCCTTCTGCCTAAGCTCGGATTAATCGGCGTTGAAAAGAAATACCCGAAAGAGCTCTCAGGCGGGATGCGGCAGCGGGCGGCACTTGCCAGAACTCTTGCGCCGGACCCGGGCCTGCTGCTCCTTGATGAACCGTTTTCCGCGCTGGACTTTCAAACGAAGCTTTCTTTGGAAAACCTTGTCTTCAGAACATTAAAGGATTTTCAAAAAACCGCCGTGCTCGTCACCCACGATATCGGTGAGGCCATCGCCATGAGCGATACGATCTATTTATTTTCGAATCAGCCGGGCACCATCCACCAAATATTCACCGTGCCTAAGGAGCTCGCGGCTTTAGATCCGTTTGACGCGCGTCAGGATCCGGCCTTTCAGCCGCTGTTTCAAACCATATGGAAGGAGCTGAATTCCCTTGAAAAACAGCAGCGGCACGATTGAACAGCTTCATCAGCAGTTTAAGAAAAGACACCAAAAAGAAAAGCTCCGGATCCGTGCGTATCAGGCCGCCATTTTTATCGTATTTTTTGCCGGATGGGAAATATCGAGCAGGGCGGGCTGGATCGATCCGTTAATCTTCAGCTCACCCTCCGCCGTTTGCAGGCTTTTAGTTGAAAAGATTGCGGACGGATCCCTTGCGGCGCACATCGGCGCAACCTTAGGAGAAACCGTTCTCGGCTTTTTGCTCGGCACGTTTCTCGGCACATGCCTCGCCGCTCTGTTATGGTGGTCAAACAGGCTCGCCCGGGTTTTAGACCCGTACCTCGTCATTTTAAACGCGATGCCGAAGGTCGCACTCGGACCGATTCTCATCGTGGCACTCGGACCGAATTTCACAAGCATTGTCGCCATGGGAGCAGTCATCAGTGTCATTATCACGACAATCGTCGTCTTTACGGCTTTTCAGGAAGTGGATGAAAACTATATTAAAGTGATGAAAACCTTCGGAGCGAAAAGAAGCATCATGTTTAAAGAAGTCATTCTGCCGGCATGCGCTCCCGCGATTATTTCCGCGCTTAAAGTGAACGTCGGTTTATCCTGGGTCGGTGTCATCGTCGGCGAGTTTCTCGTTTCCGAAAAAGGTCTGGGCTACATGATCATTTACGGATTCCAGGTCTTCAATTTCACTCTTGTGTTCTTAAGCCTTCTGATCATCGCAATTTTTGCGACATTGATGTATCAGGGAGTCGAACTGTTAGAAAGAAAATGGACGAAAGGAAAAATTTAAAAAAGACCCGTGCGTAAACGCCGGGTCTTCGTTTTTATGATTGAAATACGCCGTCCTCTTTCAGCTTTTTCAGACTGATCGGAAGCACCGAATCTTTCATAATGAAACTGAATTTTTTATTTCGCGGGAGATTCTCCGGCAGTTCGCTGAACAGCACCGGCCCCTTTGTTTCAAAATAGTCAGCCTGTTGTTCAAGCTTTTCAATATCGGCAAAATAAATATTCTTCACGATTACCTTTTCCCTGCCGAGAACTTTATACTGTCCGACGTACTTCAGATGTCTTACCGCGGCGCCGGTTTCTTCTTTCACCTCGCGCAGGGCCGCTTCCTCCGCACATTCCATCGGCTCCACTTTTCCGCCCGGAAATTCAAACCCCCGGTCTTCGTGCTCAGTCAAAAGCCACTTATCTCCATATCGGCATATGACCCATACGTGCTTCGGGCTGTCTGAAAAAGGCTGGTGTTCAAAGGAGAGCTGAACAGTGTTCTGATAATAGTCTTTAAACTCGTACATGTTTATCCCTCTAATCCGTTCCTTCATATCTTCCATACATCATACCACAGTTGCGTTTGTTCGGAAGCCCTTTATCAAAAATTCAGAGGAAAACCATCATACCCGCTAGTATAGCCTCCTTTGAAGCAAATGTTACGGTTTGCGCTTGAATTTATTTTTCAAAGTATCCAATAGGTCGACGAGCACCTGCGGAACCGGTATGCCCAGCGAGCTTGCCGTAATCACGATCTGAACCGATTCGTATAAGATATAAAACATGATAGCCAAATTACGGATGGCGCCTTCGGTATGAAGCAGCTGGTCAAAAAAATGGCAAACTGAGACTAATGCCAGGGTCACGATTTTTTTGACCAGCCGCGCAAAAAGCTTTCTTGCGCTCAGCTGCTGCAAAAGAGATTCTTTTAAGCTTGTACTGATAAACTCAATCGCCATGACCGATAGCAAAATCAGAAACGAATACTGAAAACCTCCGAAGAAAAACCCCGCTGCCGACACGATCACTGCAAAAAACGAAAAGATGCCAAAGTCTTTGCCCACTTGATCCAACATCCTTTCACAGAAACGGCCTTACATTATTCTATGAAAAGTGAATGGAACGGACTGGATTTTTCAGAAAAATGGACAACACCTCTCTTCGGCAGCCAAATAAAAGACCGAGTGCTTTATAGCCCCGGTCTTCCCTTGTTGATTATCCCAAATACGCTTTCAGCATCCAGTTATGTTTTTCGATATTCTGGTGAATGGCAAGCAGCATATCACCGGTCGTTTCGTCTCCTACCTCATCTGCGAGATCCATGCCGCTTTTCAGCTCTTCCGCAATGACAGTGAAATCATCATAAATGTTCTGTACCATTTGTTCTGCGCTCTCATTGCCTTCCGCTTCTTTTACAGACGCTGTCTTCAATGATTCCGTCATTGTGCCGATCGGCTTGCCGTTTAATGCCAGCAGACGTTCTGCCAGATCATCAATATATGTAGCCGTTTCGTTATACAGCTCCTCGAACTTTTCATGCAATGTGAAAAAGTCCTTCCCTTTGACGTACCAATGATAGTTATGTAATTTCACATACATGACCGTCCAGTTTGCAACTTGCTTATTGACTGCGTCCAATAGTTTTTCTGACATGCCTATCTTCCTCCTTTGGTTTACTATTGATATACCCTATATATCGTGTGTTAAAACAAAATTTTTAGCCCTTGATTTTACGGATGGAAAATATGTTATGATTTGTTAAAAAGGAGGGATTTCATGCTGCTTCTTCTGAGCTTCGGCTTTCTTATCGTGCTCGCCGTGCTGCTTTTATCCATCTGGTCGACTGTAAGAGCTTATAATGTAAAACATACGATTGACCCGCCGGAGGACGCATCAAAAGGCTTGACGGATAAAAAAAATCCTTAATGATGATGCGTCTGTTCCTCATGGCCGGAGGAATCATCGGCAGCTTCAGCACCCCCGACACGCACTTTTACAGTCGGCATATTATGCTGCTGTTTTGCCGTTACGTGGGATTGAACGGTATACACACCCTCTTCATCAAATTCAGTCCGCAGGTGATACGCCCCTTTTTCCTCCTTGGCCTTGCTTGTTTTGCTGCTGCCTTTTTTTCCTTCTTTCCATACTTCAAACATGACTTCATCCGCATCCGTGACACGCTTGCCGCCGTAAAAAACTTCCGCCTTGTATTCCGCTTTTTCATGCGGTGCAGTCGTTTCCGGTCCTGTAAGCTTGACCTCAAGCGCTTTAGGCTCTTCATCCGCGGAGGTTTTGTCCGAATTGCCCCCGCAGGAAGATAATAGAAATACCATACCGCACATACCTGCCAATACAGCCCGTTTCATCCCATCACTCCTTTATGTTTGCTTCTATTTTAGCAAACGCTTACACATAAGGTGTGACATTTTTTAGAAATATGTAAAAAAGCCTTTTTGCATGTCAGCAAAAAGGCCTGTTTTTTATCCGAACACTTTCAGCAAATCTTCTTTATCCTGTGACAGCCAGAAACGCATCAGACGTTTCGCGCCTTCTAAATCATGAAGTTTCGCCTGGCCGCACTGTTTTTCGTTGGCCGCCGGAATCTCCGTAATATCGATGGCTTCTTTCAGCGTAGCGTCAAGCAGGTCTACAATTTCTTCCGCTGTCGGCTCGCCGCTGACAACAAGATAATAGCCTGTCTGGCAGCCCATCGGTGAGATATCTATGATGTCGAAGTGATCGTATTTCTCAGAATGTGTGCGAATCGTAAACGCAAGCAAGTGCTCAAGCGTATGAATCGTATCCGGCTTCATCGCCTGTTTGTTCGGCTGGCAGAAGCGAATGTCAAACTTATTCACGACGCCGTCTGTTCCGACTTTATGCACTCCGCAATGTCTTACATACGGAGCCACAACCGCATTATGGTCAAGCTCAAAACTTTCTACTGAAGGCATAATGGCACTCCCTTTTTTTCAGAATATGCATCCATTATAACACAGTTTTCCGATAAGAATTGTGGCGGAAGCTTTTCAATCTGAAATTTTTTTTCTATACTAGCATCAGAAAGGTGGTTTTTTGATGAAAACCATAATGATTGCGTTCATCCGCGGATACCAGAAGTTCATATCTCCGCTGACGCCGCCGTCATGCCGCTTTTATCCGACGTGTTCACAGTACGGAATCGAAGCCGTCAAGACTCACGGCGCATTAAAAGGCGGATGGCTGACACTGAAGCGGATTTTAAAGTGCCACCCTTTTCATCCGGGCGGTGTTGATCCCGTACCGGACAAAAAACAAAAACATTAGTCCATATGCTGGTAGCCGTCGATCACCAGATCAAGTTTACCGGTTTCAGGATCAATCACCAGACCGTGCACCGGCACATTGTCGGGGAATAGCGGATGGTGTTTAATGACGTTTACGCTGTCTGTAACACTCGCTTCTACTGAACCAAAGCTTTTCAGCCATTGATCAAGATCAACTCCTGAGTGCTTCAGCATGTCAATCCGCTCTTTCGGAATACCGCGGTCGATAATTTTATCGAGCATATCCTCGCTGTTGATTTTGCTCATGCCGCAATCATGGTGGCCGATAACGCAGACTTCATCGGCGTTTAATTCGTATACGGCCACTAAAAGGCTGCGCATGATACTTCCGAACGGGTGGGCGACAAGCGCGCCGGCACTTTTAATAATTTTCACATCGCCGTTTCGCATATTCATCGCATGCGGAAGCAATTCTACAAGACGTGTGTCCATACAGGACAAAATCGCCATTTTTTTATCCGGGAATTTAGATGTTTGGTATTTTTCATAATCTTTGTTTTTAGTGAACTGCTCATTAAATTGCATGATATCGTTTAGAAGACTCATCTTGGTGTTTCCTTTCTGCTTTTTTATTCACAATATAACATAAGACGGGTCATTTCGTCACTCCTCGCACGAGATGACAAAGTGCTCAATAAATAAGACAAACCCCATTGGGCTTGTCTTATTTTCCCATATTGTATTTTTTGTTGAACTGTTCGACTCTCCCGCCTTTTTCGTTGAACTTTTGGCGGCCTGTATAAAACGGATGGGTATCTGAGCTGACTTCCACTTTAATCAGCGGGTATGTTTTTCCGTCTTCCCACTCTGCCGTTTCCGCTGACGTTTTCGTAGAATGGCTTAAAAAGCGATAGCCGCTGTTCACATCTTGAAAAATCACTTGATGGTTATCCGGATGAATATCTTTTTTCATGCTGATCTCCCTTTCTCAAATCGTAATAATTACGTTTTATTTTAAACCTTAAATATCCGCTTGTCAATCATATATGCCCTGATCCCTTGATTTCTAAACCCTGCACATATATGGAATCGGAAGAATAATCTAATCGCTTCAGCAAATAATATAACCACATTACATAAAACGGTAATTTAGAAAGGCGGTTTATGATCGTGGATGATTTAGTATTAGCCAGAAGTCTGTTCGGGACAACCATGGGCTTTCATATTATTTTTGCGACGCTTGGTGTCGGCTTGCCTCTGATGATTTTAATGGCTGAATTGATTTATCAAAAAACAAAAGATCCTCATTATGCCATTATGGCGAAAAGGTGGACGAAGGCGCAGGCTGTTCTGCTCGGCGTGGCGATACCGACCGGAACGATCGCGGGTACACAGCTTGCCCTTTTGTGGCCCGGATTCATGGAGGTCATCGGCAGGGTGATGTCACTCCCGTTTCAGATTGAAATTTATGCTTTCTTTATCGAAGCGCTGTTTATGTCCATTTATGTCTACGCCGCTGACCGGCTGACTCCGGCGATGCGCATCATTGCCGTTATTTTCGTTTTGATCGGCGCCGCGGCATCTGCCGTCTTAATCACAAATGTTCACGCATTTGAAGGAACGCCGGCCGGCTTTAAAATTTCAAACGGCAAAATCACTGACGTCGAACCGTGGGCAGCGTTTTTTAATCCAAGCTTTTTCACCACCGCGGGCCATGTCGTTCTGACGGCTTTCATGACCGGGGCATTTATCGTTGCGTCAGTTGCGGCTTATAAAATGCTGAGAACGAGAAAACAGGAGCAGGTATACCGCTTTCACCGAAAAGCGCTGCTGCTCGCCTTAACGATCGGCGGGATATTCTCCATTATTGCCTCTTTAAACGGTCACGAGTCAGCCCAGCTTCTTTACGAATACCAGCCTGAGAAGCTTGCGGGCGCAGAAGGGCTGTTTGAAACTAGATCACACGCTCCGCTTGCGATCGGGGGTTTTACTGATGCAAAAGAAGAAAAAGTAAAATGGGCGATAGAAGTGCCGTGGGCTTTAAGCTTTTTGGCTGCAAACAGCTTTGATACCGTCGTCAAAGGATTGAACGCGTTTCCGAAAGACGAGTGGCCGCCTTTATTCATCCATACACTGTTTAACGGAATGGTCGGCATCGGAATGCTGCTCATTTTGTACTCAATCATCGGCATCGTGTGGAGAAAAATTTTAAAGAAAGACAGCTTTCCGACTTGGCTTTTGATTTTATTTTTAACCGCAGGACCGCTCAGTCTGATCGGAATTGAATTCGGGTGGATATTCGCTTGTACGGGGCGGCAGCCATGGGTGATTTACCATCTCCTGAAAACGTCTGATGTCGTCACGACAACCGGTTCAATCGGTTTGCTGTTCATCCTGTTTACAGTGGTTTACGCCATTTTGGCAGCCGCAGTCATTTATGTGCTGCTTTATTATTTCCGCAAACATCCCGTTGAGGAGGATGTAAAAGCTGCGGAATCCTAACTATAGAAAGGGCTGAATTAAAATGGACATTACCATGGATGCTCTCATTGCGATATCAATCGTATGGGGCTTCGTGTTTATCTACGCGGTCATGGCAACGATGGACTTCGGAGCCGGCTTTTGGTCGATGATTTATTTAAATAGAGAACAAACAAAGGCGACAAACATCGCCAACCGTTATTTGTCCCCGACATGGGAAGTGACCAACGTCTTTATCGTCGCGATCGTTGTCGCCCTATTCAGCTTCTTTCCAGGGGCAACCTTCGTGCTGGGAACCGTTTTATTGATCCCGGGAAGTATTATTTTGCTGCTCTTAGCCATCCGCAGCGGCTTTCTCGTCTTCTCCAATACGGCGAAGGAAAGAAAAATCATGAGATATATCTCCGGAATTTCAGGTTTCATTATTCCCGCTGTGCTGATTTTGGTCCTTCCGGTCACACACGGAGGGTTTATTGAGAAGACGGGCGGAGTGTATCAACTGAATTTGGCAAATGTCTTTACAAGCCTTAATGCGTATGCGTTTATCGGCTTTGCCATTTTAAGCACTTTATTTTTATCTTCACTGCTTCTGGCCGATTTTTCAAATGTTGCGGAAGAGGAGCATGCGTACCGCATCTACAGACGGAGCTCTTTACTAACAGGGCCGCTGTCGCTTCTTTTCGCCTTCTTCATTATGCTGACATTACGCTCTGAAGCCGGCTGGCTGTATACGGGGATGATGAAAGACAAGACATGGCTCATTCTGTCTGTCATCACATTTATCATTGCCGGCGTGGCTCTGTTTTTGCCGAATAAGCGCTTCGGCCGCAACCTCGGCAAACCGAGAATCGCCATGATCGCCATTGCGCTTCAATACTTTCTGGCAAGCTATGCATACGGACGGGCGCATCTTCCTTATATGATTTATCCGGATATTACGGTCATGTCAGGATTTACGGAGCCGGCAACCTTCAGGGCGCTGTTTATGACGTATATCGTCGCTTTCATCATTTTGTTTCCCGGGTTTTATTTCTTCTGGAAGCTCTTTATGAAAGACAGACGTTATATCCGCCAGGAGGAATAACAAAAATCAGGGCGGCTCATACTAATGGCGTACCTTTTATCTTGGAGGGGAGCCAGCATGGACCAAAAAATTCTGTGTGAAGTCAATAACTGTTCATATTGGGGCAGAGGAAACAAATGCACGGCCGACGCGATTTATGTGGTCAGCCATACAGGCGAAACCGCTGAAAAAAGTGAAGAAACGGATTGCAAAACCTTTAAACCGCATGATTTATAAAAGAAAAGAGCTGTTTTATACAGCTCTTTTTCATTTCCGTGCCGCAAGCCTTTTTGAAATCAGCCCTTGAGCCGGGGAAAATCGCGCGGATGAGATGCATGGCAGAAAGGCGGTTCGTCGGCAAATATAGGCGGCAGACGGTACGATCAGTATCGCATTCATGACAAGCACAGAATTTTTTATCAAGATGTACATGTTTGCCCAGCCAGAAAGCAACACCTGCGATGTAAAGCCGACACTGTTTGAAGAATAAAAAAATCATCGCATCCGCCTATTAAAAAAACCGGCTGATACAGCCGGTTCAAACGGGGGAAGGGGTGATGATGAACAATTTCAATATAACAGCAGCATACAGGCAGCTCAACTCGCTGAAATGTCTTTTTATCAGTTGTTTGTCGTAAAAACGTCCATTTGGGTGACGTATTTTCTCATTATTTCCTGATTGACTTCAACACCCAGTCCGGGACCGTCCGGAACAGAGATGAATCCCTCTTCGATCCGCATGTCGGGAGTGACAATATCCTCCTCCCAGTATCGGTCTGATGAGGAAATATCACCCGGTATCGTAAATTGCGGCAGCGAAGCAAGCGCGACTGTCTGCGCTCTCGAAATGCCGGTTTCAAACATTCCGCCGCACCAAACCGGCATGTGATGCTCTCTGCATAAGTCATGTATTTTTAAAGCCTCTGTCAGGCCTCCTACACGCGCCGGTTTTATGTTAATGATTTTACAGCTCCCAAGCTCAATCGCCCGCCTTGCGTCATCATATGAGCATATGCTTTCATCAAGGCATACCGCGGTTCTCAAGTGTTTCTGCAGGTGGCGGTGATCGACAATATCATCTGCCTGAAGCGGCTGTTCTATCATCATGAGCTGGAATTCATCCAACTCTTTCAGCCTGCTGATGTCTTTCAGTTCATATGCCGAGTTGGCATCCGCCATCAGCGGTACGTTCGGAAAACGGCTGCGGATGGCTCTGACCAGCTCAACGTCATGGCCGGGCTGAATTTTTATTTTTATACGTTGATAACCTTCTTTTACGTATTGCTCAATTTCCCGAAGCATCTCATCAGCCGAAGCCAGACCCACCGCCACGCCGGCGGGCACTTTATCTCTTTTGCCCCCTAAGGCTTCTGCGAGAGATATCCCCTTTTTCTTGGCATATAGATCCCACACGGCTGATTCAAGCCCCGCTTTTGCCATGCGGTTTCCTTTGAAACGCGCGAGACTGTCAGGCACTTCTGACGGATGGAAAAACTCGCGGCCTACGACATTTGGGATGAAAAAATCTCTCAGCATATGCGCGCATGTCTGAATCGTTTCTTCTGTATACCACGGAGAAGAAAACGCCGATACCTCCCCCCAGCCGGTTCTCCCGGTTTCATCGATCGCTTCCACGATCAAAAATTTACGATCCTGCAGCGTTTCAATACTTGTTTTAAACGGTTTTTTCAGCCTCATACTTACATGATAAAGGGTGATTTTTTCAATCTTAATCATGACAATTCTCCTTTACGAAGCTCATTCAGCCGATGTCTCATCAGTTTATTGGACGCGTTCCGCGGGAGCCCGTCAACCTCGAAAAAAGCAGCCGGTATTTTATATTTTGCAAGCCGCTCACGGCAAAAGGCGGTCAGCTCCTCAGAACTGACAGAAGAAGTCAGCACGAGAAAAGCATGCGGCACTTTCCCCCACTTCGGATCTTCGGCTCCCGAAACACCGGCCTCCGCTACAGCCGGATGGGCAAGCAGCGCCGCTTCCACTTCTGCCGGGTAGATGTTTTCTCCGCCTGAAATAATGAGGTCCGACCGCCTGTCCAGCACGTATAAAAACCCTTCATCATCCAAATAGCCAAGATCGCCCGTTTTAAACCATCCATTATGAAAAGCGGCCTGGTTTGCGTCGTCACGATGGTAATACCCTTTCATTACATTCGGGCCTTTCACCGTAATTTCACCGTGTTCAAACGGCGCACAAGGGTTTCCGTCTTTTTCAATTCTAATTTCGCATGAAAACAGCGGTTTACCGGCCGAGCCGAGCTTGTCCATGCTGAATTCCGGAGAAAGCGTGACAATCTGTGAGCAGGTTTCAGTCAAGCCGTAAGATTGGAATACCGGAAATTGTTTCCTGCGGCATTCTTCGAGGAGCGGCAGCGGTGCCGGACCCCCGCCAAGCAGAATGCAGCGCAGTGATTCAGGACATTGTTCAGTTTCCGCAAGCAGGCCCGAAAGCATGGTCTGCACCGCTGAAATGATCGTGACCTGATGGGAGCTGATGCTGTCCAGCACATCAGTGACAGAAAATTTTTGATGAAGCACGACAGGCATGCCGTAAATGACCGACTTAAACAGCGCAGACAGACCGCTGATATGAAACAGCGGCAGCGCAATAAGCCAGCGGTCCCGCTCCGTGACCCCCAGATTCAGCGCAGACGATACAGCGCTGGAATAATGATTACCGAAAGTCTGCTGCACCCCCTTCGGTCTTCCCGTTGTTCCTGACGTATACATAAGAGTCGCCGTATCATCAAGCGTTACATAAGCTTCAGGTTCAATGTCTCCCGCGGCTTTGGCCTGCAGCTCGTCCACGTCCGCAGCGGCGACTGCAGATTCATAATCTTCGCGGCAAAAACCGTCCTCCGTCAATAAAAGCTTTGCCTGTGAATCTTCGAGCTGAAACAACCGTTCCTGTTTTGAGAGCTTCGTATTCAACAGCACAGCTTCCGCCCCTAATAAGAAGCAGGCGTGAACGGCATAAACCATTTCCGGTCTGTTAGAAAGCAAAATCGCGGCCCGGTCCCCTTTTTTAAGCGAGCAGTATTTGGACAGCCGCGCGGCCATTTGTTTAGAAGCATGATATAATTCTCTGAATGTCATCTGTTTGTTTTCAAATATGAGAGCGATTCTCTCTGGTGTCAGCTGAGCCCTTTGAATGAGCCAATTCGGCTGTTCTGTCAGCATGTTATCATCTCCGAGGTAAAAGTACTGTTTTTGAAAAGAAAACAGCTTGGACCAGAGCGGCTCAAGCTGTTTCGTAGTGTCATCTGATCACGGAAAACGAGGGAATTGACCGAAATCGGGACTGCGTTTCTCTTTAAAGGAATCGCGGCCTTCTTTCGCTTCGTCAGTCGTGTAATAAAGAAGCGTTGCATCTCCTGCAAATTGCTGAATTCCGGCGAGGCCGTCTGTATCAGCGTTAAATGCCGCTTTAAGGAAACGAAGGGCTGTAGGGCTTTTCTCAAGCATTTCTTCACACCATTTAATTGTTTCCTCTTCAAGTTTCTCTAATGGGACAACTGTATTGACAAGCCCCATGTCGAGCGCTTCCTGCGCGTTGTATTGACGGCACAGGTACCAGATTTCACGGGCTTTCTTATGTCCGACGATACGCGCCAGGTAACCTGAGCCGTAACCGGCATCAAAGCTTCCCACTTTCGGTCCGGTTTGACCGAAAATCGCGTTATCGGCCGCAATCGTTAAATCACAGACGATATGAAGCACATGGCCTCCGCCGATGGCATAGCCTGATACCATCGCTACGACCGGTTTAGGAATCACGCGGATCAAACGCTGAAGATCAAGCACATTCAGACGCGGGATCTGATCGTCTCCGACATATCCGCCGTGACCGCGGACTTTTTGGTCTCCGCCTGAACAGAATGCTTTATCTCCCGCTCCCGCAAGAACGATGACACCAATATTGGAGTCATCACGCGCACGAGCAAACGCGTCAATCATTTCTGATACCGTCTTAGGAGTAAATGCGTTATGTACCTCCGGGCGGTTAATTGTTATTTTTGCAATACTGTTATACGTCTCGTACAGGATTTCATCGTACTGACGTTCACTTTTCCATTCTGCAGCCATTGATATGACCTCCTTCATTTTTGCCTGAGTCCGGCCGAAAAGCTATTTTCTTTATGCTTTACAAGCCGTATAAAAACTCACTTACTATCTTACCAAAAATTCGCGGCTGTTCCACATGTACCGTGTGCCCCGCCTTTTTGACAACCTCTATTTTACTTGATGGGAGCAGGTTATGCACCTTTTGATTAATAGCGCAAAACTTTTCATCCCATTCACCGCATATGAGCAGAACGGGTGCTTTGATGCGGTGTAATGCCTCCCACCAGGAAGGCTGTGAGCCCGTCCCCATTCCGAGCAGGCTGCCTGCAAGTCCGGACGGATTATTTTTCATCCTGCCGGCACGGATGGACGCCTTTACGCTGTCCGGCAGAGAAAGCTGCGTGGCAAACAACGGAATGCCCTCCCAATAATCGACAAACGATGTTATACCTTCCCGCAATATAAAGTCAGCAAGCTTCCGGTCTGACTGAATCCGCTTTTTGCGTTCCTGAAGCGTGCTGAGGCCCGGGGTTGTACTTTCCAAAACAAGCGCTGACACCCGATGCGGAAATGCCTGTGCAAAGGAATACGCAAGTCTTCCCCCCATAGAATAACCAATAAGTTTCACTTTGTGAAGTTTTAATTGATCAAAAACGGCGGCAAGGTCCGCAACCTGCCGGCTCGCACTGTACCTTGCCGCTTGCACAGGCGCGTCTGTCTCCCCGTGACCCAGGCAGTCAATCATCACCATTCGTTCGCCGGGAAACATGCCGCGTAAAAACATCCATGATTCTTTGCTGCCCGTAAATCCATGCAGACAAACAATAGCTTCAGATGATTCGTGTCCGCTATCAGCAGCACGATAGCATACGCCGTCGGCCGTTTTAACTGTTACAGTTTCCATTCTTTTTTCACTTCCCGCACTGCGGCCTGCAGCAGATCGCGATGGAATTGAACTCTTGATGTCCGATCTGTTTTCAGCTCGATTATATGAAGTCCGGGCTTGTCCGCCTGCGGCTGATACGCATCCTTAAATGCTTCCCATGTCTCAGGGCAAGTATACGTCCCGCCGTACAGTGCGGCGGCATGCCGGAAATCAAGACCCGTCGGCGTACCGAACAGTTCTTCAAAATGAGTCTTATCAGATGCCTGCGGCAAAAACGAGAAAATCCCGCCGCCATCATTGTTTATTAAAATAACCGTAAGCGGAATTCCAAGTTTTTTAGCCGCTAACAGCCCGTTTAAATCATGGTAAAACGATAAATCTCCAATTACAAGCGTGACAGGAGCTTTTGTACCTTCACACAGTCCCATAGCCGAGGAGACAACTCCGTCAATTCCGTTAGCGCCGCGGTTGGCATAGACACGGAAGGAGCGATCTTGTTTTTCAAAGAACGTATCCACGTCGCGAATCGGCATGCTGTTTCCGACAAAAATCGAACTGCCTTCAGGGACAAGGTGCTGAAGCTGACGATATACATTTCCTTCAAATGATAAATCATCCATGCTCGCGTCCTGTAAATGACTCCGGAAACGCTCATTGACAAACTGCCATTTCTCAAGCCATCCGGACGGCCGCTTTCCGGTTTCAGCTGAACGGACCGCTTCCAAAAACACCGACGGATGGCAATGAATCATATGCGCGCCGGCCTGGGTGGGATCTCTCCATCCTCCGTCTTCATCGACGATAAACTGCTCAATGGCAGGATCATCTCTGAGCCATAAAAAGAGCGGTTTAGAAACCGGCATCGGACCGAAGCGGATCACAGCGTCAGGGCGCAGCGCCTCTTTTATTTCTTCATCTTTTAAAAACGAGTCATAAGCATCAATAATCAGCGTCTTATCATGCTCCCCGTTTCGGAGGTTTGAAAGCGGATCAGCCAAAATCGGGAACTGAAGCATCTCGGCAAGCGCGATGATTTGCTGCTTTTCTGCTTCACCGTGAATTTCGCCGCAGACGATCATACCTCTTTCGGTACCCGCGAGACGCTCTGTAATATGACAGAGAGAGTCTTGAGCAGCTGACTGAATCCCTGTTGTGACTGAGACGTGCCGCCCCTTTCTCATTCTTTCAAAAGGTCCGGCTGATAAATCCGGCATCAAAGGCTCTCTGAGCGGCACATTGATATGGACTGGCCCCATCGGGCGCTTCCCGGCTTCACTTACGGCTCTGCCGGCCAATGTTCTGATATAGCTCAGCATTTGAGGATTTTCCTCAGGCAGAGCCGAGTCTGTGAAAAACTTAACAAAGTTACCGAACAGAAAATGCTGGTTAATCGCCTGAGGCGCCCCCACTTCCCTCAATTCATGAGGCCGGTCAGCAGTCAGGACAATAAGAGGCACTCTTGAATAATGAGCTTCAATCACGGCCGGATAGAAGTTAGCCGCCGCCGTTCCTGACGTACAAATCAGCATGACCGGACGCTGGCGGGCTTTTGCAAGACCGAGTGCGAAAAAACCTGCGGATCGTTCATCAATCTGTATATGGACTTGAATATCCGGGTGGGCCGCCGCCAAAACCGCCAAGGGAGTTGACCTCGACCCCGGGCAAACAACTGCGTCGGTGACACCCGATAGAGCGAATTCATCAATAAAACTTCCGATATAATGTGTAATCGGGTTTGTCAAAGCCTTTCACCTCCTAAAGCAGAGATCATCGGCTTTAGTTTAATTTGTGTTTCTTCATATTCTGATTGCGGATCTGAATCTTCAACAATGCCGCAGCCTGCGAAAAGCCGCGCACTTTTGCCTTCAATCAGCCCTGATCGGATAGCCACGACAAATTCTCCGTTTTCCCTGCCGTCCATCCAGCCGATCGGTGCCGCGTACCATCCACGTGTCATCGGTTCAATATCAGCGATAACTTCAACAGCTTTCTGCTGGGGAGCTCCGCCCAATGCCGGTGTGGGATGCAGCTTTTCAATTAAATCAAACAGCGAAGCGGACGTTTTAAGATGGCCTGTGATCGGTGTATATAGATGCTGAACACTTTTCGTTTTATATAATTGCGGACCTGCAGGCTTTTTCACATCGCTGCAGCTCGACAAGAAAGAATCGTGTATCATCTGAACCACAAAATCATGTTCCGCGAGATTTTTTTCGTCATGCAGCAGCTCTTTGCCGAGACGCTCATCTTCTTGTTGATTTTCTCCGCGCTTAATTGAACCTGCCAGACAGGTGGACATGACGTCTTTGCCGGATTTTTTGATCAGCCGTTCCGGTGAAGCGCCGACAAAGCATTTATCTCCCTGCTCAATCGCAAAAACATAGCTTGTCGTTTGGTCCTTCAAAAGCTTGCGGACAACGCTCTCCGCCGGAATAGGCCCATCATATGACAAAACGACTTCCCTTGCCAGCACGACTTTATCATATTGATTTGCTTTCATATCATTTGTTGCTGTTTTAATGGCTTCAAGCCAGTTTTCCACATCAAGTTCTTCCGCTTTTGTTAAAACAGGATATTCTTCATACTCGATTGAAGAAACTGAAAAAGCTTCCGAAAAAGATTTCAGACGTTTCAGCGTATCTTCTGCCTGATTACCGTCTGCCGCCCATTGATTGACGGTTAAATAATCACCATCTGCCGTCTTTGTCAGCATGAGTGAGGGGATAAAGAACAGTCCTTCTTCGAACCCGTTCCATTCGTCTCCTCTCTCTTCAGCGGGATTAAATGAAAAACCGCCGAATAAGACAGGGCCGACCGCGGTATGCGCCGCCTCTTCTTCTTCATGAATATGAAAAGCCGTCTTTTTAAAGCGCTCCCATTGTTCAAAAACGTCGTGATAACGCTTTCCATTTTTTTCATTCGATTGGAACAGCGCTTCTGTGCCAAGACCGACTATTGTTAATTCACTACCGGGTTCTGACCAAAAAAATCGTTTGCCTTTATATTTTTTTGCTCCGTCTTTGAAAAATGATAGAGGGTCTAAAGACGCAATACGTCTTGAATAGCTCAATAAGACAGCATGGTTGACTTGTTTGGCTTTATGTAATGCATGATCTGCTTCCTCTCGGAACGTATGCTGCACCGTTGTCACCATGAGACATTCCTCCATAATCCGTTAAATGCTTTTAATACAATACACCTGTGATGACTTTGTGTCAAACACACAGATGTGAGCACGACAAAATGCCTGCATTTCTTATTATAAACCTTTTTGCGCAAATGAATAAAGAAACAAACTTGAATTTTCTTTCCCCACTCTCGGCAATCACTGTATCCTTTTACTTCCTCATGGGAAAATGACTATTTTTATCCACCATTTTTCTGCGCAAAAGCGTTCATACTAACAGTAAGCATCACATAGAAACGAGGGATTGATGTGCTTACAAACGAACAGATCACACACTTAAAAAAAGAATTGGAAGAAGCCAGACATGATATTTTGAGCCGCTTTAAAGAAAATGATCAATTTCAGTTAACTGATGAATTCCCGTATCAGTCATCCGGCGAATTGTCTTCCTATGACAATCATCCCGGCGATCAGGCGACCGAATTATACGAGCGGGAAAAAGACCTGGCTCTGCTCGACCATGAACGGGAGCACCTTCGCGACATTGATTACTCTCTGAAACAAATTGAAAACGGCACATACGGCACATGTGAAGTCAGCGGAAAGGACATTCCTTATGACAGACTCGAAGCTCTGCCGACGGCTACGACATTGGCGGAATATTCCTCGCAGGATGCCGTTTCCAAAGACAGGCCAATTGAGGAGGAAACACCGTTCGGACAGTTTGAATTTGATGATGATGAATCAATCCGGGCGACTTACGATAGTGAAGATGCTTATCAGGATGTTGAGGAATACGGAAACTCAGAAACGCCTCAGGATTTAGAGGATCCTCCGCTCAGCTATGGGGATATGACAATGAACTCAGAAGAAAACATCGGCTATGCTGAGGATTATGAAAACTTTATCGCGACAGATATTACCGGAAAAAACATTTCCGTGTATCCAAGCAAAGCACACGAAAAATATGAACAGGAACTGGACGAAGAAGGAATTATGACGACCTTTGGCGATCTTCATGCTGATTAAAACCCCGGCCTGCCGGGGTTTTTAAATACAAATAAATGGTTTGCTGCATTTTCACACTGAAAACTCATACACTTAATGATGCATGAACAAAAGGTTTAATCTTTCGAAAAAAGGGAACTATCGTATTGACTTTAAATGACGGAGGGAACAAATGAAAAAGAAGTATATCGGTGCGATTATTGTATTTATCATTACATATGTCTTGTTTTCTTTAGCGGGGGTTCTCTTTCCCATCGACCGGGAATGGTATGACGCGCTGCAAAAACCTGACTGGACGCCGAGCGGATCAGTGATCGGCATCATATGGGCGGTTTTGTTTGCGCTTATTTCGCTCTCAGCAGCCTTGATATACGCAAAGTTTTCATGTAAAGAATCCAAAGCTTTTTGGGTGATGCTTCTCATCAATTATATCGTGAATCAAGGATTCAGCTATTTTCAATTCACACAGAAAAATTTGCTTGCTGCATCTATCGATTGCCTGCTTGTGGCTGTGACAACACTCATTCTGTTGCTCATTGCCGGTAAATACAGTAAAGCTTCAGCCTGGCTTCTGGTCCCTTATTTATTATGGAGCGCTTTTGCCACATACTTGTCTTTTACCATTTACACTATGAACGCATAATAAAAAAACCTTGCATAGTATGCAAGGTTTTTTTAATGACCCGTACGGGATTCGAACCCGTGTTACCGCCGTGAAAGGGCGGTGTCTTAACCGCTTGACCAACGGGCCTTATGGCGGAGAAGGAGGGATTTGAACCCTCGCGCCGCTTACACGACCTACACCCTTAGCAGGGGCGCCTCTTCAGCCACTTGAGTACTTCTCCGTATGGCTCCACAGGCAGGATTCGAACCTGCGACCGATCGGTTAACAGCCGATAGCTCTACCACTGAGCTACTGTGGAAAATCATCATGGTGGGCCTGAGTGGACTCGAACCACCGACCTCACGCTTATCAGGCGTGCGCTCTAACCAGCTGAGCTACAGGCCCATGACAATATAAAAATGGAGCGGGTGATGGGAATCGAACCCACGACATCAGCTTGGAAGGCTGAGGTTTTACCACTAAACTACACCCGCATGTTGTTTGGGGCGATTGATGGGAATCGAACCCACGAGTGCCAGAGCCACAATCTGGTGCGTTAACCACTTCGCCACAACCGCCAAAACAATATTAAATTAAATGGTGGCTCGGGACGGAATCGAACCGCCGACACACGGATTTTCAGTCCGTTGCTCTACCAACTGAGCTACCGAGCCTTTTTATAAATGGCGGTCCGGACGGGACTCGAACCCGCGACCTCCTGCGTGACAGGCAGGCATTCTAACCAACTGAACTACCGGACCATTTTTTGGTTGCGGGGGCAGGATTTGAACCTGCGACCTTCGGGTTATGAGCCCGACGAGCTACCGAACTGCTCCACCCCGCGATGATAATTAAATTAGATATGGCGGAGGAAGAGGGATTCGAACCCCCGCGGGCTTTGACACCCCTGTCGGTTTTCAAGACCGATCCCTTCAGCCAGACTTGGGTATTCCTCCGTATAAGTGGTGGACCTTGTAGGACTCGAACCTACGACCGGACGGTTATGAGCCGTCTGCTCTAACCAACTGAGCTAAAGGTCCAATGGTAGCGGCGGAGGGGATCGAACCCCCGACCTCACGGGTATGAACCGTACGCTCTAGCCAGCTGAGCTACACCGCCAAAAAACAATTAAAATCAAGTGGAGCCTAGCGGGATCGAACCGCTGACCTCCTGCGTGCAAAGCAGGCGCTCTCCCAGCTGAGCTAAGGCCCCAAAATGGTCGGGAAGACAGGATTCGAACCTGCGACCCCATGGTCCCAAACCATGTGCTCTACCAAGCTGAGCTACTTCCCGTTTTTCAAAAGTATGTATGGCGCGCCCGAGAGGAGTCGAACCCCTAACCTTTTGATCCGTAGTCAAACGCTCTATCCAATTGAGCTACGGGCGCAACAATAAGTGCCGAGGGCCGGACTTGAACCGGCACGGTAGTCACCTACCGCAGGATTTTAAGTCCTGTGTGTCTGCCAATTCCACCACCCCGGCATGGATGGTATAGTATAGTTGGAGCGGAAGACGGGATTCGAACCCGCGACCCCCACCTTGGCAAGGTGATGTTCTACCACTGAACTACTTCCGCGTTTGGCAATGCGGATGAAGGGACTTGAACCCCCACGTCTGTAAAGACACTAGAGCCTGATTCTAGCGCGTCTGCCAATTCCGCCACATCCGCAAGAAAAACATGGTGAGCCATGAAGGACTCGAACCTTCGACCCTCTGATTAAAAGTCAGATGCTCTACCAACTGAGCTAATGGCTCTTATTACAAGAGACTTATATAGTATAACATATAAAGGTGGTGCCGGCAAGAGGACTTGAACCCCCAACCTACTGATTACAAGTCAGTTGCTCTACCAATTGAGCTACACCGGCTTAATACGCCAACTTATGTATGATAGGAATGGTGGAGGATGACGGGCTCGAACCGCCGACCCTCTGCTTGTAAGGCAGATGCTCTCCCAGCTGAGCTAATCCTCCGTATATTACACTTGCGTGTAATGGCTTGGCGGCGTCCTACTCTCACAGGGGGAAACCCCCGACTACCATCGGCGCTGAAGAGCTTAACTTCCGTGTTCGGCATGGGAACGGGTGTGACCTCTTCGCTATCGCCACCAAACCATTGAGAGTGTTCTCTCAAAACTAGATAACAGTAAGCATACATTCAAATTGGTTAAGTCCTCGATCGATTAGTATCTGTCAGCTCCATGTGTCGCCACACTTCCACCTCAGACCTATCAACCTGATCATCTTTCAGGGATCTTACTTCCTTGCGGAATGGGAAATCTCATCTTGAGGGGGGCTTCATGCTTAGATGCTTTCAGCACTTATCCCGTCCGCACATAGCTACCCAGCGATGCCCTTGGCAGAACAACTGGTACACCAGCGGTGCGTCCATCCCGGTCCTCTCGTACTAAGGACAGCTCCTCTCAAATTTCCTGCGCCCGCGAC
Source organism: Bacillus sp. hwrm1 (assembly GCF_040207805.1). Classification (NCBI taxonomy): domain Bacteria; kingdom Bacillati; phylum Bacillota; class Bacilli; order Caryophanales; family Bacillaceae; genus Bacillus; species Bacillus sp. hwrm1. The sequence continues at coordinate 992,731 of NZ_CP157943.1, read as the reverse complement.
GGATAGGGACCGAACTGTCTCACGACGTTCTGAACCCAGCTCGCGTACCGCTTTAATGGGCGAACAGCCCAACCCTTGGGACCGACTACAGCCCCAGGATGCGATGAGCCGACATCGAGGTGCCAAACCTCCCCGTCGATGTGGACTCTTGGGGGAGATAAGCCTGTTATCCCCGGGGTAGCTTTTATCCGTTGAGCGATGGCCCTTCCATGCGGAACCACCGGATCACTAAGCCCGACTTTCGTCCCTGCTCGACTTGTAGGTCTCGCAGTCAAGCTCCCTTGTGCCTTTACACTCTGCGAATGATTTCCAACCATTCTGAGGGAACCTTTGGGCGCCTCCGTTACCTTTTAGGAGGCGACCGCCCCAGTCAAACTGCCCACCTGACACTGTCTCCCCGCCCGATAAGGGCGGCGGGTTAGAAGGTCAATACAGCCAGGGTAGTATCCCACCGATGCCTCCACCGAAGCTGGCGCTCCGGTTTCCAAGGCTCCTACCTATCCTGTACAAGCTGTACCAACATTCAATATCAGGCTGCAGTAAAGCTCCACGGGGTCTTTCCGTCCTGTCGCGGGTAACCTGCATCTTCACAGGTACTATAATTTCACCGAGTCTCTCGTTGAGACAGTGCCCAGATCGTTGCGCCTTTCGTGCGGGTCGGAACTTACCCGACAAGGAATTTCGCTACCTTAGGACCGTTATAGTTACGGCCGCCGTTTACTGGGGCTTCAATTCGCACCTTCGCTTACGCTAAGCGCTCCTCTTAACCTTCCAGCACCGGGCAGGCGTCAGCCCCTATACTTCGCCTTACGGCTTCGCAGAGACCTGTGTTTTTGCTAAACAGTCGCCTGGGCCTATTCACTGCGGCTCTCTCGGGCTTGCACCCTAACAGAGCACCCCTTCTCCCGAAGTTACGGGGTCATTTTGCCGAGTTCCTTAACGAGAGTTCTCTCGATCACCTTAGGATTCTCTCCTCGCCTACCTGTGTCGGTTTGCGGTACGGGCACCTCTCACCTCGCTAGAGGCTTTTCTTGGCAGTGTGGAATCAGGAACTTCGCTACTATAATTCGCTCGCCATCACAGCTCAGCCTTCACGGGAAACGGATTTGCCTATTTCCCAGCCTAACTGCTTGGACGCGGATATCCAATACCGCGCTTACCCTATCCTCCTGCGTCCCCCCATTGCTCAAATGGTGAGGAGGTGGTACAGGAATATCAACCTGTTATCCATCGCCTACGCCTTTCGGCCTCGGCTTAGGTCCCGACTAACCCTGAGCGGACGAGCCTTCCTCAGGAAACCTTAGGCATTCGGTGGAGGGGATTCTCACCCCTCTTTCGCTACTCATACCGGCATTCTCACTTCTAAGCGCTCCACAAGTCCTTCCGGTCTTGCTTCACAGCCCTTAGAACGCTCTCCTACCACTGTTCGAAGAACAGTCCGCAGCTTCGGTGATACGTTTAGCCCCGGTACATTTTCGGCGCAGAGTCACTCGACCAGTGAGCTATTACGCACTCTTTAAATGGTGGCTGCTTCTAAGCCAACATCCTGGTTGTCTAAGCAACTCCACATCCTTTTCCACTTAACGTATACTTTGGGACCTTAGCTGGCGGTCTGGGCTGTTTCCCTTTCGACTACGGATCTTATCACTCGCAGTCTGACTCCCAAGGATAAGTCATCGGCATTCGGAGTTTGACTGAATTCGGTAACCCGGTAGGGGCCCCTAGTCCAATCAGTGCTCTACCTCCGAGACTCTTACCTTGAGGCTAGCCCTAAAGCTATTTCGGAGAGAACCAGCTATCTCCAGGTTCGATTGGCATTTCACCCCTACCCACACCTCATCCCCGCACTTTTCAACGTGCGTGGGTTCGGGCCTCCATTCAGTGTTACCTGAACTTCACCCTGGACATGGGTAGATCACCTGGTTTCGGGTCTACGACCACGTACTCAATTCGCCCTATTCAGACTCGCTTTCGCTGCGGCTCCGCATCTTCTGCTTAACCTTGCACGGGATCGTAACTCGCCGGTTCATTCTACAAAAGGCACGCCATCACCCGTTAACGGGCTCTGACTACTTGTAGGCACACGGTTTCAGGATCTCTTTCACTCCCCTTCCGGGGTGCTTTTCACCTTTCCCTCACGGTACTGGTTCACTATCGGTCACTAGGGAGTATTTAGCCTTGGGAGATGGTCCTCCCGGATTCCGACGGAATTTCACGTGTTCCGCCGTACTCAGGATCCACTCAGGAGAGAACGAAGTTTTGACTACAGGGCTGTTACCTCCTATGGCGGGCCTTTCCAGACCTCTTCATCTACCTCGTTCCTTTGTAACTCCGTACAGAGTGTCCTACAACCCCAAGAGGCAAGCCTCTTGGTTTGGGCTGGTCCCGTTTCGCTCGCCGCTACTCAGGGAATCGCATTTGCTTTCTCTTCCTCCGGGTACTTAGATGTTTCAGTTCCCCGGGTCTGCCTTCTCATATCCTATGTATTCAGATATGGATACCACTCCATTACGAGTGGTGGGTTTCCCCATTCGGAAATCTCCGGATCAAAGCTTGCTTACAGCTCCCCGAAGCATATCGGTGTTCGTCCCGTCCTTCATCGGCTCCTAGTGCCAAGGCATCCACCGTGCGCCCTTTCTAACTTAACCGTTAAAAAGAATCACTACGTGATATCTTGCATTACTAATTGAATGTGAATTACTTCTGTTATCTAGTTTTCAAAGAACAACGCATAGGACATGCTAACACATGCGTTGCCACAGGAAGTGGCGCATTTAGCAGGTGTTCCTATGTTTTGAAGGAATGATCCTTCAAAACTAAACAAGACAGGGAACGTTCTGTTTATAAGACCCAAGGTCTTATATTCCGTTAAAATCCTTAGAAAGGAGGTGATCCAGCCGCACCTTCCGATACGGCTACCTTGTTACGACTTCACCCCAATCATCTGTCCCACCTTCGGCGGCTGGCTCCTAAAAGGTTACCTCACCGACTTCAGGTGTTACAAACTCTCGTGGTGTGACGGGCGGTGTGTACAAGGCCCGGGAACGTATTCACCGCGGCATGCTGATCCGCGATTACTAGCGATTCCAGCTTCACGCAGTCGAGTTGCAGACTGCGATCCGAACTGAGAACAGATTTGTGGGATTGGCTTAACCTCGCGGTTTCGCTGCCCTTTGTTCTGTCCATTGTAGCACGTGTGTAGCCCAGGTCATAAGGGGCATGATGATTTGACGTCATCCCCACCTTCCTCCGGTTTGTCACCGGCAGTCACCTTAGAGTGCCCAACTGAATGCTGGCAACTAAGATCAAGGGTTGCGCTCGTTGCGGGACTTAACCCAACATCTCACGACACGAGCTGACGACAACCATGCACCACCTGTCACTCTGCCCCCGAAGGGGACGTCCTATCTCTAGGATTGTCAGAGGATGTCAAGACCTGGTAAGGTTCTTCGCGTTGCTTCGAATTAAACCACATGCTCCACCGCTTGTGCGGGCCCCCGTCAATTCCTTTGAGTTTCAGTCTTGCGACCGTACTCCCCAGGCGGAGTGCTTAATGCGTTAGCTGCAGCACTAAGGGGCGGAAACCCCCTAACACTTAGCACTCATCGTTTACGGCGTGGACTACCAGGGTATCTAATCCTGTTCGCTCCCCACGCTTTCGCTCCTCAGCGTCAGTTACAGACCAGAGAGTCGCCTTCGCCACTGGTGTTCCTCCACATCTCTACGCATTTCACCGCTACACGTGGAATTCCACTCTCCTCTTCTGCACTCAAGTTCCCCAGTTTCCAATGACCCTCCCCGGTTGAGCCGGGGGCTTTCACATCAGACTTAAGAAACCGCCTGCGAGCCCTTTACGCCCAATAATTCCGGACAACGCTTGCCACCTACGTATTACCGCGGCTGCTGGCACGTAGTTAGCCGTGGCTTTCTGGTTAGGTACCGTCAAGGTGCCGCCCTATTTGAACGGCACTTGTTCTTCCCTAACAACAGAGCTTTACGATCCGAAAACCTTCATCACTCACGCGGCGTTGCTCCGTCAGACTTTCGTCCATTGCGGAAGATTCCCTACTGCTGCCTCCCGTAGGAGTCTGGGCCGTGTCTCAGTCCCAGTGTGGCCGATCACCCTCTCAGGTCGGCTACGCATCGTCGCCTTGGTGAGCCGTTACCTCACCAACTAGCTAATGCGCCGCGGGTCCATCTGTAAGTGGTAGCCGAAGCCACCTTTTATGTCTGAACCATGCGGTTCAAACAACCATCCGGTATTAGCCCCGGTTTCCCGGAGTTATCCCAGTCTTACAGGCAGGTTACCCACGTGTTACTCACCCGTCCGCCGCTAACATCAGGGAGCAAGCTCCCATCTGTCCGCTCGACTTGCATGTATTAGGCACGCCGCCAGCGTTCGTCCTGAGCCAGGATCAAACTCTCCGATAAAGTAGTTTGACTGACTACGCACATCGCTGTGCGATTTATTTAAAACTTTGAATTAACAGGTACGTTTTGTCTTGTTTAGTTTTCAAAGATCATTACCGCTTGTTGAAGCAGCTTTATTATCTTACCACTCAGCTTCTTTTATGTCAACAACTTTTTTTAAGTTGTTTGCGAAGCTTTTCGTTGTTGTCTGTTGTTCATCAGCGACGTTTAATAATATAACACCCTTTTGAAAATATGACAATAGTTTTTTTAAAAAAATCATTAATTATTTTCTTTAATACTTATTTCAGTTTCTCTTCTATAGAAAGATAAGCTGTCTTGTGGTTTGGCATATTTTCTTGTATAGTAAGATTGAACTAAATACTTGATGACCACAAGGGGAGCATTAAAGCTGAGAGTGAACATTTTGTTCTGACCCTTTGAACCTGTTAGTTAACGCTGGCGTAGGGATGTGGCAAAGCCAAATGATTTGCAGTTTATGCAAGCAGCGCGCGGACCTTTTCCCATCCTTCCCCGCGCTGCTTTTTTGTTTATCCTTGTTACGGTTGTCTGACCAGGGGGAAAACTATGAATCATTCAACACGGCTTGTGCGCTTAATTGAAATAGCGATTATGACCGGGGCGGCTGTCATTCTGGACATTGTCTCAGGTATGTTTCTCCGGATGCCCCAAGGCGGTTCGGTCTCTATTATGATGATTCCGATTTTTTTGATTTCATTCCGCTGGGGAGTGAAAGCCGGGCTTACGACAGGCTTTTTGACAGGGATTGTCCAGATCGCCATCGGCAATTTGTTTTTGCAGCACCCGGTCCAGCTATTTCTTGATTACATCGCGGCCTTTGCAGTTCTCGGTTTCAGCGGCTTGTTTGCTTCCGGTGTACGGGAATCGGCATTGAATAAAAAAAGAGGCGCTTTAACGATGTATGTTATAGGCGGTGTTTTCATCGGCAGTGTGCTGCGCTATGCGGCACATGTGGTCTCCGGAGCTGTCTTTTTCGGAAGCTATGCTCCGAAGGGCACGCCGGTATGGATTTATTCGTCCGTCTATAACGCGACTTATATGATTCCTTCTTTTATCCTTTCGGCCATTGTCCTTATCTTATTATTCATGACTGCGCCGCGGCTTCTTGAATCTAAGCGGACGAACTGAAACAGCAGGCGGTTTACGCCTGCTGTTTTTTTATTCCGGGCTGTGCCGTTCGTTCGAATCACTCAGTTCTTTTGTAAGTTCATTTATACTTTGTTTTATGTTTCCTTTGCCTGAAAAATTCTCAATAAGCTCTTTTACATTGATTCCGGAAGATGCTTTTAAGCTTTCCTGAAGACCAGCCATTAAATTGGTTGCGTAGCCTGTGACTTTATTGGCCCCGCCGTTTTCACCGCTTCCTCCCGTATCAACGACGGTTATTTTATCAATGTTGGAAAGAGGCGCTGAGACTTGCTTCGCATATTCAGGCAGCATTTTCACAATCATATCAAGGATTGCAGCCTGCCCGTATTTTTCGAATGCTTCGGCGATTTTTTCTTTAGCTTCCGCTTCTGCGAGACCTTTCAGGCGGATGACTTCCGCTTCGGTTTCTCCTCTCGCCTTTTCAGCCTCCGCTTTAGCAAGACCGTCAATTCTCACGCGTTCCGCTTCCGCCTTGGCCATCGCTTCGATACTGTACTGCTCGGCATCCGCTTCCGCGAGCTGCTTCGCTTTTGCGGCTTCGGCCGCTTGTTCCACCGAGTAACGGTCGGCATCGGCTTTTTTCTTCACTTCAGAGTCATATTGGCGCTCACGGCGCAGAATTTCTTTTTCCTCCAATTCAATCTGCTTTTGCCGCTCAATAATTTTAATTTGCATTTCCTGCTCTGTCACCTGCTGGCGGGCTTTTGCTGTTTCAAGATCATATGCCTGGTCGGCATTGGCTTTTGCTGTATCCTGCTCTCTTCTGTATTCCGCCATTTTCAGCTGATTGATTTTTTCCGCTTCAGCTATTTCCGTCGCCCGCTCCAGCTCTGATTTTTTTGCGTCTTTATCAGCGGCCGCGCGTTTAATCCTCGTCTCTTTATCCGCTTCTGCCGTGGCAATGTCCGCATCCCGCTTGACTTGGGCGATTCTCGGCTTACCTAATGATTCAAGATAGCCGTTTTTATCGCGGACGTCTTTAATCGTAAAAGAAACGATCACGAGCCCCATTTTAGCAAGATCCTGAGACGCGACCCGCTGGACTTCCTGAGAAAACTTTTCCCTGTTTTTATAAATCTCTTCAACGGTCATGGAGCCGAGGATGGAGCGCAGATGGCCTTCCAGCACCTCCCGCGCCTCCTGCTCACGGTCTTCCTTAGATTTCCCCAAAAATTGTTCAGCTGCTGTTGCGATTTCACTGATAGAGCCTCCGATTTTAATAATGGCGGTTCCGTCGGCCATTACCGGCACGCCTTGCTCTGTATAGACTTCGGGTGTAGAGACATCAAGTTTGCTTGACAGTAAACTGAGAGGTTCTGCCTGCTGGAATACCGGGAGCACGAACGTTCCCCCGCCCCGGACGATTTTCAGACGATTTCCGCCTTCATCAATGTGGACGTTCTTATTTCCCAAATAACTTCCGGTCACGATAAGGGCTTCGTCCGGCCCCGCCGTCCGGTACTTCGTAATAAATACAGCAATAAGTGCGATGAGTAAAAAGAATACGATTCCGATAACGATGATAATCGGCATAGTCATAACAGTTCCCCCTTAGATATCAGATTGGTTCATGCGGCGTCACAAAAAGCACTCCGTCTTTCACGTCAATCACTAATACGGCAGTTCCGTACTTGATCTGTTCTTGATCAAAGCTGACGGCTGATTTAGAAATGGCGCCCCCTATTCCCTCTATGATCACTTCTCCATAGCCGTCTTTCGGGACGGAAGTAATGACCCTGCCGACTCTGCCCTTTAAATCCGTCTCCCGATAAGCGAGCGATTCTTCCGCTGATGAAAGCGGGACAAGGACGAAGAAGTGAAGCAGGCTGACCAAAAGAACCGAAAGAACAAATGAAAGCAACGCAATGACAGAACTTGATAGCGGAGCGGCGATTTCGCCGATATAACCTGAGGCTGAAAAGATTGTTAAAAAAGACAGAATCAATGCAGGGTTTAAAAATGAAACAGGAATGGCTTCCGAGAGGCCGTGAAACACATCTTGAAAAAACAGAATCAAAAGCGTGAGACTTCCCGAAATAATCAATGTGTAAAGATAGACCGTTTCAAGCGGCAGATGAAATATGTCCATCTTCTATCCTCCTTTCGGCCGAGGTGTCGGAGTGTTACTTTATATACGGATGTAAAGGTAAATGGTTTCAATTTTCTGATAAGGAAGGCTGATTACATGATTATCCAATCCGGATATGATATGTTTACTCTAAAGGAGGAGATAGGATGAGCATTTTTAATGAAGCCAGACAGCAGATCTGGGAAGAACTGAAAGGACTCTCTGATGAGGAATTCAACCGAAAGCCCGCGGCTGATGAGTGGAGCGTGCGGGAAGTCCTTGACCATTTAAAGAAAATTGACGAAACAGCGCAGACCCTTTTATCAAAGCAGGCAAAAGACGCACCGTTAAAAGAAATAGAAGAAAAACCGATGGAGTTTATAGAGGACAGAACAGATAAACGGCCGGCGCCGTCACACCTCGAACCTGAGCAAAACCGATTATCAGTCATTGAAGCAAAACAAGAATTAGATACGGCAAGACAGCAGCTGACCGCAGTTATTTCATCATTAAACGAGGAAGACTTTGAACGTGTGCTTCCGCATCCTGTTTTTCAAGAACTGACGATCCGCCAGTGGATTGATTTTATCGGCCATCATGAAAAGCGTCACATTAATCAAATAAAAGAAATCAAACAAAAAATCAAGAAGGTCGGGACTGACCCCCGTTTTTGAGACAGGGATCAAAACACCTTTAAGCAGCCAGCTGTCGGTATGTGACCGGCGGCTGGTTGTTTAGTTTCGTTTGAATACGAATGTTGTTATAATAGTGTATATAGGTTTCGACAGTTTGTTCTACGATGGTCGTCGTAGTGCTTTCCAACCTGTCGAGGTAGAACGTTTCAGACTTTAGTGAGGAATGAAACGATTCGATGGAGGCATTATCAGCGGGCGTCCCTTTGCGGGACATGCTCATGGTAATGCCTTTTGTTTTAACAGCTTTCTGATACTCATAAGATGTATAAACAGAACCTTGGTCACTATGTAACACACAGTTCTCTGGCAGTGCGGGCAGCTGATCAAGTGTGTGTAAGACAAAGTCTGTGTCCTGTCTATCGCCAATCGTAAAAGCAATCACTTCTCCATTGTATAAATCCAATATACTGGAAAGATACAATTGTTTCTGCCCATAAGGCAAATATGTGATATCCGTTACTAGCTTTTCCAGAGGGCGATCAGACTGAAAGTTCCGATCCAATATATTCTCGGCCACGGCATATGGCTGCCCATTCTTCTTACGCTTTTTCACCTTAACCCGGCATTGCCACTGATTCTTCTGCATAATGCGCTGAACCGTTTTATGATTCATACGCATTCCCTTTTTTAATATGGCTGTGATTTTCCGATAGCCATATCGATACTTGTGTTCTCGGCACAACGTGCCGATTTGTTTTTCTAAATGGTATTTAGGGTTATCTTTCATCAGATTCTTCTTCCAACGATAATAAGATGCTCGTGAGATACCTAAATGAATACAGATATCCTTTATGGTCATTGTGCTGCGCAATGCTTCTACAAGCTCGACTGGCGTTTCGCTATCAGCTTCCTTTCCAATTCGTTGTACTTTTTTAACACTTCATTCTGTTGTCTCAGATAACGATTTTCTGCCTGCAGTTTCTCTAATTCGGAAGAATACTCTGGACCTTTTCCATAAGAATATTGCTTTCCGACAGGTTGTTCGAATCGATGTGTGTCCCCAGCTTTATACCACCTGACCCATGTCTGCACCTGCGTCTTATTCTTTATATTCAATTCCTGCATGATCTCCTTCACAGGCACGCCCGCCAATCTCATTTCTACAGCCTTCTGTTTGACTTCAACCGGATAACTCACTCTTGCCCTCATAGAAAAACACCTCCAAGTCTAATTTCGGATAACAACGATCCGTTTTCAAACTTGAAGGTGTTTTTTGTTTGTCTCATATTATGGGGTCAGTCCCGTCTAGTCAGACCTTCTCGATTTTTTTCTTGGCGCGTTTCGGTTCATAAGAATGGATGGTGACCGCATCACCCGTGCATATGTCACCCGGGCGTTCAACAATACAGACAATTCCTCTTCTGCCCATCGCGTGCCTCACAAACGCCGCGGCGAGTTTTGGCTGATCCGGATAAAAGGATTGAATGACTTCTCCCGGCTGAATGCACGGATCATTTTCTCCCTCGCACAACAGAGACGCACCGCTTGGAAATATCATTCTGCTTCCTTCTTTAAGCGGCGTCAGTGCAGAAAAACCGCTGATTGCGATGTTAGCGCCGAGCCATTCGGGAAAGATATGAGAAATCCCCATCTTCTCCGCAATGTCATCACATTCCTCCATGGACACGATTGAAATCTGTCTCCGGTTAAAAATTTCTGTTCCTCTTTCATACATCGGCTCACGCGCGCCGGCCTTTTTTGTCAGTCCGAAATGCAAGTCACCGGGAAACCCGCCGTATTCCGCACGAAGCTTGTCCATCTTTTTGGTAACAAATTGTTCGGTATCCGCTATATATACGCCTTCCGTCTTTGCTGTTATGCGTTTCCACATCAGCCACCACCGCCTTTTTCTTGACATTATCCTTAAAAAACCCCGCTCTGTAAAGGAGCGGGGTTCATTTATTATACCGTTTTCGGCGTTAAGTCAAAGCAGCGTTTGTAAATCCAGTTGTATGCTTTCTCATTCAAATCTCTTGGATTTCCGAAAGTTTGCGGATCTTTCATGGCTTCTTTTGATAAACGTTCAATCATGTCCGGAGACACACCTTGTTCTTCTAAACTCGGCACCTCTAAATCTTTTACAAGATCATACATCCAGTTGACGGACGCTTTTGCCGCTTCTTCGGTTGTCATGTTGCTTGTATCGATTCCGAATGCTTTGGCGATGCGGGCGAATTTTTCCGGATAACCTTTCCAGTTGTATTCCATTACCGGCCCCATCATAGCTGCGACGCATTGTCCGTGAGCGACAGGGATGATGCCGCCGAGCGTCTGGCTCATCGCATGCGCCGCGCCTGCTGATTCACTGCCGTATGAAAGGCCGGCAAGCATCGCCGCCTGCGCCATGCCGTATCTTGCTTCCAAATCCTCTCCGTCCGCAAACGCGCGCTTAATATAATGCGCCGCATATTCAATGGCCATTAAAGCGACGGCATCAGTGATCGGCTGCGCGAATTTCATCGTATAGCACTCGATGGCGTGCGCAAGTGCGTCAATACCTGTCATGGCCGTCACATGCGGAGGCATGGACGTGTGCAGCTCAGGGTCAATGACTGTTAAATGCGCGGCGATAAGCGGTCCGCCCGTATTGAATTTAAATTCTCTTTCCTCATCTGTAATGACCGCCCATTGTGTGACCTCTGAACCTGTTCCCGCAGTCGTCGGGATCGTTGTCAGCGGAGGAATACGGTTTTCCAGCGGCTTTTTGCCTTCCGCGGCTTCATAATCAAGCACACTTCCTTCGTGTGTCGCTTCTACCCCGATCGCTTTCGCTGTATCCATGGAGCTTCCGCCGCCGACAGCCACAAGGCCGTTGCAGTTTTCTTTTTTATACAGTTCTGATCCTTCGTTTACAAGACGTACAGGCGGGTTCGGCTCCACTTTGTTAAACAGGACGACTTCGATGCCCGCTTCCTGTAAAGATTCAATGACCGGGTTTGCCACTCCCGCGTTATAAATTCCCGGGTCTGTTACGAGCAGCGCTTTTGTGACGCCAAGCGCTCTGACTTCACTTCCCGCGTGCTGAATCGCGCCGATTCCGTGTTTAATGACTGTCGGGATTTCGAATGTATGGAATTTATGCATGCTTTCTACTTTCATATTTAATGTCATATTGTATCTCCTCCTCGTTATGCTTGAAACCAGTTCACAGCCGCAGGTTTCGTGTTGCGGTAAATATGTTTGATTTCCGTGTATTCTTCCAGACCGATTTTGCCGAGTTCGCGGCCGAAGCCCGATTGTTTGTACCCGCCCCATGGCGCTTGCGCGAAATACGGGTGGAAATCATTGATCCATACCGTTCCCATCCGCAGTTTGGCGGCTACGCGTTCGCATTTTTCAATATCCTTTGACCATACCGCTCCGGCCAGCCCGTAAATGGTATCGTTGGCAAGTCTGATCACTTCTTCTTCAGAAGAAAATGACTCAACTGTTAAAACGGGGCCGAAGATCTCCTCTTGGACTATCCGCATATCAGACTTGCAGTTTGAGAAAATAGTAGGTTCATAGAAGAAACCGTTTTGAAGGGCGGGATCATCAGGACGTTTGCCGCCTGTTTCCAGTTTTGCCCCTTCTTCGATGCCGATTTCTACGTATTTTTCGACTTTAGCCCGATGCTCGGCGGAAATCAGCGGACCGCTTTCCGTATCTTCATGAAAACCGTTTCCTAATTTTATGCGTTTCGTGCGCTTGATCAGCTCGGCTAAAAATTCATCATGAATGGCTTCGTCCACCAAAAGACGGGACCCTGCCGAACATACTTGGCCGGCATGGAAAAACACGGCGTTCAGCGCTTGATCTGCAGCTGTTTCGAGATCTGCATCTTGGAATACGATATTCGGATTTTTGCCGCCAAGCTCCAGAGCAATCTTTTTCACATTGCCGCTTGCCGCCTGCATGATTTTTTTGCCTGTTTCAATTCCGCCCGTAAAAGAGACCAAATCGACATCGAGGTTTCTCGCCAGCTCGTCGCCGACAGAGGCGCCCGGCCCCAGCACAAGATTGGCAACCCCTTTCGGAATACCGGCTTCTTCTATTAATTGAAAGACTTTAATGGTTGTCAGCGGAGTAATCTCGCTCGGCTTTAAAACGATCGTGTTTCCGGCCGCAAGAGCGGGAGCGATTTTCCAGCTCGCCTGAAGGAGCGGATAGTTCCACGGCGTAATTTGTCCGCATACGCCAATGGGCTCTCTGACGATTTTACTTACGGAATCGGGAATCGGAGATGAAATGACCTCGCCTCCGTCTTTATCCGCCAAACCGGCATAATATTGAAATACATTTGCGATATCATCCATATCGGCTTTACTTTCTTCAATCGTTTTTCCTGTATCGAGCGATTCCAGCTCAGCTAATTCGTTCAGATCGCGTCTGATTAATTCCGCAATTTTCAGAACAAATTGTCCGCGCTCGAGCCCGGAAAGCACCGGCCACTCCCCTTCATCAAATGCTTTTCTGGCTGCGGCGATGGCTTTCACCGCATCATCCCGGTCTCCTTCGCATACCGTTGCAATTTCTTCTTGATTAAATGGATTAATGATACGGCGCGTCTGTTTTTTTTCTGCACTGATCCATTCGCCGCCGATATAAAGCGTTTTGCTCATAAGAGTCCTCCTTACCGAAAAGTAAGTTTGTTAAATAAAAATTTAATGTTTTTAACAATATTAATTTAACATATGTTTTTTTGCCTGTCAAAACCCGGTCAGTCCGTTTAGATTTTGACATTTTGTCATGATTCGTTAAGATTAAGAACATAAAGAAATGACTTAACAAATTTAAACTTCAAGAGGAAAAGAGGGACAGTATGGATGAGAATCCAGAATTCGCAGCTATAGAACAAGCCAGGGATCTTGTCATTGATTCCATTGCAGAGACGATGGATCTTTACGGAATCACCCGGAGTGTCGGGATTTTATACGGAACAATGTATATGAGGGATGAAATGACGCTTGACGAAATGCGTGAGGAACTGCAGATGAGCAAACCGAGTATGAGCACAGGCGTCAAAAAGCTGCAGGATTTAAATGTGGTCAAAAAAACCTTTCACCGCGGCACACGGAAGCATACGTTTGTAGCGGAAAAAGATTTCTTTACGTTTTTCACGAATTTCTTCCCGCCGAAATGGGATCGTGAAGTTCAGGTGAATTTGTCCGCCATCGAACAGGCCCAGGCGGATTTGCAGTCCGTTTTGCTGGCCGAGGAAGGCAACGCGGAATTACAGGAAGAAGCGCGGCAGTTATATGATCAGCTTGAAAGTTCGAAAGCTTATTATCATTGGCTGAAGCGTCTCGCTGACTCGGTTCAGAGCGGGGAGATTTTTAAATTTATTCCGATAGAAACGGACGAAAAAAACGCCTGAATCAAAATCAGGCGTTTTTTGTCGTGATTTGATTATTTTTGAGAAAATATAGGAACATAACCCCATTTACTTCCATTAAAATTGATGGTAAATTTTTATAGGTATGGTCGTTCTTTTTTAAGAACAATCAGCAAATTTTTTTTAGGGGGATTTATGAAAATGAAACAGAAATTTTTCTCAACTGTCATGGCAAGTTTATTCGGCCTGGTTTTGCTTCTTTCTCTGCCGACAGCGTCATTCGCCGCTGAGTCAGGCTCAACCGTTCACGAGCCGGAAATGTCCACGAAAGCGACTGCTACCTTATTTGCAAAATATACAGGTGCCAGCCAGCAGGAATGGTCATTTTCTGATATCGAATTGACGTACCGTCCGAACACGATCCTGAGCTTAGGCGTTATGGAATTTACCCTTCCTAGCGGATTTGCGGCTACAACAAAAGATACAGTCAACGGACACGCTTTGCGTGAAAGACAGATTCTGAATAACGGCAAAACAGTCAGACTTCCGTTAAACATTGATTTGCTCGGCGCAGCGGAATTCAAGCTTTCTCTTAATAATAAAACATTGCCTGCTGCAGGTACATATAAGTTCCGTGCAGAAAATAAATCATTAAGCATCGGCTCTAAATTCTATGCTGAGGACACAATTGTTGTTCAAAAACGCAGCACACCGCCGACACAGCCTTGCAACTGCAAATAATTGCGAAAAACGGACCGGCACAAGCCCATCGCTTGTCAGCCGGTCTTTTTTTGTGCTGTTTTCTTTCTTCCGGCCCTCGCATTGACAAACCCTTGAAACAGGAGTACATTCTTGTTTGTTGTATTTGGAGTGACGAAAACAGTTTCTTAAGGAGTTATGAGGATTGGGAAAAATCAAAAATAAACAATTTGCCGTCATCGGACTCGGCCGTTTCGGCGGAAGCATCTGTAAAGAGCTTTTTAAAATGGGGCATGAGGTGCTTGCGGTCGATATCAGCGAAGAGCGGGTCAACGCATACTCCTCTTATGCCACGCATGCTGTGCGGGCAAATTCAACGGAAGAAAGCGAGCTTCAGTCGCTCGGCATCAGAAATTTTGAATATGTCATCGTAGCAATCGGCGCCAACATTCAGGCAAGCACGCTGACGACGCTGTTATTGAAGGAGCTGAACATCCCTAATATTTGGGTGAAAGCGCAAAACTATTATCATCACAAAGTGCTTGAAAAGATCGGTGCTGATCGTATTATCCATCCCGAAAAGGATATGGGCGTGCGGATTGCGCAAAGCCTTTCGGATGAAAATGTCTTAAATTACATTGATTTGTCAGATGAATACAGCATTGTGGAGCTTTCAGCCACGAAAAAGCTGCATTTAAAATCCATTCTTGATCTCGGCGTCCGGGCCAGATTCGGCTGCACCATTCTCGCCGTGAAACATAATGGAGACATTCAGCTGTCCCCTTCTCCGGAGACTGTCATTCATGAATGTGACTGCCTTGTGCTGATGGGGCATAAACGTAATATTAAAAGGTTTGAAACTGAAGGAATGTAAAAAAGCCGGCGGGCTGCCGGCTTTTTTTGATGCTTATGTTTCTTCACTTAACTGGACGGCGGTTTGGTCAACCCAGCCGATCAGCTCATCTTTCACTTGAATTTGGTACCAGACGGATTCTCCGTTTTGTTTTTCAGATACAACTTTAATATGCTGGCCGGTAAACTTTTGCGCCGATGCCAGTTTAATAGAATGCTGCTCTTTTGACGGCTTGGACCACACGTCTTCAATGGCGTGGTCTTTGATGGCGCCTTTCATATCAACTGCTTTAAGAGAGGCATTGATTTTGTCATATTCATTCAGATTATAGGTTTCTATGACATCTTTAATTTTTTCAGCATAGCCGGGGTCTGTGGCGTAGCCGGATTTTTGAAGGGCAGCCGCCGCTGTTTTATAATTGTCCGCTTCAATGACGGGCTTATACTTCTTTTTATTCCAAGACGTTCCGTTGACAAATAATTTGGCATGGTCATCCATTGATTCAAAAAACGTGCTGTATTTACGGAATTTTGCCCGAATCGTTTTTCGTTTTCCTTTTTCAAATTCATCCGTTTTCATCGTGACGTGTTTTCCTTTATAATCACCTTTTACACCGAACAGGTTGCGCGCTTTCCCCGCAAGCTCACTGTTCCCCCAGTCCGATTCGAGAATGGCCTGTGCGAGGGTGATGCTCGGAAGGACATGATATTTCTCATATAAAATTTGAGCATGCCCGGAAAGGCTGTCAATAAAGACCTGCTGCTCGTCCACCTCTTCAGGCGGTTTTTCTTCCATCACTATGAATTTCGAAAACACCATTGATACCAGAAATAATCCGAATATAAGAGATACAGCAAAAAGGCACCCAAGCACCCTTTTGGTCTTTGCTTTCTTTTTCATATCAACCTTCCTTTAATTCCGGAATCACTAGATTTATAATTTTACTGGTCATTGATGAAAATTTCAATAAAATAGGGAAAAAGACGGAGAAAGAACACATTGTGCAAATAAAAAAGACTCCTCTTTGAGGAGTCTTTTTTGTTATGCCATGCTCAGCTGAGGGCCGAACAATTCATATTGAACGGAATCAGAGTCAAACCCGAGAGCAAGAATCATATCTTTCATTTGCGTCATAAACTGCGCTGATCCGCACAAGTAAAATTCAGCATCTTGATTCAGATGAAGCTGCTCCAAGAAGGTTTGATCAATCCTGCCGCTGTAAAAAGGCTTGTCTCCTGAGCGGTCTTGTTCTGCCGGTTCACTGTATACGTAAATGATGTTACGATTCGGATGATTCTCCGCAGCTTGTTCAGCCTCTTTGCGGAACGCGGCGTACTCTCCGTTTTTCGCGGCATGAATAAAAGTAACGGAACGCTCCGGCTGTTTTTCGGCGGCTGTTTTCAGCATGCTCATCATCGGCGTGATTCCGGAACCGGCACTGATAAGAACAACCGGTTTTTCGGCAGAAGACAGCTTGAAATCCCCGGCGGGTGCGCTGACTTCAAGTTTATCTCCCTCTTGAACTTCATTGTGGAGATGAGAAGAAACCGCTCCGTCCTTTTTCACAGAAATCCGATATGCCCCTTTTTGAGAAGCATCAGACAGGCTGTACTGGCGAATGTGCGTATAAGGAGAATCCGCAATCCGCACTTTAATGCTGATATATTGTCCCGCTTCAAATCCAGGAAGCGAAGAACCGTCACTCGGTTTGATATAAAATGATGTGATATCTATGCTTTCTTTCGTTTTCTGTATAACCGTAAATTCTTTATACCCCTGCCATCCGGCTTCATTGTACATGTCTTTTTCAATGCCGATGAAAGCCTCCGCAATAACACCGTAAGCTTTTTCCCATGCCTGCATAATCTCAGGAGTTGCGGCATCCTGCAGCACATCCTTAATTGCCAGAAGCAGATACTTTCCGACAATCGGATAATGTTCCGGTTTTACACCGATGCTTGTGTGTTTATGGCCGATCTGTCTGACCGCCGGAATGATTTGTTCTAGTTGATCAATATTCGCCGCAGCCGCAATGACTGCATTTGCCAATGCTGCGCGCTGAGTCTGTTTCTTTTGGTTCGTTTGGTTAAACATATTTAACAGTTCGGGATGATCTTGAAACATCAGGTTATAAAAGCGTCCGGTGATGTTTTCTCCATGTGTTTGCAATACGGGTACTGTGCTTTTGATGATGTCTATTGTTCTCTCATCCAGCATGTTAATCCTCAACCCTTCTAAAGATGTATTTTCAATATATCTTTATAGTAAGAGATATTTTGAATAAAAGATATATTTAAAATGAATCTTTAAAAAAGTCGTCACAATATTGTGTTGGATTTGGAATTTATGGATTTTACCTCCTTTTTTATCACCCGGTGAAACAGGGACACATATATTTAGGAATATACGTTTAAAGATGAAAGCGGGGGAGTGCATGGTTTCCGATATCGATTACACGTCTCCGAATACACAGTTCACTTATAATGTGAATGAGAGCCGTTTTTTTACGAAAGATGCTCGGAACTTTATCAATGTATTGGGGATTAAACAGTTAAACACGCTTGAAAATATTTCATTATTAGATATCTTTCTGAGCAAAACAAATGTGATTGAACCGCATACCCATCAAAACGCCGCTGAATTGGTGTACTGTATTTCGGGTTCCGCGGTGGTGTCGATGCTGAATCCGTTCACCCAGAAAATACGGAATTATCCGATCTCTTCAGGACAAGTGGCGAATGTTCCGCAGGGGTGGTGGCATTATGAAGTCGCCACTTCAGACAAAACCCACCTTTTGGCCATATTTGACGCCCCTTCGCCTGAAGTGATATACGGCTCGGATATTCTCCGTCTGACGCCGCCTGAGATCATGGCGCATACGTACTGTCTGAATGAGCATGAGTGGGAAAAAGCCGTTTCACCGATCCGGCAATCAACTGTAATAGGTCCCGATAAATACTGCGGACAGACTGAAAACACGGGGATTCATGATATGAATACGCCTTATCAGCCAAATACGCATTATCCGAATGATCCGTATCGGCATTATGATACGCCGTTATATTGGGGATATTAAACGGAGAGCCAGAGCGGCATCGACAGAAAGAGCCCCTCATTGGAGAGGGGCTCTTGATCATTACGATCCGGTTCCGCAGCTTACTTTGTACTCGCCTTCGGACGATTTTTTTGAATAACATACGTGCGGCGTCTGTCCGGTTTCATCTTTCCAATTGAACCAATTTACATAATAAAGGTTCCCGGCCTCTCCGCCGCCTTCTTCTTTTCGAAGAATCGCAAAGTAGCTTTGATACGGATATCCTTTTTTATAAATGTCATGCCTGATGGCTCCTTTTTCTGAAGCAGACGTGAAGACGATGGGAGAAAGAGCCGGGAGCGCTGTTAAAAGAAGTGCCAGTGCCGCTGAAAGAGTTAGTAGAAGATAGATTTTCTTTTTCATTTTCTCTCTTTCCTTTATTTTGAATTGTTAGAAATGAAGCAGAACATAGAGGCTGCCGCAGAAGATGAAAAAACAAAAAAACCCTTATTTATAGAATAAGGGTTTAAAGGTATGGAGCCAAGGGGGCTCGAACCCCTGACCTCTACGCTGCCAGCGTAGCGCTCTCCCAGCTGAGCTATGGCCCCGTGCTGTAACGTCATGTTTTATTATAGACGAGTCTTCTATGAATTTCAAGCAGAAAATTCAGTTTGCTCATATTTTCCTGAGACGTTTTTCGAACATAAAAAGAAGACCCTCCGGGGGGCCTCTTCGTTTATCGCACGAGCATGATTAAAATGATGCCGAGGATGACACGGTAAATGGCGAACGGGACAAGCTTAATCCGGTTAATAAGCCGAAGAAAAAACTTGACGACTAAGAGGGCGACGACAAAGGCGCAGATAAAGCCGACTAGAAAAAACGGAATCATGTCATAAGAAAGACTGCTCCAGTATTTCACCAGCTTCAGAAGGCTTGCGCCCGCCATAATCGGAATAGCCATAATAAAGGTGAAGTCTGCGGCTGCCCGGTGATTCAAGCCGACAATGACACCTCCGGCAATCGTTGAGCCTGAGCGGGAAAATCCGGGCCATAAGGCGAGACACTGGAATAATCCGACACAGAAAGCCTGTTTGTAGGTGATTCTGTCTACCGTATCGATCGTTTCTTTCCTTTTATTGATCCAGTCCGCTATAAGCATAAGCACGGCTCCGGCAATTAATCCGTAAGCGACCGTTCTGACGGAGAATAAATAGCGGTCAATGAAATCCTCAAATAAAAAGCCGAGCACCGCCGCCGGAACAAGACCGACGGCGATTTGCGCGATGGTCAGCCTGTATCCCTTCTGCTGATCGCGCGTGACGTTTTTTTTGAGGCCGAGTAAATGTAATATCCGATCCTTAAACACAATGGCCACCGCCAGAATCGAACCGAGCTGAATCACCACTTTGAAGGAATTGGCGGCTTCCGGATTCATCAGGCTTCCGGATTTCAGCCAGATGTCATCCGCTATGATCATATGTCCCGTGGAAGAAACCGGCGCATACTCCGTCAGCCCTTCCACGATTCCCAAAACGGTTGCTGTGAACATCTCCCATAGTGTCATCCCATTCTTCCCTTCATTCATCATTTACAAAAGAGAAGCTCTCCTCTGAAGGAAAGCCTGTCTTATAATAAATATCATGTCCGTTCCGATTTTATGACTTCGATCCAGCATCATTTTTTTCTTCTTCATATAAATGCGAACGCATTTTGAACCAATCAAACAGATGGGTCGTGACCACTTTGATGACCGCATACCCCGGGATGGCTAAAATAATGCCGACAACCCCGAACAGCTTTCCGGCGGTTAAAAGAACAAAGATGATGGTAATCGGGTGAATGTGAAGATTTTTCCCCATGATCTGCGGCGAAATTAATTTCCCTTCCACGAGCTGGACAACGGTCCATACAATCGCAAGCTTCAGCAGCATAAGGGGCGAAGTGACCAACGCGATAATAATCGCCGGCGTGATGGCAATGGTCGGCCCTAAATACGGAACAACGCTCGTACAAGCGGCAATGACCGCAAGCAGTGACGCATAATCAAGTCCGATAATCAGATAGCCGATAAATAATAAAAACCCGATGCAGAAGCTGACGATGACCTGTCCTCTGATATAGGAACTTAATCTGTGGTTCATTTCACTAAGCATCGTATACGTTTGTTCTTTCAGACGGGTGGGCACAAACTTTAAGATATAAATCGGCAGTTTTTTGCCGTCTTTCAGCAAATAGAACAGAATAAACGGCACGGTCACAATTGAAATAATTACTTCCGTCAGCGCGCCGATAAAATTCCCGACTCCGGTAAATGTGCTGTTTGCAATTGTCGCCGCCTGCGCCGATACTTTATTAGCAAGATCGGAAATGTTGATATTCATCGTCTTTTGCGCCTGATTTACAAAATCGCTTCCGATCAGGCTTTTCGTCTGATCTTCAACGATATCCACATATTTCGGCAGATTGTCGATCAGGCTCATGATCTGTTCCTTTAAAAACGGAATAATTGAAACGACCGTAATCGTAATCAGCCCTATAATAATGAGGTAAAGGAGCAGGATGGAATAGACTCTTTTCACTCTTATTTTTTCCAATATATCTACGATCGGATTAAGCAGATAATAAACAATTCCTGTCAAAATGACGGGGAGCGCAATCGTTTTGAGCAGGACGATAATAGGTGTGAAAATAAATGATGTCTTCATAAAGACAAGGATATTGAGACCGATGAGCAGCAATACAAGCAAAAACAAGACAAATTTATTGTCTAAGAAAAACTGTTTAAATCTGCCGCCCCATGTTTGCAATGTTTCCACTATTGTTCCTCCATCATATGTATTTTACTTAAATTGTACACTATCGTTCCTGTAATGAAAAATAATAACCGGTCTCTATGGGAATTTTTCCTATCCCTTTAGCTGGCAGCCTTTTTTCCATTTATGTTTCTCAGAAAAAAAGCTATAATGTAAGCCAATACATAGAAGGAGCGATAGCAATGATTCGATTTGCAACAGTCGGAACGAATTGGATTACAGAACGATTTCTGGAGGCGGCTTCTGCTATTGATGATTTTCAATTAACGGCGGTTTATTCCAGAACTGAGGAACGCGCGGCGGAATTCGCCGGCAAACACGGCGCTGCTCATTATTTTACCAGCCTGAAAGAAATGGCGGAAAGCAAAGCCTATGACGCGGTGTATCTCGCCAGCCCGAATGCATTTCACAAAGAGCAGGCGGTCCTTTTTATGGAACACGGCAAGCATGTACTGTGCGAAAAACCGTTTGCGTCTAACGCAAGGGAAACGGATGAAATGATTCACGCAGCCAAAACGAACGGCGTTCTCTTGATGGAAGCCATGAAAACAACGTTCCTGCCGAACTTCAGCATGCTTCAAAACCACTTACATAAAATCGGACCCGTCAGGAGATTCACAGCAAGCTACTGCCAATATTCATCACGATATGATGCATATAAGAACGGTACGGTGCTAAACGCGTTTAAGCCTGAATTATCGAACGGTTCGTTAATGGACATCGGCGTGTACTGCATTTATCCGGCCGTCGTCCTGTTCGGCAAACCGAAAAACGTCATTGCGACCGGTCATAAACTAGCATCCGGCGTTGACGGCGAAGGCACGGTCATTCTGTCATACGACGGATTTGAAGCGGTGCTGATGCATTCGAAAATCTCAAATTCGTTTGCCCCGGCGGAAATTCAGGGTGAAGACGGCACGATCGTTCTGGACAGCATTCACGGACCGGAACGGGCGGAAATCCGCTATCGTGACGGCCGGACGGAAGACATTTCAGTCCCTGATCTGAAACCATCGATGTACTACGAAACGGCTGAATTCATCAATCTTCTTCGAAACGGACAGCGGGAGTCTTCCGAAAATACATTTGAACGTTCTTTCATTACGGCAAGCATTATGGAAGAAGCGAGAAAACAAATCGGAATTGTCTTTCCCGCCGATCAAAACTAAAAACATCCGCCCTGATTCGGGCGGATGTTTTTTATTTGGACGCTAACAGGTCAGCAAACGCTTTTGCATACTGCGGAAGGTCGGGCGGGCGGCGGCTTGATACAATGTGGCCGTCAGTTACGACAGCTTCATCCAGCCACTGTGCCCCTGCATTTGTCATGTCGTCTTTGATGCCGGGCGTGCTCGTTACTTTTTTTCCTGCGAGAATTCCGGCAGATATGAGCACCCAGCCCGCATGGCAGATCTGGCCGATCGGCTTTTTCTGCTCGTTCATCGTACGGATGATGTCCAAAACTTCGGGATATCTTCGCAGTTTGTCAGGAGCCCAGCCGCCGGGCACGAGCACGGCGTCATACTCCTGAATAATCAGGCTCTTAAAATCGTAATCCGCCGTCGCGGGCACGCCGTATTTTCCTTTGTATGAACGGCCCGCTTCTTCTCCTATTAAATGAACGATCGCGCCTTCCTCTCTCAGCCGGTAGACGGGATACCAAAGCTCTAAGTCTTCAAAATCGTCACTGACAAGCGCTATGACTTTTTTGCCTTCTAATCTCATCACTGCCACTCCCTTCTTTTATACTAGTGTATCGCTTTTTTAAAATGAGGAAAAGAAACAGCTCGCTACAGCTGTTCTTCGTCTTCAGACTGAATCGTAAATTTCCGTGTGACCTGCTGCAGTTCTTCAGCCATATGCGCAAGCGTTTCGGCGGATGAACTGATTTCTTCCATGGAGGCCAGCTGCTCTTCAGCTGAGGCGGCGATGTCTTGAATGCCGGCGGACCCTTCTTTGGCGACTGAGGTAATGTCCTCCACCGCGTTTGTCACATTTTGCGACCCGGCTGCAAGCTTCTCAAGCGTTCCGTTCATATGCTGCAAGGCGCCTGAAATCTGAGTCGTCATTTCTGAGATTTTTTTGAAGCTTTCGGCCGTTTGATCCGTAATATCGAGGCCTTCCTTCACATCTTGATTCACCGCTTGGAATACGGAAAGCGATGTGGCGATTTCTTTGACGATTTCCTGAATCAGCGTTTCGATTTCCTTCGCGGAGCCGGCTGATTGTACGGCAAGCTTTCTCACTTCTTCCGCAACGACGGAGAAGCCCCGCCCGTATTCGCCTGCTCTGGCCGCTTCAATGGCAGCGTTTAAGGCAAGCAGATTTGTTTGATCGGCAATGCCGTTAATGACGTTGAGGATGCTCTTAATGTCGTGCGACTTCGTTTCCAGCCCTTTTACGACCGCTTCCGCCTGCTGTACGGAACGATCAATTGTTTTCATCTGGCCGACCGTTTTCGCCACTAATTCTTCTCCGCTTCCGGCCGTTTCAGAGGTTTGGATGGCAGATTCAGTGATTTCCGCCGATACATTCGCCGTCTCGGCAATGCCCGCATTCATTTGGGAAAGGTGATCAGCACTTTCTTCCAATTTCTCGCTTTGTGATTCGTTTCCGTTTGAGAATTGTTCAATCGCCAGTGTAATATGCTCTGTCGCCTTGCTTGTCTGTCCGGCGGATGCCGTCAGCTCTTCGGATGAAGAAGCGACATGTTCGACGGATGACTGGATGACGCCGATGACAGACCGGAGTGACGCCGACATCTCATTGAAGCTTTGGCTGAGCTGCCCGAATTCATTTTTCGACTTGATGTCAATGACTTCCGTTAAATCGCCGTCACTGATTTTAGCTGATGTCGAAACAAGTTTTTTGAGCGGTTTTGCAATCGAGCGAATGATAAAAACGATTAAAATACCGCCGACGATAAGAGAAACCGCCAGGATGATCAGCGCCATTTTCATGACAGGCGAGGCTGCGTCATGGATCTCACTGACAAAAAATGTGCCGGCGATTTTCCAGCCCGTCAGTTTGTTTGTCGTGAAGGCCATTTTCTTCTGCTGTCCTTCAAACATGTATTCAAACGATCCGCTTGATTTGGAAAATACTTCTTCCGTCCACTCTCCGGAGCCTTCCGTTCCCGCTTTTATAGTCGGATGCGCGATGTATTTTTTATCTCCCGTTGTAATGAAGGCAAAACCTTTATGACCGATCTGGACGCGTTCGGAAGCGTTCAGCAGGTCGCCAAGATTAATATCAAGCGCCACAACGCCTGATCCGTCTTTTGTCTGCTGGGCAATCGTAACAACCGTCTGTCCGGTTGCAGCGTCTTTATAGGGCTCGGTAAACACCGGCTGTCCGCTTTTTTCAACCGCTTTGGTATACCACTCGCGCGTGAGCGGATTATAATCGGACGGCATATCAACGGACGGATATTTCACGAACGCTTTGTCGCGAGACGCGGCGTAAATTGACGCGACATCGTCATTTACGGTGACATACTGCTTCATGTTGTCAAGCAGTACCGATTTATTTTTTGTGTTCAGTTTTTCCTTTGTGATTGATTCGCTGAAGTAGTCAATCGCTTTCAGCTTACCCTCAAGCATGTTTTCCAGCACGCTGTTCAGTTCACTGACATTTCCCTGGGCGCTGTGGGTCAGTTCGCTTTCTAATGTACTCCCCGCCGTTTGGTAGCTGAAGTAGGCGAGTATGCCGACCGGAAGCACCAATACGGCTAAAAATGCCGCGATCAGCGGCTTGCTGATGGATGGCTGTTTGATCCAATGTATCAGTTGTTTCATTTTTTCAGTCTCCTTCTTTGAAAAGCTAAATCTAATATCGTCAGATAGGACAAAAGATTTATTAAAAAAACTAAAAAAAACACCCAAACAGCACATTTGGGTGTTCTATGACCTATTAATCTATTTTAAATCGTTTCGTCATATCACGTAATTCTTCCGCCATTTGGGATAACGTTTCCGAAGACGAACTGATTTCTTCCATTGAAGCCAGCTGTTCTTCGGCGGAGGCCGCAATATCCTGAATGCTGGCGGAGCTTTCTTTTGCGATGGACGCGATTTGCTCAGAAGCTCCTGAAATCTGCTGAGAGCCTGCTGTCAGCTGTTCTACCGTCGCATTCATATTTTGAATTTCTCCGGCGATCTGGTTCGTCATTTCAGAAATCCGTTTGAAGCTCGTTTCGGTCTGATTCGTAATATCCAGTCCGCTCTCCACCTCTTTGTTGACGGATTGGAACATGCCGAGAGATGTATTGATTTCGTTGACGATTTCTATGATTAAGCTTTCGATTTCTTTCGCTGAATCGGCTGACTGGACCGCAAGTTTTCTGACCTCTTCGGCGACGACTGAGAAGCCCCGCCCGTATTCACCCGCACGTGCGGCTTCAATTGCCGCGTTCAGCGCAAGAAGGTTTGTCTGGTCAGCGATTCCGTTAATGACACGGAGAATGTTTGTAATGTCTTTTGATTTTGTTTCAAGTCCGCGCACCACTTGTTCAGCTTCTTTCACTGACCGGTCAATGACGTTCATTTGGCCGACCGTCTGATGGACAAGCTTTCCGCCTGAATTGGCGACTTCCGCTGATGTGGCGGAGGATTCGGTAATGACGGCAGATGCTTTCGCCATATCTTTAAGCCCGCTGTTCATTTGGTAAATATGTTCCGCCGCGCTTTCAATATTTTCACTTTGGCTTTCATTTCCGTTAGAAAATTGTTCGATCGCCAGTGTGATATGTTCGGTTGCCTTGCTTGTCTGCTCCGCTGAAGCCGTCAGCTCCTCTGAGGAAGATGCGACGTTATTCACGGAATCCTGGATGGCATGGATGAGAGACCTGAGCGAAGCGGCCATATTGTTAAAGCTTTTGCCAAGCTCGCCTAATTCATCTTTTGACTGAATCTCGATCGTTTCTGTTAAGTCGCCTTCACTGATCTGTTTCGATGATGTCACAAGCTGCTTGAGCGGTTTTGTGATTGAACGGATAATCAGCACCATGACGATGGTTCCGATCACAATCGCTAATACGAGAACGAGCAGGGACAGATGAAGGATCGGCAGGGCCGCTTCATGAATTTCGTCCAGATACATCGTTCCGGTAATCTTCCAGCCTGTCAGCCCGTTTGTATCATAAGCCATTTTCTTTTCCTGGCCGTCGTATTTGTATTGAAAATCACCTTTTTTGCTGGTGAACAGCTGTTCAGCCCACTCCCCGTTTAATACTGTGCCTGACGTGCGGTTCGGGTGGGCGACCACTTTTTTGTCTTTCGTCAGGATAAAAGCGTAGCCTGATTTTCCGATGTTCACTTTCTTTGTCGTTTTCAGAAGCTCATCGATTTTCATATTGATGGCGACGACTCCTGAGCCGTCTTTCGTCTGCTGAACGACCGTCACGACCATCGTATTGGTGGAAGCCGTGCGGTAAGGATCTGTTACAACAACTTTCCCCTTATTTTCCACGGCCTTTTTATACCAGTCTCTTTCAAGCGGATTATATCCTTTAGGCATCTGCAGATCCGGATACCGTGTGAAATGTCCTTCCGTGTCACTCGTATAAATGGATTCCACGTCTTTATTGATCTTCATGTACTCTGTGAATTTATCGGTAATTTGCGATTGGTTTTTCGGCTTGTACCGATCCTTTGTGAGCCAGTCGCTGAAATATGCCGTTCCGTCTTCCTTTTGGCTGATGCTTGTGTTGATCATATCGTTAATCTGCTGCACATTATCTAGTGCGCTTCCCATCATCTGCCTGTCAAGCGTGCTTACCGCCGATTGATAGGCGATAAAAGCCAGCGTTGAAATAGGAAGAATGAGAATGGCCAAAAAAGAAATGAGCAGTTTTCTTGTAAGCGATCTCTGCTTGATGATTTGCACAATTTTTTTCATCTGCTATATCTCCTCTTGCGTGTTTACCCTTCATATCGGCAATTATGGGTAATTATACACATCCAAAAAGAAGAAATATAACGAAACATACTTTTTACCTATCTTAAAATTAGTCTTTTAGACTTAATTAAGAGTTTATCTTAAAACGCTTTGTCAGTTCGCGTAATTCTTCCGCCATTTTTTCCAGCGTGACGGCGGAGGAACTGATTTCCTCCATGGACGCAAGCTGCTCTTCAGCTGAAGCCGCGATGTCCTGAATGCCGGCCGCGCTTTGTCTGGAGACGGCCGCGATATCCTCTGAAGCGTTTGATACTTCCTGAGACCCGGCAGAAAGCTGTTCCACGGTTGCATTCATATTTTGCAGTTCACCGGCAATCTGATTTGTTTTAACGGAAATGTCCCGGAAGCTTTTTTCCGTTTCGTCCGTTAACTGAAGTCCGCTTTTCACCTCGTGATTGACGGATTCCAGCATTCCGAGCGAAGTATGAATTTCTTTGACGATTTCATGAATTAAGGATTCGATTTCTTTCGCTGAATCGGCGGATTGGACGGCAAGCTTTCTCACTTCTTCGGCAACGACTGAAAAACCGCGTCCGTATTCTCCCGCTCTTGCCGCTTCAATGGCTGCATTTAAAGCAAGGAGATTCGTTTGATCGGCAATGCCGTTAATGACGCGCAAAATGCTGGTGATGTCCTGCGATTTGAGTTCAAGCCCTTGTACGACTTGCTCCGCTTTACTTACGGATTGGTCAATGGCGCCCATCTGGCCGGCTGTTTTCTTGACAAGCCGCTCACCGGCGCCGGATATCTCCGCCGATTCAATTGACGTTTCCGTCACCACGGCTGCCGCTTCCGCCAGATCACTGAGCCCGTCTTTCATCTCATTCACTTGGGCTGTCGCTTTATCAATACTCTCACTTTGGTCTTCCGTTCCATTAGAAAACTGTTCAATCGCAAGGGTGATATGTTCCGTTGCTTTGCTCGTCTGCTCAGCCGAAGCCGTCAGCTCCTCTGAGGAAGAAGCGACATGTTCAACAGAGTCCTGAATTCCCTGAATAAGCGAACGGAGCGAATCTGTCATATGATTAAAACTTTTACCGAGCACGCCCAGCTCATCTTGAGAGCTGACATCAATGGTTTCCGTCAGATCTCCGCTGCTGATTTTTTCCGCTGAAGCTACGAGACGTTTTAACGGTTTGGTAATTGAGCGGATGACAAAATAAATGAAAATCATCCCTGCGGCAATGGCTATCGCCAGTATGATAACGGCCAGAGTCAGAACCGGTCTTGCCGCATCTTTGATTTCTTCCACGGACATGGTTCCGCTGATCTTCCAGCCCGTCGCTTCATTGGTCACGTACGCCATTTTTTTCGCTTTCCCGTTCAGCGTATATTCAAAGTCGCCTTTTTGCCCGCTGAATAATGTATCAACCCATTTTCCCGATACCGCCGAGCCGGCTTTTTCATCACTGTAGGCAACGGCTTTTTTATTTTTGCTGAGGATAAAGGCGTATCCTTCTTTTCCGATGTTCACTTCTTTTGTCATCGTGATGAGATCGTCGATTTTTATATCAATGGCGACGACGCCTGATCCGTCTTGCGCCGCGCGGGCCATGGTGACGACCATCTTTTTGTTTGAGATGGACTCATAAGGGTCTGTGATGATGGTTTGGCCTTTATTCTCCATAGCTTCCTGATACCAGCTTCTTTCAAGCGGATTGAAATCGGCCGGCATATCGGCATGCGGATAACGGGTAAACGTTCCTTCCTTGCTGCTTGAAAATACGGCGGACGCTTTATCATTGCTTTCAATAAACTGTTTGAACCTTTCTTGCATTTCCGTTTGGTTTTTTTCTTTAAATTTAGCGCTTGTCGCCCATTCGCTGAAATATGCTGAGCTTTTTGTAAACATTCCGATCCGGTCATCAATCATATTGTTTAAGATTTGCACATTTCCTTCGGCGCTTTCCATCATTTGCTTTTCAACGGATGAAGCCGCCGAACGGTAGGCGCCGGCAGCCAATACTGCTACCGGAATGATTAAGATCAGTAAAAATGAAATGATCAGTTTTTTGGCTATTGATTTTCTGGCGATTTTTTTTGCTGTTTTTTTCAATTTTGTAAACCTCTTTCAATCATTTACTGTTTATATCGGCCGACTCCCTTTTTATTACATTGAAAATTAAGTCATAAATGAAAAATAGTTCTATATACTCTCTTTGTATGCAAGACTTTTTATTCAATTATCCGGCTGTCACTATAAAAAAGGACGCCTTCCATCCGGAAAGCGTCCTTTTTTACTAGTTGATTTTAAATTGTTTCGTTAATTCCCGCAGTTCTTCGGCCATTTGCGCCAAAGTATCGGCGGATGTGCTGATTTCTTCCATTGATGCAAGCTGTTCTTCTGCGGATGCGGCAATATCCTGAATGCTTGCTGCGCTTTCCCTAGATACGTCCGCAATATCCGTCACTGCGGCTGAAACGTGCTGGGAGCTGTCTGACAGCTGTTCAACCGTGCCGTTCATCGATTGAAGCTTCTCGGCGATATCGTTTGTCATGCCGAAGATATTCTGGAAGCTTTCTTTCGTGCGGTCCGTCACGGCAAGTCCTGATTGAACTTCTTCATTAACGGATGTGAACATGTGAAGTGATGTATTAATCTCAGCCGTGATTTCCTGAATGAGTTTTTCAATCTCTTTGGCAGAACCGGCGGATTGGACGGCAAGCTTTCTCACTTCTTCGGCTACTACTGAGAAGCCCCGTCCGTATTCACCCGCTCTTGCCGCTTCAATGGCTGCATTTAAAGCAAGCAGGTTTGTCTGATCGGCAATGCCGTTGATGACTCTTAAAATATGAGTGATGTCTTTTGATTTGGCCTCAAGGCCTTTTACAACCGCTTCCGCCTGCTGGACCGATTGATTGATGAGATTCATCTGCCCGACGGTTTGCTGCACATATTCTTCCCCGGTGCCGGCAGCTTCCTTCGATTGTTTAGATGCTTCCGTAATGGATGATGATGTGCGGGAAACGGCGGCGAGTCCGTCATTTATATGATTCAGCTTGGCTGAGCTTGAATCGACTTTTTCGCTTTGCTCTTCGTTTCCGTTTGAAAACTGCTCAATGGCCATTGTAATATGTTCCGTCGCTTTGCTTGTCTGCGAAGCTGAAGCGGTCAGCTCTTCTGATGACGCGGCCACATTGTCGACAGAGTTTTGGATCGCGCTGATCAGTCCGCGCAGAGATTCTCCCATTTCATTAAAGCTCGCGCCGAGTTCGCCCAATTCATCTTTCGAGCGGATATCAATGGTTTCAGTCAAGTCTCCGCCGCTGATTTGTTTAGAAGAGCGGACAAGCCGTTTCAGCGGTGACGTAATGGATCTGACAATCAACAGAATTAAAATTCCCCCGATGATAATGGATGCTGCAAGGACGATCATTCCCATCGTCAGCACCGGTTGTGAGGCGTCTTTAATTTCGTTGAGCTCCATGCTCCCCTCTATTTTCCATCCGGTCAGTTTATTTGTCGTAAACGCCATTTTTTTATTTTGATCATCGAGCTTGTATGAAATAATGCCGCTGTCTTTGCTGTATACCTCATTCAGCCACGGGGTTGAAACTTTGTCGCCCGGTTTGTGGTCTTTATGCGCGACATAGGTTTTATTTTTGGACGTGATAAACACGAATCCTTTTTGCCCGATTTTGATTCCCTGCATCTGCTTCAGCAGCTGGTCAATCGTAATATCCATGGCCACTACGCCTGTTCCGTCCTGCATCTGCTTTGCCACGGTAACGACCATGCTGCCGTCGCTTGCCGCGGTGTAAGGGTCGGTGACAACGAGCGTGCCGCCGGCCTTCACAGCGTCTTTATACCAAGTGCGTGTTCTCGGATCGTAATCGGCCGGAGTATTCTCCTTCGGCGCCTGTGCGTAGCCGCCGTCTTCCGTTCCTCCGTAAATGCGGGCTACGTCCTTATGAATAGACGTGTATTGCCCGAACTTTTCTTCAAGAGCAGACATGTTTTTCTTTGAGAAGGATGATCCTTTTAACGTTTCACTGAAAAATTCAATCGCCTTTGCTTTTGAGCCGATATCATTTGTAATGGTTGTGTTAAAAGATTCGATGTTATTTTTCGCGTTGCCTGAAATCTGATCATCCAGCGAATTGCTCGCCGTATGGTATGAACTGAATTCTAACACGAGAATCGGTATGATTAAGATCACGATAAATGAAATGATTAATTTACGTGAAATCGATGCCTTTGTGCACCAATTAATGAATTTTTTCATATTAAGCTGCTCCCTCAAGTGTGATACCTTATATATCGGCTCAGTCTTCACATTTTGTTAACATTTCCTCCTTTTTTATGACTTGATTTTCATTGCCCAAGCTTCCTGCATATCTTATAAAAAAAGAGAAGGGGGGCGCGCAGATGATTATCATATCCGGCCAAGTGCTTCGTCCTCAGGACATCGCGAACTGGCAGACGGAAGAAAGCCTTGTTCCGTATATAAATGAACTGCTCAATTCTCCCGTACAATTCGATTACGGGTCGATTGCTGAACTGATGTTCGAGGTGCGGCTGCGCCGCCATATTGTGGAAGCCGCAAGAGAACTGCACGGATCAGGTGTGAAATTTGCAACTTTCGCCAAAACATACGGAAATACGGCTTATTGGAGAGTGACGCCGGAAGGAGCCTTGGAGCTGAAGTACAGAATCCCCGCTTCAAAAGCGATTCGGGACATTATTGAAAACGGGGCGTTTTACGCATTTGAATGCGCTACCGCCATTGTTGTGATTTATTATCTGGCCGTCTTAAAGACAATCGGTGAAGAACGGTTTAACCGGCGTTTCCGGGATATCACTTTGTATGACTGGCACTATGAGCATCTGCCGATCTACACGGAAACCGGCAGCCACTTTTTACGGGGAGATTGTTTATATTTTAAAAATCCTGATTTTAATCCTGCAAAGGCTCAGTGGCGGGGAGAGAATGTCATTGTGATGGGGAATGATCAATATTTCGCCCACGGTCTCGGGATTCTGACCGCTGAACAAATCATCCAGAGATTGAATTCTTTAAGAAAAAAAAATGCCGTGCAGCCGGCTTATCTGCTTAACCAGGCAACAAGGCTTGATGCACCCGCGCTTTATCAGATCATGCATTAAAACAATCCCATCGTCTGTCATTGTGACGATGGGATGCGGAATGCTTTTCTTTTCCGGTAAAAAGCCGTCGTGCCGAGCGCTTGGTTTGCAGCCCATTCAAACTTCTCTAAATCATGTCGGGTGACGGCTCTGTCCCGTCGGCTCCATTTAATGGCGCGGACAAAGTAATACCCTTTAATCGGCGCCATGGTGACTTTGGAATGCGGAAAATCTTCAAAGACAAACTCAATAGTCCCTCTTTTTTTGTAGGACATTTGAAGAATCTTCATCATCCATCACCTCACGATTTCTGGATTATGATTCGCACAATTCTTCCAAAACGGTTTTCACGTCTGTCGGCCCTTCAAGTTTCGCGGCGGACTGGCCGGCCCATAAAGACATATACTCCGCGTCTCCTGATTGAGCCGCGTGCCCGCGCATCGGCTTTGTCAGCGTATTATGCAGCGGATAAGGCAGCGTATTTCCCTCGTCAGCCTCATATGTTTTCATGAACTGATTCACGATTCCCCGCGCCTGTTTTCCCGAAAACAGAGTGGTCAGCCGCGTGTCGGCTCCTTTTGAATCGGCAATGGCTTTTTGATATCCCGGTGAGGCGCTGCTTTCTTCACAAAGGAGAAACGGTGTTCCTACTTGAACGCCGTCCGCACCCAAACAGCGGGCGGCCTGCACGCCGCGGCGGTCAAAAATGCCGCCTGCCGCAATCACCGGGATATTCAGCGCGTCTTTAGCCTGCGGAATCAGCGCCATAAGGCCGAGAGCCGGTTCTCCTTTAACCGGCAGAAACGACCCGCGATGTCCGCCGGCTTCTATTCCCTGAAGGATAACGGCGTTCATTCCCCGTTCTTCAAAAGCCTTCGCTTCCTCCGGCGTTGTCGCCGTGCCGAAAAGGAAACATCCGCTTTTCTTCAGCTTTTCCGCCGTTGCTTCCGGCGGCAGGCCGAAGGTGAATGAACACGCTTTGACTCCGTAACGGATCAGAAGCTCCGCTTTTTCCTCGAAATCATTCCATTCTTCTTTCAGATCAGCGAACGGCTTGGCGTCTTTTGCCCTCGGGATGCGGGCTTTCCATTTTTCAACCAGTTCCGCCTCAGGCATCTGCCTTTCTTCCGGAACGAAAAGATTTACTTGAAAGGAGCGGTTCGTCAGCTCTTTCATCTCGATAAGCTGTTTTTCAAGGGCTTGCGGGCTGACGTATCCTGAAGCGAGGCTTCCGAGCGCCCCTTCATTCGATACCGCCGAAGCCAGACGCGGCGTGACCAGCCCGCCGGCCATCGGCGCTTGAATGACGGGCTTTGTTAATGACAATGCACTCATCCACTCACTCATTTGTGTTTTCCTCCGTTTCAGCCTGTATTTTGATATAACATGTTCTGTTTCGCGGACCGTCAAATTCGCAAAAATAAACGCCCTGCCATGTTCCGAGTATCATGCGCCCGTCTTCTATGATGACATGCTGGGAGGCGCCGATTGTACTCGCTTTCATATGTGCCGCCGTATTTCCCTCCATATGCCGGTCCAGTTCGTGCTCCCACGGATACATTTCATCAAACCTTCTGAGCATATCCCTCTTCACATCCGGATCGGCATTTTCATTTATGGTAATGCCGGCGGTTGTATGGGGACAGTATATGAGCGCCAAACCGTTTTTCACGCCTGTTTTGCGGAGAAACGCTTCGGCTTCATGTGTGATGTCGATCATTTCATCCCGTCTGTTTGTTTGAATCTGCATTTTTTTCAGCATATGAATGCCTCCTTTCTTTTTCTCTTCCTTTCCCATATTCGTTTCTGTATTTGTCTTTTCCTGTCGGATCGCGATGATAAACGCAGATCACAAAAAACTTCAGCCTCGGGACTGAAGTTTTTCACCATATATATACGCGGGCCTCATAAGGCTTTAAAAGAAAGGATGTCACATGCCGATGCGGTGGTGTTTCCATGCTTGCGAGCACGAGCGTATCGGAGTCAAGCGGATAACCGGGATGCTTGTATAAAGCGGGGGTTTTAGACAGATTTGTGATGATCAGGGCGGTTTTTGTTCCGTTTTTTCTTAGATAGGCATAAATCTGCCGGTCATTCGGAAGCAGCAATTCATATGTGCCGCTGATCAATACGCTGTGTTCTTTTCTGAGGGCGAGCAGCCGTCTGTAGAAATGGTATACGGATGTTTCATCCTGCATTTGTGATGCAGCGTTCAGCCATGTGTGGTTCGGATTCACTCCGAGCCACGGAGAAGCATCAGAAAACCCGCCGTTCGCCTCACCGCTCCATTGCATCGGTGTCCGTGAATTATCCCGGCCCTTCTTCCAGATGATCTTCATCACTTTTTCATGCGGAACGCCGCGGGACGTCTCTTTTTCATACAGATATTTCATTGCGGCGTCATCATAATCTTCAATGGATGGAAACGAAACATTGGTCATCCCGAGCTCCTGCCCCTGGTAAATAAACGGCGTGCCTTTCATCAGCATATACATCGCGGCGAGTGCCTTGGCGCTTTCTGTCAAAAAACGTTCGTCACCCCATACCGAGACGGAACGGGGCTGATCGTGGTTCTCCATAAATAACGCGTTCCAGCCCTTTCCTTCAAGACTGTTCTGCCAGCCAGACAAGACGCGCTTAAGCGCCGGAATGGAGATGCTTTGATCATCTTCCGTATCCCAGAGGCCGAGATGTTCAAATTGAAAAATCATTTGAAAGACGCCGTGTTCTTCACCGGCCCAATCAGCCGCCTCCCAAGCCGCCACTCCGTTCGCCTCGCCGACCGTCATGATCGGATAGCGCGAAAATGTTTCCCGTTTCAGCTCTCTTAAGAGATCCATTATGCCTTCCCCATTCATATGATACGGGAAAGACGGGACGTACGGGAGACCGTCCGGGTTCGGCATGTCAGGGAGCCCTTCTTTTTTCTTAATGTGAGAAATGGCATCCACCCGGAAGCCGTCTATGCCTTTATCAAGCCACCAGCGGACCATCTCAT
Source organism: Bacillus sp. hwrm1 (assembly GCF_040207805.1). NCBI lineage: Bacteria > Bacillati > Bacillota > Bacilli > Caryophanales > Bacillaceae > Bacillus > Bacillus sp. hwrm1. The sequence goes on along the minus strand of NZ_CP157943.1, from coordinate 957,609 downwards.
AAACGGACTGCCTCATCGCTTCGTTTTCCCAATTTAAATCAGGCTGTTTTTTGTCAAACAGGTGCAGGTAATACTGGCCGGTCTCTTGATCATATTCCCACGCTGATCCGCCGAAAATGCTTTCCCAATTGTTCGGCTCTTTGCCGTTTTTTCCGTCTCTCCAGATGTACCAGTCCCGTTTTTCGGAATCTTTCGCCGAGCGTGATTCGATAAACCAAGGGTGCTCATCGCTTGTATGGTTGATGACGAGGTCTATAATCAGCTTCATGCCGAGCGCATGGACATCCGCAAGGAGCCGGTCAAAATCCTCCATCGTCCCGAATTCGCCGGCAATTTGTTTATAATTCCGAATATCGTAGCCGTTGTCCGCGCCCGGCGAGTCAAAAACGGGACAAAGCCAGATCACATCCGCCCCCAACTCTTTTATGTAACGAAGTTTTGCTCTGATGCCGTTCATGTCGCCGATTCCGTCCCCGTTCGAATCCATAAAGCTTCGGGGATAAATTTGATAGACGGCCGCCGTTTTCCACCAATCCGTTTTCATACCGACACTCCTTTCTTTACAGCATATGAAGGAGCGGGACGAAGAAGCATTTTTTCCATAAAAAAAGCCTCATTGCAAAAGCAGGAGGCTCAGAAATCAGTTTTTTTAATTTCAACGAAGCGGATATGATGGTCTTCCGCTTCCAGCACCTTAAATTCACACCCTTCGGCATGAAACACATCACCATTTTTCAGCTCCATTTTTTGTGTTAAGAGCCAGCCGGCAATCGTGTCAATGTCTTCATTTTCGATGGCGATATCAAGGAGATCATTCACCTCTTCTATGAGCGCCTTGCCGTCCATCACATAGTGGTGTTCGCCTTTTTTGACGATGTGGGGCATTTCATCCTGGTCATATTCATCACGGATTTCCCCGACGATTTCCTCCAATATGTCTTCGACGGTCACAAGTCCCGCCGTGCCGCCGTATTCGTCAACGAGAATCGCCATATGAATCCGCTCCTTCTGCATGCGGATCAAAAGCTCCTGAACGGGGATGCTTTCAATGACTCTGATGACCGGACGCATAATTTCTTTTAATTCAATGGAGCGGCCGAGAAAATACGCCTTAAATAAATCCTTATTGTTAATAATGCCGAGAATGTGATCTTTGTCTTCCTTAATAACCGGATATCGCGTATACCGTTCGTTGATGATCAAATGTATGGCTTCATCAACTGACTGTTCAAGCGAGATGACGGCGATTTCGGTGCGCGGCACCATGATTTCTCTGGCGACCCGGTTATCGAATTCAAATATTTTATTGACGTAACGGAATTCAGATTGATTGATTTGACCTTTTTTATAGCTTTCAGACAAAATCAGCCGCAATTCTTCTTCACTGACCACGACCTCATGTTCTTTCACCGAATGAAAACCGAACAGCTTGACCAAAAATCCGGCTGAACCGTTTAACAGCTTAATAAACGGATACATCACTTTATAAAACAGAATGAGCGGTTTCGCCGTCCACAGACTGACGGCTTCGGCTTTTTGAATGGATATCGTTTTCGGCGCAAGCTCTCCGATAACAACGTGCAGATACGTGACGGCGATAAACGCCGCAATAAACGTGACGACGTGCGTAATGGATGACGGCATTCCGATCAGGCTGAAAACAGGATGAAGAAGCCGCTGAATCGTCGGTTCACCGAGCCAGCCGAGTCCGAGCGCCGTAATCGTAATGCCGAGCTGGCACGCTGATAAATATTCATCGAGATTTGAAATCACCCTGTGCGCCGCGAGCGCCCGGCTGTCTCCGGTTTCAACCAGCTCCGCAATTTTTGAACCGCGGATTTTGACAATCGCAAATTCCGCAGCGACAAAGATGGCCGTTAATCCGATTAACAGCATAATGAGAATCAGTTTTAATATAAGCAAAAAAACCCCTACCGCAAACGGTAAGGGGCCACCTCCTTCGTGTTAATTCTCATCACGACCATTTAAGAAAATCATCACAAAACGAAGCAGCTCGAATAATGAAACGAGCGCCGCAGCCACATACGTCAGCGCGGCGGCGTTCAGCACTTTATTCACGCCGTGTTCTTCACTGTTGCGAATGAATCCTTCCGACACGATAATCCGCTTCGCCCTCGCGCTGGCATTAAACTCGACAGGCAGTGTGACAAGCTGGAAAAAAACAGCGGCCGAAAACAAAATAATGCCGAGTCCGATTAAGTTCAAGCTGCCCAGGAGCATCCCGCCCAAGAAAAGCAGAGGGGCAACCCCGGAGGCAAAATTGACGACCGGAAAAATTTTGTGCCTCAGCACAAGCGCGCCGTATGATTCCTGATGCTGCAAAGCATGTCCGACTTCATGGGAAGCGACGGAAATGGCGGAAATGGAGCGGCCGTAATATACCGGCTCAGATAAACGCACCACCCGCTCCGTCGGGTCGTAATGGTCTGTTAAAGTGCCTCTTACCGGTTCTACCGGCACATCATATAAACCGTTAATATCAAGAATCCGTCTTGCCGTTTCCGCCCCCGTCCGCTGACTGGAAGCTTCTACGTCTGAGTATTTCTGAAAATTGCTTTTCACTTTAAATTGTGCCCAAAACGACAATCCCAATGCAGCAATTGTTAAAAAGATAAACAGCATATTATCCTCTTCCTTTTTCTCTTATATCGTACGATCTGCTTATATATTATTTTAATGATTGTCCGCTTTCCTGTACAGAAATCCGCTTCTTTTTTCTGACAGGAATCAATCCTCCGAGCATGATGAGGATACACCCGGCCAATCCGATGTAAAACGGAAACGTGCCTGCGGTCTCTTTTGCAAAAACAAGCCATGAAAATCCGCCGGACATATGATTGTATCCATTCAAATCGAAAATAAGCAATACGGCCGCCGAAGCGAGCAGCTGCGCTCCGGCCAGCGCCGCCAGCAGTTTTTGAATGACTGTCATTTGACTCACCCTTTTTCGGTCCGCTTTCTTTATCATATGAAAAAATGAGGGTGAATATGTTTTCGGCGATTTTTGAAAGACATCAAACGAACTGGGACATACTGTATAAAAAAAGATACAGGTGTGATCGACATGAAAGTGACAAATGGCGAGAAAGAACAGCTGAGCAATGCGATAGACAGAATGAACGAGGGGCTTGACGCCTTTATCCAGCTCTATAATGAGGCGGAAAACGACGAACCTCTCATACAGTTTGAAGATGAGACGGCCGATTTAATCAGACATGCGCGTAACTCATACGGCCAGGAACAGCTGGACGAAAAACTAAACACCATTATTAAGCAGATTTTATCCATCTCTCTGACGAAAGAAGAGGCGGACGAATGAAATCAAACCGTATTTTTATTTGCTGGCTGAGATGGCCGTTATATGTTCGGATCGGACTGATCATTATCGCTTTGATTTTATTGTTCGGCCAACTCATTTACATGCTTGAGCCGAAGCAATTCACGTCTGTGTTTGAAGGGGTTTGGTGGGCGGTTATTACGGTGGCCACAGTCGGCTACGGCGATTACGTTCCCCAGACACCGCTCGGGCAGATTGCCGGCATGGTGCTTGTATTAAGCGGAGCGAGTTTTGTGACCGCCTATTTCGCCACGCTTTCTTCAGCCGTGTTCAGCAAACAGCACCGCTATGTCGAAGGGAAGGTCGCCTTTAAAGGCAAGGGGCACGTCATTCTTATCGGATGGAATGAGAAGTCGCATATGCTGCTGAAAGAACTGCAGCACATCGCGCCGTCAAAAACTGTCGTCCTGATTGATGATTCATTAAGGGAAGGGCCGCTTATTGAAAACGTCCATTTCATCCGCGGACATGCCGCTGATGACAGTACGCTCAATAAGGCGAATATTACGGAAGCCGATACCGTCATTTTGACAGCAGACCAGCAGAAAAATGAATCCGAAGCTGATATGCTGTCGGTATTAACGCTTCTCGCCATCAAAGGGCTGCATCCGTCCGTTTATTGTATCGTGGAAATTTTAACGGAACGGTATGTCAAAAACGCCGAGCGCGCAGGAGCCAATAAGATTCTGTGCACATCACGCCTGTCGAGCCGGGTGATGTTTGAGCATTACCGGGTCAAGCTGCAGCTTGCCAAACCGCAAACGCTGTCAGATCTGACGCTGGAGAAAAAGGTGCGCATCATTCCCGTCCCCGAGGAATTAAAGGGCTCATCTTATCATGACTGTGCGCTCTATTATCTCAAACGGAATACCACGATCATCGGCATACAAAAAGAAGAGGGGCCGATGCTGACCCCTCCCCTGTCATACCAGGTGCTCGATACTGATCTGTTTTTGGCTCTTTAATGCAGCAGGACGTCTTCCAGCTCTTTCACAAGCGAGATGCCGATATCTGTATATGAGCGGTCAATTGCCGCATCCCGCCGTTTCGGCTCGGAGAATTGGGTGAATAATGACTCAAAAACACCGCCGCTTGCGTGATCATCCGTTTCCTCCTGATAGACGTGCCTCAGCAAAAAGGGTGTGCCGATTGTAACGGCGGCCCCCCGTTCATCCAGGTGTCCCTTATTTGCTTCAACAGGGATGCGGAGAAATAAGTAGCCGTCCTGATCGGAAATTTTGTAATCAAAGAACCCGCGGTCATACTCCCAGCCGCCTCCGATGGTATAACCGATCGGTTTCAGCACCTGTTCCAGTTCGCGGAGTAAAAACGATTGCCCCTCAAGTGTAGATGGTATGCTGATCATGTGCATATGCTCCTTTTTGTCTTTAGCGTCCCCGCTCTGCGGCATCTTCATACGGCGCCCGGGAAGAATCGGGAGCGGCAGACAGACGCCGGAAAGAGGTAACGGCGCATTCAATCAGAACATACGTCACAATTGCAGAGAGAACGGCTTCCGTTGAAATATAGAAAACGGCGGCATAGAGACAGCACTTCGTGATCAGCGACTGCATCCGGCCAATCTTCAGTTTTTGCCGGACCATGTCCGTAAACAAGCCGAGAGGGAAAGCGAAAAACAGGATGGTTTGTAAGAGGGATTCAGGAGACAGTTTTAGTGCCGAATAGACAATAGCGGCGGAACAGACGGAAATGACGGCATGCTTACATAAGAGTCGTATCATTCATCATCACACCTTTCACGGTTTAAAAAAGGCTGACCCGTCATGCTGAGGGCCAGCCCTTCTTTTTATTTTTCAAGGCGTTTTTCAAGCTCTGCTTTTTTCTCTTCAAAGCCCGGTTTGCCGAGAAGCGCGAACATATTCACCTTATAGGCTTCAACACCCGGCTGATCAAACGGGTTGACTCCGAGCAGATAACCGCTCATCGCCACCGCTTTTTCAAAGAAATAGACGAGATATCCAAATGTATATGCATTAAGCTCTGGAATATTGACAATTAAGTTCGGCACTTTTCCGTCTGTATGGGCAAGCATCGTGCCTTCGAACGCTTTTTTGTTGACGAAATCGACCGTTTTGCCGGCTAAGTAATTTAAGCCGTCGAGATCATTTTCCGCTTCTTCAATTGTCAGCTCATGCTTCGGTTTTTCAACGTTTAATACAGTTTCAAACAGATCGCGTCTGCCTTCCTGCACGTATTGACCGAGAGAGTGAAGGTCTGTTGAGAAGTTAGCGGAAGAAGGATAGATGCCTTTTTCATCTTTTCCTTCACTTTCGCCGAAGAGCTGCTTCCACCATTCCGCAAAGTATTGCAGCGCAGGCTCATAGTTGATAAGCATTTCAATGGTTCTGCCTTTATTATACAGAACGTTGCGGACGACGGCGTATTGGTAAGCCGCGTTCTCTTCTAATTCCGAGCTGGAAAAGTCTTTGCTTGCATCAAGAGCGCCTTTCATCATTTCATCGATATCAGCCCCGCTTACCGCAATCGGCAGAAGACCTACCGCAGTCAGAACGGAGAAACGTCCGCCGACATCATCAGGAATAACGAATGATTCGAAGCCTTCTTCATTAGAAAGCGTTTTTAAAGCGCCGCGCTCTTTATCTGTCGTCGCGTAAATCCGCGCTTTCGCTTCTTCTTTTCCGTATTTTTCTTCAAGAAGTTTGCGGAAAATCCGGAAAGCGATTGCAGGTTCCGTCGTCGTGCCTGATTTAGAAATGACATTGATAGAGAAATCAGCGTCTTCCAAAAGATCCATAACATCTTTCATATAAGTTGAGCTGATATTGTTGCCGATAAAGATAACTTGAGGGTTTTTGCGCTTGTCTTTCGGCAGAACGTTATAGAAAGAATGATTGAGCGCTTCAATCGCCGCGCGGGCGCCTAAGTATGAACCGCCGATACCCACGACGAGAAGCACGTCTGAATCTGATTTGATTTTTTCAGCGCTTTTTTTAATGCGCGCGAATTCTTCTTTATCGTAGTTTTCAGGGAGGTCCACCCATCCTAAAAAGTCGCTTCCGGCGCCTGTTTTTTCATGGATATTATGGTGTGCCGTTTTTACGAAATCACGTGCGTATGTAAGTTCATGTTCATTGAAAAAAGGTAACGCTCTTGAGTAATCAAAGCGTACATGCGTCATTTGCTTGTCCCTCCATCACGGTGAATTGTTTTCTCTTTCACTTTATATGAACTCACCCGCTAAATCAAGTCATGAAGAAGGCATGATGAATATGGGATTTGCGCTAAAAATGCATTCATTTTTTATACAATATCCCGGATTCGATATGGTTATATTTGTAATAATCGTGGGAGGGATAACGAATCGAATGTTGGTGATCCAGGAACGTATCACCTTTACTTTGGAGCAGGATGACATCCATCGCCAATCCCGATGGGCCGGTTCTTTTTATATAGTACTCCTCTTGAGAGGCTGCCACGAAGGAATATTAAGGCATAAATGTCCAATTTTAAAAATAGTGTCTATATTTGGATTATCATGTTAAGATGAAAATAATTTTAAACCGGGAGGTGATTTTATGACTAAAACCATTGGTCTTATTTGTGGAAGTTTACGAAAAAACTCGTATAATCGAGCAATTGCTCAATCACTGATTGACTTCGATAATGCGGCTCAATTTCGTTGGATCGAAATAGACAGTCTTCCTTTTTTTAACGAAGATTTAGGAATTGCCGGAGCACCAGACTCCGTAACATCCTTTAGAGCTGATATACAAGACGTTGACGGCGTCATCATTGTAAGTCCAGAGTACAATTCCGGAATTCCGGGGGTATTAAAAAATGCATTGGACTGGGCATCGAGACCGCGGACCTCTTCTGTTTTAAACAGAAAACCGGTTGGCTTAATCGGAGCAACCCCCGGAGGGTTCGGCACTGCCTTTGGTCAAACGCAAATGAGGGAAGTACTCGAAGCTATGCAAGTCAATGTTTTGCCATTTCAAAAAATGCTGATTTCGCAAGTCCATGAGAAAATTGATTCCGCTCAAAACATACTGACGGATGAACAAACAAAACGTTATCTTCAACGCTATTTACAACAGTTCATCCATTGGATTGATCATGCTCCGGTTCCCGTTCCAGATTAATTGAAGGATCATCCCCCTCACGAAAAGTCACCTCAGAAATAACTTTCTATCTATACAGCATATGAATAGATTTACCGTTTTCAATTCACAAACTTACTTGCCTTAATTCAAGGAGGATGATAAAATGTCTGATCTTTATTCCCGTCTTTCAAAAGATGATGCTGCCGTGCTTTTAGTTGACCATCAAACCGGCCTTATTTCCGGTCTCGTGCGTGACTATGGCGTTGATGAATTTAAAAACAATGTATTGGCTCTCGGTGATACGGCTAAATTCTTTGATTTACCGGTTATTTTAACAACTAGCTTTGAAAACGGACCCAACGGACCGCTCATGCAAGAACTCGTTGATCTCTTTCCTGATGCGCCAAAAATAGCCCGTCCCGGACAAATTAATGCATGGGACAATGAAGACTTTGTTAAAGCCATTGAGGCGACTGGCAAAAAACAGCTGATTATCGCGGGGGTGGTAACAGACGTCTGCGTCGCTTTTCCTGCGCTTTCTGCCATTAAAGCAGGCTACGAAGTGTTTGTTGTGACAGATGCTTCGGGGACGTTTAATAAGCAAGTAGCAGATGCATCATTAACGCGTATGGCTCATGGCGGCGCGCAGCTTATGAACTGGTTCAGCGTAGCATGCGAGTTACAACGTGATTGGCGCAACGACGTTGAAGGTTTTGGCGCATTAATCTCCAGTCATCTTCCCGGTTATCAAAACTTAATGGGAAGCTATATGGGGGCGCAGCGGGACCTTAGTACACAAAATGCATAAAAGGAGCGCTGATTGAATCAGCGCCCCTTTTTTAAATTCGCGGCTCTTCATGATTTAGATTTTGTGTAAATAGAAGATCGGCAATCGCAAAGTTAATTGATCCTTTTCTGCTAAATGCACAGAAACAGGGAGTCAAATCCGCATCATGTGAGATTTCCATAGTTGTCTCATGGCAAGGGGTGTTTCACTTGCTCTTGATGCACTAATAGAAAATCTGGAAAGAGGGACTCCCAAAACGGTTACATCTGCAGCTTGAAAATCTATTTCATCTTCACCCCGGCCGGGAATGTATCTTACAGTGACGCCTTTAAGATGGCAAGTACGTCATCTTTGTTCAGTTTTTGGAAATTGCCGAATCCGCCGTATTCCATTTCTTTTGCGGCGATGTCTGCGATCAGCTCAAGCTTGTCTTCACCGATGTCATAATCCGCAAGGCGGGACGGTGCGCCGAGGCTTGTCCAGAACGCGGACAATTTATCGATCCCTTCAAGCGCAATTTCTTTATCCGTTTTGCCTTCAGTATCAATGTCAAACATGTTGAGCATCAGGTTTTTAAAACGGTCTACATTTGTATCCAGCGTGTATCTCATCCAGTTCGGGAACAGAATCGCAAGTCCTCCCGCGTGAGGGATGTCATAAACCGCTGATACGGCGTGCTCCATCGTATGGGAAGCCCAATCGCCGAAATAGCCCATTTGCAGCGTGCCGTTTAATGCGATCGTACCCGCGTATAAAATCGTTTCACGATGCTTATAGTTCTCAAGGTCTTCCAAAAGTTTCGGCGCTGTTTCAATTACCGTCTGAAGGACCGCAAAACACATTCTGTCCTGAAGCGGCGTGTTTTCAACATTGTGGAAGTATTGTTCAAATACGTGGCTCATCATATCCACCATGCCGTATACGGTTTGGTTTTCCGGAACGCTGAAAGTATTCTCAGGATCTAAAATGGAGAAACGCGGATGAGTGACATTGCTGCCCCATACGAATTTTTCGTTTGTTTCCCAATTTGTGATAACGGAATCAGGGTTCATTTCAGAGCCTGTCGCCGCAAGCGTCAGCACCGTGCCGAACGGGAGCGCGTCCTGCGCCGTTACTTTTTTGCTGTAAATGTCCCATGCGTCGCCGTCATATTTCGCACCGGCCGCAATCGCTTTTGTACAGTCGATGACACTTCCGCCGCCGACTGCGAGAAGGAAATCAATCTCATGCTTTCTGCACAGCTCAATTCCTTTATTTACCGTTTCCAGACGCGGGTTCGGTTCAACGCCCGCAAGCTCATGAACGGTTGCGCCTTCTTCTTTTAAGATGCCTGTTACTTGGTCATACAGGCCGTTTCGCTTAATGCTGCCGCCTCCGTATACAAGCAGCACGTTTTTCCCGTATTGCTTCAGCTCTTTTTTCAATTGGTCGATTTGACCTTTTCCGAAAATCAGTTTCGTCGGATTGTAGTACGTAAAGTTCTCCATTTATCATAACCTCCAAAAAAATCGTAAGGGAATTACTATAACACAGAAAAAAAGGAGCTGCCAATCCGGCCGCCCCCTTTATGTTATTACAATGATGCTTTCAGTATCGCAAGCACGTCTTCTTTCTGCAGTGACTTGAACTGTCCGAATGCTCCGTTTGCCATCGCTTTATCTGCAATCGTATCAAGCTTCTCATCAGAAATATCATAATCAGCGAGTCTGTTCGGAGCGCCGAGGCTCGTCCAGAAATCAGACAGCCTGCTGATTCCTTCAAGTGCGATCTCTTCATCTGATTTGCCTGTCTCGTCAATATCGAAGACACGGACGGCAAGCTGTTTAAAGCGGGCCGGATTTTCTTTGAGCACATGTCTCATCCAGTTCGGGAACAGAATCGCTAAACCTCCGGCGTGCGGTATATCGTAAACCGCTGATACCGCATGCTCGATGTTGTGTGTGGCCCAATCCCCTCTTGCGCCCATTGACAGCATTCCGTTTAATGCGATCGTGCCTGTATATAAAATCGTCTCACGAAGCTCATAGTTCTCCAGATCATTGATCAGTTTCGGCGCTGTTTCAATCACCGTGCGCAGAAGCGATTCACACATCCGGTCCTGATACGGCGTGTTTGGCGTGTGGTGGAAATATTGTTCAAACACATGGCTCATCATATCGACCATGCCGTAAATGGTGTGGTCTTTCGGAACGGTAAATGTGTTTACCGGATCGAGAATAGAGAATTTAGGGTAAACGAGCGGGCTCCCCCATCCGTATTTCTCTTGTGTCTCCCAGTTTGTGATGACTGATCCGGAGTTCATCTCTGAACCGGTTGCCGCAAGTGTCAGCACTGTTCCGAAAGGCAGCGCTTCTTTCGGCTGGTGTTTTTTCGTGACGATATCCCACGCGTCGCCGTCATATTTAGCGCCCGCCGCGATGGCTTTCGTGCAGTCAATGACACTTCCGCCGCCAACGGCCAATAAGAAATCGATGCTGTTTTCTTTACAGAGCGCAACACCTTTGTTCACCGTTGAGACACGCGGATTCGGCTCTACGCCTGCCAATTCATGTACGGTAACTTCCGCTTTTTTCAGCAGTTCGGTTACTTGATCATAAAGACCGCTGCGCTTAATGCTGCCTCCTCCGTATACGAGCAGCACGTTTTTTCCGTACGGTTTGATTTCTTCAGGAAGTTTTTCAACCTCTCCCTTTCCGAAAATCAATTTGGTCGGATTCCAATATGTAAAGTTTTGCATGACATCTCCTCCTTTGGATTTATATTATGCAGAAAGATGACGTTCAATGTAAAGCAATCCGCTTTTTTGACGGCGCATCACATGGTTTACAGACATCGAATTCCCGGGAAAGGCACTTATACAGCCTGAGACAGTGTGTGATTTACACGGCGGAGAATGTAGTATGCATAGATTCTTTGCTTTGTCACAATCTATAACTGTTTCACGAATTCATAGAGGAGGTTGTTTACATGAGTGTTATTCAGCGTATCTGTCTCGTATTAACGATTATCGGCGCTATTAACTGGGGACTGATCGGGTTTTTCCAATTTGATTTAGTAGCAGCCATCTTCGGCGGCCAAGGATCAGCTCTGTCGCGGATTATTTACGGCCTTGTCGGCATCGCCGGTCTGATCAATCTCGGCCTGCTGTTTAAGCCGAACGAAGAAACATCCCGCGAGGAAGCGGCAAATCCGGAAGTCAGATAAACATAAAAAAAGCACCGAACATACATATCCGGTGCTTTTTTTAATGATTATTTTTTGATAAGGTCTTTGCGGTTGGACTGTTCGATCCACTCTTCAAGCTTATCTTTCAATGTGTTGAAACCTTGCGGAGCAGATGTTTCTTCAGAAGCTTGAGCCGCTTTCGGTTTTCTTGGTTTGCTTTCTTTTCTTTCAGGCGCCGCTTGAGTCGCACGGATAGAAAGGCTGATTTTTCCTTTTTCTTCGTCAACCGCAAGTACTTTTACTTGTACTTCGTCACCGATAGAAAGGTGTTCGTTAATGTCTTTTACGAAACCGTGAGTGACTTCAGAAATGTGAACAAGTCCTTGAGTTTCTTCATCTAATGCAACAAACGCACCATACGCTTGTAATCCTGTTACTTTACCAGTGTAAACACTGCCCACTTCAAATTTTGCTGCCATTCATAACAACTCCTAAGTTAAATTAAATACAGATTATACGCAATTTAAAATTATATCATACAAGTTTGTTTTTCGCAAAGAGAACTTTTTTACATGATCATGTTTAGGCACAGATAAAGGGGGGTATACTATGATTACGAAGGCTTTCTAGTATTCCCCCCTTTTATTTGGATGCGAACCGGGTTCGTATCTTTTTTTATGCCCTTTTTTCAACAAACCGTTTAATTCTGACGAGCGCTTCCTGAATCTGCTCAATGGATGTCGCATAGGAACATCTGATGTAGCCTTCGCCGCTCGGGCCGAATACATTCCCCGGAACGACGGCTACTTTTTCTTCAATGAGCAGCTGTTCCGCGAATTCTTCTGAACTCATACCGGTCGACTGAATGGAAGGAAAGGCGTAAAATGCTCCGCCGGGGTGGTGGCAGCCGAGTCCGATTTCGTTCAATGTCTCCACAATCAGGTTTCGGCGTCTCCGATAGCTTTTCTTCATTCTTTCGACGTCTTCCTGGCCGTTTTTCAGCCCTTCAAGCGCCGCGTACTGAGCCATGGAAGGCGCGCACATCATCGCGTGCTGATGAATTTTGAGCATCGCATCCCTGATCACGGGAGGCGCCGCCGTAAATCCGAGTCTCCATCCCGTCATGGCAAATGCTTTGGAGAAGCCGGAAATGAGAACCGTGCGTTCCTTCATGCCGCGGATGGCCCCCATGCTCGTGAATGGCTCATCATACGTCAGCTCGGCATAAATTTCATCGGCAAGCACGATCAAGTCGTGTTTTTCAGCGAAAGCAGCGATGGATTCAAGCTCTTCTTTCGAATAGACGGAACCTGTCGGATTTGACGGCGAGCATAGAAGCAGCGCTTTTGTTTTGTCCGTCAGGGCCGCTTCAAAATCGGCGGCTGATGCTTTGAAACCTTTTGCAGCGACAGTCTGAATCGGCACCGGCTTCGCCCCCGTCAAGGTCACGAGTGATTCATATGCGACAAAACACGGTTCGGGAATTAACATTTCCTCTCCAGGATTCATAATGGCGCGGACAGCGAGATCAAGCGCCTGGCTTGCCCCTACAGTAACGATCAGTTCACTGTCAGGTGAATAACTCAGGCCGAACCGCTGATCTAAGTAGCGGCTGATTTCTTCTCTCAGTTCATAAAGACCCGCATTTGCCGTATAAGCCGTATAACCCTGTTCTAAAGAAAGAATACTCGCTTCCCTCACGTTCCAGGCCGTCACAAAGTCAGGCTCTCCCACTCCCAGTGAAATGACGCCTTCCATCGTAGCGGCCAGATCAAAGAACTTGCGGATGCCTGACGGTTTAATCTGCTGCACGTAGTCAGATAAATAAGAAGTCTTCGTTTCCATTTACGGAGACACCACGATTCTTTTGTCATCGTCTCCGCTTTCAAAGACTTTGCCGTCATGCTTATATTTTTTCAGGATGAAGTGCGTTGTCGTGGAAACGACAGACTCAAGGGTGGACAATTTTTCAGACACGAAGCTTGCCACGTCTGACATCGTGTTGCCGCGAATAACGACAGATAAGTCATACACCCCTGACATCAGGTACACTGATTCAACTTCCTGGAATCTGTATATCCGCTCAGCGACTTCATCAAAGCCGACATTTCGTTTCGGAGTGACTTTTACGTCAATCATCGCCGTGACGCCTTCCAAACCGTCGACTTTGCGCCAGTCGATCATCGCCGCATAATCAATGATGACTTTTTCCTTTTCAAGCTTTTCAATGATGCTTTTGACTTCTTCAGCGGGAATGTTTGCCATTTTCGCAATCGTTTCCGCATCAACGCGGCTGTTTTCGTCTAAAATTTCTAATATTTCTGTTTCTTTTTCGGTCAGCTTCATACGTTTCACACCTTTGCATTATCAAAAATCTTCATGACATTATATCACGATTTTCGACAAATGCTAAGAAAAACCCGAAAGAAACCAGAGCTAAAATCTGACAATCAAAAAAGCCTTTACATTACAACAAAGAAAGGACGGCGAAGGCTCTCATGGAAGCTGTTTCACCGATTAAACGGGCCGCGATAGACGGAGTTGAGCTGTATTACGAGCATTATGAAAATCCCGGCAGACAGACACTCGTCTGCGTACACGGTTTTTTATCTTCGGCATTCAGCTTCAGAAAACTGATCCCGCTGCTCAGAAACCATTATGATATTATCGCCGTTGACCTGCCTCCTTTCGGGCAATCGGAAAAGTCACGGACTTTCGTATATACTTACGCAAACCTCGCCAAGCTTCTGATCGGACTTCTGGAAAAGCTCGGTATCAGCCGGGCCGCACTCATCGGCCATTCAATGGGCGGCCAGATTTCCTTATCCGCGTCTCTTCTCAGACCCGAGCTTTTTTCTAAAATCGTCCTGCTGTGCAGCTCGGGGTATTTAAAGCGCTCGCACCCGTCGATTATATTCGGGACGCATCTCCCTTGTTTTGACCTGTATCTTAAGTATTGGCTTTCAAAAGACGGCGTGCTGAACAACCTGTTAAATGTCGTTCACGACCGGACGCTTATCGATCAGGAAATGATTGACGGTTACGAAAAACCATTTACAGACCGCCAGATTTTCAAAGCGATGACAAGGTTTATCAGACACAGGGAGGGCGATTTAGAGCCCGAGGATTTGAAGAAAGTGCAAAACCCCGCTCTTTTAATCTGGGGAGAAGAAGACCGTGTCGTTCCGGTCTCAGTCGGAAAACGGCTTCATGACGACCTGCCGGATTCCATTCTGTATTCACTCAAGGATACGGGGCACCTCGTACCTGAAGAGCGCCCGGAGTTTGTTTCGGAGCGGATTTTTGAATTTATTCAATAAAAAAACCGGCGAAACCGCCGGTTTTTAAGGGGTGCAGGAGCTGCTTTCTTTTATGAACAGAAGCTGCTCGGCGGCCTTTTGGCAGCCTTCGATCGGAAGCTTTTGCTCAAATGAAGCTTCAAAGATATCCTGAATGGCTGCTGCCAGCTTGTCGGCACGGTCTTCACTGTAGACGGCCTGAACGATGTCGACGGCTTCTGTCTCATAAAAATCTTCTCCATATTTAAACGGGTCCCACTTGGCAATGATTTTCATCATTTCCATGACCGCTTGGCTTTCTTCCATTTTCATCACCGCTTATAATAAAGTTTGCAATTCTATTTTATCATAGATACGCTGTGCAAAATAATGATACTACAGGAGTGACATACATGAACTTTGATCTTCGAGAAAACCGTCTTGGCACACAATCGGTGAAATGGGACAAGGCGGAAGCGTTATTCGGCGTATCGGATGCGCTTCCGATGTGGGTTGCCGATATGGATTTCCGCGCTCCCGAAGCGGTCACTGACGCCTTAAAAGCCCGCCTTGACCACGGTATATTCGGTTACACGTCTCCTGACGAAAACACAAGAGAAGCCGTCGCTTCATGGCTTGAGACGCGGCACGGCTACCGGCCCGATCCCGCAAACATCGCGTTCAGTCCCGGTGTTGTCACGGCAATCAGCATGGCCGTACAAGCCTTTACCGAACCGGGCGATCCGGTGTTGATTCAATCACCAGTGTATACGCCTTTTTATCAGATGATCAAGGAAAACAAACGGCAGGTTTTACATAACCCGTTACGGGAAGAAAACGGCGTCTACTGTATGGATTTTGAGGATCTTGAGAAAAAGCTGAACGATTCTGAGGTCAAGCTGATGATTCTTTGTAATCCCCACAATCCGTCCGGCAGAGCGTGGAGCCGGGATGAGCTTATGAAGCTCGGATCGCTGTGCGCCGCCCATAACGTCACCGTCGTTTCTGACGAGATACATTCCGACTTGATGCTGTACGGAAAGCCGCATACGACTTTCGCTTCTCTGTCTGAGGAGTTTGCGCGGATTTCCGTTACTTGTGTCGCGCCGAGCAAGACGTTTAATATTGCCGGGATTCAGGCATCCGCCATTATCATTCCCGATCGGTATAAGCGGGCGAAATTCTCCGCCGCATTGCATCAGAACGGAATTTCCAGCCTCAACACATTTGCGGTTGCAGCAATCGAAGCGGCCTATACAAAGGGAGGCCCTTGGCTTGACGCGCTGATTCCTTACATTGAAGGGAATATGAAATTGGCTGAGGACTTTTTAAGAAAAGAATTGCCGAAAGTCCGCATGATGAAGCCTGACGCTTCCTATTTGATCTGGATGGATTTCAGCGAATACGGATTTTCGGATGCCGAGCTCAAAGAAAGAATGCTCAAAAAAGGGAAAATCATATTAGAGCCGGGAACAAAATACGGACCGGGCGGCGAAGGATTTATGAGACTTAATGTCGGCTGTTCAGCCGCCGCCGTAAAAGAAGGGCTTGAGAGAATGAAAGCAGCGCTCGCTTAGCAGCGGAAAGAACGCCTTTATCAGATGAGATAAGGGCGTTCGCTTTAGAGAAATATATACTTTTTTTTCCGGTAAAGATGTTATAATAGATTCATATTTACATAGGAAAGGATTTCGCATAAATGGAGATTGTAAAGGATTACCTGCTTCACTTCTCTTTTATTTTATTCCCTATTTTTCTTTATCAAGTCTTCTGGCTCAGCAAGCCCGATTTGCTTGTGCCGAGAGCGAACCGCCTGCTGGTCGCCGTATTTGCAGCGTCATCTTCCTTATTATGTACGGCTTTTCCCATCCAGGAGCTTCATTCCGTCCGTTACGGTTTGCAGCTGATTCCCATTATCGTCTGCCTGCTTTATTCCGGTACCGCCGCAGGACTTGCCGCAGGGGCGGCATCCGTTTTTTTTCAGCTCATATGGTTTGAACCTTCCGCTCTTTTTTTCTTATCCTTAATTCCTTTTTTAATCATCATCCCTATCCAGCTCCAAACGAAATGGCCTTTTTTTTCAAAGCGGAAGAAACTGCTTTTCGCTCTTCTCATCGGCTGCACTGAAACCGCCTTATTAACCGCATCTGTCTTCATCTATTCCGCGACCAATATTTTCAATTTTCAAAATCCATCTTCCGTTTATTATGAGGCGGCAGTATCTGTTTTTTTTCAAGTCAGCGCCCTTTTGCTGTGCATTTATTTGATTGAGATCATTGATGAGAATGCGTCCATGCGGGCAAGGCTGATTCACTCAGAAAAAATGGCCGTCGTCAGCGAGCTTGCGGCAAGCGTCGCCCATGAAGTCCGCAATCCGCTTACGGTCGTCAGAGGTTTTGTGCAGCTGCTGTTCAGCGGCGAGCAGCTTCAGGACAAATCCCACTCCGGATATCAGAAACTTGTGCTGTCCGAACTCGACCGGGCTCAGACGATCATTACGAATTATCTCGATATGGCGAAGCAGGATGACTATGAAAAAGAAAAGTTTGATATTTCTCTGCTCGTAAAGGAAACAGGTTCCTTAATGGAGTCTTATGCCAATTTTAAATCGGTGACCGTGACTGTTCAAAGCGAGCCTGATTTATATGTGTTCGGCGATGTAAAAAAACTGAAACAGGCCTTCATTAATCTGATTAAAAACAGTATTGAAGCTGTGCCCTCTGAAAACGGCCGAATCGAGGTCTCCGTCCAAAAACAGGAAGAGATAATTCTCATTCAGATTACGGATAACGGAATCGGCATGTCCGATGAAGAACTGCAGAAACTCGGCAAGCCATATTATACGCTGAAAACGAACGGCACCGGGCTCGGGCTTACCGTGACATTCTCGATTATTCAGCATCATGAAGGCTCCGTCTGTTTCACCAGCGGCGAGCACTCGGGCACAACGGCCTCAGTCAGGCTTCCGGCGCTGTTCACTAGCCAACCGCGTTGATCTTTTATAGAATAACTAGAGAGAGGTGAACGCTATGAATACGTTTGAAATCGGCACAATCGTAAAAGGGTTTTATAAAACAGGAGCATACATAGGGGAAGTGACAGACGTCAGGCCCAATCACTATTTAGTGAAAATTAAAGCCGTTCTGACGCATCCCGCTCAAGGAGATCTTCATCATCCGAAGCAGGCGGATGTTCCGTTTTTTCATGAAAGAAGAGCGCTTGCATTCGGGGAACAGACAAACATACCGCATCAGATGGTCAAACCGTTTGATGGCGAGGTGCCTGATTATACGGCTTCTTTACAAGCGGCGTCTGCCCGGCTGAAAGATCAGCTTACAGCGGACGGCTCAGAATGGGCGGAACGTTCGCTCGACAACTTGGCCGCGTTAGAGCGTGACTATTTTAAAAGAACTTGACCCAGTCGGCATGATTGGGTTTTTTTATGTGGCCCGGCGAAACAGTTCAGTCAGATCGACGCGATCACCGATCGTCGGAGGTTTCGGTTTTTCAAGATATTGTTTATCCCGCTCGACAAGCTTGAATAATTTGTATGTCGTCAGCGCATCATCCAGCGCTTTATGATGCGTGCCCGTCCCTTTATCGCCATACTCTTCTGCCGCTTTCCAAAGGCCGGTCAATGTTCTGTCGCCGAAGAAGTTTTTGTATTCAAGGGACAGATCCCGAAGTTCTCCTTTGAACGGAAAAGGGATGTGGTTAAACATGCAATTTTGCTTTAACACTTTCATATCCATATTGCCCCAGGTGACGATCGTACAGTTTTTATCAGGATCAAGCTCATTTAATTTGCGGATGAATTCATTAAACGTGATTCCGCCGTCCACGTCTTTTTGGGTGATATTCAGAAAGGTTTTGCATCGTTTCGTCAGCTTCGGAAATTTTTTCGGTTTGATATAACTCGAAAACGTTTCAGTCACTTCATCATTCACCGTCTTGACAATCCCCGCTTCAATAATCTCGGGAAAGAAATTTTGCGGGCTGTATTTTCCGTCAGGCATTGTAAATTCAAAATCAATAATGAGCAGACTGCGCTGATCCACTTTTTTTACACCTGCCTTTCCTCCGATCAAAAATGATATTTTATGATAGTATATCAGTTTCCCCTCTGAAACTTTCTTCATTTTCTAAAAATAATGAATTTTCCTATATCCGCATCGAAAATACAAATACCGGATTCATTCCTATATACTAATGATTAGATACGCGAAAAGTAAAGAAGGTGATGTTATTTCTGTCCGTAAGAAGAACTTCGTCGTCATTTGGATTACAAATTTCTTTATTTCCGCCAGCATGACCATGATTGTTCCGTTTCTTTCGTTATACATCGAAACGATCAGCCCTCATTCGGGCGGGTATGTGCAGAGATGGAGCGGGTATGTGTTCGGCGTCACGTTTTTAATGGCGTTTGTGATTTCCCCGTTTTGGGGCAGATTCGGCGATAAGCGCGGCTACAAAAAAATTCTCTTGATTACAGGAACCGGCATTGCCGTCAGCATTTTATTGATGGGGTTTGTGACATCCGTTTATCAGCTGTTTGTCCTGCGGCTGCTTATGGGTCTAGTAACAGGCTTTGTTCCGACATCGCTTGCCATGATTTCGGCGCAGACGCCGAAAGAGACTGCCGGGAAGACGCTCGGCACGCTGCAGATGGGTCAGGTGTCAGGCACTTTATTCGGACCGATGCTGGGCGGGCTGCTCGCTGACAGCTTCGGGTTTACGTACACATTTTTTATTACGTCTTTTGTCATTTTCGCATCCGTGCTTCTCGTTTTATTTCAGGTCAATGAGCAGCCGCTCGGCGAGAAACAAAACAAGCGGAAAACCTATTCCAGAAAACAGGTGCTCTCCTATATTTTTCACCAGCCCGCGCTTTGGGCGATGATGGTGCTTACTATGATCGTGCAGACCGGCAATTTCAGCATTCAGCCGCTGCTCGCTTTATATGTCAATGAGCTGCACGGACCTGTTAATTTAGCTTTTTTCTCCGGAATGGCGTTTTCAGCGACCGGACTCGGAAGCTTATTGCTTGCCCGGAAATGGGGGGACTTCGGCGACCGCTTCGGCCACAGCCGGATTTTAATCGTGCTTTTGATTGCCTCAGCGGTGTTTTTCATTCCGCAGGCGCTCGCCTCCTCCCTCTCCATTCTGTTAGTCTTCAGATTTCTGTTCGGCATGGTCATGGGCGGCACGCTCCCCTGCATTACGGCCGCAATCCGCGTCAGGGCGCCGGGCAGCATCCAGGGAGAGGTGCTCGGCTATAACGTCAGCTTTCGTTTTCTCGGAAATGTGCTCGGCCCTCTGCTCGGAGGTGCGGTCTCGAGCGGTTTTTCCATTTCGGCTGCTTTCTACGTCACCGCCTTTCTCTTTTTAATAGGCGCGGGGCTCTTATGGATGGCGGGACATCTGCAAAAGGATACAGCGTCAAATGCGGGCTGACCGGCAGCGATCACGATTTCTTCTAAATTTAACCTTCTCGTATTCTTAAAAGAATGATACGATATGGCTAGAAATCAGGAGAAAAGAGAGTGACCATGGTACGTAAAATAATCGGATGGATTTTGCTGCTCGGCATTATCCCGTTGTGTGCATTTACAGTTATTGCTTCCGGCAAAGAGGTAAAACAAATCAAGCCTTTTGATCAGGTGCTCGATAAACATATTGATTTAAAAGCGATCAACCTGGTTCAAAACAGTTACATGTATGACAGGGACGGAAGCCTTGTTTCTGAGATTGTCAGCGATCATGAGAACCGCGTGATCGTGCCCTTTAATAAAATACCGAATGAGGTAAAACAACTGTTTTTAACCTCTGAAGACCGTCATTTTTATGAGCATAAAGGGTTTGACTTTATGGGGATGGTCAGGGCGGCCGCCTCCAATTTCAAAGATCATAAAATTGATCAGGGCGCCAGCACCATCACCCAGCAGCTGGCAAGGAATGTGTATTTAAGCCATGAACGCACCTTCAGCCGAAAACTGACGGAGCTGGCCTATTCCTATCAGCTTGAGAAAAAATACAGCAAAGATGAGATTTTAGAAGGCTACTTAAATACGATTTATTTTAATAACGGCGTATACGGTGTCGGTTCGGCGGCACAATTTTATTTCAGCAAGCCGCTGAAATCTCTCACTTTGGGAGAAATGGCCTTTATCTGCGCCATCCCTAATAACCCTACATTATATGATCCTCTCAAGCATTTTGATTATACGAAAAAACGACAAGTCAGATTGCTTAACGGATTAAAAAAAGCAGGCGTTATATCCGGGAAACAGCTGAAAAAAGCCGAAAAGGAAAAGATCAAGCTTGATATAAACGAAAAAACAAATAAATATCCTGACTATGTTTCCTATGTAAATGATGAATTCACACAGCTTGTTTCATCATCCGAAGGCTATGACAAACGTCTTGAAAAAGCTTCCGGAAAGGCGAAACAAAAAATACAGAGTGAGCTTTCAGACAGAGTCAGCACATTGTTAAAAGACGGCGTGAAGATTTATACGGCGCTGAATCCGTATATGCAAAACCAGGTCGTCGCCCAAGTGAATCAAAATCTGCCGTATGCAGGCGTCCAAGGCGGAGCGGCCGTGATTAATCATCAGACACATCAGATTATCGCGCTTTCAGGCGGGAAAGATTACCACAAATATGATTTCAACCGTGCCTATCAGGCATACAGACAGCCCGGTTCATCCATTAAGCCGCTGCTTGATTACGGACCTTACATTGAAAAGACCGGCGCAACGCCACACAGCAAGATTGACGCAAGCAAATTCTGCAGTGCGGATTACTGTCCGCAAAACTACAATAACCGCACGTACGGTACGGTCACGCTGGAAACGGCGTTTAAATACTCGTACAACACACCGGCCATCAGAATCATGGACCGCGTCGGCGTCAATAAGGCGTTCAGCTACCTTGAACCGTTTCATTTCGCGAAGCTGGTCAGCGCGGATTACCGTCTGCCTGCGGCGCTTGGCGGTTTTACAAACGGCATGACGCCGCTTGAAATGACCAATGCGTACACCACGTTCGGCAACAACGGCGTTTATACGCCGAGTCACGCGATTACAAAAGTGACTGATTTAAAAGGAAAAACGATATTAAAATGGAAAGATGAGCCGACGCAGGTATTCAGCGTGCGGACCAACATGCAGATCAAAGAAATGATGAAAGCCGTCGTCAAGAGCGGTACAGGAAAGAAAGCGAACTTTAAAGCTCCGTACGTCGGCGGAAAATCAGGAACGTCAAATGACTATCACGATATGTGGTTTGTCGGCCTGACGGACGCTTATACGATGGGGGTATGGGTCGGCAAGGATACACCGTCAAGCGTCGAATATCTTCATGACGCAAGCCCTCAGCTTTCGATCTGGAAAAACACGCTGCAGGCAGCTTATTAAAGATAACGGAGGGGATCCGCTTTGAAACCAGCTCAGCTTCCGGACCGCGTACTTTTGTTTGACGGCGTCTGCAACTTATGCAACGGCGCCGTTCAATTCATCATTAAACGCGATCCGGCCGGCAAAATCTCATTTGCTTCATTGCAATCAGATACCGCCCGGGAGCTTTTGGCATCAGAAGGACTTCCGACAGAACAATTTGACAGCATGATTTTTATCGAAAACGGGCGGATATACAAAAAATCCGCAGCCGTGTTAAAGGTTTCCCGTCATCTCCGCGGAGCCTGGCGGCTGTCAGCGGTTTTTTTCGCAGTGCCCCGCCCCCTCAGGGACAGAGCCTATTCTTTCATCGCCCGGCGCCGCTACAAATGGTTCGGAAAAAGGGAAGCATGCATGCTCCCCTCCCCTGAGATCAAAAACAGATTTCTGTCTTAACAAAAATGGCTAGCTTACACAGGTAAGCTAGCCATTATGCTATTATAAAGCTTGATAAAGATGTACAAAATACCGATAACAAAAGTAAACCAAAACAGAATCTCAAGCAATATAAAACCGATCAGCGAAACGATCGAGAGTGTCGAATAGATTCTGTACACCATGAAAATCAAATAAACGAGCGTAACAACGGCAAATAACGCCGCAATCCAAAAACCATTCTGCACGAGCGCAAAGGAAAGAATTCCTCCGCCTACATAAATTAAAGAGCCTAATCTGATTTTTTTCAGATTGTCCCCTTCAGGGTCATTTGTGAAAAACAAAAGAGACAGCTCTGTCACTGTGTTTGCAATCAGCTTCAAAGCCGAAAAAAGCATAAAATACACAAGGGCGAACGCTGCAAAAAGCGCCAGTCTGATCCCTTTCTCAGAGAAATAATCCAGCATCCCCTGATACATGCCGAGCGTCTGAAGTATCTTCATGACATAAAGCGAGGTAGAAATGGATAATGACGAACTAAAAAGCAGAATCGCAACGAGCGGAAAATAACCCGTCCAATAAGTATTTTTCATATAAAAAGTCCCTTTCTGTAATCTACCTCACTTATTATGGAGGACTTAAAACACATTGACAAGATAAAAAATACCATTTTTCCTCACTTTTACGAAATAAGGGCCTGATCTTCACAAACCGGCTTTTTCGGAGTAAAGTAGAACGCGGGAATGATAAACGTAAGGAAGGCTGTTATGAAAAAAACATTAAAATTGCAAACCCGATTAACGATATTTGTCTGTATTGTCGTCCTTATCGCACTTTGTATCACCTTTTTCACGATCAGCGTCCAAACAGCAGACCGCGTGAAAGAAGAAGAACGGACGACCGCGCTGCGCACCGCAAAGCTGGTCGCGGAAACACCGAGTGTCGCGCGGGCATTGCAAACAAGAAAAGGGCTGAAAGAGCTCCGGGATTATACATTAGACGTCCAGCATACGACAGGAACCGAATTTGTCGTGGTGATGGATATGAACAGCATCCGCCTCACCCACCCCGACGCAAATAAAATCGGGAAGAAATTCACCGGCGGAGATGAACAGCCGGCGATGCACGGGCATATCAAAACGAGCACATCAGCGGGAACTCTCGGAAAATCCATGAGAGCCTTCGTACCGATCTATGGAAAAGATAAAAAACAAGTGGGCGTCGTTTCGGTCGGAATTTCGCTTAACAAAATACAGGATGTCGTCAGCCACAGTTTGAGACCGCTTTATTTCATCATCTGCGTAAGTATTTTTGTCGGCGTCATCGGAGCCGTCATTGTCGCCCGCACCGTCAAAAACATTATGTACGGTCTTGAGCCTTATGAAATCGCCACCCTCCTGGAAGAGCGGAGCGCCATGCTCGAATCAACGAAGGAAGGCATCCTGGCGGTTGACGCGCGTGGAAAAATCAAGCTCGCCAATGCGGAAGCGAAACGGCTTTTTATTAAAATGGGTATTCCGACTAATCCGGTCGATCAAGATGTGAACGATATTCTCCCGAAAAGCCGGCTGAAACAAGTGATTGAAACGAAAAAACCGCTTCAGGACAGGGATATCCGCATTAACGGGCTTGAGCTGGTCTTTAATGAGGTTCCGATTCATCTAAAAGGACAAACCGTCGGAGCGATCGCCACGTTCAGGGACAAAACGGAGGTCAAACATTTAGCAGAACAGCTGTCCGGTGTTAAAATGTATGCAAACGCATTAAGAGCCCAGTCTCATGAATTCATGAATAAGCTTCATGTTATTTTAGGGCTTGTCCAGTTAAAAGAATACGATGATCTCGGCACTTACATTAAAGACATTGCCATTCAGCAGAAGACGGAAACAAGCGAGATTATAAGTGATGTCAAAAGTCCGGTTCTCGCAGGGTTTCTTCTAGGAAAACAAAGCTACATACGCGAACAGGGCGCTGATCTGGACATTCAGCTCGGCAGTCTGATCCCGAATGCGGCGGATCCGGCCGTCATCCATGAGCTCATTACGATTATCGGAAACCTGTTAAACAACGCGCTCGACGCGGTGGCGCAGATGCCGAAAAAAAACATTACGTGCTCAATGCGGTTTCAGGATCGCCAGCTTGATATAGAGATTACGGACACAGGAGCCGGAATGTCTGCGGCAGACCAAGCCCGTATTTTTGAACAAGGTTATTCCACGAAAGGGACAAACCGGGGGTTCGGCCTCTATTTCACCCAGCAGGCAACAGAAAATTTAAAAGGCCATATGATTGTGACAAGTGAAAAGAATGAAGGAACGACTTTCAGTCTTCGCATTCCGTATGAACCGAAGGAGGAAAATGATGATTAATGTACTCATAGTTGAAGACGACCCCATGGTGGGTGAATTAAATAAACGCTATCTCAGCCAGATTGAAGGATTTCAGCTGAAAGGGATCGCATCATCCTTTCAAAGCGCGCTGCACGTGCTGAGCGAGCATCATATCGATCTCATCCTTCTTGACATTTACATGCCGGGAAAAAACGGGCTTGAGCTATTAACGGAAATCCGCAAACAAAATGAATCGGTTGATGTCATCGTCATTTCGGCCGCAAGCGAGCTGGACGTCATCAAAAAAACGCTTCGGTACGGCGCCGTCGATTATTTAATCAAACCATTTGAATTTGACCGCTTTCAAACCGCTCTTTCCGACTACAGACGCAAGCAGAAAGTTTATCAATCACACAGAAGCATGACACAGAAAGAATTGGATGCCGAGCTTTTTCAAAAGAAAGAAGCGGCGGAAAAGGTTCACCTTCCGAAGGGATTGACAAAAAGCACGCTTAAACTCATCTGGGCGAGCATTGAGTCTTTCGGTGACGGCTCTTTTACCACAGAAGATCTCGCCAAGCATACTGAAATCTCGCAAGTCTCCATCCGGAAATACCTTAAATTTCTGGAAGACATACAAGTGCTGAATGTAGAGATGGCGTACGGCACGATCGGCAGACCCGTCTTCCAATATCATATCAACACCGGCAATGTCAGCAGCATCAAACAATATTTATAATGTCAAAAAGCGCCGTTCCGCTGTGAACGGTGCTTTTTTACTGTTATATCCCGTGACAAAAGGCTTGAGATTCCTTTTTCGTATGCTATATAAGGATAATGACCCGGCTGATCCTCCTCTGTTTTATCCAGATGAGGAAGCCGATTCATAAAATTGATATTTTTTAAAAAATAAGCAAATTTCTATTTATTTATGGTGGGTAAAATGATAAATTATGATTGGTTAGCAGATCTTTTCAGATAAGTCATAAGTCCCGAACACGGAAGAGACAGCCGCTCAAGGCGGGAAAAAGAGAGACGTCTCATCATTATTATCAGAAAGTTTTTTCGATTCTGCATCCGGTACGGGGACTCAGTCTGAATTGAACGGCACAGCCATATTTTACAGGGGGGTTATATCTTTGAAAAAACGCAAAATCGGAATGGCGATGGCGCTCATCGCGGCGGCCGGAACCATATTAAGCGCATGCGGTTCAAGTGACAAAGCAAACGGCTCCGGCAGCAAAAACTTTACCGTCGGCATGGTAACGGACATCGGCGGTGTCGATGACAAATCATTTAACCAGTCCGCCTGGGAAGGTATTCAGGCATTCGGAAAAGACAACGGGCTTACAAAAGGCAAAAGCGGTTTTGACTATCTTCAATCAAAATCAGATGCAGATTATACAACGAACTTAAATAAATTAGCGCGGGAACACTTTGACCTGATTTACGGCGTCGGGTATCTGATGCAGGATTCCATCAGCGACATCGCCGATCAGCGCAAAGACACAAATTTTGCGATCATTGACGCCGTTGTCAAAAAAGACAACGTGGCGAGCCTTACATTTAAAGAGCAGGAAGGTTCATTCCTCGTGGGAGCGGCCGCTGCGCTATCGAGCAAAACGGGAAAAGTCGGATTCGTGGGCGGAATGGAGTCTGAATTGATCAAAAAATTCGAAATCGGCTTCCGCGCGGGTGTACAAGCCGCAAATCCGAAAGCGACCGTCGAAGTGAAATATGCGGGCGGATTTGACAAAGCCGATGTCGGTAAGGCGACGGCTGAAAGCATGTACAAATCAGGCGTTGACGTCATTTATCATGCGGCCGGCGCAACGGGAACGGGCGTCTTCACAGAAGCGAAAAATCTGAAAAAAGAAGATCCGAAGCGGAACGTATGGGTTATCGGAGTTGATAAAGACCAGTACGCGGAAGGTCAAGTCAAAGGCACAAAAGACAATGTCACTCTCACATCAATGGTCAAAAAAGTGGATACAGCCGTAGAGGACTTAACGAAAAAAGCAAGTGACGGCAAATTCCCGGGCGGCAAAACATTAACATACGGTTTGGCGCAAGATGCAGTCGGCATCTCGGATCACAAGGAGAACCTTTCTGACGACGTCATCAAAGCAACAGACGATTGGAAGAAGAAAATCGCGGACGGACTCGAGATCCCTTCAACTGAAAAAGAATTGAAATCCTTCAAGGCTGAGTAAGAATCAGGGGATAAGGAGACTTCCGTGCTTATCCCCTCTCTTTTATGAAAAGAGCGGTGAAGGAAAAGCTGCATCTCTTGCAGCTTTTCTTTTGCCAAGCTCTTTCTCATCAAAGTATCTCTGAAAAGGAGCGTCAAATCGGTGGATTATATCATTGAAATGCTTAATATACGCAAGGAGTTTCCCGGAATCGTCGCCAATGATGACGTCACGCTTCAAGTAAAAAAAGGCGAAATACACGCCCTTCTCGGTGAAAACGGCGCCGGAAAATCGACACTCATGAACGTTTTATTCGGCCTGTATCAGCCGGAAAAAGGCGAGATCCGGGTGCGGGGCGAACGCGTTCACATCAACAGCCCGAACAAAGCCAACGATCTCGGCATCGGGATGGTGCACCAGCATTTTATGCTTGTGGATACCTTTACCGTCTCAGAAAATATCATTCTCGGAAAAGAGCCGAAAACTTTCGGCCGAATTGACAGACAGCGCGCCGCCCGGGACGTGCGCGATATTTCCGACCGTTACGGCCTGCACATTGATCCTGAAGCCAAAGTTGCCGATATTTCCGTCGGTATGCAGCAGCGGGCGGAAATATTAAAGACCCTCTACCGGGGCGCCGACATTCTCATTTTTGACGAGCCGACCGCGGTGCTGACTCCGCACGAAATTCAAGAATTGATTCAGATTATGAAAAATCTTGTCAATGAAGGAAAATCAATCATTCTCATCACCCACAAATTAAAAGAGATTATGGAAGTCTGCGACCGTGTCACCATCATCCGGAAAGGAAAAGGCATTACAACACTCGATGTCGCACATACGGATCAAGATGAACTGGCAAGCCTTATGGTCGGACGCGAAGTGTCATTCAAGACGGATAAACAAGCGGCCGATCCGAAACAAGAAGTGCTTTCACTTTCTGATGTAACGGTTAAAGACGCGCGCGGCGTTGAGGCGGTCAAACAGCTCTCCCTCTCAGTCAGAGCCGGTGAAATCGTCGGCATTGCGGGCGTTGACGGAAACGGCCAGTCTGAATTAATTGAAGCCATTACAGGTCTCAGAAAAACGAATGCCGGCACGATCACGTTAAACGGCAAACAGCTGCAAAACATGCCGCCCAGGAAAGTCACTGAAGCCGGCATCGGGCATATTCCGCAGGACAGGCATAAACACGGGCTCGTCCTTGATTTTCCGATCGGAGAAAATATCGTGCTGCAAAGTTATTACCAAAAGCCCTACTCTTCTTTCGGCATATTAAATAAACACACGATTTATGACAAAGCGCGAAGCCTGATTGAAGAATACGATGTCAGAACACCTGATGAATATACGCCTGCGCGCGCTCTCTCCGGAGGGAATCAGCAAAAGGCCATTATCGGCCGGGAAGTGGACAGAAATCCGGATCTTTTAATTGCGGCCCAGCCGACGCGGGGACTCGATGTCGGCGCGATTGAATTCGTCCATAAAAAGCTCATTGAGCAGCGTGACGCCGGTAAAGCGGTGCTTCTGTTATCTTTTGAACTTGATGAAATAATGAATCTCAGCGATCGCATCGCCGTCATCTTTGAAGGCAGCATCATCGCAAACGTCAATCCGCTTGAAACAAACGAGCAGGAGCTCGGACTTTTAATGGCGGGAAGTAAGCAAATGGAGGCGGGGAAAACACATGATTAATCGACTTTCTCATCTGGCTGTGCCGCTGATTGCGATCATCCTTGGATTAGCTGCGGGTGCGGTCATCATGCTCGCCAGCGGCTACAATGTCGTAAGCGGGTATTCGGCTCTTTGGAGCGGCATTTTCGGTGAAGTGTATTACATCGGGGAATCGATCCGGCAGATTACGCCATATATTTTGTCCGGATTGGCCG
Organism: Bacillus sp. hwrm1; assembly: GCF_040207805.1. Lineage (NCBI taxonomy): Bacteria > Bacillati > Bacillota > Bacilli > Caryophanales > Bacillaceae > Bacillus > Bacillus sp. hwrm1. The sequence goes on along the minus strand of NZ_CP157943.1, from coordinate 928,693 downwards.
TGGCATTCGCATTTCGGACCGGCCTGTTTAATATCGGGGTTGAAGGACAGCTCCTTGTCGGCTGGACCGCCGCGGTGTGGGTCGGCGCTTCCTTTGACGCTCCCGCTTACATCCACCTTCCGCTTTCGTTATTGGCGGCTGCGGCTGCGGGCGGCATTTGGGGCCTGATTCCCGGATTTTTAAAAGCCCGTTTTTTTGTCCACGAAGTGATTGTCACGATCATGATGAATTATATCGCTCTTCATTTAACCAATTATCTCATTTCCGATGTCATGACGGACCACCGGGACAAAACAGACAAAATTCATGAAAGCGCGTCGCTCCGCTCGCCGTTTTTAGAACAGCTGACAGATTACTCCCGCCTTCACTGGGGCATTCTGATTGCTCTGTTTGCGGCAGTCCTCATGTGGTTTATCATTCATAAAACAAAAAGCGGATTTGAATTCCGGGCTGTCGGCTTTAACCAGCACGCCGCACAATACGCCGGAATGAGCGTCAGAAAAAATATGATGTACGCCATGATGATTTCCGGCGCCTTCGCGGGGCTTGCCGGCGCGATGGAAGGACTCGGAACCTTTCAATACGCGGCGGTTAAGGGCGCCTTTACCGGCGTCGGCTTCGACGGCATTGCAGTTGCGCTTCTCGGCGGCAGCACGGCAATCGGCGTTGTTCTGGCGGCATGTCTTCTCGGCGGCCTTAAAGTCGGGGCATTAAATATGCCGATTGAATCCGGGGTGCCTTCTGAAGTCGTTGACATCGTCATCGCCATTATTATTTTGTTTGTGGCATCAAGCTACGCCATCCGTCTCATCCTTGATAAATTGAAGAAAAAGGGGGCGAAGTAAGTGGACTTCCTGCAGATTTTATCCATTATTGTCCCGGCAACACTCGTATATGCGGCTCCGCTTATTTTAACCGCTCTCGGCGGCGTGTTTTCTGAAAGATCGGGAGTTGTCAACATCGGTCTTGAAGGACTGATGATTATCGGCGCCTTTACAAGCGTCATGTTCAACTTATTTTTCGGACGCGAGCTTGGCGCCGCCGCTCCGTGGCTCGCCTTGGCTGCGGCTATGATTGCCGGCGGACTGTTCTCACTGATCCACGCGGCCGCCGCGGTTTCTTTCCGCGCCGATCAGACGGTAACCGGTGTGGCGATCAATATGCTCGCGTTAGGAGCGACACTGTTTATCGTCAAGCTGATCTACGGAAAGGCCCAGACTGATAAAATCCCGGAGCCCTTTTACAAAACGAACATTCCCGGGTTAAGCGATATTCCGGTTTTAGGAAAGATTTTCTTTTCTGACGTATATTATACGTCGATTTTAGCCATCGTACTGGCCTTTGTTTCCTGGTTTATTTTATTCAAAACGCCGTTCGGCCTCCGCATCCGTTCTGTCGGGGAACATCCGATGGCGGCCGATACGATGGGAATCAACGTGTTCGGCATGCGCTATATCGGCGTCATGATCAGCGGGCTGTTCGGCGGGCTCGGCGGCGGTGTATATGCTTCCACGATCGCGCTTGATTTCACGCACTCCACCATTTCCGGGCAAGGCTTTATCGCTCTTGCCGCGCTGGTTTTCGGCAAATGGCATCCGATCGGCGCGCTCGGGGCTGCGCTGTTCTTCGGATTTGCGCAGAGTTTGAGCATTATCGGCTCGCTTTTGCCCCTGTTCAAAGACATTACGAATGTATACATGCTGATGGCTCCTTACATTCTGACCATTCTCGCGCTTGCCGGCTTCATCGGCCGCGCGGATGCGCCTAAAGCCAACGGCATCCCTTACATTAAAGGAAAACGCTGATTGCCACAAAAAAGAGTTCCGCACCCTGGTGCCGGAACTCTTTTCATCTATATACGATTCTGATATACTCACGCGGCTGAAACGGTGTTTGCATTGATTCAGCCGCACTCAGCTTGTCTTCTGCGTATTCCGCACCGAGAAAAAAACGCTCCCAATTATCTGCCTCCGTCTGCTGCCGCGTTTTGCAGAAATCGTCCGCTATGAATGTTCCTGCAATAATAGAACAAAATATTCCAATACAGGCCGCCGCCTTTCTCTTCATCTGACCAGCTCCTTTTTTAAAAGCTTGATCTGAAAGATAAATGTATATACAAAGATCAGGATATTTGATAAATTTATTTTAGGTTCAAAAGACCACAAAAACACAGAAAGGAATACATTATGCCGTAGCAGGGTAAAAAAAAGTGCGATATAATTTGTACTGGGTCCTATGACCGTGAATTGATTGATTCACTCTTACATAAAGCAGTTGCTTGATGAAAAAACAAGCAAAGGAGGTCTTCTGTTGCAGCTGTTACATTTCGCGATTTTGGCGCCTTTTTTATTTGCATTTATCGTTCCCTTTCTTTATAAACGGGTAAAACAAGTCCATACAGGCTGGTTTGTGCTGATAGTGCCCGTTGTGCTGTTTGTTTACTTTATCAGCAAGCTCCCTGTAACAATGGCTGGGGAAACCGTCCGGTATGCGGCCGAATGGATTCCGTCCCTCGGTATTAACTATACCGTTTATCTTGACGGACTCGGGCTGTTATTCGCTTTATTGATTACGGGCATCGGCTCTTTGGTGACGCTTTACAGTATTTTTTACTTATCGAAGGACAAAGAAAAGCTCGGCCCCTTTTATGTGTACCTGCTGATGTTTATGGGCGCGATGCTCGGCGTTGTGCTCGTCGATAACGTTATCGTGCTGTATATGTTCTGGGAGCTGACAAGCCTGTCATCCTTCTTATTAATCGGGTATTGGCATAAGCGGAAGAAATCACGCTACGGTGCGGAAAAGTCACTGCTGATTACCGTCGGCGGCGGGCTGTGCATGCTCGGCGGCTTTATCCTGCTGTATCTGATGACGGATTCTTTCAGTATCAGGGAAATGGTCAACCAGGTGCATATTATCGCAGGCCATCCGTTCTTTATTCCGGCGATGGTTCTCCTGTTATTGGGGGCTTTTACGAAATCAGCGCAGTTTCCGTTTTATATCTGGCTGCCTGATGCCATGGAGGCGCCGACTCCTGTCAGCGCCTATCTGCACTCGGCTACAATGGTGAAAGCGGGCATTTATCTGATTGCCAGATTCAGTCCGGTTTTTGCATTTTCACCCGTCTGGTTTTGGACGGTTGCCTCAGTCGGTCTGATCACGATGGTATGGGCTTCCTTTAATGCGATGAAACAAACCGATTTAAAAGCGATTCTGGCATTTTCCACAGTCAGCCAGCTCGGTATGATTGTATCGATGCTCGGCGCAGGAGCCGCCGCGCTTCATTACCAGCATTCAGAGTATTTTACTGCGGCTGTCACCGCGGCTGTGTTTCACTTAATTAACCATGCTACTTTTAAAGGAAGTTTATTTATGGCGGTCGGCATTATCGACCATGAAACGGGAACACGGGACATCCGCAGGCTCGGCGGCCTGATGGCGCTTATGCCGGTAACGTTCACCGTTTCACTGATCGGAACGTTTTCCATGGCGGGCCTCCCTCCGTTTAACGGCTTTTTAAGTAAAGAAATGTTCTTTACAAGTATGCTGCGGATTGCTCATGCAGATATTTTCAGTCTTGATACATGGGGCGTGCTGTTCCCCGTTCTCGCATGGATCGGGAGCGTCTTCACTTTCATCTACAGCATGAAGCTGTTTTTCAGAACGTTCAGCGGGGCGCGCAAACCTGATCAGCTTGAAAAGACGCCGCATGAAGCACCGCTCGGCATGCTGATTTCGCCGGTCATTCTTGCCGCTTGCGCCGTCAGTCTGTTTTTTGCACCGAACGTTTTGTCTTACAGCCTGATTGAACCGGCGATGAACTCCATTTATCCGGCTCTGTTAACCGGCGGAGATACATTCCATGTTCATATTTCCCAGTGGCACGGGGTGACGGCTGAGCTAATGATGACCCTCGGTATCATCATTGTCGGCACGATCGGTTACGTAACGCTGTCTAAATGGGAGCGTTTGTACGGTCTGTTTCCGAAAAAACTGACGCTGAACAAGCTTTACGATGCGGTGACGGGCAGTATGGAAAAAAGATCTTACCAGCTGACGTCATCTTATATGACCGGATTTTTGCGGGATTATCTGCTGTATATCTTTGCGGCGTTTATCATTCTCATCGGAGCGGCGTTCGTCATGAAAGGCGGCTTTTCCATGACAGCGAAAGGAATGGCTGAAATCGGCCTGTATGAAATCGTGCTGTCCCTCGTTATGGTGAGCGCAACGATTGCGACTGTGTTCGCCAAATCGCGGCTGACGGCCATTATCTCACTCGGTGTTGTCGGGTACACACTCGCGCTGTTTTTCGTGATTTTCAGAGCGCCCGATCTGGCGCTCACGCAGCTCGTCATTGAGACGATATCCGTTGCCTTGTTTCTTCTTTGTTTTTACCATCTGCCGAAAATGCGGCGAAAAAAGAAGACAAGAACATTCCGGATGACGAATTTTATCATTTCTCTCGGTGTCGGCGTCATCGTGACAATGCTCGGAATCGCGTCTTCCAGCGAAAAAACAAAAGACAGCATCTCCTCCTTTTTCACCGCTTACAGCCATAAGCTCGGGGGAGGAAACAATATCGTCAACGTCATCCTCGTTGATTTCAGGGGATTTGATACGATGTTTGAAATCACGGTGCTGTCGATTGCCGCACTCGGGATTTACGGCATGATCAGAACAAAAGTAAAAGAGGAGGGAGAAGAGCGTTGAGACAGCAAAACACAAACGACATCATCCTTCAGACGGCAACGAAGCTTGTATCTTTTATCATTCTGCTTTTCTCTTTCTATTTATTTTTATCGGGGCATAACGCCCCCGGCGGAGGATTTGTCGGCGGACTGATTACGTCTTCGGCCATCGTGCTGTTGCTTTTGGCCTTTGATTTAAAAACCGTCAAATCGATTTTGCCCGTCAATTTTATTTATGTGGCGGGCGCGGGTCTGCTTATCGCGATTGCAACAGGTGCAGGTTCGTTCTTATTCGGAGCACCCTTTCTCACCCATACATTCGGCCATTTTCATCTCCCGGTGCTTGGGAATACGGAGCTTGCGACGGCCACTTTGTTTGATTTAGGTGTGTATCTCGTTGTTGTCGGCGTGACGATGACCATTATTCAAACGATTGGAGAGGAAGAATAATGGAAATCTTAATGTCTTTCATTGCCGGTATTTTGTTTATGGCGGCAACCTACCTGCTGCTTTCTAAAAGTCTGCTGCGCGTGATTATCGGCACCGCGCTTTTAAGCCACGGCGTCCATTTGCTGCTCCTGACCATGGGCGGACTGAAAAAAGGCGCTCCTCCCATACTGGGCGGAAAAAGCACGTCGTTTGTCGATCCGCTGCCGCAGGCACTCATACTAACGGCGATCGTTATTTCGTTCGGCGTCACGTCCTTCCTGCTTGTGATGGCGTTTCGCGCCTATCAGGAACTGAAAACGGACGATATGGATCGAATGAGGGGAAATGATCAACATGAATAACTTTGTGATATTGCCTATTCTGGTGCCGCTGCTTGCCGCAGTGCTGCTGATTTTTATGAACAGGCACGTGATGCTGATGCGGATATTCAGCACTGCCGCTTCCTGTGTCTCCATCGTCATCAGCGCCGCTCTCGTTCAGACGGTTTTCACACACGGGATTCAGACGCTGACACTCGGCGGATGGAAAGCGCCGTACGGCATTGTGCTCGCCGCGGATCAGCTCGCCGCACTGCTTGTTTTGACAACCGCCATAATCGGGCTGCTCGTCACCCTGTACTCCTTCCGCTCCATCGGAGAAAAAAGGGAGCGCGCTTTCTATTATTCAGGGGTGCAGTTTCTTCTGGCCGGCGTAAGCGGAGCGTTTTTGACGGGTGACCTGTTCAACATGTACGTCTTTTTTGAGCTTCTGCTTATCGCGTCCTACATGCTGATCGTGCTTGGCGGAACGAAAATTCAATTAAGAGAATCATTGAAGTATATCGTGTTTAACATTGTGTCATCCGCGTTTTTTGTCATCGGCGTCGGTTACTTATATGCGGTGACGGGCACGCTGAATATGGCTGATCTAAGCGTAAAAATAAGTGAATCGGGCCAGACCGGGCTGATCACCGTCATCGGCGTCCTTCTTCTCGTCGTTTTCGGTTTAAAGGGCGGGATATTCCCGCTGTATTTCTGGATGCCGGGCTCTTATTACGCCCCGCCGGCTGCGATTTCGGCCTTATTCGGGTCTCTTTTGACGAAAGTCGGCCTGTACGCCATTTTAAGAGTATTCACCCTGATCTTTATTCACGATACGGGCTTTACCCACCAATTGATGATGTGGCTTGCGATGCTGACGGTGTTATTCGGCGTAATCGGATCTATCGCCTTTTCGGATGTCATGAAAATCGTCATCTACAATATTATTACAGCCGTCGGCGTGATTTTGTTCGGCATTGCCATGAACACGCCGGCCTCCATTCAAGGAGCGGTTTATTACTTGATTCACGATATGCTGATTAAAGGAGCGCTGTTTATGCTTGCCGGCACGCTTATCGCATTGACGGGCACTGCCAGCCTGCATAAAATGGGCGGACTGATCACCCGTTATCCCGTTTTGGGATGGATGTTCTTTATCTCAGCCATATCTTTGGCCGGCATCCCGCCGTTCAGCGGATTTGTGGGCAAGCTGAAGATCGCGGAAGGCGGGTTCGATAAGGGGGAAACTTTGTTTTCCGTATTGATTCTCTTATCAAGCCTGCTTGTGCTCTATTCCGTGCTGAAGGTTTTTACGACGGCTTTTTGGGGAGAAGAAAAAGAAATCCCCGGCGCAGGCGGACGGTCCGCAAAAGGACTTCTTTATCCGGCAGCCGCTTTTCTCCTTTTGTCGCTTCTGTTCGGGCTCGGAACCGAATGGGTTTCACCGTATGTCAATCAGACGGCTGAGAATCTGCTGAATCCGGAAAAATACATTGAAGCTGTTTTGAAGGAGTAGATGGCATGGCTTTTCAACTATTATTAAATGTTCTTCTCGCTGTTTGCTGGATGTTTCTCACAAACAGCCTCAGCGCGGCGGGTTTTATGACCGGATTTATCGCGGGCTTGGCGGCGCTGTTTTTTTTCCGGCGCTTCTTCTCGCGGCCGTTTTACATTTGGAAAATATGGTCAGTCATCAAACTGGCGCTGATCTTTATAAAGGAATTATATTTGGCCAATGTCAGCGTGCTGAAAACCGTTATATCGCCGAAACTGAACATCCGCCCGGGCATTTTCGCGTTTAAGACGGAATTGACGGAGGATTGGGAGATCACGCTGCTCTCGCTGTTAATCACTTTAACACCGGGTACGCTCGTGATGGATATCTCCGATGACCGGTCGATTCTCTATATACACGCCATGGACATTGAAGATGCGGAGAAAGCGATCCATGACATCCGCGTCTCTTTTGAGAAAGCCATTCAGGAGGTGAGCCGCTGATGTTTACGTTTATTCTGCAATTATCACTCGGCATTATGGCGGTTTCGACTCTTCTGTACGTCATTCGCGTCATAAAAGGGCCTACGATACCGGACCGGGTCGTCGCGCTTGATGGGATCGGCATTAATCTGATTGCCATGACCGCGCTTGTATCCATTCTCTTAAACACATCGGCCTTTTTGGACATCATTCTGCTGCTCGGCATTTTATCGTTTATCGGCACGATTGCCTTTGCTAAGTTTTTGGAGAAAGGAGAGATTATCGAAAATGATCGAAATCGTTAAATGGGCCGTCGCCGTTTGTATTCTGATGGGATCGCTGATCTGCCTGGTCGCGTCTTTCGGCACACTCAGGCTTCCTGATGTGTATACGCGCGCCCACGCCTCTTCAAAAGGCTCGACACTCGGCGTTAATTTGGTATTGCTCGGGGTGTTAGGCTACTTGTGGATGCTGACCGGAGAAATATCTGTAAAAATACTGCTCGGCATCATTTTTATCCTGCTGACGGCGCCGGTCGGAGCGCACCTCATATGCAGGGCCGCGTACAATTCGGGAGCGGCGCTTGATAAAAGAAGCGTACAGGATGATTACAAAGGGATCAGAAACTTTGTGATCAAACGAAAAGAAGATTCATATTTGTAAAAACAAACAGCCGGACGATTCAGGGTTCCGGCTGTTTGTTTATTTTGTTATAACAGCCAGCGTGCAGCGGGAAACACAGATCAGCCTTTCCCGTTCATCGAAAATGTTAATCTCGTACACAATGGTTGCCCTGCCTGTGTGAACGGGTTTCGCAATCGCCGTGACCGTCCCGCCCTCTTTCACGGATTTTAAATGATTGGCATTAATCTCAAGCCCGACACACGCCTGGTTCGACCGGTCGATAAAATGCTGGGCCCCGACACTTGCAACAGTCTCCGCCAGCGCTGCTGACGCGCCTCCATGCAGATATCCGAAAGGCTGCACCGTCCTCTTATCCACCGGCATCACCGCCACGCATCTCTCCGGCGTGTTTTCAGTGATTTCAATACCGAGTGCGCCGAGCAATGTATTGTTCAGATTCATAGGTCATTCTCCCTTCAAGATTTATAGTACGTTATCTGACTTGGCGATCAGCACCGCTTCAGTTCGGGAGCCGACATTCAGCTTGTTAAAAATGGATGTCAGGCTGTATTCAATCGACCGCTTGCTTAAGTGAAGCGCATCTGCGATTTCCTGATTGGTCAAACCTTTTTCGACCTCTTGGAGAATATGTCGCTCTCTCGGGGTTAACCGATCCTGCTCACTTTGAGGGGAAGAAGACGTTTTTGTTTTTTGCTGGGTCATCAGCTGTTTGAAATAGGAGAAATCAACTAAAATCTGTCCGTTGAGCACGTGATATATGTATTGCATGATTTTCTCTTTAGATTCGGTTTTGCTGATGGCGCCATGCAGGCCCGCGCGGATGGATTCTTCAAAATAATCTTCAACCTCATAGCCTGTGTAGACAATGATTTTACAGAGAGGATTCTCTTTTAAGATTTTCTTGGAAAGCTCTATGCCGCTGATGTCATCACCCAGATTTAAATCCATTAATATGAGATCGTAAGCTGAAAAATCATGCCGGAGAACGAATTGTTCACTGGCATCAGGACTGAGGCAATCGACAGAAAGATTCGTGTCCGTTTCCAGAATCGTCTTGGTGCCCTCCATGACAGCCGGATGATCATCAATCACTAGTATCTTTTTCATGGTTTCCTCCCTTTTACTCACTCATTTCCATTTTATTAAAAAGACTTGGCTTCTGCCAAGTCGATTTGGTGATAAATTGGTTACAATTCCATTTCAATATCTACTTTAAAACCGTTTCCTTCACTTGTGTCGATTTTCATCCGTCCGTCAAGCGCACGGACGCGCTCCTTAATACCCGAAAGACCCATGCTCATCGACTGCCCGCCGCCTTCTTCCTGATTGCATCCGACACCGTCGTCTTCATAATGCAGAATCACTTTATTTTGAATGCTGATCAGCATAATCAGCACCTCATTCGCCTGTGAATGCTTCATGGCGTTCGAAAGAAATTCCTGAATGATGCGGTACAAATTCAGCTGCGTATCCAAATCCAGCGCCGCCGTAAACCGGCCCGTATTCAGACGGATATGAAACGGCGCACGCTCCTGCTGCTGCGCGGCAAGCTTGGATACCGCCTTGACCAGACCCAAATCATACAGCAGCTGAGGCCGAAGCTCATGGCACGTCTCCCGGGTCATCAAAATGACATCCGACATCTGCTCATTCATCTGATGAAGCTTGTCCTGCACCTCTAACTGGCAAGGCTCCTCTTTCTTAAAATCGGCCAGAAACAGCTCACACTGGCGCTTCAAAGAAATCAAGTCCTGCAGCACTGAATCATGCAGATCACGGGCCAAATCCGAACGCTGCTTTTCCTCGATCGTAAACATCAGCTTTTTGAGCCAGACCGGGTTTGTCTCTTGTTTCTTTAAATCTTCGAGATGATTCATAAGTTCTTCGATTTTAAGCACATTCTCCATCGTAATACTGGTGTAGAATGATAAGGTTTTTAACCAAGAAATCTCATCCCAAGTTAGTTTCGGAGTATTCATAAATGATAAACACAGTACAATGTATGATTTAGTGCCCCGTTCCCCTATTTTCATTAAAAACCCTTTATCCACCTGAACTATCTTGCCAATTTCGCTTGTCGTTTCAGCTAATTGATGAGAATACGGCTCCCATAATTTTTTCTCATTATCATTAAAAAAATACCTTACATTTAAGTCTCCTTCTACCTCTAAAACACATACTTTACTAACCATCAAAACTTCAAGTAGAGTAGATTCAAGTTCAGTGAATACTTGCTTTAAGGATGAAGCTCCTTTAATTATTTGAGTAAACTTGAATATGCTGTCCTGATAATTATGTTTTTCAGAAAAACGCTTTAAACGGAAACGAAAATCTAAGATCTCTTTTGAATAAAACACAGCCAACATAATAATATATGTCAGCAAAGTTAGTTTAAACGTATAAAACTCTGAGTTTGGATCTTGTACAAGATCATAAATTGTAATAATAAGTAAAGTAGGAGTGACAGCTAAAAGACTATAATATTTCAACCGCCCAATAATAAAATCAATTTCATAGATTTTATTAGTCATAAATTGATAAACTAAAGAAAAAGGAATTAATAAAAGAAAAGGCGCAACTAAAAAAGAAGAAACATAATAGTCATTAAAAATGATGTAGGGTGCCACATACAAAAATACAAATGGTGAGAAAGCAAAAATATTAATTAAAAGAAAAGTCTTAAGAATATTTGCTTGCTCTGTTTTTTTGTACTTTATTAAACCTACAGTAATGAAAAATAGAGCTATTAAATAAAGGAGAGATATTGATACTAGATTAACTTTCCCCACTACTCCTCTTTCAAAGCAATGCCTAAAAAACTCTAGTATTATATTAATAACAGGGACTGTATATAAAGCAACAAAAACTTTCCCGTTAAAAATCTTGTATCCAAATTCTTTGATATATTGGTAAATAAACAAGAGATAATTTACCGGTACGGATATTAAAGTTATGACATTTACGTATCGGCTTATTATATCTCCTTTTGATGAACCTCCCGCACTTACATATGCTATACCAGTAGTGAGTAAAAAGATGATCAATATAAAAGCTGAAACTGAATCTTGCTCCTTATTAATTTTTAAAATAAGGATAATACAACTAAGGCATACAAAGAAAAAAATAACAGGTATTAAATAAACAAATAAGTTGTCTTCACTTAATAAACTTAAATTTTTGAGATCAACTATTTCACCAGATCTTTCAACTGTCATAGATCTTACGTTTTTCAATGTATTTTGTTTTAAATCTTTTGGTTCAACGCTCTTATTCTGATTAATTTTAATTACAATGTCACCTTTTTTAACACCAGCATAATAAGCCATTGTGTAATCTGATACTTTGGTAATCTCTATTTGATTCTTGTTATTAACATTTGCGGTGGCTCCTACAAATAAATTATTTACATTTATATAAGTTAAATAGAAAATATAAGACAAGCTGAGTAAAATTAATAAAATGGAATACGTATTTTTAGATAACTTCATATTTACCCCTGTTTCATGACGGTTTCCAATATATCTCGTCTTTTGAACTCATTGAGATTAATTGATCAAATCCAAGCAATACCCCTTTCACCTCTTCTTTATCTAAACCTATGATACTGACTTCTTCTCTTCTCAATTTTTGAACAATTTCGGGATTACGAACTAAATAATTTACTATTTCCTGCATTTTTATCCACCTTCTCATTCTCGCAAATTTTTTTAATTAAATAGTTTTTGTTCTCTAAAGTCAAATTTAAATTTTCGAGTCCATTTTTCACTTTCAAATTATATACATTAATCATAACTGACATATAATGGATAACACCAGATTCTAAGAGAAGCCGTTTTAACTCTGATTGTTGAAAGTTATTGTTTAACAATTCTGTGGATACTGTGTTGAATTTTTTCTCTAAGAACTGAATTGCCAAATTTGTCTTTTTGAAAAAGGTTTCCGTATTATTCACATACATTATCTCAAATAAATCATTTTTTAATTGAGCTGCAACCCCTATATAGAAAGCATACTGCTCCACATCTGATTGATAACGTTTAGTTGCAAGTACAGCACCCAGCATACTTGCTAAAGCTGTCAAAGCCCCTGACTTTTTCTTAATCATTTCAATGCATTGATTTTCAGTTAAAGTATTATCAACCAAATCAATGTGTTGTCCTTCCATAGCTTGAACTGTATATTTTAGAGCTGTCTTGAGTAATAACCCTTCCGGATCTCGAGATGATATCACTTGGAGAGCTATTGTATAAATTAAGGTTGCAATATTTAAAGATACAGCCTGATCCATTTTCATCCATTCTGCATTTGGACGATCTTTATCTTGTATGTCATCAAAAATATCAGCCGCTAAGATAAGCAGTTCAATCCCTGCTCCTAAATCTAGTATTTCTTCAAAATCATTCCCTCCAAAAGCCAAATAATGATCTAAAGCTAACTCAGCAAATGGAAAGTTGTTTTTTGTATCAGCAAAATTCAAAACATGTTTACTTACTTCTTTATTCACATCATTTTTTTTGAGAATATGGTTTATTGTGTCCTTTACATCTTCTGCTTCTAGAGTTAATTTCTTAGCTATATGAATCCCTCACTTTATTTTACTAAACCCTTTTGTTCAAATACAGCATGTTTATTGTTTTTTAACAATCATATAATACTTTATCCATTAATTGTATAACAAATGCACAAAAAAAAGACTTGTTTCCAAGTCTTTTTAAGAAATTTTCATTGCATATGAGAATTTATCGAGCTGATCAATGCTTTTGTTAATGTTTCGTAATGAGTCGGTTGTTTCTCTGATATCATTTTCAAGTCGGAATAATAATTGCTTTACTTCTTCTAATTTGTTTTCCACCGTTTCCACACTCCTTTTTTTGAAAGATCAATGAATTGTGTATGGTGAACGAGTCCTAGGTATTTGATCTGTTACTAATAGTGTAAACGTTTTTGCGGGATTTTTCACCGAAAAGTATGTGTAAAAGTATCTGCGTGACACCGCAAACCGTGGTAATTCCATAGTCCCGAATGGAGCATTTAGCGAACAGGACTATATAACTACCAGAAAGGCAGACGTTTAGGATGAAGCAGACCAATCTGGCGGTTCTGCTGTTTTTTTAACGGTTTTCCGACAAACCGGCAAGGACTATAGTCCCTGCCGTCGCAATTTCAAAACAGAATGGGCGAACAGCGTCGCATAACCACCGACAAACACCGAAAAGACCGCAACCCCCGCATTGTGGTCTTTTTGCATGTCATAACTCGTTATCATGCCGCCTATACTCTATAACGAATGTTTTCTCAGGAAGGAGGCCGCCGTATGCATTATGTGTATCCATGCTGTCCTGTTTTCGCCGCGCCATACCGGCATCCTGCGCCCAGTGCCCCGGTTCACGCAGATATTTTGACAGCGTCCGCAAAAGAGGCTGCGGGCATGCTGGAGGATGCGCGCCTGCTCCTTGCGCGGCTGTCGGCGTCAAAAGAGCTTGCGCGCCGCATTCTCACCGCAGCGCAATCATCTGACACCGCAGCGGTCAAGCGGCTCATTAAGCAGACCGGCATCAAAAATGACTTTGACGTGACGTATAATCCCGACGGCATCCGTGTCAGTCTGATCAGAGAGCAAAGCCGGTTTACCATCGCCCTCAGGTGGTCGGCTTAAAGCGGCTCAATCCACGATCAGCTGCCGGCACCATTCGATCGCCTGTAAGTAACATTCATACGCTTCTTCTTTGTTCAGTTCTTTTCCCCACTCGTCACAGTCCCAGTTGTTGCATTCAATGGCTTTGACGAACGCGAGCATCTTATAATAATCGTTTTCATAACCGAGCAGCGCCTGTCCGACTTCATCGATTAAAGGCAGTTCTTTGATGATATCCTCCAGCTCCCTGTGGAGAAGCGTATCGATGAGCGAAAACATGCCGATCAGCATGTAAGAAGAGGGCTGGGGCCTTCCGGTTCTTTTCGCCAGCAGTTCGCACAGTTTGGCCCTGATTAAGGAAATCTTAATGATTTCTTTTTGGCTTGAGTGGCTTTTCGCCGTTAAATCTCTGAATGAAAGAATGTAAATCAAGCGCTTAATCTCATTCAGCCCAAGCATCATGATGGCCTGCTGGATGCTGTCTATCTTTTTTTTCAGCCTTGTTTGCGATCCGTTTAAAAAACGCAGAATCTGATACGATAAGCTGACGTCCCGCTCTATGTATTCCGTCACGCGCTGTATATTGGGCTGGTCATTGTTTAATTCGCTTAAAAGCTGGTAGTAAGAATGAAAATGAAACGTCAGATCATTTCCGCTGATGACACGCGGTTCACTGAAAAAATATCCTTGAAACAGGTGAAAGCCGTCTATGGCCGCCTGTTTATAATCTTTTCTCGTCTCCACTTTCTCCGCTAAATAAATCAGACTTTTACAGCTGTACGTCTGAATGATTTTTTTGCGCTCCAGACGCGAGGATTGCAAAAAGTCGATTTTTAAAATATCAATATATTTCATCAGCTGTTCCACTAACTCTTCATTTTCCGGATTGATGGCGTAAAAATCATCAAGTGCTAATGTATATCCTAATTTCTTCAGCTGTCTGCATCTTGAGATGAGTGCCGGAGTGATCGGTATGTCCTCAAGAATTTCGATAATAAGCTGGTCAGGATCAAAGGAGGTAGGGAGATCTGAAAACATCAGGCTTTCTGTAAAATTCACAAAGCAGCGTTTCCCCTCAGTCAGCTTTTCGATTCCGATGTTGATAAAGCTGTTAATAATGAGATCCGTCGTAGCTTTATCTCCGTCAGCGGCCGAATAACGGTTCTCTTCGCTCTCCCGGTAAAGAAGTTCATAAGCAACAACCTGTTCGTTTCTGTTGAAGATAGGCTGTCTCGCAACAAACACCTTCATTCATTTACCCCCTTAGATGCGGCCTTCGAACATAAGTATATCAAATAACTTGACGAAATTTGTCTAAATGTGAAAAATATTATCACAACAAAAAGGCCTTTCCAGAGAAAGGAAAGGCCGCTTTGTCTTCTATTCAAGTTCCCGTTTCAGCTTGCTTTTGATTTCATGAATCCGCTGCATCTTGTTGCTCCAGCAGTCTTCGCTTAAATCGACCGGATATTCTTCCGGCTTGCTGATCCGTTTGTATTCCTCCCACAGAAGTTTGAGGTTATCCTGCACGTATTGCTGGATGTCGGTAATTTCGGGATTATCATAGCATAAAACGCCGTTTTCAAAGATCGGCTCATGCAGGTCTTTCGCATAGAAATCAGTGACGAATTTGCTGACGAACGTGTGGACGGGATGGAACATTTTTAAGCGTTTCTGATCATTTACCCGCTCGTCATAAAGCGCGATATAATCACCTTCCGAGTGGTGATTCAGCTTGTTGATAATCCGGTATACTCTCTTTCTTCCCGGCGTTGTCACTTTTTCAGGGTTTGACGAAATTTTAATGGTGTCGGTCAGTTTGCCGTCCTCTTCAATGGCGACAAGCTTGTAAACCGCGCCGAGAGCCGGCTGATCGTATGCGGTAATCAGCTTCGTGCCGATGCCCCACGTATCGATTTTCGCTCCTTGGGATTTCAGATTTAATATCGTGTGCTCGTCAAGATCGCTTGAAGCAATGACCTTTGCGTCTGTGAAACCCGCTTCATCAAGCATTTCACGCGCTTTTTTTGACAGGTACGCCAAGTCCCCGCTGTCCAGGCGGATGCCGATGAAGTTGATCCGGTCGCCGAATTCCTTTGCGACTTTAATCGCATTCGGCATGCCCGAACGGATCGTATCGTACGTATCTACGAGAAACACGCAGTCTTTGTGGGTCTCCGCATATTTCTTAAATGCCGTATATTCATCGCGGTACGCTTGTACGAGCGCATGAGCGTGCGTGCCGGATACCGGTATATTAAAACGCTTTCCGGCTCTTACATTACTCGTCGCGCTGAAGCCGCCGATCAAAGCCGCTCTCGCTCCCCACATGGCCGCATCCATTTCATGGGCGCGCCGCGTTCCGAATTCGAGGGCGTCTTCGTCACCGACAACGCCTTTAATGCGGGCCGCTTTCGTGGCGATTAATGTTTGGTAATTCACAATGTTAAGCAGAGCCGTCTCAATCAGCTGGGCTTCGATCAGGGGCGCTTCGACCCGCATAATCGGTTCGTTGTTAAAAACGAGCTCGCCTTCTTTCATGCTGTAAAGAGATCCGGTAAAAGAAAGATCCCGTAAATACTCAATGAAATCATCAGCATAGTGCAATTCCGTTTTTAAATAATTCAGATCGCTGTCGGTAAATTTGAAGTTCTCCAAGTATTCGATTGCTTTTTCTAAGCCCGCAAATACCGCATAGCCGTTTTCAAAGGGAAGCTTTCTGAAAAAAAGCTCAAAAATCGCTTTTTTCTCATGAATGCCGTCTCTCCAGTACGTTTCGGCCATATTAATTTGATAAAGATCTGTATGTAAAGACAAACTGTCGTCTTTAAAACCATGCTCCACCAAAATTGTTTTCCCCTTCCTTACTCTGCCACTTGCGCTCCGATGCTGTTCTTAAAATGGGACAGGGCCCATTCATGCCCTTCCGGATTAAAGCTGGCCACAGCGTTTTGATGAATGACGATCTGAAAGCCCTTGTTGTAGGCGTCAACCGCCGTGTGAAGAACGCAGATGTCCGTGCACAGGCCCGCAAGATGCAGCTCAGTGATCTGCCGTTCCCGCAGTTTCAGCTCTAAATCCGTTCCCGCAAAAGCAGAATATCTCGTTTTTTCCATATAATTTACGTTTTTTGCGTGTTTATGTTTCTCATAAAGAGGCGATAGCCTTCCGTACAGCTCTTTGCCCTCCGTGCCGTTGATATTATGCGGAGGAAACAGGCGTGTCTCGGGATGAAAATCATCGTCTGCATCATGCGAATCAACCGCAAAGACAACGTAATCACCGTTTTCTATAAATGCTTGCGTCAAACTGACAATCGTATCTTCAATCTGTCTCGCGGGTTCTCCGCAGGTTAATGCCCCGTTCTCTGCTGCAAAATCATTCGTATAATCAATGCATATAAATGCTTTTTTCATAGCCGGCCTCCCCGCCATTCATATGAAAACCATTATATCCTATCTCCACTTGTAAGTGAATTGGCATTGTAAAATGACAAACGGTGTTTTGCCCTTTTAAGATTTCAGGAGTGAGCGCTGAAAAATGTCATCCTGTACGTAAATGCCGTCAAGGTTCACGGCATAATTGGCGGCAAAAACCAGGCCGAGCGGCGTTTCGAATTGAAGATCCGATATGACGGAGCTTCGGACACCGGCAAGTGCGGCAAGCTTCATATATGGTGAATAAGCATGATACGGGAGCCTTCCGTTTATATAGAGCACCGCGTCTTTTCGGCTTTTCAGCGCCTGTTTCACTTCTTCATACGGCTGCTTTTGCAGCACCTGCCCCTTCGTCAGGGCAATGATGACTCTTTCACGCAGCGAGCCTAAAAATAAATGGCGTTCATCCGGTTTCGTCTGCAGAGGGCCGTACATCCCCTGCTGTAAATAAAGGTCAACCGTTTTGTCGCTCATCGGCCTGTCCCTCCTCAGCTTGTTTTACAATTATCGCCCCGGACGGGACGCGGTAAACCGCTTCGTTACATTTCAGCCACCCAATGGGAGATCTTGCCGGCGAGCTCTCCGGCGGGTTCTTCTTCAATCAGCTTGCTGAATGATTGTAAAAGCCGCTGCGCCAGCGCCTTTTTCTCTTCCTCATAGGAAATGATCGTGCTCCACTCAAGTTCCGGAACGGCTACAAGGGTATGCTGTTCTTTTTTATTTTCATGCAGATATACATCACCGATCATTCCGGACTGCACGGTAATATTCGCTTTTCTGATTTTCATAAAAAATTCCCCTTTTATAAAGACTGATTCTATTATACTACAAAAAAGCGACAGCCTCCTAAAAGGAGGCTGTCACGCGTTAAACCAATCAGGTTCGTCAAACACATCGATGTCTTCAAAGTGCGTTGTGCTGAATTTATTAGTGACTTTGACAAAATCTCCGGAATGAAACGCCCCTGCCCCCGCGCCTGAGTGGTCAACGGCTTTGGGAGAAATGGCAAACACGTCACCGAAGCTCGCCGCAGCGTCTCCGGCTAAACTCATAATATAAATCGGTCCCACAATTGCAGGCATACCCACACCTCCGCTTTTCTTTACAGCATTTTATGCGCTGCATCGGGAGTTGTGCCCGTTTTTATTTCGGCTTGCGGCTGTCTTCTAGCTTTGACCGCTGACGAAGTTTGATAAGCCGGACGATATTTAAGACGAAAGCTTTTAAAACCGCGTAAACCGGCACGGCCAGAATCATTGCGAGAATGCCGCCGAAACTGCCCGCTCCGATAAGCAGAAGAATAATGGTGAGCGGGTGGGTATTGAGCCGTTTCCCGATGACAAGCGGAGAAAGCAGATTCCCGTCAAGCTGCTGGACGACAACGACAACAATAACGGCAAACAGCGCCTTAGCCGGCGAATCCATAAACGCGATAATCACCGCGGGCGCCGCCCCGAGAAACGGCCCCAGGTACGGAATGATATTGGTGACGGCGATCACCATCCCGAGAATTAACGCATACTGCAGGCCGATGATCCAATATCCGATAAAGCATGCCGTTCCGACAAAGAGACAAATCAGCAGCTGGCCTTGGAAATAGGCGGCCAATGTGACATATAAGTCATTAAATATTTTGCGACCTTCCGCCCGGTAGGAAGTAGGCAGGATTTTAACCGCCAAGAGCGGAAACCGCCGGCCGTCCTTCAGCATATAAAACAAAATGAACGGAACGGTGATCACGACAAGCGTGATATTCGTAACGACGCCGAACACGGCCGACAGGCTTGCCGTAATATTTTGCGGAAGGCTTTGTAAAAATCCCGTCAGAGACTGCTGGATTTTTTCTATCGACACATAATCCTGCGTCATCATCCACGTAAACCATTTGGAATGGGATAATTGCGCCGTCAAGACTTGAATCTGATGAATGTAATCAGGGAAATTGTTAATCAGCCCCGTGACCTGGGAAGCCACAATCGGTCCGATGGCGGTGAACATAAAGGCAATCAGGCCGATGAAAACGAGATAAATGAGCAGGATCGCCAATGTCCGGGGGATTTTTTTCTCAAGCAGGCGCACGATCGGATTAAAAATGAAAAACAAAATGCCCGAGATCAAAATCGGAAAAAACAGAGTGGTGATAAAACCGAAAAACGGCTGAAAAATAAACGAGACTTTCGTTGATACGTAAATAATGAGCAAAACGAGCAAAATTTGCAGCGTCCAAAAATGGACCTTTGATTTCAACAAGCGGTTTCCTCCTATTGTCATGTGAACTTGTACTGTGATTGTACCAAAAAAAGCCGCCGTGCATCTATGTATCTCAAAAAAGAAGACGCACCGGGGTTCTATAGGGCCGCCTCCGGTTTGCGCCTTATTCGTGCTGTTACACGCGTTCGGTATAATCAGGCATGACGGAAACCACATGGCGGTTTCTGATATAAAATACACGGTCATGCGTTTCTTCAATGGCGATGTGATCCGGAGTGGCATCAATCAGCCGTCCTCTGACAATGCGTCTGACGGTTTGAATGATAAACCTTGAGCCGATAAGCTTATGGATGGTCTGATAAACGTAAGGATCCACTAACGAGACGATTTGCGGGCTTCCTTGATGGGCCATTTTCGCTGATCCCCTTTACTATGTTTTCCTTCAGCATATGCAGCGGACAAAGGCTTTGACACAGTACGTCTATCGGAGCGGAAAAGGTGTTAGTGAGCATGCGGAGTTATGTAAGCGGAAAAGGCCGCATGAGTGGCCTAGACTGAGCTTCTTAAGGGATATTGGGCTTGGTCAATTAACTGATCAAGCTTTTGGATTTGTTTGAGCGCGGCCGTGTGATCCATTTGGCGGTAATGGTGATGTCCGCCGGGTTCTTCATCGAGTTCATCCGCTTGTTTCACGATTTGCTGGAGCGTATTCTTGTCCAGTTCGCCTTCAGGCAGATAGGAATCGGTGTGAAGCAGAATCGCCAGCGCAATGTCCTTCGCCGCTTTCGGTTCTTCACCGAGCCGGATGAGCAGCTTATGCGCCCGTTCCGCGCCTTTAATGGCATGGATATCGTTTCTTCTGTACTTTTCATAATCCCATTTGCCGTCTGTGTACCATTCATAATGGCCGACGTCATGCAGTAAAGCCGCTTTCGCCGCAAGATCCGGGCTGACACCTGCTTTTACGGCAAGACGGTATGCATGAAACGCGCAGGCGATCGCATGGGCGACACCGGAACGCTGTAAATACTTTTGTGCGATTGGATGGGTGAAGACATCCATTAACGTTACATTTCTCATGGAAACCCCTCCTTAATATATTTTTAGAATCCTAACATAAATCGAGAAGAAACTCAATTCATCTGATACATTTCTTATACCCCTTATACGTTGTTTCATTCATCATATGCCGCCGGACCCCGAAGTGATTGTACAAACAAAAAAGAGCAGCGTAAAAGCTGCTCTACAAAAATTCTTTGATATCGTATATCCGTCCGTTTTCCGGCTCGCCCGCGATCAGTGAGTGAATGACGCCGGCGATGTATTCAGGACTTCTGAGGTTTTTCGTTTCTTTCAGATTGCGGAACCGTTCGATGTCATGGAAATCTTCTTTTGACGAAGAACGGATGACAGCCTGCATGTCTGTATCCATCACTCCCGGCGAGAATGAGATCATGCGGACCGGCAGCTCTTCATCTTCCTGTTCAAACCCGAATGTTCTCGTAAACATATCAAGCCCCGCTTTTGAGCTGCAATACGCGCTCCATCCTTTATAAGGATTTTTCGCCGCGCCAGATGTGATGTTGACAATTGTTTTGCTGCCGCTGAACGCTTCGAAACGCTTTGTGAACATTTGGCTGAGCAAAACGGGCGCCGTCAGATTAAGGGTGTAGTGGCGGTTCAATTCTTCGGCGGAAGCCTCTTTCGCCCGCTTGATCGGTTCCACCATTCCGGCATTGTTGATCAATGTGACGGCAGAGTACCGCTTCTTCTCAGCTTGATCAAGAATCGCCTTCATCTGCCGCTCTGTATCTGCCAGATCGGTTAAATCAACACTGTATTCTGTCAGCCCCTCACGCTTTTCCCCGCTTATCGTTCTTGAAAGCGCGGCGACTTCGGCTCCTTCTTGAAGCGCCTGTTCCGTAAGCGCCCGGCCCAAGCCTTTTGACGCGCCTGTTATAAGAAAAAACTGCATGAAACTCCTCCTTTTTTTCTTATTTTACGGGCTGTCTTCCCGCAAACACAAGCGATTCGTTTACCGCTTTGCCTTTTCCTGCGCCGTGACTTTCGGGATCAGATAGATCATCGCCGCAATCCCGAGGAGGATCAAGACGGCATAAATGACAGGCAGCAGATAAGAAGTCTTTTTCTCTTCCGTTTCCATATCTGCCGAGGTACGCCGCACCGCAGGCTCGGCAAATGTGATACCCAGTTTTTTCGATTGCGCTTTGATCGTATTCGGCTCCGTGTCTGACGATGTAAACAACTTTGATATCAGTTTGTCATCCGGGTTTTCGGCCGGCTGATCAAAGGTAATATCCTTCTGTTCTTTCGGAAGCGCCGTTTTTTCCTCAGAGTAGGCATCGTCGTGCAGGTAATCCGTACGAATTTCAATGTCTTTCTTTTCATATTCATTCGGCTTGACATCAGTATTTTCCTCATTCGCGGCTGCGGCTTGGGGAAGGAGGAGGAAAAAGGAGAGAGCAAACAGCAGCAATCCTTTTTCCATGAACGTGTTACGCCTCATAAGACTGATCACTTTCCTCCGTTTTTTCCGCAAACAGCCGAATGACGAGCGGAAGCGCCGCCGCAATCAGCGTAATGATCGCAAGAACCGTTACCCCCATCGCAAACAGATGGCCCGTTCCGTATTGAATATCGATATAGACTTTCGAAACCGGACTGTCAAAGGTGAAGTTCGGCATAATCAGGTCGATCAAAGGCGCCACATAAAAGAGAATGAGCGCTGATGATGCGATCCATCCGGTAATCGAGCTGAAGACAAATGCTGCCCGGATAAAAGCTGAACTCGCCGCAAGCAAGAGAATCGTAAAGACTGACCATTTAATCGTCTGATCGTCCGGAAGCGAGTAGATATTCAGACCGAACAGACTGATCATCAATCCGACCATAATGTTTAAAATCCCAAAGAGCGCGCCTTTGACAAGAAGCGGCGCCTGCTGATAATACGAGCTGAAATAGCCGATCAGAAGACTGCTGATCAGGATGATCACCAAAATGACGACCGGCGGAACATTCTGAACCCGGTCTTCCGGCACCTCTCCGCTGATTTTAAGCGGGTTGGCGAGATAATCGTAAACGTAGCCGTTTTCCTGTCCGTCAACGAGCGCGTTCCCTAAAATGCCGTACACGTCATTTCTGATCAATTTCGTGGAATCGACGTTTTTGCCCCAGTTGCTGTTCAGGGTGTCCGCTTTATGCTGGACGTCATTTACGCTTTGCTGCATATTGTCGGTATAGCTGATGATGCCGGACTGGCGTTCTGACAGATGGCCCATCGTGTCAGACATTTGCAGGACTTCGCGGCCGACGGTATCCTGAGCGCCGAGCGCCATCGTTCCGGTTAATCCGTCTCCGCTGAACGCGGCCGCTTCCTGCACGGCGCCTTCAGCCAGCTGATCGGATGCTTTCGCCGCGCTGTCTGAAATGCTGGCGAGCTCATCGAGCACTCCGGCTTGTTCATCTCTGATATACGAGCTGTAGTTATCCGAGAATTCGGTCATGCCTTTAATGAAATTGCTGATGTCTTCATCTGTCTGCATTTTGTTGTTTTTCAGGTTTTCCCAGCTTGCCGTTTCCACCGGTTTGATGGCGAGAACGGTTTGGACTTCGCCTTGCTGGGCTTTCAGCACCCTGTTTTTCACGTCAGGCAGCGGGCCCGCGTCAAGAGAGTGATAGAGTGTCGCCTCATACAGGGATAAATCATTATAGTAACTCATTAAATCGGATACTTCTTTTGTATTGATGTCAGCGGCAAATATCTGTTCAAGAGCAGATTTGCGGCCGCCATCCAATGACGGGTAGTTCAGAATGTTCTGTTCTGTTTTTACAATCATTCTGTAAATGGTATTGAAGTCTTGTTTTCTCGTTTCTTCCAATTCCTCTAGCTTTTTCTTTGCACGTTTTTTGACGTCATCAATCTGGTCTTGAAGGCCTTGGATTTCTTCATCAAGAGCATTGAGACGTTTTTTCAGTTCTTCATTATGAGTCTGCTGTTTCTCTTCCAGCTCTTTTTCAATTTGCTGAATGCGCTCTGCGGCTTGGTTCAGCCTTTCTTTCGCCTCAGATATGTCCGTGCCGCCGTCCCCTTCAGAATCGTTCGGATCGTTCGGATCGTCCGCCGGCTCATCAGCAGGCGGAGTGACGTTTTTAGCGGCAGTGGCGGTCTGGACGGTTTTTGGCTCCTGATCGCCTGTGTTATCGGAAGCAGGCTGCTCTTCTTTTGTGCCGTCTTCCGTTTTTCCGTCTTCTCCGGGATTCGTTCCGTTATTCGGATCGGTATCGCCGGAGTTTTCACCGTCATCGCCTTGGCCCGGTTTTTCAGGGGCCGGATTTTCTTTTTGCGGTTCTTTTAATCCGTCAGAAATGTGATTGATTTCAGCGGAGATGCGTTTTAACTCGTCACGCTGATCGTCAAGGTCAATTTTCAGATCGCCGGGTTTTTCTTCTTCCGGTTTTTCTTCTTCTTTCGGTTCATCCGAGCCGTCATCACCCGGGTCCTTTTCCGGAACGGTTAATGCCGGCCGATCCCTTTTCATAAGGGTTTGGATACTGTTCAGTGTTTCAAATCTTGCTTGAGCTTTATATTGAGTCAAATAATTGTCCAGTAAATTGGATTGAATATTCGCCATCCCGCGTTCCTGCTCAGGAACCTGCGCTTCTCTCACCTGTTGGGCGGCAAAAAGAGCCGATCCCGTCTGGTCAAGCTGTGTCTGCGCCCGGTTTATGCCTGAAGACAGCCCGCTCATCATCGTGCTGAACTGGTTGGCGGCCTGCTGTGCTTTAATGGCATTCAGTCCGGTTGTGATTTGCTTTTGATTTTGTTCCTGCGCGGCCATCAGCAGTTTTTTCTGATTTTCTTGATATTGTTTATAGCGCTCGACCGTATCGGCAAAGTCTTTGAGCGTGGTTTTGGCTTCATCTGCCGAGGTCAATTTTTCTTTTGCCGCGCCCTGCGCTTCATTCATTGATTTTTTCAGTTCGTCAATCAGGTCTTTTTGCCGCTTGATTTCACCTGCCAAGTCATTGGAGCTCGGCTTGTAAAAGTTGTACATGACGTTTTGAAACTCTGATTCTTTATTGACGATCTTGTCAAAATCGCCTCGGACATTGTTCACTTTTTGTGAGACGAAATTCCAATATAATGCCGACATTTTTTTATTCATTGATTTTTGGGCGTCTTCTAGCTCACGCTGCACCTTTTCTTTGTTGACGGCGTTCAGGTTGCTTTGAATATTGAATGTCAGCGTGGCTTTTTGCGGACGCTCCTTGTCATAGCTTAAGATATCTTTTGAAAAATCGGATGGAATGTAAACGACGGCGTCATACTTCTTAGCCGCCAGACCGTTTTCAGCCGCGCTCCTGTTGACAACCGTCCATGAATAATCCGGACGGCCGCCGAGAGCGGCCGCTACTTCTTTACCGAAATGGACGGATTCCTCTTCCTCATTTTCATCTGTTTGTAAGCCCATGTCTTCATTCACGACTGCGATTTGGCGGGTGGCGTTGATTTTTTGTTTTCCCGGGTCATCGCCGATAAACCGGAAAAACAGCACCGGCAGCAGCAGAATGATGACGACCGCGGCTATTAATTTGATCAGGCTTTTTCGTTGTTCAGTCATCTGACGGCCTCCCTTTCCGCTGAACATAAAGGTATTTGGATTTTTTGCTCCTTCCCGTTTTCAACCAAATAGCCGAAGCCCGGCTGAATGTCCGGTTCCTGCCTTTGGTAAGGCAGCGGAATGACATTTTGTTCGGATTTTTTCACAAGCAGCATCGCGTGGCGGATCTGTTTCATTTCCGTCGTTAAGGAATCATAGCCTTTTGAGAATTCGCTGTGATTGCCCGCCGGGATAAAACTGAAGCCCACATGCGCGTAAGATTTCATAAACATCGCCAGTTTGTCTTGAATGGCGGTGTCGATCGTCTGCTGGAATCTTGTAATGCCGTCGGCCATTAACACGACCGGAGAGAAACTGAGTTTGTGCACATCGCCATTTTTGACGGCCTGCGCATACTGAGCTTCGCGCTCCGTGAAAATAGCTTCTGCCGTTTCGATCCACTGCCGGACGTCTTCTTTTGTGTCCAGATAGCTGACCTTTGTTTCCTGCGCATACTGCGACAGTCCGCGGTCAATCGAGTCAAACAGCCCGACCCGTTCCGTACCTTCACGCAGCAGGTGATTCAGCATCATTTTCAGGATGTTTGTTTTTCCACGCTGTGTCTGGCCTAAGATAAGGCAATGCTTATTTTTGCCCAGATCAAAGTACACAGGGCTGACCTTTTCCTCATGAAGCCCGACAGGAATGCGGAACGGTTCTTGATCCGGGCCGAGACGGAGTGAAAATTCGCCGGCCGTCAGCCTATCCGGAAGCATCGGAATCGGGTCTGGGCCGGCTGTTCCGGCATGGCGCTCAGCTAATGCTTTGACATCCGCTTTCAGCGCCTGGAACATCTCGAGGTCATTTTCCGCTTCAGCCGGAAGAAACATTTGCGCGAAATACAGTTCTTCTTTTTGGATCATGACGCGGCCCGGGATCGGTTCGAGACTGAACGGCGGACGCCCGTAAATGGAGTATCCTTCTGACTGATCCATTAAATAATGGACGACTTTCGTTTTTATGTTGTTTAACAGCGACTGGCGGACGGCGTTTACCCTCGTTGCGGTCAGCAGGAAGTAAATGCCTAAGCTTTGCCCGTCGCGTGAAATCTGGATAAATTCCGTTTCTAATTCATGCATTTCATCTTTTACGATGTCGAAATTGTCAATTGTGATAAATATAAACGGCAGCTCTTCTTCACTGAGCGAATTGTACATTTTGATATGGCTGACTTCTTTTTCTCTGAACAGCCGTTTCCGCCGCTCGATTTCTTCCTTGATGCGGATCATGAATTTTTCGATCTTTCTCATTTGATCCATTAAGAAATAGTCTGCGGTGTGCGGAAGCTTTGCCAATGGCAGAAGCGTGCCGTTTCCGAAATCAAAGATGTACATATGAAGCTCTTCCGGCGTGTATCCTTCCGCGAAGTTCATCAGGAAGGTGATGGCAGCCACTGACTTGCCGTAGCCGGATGAGCCGAAAATGCCGATGTTGCCGTCATCCATCATCGTATAAGCGAGAGGCGCCTGTCTTTGCTGATCAGGCTCATCAACGCAGGCGATGAAGAAGCGGTCTTTTTCCTGCGCAGGGTAAAGCGTGCGCGGGATACGTTCGGCAAGCGGCGGAAGCCACGGGCTCGGCAGCTTTTCAATGCCCATTTCATTTTGAATCCGCTCGATTTCTTCGACTACGGCCTCTATTTCTGCCGGGGCATCTTTTTTCGCCGCATCATCCGCATCCACCTCAGACAGCGGAATTAAGCCTGTGTCGGTAACGATGGCAATGTCATCCTCGGTGCCGTATACATCTTCCATGTAAGGGGCGCCGCTCCAGGCAGACTGGAACTGCTCATACACTTCGTTATTTCCGACTTGCAAGTAGCCGCGTCCGGTGACCGTAATATTCGCCGCATCACTGTTTTTCAGGATTTCTTTACTGTCACTTGCATCCTGCACTTTCAGCGCGACCTTAAAGCGTGAGTTGCTCCATATTTGGTCGTCAATGATGCCGCCCGGCTTTTGCGTGGCGAGAATTAAATGCACACCAAGGCTCCGTCCGATGCGGGCCGCGCTGACAAGCTCCCTGATAAAGTCAGGCTCTTCGCTTTTCAGCTCGGCGAATTCATCTGAAATCAAAAACAGGTGCGGCATCGGAATCTCCGTTTCTCCCTGTTTATGCAGCTTTGTATAGTCATTGATGTGATTGACGCGATATTGATCAAACAGACGCTGCCGTTTTTTCAGCTCGCTCTTAATGGATGCAAGCGCCCTGATACTGAAGTTTCTGCTTCCTTCAATATTCGTGATGGTCCCGAGAAGGTGCGGCATCTTGCGGAACGGCTGGGCCATTCCTCCGCCCTTATAGTCAATCAGCAAAAACGCCGCTTCATGCGGGTGGAAATGAACGGCCAATGACAGGATGTACGTTTGCAGAAATTCACTTTTCCCGGAGCCGGTCGTTCCCGCCAGCAATCCGTGCGGCCCGTGCGCTTTTTCATGCAGGTTTAAATAGACGATGTCGTCTTTTCCTTTATAGCCGATCGGAACAGCCAGCGATTTTGCAGACTCACTTGTCTCCCACTTCTTCCTGATGCCGATTTCTTTGACTTCCTTCGCATGAAACAGCTCCAGAAATGAGACCGTTTCAGGAATGGAATTCGTCATTCCGACCTGATGGTGCAATGTCCGAAGCGTCCGGGAAAACCGCTCGTTGTTTGTCCGTTCATGCCTGTCCAGCTTAAACGGGATCTGCACCGCTTTTTTCTGCTGAATGAGAATGTCTCCCTCATCTTCATTAATGTAGCGGACGAGGGTGTGAATGTTTTCCGCCAGGCTTTCCTTCGTTTCCGCGGCGATGATTGCCGAGATGCCGAGATGCTCATGCCGGCCTTCGATGTATTCTAAAATGACGTGCTCTGCGATCAGCTGCTGATTTGTGATGGCAAAGACAAAATGCGGCTGGAAGATCTTTTTTTCTTTATCTTCTTCCAAATCCCGCTCACGCAGCAGCTCGTAAATGGACGATAACAATTGATCGCGGGTCTGTTCATTGTAAATAAATCCTTTCGCATACATATGAGGCAGCTGAAATTGCGGCAGCCACTTCATCCATTCCCATTCCTTATATTCGTCCTCATGAAAGATAAAGACAAATCGCAGGTCATGGTAGCTGTTGAAGAACGCGAGCTGGCCGATCAGCTGATGAATTTCATTTTTGACGATCTGGGGTTTCCCGACAAGCCCCATCGGCCCTTCTTGTAAATCAACGGTCACGGGCGCATGGCGGATATCTTTATACACACGCTGCATGTGCTGCGACTGCTCCATCAAGTCATCCACATCACGGTTCGCCAGGTCTCCGCCGCTCATTGAAATCTCGTAGCTTGCCGGGACCGTGCCCGTTCCGAGCCGAAGCATCAGAAAATCCCTGCTATCCAGCGATTTCTCCCAAATGCGGCCGCTGATTTCAGAAGTTAAATATTTCATTTTTTCAAACGGGGGAAAATGATGCGTCAGCACTTGCAGCTGTTTTTCCGACAGCGTCTGAAGCTCTTTCCGCTTGCTTTCTAAATACTGCTTGTACACACGCTCCCGTTTTTCCTCCCGTTTTTTCCGCTGGTTTTTTTCACGGAAATACTGCACGGTGGAGGTAATGAGAGTCATCATAAACATCGCCAAAGAGACAAGGATGAATATGCCCCTCGGCTGTATAATGGCGACAACCCCCATTACAATCAGCATGACCAAAGGAGGCAGAATGACGAGCCACAGCCCCCGGTTATTCTGTTCGCTTTCCTGCGAGGGAAAGCTGAATGAAACGCGGTCTTCGGGAAGATCGTAGACCATGCGCGGCGTTCTTCGATATTGCGGGTATTTCTTTTTCATTTCGGTGCTTGGTTTTACCGTTTTGGTTAAACCGGTTTGAAGCTTTTCGTGATGAACGACTTCTAAAAGGTCGTCCTCCGTCAGCCTCACACGCAGAAAATTCCACAGCAGCTCATCTCCCGTGCGGAGCCTTTCGGGAGCTTCTGCAAGTTTTCCGTTCACATAAACGTCTTGGCCATCAGGGACGACAGACCAGCATCCTCCCGACTTTCGCAGATAAAAAGCCCCTGTTTGAGCGGAGGACGGCTCTTTGTATATATCCGCTTCCTCTGTTTCTGATGAGAAAACGATCTCATCCTTCCCGCCGATAAAATAAACGGAGGATTCTTCTTTGTCAGGGGTGAGCAGAAGCCGCATCGTCTCTTCTTCAATCCGGCAGGGCATTTCATTTCCTATTGTCAATTCGCCGGCACAGTTATTTCCCAGGAAAACATCATAACGATCTGTTTCTTTTCGATAAAGGGTTGCGGCGTTTTGCCGTAACGGAAGTGTGCCGACCGTGATTGTATCTTTCATATCCGGACCGATCGTAATCGGCTGAGACGGCGGGAGTTCAGACAGCTGAATCTTTTGTACGTGCTCTCGGTAAAAGACCCATAACAGACTCATATGGCGAACCTCCTGACAGCCTGATCGTTACCTGCGGCCATTTGATGTGTGCTGTTATTTTTTTTCATCTTTTTTCTCATCTTTCTTGTCGTTCTCTTTGTTATCTTTTGCTTTGTCTTGTTTGCTTTCATCCTGTCCGGCGGAAGCTTCGGCGGTGTCACCGTTTTCCTCCGCTTCTTTATGCTGCTCCTCCGCCTCTTTTTTCGCCTTCGCAAGCTCGCTTTCCACGGCATCCAGTTCTTTCTGCTTTTCGTCGTCTTTCATACTGTCATCCGCTAATAATTGCTGTTTATATTTTGTAAGTCCGAGCCAGATGTACGGGTTGTACTCAAGATTGCGGCCGATTTTGATGGCTTCTTCATTTTCCCCTCTGCCGATATCAATCCAATAAAGAAAATGCTTCGGGTCTGATTGCAGCGTGACCAGATTCCCGATGTTTTTCCGCTGTTCTTCTCTCAGATTTTCAACTGCCACATAAGAGGAAGCAAGCTCATACTGCACAGATTCCGGGAGGCTTTCCGCATCGTATTTGGCGAGTGTGTCAATGACTTTGCTGTACTGCTGATTTAAAAAATAGCGGTTGCTTTCCGTAATTGCCTCTTGCTTTGGCTGGGCGAAAAACAGAACGTATAAGGAGTAAAGAAGTGTCGGCACAAGGAGGACGGCAAGCGCCAGACCGGCGTATCTTTGGATTTTCCATTTCTTTTTCGGCAGTTTTATGTATGTCTTGTCCCTTTCTTCGAGGGAATCAATTGCGGTTTGAATGGTTTCTTCCAGTTCTTCAATCGTCTCCGCCTCTAGCACGCTTTTCACCTCAGAAGAGAAGTGAAGCGTCTCCTTGTACTTCAAATATTCATCGAAGGTGTACGCCCCGTCAGCTGCAAGCGCCGCACAGGCTTTGAGCTCTTTTAACACCCTTTCTCTATCTTCCTCATAAGGCGGAAGGCTCTCCTTTACGCCGTAATGAAGAAAGTAAGGCGTCAGCGCCTTATCAAACACGATATTTTCAGGGGCGGCAATCAGATTGAGACGTTTCAGCTTATGCTGTTTCACAGCTTGGACGAGACGGTAGGCAAATTGCCACCTGCTTTTTTTATCTTTTCCTTTTATATAGCGGAAAGCCTGATAAGAAGAAGGAGGTTTGATTGTGATGGTTACTTCGTCTTCTGAAACTGAGACCTCTTTTTGAAAAAAAGGATCAGCATCTTTAATCACGTTTGCTTCCAGCCCGTCAAGAAGCTTGATTTTTTCCCGCTGGAAGGTGAACGTGAAGCCTGATTCGGTTTCTTCCCGGACGGCGTCTAATTCTGTTTCTAAATAAGATCTGTTATGACCTGTCATTCCACCATGTCCTTTCATAAAATTTCAAGGCGGTCTCCGTTCGTAATGCCGCAGTCAGATAGCTTTTGTTCTCCGGAAAAAACCGCTTCTTTATTGACCACTCTGATCCAATAGCCTTCACGCGGCGGAACGGATACATGCTGAGCCTGCCGGGCAATATCAATGACTTTTTTCACAGAATGGTAATCTGA
Organism: Bacillus sp. hwrm1; assembly: GCF_040207805.1. Lineage (NCBI taxonomy): Bacteria > Bacillati > Bacillota > Bacilli > Caryophanales > Bacillaceae > Bacillus > Bacillus sp. hwrm1. The sequence goes on along the minus strand of NZ_CP157943.1, from coordinate 897,702 downwards.
CAATCTGAGATCGAAGACGCTGCCGTTATAATGTGTTAAATCTATTGTAATATCGATATACATATTCATATCACCCTTACATAGAAAGAGCGCCGTCTTCTTGATTGAATCAGGCGCTCCGTTTCTTCATTCATCTTATTATCCGCGAATTTGGTTAGCGATATCTTGGTCAGTAGACTCAAGCGTATTTGCCGTTTGATCGAGCTGATGATTCACATCTTGAAGCAATTCAGACATTTTAATAAATGAAGGTTTCAACTGCTCATATTGATCTGCAAATGCTTCACTTGAAGCACCTTCCCACATGCCTTTCAAATCAGAAATCATGCGGTTCAGGCGGTCAACCTGATTCATGACTTCCTGACTTTCAACGCCATATTGCTTAGCCATCGCTCTTAGCTCTTCGGGTGTGACACGAATTAATCCAGACATATTCCTTATACCCTCCTGTGTCATCAGCCTAAATATGGGCTAATTCACTTATTTTTTGAACGTCATTATTATAAAAACAACCATTCGGCACAGTCAAACAAATCTGTTTTAATTTTACAAAATGAGTCTTATGATATATTGGATTTTTCGTCACATTTACACATTTTGTAAATGTAGTAGTATGATTTTCTTATTATTTTCGTTTTCATCGAATGATCTTATTGTCCTAGTCCATTTCCCTGCAAAGATGCCTTTCAGTCTGAAAAGCAAGATGGTAAGATCAAGATATGAAGCCATGAAAAAGTAGGGATACAGATGACCAATCCAAAGGATCCATTTAAGTACAGTTTCGACAGGCTTGAAGATGTTGCCGACCATATCAGTGAAGTTCTTCAATGCCCCATTACAATAGAAGACGTTAATCATAAACTGCTTGCATACAGCACGCACAGCGATTGTACAGATCCGGCCCGGACGTCGACGATTATCGGGCGGAGGGTGCCGGAAAAAGTCATCAACAAACTCTGGAAAGACGGAACCATTCCGGCCCTTTTAAAAACGGACCAGCCGATCAAAGTGAAAGAAATTGACGAGGTGGGCCTGAGCAACCGCGTGGCGATTTCCATCTGGAAAAACAGTCAGGTTCTCGGATTTATTTGGGCGCTTGAGATCAAAAAAAAGCTCAATGACGAAGATCTGAAGACACTTCAGCTGGCAGCCAAAGCGGTGCGGAACAAGCTTTTGCACCTGCAGATCCGCAAAACGAAAATCGAAGAGCGGGGCCAGGAGTTTTTTTGGAAAATGCTGACCGGCCATATTTATCAGGAAGCCGAAATGGCCGAAGGGTTTCATAAGCTCGGAATGGCGCTGCCGTCCGTGTTCAGCGTCATGATCATCCGTTTACATGATGAGCTGACTGAAAAGACGGAACAGCAGCTGCAATATTTGCAGGAAACGACACAGCAGATTCATGTCATGCTGGCGACTGTTGATTCAAATGAATTAATCTTATTAGCCGCGCCGAAAACCGATCAGCCTTTTAAAGATGTAAAGCACTTCGCCCTTCATATTCAAAAACAGCTGAAGGAACGATATAAAATTGAGGATGCGTCGATTGCGGTCGGCGGTATTTACGAATCGATTTCTTATGTTTACCGCTCCTATCAGGAAGCGCTTTCCGTATTAAAAGCGAAAGAGCGGTTTGTGAGAGAAACCAAACACCTTTTCAGCTTTTCGGAACTCGGCATTTATCAGTACCTGGATGTGTTGGATGAAAAACGCAAGCACAGCGGCTATATGAACTATTCCCTGTCAAAGCTTGAGCAGTATGACAGGGAGCACCAAGCCGATATGGTAAAAACGCTCGAACATTTTATTGATGCCGACAGCAACGTCAACACCGCCGCTAAAGCGCTTAACATCCATGTCAATACATTGAATTACAGGCTGAAAAGAATCAGCCAGATCGCAGAAATCGACTTAAAAAATGTGAATGAAAAGTTTACGATTTACCTTGATATCAAACTTCGCAGCATGGGTTCGTGAAATTTCACAAATCCGTGTTTTTTTATTTTCTGTTTCAAACAAAGAATTTTCGCAAAAATCGCGCTACACTTGAAGCATCACACAAACATTGGGGGAAACAGACATGATTATCGGGATTCCAAAGGAAATCAAAAACAATGAAAATCGAGTGGCATTAACACCTGGAGGCGTTTCACAGCTTATCGGAAACGGCCATCGGGTTCTTGTGGAATCCGGAGCGGGACTCGGAAGCGGCTTTACAAATGAAGATTATGTATCAGCAGGGGCGGAAATTCTGGAGGACAGAAAGCAAGTATGGGATGCGGAAATGGTCATGAAGGTAAAAGAACCGCTGGCTGAAGAGTATGCGTATTTCCGTCAAGGTCTGGTCTTATTCACTTACCTTCATTTAGCTGCAGAGCCGGAATTAGCTAAAGCGCTTACAGAAAAAGGCGTGACAGCTATTGCGTACGAAACGGTAACGGACGGACGTTCCCTTCCGCTGCTTACGCCGATGTCCGAAGTGGCCGGCAGAATGGCCGCGCAAATCGGAGCTCAGTTTCTTGAAAAACCAAAGGGCGGAAAAGGAATTTTATTAGCCGGCGTACCGGGTGTATCCCGCGGAAAAGTCACGATCATCGGAGGGGGCGGCGTCGGAACAAATGCCGCGAAAATGGCTGTCGGACTCGGTGCCGATGTGACAATGATCGATTTGAACGCAGACCGCCTGCGTGAGCTTGATGATATTTTCGGGCATCAGATTAAAACCTTGATGTCAAACCCTGTAAATATTGCAGATTCCGTCGCGGAAGCGGATCTTCTGATCTGCGCCGTGCTCATCCCGGGAGCCAAAGCGCCGACTCTCGTTACGGAAGAAATGGTTAAACAAATGAAACCGGGTTCCGTCATTGTTGATGTTGCCATCGATCAGGGCGGCATTGTGGAAACCGTTGATCATATTACAACCCACGATAATCCGACTTACGAAAAACACGGCGTCGTTCACTACGCTGTCGCCAATATGCCGGGCGCCGTACCGCGTACGTCTACGCTCGCATTAACGAATGTAACCGTTCCTTACGCGCTTCAAATCGCCAATAAAGGCGCGGCACAAGCCATTGCAGACAGCCCTGCGCTTAAAGCGGGCTTAAATACGGCTAACGGACATGTCACGTATGAAGCGGTAGCCAAAGACTTAGGCTATGACTACGTGCCTGCTGAAAAAGCAATGCAAGGTTCGGCTGCAAAAGCTTAATAGATATGAAGAGGACAGTCTGATCAGCGGGCTGTCCTTTTTTTCTTTCTCATCAAAGGAAAAACGGCCCCCTGTCTCGAATATCAATTCATATCCCGGAAGAAAAAGGAGGATTCATATGGCTGTTCAGCACTATGGTGTATTAAAAGGCACTGTGTCAGATATGAAAAGGGAAACAGATGATGATTCTCCGCATTTTCAAGTCGAGGTGCTAGGCGAGCCTGATACGCGCTATCGCTGTGCGATCAATGTCATGTCAAGTTCAAAAGAATCAGAGGTTCTGTATGCGGCACGCGATCATTTTGACGCAAGCGCGATCACCCTGCTGCCCAACATTCCGTATGGATACACCCCAATTGATGAAACCAGCCGTGAGCTGGCGCTGGATTATGTCCGCGGCGGATTGTTTGATCCCCGGAACATGGTGCCCCTCCCGCATGAAGTCACCGGTCCGGATAATGACTTAAATGACTTTATTGAGACGTACATGCAAAAAGCGAAATCAGAAAAAGCCACCGTCTATATTTACGGCTCTAAATTCGGGCCGGAGCCGGGCGCTGATAAGATTTTCGGGTTCAAGCCGACAAACGGCATGCATAATATTCATATGAATCAGGGAAACCCAATTGATACACGCTGGAAGAAGGATAACGGAACGTGGCACGACGGCGGTATTTTAATCCAGTTTGCAGACCAGTGGGCCGCGGTCTTTTTGGCTTTTCTGTCTCAGTCATGGTGCACGAATGAAGAAGGCCACCCTTATACATTTTGTGATCATACACAGCTTAACGGCTGATGTCCGCATAAAAAGCCTGCCGAAATAACGGCAGGCTTTTCTTATTACATTTTAGCGGCTTCGGCCTGTTTCAAGCTTTCCGGCCTCATATCACGCCAGTTTGTTTCAATATATTCGAGACAAACGGGGCGGGTTTCATTCGTGAGGCGGGTTTCCCAGCCGTCCGGCACATCCAGATAGGCCGGCCACAGTGAGTACTGGCCTTCAGCATTGACGAGCACATGGTATGAGCCGTCTTCCCGTTCAAATGGATTTGTCATATCATCTCTTTCCTTTCTTTACCGGACTGTACGCCGTCCGTTTAATTTCTCTGCCAGAAGCGCGCCGATGTCGGCAAGCGGGCCCGGCTGGCACATATCTTTATGGCGGCAGTCTAAGTCATACCGCTCGATTTTCCCCGTAATATACGGTTTCCAAGTATCCGGCTCAATCGGGTCAAACCACTCCGGAATAATCGTGGATCTGAAGAACAGCACATCTCCGTGGAACGGCTTCGGCTTGTATGTTCCTAACAGCCCGACAGAATTAATGTACGTGTCTTTCAGATTCATCATCACTGATTCGTCCAGGCTGGCTAATGCGCTTCCCTCACGGCGGAGAATGGTCAGCGCGGTGTCAAAATCAAGCGGCTGATCCCCGAGGCTGTCCGGGTCGTACCCTCCCAGAGCGAGCAGCGCGATGACGGCTTCCTCGTCATCAGGCGCATTTTTTATCGGCAGAAAATGATTCGGATACGCGTCAAGCATCACCAAAAGCGAAACCTCTTCACCCCGGCTCTGTAATTGTGTCGCCATGGCCTGAATGACATTCCCTCCGAGAGACCAGCCGAGCAGACGGTACGGCCCTTTCGGCTGCACGGTGCGGATTTTTTCAATATAATCCGCCGCCATGTCATCTAGGCTTTGCGGAAGCGGTTCTTTTTTTCCGATGCCTCTCGCCTGTAAGCCGTATATCGGATAATCAGCCTCTAAAGAAGACATCAGCCCGGCATAACACCAGCTGAGACCGCCGGCCGGATGGACACAGAACAACGGTGTTTCTTTTCCTGCCGTTCTGAGCGGAAGAAGAACATCAAGCGCGCTTGCGCCCGTTCCTGACTCAAGTCTTTCAGCAAGGCTTGCCACCGTAGGAGCTTCAAATAATGTTCCGATACTCAGCTCGGCTCCCATCGCTTCCCGAATACGGCTCATTAAATGAACCGCAAGCAAAGAATGGCCGCCTAAATCAAAGAATCTGTCATCAATACCGACACGCGGCAGATGAAGCACCTCTGCGAACAGCTCACACAGCATTTCTTCCTGCGGCGTTCTCGGTCCCCGGCCGGTGACCTCCGTTTGGAAGTCAGGCGCAGGGAGCGCTTTTCGGTCAAGCTTTCCATTCGGTGTCAGCGGCAGTTCATTCATTTGGACAAAAGCTGACGGAATCATGTAATCCGGCAGGCTTTCTTCGGCAAACCGACGCATGTCCCCCGTGTCCAAGGTGCTGCCGGCAGATCGGACAAGGTAGGCGGCCAGCCGTTTATCTCCCGGCCGGTCTTCACGGACGACTACGGCGGCATCCTCAACATCCGGATGTTTGACGAGAACCGCTTCGATTTCTCCCAATTCAATCCGGAAGCCGCGGATTTTAATCTGGTGGTCCGCCCTGCCCATATAATCAAGAGAACCGTCCGTCCGCAGACGGGCTAAATCCCCCGTCCGGTACATCCTCGTTCCCGGCGGGCCGTACGGATCAGCCACAAAGCGTTCGGCGGTCAGGCTTTGCCGCCCTAAGTAGCCGCGTGCCACGCCTCCTCCGGCCACATACATTTCGCCCGTGATGCCCGGGGGCACAGGCTCCAGCCGGTCATCAAGCACATATACGTTCAGATCAGGAATGCCGCAGCCGATGAGGCTGTTTGCTCTCAGCTCGGCAATGTTTTTGTCTAATTCAAGGTAACTGACGTGCACCGTCGTTTCCGTAATGCCGTACATATTCACGAGCACCGGCTGATTGTCTGCGTGGCGGCTGTACCAATCCTCAAGCCGGCTCAGCTCAAGCGCCTCGCCGCCGAAGATGATATATCTGAGTGCGAGCTGACGCCCCAGCTCTTTGTGTTCTTTTTCCGCATGCATCAGCTGGTAAAACGCTGACGGCGTTTGGTTAAGCACGGTCACCCGCTCTTTCACGAGGAGATGTAAAAACGCTTCCGGCGATCTGCTGATGTCATGCGGCACGACGACGAGACGTCCGCCGTGAAGCAGCGGCCCCCACATTTCCCAGACAGAGAAATCGAAAGCGTAGGAGTGAAACATCGTCCATACATCATCAGAATGAAAGTGATACCAATGCCGCGTCGACTCAAACAGCCTGATAACATTGCTGTGCGGAATGATGACACCTTTCGGCACACCTGTTGATCCCGACGTGTAAATGACGTAGGCCGGGTGAAGCGGTGACAGCGGCCGAATCCGGTCAGCGTCCGCAGGGTTCTTGACGGCATATCGCTCAAGTGTTTCTTTATTCTGCGGGTCATCCAAGATGAAGGCCGGCATGCCGCTTTCGATAGAGAGCTTACTTGCGCCTTCACGGTTGGTGAGCATAAATACAGGCTTGGCATCATGTAACATAAAAGCAATGCGGTCCGCGGGATAATCAGGATCAAGCGGCAGATACGCTGCCCCCGTCTTCAGGACGGCTAACAGCCCGACAATCATATCTAAAGAACGCGGCAGCGCCAGTGCGACAAACTGCTCCGGGCCGACGCCGCGGGCAATCATCATGTGCGCGAGCTGATTGGCTCTTTCATTCAGCTCTTTATAAGTGAGTCCGCTCTCTTCAAAAACTGCCGCCGTTTCAACCGATTTTGCGGCGGCCTGTATTTCAAACAGTTCAGGCAGTGTCTGCCGAGGCTGAATATGCTGTTTTGCACGTTTAACCGGCAAAAGCTTCCGGCGCTCTTCATCAGAAAGAATGGTTAAGCTTCCGATCGGTTTTTCCGGATGTGAGGCGGCATCTTCGAGCAGAAGAAGCAGGCGTCCGGCAAGTGCTTCAGCCGTTTCTTTTCTAAATAAGTCCGTACTGAACTCCAGCAGGCCTTCAATACCGGCAGGCGTGCCGTCGTCATGGCGCTGTTCAGCCAATTCCAGCGTCAAATCAAATTTGGACGATCCGACACTGCTGATTTGCAGGCTTGTTTCCATCTCAGGAAGACTGAGTACAGGGTCAGGCGTATTTTGGAATGCGAGCATCACTTGGAACAGCGGATGTCTTGACCGGGAACGAACCGGATTCAATTCTTCCACGAGACGTTCAAACGGCACGTCCTGATGTTCATATGCTGCGAGATTCATTTCCCTGACCCTTTCAAGAAGCTCACAAAAGCTCGGATCGCCAGAGGTATCGGTTCTCAGTACGAGTGTATTAATGAACATACCCACAAGGTCTCCTAATGCGTCATCACTGCGGCCGGCTATCGGGCTGCCGATCGGAATATCGGTCCCTGCACCGAGCCGGGTCAGTAACGCGGAAAGCCCTGATTGAAGCACCATAAACAGGCTTACGCGCTGATTTCTGGCAAGTGAGAGAAGACGGGCATGAAGCTCTTGGCCGATGTTGACCGGAATGACGCCGCCCCTGTAGCTTGATTCAGCGGGACGCGGAAAATCAGACGGCAGCTCCAGCTGATCCGGTACATTTTCAAGCGTTTTCTTCCAGAAATCCAGCTGGCGCGCAATTAAGCTCTCAGAATCAGACGCGCTGCCTAAAAGCTGCTGCTGCCAAAGCGCATAATCCGCATATTGAACCGCCAGCGGCGCCCATTCTGCTTTTTCACCTGTTTGCCGGGCGATATAGGCTATGGATAAGTCACGCATGAGCGGATTCAAGGACCAGCCGTCACCTGCGATGTGATGCAGGAGAACCATCAGCGTATACTCGCCGTCACCATGATCAAACAGCTCGGCCCGGACGGCCGGCTCTTTAGCGAGATCAAACCGATATCGTGCCGCAGCGGCAAGCATGTCTTGGAGCTCGTTTTTGTCTGCACGTGTCACTGTAAACACAGGGCGGGCTCCTTCAGCAGATAAAATGAGCTGATGAGATGATCCCTTATTTTCCGGAAAAACGGTGCGCAGGCTTTCATGACGGCTGACAACATCGTAAAAGGCGTGTTTCAGCGCTGATTGGTCAAGCTTGCCTGACATGCGGACAATCACCGGAATGTTGTAAGTCGGGCTTGGCCCTTCAAGACAGTAGAGAAACCATAGACGCAGCTGCGCAAATGACAGCGGGATGTGCTCCGGCCGGTCAAACGGCTTGAGCTTAGGCCGCGCACTCTTTGCGGTGTCAAGCTGTGCGGCGAGCCCGGCAACGGTCGGCGTATCAAACAGACGGCCGATGCCAAGCTCTGCGCCCATCGTCTCCCGGACCCGGCTCATCAAGCGTCCGGCTAAGAGCGAATGTCCGCCCAATTCAAAGAACCCGTCATCAATTCCGACCCGCGCGAGACCGAGAACCTCGGCAAACAGATCGCATAATATTTCTTCCTGCGGCGTCCGCGGCCCTCTGTCAGACAGGACAGCGGAAAAATCAGGTGCAGGCAGAGCGCTGCGATCGAGCTTCTTATTCGGTGTCAGCGGCAATTCTTCCAGCTGTACAAACGCGCCCGGCACCATATAATCCGGCAGGCTTTCGCCCATATATTCACGAAGTCTGCCGATATCAAGGGGCTGATCCGCGACAGCGTAAGCCGCCAGCCGCTTATCTCCGGGCTGGTCTTCACGGACAATGACGGCGGCCTGCGAAATACCCGGATATTTCGACAGCACTGACTCAATTTCTCCTAATTCTATCCGGAACCCGCGGATTTTAATTTGGTGATCGGCTCTGCTGATATAATCAAGCGAGCCGTCCTCACGCCAGCGCACGAGATCTCCCGTCCGGTACATCCTCGCGCCCGCGGGCCCGTACGGATCGGCAATGAATCTTTCCGCTGTTAAATCAGGACGGTTATAATAACCTCTGGCAAGCCCCTCGCCCGCTATATAAAGCTCGCCCGCGATTCCCGGCGGGACGGGCTGCAATGCGGCGTCCAGCACATATACCCGCGTGTTCCAAATCGGCTTTCCGATCGGAGGCGCCCCTGTATGGCCTTTTGCAAGCGGCTGTGCGGCCGACCAGATTGTTGTTTCAGTCGGCCCATACAGATTCGTCACCGTACAGCCTGATTCAAGCAAAGCATGCATAAGCGCGTTCGGAAGCGCCTCACCTCCGACAAGCACCTGCAGCGCCCGGAGAGAATCCGGTTCATTGGTGACTAATGAATGCCACAATGTCGGCGTTGCCTGCATGATTGAAATACCGTATGAGTGAATCATGTGCGCAAGCGCCCGCGGTTCCTGAATCGTCTCTTTACGTGCGATGACGCACCCCGCCCCGCTGATGAGCGGAAGGAAGAGCTCAAGTCCGGAAATATCAAACGCCGCAGTCGTAACGGCAAGCAGGCGGTCTTGTTCGCCGAGCGGGAACATTTCCCGCATGGATAAGAGGAAATTGCTTACGCTTTTTAATGTGACGACTACGCCTTTCGGTTTGCCCGTTGAGCCCGATGTATAAATGATATAAGCGGGGTGCAAAGGCGAACATTCCGCCTGAGCGGGACAGTCAGCATTTTGAGCGGCAACGGTTTTTACCGTATCCGGGTCATCGAGAATGATCCTTTTTGCATCACTGTCTTCCGGCATGCGGCCGGATAATTCCATCGTTGTAATCAGGCATGCAGGCTGTGCATCTTTGAGCATGTATGTGATCCGCTCAGAAGGAAAATCAGGATCAAGCGGCAGGTATGCGGCTCCCGTTTTCAAAACGGCCAGCATGCTCACGGCCAACTCCTGTGACCGCGGAAGCAGCAAAGCGGCAAATTGTTCCGGTCCGAGCCCCTTTTCCTTTAGCATGCCGGCAAGCTGGTTCGCGCGCTTGTTCAATTCGGCATAGCTGAGCTCTTCGTTTTCGGTGATGATTGCCGGCCGGTCCGGTGTTTTTACGGCCTGTTCGTAAAACAGCTCCGGCAGACTTTTCTGCTTCTCGGCCTTGCGCGTGTCATTCCAGCTTTCCAGTACGCGGCGACGTTCACTTTCAAGCAGAAGGTTGAGTGTGCCGATTTTTTGTGTCTGGTCTTTCACAGCGGATTCCAACAGAAGCAGGAATCGTTTTTGATGGTTTTCAATATCTTCGGCGCTGTACACTTCCGGATTCGCATCAAAGTCCACACGCATTCCGCTTCCGTCCGCTCTGTCGTAAACGTTAATTGACAAATCATCAACGGGCCCTGCTGATAAATTATGAACAGTCCCCCGCGCTCCGGCGAAATCAAGCGCGTAGTCAAACGGCATCACATTGACTTGCGGGCCGAACAGCCTGCGATTTTCTCCGAGCAATTTAAGGTCGCGGCGCATGTCTTCATGGCGGTATTTCTGATGGCGCCGGATGTTTCGGATTTCTTTTGCCACTTGGCTGACGGCCTCATGAAAATTCATATCCGGGCGGAGAGAAAGCCGCAAAGGCAGCAGATTCATGACCATACTCGGAATATTCAGTGAAATTGAGCCGATCCGCCCCATCATCGGTAAACCGAGCACGATATCCCCTGCGTTTGTCATCCGATGGACATATACCGCCGCTGCGGCCGTGACGGCTTCATGCCAGTTCGGAATCGCTTTTACATGCTGTAAAGCCGTTTCAGAAAGATAAGCCGTGCTTCTCCGAAAACGTGTTGACGTTCGCGGCGCTCTTTCTGCCAAACTGACGACATCAGGTTCATCCGCAAATTTCTCCATCCAAAATTCCCGATCTTTCAGGAATTGATCAGACGCGCGGTACTCTTGATCTTCTTTTACCAGATCCTCCAAAGAACCGAAGGAGCGCCCGTTATCCGGACGTCCTTCCCGTATTGCGGTGTACATTTGCGCCGTACGCCGTGCCAGCAGTGAAAAACCGTAGCCGTCTATCGCTATGTGGTGAATGCGCTGATACCAGAAAAAGCGTTCCGGTCCCGCCTGAAATAAAATGTCGCGGAACAAAGGCCCGGCCGCCATATCAACGGGCTCAGCCAAATCTGTCTGCATGAGTCTGAGTGCGGCCTGCTTCGGATCAGCTTCTGAACTCACATCTATGACATCGATCGCAGCCTCAAATGGAGGATTGATGATCTGCTTCGGCCCGTCTGCTCCCTCCTCGAAGCGGGCGTGTAATGACGCGGCTTCCGTCAGCACGCGTTCGAGAGCGGTTTTAAATATGTTCACATCGATCGCGCCGTTTATCTCAACGTACTCGCCTGTATTGTAAATCGGATTATCAGGATCAAGCTGCTGCGCAAACCAGATACCGGCCTGTGCGCCTGTCAGAGGCAGCTGTTGTGTATCATGCATTCTATTCTCTCCCTTTATAAATAATCTGCGTTCGGCAAGACTTTTTGAGATCGGGAAGAAAGAAGTCTCCACCACTCTTCCAGCGTCGGGTTCTCCGCCAGTTCCACAAACGTCACTTCAGCTCCGTCACGGCGCCATTGTTCGACAAGGCTCATGATTCTGACGGAGTCAAGACCTCTGTCCAGCAGGTCTTCATGATCCGGAATATCAGACGGTGATTCTTGAAGAATCGCCGCAATTTGTTCCCGCACCCGGTCTTTTGTCAATACGGCGGAAACCTTCTCTTCTCCTCCAGAAACCGGCGCGCCGCCCAGCAGCTCCAGCACTTCGTTTGTCAAAGCTGTGTAAGCGCAGCGCTGAGACGCATATTCGATGGCCATCTTATGTTTTTCTGAAGAAAAATCAGCAACGGCGTCTCCGATAAAGAAGCTTTGAATATCATCCATAAATGCTTCACAGGCTGTGATGAGACAGCCTATGTGTGCATAAATTCCCGTAATCATGAGCTGGTCTCTGCCGCTTTCACGCATGATCTCAAGGAGATTCGTCCGTTTAAACGCGCTGTATCTCCACTTTGTGAGGACAATGTCCTGATCATCCGGGGCAAGCTCCGGAATGACCTTTTCTTCATAAGGCCCGCTTTTTAGCCCCGGCCCCCAAAAATCTGTCAGCAGCGCACGGTCCGCCGGGTCTTGGCTGCCCGGCTGCGCGGTATACACCACCGGAATGCCAAGTGCTTTGCATTGCTCTTTTATTTTTTTGATATTCTGAGACGCCTCTGTGATCGGAGCTTCACCTTTCGCAAAAGCATCGACGAAATAATTCTGCATGTCATGGATCAGAAGCACCGCGCGTTTCGGATTCAGCGTCCACGATACTTTATTTTCAGGCATATCTGATGCTGTCGGCAGCGCATATGCGGAAATAGACGGTATAGCCAATGTAAACACTTCCTTTTTTAAGATTGTTTGATTTCAGCCGGCTTTACTTTTTGGGCGATCGTTTCGCGAAGATCCTTTTTACTGACCTTGCCGACGCCGGTTTTCGGGAAAGAAGCGATAAATTCAATCCGGTCGGGGATTTTATATGCCGCCAGTCCGCGCTCACGCAAAAATGCTTTCAGCTCTCCCGGTTTCGGCGCTTCTCCTTTCGGGATGACGAACACACAGGATCGCTCCCCGAGAAAATCATCCGGCATTGAAACCATGGCCGCATCATGAACGGCAGGATGCGCAAGAAGGTGATTTTCCACCTCCTCAGCGGCTATTTTTTCACCGCCCCGATTGATTTGATCTTTCGCACGCCCTTCAACGATGATATAGCCGTCCGCCGTCAGTTTGACGATATCGCCGGTCTGATAAAATCCGTCGGCTGTGAATGATCTTTCATTATGTTCAGGCGCTTTATAATATCCGCGAATCGTGTAAGGGCCGCGTGTAAACAAATGTCCCGCTTCACCGGGGGCGACATTCCGCCCGTCATCGTCTAAAACCCTTACCTCATCAAAAGGGGACATCGGTCTGCCTTGCGTATTGACAATGATCTCTTCAGGATCATCCAGTCTCGTATAATTCACCAATCCTTCCGCCATTCCGAAAACCTGCTGAAGGGTGCATCCGAAAGCGCTCTTCACGCGGCGGGCCGCCTCAGCGCTGAATTTGGCGCCTCCCACCTGCAGCACTTGAAGGCTTGATAAATCATCACTTCGCGAACCGGATGCGTCCATCCACACCATCGCAAGCGGCGGGACGAGCGCTGTAATCGTGACACGTTCTTTTTCAATTAACGGGAAGCAGTCATCCGGACTCGGCGTCGGTGACAGAACAACCCGGCCTCCGGCATATAAAGTTCCCAGCACACCCGGCGAGCTGAGCGGATAATTATGCGCTGTCGGCAGAGCGGCCAAATAAACGCTGTGTTGATCCAAGCCGCATATTTCCGCGCTGATGCGCAAACTGTATATGTAATCGTCGTGTGTTCGCGGAATCAGCTTGGACAGCCCCGTACTGCCTCCTGAAAGCTGTAAAAAGGCGACTTCCGCCGGGCTTATATCTTCCAGCTGAACAGGCTCTCTATGCAGGCTGCTCAGTTCCTGAAACTCTTCAGCTTCGCCGGCCACAATGACATGCGCCAAATCCGGAAGTTTGTCTTTCACCTGTCTGGCAAGCGCCCTGTAATCAAAACCTGAATGCATATCAGGAATGATGTATGCTTTCGCCTCTGCAAACTCGCAGAAATACGTAATCTCACTGCTTCTATGAGAAGGCAGCGCGAAAACGGGCAGCGCTCCCAGCCGGAACAGCGCGAAAATCACTTCAAAAAACTCAGTGATATTCGGCAGCTGAACAACAACGCGGTCTTCCTTTTGAATTCCGAGCTTATGCAGCCCCGCCGCTAAACGATCTGCCCTTTCATCTAATTCTTTGTAGGTCCAATGTACATCTTTACACGTCACGGCAGTTTGATTTCCGTATAAAGCCGCGCGCTCTTTCAGCATTCCTCCGAACGTCTCACCCTTCCAGCAGCCGTCTTTTCGGTATTTGTCAGCCCATTCTTCCGGCCATGGCGTAAATCCAGTCAGCACGATCCGTTCCCTCCTTTTTTACAACTCATCTTGGTAAAGCCCCATCGCCCGGAGCATGGTGCGGAATTTGGCCGAGGTCTCGTCCAGTTCATCCTGCGGCTTTGATCCGGCGACAATCCCGGCACCCGCAAAGAGCCGGAGAGACCTTGTTTCCGCTTCGGCGCAGCGGAGTGCGATAATCCATTCTCCATCACCCTCAGCATCACACCAGCCCGCCATTCCCGTGTAGAAATTGCGGTCAAACGGCTCAATATCCTGAATCGCTTCTCTCGCCGCATCCGTCGGTGTTCCGCATACCGCGGGCGTCGGATGCAGGGCGATGGCCAGCTCAAGTGATGTCGTTGACGGATCACGCAGCTCTCCCTTTACCTCGGTGGATAGGTGCCACATTGCCTCAGTTTTAATGAGTGACGGTTTTTCCGGCACATCAAGCACACGGCAGAACGGTTTAAGAGCGGCAGCCACGGCGGCCACGACTACGGCATGTTCATGCAGATCTTTTGCTGATTGCAGCAGTTCTTCCGCTCTTCTCTGATCCTCGGCGGGATCTGTGCTGCGAGGTCTGGAGCCTGCCAGCGGATTGGACAGAATCGATGTTCCGTTTTTGGACAGCAGCAGTTCAGGACTTGCGCCGAAAAGCGTTTTTCTTGTTTCTGACGTTCCCGTCACATCCGCAGCGAATGTATAGCCGCGCGGGTTGTGCTGCGCCAAATGCTTGACGGCCTGTGGAATGTCGATATCCTTTTCAGCGGTCAGATGAAGCGTCCTTGACAGCACGATTTTGCTGAGCGGACCGTCCGTAATGTTGAATACGCCTTGTTCCACACCGCTCATAAAGCCCTCAGGCTCCGGAACGGGACGGATGTCATATGTATTGGATTGCGGCTTTTCTGCGGAAGATTCCGCAAACGAAAGCGGGCCTGCCGTATGGACATTCTTCGGTACAAAAAGCCGGGAAGCTTTTCTGCCGTCAAAAGGAATGGCGCCGGCCGCAATCGGATGTTTGATGCCGGCTTGCTTTGCCTCAAGAAGCGTCTGTCTCACGCGTTCAGGCAGTGAATCCAGCTGATTTTCCGCGTCTGTATCAGGCACTTCCGCAAACATTCCTTCCGCAAGCATCGTACTTTTCGGGGAAGCTAAAAAGAACGCCCCGGGCTTGTAAGCATCCAGCACCTCTTTTGCAGACACTTCCGCCAATAAATGTTGATTTGTCATGTTTGTCCCTCCTTCTCGTTACATCAAACGCCTAAAGTAGCGCCGCCATCAACGCATAAATCATGCATCGTAATATGGTTTGCCTGTTCAGAAGCCAGAAACAAAACGGCATTTGCAATATCAGAAGGCTTCGCCAGCTTTTGAAGCGGAATTCCCGTTTTATATGTATCAAGCGAACCTCTGATGACGTCCCGGGCTCCGTTCTCGTCCTGCCACAGCGCCCGCTGCATGTCGGTTTCCGTTGAACCCGGAGATACGATGTTGCAGCGGATATGATGGGCCGCAAGCTCCAGTCCGAGGCATTTCGTAAACATGACGGCAGCCGCTTTTGACGCCGCATAAGCCGCCATGGAAGCACGCGGAACGCCGGCTGCATTCGAACCGACCGTAACGATGGCGCCTTTTTGACGCTCAATCATGTACCGGCTTACAGCCCGCGATACATGAAAAACGCCGGTCGTATTAACAGAAAATGTTTGATCCCAATCTTCATCACTGAGGGATTGCACCGGACCCGGCCGCAGCACGCCCGCAACGTTCGCCAATATTTCAATAGGCCCCATGTCGCGTTCAACGGCGGCGATGATATCATTGACAGCCGCACTGTCAGATACATCTGCGGCAAACCCCTGCGCCTGCACGCCTTTTTGCCGAAGTCTGTCAGTAAGCCCGAGAAGCAGGTCTTCATTTGTATCTATAGCTGCCACATTTACGCCTTGTTCAGCAAGGGCAAGCGCTGTTGCTTCTCCGATGCCTTGAGCGGCGCCGGTGACAACGGCCGTTTTCCCTTTCATTCCCAATGCGTCCATATTATCATTCCCCTTCTATATTGATAATGATTATCATTATCAACTATGATTCAAGACAATCATATCCAAATCAAAACACGCAGTCAATTAGAAAATTAGAATCAGCCGCATTTAGTTCGAAGGGCCTGTTTTTTCTCATGCGGGAGAATACGGGGTATGCGGTCCTCCCGGATTCAGGCAGAAACGCAGGGCCCTGCTGATTAAAACGGGCAGGACAGAAATATGGCCCTCTCCTTCAAACTCGCTGTATTCAGCACGGACTCCATCATCTTCAAATCCGGATAATAAAGAGTACAGCGCCTCTGCGTGCTGCGGGATTCTGCTTTTATGTGTTTTTTCAATTTCTCCCGCAGCCAGCAATACGCTGACTTGAAGATTTTCCGCAGAGAGCCGGTCTGACAAACGCTCCGCTTTTTCCTGAATAAAACGCTTGTTCCAGTGAATTGACGGACTCCCGGCAACATAGGTCTGGAACATGTCCGGCCTCGTCAAAAGCACTTGCAGCACAAAAAGACCGCCCAGCGAATGGCCGAAAATCGTCTGCCTGCCTCTGTCGATCGGATAATCCCGCTCCATCGCGGGCTTTACTTCTTCTTCTATAAAACTCAGAAACGCTTCCGCCCCTCCCTGTTCGGGCCATGCCGCGCCGCGCGGGTGCACCGGCAGTTCTGATTCAGAAAGCGGCATCGTAAAATCACTGTGACGTTCGGCGGAAAACGGCTGATCTGTCGGGTAGCCGATTCCGACAATCACCGCCGGAACAACGCCTGTTTTTTCAGGCCGTCGGCTTTGCACCCGCAAAGCTTCGGCCATTGTGCCGAATACGGAATTCGCATCGAGCAGGTATATGACGGGGAAGCCGGATGCAGGCGGTTCTTCCTGAGGAAAAGAGACAAAGATACGATACGTACGGCCTCCTTTTGAGCGCATTTCTCTTACTTCTGTGCCCGGAACCGCGTATCGGCCGGCCGGCGCGAAACCCCGCTTTATTTGTTTTCCGTCCATTATGTGTTCATCCCCTTTGCGGCAATTGCTTTATCTATGCTTATTGATAATGATTTTCAATATCAAAAGACACCTCAAATAATAGGTTTTTTGCCAAACAAAGTCAATGGATTTTTGATATAAAAAAAGCACCTTATTTCAATAAGGTACCTAAGAACTATATAGTGATAGGGGCTTAATCCCATGTAAAGCGCTCATTCTTCCATGGATCTCCCCTCATATGGTAGCCGTTTTTCTCCCAAAAGCCGGGGTGGTTTTCCTTTGTGAACTGAATGCCGCGCAGCCATTTTGCGCTTTTCCAAAAATAAAGATGGGGGAAAACGCCTCTGAGCGGATAGCCGTGCTCTGGCGTTAACGGCTCGCCGTTATGCGCATATGCCAGCAGGGATGTTTCCCGCGTAAAATCAGAAAGCGGCAGGTTGGCCGTCCAGCCCTCTTCAGCGTGCAGAATGACGAACCCCGCTTCTTTGTGCACTCGCGCTTTTTCAGCGATGTCTTTGGCGCGTATTCCCTGCCAGATATTATCAAGACGGGACCAGCCCGTGACGCAATGAATATCATTTTTCACTTCGGCTTCAGGAAAGGCTTTGATATCCTCAAAGCTTAACAGCATAGGACGGTCAACAAGTCCGTACACTTGCAGATTCCATTTTGACATATCTTCATAATAAGGAACATTTCCGGCGTGAAGCACGGGAAACTTCGTTGTGACATTTTGGTTTGGCGGAATCCGTTCCGACTGTTTTGTTTGTTTCGTTTTCCCGAAAAACATATGGCTCCCTCCATTTAGTAAACCTGTATTAAATCTTTGTTGACAATCAATCACCCTTCGATTACGCTAATCTGGTACAAGTGTAAGGGGGAAAAACAAATGAAACAACGCAACCTTCGCGCGGGCGATATGGCGCTTATCGGCATGTTTGCCGCACTGATGGCCGTCGGCGCCAACATTACATCAATGGCTCCTTTTTTGCAAGTTGCGGGAATTCCGTTATCGCTGCAGCCTTTCTTTTGTCTGTTAGCCGCGATGCTTCTCGGCGCCAGACGGGCAGCCATTGCAATGACGGTATACGCATTGGCCGGACTCGCGGGGGCGCCTGTTTTCGCTCAATTCTCAGCAGGCTTTGCGCCGTTTATCGGAAAGAGCGGCGGATTTATTCTCGCTTATATCCCGGCGGCATTTGCAGCCGGATGGCTGCTGGAAAAAACAAAAAAACCCGGCCGCCTGCATTATGCATGGGCCTCTTTGATCGGTACCGCCGTCATTTATATCATTGGCACGACCTATACGTATATTGCGCTGAAATTATGGCTTCATGCTCCGATCAGCTACGGAATGGCCTGGTTTTACATGATATGGTTTTTCATAAAAGATATCGTTTTAGCACTGTTATTGGCATCAATCGCGCCTGCCGTTTACAGGTCTATTCATAAAGCGACGGGGTTCAGCAGAAACCCGGCGTAAGATGTTCTCAGCATACAAAAAGGCTCCCCTTTCCGGGAGCCTTTTTTTACAGGACAAGTGCGGCAATCCAGCCGAATATCACAAGCGGAATGTTATAGAAAATAAATGTCGGTACGCACGTATCCCAAATGTGGTGGTGCTGTCCGTCGGCGCTGAGGCCTGACGTCGGCCCGAGCGTACTGTCACTTGCAGGAGAACCCGCATCACCGACCGCGGCGGCCGCTCCGATTACGGCAATCGTCGCCATCGGACTGAATCCGAGCTGAGCGCACAGCGGGACAAATATGGTCGTAATGACGGGTACGGTTGCAAATGATGATCCGATTCCCATCGTGATTAATAAACCGACCACCAGCATCAGGAGCGCGCCTAATGATTGGCTGTGGCCGATAAAGCCTGTTGATGCTTTGACCAAGGAAGCCACATCACCCGTTTTATTCAATACATTTGAAAAACCGGCCGCAACAAGCATGACAAACCCGATAAAAGCCATCAGAATCATGCCGTCCGTGATCAGCTTATCCGCTTCATTGCGCTTCATGACTCCGCTGATAAACAGCGTAAACAAGCCGGCAAGCGCGCCCATGATCATACCTTCCACTCCGAGCACTTGTGACAGATAGAGCTGAACGGCAAGCGACACGGCAATGGAGATCAAGGCGATGGCAATGCTTTTTTTCGTATAAGGAGAAGACGATAGTCCGGCAATCTCCTTCGTCTCATATTTCTTCGGTTTCCGGAAGACGATGACGGCTAAAATTAAACCGACTACCATCCCGGCCGTCGGAATGATTAAAGCATACGGGATATCACTGAGCGGCACCTTTAAACCGGCTGCCGCCATATTATCTCTCAGCATCCCCTGGAAAATCTGTCCGAATCCGACAGGCAGAACGATATACGGCGCAGTCAGTCCGAATGTCATCACACACGCGATCAGTCTGCGGTCTATTTCAAGTTCGTTAAATATTTTTAAAAGCGGCGGAATCAATACAGGAATAAACGCAATGTGAACGGGCACCACGTTTTGCGAGAAACAGGATATGATTAAAATAATCAGTACGATTAACACTTTTGACAGTGCTTTTTTCCGCGAATCTTCCTTTTTTCCGATTAGTTTGACAGACGCTTCCACCATTGCATCGGGAAGCCCCGTCTTTGTCAGCGCCGCGGCAAATGCTCCGAGCAGCGCGTAGCTGACCGCGACGGTGGCATTTCCGCCGAGACCGTCCGTAAAAGCCTTCACCGTCTCTCCTAGGCCTAAGCCGCCGGTCAGCCCGCCGGCAAGCGCGCCGATCATTAAAGCTATAATAATATTGACACGCAGCAGGCTTAAGACGAGCATAAGCAATACTGCGACAACAACAGCATTCATTGATGAGTCCCTCCAAAAATCCTTTAGTTTGCTAATGTAGTAGATAATTAAAGTTACCATATATTCTGCGCTTTAGTCAACTAAAGATTTTGGAAATCAAAAAACCCGCTGCATCAAGGCAGCGGGATGCTGTTATCTTTCGGGCGTAAAGCGCTCAGTCAAAACAGCCAACGTCCTTGCCATGACGCCTGTTGCGCCGGCAGGGCCGAAGCATGTCGCTTTATTCGCCGTTGCGGTTCCCGCAATATCGAGATGAACCCACGGCGTGTTTTCCGCGAATTCACCAATGAATGCCCCCGCCATAATCGCGTGGCCTTCTCTTCCCGGAGAATTGTTCAAATCAGCCATCTGACTGTTTCTCACCCGTTTTTTATCCTTTTCTGTAATCGGAAGCTGCCAGATCGGCTCGCCGGATTCTTTCGCCGATTTCGCAACCTGTTCATAAAACGCGGCGTGATTGGTCATGGCGCCCGTCATTTCGTTCCCTAAGGCGACAATGACACCGCCCGTTAACGTTGCGACGTCTACAAGGACAGAGGCTCCGTGCTGCTTGGCGTATGTGATGCCGTCGGCAAGCACGAGACGCCCTTCCGCATCGGTGTTCAGGATCTCAATGGTTTTTCCGCTGAGCGAAACGATGACATCATCCGGCTTCATAGCATCAGACGAAATCATGTTGTCCGTAGACGGTATGACGGCGAGCACGTTTTGTTCAGGCCGCAGTTCGCCGATAATTTCCATTGCCCCTAATACCGAGGCGGCCCCTCCCATATCGCTTTTCATGCCGACGATGCCGGTTTTCGGCTTAATTGAATATCCGCCCGTATCAAAGGTAATTCCTTTACCGACCAGGCCGATAACGTCTTCCCACTGATCTTTGCCCTGATACTTCAGAACGATCATTTTCGGCGGTTCGGATGAGCCCTTGTTAACAGCAAGCAGCCCGCCCATGCCGAGCTCTTCCATTTCATCTTTTTCTAAAATTTCACACTCGAAATCGTATTTTGCCGCAAGCTCGGCGGCATATGACGCCAAATCAGTGGCCGTCAGCATATTACCCGGCATATTCACAAGCGTGCGGGCTGAATTCGTCCCTTGGCCGTATGCCGCTCCGACGTTCAGGCCGGCCTGCACTTCCCTCAGGTCTTCTTCGGTCACGGCGCAGACTGATTTCAGTTCCTGATCCGGCTCATTTGATTTATGTTTATAATCCTGCACTTCGTAAACCGCAAGCAGACAGCTTTCTGAAAGCGCATGAGCGGCATCGGCGGCAGGCACTTCCCCGGAGACGAATGTATCGAGCAAAACGGATACTTCCTGTTTTTTATCTTGATGAATCTGCTGAAATACTCGTGCAAAGCATTCTTTCGTATCTTCAAACGAATAATCCGCTTCTCTTCCCAGGCCGATAAAATAAATACGTTTCATACCGGTCGCAGCCGGAGGGTATACTTTTGATACACGATTGCGTTTGGCGGACACATCACCATCCTTTAACAGCTGGGTCAGATGACCGTCCAATTTATCATCCAATTCCTTCGTAAATCCGTTCAGCGTGCTTTTTTGAAAAAGACCGATGACCAGTGTTTCGGGATGCCGCAGTTGATCAGATGCATAAAACATGAGTACACACTCCTTATGTGGGTATTTGTTATGTAAAGTGGTATAATGAAAAAACATTTTTCATTGATTTTATTTTACCAAACTAAGGGCGTTTTCTGCAGTTTTTCGATACGATCGGAATCAGCAGATACAGAAAGGATGTTGCATATGGATGTACTTATGAATTTTCCTTTACTGGCGAGTTTTGCCGCCATTATTTTTGCCCAAGTTGTAAAAGTGCCTATTCAATTTATCGTATCAAAAAAACTTGACTGGTCTCTTGTGACGAGCACCGGCGGCATGCCGAGCTCCCATTCCGCTGCCGTCACCGCGCTGTCAACCGGAGTCGCTTTGGAACAGGGACTGGATTCGCCCCTGTTTGCAGTCGCCGCGATTTTCGCCGTCATTACGATGTTCGACGCTACAGGTGTCAGGCGGCATGCGGGTGAACAGGCGACGGTCATTAATAGACTGGTCATCGACTTTAATCGGTTTGTCAGCGAAGCGAAGGACTTTCAGAAAGCGGAAGAGAAGGAAAAACAGAAGAAACTGAAAGAACTGCTCGGCCATCAGCCGATTGAAGTATTCTTCGGCGGCGTCACCGGTATTGTGCTGACATTGATTTTAGATTATCTCTTTATGTAAAAAACGCTTCAGCGGATGCTGAAGCGTTTTTATTCTTTTACCGTTTTGTATTGATTTCTGAACACTTGCATCGACTTTGTTTCGTTCAGCTTTACAAGTTCGTCCTCGGTCACTGTGCCGTTCCCTTTTTTAATCATGTAGACCTCAAGTGTTTTTTTGCCCCAATTGTTATAGACGTCCTTGACGGTGTCAAAGTAGAGGTCAAGGCGGCTGCCTTTAATTTTTGAGCCGGTATCGGCGACAACCCCGTAACCGTAATTCGGTATAAACAGAATCGTCCCGATCGGGAAAACAGACGGATCGGCCGCAACAGTTGAATATAAATCGCGTTTGACCTTCACGCCTGAATATGTAATTCCGTACTGCGGATGACCCGGAGATTTTCCGGTAGATTCCGCTCCGGCGGTATAACCGGTGGCCGTCACCTTATGTGAGGGATAGCGTTCCCAGTCAAAAGCTTCTTCCAGCGGTTTTATCCTGCCTGATGCCTTCTTTTCCGGCTGATTCTGTAAGGATTGAAACGGAGTGCCCATGTTTTTCAAAACGGCGCCGCGATGCTCGGTCATCCAGTTTGTCAGATCCTTTGCTTCAACACCGGTTATGGAAAAGTATGTCGCATGGCATGCGCCCAAAAAGAGCACGATCATGAATACGCGTCTGATTATCGTCAATCTGAAATCACTCTCCTCCGAGTCATTGTTCCCAACTCGGTGAGGTGCTATACAAATAGCGCCGCGGCACAAAAAAAGCTTTCTCAAATAAGAAAGCGGCTTAAAACATTTGATATCCTCTTTTTCTGAGCGCCTTTATGGCAATGCCTGACGTGATGGCTCCCGCCAGTCCGCCCGCCAAAATCACGACATCCGCAACCGCTAATGACATGATACGCTGAAACAGGCTTTGAAAGGATTCCCCCGGCGCCTGCACGTAACTGATCATCTTTTTATTGCTGATAATGAAAAGGCATACAATCGGATAGACAACAGCCATAATCCACGACATTCTAAGCAGCATGTTCAACAGAAAGCCTATGCCGAAAAACAGTACAAAAAATAGTACGATTGAGATCAGGACGACCGGCAAACTAATCACAAACATCCACCCCCTACAGCACTTTCAGTGTACCTCGGGGGCGGTAAAAAAGTCAACGTCTGGAAAAATCAGCGTCTCTCTTTGCCGCTTCCCTGGCAGGAGGGACATGTTTCGGAGCCGCCAAGAAGCAATTGAAAATACCCTTTACCTGAGCAGAACGGACACGCCGCCGTGCTTTTTGCTGTCGTTTTCATGCGGATCACCCTTTTTCTTAATTTTCTGATAAT
Organism: Bacillus sp. hwrm1; assembly: GCF_040207805.1. Lineage (NCBI taxonomy): Bacteria > Bacillati > Bacillota > Bacilli > Caryophanales > Bacillaceae > Bacillus > Bacillus sp. hwrm1. The sequence continues at coordinate 874,270 of NZ_CP157943.1, read as the reverse complement.
ATATCATATTTACTTGTCAAGCACCAAGTCAGAATATGTAACAAAATAACTCATGTAAGCGAAAACATTTATTTTTTTCTTTTACATTCTTTTGATAGCGCTCTTTTTTAAAAGAAGAGAAAACCCGCGGCCGCGGGTTTTCAGAAGAATTTAAACTTCCCTTTTTTCAGCGTCAGGCCCAGCCCGCCGATCATAAAGAGCGAGCGGTTGTCAATGACCTTTTTCATAAAGGACGCCGGCGTGCCTTTGAGCTTCCTGCCGTATACGACTCCGACAGCGTTATGCTCACCGAGGGAGGCAACGGTTCCTTTAATGTCAGGCTTGAACTCTTCAAGCTGGCCTCCTTTAATCAAACCGCCCAGATTTTTGGCGACCGTTTCTCCTTGCTGCATCGCGATCTGAGCAGTCGGCGGGTACGGCCGTTCCGTCTCTTCATTGATAAAGAGCGAGCTGTCGCCGAGTATAAAAACGTCATCATGACCCGGCGCCCGAAGATCAGGGTTGACCTTGACACGGCCGCGCATATTTTCAAAACCCGCTTCCTCCACGATCGGATGTCCGCGCACGCCCGCGGCCCAGACAACGGTCTGCGATTTGATTTCTTCCGGTTCTTCATCTTTCTTGCCGACTGTGACACCGTCTGCGCGGCATTCTTGAACCGCGGTGCCGATTTTAAATTCAACGCCTTTGCTCTCAAGGTATTGAACGGCGTATTCGACAAGCTCCGGATCAAATCCCGGCAAAACCGTCGGGGCGGCCTCGACACAGACGATCCGGACGAGACTTTCATCTATATCATAATATCTGCATAACTCCGGCTTGCGGTTCGCAAGTTCACCGAGAAATTCAATTCCCGTAAAGCCCGCTCCGCCGACAACGATGGTTAAGCGGTCAGGGCGTTTTTCGGCCTCCGTATTGTATGTCGCAAATTGGAGCTCAATATGGTCTTTCAGCTGGCGCGACGTATTAATATTCGCGATCGGAAAAGCGAATTCTTTTAAGCCTTTAATCCCGAATGTTTCAGGGACGGCGCCAAGCCCGATGACAAGATAATCATAAGGGATGTCCCCTTGTGAAAGCGTCACCTTTTTATTTTGCACATCTATCGCTTTTACGGTATCCTGCACAAATTTGACCCGTGATTCATTGATTACATCTTTTATTTGATATCTGCAGCGGTCATGATGCAGCGTTCCTGCGCTCGCTTCATGCATCCATGTCGTTTCATAATGATAATTGTGTTTATTGACCAAAGTAATGTCAGCGTCATTTGCCCCGATATGCTTCGGAAGCCTTGTTACTGTCATTAATCCACCATAACCTGCACCTAAAACCACGATTTTGGGTTTATTCAATGCCATCACATCCACCTTCTTTTTTTTGCTGTTAGACGCATAATCAAATCAACATTTGTATTAGCTTCAGCTTATTGGCGGGATTTTATGAAATGAAATATAAAATTTTTTAGAAAACCGCACATGTCTGCATATCACCATACTATCCGGAAGAATCAGAAAACATTCAGGAAAAAACAGATTGGAATTTGTCCCCATATTAGCGGCGGCCGCAACTTTTTTCAAGAATGAAGCGGCCGGGCGGTTTTCGGCACTCGTCATCCTTTTAAATTGTATGTTATAATTAATAACAATTTTCAATTAGGAGGCAATTTGGTATGCAAGAGGATTCAAAGGTTTATGATATTACGGTCATCGGCGGCGGCCCGGTCGGCCTGTTTACCGCTTTTTACGGGGGAATGAGACAGGCGAGCGTCAAAATCATCGAGAGCCTGCCTCAGCTTGGCGGCCAGCTCAGCGCGCTGTACCCTGAAAAATATATTTATGACGTAGCCGGATTCCCGAAAATCCGTGCCCAAGAGCTTGTGAACAACTTAAAAGAGCAAATGGCGAAGTTTGATCAGACCATCTGCTTAGAGCAGGCCGTTGAATCTGTTGAAAAACAGGCGGACGGTGTGTTTAAGCTTGTCACGAATTCAGAAACGCATTATTCAAAAACGGTTATTATCACCGCGGGAAACGGCGCATTTAAGCCGAGAAAGCTTGAACTGGAATCAGCGGAACAATATGAGGGCAAAAACCTGCACTACTTCATTGACGACCTCAATCAATTCGCAGGCAGACGCGTTGCCGTTCTGGGCGGCGGCGATTCCGCGGTTGACTGGGCGCTCATGCTTGAGCCGATCGCGAAAGAAGTCAGCATCATCCACCGCCGTGATAAATTCCGCGCGCATGAGCACAGTGTCGAAAACCTGCATAATTCTAAAGTCAACGTGGTGACACCGTTTGTTCCCGCTGAACTTGTCGGTGAAGACCGGATCGAACAGCTCGTTCTCGAAGAAGTGAAAGGCGACCGTAAAGAAATCATCGAAATTGATGACCTGATCGTAAACTACGGCTTTGTTTCTTCTCTCGGCCCGATTAAAAACTGGGGCCTTGACATCGAGAAAAATTCCATCGTCGTTAAAAGCACGATGGAAACGAATATTGAAGGCTTCTTTGCCGCCGGAGATATCTGCACATATGAAGGCAAAGTCAAGCTGATCGCCAGCGGTTTCGGCGAAGCTCCGACAGCCGTGAACAACGCGAAGGCTTACATGGACCCGAAAGCGCGCGTCCAGCCTCTGCATTCTACAAGCATGTTTGAAAAATAATACAAAAAAGAGTCTGTGTCATACCGGCACAGACTCTTTTTTATTTAAACATCCAAATATAATTCATGACGGTTCCGACAACGAGCGCAATGACAAGCGCCGACACGACCCAAATCGTGCCTAAAATAATCCGGTCCTGAATTTTCTGGGCTTTCGGGCTGTGCCCGGGCTGTTTTTGTTCCACACCGGCCCCTCCCTTCTTTGCAAATCTATCTATCGTAACAAATGTCTTACAACACCCAATACTACTATGATAACCAAACTGCAAATGGATGACAAGCTGACCGCATATGAGGCGGCATGAAATCATTTGACATTCCTGACAAAACAAAGTACATTATAAAAAGACGAACATTTTAATTTTATTTAATTCTATTATTCGCTTTTAGGGGTGTTATATATGGAAAATGTATTTGATTACGAAGATATTCAGCTGATTCCTGCAAAATGCATTGTGGACAGCCGATCTGAATGTGATACATCAGTTACATTGGGCGGACACACGTTTAAACTTCCGGTCGTGCCGGCCAACATGCAGACGATTATAGATGAAAACATCGCGGCCTGGCTCGCGGAAAACGGGTATTTTTATATCATGCACCGCTTCGAGCCGGAAAAACGCCTGGCTTTTGTCCAGGATATGAAAGCGCGCGGACTGATTTCTTCCATCAGTGTCGGCGTAAAGGAAAATGATTATGAATTCATCCGGGAGCTGAAAGCACAGGAGCTTGTGCCGGATTATATTACCATTGATATCGCGCACGGCCATTCCAATGCCGTGATCAGCATGATCCAATTTATTAAAGAACATGTCCCGGAAAGCTTTGTCATCGCAGGGAATGTCGGGACGCCTGAAGCCGTAAGGGAGCTGGAACGCGCGGGCGCCGACGCGACAAAAGTGGGAATCGGCCCCGGGAAAGTCTGCATCACCAAAATTAAAACCGGCTTCGGAACCGGCGGATGGCAATTAGCCGCGCTTCGCTGGTGCGCAAAAGCGGCGAGCAAACCGATCATTGCTGACGGCGGCATCCGCACGCACGGCGATATTGCGAAATCCATCCGTTTCGGCGCGTCTATGGTCATGATCGGATCATTATTCGCCGGCCACGAAGAATCACCGGGACAAACGATCGAAATCGACGGAAAGCTGTACAAAGAATATTTCGGCTCCGCTTCCGAATTTCAAAAAGGCGAAAAGAAAAACGTCGAAGGCAAAAAAATGCATGTCGAGCATAAAGGGTCTTTACAGGACACGCTGGTTGAAATGGAGCAGGATCTGCAATCTTCCATCTCTTACGCCGGCGGCAATACACTCGAAGCCATCCGCAATGTCGACTACGTGATCGTAAAAAACTCTATTTTCAACGGCGACAGATTTTAACACGCAGCAGGGCCGCTCAAAGATAAAAAAATGACATTCAATATGAATGTCATTTTTTTATTAAATACCGAAATAAAGAGCCGCACTGGCCAACAGATTAATCACAAAAATAAACAAAAAGATGTAACGAATGAATTTATTTTGCACCGGTGCAAATATAAAGAGATATAGTCCTGCCACCCCAAAAGTAAGAACAGGAAACAGCCACTCAAAGGATAAAGAAATGATATAACCGATAATCATAACAATCGGCACACCGATTAATGATAATTTACTTCTCATATGATTTCTGCCCCTTTTACTTAAAAATTGGTGTGATGTAAGCTTCAATAATGGCAGCGGCGATCAGCAGACAAATAATTATGAGCACCAATATTCCAATATGCCTGAACATTGAAGCCATTATCTTTTTTTCCTTAGAAAAACACAGCCTGATGACCAATTCAACGCCCTTAAAACCAATGGCGCCACTTAATAATAACGCGGGAACTTCAAATATACCATGAGGAATTAGCAGTAAAAAAATCTGATAAAAAGGAACCCCGCTATGCAGATTTTCTATAATAGAGCCGCTTAAAATAAACCCGTTGGTGAATAAATAAAAGATTGAGGTCAACCCAAAGGTAAAAAAACCCGCGGCTAAAAACAGACAAGCGATTGCATTGTTTTTCAGCAGTTCAACCGCGCCTGACGAGCCGTTGTAAGACGCGGTTGAAACAAAGTGATCGGAAAAAAACGCAGCGATTACACCGCCTGAAAAAAACAGCAATGATGCGGTTAACGGAATGGCGGACGTCCTGATTGCCGGCAACATGCGGTTCATCATGTATAGATACTCTCAGCCAATTTTTCAATCTCTTCTAATGAATGCTCGGATGACTGATACTCCGCCGCAAAAACGCCTTCATGTATAATACCGATCGTATCGCACAGCGAATGTGCCAGCTCCAGCAAGTGAGTCGATAACAGGACCGTATGTCCCTGTTTGACGTATTCCTTTAATAACGTCCGTATCGTTTTACCGCTGATTAAATCAATGCCCGTCAGCGGTTCGTCAAGAATTAATATCTTTGGCTGATGAATGAGCGCGGCCGCAATTGATAATTTTTGTTTCATTCCATGTGAATATGTTTTAATCAGCTGATTTCCGTCTTGAGCAAGCTTCAGCGTCTCTAACATATTCTTTATATACTCATTTGTCCGCTGAGACGGCACTTCAAACATCTCCGCTGTAAAACGCAGGTATTCGACTCCCGTTAAGTAATCATATAAAAAGGCATGGTCGGGCACAAAACCGATATCAGCCGATATTTGCCCCCCCTCTTCTGAATCCAGTTCCTTACCGTCAATCATGACGCTGCCTGAAGTCGGTTTAAGCAGGCCCGAAATGATTTTCAAAGTCGTTGTTTTCCCGACTCCATTAGTCCCCAGCAAAGCATAAATTGAGCCTTTTTTCACCTCAAACGAAATATCTTTCAACACCTGTTTTTCACTATAGTTTTTTTGTATATTCACTAATTTAATCATTGTTCGCAAACCTTTCCGCCATATTGATTCTGCGAAGAAACAGAAACATGACTCCATAGTTTAATAGTGTGAACAGGACAAAAATACCTGATGCAGAATGAATAAGCATCGTTTCAATTTCCGGCTTTTTATAGATAAAATACGACGTGATCGCAGCGATTTGAAGCGACACAATGAAAATGAAAGATCCGTATAAGTTGTTATACGTCTTTGCTTTCCCCGCTTCTCCAATTTCGTACATATGCTCCCAGTTTTTCTTAGGATACAGGGCGGTGCTTGAAATCTGGACAAGACTGTATAAAAAACCCGAACATAAAAACACAATAAACAAGTAAATCGTCAGCGCAGCGGAAGACGGAAAAAACACCGTAATCAAAATGGTGATGATGAACGAATAGATAAGAGCGGCGAGATTATAAATACATACTTTCGGAAACACCAGCTGCCACGCATGTTTGATATTCCGGTGAAACAGATGCTGATTTTTTATTTCCCCGTCAACTGACAACACTGTTTTGAGCGCATCTCCTACGAGCTGATACGAAAAGTTCGCAATGATAACCGCCGCAGACACGATGGCGGCTGCCGAATACCCGATAAAATGATGCGACAGAAGCGGAATACAAAAACCTAAAAACAGCATGAACAAATACAGCATACTGCCGAAGTTCCTGATAAAAAACCCGTCAATTCTCGATAAAAACAGCAGATCCTTTTGAAAAACGGCATGAAATATTTTGTTATTTCTATATAATTTCAGCTTTGGCGCAAAATCTGCATTTGTCAAAAACATATAAGGAATAAGGTCCATTTTCTTCAGCGTGGCCGACCATAGTTTAAACATCCCCGCCGTTAAAAGGACGGCGACCGCAAACACCGCAGCGAAAACGAGCACGGAATGTGAGCGGAATGCTAACCATACATACGGCGTATTCATGAGGATGTTCCGGAAAGCCGGTGACTCCGTAAAGCTTGAAATATCCTTTGCGGTATACTCCCCAAACACGAGAAGATAAACGGCATACCCGACTGCAAGCGGAACCAGCAGGCTGACGCTGAATAAAATGCCTTTCATGATTTTCAAGTAAAACAATTTGCTCCACATATTTGTAAGAAGATAAACAACATAAGAAAACAGCATAGATAAAAATAAATTGAGAAGAAAATAAACGAAGCCCAAGAAAAATACGATGACCGCCGCAGACCCGGTCATGCCTGCGCTTGATAAAAACAAAAAGACCGGAAAAACAAAAAGATACCATACGAAAATGGTTTTTTTGATCGCCTGGCCGGCAAAAACAGAAAACAGCTGTAAAAAACGAACCTTTTTTAATTGATGAATGACCTTGCGCGTATCAAGCAGAAAGGCATTGTGGTGTTCTTTAAAGAAGCCGGCAGCCCAAAAAAGCTGCTCAAGTGAAACGGCGATTAAAACAAATTGCCCCCATGCGCTGAGGGGCAGCTGAATCAGTTTTGTCCCGAATACAACACCGCATCCCAGGAAAACGAGATATAAACATAACAGAGAAATAATAATGGCAGACAGCAGTTTGCTGTTGAGTTGAGGAATGCCCCAATCTTCCTTTCTTTTTCGAAACGATGACAGGGTATTATATTTGATAAGAGCCGCAATTTGTTTGACTATCATACTTTCAATCCTTACATATGTATTTGGGAGAGAGGCTCTTTTTGCAGCTTGTACAAAAAGAGCAATTATTTATTGATCGACTTTACCAAGCAGCTGCGTATTTTTTGCCGTATTTCTTAATCATTGTTTTTGCTGTTGCAACGATTGCATAAGAAATCGCGCCTGCGCCTGTAACGATACCGATAAGAGAAATGATAGAAGCAATTGTTGATGCCGCATCAATAATATCAATTGCTTTTTTAGCTGCTGCTGTAGAGATGCCGAGAGTAGAAGCTAATTCAGCATTGGCTGAGAATGCATGAGCCGCCGCCACGTTTAATTCAGTTCCCGTTAATAATAGTGCATAAACCAATGTTGCTGCAGCAAGAGCCGCGCCAAACAAAATGAAAGACTTTTTATTAGATTTTACTAAGTTCATCATAACATCTCCCTACTCTGTTTTTTTAATTTATAATAAAATTCAGCTTAATTGACTCTCTCCCGAGCTAAATTTTATCCGCCATAAAATAGTTTAAGAAAATAGTAAAGAGTTTTAGTAAAACAAAACATCCAGTCAAAATGATTCTCTTGCCTTTACTGAGATCGGTCAGTTTTCCCGCAGCAGCATAAAGAGCCGCGATTGATATGAGCAGAAATGGATCCAGCAGCTGCAGACTCAAGCTGGTGCCGCCGGCAGAATATATAAGCGAGGAATCAGCCGTTAAGTAGTTAACAACTGAAAGAATCAACATTTTAAATGCCGAGATTAAAGAAGTCAGCGTATATAGAAGCAAATATATTTTTTTCGGTTTTTTTGTACCGAGAATAAAAGCGGCAACGAATAACAGAAATCCGCCTATCAGAATTTCCACAAAAGTTGTGAAGATCATAAACCCTTGCAGAAACATGACAATCGTACGAACACTTTTCTCCCCGATATCGTAGGTATTTTCTCCGACGGAAGAATAATACGACTGCAGAACTTTATCTGAAATACTGAATTGGAAGAGTAATGAACAGATCAAAATGATGAAAAAAGAACTTAAAAATATTTTTTTATTGCTCAATTGACCTATCATATTATCATCCTTTTCTTACAAAATAAATTAACTATTCTATACTTTTACAATTTAGTTTAATCCTATCAAAAAATCAATATCCTTTCGAAAAATATGACTTTAGAACGTGTTGACAAAGAGCACATCTTTCAGAGTTTTTGGTGCTATGTACCCTTTATTTTTTTTCGAATTTGCAAATAGTATGATTTAGACAATTGATTTGAAGTTTTAGGAAGAACCTGTCGAAAGAGACGCAGGATATAAAAAAGGAGGATATCGTCATGTATCCTCCGGATGTATGATCGCCAGCACCTGATGATCTTCCCATTTTCCATTTATTTTTACTTTTTTTCTCGCAATGCCTTCTTTATGAAAGACAGCTTTTTCGAGCACCCGGATTGACGCCTTATTGTTCGGCATGACTCCGGCTTCTATCCGATGCAGTTCCAGCTCATTGAATGCATAATCGACTGCCAGCTTGACAGCCTTCGTCGCATAGCCTTTCCCGTTATATTTGCCATCTAAAAAATAACCGATAAAAGCGCTTTGGAGGGAACCCCGAACCACCTGAAAAAGGCTGATCGTGCCAATCAGGGCCTGATCCTGAAGAAAAATGCCGAAGCTGTATTCAGTATCATTTTCCGCATTCTTCAGTGATTGTTCAATTCGTTTTTTCAGGCCTTCCAGCGTATAAAAATCCTCTTGTCTCGTCATGGCAAACCGTTCAAAAAACATGCGGTTTTCCGTCTGCAAAACCAGTTCCTGCTCTGCATCATTCAAGCTGAGCGGCCTGATATCAACGCTGTTTCCTTCCTGCATATGCATCGCCGTCCTTTTGTTTTGATCAGAAACGTTTTTTTAATTGCCTCTCACCCATGTGATACGGTACGCTTTATCGCATCAAGAAAATTCCAAGACTTTACGTTCACCTTTCCTTTCGTGACCTATGTCTGATGTGAGTAACCGAAACGGAAGCACAAGGTTCTTTTGTTGACTTAAACCGTGCTTTAAGCCGTATCATCATATTGTGACAAGGAAAGAATAGTTTTGGCGGGTTTCCCGATGATCTAAAAATCAATTTTACAGAATCACTGCTGTCTTATTTCATGCCTATTTGCGGGATGAATATATTGATTGGATCAAAGCTGAAATGTTGACAAAGAAATGTAAAAACAATCGGAAAAGAGGAGATAATATGAAACTGACGGGAAATACAATACTGATTACAGGCGGAAATGCCGGAATAGGATTGGCTTTCGCAGAACGGTTTTTAAAAGCGGGAAATAAAGTCATCGTGACCGGACGGCGTGAGCACGCTCTTCAAAAAGCAAAGGAAACATTCCCGGATCTTATTACATATGTCAGTGATTTGAGCATTCCATCTGAACGTATATCACTGTTTGATTGGGTGAAAAAAAATTATCCGGAAGTGAATGTGTTAGTAAACAACGCGGGGATTCAACAACGTTTTCATGTGCTGAAAGCGGATGCGAAGGACAATTGGGACTATTTCAATAAAGAAATCACAACGAACATTGAAGCTCCCTTCCACCTGTCTATGCTGTTCGCTCCGTTTTTTGCCGGAAAAGAAGATGCGGCTTTCATTAACGTCTCTTCGGGATTGGCTTTTACACCGCTTGCCATTGCACCGATCTATTCAGCAACGAAAGCGGCGCTTCATTCATTTACAATGAGTCTGAGACATCAGCTTTCTGATTCATCTGTAGAAGTGATTGAAGTTGCGCCTCCGGCGGTGAATACAGATTTAGGCGGAGCAGGGCTGCATACGCAAGGGGAACCGCTGGATGAATTCGCTGATGGGATTTTTAAAGGACTGAAAGAGGGCAAACAAGAAATCGGATATGGTTCTTCAGAAGAACGGCTGCGCATGTCACGGGATAAAGCCGATGAACATACGGCAAATATGTACCATACGATGAAACATACAATTGAATAACCTCTTTGAAAAAGGAAAACCCGCTTCTGTTGAGCGGGTTTTCCTTTTATTAAACAGATAAACGCCTTTCTTAACAATGGTGCAAGCGCCATCGAAAAGAAAGGCGTCATATTTTTTCATCCTAATAATGGCGGGTTGACCCTTAGCACTCTTCCGGCGTACCGGCGTTTTTGGCCGTGCGGAAAGATGAACCGCAGCCGCAGGAAGCGATGGCATTCGGGTTGTCAATGGTGAAACCGCCGCCCATCATGGACTGTTTGAAGTCAATGATCGTGCCGGTCATAATATCAAGGCTTTCGCTGTCGACCAAAACGGTAATTCCGTGCTGTTCAAACATGCTGTCTTTTTCGCCTTTTTCGTGCTCAAATCCCATTCCGTAAGACAGGCCGCTGCAGCCGCCGCCTTTTACGCCCACACGGAGAAACGCGTTTTCTTCTTCATGCTCTTTCATCATATCTTTTATATGCAAAGCCGCTGCTTCAGTGATGGTTACTGGAACACTCATAGGTAGACCTCCTTTTTTTAAAAACGGATGCTGATATCTATTATAAACCTTGAGGAGAGTATTTCTCAAACGAGCTGTTTACAAATAATAGACGCCGCTGCATACGGTTTCGGCGGGTCCCGTCATCAGTACGTGCCCGTTGTCCTGCCAATTAATCACAAGGTCGCCTCCCGCTAAATGAACGGTGATATCCCGGTTTCGTTCGGAAACACCGTTCAATACGGATGCGACAGCCGCCGCACAGGCGCCTGTTCCGCAAGCCTGTGTAATGCCGGAGCCGCGTTCCCATACGCGGAAATGAAGTTCATCGGCGCTGACGGTTTCCACAAATTCGACATTGACGCCTTCCGGAAATCTCGGGTCTTTTTCAATGACGGGACCGAGCGTTGTAAGAGGCGCTTGATTGATATCCGCAACCGGAAAAACAATATGGGGGTTTCCCATTGATACGGCTGTTCCGGAAAGCTCCGTTTCTCCAAAAACAAAGGTTTCATCGATCGTCCGTTCATCTTCATTGCCGAGCATCGGCAGCTCTTTTTTGGTGAGGCGCGGTTCGCCCATATCGACGGCGACTTCACGCACAATCCCGTTGTCCTCTGTAATGTCTGCTTTCACTAGACCTGAAAGCGTCTCAATGAAAAAGGACGTTTCTTCTGTCAGCTTATGTTCGTATGCGTACTTTGCCACACAGCGAAGGCCGTTGCCGCAATTTTTCCCTTCTGAGCCGTCATTATTAAAAATCCGCATTTTGACGGGCGCTTTTTCTGACGGACAGATGAGGATCATTCCGTCAGAGCCGATGCCCGTGTGAATGCTGGACACTTTAACGGCAATCTCAGCCAGCCGTTCTTCCGGCAGCTGTTCTTCAAATTGATTTACATATATATAACTGTTTCCAAGACCGTGCATCTTGGTAAAACGGAATGAATTCATATCGGCCTCCAACTTTTTTTCTTTTACTTAGTATAAAAGCTCTTCTGCTCGGACACAATACAAATATCCCCCGTTTTTCATACATAAAAGCTCCCTGCATATGCAGGGAGCTTTTATCGTTTACTAAATAAACATGCCGGCAATCGCCGCGCTGAGAAGGTTTGCGAGTGTTCCCGCAATAACCGCTCTTAATCCGAGGCGCGCAATGTCCGAACGGCGGCTTGGGGCCAAACCGCCCAGTGTGCCGAGCATAATCGCAATCGAAGAGAAGTTGGCAAATCCGCACAGCGCAAAGCTGATAATCGTAGACGTTTTTTTAGAAAAGTCCGCAATATGCGGACCGAAGTTTGAATAAGCGACAAACTCATTCAGCACAAGTTTCTGTCCGATATAGCTTCCCGCTCCGAGCGCTTCATGCCAAGGAACGCCGATTACAAATGCGATCGGTGAAAACACGTAACCGAGAATGGATTCTAATGTAATATGTTTGAAACCGAACCAGCCGCCGATTCCGCCGAGAATTCCGTTCACTACGGCGATGAGCGCGACAAACGCAAGCAGCATGGCGCCGACATTTAGAGCAATCTGAAGGCCCGTGGACGCGCCTTTTGCCGCTGCATCAATCACATTAGCGGCGCCTTCGCCTTCTTCGTCCATATTAAAATCGCCTTTTATCGTCTGCGTTTTTTCCGTTTCAGGTATTAAAATTTTTCCGAACACGAGACCGGCGGGTGCCGCCATAAAGCTGGCCGCCAGCAAGTATTCGATCGGAATGCCTAACAGGGCGTAACCGAAAAGCGTCGAACCCGCTACAGCCGAAAGGCCGCTCGTCATAATCGTAAACAGCTCGGAACGGGTCAATCCCGCAATCAGCGGTTTAATGGCAAGCGGTGATTCAGACTGTCCGACAAAAATGTTCGCAGCCGCCGCAAGCGATTCTGTTCTGCTTGTCCCAAGAAGTTTTGACAGTCCCCCTCCGATGACGCGAAAGATGAGCTGCATGATTTTCAAGTGATACAAAACGGCAATCAGCGCTGAGAAAAAGATAATGACCGGCAGAACGCTCAGCGCAAAAGCCGGGCTGCTGCCCACTTTTAACAGCGGGCCAAAAATAAAGCTGATGCCTTCGTTCGCATAATCAATGAGAAGCTGCACACGGCTTGAGAACCATAAAAATACGGCCCGTCCGGCGTCCCACTTTAATACGATGAATCCGAAGGCCATTTGTAAACATAAACCGACAATGACGGTTCGCAGGTTAATTTTGCTTTTCTTCTCTGATAACAAAAAAGCAATGGCTAATATAGCAACTGCCCCGAGCAGCCCCCAAACGATATTCAATGAATCCACCTCTAAAATTTTATTTAAAAAAAGTCTTTATTAAGATAACAATATTTATTTTTGCTGTCTACAAATTTTTTATTTTGCAAAACCCGGGGCGCAATAAAAAAGAGACCCCATTCGGAGCCTCTGATTAAAACATCGGATTTTCTTCTATGAATGTATATATGTTGTCAACCAGTTCAGCAGGCGTGCCTCCCGTGACCACTTCGCCGTTGACCAGGGCGAACAGGGACTCCATGCATTTCCCGCAATAGCTTAAACAGCCGTATTCAAGCACGTCCAAGTTCGGATCCTTCTCTAAGATCTCAAGTGCTTCCTGGGAACCGCGCGCTAAATTGCTGACACAGAATTCAATCATCGGATTCATGCGGTTTCACCTCACATATGTACCTTATCCTAACGGAATTTCCTCTATTCGTCAAAGATCCGGTTTCACGCTCAATGTTATCGTAACATATTAATTCAGGTTAAAGGTTTTACTATTACGTGTTTTCTGGTCAATTTGTAGGTTATTTTAAAACTATTATTGTGGTTTTAGATCAAATTCGATATAATTCTAGATGTTATTTTACATAGTTCGTTATTTTGTAACAACATTGACTACCATATTTTTCGGGCAAAAGGGGAATCATTATGAAAAAATTGGTCTTGATCGGCGGGGGTTACGGAAACATGCGGGTGCTGCACCGCTTACTGCCGAACCAGCTTCCGTCAGATATATCCATCACGCTGATTGACAGAAACCCGTATCACTGCTTAAAAACAGAATATTATGCGCTCGCCGCCGGCACGATTTCTGATCATCATATCAGGGTGTCTTTTCCTGAGCATCCGAATCTGGATGTTCAATACGGTGAGGTGGCTTCCGTCGACACGAAAAACAAACAGGTTCTGTTTCATGACCGCGAACCGATTTCTTACGATGACGCGGTGATCGGACTGGGCTGCGAGGATAAGTATCATAACGTGCCCGGCGCGCCGGAACATACTTACAGCATTCAGACCATTGATCAGTCACGCGAAGCCTATCAAAAGCTGAACAACCTCGGCGCCAATGCATCTGTCGCTATCGTCGGAGCGGGATTAAGCGGCGTGGAGCTTGCCAGTGAATTAAGAGAGAGCCGTGACGATCTGAAGATTATGTTATTTGACCGGGGCGACCTGATTTTATCAAGCTTTCCGAAAAGACTCAGCAAGTATGTTCAGAAATGGTTTGAAGAACACGGCGTCACCATTATCAATAATGCGAATATTACAAAAGTGGAAGACGGGATCGTTTATAATCATGATGAAGGAATAGCGGCCGATGCCATCGTGTGGACGGCGGGAATTCAGCCGAATAAAGCCGTCAGAGAACTGGACGCTGAAAAAGATCCGCAGGGCCGCATCGTTTTAACACCGCACCACAACCTTCCGGGCGATGAGCATGTTTACGTCGTCGGTGATTGCGCGAGCCTGCCGCATGCGCCGAGCGCCCAGCTGGCTGAAGCGCAAGCGGAACAAATTGTGCAGATCCTCCTGAAACGCTGGAACAATGAAGAGCTGCCGGAAACAATGCCGCAATTTAAGCTGAAAGGCGTTCTCGGTTCACTCGGAAAAAAAGCGGGCTTCGGTCTTGTCAACGATCGTCCGCTCATCGGGCGTGTGCCCCGTTTATTAAAATCAGGCCTTTTATGGATGTACAAGCATCATAACGGCTGATAAGAAAGAAGCCGCTGATTGCAATCAGCGGCCATTTTTAAGAGCCCGCAACATAGCCGCGCTTTTCCATTTCTTCATATATATCTTTTAAATGCGGATTCCCTTCCCCCACAATGACATCCTCCACCAGCACGAGCGGATAGAAAAATTCATCGTTTCTGATGCGCTCCGCAAGCTCTTCTGTCTCCTTTTGCTGAGGCGGTGCGTCAATATCAATATACCGCATGTGAAAAGGCTGCTCCGGATATTTCCGTTGCAGCGCCGCCTCCAGCCATTCAAACGTATCTTTGGCGCTCGGCATATTCACGCAGCTTGCGCAGAGCGTTTCAGCGCCGTAAACACTGAGCGTAACCGGCTTAATCATGTATATCATCCCCTTTACACCAGTATACAAAGGACGAGGCAGCTTTTGTATAAAAAACGGTTTTTATGTTCAAGTTTAAATATGCTATAATGGGGAAAGCAGCTTTGCAAACCAAACATTAGATTTTTACCGTTACTGTGAATATAATGGTTTTATGTATATGAAAGGAGCGAATCTCATGACTGAGGTTGAAATGAAAGAGCAAGTACAGGAAGTATTGGATAAATTACGCCCGTTTCTGCTTCGTGACGGCGGTGACTGTGAGCTTGTTGACGTAGACGAAGGCATTGTAAAGCTTCGCCTCCTTGGCGCATGCGGCAGCTGCCCAAGTTCAACGATTACGCTGAAAGCCGGAATCGAACGCGCCCTTCTTGAAGAAGTACCGGGTGTCGTTGAAGTAGAACAAGTATTTTAATCATAAAACCAGGCTGCATTACAGCCTGGTTTTTTATTTTTTACAAATAGTCATCGAACCATGAACAAATATAACGGATGCGTTTCATCCGCTGTTCCGGATGGCCGCTTCTCGACAGCTCATGCGTGGCTTTCGGAAACCGGATGAACGACGTCGTTTTGTTCAGTTTCTTCAATGCGGTAAAGAGCTGCTCCGCCTGCTCTATCGGACAGCGGTCATCTCGCTCACCATGCAGGATCAAAAGCGGCGTCGAAACGCGGGACGCATATTTTACAGGAGAACGATCCCAAAGCTTATCCGCTTCCTCAAACAAATCATGTCCGAGCTGCCAGTCGGTAAAAAAGAAGCCGATATCGCTGACACCGTGGAAGCTGAACCAATTTGAAATGGAGCGCTGCGTGACGGCTGCTTTAAAACGGCCGGTCTGCCCGACAATCCAATTTGTCATAAACCCTCCGTAGCTTCCGCCCGTCACACCGAGACGGCCGCTGTCAATAAACGGATACGCCTGAACGGCTTCATCCACCGCCTGCATGACATCACGGTAATCTCCGCCTCCGTAATCACCCCTGACACGATTGACAAAATCCTGCCCGTAGCCGTGGCTTCCTCTCGGGTTGACATACACGACAGCATATCCTTGTGCGGCCAGCACTTGGAATTCGTGAAAATACGTATGGCCGTACATCATGTGAGGCCCGCCGTGTATGTATAGAATGAGCGGATAAGTTTGATCCTCTTCAAAAACGGCGGGCTTTAAAAACCAGCCGTTTACCGTCAGCCCGTCCTTTGTTTCATATTGCAGCTTTTCCGGCACGGATATGATGCGCTCCTCAATAAACCGATCATTGTCGGATGTCAATTGCTTCTCTTCCCCATCTTCGAGCGAAATGCTGTAAAGCTCGGAAGGCTGTGCGGGTTTGGCAATAACAGCGATACAGCTTTTCTGATCAGGATGAAAAGCAAAACCGTTCACATACTCTTCTTCTAGTCGGATCGGATATACGAGGCCGTCAATCGAGATATAATAAATACCGGTGCTTCCCTGCTCGCTCCCGAGAACGTAAAAACCCTGCCCGTCGTTTGTCCATACCGGCCGGGGCGTCACTCCTCCTATGATTGAATCCGCAATCAGCGCATCGCTCAAATGAACATCCAGCATGTCGGTCAGGCAGGACAGCCGCTCAGTTTTCACGTCGTACAGCCACGCTTTCTCTAAAGTCGCATTGCGAAATTCATTTTCATGGCCCAGCATCGCGATATAAGAACCGTCCGGTGAAAACACGCAGGAACCGAAAGAACCGCGGTGCGGCGTAATCTGCTTCAGGCTTCCATCCGCCAGATTCATCAGATAGACATCGCTCGGCTTTCCGGCGTCACCCGGCTCGCATAAATTGGCGGTAAACGCAAGCTGCCTGCCATCCGGTGAAAAGGCCGCGCCATAATGATCCGCTTCATGATCCGTCAGCTGCCGAATCTCCCCCGTTTCAAGATGAATCAGCACAAGCTGGGCCCAGCTTCCGTTCAGCAGGCCTTTCCCGTCACGTTTATATGTTAATGACTGAATGTCAACCGGCTCATACTCGTCATGCTTCTTTTTTTCTTTCTCATCGGCGCGCTCCGCTGATGTCAGACTGACGGACACAAGCACGGATCTGCCGTCGGGCGCCCATATCGGATCTGATACGCCCCAAGGAATATCGGCCGCCTGCTCCGCCTCTCCTCCGGCAGCGTTGATGATGTACAGCTGAGGGACGCCGTTCTCCCTGTCAGAAACAAAGGCGAGGCGCCGTCCGTCAGGTGACCACCGCGGACTTGTATTTCTGTTGTCCCCGAAAGTCCACGGGTTTGAGATGCCGGATTCTGTGTCATATACCATAATGGCTGAGGAATAGGAATCACGCTTATGATTGACTGTTGTCCGGACGTAAGCGGCTCTTCTGCCGTCAGGGGCATATTGCGGGTCTGTCACGGATACGAGAGTCGCAATGTCCTCCTCGGTTATGAGTTTTTTCAATCGTTTCTCCTCCTTTTCTTTTTTATTTCGCTTCCCTAAATAAAAATCCTTCTCCAGAAAAAGAAAGCGTCCTTCTCTGATGGGAAGAACGCTTTTTTATCATTATACACTTTTCACCTGTTCTAAAGGATTCCGTTCAATTACGCTTCCTTCTGACGGGACGGTAAGCGCCGCAATCTCACAGTGGGGGAAATGCTCAGAAAGCTGTTTTCTCAGCTCTTCTCCCTTTCCTTTTTCAATCAGGACAAGAATCGTCGGTCCCGCTCCGCTCAGCGCCGTTCCGTAAGCGCCTTTCATTTCGGCCGCATGTTCCACCTTTGAAAGCTCAGGAACAAGCATGGCGCGGTACGGCTGATGGAGGATGTCTTTTCTCATCATTTTCCCGGCGAGCGCCCAGTCATTTGACATGATCGCAGCAACGAGAAGGTTGCTGACGGCGCTTGCTTTAACGGCGTGCCGGTAAGGCAGCTCTTTCGGGAGCACGTCTCTTGCGTCCCTGGTCAGAACTTCGTAAAACGGAATCACTGCCACAACATCGATATCCGCTTCGGCAACACGCACGATATGTGTTTCATCTTCTTCGTGAAGGCCGATCACAAGCCCTCCTGCAAGAGAAGCAGCGGCATTATCAGGGTGTCCCTCTTCAAGACTGGCTAAGTGCAGCTTGTCGCTTTCAGACAGCTGCAGGCCGCATAACTCATCCGCAAGCTCAATGGCGGCGACGATAGCGGCCGCGCTGCTTCCGAGACCCCGTGCAAGGGGGATGTCACTCCATACTTTGACATGGGCGGGCGGCAGCTCTTTCTGATAGCGGTCAGCCGTCCGTTTGGCGACTTGATAGATGAGGTTGTCCGTTCCTTGAGGGATGCCCGCGACAGTTTCGGTTTCCGCCGAGAACTGCCATTCATCGTTTCGGAAAACCGAAAGCTTCAAGTACCTGCTGAGCGCCATCCCGATGGAATCAAACCCAGGCCCTAAGTTGGCGGTGCTTCCCGGAACCGTAATGGAAAACAGCATCTCCGCCTCATTCATACACGCGCCGCTCCATTTAAGTATTCCAGGATACTGTCCTCATCTGTCGGCAGCGTAATCGGTTTTATGTCAGATACGTCTACAGCCGTGTTCGGATCTTTCAGGCCGTTTCCGGTCAAAACTGCGACAACCTTGCTGCCTTTTGGAATTTCACCGGATTTTACCTGTTTCAAAACGCCGGCGATGGATGCACAGGAGCCCGGTTCGGCAAACACGCCTTCTTCACGGGCAATCAGCTGATAAGCGTGAAGAATGTCTTCATCTGTGACTTCATCAATTTTTCCGGCTGATTCTTCCGCAGCGAGCACCGCTTTGTCCCAGCTGGCAGGATTCCCGATTCGGATTGCCGTCGCAACGGTCTCTGGATTTTTAATGACTTCGCCGCGGACGATAGCCGCAGAACCTTCCGCCTCAAAACCGCGCATCTTCGGAAGTCCGGTGCCGTTTTTCTCATGGTATTCTTTGAACCCTTTCCAGTAGGCCGTGATATTCCCGGCGTTTCCTACCGGGATCGCCAGAATGTCCGGCGCTTCGCCGAGCTGTTCGCATACTTCAAAGGCCGCTGTTTTTTGCCCTTCAATCCGGTAAGGGTTTACTGAATTCACTAATGCAATCGGTGATTTTTCGCAAATCGACCGGACGATGGCCAGCGCGTCGTCAAAGTTTCCGTCAATCGCGATGATTTCCGCACCGTACATGACGGCCTGCGCAAGTTTTCCGAAGGCGATTTTTCCGTCCGGGATGATGACGATGCATTTCATGCCGGCTCTCGCCGCGTATGCCGCAGCTGCCGCGGATGTGTTCCCTGTAGAGGCGCACATGATGGTATCATTGCCTTCTTCTTTCGCTTTGGCGACCGCCATGACCATGCCGCGGTCTTTAAAGGATCCCGTCGGATTAACGCCCTCTGTTTTCACATGCAGTTCAATTCCGAGCTTTTCGGAAAGTTTCGGCAGGTGAATCAGCGGCGTGTTGCCTTCATGCAATGTCAGGGCCGGCGTCTGATCCGTCACCGGCAGAAATTCTTTATATTGATGGATGAGTCCTTTCCACATTAGCTCCAACCGTTCCCTTCTACGCGATATGTGCTTTTTACTTCTTGTACGACTTCGAGGTCATTTAAGTTTTGCAGAATGTCACTGAAATCTTCTTCCGATGTATGATGCGTGACGATGACGATTTCCGCGAGGTCGTCATGGCCTTTGATCGGCAGCTGCAGAATTTTTTCAAAGCTGACGCCGCGCTCTGAGAAGGCCGATGTGATTTTTGAAAAAGAGCCGACCTGGTCTTTGACGTGAATTCTTAAAAACTGCTGGGCATAGATATCAGACGGCTGCTTCAGATTTCTTTCAAACTGCGGGGCGACAAAGCTGTTTCCGTTTACGCCGAGACGCATGTTTTTCATGACCGCGACCAGATCGGAAACGACCGATGTCGCAGTCGGCATGCTTCCGGCTCCGGGGCCGTAAAACATCGTTTCGCCGACGGCTTCTCCGTACACGTAAACGGCATTAAACTCGTTATGCACCGCAGAGAGCGGATGATGATCCGGGAGCAGTGTCGGCTGAACGCTGACTTCGATTTTATTGTCATCACGCTGGGCGATGCCGATCAGCTTCATCGTATAGCCGAGCCGTTTGCTGAAGCTGATGTCTTCATCCGTTATCCGGGAAATTCCTTTTACTTTGACATCGTCCAGATCGACATTCATAGAGAAGCCGAGACGGGCTAAAATCGCCATCTTGCGCGCGGCATCGAGCCCTTCTACATCGGCGGTCGGGTCCGCTTCCGCGAATCCGAGATCCTGCGCTTCCTTCAGCACTTCTTCATACGGGCTTTTTTCTTTAATCATTTTCGTTAAGATGAAGTTTGTCGTTCCGTTGACGATTCCCATCATTTTTGTGATCCGGTCAGAGGAAAGGCCTTCTTCGAGCGTGCGTAAAATCGGGATTCCGCCGGCGACACTCGCTTCATAATACAAGTCACAGCCATTTTCCTTTGCGGCGGCTAAAAGCTCTGACCCGTATACGGCGATCAGATCTTTATTTGCGGTCACAACATGTTTTTTCGCTTTCAAGGCATCAAGAAGATATTGCTTCGTCTGTTCGACACCGCCGATGACTTCAATAATCACGTCGACTTCAGGGTCATCGATCACATCATAGACCTCTGTCGTCAGCACTTCTTTCGGCAGATCTGCGTCTCGTTTTTTATCAATATCTTTAACTAGCACTTTTTTGATCGTCACCGGACAGCCGACCTGGTGCATAAGCTTATCCTGATGATCTTGTATAATTTTGACGACTCCGCTTCCCACGGTTCCCAGTCCTAACAGTCCAATACGAATCGCTTCCAAAGAGAAACTCCACCTTTCTTCCTTTTGTCCACTAGAAAAGGACAATTGTTAACCCTTCACAGACATTTAAGTTACAAATATTATATAAGCCCGCATTTGTTTTGACAAGCGGCTGAATATTGTTTCTACGGCTATGAAAACGCTTAACACACTGATATGACAAGATTCCCTATTTTCTAAATATTTTTACGTCATATTTTCTTACGAACTGATTCCTTTCCCGAGCCACGCCACAGGCGGGACAAAAACCTGCGCCGACCTGACATTCATCATGTTGTGACATGTCTGTAAAAACTGTTCATAGCGGGTGCAGTCGGCAAGAATGTAGTCAAGCTGCTCTTCGTAATACTGTTTTTCAGAATCATGAGAAATGTAATAGCTCTCCACCGTCTCGAAGAAATGGAGCGGAAACAGCAGGCGGCTGTAAAACAGGCGTTTGGAAAAGGAGGATAACGGCGTAACTTGCTCATATTCCTGCAGAAACAAAAACCCATCTTTGAGCAGGTCGTCCCGATGATACAAATATGTGCTGCGCATATATTCCGCAATATCACGGGCAGCATGGTCGAATACCCAATCGCCCGGAATGCGGATCAATGATTCCTCCGACCAGGTATCCCGTTCCATCCGCTGATGGCAGATTGTCCCCGAGTCTTCTGCGCCGGGATTGTCATCCAGCTCCGTATCCACTAAATATTGAATGGCGTTTTCCGCTAAGCCTGAATAATAAGGAAATGCTTCGATCATTTTCTTTTCGAACGGTTCAAGCGGAGACATATGAATTTTCTGCATCCAGAATGATTCCAGCTGATCCACCCGTTTTCCCCATAAGTCCTTCCATTGGCCGATCCTGCCCGCTTCTTTCACTTCGTACGGATAACCCCGCCCTTTTCTGTGAAATTCGGCAAGCTCCCCTCCGACAGAAAACGACCGGTTTGAGACGGGAATCGGCGCTTTTAAGAGCGCATACGTTTTGCCTTCGTCCTCAAAGGTCAGTTCTCCTTCCTTCGTAAAGATAAACACTGAAACGTATGGGTCACTTTGTTCTTGTAAATACTGACTCATGTAGTAAAGCTCCGTCAGCTCTGATTGCGAAAACCCGGAAACGGGAATTATAAGAAAGAAGGAATTAGGCGTCTGGAAGCATTGGTATTTCTGATAAACGGAAAGCTGTCTGACGTGGATGCCGTACTTTTCTTTAATGATGCTTTTCATCATAATCACCTGCCTGAAAAATTAGAGCTATTCACATCGTAGTCATACGCCGGCGGAATTATGAATACATATTGTAATCCTTTGAATCAAGTGGAGAAACATCGTACACATCGGAAGAGTGTTGTATAAACTAGTAAAAAAAGATTGGGTGAAGCAAATGTCAGAAAAGGAACAACTGAATCAGGTGGAAGCTGTCGCCAGGGCGCGTCTAAAAGAACGGGGGGTTGAGACGGACGATATTGCCGAGCTGGTGTATTTCCTTCAAAAAAAATATCATCCTGATTTGACGATGGAAGTATGCAGGCTCAATGTGGATCGTGTCATCGCAAAACGCGAAGTGCAAAACGCCATTTTAACAGGAATAGAATTAGATGTGCTCGCCGAACAAAAAAAGCTGTCTGAACCGCTTCAGACCATTCTGGCGATTGATGAAAGCCTGTATGGGGTTGACGAGGTGCTCGCCTTCTCTATCGTGAATATATACGGCTCAATCGGCTTTACGAATTACGGCTACATTGACAAAGAAAAACCCGGTATTCTCGGGCGGTTAAATGATAAATCTACGGGCGAATGCCATACGTTTCTTGATGATATCGTCGGCGCAATCGCAGCAGCGGCTTCAAGCCGGCTTGCTCACAGCGCAAGAAATACAGAATAAGGACGGCCGTCATGGCCGTCCCTTTTTTTATAGATGTTCAATCCATTCGGTTAAAGAGTCAATCGCATATGTCGGCTTTTGGCCGTAATCTGCCATATGCTCACGCTTTGTCACTCCGGTATGAACCAGCAGCGTATCCATGCCCGCATTGATGCCGGCCATAATATCCGTTGCATAGTTATCGCCGACCATGAGTGTTTCGGAAATATCCGTTCCGAGCACACGCATCGCCTGTTCCATAATAATGGATTCAGGCTTGCCGATAAAGACAGGCTCAACGCCCGTTGACACCGTCAAAACGGATGTGAGCGAACCGTTCCCTGGTAAAAGTCCTCTTTCAGTCGGAATGGCGACGTCGCCGTTTGTTGAAATGAACCGGGCGCCGTTTCTGATCGCAAGGCATCCCGTTGCCAACTTTTCATATGTAATGCCGCGGTCGATTCCCACAACGACAAAGTCCGCGTTTTCTTCTCCGAAGCTCAGCCCGTTTTCTTCAATGGCCTGACGGATGCCTTCTTCGCCGATCACATACACCGACGCGTCTTTTTTCTCCTGGGCGATATGCTGCGCAGTCGCCATGCTCGTCGTGAAGACCTGCTCTTCAGATGCCGGAATGTCAAAGCTCATCAGCTTGTCCGCCACCTGCTTCGGCGTCCGGGAAGAATTGTTCGTCACGAATAAATACGGAATGCCGCGCGCTTTAAGCGTTCTCACGAATTCACACGCTTCTTCGATTTTTTCCGTCCCGTTGTACATTGTGCCGTCCAAATCTATCAAATATCCTTTATAATCCTTCATACTCAACACTCCTGTGGATTTTCTCACTCGTTGTTATTTAAATGCGGAAACAGGCCCTAATTCTGTTTCCAGATGGGTTCTTACACGGGCCGGAAAGGCTTTCAGCACATCTCTGTTTGACGTGATCAGCGTAAACAGCTCTTGATAATCGGCGTGCTGATATTCCTGGACAAGCTGCTTTCTGGAAGAGATCAGTTGCTTCAGCTTATTTCCTTCATCCTCAGCTACCACCTTTTCATCCGTCAGAATATCCATGATGTCGTCATAACTGCCCGGATCGCGCATGATAAAGCCGTCAATCATATCATTTCCGACATCGAGAATGCATTCGATCATAAGATGGCTGATCCGCTCAAGCGCCCTTTTTTCGATCTCGCTCTCCCATGCAGGCGTGCTGTCAAACAGCGCCAGCTGGGTCTCAAAAAAACGGAGTGTTTGTTCGATATTATTTCTGTCAACAAAATACACGTGACAGCATCCCCTTCTGCATCAATTATTTTCTGATTCGTTTTAAAACAAAATACGCGCAGCCGAAATTGCAGTATTCGTAAATGTATTCGTCCAATGTGCTGATTTTCGTTTCAAAGGTTGCTTTTTGATTCTGGTCATCAAAGAAGCCTTTGAGCCGCAGCTGACTGTATCCCCAGTCTCCCACAATGTAATCATATTTATTTAATATTTCTGAATAGCGGGCTTTGAACGCTTCTTCATTAAAGCCGTTTTTAAAATCGTGTACGAGTTCAAACTCGGCATTTTGAATAAGAATCATGTCTTCACCTCTTTTATCACTCTTTACTATCATAATTCATTGACTTCTGTCCATCAATTGCAAAATGAGACGGTTCGGACGGACGGAGAATTTTTCCTCTTTATATCCAGTGTAGCGGTTCAGACGATCCTTATTCAAGAATGATTTTTCCCTGCAAAAACGGCTCCATCACAAAAAACCCAAAACCTGCGGCGTTTTGGGTTTTTTCGGCTTATCTTATGCTTGGGCCTGGCGTTTTTTAGACGCTTCGTTCACTTGTTCATCCGCATGGTAGGAAGAACGGACAAGCGGGCCTGCTTCACAGTGGCTGAAGCCTTTTTGCATCGCGATTTCTTTCAGTTCGGCAAATTCGTCCGGATGATAATATTTTTGGACTTTTAAATGTTTTTTCGACGGCTGCAGGTATTGGCCGATCGCCATGATGTCGACATTGTTCGCAAGCAGGTCGTCCATCACTTCAATAATTTCTTCCTTCGTTTCGCCGAGACCGATCATAATGCTTGATTTCGTCGGGATGTCAGGCTGCATTTCTTTCGCACGGCGCAAGAATTCCAAAGAACGGTCATATGTTGCGCGGGCCCGGACTCTCGGTGTCAGGCGGCGGACGGTTTCAATGTTGTGGTTCAGAATATCAGGACGGGTATCCATTAATGTTTTCAGGTTGTCGTAATTTCCGCCCATATCGGATGGCAGCACTTCAATTGTCGTGAACGGACTTTTTCTGCGGATCGCCCGGACCGTTTCCGCAAAGACGCCTGCTCCGCCGTCTTTCTGATCATCACGCGCTACGGCCGTGATGACGGCGTGTTTTAAATTCATCAGCGCGACGGAATCAGCTACGCGTTCCGGTTCCTGCAGATCCAGCTCGGTCGGCAGACCCGTTTTTACAGCGCAGAAGCGGCATGCTCTCGTACAGACGGAACCGAGAATCATGAACGTCGCCGTACGTCTGACAGCCCAGCATTCATGGATGTTCGGGCATTTTGCTTCTTCACATACGGTATGCAGATTATTTTCACGCATTAATTTTTTCAGACCCGTATAGTTTTCATTCGTGTTCAGCTTTATTTTGAGCCATTCCGGCTTTCTCAGATGCTCGTCTTTCTTTGCCATTTCCCCATCATCTCCATTATCCCTTTATTCATGTTCGTGTGCGAAAAATTTCTATTTCACGATGGATATAAAACTTGCGGATTTCTATTCAATAGTCACTTTAACATAGGAAAAATTTCTCGACAAGGGAAGAGAATTACTTACATTTTCTCGGATTGTTGCCGCAAACTATTTGTATTCAATCCTGAAAGGAGATCATGTTGTGAAAGTTCTGTTATCTGCTCTTCTCCTTTTTTCAGTTTTCTGTCCGGCCGCAAGCGGGAAAGAACAATCGGCTCCTGTTTACGGCGAACGGATGCAGTTGTACCGCAAAGCCGAAGCAGTCACGCAGATTCCTTGGTATGTGCTTGCGGCAGTTGATCAATATGAAGAAAATGTCCGCTCAAACCGAAAGGATCTGCCGGAAAAAGCGGGAATCATCAGCATTTATATTCCGGATCATTTGTGGAGCGGCCCTGAAAATCCAAATCCTAAGGACGATGCGCCTCTCAGCATTAAAGTATTTGACGGGATCGGCCTGGACGGCGACGGCGACGGAAAAGCCGAGGTAAGCAATGATGAGGATATCCTTTATACATTTGCTCAGTATTTAGCGGGATTCGGAACCGATCTTGACCATATCCGCATCGGTCTCTGGAATTATTACCGCCGTGATCAGACGGTCGGCATTATCACCGAATTCATGACACTGTTTAAAACGTTCGGCCGCCTTGATCTCGGAGAGCACGCTTTTCCGCTTCCCGTGAAGACGGATTACAGCTACCGCAGCACATGGGGCGCCGCACGGGGTTTCGGCGGGCGCCGGATTCACGAAGGAACGGATCTGTTCGCTCATTACGGGCTCCCCGTCAGATCGACCTGCTACGGTATTGTTGAAATGAAGGGCTGGAACCGTTTCGGCGGCTGGAGAATCGGCATCAGGGATATCAATAACACGTATCACTACTTCGCTCACCTGAACGGCTTTGCAAAAGGTATGCATAAAGGCCGGATCGTCAAACCCGGAGAGGTGATCGGCTCTGTCGGCAGTTCCGGATACGGACCGCCGGGCACCGCGGGAAAATTTCCGCCGCATCTTCACTACGGGATGTATAAAGATAACGGCAGATCGGAATGGTCTTTTGATCCGTATCCCCATTTAAGGGCATGGGAACGAAAAGAAATCCGCAGGAAAAAGTAAACACACAGCCGCCAGGAAAGATTGCGGCTGTGTGTTTTTATTTATCTTTCTTCTGTTTTTCACTCGGCAGCTGGACGGAAGGCGTCACACCTGACCCGCCGCTTCCGTTATAAAACTGCGGCACCTCTCCTTGAATCGCTTTAATGGAGACCGGAATATTATTTGTCACGACTGAT
Organism: Bacillus sp. hwrm1; assembly: GCF_040207805.1. NCBI lineage: Bacteria > Bacillati > Bacillota > Bacilli > Caryophanales > Bacillaceae > Bacillus > Bacillus sp. hwrm1. Next base: position 847,476 of record NZ_CP157943.1, on the reverse strand, counting down.
GTCTTACTGGCAAACGGAATAATGACCTTCACTTTTATTTCCACAAAAATACTGATATCGATCAGGGCATTGTTAATGCCGTACGGCTTTATTTTTGTTTTCACATCAGTTAACGCATCACCGATCAGGTTAAAGCGCACGGGGATTTTCGGCCCCAGATTTCCGAGAATGCTGTTTCCCGTGACCTGCCCTAAGGGAATATCGATCATAATTTCATCGGCCGTTTTCGCGCCTTTTTCTGTTTCACGCTGCTTATTGTTCGACTCCGCTTCCTTCAGATGAGCCTGAAGCTGCTTTGTCACTTTCGCCTTCATACTGTTGACCATTTGTGTATTAAAATCCATCGTTGTGACTTTTCCGTTTTCATCCGTTTTCATATCGACCATATCTTTCACATTGTCGCTGTGAGACATGTATTCTTCAATGGATTCCGTAATGACCTCTGTCGCCACCCGTTTGGTTTCCATTTCTCCTATGTTCATCAGCACCGGTTTGATTGAGGAGTTGATCATCCAAAGGCTGATGACCGTCGATATGATAAAAAAAGCAAACGACAGAAGAAGCACATATCGAAAAGGCAAAGGCCCTCTCTTGCGAAGAGCGCTCCGGTATCTAGGCAAGAAAAATCCCCCCTTACATATCACAATGTATGCTTGTAAGAGGGGACATAGTATTTTATTTTCACTCTTAAAAAGTCCCGCTTTCACTCATTCGGGTGAAATGGAACGGCGGGCAGCTACATGACATTACGGCTGCTGCGCGAGCTTCCAGGCGAGCAGATCCCTTAAAAACTCCGGCATAAAGTATTGCTTTTCTTTTGAATCGCGGATGTAAGGGAACAGCTTTCCGAGTGTAAACATATCGAGAACGGCAACCGAGTATATCCGCTCCGGATCAATCTCTTCTCCGTTCACTTTCACATTGAGGAGATGCGTCACACCGTCTTCAAGAATGCCGGCCTCTGCCTCCGCTCCGGCATATACCATCCTGCCCATCACTTCCCCGCGGAAGCCGAGGCCTTTTATCCGCAGCTGCTCCATTTGTTCCGAGGCGGCCTGGCTGATTGTTTCCTGAAGTTCTCTGCCTGAAAGACGAACGGCCACCGGATTGATCGGATGAGGGCAGATACGGTGCAGATCAAGCTTTGTGACAGGCCCCTTCTGTAAAGGCCCCAAAATAACGCCTGAATTCACCATGCTGACTTCACAGCCGCACCAGCTTTTCAGCGCTTCGGCTAATAGAAGCGGGAGCGGCGATTCCTCAAACCACTTCACGCCGGCTTCTTCATTCAGGTTGGCGACTTGTTCGGAGAGCAGGTTTTCCGCTTCCCGTTCTTTCTCTTTCAGAAAAGCCGCCGTATCTTCAGATTCCCCTTGCCAATCAGCCATTTTCTGTACAGACGCCTGTTTGCTGACAATGGTTCGTGATTCACTTTCTATCGTCAGCTCGACACAGCCGACATAGTTCCCGTATTTCTCCGCACATGCAAGCAATACGCCGTTTATGTCCTGTCCGTCCTCAAGAAGGTGGTGCGTATGTGATTCAAGAATGACATCGATGTCCGGAAATTTTTCCGCTGCGGCCCGGTCATCGATCAGGCCTAAATGAGAAAGCAGAATGATGATATCCGCTTTGCCCTTGATATCGTCAAGTGATTCTTGAATGCTTTTTTCCGCATCCGTCACCGTCCAGCCGAGTTTTTGATAGACGGGATAATACGGTACCGTGACGCCGAGTATGCCGGCGGTCATCCCGTTTTTCAGCGTTTTGATCACGTAGGGCTCGGCCCATTCCGGCCGCTGTCCATCCGCGTCAAACAGGTTGGACACAATGACGGGAAACGCGGCATGGGTATATAAATCCGCCAGCTCATCGTGAGGCAGCGTAATTCCTTCATTATTCCCGACGGCAGCCGCATCGATCTCAAGCCGGTTTAACAAGTCGACATTCGCTTTGCCGAAGGTCGCTTCAGTTATCATTTGGAATCGGTCCATATGATCGCCGATGTCGAATACGAGTGTTTCCTCCCCGTCTTTTTCATGTTCATTTCTCTTCTGCTCAATATAATGTACGATTTTCGGCCAATTTTCGAAATGGCTGTGCAAATCATTCGTATGATATAAACGGAGCTTCTCTAACATACCATCTCTCCTACCTTTTAGCTGAATATCCCTTGATAAATCAATTCACAGCCGATCAAAATCAAGACGACCCGCATGAAAAGCACGATCGTTTTCGTCTGCACCCGCTTATTGACCCACGCGCCCATTTTGCCGCCGAACCACGCGCCCGGAACGAGGCACAGCGCATACAGCCAATTGACATGGCCCTCTGCGATATGTGACACGGAACCCGTCACGGAGGAAAAGAAAATAATGAGCATTGACGTCGCCACAGCCACTTTCGGCGGGAACAAAAATAACAGCATCATGGCCGGAACCATAAGAGAGCCGCCGCCAATGCCGAAAAGACCGCCCAATAAACCGACGAAAAAGGCAATCACGATACCGGTGAAAATACGGTACGAATATGTATAAAGCTCACCCGATTCATCCTCATATGTCCGGATCATGCCTTTATGCGCTTTATTGACCGGTTTTGCTTTCGCCTTCAGCATTAATGTAATGGAAATCAAAATCATAAAAAGTCCGAACCAGACGGAAAACGTATGCGCATTAAAAAGTTTAGACAAATACGCGCCGATGATGCTTCCCGGGCCGGAACCGATAAAAAAGATCAGTCCGCTTTTGTAGTCAACGGTTTTATATTTCATATAGGCCAGAGTTGATGACAGGCCCGTAAAAATAATCACCAAAAGGGACGTGCCGATGGCAGTCTGCGGTGTTACGTCATGGAAAAACGGAGTCATCGTGCTTAAATAGAGCATTGCCGGCACGATGATAATTCCTCCCCCAAGCCCGATCAGGCTGCCGACCGTTCCCGCGATAAATCCTAATATGATCAAAATAAGATAAGACATGTGTCTTGAAACCTCTTTTCTAGCTGAATAGGTCGAGCTGCTTCGGAGCAAGCCCGGTATATGAGATATCTAACATTTCAAGCATCTCAAGGCCGTTATCGGCGGCGTCTCCGCCTGAGTTATTGTTGAAGAGCACATACAGATTGCGCGACTGCTTTTTCAGCTCCTGAAGATTGTTTTTCCAATCTTTGAGCTCCTGTTTGTTATAGCGGTATAAATATCTGACCTCACGCCAGTTTTGTCCGCCGTCTGGTTTGATCCAGCCCTGTTTGTTCCGTCCGTGAAAACGGACAAGCGTTTTTTCTTCATCCGTTGCTTTCAGGACGGTCGGAATGCTGCCCTCGCCGATTTGCGGCTCGTCACATATGCTGTGAATCCAGCCTTCCTCCTTCATAAAGGAAAGCGTCTGTTCATAAAATGGCGGGGAAAACCAAGACCGGTTGCGGAATTCAAGCGCGCACGGGATATCGCCCATCTGCTGCCTGCACCATCTTAAATATGCGACGTTTTCTTTCTTGCAGTCAAACCACGGCGGGAATTGGAACAGCACCATGGCAAGCTTTCCATGCTCTATATACGGCGATAATGACAGCTTAAACGCCTCAAACATTTCTTCCTTCGATTCATAGGGAATATCGCCGCGCTGATGGCCCGTCATTCCTTGATATGCCTTAATGACAAATTGAAAAGATTCCGGCGTCTCTTTGACCCATCTTTCATTATTGCGGGCGGGCTGTATCGCGTAAAAGCTCGCGTCCAGCTCAACGATGGGAAAATGGGAGGAATACGCCTGCAGTTTTTGCGGGCCCGCTGTTTTAGGCGGATAGATGCTGTCATGATCCCCCCACCCCGTCAGTCCGATATAAATCACAATCCTTCACCTCTCACTCTAGTTTATCACAGGTGTTTTTCTCTTTCCGTTTCCATGTTTTTTCTGAATGCACTTTTCAGGAACCGGTATTGATGTTCATTGGTGTCCGAAAATGCCTCATCCCTGGATGAAAGAATGTGCTGATAGACGATCGGCTCTGAAAACTGACCGCTCGTGAAATCATATATCTCCCCGTCTATCCGGTTATAAAAATGCCAGCTTGTGCCGGTTTTTGTTTTGAGAATGTCACCGCCGTAAACATCTTGGATGACTAAAGCCGTCACGCCGCACTGGCCTTTGGCCGGGCAATCTTCCGTCCATTTTGTACTAGTCTTGCGCGACCAGGATGCCGTTAATATGTTCAAGATTTGATCATACAATGTGCTTTACTCCTTTTTATAAAAAGATACCACGAGACCCGCTTTCCAAACGACAAAAAAGAGCCGATTCTCATCAGAGAATCGGCTCTTTTATTTCAGAAGGCTTCAGGAATGTTCCGAAAGCCCCGCTCTGCTTACGGCCGCCATCCTGATACACACAGCGCCCCTTACTGTAGGTTGCAGCAATTCGGTATGGAAAGGTGCGGCCTTCATACAGGCTTTGCTTATGTTTGGAAAACATCGTTTCTTTTGTGACGGTAAAAGGTTCCGGCCGGACGATGGCAAAATCAGCGTCAAATCCTTCTTCAAGCCGGCCTTTATTCGTTAACCCGAAGCGCTTGGCAGGTGCTTCGGCCGTCCATCGGGCCACATGTTCAAACGGAATCCCATGATCGATCGCTAATTGAATCATGCCGAGAAGCGTAAATTGGCCTCCGCTGATCCCGCCCCACGACAGGAACATATTATCCTCGCGTTTCAAAGACGGATGACAGGGAGAATGATCCGAAGACACCATATCAATCAGGCCCTCTGCCAAAACCCCGATCAATTCCTCTTTATCAGCCTCTGAGCGGAGCGGCGGAGCGCATTTGGCGGCCGCCCCTTTTTTGAGGAAGTCTTCAAAGCTGAATAATAAGTAGTGCGGACACGTTTCAACGGTGACATCCAATCCGTCTTTTTTCGCCTGCTGAATGGAGAGCACGGCCCGTTTCGTGCTGATATGTACAAAATGAAGCGCGCATCCCGTCGCTCTTGCATATTCAATCGCCCGCTGCACAGCCTCGCATTCGGCCTCTTCCGGACGGGAGGAAGCGTAAGCGCGGACATCAATTTTCCCTTGGAGCGCGTACTCGGCTTCAAGGAATCGGGTGAGGGCGTCGCTTTCTGCGTGCAGGGCCAAAACCTTGCCGCACGCCGCGATTTCCTTCATTCCCTTTAAAAGAGTCCGTTCATCGGCTGATTGAAATTCATCCGTTCCCGATTTAGACAGAAACGCTTTAAACCCGATTGCCCCCGCTTCTGCCATCGGCCGGATATGTTCGGTATACCCGGGCATCAAACCGCCCCAAAGCGCAAAATCAACCGCTGACTTCCGTTCGGCGATTTCCGCCTTTGCCAGCAGGTTTTCAGCAGTTACCGTCGAAGGAATGCAGTTAAGCGGCATATCAAAATAAGCCGTACAGCCGCCGGCAGCCAGCATGTTTGAGCCGGTTTCAATGCCTTCCCATTCTTCTCGGCCGGGTTCATTGAAATGGACGTGACAATCGACCGCGCCCGGAAACACATACATGCCGTCCGCCTGCACCACTTGTTCCGCGTTTTCGTCAATGCCGGGTCCGATCAAGGCAATTTTCCCGTCCTTGACGGCGATATCAGCCCGCTCTGTTCCGCCTTTTCGCACAGCTTTCGCACCCTTTACAATTATGTCATAGGCCATTTTATCTTCCTCCCTGTAAGGATGACGATTTTTCTGTCAGTATTTATCACAACATGCGTCTATGATTGCCAGTTTACTGCTACTATGATCGTAATACATCAGCAAAACCGCTATAATTTTTGATGATTTTTATTCATATTAACCAATGGTTGTCTTTAGAACCTGAAAGGAGATTGACTGATGAATATTTATGACGTGATGAAGATTCCCGCTTATGAGCGGGCAACATTAATCGCAGGCAAATCCGGCGGCTGGAGGGAGGTGCAGCACGTCAACATGATGGATGCGCCGGACATCGCTGATTTTTTACATAAAAACGAATTGCTCGTCACCACGGCTTACCACTTGAAGGACCGCCCGCAGCTGTTGAAAGATTTGATCCGCCTCATGGCAAAACGGGGCTGCGCGGGACTGGGGATCAAGACGAAGCGTTATCTTAATGTCATTCCGAAAGATGCCGCGGAACTTGCCGACCGGTATGAATTTCCGATTATTGAGCTGCCGGAAGACATCAGGCTCGGAGATATCGTCAACGCCACACTGAGCCATATTCTTGATATGCGTTCAAATGAGCTCCAGCAGGCCATTTACGCCCATAAAAAATTCACAAACCACATCATGAGCGGCAAGGGGCTGCAATCCCTGCTTAAGAAGCTCTCAGACATTCTCCGGCTTCCCGTGCTGCTTTTGGATCAACATACAAAACTCTTATCATCGTCCCACCGCATACCCATTGACACGTCTTTATTGAAAAACATCTGTTATTCCCTTTCCGGGCCTTATTTCACCTGCTTTTCCATGCTGTCCGACAGAAAGGCGTATTCTGTCCTGCCGATTCTGAATGTTGAAAAAAACTGCGGTTATCTGGTGATTCCGGAGCTCGTGCAGACCGCTGATAAAGGCATGATTTTGACAATTGAACAGGCGGCCAACGTCATTTCCTTTGAACTGCTGAAAGAAAATGCCGTCAAACAATTCGGCAGACGGGCGCGCAATGAATTTTTCAGCAATTTCATCGACCGCTCGTTTACCGGCCATGAAGAAATCAAAAGCCGCGCCAAAGAATTCCGGCTCCGCTGGGATCAGAAATACATGTGCATTTGCGGAAAGCTTGACCGAAATGAGAAAACGATCAGCTTTACCGAAAATCAGCTCGTTTCCGATCATGTATTTGATCTGCTTGAAGGGGAGCTGTCATCCTTTCCGTTTCCCCCTCATCTCTTTATTAAAGGAAATGTCGGTATTCTTTTAATTGAAGCGACAGACAGCTGGAATGAAATGCACGCGTCTGTCATCAGCTTTTTGGAGCAGTTTCAAAAGCAGGTCCGGACGCAGTTTAAACGGACTGTCTCCTTCGGCATCTCAAACATATGCCAAAAGCTGATCGACGTCCCTGACGCTTTTACTGAAGCTTCAGACGCCATTTCATCCGGGCATTTGTCCAGAAGCGCGGAGTTTATTCAAATCTATCATGCCAAAGACGTGCCGGAGCTGCTCCGCCTGCTTCCGGCGGAAGATGTGAAGAAATTTTACGAAGCCACCCTCCAAAGCCTGGCCGACCGGCAAAAGGAGGACCAGAGCCTGCTTCATACGCTGTCTGTTTATCTGGAGACCCACTGCCAGATTTCAGAAACGGCTAAGCGCCTGTACGTCCATCGAAATACGGTGATCTATCGTTTAGAAAAATGCGAGGAACTGCTCGGCAAAAGCTTAAAAGATCCGGAAACGACGATGCGCCTGCGGCTCGCGCTGAGAATGCAGCGGCTGATCGGTTAAGAAATCGTTAGAGACAGGGATGCGGGTGTTCTCCCGCATCCTATTTAAGATGGATATTTGTTTTAATAATCTTTCTTCCACCAAATTATTATATATCCGTGGTAGTATTTTCATAAAGACTAAAGGGGGCATTTATTTTGAGACTAAGAGAATTACGAGCAATCTTAGGACATATAAAGACAAAATAAAATATGAATCTAAGGCTATCCAACACTCCTCCAAAACTGATGTTTATGGATTACAAAAGACATTTAATGCGATTAACCAAGTGGCTAAACTTGGTTTTTTAGATGCAGATATAAAGCGATTATCACGTTTTGAATCTGTCTATAACTTTAGGTCTAAAAATGATTCAATGAGATTAGAAATATCTGAATACAGAGAAATTGATACAACTATTAATATAATTAAAGAAAAAATAGAAGGATATCAGAAACTCCTTTCTATTTCTATACCCGAAAATGAAGAAAATGTATTAAGTGTTAGATTACCTCAATACAAAGAAATAAGTGATCTGAAAGAGTTTTTTGATAAGCTCGAAAAAGCTTTACATAACGGCTTAAAGATAGAAGAAAATACTGGTGACGGCCAAAAATATCAACTACAAAATTTTGATACTGGCTCTTTATGGGTTGATATCTTATTCAATAAAGAATCACTACTATTATTTGGACAATTGATTAAGCTGGCGATAAATTATCAAAAAGCTTCTTTAACGCAAAGAAAAATGGAATTAGAAGTAGAGCATTTAGAGCTTGATTTGGAGCTTAAGAAGACGTATACAGATGCTATAAAACAAAGGCTAAAATTAACTCTTGATGCTGAAACAAAAAATCTAGAAAGTTCCGGTAACTACTCAGAAGAATCTATTAATAGCATGAGAATGTCAATACAGACTCTAGGCAACCTGATGAATGAAGGAACTCAGTTTCATACCCCGTTAAACGCACCTGATGATGTTAGGCAGGCCATGCCAGAACCACCAGAAACAAAAGTGATTGATACAATTCAAAATCTCTTAGAAAGTGTAACTGAACAACAGGGGGATGAATAAAATAAGCACTGACTTCTTCTATTCATTTTAAAAATTTCTGTAGCTCATGCTGATCTTCAGAAGGACTCAAAGATCAGTAAGAGCCGTCATAAACTTTACAACAATCAACAACGGATTCACCGTTCCGGCAGATCAAATTCGTCAGACTCGTCAAGCGATAAAGCTGGTTTTCCTTTATCTACACCTGTTCCGGTTTCCATTCGCGCTATGCTTGAGCATACGGAACAACTGATTTCCCTATAATTCACAATGACGTTCGATATGATTTTCCTTCTATGCGCATCTCTGCAATTTCAGAGATGCAGACAGCTAAAGAATAAACGGCAATCAGCAAAAAGCCTCCGGATACCCGGAGGCTTTTGATTCTATCCTTGCTGCGTGAACGGCCGGGTCTGTGTCTTTTTTCCCCAGCCAAGCGCGGCCAGAAAACTGATGGCGAGAATGGCCGCTCCCAGCATATACGGAAATTCCATATTTACGTCAAAGAGAAAACCGGCGGCTGACGGTCCGGCGATATTCGCTAAGCTGATGAATGAGGTGTTCATCCCTCCGGCAAACCCCTGCTGGTCACCGGCGAGCTTCGACAGCATCGTATTAACCGCCGGCCGGAGCAGCGATGTCAGCGTCAGGAAAAAGATTGCCGCGGCAAAAACGGCCCAATATGAACCCGCAAACCGGCACCACACAAGTCCTGCAGCAGCCCCGATCAACGTCACGTTAATGACGCGCTTTTCCCCGAACCTGCGGACGAGATAACTGACGCCGACCGCCTGCACAAACACGCCGATGAGACCCGCAGCCGTAATAATAAAGGCAATATCAGAGGCTTTAAATCCGTGTTTATGGTCAACGTAAAGGCCGAAAACGGATTCAAAGTTCATAATTCCAAAGTTCAGCACAAAAACCAGAATCAGCATAAACGCGAACGGCGATTTGAGCGCGCGTGACATTTGCTTAAACAGATGCTCACGTTTTTCCGTTTTTGCCCGGGCTTCCAGCTGCTTTTCACGTCCCAGCGTTTCAGGCAGAAAGAAAAATGAAAGCACCGTTGAAAAGCAGGCGAGACTTGCAGACACGATGAACGGCACAGACATGCCGTAATGAACCAAATAGCCTCCGACACCTGGCCCGATGACGACACCGAGCGTCATCGCCGCGCTGAACAGCCCCATTCCTTTCCCGCGTTCTTCTTCGGTCGTAATATCCGCTATGTAAGCGAACATTGACGGCATTAAAAACGCCGCGCCCATTCCGCCCAAAAGGCGGGATGCGAACAATTGCCACAGGCTTCCGGCAAAAGCGAAGATCAATTGTGACACGGCAAAGGCGGCGATGCCGAAAATAATCAGTTTCCGCCGTCCGTATTTGTCGGTTATTTCCCCGGCAATAGGCGCAAATAAAAGCTGTGTAAGCCCCGCCGCCGCAACAAGCAGACCCATCGTGCTCCCCGTCGCTCCGAATTCGGTAATATATGCGGGCATAATCGGAATAATCAATCCGATTCCAAGCATCGCAATAAACATATTCAGCATTAAAATTGACAATCGGCCCATGTACGCCATGATTTCTTACCTTCTCCCCAGACAAACAGATGATCATTCCATATTTGTCATTTTTTATACCATTCAGTATAACGGGGAAAAGGGAAAAAAGTCCAGATGATTTCAATCTCGTTTTCAAGTCTCATGACAGCACACCGGTTTCAGCCGGCAGATCATATATGTTAAGGGCCGCCTGCAGCGCTTCACCGGCTTTAACGGCAACTCCGTGTCTGATCAGAACCGCTTCAAGTCCGGCCAGCACAAACAGTACATTTTCCTTTCTGCAGCTGTAGCCCATCGTTCCGATTCGCCAAATTTTCCCCTGCAACGGACCGAACGAGCTGGCGATTTCAATTCCGAATTGAGACAAAAGCATCCTTCTGATCGATTCGCCGTCTGCTTCCGGCGGAATCTGCACACATGTGACGACAGGCAGCTTCGCCTCCGGATCGCCGAATAAATCAAGGCCCATCGCTGCAAGTCCCGCCGTAAGCGCTTTTTCATGATGCTGATGCCTGCGGAACCGTTCTTCAAGTCCTTCTTCCAAGACAAGACGCACACCCTCCCGCAGCGCATAAAGCATTGCTGTCGCTTCTGTATGGTGATTCAACCTTCTTTCACTCCAATAATCTTCGAGCTGGCTCAGATCAAAATAGTTGCTCGTAACCGGCCGATGACCGGACAGCATGTTGCCGTCAGCCGCCGTCGCAATGCCCCGTTCTACCTTTTTACGCGCGGCAATGACAGCGGCCGTCCGGTCATTATAAGTAATCGGAGCCATTCCGGAAGGGACCGATAGGCATTTTTGCGTTCCCCCGATGACTGCGTCAATCTTCCACTCATCCGTTTTTACGGCGCAGCCTCCGATCGTGGCCACGGCATCCACGATAAAGAGTGCGTCTTGGGCGCGGCACGCTTCCCCGATTTCTTTCAGCGGGTGAATCCGCCCCGTTGATGTTTCTCCGTGCACCATAGCGACGATTTTCGGGGAAATCTTTTTCATCTCGCTGATAATCTCTTCAGGCCGGAAGACCGTTCCCCATTCACACTCGATCGTATGAACGTCCGCTCCGTATCGCTCGGCGATTTCAGTCAGCAGGTATCCGAAGCGTCCGTATATCGGAACGAGCACGCTGTCGCCCGGTTCTATCACACTTGCGAGAACAGCCTCAATCCCCGCTCTTGATGTGCCGTCAATCGGATAGGCCCAGCGGTTTTCCGTTTGAAACAATTCACGGAGCATTTGCATCGTTTCGTTCATAATGCCGGTAAATGCCGGGTCAAACTGGCCGATAATCGGAGCGCCCATCGCCCTCAGCACCCTCGGTTCAGCTTCTGTCGGTCCCGGTGTCATAATCGTTCTTTGCGGAATGCACAATTCTTTTCTGGTCGGCACGCCGATTCCCCCTTTACGTTAATAGGCAAGTTTATGTAATACATTCGCCAGCGTAAGGACGCCGGTTTCAAGCTGATGTGCGGGTGTGAATTCAAGCGGCGAGTGGCTGATCCCGCCACGGCTCGGCACAAACAGCATGCAGGCCGGAAAGGTTCTGCCGAGCATCTGGGCGTCATGTCCCGCTCCGCTTACGATTTTCTCCGGGTCCGCCCCCTGCTCTTTTGCAGCCTCTGCTGCGGTTCGTGTCAGGGTCTGATCCATTTGAACCGGCTCTATCCTCATATATTCATCAATAACGGGCCTGACTCCTTTGCTGCGGCTGATGTTTTCAACAATCGATACCAGTTTCTGATGGAAGGCTGCCAGCACGTCTTCCTCCGGGTGGCGAATATCAACGGAAAACTGGATACGGCCCGGAATGACATTCGCCATATTCGGTTCAACCGTCATTTTCCCGCACGTCAGGCGGAGCTCTTCCGGCTGTCTTTCCGCTGAGAGCATCAGTTCGTGGATAATGCTGCTTCCCGCCGCGAGCGGGTCTTTCCGCCATTTCATTGAAGTGGTGCCGGCATGGTTGCATTCACCGTCAAGCGTAACGGTATAGCGTCTCTGTCCGGCAATCCCGGTGACAATCCCGATATCCCTTCCCGATCGTTCAAGCGTTTGCCCCTGTTCAATATGTATTTCCAGAAAGGCACTAATATCAGTGCGCAGCGGTGCTGGATAACGGCCTGCACCGAAGCCGTTCTGCCGCATGGCTTCTTTCAGAGAAATGCCGGACGCGTCTTTCGGCGTTTCCGCATCTGAAAGCGAGAAAGCACCGGTGATATTGCCTGAGCCCCAATAGGTGATGGGAAAACGGCTCCCTTCCTCTTCACAGAGCGACACAGCCTCCAGCGTTTTTTTCGGACGCCCGCACGTCTCATGCAAATGCCGGATCGCCAGCATGCCCGCCAGCACGCCGAACGCACCGTCATATTTGCCGCCGTCAATAACGGTGTCAATATGCGACCCGGTCAGAATCACCTCATCAGGTGATTCTGTGCCGTCCAAACGGCCGAACACGTTTCCGACATCGTCAAATGCCGTTTCCAGCCCGAACGCCTCCATTTTCTTTTTGACGGCAAGCTGGGCGTCCATCCATTCTTTCGTATATAAAAGCCTCGTCACTCCGCCGGAAGCGGAAGCGCCGAATTGAGACAGCCATTGTATGTCATCGGAAATCCCGATATTCGCCGCCGAAAGCTGCTGATGTTCCATACACGCCCTCCTTTTAAACTGAAAAACTGACAAGATGATCTTCATTATAGAAGGAGCGCATAACGAGTTCATTATCATATCCTCTAAAAAATCAATGATTTTCCGGATACTTTGACCAATAAGCCGAAGGAACCATTTTTCAAAAAAGATAGAATATTAGATTTATTTTTTGGATAATAGAGGTAAAGGAGGGCAAGTCATGACAAAAAAACTTTGGTTTCTGCCGATTGTCTGCCTGTTTTTCATTTTTGGATGGGCCGCGCCGTCAGCCTCTGCGGGCGCGCCGGCTGACACGAATCTGTACAGCCGGATGGCGGTTTCAACTGCCGGCGGCACAACTCTTTTTCCGCAAACTGCCTCAGCTGTCATCACTCCGTCTGCGGATACGGACACATATTACAAAGAAGCTTCCGGAAAAAGCGGAACAGCCTTAAAGAGCGCCCTGCACCGCATCATCAGCGGACATGCAAAGCTGTCTTACAGCCAAGTATGGAATGCATTGAAGGAAACTGACGAAGATCCGGCAAATCCGAACAATGTCATCTTGCTCTACACCCAGGAATCACGGGCCAAAAGTAAAAACGGCGGCAGCGTCGGGGACTGGAACCGCGAACACGTGTGGGCAAAGTCACACGGAAACTTCGGAACAGCTGCCGGTCCCGGGACGGACATTCATCATCTGCGCCCTGCGGACGTCCAGGTGAACAGCGCCAGAGGAAATATGGATTTTGATAACGGCGGCTCAGAATACCCGAAAGCGCCGGGCAATTATTACGACGGCGATTCCTGGGAGCCGCGCGATGAGGTTAAAGGAGACGTCGCCCGCATGCTGTTTTACATGGCGGTGCGTTATGAAGGAGAAGACGGGTATCCCGACCTTGAGCTGAATGATAAAACCGGAAACGGCTCAGCTCCTTACATGGGAAAACTGTCCGTTTTGCTCAAATGGAATCAACAAGACCCCGTCGACAGTAAGGAAAAACGGCGGAACGAAATCATTTACGAAGATTATCAGCATAACCGCAATCCGTTTATCGACCATCCGGAATGGGCGGACGAAATCTGGTAATCGTATCATAAGAAGTGATAAGGGAGCCCCGATCATCAGGCTCCCTTTTTCAATATACGGCGTTTTCAGTGTCGGCATCAAAAAAGACGGCCCGGTTCATATTGACCGCAAGCAGAATGGCATCGCCGGGTTTCACCTGTGATGCGCCGTCAAGACGGATCGTCATGCGGTCATCTCCGCTCACCGCATGAACGTACATCTCCGCGCCTAAGTTTTCACATACTTCCGCCACAGCGCGGCACACCGCTTCAGGCGGGTGCTCTGATTGTCCGGCAAGCGTCAAATGCTCCGGACGCAGCCCCGCAATCATCTCCTTACCGCTGTATCCTTTCTGCACAAGAACAGCCGCTTTTTCTTTCGGAATGGGCAGACGAACGGACGAACCGGCAAAATACCATTGCCCGTGACTTTCTTCAATGACGCCTTTTATAAAATTCATACTCGGAGAACCGATAAAACCCGCCACAAACAGATTCGCCGGATAATGATAAATCTCATGGGGGCTTGCGGCCTGCTGAATATCTCCTTCATTCATCACGACAATCCGGTCGCCCATTGTCATCGCTTCCGTCTGATCATGCGTCACATAAACGATGGTCGCTTTCAAACGCTGATGGAGCTTGCTGATTTCGGCGCGCATCGTCACTCGCAATTTCGCGTCTAAGTTGGAAAGCGGCTCGTCCATCAGAAACACTTTCGGCTCCCGCACGATCGACCGGCCGAGCGCAACCCGCTGCCGTTGCCCGCCTGAGAGAGCCTTCGGTTTCCGCTTGAGCAGATGCCCGATTTCCAAAATATCGGCGGCCGTCCGGACTCGCTCTGCGATTTCTTTTTTCGGCAGCTTTCTGAGCTTCAAACCGAACGCCATATTATCAAACACCGTCATGTGGGGATACAGCGCGTAATTCTGAAAAACCATCGCGATATCGCGATCCTTCGGGGGCAGATCGTTCACCGCGTCTCCATCGATATAAAGCTTCCCTTCAGAAATGCTCTCCAGTCCGGCAATCATTCTGAGTGTCGTAGATTTGCCGCAGCCGGAGGGACCGACTAGCACCAGCAGCTCCTCATCTTTTACATCTAAGTGAAAATCCTTCACTGCCGCCGATTGGGCGCCGTATGTTTTTTTGACATGGTCAAATGTTAATGATGCCATTCGAAACCTCCTCCAATACTGGAAACCGCCACATCTTTCTGTTATGTTAAAAATGTTCGGGGGTTTCTGATAGATTCATAAATGAAAAGCAAATTTGTATTATAACGTCATAATACATATAATAGTACTACTACTTGACAAAGGAGGTCCGTCCCATTGTTAAATAACGGGAGCTCGAAACCTTTATATATTCAGCTGAAACAAATTATCGCGGACGATATCAAGAAGGGCGTTTATTCGCCGTCCGTAAAACTGCCGACTGAAAATGAGCTGTGCGAAACGTACAACGTCAGCCGCATAACGGTCAGGAAGGCCATCCTTGATCTTGTGGAAGAAGGCTGGCTCGTCCGGCAGCAGGGAAAGGGAACGTTCGTTAAAAGCCCTAAACTGAAGCGGGAGCTCATCGCGGTCAACGGCTACTCAGAATTTATGGAATCAACGGGGAAAAAACCGAAACACCAGATCCTTTCCCATGAAACCATTGAAGCGCCTAAATCCATCGCCCAAAAACTTCGCGTCGCTTCCGAAAGTCCCGTTCTTGAATTAAAACGCATTTTATTTCACGACGACCAGCCGCTCTCATTCGAACTCGCCCACTATCCGCTCAGTTTATTTCCCGACATCGGCAAGCATATTAAAGGCGGCGTGTCGATGCATGACATTTTGAAACAGCACTATCAGGTGGTGCCCACCCATAATACGAAGCTGTTAAATGTCGTATACGCCAAGCAGGAAGAAAGCCGCTATCTGGCTTGTGATATCGGGGATGCGCTTTTTGAAATTGACAAAACCGCATTTATGTCAAAAGACAAGCCGATATACAGCTCGCTGTTTTTAATGCATACCGACCGCGTCACGTTTACCATTAACAGTCCCTATGCGTAACAAGTATAAAAAACGAGACAATGCTTATCGTATTCTCGTTTTTTCACTGCTTTTCCCGCCGCCCGGCCTGTAGGGATGCCCGTAACCGAACGCTCCGAACCCTCCGCATGTTTTGGCAGCCGTCCCGGCGGCCGCAGTAAGCGCTCGCCGAATATCCTGATGCTCGAAGAAATCGGTAAGAAACCCGGCGATAAAAGAATCACCCGCGCCCAATGTATCTATTATATCAGCTCTTACCACCGGCTGATGATAGACGCGTTCCCCATCCGATAACACCGCGCCATATTCCCCCCTTGTCAGACAGACGATTTTCGCTCCGAAACCGCGGGCTTTTTCGGCAAGCCGCATACATTCACTTTCACTCAAATCACTCCCGGAAAAAAACGCATACGTCACGTACGGACAGACCGCTTCTAAATAGGCTTCGTCACGTTTTACAGAGAAGTCAAAGGAAATCGGCACATGGCCGCTCAGCATCGGGAGGTCACGTTCTATCCTGCTGTATACGCTCGTATGCAGCAGATCATGTCCGGCGATAAATGAGATGTCATTCTCCTGAAAAGCGAGCGTCAGACGCGATTGCACGCCGCCTTTATTTGATCCGGCAAATATCCTGTCCCCTCTTTCATCAAGCGTGACGACCGCCATCCCGTTTTCTCCGTATGCCCGGCGGATCAGATCGGCATTCACCTTTTCCAGTTTCAGCACATTCAATACGTGATCCGCCGCTTCATCACTGCCGAGAATCCCGATATAAGAAGTTTCGTGGCCTAAGCGCCGGGCAAGCACGGCTACGTTTAACGCATTTCCGCCCGGGTAAAACGTCTCCTGATCCTGATAATAATCTACTACATTATCTCCGGCCGCTATCAGTTTCATCTTTTCATCCTCCTTATCCTTTCACGCTTCCCGCAGCAATGCCGCGGATAAAATATCTCTGCATCAATAGAAACAGCGCGATGATCGGAGCAGCAGAAATCGTCAGCCCGGCCAGCAGCACGCCCCAATCCGTCTGCAGCGCATCTCTGAACTGCATCAGCCCGGCCGGAATCGTCCGTAAATTTTCATCATCGATAAAAATAATCGCAAACATAAACTCATTCCATGTATGGTAAGCCGTCAAAATGCCTGATGTCACCAGAATCGGCACGCTCATAGGTAAGAATATTCTGAAAAATATTCCGAAACTTGTACATCCATCCAGATAGGCAGCTTCCTCAAGCTCTTTGGAAATCGACAAAAAATAGGAACGGATCAGAATCACGGTAAACGGAATACGGTAGGCGGCGTACGGAAGAATCAATGCCCAATACGTATTGTACAGTCCCAATGACTGGATAATGGAGTACAGCGGCACAAGACTGACCTGCGGCGTCAGCATCAAGCCGCCAAGACAAATGATCAGCACAAACCCTTTTCCTTTAAATTGAAAACGGGCCAGCCCGTATGCCGCCCAGGCGCTCACAAATACGGTGATGAGACAAGTCAGCACGGTCACAATGACACTGTTCATAAAATAAGCGGAAATCCCTTGGTTCCATGCGGATACGAAGTTTTCGGGATGCCAGACAGAGGGCAGCGACCAGCTGTGCTCAAAAATCTCATCCGAGCTTTTAAAGGCGCTGACCGCCATCCATAACAGCGGATAAGCAACGGCAATGAGGTAGATAAAGAGAAACAGCCACACAGACGTTTCCCCGACATACCATTTTCTCGGTTTTCCGCCTGTTCTGACGGCCTGACGGGCATGACGCAAGTCCGTCTTTTCAGGAAGCATCGGCTACTCCTCCTTTCCGGTCTTAAAGAATTTCATCTGAATAAGCGACAGAGCAAGCGTCAGCAAAAGCACCACCGTCGCGATCGCAGAAGCGTAGCCCATCATATCCTTTGTAAAAGCGCTCTTATACAAAAATGTGCTCAGCACTTCTGAAGCATTGCCCGGACCTCCGCCGGTCAGAATATACGGTTCATTAAATACGGTAAATGCGCCGGTCAGCGTCATCACCACAGCAACAAACGACATTTCTTTCGTCTGCGGCACCGTAATGTGAAAAAACTGCTGGATTTTTCCGGCTCCGTCCAGCTGCGCCGATTCATATAATTCAGCAGGAATGCTCTGAATCGAGACAATGTACAGCATGGCGATGTAACCGACAGACTGCCATTGAGACACAAAAATGACAGACAGCATAGCGGTGTTTTCATCGCCCAGCCACGCCCGGGTCAGTTCATCAAGTCCGACGGCTTCCAGCAGCTGATTCAAAAGCCCGATTTCCGGGTTATAAATAAAATCAAACAACAGCGCAATGACGGTCATGGAAATGACGACCGGAAGAAAAAAGACCGTGCGGAAAAACGGCGACCATTTTCTTACCAATCTGTCTTCCAGCACGGCCGCCAGAATTAAGCCGCCGCCAACCTGGCAAATCAGCGATATGACCGCATACAGCACATTGTTGCGGAGCGCTGTAAAAAATACGGGATCGTGAAACAGGTCAATATAATTTTTCAAACCGATAAACGTCTTTTCGGGTTGAAATGAGCTCCATTCAAACAGACTGAAAAACACATTCTCAATAATCGGAATGTAAACGAACAGCAGAAAAATCAGCGCGGGCGCGAGAAACAGATACGGAATGAAACGTTTTCGGCTGACCAAGGAAATCCTCATCTCCTTTCTCCAAAGAAATCTGTTCTATTCAGATGACGCTTTGACTTGACGCGCCGCTTTCTGCACGGAATTCATCACCTCGCGCGGTGTCATTGTGCCGCCGAGCATCTGCTGAACGCCTGCCGCATACACATCGGCGATTTCAACGTCAACATCCATATCAAACCACGGCACCATTGTTTCGGCGCGGACGATATCCTGCACGGCTTCACGCTGGATCGGGGTGGAATTGTTTTCTGTCGCCGTTCCCTGAACCGCGCTGTATTTACCGACGTCTTTTATCAGCTTCTCTCCCATTTTTTTCGAGGTTAAAAACTGAAGAAATTCCATGGCTTCTTTCGGGTGCTTCGTTTTTGAGGAAATCATAAATCCTTCCGGAGATCCGGTCAGTGCACGGGGAGATCCCTTTTCGCCGCTGATTTTCGGGAAAGGAAACAAGCCCAGATTGACCGGTTCGACGAGCTTAATTTCTGCCGTTTCCGCATAAATCATCGCCGCTTTGCCGCTCGTAAACTGCTGGCGCACGTATTCGTGATCAACGGAGTTCACGTGCTTTGTAAAGTACGGCAGAAGTTCCTGAAGCTTTTCAAGCGCTTTGACATAGCCTTCGTCCGTAAACTCCCCGGTTTCCGGGCTGTAATCCTTCGCCCGCGTTTTTTCATCCACCATACGCTGGTTCAGCGTCCCGATATAATGAGAAATGGTCCAAGGCGCTTTTGTGCCGAAACTGATCGGAATATATCCGTTCTCTTTCAATTTCTCAGAGACTGTGATCAGTTCATCCCATGTCGCCGGGGGCTTCAAATGTAATGAATTAAAAATGTCCTTATTATAAAAGAATGATTTAGCGTCCATTTGCCACGGAACACCGTACTGTTTTCCGTCATGCGTAAAAGGTTTGATTTGTGACTGCACAAGCTGTGAGGACCAATCTTTATCCTGCTGATAGTAAGACGACAGATCGAGGGCTTTATCTCCTTTGATGAATTTATAAGCAAACCGGTCGCTCCATGAAAAGAAAATATCAGGGGGGCTCGTTGTTCCGAGCATGACTTTCACCTTGTCTTTATAAGAATCGTTTAAGACCGCTTCCGTTTGGATATGAATATCCGGATGAGCGGCTTCAAATTCTTTGACCGCTTCTTCAAAATAGCTTTTTTCCGGCTCCTTCGGCCACCTGTGAAAAAACTTCAGAGTCACTTTTCCGTCAGAGGAACTGCTTTGGCTTGAACAGGCGGCGGCTGACAGACATACGGCTAACAGAACGAACAGGCAGATGAGCTTTTTCAGATGCTTTTCCTCCTTTGTCACCGGACTATAACGTTATATATCATTATAGTCCGGTGAAATATAATGCGCGTTCTTAATATTCGACTTTCCACATGTAACGCCGCTGGCTTAACGGATGGTTCCTTGCTTCCGCCAGCGCATCCGCATAGCTTCTGAGCACCCGGTTTAATACGAGAGGAGCCAGATAGCCTTTTACAGAATCGTCAATTCCGGAAAAATCATATGCTGCCGCATCAAGCACAGTCAGTTTTTTGCCGTATCTTTTTGAGAAGGAAAGCGCCCGCTCTTCAAGGGGTCTTGTTTCGTCTAAGCCGAGCAGGATAATAAATGGAACGGATTCATCAATGATTTCGAACGGTCCGTGAAAATATTCTCCGGCATGAATGGCGTGGGAATGAATCCATTGCATTTCCATGAGAATGCAGATGCTGTAGGAGTAAGCGACGCCGTAGTTCGCACCGCTTGCCATCGTGTAAATGATATCTTCTTTTTCGTGGGCTTTCGCGAATGCCTTTGCGTGATCCGCTTCTTGTTTAAGCGCTTTGTCATATACGGTCTGGAGCTTATTGAGTCCGTCGATCGCGTGCTCAAACGCGGTATGGTTTTCCAGCACGTGTAAAGCGCCGAACACGATTTGATACAGAACCCCGTAATTCGTGTTTATCGCCTGTGCATTCTCACCCCAGTCATACACCGCGACATATTCGGCTTCTTTCGCTAGCGGCGAATCAGGCTCAAAGGTCATCGCAATCGTAAGCGCGCCTTTTTTTCTGGCGAAACCGGCGGCTTTCACCGTTTCCGGCGTATTGCCTGACTGAGAACATAAAATCACGAGAGAGTTCTCCCCGAGCTGAACGGGATTGCGCTGAATAAATTCATTTGAACTGTAGAGATCAGAGCTGATGGCTTTCGCCTCTCTGTCAAACACGTACTTGCTCGGATACATAATGGCTGAAGAACCCCCGCAAGCGACGAAAAAGACGTGGTCAATCGTTTTTCCTTTCAGATCATCCAAGAAAGCCTGAACTTTGTGATTCACTTGTGCGGCAGTTTGACTCAAATCCTTCACTCCTCAGTGTTTTATTATATAACGTTATATAACATTATATAACGTTATATTAATCGCAACAAAGGTGCGTTGTCAATCATATTTTCTGAAATTTCTAAAATATAAAATAAACCCGTCTTATTTGCCGCCCTCTCTTGACCTGACCCTTAGAGACACGTTTAGAATGAAAAACAGGGAGTGATTCAGAATGAATATAAAAGAAGCCGCCAGACAGACGGGTCTCACGAAAAAAGCCATCAAATATTATGAGCAGGAAGGTTTAATCACCGTCAGCAAAAACCCTGATAACGGATACCGTGAGTATTCCGCTCAGAACGTGAATACGCTGAAAATGATTGCCGCCCTCCGAATGCTGGCACTGTCTGTAAGCGATATTAAAGCGTTCCTCTTAGAGGGCAGCAGTCTGCATGATATACTGCGCCGGCAGCATCAAAAGCTCAGTCGGCAGATTGAAGAGCTTGAGCAGGAACGGAAACTGACTGAAATGCTGATCAAGCGCGTGGAAGATGCGGAAAATGTCGATTCAATTCTGCATGATATCGGCGAGGTCAAAATAGATGAACCGAAGTATATGGGACTTCAGCTGAAAAAACTGTTCCCGGGAGATTTCGGAGAATTTATCGCCGCGCTGTTTGAACCGTTCCTCGACTTTTCTATTGATACAGATGAGAAAAAAACGATATGGGCGGAGCTTATTAAAGTATTGGATGATATGGAAGAAGTTCCGGCTGCACACCCGATAATGCAGCTGGTCGGCAAGGAAGATCCGGCTCAGCTTCAGCAGCACAAAGTCCAGCATGACCAATTTATCGAGCGGATTTTGGAGAGAGACCCCGCCACTTGGGACACTCATAAAAACATCATCATTCAGCTTGTGAAAAGAGTGCAGACAGATGAAGAATACAGGGAAAGCCTGATCAAGGTCGGAGAATCCGCTTCTGATCTGCCCGCGCTGAAGGAGGGATCGCCTTTCAGCAATCTTCTTCAAAAGCTCAGCCCGAAATATGACACGTATGTGCGATTTCAGCTTGAACTGAAAAAAGAAGCCGACGAGGAACTCGGCTTTGATTCAGAAGCATATTTAAAACAGATGCTTCAATCAAAAAAACGCTAAGGTTCGTCTCCTTAGCGTTTTCTTTCTTCAGCTTCAGTGCTGCGCGTTAATGCGGTCAACGACATTAGCGATGAGCTGCTCTTTTCCTAAGTCGGAATCTTCGTCAACGCTTGCTACTGTCAAAATGATGGCCGCTACCGCAAGAGCGATCGTCTCAATGGCGGCCGCTGCGTTTAAAAATACCCATACAGCCGTTGCGCATTGGCCGATGGCCGTTGATTTTCCTTTGTCCATGCTCTTTTTGTCAAACTCTTCTTTCAGCACTTTCGCCATAATCTGCGAACCTTGATCAATGACGCTGTTCACTTTCTCATAATCGCCGCTGTAGACCGCCGCTTTCAACTCTTTAAAATAATCCGGCGATGACTTTTTAATATCAGCGATCACCTGATCGGAAACACCCATAAGATAAATACTGAAACTAATGAAATTTTTCACACTAAAAAAAGGGAGTGTTCATATGTTTTTGATGAATGATAAAGTGCTGTGGGGTGCTGTGGTTCTCGCCTTTATTCTGTCGATTGTGTTTTATCCGTTTCTTCCTGCTGATATGGCCATTCACTATGACGTGTCGAACCGTCCGAATACATCAATCAATAAAACGGCCGGCGTCCTGATTTTTCCCGTGCTCATGATGATCTGCATGTTATTCAGAAAAAAGGTCGTCCAGCTGTTCCTCGTCGTTTACTGTCTGCTGATCGTGCATATTGCAGTGATGTGGCTGGCACTGTAAACATAAAGAAAACCGGAGCCCTTAAGCTCCGGTTTTTCTTATTTATAAAATACTTTCTCAATGTTGTATTTCGACTGAAGGGTATTGATCGCGTACGTTTCGTAAATCTCCCTTTCCATCGGATCATTTACGACACATACTTCAATTTTATACACTTCGTCCCTGTGATGTTTAACAGGCGACACATTGTCTTCAAAATGCTTTTTGATTCTTTGTCTTAATTTACGGGCTTTCCCGACAAACAGCAGCTCATCATGAATGTTATAAAACATAAAGATGCCGCCTTTGTCTCTCGGAATTTGGTGAAAATCAATGAAACCGTAAATCGCTTTAATCGCCGGTTCATTCTCCGACGGTGACTGCTGCCGTTCCGTAATGGTTACATCAGGAGCAGGAAGGTTTATTTTTATCAAATGGGTCACGTCCTCTTATTCATTAAAGCTCCATCCTATCATAAGAATGCGCCAAAAGCTATTTTTTATTCAAGCGCCCCGGCCGGATCATAAAGGCTTACATCAATTTCCGTCTGCTGCCCGAGCGCGAGTTTCGCCAGTTCAGCCCCCAGATACGGCCCGCTCGTCAGTCCTGAGGCGCCCAGCCCGTTGGCAACGAGGAGTCCGCTGATATTCGGCACTTTGCCGATGACGGGAAGAAAACCGGGAGTAAACGGCCTGAAACCGACTCTTGTCTCTATTACAGTACTGTCTGAAAGCCCCGGCGCCACGGTTAATGCTTTGTCAAAAATCTCGCGGAGACCGCCGGCCGTCACCCGCAAATCCATGCCGGCCTCGTTTTCATGAGTCGCGCCCGCTATGATTCTGCCGCTGTCAAAGGCGAGAATGTATTGATCGTTTGGAGGCATGACGACGGGCCAGCCGCCCGTATCCTCTCCCTGAAGCTCTAAATGAACGATCTGTGCCTTTTGGTATGATACTGAAAAGCGGATGCCGAGCGGCTCAAGCAGCTCTC
Source organism: Bacillus sp. hwrm1 (assembly GCF_040207805.1). Taxonomy (NCBI): domain Bacteria; kingdom Bacillati; phylum Bacillota; class Bacilli; order Caryophanales; family Bacillaceae; genus Bacillus; species Bacillus sp. hwrm1. The sequence continues at coordinate 823,824 of NZ_CP157943.1, read as the reverse complement.
TCGCCCAAGCGCCGGCCGTTACGAGAACCTGGTCGGCAGTAAGCGTGCGTTCTGCGGTTTTCACACCGATGACGGCACCGTCCTCTGTCAATATTGACGCTTCTTCATTGTAAACAATCGCGCCGTGCTTAACGGCCGCGTTTAACAGCGCCTTACGAAGCGCCCTCCCGTTCACCCGGGCCGCGCCGCTGACATGAACCGCCCCGTATTCCTCCGACAGCGCGGGGAACAGCGCCTTCGTTTCTTCCGGAGTCAGTCTTGTAATGTCACCGATTTCAGGGGCGTCCTCTCTTCTTTTATAAGCTCTTTCCTCCATTTGGCTGAGCTTTTTTTCATCCGTATGGAGGCTGACGGCACCGACCTTTTGATAACCGGTTTCTGTTTCTCCGTCCGCTTCAAGCTGCTGTATCAATTGGTTATAATAGCGGGCTCCGCCTTTTGCGATCGCATACCATGCCTGATTGCGGCGCTGTGACAGCCACGGGCAGACGATCCCCGCCGCGGCGTCAGTCGCCTGCCCCGGGTGCTTCCGGTCAATGACCGTTACATCCGCCCCGGCCTTTGCGAGATGATAAGCCGCGGACGCACCGAGAATGCCGGCCCCGATAATCAAATAAGACTTCATGTATAACACCTTTTCTATCTGTTTTGTCTTATTTATTTTAACAAATGGAGCGCCCGGTTCCTACCGGAGTCCTGACGGCAATGATGAGTTTCGAAAACGGAAACGTATAATAAAAGGAATACGTTCTTGTCTGAAAGCCGTTTTCCTCAAGAATTGCTCTGTATTGTGATGTATTTTTTATATCTGACACGGCCAATGTGCCGCCAGGCTTCAGCACCCTCACCATTTCCGCAATCGCCCGTTCCCTCTTTTTTCTGCCTGAAATGTTGTGTACGGTAAAATGTGAAATGACAAGGTCAAACGTCTCATCAGGAAACGGCATGTCTTGCGCCAGTCCGTCATACAGATCAATTTCCGGCGCTCTTTCAGCCTGTCTGTTCTTTTCAAATGCGTCTCTTCCGTTTCCGACCAGGTCCCAGCTTGACCATTTGTCAATCGCTGAGACGTCAGCGCCTTTTTGAGCCGCGGCGATGGCTAATAGCCCCCGCCCCGTACCGACATCAAGCACCTTCATGTCCGGCTTTAAACCGGATAGCGCAAGAATGCGATGGCGGTGTAAAAGTTTAATGGCCGTTGAATACAAGAGCATCCAAAGACCGAGCAATAAAAACAAGGTGCCCGTCAGCCAGCCCCAGTAAGGAGGAATCATACCGCATAACGTGGCTGCAGCATAAAGGAGCGCAAGAAAGATAAATCCAAACGCTCCATAAGGCGCATCAATGCCGTATCGTGTTGTCATAACACCCACCCCTTTCAATATTTATCCAAATGGTATACCATATTATTCTAGCAAAAGCCGAAAGGAGATACGACCATATGAAACGCGGCATTACATTTGACATCCCAAATCAATTCGGACGGTTTGCGGCAGATATATTACAACCGTTCCCCATCTCTTCCTATACGTGGTTTATCGGTGATGGAGAGGCGTATACTGAATTCAAAGATGACACCGATACAGACCTGTTTCCGCAAAATCAGCGCATCATTCAGGGTCAAGAACTCCGTCAGCGTCTGGAAGGAAACCCTTATTATATGATTTTTGCTGAATTGAAAGCTTTCCCGGGCGGGATGGTAACGGAAATCAATACGTACGAGGAGTATTTGGAGAGTTCCTGTGAGCTTGTGCTTCTCATTGCAGATTGCTCGTATGTAACGTTATATTGCAAAGATCCGGATATGCTCGAAGCCCTTTATCAGCAGGCTGTACAATGCGGATTTCTCCGCGTTGACTATGTTACAGATGAGAATGATGCGAGAACGGGATTGTCTGTCTGATGAAGGTGCGTTCTTTTTATGAAGCGCCTGATAGGGCTTAGGATTCAAAATATTGACAAATTCGTGTGTTTTCAACAAAAAAACAACCCTCTCATGTATACTGAGTGCGTAACTTACATATGAAAGGGGTATGGCAATGAAAATCAGCTTGAAGAAAAAAGCAGATTTTTGGAAGAAGACGGCGGTTTCGTCACTTATTTTCACCATGTTTTTTACCCTGATGATGAGCGGTACGGTTTTAGCGGCCGGGCTGAATAAGGATCAGAAGCGCCGGGCGGAACAGCTGACCAGCATCTTTGAAAACGGAAAGACGGAAATCCAATACGGATATGTTGAAGCGTTGGATGACGGAAGAGGTTACACTTGCGGGCGGGCCGGCTTTACGACGGCTACCGGAGATGCGCTGGAAGTAGTCGAAGTATACACGAAAGCGGTGCCGAATAACAAATTGAAAAAGTATTTGCCTGAATTGCGGCGTCTTGCGAAGGACGAAAGCGATGACATCAGCAATTTGAAAGGATTCGCTTCTGCCTGGCGCTCACTTGGCAATGATAAAGCCTTCCGCGCTGCCCAGGATAAGGTAAATGACAGCTTGTATTATCAGCCGGCGATGGAACGTTCAGAAAATGCCGGACTGAAAACGGCCTTGGCAAAAGCAGTGATGTACGATACGGTGATTCAGCATGGCGACGGCGATGATCCGGACTCCTTTTATGCCCTGATTAAACGCACGAACAAAAAAATGGGCGGGTCACCGAAAGACGGAACTGACGAGAAGAAATGGCTCAATAAATTCTTGGATGTGCGCTATGACGATCTGATGAATCCGTCAGATGAGGACACCCAGGATGAATGGAGAGAATCGGTTGCCCGTGTCGACGTTTTCCGCGATATTGTCAAAGAGAAGAACTACAATTTAAACGGGCCGATTCATGTCCGGTCAAGCGAATACGGTAATTTCACTATTCAATAAACAAAAAAACCCCGCCATATGGCGGGGTTTTACTATTAACCGATGGAGCCTTCCATTTCGAATTTAATCAAACGGTTCATTTCAACTGCGTATTCCATCGGGAGTTCTTTTGTGAACGGCTCGATGAAGCCCATAACGATCATTTCTGTTGCTTCTTCTTCAGAAATACCGCGGCTCATCAAGTAGAAAAGCTGTTCTTCAGAAACTTTTGATACTTTCGCTTCGTGCTCCAATGAAATGTTGTCGTTCAGGATTTCATTGTAAGGGATTGTATCAGAAGTTGATTTGTTATCCATAATGAGCGTATCACACTCGATGTTTGAACGGGCGCCGTCCGCTTTCCGTCCGAAGTGGACGATACCGCGGTATGTTACTTTTCCGCCCTGTTTCGAAATCGATTTTGATACGATTGTGGATGACGTATTCGGTGCAAGGTGAATCATTTTCGCGCCTGCGTCCTGATGCTGTCCTTTACCCGCAAGAGCGATAGAAAGCGTCATGCCGCGCGCGCCTTCACCTTTCAGAATGACAGCCGGATATTTCATCGTCAATTTAGAACCGATGTTTCCGTCAACCCATTCCATCGTCGCGTTTTCTTCACAAACCGTACGTTTCGTTACTAAGTTGTAAACGTTGTTCGCCCAGTTTTGAATTGTTGTATAACGGCAGTAGCCGCCTTTTTTGACGATGATTTCAACAACCGCGCTGTGAAGCGAGTTTGTTGTGTACACAGGAGCCGTACAGCCCTCTACGTAATGAACGCTTGCTTCTTCGTCAACGATGATCAGCGTACGTTCGAACTGACCCATGTTTTCAGAGTTGATGCGGAAGTAAGCTTGAAGCGGTGTTTCAACCTTCACGCCTTTAGGCACGTAGATGAAAGATCCGCCGGACCAAACAGCTGAGTTCAGCGCCGCAAACTTGTTATCAGTCGGCGGAATGACTTTCGCCCAGTGCTCGCGGAAAATGTCTTCATTTTCTTTCAGCGCGCTGTCTGTGTCTTTGAAGACGATGCCTTGCTCTTCAAGATCTTCTTTCATATTGTGGTAAACAACTTCGGATTCGTACTGTGCAGAAACACCGGCAAGGTATTTTTGCTCAGCTTCAGGAATACCGAGTTTGTCGAATGTCTGTTTAATTTCCTCAGGCACTTCATCCCAAGAACGCTCTGAACGCTCAGACGGCTTTACGTAATACGTAATTTCGTCAAAGTTTAAAGAGTTTAAATCCCCGCCCCACTGCGGCATCGGCATGTTGTAGAAATGCTCAAGAGATTTCAGGCGGAAATCAAGCATCCATTGAGGCTCTTCTTTCATGCGTGAAATTTCTTCTACGATTTCTTTTGTCAATCCGCGCTCTGAACGGAAAATGGAAACGTCCTTATCGTGAAAACCGTACTTGTATTCACCAATTTCAGGCATTTTTTTAGCCATCCATTTTCACTCCAATCTTTTAATTGCCGCCTTTTTCGCCAGCGACTCCTTTTTCAAGTGCTTTCCATGAAAGGGTGGCACATTTAATCCGGGCCGGGAATTTCGAAACGCCTTGAAGAGCTTCAATATCCCCGAGATCTATCGAGTCGTCATACTCTTTCCCTTGCATCATGTCTGAGAAAATCTTAGACATGGAAAGGGCGGTATCAATATCTTTTCCTTTAATCGCCTGCGTCATCATGGAAGCTGAAGCCATGGAGATAGAACAGCCTTCCCCTTCAAACTTCGCTTCCTGAACAGTATCGCCGTCAAGCTTCATTGTCAGTCTGATCCGGTCGCCGCAAGTCGGGTTGTTCATATCGACGACGATGCTGTCATCCAAAACCCCTTTGTTGCGCGGATTTTTGTAATGATCCATGATCACTTGTCTGTATAATGTATCTAAATTTGCATTAAAAGACATTTGTAAAGTACTCCTTTGTCTTTTGGAGGGCTTCCGCGAGCTTATCGATCTCTTCCTCTGTATTATACAGATAAAAACTCGCTCTCGCAGTAGCAGATACATCCAGCCATTTCATGAGCGGCTGGGCGCAATGATGTCCGGCTCTGACCGCAATGCCCTCAGCATCGAGGACAGTCGCGACATCATGAGGGTGAACCTCATCAAGATTAAATGTCACAAGTCCCGCCCGCTCTTTCGGACCGTATACCGTCACGCCGTCTAGCTGCTCGAAACGGTCAAGCGCATAGGCTGCAAGCTTATGCTCATGCCGGGAAATCTCGTCGAGTCCGATCTCTTCAAGAAAATCAATCGCAGCTCCCAATCCGATCGCGCCTGCGATAATCGGCGTGCCTGCTTCAAATTTCCACGGAAGCTCTTTCCAAGTTGATTCATAAAGCCCTACAAAGTCGATCATTTCGCCGCCAAATTCGGCCGGCTCCATATTCTCAAGCAGTTCTTTCTTGCCGTACAGCACGCCGATTCCCGTCGGGCCGCACATTTTATGGGAAGAAAGCGCGAAGAAGTCGCAATCCAAGTCCTGAACGTCGATTTTCATGTGCGGTGTGCTTTGCGCCCCGTCCACCACGATGACCGCGCCATTGTCATGAGCGATTTTGGCGATCTCTTTAATCGGGTTGATCGTGCCGAGCACGTTTGACACATGAGCGACTGCCACGATCTTCGTATGGCTTGTGACAGTCTGCCGGACGTCGTCTAACGAAAGCGTGCCGTCTTCCTGCATCGGGATATATTTTAAAGTCGCGCCGGTTGCTTTTACTGCCTGCTGCCACGGAATGATATTCGCATGATGCTCCATTTGGGTGATGACCACTTCATCACCGGGTTTTAAGCTGGCGCGGGCATAGCTCAGCGCCACCATATTCAGTGAAGTTGTCGTGCCTTTTGTGAAAATGACCTCAGCCATTGATTTCGCATTGATAAACTTACGGACTTTTTCACGCGCACCTTCATAGCCGTCTGTCGCTCTCGTGCCAAGAGTATGAACGCCTCTGTGGACATTGGAATTGTATTTGCTGTAATACTGATCCACTGCTTCAATGACAGCACGCGGCTTCTGGGAAGTCGCCGCGCTGTCAAGGTACACGAGGTCATGTCCGTTCACTTGCTGATGAAGGATCGGGAACTGTTCACGAATATCGGTGATATTCATTATTTTACTTTCCTTTCGATGACGGAGACGAGCTGTTTCTTAACTCCTTCAATCGGAAGCTCTTTTACCACCGGAGCAAGGAATCCGTAAATGACTAAGCGCTCCGCTTCTTCTTTCGGAATTCCGCGGCTCATTAAGTAGTAAAGCTGGATCGGGTCCACACGGCCGACAGATGCCGCATGTCCTGCAGTTACATCGTCTTCATCAATTAAAAGAATCGGGTTTGCATCTCCGCGTGCTTTTTCACTCAGCATCAGAACGCGGGATTCCTGTTCAGCGTTTGCTTTCGACGCGCCGTGCTCGATTTTGCCGATTCCGTTAAAGATGGAAGATGCGGCATCTTTCATGACTCCGTGCTTCAGGATATAGCCTTCAGAAGCCTTACCGAAGTGGATGATCTGCGTCGTAAAGTTTTCCGTCTGTTCTCCTCTTCCGACAACTACGGTTTTCGTATCGCCGTATGTGCCGTCTCCGTAGAGGTTTGTCGTGTTTTCAGAAATCGTGTCGCCGTCGTTCATCAGTCCGAGCGCCCACTCGATTCTGCTGTCGCGTCCGCGCGCGGCTCCGCGGCGGTTGACGTATGTTGTGACGCCTGCTGACAGGTTGTCAACGGCGCCGTACGTCACGCTGGCATTATCACCTGTGACCACTTCACTGATAATGTTGAATACAGCTTCTTTCGGATTCACCGTGCTGATGTAGTTCTCAACGTAAGTGACGGAGCTGTGGTCTTCAGCGACGATCAGCACGTGGTTGAACAATGCCGTGTCATTGCTTTCATGAACGTAAACGGCCTGAACAGGCGTCTCCACCTGAACGTTTTTAGGAACATAAAGGAATGCCCCGCCGTTCATTAATGCTGCATGAAGCGCAGTCAGTTTATGTTCGTCGACCTTAACGCCGTCTTTCATGAAATACTTCTCAACGAGGTCGCTGTGCTCACGAGCAGCCGTTAAGATGTCCGTAAAGATGACGCCTTTGTCTTTCAATTCTTTAGAAAGAGAAAGGAAAGCGGGCGTTTGGTCACGCTGCACGTATAACGTTTTGTCTTCGTTTTCGATATCGATCAGCGCTTTTGCTTCATCAGCTAAATCTTCTAAAGAAGCAAGCGGCGCATTTTCTACTGTATGCTTGTTGAACTTTGTAAAGTTCCAATTTGTGATTTTTGTTTTATCAGGCTTAGGCAGCGGCAGATCGTCAGCTTTTTCAAGAGCCTGTAAGCGCAGGTTTTTCAGCCAGGCAGGTTCTTGATGCTTTTCGGAAAAGCCTTTGACATATTCCTGATCTACGGATAGTTTCGTTTCCAATGTCATGATTATCCCCCTAACGCTTACGCTTCTTGGCCTACAGTTTCGTCTTCAATGCCTAGTTCTTGTTTAATCCAGTCATAACCTTCCGCTTCAAGGCGCTGTGCAAGCTCCGCGCCGCCGGATTTCACTACGCGTCCCTGCATCATAACGTGAACGACATCAGGCGTAATGTAGTTCAGAAGGCGCTGGTAGTGAGTGATCATTAAGCAGCCGAAGTTTTCGCTGCGCATTCTGTTGATTCCTTTAGAAACGACTTTAAGTGCATCGATATCAAGACCTGAATCGATCTCGTCAAGAATGGCGATTTTCGGCTCGATCATCATAAGCTGAAGGATTTCGTTGCGTTTTTTCTCCCCGCCTGAGAAACCTTCGTTCAGGTAACGCTGCGCCATTTCAGGGTCCATTTCAAGGAACTCCATGTTTTCGTCCATTTTGCGGATGAATTTCATAAGAGAAATTTCATCGCCTTCTTCACGGCGGGCGTTAATCGCAGAGCGAAGGAAATCGGCATTTGTCACACCGCTGATTTCGCTTGGGTACTGCATCGCCAGGAAAAGACCCGCCTGAGCGCGCTCGTCCACTTCCATTTCCAGTACATCCTTGCCGTCAAGCGTGATGCTGCCTTTTGTAACTTCGTATTTCGGGTGTCCCATAATCGCTGCTGAGAGCGTGGATTTACCGGTACCGTTCGGCCCCATGACAGCGTGGAATTCGCCGCCTTTTATTTCAAGGTTTACACCTTTTAAGATCTCTTTTCCTTCGATTTCAACGTGAAGATCCTTGATCGTTAATGTTGAAGCAACCATATCTATACCTCCAAAATATATAATCATTATTCTCAATTTATTCTCATTCTAATTTTATAACAAATGAAAAGTAAATACAACTTTTTATATTACCCGGAACATTCCTAAAGTTTATCAAAGATCAAGGCGTAATTAAAGCTGTTTGAAACAGAAAAAGGGCGGAAATCCACCCTTTTTTACTGACCGATTTTCTCATTAAGCTGCGCTGCGAGGAACTTGCTTTTTTGATATTCAAGCTCCCTCTGCCGTTCGACTTCCATCCTTTTTGAAAGACGCCGTCCGTATTCCTCGTAGCCGATGCCGTGTGACTTCTGCATCGCTTTTTCCATTTCAGGCGTATAGTCAAGGTCCAGTCTCTCGTGGCTGGTGCAGATAATGAATCAATCCCTTCATCTATTTGTTTCTATTGTAACAATGATCCGCTGCTCCGGCCAAAGAGAGTGTGCCCCTGAATCCTTTCGAATGTGCCGGAATCCGGCGCTCGCTTTATCTGAAAAACGGTATTCACACGATTGCTCTTTCTAATGCGTCGTATGTCCGAATTCCTGAATACACTGCTGCACGAGGGTCACTCCCTGACTGAGAGCCGCACCGCCCCCGAATGCCGCCGCGACGCCGATGACCTCAAGAATGTTTTCTTCTGTCGCCCCTTGGTCAAGGCAGCCCTTCGTATGATAAATCATGCAAAATTCATCTTGAGCGCTGATGCTGATGCCCAGAGCGATTAATTGTTTCTCTTTTTCAGTTAATGAATCCGCTGAGAAACACTGTTCAGTAAATTCATTAAACTTCCGCCCCATCATCGGCATTTTTTGCTCGAATATACCTAAACCTTCTTTATATTGTTTCAATGCGTCATGCACGCTTTTTCCGTTATCCTGGTATTGAGCCACTGCCATTCCCTCCAATAAGTTAACCTTCCTTTTTATTATGGACAGTTCTCCGATTAATACCCGAAAAAAACCCCGGATGATTCATCCGGGGTTTTTGCTTTATTCAGATACGGGAAGCACGGCTCCGTCGTATTTTTTCTCAATAAAGTCTTTGATTTTCTTAGAGTGAAGCACTTCCATAAGCGCTTTGATTTTCTCTGATTTTTCGTCACCTTTGCGTACGGCGATGATGTTTGCATATGGGTTGTTTTTCGTTGATTCCACTTGAATCGCATCTTTTAACGGATTCAGTTTGTTTTGAATCGCATAGTTGACGTTAATGAAGACTGCATCGCCTTCTTCTTCATTATATGCTTTCGCCGTTAATTCAGGGGCGATTTTTTTGAATGTCAGGTTTTTCGGATTTTTCGTAATGTTCTTCGTAGTGGCTTCAATCGTTTTTACCTTCGGATCAAGTGTGATCAGTCCGGCTTTTTCAAGCATCGCCAGCATACGGCCTTGTTCAGCGACATTGTTAGTCATGATGATGGTCGCGCCTTTAGGCAGGTCTTTCAGTGATTTGTATTTTTTCGTGTAAATTCCGAATGGCTCAAGGTGAACGGCTCCGGCATTCACGAGTTTGTAATCTTTATTTTCTTTCATTTCCTGTTCAAGGTAAGGAACATGCTGGAAGTAGTTCGCATCCACTTCATTATCAGCTAACGCTTTGTTGTACATTTTGTAATCGTTCAGCACTTTTACTTTTAATGTATAGCCTTTTTCCTTCAAGAGCGGTTCCGCTTCTTTTAAGATTTCAGCATGCGGTGTTTTTGTCGCGGCGACGACGATTTCCTTTTTATTTGAGCCGTTTGATCCGCAGGCAGCCAAAACTCCCGCGAACACAAGCAGCAGCGCACTTAATACAATCTTTTTCAATGTAAATCCTCCCTTATCTTTTGTCTATTATATTTGTAATCACATCACCGATAATCTGAATGATAAAGACGATGATGAGTATAAATACTGTCGCTACAAACGTTACATCCGTATTATTGGACTGGTAGCCTTCTACATATGCAAGGTTTCCGAGTCCGCCTGAACCGATGGCGCCGGCAATGGCGGTAGATCCGATCAGGGCGATGGCCGTAACGGTGATGCCTGAAATTAAAGCAGGCATTGATTCAGGAATCAGCACTTTGAAGATAATCGTCGATGTCTTTGCTCCCATTGATCTGGCAGCTTCGATGACTCCTTTATCGACTTCCCGGAGCGCAATTTCCGCAAGACGGGCGTAAAACGGCGCGGAGCCGATAATCAGCGCCGGCAATGCGGCGTTCGGTCCTAAAATCGATCCGACCAAAATCTTAGTAAAGCCGAGAAGCAGAATAATTAAAATAAGAAACGGAATAGACCTGAAAATATTAACGACCGCCGCAATCACGGTGTTAATGATTTTATTTTCCCATAAGCTTCCCTTGCCCGTTAAAAAGAGCAGAAGACCGAGAATCGCTCCAATGACAAATGAAAAAACTAATGCGATGACCGTCATATAAAGGGTCTCGTATGTGGCCGTCCACAGCTCGGTTATATCAACGTTCGGGAACCATTTTTCAAACATTTGTGATCACCTCTGCTTCTACCTGTTTGTCTTTGATGAACCGGATCACGTTTTCTACTTCTTTTTCCTGACCGTCAATATGAATGAATAAAGAACCGTAGGCTCCGTCCTTCGTCTGTGAAATTTTCCCCTGCAGAATATTGACGTCCACATCAAAGTTTCGGATCATTTCCGTAATGAGGGGCTGCTCAGCGGCCTGCCCGACAAATGAAAGCTGAATCGTTTTTCCTGTCGCTGTTTCCTGCAGAAAATGCTGGATGGTTTCTTTCGTCTCCTCCGGTTCTGTCACCTGCTGAACGAAACGCTTGGTCATCGGTTCGCGCGGGTTTCTGAAAACTTGGAGTACTTCGCCTTCTTCAACGACTTTCCCGTTTTCCATGACGGCGACTCTGTTGCAGATTTTTCGGATGACATGCATTTCATGGGTAATGAGCACGATCGTCAGACCGAGTCTGTCATTTATATCGGATAAAAGATCCAAAATTGAATCGGTCGTCTGCGGATCAAGCGCTGATGTCGCTTCATCGCACAGAAGGACTTTCGGATTATTGGCGAGCGCCCGGGCGATGCCGACACGCTGCTTTTGACCGCCGCTCAGCTGCGACGGATAAGATTTTTCTTTCCCCTCTAATCCGACCAGTTTAATCAATTCATCAGCGCGGCGGACCCGTTCGCTTTTTTTCACGCCTGCGATTTCCAGCGGGAACATAATGTTCTCCCGAACGGTGCGCGACCACAGAAGGTTAAAATGCTGGAAGATCATGCTGATTTCCTGGCGCGCTTTTCTCAGCCCGCGGCTGCTTACTTTATTTAATTCCGTCCCCGCGACTTCCACGGTTCCCGACGTCGGCTTTTCAAGGCCGTTCAGGAGACGGATTAAGGAACTTTTACCAGCTCCGCTATATCCTATAATTCCAAATATTTCGCCCTTTTTGATATCAAGAGTGACATCTTGGACAGCATTGACATCCCCATGCTTCGCTTTGTAAATTTTTGAAACATTTTGAAGATGGATCAAAGCAATCACCCGCCTTACACTATTCTAAGAAATCTTCCGGGTTTCTCCGCAAAAGAAAAGCCTTTCTGCAAAAATGAGCAGAAAGGCTTATTGAAAAAGGCCTTTCTCTCATCTTTCAAAGCAGACCGCTTCGAGTGAATTGGCACCATTTCAACATTGTTGATGGTTGCCGGGCTTCATAGGGCACTTCCCTCCACCTCTCTTGATAAGAGAAAACATATCGTATTTTCGTCCGGAAATTCTTACTGTAGAATAGCACGGCGAATGATAAAAAGTCAATAAAATAAATATTGGAAGCTATTGTCACATAGTAGATTGGCAGTTACGGCCGTTTACTGATCGCCTGAAAAAATCCGTTTGTCAGCCAGAGGATGGCCTCCAGCTTCAGCAGAGCTCTGAATGATCCTTTCACTTTGAGTTTTCCGCTTTGGATAAGCTTTTGCAAAGAGACATCACCATGCAGGAGATGAATGATTTCCGTCTGGTTTCCGTAAAAGGTCAAATTAGATTTTTCCTTTGAAACCGACGTTTTTCTCATTTCTCCCTGTCCGTTAATTGAGACCGTTAAGGCTTCTGTTTCTCCTTGGAATGTAATCAGCAGCGTTGAGGCGTTTAATAGCGGTTTCAAAAACAGATGCTGTCCGTCATTCTCTGAAACTTCTATTTTCTCCACTCGTATAACCTCCCGTTTTAATGGCCATACATACACTTTCTCTTTTTAACGGACAGAACCCTTTATAAACCGCACGACATTTTCCTGTAAATATTGTCACATCGGGAACGTTTGCGATGTTTTTTGTTTAATCAGCTCATATAAATAGGAAACGGAGCGGAAGGCGTATCCTTTCTCAACAAGCTCTCCGCCTTTAAACAGCAAAAAGCACGGAACGCTTTCAATCTGATAGGCTTTGGCGAATGCGGGGGAATAATTCACGTTGTTTTTATAGAAGGCGGCGCCGGGCAGCATTTCTTCGACGACAGTAAGCATTTTGGACGCCAGCTGGCATGTGCCGCAAAACGGGGTGTACAAATACAGGAGATAAACGTCATCCTGAATCGATTCGAGTTCATTTTCTTGGAGTTCTTTCATGATTACCACCTCAGGTCGTTCTTTTTCAAAAATACAGTGTCAGCATCAAAGCCGGCTCTGATCAGCACAGATGCGAGATGATGGCCCGGGCACGACTCGACTTGCCTGTATGTTCTGTCTATATAAATATGGCGCGCTTCGGGAAGCTCCCGTTTCAGCTGTTTTCTTAATTTTTCTCCGGAGTCATCTGCGTCCGTTAAAATATAGACGTCTCTGTCAAACAGGCGGTCCGCCAAATCTTCCAGTTCGGTTTGGCCGATCGTCCCGTTTGTACAGATGATTTCCGCGGGTTCGATGAGCACTTCCCTGACTTTGATTTTATCAGATTTTCCTTCTACGATAATGACCTTTTCATCTCCGTTGTACATAAGCGCGTCACCTGCCGATTGTTTTAGCGTCAGATTGAAAAAGAAGGCAGTGAAATTCACCGCCAACTGTTAACACCAGCCATTCTCATAATCGCAATCGACATATTTCGGATCGCTGCCGTTTATGACATCGGCTGTTTTATAAAATTTTTGATTTTCAAATGAAAAGCCCTGTTTGAGCTCGTACTGGTCCATGCCTGTCATCTCGCCGATGGCTTCATTTTCATGAAACAAGGAAAACCGGCCGTTTTGAAAGCGGCCCGTAACGTTCTCCGTCACATCGACCTTTTGTTTATCAAAAGCCATTTTAGACACCTCCCGTTACAGATAGAATGTCCAAATGGCCCCTTTGCTATCCGATCAGTCTTCCTGTGTCATTTCGTCATATTGCTCGGAAGTCATGAGGTTTTCGATTTCTTCAGCATCAGCCGGTTCCACGACGATCATCCACGCTTTTTCATACGGAGACTCGTTTACGAATTCAGGACTGTCATCAAGGTCTTCGTTCACTTCCGTCACCGTTCCGTTAATCGGTGCGTACAGTTCGGATACGGTTTTGACGGATTCCACGCTGCCGAATGGCTCGTCCGCTTTAATTTCGGCGCCGACTTCCGGAAGCTCGACAAAGACGATGTCGCCAAGTTCGGCTTGCGCGAAATGTGTAATCCCGATGCGGGCTTTTCCGTCCTCAACTTTGACCCATTCGTGCTCTTTGGAATAACGCATATCTTTCGGTGTGCTCATCTAAATCCCTCCATTTTTTTCTTATAATAAGAAGATACCATAATTCTTTGAACCTGGCATTACATCCAATATTTTTCGAATTGGTCTTCTTTAAAGCCGACAGTGACTTTTTCGCCGTCTGTCGTAATCGGGCGTTTCAGGAGCATACCGTCTGATGCCAGGAGTTCAAGCTGTTCATCCTCTGACATGTGGTACAGTTTTTCCTTTAAGTTCAGCTCGCGGTATTTCATTCCGCTCGTGTTGAAAAACTTTTTGAGCTCAAGACCGCTCTTTTCATAAAGGTCTTTAATTTCTTCTTTCGACGGAGTTTCCTCCGCGATATGTATTTCGTTTATTTCCTTACCGCGGTCTTCCAGCCATTTTTTCGCATTACGGCACGTTCCGCATTTAGGGTACCAGTAAAAATTTAACGACATCTTCTTCACCCCTTGTAAATGATCGTCGTTATTTTAACACAATCACTTGTAAAAACCTATAACGTTGCTTCATGAAAAAGCGCCCCTGATGAAGGAGCGCTTTCAGCATGTGATCAGACCGTATATTTTTCTTCACGGAAGACGGCGGCTGCCGCTTCACGTTTTTTCTGAATGAGGTTTTTCGGCGTCAGGCGCGTCAGTTTGCGCAACACGGAAAGCATCATGCGGAGGGAATCTCCTTCCTCCATGGCGATCAGTGATTCTTTGGCGTGCGCTTCAATGTTCTGAAGGGCTTCCTGAGCAAAGATTTCCGTATATAACAGCTTCTGCGCGGCTTTTTCGGCACCGTCCGCCGCAATTGCTTTTTCCGTTCTGAGGACGGCTGACTCCAAAGCGTACAGCGCGCTGACAATATCGGCAATGTTCACCATGATTTCCTGCTCGCCTTCGATCTCTTTGCCGTATTTCTGCGCCGCGAGACCCGCTGTCAAGAGGGCGATCTTTTTCGCCTGTCTGACAATGTATTTTTCCTGTTCAAGAGGTTCTGAGCCCGGCTCTTCAGGCATCAGCATCATGAGTTCTTCTTGGAGCGCTTTTGCTTTTTCAAAGAGCGGCAGCTGACCTTTTACGGCTTTTTTCAGGAACGTGCTCGTTACGATCAGGCGGTTGATTTCATTTGTGCCTTCAAAAATTCTGTTGATTCTTGAGTCGCGATAGGCGCGTTCCACTTCATATTCCTGCATAAATCCGTAACCGCCGTGAATTTGAACGCCTTCGTCGGCAATATAATCAAGCGTTTCAGAACCGCACATTTTGTTGAGCGAGCATTCAATCGCGTACTCGGCGATTGACTTCGCGACTTCGCGTCCGTCTTTTTGCTCCGCTTCCGTCAGTCTGCTCATATTATCTTCGAATAAGCCCACTGTTCTGTATACAGAGCTCTCCATCGCGTAAAGCCGAGCTGACATCGTCGCAAGCTTTTCCTGAGTGAGCGTGAAGCTTGAGATCGGCGTTTTAAATTGACGGCGCTGGTTTGCATAAGCGGCAGACAGCTCAATCACCCGTTTTGAAGCGCCGATTGTGCCGACGGCAAGCTTGTAGCGCCCGATATTCAGGATATTAAAAGCGATGACATGTCCTTTTCCGATTTCGCCGAGAAGGTTTTCTTTCGGGACTTCCGCCTGATCTAAAATCAGCGTTCTTGTCGATGAACCCTTAATCCCCATTTTTTTCTCTTCCGGTCCCGTTGACACGCCCGGATAGTTCTTTTCTACGATAAATGCAGAAAACTTATCTCCGTCCACTTTAGCGTAGACGACAAAGACATCTGCAAAGGCGGAGTTTGTAATCCATTGCTTTTCTCCGTTAAGAATATAGTGTGTGCCCGCTTCATTCAAAACAGCCGTGGTTTTCGCGCCGAGGGCATCTGAACCTGAACCGGGCTCAGTTAAGGCGTATGCCGCGATTCTTTGTCCTGAAGCCAAGTCCGGCAAATAGGTTTTTTTCTGTTCTTCCGTTCCGAAGAACACGATCGGCAATGAGCCGATCCCGACGTGAGCGCCGTAAGACAGCGAAAAGCTGCCGGCACGTGAAAACTTTTCCGTAATGAAGGCTGAACTGATTTTATCCAGGCCGATTCCGCCGTACTCTTCAGGCACGTCTGCTCCGAGGAGGCCGAGATCTCCGGCTTTTTTCAGCAGTCTGACCGAATGCTCGAACTGATGATTTTCAATTTCATCGATATAAGGAAGCACATCGTTTACGACATAGTCTTCTGTCGTTTTGCCGATCATTTTGTGTTCGTCTGTAAAGTCCTCCGGAGTGAATATTTGATCATATCCCGTCTCTTCAATCAGAAAGCTGCCGCCTTTTTTGACGTTGACCGTTTCCTGTTTCATGTTCGTTTCCCCCTTTTTTTAAATGAGTTCAAATACGCCGGCAGCTCCCATGCCGCCTCCGATGCACATCGTCACCACGCCGAATTGCTCGTTTCTCCGTTTCATTTCATGAATGAGTGACAGGGTCAGCTTCGTTCCCGTGCATCCGAGCGGATGTCCGAGCGCGATGGCGCCTCCGTTGACGTTCACTTTTTCTTCATCTATCCCAAGCGATCTGATGACTTGAATGGCCTGTGAAGCAAAGGCCTCATTCAATTCAAAAAGCCCGATATCCTGTAATTCGAGTCCGGCAAGCTTGAGCGCCCGCGGAATGGCTTCAATCGGACCGATCCCCATTACCTCAGGCGGAACGCCCCCTACGGCAAAGGAACGGAATTTGACAAGCGGCGCCAATCCGAGCGACGAAGCTTTTTCGCGATCCATCAGCATGACAGCCGCCGCGCCGTCACTTGTTTGTGAAGAGTTCCCGGCCGTCACGGTTCCCGTTTTAGAAAAAGCCGGACGGAGCTTCGCCAAGACATCAGCCGATGTGCCGGGACGAACGCCTTCATCTTGAGAAAAGGTAAATTGTTTTTTCCGCGGCTTATGGTCATCACCGACTTCTGTCAGCGATACTTCAACCGGCACGATTTCGTCATTGAATTTCCCTTCTTTAAGGGCTTTTGCGGCATTCTGATGGCTGCGGACGGCAAATGCATCCTGGTCTTCTCTGGATACGCCGTACGTTTCGGCTACCTGCTCCGCTGTGTGCCCCATGCTCATGTAATACTCAGGCGCATGCTCCGCCAAAGCGATATTCGGCCGTGTCACATGCCCCATCATCGGAACTTGCGACATGGATTCCGCACCGCCCGCAATGACGGTGTCACCCGCGCCGATCATGATTTTTTCAGCACCGTAAGCGATGGATTGGAGCCCGGAAGAGCAATAGCGGTTCACCGTAATGGCCGGCACCGTATGAGGAAGCCCCGCCAGCGCACCGATATTCCGCGCCATATTTAATCCTTGTTCGGCTTCAGGTGTTGCACATCCGATAATTAAGTCATCGATATTTCCTTCATAGCCGCCTGCCCGTTTCAGCGTTTCTTTTACACAAAGCGCTCCTAAATCATCAGGACGAACGGCTGCAAGCGATCCTTTTTTCGCTTTACCGACCGGAGTTCTCGCACCGGCCACAATGACTGCTTCTCTCATAAACACCCTCCTAGTTCCGTAAAGGTTTGCCTTTGACGAGCATATGCTGCATTCTCGCTTGAGATTTCGCCTCGCCAGCGAGGCTTAAAAAGGCTTCTCTTTCAATCTCGAGTAAATATTCTTCTGAAACCTCCGTGCCGAACGGGACTCTTCCGCCGGCAATGACATGGGCCAGCTTCTTCGCAATCTTCATATCGTGATCGGATAAATAACCCGACCGTCTCATTTGGTCTGCTCCGAGCAGTAATGCCGCACACCCGGTTTCCCCGGTGACTTTCACTTTTTTGCGGGCAGGCGGGCGGTATCCGCTGTCATATAAGGAAGCAGCCAGCTGTTTCGCATCGTGCAGCAGGTGATCCTGATTCATGCTGATACGGTCTGCCGCGGACAAAATCTTCATATCACGGGCTTCGTGTGCCGAACCGGACACTTTGGCAAGCGCGATTGTTTCGAAGGTTTTAATCGCTGCGTCCATCAGTTCACTTCCGCCGTCCAAATAATTCATGTACAGCTCTTTGTTTCCTCCGCCGCCCGGAATAAGGCCGACGCCGGTTTCAACAAGACCCATATACGATTCGCTCGCCGCCTGAACGCGTGCCGCCGGGAGACAGACTTCCGTGCCGCCGCCGAGTGTCATCCCAAATGGCGCCGCGACAACGGGTTTAGCGCTGTATTTGATGTTCAGCATCGTCTGCTGAAAACGGCGGATGACAAAATCGACTTCCATGAAGTTATCATCCTGAGCTTCCATCAAAATCATCGCAAGGTTTGCCCCCGCGCAGAAATGTCTGCCTTGGTTACCGATGACAAGACCTTTATAATTCCGCTCCGTTTCCTCAAGCGCATTGTCAATCATCTGAATAATGTCTAAGCCGATCGCGTTGCTTTTCGTATGAAATTCCAGCAGCGCGACATCATCGCCGAGATCAATCAGACTTGCTCCGCTGTTTTTAGTGATAACGCCTTTTGTTTCTTTTAACGTTTGCAGGCTGATCCGTTTCGGATTTTCTTTCACAGCCCTGTATTGGCCGTCTGAATAGTAAAATGGTGTTCCGTTTTCCTTCATATAAAATGTTTCATGGCCCTGATTAAGCATTTCTTTCACCCAGCCGGGGAGTGCTGCGCCTTCTTCCTCGAGCCGCTCCGCTGATTTTCTGACGCCGATGGCATCCCACATCTCAAACGGTCCGAGCTCCCATCCGAAGCCCCATTTCATGGCGTCATCAATTGCTTTGATATCATCAGCGATCTCACCTAAAAGCCGGGCTGAGTATAAGAGTGTTTGCGATGTAATATTCCAAAGCAGGCGCCCGGCGCGGTCATCAGAGTATATAAGCGCTTTCATTTTGCCTTTGGCACCCTTTGCCTGTTTGGCGGCTTCTAAAGCGGGTGTCTTCATTTTCGAGCGCTCACCGTATGTCATGGTCAGCGGATCGAGTTCATATATTGTTTTACCTTCTTTTTTGTAAAAACCTTGGCCTGATTTGCTGCCCAGCCAATTGTTTTTCAGCATGTCATTCATAAATTCAGGAAGCTTAAACATGTCTTTTTCAGCGCCATCGGCTTTATCATACACATTTTTTGCCACATGGGCGAAAGTATCTAGCCCCACAACGTCAAGGGTTCTGAAGGTCGCGCTTTTCGGTCTGCCGATCAAAGGCCCGGTCACCGTGTCCACCTCGCCGATGCGGCAGCCGGAAGAAAGCATTTCTCTTACCGTGACCAGCAGGCCGTACGTACCGATGCGGTTGGCGATAAAGTTAGGCGTGTCTTTTGCGATGACGACCCCTTTCCCGAGCGTGTTTTCTGCAAATGAAGTCATAAACTCCAGCACGTCAGGATCTGTTTCCTGAATCGGAATGATTTCCAGAAGCTTTAAGTAGCGGGCCGGATTAAAGAAATGGGTTCCTAAGAAATGAGCTTTAAAATCGGCAGATCGGCCTTCCGCCATTTTTGTGACGGAGATACCGGACGTATTGCTCGACACGATGCTTCCCGGTTTCCGGTATTCATCAACGAGTGAGAAAATCTGTTTTTTTACGTCAAGATTTTCGACGACGACTTCAATAATCCAATCAGCATCCTTCAATTGAGCTGCGTCATCTTCCAAATTCCCCGCCGTTATATAGTCGAGATTGGCAGCCGAAGTCAGCGGCGCCGGTTTTTGCTTCAGCAGCTTTTGCATGGCCGATCGGCTCAGTCTGCTGCGGACCTCCGGGCTTTCTAATGTCAGCCCTTTTTTCATCTCATCCTTTGTCAGCTCGTTTGGCACAATATCAAGCAGCAGGACGGGAATTCCGATGTTAGCCAAGTGCGCGGCAATTCCGGACCCCATGACGCCTGATCCGAGAACGGCTGCTTTCTTTATAAACTTGTGCATGAGTCATCCCCCTTGAACTTTGAATGAATAGTCATTCATTTTTTCGGCAAAAAAAATGAAACCCTTTTCTTCTTACATCTTAAAAGATTTTCAGGATGACTTCAATAGCAAATATGGAATTTTTTTAAATTTTTCTGCTTCCGCATGTTCCATGGCGCGGGCGGGAAACTTAAACCCGGAGGTGAAGGGAATGGTGCGAGGGAGAAAAGATCCGTCTTCTGCCGCAGTGAGCGCGGCCAGCATGAAAGGAAATGCGGGACCGAAGCAAAAATACGGCGGCGGCAAACGGACGAGCCAAAATCAGCAATATAAAAAAGACAACATGGAATAACATGCTGCGGCTGCTTTTTGGAGCAGCCGTTATTTTTTGAAGATCCCTTTCAGCACAAATGCCGCATTTGCCGGGCGCTCGGCAATTCTTCTCATCAGGTACCCGTACCAATCGGTTCCGTACGGGACATACACCCTCATCCTGTATCCTTCTTCGGCAAGCTCCTTCTGGCGCTCCGTTCTGATGCCGTACAGCATTTGGAATTCAAACTGCTCCCGGGGAATCTGATGTTCGCTGATGAGTGTTTTCGTAAAAGAAATGATGTCATCATCATGTGTCGCCACCGCCGTTTCATGGCCGCTCAAAAGCTGCAGCTTAATCAGCTGCTGAAAATGAAGATCGGTTGCACTTTTATCAGGGAATGCAACGGCCGCCGATTCTTTATAAGCGCCTTTTACAAGCCTGAGCCGCGGCTTGTATGGCATCAGACCGCTGATGTCTTCAGCTGCGCGGTACAAATAAGCCTGAATGACGGTGCCGAGCATCGGGAAATCCGGCTTGCACCGCTTATACAGCTCAAGCGTACGGCCGCATCTTGAATAGTCCTCCATATCAATCGTTACAGGCACGCCGCGTTCTTTTGCCTCCGTCAATATGTCTCTGACATGCTGTTCCGCGAGCTTCTCGGAAATATCCAGACCGATGGATGTTAATTTCAGCGACAGCTCACAATCCAGTTGATTCTCGGCAATCGCCCTGATTGCTTTTTTACATTCTTCCGCCGTCCTTCTCGCATCCTTCTCTGAACCCGCATATTCACCTAGATAATCAATCGAAGCCGACAGCCCTTTTTGGTTCAGCCGCTTTACCGTTTTCACAGCTTCCGTGAGTGTTTCCCCTGCAACGAACCTTCCCGCACCGAAGCGGATTCCGTAAGCCTGGGCGAATTTTGTAAGCATTTTATTTTTCGACAAAAATAAACATATGCTCCGCAGCAAGGATGAACTCCCTCCTTTTTCTTTTATTCGTGTATGAATTTCCGGTCGCAGAGAAAGCTAAAAAGAACAGAATTGAAGGAGGCGTTTATATGAACAACCAAGAGCAGCACGGAAACTTGCCGCCTGCCGTCATCTCAACGAAAGACCATTTGTATCTTGAGGACATGCTGAACTGGAATCTGCTTGCCATGAAAAAAGCGCATTTTATGGCGGAACACTGCCAGAATCAGACGTTAAAACAAGAGCTTGATCAGATCGGCCGGATGCATCAGAAGCATTATCAGCACATATTGGGCCGCTTGAACCCCGATCAAGGCGGACAGACAACAACAGGCTATATGCAATAGGAGGACAATACATGGAACAGCAAAACCAAAAAATCACGAATCCGCAAACGCCCGTGCCCAATACGGCGCAAATGAATGACAGAGACTTGGTGAATGAGCTGCTGACGACGGAAAAATACATCACGGCTTCATATTGCACAGCCCTGCACGAGTTCAGCCACGAGTCTCTTTATCAAGATATTCAGGCGATTTTCGATGAGTCACAAAAAGCGCAAAGAAGATTATACGATGTGATGTTTCAAAATGGCTGGTATTCCATTGAAGCAGCCGATACCCAAAAGCTTCAGCAATCGTATCAGAAGTTCCGGCAGACCATTCAGCAGCAGTCTCCCTACCAGCAGTAAAACGAAGAAGGATTTGATGTTTTCGACAAGCATCAATCCTTTTTTTATTTTTGCACAAAAAGATTGACTTGTCATTAATCCTTATTTATATTTAACTAATGTTAATTATTTTCTCGAGGAACAAGATGAGGAGGAGTTATGAAAAACGCGGATCAATATGTGTCTGATATCCAGAAATCTCTTCAGACGCTGCTGCAAAACATACAGCCCGAAATGGTGGAAAGCATGGCAAAACACGAGGTGACGCCTGCCCAATTATTTGTTTTAGCCAGCCTGAAAAAACACGGGAGCTGCAAAGTTTCCGAAATTGCGGAACGCATGGAGGTAAAGCCGAGCGCAGTGACGCTGATGGCCGACCGCCTCGAACAAAAAGGACTTATCGTCCGCAAACATAACCAGCAGGACAGACGCGTCATCGACATCAGCCTCACCAAAAAAGGCGAAACAAAATTCGAAGATGTTGTGGAAGGACGGAAAGCGATACTGGCGCGAAACCTATCCGTTCTGACTGACGATGAACTGATTCAGTCCGTGAACATCATCCGCAAAGTAGCGGAAGCAGCCGAGAAATACGCGGCTGATCAAAAAGAAAACGAATAGAAAAGAGGAGCTGCCGAAACATGAGCATTGAAAAGAAAGATCCAAAACGCACATTATTAATAACCGGCTTAATTATCGCCATGTTTTTCTCAGCCCTTGACGGCACCATCGTAGGAACGGCGATTCCTAAAATCGTGGGTGACCTCGGGGGATTAAGCATGATGACGTGGCTGACCACGGCATATCTTTTAACTTCGACGACGATCGTTCCGATTGCGGGGAAACTTGCAGATTTATTGGGGCGCCGCGTCGTCTATGTATCAGGTTTATTGATTTTTATGGGAGCTTCCGCACTGTGCGGAATGGCCAGCAACATGACGGAACTGATTATTTTCCGCGGACTTCAGGGAATCGGCGGCGGTGTCATGATGCCGATGGCTATGATCGTCATCGGGGATTTGTTCACAGGGAAACAGCGTGCCAAGTTCCAAGGGCTTTTCGGAGCGATTTACGGGCTTGCTTCCGTGATCGGCCCGCAAATCGGGGGCTGGATTGTTGACTCATTAAATTGGAAATGGGTTTTCTATATCAACCTGCCTGTCGGAATTTTAGCCGTGATCTTTATCGCAAGAGGACTTCAAGGCAGAAAACAGACCGGGCCGATTAACTTTGACATCGCCGGCATTTTCACAATGATCGTCGGAATCGTCAGCCTCCTCCTCGCGCTCAGCTTCGGAGGAAAGGATTACGCATGGGGCTCTTGGCAGATTCTCGGTCTCTTTGCGCTTGCACTTGCCGGGATTGTCGGATTCATTTTCGCTGAAATCAAAGCAAAAGAACCGATTCTGCCAATGTACCTGTTTAAAAACAGAACGTTTACCGTACTGAATCTGATCGGCTTTTTCATGAGTATCGGCATGTTCGGCGCCGTTACGTTCGTTCCTTTCTTTATGCAGGGAATTATCGGAGTCAGCGCCACCGCGTCCGGCACGATTATGACGCCGATGATGGTATCTATGATTATCACAAGTATTATCGGAGGCCAGCTGGTTTATAAGATCGGTATTAAACCGCAAATCATGATCGGCATGCTGATCATGGCCGTCGGCTTCTTCTTATTAACGACTTTGCAGCTGGATACAAGCAAGCTCGCGGCTACATGCTATATGGCCGTGATCGGTCTGGGAATGGGGCTCGTCATGCCGCTTCTCACGCTCGCTCTGCAAGAAACGTTTTCAAAAGAAGAGCTGGGTGTTGTGACCTCTTCAAGCCAATTTTTCCGGATGATCGGGGGAACGTTCGGCATTACGGTGCTCGGCGCTGTCATGAATGCCAGATCAGGAAGCCTTTTAACCGACAGACTGGTGCCTTACTTAGACTCACTGCCGAAACAGGCAAGTGCCTTTGCCGCCCAGTTTAAAGGTATGATTGACAAGAATCCTGAAGGGCTGCTTCAATCCTTGTTCAGCCAGGAATCGATTAAGCAGATTCCGGCCGCATTTTCTTCCCATATCGTGCCGGTTTTGAAAACGTCACTGATGGATTCGCTTCACAGCGTGTTTTTCACAGGCCTGGCCTTTATCGCTGCCGGATTGATCCTCACGCTGTTTGTTAAATCAATTAAACTGACAAACAAAAAGACAGGCAAACAAGAAGAAAAGGCGAAAGCCGTTTAACAAAGAAAAATCCCGCGGATGCCGCGGGATTTTTTTATATCATCTGGGAATGACCAGTCTTCCGCCTCATTGGAAATGGGGGGTGAAAATTTCAAAAAAATAGTGATGAAATCCTTCAATAAACCTTAAACATTTCATAGTTATCTTTATAGTACGACATAATAAAGTCACGAAAATTTCTTACCGAAGAAGATAACAGCTTATGTCTCATCCAAGATAAGCCGACTGGATATGAAGCAGAGTGATCAGTCACTTTTATAAAATTCAGCCCCAATGTTCTGCAAACTGAAATAGGAAGCAACGCCACACCTTGATCCAGCTTTATAATCTCGACCAGTAAATGAGAATCTGCCTCAAATGCAATATTTGGGGTGAAACCAGCTTTCTCACAAAGCGAGGCTGTAAAACCGCTATACTCTTCATTATTAGCAAGGGTAATAAATGGTTCATCGGCGACAAGGCGTAAAGAAATTTCTGTTTTACCCGTAAATCGGTGGTTTGAGGGCAAAGCCAGAACAATATCTTCATTTACCAGCACACTACTCTCTATCTCTTCATCTTGAATCGGATGACCTGTTATTCCTAAATCAATGTCCCCTTTTTTTAAACTTGTTATGATCTCGCTTTTAACTCCGATTGCTTGGAGAATTTTTGATTGAGGAGAGCGGTTGATATATTCACTCATCAGTCCTGCAAGGAATCTTGGATTGGAAATAGATATTCTGATGGTGTCAGAAATTCGATGTTCCTCCAATTGAATTTCCGTTTGTGCATTTTCAATCTCAGTAAAAATCCTGTTTACACGTTTTAAAAGAATTTTCCCTGCTGAACTCAGCTTAATATTTCTGCCTTTTCTCTCAAACAAGGTTGTTCCCAGTTCATTCTCAAGTCTTTTTATAGTGAGACTTAAAGAAGGCTGGGCAATCTTTAATTGTTCTGCTGCTTTAGAGATATGTTCAGTATAGGCAACCGTCTGAAAGTATTTTAGCTGCAGCAATTCCATCTGTCTGCACCCCCCTCATTTATTTCAATAAATATATATATACCTTATTATGTATTGGATTAAATGTAAATGCGAATGTAAGATAATAGCATAGTTAAAGAAAAGGAAAGGGTGTCATTCAATGAAAATTGATGTGAAAGATATAGCAAAAAATTTAAATACGCCACTAACAGCCCCTGCTTATCCTATCCCAAATTATAAATTTGTTAACCGTGAATATTTAAATATTATTTACCGAACGGATGAAAAAGCTTTACGTGCAGCAGTGCCGGAACCTCTTGAAATTACTGAACCTTTAGTGAAATTCGAAGTGATGTGGATGCCCGATGTTTCCGGACTTGGTGCCTATACAGAGGCAGGACAAGTCATCCCTGTCAGCTTTAATGGTGAAGAAGGAGATTATGTACATTCTATGTATGTTGACAATTTCCCGGCTATTGCAAGCGGACGGGAACTTACTGCATATCCAAAGAAATTGGGTGCCCCTAAGCTGTATATAGACTCTGATACTCTTGTTGGCACATTGGATTATGGCAGTCTTCGTGTGGCAACTGCCACTATGGGATATAAACATTTCGAAATGGACAAGGAAAAAGCGAAAAGGGAAATTTGCCGACCTAATTTTATGGTTAAGATTGCTACTGATTACAATGGTGATTTAAGGGTTTGTGATTTGGTGCGGACGCAAATAACGAATATAGAAGTTAAAGGTGCCTGGACTGGACCGGCGCGGCTTCAATTATTTGAACATGCTCTGGCACCTCTTGCAGATTTGCCTGTATTAGAAGTCGTTTCAGCATCTCATATCCTTACAGATTTAACCTTAAATGCAGCACAGCCGGTTTATAACTACTTAGAGGAAAAATAAGGAGACGTTTACAATGAGAATTGCAGTTTTAGGAGCAGGTTCTTTAGGAACCATAGTTGGAGCATATCTGTCTGCTGGCGGAATGGATGTCGAATTGATTGATTCGTACAAAGAACATGTAGATACTCTAAATCAAATTGGTGCTAAAGTAGTTGGTACAACGGAATTTCAAGCAAAGGTGAAAGCCATCACCCCTGAAAACAAATCAGGCAAGTATGATTTAATATTACTTCTGACGAAACAATTATATAATGACTCCATCCTTAAAGAGTTACTGCCTTTTTTAAAGGATGACAGTGTAGTATGTTCCTTGCAAAACGGTATACCTGAACAGAAAGTTGCTTCGATCGTTGGTGATGAACGTGTTATTGCAGGTTCTGTTGAATTTGGTGCTACATTTATTGAACCAGGCGTATCCAGACTTACAACTGAGTATACTCAATTTAAAGAGTACGCTTTTCAAATTGGAGAATTACATGGTGAAACAACAGAAAGAATCCAGCGTATTAAATCGGTTTTAGACCTTATCGGCGGAACACATATTTCCGATAATTTAGTTGGAACGAAGTGGTCAAAATTACTTATCAATAATGCATTCAGTGGTTTATCGGCTGCATTAAACGGAGAATACGGAGACATTCTTGACCATGAAATCGGCATTGTTAGTGCAGTTCATATCGCAGATGAGACGATTAAGGTTGGACACGCCAATGGTGTCAAATTTGCGAAAATGGGCGGCCTTGATTTAGAATCTTTGGAATTAAGAAGTGAAAATGATATTCCTGAACGTATCCAAACATTTAGGTCAGCCATGGAACCATCTAGGCTGCTAAGAGCAAGTATGCTCCAGGATCTTGAGAAAAAACGCAAAACTGAAATTGATTATATTAATGGAGTTATTCCCAAAATGGCAGAAGGTACTGGCATTTCAACACCTTTTCATGATTTGGTTGTAGCACAAGTCAAATGTGCCGAGGAATCTCAAACAGTGCCCAATTTTGATACAAATATAAAAGCATTTGAAGAGTTATTACGTATCCGAAAGGAAATGTGATATATAGGAAAGAGAGAAAGGGATTGCTGCGGCGGTCCTTTTTTCTTGGTTCAGCAAGCGGAAGAAATATACGTAAACAAACGGGTGCATTAGTTATATTAAAGTTCTTCGCCTATGAATTGAACGAAGCCTTTATTGATTCCTTTTCAGCAAAAAAAGCTTCCGGCACCTCTCTTTGATGCCGAAAGCTTTTTTATTGTTTTTTTCTGTGTGCTTCATTGAGCTGTTTAATATGCTGTATCGCAGCTTTGATGCCCTCTTTGGCGTCCGGGTAGGATTGATTCCAATGTTTGACGAGCGGAGGCATGCTTTTTGCGATATGTGTATACAAAATCCACTGCCTGACTTCTTCCTTTACATCCGGGTTTGTTTCGCCAAGCAATAGTTCCGTGTATTTCTCAAGCAGGCCGTCCAGCTGCTGCTGCAGTTTTTCTTCCATACCGTTCCCTTCCCTTTTTCATGATTATGACAATCGGGCGGTGAGGGCCGCTTCCTGCACGATACATCTGCCGCGTCCGTGCGGAATGCAAAGCGGCGTGCCGAACAGCGGGTCTTGCGTTACCTGGCAGTTCATCGCAAAGACCTGCTGTACAAGCTCGCAAGTGATGACTTCTTCGGGACGGCCCTCTGCGTAAATCTGTTTATCCTTAATGGCGACCAGATAATGGGCATAACGGCATGCCAGATTCAGGTCGTGCAGCACCATGACGATTGTGCGTTTTTCTTTTTCATTTAATTCAAACAGCAAATCAAGAATTTCAATTTGATGCGTCATGTCGAGATAGGTTGTCGGCTCGTCAAGCAGAATGATATCCGTATCCTGAGCGAGTGTCATCGCAATCCATGCGCGCTGGCGCTGTCCGCCTGACAAGGAATCCACCGGACGGTCGGCCATTTCCTCAAGCTTCGTCGCTTTAAGCGCTTTTGCCACTGCGTCTTCGTCCTCTTTGGACCATTGCTTCAGCCAGCTTTGATAAGGGTATCTTCCCTGCTTCACAAGCTGATGCACCGTCAGGCCTTCGGGAGCTGACGGACTCTGCGGCAAAATAGCGAGCTCTCTTGCCACTTCCTTCGTCGGAAGCTTAGCGATGGCTTTTCCTTCTAAAAGCACAGAACCGCCCCTCGGTTTCATCAGCCGGGCCAATGAACGTAAAAGCGTCGATTTTCCGCAGCCGTTGCTTCCGATCAATACAGTGATTTCGCCTTTTGGAATCGCGACATCCAATTCGTCAATGATAACAGTTTCTCCGTACCCTAAGCTCAGCGTCTCTGTAGAAATTGCACTCATACCGCTAACCGCTCCTTTTTTGAGTTTCCCAACACTATGTATATAAACAAATTGCCTAAACATTCAACGTGAGATCATGATTATATTGTAACAGAAATTAATGACTCTGAATATCATTATCAATTAGTTTTGGGCAAAAAACAGCGGACGGCGGTTATTTTTTTATTTCTGTCATTTCTCCATCATTCTTTTTCAGTTTCAGATAAAAATGGTCATAGCGGCTGTCCAAATTAAAAGCCGAGAGCACCTGCCGGACGACCTCGCTTTCCTGCATCCGGCTGTTTACGGCAAGTTCTCCAAGGATCATCTTCATTTCATCAAGCGCTTCCTCGCCCTCTCTGTGAACCCCTGAGAGCTTGTCCCGGATGTCAGCCTTTTCATGACCGTCTTTTCTTTCATACAAACCTTCATAGCGGTTATGCTCTCCGGCTCCGTAGCTGACGCGAAGGGAAAAGCTGCTGTAAGGAACCGGCTTCGCGGATGATACGGGTGTGCTGTCTTGTTCCGCTTCCCGTTTTTCTTCATTCAATCGGCAGCCGGCAATCAGCATCAGCGTAAGACATAAAACGCCCGCCGTTCTGATCCATTTCATGCGGTTCACTCCCATTCCATTCCGATCGTTTTTAGGTATTTCCAAGGGAGGCGGCTGTCATTCATTAAACAAAAAAGAACCGGAGCGATAACACTCCGGCCGGTTCATCTCAAGATTATCATTCAGTCAGCTCTAAAAATTCCTGCACATCCTGTACGGCAAGGCGGACCGCGTCTTCCCAAAACGACCGTTCCGTCAGATCCGCTCCAAGGTGCTTCATCGCCAAATCCTCAACAGTCATCGAAGCCGTGTCACACAAAAGCGCGATATATTTTTCTTCAAAATCCGCTTTTTCCCGAAGAGCTCTTGCATATATTCCAAGCGAAAATAAATAACCGAACGTATACGGAAAGTTGTAAAACGGCACTCCCGTAATATGAAAATGCAGTTTTGACGCCCAGAAATGAGGGTGGTATTCCCCTAATGAATCGCAAAATGCTTCTTTCTGCGCCGCTTCCATCAGTTCATTCAGTTTCTCAGCCGGAACGACGCCCTGCTTGCGCTCTTCATAAAAACGCGTTTCAAATAAAAATCTCGCATGAATATTCATAAACATGGCTACGCTTCTTTGAATTTTATCTTCAAGCAAGAACACCTTTTCATCCTTTGTCTCCGCTTGTTTCAAAGCGGCGTCGGCGACGATCATTTCCGCAAAGGTCGAGGCTGTTTCAGCCACATTCATAGCGTAGGCTCTGTTCAGCTGCCGCACTTGAAGCATGGCCTCCTGATGGAACGCGTGACCGAGCTCATGCGCCAGCGTCGATACATTCGAAGCGCTTCCGGAAAACGTCATAAAAATCCGGGATTCTCCGCTGTCGGGAAAGCTGGTGCAGAAACCGCCGACCCGTTTGCCGCTGCGGTCTTCCGCTTCTATCCACCGATCACGGAACGCTTTTTCCGTAAATGCGGACAGCTTTTTGCCAAACGTCGAAAATTGGCTGACGATCAGATTGGCCGCTTCATCATATGTGTATTCTTTCGGAGCCTCGCCGATCGGCGCGTCCACATCATACCAGTTCAGCCGCTCAAGCCCTAAAAGAGACGCCTTTCGATTCAGGTATTCGGCAAAAGGCTTTTTATGATCGGTAATGACCTGCCACATGACATCCAGCGTTTCTTTTTTCATCCGGTTGATCGCAAGCGGTTCTTCCAAAGCGCTTTTCCAGCCCCGCGCTTTATAGATTTCCGTACGGAAGCCGGCCAGATGGTTCAGCGTGCTGCCGAAAAGCTCCTCTTCTCCTTTCCACGCTTCATTAAGCTCTTTGAACACTTGACGTCTGATCCGCCGGTCCGGGTGCGCCATCATATTTTCTGCTTGGCCGACCGACAGCTCTTTATCCTCAAACGGAATCTTCATTCTGCCGACAGCCGCATTATACAGGTCGCCCCATGCGTGATAGCCGTCAACGGCCAGGCCTTCAATCAGCCTTTCTTCTGAAGCGCTGAGCTTCTCTTTGACACGGTCTCTTCTCTCATTTAAAACATATGTGAGATCCTGAAGTTCCGGTTTTTGCAGCAGCTCCTCCCAGACCCGCTCGTCAATCCGGGCAAGTGTATCGTCAAGGGTGACCAGAGCGGATTTAAAATCACTGCTCAGCTGATTGATCCGCGCCCTCCATTCATTCGCTTTCTGATCATGAGTGTTCTGAGCCTGAAGACAGCCGACGAACGCTCCCGCCTGCCTGATCATGATCGCCGACCGTTCAAACCTATCAATCAGATTGATCAGCTCCCGGCTTTCATCCGCATGCGTTGGAACCGTAAACGCTTCAACCGCATGTTGAAAAGCGCTTAGATGATTTTTGAGCTCTTGTATGTATTGCTGAAACTCTTCCGACCGGCTCCCGCCCTCAAAAATGGAGTTTAAATCCCATGTTTCCTTCAATCCCTCTAATGCCATCTTTTCTTTACCCCTTTCTATCCGAAGCTGACTCCATTATAAAACAATTCTGACATATTTCCGAACGATTTCTCCTTCTTTCTGCGAGATGTTATACACTATGAGATAAGAACAAACGGGGAGGATTATTATGAACAGAAAAATTGCCATTGTAACCGGCGCGACGAGCGGATTCGGGCTGCTGACAGCGCTGAAGCTCGCCCGGTCTTATCACGTCATCGCAACAGCCAGACAGCCGGAGAAAGCTGAAATACTGAAAGAGGCCGCCGCTCAAGCGGGTGCATCCGAACATGTTACGGTCGTTTCTTTAGATGTGACAAATGAGCAGTCGGTGTCTGACTTCGGGAACACCATCAGCGGTTTCGGACCGATTGACCTGCTCGTCAATAACGCCGGCACTGCGTACGGGGGGTTTATTGACGATGTGCTGATGGAACATTACAGACAGCAGTATGAATCAAATGTATTCGGTCTGATTCACGTCACAAAAACCGTGCTGCCTTATATGCGAAAACATAGCGGGGCGAAAATCTTCAATATCAGCAGTATCAGCGGACTGACCGGTTTTCCGGCTCTATCTCCGTATGTCTCTTCCAAATTCGCGGTTGAAGGGTTTACAGAGAGCCTGCGCCTCGAACTGCTGCCTTTAGGAATTGATGCCGCTTTAATAGAACCGGGCTCCTACAAAACATCTATATGGGAAACGTCTCTCTCCAATCATCTTACGGCACCCGGCAAAGATTCGCCTTATTACCGCTATTATCAGCAAATAGAAGCTTACTTCAAAGCCAACGCATCCAAAAGCGGCGATCCTGATGACGTAGCGGAGCTGATTTATCAGTTGGCACAAAGGAAACGGCTGAAGAAACTGCGGTATCCGATCGGCAGGGGCGTTAAGCTGACATTGGCTTTCCGCTCACTCTTTCCGTGGTCCGCCTGGGAATCGATTATAAAGAAAAAGCTGTTCACTTAAACCTAAATTATAATAATTATAATTTAGTATTTATTTTTATTTGATATGTGATATAATTAAATTAACAGATCACAGGGAGGACGATGAATATGAATACACAAAACGCGAAAAAAACTGAAACTCTTGTTGAGAAATCAATGAACACACAATTATCAAACTGGTTTATCCTTTACTCTAAACTGCACCGCTTCCATTGGTATGTAAAAGGCCCGCACTTCTTTACGCTTCATGAAAAATTTGAAGAACTGTATAACGAAGCGGCGGAAACGGCGGATGCCATCGCAGAGCGACTTCTGGCCATCGGCGGACAGCCTGCGGCGACTTTACACACTTACCTTGAACAAGCTTCCATTACGGATGAAGGTCAGGAAAAAACGGCTTCTGAAATGGTGGAATCACTGGTTCAAGACTATAAACAAATCAGCCGCGAATCAAAATTTGTCATCGGCATCGCCGAGGAACAAAATGACCCGTCAACTGCCGACCTGTTTGTCGGATTAGTTGAAGAAGCGGACAAGCATGTGTGGATGCTGTCAGCCTACTTGGGAGAATAACGAAAAAAGCTGAACCTCAGTTGCAGGTTCAGCTTTTTTTATGCGTTCAGCTTGCGCTTTCGGTTTGTTTCGTTAATGTGACGTTCAGCGTCTTTTTGCTTCCGTTTCTGAGAACTTGAACAGTCGTTTTATCGCCGATTTTCAGCTGGTTATATAAGATCTGTCTGATATCGGCGCTGCTGCCGACATCTTTGCCGTTCAATTGTACAATGACGTCATTTGATTTGATGCCCGCTTTCGCAGCCGGTGAGCCGGATTGCACTTCTTTTACGTAAACACCCTTAGACAGCTGGTCGCCGAACAGTCCGAGCGTGTTTTCCTGATAAGTTTCCGGCACTTGCGCCATGTCAATCATCTGCACACCTAAAAATGGGCGCTCGACTTTTCCTTTTGCAAGCAGCTGGTCGACTATCGGTTCTACATCATTGCTCGGAATGGCAAAGCCGAGTGACTCCACGCCGTTTTCACTGACTTTCATGCTGTTGATCCCGATAACTTGGCCGCTTGAGTTGATTAACGGGCCGCCGCTGTTTCCGGGGTTAATCGCCGCATCCGTCTGAATCACGTTCATTTCCACTGTGCCTTGGGATGTATCGGCGTCTACCGTTCTGTTCAGCCCGCTGATGACACCTTGTGTGACGGTGCCGGAAAACTGCTGGCCGAGCGGGTTGCCGATGGCAATCACTTTATCGGCAATGCGGAGCTTGGAGGAATCCCCGAAGCTGGCCGCTTTTTTGACATTGGACGAGCTGATTTCCAATACAGCCAAGTCACTGATGGCATCCTTTCCGACAAGCTTTGCCGTTTCGGTTTTCCCATTGTAAAGAGTGACCGACAGTTTGTTCGCACCTTCTACGACATGATTGTTTGTAATGATGTACGCTTTTTCGCCGTCTTTTTTGAAGATGACGCCTGACCCCGTGCCGCTTTCCGTTTCAGAGCTTGAACCGCCGTCAAGTCCGAACTGGCTGCTTTGCGAAGCTTGGTAGTTGGACACTCCGACAATCGCAGGCTCCAAATCTTCTACCATATCCGCTACACTTGAGGTATTTTTCAAAGGCGTTGACGTAAAATTCGAAGACTGAACTTGTTTCGTATCAGAAACGGCTTCTGTCTTATGCTGCTCACCCGGCAGGTTTGGCACAATGCCAAGCACGAGGCCGCCGCCGATAATGCCGCCTAAAATCGGGCTCAGCCAAGCGGCTCTCCGTTTTTTTTCTTTTTTCACGGCAGCCGTTTTTTCAAATTCCGTACCGGCCGCCGTCTCGTTTTCCGCTTCTTTCGAGACGGGCTCTTCGAGCAGCTCGGGCTCCTGATGGCTGATCTGCTGCTGTTCATTTCTGTTTTGTTCCGTATGTGAAAGATCTGACTGATCGCGGCTTCTGCCGTCATCTCGATGATCATTCATATTCACGCACACTCCTTCAGCATGTTTTCATTCTATCGATTACATATTCATCGCATGTACAAGTTCTATTGTCCCAATAATAAGGAGAAAAGCAAAGCTCCAAAACAAAATGTGTTTGAACATGTTATCTTCCCCGCTTTTTTTCTTCCTTTCTTCCCTTATACACATCATAAACAAACATTGTGGGATAAAAATGAAAAGAATATGTGAAATTATGAAAATGCGGCTTGAGTGTGTTAAAACTAGTATAATGACGTTGAAAGGATGTGAAATGCCTTGTCATACACCATTTATCTAGTTGAAGATGAGGATAACCTGAATGAACTGCTCACAAAATATTTAGAGAATGAAGGCTGGAACATTACATCTTTCACAAAAGGCGAAGATGCCAGAAAGCAGATGCAGCCGTCTCCCCACTTGTGGATTCTTGACATCATGCTTCCGGATACGGACGGCTATACATTGATAAAAGAAATAAAAGAAAAAGATCCCGATGTGCCGGTCATTTTTATTTCCGCGCGGGATGCCGATATTGACAGAGTCCTCGGGTTGGAGCTTGGAAGCAATGATTATATCGCCAAGCCTTTTTTGCCGAGAGAACTTATTATACGGGTCCAGAAGCTGCTCGAGCTCGTGTATAAAGAACAGCCCGCCGCAAAGAAAACCGGCATCACCGTTTCTTCCTACAATGTGATCGAAGATGCCCGAGAGGTTTATGATGAAACCGGCTGCCTGGTCAATTTGACGTCTAAGGAATTTGATCTGCTGCTTTTATTTCTTCACCATAAAGGACACCCCTTTTCCAGAGAAGATATCCTGCTGAAAATATGGGGCCATGATTATTTCGGCACTGACCGGGTGGTCGATGATCTTGTGCGGAGGCTGAGAAAAAAAATGCCCGGGTTAAAGGTTGAAACCATTTACGGATTCGGCTACAGGATGATGACGTCATGAAAAATAAGCCGCTTGCTTTTCAAATATGGGTGGTCATCTCAGGCATCCTCTTAGCCATTTCGATTCTGCTTCTCGTGCTGTTCTCAAATACGCTGCGTAATTTTTTCACGGATGAAACGTATACGACCATTGAAAATGAACAGCATGTACTGACGGAGTACCGGCTGCCCGGATCGATCGAGCGGGGATATTACAGCG
This sequence comes from Bacillus sp. hwrm1, assembly GCF_040207805.1. Classification (NCBI taxonomy): domain Bacteria; kingdom Bacillati; phylum Bacillota; class Bacilli; order Caryophanales; family Bacillaceae; genus Bacillus; species Bacillus sp. hwrm1. Next base: position 789,160 of record NZ_CP157943.1, on the reverse strand, counting down.
AGGATGCGACCGCGCCGACGACTTTCCGATCCGTTCAGCACGTTCTTCTGCCGGAACGGGAGGAATCGGCCAGTGACAAAGACTTGAACTACTTTTCTTCTTCCTTTATCCATAAGGTGTACAAGCTCGCGGGCCGCCAGCACAGCGTCACGAAACGATACAGCGCGGACATCAGCGGTGAAAAAGTATTTTTCGTCATTAAAAAAGGCCTCACCATTAACGGCCAGGATGCGATGATGCTGTCTTACGCCCTTGATTCTTATCGTGATGATCTGGCATTCACCCTGTTCAAGCAGCTGCTCTTTATCATTGCCGGCGTGATTTTGTTAAGCTGGATTCCGGCGATTTGGCTTGCCAAATATCTCTCGCGCCCGCTCGTTTCCTTAGAGAAGCATGTCAAACGGATTTCAAAACAGGATTGGGATGATCCGGTCATCGTCGACAGAAAAGACGAAATCGGAAAATTAGGCCATACCATTGAAGACATGCGGAGCAAGCTGGTGCAAAAAGATGAAACGGAAAGAACGCTCCTGCAAAATATCTCTCATGATTTAAAAACGCCTGTCATGGTGATAAGGGGCTATACTCAATCAATAAAGGACGGGATTTTTCCTAAGGGGGATCTGGAAACCACAATTGATGTCATTGAAGGCGAAGCAGAAAAACTTGAGAAGAAAATTAAGGATTTATTATATTTAACGAAGCTTGATTATTTAATGAAGCAGCGGGTGCACCATGAGACATTTGACATTGTGAAGGTCACGGAAGAAGTCATTGAACGGCTCAAATGGGCCCGGAAGGAATTATCGTGGACCGTTGAAACAGAAGATGCATTAATGATGCCCGGTGATCCGGAGCAATGGAGCAAACTTCTTGAAAACATTCTCGAAAATCAAATCCGCTATGCAGAAACGGCGATTCACATTCGGATCAGCCAAAATCAGCAGCAGATTGTCATGACGGTTAAAAATGACGGGCCTCCGATTGAGGATGAGATGCTATCCAGCTTGTACGAGCCTTTTAATAAAGGGAAGAAAGGCGAGTTCGGCATAGGACTCAGCATCGTAAAACGGATTTTAACCCTGCATAAAGCATCAATTTCAATTGAAAATGACCAATCGGGTGTAATCTACCGAATTATCATACCAAAGTAGACTGTAGTGTTTCATTGCAGTCTTTTTTATGTGAAGGAATAGCCGTTAAAATCTCTGTAGTTTGCTTTCAGCGGTTTTTGGCATTGATGAACCCATTTCTTTTCACAAATTGTCTTTTTCGGATATTTCACCTTTTCGACTTTAATTCCTCTGTTTCGCAAGCGGCTGATCATTTCATCTAATTCTTTCATTTTCAGATTCACCCTTTCGCCAGAACTTTGACCATTCGGTCAGCTCACTTTATAATATAAATAAAACAAAACAAAAAAACAAGTTACAATCAGGTTAAATTTACGGAATATCAATATGACCATATAGTCATACATGAGAAGCACAAGCCAGCCTCCTGGCTCCGAAAGGGTGGAACCATTGAAGGAAAAAGAAAAGCTGATCATTGAAGCAGCAATTAAACTGTTTGCCCGAAAAGGGTACAAATCTACATCGGTTCAGGAAATCGCCGATGAATGCAAAATCTCAAAAGGCGCTTTTTATCTAAACTTTCCTTCCAAAGAAGCACTGCTTCTATCCATGCTGAATTACTACTATGATAAAACGTTTACCCGAATCACGACGATCCAAACGGAGGGTGACAGTCCGAGAGCCGCTTACCAAAAACAGCTTGCGGTGTTTTACGAATCGATTCTCGCCCATCAGGATTTTATAACCGTGCAGATGAAAGACGGTTCACTTCCTTATACCGAAGAAGCGGCGCAGTGCGGAAAGAGAATCCGCCGGTCGATCCTGCAGTTTCATATCGACAGTCTTCTTGCGATTTACGGAGAAAAAGTTGAACCATACACAGCCGAGCTTTGTTTTTTAATAGAAGGAATCAGTCAGATGTATCTTGAATATCTCATTCTGACCGGCCGGTCCGTACAGCCTTCGCTTTTGGCAAATACCGTGATTCACAGAATTGATGACATCGTAAACGGAATGGCGGACAGACATGATGAAGCGTTTATTTCTCTTGATGAGGCAAGCTCACTGTTTGGCCCCCTTCATAACGGGCAGCCCGATCCTTTAAGCCAATCGATCTTGCAGACCCTCCGCACGCGCATCGGCACGATGGACAAGACGCAAGCATCTGAATTCACCGAGAGCTTGGATATTCTGGAAGCGGAAATGAAGAAAAAGTCGCCGAAACCGGCAATCATCAAAGGAATGATTTTGAATTTGAAGGAATCCGACCTGCTGGCTGAAGATGCAGAACAGCTCAGATTTTTACTGAAACAGCAGTTTATTTAGAATAACGGCCGCAATGACTGCAGCCGTTCTTTCTTTTTATGCTTTCGGGTGCACCATATCTTCCGGACGCACCATTTCATTAAATTGTTCTTCTGTCAGAAGGTTCAGCTGTAATGCCGCTTCTTTCAGCGTCAAGCCTTCTTTGTGGGCAAGCTTGGCGATTTTCGCGGCGTTTTCATAACCGATGTGCGGGTTAAGCGCCGTAACAAGCATTAATGAGTTAGAGAGATTTTCCTGAATCGTCTCTTGGTTCGGCTCAATACCGACAGCGCATTTGTCATGGAAGGAATTCATTCCGTCACTGAGCAGCTGCACGGTCTGCAGGAAGTTATAAATGATAACCGGTTTGAAGACATTCAGCTCGAAGTTTCCTTGGCTGGCCGCAAATCCGATTGTCGCGTCATTTCCCATCACTTGCGCGGCGATCATTGTCAGCGCCTCACTTTGCGTCGGGTTGACTTTGCCCGGCATGATAGAGCTTCCCGGCTCATTTTCAGGAATGACGATTTCGCCGATTCCGCAGCGCGGGCCGCTTGCCAGCCATCTGACATCGTTGGCAATCTTCATCAGGTCGGCAGCCAATGCTTTTAACGCGCCGTGAACGTGAGTGATTTCATCATGACTTGTGAGCGCGTGGAATTTGTTAGGCGAACTCTTGAATGTCTGCCCCGTTACTTTTGTGATTTCTTCCGCGACGAATTCACCGAACTGCGGATGGGCGTTGATTCCCGTGCCGACTGCCGTGCCTCCGATGGCAAGCGCGCGGATTTTTTCCGTTGACTCAAGAATCATTTCTTTCGAACGGTCAAGCATGTATACCCAGCCGCTGATTTCCTGTCCGAGCGTCAGCGGAGTGGCGTCCTGCAAATGCGTGCGTCCGATTTTCACAATATCCTGATAAGCTTTCGCTTTTTCATCAAGCGTCGCGCGCAGCTGATCAAGCGCCGGAACGAGCTGCTCATATACGGCAAGAACCGCCGCAACGTGCATCGCCGTCGGGAATGTATCGTTTGAGCTTTGGCTGCGGTTGACGTCATCATTCGGATGAATCTTCAGCTCGGAATTTTTTTCTTTCAATAAAGCAGTCGCACGGTTGGCCACCACTTCATTCATGTTCATGTTGCTTTGCGTGCCGCTTCCCGTCTGCCAGACAACGAGCGGAAAGTTATCGTCGTATTTGCCGTTTAAAACATCGTCACATACAGCGGCAATCGCCTGTGCTTTTTCAGACTCTAAGTTGCCGAGGCGTTCGTTGGCGATCGCTGTGCTTCTTTTCAATATTGCAAACGCCTTCACAACACGCTGAGGCATTTTTTCCGAACCGATTTTGAAGTTCTCTTTGCTGCGCTGTGTCTGAGCGCCCCAAAATTTATCTGCCGGAACTTTAACTTCTCCCATGGTGTCTTTTTCAATTCTGTAGTCCATTTATGTATCCCTCCATAACAGTTGCTTCACCCTGAGTATTATTCGCCAGTAACAGATGAAACCCTTTTTATTTTTCGGCCTTGGCCGTTTTTAATTTCAGCTCAAGATAGACGCGCGAATCCTTTGAGTATTTATACTTCGGATTTGTTTTACGGTATTCTTTCGACGTGTAAGCCACTTCGTAATGCGCTTCAAATGATTTGATGAGCTGTTCAATTTCTTCGGCATTTCCTGCCAGTCTGACTTGTGCCACATCTCTCCTCCGCTTTCATAAAAAAACTTGTACCATTAAATACTTTATCATAGTATATCATTTTTTTAACAGGAAAAGATAACCTCAATTAAGGATTGGAAGGCGGGTGACTGTCGATGGCGCAATCGGAATTCAAGGAATACATACACGTTAATCTGGCACTGGTGCTTCCCCACGTAGAGCAGAATGATGACCTGGTTCAAAATAAAAAGATGCTTCCGAACGGGCTTGTTTTTTATTATATGTATCTGAGTGAAATGAACGACGAAGACAAAATAAAAGAGGCGATTGAAACGCTGCTTCAGGAGGAAGACACTCTGACGCTGGATACGGTGACGAAACGTCTTGATAAGATCGACGCCCGTCCCGTCTTTACGTCGAAGGAAGCCGTCATCTCCATTCTGCGGGGAAAATGCGCCGTGTTTATTAACGGACTTGACAGCGTATACATTTTGTCCACGGGAAAAAGAGAAAAAAGAAGCGTGAATGAACCCACATCCGAAAAGGTCGTAAGAGGTCCGAAAATCGCCTTCATAGAAGATTCTGACACAAACGTCGCCATGATCAGGCAGCGCACGAACCATCCGAAGCTGAAAACGAAAAAGGTTCCGATCGGAGAAAATAAGTTAAAATACGCCACGGTCATGTACATAGATGATAAGGCGGACCCGTCTGTCGTCAGCGATGTTGTAAAGCGCCTCAGCGAAGTGAAGATGGACGACATCCAGGATTCCGGAACGCTTGAGGAGCTTATTGAGGATAATAAGTATTCGCCCTTTCCGCAAATACAAAATACGGAACGGCCTGATAAAGTCTCTTCCGCCTTGTTCAACGGCCGCGTCGCCATCCTTGTCGACAACTCGCCGTTTGCGCTGGTGGTTCCGGCTTCTTTAGGAATTTTAATGCAGTCTCCCGATGATTATTATGAACGGTGGATTTCCGCCTCGCTCATCCGGGTGCTGCGGTTTACGTCTATTTTTATTACGCTGTTTTTTTCGTCCATTTATATCGCCCTCGTTTCGTTTCACCAAGGGCTGCTGCCGACATCGCTTGCAGTCACCATCGCGGCGAACAGAGAAAACGTTCCCTTCCCGCCTATCATTGAAGCGATGGTAATGGAAATTACGATAGAGCTACTGAGAGAAGCGGGCTTGAGGCTTCCCAGCCCGCTCGGCCAGACGATCGGATTGGTGGGCGGAGTCGTCATCGGCCAGGCGGCCGTTGAAGCGAATATTGTCAGCTCCATCATGGTCATCGTGGTCAGCATTGTCGCGCTCGCTTCATTTACGGTGCCGCAGTACGGGATGGGTCTGTCGTTCCGTGTGCTCCGTTTCATTTCGATGTTTACCGCGGCAGCTTTCGGGCTGTACGGCATGATTTTATTTATGCTGGCGATCTACACTCATTTATCGAGACAGCGAAGCTTCGGTTCTCCGTATTTCTCGCCGAATGGATTTTTCAGCTTAAAAAACGCAAACGACTCTATTCTCCGTCTCCCTATTAAAAATCAACCAAAAGAGGCGAAAAACGTAAATGAGCCAGAAAACAACTCACAATAAGCTTACAAGCTATCAAGGGACAGCATTGATTTCAAACACGATGCTCGGCGCGGGACTCCTCACCATGCCGCGGGCGCTGTCATCAAGGGCAAATTCGCCGGACGGCTGGATCGCGTTATGTCTGGAAGGCGTCATCTTTATCTTTTTGATTTATCTCAATACGCTCATTATGAAAAAGCATCAGTACGGATCATTATTTGATTATATGAATGAAGGACTCGGCAAATGGGCGGGAAATATCGTCAATCTTATGATCTGTCTCTATTTTATAGGAGTCGCCAGCTTCGAAGCCCGGGCGATGGCGGAAATGGTCAAGTTCTTTTTATTGGAAAGAACGCCCGTGCCGGTTACGCTGTTTATCTTTATCGCCTGTTCCGTTTATTTAATTATCGGCGGCATGAGCGATCTCGGCAGGCTCTTTCCTTTCTATTTAACGATTACGATCATTATTTTGCTGGTGGTGTTTTCTTTCAGCTTTAAAATATTTGATCTGGACAACCTGCGGCCGGTGCTCGGACAGGGGTTTTCTCCCGTTATCGCCTCCTTGACCGTCGTTTCAGTTTCCTTCTTGGGAATTGAGATTATGCTGTTTCTCCCCGAGTACCTCAAAAATAAAAAGCACACATTCCGCATGTCGGCCATGGGCTTTGGCATCCCGATTATTTTATACATCATTACGTACGTTCTCGTCGTCGGCGCCTTAACCACACAGGATGTCAAAACAATGATCTGGCCAACGATCGCGCTCTTTCAATCATTTGAAATCAAAGGGCTTTTTATTGAAAGGTTCGAGTCCTTTTTGCTTGTTGTCTGGATCATCCAATTTTTCGCCACCTATGTCTCGTACGGGTATTTCGCGACATCAGGCCTGAATAAAATTTTCGGGCTGAAGCAGAAAAAGGGCGTCATCTTCGTAGGCATCGCGACATTCTTGGGGTCATTGATGCCAAAGGATGCGAACAAGCTGATGCTGTTCAGTGATATTCTCGGCTATATCTTCTTGGTTTTCTTTTTGCTGCCTTTACTGATGTTTGGAGTCGTCGCTGTGAAAAGGAAGGTGAAAAAAGCGCAATGAGGACATACATCGTAATCATCCTTTGCACATTGCTTTTGGCCGGCTGCTGGGACAGCCGCAATTTAGAAGACTTGAGCCTCGTTATCGGAGTCGGGCTCGATAAACCCGAGGAAGAAAATGTGGAAGTGACACAGCAGATTCTGGTTCCGCAAAAAGCAAGTTCCCAGCAGTCGTCGTCAGGCGATACGACAAAGGTGACTTCCACTCCCGGGGAAACCGTCCATCAAGCTTTAAGGACGGCATCGTTAAAAAATCACCCCGCATTCTCCCAGCACTTGCGCATCATGCTGTTTTCCGAAGCGCTGTTAAAGGATCACATCCCGCTTGACGCATTGATGAACCAATTTATCAGGGACAACGGTACAAGAAGAAGCTGCAATGTGATGACGGTGCCGGATAAAACGAAAGATATTTTCAAAATCAGTGACCAGGGAGAACCTGCGTCAAATACGATCTATGACTTAACGGAGAATAATGCGGTCACCATCCGGATGATGGAGCCCGTGACATTGGGGGAAATATCAGAGAAAATCGCCAAGGGCGAGACCTTTGCCCTTCCTCAAGTGCGCCAAGTGGGCAGCAGACTGGAAATCTGGGGCGCTACCATTATTAAAAATAAATTCTGGTATGCGAATTTAACGCCTTTACAAGTCCAGAATATGAACCTGTTCACAGGCACGGTAAAGGGAGGCGTCACGTTTGCAAAGCATGACAATCATTATTTATCCTTCGAAGTATTTTCCAGCAAATATAATGTAAAAACAATATATAAACACGGAAAATTCAAGTTTATCGTTACCCGGTTTGTTGAAGGCCGTCTGTCTGAGGATTGGAACCCGAAAGAAGATTCCTTCAAAGAGTCCTATATAAATGAAATCAAAAACGCGGTAAAACGCAGCATTCATTCAGATGTCATGGCATTCATTGATTACATGCAGCATGAGTTGAAAGTGGATATTACCGGGTTAGGCGATCAAGTCCGGATTCATTATCCCGATAAATGGAAAAAGATATCCTCTGACTGGGATCATCACTTCAGTGAATCGGATATTGAATACAAAGTCAAAGTCGCCATCAGGGATTTCGGAACAAAGGGAATGTCCCAATGACCCCGTCCCTCGGGAGAGTGTGCTGGCGCCGCTCTCCTTTTCTTATGTCACGAGATGATTGCGGTGGGCATATACGGCTGCCTGCGTGCGGTCACTGACATCAAGCTTTGACAATATATTCGTAATGTGGGTTTTCACCGTTTTAATCGTAATGAACAGCTCTTCACCAATCTCTTTATTCGTCTTGCCTTCCGCGACGAGACAGAGGATTTCCAGTTCTCTTTTTGTCAGCGTTTCATGCGGAAGCTGATTCTCTGAATGGCGCAGCCTTGACAGCACTTTTCCCGCCACCTTCGATTCAAGCTTCGGTTCGCCCTTGGCAGCCGCTCTGATGGCTTCGGCTATTTCTGCCGCCTTGGACGTTTTCAGCAAATAGCTGAGCGCTCCCGCTTCGATCACCGGATACACTTTGTCGTCATCAATGAAGCTCGTCAGCACGATGATTTTCGGATCATTGAGTGTCGCGCAGATCTGTTTTGTCGCTTCGATGCCGTCCATGCCGTCCATGACAAGGTCCATTAAAATCACATCCGGCAAAAGCTTTGCGGCCAGATCGACGCCCTGCTGCCCGTCTGATGCTTCACCGGCGACTTCAATGTCCGGCTGTGCTTCTAAAAATGCGGCCAGACCCATCCTGACCATTTCATGATCATCAATCAGTAACACTCGAATCACTGTCGTTCTCTCCTTTTGTTTTCTGATAAATCGGGACTTTCACGTCGATCTGCGTGCCTTTTCCCTTTACGGAGATAATTTCCGCTATGCCGCCGATTTCACTCGCTCTTTCCTTGATGGAATGCAGGCCGTATGAGGATGCTTTCACTTGATCCATCGTAAAACCCGCCCCGTTATCAATGACTTTAAGCTGCAGTTTTTGATGTTTCGCGCCGAGCCTGACGGTGACCTTGGTCGCCTTTGAATGTCTGAAAACGTTGGAAAGCGCCTCCTGCACGATCCGGAACAGATGGTCTTCAACGCCTTTTGACACACCCGTATCGCTGATGTCCCAGTCAATATCCAGCGGCTGCTTCGCTTTGAACTCTTTTAACAGCTCAATCAGCCCTTCTTTTAAGCCTTTTCCTTCTAAAGTGACGGGCCGCAAATGCAATAGCAGCGCTCTCATCTCGTTTTGCGCTTCCCCCGCCATATGTTCAACCATGCGAATCCGTTTGACGATTTTGTCATCCGCATCTTTCACCTGCTCTAAGACGGCGGATGTCATCATAGAAATGGCAAAGAGCTGCTGGCTGACGGCATCGTGCAGATCGCGCGCCAGCCGCTGGCGTTCTTCAGTGATGACCGATTTTTTCATTTGATCCTGCCATTCCGCCCGTTCGTTGGAGAGCTTTTGCAGCGATGTGACCTGGAGCTCGACCCGCTTGGCCATTTCGTTGAGCTGGTCTGCCGCCAGACCGATTTCATCATCGCCGAGCGGCGGCACCCGATAAGCAAAATTACCGTTTTCAAATTTCAAAACCGCTTCAATCAGTGTATCCATTCTTGTTTTAAGGCGGCCGCCATATACATAACCGGAAATCAACCCCGCCGAAAGAGACGCCAAAAGCAGGATGACCACAAACGGAATACCGAACCAGCCGGAAGAAAACAGCAGCATCGGGTCAAGCCCGTAATACAGCAGCATCAGCGTAATAAACACCGCGCAAAGCAGCAGACTGAGTCCCGCAGTCATCCGCATGGCGCGCCACTGAATATTGGCGAGTAATTTTTTCCTCATAAATACTTCACATCCACATCGCCGATGAATAACGAAATTGAAATTTTAATCCGCCGCGGCGAGTCGCCGTACTCAGACGATACTTTATACAGATTCGGGCTCATGCCGCTTTTCTTAGAGCCGAGCAGGTTCATATCGCCGATAAAAGCCGATGAACTGACGGACACTTCGATATCCGGCGGGACGTACACATCGACATTGCCGATGACACCGCTGATGGTCATCGTGCTTTCTCCTTCGGGAATCATCGCTTTTGACAAATCAATTTTCACATCGCCGATGAATCCGGAAACATTTAAATCATTCAGCTCAAACGGGTCCTTCATCATCCGGAGCTCGCCGATAAAAAAGCTGCGGAGGTCCGGCTGTCTGCTTTCCGTCTGGGCGGAAGGCTTTGGCTGCTCTTCTTTTTCAAGATTGATTTTCTTCTCTTTATGTTCATACACGCGCTTTCCTTTCAGGAGCCTGTAGCCCGCGTATATGAGAAAGGCGGCGAAGGCATAGCCGAACAGGTTAAAGGTGGCGCTGAACAGGTTCCTCAAAAATAAAAAAGCGGCGAAGATATACAGGACGGAGCCGAGCCAGCCGCGGGAATATTTATTAAAAATATAACCTGTGATCAGAAAAAAGAGCGGCCAAAACAAGAAGTCGCCGATGCCGATAATACGCAAAAACATGCTGACGCCTAATAAGGCGATGATAAGTCCGAGAATCTGTTTTTTTGCCATCAGCTGCTTGCCCCTCCTTTCCTTGACTATTGCAGTGCAATATTGCCGCTCGTCACTTTTATATCAATCGGCCTGGCGCCGCTGCCTTTCATGCCGGTAAATGCCCCGCCTTCCTTACTCGTTTTCTCAAAGGAATAAGACGGCCGGATCCTTCCGCTTGCCGTCTCGGCGTTCACCGTAAAACTTCCGTCTTTCGGCAGGGTGATCGCTGCGCTGCCGCTCGCAAGCCTGACGGATACGGGAGCATCCGCCGTCTCAAGCGAGGCGTCGACACTGCCGGAAGCGACCCGCACGTCAAGGGCGCCCGACACATGTTGAAGCCCGACATGTCCCGAGGATAAGCGGACAGCCCCCGTTTTTGCCGCAAGGCCTGCTGCTGTGAGATTGCCCGACAGCCCCTTCGCTTCAAACACATCCGTCTTCACGTGCTTCAGCGACATGTTCCCGCTTACAGAACGGACGCCGAGGTGCGCAAGAGACAGCCCCTTGTTTCCGTCGACGGCAATGCTGCCGCTTGATGTATGGACGGTGATGTCCCGATGATAATCATACGGAATGCGGACAATCAGCAGAGGGCGCTGAAAGAGATTCAGAAATTGGAACCCTTTCTCCTTCGCTTTAAGATTGAGGGTCTTTCCCCTGCTTTGGACAAACATTTTCCCCGCCGGTCCCGTCATGTTTGCCGCGATATCATTCCGCGCTTCCGCGATGATTTTTACATCCGTCTGTTCCGATGAAACCGACAGGCTGTTGACGGCACGCGGCGGTATGCTTGCCGATTCCGCTTCTGTTTCGTACAGCGGAAAAAAACGCCCGGCAAACACTTCTTTCACCAAAAACAGACAGCAGATCAGAACGGACGCCGCCATCAGTCCTTTGGCAATCTTACGCTTCATTACGTTCCATCCTTTTTCATTCATTTTATTATAAAGGAAAAGCCGGAGAATTGATACGTGCGTATAGGGAAGAGGCGTAAACGCGCCGATCTTCCCTTGTGCACATTATTCATGAGCCGCTTTTTGACGCTCCGTTTTTTCCAGAGAAAGCGAGCGCATTTTTTCAATCTCAGCTTCCACCTCGTCTGAATATTGGGAGCGGCTGTATTCTGTGTTCGCCTCAGCTGAAGTGCCGTATTTGACGCGGACTTCCATTTCTTCAATGCGGCTTTCCATTCGAAGGAACTCTCTGTAGGCGCTTTCGCTGTCAATTTTGTCGAAAGAAGCGTTCATATGTTCCTTCGCATTTGCCGCGTTCGCGCGGGCGATGAGCGCCTGTTTTTTATCCTTTACGTCGCGGAGGCGCGTTTCTAAAGTTTCCAGCTGCTCTTTCAGCTCTGCCAGCTGTGTTTTCGCCTGCTCATACGCTTTTTCATGTTCGGCCGCTTTTCCCTCAAGGTATTTCATTTCAGAGAGGGCCTTTTTCGCCAGCTCCTCTTCCCCGGCGTCAAATGCAAGCTGAGCCTGGTTTTTCCGTTTTGCCGCCGTTTCGGAGGCGTCTTCCTGTTTTTTCTTAAACTGATGGACGATCGTATGCTGTTTGACAATCGTTTGTTTCGCCTTAGCGATGTCACTTTCCATATCACGCACATATTGATTCAGCATGACTTTCGGATTTTCTAATTTATCAAGCCCTTCGTTAACAGATGCGACGAACATATTTCTTATTCTTTTTAAGACCATTTTGTCTTCCTCCTTATTTTTTCTTCAGAAATTCTTCCCATTCAGAGTCAAATCCGGATTGATAGCCCGGTGATGCCGCTTCCGGTTCATACTGGCGGGAAGCGGTATCTGAGCCGCCCTGCTTCATCATCTTCCACCCGAAATACACCATGGCGCCGGCCAGTCCGATCGCAACGATAAATGGAAGAGAACCGACGAGAATCATAGCCCCGATGACGCCCGCGATGATACCCGATACCGCCCGGCCTTTTGAAAAACGTTTGATTCCCCAGTAAAGCATCAGGCCTCCGATCGCCAGCGGGATGATAAATGCGAAATGGCCTCCTCCGAAAAAGACAGAAAGTCCGAACACAATCAGCAGAAAGCCGCCTGCCGTTTTGCCATTTATATTCATGCAGATCCTCCTTTCGTTTTCCTTGTCTTTACTATAAACAAATCCCGCGGCCGGCAAAACGAGTCAGAGATTGATTTTCATATCAGACCGGAGTCGTATAAGCCCCCGGACCTTCGCATAAAAAAACGCCGCTGCACCGGACGGCGCAGGGCGTTTTACGAAAAATCTATATTCTGATGCTCGCTTCTTTTTCCCTGATGAGATCTGAGCGTTCGGCTTTGGCGAGCTTCGTAAAGAACAATATTCCGAGACCGGACAGGACTTCAACGAGACCGCCGGCGGCAATGACTTTTCCGGGACCGAAGGCGTTAGCCGCGTATCCGCAAAGAACCGCGCCGAGCGGAATGGATATGTTTGAGATCATATGGATGACGGCATAGACTTGCGGCTGGTCATCATGGTCCACAGACGTCTGAATAATCGTATATTCCGGCACATTAATCGCGCTGACGGCAGATCCGAACGCAAACGCGGCGAGGAAGACGAGCGGCAGAAAAGTGTTGAGGCCGGTGATGAAAAATGCCGCTCCTTCTATGATTCCCGCTGACACAAACAGGAGACCGTATTTGTTCACCTTCACCTTAGCCAAAATAAAACCCATTAAAAAGGCTCCGCCCGTGCCTGTCGCTTTCAAAAGCGAGTAGATAATCGGCGGCATGTTTAAATCTTCGGCGACATAAACGGCAGAGAGCGCCTCCCACGGAGCGGCCGCAAAATTCATGAAGATACAATAGATGGCGAGCGGGTATAAAATCTGGTGTTTCCTGACAAGAACGAAACCCCGTTTGAGCCTTCCGAAATACGTCCCGCGCTGTCTGACGGCGACTGTATCCTGTTTGGCATGCTGGACTTGGTATGACATAAAGAGTACGAGAAAACCTGATAGAAGATAGAATATAAGAGCGATAAACAAAGAATAAGCGGGACTGATAAATGTTAAGAACACCCCGCTCAGCGTAATGGCGGCAAGCCTGACGATCTGGCCTGATGACTGGATGACCGCATTCGCTTTCTGCAGGCTGCTTTCTCCGACAATATTGGGGATTAATGAGATAGATGCAGGATTATAAGCGGCTCCCGTGGCTGAATGCACAATCATGAGAAGCATGACAAACCATAAAGGAGAAAAACCGTTAAAGTAACAGACCGGAATGATCAACACGACCGCCGCGCGCGTCAGGTCGGAGAAATACATCCAGAATTTCAGCGTATGCTGCTTCATAAAAGGCCCGGTAATCGGCGCCAGCATCGCCTCCGGAAGGAACGTGACCGCAATGAGCAGGGACGTGCCGATCGCGCCTTCCCCGTCAAAAATCAAAAACCACAGAATGGAATTAAAGGCAAAACCGTCGCCTGACAATTTAACCAGCCTTGAGATAAACAGAAGGGTGAAATTTTTATTCCAGATGCTCTCGCTCTTATTATATGTATCCATCTATCAAATCCCCCATTATTTTACAATGTTTCTTATAATATCTCATTTTTTAATTTTTCAGTCAATAATGCATAAGATACATTTTCCTCTTGTCAATAAAGGTTCAATTGATGGATATCTCTATAAAAAAACAGCCGGCTTGCAGCTGCCGGCTGAACAAAACGTTATTCATCATCACGGAATACCGCGGCGCTTCTTTCATACTCTATATCCTGAACGCCTTGTCTTGCGTTGACCGCTCTTGCCGCCGCGAAAAAATAATCAGACAGGCGGTTCAAGTAACGCATCACCGTATCATTTATCTCTTCTGTTTTGCCGAGTTTGACGACGAGACGCTCAGCCCGTCTCGTGACGGTCCGCGCGATGTGAAGCTGAGCAGCCGCCTTATGCCCGCCCGGAAGAATAAATTTCTCAAGCGGAGGCGCTTCAGCCGTGTAACGGTCTATGCAGTCTTCCAATGCGGAAATAGATGTCTCTCTTAATGTATAGCTTCTATGTTCAGTGACCGTCGCCAAGTCGCCGCCGCAGTCAAACAGCTCATGCTGAATGTTTCGGAGTTCGGCTTTCACATCACCGCAATTCTCACAATCATCAAGCTCCGCAAGCGCAAGCCCGATAAAGCTGTTCAGCTCATCAATCGTCCCGTAGCTTTCAACCCGCAGACTGTCTTTATCCGTTCTGCCGCCGATCAGGCTTGTCTGTCCTTTATCACCGGTTTTCGTATACAGCTTCATCGTTGTATTCCTCCTTCTTCCGCCGCTTTTACACATGCCGCGGTTCCTCTTCTGACGGCTCTTTCCGCGTGAGGGACGTCTATTGCCTCTCCTGTCTGCAAGGCACAAATGACAATGTCGCCTTTTGCCAGTCTGCCGGAAAGAGCCTGCATTCTCGCTTCAGCCGCTGCCGTTAACAGCCGTACAAATCCCTGTTCCGATAAACGTCCGCTGATCAGCACCCAAACGGTATGCTGCGCAGTCACGGCAATTGTGACCGAATCAAACGTACGGCAGATCAAACCAGCGGCCGCTGAGCCGGAAAGCCGGCGGCTCCACGAAAAGCCCGGGCCGTCAGATGCGGTTGACAACATTCTGAACGGCCGTTCTGTATGAAGCGTTACGGTATTTCCGCTTTTGTTTATCAAAGAGGCGAACGGAACGCCGGCGGGCTCTCTTTCCTCCTGCGCTTCCGGCATGAAAGCGATCAGCGGTTTCGGCGACGATTGCTGGGCAACAGCTCTGACGGTGATGCCGTAAATGTCTTCAATCGTCTCTTTTTTCAAAGCCTGATCCGGCGTCTGCTTCGGAAAAGCGCGTCCGTCTTTCATCATCAGGAGCTGATCACAATATTGGCCTGCGGCGTTTAGGTCGTGAAAAATACTGATGACCGTCAGGCCTCTTTCTCTCGTCAGCCGCTTCACCGTATCAAGCAGGTCTTTTTGATATTTGAGATCAAGAAAGGTCGTCGGCTCATCCAGACACAGCACCTCAGGCTGCTGAGCCAGCGCCTGCGCCAGATAGACGCGCTGCCGCTCTCCGCCGCTCAGATTGCGGACGGATTGCTGCGCATATCGGTCGATGCCCGTCATTTCCATCGCTTCCCGGACAATGTCTTCGTCATGTTGATCCATCTGTCTGAAGAGTCCTTTTTGATACGGGTATCTGCCGAAGGACACTGTTTCCTTAACGGTAAATGTAAAAGCCTGCTCCGTATGCTGCGGCAAAACGGCCATGATTTTCGCAAGTTCCCGCGGCTTGTATCCGCCGACGGGCCTGCCTGCTACGAGCGCCTCGCCTTTTGACGGAGAGAGCATTCCCGTCAGCAATTTCAACAGCGTTGTTTTTCCCGAGCCGTTCGGACCGAGTATGCCGACAAATTCACCTTTTCCGGCGGTAAAGCTGACATCTTCCACAATCATCCGGCCTCCGTACCCGCCGGACAGGCTGCTCACCCTGATCATAAGCGTTTCCCTCCATGATGCTGGCGAAGCAGAATCAAGGCAAACACAGGCGCTCCCGCCAAAGCCGTCATAATGCCGATCGGCAATTCGACAGGCTCAATGACGGTGCGGGAAAACAAATCCGCCAAAATGAGAAACCCGGCGCCCGTCAATGCTGACAGCGGCAGTAAATGGCGATGATCCGTCCCCCACAAAAGCCGTGTCACGTGGGGAATGACAAGACCGACAAATCCGATCGTCCCCGAGACGGCAACCGCTCCTCCCGTCAGCAGAGATCCGGCGGCGATCATCAGCCATTTTCTTTTTCCCGTACTGACGCCTAACAGCCTTGCCTTTTCTTCTCCATAAGTCATAATGTTTAATTCTGTGCCATTGATAAGCAGAAGCGCCGTCCCGGCCAGAAAAAAAGGCAGAAACAGCGCGACATAGCCCCAGCCCCTCATTGACACGCTTCCTAACAGCCAGCGGACAATCGGGAGCAGATCATTGCCCGTTAAAGCGATCACAAGCGATATGAGAGCTCCGAGAAAAGAATTCATGATGATGCCTGTCAAAATGAGCGTCGAAACCGACATCGACGCATGAACGAGGCGGCTGAAAAACAGAACCGCCGCCATGACCGCAATCGCTGCGGCAATGCTGACAACCGGTAGTGTGAACCGGCCGATGACGGGAATCTGAATGCCGAAAAACAAGGTGATAACGGCTCCCGCCGAGGCTCCCGAAGATACCCCGAGTGTATAAGGGTCGGCGAGCGGATTTTTCAGAAGTCCCTGAAACGCCGCTCCCGCAATGGATAACGCGGCTCCGACAAGGGCAGCCAGAACGACTCTCGGCAGGCGGATATTCATCATAATATTTACATTCATAGGATCAGCCGAGGATGTCCGGCCGATCCCGATCCAAAAAACGTCGGATAAAGGAATATGCAGACTGCCGATTGAAATGCCGAGTGCCGTACAAACGGCTAAAAACAGCAGGCTGACCGTGTAGGCCAGCGGGCGGTTACTTTTTAAACGTTTCAGGATAAACGCTTTCTGCAAGCTTCTCGACCCCTTTGACAAGGCGCGGGCCTGAGCGTGTGACAAGGTCGGGATCAACAGAATAGACATTGTGGTGTTTGACCGCATTGACGGCACCCCAGCCGGCGCGTTTTTCCACTTCAGCGGCCTTTACGCCGTCTGTCGTAATGATGACGTCCGGATTCATTTTGACAATCGCTTCATCCGTCAGCTGAACCCAGCCGGTCTGGCTGCCGGCGGCGTTTTTCGCGTGTATATCTTCAAGCATTTCGTTCATAAACGTGCCTTTCCCCGTCGTGTAGCCGTCAGGAGACACTTCGACGAATACTTTCTTTTCGTCTTTTTCAGAAATGGCCGCCGCTTTCTTTTCTATGCCGGAAAGGTCGGATTTCATCGATTTGATCAGCTTATCCGCCTGCTTTTCTTTGCCGGCCGCTTTTCCGATCATGCTGATTGATTTGTACACATCTTGGAACGATTGCGCATCATTGACCGTTAAGACGGTGATGCCCGCATCTTTCAGTTGCTTCATCGCATCGGCGGAAGCGGACATAGAGGACGCGTGGGCAAGCACGAGATCCGGCTTCAGCGCGATGACTTTTTCAGCGTTCACATTCATATCTCCGACTTTCGGTTTTTTTACCGCTTCTTTCGGATATGTATCATTTGTCGTGACGCCTGCGACCTTATCTCCCAGTCCGAGCGCGTATGTAATTTCCGTATTGCTCGGCATGAGGGAAACGATTTTTTCCGGTGCCTGCTTTATGGTTACTTTTTCGTTCGCGGCATCCTTAATGGTTACCGGGAATGCTTCGGTTGAGACGGCTTTTTGTTTGGCCGCGCTTCCTTCTTCCTGTGCGCCGGAACAGCCGGCGATCACAAAGGCGGTGACCAAAAGCGCCGCCCAGACGGCAGTGATCTTCTTCATTCTTTTAACTCCCCCTGATTATGGTAAACGATTGTCTCTTTGACATTCGTATCCTTTTTTCGCAGTAATTATACTATAAGTCTTTAAGGCTTGTATATCCGGCCTTTTTGCATGAAAGCAAATTGTTCGTACACACTAAAATTCATCATGTATACTGTTACACAATGGTGTAAAAAGGAGGATTATTATGGAATTACAGCTTGAACGAAAGCTCGTGTTGATTACAGGATCAACCTCAGGCATCGGAAAAGCTGCGGCAAAAAGCTTTATAGCCGAAGGCGCCGAGGTGATTATAAACGGAAGAAAAAAAGAAACTGTGGAACAGACGGTTGAGGAGCTTTCCGCTTACGGAACGGTTCACGGCATCGCTGCGGATTTATCGCGTCAGGATGAGGCGGATGACTTGATAAAGCGCGCCGGCGGAATCGGGGAAGTCGATATTCTCGTCAATAATCTCGGTTTTTTTGAAGTAAAAGACTTCGCTGAGGTGTCTGATGACGAATGGACTCGGTATTTTGAAGTGAATGTTATGAGCGCCGTGCGCCTGTGCCGGCGTTTTCTGCCGCAAATGCTCGAGAGAAACAGCGGACGGATTCTGAACATCTCCAGTGAAGCCGGTGTCAAACCGCTTGCGCAAATGATTCCGTATTCAATGACGAAAACGGCGTTAATCAGCTTGTCCCGGGGAATGGCGGAAATGACGAAAGGCACAAATGTCACGGTCAACTCCGTGCTGCCGGGACCGACATGGACCGAAGGCGTCGCTTCTTACATGGAAGGAGCCGCAAAGGCTGCCGGAGAAGACACAGACAGCTTCGTCCGGGATTATTTTAAAGTGAATGAGCCGACATCTTTGATTCAGCGCTATGCAACCCCGGAAGAAGTCGCCAATACGATTGTATTTCTCGCTTCATCAGCGGCTTCTGCCATTAATGGCACCGCACAGCGGGTTGAAGGCGGCATCATCCGCTCCATTTAACACAAAAAAGCCCGGCACAATGGGAACTTCCCCATATGCCAGGGCTTTTTTTTACACCATGCCTGCAAACGGAACCGGCTCCCAGCCGCCCGTCTCAAGCTCTGCTGAAAACAGGCCGCCCGCATGCGGCTGCTCAAGTCTTTCGGCTTCCGTCAATTTTTCCGTCGCGGTCGTAATGTATAACGTGTTCAAGTCTCTGCCTCCGAACGCGCAGCAGGTGACGTATTTCGCCGGAACTTCGATAGATGCAATTTCCTTATGCAAAAACGGGTCAATCCGGACGGCACGGCCGCCTCCGAACAGAGCCACCCACAGCATTCCGTCACGGTCAATGGTCATTCCGTCGGGAGATCCTTGCGACTCTGGAAAGCGGTAGACCGTTTTCGGATCTGATACGGCTCCGGTTTCAGGATCGTATGCATAACAGACGATTTCCTGCGTCGGAGTGTCGATATAGTACATCAGGTTTCGGTCCCGATCCCAATCCAAACCGTTAGAGGTGGAGACCTGGTCTTTTATTTTGGCAAGGCTGCCGTCCGTATTCAGACGGTACAGCGAAGCCTCCTCTTCTTTGCCTTCCATGCTCGTCGTTCCCGCCCATAATCTGCCGGACGGATCGCATTTTGCGTCATTGAAACGGATATCTTCCCGCATGTCTTTCGGCTGCTTCATCTTCGTCAATGTGTCTTCCCGAAGATTGTACAGGTAAAAACCGTCTTTCATCGTCATCACCAGCTCTTCCTTTGAATACAAGGCCAGAGCCGTGACAAATGATTTGAATTTAACGGAACGGTTGATTCCGTCAGCCGGAGTGAAGATATGCAGCTGGCTGCCCAGTATATCCACCCAGTACAGGCATTGCTTATCCTTGTCCCATAAAGGGCCTTCTCCGATAACTGCTCTCGTATCTGCTCGTAATGCTGCTTCCATGTGTGAACACCTCTTTTGCTTGTCAGTCTTCTATTGTTATTCCCGACAAAGCGGCGTCCAAACTCAATCTTTTTTAAAAAGAATCGTAATCACCGTTCCGGCGCTGATTCTGCTGTTGACATGGATGGTTCCGTTATGAAGGTGAACCAGCTCCTTGGCAATGGCGAGCCCGAGTCCCGTTCCTTCTGACGGTCCCTTCGTATTCGTTCCCCGATAATAACGGTTAAACAGCTGGTGAATCGTTTCATCGTCCATTCCTCTTCCGTTATCTTTCACCTTCAGAATGAGCTGTTCGGCTGATTCCTCAAGCACGACCCGAATGGCGGTCCCTTTCTTATTATGCTTAACCGCGTTTGCCAGCAGATTCTCCAGAATACGGCGGAACCACGCTTCATCAATGGCGAAAAGAATGTCTTCCTTTTTGGTTTCAAAGGCGATGTCATATCCTTCCGAGAACGTGTTTTTCGTGAAATCGTTCGTGACGTTTCTGATAAACGGCACGACGTTGATCAGCCGCCGTTCGATCGGGAGGGCCGCGTTTTTGAGGCGGTATGTTAAGTTTAAGTCCTCAATCAGCTTCGACATATATTCTGATTTTTCCCGGACGATCTGTCCCATTTCTTTGACTTCTTCCGGGGTCCAGTCGTATTGCTTCGATTCGAGCATCATGCTGTAGCCGTAAATCGTGCTCAGCGGGGTTTTTAAGTCATGGCTCAGCCCGGCGATCCATTCTTCCCTTGTCGCCTGGATTTTTTCTCTGTTTTTCTTATCCCGCTTCAGCGTGTCGGTCAGCTGATCCATCGATTCGAAAATCTCGGCGAAAAAGCGGAACGGCTGTTTTGTTTTGCCTTTTTTGTTTTTGCTGACCGGCTGTCCTTTGCGGTTCTTCGGCTCTTCAAGCCGGCCCTTTGATAAATTGACGAGCCATTTGATGGTATGAAACAGCGGCCAGCCGAAACGGAAAGAGTACCAGATGGTCAAGATGCAGATCATAAATACTAAGATTCCGATCAAGAGGAAGAGGGTTTTCATCACATTTCTCAAAAATGATTTGTTAAACTCGTGATCGGGGATGTACACGGGGTTCGGCACCGACGCGACCATCCATTTCGTTTTATCGAGTCTTTTAAAAGAAATTTCCCGTTTGTAATTCCACGGCTTGGAACTGTATTTCAGCAATTCAAGCTCATTGACGGTGTTCCGTTCTTTTTTCGTGCTGTTGATATCCCCGAGCAGTCTGCCTCTGTCTTCGAGAAGGTAGACCGCCCCTTTTTCCCGTTTAATATAATCAACCGTGCTTTTTTTATATTGAGAAAGGGAAGCAAGGGATGGCTCCTGTGATTCGATGTAAGTGAGAAGCTGCTCACTGGCGGATTTCCAGCCGAACAGAATCAAATAGGTCTCATCATTTATCGTGACCGTCCAGTAATTCAGCTTGTAGTTGTCAAAATTCCGGTACTGGTAAATGGATAAGAGATCTTTTCTGCTGTAATGGCTCGGGACGTCTTTCGGCACTCTGTACGCGTAGTCCGTTTTTTCATTGTCATTAATGATCTGCAGCCAGCCCTTCTGCTTTCGGACCGACATCTTTAAAAACTCATCGACATCCCATGTGCCGTCTTCATTTTTATCAAGCCACGCTTCAAACGAGTCTGCCGTCGCTTTGGTCAGTCCCGCATTGGCTTCCGCTTCGCTGAAACGCCAATCCAAATAGAAGAAAGAAGCGACGGCCAAAACGGACATCAGCAGGATGACAAGCAGCAGCTGTCCGAAAAAGTGGAGCAGAAATTTTCCGCGCATTCTCATGAGCGGGTTCCTTTGTCTCCTTGATCGGGAATAAACCGATAACCGAGGCCGCGCACCGTTACAATATAAGACGGATTGCTGGGGTCTTTTTCAATTTTTTCTCTGAGCTTGCGGATATGCACCATGACGGTGTTGTTGTCGCCGTAAGACGGATATCCCCATACTTTTTCATAGATCTGATCTTTTGAGAGCACCACATCAGGGTGTTCACAGAAATATTGAAGCAATTGCAGAAGCTGTGCGGAGCAGCTGACGGGCTCTCCCCCGACGATCAGCTCGGCGTTTTGCGGTGAATAGGAAAAATGGCTGTATGAATACGTCTTTACCGCCGTTTTCTCTTCGCGCTTATAGGTTCTCTTTAACGTCGCTCTGATCCGCGCCGCCAATTCGAGCGGATTAAACGGCTTTGTTATATAATCGTCAGCTCCCAATGCAAATCCTGACAGCTTATCCGCATCAGAAGAACGGGCGGTCAGAAAAAAGATCGGAGCGTCGGTATAGTTCCGGATTTCGGTGCATGCTTCAAAACCGGACATGCCTTCCATCATCACATCCAGCACGAGCAGATCCGCGGTTTCATGTTTAACAAACTCGATCGCTTCCTCAGCGCTTCCGGCTGTCTTAATGTTGTGATAGCCTTCTTTGACGAGAACGCGTTTGACCATATCAACGATCGCCTTCTCATCGTCTACAATTAAAATTGACGCATTTTCCACCTTGGACGTTCCTTTCTCTTTGTTTTTTTCATCATATCATTATATGGATAAGATTTGGTACCTTTTTAGTGCGGAGGTCTTGCGGGGAAACAGAAAAGAAAAACGAGACCGGACATCTCTTCTCGTTTTTCTCACGTTGTCAGAGCGGAATATCCATCATTCCGCCGCTTTTGTCAGGAGCTTTCATTTATAAGATGAAGAATAAATTCCCAAAAACCCGGCACTTCCTGGCATAACAGCATGTCCGCTTTTTCAACTATTTTAATCTTCAATTCTTGTTCAAGATCTTCTCTTTCCTGGTATGATGTATTGCTCAGTTTTTTTTTTATCATTGGCGAAAAACGTGAAATCAAAAGTTCCATTACGTCGGTATCTGTGTTCTCTTTGTTGAAGTCAAATGGCCCGTTCACTGCTTATTTTCCCCCTTTTTTTGCTTGTCCAGCTGCTTTCTGAGATTGTCGAGCCCTTTTTTATGAATATTGGAAATGTTCTGCCGTGATTCACCCAGCGACTCGGCAATCTCCTTCATCGTCGCTCCGTGAAGATAAATATTCGTCAGCACGCTTTTTTGTTTATCGGTTAACGTCTGAAGCGCTTCGTATAAATCACGGTTTTGGACATGCTGGCTCAAATCCCCCTGCTTCCGCAGAAACTCTTCATACGCGTCTTTTCCCATTTCATAGGGAAGCGCTTCACCTCCCTCCGGCTGATCCACCGTCAGCGGATAGCGCTTCTGATTTTTACGGATGCGCTTGTCAAAATCGATGGAGAAAATCCGGATCATAGAGTTCATATATTTGATGATCCGGATTTCCTTATAAAACTGTTTAAAATGGTCGTCCAGTGATTTTGCATCCTTCTCGTCTGAATGTTCCAGCACATTTTTAAATTTCTCGTAATGCTTTGGGTCACTTAAAAAATGTTTAACGATCGGATGTTTCATAATTTCCTTGCATTTTGACCGTAAAAGAACTTGATAGTCCATAAAACCGCCCCCTATTTAAATTAAATGAAAGAAAGCAAAAAAAAGTAAACTACTCCTTTCCGACTAAGATTCCGCACTCCTTATGTCCCGGTTTTGCCGGAACAAAAAAAAGACCCTCAACTGCGATATCAGGTTTACAGGAGCCGCTCTTTCTTTCACTTATATACATGACTGCAGGTCAAGTCAGGAGGTGGCTGATAATGGATCAGGTTTTTATAGAAGAAGCGGTCAGACAGATCGGCAATCTCGGCTTTCCGGCTCTGATTGCCATGTATCTTCTCACACGGTTTGAGAAGAAGTTTGACGCCCTGATCGAACTGATGACGGAACTGAAAGATCAAAAAATGAAAAATTAATTTTCACACGAAGTTGACTTTTCATCGGAACGCATCACTTAACAAAGCAGAAGGGAAAACGAAAGGCCTTTCACATTCTCTTTCTGAAAAAACAAAGCTTGAGAGGAGACGATTTACATGTCAAAAGAAAACAACTGCAATATCCCGCAGCCGATCAGAGGAGACAAAGGGGCGACCGTCACGATTCCGCGCAACCTTGAAAGAGACCGCCAAAATCCGGATATGCTGACGCCGCCGGAAACGGATCACGGCACAGTGAATAATATGAAATTCTCTTTCTCAGATGTGCACAACCGGCTGGAAAAGGGCGGATACGCGCGTGAGGTGACCGTTCGCGAGCTGCCGATCTCTGAAAATCTGGCATCTGTCAACATGCGTTTAAAACCGGGCGCCATCCGTGAGCTGCACTGGCATAAAGAAGCGGAATGGGCATATATGCTGACGGGCAAAGCGCGGGTCACGATTGTTGATGAACAGGGACGCAGTTTTATCGATGACGTGAAGGAAGGAGATCTGTGGTACTTCCCGTCAGGCCTGCCGCACTCCATTCAGGCGCTGAAAGAAGGCTGTGAATTCCTCTTGGTTTTTGATGACGGTTCTTTCTCAGAAAACAGCACATTCCAAGTGACTGACTGGCTTGCCCACACACCGCTTGATGTCATCGCCAGCAACTTCGGGGTTTCAGAAAAAGACCTCGCCGGCCTGCCCGGGAAAGAAAAATATATCTTTGAAGAGCCGGTTCCCGGGAAGCTGAAAGATGACATTGTGGAAGGCCCGAACGGTGAAGTGCCTTATCCGTTCACTTACCGCCTGCTGGATGAAGGCCCGACTGCTGAGACGGATGGCGGCAAAGTATATATCGCGGATTCCACAAACTTCAAAGTGTCCAAAACGATCGCTTCAGCGCTTGTCGTGGTCGAACCGGGCGCAATGAGAGAGCTGCACTGGCATCCGAACACGCATGAATGGCAGTATTATATTTCCGGTAAAGGGCGGATGACGGTTTTTGCATCAGACGGCCATGCAAGAACATTTAACTATCAGGCCGGGGATGTCGGTTACGTTCCGTTCGCAATGGGCCACTATGTGGAGAATTTGGGAGATGAGCCGCTCGTCTTCCTGGAAATCTTCAAGGATGACCACTATGCCGATGTGTCCCTGAACCAATGGCTTGCCATGCTTCCTGAGAAATTTGTCCAGCAGCATCTGGATCTGGGCAAAGACTTTACGGATATTCTTTCGAAAGAGAAACACCCTGTCGTCAAAAAGAAATGCTGAAGAAGATACACACCGGCTTGCAGAGTTCCGTCTCTGCAAGTCTCCTCTGTGTGAAAAGGAGCTGAACAGATGATCAATCAAAACGGGACGAAAATGTTTATTCTTCAGGTGCTCCGGTATGCCCTGGCAGCCGCTGCCGTATTATTCGGGTATTTTATCGTGATGATGGCCGTATTTTCATTAGCCGGGACGAGCTACGGATCGATGGCGTACGTCCTGCTTTTTTCCGTACTTTTTATTTTTCTCGGTTTATGTTTTGAACCGCTTGAGCGGCTGATGATACATAGCTTTACCTTTTTTGGGACGGGCAGGCTGCCTTTTCTCCTTTTAGCCAGCACCGTTCAGCTGCTGTTCCTCTGGATGACCGCGTATACGACGGATAAACTGATTGAAAAGATTTGGCTGTCAACGACGGAGGAGCTGATTGTGGCGGGGGTTTTTTTCGTTTTGGATAAATGCGTCTCCGGAGAAAAGCAGCCCCGGGCGCAATAAAAAAACGCAGGCCGGAATGGGACTGACCCCCGTTTTTGAGACAGGGATCAAAACACCTTTAAGCAGCCAGCTGTCGGTATGTGACCGGCGGCTGGTTGTTTAGTTTCGTTTGAATACGAATGTTGTTATAATAGTGTATATAGGTTTCGACAGTTTGTTCTACGATGGTCGTCGTAGTGCTTTCCAACCTGTCGAGGTAGAACGTTTCAGACTTTAGTGAGGAATGAAACGATTCGATGGAGGCATTATCAGCGGGCGTCCCTTTGCGGGACATGCTCATGGTAATGCCTTTTGTTTTAACAGCTTTCTGATACTCATAAGATGTATAAACAGAACCTTGGTCACTATGTAACACACAGTTCTCTGGCAGTGCGGGCAGCTGATCAAGTGTGTGTAAGACAAAGTCTGTGTCCTGTCTATCGCCAATCGTAAAAGCAATCACTTCTCCATTGTATAAATCCAATATACTGGAAAGATACAATTGTTTCTGCCCATAAGGCAAATATGTGATATCCGTTACTAGCTTTTCCAGAGGGCGATCAGACTGAAAGTTCCGATCCAATATATTCTCGGCCACGGCATATGGCTGCCCATTCTTCTTACGCTTTTTCACCTTAACCCGGCATTGCCACTGATTCTTCTGCATAATGCGCTGAACCGTTTTATGATTCATACGCATTCCCTTTTTTAATATGGCTGTGATTTTCCGATAGCCATATCGATACTTGTGTTCTCGGCACAACGTGCCGATTTGTTTTTCTAAATGGTATTTAGGGTTATCTTTCATCAGATTCTTCTTCCAACGATAATAAGATGCTCGTGAGATACCTAAATGAATACAGATATCCTTTATGGTCATTGTGCTGCGCAATGCTTCTACAAGCTCGACTGGCGTTTCGCTATCAGCTTCCTTTCCAATTCGTTGTACTTTTTTAACACTTCATTCTGTTGTCTCAGATAACGATTTTCTGCCTGCAGTTTCTCTAATTCGGAAGAATACTCTGGACCTTTTCCATAAGAATATTGCTTTCCGACAGGTTGTTCGAATCGATGTGTGTCCCCAGCTTTATACCACCTGACCCATGTCTGCACCTGCGTCTTATTCTTTATATTCAATTCCTGCATGATCTCCTTCACAGGCACGCCCGCCAATCTCATTTCTACAGCCTTCTGTTTGACTTCAACCGGATAACTCACTCTTGCCCTCATAGAAAAACACCTCCAAGTCTAATTTCGGATAACAACGATCCGTTTTCAAACTTGAAGGTGTTTTTTGTTTGTCTCATATTATGGGGTCAGTCCCGAATGGCTCTGCGTTTTTTTTCATCATACCGTTGCGTTTTCATGCCGGATTAAATCGTAGGTTAAGCAGACCGGTTTGTTCGTGCGCGGATCTTTTACAATCTGTGCGTCAATTTGGAAAACGTCTTCCAATATGCCGGGAGTCATGACTTCCTCCGCCGTTCCTTCCTTGATGACGCGCCCTTTTTTCAGGGCGATCATGTAATGGGAAAAACGGGCGGCATGGTTCAGATCATGAATGACCATTAAAATGGTACGGCCCTGCTCCTTGTTTAATTTGTCCAGCAGCTGCAAAATTTCAAGCTGATGGGCGAGATCTAAATAAGTGGTCGGTTCATCAAGAAGCAGCAGCTCCGTTTCTTGAGCGAGCGCCATGGCGATCCACACACGCTGCCGCTGCCCCCCGGAAAGCGCTTCGATCGGCCGGTCGTAAAATTCGGCCATCCCCGTCTCTTCCAGCGCCCATTTGATCATGTCACGGTCTTTATCACTCAAACGGCCCATTCCGGACTGATGCGGAAACCTGCCGTAAGAAACAAGTTCGTACACCGTCAGCCCGCTCGGCGCTTCAGGCGTCTGCGGAAGAATTGCCATTTCCTTGGCGATGTCTTTCGTGGATTTTTGCATGATCGCCTGTCCGTTTAAATAGACGGCGCCGGATTTCGGTTTCATGATTCTTGACATCGTTTTGAGAACCGTCGATTTTCCGCAGCCGTTCGGACCGATCAGCGTTGTAATTTTTCCTTTCGGGATGGCGATATCCAATTCTTTCGCTATCAAACGGTCGCCATAACCGACAGTAAGCTGTTCCGCCGATAATGAGTTCATCGCGGCAGTCTCCTTCCTCTATTTCGTTTTCATCAGCAAATATACAAAATACGGCGCTCCGAGCACGGAAATCACCAGGCCGACGGGAACTTCGGACGGCGCAAGCACATTTCTCGCCAGCGTATCGGCAAGCAGAAATAAAAATGCGCCGATTAAAGCCGAAACCGGGATAAGCGTCTGGTGGCGCGGCCCGGTAAGCCTTCTGGCCAAATGCGGCGCAATGAGTCCGAGAAAAGCGATTCCGCCGGCTGCCGCAACACATGACGCGGTCAGGGCAACGGCGCACATCAGCAGAACGCGCCGCTCCTTTTCAACCCGGGTGCCAAGCCCCGCCGCCAGCTGATCACCGAGCTGAAGCACATTTAAATACCTGGCTTTATAGAGGCTGAACGGTAAAAGAACCAGCAGCCACGGCAAAATAGACAGCACCATTTTCCAATTGGCGTTCCAAATCGAACCGGAAATCCATACAAGCGCCTGCATGAAATCCCGCGGGTCCATTTTCAGCTGAAAAATCAAGAGAAGCGCATTAAACCCCGCATTGACGCCGATCCCGACCAAAACGAGCCGGACAGGTGAAACGCCTTTTTTCCAAGCCAGCACATAGATGAGCAGCGCAGCCAGAAAAGCCCCCGCCAAAGCGCTCACCGGAAGCAGCCATGTACCGGCCATACTTAAATCAACAGCTGATCCTTGAAAAAAGAAGATAAACAGAACGACCGCCAAAGACGCCCCGGCGTTAATACCGAGAATGCCCGGCTCCGCCAAGTCATTTTGAGACACGCTTTGAAAAATCGCGCCTGAAACCGCGATTCCGGCGCCGACCAGCAATGACAGCACCATGCGCGGCAGTCTGAATTCAAATAAAACGAGCTGATCCCGGGCATCCCCCTGTCCGAAAAAGACACGTAGCGTATCAAGAGGCGCAATCCGGATCACACCCATGTTTAAGCTGATAAAAAAGACGATGCATATGAGCAAAAACGTAACGGCCATGACCGCCAGCGGTTTTTTCGATTTTACATTCATTACAGCCCTCTCCTTTCCCTGCGCGCCAAATAAAAGAAAAAGGGAACGCCGATAAGGGCGGTTAAAGCGCCGACCGGTGTTTCAAACGGCGCATTGACGAGTCTTGCGGCAATATCACTGAAGACTAACAGAACGGCGCCGAATACCGCCGAACAGGGAATGATCCACCTGTAATCTACCCCGACTAAAAATCGGGTGATATGCGGAATCACCAAGCCGATAAAAGAAATGGCTCCGGCGACTGAGACTGAAGCCCCCGTCAAGAGGACAACGACAAACATTCCGATTACTTTTACAAGCGATGTGTACTGCCCGAGCCCTTTGGCCAGCTCCTCACCCAAGCTCAGCACCGTCACTGAGCGCGCAATCAGAAATGCCAGCAAAAGTCCGATAACCCCGACCGCCAAAAGCAGCTGCACGCCTTCCCATTTCACGGAAGCGACTCCTCCGGCGTACCAGAACTTCACATCCTGGGCGACATCAAAACGGATCGCAATCGCGCTTGAAAGCCCCGTTAAGAAATAGCCGACTGCCGTACCGGCCAGCGCGAGCTTCACCGGTGTCAGACCGCCTTTTGAAAACAGGCCGATGCCAAACACAATAAGCGCTCCGATTCCCGCTCCCGCGAAGGACCACAAAACAAGTCCCGCCGCAGACAGACCCGGAAAAAAAGCAAATGCCAATGCGATCGCAAATCCTGACCCCGACGTCACGCCCATAATTGAAGGCTCAGCAAGCGGGTTCCGCGTCAGCCCCTGCATAATCGCCCCGGACACAGCTAAAAAAGCCCCGACGAGCGCGGCGGCGGCAGTTCTCGGCAGCCTCAGATCGCGTATGATTTGATGAGATGTATTTTGCGGCTGAAAGTGAAAGAGAGCATCCCACACCGTCCGCAGATGAATATCGGCAGCTCCGATGGAAACAGACAGAGCCGCGCCGATCAATAAAACCGCAATACCGGCACACAGCAGCACAGCCGCCCGGAATGAACGCGCCGTCCACTGGATTTCACTCCCTGATGCCCCTTGAGCCGTCATTGTCTGTTTCTTTTTCAATAGACCCAACACTCGTTCTTCCTTTCTCAAAACAAGAATGGTAATGATAATGATTATCAATGACTTGTTTCAGTATAGCACTTTTATCTTCTCTTTTAATAGACCTAATTTCATATAAAAAAAGAAAGTTTTTCTTAAAAAAGAGCGTGCTTCTCTATGAAAGCAGTGATATAATCACACTGATAATGATTCTCTTTATCACTAATTTTCATGAAAGAAGGAATGTCAGATGTTCCATACATACAAGAAAATCGGCGCAACGCTGATTGCCATGCTGCTCATCGCCGCTTTGGCCGCATGCGGCAATTCTTCAGACACGAAAGGTTCTTCTGAAAAAGAAGAAACCATCACGTATAAAGCCGAAAACGGCAATATTAAAATTCCGAAGCACCCGAAACGGGTCGTCGTCATGGCTGACGGCTACTACGGCGACTTTAAACAGCTCGGCATCAATGTTGTCGGCGCGCCGCAAAACGTATTTAAAAACCCTTATTACAAAGGGAAAACAAAAGGAGTGACAAACATCGGCGACGGCACGTCCGTTGAAAAAATCATTGACTTAAAGCCGGATTTAATCGTGGTCTGGACGACACAAGGCGCCGATATTGAAAAACTGGAAAAAATTGCGCCGACCATCGCTATTAAATATGACAAGCTCAGCAACATTGATCAATTCAAAGAGTTTGCGAAAATGACAGGCACTGAAGATAAAGCAGACAAATGGCTGGCTGAATGGGATAAGAAAACCGCTGCCGCTAAAACAAAGGTTCAAAAAGCGGTCGGCTCAAAAACCATCTCCATCATGCAGACAAACGGAAAAGACATCTATGTATTCGGTAAAGACTTCGGCCGCGGCGGAAGCATCATTTATGACAAACTCGGGCTGAAGGCCACAAAACTGACGCAGGAAAAAGCCATTAATCAAGGGCCGGGCTACGCCAGCATTTCACTCGAGAAACTGCCTGACTTCGCGGGAGACTACATCTTTATGGGGCCATGGCAGGCCGGCGGTGACGACAAAGGCGTGCTTGACAGCTCAATCTGGAAGAACCTCGATGCCGTCAAACAAAACCATGTCTACCGCATTGATCCGATCGGCTTCTATTTCTCAGACCCGATCTCACTTGAAGGCCAGCTCGACTACATCACAAAAAGCTTAACGAAGTAACCCCGAAGCCGCTGTCACAGCGGCTTTTTATTACGCTTTACACTGACCGTTTTTTCAGCGGACGCACTGACCATTTAACCGCATTCGAGACCATTCATTATATACACGCCGTCAAAACGTAACCCGCTGCCGCAAATAAAAAAGACATCTCACAGACGTGAGATGTCTTTTTGTCATACCGATTGTCTGTTGTTTGCAAATTTCTTTGAGACGAAAGGATATAACAGCAAACCGACGAAGAACAGCCCGATACCGAGAATAAAGGTCGTTAAATCGGCCGTTCCGGTAATAATGACATAAAAAGAATAAATGCAGGCAAGGATGGCGATGATACCGTCTCTTACTCTTGAACCCTTTATCTCGTCATACGTTTCACCCGTAAAAATGAGCTTCAGGCTGTAAAACGCTGACACGAGATACGGAATCAGATAAGCGAGCGTCGCCGCCGTCGTTAAAAACGTAAACGCGTCACTGATCGTCCGGGAAATAACTGAAAAGATAAAGATCTGTGACATCACGTTCGTTACGATTAACGACACAACCGGGCTGCCCTGTTTATTCGTTTTTGCAAAAGCAGCGGGAAAGTCTCCTGATTTCGCCGCTTGATACGGAACTTCAGAGCCGAGAAGAATCCAGCCGAGCATCGTTCCGAACAGACACAAAATCGCCAGAATCGCCATGATGACGCTTCCCGCATTGCCGACGATCGCGTACAATACGTCAACAAACGGTTTTTCCGAGCCGACAAGCTTACCATGCGGAAGCACGCCCATCGTAATCAATGTTACGATGATATAGATGCCAAGCGCGATCAATAATCCGGTAATGGTGGCGCGTTTCACGTCGCGCTGCGAACGGGCGCGCCCGGATAAGATGACTGCCGATTCAATTCCGACGAACGCCCATAATGTTGAAATCGCCGCATTGTGGATCTGCCCGCCGATTCCCTCAACTGTGTGAGGACCTGTTTGAACCGGAAAATAAAAATGATCGAAAAACGACGTTTGAAACACAAATAAACCTGCAATGATAAAGAAGATAAATCCTAATACTTTTGAAAACGTCGTGACGAAATTTAATTTACTCGCACCGTTAATGCTGGTGACGAGAATCGTGTGAGTGCCCCATAATAAAACCGTACATACGGCAAACGTCAGCAGCTGGCCGAGCGTAACCGCCTGACCGCCGATCGAAAACATTTCACGCTTATCCGTTAAAATCGGGAAAAATGATGTTAAATATCCGGCAAGGCTCGTGATGATCGCCACGTTGCTGATCCAGCTCGCCACCCAGTAGCCCCACACCATCGTGAAGCCCGCTGCATTCCCTTTTTTCCGATCGCTGAACAGCGCACGCGCATAGCTTTGCGGCCCCGCCGTCAGCTCAGGCTTGCGGATGGATAAGTGGCCGAAGACCAGCGCGATCATTAACACACCGGCTCCCGTTAAAAGCCATGCCGATGTGGCGCCGAACGGGCTCGCGATTTTTGCGAGCGAACTCGGAAGCGAAAAGATGCCCGAGCCTACCATATTTCCTACGACAAACGCCGTTAATAACCAAAAACCCCATTTTTTCGTCTGTTCCATTCCTGTACCTCCTGGTTGTTCATTCGTACGGACCAGACCCCGAGATCATATTTACACGCAAAAAAAGCCTGAACAAAAGTCCATGCTTAAAGAAACACACACACCCTTGATCTCCGGATAGCCCTCCGCGAAAAAGCACGCGGCAGTCCTGCACTTATTCAGATACAGTCCCAGCATAAAGAAGGATCGGCTTTCTTTACACTTCGGCGCTGATGCCTTTAACACATGTTTTGCGGCCCCTATCAGCCTGGCATGTGCGACTCATCATCAAGCGCAACCTCTACCTCACCGAGAAAGAGTGAGGATTTTTATCATTCAATTCTACTCAGAGGTTATCAGAGATAAAAAGATCTGTCAAAGGGAAAAATTAGATGAAAACGGATAGAGCGTTCGCCCTACCCGTCTTATATGGTCAGCGGTTGTTTTTTTTCTTTTGAACAGCTTCTTGAAGCGGATCGTCTTTCAGAGCTGCACCGGCGTCTTCAAGCGCGCCTTGAATGACGTTTTTGTTTTTATCGCTGTTTTTTCCTTTTTCTTTGTTAAAGAAAGCCATCTGTATCACCTCTTTATCAAATATAGGTACACCTATAATGTGTCTTTTTCCGCGGCAGAATATGCGGAATCCGCGTCTCCTTCCTTTTGGCGGAACAGGTAAAGTTTGTTGATCAAACATGCATTCTCTTGATATATTTGTAATTCAGGGGATTTTGGCAAAAATAAAAAGGAGAAGCGAAAAATGACAGGAAAAACACACATCATGGGAGGCATCGCTTCTTGTTCCGCAATTGCGTATTATTACGGGTATGATCCGGTCCTTATGACCTCAGCGGGTGCCCTCGGGGCGCTGATTCCCGACATATGCCATACGAAAAGCAAAATCGGCAGAACGCTGCCCGTTCTGTCCAAAATCGTAAGCACGGTGTTCGGCCACAGAACGTTTACACACAGCCTGCTGTTTATGCTTATTATGTTTTTCATTACGGCAACTTATATTCCGAATCCGAGCATTTCCGCCGGACTGATGATCGGAATGGCGAGCCATCTTGTGCTTGACGCATGGACCGTCAACGGCATTAAACTGCTGTTTCCGTCCGCCATCCGCTTCCGTCTTCCCCTTTATATGAGAACGGGGAGCTTTTCGGAGCAGCTTGTGCTGGCCGGCTTAACGATTGTATCCTGCTATTATTTATACGAACTGGTTCACGGCCGCATCTCTTAAACAAAAAGCATCTTTCGCTTTTAGGGTGAGGAGTCATACATATGAAGAAAACCTTTTTCAGCAATCATCGGTTTTTATGCCTGTCCATCCTGTTCATGTGGATGAAAACCTATGCCGTTTATAAGCTCGGTTTTGATCTGCAGAACAATTCGGTTCTTGAGGAATGTCTGCTTCTCATTAATCCGCTGAGCTTCATTGTGCCGCTGTTCGGCATCGCCCTGCTGCTGACGGAAAAAAAACAGCGGATCTTTCTGCTTTCGGCGAATGTGATGCTGACGGGGATTTTAATCGCGAATACGGTGTTTTACGGGTTTTATATTGATTTTATCACCATACCGGTTTTGTTTCAGGCGAGCAATATGGGCGATATGGGAAGCAGCGTCCAAGAGCTGTTTCACCCGCTTTATATCGCTTTATTTTTGGATATTGCGGTTTTGTTTTATCTTGGTAAAAGGCATAAAGCTGGTAAAGGAAAAGCCAGCACCCGTACCGTTAAAGCGTATGCGTGGGCATCAGCCGGCCTCATGCTGTGCAACCTTGCGCTGTCTGAGGCTGAGCAGCCGAAGCTGTTCAAGCACCCTTTTGATCGTGAAGCGCTCGTAAAAGGAATCGGCCTGTTCCACTTTCATTTGTATGACACCATTTCGCAGACGCTGAATGCAGGGGCTAAAGCGTTTGCCGACGAAGACAGCCTTGCGGCGGTCGCGAATTACACTCAAGCCGACTACAGCAGGCCGTCCGAATCAAAGTTCGGGCTGGCGAAGGGGCGCAATGTGATTTTTGTTACGCTCGAATCAACACAGCGTTTTGTAATGGATGAGCGGGTCAACGGGCGGGAGATTACCCCGTTTTTAAATAAACTGCGGAAAAAAAGTTATGACTTCACTCATTTTTATCAGCAGACTGAACAGGGAAAAACCTCAGATTCAGAATTCATTACTGCGAATTCGCTGTATCCGTCTTCAAGCGGCGCCGTTTTTTTTACAAAAAGCGGCCACCGGTTCAATACGATGTACCATATGTTAAAAGACCGTCAATACTATTCAGCCGTTCTGCATGCCAATCATAAAGCCTTTTGGAACCGGGATGAGATGTACGGGGCATTCGGAATCGACCGTTTTTTCGACGCGGATGAATTTAAGGTGACACAGGAAAATTCAACAGGCTGGGGCCTGAAGGATAAGGAATTTCTCGAACAGTCAGCGGAAAAATTAAAGAAGCTTCCGCAGCCGTTTTACGCGAGCCTGCTGACTTTGACCAACCATTTTCCTTTTGAAATTGATAAACAGGATCAGCTCATTGAGGAACCGGACACAAGCAGCGAGTTATTAAACCGCTATGTGACGACGGTCCGCTATGAAGATGAGGCCCTGAAACACTTTTTCAAGAAGCTGAAAAAAGAAGGACTGTATGACAACGCGATGATCGTCCTGATGGGAGATCATTACGGTATATCCGAAGCCCATAATCAAGGACTTGCCGAATTCTTAGGGAAAGAGGAAATCACTCCGTTTGATACGGTTCAGCTTCAGCGCGTGCCGTTTATCATTCATATTCCCGGGGTGACCGACCGTGCGCCGGAAACGATTGCTTCGGCCGCGGGACAGGTTGATGTAAGACCGACGCTGCTTCACCTGCTCGGCATTGAAACGAAAGGCAGCATTCAGTTCGGCAATGATCTGTTTTCCGGAGAGCGGACGCCGTTTGCGGTGCTGAGAAACGGCAGCTTTATCACGGATGATCATATTTATACGAAAAATACGTGTTACAGCCGTAAAACGGGTGAACCGCTTTCTGACATGAGCGCGTGCAGCGATGAGAAAGAAAAAGCGGAACAAGAGCTGATGCTTTCCGATAAAATATTAAACGGCGACCTGCTGCGGTTTTATAAGCAATAAAAAAATCCCTCCGTTATATGGAGGGATTTTTCATGTTTCATATATGAGCCGTCCGGTCATTTTCGTATCATATCCGGATAATTGAGAAAGCTGGGACTTGAATTCCTCAGAATTAAGAATGTCCTGCACGCTTTGAACAAGCTCCCGGTTTTGTTTTAAGACGACCACATCGTACTGCTCACTGATCACCGGGATAAAGTCCGTGCCCGCCATATGCGCCGCATGCTGCGACCCGACTCCGATATCCGCCTTTCCGCTTGATACTTGTGAAGCCGCTGACAGATGATCCGTGACAATGTCATGATAGCCGGCGACATCAGACGGCGTAATGCCGAAAGATCTGAGCTGTTCATCCAGCAGCACCCTCGCGCCTGATCCTTTTTCGCGATTGACGATGCGGACATCCTTTCGGCTCAAATCCTGAAAGCCCTGAATGTTCAGCGGATTGCCCTTTTTCACATATAATCCGGCTTGCCGCAGCACGACATGAAAAAGCGCAAACGGCTCCCCTGAAAGAATGCGCTTCACATACGGGATGTTATACTGCCCCGTCTCCCCATCGTACAAATGCAGACTGACGATGTCACAAGCTCCGCGGTACATCTCGATCAGGCTGTTCAAACTGCCGCTGTACTTGCGGAGCGGAGCCGCCTGTATTGTTTGTTCCAGCTGTTTGCTGAGGAGGTCCATCGACACATCCTGCCCGCTGATGATAACGGACTGCCTTTTTTCCGGCTCCCGCCCGCGGGACGGGTCAGGCGCTTCTGCTGCGGATGGCTTTTTTGACATTCTCATGTTTGCTTTATATTGTTTTAAGTCCTCTTCATCGACTCTCATCTGTCTTCCGACCCTGTACGCCGGAATGAGTCCTTTTTTTATCAAATCATATACTGTCAGTTTGGAGACCTTCAAAAGGCCCGCAACTTCTTCTATTGTATAGGAAGTGGCTTCTGTCATATTATCACGCTCCGTTTTTATTATAACTGTTCAGATATTGAAAAAAAACCGCACCATCACGTACAATTGCGTTATAATTAGTTTGATCTAATGATATTTAGCTATAAGGGGTGCACAATGTTGAAAAAGAAAGCGACACTACTCACAACTGCGGCTATGGCCGTTTTCCTCGCAACTGCGGGCTGCTCATCCGGACAATCGTCCAAAGGCGGACAAAACGAAAAAGTCACGCTGACCGTTTCTGCGGCAGCCAGCGCTCAGGATGCACTTGAAGAAATCCAGACCAACTACGAAAAATCACATTCAAACGTAACCATTCAAGACAACTTCGGATCATCAGGCACATTGCAAAAACAAATTTCACAAGGCGCGGGAGCTGATTTATTCTTCTCGGCAGCCGAAGATAAATTCGAAAAGCTCGTTCATGACGGAGATATCGACAAAAAGGACAGCACGGATCTTTTGAAAAATGATCTCGTCATGATCGTACCTGAGAAAAACAGCGCACACCTGACACATCTGAATGACCTGAAAAAAGACAGCGCGGAAAAAATTGCGCTCGGCACGCCTGAATCCGTTCCAGCCGGACAATACGCCAAACAGTCATTGACGGCATTATCCCTGTGGGACAAGGTAAAAGATAAAGTCGTCTATGCAAAAGACGTTCGCCAGGTGCTTTCTTATGTTGAAACCGGAAATGTCGATGCCGGGCTTGTCTATAAAACAGACGCGCTGATTTCGAAAAAGGTGAAAATCACCGATGAAGCGCCGGCGAAAACGCACGATCCGATCGTTTATCCGCTCGGCATCGTCAAGGATACAAAGCACCGTAAAGAAGCAGAAGCGTTTTATCAGTATCTGCAGTCAGATAAAGCGATGAAAGTGTTTAAGAAATATGGATTTACTGCCAAGTAACATTACGGCTTCGGAGTTTTTCACTCCCGTCGTACTGTCGTTTCAGGTGGCTTTGGCATCGGGCATCGCCGTCATCATTCTCGGGACGCTTGCCGGCGCCTGGATGGCGAAAGCGCGATTTCCCGGAAAAACGGCTGTGGAGACCCTGTTTATGCTCCCGCTCGTTCTTCCGCCTACCGTTGTCGGCTTCATTCTCATTATTATTTTCGGGAAACACAGCTTTATCGGCCGGACGATCGAGCGGATTTTTCACCAGCCCGTCATTTTCACGTGGTCGGCCGCGGTGATCGCTTCGGCCATTGTCGCCTTCCCGCTTATGTATCAGTCCGCTAAAACGGGCTTCGCCGCGGTTGATGCCGACATTGAGGGAGCGGCGAAAGTAGACGGAGCCGGCAGGTGGCAGGTTTTCACCCGTATTTCCGTCCCGCTTGCCTTTCCCTCCCTCTTGACCGGAAGCATTCTCAGTATTGCACGTGCGCTAGGTGAATTCGGGGCGACTTTAATGTTTGCGGGAAATATTCCCGGTGTCACCCAAACGCTGCCGACAGCGATTTACGTCGCGATGGACTCCGGCAATGAAACACTCGCCTGGGTGTGGGTGATCTGTATTGTGATCATTTCTTTCCTGATGCTGTTTTTCATCCAATTGAAAAAACCCGCTTGACCGATCCGCCTTCCGCGCACCTTTCGCCGGGAGGCTTTTTGATTTAAAATCGGATGGTATATAATGAAACAAAAAACACACAAAGGGTGCGGCCATGAAGATTAATGTCATTATCGCGGATGATAATTCTTTCATCAGAGAAGGAATGAAAATCATTTTACATACATATGAGGAATTTACTGTATCGGCAACGTTGGAAAACGGCCTCGAGGCGGCAGAGTATTGTAAACACAATTCCGTCGATATCGCCTTGCTGGACGTCCGCATGCCGGTGATGAACGGCGTCGAAGCCGCAAAACGGATCGCGGAGGAAACGGATACGAAGCCGATGATCCTGACGACATTTGACGACGATGAGTATATTTTAGAAGCGATTAAAAACGGCGCGAAAGGATATTTATTAAAAAATACCGAACCGGAACGGATCCGCGATGCGATCAAAAGCGTTTTCAACGGGCACAGCATTCTTCAGGACACCGTACTGGATAAAATAAAAGACAGCCTTTCCCGGCCGGCGGAAGCCGCGCATCAGATTGATGAAAGCCAGTTTACTGAAAGAGAGCTCAGCATCATGTCGCTTATTGCGAAAGGATTCTCGAACAGGGAAATTTCAAAACAGCTTTTCATTTCTGAAGGGACGACGGCCAATTATATTTCCTCTATTTTAGGGAAAACGGGGCTTGAGCACAGAACGCAGATCGCGATTTATTATATCACCGGGAAGGTGGATAACGGGCGTTGAACGGTATGGATTTTTGGATGCTGATGAGCAGACTGATCGCCATTTTTTATACGGCTTTTTTGTTCGTATCGGCAGACCGCCTTTACACACCGTACGCCGTCTTGTTTCTGCTGCTTTATCTATCTTTGGGCATTGCGGTCTGCATGATCAGGCTGCCCCCTTGGAGGCGCGGGATCACCCTCATGGCGCTGGCATTGACCGCTTGGCTTTCCGCCTTAGGCCATCCGGCGTTTCTGTTTCTTTTGCCGCCCGCCATTTTTGCCGTTCTTGCCGAATATCCGGTTCACCGCTATGTGTTCTGCCTGCTCGTGTTTGTGCCGTTTTTATTTATCCCGTACGGCGACCTTCCGACTTATATCGTCATGACCTTGTTCTGCTTGGCGATATTCGTTTTGGCCGCCCGTTCCAGCGACCGGCTGAAAAAATATGAAGAGCAGTCAGACAACATGCGCTCAAGCATTGAAAAACTGACGAAACAGCTGCACAGCAGCACAGAATATATCAAACAATCGGAGTATACCGGCAAACTCGAAGAAAGAAACAGATTGTCCCAAGCCATCCATGACAAAATCGGCCATTCCATGACAGGCGCGCTCATTCAGATGGAAGCGGCGAAACGGATGCTCGGCTCCCATCCGGACAAAGCGGCTGAACTGCTCCAAAACGCCATTACCATTTCCAAAGAGGGCATAGAGGATATCCGCATTACGCTGAAAAATATGAAACCGCCCGCTGAACAAATGGGCATTCACAGATTAAGAACGTTTATTGATGAATTTTCGGCCAAAAACGGGATGCCGGTTCCGTTTACGCATCAAGGCGATTTGGACAAGCTGACGCAAATGCATTGGAGAGTCATTCAGGAAAACGTAACCGAAGCCTTGACCAATGCAATGAAATACGCCGATGCCACACAGATCTTCATTGATATCCATGTGCTGAACAAAGCCGTGAAAGCGGAAGTGAAAGATAACGGAAACGGCGCCGTCCGCTTTAAAAAAGGCCTCGGCATGCTCGGTATGGAAGAACGGGCGGCCGTCTTGCACGGAACCGTTATTTTTGACGGCACGGCCGGTTTTTCCGTCACGACATTGCTTCCGGTTGAATAAGTGAATGTTTTCATGTGAAAAATATGAAGATTCTCATGTCAAAGGAATGAACAGCTGCACTAACGGCCGTTCATTCTTTTTTTTATAATAAGAGCATCATAAGACATAGAGGTGGAAACATGAACATTTTGGAGCTCAAACAGCTGAGTAAGAAATTCGGTGATTATGCCGCCGTTGACCAGATGTCGCTTGCCGTAAAAGAAGGTGAGATTTTCGGGTTTCTCGGCGCAAACGGAGCCGGAAAAAGCACGACGATCAATATGATCTCAGGCCTTTTAAAACCTTCAGGCGGAGACATTCTGTTTCTCGGAAAAGATATTTTCAAATATAGCAAAGCAGCGAAAATGAATATCGGCATCGTCCCTCAGGACCTCGCGATTTACGAAGAATTAAACGCCTATGAAAATGTGAAGTTCTTCGCCGGGCTGTACGGCCTGAGAGGGGCGGCTCTGAAAGAACGGGTTGAGGAAGCCCTGACATTCGTCGGCTTGAGCGATAAACACAAATATTTGCCGAAGCATTTTTCCGGCGGAATGAAGCGCAGGCTCAATATTGCGTGCGCTCTTGCCCACCGGCCGAAACTGATCATCATGGATGAACCGACGGTCGGCATTGACCCGCAATCAAGAAATTATATTCTGCAATCAGTGAAAAAGCTGAATGAAATGGGCTGCACGATCATCTACACGAGCCACTACATGGAGGAAGTGGAAGAAATATGCACGCGCATCGCCATTATCGACCATGGAAAAGTCATCGCAGAAGGCACAAAAGAACAGCTGACCTCCATCATTACCGACACGAAGGACGTCGTGATTGAGCTGTCATCCGGAAACGGCATCAGCCTCGGCGATATTCAGGAGCTGCCCGGCGTCAGAGCCGCCGCGCTGGAAGAAAACAGCGTGAAAATCAGCTCTGACACAGGGGTCAACAATTTAAACCGCCTGATCCGGTACTTCATGGACAAAGGCATTGAAATCCGCTCCTTGCAGGAACAGGCCCCTGACTTAGAAACGGTATTTCTCACGCTGACAGGCAGAAGCCTGCGCGACTGACCCCATTGAAAGGAGGATTGCAAATGAATATTCTGCACATCGCCGTGAAAGAAATCAAAATCAGTTTCCGCGACAGACGAACTTTTATTTTCATGCTTGCTTTTCCGATCGTCTTCATGCTGATTTTCACTGCGGCATTATCAAACGCCTTTGATTCAGAGGTGACGGTCGGAAACATCAAGGTGGTATATACGGACCAGTCAAACGGCCCTCTTTCTCATGATTTTACTGAGTTTATGAAAAACGCCAAAAAAGAGCATGTCTATTTTCAAAAAGCGGACACGGAGGCAAAAGGCAAAAACGTGGTTCGAGAAAATCAGGCGGATGCTTTCGTCACTGTAAAAAACACCGGTTTTCAAGTCTATACAAATGACCGGAGCGGCATAAACGGCACGATCGTCCAAGGCATGCTGACCGCTTTTACCAATCAATACAAAGCAGGCGCCGCCGCTTACAAGGCGCATAAGGCGCCTTCCGCCGGACAAATCAAAAGCGATTATATGAAGCAGACGTCTTTACACAAAGCGAAAGAACCGAAAGCGAAAGATTTTTACGCGATATCCATGACGACGATGATCGGGCTGTACGCCTCGATTTTTGCAAGCAGCTTATTCCGCGGGGAAAGAATACGGCACACCGCAGATCGCCTGATCGCCGCCCCGCTCCGGAAAAGCGATATCTTTCTCGGAAAGATGCTCGGCATTTTGGCTGTGAATGTTCTGACGATTCTTGCCGTTGTCGCCTTCAGCAAATTTATCTTAAAAGCGAATTGGGGCAGCCACATGGGACTTGTGCTTTTGATTCTCGTTTCTGAAATTCTTTTGGCCGTCAGCTTCGGACTCAGCCTGAGCTATTTGACCAGAAAACCCGAAAGCGCCAGATTAATCACCGTCATCATCGTTCAGGTGATGTCCATTATCGGCGGCGCCTATTACAAATATGAAGGCGGAGGAATTTCCGCCCTGTCGCCCTTATCCTGGATCAATAAGGCGATTAACAGCATCATTTACGCAAATGATGTATCAGCGGCATGGCCTGCACTCGGTTTAAATACAGCATTGGCGGCACTCTTTTTGCTGATCGCCGCATTTACGTTTCAAAGACGGGAGGGACTGTAATATGAAAAACTTCTGGTGGCTGTTTGCGCACACTCTCAAAGGGATTACAAAAAGCAAAAAACAGCTCATTCTTTATATCGGGGCTCCGCTGATCGGCGTCTTCCTCTCCTTCATGACCAATGCCAACGGCGGAGCCGAAACGCTCAATATCGGCATTCTCGATCAAGACGGCGGAGAAGTGGCGCAGGATACGGCCGCGTTTTTAAAAGGACTGGATCATGTGAAGATTTCGAAGGAAACGGCTGCGTCCGCCACATCAAAGATCGCTTCAGGAAAAATGGAGGCGCTCATTACGTTTGAAAAAGGCTTCTCCCAAAGCATAAAAGACGGGAAACCGTCTCACATCGGCATGACCTCGCTGAAAGGCGCCCAGGTCACCGGATATGTCAGCTCTTATTTGTACAATTATATGAACAGCATCGCCTCAATCGGCAAATCCTCCGGCGGAGACGCAAAGGCCTTTCAGGCGATGTACGCCGATTTCAAGCATTCTCCCATTCAAACGGAGTCCGCTGTTTTACAAGATACATCGAACCATAAAGAAATGACTTACTCAGTCATCGGGTATCTCATTATCATTATGCTCTATTCCGCAGGCAACCTGACGGAACTAATGATTAAAGAGAGAGAAAACAGGACATACTACAGGCTTCTGTCAACGCCGATCACATCAAAGCAGTATGTATTGGCGAACGCGGCGGTGAATATCATTATCATGGCCGTCCAAATTCTATTCGCCGTTCTCTTTATGGGCGCCGCTTTTCATATTCATACGTCATTCCCGCTGTGGCAGCTGTTCGTCCTGATGATGCTGTTTGCATTAAGCGCGATCGGGGTCGCCTTTATTGCCGTCGGTTTTTCCAATAGCAGCGCTTCGGCATCGGCGCTTTTGAATTTGATCGTCGTGCCGACATGCTTGCTGGCCGGCTGCTTCTTTCCGGGCAATATTATGCCGAAAACGGTGCAGACAATCGC
Source organism: Bacillus sp. hwrm1 (assembly GCF_040207805.1). Lineage (NCBI taxonomy): Bacteria > Bacillati > Bacillota > Bacilli > Caryophanales > Bacillaceae > Bacillus > Bacillus sp. hwrm1. The sequence goes on along the minus strand of NZ_CP157943.1, from coordinate 746,300 downwards.
CGAATTTCTGCCTCAGCGCTGGGTGCTCGATACGGTGGATCAATTGCAGCACGGCCGCACGTTCCAAAGCCTGATGCTGAACATCATCATTTTGGGAGCCTTCGCCGCCGCCCTGTTATTAATAGCCGCATACAGGTTCAGCGTAAAACGTCAGACACAGACATTTATGTAAAGAAAAACAGCCCCGTAAAGGGCTGTTTTTTCTTAGAACAGAAGCTCGTCCGGATTCGGGCCGACACGCTCGTCTTTGTTCAATGCGCTGATCTTTTCCATTTCTTCCTGTGACAGTTCGAAATCAAAAATATCGGCATTTTCTATGATGCGGTGTTCTTTAATCGATTTCGGAATGGTAACGACTTCGTTCTGAAGATCCCAGCGCAAAATCACTTGAGCAACCGATTTGTTATGTTTTTCCGCAATTTGTGACAGCACTTCGTTATCGAGGAGCTGTCCCTGCATCAATGGAGACCAAGCTTCCACTTGAATGCCCTGCGCTTTGCAGAAATCTCTTACTTCTTTTTGAGTCAGGCGCGGGTGGAATTCAATCTGGTTGACCATCGGCTTGATTTCAGCATCTTTCAGCAGCTCTTCTAAATGATGCACTTGGAAGTTGCTGACGCCGATGGCGCGGATTTTGCCGTCTTTGTACAGCTTTTCAAGAGCGCGCCATGTGTCTTTATATTTATCCTTGCCCGGCCAGTGAATCAGGTAAAGGTCGAGGTAATCGAGGCCGAGGCGCTCAAGGCTTTTCTCAAACGCGTCAAGTGTCGTTTCGTATCCTTGATCTTCATTCCACACTTTTGACGTGATGAACAGCTCTTCTCTGGCAACACCCGCAGCTCTGATGCCTTCGCCGACACCCTCTTCATTTTTGTAAATAGCCGCCGTATCAATGCTGCGGTAGCCGTTTCTGATTGCCGCTTCGACGGAGTCCGCCGCTACGCTTCCGTTTTCCACCTTGAAGACGCCAAGGCCGAACCACGGCATTTCAACGCCATTATGAAGCTTTACAGTATCTTTTAAGCTTTTTGCCACGTTGAACCATCCTTTCTAGTCATTATGTAAACGGTTATTATTATCTCACATTTCCGCCGTAAGAAACCAATTATACGCTCATCGTCATCACAAAAACCATCTTTAGTGCCCAAGCACCACTTCCGTTATTATTTTCCTATTTTTCAAAAATTCCGGTTAACCGGGTAACTGTCCGGGTAAATCGCTACTGTAGCCACCACACAATTGAAGGAGGAAATCATATGAAACGTATGCGTATCCCGATGTCCGTTGCCCTTGGCGCCGCTTTGTCTCTGACTCCTCTGTCCTTTGTATCCGCAAAAGAAACCCCGGTCCCTCAAAACATGGCACAGCAATCATCAGATGCCTCAGCAAAAGATGTCGGATTAAACATTGACGTTGACCTGCTCGGCATCGGCAATTCGATTGCTGACGCGATTAAGTCGGCGCAAAACCGTGACGGCTTCGTCAAAAACTTAATGGAATCTTCATTCTACGCTTCCGGACAAAAATATAACGTCATGGTGTTTAATTTAAGCCAGGAATATGAAGATCATTTTAACGGTGTTCAGTTTTACGGTTCCGCTGTTTATGACGGCATCACGTACGGCATTTGGGTGTTTGAAGACGGAAGCTTCACCAATAAAGGTGATGGCGGCTGGATCAACTGGGCCTTCAGAGGCTGGTTTGACCGCGACGGCGATCACGTCGAATTCCATCGTCCGTAATCAAAAAAAGTCCGGCGACAGATGCCGGACTTTTTTGATTTATTCATCTCCGTCAAGCATGGCCGCTTCTACATCATTGATGTATTGGCGAAGCTCATGTGACATATCGCGGGAAATTTCCCGCTCTTCGAACAATGTTTGGATTTCGTTGCGGATGGCCTGCACGGCCCGCAGTTTGATTTCGAGTTTTTGATTTTCAAAACGGCGGCTCGGACTCTGTTCGTGATACGAGTGCCCCAGCCTGAAAATCAAGTGATTGTAAAAGGAAATGACGGCAAGCGTCACATCTTTATTTTCTTCAGTCATGTGTTTTTTCAGGCTTTCAATGGCCGCTTTTGCCGTTTTAACCCTTGTGGCGCGGATGAGGCCTTCTTCATTTAAAATCGTCATTTCCGGCTTTTTTTGTTCACCGAAAAAGATCCAGTACATCAGGCGTTTCAGCTTTTTCTTAGATAAGCCGACTTTAAACGGATTCGTATACAGCACTTCCAGTTCATCAAACCGTTCCTGAAGGCTGTCAGCCGTTTCTTCCGGTATGTCGCCCCGCTCAATCAGCCGCAGCAATTCTTCCTGTTCAGCCTGTATCCCTTGGGCGCGGACTTTCCGCTCATCTTTTTTCGTGCGGTTTTTGACGGTGAACTGCTGAAATCTGAGATTTTTCATTTTCTCATTGTATTCGGCAATAACCGCAAAAGAAGCCGTTTTGTTTGTCTCATTCATATTTTCTTTAATGGCCGTTAAGGCTGCCTTTATCAGCTTCCGTCTCGCTGTCAGCAATTTGACTTTCTTCTCTTTCACATTGTCTTCCGGCTTATCTGTCAAAATCGGCAGTACGATTGTCGCCAGCACCAATGTGCACATAATAACACCCGCGGCTAAAAAGAGAATCAAATTCCGTTCAGGAAACGGTGAGCCGTCAGAGAGCACGTAAGGAATGGAAAAGGAACCCGCAAGCGTGACCGCTCCCCTGACGCCTGAAACCGAAATCAGCAGGGTCGAGCGCAGGCCGGGTTTATAAATGCTCTGATCCTTGTTAAAAAACCACTTGCCGTTCCAAAAAAACAGCACCCACAAAAACCTGAGAATCATTAACGTCAGCGTAATGACGATAATGTACCCGATGACCATCATATTGTTAAACGCGGTATCATTAAAGATGACGGAGACCACATCCGGTATTTGCGCCCCTAAAATAACGAAAACAAGACCGTTCAGAATGAACAAAATAATATTCCACGTACTTGAAGAGACGATTTGCAGTTTGACCATCGTTGATTCAAGACGGTCCTGCTCCACCGCATGCGTGATGCCGCCGGCCACAACAGCTAAAATGCCGGAAACGCCGATTTCTTCAGCCGCGAGATAGATGACGAACGGCGTCAGAATTTGAATCAGCATATGCATCGTGACATCCTGCATGCCGAGGCGGCGCAAAAACAGCCGGAAACGGATAATCAAAAAAGAAATGACGACACCGCTGAGTAAACCGCCGGCTGAAATCAGAACGAAACTGAAGGCGGCCTGCGCCAGCGAAAATGCGCCCGTCACGGCAGCCGCAATCGCAAATTTAAAAGCGACCAGGCCGGATGCGTCATTCATCAGTCCTTCTCCTTCAAGGAGACGCAGAATGCCTTTTGGCATCTTCACTCGCCCTGACAGCGCGCTGACCGCGACAACGTCAGTCGGTGACAATATCGCCGCCAGCCCGAACGCGGCAGCCAGCGGAATGCTCGGAATCATCCAATGAATTGTGTAACCGCCGACAATCACCGTGGCAAACACGAGCCCGAGCGCAAGCAGCAGAATCGGCGCTCTTAAATTCCAAAGTTCCGCACGCGGCGTCCGTTTTCCATCGTTAAAAAGCAGCGGAGCGATAAACAAAACAAAAAACAATTCGGTATTCAGTTCAAAATGAAGCCCCTGCGGAAATGACGCCGCAATGATACCGAGCGCCACCTGAATCAAAGGCACCGGGATAAAGGGGACAAACCGATTTACGATATTTGAGATCGCGATGATGGTTAAAAGTACGAGTACGACTAAAAATATGTCCAAAGCATGACCTCCTTCATCTGCTGCATCATATCATTATTGCCTGATCTCTGCCTTTGCCAAAGGCCGGAGCCGATGATCGGGCAGATTCAATATATTTTCCGCACGCAACCATTCTTCTTTTATTTTACCCGTTTTTATTTAAAATTTCTCATAACGTGCTCACGGGGAACTTTTTTTGCCTTCAGCTACATTTTTTCCGAAAAAAGAAAAAGCCTGTTTTCTCTGAAAACAGGCTTTTTCGCAAGCTGCGTCATCTGTTTCATGACGCGGTGCAGCGTTTATGCTTCTTAGTAAAGGATAGAGAACGCACCGTCAGTGTGTCTCTATCCTTGGTTTTAAGTGCTCATCTTATTCGTGAAAATTCGTGCCGTCTGTCGTCGCTTTAATGATGCCGGCGCGGATGACGAAATCGCCGAAGTGTTCGCCTTCCTCACGCTCTTTCGCGTAGCGCGGGAGAATGGTGCGAAGCTCATTCAGAATTTCTTCTTCACCGATATTTTCCCGGTACATTTTGCTCAAACGGCTGCCGTCAAACGCCGCTCCTAAATACATATTATATTTTCCGGGCGCCTTTCCGATAAATCCGATTTCGCCGAGCGCATGGCGGGCGCAGCCATTCGGGCATCCGGTCATACGGATGGTGATTTCTTCATCCCGCAGCCCGTTTTCGTCAACAATGTCTTCAATCTTATCAATCAATTTCGGCAGATAGCGCTCGGCTTCGGCCATGGCGAGCCCGCATGTCGGAAGCGCGACGCAAGCCATTGAACTGCGGCGGAGGGCGGAATGCTGCCGGCCGTCTGTCAGACCGTATTGTTCGATTAATGCGCTGATTTGTTTCTTTTTCTGGCTCGAGACATTGCCGATAATCAGGTTTTGATTAGAGGTGAGACGGAAATCTCCCGTATGGACTTTGGCGATTTCACGCAATCCCGTCATCAGCTTATAATTCTCATAGTCCGTGACGCGGCCGCCTTCGATAAACATCGTAAAGTGCCATTTACCTTTTACACCCTTCACCCATCCGTAACGGTCGCCGTTATGGTCAAAATGATAAGGTTTCGCTTCATCCAGCTGCCAGCCGAGGCGGTTTTCCAGCTCGGCTTTTACGTTTTCCAGCCCGAGACGGTCAACAGTGTACTTGAATCTGGCATTCTTTCTGACGGAACGGTTTCCGTAATCGCGCTGAATCGTAATGGTTTTTTCCGCTACATCATACAGCTGCTCCGGTTTGCAGAAGCCGATGACTTTTGAAAGCTGCGGATAAGTGGCCGTATCGCCGTGCGTCATTCCCATACCGCCGCCGATTGCAACGTTGAATCCGATAAGACGGCCTTCCTCCACGATGGCAATGAAGCCGAGATCTTGAGAATAGACATCGATATCATTGGACGGAGGCACGGCGATTCCGATTTTGAATTTCCGCGGCAGGTACAGCGGCCCGTACATCGGTTCCGTTTCCGTGTCAGGAGTGCCCGCCACACGTTCCTCATCAAGCCAGATTTCATGATAGGCTCTCGTGCGCGGAAGAAGGTCATCGCTCAATTTCTTCGACCATTCGTATACTTCCGCATGAATTTCAGACTGGTGCGGATTTGAAGCGCACATGACGTTTCGGTTGACATCTCCGCAGGCCGCAATGGTATCAAGCAGCGCCGCATTGATTTTCTGAATCGTTTTTTTCATGTTCCATTTTAAAATTCCGTGCATTTGGAACGTTTCACGCGTTGTCAGCTTCAATGTATTGTTTCCGTATTTTTGCGCCAGTTCATCCATGACAAGCCATTGTTCCGGAGTTGACACGCCGCCTGGCATCCGAACGCGCAGCATGAACTGATAAGCCGGTTCAAGCTTTTGTTTTTGACGTTCATTACGAAGATCGCGGTCATCCTGCAAGTAGCTTCCGTGATGCTTCATCAGCCGGTTGTCATCGTCCGGGATGCCGGCTGAAATCCGGTCGAGCATGACTTCTTTCAATGTGCCGCGCAAATAATCACTTTTTTCTTTAATTTCCTCAACATCACTTGGAGGGCCTTCCGGCGCTTTTAAAATGTTGTTCACCATGCTGAATAAGCTCCTTTCAAACCAAAATCAATATACGTCACGCTGATAGCGTTTTTTCTGCTGCATGTCTGCCAGGAAGCTTTCCGCTTTTTCACGGCTCATGCCGCCTTCTTCCTGAATGATATCGAGAAGCGCCTGGTGCACGTCATGCGCCATATGCTGTTCATCACCGCAGATGTATACGGCGGCTCCCTGCTGCAGCCATTCATACAGCTCTTTGCTTTGTTCTTTCATGCGGTGCTGCACATATACTTTTTCCTCCGAATCCCGGGAAAAAGCGACGTCCATTTTTGTGAGAACACCGTTTTGCAGCCATTTTTGCCATTCCGTCTGGTACAGAAAATCAGTGACAAAGTGCTGATCCCCGAAAAACAGCCATGTTTTCCCTTCAGCTCCGGTTTCTTCACGCTCCTGCATAAAGGAACGGAACGGCGCGATGCCTGTCCCCGGCCCGACCATAATGATCGGTGTATCCGGGTTTTCCGGCAGCTTGAAGTTTTGGTTGTGCTGAATGTAAATCGGAAGCGTATCTCCCGGCTGGAGTCTTTCCGCGCACAGAATGCTGCAGACGCCTTTTCGTTCTCTGCCGTGCGCGTCATATCTGACCGCTCCGATTGTCAGATGCACCTCTTCCGGATTCGCTTCTAAACTGCTTGCGATCGAATAGAGCCGGGCCGGCATTTTACGCAGGATGGAAAGAAAGTCTTCCGCTGTCGCTTCCCACGGACCGAAATCCCGGACGAGATCAAGCAGATCACGGCCGTTGATGTACGCTTTCAGCTGCTCTTCGTTTCCTTCGGCCAGAAGTTCACTCAGCTTTTGGTCAGCCGTAAACTGTGCGGCCTTTTGCAGGAACGGTTTTGTTAAAACGGTTATTTCAAAATGAGAAGTAAGCGCATCTTTCAGCGGGAGGCGCTCTCCTTGTTTATTCACCGCCACTTCCTGTTTTGGGTCCCATTTCAGCTCATTGATCAGCTCATCAACGAGCGCCGGATCATTTTCCGGATAGATGCCGAGGCTGTCTCCGGGCTGATACGCGAGGCCCGATCCTTCAAGCGAAAGCTCGAGATGGCGTGTTTCTTTATTCGAACCGCGTCCGTTCAGATTGATGTTCTCAAGAACCTCCGCCCGAAACGGATTCGTTCTGGAATAAACGGATTCACCGAGAGCCGGCGTCTCGGCAGGCGCTTCGGCTGTTTGATTTCCCGCTCCTTCGTTCAAACCGCCGATGACCGCGTCAAGCCATTCAGAAAACGGCTCATCATAATCAAGATCGCAATCAACCCGCGGCGCAAGCTGTGTGCCGCCGAGCTCTTGAAGACGCTCGTCAAACTCTTTGCCGGTCTGGCAGAAAAATTCATACGAGCTGTCCCCGAGCGCCAAAACGGAGTAACGGAGCGCTTCAAGCTTCGGCGCGCGTCTGCCGTGAAGAAATTCATGAAAGGCCAGCGCGTTATCCGGCGGATCGCCTTCTCCGTGCGTGCTCACAACGATCAGTAAATTGTTTATTTTTTTCAGATTATTCGGCTTAAAATCGTTCATCGACGCGACGGTGACCTGGAATCCCCGTTCCTCAAGCGTCTTTACCGTCTGTTTCGCAAGACCTTCCGCATTTCCCGTTTGCGATCCGTATAATACGGTCACTTCTCTTGAAACTGCCGGGCTTTCTGCAGGAGCCGGAGCAGCCGGCGCGGCTGTTTCACCGGATTCGGACCGGGCCGCAGCCAAATAACCGCTCAGCCAGATTTTCTGTGATTCTGTCAAGGTCGGCAGAAGGCGGTTAAGGAGCTCTGCCTGCTCCTGATTAAACGGACTGTTCATGACCTGAAGTTGCAACGATATCCACCTCACAAGGAATTAAACGTAACGTACGTTATTTCTATAGGAATTGTCAAAATAATATTCTAATTGAAACTTTACCGAAAGTTTGTATGTAAGTAAAATATATAATCATGATGACAACGATTAAGATTACTAATGATAAAAAGCCCTTTGCACTTGGCAAAGGGCTTACACGAATAAGCCGGCGGGCACTTCTTTAATAAAAGGAGAGTGTTCTCCCGGAGACAATACGGTCAGATGATGCATCGCCCGCGTACAGGCCGTATATAACAGCTTACGGTCATGTTCGCTTTTGTACTGGGCAGCAGAGGCGTCAGCGGCAATGACGGCGTCAAACTCAATGCCTTTTGCCAAATAAACGGGAATGACGCATACCCCTTTTTGAAAAGGCTGGTTTTCTTTATTGATCAAGCGGACACCGCTCTCGGCGCTGACCGCCTGAAACACTTTTTTGGCTTCCGCGGCCGTTTTGCAGATGACGGCGACCGTCTCCCAGCCTTTTTGTCTGAGCTCCCGGATTGTATCCGCCAATTGTTCCTGCCGCGCATTTTCTGTATCCGTCCGCAAAACACGCGGTTTTTCCCCGTTCCGGTTAAAAGGCTCAATGTCATCGCCGTCAGCCAGCAGCGCTTTCGTAAATTCAACAATCTGCCGCGTCGATCTGTAAGTCCGCTTCAGGCTGACATACTTTTCTGCACCATTGCGAAAGCAGCCGGCGAGGGAAGAAGGGCCCGTAATGGTGTGGGCATAAATCGACTGGCTGACATCACCGAGCACCGTCATCTTTGCCGCTGGGAAGATGCTTTGAATATACGTGAGCTGAAATGGGGAATAATCCTGCGCTTCATCAATGAAGACGTGCTTCATTTGTGTGTTTTTTCTTTTTCCTTCTAACAGATCCTGCAAATACAGATACGGAGCGGCATCTTCATACGGAAGTGACCGTTCTGCAAATGCGTTTCTGGTCAAAGCGCCGATGCTCTCCCAATGATCGGGCTTTTCATCAGCTCCCCAGTCTGAAAACAGCCGGAGATACATCCGTTTTATATCGAGAAAGCCGAGCCGTCTGACGGCCTGCTTAATCGGTTTAAAGGCTTTGCCGACAATAATGGCGCCAAGCAGCCGCTGTTCGCGCTGATGGTCGTCAAATGCAGGTTCATCATCTGCCGCCTGCTTCTTGAGTGTTTGATAAACCTCAGCATAGTCTTCCTTATCAAGCAGCTCGCTCTCCTGCAAGACCCATTCCTTCTTACGCTCCTTTTTTTCGAGAGCGCTGATTTCCGCGAGAAGCCATTCCGCTGTCAGCTCCGCTCTGTTCGGAATCGGCAGCTGCTGATCAAGCGAATAAAAATAGGCTTCAATCCGTTCTTTTGAAATCAGGATGTCTCCCCGGAAGCTGATCTGTTTACACATCAGGCCCGAGCCGGAAAGCGAGCAGGCGTAGCGGTCAATCATGGCCTGGAAAGCTGATGACGCTTTGTAAGCAATGGCTGCGAGCCTTACGGAAAGTGCGTCCTGATTTTGTTCAGTCAGGCAATATTCAAGCTGCTCGTACGGGCTTTCACAATCAAACTTTCGTCCGAGCCGGCGGATGATATATTCCTGAAAGGTGGCCTGCTCCATATTCTCTTCTCCCAATTCCGGCAATACGGCGGAAACATAACTGTTGAACAAAATGTTCGGGGAAAACAATACAATCTGACGGGCATCAAGCACCCCGCGCCCGCGGTACAGCAAGTAAGCGGCCCGCTGAAGCGCCGCGGATGTTTTCCCGCTTCCGGCGGCTCCCTGAACGATGAGATATTTGCTTTTTTCATCCCGGATGATTTCGTTCTGTTCTTTTTGGATGGTTGACACGATGTTTTTCATATGCTGTCCGGAATGCCCGCTCAGCACCTCTTGCAGCATTTCGTCACCAATCGTCATATCCGTGTTAAACATCGCTTTAAGCGTCCCGTTTTTAATGATAAACTGCCGCTTCAGTGTGATGTCTCCTTCTATCGTTTCTTCGGGAACTTCATAGCGGGCTTTTCCCGGGGAATATTGATAGTAAAGAGATGAGATGGGCGCGCGCCAATCATAAATGAGAAATTGCTCGTTGTTTTCATCCATCAAAGAAGTCAGCCCGATATAAATCCGCTCGGAAGAGGACTCCCCTTTTTCCGTAAAATCGACACGGCCGAAGTAAGGAGAGGTTTTCAGCTTTTGGATTTTTTGAAGCTGCCGGTATTGAAGCCGATGCGTCCGTTCACGTTCTGAAAGCATTTCTGCCTGCTGTTTAATGCTTGAAAATGTCTCAGCCGCTTCGTGGGCGTCATCCATATTCACGGTGACATCATCCCAAAACGTTTTTCTCAGCCCGACAATATCCTGCTTCAATCCGCCCGATGAGGCTTCAAGATGAGTTTGTTTCTGTTCCAGTTCCTTCATGACAAAATTGATTCTTTCCTGCTCTTCTTTCCACTCTTTATCACGTTTTGCCATCAGCGGCACCTCCGACATCAAGCTGACAAATCCGGCTTTCATCATACAAACATATATGCAACATATTATTCAGCATTATGGTCAAATACCCTTTTTCTTATCATATCGGGCGTCTTTTTTTATCAGAAGCCGTTATGAAAAAAAACCGATTTCGTTTGTGAAATCGGTTTTTTACTGATCTATATGATAGGAACGATTCGGCAGGCGCCACCTGAACACATAACTGCAGATGCGGCATGCCACAAGCACAAGAAACAGCACATACAAACCGGCGGCATCCCCGGCCCAGCCGAGGCCCACGATTAACCCTCCGAGCGCGGCCCAGACTGCATAAATTTCCGCCTTGAGCACAAGCGGCTTCCTGCCCGCGAGCAAATCCCGTATGATGCCGCCCCCGCTGCCGGTGAGGACCGCTGCCGCAATCACCGCACTGAGCGGATGGCCCATTTTCACGGCATATAAAGCGCCTTGGATGGCAAACGCCGAAAGCCCGATGGCATCGGATAGGTTGCCCCATTTACTCCAATGTCTTAACAGCAGCTTCGGAAACAAAAAGACAATCGTAACTGATGCGAGAGCGATTTGAAAAAACGCGCCTTGCTCCCACAAGGCGGAGACCGGAACACCGATCAGCAGATTTCGGATCGCTCCTCCGCCGAACGCCGTTACAATCCCCAAGATGTACACGCCTAAAATATCATACTCCTCTTCCATCGCAACAATCGCTCCGCTGACCGCAAACGCAATGATGCCGATTACACTAAGCAGCTCCCAGGCCATTCCATATGCTCCTTTTTATTTGTTAAATTTTCTGACGACCATTAGATTTTATAATCGCTTTCTCTTAAAATCAACCTTATTTTTGAAAGATTCTGATTCCTAACCCGGGACAACCTCACTCGCAACGGCTGGGAGCAAGAACATTTACCTATTTTATACTATTTTGGGAGGTTTATTGGAAGTTTCATTGAATACTTTCTCTAACAAAAAGGGGGTTATGAGATGAAAATCAGTTCACTTGTTTTTCCTGTTTTATTGGCCGCCGGATTAATTCCCGGCCTGCCGTCAGCCGAAAGCCATACGCATTCGCACACTCATGCGGAGCCGGCGAAAACGGTGTATACGGACCCGCTTCCGAAAGCCGATCATTTTAAAGATCTGAAGGGCCCGGTCCAAGTCGAACAGACGGTTGACACAAAAATTCTGGATGAAAACGGCAAGCAGGTCGGCACGAAACGATTCAATGCCAATGTCAGTCAGGATAAAGCCTCGACTAAAGCCAGCACGGGCAGCCAGAAGGTCAGAGTGCTGGCGGTGGCGGACGCTGAATACCGCGCCAAATACAGCGACTGGCAAACGCGAATCGTCCAGATCGTGGAGCAGGCGGATGTTGCTTTTAACCGTGATCACAACATTGATTTCGTCGTACAGGCCGTGCAGGCTTGGAATTCCTCGGGCTCAAACAGTTCTCAGATTTTATCGAATCTCCAAGGCAGCTTCAGAAATCAAAATTATCATTTTGTCGTCGGTTTTACCGCAAAATCAAGTTTTGACGCCGGCGGTATCGCGTATGTATATAACGGCAAACCGAGCGGCCCGGCTTTCAGCGTGAACCTTGATCAAGGAACGGCCAACACGGCGAAAGCGGCACAGCACGAGTTTTCCCATAACTTCGGACTTCAGCATGACGCCCAAGGCAGCGGCATCCGCTGCGTCATGAATTATGATTATGCCTATTCCGTGGATATTTGGGACAGCTCCCATAACAGACAGATTGAGACAAACAAAGCTTGGTACAAATAATAGAAAAAGAGCCGCTCCCATGGAGCAGGCTCTTTATTTTGCCGTGCGTTCCGTTTTGACAAAACACATGCAGATAATAATGAGAATAAATGCCGTCAATGCCAGGAAAGGAATGGTAATGAAACCGAACCAGTTAATATATTCAGATGAGCAAGGCACGCCGTAGACACACGGCTTGATGCCGCTGAAACCGGGCACCTTCTGCTCAAGGTAATGCATGATCGATATAAACGCGCCGATGACGGCCATCGGCAGCACGTATTTTTTTACGCGTGTGTCACCCTGGAAGGTGGCGATTCCTAAAATCAGGACAAGCGGGTACATGAGAATTCTTTGATACCAGCACAGCTCGCACGGTATGAATTTTCTGATCTCGCTGAAATATAGGCTGCCGAGCATGGCAGCAAGAGCTATCACCCAAGAAGCATATAAAAATACGATTCTATTTTTCATTTTTCAGCTCTTTCTTAATCGTTTTTGAAATCTCATCATAATCAGAGAATTCTTTAATCACTTTGTCATTTACGTAAATTGTCGGTGTCGCCGTAATGTTTAATTTATCATTCAGGTCAGTGTCAGCTTTCAGCTCTTTTGCAAATGTCTCTTTATCAAGGTTTTCCTTCAGCTTGTCAGGATCAACCTTTTTCGCGGTGCTTTTGACCGTTTTTTCAAGCAATGCAGGCGTGACCCATTCCTGTTCGCTTGACGGCTGCTGTTCAAACAGCTTTTCATGGAATGCCCAGAATGATGCCGGGTCTTCCTTCCACACCTCTTCTGAAGCAAGAGCCGCCAGACGCGAGCCGCTTCCGTGGTACATGACGTTCACAAATGAAAATTTCACGTCGCCTTTATCGATAAAACCTTTTTTGATTTTCGGAAAGATATCGCTGTTAAATACTTTGCATGACGGACACTTGTAATCTCCGAATTCAACTACCGTAACAGGGGCGCTGTCTTTGCCGAGCACGGGCTGTCCTTTAATGGAAGGCTGTTCGGCGACTGTTTCGCCCGCTTTTTCCGTTTGGTTGTTAATAATTACGATGGCCGCAAATAAAACGACAACGATTAACGTCAGAATCACCGCAAATTTTGCAGACGATTGTTTCTTTTTCACTCAGACACCTCATTGTTTTTAAAATAAAAAAGAAGCGGATGCCGGATGGCCCGCTTCTCTATTTTACCAAGACAACCTTGTTTAAGAAAACCCTGAAAAACGAATTATCTTTGACAATTATTCCGCTTTCACTCTCATGACGCGCATCGCGTTGGCAACGGCGATCAGCGTGACGCCTACATCTGAAAAGACCGCTTCCCACATGGTGGCGAATCCGAATGCGCCAAGCAGGAGAAAAATGATTTTTACGCCTAAAGCAAATCCGATGTTCTGCCAGACGATCCGGCGTGTTCGGCGTGCAATCCGGATGGCTTCGGCTGCTTTTGACGGCTGGTCTGTCATCAGGACGACATCGGCCGCTTCGACGGCGGCATCAGAGCCGAGAGCCCCCATGGCAGCTCCAATGTCAGCTCTGGCAAGCACAGGCGTATCATTAATCCCATCGCCGACAAACATCAGTTTTTCATTCGGTGAAAGCGCCGCTTCAAGTTCTTCGACGCGGTCTACCTTGTCACCCGGCAAAAGCTCTGTGTACACGTCATCAATACCGAGCTCTCGGCCGACAGCTTCTCCGGTCTGCTTTGAATCACCCGTCAGCATCACTGTCCGCTTCACGCCGAGCGCTTTTAAATTGGCAATGGCCTGTTTGGCGTCCTCTTTGATTTCATCGGCGATCACGATCGCCCCCGCATACTGCTGATCAACGGCGACATAGACAACGGTTCCGTTGTTTTCAGCTGTGCCGGAAGCGATTTGTTCTTTTGCCATCAGTTTTTGATTTCCGGCTAAAATCGTTGATCCGCCGGTTTTCACCCGAATGCCGTGTCCGGGCATTTCTTCATATTCTTCAATCTTCTCAGCCGAGAGCGGTTGATTGTAAGCTTCACGGATGGAAGAAGCTATCGGATGATTGGAATGGACTTCCGCAAGCGCAGCCGCATGAAGCAGGCTGTCTTTCGTAAATCCCGCCGCCGGTTTGATATCAGTAACGGCGAAATTGCCTTTCGTTAAGGTTCCCGTTTTATCAAACACGGCGTATGCCACCTGATTGAGCGCTTCTAAATAGTTGCTTCCTTTCACGAGCACCCCTGCTTTAGACGCAGCTCCGATACCGCCGAAAAACCCGAGCGGAATGGAGACGACGAGTGCGCACGGACAAGAAATCACAAGGAAAATCAGCGCGCGGTACACCCAGTCGGATAGCGCGGCTGAAGGCACGAGAAGCGGCGGTAAAAAGGCGAGAAGCACCGCAACAATGACAACGGCCGGTGTATAGTACTTGGCAAACTTCGTAATAAAGTTTTCCGTTTTCGCTTTGCGTCCGGCCGCATTTTCGACCAGATCCAATATTTTTGACACGGCAGAGTCTTCATATCCTTTAGAGGTTTCAATATGAAGCACGCCGTTCTGATTCATAAATCCGGCCATCACATCTTGCCCCAGCTCCGCTTTTCTCGGCACGGATTCGCCCGTTAAAGCGGATGTATCAACCATCGAAGAACCGCTCAGCACCTTTCCGTCCAACGGAATCCGTTCTCCGGGATTCACGACGATGACCTGTCCGACTTTGACGTCCTGCGGCGGAACGGCAGTCATGCCGTTTTCCGTTTTCACATTGGCGTACTCAGGACGGATGTCCAATAACGCGCTGATCGATTTTCTGGATCGGCTGACGGCCGCTCCCTGAAACAATTCACCGATTTGGTAGAACAGCATGACCGCGACGCCTTCCGGATACTGATGAATCATAAATGCGCCGATCGTGGCAAGCGCCATCAGAAAATGCTCATCAAATACCTGGCCGCGGACAATGTTTTTTCCCGCTCTGGCTACGATATCGCCGCCGATAATCAAATACGAAGCAAAAAAGAGCAGAAACTCAAGGACGGCGCCCGTGTGCGCGAAGTAAGCGATGACGGCCAAAACGGCTCCCGCAGCCAACCTCACTAACATCAGCTGCAGCTTTTTGCGGTATTCATCCTCGCCGGGTTTGTCTTCGTGCTTCGAACGAACGGTCACATGAGGATCAATGGACTTTACTTTTTTCGCGACTTCGTCTTTCATCCATTGCTCGTTTTTGCCGCCGGCTGAGACCGTGATGGTGCTTGCCGCAAAATTGACAGCACAGCCGTCTATGCCGTCAATGGCTTTTACGCCGTTTTCTATTTTTTTTGCACAGTTGCTGCAATCAAGTCCGTCTAATACAAATTCACCTTTGGCTGCTTTCATTTTCGACTCACCCTACTTTCCGTAATAGGATTCCCATAACATCAATACAGCTAAACGAATTTATATATATGAACATATACTCATATATGTGTTTTCTCTATTATATGCAGGCTTTGAATAAAGTGTCAATAAAAAAGACAAAACAGGCCTCAGCCCATTTTGTCTTTTTTCACCTTCTGTAAACGCAAAGCATTAAGCACGACCGATACTGAGCTGAACGCCATGGCAGCGCCTGCTACCCACGGGGCCAGAAAGCCGGACGCCGCAATCGGAATGCCGATGCTGTTGTATCCCAATGCCCAGCCTAAATTCTGCTTGATGTTTCTCATGGTCAGCCTGCTCATGCCGATGGCGTCGGCAATGCCGTTCAGGTCACCGCGGATCAGCGTAATATCCGCCGCTTCCATTGCGATATCTGTGCCGGTGCCGATGGCCATTCCGATATCGGCCACAGCCAGCGCCGGAGCATCATTGATGCCGTCACCGACCATCGCCACGCGCCGGCCTTCTTTTTGCAGCCGGGAAATTTCCGCCGCCTTTTGTTCGGGAAGCACTTCGGCGATCACGCTGCCGATGCCCGCGGCTTTTGCAATGGCTTCCGCGGTCTTTTTGTTGTCACCGGTCATCATGATGACGTCAAGCCCCATATCATTCAGGCGTTTCACCGCGGCCGGAGATGTGTCTTTGATTGTATCGGCGACTGCGATAAGCCCCGCCGCTTTGCCGTCTGCCGCAATAATCATCACCGTTTTCCCTTCCGCCTCCAAGCGGGCCATGTGCGGAAGCAGCGCCTCATGTTCGATGTGTTCCGATTCCATCAGCCGTCTTGATCCGGCTAGAATCGTTCTGCCGTCAGCCTCGGCGTATATTCCGGAACCGATCCGGGCTTGGAACCGGGTGATTTTCGGGATGGCAATCCCCCGTTTTTCGGCTCCTGACACGATGGCTTCTCCAAGCGGGTGCTCTGATCCCGTTTCGGCGGCCGCCGCCAGCCGCAGGAGTTCCTCTTCGTTCATTCCCTCTGCCGGTACGGCGTCTGTCAGAACCGGTCTGCCGTTTGTCACCGTTCCTGTTTTATCCAGTACGATGGTCGTCAGACGCTGTGTTTTTTCTAAATGCTCTCCGCCTTTAAAGAGAATGCCGAATTCAGCTGCGCGTCCGGAGCCCGCCATAATGCTCGTCGGAGTGGCGAGCCCGAGTGCGCACGGACAGGCAATGACAAGCACGGCGATGAATTTGCCGATCGCTTCAGAAAACTGTCCCGGCGCCGCCCATACATACCAAATGAGAAAAGTCAGCACGGCCAGCCCCAGCACAATAGGGACGAAAATGCCTGAAATGTGATCCGCGAGCCGCTGAATGGGGGCTTTTGATCCTTGGGCTTCTTCCACGATTTTAATAATGTGTGCAAGCGCGGTATCTTTCCCGACATTCACCGCTCTGATTTTGAGAAAGCCGTTTGCATTGATCGTCGCCCCGGTGACAGTGCTTCCGGGAGACTTATCGACAGGCATGCTCTCCCCCGTAATCATCGATTCATCAATTGCGGAATGGCCTTCAATCACTTCGCCATCGACAGGAACACGTTCTCCCGGTTTCACATATACGATATCCCCCGTCCGGACCTCGTCAATCGGAATCACCTGTACCTTCCCTTCCCGCTCAACCGCCGCCGTCTTCGCCTGAAGCTTCATTAACTTTTTAATCGCTTCTGATGAGCGGCCTTTCGCTTTCATCTCTAAAAGCTTTCCAAGCAAAATCAAAGTCAGCAAAATGGCGCTCGTTTCATAATAAAGCCCCTCTACATGTCCGTCTCGTCCGAGAGACGCAATCGTCATGTACAGGCTGTATGCGTAAGCGGCCGTCGTTCCGAGCGCAACGAGAACATCCATATTGGCGCTTTTGTTTCTCAGCGCCTTGTACGCTCCCATATAAAAAGGCCAGCCGATGACGAGCTGCACCGGGGTGGCAAGCGCGAATTGCAGCCACGGATTCATCAGGATATCCGGCATCCAGATAAAAGAAGTAAAAGAAAAATGGCTGACCATCGACCATAGAAGCGGAAAGGAGAGAACGGCAGAAAATATCAGCCTGATCAGCTGCTTTCGCTGCTCTTTCTCCTTTTGGGATAATCCGCCATCTCCATCAACCGCTTGCTTCTCGTCTAATCTGTAGCCGAGTTTTGCCACGGTCTCTTTCAGCTCTTTCGGTGTCACCTCTTTCGGATTGTATTCAACGGTGACCGTTTCCAAAGCGAAATTCACCGGTGCGCTGTCAACTCCCCCTACTTTGTTCAGGCGCTTTTCAATCCGATTGGCGCAAGCGGCGCACGTCATGCCTTCAATCTGAAACTCGGCTTTTTCCGTCACAACATGGTAGCCGAGTTTTTCAATTTTATCCTTTATGGCGCCAGCTTCGATTTTGTCAGGCTGATAGGAAATATTTGAGGTCTCAAGCGCAAGATTGACGGAAGCGTCATTGACGCCGTCCATCCGTTTCAGCCCTTTTTCAATTCTTGAAGCGCAGGCGGCGCATGTCATGCCTCCCACTTGAATGGTCATCTCTTTCGGTTCACTCAATGCCCTCACCTCTTCTCACAAACCCCCAGGGGGTATCATTTTCATAAAAGAAAACCGCGCCCGTTCCCGAAGCGCGATAAACCCTATACGACGTCATACCCTTGATCTTCAATCGCGTCTTTTATATCTGATACGGAGACTTTGTTCTCATCAAACGTCACATCCACCTGTCCGGCTTCCAATTTCACCTGAACCGCCGTCACTCCGTTCAGTTCTCCTACTCCGGTCTCTACTGCTTTGACGCAGTGCTGACATGACATGCCTTCGACTTGCAGTGTTTTTTGTTCCATGATAATTCCCTCCACGTCTTGTTTTTTCTTCTTCATGTTACCATACCCCTGTAGGGTATTTCAAAACATTTTATTTTACGATTTTGCGATTTTTTTCACAACATCAAGCAGCTCGGCAATCGCCTGCTCCCCGTTTCCGCTCTCAATGGCGCCGGCTACGCAGTGATGGGCGTGATCTTCCAGCAGATGAAACGCGACTTTCTGCATGGCCGCCTGTACGGCTGAAATCTGCACGAGAATATCCACGCAGTATCGTTCGTTATCCACCATATTCTGAATGCCCCTGACTTGGCCTTCAATCCGTTTCAGCCGGTTCAGGATCTGGTCTTTTTCTTTGGTGCTTTTATGATTTAACGATTGATGCTCGGTATGTTTGTCCATTTTCCACCTCGGTTTTTTTCTTCGTTATCTTCATTATACAGACTTGAAAATCCGGTGTAAAAAATTTTCAACACACAAGTTTTACCAGTACACCCGCGGGGTATATAATGTTATCACTTATCAAGAGGGGGAAACTCATTGAAAACGATACAAGTCGGCATATTGGGATATGGTTTGTCGGGTAAAGTTTTTCATGCGCCGCTTTTGGACGTCCTTGATGATTATCAGATCAAAAAAGTCATGACGTCCAGAACGGATGAGGTCAAACGTGATCTGCCGGGGGCTGAAGCCGTGCGCGCGATTGAAGACATTACCGGTGATCCTGACATTGATCTCGTCATCGTCACGACACCGAGCGGAATGCATTATGAATCAGCGATGAAATGTCTCCTGGCGGGAAAACACACCGTCGTGGAAAAACCGATGACGGCGACTTCAGCAGAAGCGGAGGAGCTGAGAAGAACGGCTGAAAATAAAGGCGTCTTGCTGAGCGTGTACCACAACCGGCGCTGGGACAATGACTTTTTAACAATACAAAAGCTGATTCGGGACGGGGCGCTTCAAGACATTCATACATATCAAGTCAGCTACGATCTATACAACCCGGTTGTACAGGAAAAATGGCGCGAAAAGAACGGACCCGCCACGGGAACGCTGTATGATCTCGGTTCACATATTATTGACCAGACACTTCTGCTTTTCGGAATGCCGGAATCCGTCACCGCACATGTGATGAAACAGCGGGACAACAGTGAAACCGTTGATAATTTTCTGGCCGCGCTCCATTACGGCAAACTTCAGGTCATTCTTCAATCCGGCTCCATGAATGCGGCAAGCGGCCCGCGCTATCAGATTCACGGACGGAATGCAAGCTTTATCAAATACGGAATGGATGGACAGGAAGATGCGCTTTCAGCGGGCAAAAAGCCGATTGACGACAGCTGGGGCGCCGATGATCCTGACAACTTCGGAGAGCTGACAATCGCAGCGGATGAAAAACGGCATACAGAAACAATCCCCTCTGAGAACGGCTCTTACCTTACGTACTACAAACTGCTGGCAGACAGCATCTTAAACGGAAAACCGCTTCCCGTTACGGCAAAAGAAGGCATCGATGTCATCCGTGTCATTGAAGCGGCGATGAAAAGCAGCGAACAAAAACGGACGATTGCCCTTTAATATGAAAAACCTCCCAGCCGTACGGCGGGGAGGTTTTTTTAAGATCAGAATGATTTTCCGGCTTCTTTCGCGCGGGCAATCGCATCTTCTTTAATTTGCTGTGCTTTATTCGGTTCAGCATTATGGCCTTCAACGATTAATCCGTCAAAAGAAGGAACGCCGAAGAAGTTCATCATGATGCCGATGTAACGGTGGCCCATTTCCATGTCAGCCGCCGGTCCTTCAGAGTAATAGCCTCCGCGCGCCTGAATGTGGAGCGCTTTTTTGTCTGTCAACAGACCGATCGGGCCTTGCTCTGTATATTTGAATGATTTTCCGGCTACAGCCACAGAATCAAGGTACGCTTTCATAACAGGCGGGAATGAGAAGTTCCAAAGCGGTGTGACGAATACGTATTTGTCAGCTGCCGCGAATTGATCGCTCAGCTCGTTCAGACGGCTGACTTTCGCTTTTTCGTTTTCAGAAAGCTCTTCAAAACCTGTGCCGGATTGAAGTTTCCCCCAGCCGCTGAATACATCCGCGTCGATATGAGGAATGTTCTCTTTGTAAAGGTCGATATGTACAACCTCATCATTCGGGTTTGATTCTTTATAAGAATCGATAAACGCTTTTCCTGTCGCCATGCTGTAAGATGTCTTTTCATCATGAGGATGAGCAGTGATATAAAGTACTTTTGCCATTGTAAACAGCCCTTTCGTTTTCAGATTACACACACATTTATTATGAAATATGAATGTTTTTTTATACTGATCAGTTCTGTAATAATTATAGTTACAAAAAAATCTTTTCGCAACAATAATATCTCGAAATCAGTATATTTTTTTCAAATTTCGACAAAGAAAAGACCGATTTTGACCATGTTAAGCCTAAATCGGCTGTTTCATTTCAGACAGTTGTGTGGAATTTATCCATGCAAAATGTTCCTGCTCTTATATTAGAGACAAACGAATTCCGCTTCATACGTTCGAATTTATCACACTCTTTTATTGCAGGTCTGCTTGCCAGTTTAACAAATGCTTCATTTTCTGTTCTGTTTCACCTTCTTGGCGAGGTTGGTAAATGGTTAATTTTAGTTCAGGGGCATCGTACACTTGAAGAGTAATATGATCCATAATCATTTCTCCAACTAAAGGATGCAGCAGTGTTTTTTTGCCGCAAGGAGTACCTAGAACTTCATGTTTGGACCACCAATTACGAAACTCAGGGCTCTTATTGGTAAGTTCTTTAATGATATCTTTAAACCACTCATCACCGACAAAACGTGTATAGGCTAAACGAAATTGAGCAATCAAGCGTTGCGCATGATCTTCCCAATTAAGAAAGAGGTCTCGGTATTCTTTAGACGTAAAACAACGCCAGACTGCATTACGATCTCGATCATTCATTTTATTAAAGTCACCAAAAACCACGGCAGCAGCTTTATTCCAGCTTACTATGTTCAATTTTTCGTCGGTTACATATGTAGGGCAGTATTCTAATTGACTCAATACATTTTTCAGGACGCTATTTACACTTTCAACGAGAGGTCTTCCCACCTTAGATACCAATGGCCGATTTGCTAATAAAAATAGATGCTCTTTTTCCTCTTCATTTAACCTGAATACACGCGAAATAGCCTCCAATACGTCTGAAGATACCTGTATATCACGCCCTTGCTCTAACCATGTATACCAGGTTACTCCTATTCCTGCCAGCTGAGCTGCTTCTTCTCGGCGCAGTCCTTCTGTTTTTCTGCGCGGACCAATAGGTAAACCAAAGTCTTGAGGAGATAATCGCGCCCGTCGTGTTTTTAAGAAATCCCCTAGTTCTTTCCTTCTTTCTTTGTCACTTAACATGAACATCTCCCCTTATAAGTAGTAGTTTTAATAATAGGATAAACACACTCCTATTCCCATTATAAACCTTCATCTATTCTAATAAATGAAGGAGGTGAGTTTTATGGTTTTCAAAAATAGGGCTGAGCCTTTCCCAAAAGGATTAGTTCTCCTCATGGCTGCAGCATGTGGTTTTACAGTAGCTAATGTCTATTTAAATCAAACGCTCTTAGTCAGTATGGCAAATACTTTTCACGTTTCTGAAAACTATATAGGAATTGTAGCAACTTTAACTCAAGTGGGATATGCATTGGGAAATCTTTTATTGGTACCATTAGGTGACATTTTTGAACGGAGAAAATTGATCCTAAGTTTATTATCTATTGTATGTATAATTTTAGCCGCAACTGCTTTATCAATGAATGTAACGTGGCTGATTGCAGCAAACTTAATTCTTGGATTTGTTACCATAGTCCCTCAAATTATTGTTCCTCTTGCTGCTAATTTAGCTTCAGAAGAGAACAGAGGAAAAGTGTTAGGGAATGTTGCCATTGGCTTAGTGTGTGGGATTTTAGGCGCTCGATTTATCAGTGGTTTTGCAGATTCCCATTTTGGATGGAGATCAATGTATTGGGCTTCTTTTGCTGGCACAATGATAATGATCATTTTAATGGCAATGTATCTTCCAAAAAGCAAAGGAAATCATGCAATGCAGTATAAAACATTACTTGCATCTTTAGGCCCGTTATTTAAAAAAGAAAAAGTGTTGCAAAAAGCTTGCCTGAGTCAAGGAATGATGTTTGGTTCCTTTAGTGCCTTCTGGACAACTCTTATTTTTTTATTAAATACTTCTCCTTATTCTTATGGGAGCACCGCGGCAGGTTTAATAGGTTTAGTGGGAATAGCTGGAGCCTTTGCAACTCCCATGATTGGCCGGGTGATCGATAAAAAAGGATCAAAATTTGCTAATACCTTATGTATGTTTATTTCTTTAATCGCTTTTCTGACCTTAATATTCTTAGGATATTGGTTACCGGGATTAATTCTTGGCGCACTATTAGTAACAGTTGGCACGCAAGCAAATCAAGTTGCTTGTCAAGCTGCTATCTTTCAACTATCTCCTGAAAAGAGAAGCAGATTAAATGGTTTATACATGGTATCTACATTCTTAGGCGGATCTTTAGGATCATATCTAGGTGTACTTGCTTGGAGCAAATGGCATTGGAATGGAGTATGTACAGTTGGGATACTCATGATAGGTATTGCTTTTAGTTCCTTATTTAGCTTACCTAAAAAAAGAACAGTAAAAAATAGAGAATTCGAGAAAGGAAGTCATATCTAATGTCTGAAAATATAGAAAACTACAAAAAGGGATTGGAAGTTCTATCAAAAATTGATCCGCACAACTATCAAAATATCGTAAACAGTTTTAAAGATTCAGCAGCACCTGACTTGGGAACTTTGGCTGTGGAATTTAATTACGGTCAAATTTTTTCCAGACCGGGATTAGATTTAAAATCCCGCCTTCTTGCAGCAGTTGCTGGTCTGACTGCTTTAGGTAATACGGAACAATTAAAATTTTATATTAACGGAGCTTTAAATGTCGGATGGACCGAAGAAGAAATTGTGGAAGCTATGATGCAAATGTTAATTTATGCAGGCTTTCCTGTCGCATTAAATACCATTTTAACAATAGCTACTGAAGTATTTTCTAAAAGACGAAATCAGCTGTCATCCAATTTATTGGAAGGAGAGTAAAAAATGATTATTGATAGTCATGCCCACGTAGTTCTACCTGTAGAAAAACACATTGAAATGATGGATTCAAGCGGGATAGATAAAACTATTTTATTCTCTACGCTTGTTCATCCAGAAAAAAGTGAAAGCTACGATGAATTTATTCAGGAAATGGATGTACTGAATCAAATTTTAAATAACGAAATAAATCCCCTAGAAGCACGATCAAAAGCTTTAGAAGAATTGAGGGATGCTATCGCAAAATATCCTGACCGTTTTATTGGATTTGGATCAGTTCCCCTTTTAAGTTCCTCCGGAGAACTGCATGATTGGGTTGAGAAGATTGTAAAAGATTATAAAATGAAGGGACTTGGAGAATTCACCCTTGGTTCAGGCCAAATTAAAATGCTTGAGCCTGTATTCCAGGCAGCTAGTGATTATAATTCCTTTCCGATTTGGGTGCATACATTCCATCCACTCAATTTAAATGATATTCAGGAATTGTTCGCTTTAACTCGTAAATATCCCACTGTCCCTGTAATCTATGGCCATTTGGGAGGGATTCATTGGCAGCAAGTTATTGCATTAACAAAAGAAACAAAGAACGCCTACCTAGATATTTCTGCATTTTATACAACCTATGCATTATCTTTGGCTATAAAAGAACTCCCAGAGAAAACTTTATTTAGTTCTGATTTTCCATATGGTGATCCATTCCTAAATAAGTTGGCAGTTGAACGCCATGCTTCAAGTGAAGAAGTCGTACAACGAGTACTAGGCGGAAATATTGCTAACCTCTTAAAGATTTAACTTATTTTTATAACAATTTCTTAGGGAATATAAGTTTGAAGGATTGCATTCAGCAGGTTTTCATTCCTTACGTCTTTTAAATAATAAAGAGCCGATTTACTCTTAACGGTTAACGGGGTAAATCGGCTCTTTTCTTATCCAAAATGCTGGCGGGATCCCTTTAATGACGGGAATGGCAAGCAGCAGAAAAAGCAGAAACATTTAGTTTCTGCTCAAAATCGGGTTTGATTTACAGACCGGAATATCCAACCCGAGATTCCCCCGCAGTGTATCGGCCGGATAGCTTTTTCGGTACAGCCCCTTTTCCTGGAGGATTGGTATGACATGATCCACAAAGGCTTCAAGCATGCCCGGGATGTCAGAGTGAATGATAAACCCGTCCGCCGCTTCCCGCTGAAACCATGTTTCAATTAATGACGCTACACGTTCAGGTGTGCCGATAAAATGGGTTCGCGGAAACGCGGCTTCGCGCGCCACTTGACGCAACGTAAGATTCCGGGCTTTCGCCTCCCTTTTGATACGGTCTGTCGTGCTTTGAAACGCGTTTTTCCCGACGTCGCCCAAATCAGGAAACGGCTCATCCAGCGGAAAACGGCTCAGATCATAATCGTCAAAAAATCTGGCCACATATTTAACGGCGTTCTCTATCGGAATCAGCTCGGCGAATTCTTGGTATTTCGCTTCCGCTTCTTCTTGTGAGCCGGCTATAATCGGACTGATTCCCGGAAAAATCCGCAGCTTGGAAGCGTCCCGGCCGTAATCCGCCGCCCGCTTCTTCACATCATCATAAAAAGCCTTCGTTTCCTCAAGTGAATTGGAGTGCGTAAAGACTGCATCTGCATTCCTCGCGGCAAACGACCGGCCGGTTTCTGAAGACCCCGCTTGGAAAACGACCGGCTCTCCCTGTTTGGATCGGCCGATATTCAGCGGACCCTCCACTTGAAAATACTCGCCTTTGTGATACAGGCGATGCAGTTTGTCAGGGTCAAAAAACTGCCCGGTTTCTTTGTTGCGGACGAAGGCATCTTCTTCCCAGGAATTCCACAGACCGCGCACCACGTCCACATGTTCCTGGGCGATGGCGTAGCGCCGGCTGTGGTCGGGAAGGCTTTCTTTGCTGTGATTGCGCGCGGCTCCCGCCTGCGGAGAGGTGACGAGATTCCAGCCCGCCCGGCCGCCGCTGATATGGTCAAGAGACATCAGCTGTCTTGCGATGGTGAACGGCTCAGTGAACGATGTGGAAAATGTGCCGATTAAACCAAGATGGGTTGTAGAGGCGGCAAGCGCCGATAAGATAGTGATCGGCTCAAACCGATTTAAGAAATGCGGGATGGACTTTTCAGAAATGAACAAGCCGTCCGCAATAAAAGCAAAGCTGAACAGCCCTCTTTCAGCAGTCTGCGCTTTTTGCCTGTAAAACGCCGCATTCGTGCTTGCTGTCGGATCGGCGTCGGGATGACGCCAGCCGTCCGTTGTGCCGCCGATACCGTGAATCATGGCTCCGAATTGAATAAGATCCGTCCGGCTCATTTTCTCTCCCCCTTTTTCCCCTCGTAATCGGCAAGCGCCCGTTCTACATGTTCAATGCCGACTTGAGTAACGGCCTGATACACACGGCTGTCACCGCTGCCGATTTCAACGACGGGAACATGACGGATGCCGTACTTCGTCTGCAGCACGTCACGCAATTCGTCCCGTTCTGTCACATCAATTGTTTCGTATGCAACGGCATTTTCCCGCAAATATCCTTTCACTTCATCGCAATAGGAGCAGCCCTGTTTGCTCCAGACCACAACGTTTACTTCATAACTCATGTTCATCCCTCCTATAATTGCGGGGCCGGCTGCACCGCTTCGCTTAACAGCCGGTAAGACAATCGTTTTTCCTCAGCGTTTTTGATAGGCGACAAAATCACAAAATCAGTAATGCTGTATTGAACGGATAATCGTCGCAGCTCGGCGGCAGTCTCTTCTTTTGTCCCGGCAATCACACCCGTCTTTTGTGTAATCAGCTTATACGGCTGCGTGACTTGTTCAAGAAACGCTTCCGCTTGTTCCCGGGAACCGACATTCACCTTTTTGCCGTCTTCGAGAATGATTTTGACCGACTCACGCGATACCACGTGTTTTTCCGCTTCTGCTTTTGTATGCGCGGTAAAGACCATCGGCGCAAGGTGAAACTCCGCCTTCGATCCTTTCGGCAGATGCTCGTCAAAGGCGTGGCGCGCTTTTTCTAACGCAGCCTCTTCACCGTTTATGAAATAGGCGAAAACGAAGGAAATGCCGAGTTTGGCCGCGGATATCGCGCTTTCCGCGCTGCCGCCGAGCAAAAAGAGGTCAGGCGCATACTCAGTATGCGGCGCCGGCCGCAATGACGCGTAGCGGTGCGAGTCCGGAAAATCATTTCGGATGAAATGAGTCAGCTCCTCAAGCTTTTCTTCAAATAAACGGGCGGGCTGGATAAGCTCCCGCTGCAGCGCATCGGTTGACAGCTGAAATCCGCCGGGCGCTTTGCCGACACCAAGCGCCACACGGCCGGGAGCAAGAGCGGACAGAACCCGGAACTGCTCTGCCACTTTATAAGGACTGTAATGCTGCAGCATCACCCCGCCGGACGCGAGACGGATTTTTTTCGTGCTTGCGGCAAGATACCCCAGAACAATTTCCGGCGCTGATCCCGCTATCTCTTCATTGTTATGATGCTCCGCCGCCCAGAAACGGTCATATCCGTATTGTTCGGCCTCCTGAGCCAATCTCACCGTTTGCCGCAAGGCTTCTTCTGCGGTTTGGTTTTCCGCGGTGACACTTTGGTCTAAAATGCTTAAACGAATCATACGACAGGCTCCTTTATGCGCTCTTTTATGTCATAACCGTAATCAGGCAGCACGCGGCGGAGGAACTTCTTCGTTCTTTCTTTTTTCGTCTTGTAAAAGACTTCCTCAGGCGTTCCTTGTTCCACGATTGCTCCTTCATCCATAAACACAATTTGGTCGGACACTCTTCTGGCGAATTCCATTTCATGAGTAACAATGATCATGGTGGCGCCGGTCCGCACAATGTTAAGCATCACCTCGAGCACCTCGCCGACAAGCTCCGGATCGAGGGCTGCGGTCGGTTCATCAAACAGCATCACATCAGGATGAATGGCAAGCGCCCTGGCAATTCCGACCCGCTGCTTTTGTCCTCCCGACAGCTGATTCGGATAGGCGTGCAATTTATCCTGAAGCCCCACCTTGGCCAGTTCCCGCTCGGCAATGGCGTACGCATCTGTTTTTTTCATTTTCCTTGCGATCGTCAGGCCTTCCATAACATTTTGAATCGCCGTTTTATGCGAAAACAAATGATATTGCTGAAAAACCATCGCCGTCTGTTTCCTCAGTCTGAGAATGTCTTTTTTGGCAGGCTTTTTGCAGTTAATGACTTCACCGTGCAGCGAAATGGCGCCCTCATCCGGCCGCTCAAGTAAATTAAGGCAGCGCAGAAAAGTGGTTTTCCCGGAACCGCTCGGGCCGATGATGGTCACGACTTCTCCTTTCCGGACACTTAAATTGATCCCCTTTAGCACGTGATGACCGCCAAAATGTTTCTGAATGTTTCGAATTTCGATCATAATGCGCCTCCTTGATATCTGGCTGCCCTTTTTTCCGCCAGACTGTTTACAGCTTCGAGAATCAGCGTTAATCCCCAATAAATCACGGCAGCCCCGATAAATGCTTCCAGAAATGCATAGTTATCGGATGCCGCAATCGTCGCCGTTCCTGTAATTTCAGGCACCGCAACAATGGTCGCGATGGAAGTGGTATGCAAAAAGCCGATGCCTATGTTGGTGAAGTTCGGCAGCGATATCATGAACGCCTGCGGCAGAACCACGCGCCAAATCATCTGGCCCCGCGTCAAGCCGATTGAATATGCCGCCTCCGCCTGCCCCGTATCGACGGCCATGATCCCGGAACGGAGAATTTCCGTCATATAAGCGCCTGCCGTTAATGACAGTGCCATGATGACAAACACGGCGACCGGAATCTGATTGGCCGACCAGCCGAGATGAAACGCGCGGCTGAATTGATCGGCAATCAGCGGAACCCCTAAATAAATCAGCATAATATGGAGAATCGCCGGGGTGCTGCGAAAAAAAGACACGTAAAACGATGA
Source organism: Bacillus sp. hwrm1 (assembly GCF_040207805.1). NCBI lineage: Bacteria > Bacillati > Bacillota > Bacilli > Caryophanales > Bacillaceae > Bacillus > Bacillus sp. hwrm1. The sequence goes on along the minus strand of NZ_CP157943.1, from coordinate 718,026 downwards.
GCAGGCCAGCAGCCATTTGATGCGGAATATACGCACCGTGATATTGCCGAGAGCTATGAAAAATCCGGCAATAATCGGAATGACCGTCATTGCCAATGTAAGCGGAACGGTTTTCATCATTTGTTTGATCGCAGTGCCGATAAATGGAATATCCAGCTCCACTGTTCTCCCTCCTTTTCAGCCGTGCGCGCTCATGTCAAAAACCGTCACAAGGCGCGTCTCATCTTTCTTGATTCGTTTTTCGGCCCATCTGAAGACACATTCAAATAAAAGGGCGGCCGCATAATACAGAACAGAAAGCGAGATATACACTTCTAAAGAATGATTGCTCGATGTAATCAAGGTCTGTCCTCTGCCCGACATATCCATCACCCCGATCGAAAAAGCGAGTGATGTATCTTTTAAGAAACCGATCACCATATTTCCGATGTTGGGAAAGGCCTGCACAAGCGCCTGCGGCAGAATGATGCGCCGGAATGTCTGCCCCCCGTTCAGCCCGATGCTGAAAGCAGCCTCCGCCTGCCCGCGGTCGACGCTGTTCACACCTCCCCTGATGATTTCGGCCGCTCTTGCCGCGCTGCTCAGCGCGTACGTGGCGATGGCCGCATACAAAGGGTCCATTTTGGAGGTATCAATTCCGGCGAGCGCCGTGAGCGCCGGAATACCGTAAAATACAATGAACAGCTGCACCATGATGGGCGTTCCTCTGAAAAAAGAGATATACAGCTTCGCAAACTGATTCAAAACGGGAATGCGATAGATGCGGGGCAGCGCCAAAAGCAGCCCCAATAGAAAGCCGAACAGCAGAGACACCGCCAATATATACAGCGTGACGGGCAAATACCCGAGCAATGTCGGCACAAAGGACGCGATCATACTGATATCAAACGCTTTTTCCATTGCCGATCCCTCTCTTTTTCACTTAATATTGCTCCTTTGAATAATCCGCACCGAGCCACTTTTCACTCAGCTTTTTAAGCGTGCCGTCATCAATGATTTCCTGCAGGGCTTTATCAATGTCATCGCTCAGCGTTTGTTCATTTTTGTTAAACATAAAGAACACTTTGGCATTTGACAGCACCCCGCCGACCGTTTTTTCTTTGATCGCGCTCGTTTTGTTTTGGAAATCGACGGCAAACGGCGTAGAAATCGTCGCATCGGCGCGGCCGGATTTCAGCTGATTGGCCGCATCGTTGGAGCCTTGGCCGGCATAAGAAATTTCAAACGGACTGCCGTGTTTTTCATTCCATTTTTTCAGCACAAGCGCGCCGTTTGACGTCGGACTCGTAATGACCCGCTTTCCTTTCAAGTCATCAATGCCGTGAATGTTCCCGTTTTCTTGAAGCACCGTGATTTTCAGCGGGAAGTTGTTATACGCGACTTGATTGAACAGAAATTTTTTCTCCCGTTCGGCGCTTTTCTCCATTTGATGGGCTACGATATCGACTTTATGCTGGCCGAGGCTGACAAGCAGGTTGGAGAAATCCATCGTTTTAAAAGTGAAACGATAGTCCGGCAGGCGCCTGTCAAGCTCTTTCACCAGCTCAACGTCGTAGCCCGTCAATTTGCCTTTATCGTCAATAAAGCAAATATTCGGAAATTGAGTTCCCGTGCCGACCGTAATGTTCTTCACGTTTTTCTGATTGCCTGATGCCGCCTCCCCGCCCGCGCCGCAGGCTGATAACGCCGCCGTTGCGGCAATTGTTAATGACATGACCGCCAGTCTTATTTTCATGTGATCGCCCCGTTTTCTGCTTCAATTATTTCGTGAAACTTGATTTTGAATAATCCGCGCCGAGCCATTTTTCACTCAGCCTTTTCAATGTGCCGTCCTTCTCCAGCTTTTGAATCGCCCGATCCGTATCGTCCGCCAGGGTTTGGCTGTTTTTATTGAACATAAAATACACCTCGGTATCCAGCAGCACATCACCGACCGTCTTTTGTTTGAACGCGTGCGTCTTATTTTGAAAATCGACGGCAAACGGCGTGGATACGGTGGCGTCAGCGCGTCCTGTCTCCATTTGGTTTGCTGTATCACTGCTGCCCTGCCCGGCGTATTTCAAATGTATCGGGCTGCCGTGGGTTTTGTTGTATGCCGTCATATAATCCGCCGCGTTTGACGTCGCGCCGACGATGACGGTTTTCCCTTTTAAATCCCGGAGCGTGTGTATCGCGTCATTATCCGCCTTCACCGTGATGTACATCGGCGAGTAGTTATACGGGATTTTGTGATACAAAAAGCGTTTCTCCCGTTCCTTATTTTTCGCCATATTGTGCGCGATCACGTCAATTTTCCGGTTTCCGAGACTTGTAAGCAGATTCGAAAAATCCATCGTCTTAAAGACAAATTTGTATTGCGGCAGCTGTTTATCAATGGCTTTCATCACTTCAATGTCATAGCCGGTCAGCTCGCCTTTTTCATCCATAAAAGCAATGTTCGGAAAATCAGTTCCCGTGCCGACAATGACGGTCTGCACGCCGCTCCCCGCTTTTGTGCTTTCTCCTTGCCCGCACCCGGCCAGCACGCCGAGCAGCAGAAGCAGACAGCCGGCTCTGATCCGTTTTTTTATCATTGCGCCCAGCTCGGTGTGCCTAACAGCGACGCGTCAAACCGCTCCGGTATGAGCACCTTTCTCATCATGACTCCGATGTCTCCGTCTTTCTCCTGCTCAAAATACACTTCATACCCCCTCCGTCTGTACATATCTACAAGCCAGGGATGCTTGCGCGCCGAAGTGCCGAGCGTGATGGCCGGGGCCTTCAGCGTATCCCGCAGCACGTGTTCCTCCACATAAGTCAAAAGTTTGCTGCCGATGCCCTGCCCCTTCAGCTCAGGAAGCGTCGCAAACCACCAGACGAACGGATATTTTGACGGAGGCGTGTCACTCTCCCACGGAAAACGGATCGTAATGGTTGAAAGAAGCCGTCCGTCCCGTTCGAGCACGACGGCTGAATGATTTTCAATATTTTCTGTTACCATATCGATGTCGGCCCGCGCCGACGGCCAGTCAATCTCCAAATTGCGGATCGGCTGAAACGCGCTGTACAGCAGCTCTAAAAACTCCGGCGCATCCTTTTTCTCAGCCAATCGAAATATGTCTTCACTCATTCCGGTCACTCTCCCCGCAAAAATATATAATTCCAATTTGTTTACTAAGCTTTGATTGTTTATACTATAAAGCAAACTGATTTATTTGACTAATCAAAAAAAGTAAAGGAAAGGTTCAAGAAAATTAATGAACAGCCGGGAGGGGATTTCGTTGGAATTACGCACCATTAAAACGTTCCATACGATCGTACAGTCAGGCAGCTTTTATAAAGCCGCCGAAATTCTGAACTACTCACAGCCGACGATTTCAATGCGGATTAAACAGCTGGAACAGGATGTAGGCGCGCAGCTGTTTGAACGGGGAAAGAAGCTGAAGCTGACAAGGGCGGGGCGGCTGTTTCATGAGCGGGCCGGGCAGCTTCTCGCGCAATACGAGGTGCTTGACCATACTCTGGCCGACATCAGACAGGGGCAGGCCGGCCTTATTCACATCGGCATATCCGAACCGACGGCAAGCCTGATCTTCCCTGCCGTACTGCGGGGGTTTTTAGATGATTATCCTGACATGTCGGTCAATGTCAGCGTGGATGATGCCAATACATGCAGCCGCAAACTGCTGGAGGGCGCCATTGATTTTGCCGTATGCGGCGAGCCGGAGCTGATTCTGGAGAATTATTTCGATCCGTTTTTCCATGACTCGCTCAATGTCATCGTGTCCGACAGACATCCCCTTGCCGCCAAAGCAAGCATCAATCTCGAAGACTTAGAAAATGAATGCCTGATTTTTACGCCCGCCAATTGCCCGATCCGGATTCAAATTGAACAGCACCTGCAGCGGTCCATCGGCAGCCGCTATCGAAAAATGGAGCTGACCAGCAGCATGGCTCACCAATACTATGTCAGGGAAAATATCGGCGTCTCAATCTTTACGGCGACGGCGCACTCAGAACCGATCGAGGGCACGAAGGTCATTCCGATCCATAACTTAACAATTTCACCGCCGGTCGGGCTGTTGACAAACCAGAAAGAAGAGCATTTTGACTGTGCCACAAAAGATTTAATCAGCAGGATCATCGGCCGGTTTTCAGCGTGATCCGCATTACAAAAACCCCCGCCACTTTGCGGGGGTTTTTGTATATTCATCTTATATAATGCTCCGCACCAAGCCGCCGTCGATCCGCAATGCAGATCCGTTAATGGCAGACGACAGCGGGCTGCTTAAAAAGGCGACAAAGTGGGCGATTTCTTCCGGACGGATCAATCGCTGAATGATCGACGTCGGACGATTCTCCTTCATAAATCGTCTCTCCGCCTCCGCCGCGGTCAGGTTTTCACCGGGATAAAGCGACTCGAGCATTGTTTCGACGCCCTCTGTTTTCGTGGAGCCGGGCATGACCGTATTCACCGTCACATTCGTCCCTTCCGTGAGCTCGGCCAGACTGCGTGACAGCGACAGCTGCGTTGTTTTCGTAGCGCTGTAATGGGCCATTTCCTGAGAAGGCATGACGGCCGCTTCACTCGCGATAAAAATCACCCGCCCTTCCTTCCGTTCAATCATCCGCTTTGCATACCGGCGTGTCAGCCTCACGCCGCTCATGATATTCACCTCGAAAAACCGGAGCCACTCTTCGTCAGGAATATCAAAGTATTCCGCAGGTTCAAAGATTCCTAAATTGTTGACGAGAATATCCACATCAGGGTACTGCTGAAAAATCGCGCCGCATCCTTCCGCCGTGCCTAAATCAAATGCGGCCGGATAGAGACGGGCATCCGGCGTCTGTTTCTCTAGTTCCCGGATCGTTTCGTTCACCTTTTCTTCACGGCGTCCGTTAATGATCACAGCCGCACCTTCTGCAATCAGCGAAGCCGCAATCGCCTTCCCGATGCCTGACGTAGATCCCGTCACAAGCGCCGTCTTTCCTTTCAACTGCAAATCCATCATCCATTCCTCCCTATCGCAAGTCTCTTCTTATATATGGACAGAAATCGAAAGCCTGAAACCTTCCGTCCCTATTATCGGATAGAAAAATGGATGAGGGGAAGTACGCACCTTTTAGTGCCTGTCCGTTGTCCCGGCTGACGGCTGATCGATTTGAATGACAAACCGATTACCTAACTCTTCTTGAGCCTCTTGAAACAGCTCCAAGACATCATCAGCATCCAAACCCAATTCCTTCTGACTGATCTCAAAATTCTTCCACACCAAAGTCAGCGGAAGTTCTATCCAGCCTGTCAGACAATCCCACAAGGCATTCAGATTTTCACCATAAAAGTCCGGGAAATCTAATTGATCTTTTAAGATTCGGTGTAAAGCTTCTGTGCTTGTAACATCTTTTCCGTCTATGATGACGATTTCCATTTACATTCACTCCTTGATTTTTCGGCATGAAAAAAACCGCAGTGCGTCATGTGACAGCACTGCGGTTCCTCTGTTATGTATGGAGACGGTGGGAGTCGAACCCACGTCCAGAAACATCGATTACTTAAGCGTCTACGAGCGTAGCCTGCATATTTCGTGTTTCACTCGTCTTCGTGCCTGCGGGCGGGCCTTCCGAGAGCTAGTCTGTCAGTCTCTTCTTACGTTCTCAGACGGGAACGCAAGCGTAGCCTACTTGGATGTGCTCTTCACGGACACATAGGCAATGTCAGGAAGAGCTCGCTGCGTTTATTAGGCAGCTAGTGCTAAGTTTTGGTTAAAACTTTTAGTTTTGCCAGTTATATTTAGGTGCGTGTTAACGAGATCGCCTCTCGGCTCGCAGCTCAAGCTCGATCCATCCCTGTCGAATCCGTAACGTCCCCTTGTTAAGGGTATACGGGAGATCTATCAAGCTCTTGCTCAACTGGCTGTACTGTTATTATACCATGATCACAGGCAAATTCAATTGGGAATGTCTTCAATAAACAGCCTGTGAATCTGATGTGTGAACAGTATAGCATACGGCAGTTATCACATCAAGGCTCAGGCATCAGAAGCCTTTTTGTCTGTCTCTGAACGCTCTTTCGATTTCTCTTTTGGCGTCTTTTCGTTTTAAATCTTCGCGTTTATCGTATGTTTTCTTCCCTTTTCCGAGGCCGATTAACACTTTGGCGAAGCCGTTTTTCAAATACAGCTTCAGCGGCACGAGGGAATAGCCTTTCTCTTTCGTCAGGCCGATCAGCTTATTGATTTCTTTCCTGTGCATCAAAAGCTTTCTCGTCCGGAGCGGGTCGTGGTTATAGCGGTTTCCCTGCTCGTACGGGCTGATGTGCATATTGTGGAGGAACACTTCGCCTCGCTCGATTTTCGCAAAGGAATCCTTCATGTTTACGCGGCCGGCGCGGATGGACTTAATCTCCGTTCCCTGCAGCACGATGCCTGTTTCATAGGTTTCTTCTATAAAGTAATCATGGTTTGCTTTTTTGTTTTGCGATAGTACTTTGCCTGATCCTTTTGGCATGCCTTATCCTCCTCTCTCCGCAAAAACCGTTCATGTGTGCGATACGCTTTATTTTAGCAAATGGAGCGTTCCGCGACAATGAAAATGCGGCTTGCGAAAGAAAGCAAACAGAGCATTTTGCCCCATTTGCTTTTCGCATTTACTTCTTCTTTTTGCGTTTTTGTTTCGGCGCGTTTTGGAAACCGCGTTTTTTCTTTTTCTTCTTCGGTTTTGTAAACCATTCCCCTTTTTCCTCCGATTTCGGCGGTGAAGCCGGGGTATTGCTGTTTAACACACGTTTCCGCGCCGGTCTGCCGCGTTTTCTGCGGTCGCCTGTCGTTTCTCTCGGACGGCGGGTGCCTTTCATGCCGACAATTTCAAAGTCGATGTTTCTCTCATCTTTATTGACGTCGACGACTTTGACCGTGATTTCATCTCCGATCCGGTAAACGTTGCCCGTGCGTTCGCCGATCATGGCGAAATGCTGCTCGTCAAAACGGTAATAATCATCCGTCATAAAGCTGACGTGCACAAGACCTTCAATCGTATTCGGCAGCTCGACAAACATTCCGAAATTCGTGACGGAACTGATCATGCCGTCAAATTCCTCGCCGATTTTATCAAGCATATATTCCGCTTTTTTCAGATCGTCCGTTTCCCGCTCTGCATCAACGGCGCGCCGTTCCATCGTTGACGTATGGTCAGCGATTTCCGGAAGGCGTTCGGCCCACTTTTCTTGAGTCGCTTCGTCCGATTGTCCGTTGATCAAATACGTTCTGATCAGCCTGTGAACGATTAAGTCAGGATAGCGGCGGATCGGCGATGTGAAGTGCGTATAAAATTCAGTCGCCAGCCCGAAATGGCCCAAGCTGTGCGGGTCGTATTTCGCCTGCTTCATGGAACGGAGCATGACGGTTGAAATCACCGTTTCTTCCGGACGGTCCCGCACTTCATCAAGAATGCTTTGCAGCGCGCGCGGATGAATGTCTCCGGCTTTTCCTTTAACGATATAACCGAATGTCGTGACGAACTCCAAGAACTTTTGCAGTTTTTCGGCGTTCGGCTCTTCGTGAATCCGGTAAATAAACGGCACGTTCATCCAATGGAAGTGCTCGGCCACCGTTTCGTTTGCGACAAGCATGAATTCTTCAATCAGCTTTTCCGCTACTGAGCGCTCTCTGATGACGACGTCTTTAACGGCGCCTTCCTCATCGACGAGCACTTTCGCCTCTTTGAAATCAAAATCCACGGCGCCGCGGTCCATCCGTTTCGCTCGGAGAATTTCGGCCAGACGTTCCATGTCTTTAAACATCGGGACGAGCGGCTCATATCTTTCTTTCAGCTCGGCGTCGTCTTCTGTGAGGATCCGGTTGACATCTGAATAGGTCATTCTTTCCGTCGTTTTAATGACGCTTTGGAAGATCTCGTGCTCTGTTACCTGCCCCTGCTGGTTGATTGTCATTTCGCAGGAAAGCGTCAGCCGGTCGACCTTCGGATTTAAAGAACAGATTCCGTTAGACAGTCTGTGCGGAATCATCGGAATGACCCGGTCAACCAAGTACACGCTTGTCCCTCTTTCCAGCGCTTCTTTGTCAATCGGGGAATTCTCCGTGACGTAATGGCTGACGTCCGCAATATGGACGCCGAGCTTGTAGCTGCCGTTATCAAGCTTTGTCACGGTGACGGCGTCATCCAGATCCTTCGCATCCGCGCCGTCAATGGTGACAATGACCTGATCGCGGAGATCACGGCGGTCTTTGATGTCTTTTTCATCGATGGTATCCGGCGTACTTGTTGCCTGCTCCATCGCTTCAGCCGGAAAATCTCCCGGCAGGCCGTGCTTATGGATGATTGATAAAATATCGATGCCCGGATCATTTTTATGGCCGAGTATTTCAACGATTTCTCCTTCGGCGTTCATTCTGCCTTCAGGGTAGCTTGTCAGTTTGACGACGACTTTATGGCCTTCCGCAGCGCCGTTATTGGCATGTTTCGGAATAAAAATATCACTCGTGATTTTCTTATCATCCGGGATGACAAAACCGAAACTTTTCGTTTCTGTGTATGTGCCCACGACGCGATCGATGCTTCTTTCCAAGATGCGGATGACCGTGCCTTCCTGTCTCGATCCGCTTGACTGGGAATTGAGCCGCACCATGACGATATCGCCGTTCATGGCCGTATTCAGCTCATTCGGCGGAATAAACACGTCGCTTAAAGAGGTATCCTCCGGCAATAGAAACGCGAATCCCTTTGCATGCGCGGAAATTTTTCCTTTTACTAAATTCATTTTTTCCGGAAGCCCGTAGCGGTTGCTTCTGGTGCGGACGATCTGTCCCGTCTCCTCGAGCGCCACCAGCGCTTTTACCAGCTCTTTAAATTCATCTGCTTCCGTGATGTTCAGCATCTCCTCGAGTTCCTGTACGGTAAGGGGCTTGTACGCCTCTTCCTTCATAAACGCGAGAAGACGGTCCATAAACGCTTCTTTTTCCATTATTCGACCTCCTGTTTGTTACCAATCGAGTTTCTCTAAAAATTCGTACACATCCTGATGAACGAGGTCCCGTTCTTTATCGAGCGTAATGACATGACCTGATTCTTCATACCATTTCAGCTGTTTGTCGTCCGTTTCCACCTCGTTGTAAATGATGTTCGCACTTTCTGTATTAATCATATGGTCATGCCGTGCCTGAACCACAAATGTCGGGGAATAGATCATGTCGACGTTTTTGCGCACATCGGCAATCAGCTCCTGAAGCGATTTGAGCGTATTCATCGGTGTTTTTTCAAACTCCTTCATTTCCTTTTCAATCTGCTCCGGCTGTTTTCCTTCGAATTTTTTATAATTGCGCGCGTAGGAGAGAACTCCTTCGTACATAACCTCTTCACTTTTAATGTGCATCGGCGCACACATAGGAACAATTCCCTTTATGGGTACAGTGTAACCCAATTTCAATGAAAAAACCCCGCCAAGCGACAGTCCGCAGGCCGCAATGTTTTCATAGCCTTCAGACCGTAAATATTCATAACCGTCCATGACGTCTTTCCACCAATCTTCAGGCCCTGTATGTACCAGCTCTTCCGGCGGAACGCCGTGCCCTTTATATTGAGGCGCGTGACAAGTGTAGCCGCGCTCATTCAAGTAGCGGCCGAGCATTCTGACGTCTGCCGTATTTCCCGTAAATCCGTGCAGCAGAAGCACCGCTTTGTCTCCGCCTTTAAATGTAAATGGTTTTGGTGTCACAATTTTCATGCTCATAACCCCTTTTTTGCACATTCAATTTAGTTTTCCACAGTTTTGCGAGAAACAAACGCCGTCTCTCAACAAGAAAAAGGCCTGATATTAAATCAGACCTTATACAAACATTGCCTTATACGATATACGCCAGCGAAATCGTCAACACGAAAAACAAGACTGCCAGCACAACGGTTGTGCGGTGAAGAATCAGATCAAGGCCCCTTGCTTTCTGTTTTCCGAAAAGCTGCTCCGCCCCGCCTGAAATTGCACCCGATAAACCGGCGCTTTTGCTGGTTTGAAGCAATACGACAATAATAAGTGCAATACTGACGATGACCAATAAGGTAATCAATAATGTGTGCATCCCATACACCTCCAGACTGACTGGCCTACATTGCTTCTATTTTACATGAAAAACAAAGGCATGTCACGCCGTATCGGTGCACATCATGTCAGAAAAACGGAAATGCGTTTGAGTCTTCCATCATCATTGACTTTTGTCAACAAAGTCGTAGTAAAAAAGATCTTCAAATTTCATGTCAAAGTAATAGAGCATTTTTCCGATGACCAGCTGGCCCGGCCTCCGCTCTCCATTCAGTACACGGCTCAGTGTGGCGGGAGATATTCCGATCTCCAGGGCGAGCTGGTTTAACGAGTAGTCATTATTGACCATATACTGCAGCACATAATCTCTTCTGATCTGTATCTTTTCGACCACTTTCTTCACCTTCCGTTCTGTCAAATACTTTCTTTCTTATACATAAGATACGGCTTTTGTTAACTTTTGTCAATACTTTTCCAGCCTGGCTATTCCCTTTAGTCAATAAACATACTAGAATATAAATAGACCGCGGGAGGGGGAGAGACTGTGGAAAGCTTCGGGAAACAATTGCGGACATTGCGGGAAAAAAGGCATCTGACAGTGAACCAGCTGGCAACGTATTCAGGCGTCAGCGCCGCGGGAATCTCGCGGATTGAAAACGGCAAACGCGGGGTGCCGAAACCTGCAACCATTAAAAAGCTCGCAGATGCGTTAAAAATCCCGTATGAGGAACTGATGCAGACGGCGGGATACATAGAGACCGTTCAGGAAACGAGAGCCCCGTACGACACGGGCTGCACCTTGCTGGAAAAAGCCGAAACGTATGAGCTGCATGATTTATCCCTATTGGAGCGGGAGAACTGGCGGCACCTGTCGAAAGAAGACTTGGTTCTGCTTGATAAATACTTTGCGTTCTTATCGGCTGAAGCCAAAAAAAGAACAAATGAAGACTCATGACTTTGCACATGTGAGGCGATCTTATTGAACACATTCGGAAAGCAATTAAGAGAGCTGCGCCGCGCCCGGAAGCTTACCGTCAATCAGCTTGCCGTCTATTCCGGCGTCAGCTCGGCGACCATTTCCAGAATTGAAAACGGGCACCGCGGCATTCCTAAACCCGCGACCATCCGAAAATTGGCGGACACATTAAAAATTCCGTACGAGGAGTTAATGGCGCGGGCCGGACACATCAAGGCATTTCAGGAAGAAATCCGCGAAACCTCCGAAAGCTATCAATCCATCTGCGCCATCTATCAGACCGCCGTTGACAGAGGCGCGGACCATCTGCCGCTGTTTGACAGCAAAAAGTGGCAGCATTTCACAAAAGAAGATATTGAAAGCGTCAGCAAATACTTTGATTTTATCGCGGCTGAAGCGAAAAAGCGCTCCCCGGATTCCTCATCCTCTTTTTGATCCTCTCCTCAACTTAACAAGCGCCAGACGTACGTTCCCTCCGATTTTGCGGTATAATAGCAGAAGACGAGGTGAAAAAGCATGAACCAATCAGAAATGTGCCCCAGATTCGAAAAAGCGGTCGACATCCTAAGTAAACGCTGGGTGGCTCTAATCGTCTTTCAGTTATTGAACGGACAGCAGCGATTTAGCGAAATTGAAGCGGCGCTTCCGAATTTAAGCGGAAGAGTCTTGTCAGAACGTCTGAAAGAACTTGAAACAGAAGGTGTCATCAAACGGGATGTTATCCCCGAAACGCCTGTCCGCATTGAGTATTCTTTAACGGAAAAAGGCTGCGCATTAGCCCCTATTTTAGAGGAAATTTCCAAGTGGTCTTCAACATGGATTGATCCTTCCTGATAAACTCTTTTCCGCATAAGCGGCTGATCTCTCAAACGGACAGCCGTTTTTATTTTTGCTTTTCTTAAACAGAAAAACAAGCCCTCAGGCGTGCAGGGCTTGTTTTTGTCTGACGCCTTCCAGCGGAATTCGAATCTCCGCCCGGGCTCCTCCAGACTCCTGATTTTCAAGTATTAATTCGCCGTGGTGAAGATGTACGACATGATGGGCGAATGTAAGCCCCATGCCGTGATGCCCCGCCGAATGTCTGCTTTTATCTTCCGTGTAAAAAAGCTGTGTCGCTCTTTTCAGCGCTTCCGGCGAGAACCCGCTTCCGCTGTCGGATACGGCGAGATGGAGGGCGGAATCGGTGCACAGGACGTCCACACGGATTTCCCCTCCTTCCGGCGTATAGTCGACGGCATTTGCCGCGATATTCATGACCGCCCTGTGGAGCAGCTCATGATCGATCGGCGCTTCTATTCGGTCAATTCCCCGTTCGCTGAGGACGAGATCAATCTGTTTCGGCCCCGCAAGCGCCGCCGCGTCACGATATATGTTTTGAATCCACTCTTTGAGGTCGGTATATTCCACATGAACGGCAACTGCCTCCTCCGCTTTAGAAAGCTGGATCAGCTGCCCGACATAATGCTCGATTTTGTTTCCGGCATCCAGAATATACTGCGCATATTCCGCCTGCTCCTCATCAGGTTCTGTTAACTGAAGCAGCTCGGCATTTCCTTTAATGATCGTTGCCGGAATTTTAATATCATGCGCAAGCGCGCCGATTTGTTCTTTCTTAATCCGCTCCGCCTCCCATTGCGCCGCCAGAGATGCCTGAAGCGCGTCTTTCATTTTCAGCAGAGAGTCAATGACATCGTCAAATTCTTTTATACGCGACCTTTTTGGATTGATATTTAAATTCTGTTTTTGAATGCTTGCCGTAATGGAGCTGAGTGTGCTGAAATGCCGTCTCAGCTGATTGGCGAAACGCGTCGTCACAATAAAAACGGTCAAAAGAAGCAAAGTGATCAGAATCGTAAGACCCGTCCATTCATAATTCGGCAGATAGCGCCTTAACAGCGGCGACTGAAATTCCGACCTGAGTGAATATTGGAGAACGCCGTATTCATCTTTCCGATTTATCACCATGAATCCTTTTTGAGCATAATTAAAATACGGCTGATGCTGAATCTTTTTTCTCGCGTTGGCCGCATCTTGTTCCGTCATCGTTCCTTTTGTCATCCGCTTTGTTTTTTTATCAAAAACGGCGTATGTCATACCTGCGGGGATCATGTCTTCTGTTATCTTTTCCGCTGATTTCAGGCGGGGTTTGATCTGTTCCGCCTCATGCTCGCTGTAGTTTGCGGGCAGGATCGCTCCGGCATTCATAGCAATGGCATTTAAGGCGACACATAATGCCGCCACCCCCATCGTGCTCAGACACAGTGTGATCGTAAATTTGACAAGCTCTTTGCGGATGCTGGATTTTCCTTTTGCTATTCCCATTTGTATCCGACACCCCACACCGTTTTGATCGGATCAGCCCCGTGTTCTTTACATTTTTTCCGGATGGTTCTGATAAACTCCGTAATGGTTGAATAGAGCGCATCGCCGTCCAAGCCGTACACTTCCTCGTAAATCTGCTCCCGTGAGAATGTTCTGTTTTTATGCTGTGCCAGACATTCAACGATTTTATATTCGTTTTTCGTAAGAGGCAGTTTCCGGTCATCAATCCATACTTCTTTATTGTCAAAATCAAACATGAAGCCTGATATCAGCCGTTTCGTCTGATGCTTTTCCCGCCGTTCCCTTCTGACATGCGCGTTTACCCTTGCCATCAATTCCTGTACGCCGAACGGCTTTGTGATGTAATCATCAGCGCCTGTCATGAGGCCTTTCACAATGGATTCTTCGTCAGACTTTGCCGTTAAAAACAGGATCGGGCTGTCCACCAGCGGCCGAATCCGCCGGCAGAGTTCAATCCCGTCTGTTCCGGGCATCATGACATCAAGAAGAATCAAATCATAGCCTTGAAAAAAATCCAATGACTGATCCTCCGCTTTTTCCAGAATCGTTACTGTATGCTGATCACGCTGTAAAATGTTTCTGATCAGAACGAGAATATCTTTTTCATCATCAATTGCTAAAATGTTTGCCACCGGCCGAATCGCTCCTTGCCTTTATTCATATGAACGCCGCCCTTCCCATCTTCTGCACCAATAGAGGCCGGCCAGACATAATATCACTATAGAAAAATATAACATTATTTCTCCGAATCTCATATCGTATCTTACATAAGGGAGGAACTCTTTTTTGACTTTGTCAAAATGCAGCAGTCCTGCAAGGCCCGAAAGCCGCACGCTCCATGCCCACGGGAAAAAACGCCAGATGGTATCGCCAAGTCCCGTATTCATGAGCGCCGCCATTAATAAACCCGCTCCCCCTAAAAGCCCGGACGGTCCCATGCCGTACTTTATGCCGACAAAAAAAGACATCATATAAAGCGGTATACTGCCGGCAATCAGCCACGCCCCTCCTTTTAAAAAGAGAAGATACGGGAGATCATTGATGTGAAGAACAAATTTCATCCCCGCCAAATAAAGACAGATGGCAAGACCTGCCGATAACACATTCAATAGGAGCAGCAAAAGCAGCTTTCCCGCAAAACTGATAATTTTAGAATACGGAACCGCCAGCATCATCTGAAAATGACCCGCCTGTTCCTCGACGGAGGCAGACATGCCGCAGACAATACTGATGATGAAAGGGTATAAAACGGCAATCGCGCTGAAGAAGACGCTGTACAGCACATAAGGCTCCTGAATCCTTCCATACATCATATATAACAGGAAAAATCCCGCGCATAAAACCGGCGCCGCAGCATGCATCCATATGAGCGGCGTGCGCTTCATTTTTAATACATCGGCCCATATATATCGTAAAAGCACGGTCATGACCGGTTTCCCCCTTTTGAAAAAGACACGGCGGAAACAAAACTTACCGCGATAAAAGAAAGAATAGAAAGAATAATAGCCGGAATGATCACGTTTCCGTTTAATAAGCCGCTGTTTGCAGGAAGCGGAATTCCGTTCGGATGGATCCCGAGAATCGGTGACATCACCCGGACTGACCAGCTCCATGGACTCAGCCACCACAATGAACCTGACGCCGGCACAATGCCTAAAACAAAGGCGGCGATCATATTCATGAGGATGACTGCCGTAAACCCGAACTGTCTGGCAATCCATAAGCAGAACGGAATTTCCCAAAGCGTAGACAGCCACAAAAGGGAGCTTGCTTCAATACCTTTCAGCTGAACCGCAGCAATTGCCGGAAACATAAGGCCAAGCAAAAACATGATGACTAAAAAGACGATTTGCGACAGGAGTGAATACAGCGCGATCAAGCTTATTTTTGAGAACCATATGCTCTTCAAGTCAGCCGGCAGTGAGTACACCGCACGGTCATTCGCAGATTTTTTCTCTTTTTTAACAGATAAACCGCACATTAGAGCAATCATGAGCGGCATGAAAATAACCGCCCACCAATTGAACGTGCCCGTCATAAAATAGGCGGCATTCAGCAGAAAAGAAAAAGCCGTGTTCAGAAGCGGAATCAGAATGATCAGCTTTCTGATAAATGTTCTTTTAGATGTAAGATGTTCCGCCTGCATGTACTGAATCATTTCCCTGTCCCCGCTTTCTCCCGTGTTGATTTGACTACCTCCAGAAACAGCCGCTCCAGATCGTCTTCCCGGCTGATTTCTCCCTGATATCCTAAAACGCCGTCACTGATGATTCCGATATGGTCTGCGATCTGCTCGACTTCTGATAACAGGTGGCTAGATAAAATAACCGTCATTCCCTGTCCGGGCAGAGAGCGGATAAATTCCCGCAAATCCTGAATTCCCATCGGGTCCAATCCGTTTGTCGGCTCATCAAGAATTAAGAGCGACGGACGGTTTAATAATGCTAACGCAATGCCGAGACGCTGCTTCATTCCCATAGAAAATTGTCCGGCGCGCTTTTTTCCGGTTCCCGTTAATCCCGTGATTTCCAGCACTTCCGCAATTCTTGAATCAGGCAGTCCGAGCATCACGCAGCGGACTTTCAGATTTTCAGCGGCTGTCAGGTTGCTGTAAAGCGGCGGCGCTTCAATCAGGGAACCGATGCTTTTCAAATCTTCGCGCTTCCATGTATGTCCGTCGAACAGAACCTCGCCGGATGTTTGCTGCAGCATGCCGGTCAATATTTTAAGTGTCGTTGATTTTCCCGCGCCGTTCGGACCGAGCAGGCCGTATATACTGTTGCGTTTTACTGATAGAGACACATCAGCCACTGCCTGTTGTCTGCCGAATGATTTTTGCAGCTGTCTCGTTTCTATGATGTTGCTCATTTGATTACCCCTCTGCTTTGTTATTTGATAAGTAAGACTTTACAGCGCAGTTATCAAAATTTAATCAAGAAATCAAAAAAAAGCATCCTTCACGCGGAAGAATGCTTTTTTCATGAGGCTGAGCGTACGATCAGCTTTCTTTTTTGTTTTTTCACCGGGCTGAGGGCTCGTTCCAGCCACGCCATCAGCAGGTCTGCGGCTACCGCCATCAGCGCGGTCGGGATGGCGCCCGCCAAAATAATGGCGGTTCCGTTTGTCGCGTTCGACCCTCTGACGATCATATCGCCGAGGCCGCCCGCCCCGACGAAGGTGCCGATCGCCGTGATGCCGATGGCAATGACGAGCGCCGTTCGGAGACCCGCCATAATGACGGAAAGCGCAAGCGGCAGCTCCACCATACGAAGGATTTGGTATTTCGTCATGCCCATCGCTTTTCCCGACTCGAGATAAGCGTGCTCGATATTGATAATGCCCGTGTGCGTATTTCTGAGAATCGGCAGCAGTGAATACAAAAACAAAGCCGTGATGACCGTATTGGCGCCGAGTCCCATGACGAGCATCAGGACGGCGAGCATCGCAAGCGCCGGAACGGTTTGAATCACGTTCGCCACAGCAAACACCCAGCCGGCGAGACGCCCGTGCCTTGCTGTCACAATTCCGGCCGGAATGGCGAGAATGGCGGCGAAAACGACGCCGTACGCCGACATGAGAAAGTGCCGCCAGCACTCATACAGAACATAACTGCCGTTTTGAGCATAATACGTAAACAGCTCCTTCATCGTGTCCATCCGCACATCTCCTTTCCGTTATTCAAAGTAATGATGTTTTTCTAAATATTCCTTGGCCACGACGGACGGCTCTTTTAATCGGCCGTCAACTTCGTAATTCATTTTCTGCATCATCTTTGTATCAATCGCGCCGATCATTTTATTGATCACACCCTCCAGTTCGGGATGCTCTTTTAATACTTGATCCGGAACGACGGGTGAACAGTCATACGGAGGAAAGAACCGCTTATCATCCTTCAACGTTTTCAGTCCGTAAGCGATGATTCTTCCGTCGGTGGAATAAGCGAGCGCGATATCCATCTTTCTGCTTTTCAGCGCGTCGTAAACAAGGCCGATCTGCATCGGATACGTGCCTTCAAATGACATTCCGTATGTGTTCATAAAATCCTGATATCCGTTGCCTCTCAGCTTCATCCAATAGTTATCGACGCCGAATTTCAGATGAGACGCTTCTTTTTTGACATCGGATACCGATTCTAAATGGTACTTGCGGGCAAGCTGTCCGGAAACGGTAAAGACGTATGTATTATCAAAGCCGTAAGAATCAAACCATTTCATGTCATATCTGTTTTGAAATTCACGCTGAACGAGCCGCAGCGCTTTGTCCGGGTCTTTTTCCGGCTCCATGCGAAGCGTCCCGGTCAGCGCGTCTCCTGTATAGCGCGTCGCGGCGATATCAATATCACCGTTTATCAAGGATTGCTGCTGTACGGCATTGGAGCCGAGATTTTTAATAACCGTTGTCTTCAACCCGCTGTGATGTTCGATCATCTGTCCGAGCATGCTCGCGATGATTTCTGATTCGGTCATGCTTTGCGCACCGATTTTGATGGTATCCTCCGACGCGGCGCTCAATCCCGGGAGCGAACAGCCGCCAAGGAGCAGCATGCCGATACAGGCGATTGCGAGCAGCCGTTTTTTGCATCTATTCCCCATGAGAGACCTCCTCCTTATGAAGCGTCCTTTATGCTTTTCAGCCCGTCAGGCGTGACTTTCCGTTCTGTCATCCCCAGCATGTAATCGACGGCTGCCGCCAGCACTGTGACCGGAACGGCGCCTGCGATAATATACTCCGGCTGATAAAGGTTTAAGCCGATAAAAATGTAATCTCCCAGCCCGCCTCCGCCGATAAAGGAGGCGAGCGTCGCCCAGCCGATTAAATAAATCGAAGACGTCCTGATGCCCGCCATGATGACCGGAGCGGCAAGCGGGAGCTCTACAAGCCTGATCTGCTCCCATGCCGTCATGCCGATTCCTTTTCCCGATTCCAAAAGATGCCGATTGACGCCGAGAATCCCCGTATACGTGTTTCTGAGAATCGGCAGCATCGAATAGAAAAACAGCGCCGCAACGGCCGGGATCTTTCCTACGCCTAAAAGCGGAATAAAAAACGCAAGAATGGCAAGGCTCGGCAAAGTTTGAATGATGTTGACGATGCCGATGACGGCGCCGGCTCCTCTTTTCATCCTCGTCAGCAGGACGCCGAGCGGAACGGCGGCGAGAATGCCCGCCATGACGGCGATTAATGAGATGTACAGATGCTCCCATGTTTTATAAAGCATCTCTCCTCCATTTGCCTGTAAAAATTGCACGGTCTGATTCATATCAATTGAAGCCTCCTCATGACATCACCGCGAGCTGATTCTCTTCTCCCCAGATGGAGTCATAGACGATGTCAACGAGGCTTGCCCTTGTCACGATTCCCGTTAGCCGGCCGGCTTCATCAAGGACCGGCACAAATTTCATGCCTCTTTTTAAAATTTTATGGACGGCGTCGCGGAGCAGAGTGCCGCTTCTGACCGTGTACAGATCCCGGTCAAGCACTTCCGCGACGGTTACCGCTTGTCTTCGTTTGCGGTCAATCATCTCCACATCGACATAACCTTGGAGAACGTTCTTTTCATCAATGACGAGCAGCGAATCCACCCGCTCGGCACGCATCAGCTGAATGGCGGCTGACAGTGTTTTCTCAGGTGTTACCGTCACGGGATCGGGATTCATGATCTGCTCCACCCGTTCAATATCAGGGCTGGATGATTGGATCAGCCGTTCCTTGCCGATAAACTCCTCAACAAATTCATTCGCCGGAAATCTGAGAATCTCATCAGGCGTTCCGGCCTGGACGATTTCTCCCGCTTTCAGAATGACGATTCTGTCCGCAAGCTTGATGGCTTCGTCCATATCATGGGTAACAAATACGATGGTTTTATGTAAGGTTTTTTGCAGTTTTTTAAATTCTTCCTGAAGGGAATCTCTCGTAATCGGGTCAAGCGCCCCGAACGGTTCATCCATTAAGATGAGCGGCGGCTCTGCGGCAAGTGCCCGTAATACACCTATTCGCTGCTGCTGTCCTCCGCTCAGTTCATGAGGGTAACGGTCTAAATATTCAGGCCCCATATCAACGAGCTTTAAAAGCTCCCGCGCCCGTTCCTTCCATTTTTCGGCAGGATGCTTTAAAAGCTTCGGAACGAGCGTAATGTTCTGCTGAATGGTCATATGCGGAAACAGCCCGATCTGCTGGATGACATAGCCGATGCTTCTTCTGAGTTCCACCGGGTCTTGTTCCATAATGTTTCGGCCTTCTATCAGGATTCTGCCTTCTGTCGGTTCAATTAAGCGGTTGATCATTTTCATCGTCGTCGTTTTGCCGCAGCCGCTCGGCCCGATAAAACAAATAAATTCGCCTTTGGCGATATTCAGGTTGATGCTGTTGACGGCTTTTTTCCCGCCTTTATACATTTTCGAGACATTTTCTAATGTCAGCAAACACTCACACCTCCACGATTAAGTTTATTCAATTCGTTAAATTCAAATTTAACTTTTCAGACAATTGAACGTTTTCCATTATAAATTAAACTTTGTAAATTAAAAAGTTTACAATTTGTCCATATTATATATAAAGGTTGTGTAAGCACTGATTAACCCGTATTGACCGGCAAAGTTCTTCTTATTGCTCCGGATTACTGCCAAATTCTCTCGGAAGAGCATTTCCGCCGGTTTAAAAATGTGGTATATTGACATCGGAATTGCTGACTGAAAGGATTGAAACTGTTGGAGAAAGATCCGTTACACGTAATCGAACAAGCTGAAGATCATTTGATAGAACGAATCGCTGAAAATATGCATACATTCGGAATGCCCGCGACGGTGGGGCGCATTTTAGGCATTATTTATATGAACCGCAAGCCGATGACCTTAACTGAATTATCAGAAGCGACCGGCATGAGCAAGACGAGAATGAGCCAGGCGGTCCGTGAAATGCTTGACGTCAATCTGGCGGAAAAAGTGTTTGAAAAAGGCGTCCGCAAAGATTTATACGACGTCGAGCAGGATTATTACCAAACCTTTATTACGCTGTTTACGGCCACATGGAGCAAGGTCGTCAGCAAAAATAAAATGATGCATAAAAAGCTGAACCGCGAACTGACGGCCGTCCTTGAAAACGGCGTGCCGGAAGAAGCTGAGGAAAAAATCAACGAACTGCTGAAAGAATTAAAGGATTGGCTAGATTACTACAACTGGATCAGCCGTCTGATCGAGTTTTTTGAAAGCGAAGAAATTTTCAAGCATGTTCCGAAGCCATAAGAAAAAAACGCCCTGATCCGCAAGGCGTTTTTTTCATGCCGCATTCGGCGCTTTGGTTCGTTTTTTCTTTCTCACCGGACTCAGCGCCCGCTCCAGCCATGCCATCACAAGATCTGCGATAACGGCCATCAGCGCTGTCGGAATGGCGCCGGCCAAAATAATCGCGGTTCCGTTCGTGGCGTTTGAGCCCCTGACAATAATGTCACCGAGTCCGCCCGCGCCGACAAACGTACCGATTGCCGTAATGCCGATCGCGATGACGAGCGCCGTCCGCAGCCCCGCCATGATGACGGAAAGCGCAAGCGGCAGCTCCACCATGCGGAGCACCTGAAATTTGGTCATGCCCATCGCTTTTCCCGATTCAAGATAAGCGTGTTCAATGCTGGCGATTCCCGTGTACGTATTCCGGATGATCGGAAGAAGCGAATATAAAAACAGCGACAATATCACCGTATTGGCGCCGAGCCCCATGACGAGCATCAGCACCGCAAGCATCGCAAGCGCCGGCACGGTCTGAATCACGTTTGTCACCGCGAATACCCAGCCGCTTAATGTTCTGTGCCTGGCAATGAAGATGCCGAGCGGAACCCCAACGATCGCCGCAAATAAAACGCCGTATACCGACATGAGAAAATGGCGGTAAAACTCCTGAAGCACATAGGCGCCGTTTTGAGAATAATAAGTGCCGAGCTGCTGCAGCACTTCCATTTGCCCCACCTCATTTCTTATTCAAAATAATGATGTTTCTCCAAAAATTCTTTAGCGACGACGGACGGTTCTTTCAGCTTGCCATCCACCTCGTAATTCAATTCCTGCATCGTTTCCGTATCGATTTTGCCGATCAGTTTATTCACAATGCCCTTCAGTTCAGGATGCTGCTTCAGCACGCTGTCGGGAATGACCGGCGAACAGTCATACGGCGGGAAAAACCGCTTGTCGTCTTTTAAAATTTTCAGATCGTACGCTTTAATCCGTCCGTCCGTTGAATAAGCGAGGACGGCGTCCATTTTCCCGTTTTTCACGGCATCGTATACAAGTCCGATCTGCATCGGATAGGTTGTGCCGAATTCAAAACCGTACGTGTCGGTAAAGCCTTTATAGCCGTCACCTTTTCTTTTCAGCCACGCATTGTCTACACCGAGCTTAAATTGATCCGCATGCTTCTTAATATCGGACACTTTGTCTAAATGGTCTTTTTCCGCAAGCTCTTTCGTGACGGTAAAAGCGTATGTGTTCTCAAATCCGTAAGAATCAAACCATTTGTAATGGAAGCGTTTCTCAAATTCTTTCTGTACGATGGATAATGCTTTTTTCGGATCTTTTTCCGCTTCCATGCCGAGGGTGCTCGTTAAATCCGTTCCCGAGTAGCGCGTCGCGGCGATATCGATTTCACCGCCGAGCATCGCTTGCTGCTGGACATAGTTCGATCCGAGGTTTTTAATTAATGCCGTATTCAAGTCTGTATTGTGCTCAATCATCTGTGCGATCATATTGGCGATAATTTCTGATTCCGTCATGCTTTGCGCCCCGATTTTAATCGTATCATCGGAAGCCCCGCTCAGGCCGGGAAGGGAACAGCCGCCTAGAAGCAGAGCAGCTGACAGCGCCAGTGCGCACATCCATCTCTTTTGGTTTTTTTTCAAAACAGCCAACTCCTTATGATACTTCCTTCAGTCCTTTCAGCCCTTTCGGCGTCACCTTCCGTTCCGTCGCCGCTAGCAGATAATCAATGATAATGGCTAAAATGGTGACCGGCACGGCGCCGCCGATAATATATTCAGGCTGATAGAGATTCAGGCCGATAAAAATATAGTCTCCGAGCCCGCCGCCCCCGATAAAGGAAGCAAGCGTCGCCCAGCCGATCAGATAAATGGTGGATGTGCGGATGCCCGCCATGATCACCGGAACCGCAAGCGGCAGTTCCACAAGCCTGATCTGCTCCCAGACCGTCATGCCGATGCCTTTTCCCGATTCCAGCAGATTTTTGTTTACGCCTTGAATGCCGGTATACGTGTTCCTGAGAATCGGCAGCACCGAATAGAAAAACAGCGCGACGATCGCGGGCACCTTTCCCACGCCTAACAGCGGGATAAAAAACGCCAGTATCGCGAGACTCGGCAAGGTCTGCACAATGTTGACGGCGCCGATGACGGCGCCTGCGCCCTTTTTCATTCTCGTCAGCGCCACTCCGAGCGGAACGGCGACGACAATGCCTAATATGACGGCGATGATCGAAATGTATAAATGCTCCCACGTTTTATATAACAGTTCTCCGCCGTTCGTCTGCAAAAACTTGATCATTTCATTCATTGTAAGCGTTCCTCCCCTTGTCAGCCTGTCACCAGCTGGTCTTCCTCGCCCCAGATTGAATCGTAAACGATGTCGACAAGGCTCGCTCTCGTGACAATTCCGACTAAATGCCTTTGTTCATCAACGACGGGTACATATTTCATTCCGCGCTTTAAAATTTTGCGTACGGTATCGCGCAGCAGTGTCCCCTGCTCGACTGTATACAGATCAGAGCGGAGCACGTCGCCGACGAGGCTCGCTTTTTTCCGGTTCTGATCAATGATTTCGACATCCACATATCCTTGCAGCACATTCAGGTCATCAACGACAAGCAGGGAATCGACACGGTGTTCCCGCATCACCTGTATCGCCTGCGAAAGCGTTTTGTCCGCCGTAACGGTGACAGGCTTTTTATTCATCATCTGCTCGACGCGTTCAATATCCGGTCTTGATTGCAATAACCGTTCTTTGCCGATAAATTCTTCGACAAACTCATTAGCCGGATTCCGGAGAATGTCATCAGGAGTGCCGGCCTGAACGATCTCTCCCGCTTTTAAAATGACGATCCGGTCAGCCAGCTTAATGGCTTCATCCATATCGTGGGTTACAAACACAATCGTTTTATTCAATGTTCTTTGCAGTTTTTTGAATTCTTCCTGAAGGGAATCCCGCGTAATCGGGTCAAGCGCTCCGAACGGTTCATCCATGAGAATAAGGGGAGGTTCCGCTGCAAGGGCGCGCAGCACGCCGATTCTCTGCTGCTGTCCCCCGCTCAGCTCGTGAGGATAGCGGTCTAAATATTCCGGGCCCATATCGACGAGCTTCAAAAGCTCCCGCGCCCGTTCCTTCCGCTTTTGTTCCGGCCATTTCAGCAGTTTCGGCACGAGGGAAATGTTCTGCTGAATGGTCATATGAGGGAAAAGTCCGATCTGCTGAATGACGTAGCCGATTTTCCGTCTCAGCTCCACCGGGTCCTGCTCCATAATGTTTTCGCCATCGATAAAAATCTTTCCGGATGACGGCTCAATCAGTCTGTTAATCATTTTCATCGTCGTCGTTTTTCCGCAGCCGCTCGGCCCGATAAAACAAATAAACTCGCCTTTTTCGATATTTAAATCAATGCTGTTGACAGCTTTTTTTCCGCCTTTATAGACTTTTGATACATTTTCTAATCTCAGCAATCCGTGCACCTCCGAAGGGTTCCGTTATTTTTCTGAAAAGTATAATCTTTATTATAAGATGAAATTTGTAAAATAAAAAGTTTACAATGTGTTGAAATTATATACAATATACGTATTTTTTCATGTTATCCCGCTGACAATGCGGATGTTCTTACAATCGCTCCCGATAGCTCGCATATCCTGCCGCATCATCTTTTTCATCAACTGTAAAAAATATGATATATTGTCAGCATGAAAAGCCAGTGAAGGGATGATCAGCCGTGGAAAAAAACGCTCTTGATATCATCGGGCATGCTGAAGAGCATCTCATTGAGAGAATCGCCGAGAATATGCATACATTCGGAATGCCGGCCACATTGGGACGTGTGCTCGGTATTATTTATATGAACCGCAAGCCGATGACGTTAAATGAGCTGTCAGAGGCGACCGGGATGAGCAAAACGAGGATGAGCCAGGTGGTCCGCGAAATGACCGATGTCAATCTGGCTGAAAAAGTGTTTGAAAAAGGCGTTCGCAAAGACCTTTATGACGTGGAGCGTGATTATTACCAGACGTTTATCTCCCTGTTTACGGCAAACTGGACAAAGGCGGTCAGCAAAAACAAAATGCTCTATAAAAAACTGAACCGCGAGCTGACTGAGCTTCTGGAATCGGAAAATCTCAGTCCCGATATTGAAGAAAAAGCCCGTCAGCTTTTGGATGAACTGACGGATTGGCTCCATTATTATGACTGGCTGAGCCGTTTGATAGAATTTTTTGAGAGTGAAGAAGTGTTTCAGCATGTGCCGAAAATAGAAAAAAGCAGCACCCGAAGATAACCGGGCGCTGCTTTTTTAAGTCAGGAAACCAATATCGGGAACATGCCTTTCAGACCGGCGCCGATCATGCCGATCGCGACCACCGCCAAAATCAGCCCCATCAGTCGGGTAATGACGTTCATTTCGGTTTTCCCGAGCTTATTGCTGATGAAAGATGAATAGTGAAAGAAGATGAACGTCATCGCGATGACGGCCGCAATGCCGATAAGCACGCTGATGTAATGGAAGATGCCGCCATGACCGGCCGACAGACTCATCACCGTCGCGATCGTACCGGGTCCGGCGATAATCGGAATCGACAAAGGCGTCACAGATATATCGGCTTTCTCCTTGCTCTCCCCTTTCTCTTCATGATGGAGAGACTGTACATGAGATTTCTTCGCGTTCAGAAGATTATAAGCGATGCCGAAAATAAAAATGCCGCCCGCGATACGTAAGGCATGAATGTTAATGTCAAACAGTTTAAAGATCAGATGGCCGAAGATTAAAAAAGCCGCCAAGATGATAAACGACAGCACGGAAGCCTTGCGCGCGATCGCTGTCCGTTCTTTCTCCGAGTACCCTTCCGTCAGTGAAAGAAAAATCGGCACGTTTCCGATGGGATTGGAGACTGCAAACAGTGAAATGAAGACATGAATGATGAATGAAAACATGCGTACCTCCTTATGACTTGCCGTTATTGAGTTATGTTTTGTTCTCCGCTGTTTCTTATGCATGGTTTTTACCCCGGGGTCTGCTTTTTATAACCTCAGCCGGACAATCCGGAAACAGAAAAAACCGTCCTTGTAAGGACGGTTTTTTCTGTTTGCTATCTCCATAAGCCTTTTCCGAATTTCAACAGCCGATAAAGCATTTTCAATTTTTTTAGCATGCGTTAATTTCCTTTTTCACTCTGAATCAATGCGCCGAGAGACATGATATCTATCAGCTCCAATAAAATTCTACCATAAAGGGTACTTTTTCTCTATTATCAATTCATAGAGAAGGTGATTTGTATATCTTTAGAAAACTCCGTTACATCCGTCCTATTTTCTTTTATAATGTAAATATTGAACAAAATCCCTATATTACTTGTAAAAGGAGTTTTAGAATGTATTGTTCTCAATGCGGCCATCATACTGATGGCGGAAAGTTTTGTGAAAAGTGCGGGGCGCCCCAGCCCGGGCAGGGAGGCGCAGGCCAAACGCAGGGCCAGGCCGCTCAGGCCGGCGCCGCGGCTAAGCAGGCTTCAAAGCAATTTGCCTTATTCGTGCTTGATGTGTTAAAGCGACCGTATCAAACATGTAAAACGACAGGAGGCGAACAGCTTGTCAGCAGCATCATCAACATGGTGCTTTTCTGCCTGGTGACGCCGATTATGTTTTATATTCTCTTATCAGACGGCTTTCGTGACGTCAGTTTTACCGCGATTGTGGTCAAACCGGCGCTTACCTTTGCATTATGCGTTTTTTGCCTGTATCTCTTGACTTTTATCGCTTTGAAGGCCGGCGGCGCGCAGGTGTCATTTAAAGATTCGCTGTCCAGATTCGGGGCATTTTTGATTCCGTTTACAGCTATTTTGCTTCTTGCCCTCATTTTTATGCTGCTTCATACAACCGTTTGCTTCACCATTCTGGCTGTCGGTCTTTTAGGAGCGGCGTTTGCCGTGCCTCCGCTCATGCTGGCGAGCTATCAGCATCAGCTCACTACTAAGGCGGATATCATTTATTCTGTTATCGTCATCTATTTGATCATTTGCGTAACGTTTCAATTCACGATCAAGCATTATATAAAAGAACTCATGAATTATTTCTTCTTTTAAAAACGGAAACCCCCGCCGCCTGATTGGCGCGGGGGTTTATTTTATTGAATGGATGTTAAATAAATTCTTCCGTCTTTAACAATGCCGCCATACGTCCAATTGTATGTTCTGAGCTTCGGACTGCCGCCGGCTTTCGTAATATAAAACTCCTCGTACGTATGAATCGTCAGATGAGAGCCTTTCTGTGAAAAGCTTTTGACATTCACTTCATTAAATACTTCGGTCGTCCCCTCGCTGTGCAGTTTTTTGACCAGTTTCTGCTGATCAGCATACAAAGGGCTTCCCTCTTCTAAATTACCCGCCATGATGGCAAAATTGTTAAGGCTGACGGCGCTTGATTGATTTGTCAGGTAATCAGTCATAAACGATGTGACTTGTTCATTCGTGAGGCTGCCTGAAGCTGTATTTCCTTTGGATGATGCCCATGCGGATGTATAGGTTTTCGGCTGGTCGTTTTTTATTTTTTTTACATTTGTCCCAGAAGAATCTGAGGCAGGGTCAGCTTTTTCGAAAACCCATTTTTTATGTTTTGTATCATATGAGAGTACATAGTGAAAGCTCGGCTCAGCCTCTTCCATATCAGGCTTCGTATTCCCGTCGAAATAAGCAGACTCATGAAGCTCTTTACCCGTAACAGTTACTTGCCAGCGGCCGTTCTCTTGAGAAATCGCAAATGAATCCAGATCAAAGCTTGTCTCTTTATACTGATCCTTCAAAAAGGTGCCGGAACTCTTCATGCCGGATACCACTTCTTTCGTCTGCTCTTTCCAGGCGGAACCAGCCTCGGTCATCTGATCGGTATTTCCGTCTGCCATCGCTTTTGTATACTGCTTCGTTGTTTTGACAATCGTGTCCATGATTGTTTGTTGTGTATCTTGATCCGGGATAAGCGTTAAGTCCACATCAGTACTGTTGATCGGGACATCGGCAGTTTTCATTTTACCCCAAGGAAAATCAGCCTCCACGGCGGCTGTCATGGAACCGTCAGTTAAGAGCGGACCATATGTAACGGATGTAAACGGATCTTTATGGACGGACTTGCCGTTTATCAGCAGATCGCCTTTCGCGCTTTTGAAGCTGTCTGCCGGAGTGAATGTCACATCCTCGGCGTCTAACGGCAGGTCAAACTCAACATTCCGGCTGCCGGCCGCCTCTGCCTCTTGTTTTTTGACAACGTCAACCGTCTCATTTTTAAGCTTGGCTTCCGCCGTGTAGACACCGGGTGCATACGGGCCGAAGATTTGGGTTTCATCGGCTTTTTTGACCGTACCTGTTTTCTCGCTGTTGATATAAAGATCGGCGCCTTTATAATTGCTTGTGACCCGGAAATAAACCGGATCGACTTTCAGTTCGTAATGGTCAAACAAAAGAAGGGTTTTACCCTCTTTTTTGACGTATACCGCATCTGTTTCTGATGAATTGCCGCGAAGCGATGCCAGCAGTTCATCGTGTTTCTTTGCGTATGCAAGGAGCGGTTTGACATTGGTCTCATTCAGCTTCAGTTTTTTGTCTGAAGGAGTGAGCAGGGCTGCGAGCTTTTTCGTGTCCCCGTCATGAACCGCCTGTTCGAATTGATCCGTGAGCCTTTTTTCAGATGTCAGCCAGGCTCCGGTTTTATATGCGGCAATCAATAAGATCAGCGCTGCGGCAATGCCGCCCCACATGAAGAGCGTTTTTTTAGGGATCGGCTTTCTCATTTGTGAAGCAGGTTCAGCCGCTTTTACAGCCGCCTGCCGCTCCAGCCGGCTTCCTTTCCCGATCGGTTTTCCGCATTCTTTACAGAAATGCGCTTCTTCATTGTTCTGCTGGCC
The DNA here is from genome assembly GCF_040207805.1 of Bacillus sp. hwrm1. Classification (NCBI taxonomy): domain Bacteria; kingdom Bacillati; phylum Bacillota; class Bacilli; order Caryophanales; family Bacillaceae; genus Bacillus; species Bacillus sp. hwrm1. The sequence continues at coordinate 689,539 of NZ_CP157943.1, read as the reverse complement.
GCAATGCTTACAAAAAAACATGACTTTCCTCCTATTCAATCTGCAAAACTTGTATAACTTTTCCTATGTTTCATATTTTATAATAAAGTAGAATGATTTTGGAGTTATTTTCAAAAATAGCTGTCGATCATAACAGAGGAGGAAAAACGGACATGCAAAAACTGAGCATCCGAAAAGCCGCGGAGCCGGATGAAGCGCTGTATGAACTATTACTGCTGGCCGATCCGTCGAAAGAGATTGTCGATGATTATCTTGTAAGAGGAGAATGCTATACGGCTTGGACATCAGACGAGCTTGCAGGGGTTTACGTTTTATTGCAAACAAGGCCTAAAACGATAGAAATCGTAAACATCGCGGTAAAAGAATCGCTGCAGAACAGGGGATTCGGGAAACAGCTGGTGCGGGATGCCATTGAAAAAGCGAGACAATCGGGGGCTGACACGATTGAAATCGGCACCGGGAATTCCAGTATTCATCAGCTGTCACTCTATCAAAAATGCGGATTCCGTATTCAGGCTGTCGACCATGATTTTTTTATCAGGCATTATGATGAAGACATTTTTGAAAACGGCATTCAATGCCGGGATATGATAAGGCTTTATTTGGATTTATGATAAAAAGGGCGCCGGCTGACATCGGCGCCCCTTCGTTTACCATTCAGACGGATTGATCCGCTTGTTTCTCTGTATTTCTTTGACTCCCTTGTCTGACTGAAAAAATAGCAAAAACGATCGTAAGGGTCAGTCCGACCGCCGCAAAAATATAATCCGCATTCATCAACAGCAGAAGCCCTGTGTAGACAGCGGCCGACAGCGGTTCACCCATTTTGACAATGGAAAAAATCAGTGCAAAGACCCTTCCGAAATATGCAGCCGGAACCGTCTTTTGGAAATACAGCACCGTTTGCACATCAATATACGAGATGATGATGCCAAGCACCAGGAAAATGATGCACTCAAACCCATGAAGGGGAAAAAACAGGAGCATAATGAGCAGTCCCGCTGCCGTTAACGTCCGCGGGTACAGCCGGTTCAAGCGTTTTGTATTCCATTTGAAAAATACGGCCAGATTGCCCAAAAGCATCCCCGCCTGAAACATTGAATACATGACGGCAAACCATACAGAATAGTTCTGCTGAAAACGCTCCACAGCAAGAATCGGCCCCATTACTGAAATAAGGCCGGCAATGACGAGATTTACGACGAAAAAGTATCCGACCGATGTCAGCCATGCCGCATTTCCTTTCAGCATTCTGTAACCGGCTTTTACATCTTCAGTTCCGTTGCTTTTTTCATCGGGCTGTTCTGAAATACGAATGAACGCGATAAATGCCGCAGAGATAAAAAAAGCAGTTCCGTTTATGGCAAACAGCAGCCCGAACGGAATAGCCGCAATCATGATCCCGCTGATCAATTTTCCGACGATGAGTCCGATCAAGTCACTCGTATTGATCAGAGATGTCGCCTGATCAAGATGCTGTTTGCGGACGAGCAGCGGAATGATCGCGACTTTCGCCGGCGCAAACAGCATCGATTGCAGAGATAGACAAAAGGCGCACACCCCGGCTATCCACACGGTTAATAAATCGTTCGCACTGAGCACCGCCAAGAGGATCATAATGGCGGCCCGGCCCGTATTGCACAAATACAAGATCGACTTTTTTCGGAATAAATCAATCAGCGGACCCGCCAGCACGCCAAATGTCAACGGCACGAGTTCGATAAAAGAAATAACGCCGACTAGAATTTTGCTGCCGGTCAATTCCAGCACTAACAGCGGCAGAGCAATGAGCCAGACCCCGTCCGCTGCTGAAGAAAACACCTGTGCACACCAAAGCTTTGCATAGTTCGGTGTTCGATATGTCATATCAGACCCTTTTTTGATCCTCGTCATCAGAAACACCGCCGAACCATTCCAGCGTTCTCCATGATTCCCGTCTTTCCGTATAATCCTCTTCCATCACCTCAAATACAATGCCGGTATCTTGATTCCGATAAAGCTCCTGCAAAGTATCTGCAGCCCGTCTCAGCAGCTCCTCAGCGATCGTCCCTTCACTCGGATGGCGGCCCTCAAAACAGCGGACGCCGCCATGCGGGAACGCAAGCTGGCGAAATGAGCTGAAGTGATAATGCTTAATGCTCTCTTTTATCGAAAGAAACTGAAAGAAATCGGGATATTTCAGCTGATCATTTCTGAACATAAGGGCGGAAGACAAGTGAGTCTGATAGGTAATCGCCCAATGGCACAGATCCCACGTAATACCGACATGCTTCAGATCCAGCTGCACCAGCTCTGTAAAATCCTCAGGATAAATGAAAATCGGATCAAAATCCTCTCCCAGATTCCCGATGATCGGAAGGTTTTCCACACCGATCCAAATGTCCGTCCCTTTCAGCCGCTCATCAAACTCCGCGAAAAACTCAACGATTTTTTTACGGTTTCCTTCCAGGTCATAGACTTGAAATTCCTCAACCGTCATAAATTGATTGGCATGAACGGTTATGCCTTTGGCGCCGTATTTCACAGCGAGCTCCGCAAAGTGATAAAGCTGTTTTTTGATGTGATCTTCATTCACATAATCGGCATGATCTGTCGGAAAATGCAGCGTTAATAATGAAGGATCAAGCTGTTTCGCATATTCCAGCGTCTGATTAAATGTTTTGAGATAATCCGCTTCCTCAAAGGAATGGCCGTCAAAAATATTCGCTTCCAGACCGTATCCCGCTTCCACCCATTTCTCATCGATTTGCTTCGGATCAAGTCCGAAAAACGGAATTTGAGCAATCATAGGACAGTCACCATGTTCCTCTCACCAGCATAAACGCTTCCGCAGCCGAAAAACCCGCTTTTGCTCCCCACACACGGGCATTATGTTCGATCGCCTGCAAAGAGCGGGGATGAGGGAAGTCTCTGAGCTCGGAGCCGTAACACGCCATCGATTTCAATTTCGTTTCAAGCTCGTCTTCAATATTAACGAAGAAATTGGCATGAAACTGATCCTTCTGACAGTAATTCCATTCCGTCGAAGACAATGTTTCATAGGCAAAAACCCGTTTTACCGTATGACCGGGAAGCGGACGGGTTGCCGTCATGACCGCTCTGAATACGACGGAGTGGTCAATATTAATGTCACCGCCGTACTGGGTATACACAATGTCAGGCTGAAAACGATTGATTTGTTTCTCCGCTTCCTTCACGACATCCAGCAAATCCATTGAATCCATTCTGTTATCAGGAAGGTTCAGCCTGACAAAATCATGGATGCCCAAAGTGCTGAGCGCCTGCTCCGTTTCTTGATTAGAATGCTCCATAACGGAATCTTCAGGCTTTTTGTAATCCGTTTTTCTTGATGATTTGCCTTCCGCCATAATGACTGCCGACACGCTGTCACCTTGGCGGACATGTTTGGCGAGCGTGCCGCCGACGCCGATAATTTCATCGTCGGGATGCGCTGCAAATACCATTACTTTCATCATATTGCCCTCCTTTAACTAACATTTCAGCTGTATCCGCTCCGCAGTTCATCAGCATATCGAGCATGGAGAGGTGAGGGATATGCTCCCCGAATAATTGAGGATAGCCAAAATGTCGGATCTGCTGATACTCAATGACAATTCCGTTTCTTTCAAAATCGCTTTCTATTAAATAGTCGGAACCCTGACTGCCTGAATAATAACGGTCCGCCCCCAGCTCCTGACAAAGCGCTAAAACAAAATCGCTTTTTTTCTCCTTCCGGCATTCAAGCTCAGAGACATAACAGAGCGGCGTTTCAATTCGGAGCTCTTTTCGGAAAAATTCAATGATGTGCATATTCAAATCATGGAGATATCCCCACTCCCGCTGATAGACATCTTGAAAAAAATGCTGGTATCGCTCAAAATAGGGAGCTTTCGCATAGTTCATCTTAATCGCCATCCAATGTTTTTTCCGCCAATCCTGTGTCTGGTCGATTTTCATATGCCGAAGCTCTATGTCTTTATATTGTTTCATCTGCAAAGGCACTGTCAGCCATCTGGGGCCTTGCGGCGTTTTGATTCTGTTGCGGTTGAGAAATCCTTTTTTCTCAAATTGGGCTGTGTCATGAATGGCAAACAGATCCGACTTATACATTTTTTCAAAAAAACCGTACCACGGCAGATAACTGGATTGATGGCCGCTTATTGTTTTCATTCCGGTTTCGTAAAAAGTCGGCATTGTTTTTCTTCAGCTCCCCAATATCGTTTCGGTCTCGCGATTTCTTTACTGTGTGAATAGCCAAAATCAGCCCATTGAAGCTTGCGGCAAATGGCGAATTGCAGGGCGTCACGCATCAATAAGTAAGAGGCCTGCGCTTTTTTTCCCGCCAGACTGTTTACATTCTGCCAATAATAGAAATGAGAGCGGTCATAGAGAAAAATACTGCTGCTGATCAGCGTCTCATCCTGATATGCTCCGATCCAAAACATCCGGTCCGCAAACGTGTCAAGCAGCTTTTGGAAAAAGCCCTGGCTCAGCACATAAGCCGCGCCGATTGCCGCCGTATGCTCTTTGTAGAGGTCATAAAACGCGCCAAGTTCTTTTCGCCCGATCAGCCGGGTGACAATATTCTCTTTTTCAGCGTATCTGACTGCCGTCCGGGCTTTTCCGGAAATGCCCGTCCAAAGTTCGTCAAACGTGTCCGGAAGCGTAAGGATCCGTGTCACCTTTTCCGTCCACCCTTCCCCGATTTCTTCTGTAAAAGAAGTCTGACCGTACGGCAGCAGCATCCGGGATATGTTCCGGCCGAATATGGCCTGGATTTCACTTTGAAGCCATTCAAATGAGATGGGGCGATCTGAAATAACGCCGCCGTATCCGATCATATTGCCGGATAATACGCCCTTCTGTTCAAAAAGCGGAAGATAGATGACCTGTCCTCCGTCCGTTGTCAGTCTGACAGGGTGAAATGACGTGCCGGGAAGCTCTTCCATGAGGATTCCCCAATCATAGCTTTGAAACAATCCCGCCTGATACATGTCAGCGGCCCGATCCCATGCCTGGCGGGTCGTGCATACTGCTGTTTTTTGCATATTTATCACCACTATTCAGTCTTATTCTGTTGCTCACAATATGATAAAACGGATTCGGCTATATATCTGACTTGCTCCTTTTGAAGAGGAGGTTTAAACGGCAGGGAAAGAACTCTCTTCCAAAGCGGGTCTTCCCCGCCTTCCCCCGCGTATGTTTCATAAATCGGAATACGTCCGAGGGGAAGGTAGTTCCAGCATGTTTGGATGCCTCTTTCAGCTAAATAAACGGAACACCCGTACCGCTCTTCATCCCGGGGAAATACAATTGTTAAATAATTCAGATGTTCTCCTTCTTGGGGCTGGATCATTCTTATGCCGTTTGTTTCTCCCGCCTTTGCAAAGATTTCTCCCGCCGTCTCTATGTTTCGGAGCGAAGCTGTTACAAGCTGATCCATACGTGAAAGCTGATCATCAATAATGGCTTCCCTTGCCGGATGCATGCGAAGCACGGGTACAACAGCCGGTTTATCCGGCAGAGCTTCGAGCTTTGTGGCTTTCATGGAAGGCATGGCGCCCGCTTTTCTAAACATATATGAAATAGGATGATGCCGTTTCCGTTTCATTACAGCTTGGATTCTTTGATTTCTGATATAGATTCGATAGTCAGCTGCCACTTGGCTGCGCTGTTCCATCGGGAGATTTGTTTTTTGCCGAAGCCATTCTTTCGGCGCGATTAACGCGCCGCCTCCGATACTCGCAAGCGGCTTTGAGGGGCCGAAGCTTAAAATGCCGAAATCGCCCAAACCGCCGGCAAATGTATCCGCTTGTTTTGTAAACATGGCTTGAGCGGCATCATCAATGACAGCAATTCCGTTTTCCTTCGCCCAGTTAATGATAGCGATATTTTCTCTCCGGCCGTATACATGTGTGAGGATAACCGCACACGTACGCCTCGTCGCTTTTTTTTTGACATCCTCAAAAGATAAGGATAGATGCTCATCCAGCTGCGCAAACACAGGCGTCGCACCGGATTGCAGCACGGCATCAATGACATTCGGGCAGCTGAAGGATGAGAAAATCACTTCTTTCCCCGGCCCGGCCCCCGAATAAGTTAATGCGAGCACCAGTGCCGCACTGCCGCTGGAGGTCAGCACAACCCCTTTTCCGTAACGTTTTTCCAGTTTTTCAGTCAGTCCGCTTTGTCCGGCAGTAAGCAAGTGTTTCACTGCGCGCAGACGGCCGCTGACTGAAAACTGACCCGGATAAATGGGATACTTGATCTCTTCCGGGTTTTTAGGAAAGTGAAAGTTTGTGCTTTTGTCTTTCATCTTTTATGATCTCCAGGCCTTCATTCAGACTTACTTTCGGAGCGTAACCGAGCAAACGTTTCGCCTTCTCGATTGACGGCGCCCGTTTAAAAATCTCGATGTCTTTTCCCCTCACGCCGTCTTCGCCCAGCTTTTTAAACAGATAGTTATCCTTCTCTCTGCCTGAGAGCACATTGACTTTTTCAGCCAGTTCTTTTATCGTGATCGGCTGGTCGTTCCCGATATTGAAGTCTTCAAAGACGGCTCCTTCATGAGTGAGAGCGAGATAAGTTCCGGTGACGATATCACTGATGTAGCTGAAGCAGCGTATTTGTCCGCCGTCCCCGTAAAGAGGCAGCTCAGAGCCATTCTCGGCCAGGCTGAAAAACTTGTTGATGACAAAATCCTCGCGCTGTTTCGGCCCGTATACATTAAAGTACCGGACGACCCGAATATGAAGTTCGTCGGAAGCCTGTTCTCTCAAATATTCCTCTGATTGCAGTTTGGCTTTTCCGTAAGCCGATTTCGGAAGCTTTCTGCTTGTCTCGGTATAAGGAAAATCCGGTGAATCTCCGAACACTTCTGAACTCGATGAGAAAAGAAGTGTGCTGATTCCCAATTCACCGCATACCTCAGTTACGTTTTTCGTTCCTTCAAAATTGACCCGTATGACGTCTTCTTCATTGCTTCGGCAGCTGTCCACTCCGACCATTGCCGCCAAATGGACAACCGCATCCGCTCCCCGCAATGATTCGCGGAGGGACGTCCGGTCAAGAATATCCGTTTGGCGGTATTCAGTGTCAAAAGCCGGCTCCTTTTGGTCTGCAATGATGGTGTGATAACCTTTAGCCTGTAATAATGCCGCCAGTTCGCTTCCGATAAAACCGGCTCCTCCGATAATCGCAATATGTTTCATGATCCAACCTCCTGGCTGATAGTCAACACTTCTTTTATAGACTTGACAATATAGCTGCAATCCTCATCTGATAACTGGCTGTAAAGAGGCAGTGATACGATCTCCCGGAAAACACGTTCAGTTACCGGAAGCTCGGCAGGAAAATGTTTTTTATAGTAAGGATGCAAATGCACGGGAATAAAGTGCACGCTCAGCCCGATTTGTTTTTCTTTCATTTTCTCAATAAACAGATCTCTGTCCATACCGCCGTTTTCTCGAATCCGCAAAATAAATAAATGCCATGAGTGCGTTATGCCGCTTGGAATGTCAGAAAGCGGAAGCGCCGCTTTGGCAGATTGGCCTGACAGTTCACGTACATAAAATTGAGCAATCTGTTCCCGTTTTTCTTGAATGTCGTTTGCGCGCTTCAATTGAACCAGACCGAGCGCGGCCTGAATATCCGTCATATTATATTTAAAGCCCGGCAGTAAAACGTCGTATCTCCAGCTGCCTTTTTCACCGTACCGGTTCCAGGCATTTTTTGTGATGCCGTGCCATCCGTACAGCCTCGCTCTTTCTGCGGCCTGTTCGTCTTTCATGACGAGGGCTCCGCCTTCCCCCGTTGTAATATTTTTGGTGGCATAAAAGCTGAAGCACACGGCATCGCCGTGAGTGCCGATCATGCTTCCGTTATATTTTGTACCGAGCGCATGAGCGGCGTCTTCAATCAGATACAATCCGTTTTCTTTACAAATGGATTGCAAGTTTTCCAGATCAGCCGGATAGCCGGCAAAATGAACCGCAATTACCGCTTTTGTGCGCGGCGTTATTTTCTTCCTGACATCTTCAGGATCGGCACATAGACTTTTCTCGCATATATCCGCAAACACCGGAACGGCTCCGGCGTGCAGGATGACATTGACACTGGAACAGAACGTGAAGCTCGGCACGATGACTTCATCGCCTTCTCCCACACCGAGCGCCAATAAAGCCATATGTAATGCAGCGGTGCCTGAATTACAGCTGATGACGTGTTCGGCTCCTATACATTCTCCCAGCTTTTTTTCAAAATCGATTACCTTCGGGCCTTTCGAAATCCAGCCCGATTGAATCGTTTCGGTTACGCTTGCGATTTCTTCGTTTGTCATATCAGGTCTGTGAAAAGAGATAAATCGATTACTAATGACCGTTCCCTCCTATAAAGTGACAACTCTGCAATTGTCGGCTGATTTTTCCTTGCATACATTTCTTGTGTCAAAGATAATCGGTGAGGCATCCTTCAAAATACTGTAGTCGATTACATCGTGATCTGTATGAATGATGATGACGTCGTACTGATTGATTTGTTCTTTTGTGAAAGGGACAGATTGTTTGCGGCTTCCGTCATTCAAGCGGATCTCGCTGATAAACGGATCATGATAATCAATCGCGCATCCCTTGTCCATCAATTCTTCCATTATCGTAAACACTGAGGATTCACGTGGGTCATTTGTATTTTTTTTATAAGCTGCCCCTATTATTAAGATGCTGCATTTGTCTTTGCCCGCCAGTTTCAAAGCATACTCAGAGACAGAAATCGGCATGTTGGAATTGATTTCGTCCGCGAGATCAATTAATTTTGTCTGCAGCCCTTTTTCATTCGCGATCCATTTGAAGTAAAAAGGATCAATCGGGATACAATGGCCTCCGACTCCGGGGCCCGGGATAAATTTTTGAAAGCCGAACGGCTTCGTGTCCGCCGCGCAGATGACTTCCCATATATCAATATCAAGTTCACGGCAATTAAGCGCCATTTCATTGATAAGAGCTATATTGACATAACGATAAGTATTCTCTAGGAGTTTAGCTGTTTCAGCTACTTCGGGTGAGGTCACCGGGTGAATGCTTGTAACAATGGTGCTGTAAAACGCTGAGGCAAGTTCTGTGCAAGTCTGTGTGGTTCCGCCGACTACTTTAGGAATATCTGAAACTTCATATTGCCTGTTGCCCGGATCGATTCTTTCCGGAGAATAAGCCGTAAAAAAGTCTGTTCCTATTTTCATGCCGCGGCTTGATGCCATTCTGTCGGCAATCTTTTTTTTCGTTGTTCCGGGATAGGTGGTGCTTTCTAAAATTAAAAGCTGATGCTGCCTTCCATAAGCGATCATGCTGTCAACTGCACTGTCGATGTAGGTTAAATCGGGGATCTTGTCTTTTTTGTTCAGGGGTGTCGGCACACATATCACAATGATGTCGCATTTTTGGATGAGCGACATGTCGGCGCTGATTTGAAAGCGTTTTGTTTGTAAAGCCGAGTTCAGTCTGTCGTCCTCTATATCTTGAATATGGCTGCTTCCGGCGGCTAACAAGGAAACCTTTTCACTGTTTTTGTCGAATCCGATAACATTGTATCCTTTATCGACACATTCCAGCGCAAGAGGAAATCCCACATATCCCATGCCTAACACGCCTACAATCGCCTGCTTCGTTTCAATCAGATGTAACAGCCGTTTTTGACCAAGGTTGCTGGCTTCTTTTGTGACAGTATTCATTTTTCGCCCCCTAATAGATAGAAAAGAGTATTGTTTTTTACAATTTAAAACAAATATCGATCGATATCGCAATTATAACAAAAGTTAAAATTTGATAAATGAGTTTTACATCCTTTTATAAATTAGGTATTATCTATTTATTTTTCTTTTATTTGTAAAATAAAATCCTGTCAAATGGTATATATCTGGTAACAAGTGAGAAAATCTCCCTTAATTGAGGGAATATACAGAAAACAATATAAAAAAACAGGCCGAAGCCTGTTTTTTATTCTTTCACTGCCTCAGTTACAGCCGCGGAAACGAGTGATCCCGCTTTCTCTAATCTTTCTTTGCTGATGTGTTTCATATTATCATTCTCGGTGTGATACCAAGGCCCCGGCTCCTGTGTATCGGGGCTGAGCCAAATCCAGTTAGCCGACGGAATCCCTGCTTCATAAAAAGAGACATGGTCTGAGTAACCGAGCTGAATCAGGTTTGGCTTGACCAAGCGGGATTTTTCAGCGGCTTTTTCAGCATACCGGACGCTCGGGTTTTCCTTGCCGTCAGGAGTCGTGACACACATTTGACTCGCTTCTTCCCAGTCAGTCGCAATCATATCGGCATTAAAATTGGCCTGGCTGTGCTTTCTTTCATTGTTCGTGAGTGTACTGACGTAATAAGATGAACCCGCAGACCATAATTCTTCTGCACCGAACAGGATAAAGCGGATCTCTTTGTCTTTCGGTATGTGTGTGAATTGCTTGCTGATTTCCAGAACGGCAGATGTGCCTGAGGCGTTATCATCCGCTCCGGGCGCGCCTTTTACGCTGTCATAATGCGCTGTGACATAAATAATATCAGCATCAGAAGAGTTGGCCTGTGCCGCTTTGCGCGTTCCTATAATATTTTGTGAGGTGCGGTTTTTATAGTTTTTAAATTGAATGACTGCCTGCTTTTCCTGCAGCAGTGCTTCACCGTCTTCTTTTTTCATACCCGCCGCCGGTATCGTGATTCCTTTATCGGTATGCGGACGGACGGCGAGCGGTTTTGTTGTCTGATTATAAATAATGACTGCTTTGGCTCCCGCTTGTTCGGCATGTTTGATCTTTTGAGAAACGGGGATCTTTCCTTCGCGTATCACTGCAATCTTTCCTTTGGCTCCTGTTACGTCATCGCGTGATCCGCAGCCGCCGTCAAAAATCCCTCCCTCAATTCTCAGCTCTTTTTCAACAGCGGATTGATCAGCGGAGCGGAGCGGGAATTCATGATCTCCCGCTGTGACTGAACCTGAAAAGTACTTTTTCAATGGAAATGACTGTACTTTGACACTGGCGCCCTGAGCCCGCAGGCGATTCGATATGTATTCAGCCGCTTCCTTTTCTTTCGCAGTTCCGGTTTCCCGCGGTCCGATGGTTTCACTCAGATCATGCATAGTGTCCAATGCCTCATCAGCATCAAAAACCGGCGCGGTCACGGCTGAATAAGCATGAGTTTCGGACAGCGGCCCGGCAGACGCGCCCCATATGACGCTTGCTGCCACCGCGGCTGACATAAATGAAAATTTCATCATAATCCCTCCTCTTATTAACACCTCTTCCCTTTCGATTGAAGAACACTGATTCCTTTAAAAAGGGGAAAAATGAATATTATTGACCAAATGAAGATGATGAAAAAGGAGGGAAAAGCCCGGGAGCATAAAAAAACGCCGGGAGAATATCTCCCGGCGTCCATTCCATTACTTATTCAAGTTATAGAAAGAGTTGATACCGTGGTATTGAGCAGTTTCGGCCAACTGATCTTCGATGCGAAGAAGCTGGTTGTATTTCGCAACACGGTCCGTACGGGACGGAGCACCTGTTTTGATTTGTCCTGCATTAGTTGCCACAGCGATGTCAGCGATTGTGCTGTCTTCAGTTTCACCTGAACGGTGAGAGATAACGGCAGTGTAGCCCGCGCGTTTCGCCATTTCGATCGCATCGAATGTTTCAGTCAATGTACCGATTTGGTTTACTTTGATCAGGATAGAGTTGCCTACGCCGTTTTTGATACCTTCAGCAAGCTTTTTCGTGTTTGTAACGAAAAGGTCGTCACCGACAAGCTGAACTTTTTTGCCAAGACGCTCTGTAAGAAGTTTGTGGCCTTCCCAGTCGTTCTCGTCAAGTCCGTCTTCGATAGAGATGATTGGGTATTTAGAAACCATTTCTTCGTACCAGTCAACCATTTCAGCAGATGTTTTCACAACGCCTTCGCCAGACAGATGGTATTTGCCGTCTTCTTTGTTGTAGAACTCAGAAGATGCAGCATCCATCGCAAGTTTCACTTCTTCGCCAGGTTTGAAGCCGGCTTTTTCGATCGCTTCAACGATTGTTTGAAGCGCTTCTTCGTTAGAACCAAGGTTCGGAGCGAATCCGCCTTCGTCACCTACAGCTGTGTTCATTCCTTTAGCAGAAAGAACTGATTTCAGGCTGTGGAAGATTTGAGCGCCCATGCGAAGCGCTTCACGGAAGTTAGGCGCGCCTACAGGCATGATCATGAATTCTTGAATGTCTACGTTGTTGTCAGCATGCTCTCCGCCGTTTACGATGTTCATCATCGGTACAGGAAGCGTTTTTGAGTTGAATCCTCCAAGGTATTGGTAAAGAGGAATCTGTAAGAAATCAGCAGCTGCGCGCGCACAAGCCATAGATACGCCAAGGATTGCGTTCGCACCGAGTTTGCCTTTGTTTTCAGTTCCGTCAAGCTCGATTAAAAGCTGATCGATTGCGTTTTGTTCAGTTACGTCAAAGCCGAGAAGCTCTGGAGAAATGATTTCGTTTACGTTGTTAACAGCAGTTAACACGCCTTTTCCAAGGTAACGGTCTTTGTCGCCGTCACGAAGCTCAACCGCTTCGTATTCACCTGTAGAAGCTCCGCTTGGCACTAATGCGCGGCCGAAAGCTCCTGTTTCTGTATATACTTCAACTTCAACTGTTGGGTTGCCGCGGGAGTCAAGGACTTCGCGTGCATAAACATCAACAATGTATGGCATGAGTTTGTCTCTCCTTTTGATTTACGCTTATTTTTGAATTAAAGATGTTCCGGTCATTTCTTTCGGTTTTTCAACACCGAGAAGGTCTAATAACGTTGGTGCGAGGTCGCCTAGGATTCCGCCTTCGCGCAGCGTCACGCCTTCTTTCGTCACAATGACAGGGACTGGGTTTGTCGTATGGGCAGTGTGCGGTTCGCCTGTTTCTGTAATCAGAATGTCTGCATTACCGTGATCAGCGGTAATGATGGCATGTCCGCCTTTAGCGATGATGGCGTCAACCACTTCGCCTAAGCATTCGTCCACTGCTTCAATTGCTTTAATCGTCGGTTCAACCATTCCGGAGTGGCCGACCATGTCAGGGTTTGCAAAGTTCAGGATGATCGCGTCGTGCTTGTCAGCCGCGATTTCTTTTACAAGAGCATCCTTCACTTCATACGCGCTCATTTCAGGCTTCAGGTCATATGTCGCGACCTTCGGCGAGTTAATGAGGATGCGCTCTTCGCCCGGGAATTCTTCTTCGCGGCCGCCGCTCATAAAGAACGTAACGTGCGGATACTTTTCAGTTTCTGCAATGCGAAGCTGTTTTAACCCGTGCTGTGCCAATACTTCACCGACCGTATTGTCAAGGTTTACCGGTTTAAAAGCCACATATCCGTCAACAGATTCACTGAAGTGAGTCAGGCAGACGAAATACAGGTTTTTCGGATGATTTTCACCGCGGTCGAAATCGCGGAAATCTTTGTTGGTAAACGTGTTTGAAATCTGGATGGCGCGGTCTGGTCTGAAATTATAGAAAATCACAGAATCGCCGTCATGAATTTTCGCAACGGGTTCACCGTTTTCTTTTGTGATGACGGACGGAATGACGAATTCATCATGAATGCCGTTCGCATATGAATCGTCGACTACATCCATCGCGCTGCGGTAAGACGGGCCTTCGCCGTAAGCCATTGCGCGGTACGCTTTTTCCACACGGTCCCAGCGTTTGTCGCGGTCCATGGAGTAGTAGCGTCCGGAAATGCTGGCGATTTCGCCGACACCGATTTCTTCGATCTGCTCATTCAGCTGCTGAATGTAAGTTTTCGCTGTTTGCGGACCTACATCGCGGCCGTCGAGGAAACCGTGAATATACACCTTCGTCAGTCCTTCACTTTTCGCAAGCTTCAGCAGCGCGAATAAATGATTGATATGACTGTGTACGCCTCCGTCAGAAAGAAGGCCGAACAGGTGAAGCGCTTTGTCGTTGTCTTTCGCGTTTTTGATGGCGTCAAGGAACGTTTGATTGCGTTCGAATTCGCCTTCGCGGATGGCAACGTTCACGCGTGTTAAGCTTTGGTACACAATACGTCCTGCGCCGATATTCAAATGACCGACTTCAGAGTTCCCCATCTGTCCTTCAGGCAGTCCGACTGCTTCGCCTGATGCCGTCAGCGTCTGATGAGGGTATTGGTTCCAATAACGGTCGAAATTCGGTTTTTTCGCTTGTGCGACTGCGTTTCCGACTGTTTCATTGCGTAATCCGAACCCATCAAGAATGATGAGTGCAGCTGGTTTTTTACTCATATTGACCTTCCTCCAATAATTGAACGAATGACTGCGGTTCAAGGCTTGCGCCGCCGACCAAAGCACCGTCAATATCGGACTCTGCCATATATTCTTTAATATTTGCAGGTTTTACGCTGCCGCCGTATTGAATGCGGAGCTTGTCAGCAGTTTCCTGGCTGAAGCTTTCAGCAACGACTTTACGGATATGCGCGCAGACGTCGTTAGCATCTTTCGCTGTAGAAGATTTGCCTGTTCCGATTGCCCAGATTGGCTCGTACGCAATAACGGAAGCGGCAACTTGCTCTTCAGAAAGACCCGCAAGACCTTTTTTCACTTGATCGGCAACAAGATCATTTGTTTTTCCGGCTTCGCGCTCTTCAAGCGTTTCACCTACGCAAATGATCGGCACAATGCCGTGTTTGAAAGCGGCATGCGCTTTTTTGTTAACTGTTTCATCAGTTTCAGCGAACATTTCACGGCGCTCAGAGTGGCCGATGACGCAGTAATCCACGCCAAGGTCTTTCAGAGCGACCGGGCTGATTTCACCTGTGAACGCACCGTTTTCTTCAAAATGCATGTTTTGGGCGCCGACTTTCAGGTCAGTTCCTTTAACAGCAGAAGTCAGCTTTTCTAAGAAAAGAGCTGGTGCGCAAACAACGGCTTCCGCTTTGTCTGCTGCTGGAATGGAAGATTTCACTTCTTCAACGAAGCTGACAGCCTCGCCGAGTGTTTTGTTCATTTTCCAGTTACCGGCTATAATTGGTTTTCTCATCTGTTCCACTTCCTTATAGCAGTTTTTATTTATCGTTCAGCGCAGCTACACCTGGAAGCTCTTTGCCTTCCATGAATTCAAGGGATGCGCCGCCGCCTGTTGAGATATGGCTCATTTTGTCAGCAAGGCCGAATTTTTCAACGGCTGCCGCAGAGTCTCCTCCGCCGATGACAGAGTATGTATCGTTTGCCTCTGCCAATGCTTCAGCCACTGCTTTTGTGCCTTGAGCGAACAAGTCGATTTCGAATACGCCCATCGGTCCGTTCCATACGACAAGTTTGCTGTTTTTGATAACTTCAGCATACGTTTTGCGGGTTTTCGTTCCGATGTCGATCGCTTCTAAATCACTTGGGATCTCAGAGACCGGCACGATTTGAACGTTTGCATCGTTAGAGAAATCATCAGCAACGAGAACGTCTTCCGGCATATAGAATTTAACGCCTTTTTCTTTCGCGCGGTCCATGAATGATTTTGCAAGTTCGATTTTATCTTCTTCAAGAAGAGATTTACCGACTTCATAACCAAGCGCTTTTACGAATGTGTAAGCAAGACCTCCGCCGATGATCAAGTTGTCCACTTTATCAAGCAGACTTTCGATTACACCGATTTTGTCTTTTACTTTCGCGCCGCCGATGATTGCCGTAAACGGGCGCTCAGGATTTGTCACGGCTTTGCCGAGAACGTCAAGCTCTTTTTCCATCAGGAATCCTGCAACCGCCGGCAGGTGCTCAGCAATTCCGGCTGTAGATGCGTGAGCACGGTGGGCAGCACCGAATGCGTCATTGACATATACATCCGCAAGCTCAGCAAATGCTTTAGCAAGCTCAGGATCGTTTTTCTCTTCACCAGGGTAGAAACGTACGTTTTCCAATACAAGAACGTCTCCGTCCTTCATATCAGAAATTTGTGCTTTTACAGCATCGCCGTAAGCTTCATCCGCTTTTTTCACTTCTTTGCCGAGCAGTTCGCCTAAGCGTGCAGCGACAGGAGTTAAACGAAGCTCCTCAACCACTTCGCCTTTCGGGCGGCCTAAGTGGCTCGCAAGAAGGACTTTCGCGCCTTGGTCTGCAAGGTGTTTGATTGTTGGAAGCGCAGCGCGGATACGAGTATCGTCTGTTACTTCCCCGTCTTTCATTGGAACGTTAAAGTCAACGCGGCAGAATACGACTTTGCCTTTTACGTCGATGTCTTTTACTGTTTTTTTATTCATGCCTTAGGAGATCCTCCTTCAAAATGGTTTGCATAGCACGAAAAACGTGAAACGTGAAACCGCCTCATGATGCTTCCGCCGCGGGGCAGATTGCAGCTTCCGGGCACGGGGCAGATCGTCTTCTGAGCCAGGGCAGGCGGCTCAGAAAACGAAAGTGCCGCGGAAACTTCAAAACGCGGACGTTCTGCAGCAATCCGGCGCTTTCTGAAAGCCGGTTCTCATGGAAAAAGGGAAAGGGAGTCCGTCCCCTTCCCTTGTCCGCTTTCATTATAGCGTTTCTGTCCGAAAGAACCAAGTCCGGCCCTTTCCGGGAGCTATGAATTAAAGACCTTGTTTTGCGATGTAAGCTGCAAGGTCAACAACGCGGTTAGAGTAGCCGCTTTCGTTATCGTACCAAGAGATTACTTTTACCATGCTGCCTTCCATAACCATTGTAGAAAGAGCATCGATTGTAGAAGAGTTAGCATTGCCGTTGTAGTCTCCGGATACTAATGGCTCTTCGCTGTAGCCAAGGATTCCTTTAAGATCGCCTTCAGCCGCTTCTTTAAGAGCTGCGTTTACGTCTTCAGCCGTTACGTCTTTGTTCAGTTCAGCAACTAGATCAACAAGAGAAACGTTTGGAGTCGGCACACGCATAGCTCCGCCGTTCAGTTTGCCTTTCAGTTCAGGAAGAACAAGGGAAACTGCTTTAGCAGCACCAGTTGATGTAGGAATGATGTTTTCAGCTGCTGCACGCGCACGACGGTAGTCTTTGTGCGGAAGATCAAGAATTTGCTGATCGTTTGTGTAAGAGTGAACAGTTGTCATCATACCGCGTTTGATGCCGAATTTGTCGTTAAGTACTTTTGCAAACGGCGCAAGGCAGTTTGTTGTGCAAGATGCGTTAGAGATAACATGGTGGTTAGCTGCATCGTATTTGTCTTCGTTAACACCCATAACGATTGTGATATCTTCTTCGTTAGCAGGTGCAGAGATGATAACTTTTTTCGCGCCTGCTTCTAAGTGTTTCGCAGCGTCTGCGCGTTTTGTGAAGAAACCAGTAGATTCAACTACGATTTCAACGCCTTGTTTGCCCCAGCTGAGTTTCGCAGGATCGCGCTCAGCAGAAACTTCGATTGTTTTGCCGTTAACAACAAGGTTGCTGCCGTCAACTTTAACTTCTGCATCTAATTTTCCGTGTACGGAATCATATTGTAAAAGATGAGCAAGCATGTTAGCGTCTGTTAAATCGTTAACCGCTACTACCTCAACTTCAGGATTGTTTAATGCTGCGCGGAATACGTTACGTCCAATACGACCAAAACCGTTAATACCGACTTTTACTGCCATGATTATTTCCTCCTTTAAATAAGTGAGAGATATTTATATTGAGGGACTGTTATCCCTTAATAACTTCTTTGCGGCTCCTTCGTCCGTGACGAGAACCGTGTTTCGCTGCTTTTTAAAATAAGCTTCGATTGCTTCTGCTTTTGATGATCCGCCCGCTACCGCGATAATGTCGGGAATGGCATCGAGGTCATCAAGCTGCATTCCGACTGAATGCACCTTGTGAACGACTTCTCCGTCCGCATTAAAGTAGTAGCCGAATGCCTCTGTCACCGCATGATTGTCATCTATTTTCTTCAAATCTTCCAAAGGCGTGTTTCTTCGCTCCGCCATTGTTCTAGCTTCGCCGATTCCGTGAACGAGCATACTCGCTGATTTAATCGTGTGAAGCACCTCTTTTACGGAAGGTTCTTCAATAATAGATGAGTAGGCGCCTTGTGACAGCTGCCCGGGAACGAACAAAAGCCGGTAAGTGCCTGAAGCCTTTTCCGCCATATGCGCGCATATGGTGTTCGCCTGGTTTTTCACATCTTCGCCTAAACCGCCTCTTGCGGGCACAAACAGGAGCTCGCGGTTTTTTGAATCCGGCGTCATCATATCGGCGACGGCTTCAATTGTCGTACCGCCGGTTACAGCGACGATATTTTTGCCTGAAAATCTCTTTTTCATACATGCAACGGCCGCTCTCCCTAATTCTTTTTTGACCCAAGGAGATTGGTCGCTGTCTCCGGAAACGATAATGGCGTCTTTCAGATTAAGCCGCTCTTTTAATGTCTTTTCCAAAAGCGTCAACCCTAAAACATCCTTCATCGTATCTTCCAGAATCGAAAGCAGTGAATAGCCCTCTTCCGTCATTGTCATGCCGTTTGTTTTAATATCGATGAGATTCTGTTCTTTCAAAAACTGAACCTCGCTTCTGAGAACGCGCTCGGTCAATCCGAGACTGGCTGCAAGACTTCTGCGGCCGATCGGTTCGGTAAGCCTGATATACTGCAAGATTTCAAATCTTTTCTGCATCACAAGCAAAAGATCAGGCAATAATTTTTTTTGAGCTTGTATTAACTGGTTCATGACTCAAACGTTCCTTCCTATTCATACTGGACAGAAAATGTCCCGCTATGACAAAAAACGTCCCATCATAGCCAAAAAAAATTATGTCTGCTTTCTTTAATTATTTTAACAGGATGACATTGTTAATTCAACTGTTAAAGGTCAATTCCTCGACATTCTTCGCAGGATTTTCCAGTATCTCCTTGATACAGTCATTATATACAGAAACGGAATGAAGGTGACAGACAAAAGCCCGCCGGAGCGGACTTTTGTCGTAAAACGCTTTCATTTTATCCAGAGTTTTTCTATTTCTTCTAATGATTTATTTTTCGTCTCAGGACAGATCGTCACGACAAACAAGAAACAGAGAATATTAATGACGGCGAATATCCAGAAGGTGTACGCAAGCCCTAACCCGCTGATCATCATCGGCACGAACTGGCCGATCGCCCAGTTCGCCCCCCATAAGAATATCGTCGCAATACCGGCGGCGCGTGCGCGGAGGTGGTTCGGAAAGATCTCCGAAATCATGATCCATGTAATCGGCCCGACTGATACGCAGAAAGCGGCGACGAATCCCAATATGATGACGACTAAAGCCGGACCGCTCGCCAGCTGAAAATAAAAGGATGCCCCGATTAAGATCATGAACAGCGCCATAAAGGCAGATCCGACCCCCATCAGCTTTTTCCGGCCTACCTTATCGACTAAAAGAACCGCGATAATGGTGAAAATCACTTCGACGACACCGACGATGCATGTCGTGATAAACCCCGCATTCTGTCCGAAGCCCATCATTTTGAAAATTTCCGGCCCGTAATACGTAATTGCGTTCATGCCGATGACCTGATTGAATAAAGCCAGCAGAATCCCGATCACAAGCGCTTTTCTCAGCCCCGGCTTAAACAGCTGAGACAATGAACCCATTTTTTCTAATTGTAAAGACGTTTCGATTTGTTTGATTTCTTCTTTCGCGGTCTGCTCGCCGTTAATGCGCGTCAGCACGGCGAGGGCTTCATTCCGGCGCCCTGCTTTCGCAAGCCAGCGCGGACTTTCCGGCACGATAAGCAGCACGATAAAAAAGATGACGGACGGAATCATGCCGTAAGCGAGCATCCACCGCCAGCCGGTGTGCACTCCCCATTCATACGAGCCGGACTGCTGGACGGCGAGGTTAATAAAATAAGTGCCGGATATCCCTAATATCGTAAACAGCTGATACAGGGAAGACAGACTGCCGCGTATGGCCGGCGGAGCGGCTTCGGTAATATACGTGACAGAAAGCGAGGAGCCCATGCCGATTCCCAGACCGCCGATGACTCTGGCGATCACTAAGGAAGACACACTTTGAGAAAGCGCAGAGACAACCGCTGACACCGCAAACAACAGCGCCGCTGCCATCAAAATCTTTCTCCGTCCGAAACGGTCACTCAAAAATCCGGAAATCCCGACGCCGAAAACACCGCCGATCATAATGCTTGAAATCACGAGCCCTTCCATAAAAGGACTTAAGCGGTACAAATCTTTCAGGAAACCGATAGCGCCGGAAATCACCGCCGTGTCATAACCGTACAAAAGCCCTCCCAGTCCGGCCGCGCATGAGATGAGAATGACAAACCACTTGGAATGCTGCCGAGTGACAGGTACATTTGAGCCAATTGGTGCCGGGTGATTCTTCATGAATTTTACCCTCCCGCGAATAATAGAATAAAAACGCTTACAAATCTGAGTGCGACGCTTGATGTTGCTTTGTTTTCTTCAGAATCGCCACATTTGTACGTACTTATAAAGAATTTTATCTAAAAATAAGAGAAATTAGTACGTACAAATAAAGAATAAGCAGTTTTTCATAATCTGTCAATTATTTTTACAGCTTGATGAAAGGGCTTACTATGTTATACTGGAATTTGTCCGTATACATTTTGGAGGAATTGATATGCTACCGAAATATGCTCAAGTAAAAGAAGAAATTTGTTCATGGCTGAATCAGGGAAAAATACAGCCGGACGAAAAGCTGCCTACGGAAAATGAGCTGATGCAGCAGTTCGGCGTCAGCCGCCATACCATCAGAAAGGCGATCGGAGATTTGGTCTCGCAGGGGCTGCTGTACAGCGTTCAGGGCGGAGGCACCTTTGTCGCTTCACGCACGGCGAAATCAGCCATGCATTCAAACAAAACGATCGGCGTCATTACAACGTACATATCAGACTATATTTTCCCGAGCATCATCAGGGGAATTGAATCTTATTTAAGCGAACAGGGCTATTCCATGCTGCTGACGAGCACCAACAACAATACAGAAAGTGAGCGGCGCGGTCTTGAAAACCTGCTGTCCAAAAATATAGACGGGCTGATTGTCGAGCCTACGAAAAGCGCGTTGCAGACGCCCAACATCGGCTACTATCTCAATCTGGAGAAAAACGGCATTCCGTTTGCCATGATTAACGCCTCTTATGCGGAGCTGGCCGCACCAAGCTTTTCCGTCAATGATGTCAAAGGCGGCATGATGGCTTGCGAATACGTCATGTCCCTCGGCCACACGCACATTATGGGAATCTTTAAAGCGGATGACACGCAGGGCGTCAAACGGATGAACGGCTATCTGCAGGCGCATCGGGAGCGCGGGATTTTCCCGTCTCCGGACATGATCGTCACTTACACGACTGAAGAAAAAGAAACCGTGCTTCTCCAAAAAATTAAGCATACCCTTGAGCAAAACAGCGGATCACACCCGACGGCCATTCTTTGCTACAATGACGAAATTGCGCTGAAGACGATTAATCTTCTAAGGGAATTCGGGTTAAAGGTGCCTGATGACGTATCGGTCATGGGCTATGACGATTCACATTTCGCCCAGATTTCCGAGGTGAAGCTCACCTCTGTCAAGCATCCGAAATCCATTATGGGGAAAGCGGCGGCAAAATACGTCATCGACTGCTTAGAGCATAAAAAACCGAAGAAGGATGACGTCGTGTATGAACCGGAACTCGTCATCCGGAATTCAGTCAAGCGGATCGGCGAATAAAAAAAGCAATGTGCGCGGCACATTGCTTTTTTTGCTCAGCTGTTTTTTAATTCGGCGATGATCTCAAATGATCTCATTCTGTCGGCATGCTCAAAGCTTTCTGAATTCACCATAATTTCATCCGCCTGTGTTGTCCGGATGAAGCTTTCCAGCTTTTCCTTCACACGCTCCGGTCCGCCGACGATCGTTGAACTGAGCTGTTCATTGACCATCGCTTTTTCATACGGCGACCAGATTTGATCCATGTCTTCAACAGGAGGCTTCAGCTGGTTCGGCGTGCCGCGGACGAGGTCTAAAAATCTTTGATAATGCGATGTTGCCAGATGCTCCGCCTTTTCGTCCGTATCGGCGGCAATGACGGTGACGCCGACCATCGCGTACGGTTGATCCAGTACGTCTGACGGACGGAAGGAGCTGCGGTACAGCTCAAGGGCGGGCACGGTGTTTTTCGGTGAAAAGTGAGCCGCAAAGGCGAACGGAAGCCCGAGCTCTCCCGCAAGACGCGCGCTGAAGCCGCTTGAGCCCAAAAGCCAGATCGGCACGTCCAGCCCTTCGCCCGGAATGGCGCGGACTTGATTGCGCACATTGCCTGTCGGTTTGAAGTAATTTCTCAATTCTTCAAGCTGCTCCGGAAAATCTTCCCCGCTGTTTATGTTTCTTCGTAAGGCTCTCGCCGTTAATTGGTCGGTCCCCGGCGCGCGTCCGAGCCCCAGGTCAATCCGGCCCGGATACAACGTTTCAAGGGTTCCGAATTGCTCCGCGATCACAAGTGAAGAATGATTCGGCAGCATAATACCCCCAGAACCGACGCGGATTTTTTTCGTGCCGCCGGCGATGTGGCCGATCAGCACCGCCGTTGCCGAGCTGGCAACTCCTTCTATATTATGATGCTCCGCAAGCCAATAGCGGTTATAGCCCCACTCCTCGGCGCGGCGCGCTAAATCCATGCTGTTGCGGAACGATTCAGCAACCGTTCCCCCCTGTACGACCGGCGATAAATTCAATACGGAAAACGCAGTATCTTTCAATGTATGTTCAGCCATCGTTTTCTCCTTTATGGTTTAGTGTAAGCAGATCTTAAACAAGGTCTCTACCACACACCTTACCACAGCTTTTCCCGTGAGTTAAACAATTTGATTCGATGATATTCGAACAATCAGTCATCGGTCGTCACTAGTGAACTTTGTATGAATGAATCTATTACATTCAGATATGATGAGCTTTTCATCCTATAAAAGTGAAAATCTATCGTTGAAAGAACAAACCCAATAATGTTAAGATATGTATGATATTGAATAGGAAGGAAGTCATAGTCTATATGCGTAAAAAAAATCTTAATGGCACTCACAACAGCTTTACTGGCAGCTATCTTCTTTACCGGAAACACCGATAAGGCATATGCCGCAGACTTTTATTCCGGCACTGAGCAGAATTTAAATGTAAGCGGATCTACCGATGCCTCCTACTACACGAAAAAAGCGAAAAGTGTCGATTTTACTCTCAGTACAGCGTATCCGTCAAATCGAACCTTTAAAGGAAACCTATACTTACAGCGAAAGTCAGGAAAGAAATGGACGACTTGCAAAAAGACAAGCTTCACTTTCAAATATCACGTAACTAAGTCATTCCCTTTAAAAGGATGCAAGACAGGTTATTATCGTGTCAAAGCCACGTTCAGCGGTTCAAAACTTGTCAATACGACAAACTCTTTTAAAATTAACCGATAAGATTCAGGGCCCTAAGATGATTAGGGTCTTTTTATTCATTCTTTGTGAGTTCCTGCGCGATTTGAATAAAAAGTTTTGCCGCCAATGAAGCTTCCTTTACGGAAGGAACGGCAAGCAGAACATCGCGGTACACCGCCTGATTCAGGTCTCTCGTCACGACATTGTCCGGCAGCGATATTCCCGACATAGACATTTGTGATAATATCGCAATCCCCAGCCCTTCTTTGATCATGCTGATGGACGTATTGACGTTGTAAACAGTGAATGCGGCAGTCAGCACAGATCCTGCCTCCTTAAACATATCAATAAACGGTGATTCGTATCCTCCGTCACAGATGATCATCGGCTGGCGGTCAAGATCTTTCAGAGTGATTGACTCACAGCTGCAAAGCGGATGATCATTTCTAAGCACGACGGCCATTTTATCTTTTTTCAGCGGCAGATATTCCATGTCTTCCGTAGGAAAAAGAGTGATACCCACATCTATTACCCGGGAGCGGAGCCATTCCTTTACTTCGTTGACCGTTCCTTCATGAAGCACCAATTCAAGCTTCGGATACCGCTTTTTAAACATGCTGATCAGCTTTGGAATGAAATAAGCGGAAGCGGCCGGAAATGTGCCGATGTGAATTGTTCCCTGTTCAAGCCCTCTTTCCGCGGCCGCCAGCTGCTCGGCTTTTTCTATGCCTTTGAGCACCTCTCTGATATGGACGAGAATTTTTCCGCCCGTGTCCGTGAGCCTTACGCCGTTGCGGCGCTCGCGGATGATCAGCTTGATGCCGAGCTCTGACTCAAGCGCAGAAATGGCATGGCTGACAGCGGGCTGCGTCATATTCAGCGCCTGCCCCGCTTTTGTAAAGCTTCCCGTTTCAGCGATTTGAACAAAAACCCGCAGTTGTGTAATCGTCATAACGTTTTACTTATGCTCCTTATAAAAAAGATTCATTTTATTTATCTTACTGATTACCGTATCATATGATGGAATTGTTCTACAAGGAGTGAACGACGTGAAACAGCTTTCGAAAATACAGACGGCTCTTATGCTGGCGTTTCTAGTCACGGTGTGGGGAATTAACTGGCCGCTGACAAAGGCCGCGCTTGCCTATTCGCCGCCTCTTCTGTTTGCCGGAATCCGCACGCTGATCGGCGGACTTCTATTATTAATGGTGGCGCTGCCCCGTTTTAAAAAGCTGCGTTTTAAAGAAACGTGGCCGATCTATCTTATTTCTGCCATTTTAAATATTACTTTATTTTACGGCCTGCAAACGGTCGGCTTGAATTACCTGCCTGCCGGCTTATTTTCAGCCATCGTGTTTTTCCAGCCGGTTTTAATGGGCGTTTTTTCTTGGCTGTGGCTCGGGGAATCGATGTATCCTTTAAAAATAGCCGGTCTTATTCTGGGCTTTGCCGGTGTCGCCGTCATCAGCGCAGCCGGTTTCGGAGGCCATATTTCCATCGCCGGCATTCTTTTGGCCTTAGGCTCCGCGGTCAGCTGGGCGCTCGGCACGGTATATGTGAAAAGAACGGGCGGACGCGCGGACTCTATCTGGATGGTCGCTCTTCAGCTTCTGATCGGCGGCGTGCTGCTTGTCAGCTCCGGCCATTTTTCAGAAAGCTTTTCAGCGATTCAATGGAAAGCTCCGTTCATTCTCAGCCTTCTGTTCATTTCAGTTTTTGTTATCGCGCTCGGCTGGCTCGCCTTTTTTACGCTTGTCGGTTCAGGGGAAGCAAGCAAGGTTGCCTCTTACACCTTCCTGATCCCGCTCATATCCATTACCGTCAGCTCGATATTCCTGCATGAGCCGCTGACCGTCAGCCTTTTAGCCGGACTGCTTCTGATCGTCACAAGCATTTGTTTTGTGAATATAACACCGAAGAAACTGAAAACACCTGCTCTTGCCGCGGGGGACTGACCCCATAATATGAGACAAACAAAAAACACCTTCAAGTTTGAAAACGGATCGTTGTTATCCGAAATTAGACTTGGAGGTGTTTTTCTATGAGGGCAAGAGTGAGTTATCCGGTTGAAGTCAAACAGAAGGCTGTAGAAATGAGATTGGCGGGCGTGCCTGTGAAGGAGATCATGCAGGAATTGAATATAAAGAATAAGACGCAGGTGCAGACATGGGTCAGGTGGTATAAAGCTGGGGACACACATCGATTCGAACAACCTGTCGGAAAGCAATATTCTTATGGAAAAGGTCCAGAGTATTCTTCCGAATTAGAGAAACTGCAGGCAGAAAATCGTTATCTGAGACAACAGAATGAAGTGTTAAAAAAGTACAACGAATTGGAAAGGAAGCTGATAGCGAAACGCCAGTCGAGCTTGTAGAAGCATTGCGCAGCACAATGACCATAAAGGATATCTGTATTCATTTAGGTATCTCACGAGCATCTTATTATCGTTGGAAGAAGAATCTGATGAAAGATAACCCTAAATACCATTTAGAAAAACAAATCGGCACGTTGTGCCGAGAACACAAGTATCGATATGGCTATCGGAAAATCACAGCCATATTAAAAAAGGGAATGCGTATGAATCATAAAACGGTTCAGCGCATTATGCAGAAGAATCAGTGGCAATGCCGGGTTAAGGTGAAAAAGCGTAAGAAGAATGGGCAGCCATATGCCGTGGCCGAGAATATATTGGATCGGAACTTTCAGTCTGATCGCCCTCTGGAAAAGCTAGTAACGGATATCACATATTTGCCTTATGGGCAGAAACAATTGTATCTTTCCAGTATATTGGATTTATACAATGGAGAAGTGATTGCTTTTACGATTGGCGATAGACAGGACACAGACTTTGTCTTACACACACTTGATCAGCTGCCCGCACTGCCAGAGAACTGTGTGTTACATAGTGACCAAGGTTCTGTTTATACATCTTATGAGTATCAGAAAGCTGTTAAAACAAAAGGCATTACCATGAGCATGTCCCGCAAAGGGACGCCCGCTGATAATGCCTCCATCGAATCGTTTCATTCCTCACTAAAGTCTGAAACGTTCTACCTCGACAGGTTGGAAAGCACTACGACGACCATCGTAGAACAAACTGTCGAAACCTATATACACTATTATAACAACATTCGTATTCAAACGAAACTAAACAACCAGCCGCCGGTCACATACCGACAGCTGGCTGCTTAAAGGTGTTTTGATCCCTGTCTCAAAAACGGGGGTCAGTCCCCGGGGCAAGAGTTTTTTTATTTATTGACGTCTCCCTTTCACGAGATACGCAGCCGTAATGAGGAGATAGATGGCCGCAGTGATGCATGTGATGACGATGGATGTCGTCGCAATTACGCCGATCAGGATGGCCAAAAGCGCAAGCACCGCAAACCATGTCGTGTACGGGAACCATTTGACGTAATAAGCCGGCTGTTCTGTTGAATGTTTTCTTGATTTCAAATGGGCGAATCCGATAATCAGCCAGATGAACAGCACGGTATAGCCGAGGGAACCCATCAAATAATTAAACGTCTGGCTTCCTGCGAATAAAGAAATCAGGACGCCTACATATAAAAATGACGTACAAGTCAGAATCGCATAGACGGGAACCTTTTTCTTCGATAGTTTTGAAAAGATTTTCGGCAGCCGGCCGTCAGAAGCCTGCGTAAACAAGACGCGGGATGACCCGTACAGTCCCGAGTTCATAGACGAGATAATCGCAAGAAGAATGACGGCATTCATAATATGGTCGGCACCCGGAATTCCGATCATCTTAAATACTATGACAAACGGGCTTTCGGGAACGCTGTTAACTTGATTCCAAGGAATCAGGCTGACGATGATGAAAAACGGCAGCAAGTAAAAAGCGACAATCCGCGTTAACGTGCTTCGGACAGCTTTCGGGATCACCTTTTCGGGGTTTTTTGTCTCCGCCAGCGTGACGCCGATGATTTCCGTTCCGCCGTATGAGTAGATCACGACGAGCATCGCCGTAATGACACCCCCCGCTCCATGCGGGGAAAACCCTCCGTGATCCGTTAAATGAGACAGCCCCGGCGCCGTGTGATTGCCGAATGAGAAAAATAATAGCAGAATCCCGCATAAAATAAAGATGACAATCACTGTAATTTTAATGAGCGCGAGCCAGTACTCCGTCTCGGCAAACAGTTTCACAGAAAGCATGTTTACGACCGTCACCACAATGGAAATGATCAAAGCCAATATCCATATCGGACATTCCGGCAGCCAATATTGAATGAAAATGGCGGCTACGACCGCCTCAGCGGCAATATTGAGCACCCACATTTTCCAATAGATCCAGTCTAAAAAGTATGCAGCGTACGACCCGAGAGACTGCTGAACCAAATCACGGAACGTCCTTGCATGTTTGTTTCTGACTGCCATTTCGGCCAGCCCCTGCATAATAAACAGCAGAATGATTCCGCCGAGGAGGTAGGCCAGCAGCACGGACGGCCCCGCTTCATCAATCGCCGTGCTGCTGCCTTTAAAGAGCCCGGCCCCGATTGCGCCTCCAAGCGCCATCATCATAATGTGTCTGGACGACATCGTCCGTTTTAACGTTTGCTTGTCCTTTTCCATCTATCACACGCCCTCTCGCAAAAAGTGTTCATCACATAAAAAAGCACGCCGCCTCTTTTTAGAAAAGAGACGGCGTGCCTCAGGCAGCCGCGGTACCACTCTTGTTGATCCCGAATGTCCGGAATCCAGCTTAAAAACCTTTTAACGAAGGTCAGCCGTTAGGACATAGGGAATATTCCGACAATTCCGTTCCGCCCTGCCACTTCCGGGCGAGTTCAAAGAACAATCAGTCCGCGTTGCACCAACCCGCGGCTCTCTTTTTCTGACTGGATTCTTTTACTGCTCCCGTTCACAGTGTTTTATGTTAAATGAATCTCTTGAGTTTTTATTTTCTGAATATAGTAACATAATATACAGTCTTCTATTTTCAAAGTCAATACTAATTTTTGCCGCTGGTTTTCTTATCACCTATATAAGACATTTTGACTGAACATGTTTATATTCATATGCGGGGTGAGCCGACCCCTAATATAGCGTAATCAGCACTTTATATATATTGTTCAAACAAAAATTCCGACGAAAGGTTTTACTCTTATGCTGGTATCCCAGCTTAGTAACTGTACACATTTCATTTCTAATCGTTCAACTCCAATGACTCCACAAGGTTCTATACCCGGAAGTCATATTCCATTTATTAAAGCTATTGACATGAAACCAATTCCACAAATTAAACTCGTGGAGAACACTAGTTGGCGTAACACGAAACAGTATAGAAGCATTTGTGGCGTTACAGCTAGTGTTTTTGAGTGTTTAAAGGAGATTTTCAGGATACAAATAACAATAACGAGCAACATCAGGTGTAGAAAGCTGAATAAAAAACCTATATTTTTACAAAAATTGATAATAAAAGGTTGATATGGTGCGGGTTTCATACTTTAAGATGATGATGTGTCTTCACTGAATACTAAATAAACATTTCCAGGAGGCGTTTCCTATGCAGTCTAGCACATCATTTAACAGCCCAGCTTACCTTGAAACAAATGGAGTAATGAAAATCGCTGATATAACTTATAGTGATAACGAATGGCTGAACTTCGACATTGGAGGAGAAGGAATTTTTAAGAAATCAGGTTCTTATTTAGTTCCATCTCTTCCAGTAGAATTTCATTGTCATGGAATCGGTCACTATGATTTTAGCAATTTAGATCAATTAGATATTGAAAAGATCAATACACTAGCTGAAATAGAAGGGATTTTCTGTGTACCCTCTATTTTTCTTCCTCATAATCAATTAGATCAATTTGCAGCCTTTATGAAAGAGTTCCATACACAAAAGAGAAAGGGACGTTACCGTAATATTTTAGGTATTTCACTAGAAGGACCATTATTGGCCAGCTTTGCAGGCACACCGGAAAAAGGAAATTGGGCACCCTTAAAAGAAGAATGGGAAAAGATCGCTTCTTGCGGAGAATACGGTCTTATTTATACTGTACTGTCCCCAGATGCTATGACTGAAAACTCCTATCTAAAGAAATATATCACCGAAGAACATCCGAGTTTAGAATGGATTGTGGATACACTTGTGGAGGCTGGAGTTAAACCGACGCTGGGTCACTTCCAAAAAGCATACCCGGAGGAAACCTCTGAACTTATAATGAAAGTTATAGATACAGCGCAAAAACGCAGCAATTACACTGGATCAGATGCCGTTTTAACAGATCATTTGTTTAATGATATGCCAAACAATTTTAAACACACCTGGAGAACACCCCAAGAAAGAGTACATAGATTAGAGGGGTTAAAAGATGCTCGGTTAGATAAATGGAACATAGATAATATAAACACACTTGTCGGAGAAGTTCCCGGTACTTTGATGAGAGCCGCGAAAGAAGGTTTATTAACCATTTGTATGAATTTTGATAGTGAACATGTAGACTTAGAAGTTGCACGGCGGGTTGTAGAACTTGTTGGCTCTAAGGGTATTATAGCAATGACAGATCGCATTGACACAGATTCCATGTGCGGCCAATCACTGGAGAAAATTGAAGGGAATAATCTGTGGTATCAAGGGAAAGGGTATGTAGCAGCAGGGTCTTACACAATTGATCGGCTTATGCATAATATTCGTGCTATAGGTTTTAATGAGAAAGTTGTATGGAATATGACATCATTTGTACCATTAAAAGCTTGTCACTTCCTAAATGAACTTGAAAACCTTTCCATGAAGCCCTTCAGTTTTATAGATGAAACGAAAAAAAGAACTCATTTCAAAGCGCCTGCCCCAGAACTGATTCTGCGCTAAGCAAAAAAGACCACCATAAAGTGGTTTTTTTAAGTTGACTTTCTTTTAATAAGTTTTAGGTTCAACTTATTTATATTGGGGACATCTTTGTTATTCATTAAGTTATATAATAAATTTGCTGCTGTTTGTCCCAACTCTTTAATAGGTTGATGTATCGTTGAAAGTTCTATTACCTTAGATATCGGCTGATTATCAAATCCTATAACCGCCAGTTCTTCAGGTATTCGTATTCCCTGTCTTTTCGCTTCATAAATGATCCCTGCCGCAACATAATCACTTCCTACAACCATTGCCGCAGGACGAGGTGACTTATTTAGTAATAATTTTGCTATTTCTATACCATTCTCAATAGTGTACTGTTCCTCAAAGTACCAATTATCACTCCATTTCAATCCGTATTCATTTCGAAAGTGAAAAAATGATTTTTTTCTGCTTATGCCAACACCGCTCTTAGGATTTCCTATACATAGACCAATGGATTGATGTCCTTGATTTCGCAGATGATCAATTGCCATTTTGATTCCTGACTCATGATTAATAAATATATGTGCAACCTGTTTGCTTGCAGAAGCTTCACAGGAAACAATATTGCCAAACCCAGATATCTCGTCGAGTACGTGATGGGGGCTTACACAGGATCCCAAAATAAGACCGTCAATCAGTTTGTATTTCAATCTGTTAAAAAACTCCATTTCTTGTTCAGGATCGTTATTTGATTGGTGCACAAGTAAACTGTAATTATGTTTATTACACTCTTCGCCTATTCCGGCAATCAGTTTACTGAAAAACGGATGGTTGATTTTAGGAACAATGACTCCGAATACATTTGTCTTCCCCCTGGATAGGTTAATCGCGTTGAAATTTGGTACATAATTTAATTCCTTCATAGCTTTTAACACAGCGTCCCGCTTCTCAGGTTTTACATAAGGATGATTATTGAGAACTCTGGAAACTGTTGTCCGAGAAACGTTCGCTTTCTTTGCTATCTCTGTAATGTTTGTCATTACT
Organism: Bacillus sp. hwrm1; assembly: GCF_040207805.1. Classification (NCBI taxonomy): domain Bacteria; kingdom Bacillati; phylum Bacillota; class Bacilli; order Caryophanales; family Bacillaceae; genus Bacillus; species Bacillus sp. hwrm1. The sequence goes on along the minus strand of NZ_CP157943.1, from coordinate 658,355 downwards.
GTTACTCCTTCTTAGACAGCGTTATCAGGATTTCACACTGAATAACACAAGGGGAAAAAAAGCATTTAATGAATAGTTTTATCATGGCCTGCATGAATATGTGCGCCTTCATGTCCCACACTATAAATAGAACGGGGCTTCCCCATCTTGTGTAATAGTTTGTCAAATAAACCTACTAATATCCCCAGACATAGCAACACAATGATGGTTCCTATCCCAATCGGCCCCTGAAGAATGATTGCAAGCACAAAAGCTAAAGCTTCCCCTATCGTCTTTGTAATATTAATACCCCAACCTGTGCGTTCAGTAATAGCCAACATTAATTCATCATTCGGTATCGAAGGAAAAGATGCTCTTAAATAAATAGCGATTCCCATAGCCAATATACACAACCCTATCAAAAATAAACTCCATTGAAGAATTACAGAATCTGTTTTTAAGAACGAAAGAACCTTTAAGTTTAAAAGGTCAACAAAACTTCCAATAATAACAATCGGAATAAAACCGGCTAGATTAGGAAACCGCATTTTTATGAGGCTGTTTATAAAGATAAGGATTCCTCCGACAATGAAAACCCATGACCCGATTGTAAGGCCAATGAGTTCTGATAAAGCCACGTTTAGAGCATCCCAGGGGGCAATCCCGGTATTAGATTTAATCATACATACAACCCCTACGGATAAAATAAACAATCCGACAATATAGATTAAACATCTTTTCACAAAATGGCTCATGGCTGTATACTCCGCGGTTTAGGGTCTTCTTCTTTCGTCAGAATGTAATGATCAAAAGCATAAGATACACCACACTCATCATTCGATAACGTTTTAAAAGCAGCCAATTGAATAAGCTTCTTATCTGCATTTCCCATGGCTATCCCTATTCCTGCTGCATGAAACATAGGCAGATCATTTAAATTATCACCTATTGCGATTGCATTCTGCGCATCCGTTCCATAATGTTCACAAAGTTTATTTAATGACGCTCCTTTATCTACTCCTGCACTTGTGATTTCAAGATTGAATGCTCCTGAACTCGTTACGGCACACTCCTTCAGTTGTCCAAAATATTCTTTAGCTTTTTTTAATTTTCTTTGGTTTGGCGAAACGATCATACATTTTATGACATACCGATAATCGATAGGGTCAATTGTACCCGGTATTTCCTCTAACCCGTATTGATGGATTTGAGCTTTAATAGAACTCCAAAATACTTCTTGATTAAAATGAGGTTCTTCCATTACCGTATTGTAAAGTTCTTTTTCAAGCTGCTGAATTCCTTGATTTGATACGGCAATTTTGTCAGATAAGTAAAGCTGATAATAGATTTCCTCTTTATTTAACCATGTTATGATAGGTTGGATTACATCTGAATCCATAAAATGTTCGAATATTACCTGATTTCCCACATCAATTTGAGCGCCGTTTGAAGCAATAATCGGAAAATCCAAATCATATTTATTGATGATGTGTTTTGCATCAAATAAAGCTCTCCCTGTAGCGATTGTTACAAGATGACCTTGTTTTTGTCCAAGCTTTAAAGCTCTTACATCTTGTTCTTGGATAGTTAAGTTCTCTGATAACAGCGTGCCATCTAAGTCAATTGCAATTACTTTCATGTGAATTTCCTCCTCAGAGTTTAAAAATCATTGAAAGTATAATGTATGGTACGCGTTTCAGAGCAATTAGATTATTATATTAATTTGAAGTTTTTCTCCAGAAGCTGATTAGACCTGTGCTTCTCAAGTGTTCTCCTGCTTAATGATCCTTCTCTTTTGCTCAATCCAGTTAATAAAGAACTGACTGCTAATGGCGGAACACTAATTTGAAGAAATTCATCTGGAATTTCAAGCGCTGGCAACTCACTAGAAACCGGACTGTAGCAGGACAGCTTTCCATCATGAGTTTGACTTATGGCCGGCGACTTGGGCACCGGCACTTTCCAGAGAACGATCACTTTTTGTAAAAATCGGATGTATGAAGTGTCATTGAGGCGATGTCCCCGATATACTTTTCTCTTTTCTTTCATTTGCGGTAAAGAAAGCAAAACCTGATTCCCTTATGGCAGAACTTGCTTTATCATAAAAGTATGCGTTTACATTCGAGTAGGGAGGTTATAGCATGACCCCTGTGAATTCAAGCAGCATCGGGAAGATTCAGGCGGCCAGCAAAGGTTTGTCGCCAAAATTAAGAGCGATTGCAGACCATATCGTGAAGGAACCGAAAGACGTGATTCACCTTTCCATCATTCAGCTGGCGGAAAAAACGAAAAGCTCTGAAGCGACGATTTTCAGGCTGTGCAAACGGCTCGGTTTTTCCGGCTATCAGGATTTAAAAATCGCGCTTGCTCAGGAGATCGTTCAGGAGCCGGTGCAGCACATTCATGAAGAAATGAACCCCGACGACGATATCGAAGTCATCATCCGGAAAGTTTTCCGCACAAACATTTCCGGTCTGACCGATACCTTTCATTTATTAGATCCGGCCGACGTTGAAAAAGCGGTAGAAATGATCCACCGCGCAGACAGAATTGAATTTTACGGAAACGGCGGTTCCGGGCTGATCGCCACTGACGCGTATCATAAATTTATGCGTACGGGTATAAATTGCATCGCGCACACGGATTCTCACTTTCAGGCGATGTCAGCGGGTCTTCTCGGTCCCGAAAGCGCAGTCATCGGCATTTCTCATTCGGGAAGCAACAAGGACGTGCTCGACGCGGTGAAAACGGCCAAATCGCTCGGCGCCGGCACGATCGGCATTACAAGCTACCAAAAGTCGCCGCTCACCCAGATTTCCGACGTGGTGCTGTATACATCAACAAGGGAGACGGCTTTCAGAACGGAAGCAATGTCCGCAAGGCTTGCCCAGCTGTCGGTCATTGATACACTGTATTTCGCCACGGCCCGGCTGCGGCAGGAGAAAACGCTCGCCAACTTGCAGCAAATCAGAAAAATGATCGCGCACAAACGTTTGTAATATTTATTTTTCAAAAGAGAGAATGCCGATACAGCGGGAATTGAGGCAATTTTATGAAAAAAATTTTCTTCTTCATCGTTGATTTATAAAAAAATTATTCCTATAATTGACTTTGTAAGGGCATACATTATTAATCTATCTTATTATTCAATCAGATTAGGCGGGATATATTATGAAGGAAACCCAAGCTGTTATCGGTCTGGATATCGGCACGACCAGTACGAAAGCCGTTCTGTTCGGACCAAGAGGCAAAGTATTAGCCAAGCATTCGGTTCACTATGATTTAATACAGCCAAAGCCGGCATGGGCCGAGCAGGATCCTGAGCACATTCTGGAAGCGGTTATCGGAAGCATCAGGGGCGCCGTCACAAAGGCCGGACTGAGCCCTGACAATCTGCTTGCAATCGGCATCAGCACCGCCATGCACTCATTGATAGCTGTCGATCAAAACGGCGGCCTGCTGACCAAAAGCATCATTTGGGCGGACAACCGCAGCGCCGAGCAATCAAAACGGATTTTAAAAGAGATGAACGGATTTGATATTTATAAAAGAACGGGTACGCCGATTCACCCGATGTCTCCGCTTTCCAAAATTGTGTGGATGAAAGAACAGGACAAGGAGACATTCGCGAAAACCGCCAAATTCATCAGTATTAAAGAATATATTCTGCACGAGTTTTTCGGGACTTATGTCGTCGATTATTCGATCGCTTCGGCAACAGGGCTGTTCCGTTTAGATACGCTTTCCTGGGATGAAGAAGCGCTCCGGATTGCCGGAATCCGGGAAGATCAGCTGTCGGACATCGTGCCGACCACTCATCAGCTGCGCGGCCTTGCGCCGGAAATCGCTGCACGGATGGGCATTCATGCGGATACACCGTTTATTATCGGCGCAAATGACGGCGTGCTCGCCAACCTTGGAGTCGGCGCGATCGGCAAAGGCGAAGTGGCCGTTACGATCGGAACAAGCGGAGCCGTGCGTTCGGTGACGGATGCGCCGATTACGGATGAAAAAGCGCGGACATTCTGTTACGCGCTGACTGACAAGCATTGGGTCATCGGAGGCCCGACGAATAACGGAGGCATTATGCTGCGCTGGCTTCGAGACGAATTCGCTTCTCCGGAAGTCGAAACGGCGAAGCGGCTCGGCATTGATCCGTATGATTTAATGATTGATATCGCTGATAAAGTGCCCGCAGGCTCTGAGGGATTGCTGTTTCTGCCGTTTTTATCAGGGGAGCGCGCGCCGTTTTGGAATCCGAATGCCCGCGGAACGTTTTTCGGCATCAGCCTCCGCCATAAACAGGAGCATTTTATCAGAGCGGTGCTGGAAGGCGTCATCATGAGCGTCTTTTCAATCGGTGTCGCACTGAGAGATTTGGCGGGCCCCGCAAAAGACGTGCGGGCTTCGGGAGGATTTGCGAGGTCGCCGCTGTGGAGGCAGATTTTGTCCGATACGATGGGACGGGAAGTCCTCGTTCCGGAAAGTTACGAAGCCTCGGCGCTCGGAGCGGCCGTTCTCGCTTTGCACAGCCTTGGCGAAATGGAACGGATCGAGGATGTTCAGGACTGGATCAGAATTTCTCACCGCCATGAACCGAACGTCAAAAACAGCGAAACATATATTGAGCTGTTTTACTTATACGAGCGGCTGTATGACAAGCTCAAAGATGAATTTGACGTCATCAGTGAATTTCAGCTCAAACAAAGCCGTTAATTCTTCTTTGAAAGGGTGAAAAGGTCATGTTACTGTTTATTGTCATTGCCGCTATTATCGTTTTACTCTTATTGATTACGGTCGCTAAATTAAATCCGTTTATCAGTCTTTTGATTACATCCATCCTTGTCGGTTTCGCAACGGGCATGAATCTGCCGGACATTATCGCTTCGATGAAAACCGGGCTCGGCAATACGCTGTCGCTGCTTGCGATCGTGCTGGCCCTCGGTACGATGCTCGGAAAAATGATGGCTGAATCAGGCGGTGCGGAGCGTATCGCCCACACCCTGATCGGCCGCTTCGGCAAAAAGAAAGTGCATTGGGCGATGATGGCCGTCGCTTTTATTGTCGGCATCCCGGTCTTTTTCCAGGTCGGCTTCGTCCTGCTCGTGCCGCTTTTGTTTACGATTGCGATTGAAACCGGGGTTTCATTAGTGACGATCGGAATTCCGCTCCTTGCGGGACTTTCCGTCGTGCACGGATTGGTTCCGCCCCACCCGGCGGCGATGGCGGCTGTCGGCATTTATCACGCCAATGTCGGAAAAACGATTTTGTTTTCTTTAATCGTTGGGATTCCGACTGCCATCATCGCGGGGCCGCTTTACGGAAAATGGATTGGTAAGCGCATTCACAAACCCGTTCCCGAACTGTTGAAAAAACAATTTATTGAACGGAATGAAAAACGCAAGCTTCCGGGATTCGCAAATACATTGTTTACGATATTGGTACCGGTGATCCTGATGCTTATGGCAACGCTTGCCGAAATTGCGCTTCCGGAAAAAAGCACGCTCTATGAAACTTTTAAATTTATCGGCGACCCTGTCACGGCGCTTTTGATCGCCACGGTTTACTCCTTTTTCAGCCTTGGTTTTTATCAGGGCTTTGACAGAGAAAGCATTTTAAAATTCAGCAATGACTGTCTGGGACCGATTGCTTCCATTCTGCTTGTGATCGGAGCCGGCGGCGCTTTTAACAACGTCCTGATTGATTCAGGCGTCGGCACGTATATCGCTGACATGGCGAAGCACTCAAGCTTCTCTCCCGTTCTTTTAAGCTGGACGATCGCGGCGGTCATCCGTGTCGCCACAGGTTCAGCGACTGTCGCCATGATGACGGCGGCCGGCATTGTTGCACCGATTGCATCTGTCATGCCGGGCGTCAGCAGTGAGCTTCTCGTATTGGCAACGGGAGCGGGCTCTTTGATTCTGTCACATGTCAATGACTCCGGTTTCTGGCTCATTAAAGAGTATTTCGGAATGACGGTCAAAGAAACGTTCCTGACATGGACGGCGATGGAAACGATTATTTCTGTCAGTGCGATCTGTTTTATCATGATCATTAACGCGTTTATATAAAAACAAACCCCGGCCGCAAACCGGGGTTTGTTTTTTTATCGGTCATTCACGAGGATATAAGCGGCTTTAACGGGTCCGTGGACGCCGACAACCAAATCCATTTCGATATCGGCCGAGTTGCTCGGCCCAGTAATATAGTTAATGCAGGAAGGAACGGTGACGCCGTCTCTGATCTGCTGTTTCAGTATATCGCTGGCCTGTGTCATTCTCGGCACAATGGAAGATTTCGGGATGATTGCGATATAGGTGGTCGGAAGCAGGCTGACAGAACGGCCGGCATGCTCTGACGCATACAAAACGACGGTGGCTGATTCCGCAAGCGTGATCTCGCTGAATGTAATGCCCACATTCGCTTGTTCCGCTTTTTCAATATTTTTCGCTCCTTGTTCCGCGTCCCATTCCCAAACGGGAATCCCTTCATCCGGCCACTCTTCTGTCATAAGGGTCTGCAAGCCGTACGTTTCAAAGCGGCTGTCCTTCGGAATGATGACAGGCCCTCCTTCAAAGCGGTTCACCTGCGTGCGCAAAGCGTCGTAAAGCCCGGCTGCATCCGTTTCGATCAGTTCGGTATGAATGTTGACGCAGTGGTCTTTCAGCATCGTGACAAGATCGTCTTCCGTACAGCCCGCATGCGTTTGATATTGAGGCTGATACTTCCATTCAGGCAGGGACACGCCTGATTTCCTGCGCTCTCTGCCCAGACGTTCGGCGATCCGGTTTAAAAAGGATTCCTGATGTGTAACCGTCCCTTTCATCATCATTCTTCCCCCTTTTGTTTTTCCCGGTCTTTAAACCAATCTCTGAATCTCGATTTATGCGGCGCCGGGAAGTCCCGTATTGCCGTCCATTCTTTTAACGGCCCCGGCCCTTTTGATATTTTGTCATCTTCCGTAAACGGCGTCATGGCGGCAGGCGCCCATTTCGATCCCATTTTATAAAGGGACGGGGATGACGAGCCGAGCCCGAAGGCTTTCATCGCCAGTTTTTCGCTGATCGGCGCTTTGCCCTCTTTTTCCACGATGTTCTGCCGATGCTTGAGCAGCAGCTCGTGCAGCGGAATTTTAACGGGACACGCTTCCGTACAGGCCGCGCATAAGGAAGATGCGTACGGGAGCTCCTTGTATTCGTCATATCCGCCGAGAAGAGGCGATAAGACGGCGCCGATCGGACCCGAATAGATGGACCCGTACGAGTGTCCGCCGACATGCCGGTACACGGGACAGACGTTGATGCAGGCGGCGCAGCGGATACATTGCAGCACTGATTGAAATTCCGTGCCGAGTATGCGGGAACGCCCGTTGTCCACAACCACAAGGTGGAATTCCTCAGGCCCGTCCGCTTCTCCTTGCTGCCGGGGTCCCGTCAGCGCCGTAATGTAACTTGTAAGCCGCTGACCGACCGCGCTTCTCGTCAGCAAGCTGACAAGCACTTCAAACTCAGAAAATGACGGAACGATCCGCTCCATTCCCATCACGGTGATCTGCGTCTTCGGCAGCGCGGACACAAGGCGGCCGTTCCCTTCGTTCGTCACGAGACTGACCGATCCGGTATCCGCGATTGCAAAGTTGCAGCCTGTAATGCCGACATCCGCTTCGAGAAATTTTTTCCGGAGAACGCTGCGCGCGTGCATGACGAGCTCTTCCGGTTTTTCCGTCTGTTTGTATTCGAGTCTCTCTTTAAACACGTCACGGATCTGCTCTTTGTTTTTGTGAAGAGCGGGAGCAACGATATGTGACGGCGGATCGTGATCGTCAATCTGGAGAATGTATTCGCCGAGATCCGTTTCTGTGACTTCACAGCCCTCTTCCTCAAGCACTTCGTTCATATTGATTTCTTCTGTCACCATGGATTTGGATTTTACGATTTTTTTAGCGTTTTTCTGCCGGATGACATCGCGGATATAGGAGGACGCTTCTTCCGCCGTTTCGGCGAAAAAGACGTGTCCGCCTCTGCTGGCGACATTTTCGGCGAGCTGTTCCAAATAGAAATCAAGATTGTCCAGCACATGCTGTCTGATTTCTTCCGCATGGGAACGCCAATCCTCCCAGTTTCCCAATTCTTCGGCCGCCTGAAGCCTTCTTGTCCTGAGCCGTTCCTGCGCTCCGGAGACGGCTCCTCTCATAAACTCATTATCTATTCCTTCTGATACCCGCTCTTTAAAAGCGGCGGTACCGATTTTCATCGCCATGATTTTCCCCCCTTGTTGTTTCTCGTGTTATCTGCTGTTCAGCACTTCGGCGATGTGCATGACTCTGACGTTTTTATCCTTACGGTCAAGACGCCCGCCGATATTCATCAGACATCCGCAATCCGCTCCGATCAGCACCTCGGCCTCCGTGTCTTCCACGCAGGCGACCTTCTCATCCACCATTTGTTCAGAGATTTGCGCCATTTTCACAGAAAACGTTCCTCCGAATCCGCAGCATTGGTGCTTTCCGGGAAGCATGGTCAGCTCAAGCCCCTTGACATGGCGCAAAAGCTTCATCGGCTCCTCCGACACGCCGAGCAGCCTCGTCATGTGGCATGATGTATGGACTGTCGCTTTTTTATGCAGCACCGCCCCGACATCCTCCACCCCGAGAACGTTGACGATAAAATCCGTTAACTCATATGTTTTGTCCGCAAGCTGCTGCGCTTTTGCCGCCCACTTCGGATCGTCCTGAAACAGATGCGGATATTCACGGAACATCGTCGTACAGGAACCTGACGGACTGACGACGTACTCCGCTTCTTCAAACGCGGCAATCATCCGCTTCATCGCTTTTTTCGCATCCGTCACATACCCGCTGTTGTATGCGGGCTGCCCGCAGCAAATCTGCCCCTCGGGAAAATCCACCTCACACCCGAGCCGTTCCAGCACCTCAACCGTCGCCTTTCCGACATTGGTCTGGAACATATCCACAAGGCACGTGACAAATAATGAGACTTTCATGATGAACCCCTCTTTCATCCTCAATATGTGATCCGGTCATCTGATGACCTGTTTTTGGGAAAGCTCTATGAATATCCTACACTATTCTGAATATGGATTGGAAGGTTTTTCTGAAAAATCCTTTCGTCCGATGCGCTGAAGGGGACAAAAAAAAAGAGAAGCCCGAAAGCTCCTCAAGCTGCTCTACATCCCGTTTTCCAGCAGACGTCCCAGTTTTTGCACACCCTCTTTTATCGCGGCTTTACCGGCATAACTGAACGACAGGCGAAGATATTCCGCACCGTCTTCCTGATGCAGAAAAAAATATTTACCGGGTACATAGGAAACGCCGTGAGACAGAGCCTTCGCCAGCATTGCGGATGTATCCGCTCCCGGCACTTTCACCCATACAAAGTAACCGCCTTCAGGCACGTGCCAGGATGCGGATTCCGGAAGATATCGCGCTGATGCGGCGAGCAAAACGTCACGTTTGCTTTGATATGCTTCCTGCAAGGCGGCGAGCCGTTCTTCAACATTCGTTTGTTCCAGATAGACGGCGGTCACCGCTTGGGAAAACGGGTGGCCTAAGTCTTTTTTTAACCATGACAATGCCGTGATGAATGCAGCGTTCCCTGCAATCCAGCCGATCCTCATACCCGGGGCGATGACTTTTGATAATGAACCGGCGTACAGCACCCGGCCGTTTTGATCCATGGCTTTCAAGGGCGGCGGAATATCGGTGAATCCGAGCTCGCCGTATGCATCATCCTCCAAGATGAGAAAATCATACGTTTCGGCAAGCTGAAGCAGGCGGGTTCTCCGCTTCGCTGACATTACGGTTCCCGCAGGATTCTGAAAAGCGGGTATCGTGTAGAGAAGACGGGGAAGCAGAAGCCCTTTTCGTTTTCTTTCCTCAAGCATGAACGCTAATGTTTCTGTTTGCAGGCCCTCTTGATCTGTCGGAACGCTCATGATATGCGGTGTGTAATTTTTAAAAATCTCGAGCGCTTCCATGTAGACCGGAGCTTCAACGGCAGCGGCGGTTTGTTCATCGAGGAAAACCCGTGCAGCCAGATCTATCGCCTGACAGGCGCCTGACGTCACGAGCAGCTCATCGTCCCGACAGTGAATGCCGCGGATGGCTACCCGTTCTTGAATCTGCTTTTTTAATACGGCCGTCCTCGGGCTTCCCATATAATGCAGCGGCAGATCGCGCTCCTCATCCAGAAGGCGGGCGGCGGCTTCTTTCAGCTCCTTATCAGGAACGAGTGCGGGATCGGGATAGCCGGAATGCAGGGGGATGCACGCTTTCGGAACTGCCGGCATCCATTCCCCGGGAGGATCGTTTGTCAGAGCTTTCTTTACATGGTCAGAAAAAAAAGATTCGGCCTGCATGTGATGTTATCCCCTTTCACAAGTCAGCTTCTATACATTTTCTTCAAAATAAGCCCCCAGCACTTCTTCCACATTCGTCAGGTGCGCGGTCATCGCGGCTTCCGCTTCATCCGCGTCTTTGGCGGCGACGGCGCTGTAAATGCGTTCATGCTCTTCATACAATCGCTGCACGCTCGTTCGTTTAGAAAACAGCCAAATTTTTCTCGTTTCTCTCATTGTTTCCAAAAGGAGCGCGGAGACATGATTCATGAGATGCTTGAGCAGCCCGTTTTGTGATGCTTCCGCCAGCGCCATGTGAAAGGAGAAATCCGCTTTTTCGCCCAATTCTTCGTCTCCGTCAATGTCTTTCATCTCCAGGAGAGCTTGGCGGATTTTTTGTAAATCGTCTTCCGTGCGTTTTTCAGCGGCCATGGCGGCGACGCCGAGTTCAAGCAGCTTTCTGACTTCGAGCAGCTGTTTGACGTCCTCTTTTTTCATCAAGAGGGCGGAAGAAAGCGGCTGGGAAACATGAGACGGCTCAAATTCTCTTATGTATGTGCCTTCTCCCTGCTTCATGTCGACGAGCCCCATCGCTTTCAAAGCCGACAGCGCTTCTCTGACCGCCGAGCGGCTGACCTGAAAACTCTCAGAAAGCGCCTGAACGGAATCAAGCTTTTCACCCGGCTTAAGCTCGCCCGCTTTTATCTTCTCCAGCAATGCGTCAGCGACTTCCTCGTAGATTTTTTTCGTTTTAATTTGTTTATATTTCAACGCGATCACCCCGTCACTTGTGAATCTTGATGTTTATCGTCTATTATACTTCTTTTTTTGTATTGCCGACAGGTTCAGACAATTTGTTCAAGAAAAGTATTGTACTTTCAAAACTTTCAAAATATAATGCTAATTAACCCGGTCATCAGATGACCTTATCATAAAAAGTAATCGCTTACATGACATAAGGAGGGGTTTTTTAGGGATGCAATGGACACAGGGGTACGCTCCTTTAGGGGGAAATTTGCTTTTATCGGCAGCTTGCGCGCTCGTGCCGATTATCTTCTTTTTTTGGGCGCTTGCGGTGAAACGGATGAAGGGGTACATCGCGGGGCTTTTAACGTTAGCCGTTTCACTTTTAATCGCTGTATTTGTTTACGGCATGCCGGCGGAAAAAGCGGTGATGTCCGCTTCTCAGGGAGCGGTGTACGGGCTGCTTCCGATCGGCTGGATTATCGTCACATCGGTCTTTCTGTATAAAATCACCGTGAAAACGGGACAGTTTGAGATTATCCGGAGTTCGGTGCTCTCAATTACAGATGACCGGCGTTTGCAGGCGCTGCTCATCGCCTTTTCATTCGGGGCGTTTTTAGAAGGCGCCGCCGGTTTCGGCGCTCCCGTCGCGATCTCGGCCGCTTTGCTCGTCGGACTTGGTTTTCAGCCGCTGTATGCGGCGGGAATTTGCCTGATTGCCAATACGGCGCCCGTTGCCTTCGGCGCGATCGGCATTCCGATTACCGCCGTCGAAGGTCCGACCGGGATACCGGCAATGGAAATTTCTCAAATGGTCGGCCGGCAGCTTCCGTTTTTATCCGTCTTTATTCCGCTGTACTTAATCATTTTGATGAGCGGGTTTAAAAAGGCTTTTGAGATATGGCCGGCCATTCTTGTTTCCGGCGTCTCCTTTGCGGCCGTGCAGTACGCAAGCTCGAATTTTTTAGGGCCTGAGCTTCCGGATGTGCTGTCGGCGCTTGTTTCCATGGCCGCGCTCGCTCTGTTTTTGAAATTTTGGAAACCGAAAACGGCCTTTCGTTTCGCGGCAGAACGGGAATCAGCAGCGGCCGCTGACCGGGCGCCGATCAAGTACGGGGGCGCCGCGGTGTTTAAAGCGTGGTCTCCTTTCCTTCTTCTGACGGCCATGATATCCGTTTGGGGGATTCCCGGCGTGAAGGCTGCCTTAACCGGTCATTATGAAGGAACGTCAATGTGGCTTTCCTGGCTGAATGCAGCCGGGCGTGCATTGACCTTCACGCCTCCCGTCCCATTTGTAAATCAGCAGATTCTTCAGGCGGACGGCACGCCGATTGAAGCCGTGTACAAACTTGAGCTTTTCGGTTCAGCGGGGACGGCGATTCTGATTGCCGCCGTCATCTCCAAGTTCGCCCTCGGCATGTCGTGGAAGACATGGGGCGAAGCGTTTATAGAAACGGTGAAGGAATTAACGCTTCCGGTCGTGACCATTGTTTCTGTTGTCGGCTTTGCTTATGTGACGAATGCTTCCGGCATGAGCACGACACTCGGTCTTGCGCTTGCCATGACGGGCGCGATGTTTACCTTTTTTTCGCCGGTGCTCGGCTGGCTCGGCGTGTTTATTACCGGCTCTGATACGTCGGCCAATCTATTGTTCGGCGGATTGCAAAAGGTGACGGCGCTCTCTGTCGGGATGGACCCGGTTCTCTCCGTTGCCGCCAATTCATCAGGCGGTGTCACCGGAAAAATGATTTCTCCGCAATCCATTGCGGTTGCCTGTGCCGCTGTCGGTCTGGCGGGCAAGGAAGCCGACCTTTTCCGTTTTACGATTAAGCACAGTCTGTTTTTGCTTCTGCTCGTCTGTCTCATTACATTTTTACAGCATCATCTGTTTTCATGGATGATCCCGTAACACGGAGAACCTCCCCGGGGTTTGGCTCGGGGAGGTTTCAGCTGTACCGTTTTCTCGCCGATGACGGCGGAATATTTAATTGGTCACGGTATTTGGCGACGGTTCGCCTTGAGATTCGGATGTCATATTGTTCATGCAGCAGATCGGCAAGCTTTTGGTCTGAAAAAGGTTTCTTTTTATCTTCTTTACCGACCAATGCCTCCAGATGCGCTTTTACGGCATAATTGGAGGCGCCGCCGTCCCCCGACGATTCAGCTTTCGCCGAGAAAAATGTTTTCATTTCATACAGTCCGTACGGCGTCTGAACGTACTTCCCTTTGATGGCCCGGCTGATCGTTGATTCGTGGAGCTCCAGCGTTTCCGCCACCTCTCTTAAGGTCAGCGGCTGCATTCCGCTTTTTCCTGTGAGAAAAAAGGATTCCTGCCGTTCAGTCAGGACGCCGATAATTCTCGTGATCGTTTGTTTTCTTTGCGACAAAGCCCGGTTCAGCCAGCGCCATTCCTGATATTTTGCCGACAGATAATTTTTCGTGTCACGGCACCCGGCAGCTGACAGCAGCGGCTGATAATGGGTATGAAGCTGGATGTCAGGAAACGAACGGCTGTTGAGCCGCGCTTGAATGATGCCGTTTTTCACTGTGATGAAAATATCCGGTTCCACGTAAAAACCCGGCTCCTCATGCGCATAACGGAGCCCCGGCCTCGGATCAAGCGCGCTGATCATGTCAGCGATGTCCTGAATGTCTTTAAGCGGAATGCCCGTTTTTAGTGTAAGCGCTTTCCAGTTCTTTCTTGCAAATAGCTCAAAATAGGCGTCGGCAATCCATTCCGCCTGTTCGTTCCGCTCGGGAAGACGGCGGAGCTGAAGAAGGATGCATTCCTGCAAAGACCTGGCGCCGATTCCCGCGGGCTCAAGGGACTGAAGCTTTTTCAGAACCGCTTCCGTCTCCTCTTGTGAAGCGGATACATGGTCGGCGGCAGCTGGTATGTCCTCTTTTAAATATCCGTTTGAGTCCAATGAATGTATCAGATAATTGAAAATCTTTTTCTCATCATCGGACAGCTTCATATCTAAGGCTTGTTGTTTGAGCGAATCCTGCAGCGTTTTGCGGGTAAGTCTGATCTGCTGGCTTCCGTCCCGTTCTTTCATCCTGTTTTTATTTGTTTTATGGTAAGATGGTGGCGGCGTGTCTGTTTCCTTTCGTTCAATCAGAGGGTTTTCCAGTGAGAGCTCATCAATATATCCGGCCAGTTCCGCGGAATTGTATCCGAGTAATGTGATAGCCTGTTTAAGCTCTTGCGTTAATTGAGGCTTTAACATTTGTGTTTGCTGAAGTTTGATATCCATCATGCTCACTCCCCTTTTTTCATTGTACATGATTGGTTTCATACCGTATATACTTATTAAAAGGAGTTGCTTTATAGATGTCAGAACTTTTTTCTGTTCCTTATTTTATTGAAAACTTTACACAGCACATTGAAATGAATCCGAATGAAGACCGAATTCATGCGATGAACAGCTATTACCGCTCCGTCGTCTCAACCCTTGTTCAGGATCAGCTGACGAAAAACTCGGTTGTGCTCAAAAGAATTCAGCATTTGGATGAGGCGTACAACAAAGTAAAACGCGGAGAAACAAAATAAACCTTCCGCTCATTCACAGCGGAAGGTTTTCCTTCGTGCCGGCGGTTTCCCCGATCAGACGGACATCCGGCGCTTCGTGCATCCAGGTGTAATAATAGTTGGCGTTTTTCCCGTATGAATTATCAATGACGGTATTCGGTTTCCCGAGAAGCGAGGACAGAATGTGGCCGTGAAGCCTTGACGTTTCCACCGATTCGTACCTGCTGAAAAACAGGACCGATTTCTTCGTTAAGAAATCGGAATAGCGTTTCCAAAACCGCGCAATCGGCAGCGGGTTTCCCGCTTTTTTATTCAAAACATTCAGCGTTTGGAAAAAAGCGATTCCCCTGCGGTCGCTTGCTGACAGCACATCCTGCCAGTCGCAGCTTTTAACGGAAGAATTGTTTTGCAGCTTCGGATTGATTTCCCCATCCGTGCGGATAAAATGAAGCCTGCCGCGTGACGGAGCCGCTGACGCCGCCATCGGATACAGCTGATGGGCCATATCAGGCATAAGCCCGATATGATTCGCCGAAAAAAAGCGTTTCGCAGTCTCGTATGACACATGATCTCTCGTAAACAGGTGGAGATCCTTGTGCTCCGCAAAAAGCGCCGCTGTCTTCTCAAGCCGTGTCTCATCCTGATAATAGATGGATTGCGGCAGGATGACGATCCTGTTTTCCGGAAAGGATTTGACGATTTTTTCCCTGAACGTCTGATAGTACGGATAGAGATCCCCGAAATTCCCGCCACCCTGACAGACGATGATCGTCTTTTTGTCCGCCCGGCGCCCGAATGGAAAATTGTCGGGATTCCAGCGCTGTCTGACGCGGATGCCGTGCGCTTTAAAAAACGCCTCCGTCCCTTTCATAATCAATAAATCCCCTACATTTCCGTAGAGGGGATAGTCGGCATAAATGATGTCAGATTGCGGCGGTATAACGCTGAGCAGACCCGTCAGCGTCTCTTTTAATCGGCTCATAACATGGCGGCTGTCCATGTTTTCTCCCCTTTCGTTTCAAACAATTGCGCAAGTGCGTCAATGACACGCTGCTGCTCCTCAGAAGACAAGTCAGACCCGGACGGCAGACAGATACCCCGGCTGAAAAGGTTCTCAGAGACCCGCTCATGTTCGCTGTGAGGATAAAAGACGGAAGATGGGAAAAGCGGCTGCGTATGCAGCGGTTTCCACAGCGGCCGGGCCTCAATGTTCTGTTCCGCAAGACAGGCGACGGCTTCTTCCGGCGTCACGCCGTTATCAAGCGTCAGAGCCGTCAGCCAGCGGTTTGAAACCGTTCCTTCAAGCTCCGGCATCATGCGGATGCCCGGATATGTTTCCAGCGCTTCCCGATACCTGTGAAAGATTTCTCTCCTCGCCCGGACGCGATCTTCGAGCACTTCCAGCTGCGATATCCCCACGCCCGCGAGAATGTTGCTGAGCCTGTAGTTATACCCGAGCTCGCTGTGCTGGTAATGAACGGCGGCATCTCTCGCCTGGGACGCAAGAAACCTCGCTTTTTCAATCGCGGCTTCATCGTCAGACACGAGCATGCCGCCTCCCGATGTTGTAATGATTTTGTTGCCGTTAAAGGAATAAATGCCGAAACGGCCGAACGTGCCGCTCTGCCTGCCTTTATATGTTGATCCTAAGGACTCGGCAGCGTCTTCAATCAGACAGACGCCGTATGCGTCACAAAGGCTCATTAATTCATCCATTTTCGCGCTTTGGCCGTAAAGATTGACGGCGATCACCGCTTTCGGGAGTCTGCCGCGCCGCTTTGCATCCCGCAGCGCCCGCTCAAGCGCATCGGGCGACATATTCCACGTCTCCCATTCCGAATCAATAAAAACGGGCTCAGCCTGCTCATACACAATCGGATTCGCCGTGGCGACAAACGTAAAGGAAGGACAAAATACAACGTCTCCTTTTTTCACACCCGCAAGCCGCAGGGCAAGATGGATGGCGGCCGTTCCCGAGCTTACGGCCGCCGCGCTTTTCACTCCCGCATATTCCGCGAGCCGCGCTTCAAACGAATTGACGAGCGGACCGAGCGGGGCAATCCAATTGGAACGGAAGGCTTCTGCGATGTATTCCTGTTCTTTTCCGCTCATATGAGGCGGAGACAAATAAATCCGTTTGTTTGTTTGCATGAAATCATCCTTTTTCATTATGGATAGGGGAGATGACGCGGGCCGGAACGCCGACCGCCGTCACATGGCCGGGAATCCGGCTGATGACCGCAGCCCCCGCGCCGATAACGGACCAAGGGCCGATGTCAATCTGCGGTATGACGGACGCGCCGATTCCGAGGTGCGTTCCTTCCCCTACTTTCACTCCGCCGGCAAGCGCCGCGCGCGGTGAAAGATGGACGTAATCTCCGATTGCATTGTCATGATCGGCAACCGCCCCCGTATTGATGATGCAATGGGCGCCGATGTCAGCGCCCGCCTGAATGACGGCGCCCGCCATCACAACCGTTCCGTGTCCGACGGAAGCCGTTTCACTGACGATCGCCCCGGGGTGAATGAGTGCGGCATAATCGTCATCTTCAAGCCCAAGCGTTTCAGCGAACTGCTTTCTGACGCCGTTGCGGCCGATACATATCGTGAACACGGCTTCGGGGACGAGTTGCAGAAGCATGTGCACGTCTTTCGTCCGGCCCGTATATAAACCGTTCCGAACGGCAAAACCGCTGAATCCGTCGTCCAATACGCCCGCAAGCTCCATATCGGAACGGGCCTGCACGATTTCCTTCACCACTTTTCCGTGTCCGCCGTTTCCGATCAGCACGACCTTTTTCACGATGACATATCTCCGTTGCCTGTGAAGCGCTTTGCCGTCACTTGGCCGTCTTGGTGTATGCCTTCTGATACGAGAACTTTTTTCACCGTTAAAAGCAGAATCTTTAAGTCGAGAAGGAATGAGCGGTTGTCGACATACCACACGTCAAGCTTGAATTTTTCCTCCCATGAAATCGCGTTTCTCCCGTTAATCTGCGCCCAGCCCGTAATCCCCGGCTTCACCTCGTGGCGCCGCGCCTGCTCCGCCGTGTAAAGCGGCAGATAATCCATCAGCAAAGGGCGGGGGCCGACAAGACTGATATCTCCTTTGAGCACATTAAAAAGCTGGGGAAGCTCATCGATGCTCAGTTTTCTGATCAGCCTTCCCGTTTTGGTCAGACGGAGATGATCCGGAAGCAGCACACCGTTTTCATCACGCGCATCCGTCATCGTTCTGAGTTTATACAACGTAAACGGACGCCCGTTATGCCCCGGTCTCGTCTGTTTGAACAATACCGGAGACCCGATGGCGCATCTGACGGCTGCCATGGCGAAGAGAAGGATGACGCTCGCGCCGCACAATAACAACATCGCGGCCGCTATATCAAATACACGTTTCGCCTTCAAATCTGAACAGCTCCTTTCACTTTTCGGCATTTCTGTAAAGCAAGCCGCCTTTCTTCTTTCGTACAAATGAAGAAAAAAGCGAATGCGGCATAGCTCATGCATACGGCAAGCCCCGCGGTGATCAGGCCGGCCCAGCTGTCAAGCGGTGAAAACAGCCGGATACCCCGGCAGACAGCCCAGGCAAATACGGCCGCCGCCAACGGGCCGAACATGCCTTTGTAAAACGCGGTTTTCTGAAAGCCCGTAATATGCGAAACATACAGCGGCGTGAAGACGGCATTTTTCAAAATGAGAGAGACTGCACCGGCGATGGTGATGCCGTACAGCCCGAGATGTGCCGGTCCGCTGAGAACCACGGCCAATATGACATTCAGTCCGCCTAAACATAAAGTAACGACGGCGGGCGTTTTTTGTTTATTAAAAGCCGTCCATACGTAAAAAAGCGGCATGACAGAGAGACTGACCGCCAAATACGCGGCGTGAATATATAAAAGCGGCGCCGTCTGCACAAACGACGGGCCCAGCCAAATTGCCAGAAACGGTTCGGCAAGCCCTCCTAATAATGCGGCGGGAAGCGCGAGCAGAAGCCCGTTCATCCGCACAGCCTTATTGGCGTAAGACAGGAGACCTTCCATATCCCCTTTTGAGTAATAGGAAGTCAAAACCGGCGCAAACAGGGAAGCAAGCGTCCCGGCAAGACTTCTGAGCAGGAGCGGGAATTGAATAATCGCCGCATAGACACCCGCCTCAGACGGCCCCAGCACGAGGTTGGCCGTCATGAGGTCAATCTGCAGAAACAGCAGCACGCCGATCTGGTTGACAGAGCTCCAGGCACCGGCTGAAAACAGCACTTTGCTCGTCTGTAATGACAAGGTTTTACGGCTGAAAGAAAACCACGGAATCAATTTCTTAAAAAAGAAAAAAGTCAGCACGGCCGCACAGACGGCCCCCGCTAATGCCGAAAGCTGGATCTGCCAGATTTTCGGCGGCAGGCACGTAAACAGAGCGAGCACACACAGCACCCTGACCAGCATTTGCACGGCCTGAATGGAGCTTGTGATATAAAGCTTGTTGGCAAAAAACGGCCCCGTCGCGAAACCCGCCATAAAAAACGTCAGCATAAACAGCACGCTGCCGATCACGATAGAGAGCCTCACATCCGTTAAGAGGCCGGCCGGCACATTCATAATCTTGTCAATAAAAAAAGCCGTCCCGGCGAGCGGCACAGCGAGTAATAGAGATATCACGACTGACGCGGCTAAATAATTGCTTACATACGCATTGGCCTCGTCCCTGTTCCCCCTGTGGGCGGCGACGGAGAAAAACCTCACAACGACAGAGCTCAGTGCAACGGTAATAATAGAGAAATAGTTAATGATATTCTGTGTCAGATGGACAAACCCAAAAGCCTCCACACCTAATGTTTTCACAATAAAGGGCGTCATCCACACTGATAAAAACACCGATAGTAAAAACGCCGTCACATTGGCGCCGAAATTAATGGCAAATTTCATGCTCCTTCCGCACTGCCTTTCTCTTTCGATTTCCGTTCGAAAAACGCATGCAGAAGAAGAGGAAGGCGCATTTTGCACAGACCGAGCACCACGCGCTCCCCCGCCAGCAGCTGTTTATGGCGGCACGGCGTCCTGCGCACCGCCGTTTTTACCATGTCATACGTTAAGATTCTGCCGATGTGCGCCGTAATCTGATGTGACGGCTGCGGGGCGGCGCATGCGTTGGCGATCAGCATCGGAATCTGATGCTTGCACAAATATGTATCGATATCGCTCCGGCAGGCGTCCGTCAGCCCGTTTTCCTCATAAAAAGCCATTTTCGCTTTATATTGCTTTTGCAGTTCGTGATCTAAGTGGGGCTTAAACGGGGTTTCTGTAAGACTTTGCGGATTTTCCCGGTAGATATACAGCCCTTCGTCTATCACTTTGATACGTGCGGCTTGGCGGAACGCTGCCAAATTAAACGGAGAGTCTTCGGCAAACCGGATATCTTCATGGAACAACAGCCCTTGCAATGCTTCTCTCCGGTATATATAGCGCCACACATACCAAATAAACCGATGTTCGTGCGCGCGGGTCAGCAATGCAGTCATTTCATCCGCTGTGAAGACGCGGCCCGGCGGAAGGGACGGCGGCATATATGTTCTTTTCTTAGACGGCGTTTCTTTATAATAGCCGCATCCGGCGATATCCAGCCGGTTCTTCTCCGCTTCTTCATAAAGCCGCTCGAACATCGTTTCCGTCACATAGTCATCGCCGTCCGCAAAACCGATATAACGGCCGCGGGCGGCTTTTATTCCGGCATTGCGGGCCGAGCTGAGGCCGCCGTTTTCTTTATGAATCACCCGGATTCTCGCATCTTCTGCGGCGAATTGTTCAGCAATCCGCCCTGACTGATCCGGTGAACCGTCATTGACGAAAATGATTTCGATGTCTCTCAGCGTCTGTTTTGTTAAAGAAACCGCGCATTCTTTCATAAAAGGCTCTGTCTTATACATCGGCACGATCACGCTCACAAGCGGCGCGGTCATTGGGCATCACCGCTGATTTTCGAGCGCAGCCCGGCAAAATAAACACTGCGCAAAGAACCGCCTTCCTCATGCTTGCCGCTGAGCAGCCGGTTTACGGCGGCCGTTACAGCTTCAGGGTCTGGACGTTCAAGCAATGTCATGTTCGGTATGTTTTTCAGCCATTGATAGCCTTCCATCACCTTATGATCAAACGAACGAATGACGACACAAGGCGTTTTCGTCAGCGCACAAAAAATCATCCCGTGAAGCCTGTCAGTGACGACGGCTTCCGCGCCTTTCAGCGTATTCCAAAGCGCCTCCAGCTCCTTTTCACGCGTATGGCGGCTGACCCTCCGGCCGACCGTCGTCGTAAAGGAATACAGCTCTCCGTACTCTTTTGCCAAAGCTTCTTTTACCATCGTTCTGTCCTCTGCCGTCAGCGCACTCTCCTTATCCTCCCGTAAACAGAGGTAGATCCCTTCCCGCGGGATGCGCCGCTCGCTTTTATCCAAATATAAGACCATGTCAGGCTGTTTGAGCACTTTTTTTCCGGGAAAATGACGCTTCATCCATTGATACGTCGTCTCATCTCTCGCCATTAACAAAAGGTCGGGATGCGCATTGTACACTTTTCGGGCGCGCTTCAATTCCTTCCGTCCCTTTTTTGATTCAGAAAAGTGAGCCGTCGCCGGAAGCTGAACGATCCGATATTGCCGGAATGTTTTTATGATAAAGCGGCGCGTCCATTCCTCATACCGGTACAAATCCCCCATGTTCCCGCCGCCGATGATGAATACCATATCATCGGGGTGGCGCTTTTTGATCAGCGCTTTTGCGGATCTGTATATATCCTTCATATCCACCTCGACAATGTCAAAATCGGGATACTCCCGTTCAAGAAACGTTTTGCTTGCGTAGGCGATGGCGTGATCGCCGAGATTATCGTGGGACGGGAGCAGCGTCAGAATGATCTTTTTTCTTGCCGCTGTAAGCCCCGCCCCATCCGCTGCCGTTCCGAAATGAAATTGGGACGGGTATTTGACCTTAAGCAACAGCCATTCCGCGAGATTGATTTTTAAAGATTGTATCGACATGTCTTCACCCTCTGATTTTCATTTTGTACTCGATTGCCCGCTGATACGCGGCTGATGCCAGCGACACGAACGGAATCAGCTTCAGCTTCGCCAAAAGCAGAAGGCATGAGCGTTTGGCGTCAAACGGCGCCGTTCCGGTTTTGGAAAGGCTCAGGCGAAACACGGGATCAGCGCATATCCGGCTGATATTCTTCCACTTCTCAGAAAACCGGCCGCCGTTATTCCGCTTCCATTCATTCAGCAGGCAGACTGTTCCGTGCTGAACGATGAAAAAATCCAGCTCCTGCCGGTATTCCTGTAAGCAGCCGTTTTCACGCAAAAAAGCCTCGTTCAGCCGATAGAGAACGAGACCTGAGTCAAACAGCTTTTTCTGATAGCTTTGCACAATGGAAGTCAAGTGAATCCGATAATGATAGAGCGGCTGATCCACGTACGAGACCGCACCTGCGAAAACATGCGCCCGGAGGCTGAAGTACTGATCCTCCACGTGCTCCAGCTCATCACGAAGCGGAAAGCGCAGCTGATGATGCTCGATCATGGTTCTTTTGTACAGCTTGTTCCATGAAAAACCGCTGACCCTTCCTTCAAATAAATCTTTCAGGTACAGTTGTTTCGGGCGCCCCGCGTACGCTGAAGCGATCGTTGAAACGGCGGTTTTCCCCGTATCCGCAAATTCGGCCGCATATTCGCAAATCACGAGATCAGCCTGATCAGCCTTCGCTTTTTCATACATGCGCAGGCAATAATCAGGTTCAACCCAGTCGTCCGCATCAATAAAAGCGATAAATTCGCCGCGCGCCGCCGCGATCCCCTTGTTGCGGACCGCGCCGAGCCCACGGTTTTGCTGATGAATGACCCGGATTCTCTCATCCCGCTTCTGATAGGTTTCAAGAATCGCCGGGCTTTGATCCGTTGACCCGTCATTAACGGCCACGATTTCGATATTGGCGAGCGACTGATTGAGCAATGAATCTAAGCATCTTTCTAAATAAGTTTCCGTATTATACACAGCAATTAATAAACTGACCGCGGGTGTTTCCATATAAACCTCCAATGTCCATTACCGGGAAAAAATCGTTCTGTACGGAAGCACAGACGAATCGACCGGCATAAGCAAGTAACTGTAAAGAAAATAACAGACAATAATGGCGATATAAATCAGCGCATTTGATTTTTCATCAAAAATTCTCACAAAATAAGGGATCAAGATCATTTGGTACAGGCCGAAATATATATTAAACCGGGCGAAAATAACATCCTTTGTCGCCAAAAGACCGAAGAGCAGGCCGAGCAGACAGAAATTCACGATGACATCAATGTCAGGCCAGAGCTTCCGCAACCGCTCCCGATAGCAGAAAGCCAAAAACAGCGGCAGAAGCAGCACCGCGATTTTTACGACGTTCATCCCGTTCGTATTGGTCATCAGCCATTTCTCATAATGGCCGTATGAGCTGTTTTCCAGCACGACGACAAAAAGCGAAATGAACTTCTGATACAGAAACGTCATAAGAAGAAACAATGCCGACAGTCCGAAAATCGCAGGCGACCAGGCTTTTTTTCTGACGAGAAAATAAACCGGAATCATAATCAGCGCTGAGGAATGAAAAAGCGAACACAGCAGCACGATTGACATATAACGCTTCCAGCTTCCGCTGATCACGTAGCGGACGGCCCAAAACAAAACGGCCGCCACCATATACTGCCTGATCCCGTTAAAGGAAGCGTAATAGTGATACGTGCCCAAAAACAAAAACACACTCAGCTCAAACGGACGGCCGAACTCAACGAGCCCCTTTAAAATAAAGCTGCACGTCACGACCGCCACGGTGAAATACATGATTTGCGGATCTTTCGTGATAAAATTCATGAGCCAGATGAGAGCCGTAAACCCCGGATCAACGGCTGCTTTTTTCGCTCCGAACCCGAAGATCTCCCAAATGCTGCCGTAATTTCCCGCCAGCTTGTACATCAGCGCGTACGTCTGAAAATCCGTCCCGACTCTGTAGCGCAAACCGGAGACCAATACGAGCGATAGCAACGGAACGATCATGACGAGCTGATTCGGCCGGTATCCGGTCGAAAGCGATTGATCACGCCCGCCGCACATTTTCGCGAACCATGACCAAATATACACAATTCCCATATTGACTACATATACAATCATTCGTTACTGTTCCTTTTTCCAATTCATATTGTAAAGCTTCATAACAGCCCCCGCATTTTCTCCCGCGTCATATCCCTGCCGTCTGAGGGTTTCTTTAATGCGCGCCCCGTCAGGCTTTGCCGCCTCTGCTGCCCGTAACACCGCGGATGCCCATTGTCCGGGCGGTTCTTTGAGGCTGAGCCTTTTGACCAGCCCGAGCCCTGCATCGGCTTCTTCCGTTATGCCGTCTGATATCACGCACGGCACCCCGGAGGCCTGCGCTTCAACGAGCGTGACGGGCAGCCCTTCATAAAGAGACGGCATGACAAATACATCCAGCGTTTTCAGCAGGGCATGAACGCGGTCTTCTATGCCGATAAAACGCACATCATCATCAAGCCCCAGCTTCGCCGCCAGATTTTCCATGTCGGTGCGAAGCGGACCGTCTCCGGCGAGAATCAGCTGTAAACCGATGCCCCGCTCTTTCATATCAGCTGCCAGCCGGAGCAGAAATTCATGGTTTTTTTCTTCTGTAAAGCGGCCGATATGGCCGATCACCAAACGGCCGTCTGCAATGCCCCGCTTCCTTTTTTCAGCTTCTGTGTCCGCGCCCCCGCCGGCAAATAAGCCGAGATCAATGCCGTTCGGCAAAAGATGCACGTCTTTTTCTTTCCCGAATAAGAAACGGCCCGCGTCTTTTCCGCAGGCGCACAGTGCCGTGGCGTTTGCCGTGATCAGCCGTCTGAAAACAAACAGCTGCATCCCGGCAAGCCGCGACGCCCGCCCCCGCCACGACGTACTGTGCGAATGGCAGATCCGCACCGGGACGCCGGCTAAACGAGCGGCAAGCGCGATGAATCCCGACTGAAAATCGGTATGGGCGTGCACGGCGGCAAACGGGCCTTTTTCCTGAATCACCCGCTTGACCTGTTTCACAAATGTAATCGGGTTTGTGCTGCCGATGCTCGGCACATAAAAAAGCCGTCCGCCGAGAGCGAGAATTTCCTCATCATAAGCGCACGGATCGTTCCTATGGGTTAAAAAATCAAACTGCACCTTCGTTCTGTCCATCTTCCGGTACAAATTCATCATCATCGTTTCTGCGCCGCCCCTGTTCATCCCGCTGAAGATGTGCAGCACCCGCATCGGTTTGTCAGTCATGTTCGGCAAGCCCTTCTTTTTGGCGGATGTCCCTGTTTTTATGATAACGGTTCATGACCGCGGGCGGCGTAATGGCGCGGATGAGCGGTTTTGCGATATACGCGTAATGGGAAAGCGGCAGCTTCAGCCGTCTGCATGCCTGAAAAACGAGGACCGCGTTATCAATGGAATACGTAAACGATCTTCTTTTAAACGCATCACTGTCCTCTCTGACTTTATACAGCGTTTCTTGGAGATTGTACCCCCGGAAACCCGCTTCAAAAAAGCGCAGCCACAAATCGATATCCTCCATCCGCCGCGTCCGCCTGACTGACCGGTAGCCGCCAAGCGCTTTGTACGCTTCGGCCCGCATCATAATGGTGCCGTGGCAGAATGGTGTGCCTTTCGCCATAATTCCCGGTTTCGGCACGGGCGGCAAAAGCCGGGCGCCCCTTACACCGAATTCGTCAAATACGAGCATCCCCGTGCCTACGACTTGATAGTGGGCGTGCTTGTTTAAGAAAGCGGCCTGTTTTTCCAGTCTCCTCGGGTTGGAGATGTCATCACCGTCCTGCCTGGCGATATAATCCCCCGTTGCGTATGTCAGACAGCGGTTAAGCGAAGCGGCAAGCCGTTGATTTGTCTTATTTTGAATCAGCGTAATCCGGTCGCCGTAATGATCCGCGTAACGGCGCGCAATCTGATACGTTCCGTCAGTTGACGCGTCATCACACATAATCAGTTCCCAATTCTTATAAGATTGGCTCAGGATGGATTCAATACTCTCCGCTAAAGTCTCTTCGCAATTATAAATTCCCATGATGACGGAAATTTTCGGTTGTGCTCCTGCATTCATACGCTTTTCTCCTTTTTATCCATATAACCGGCGTAAATGTGCGCCATTTCCTTTACCGTACGTGTTTCCGAAAAACATTCCGCCGTCCTGCGCCCTTCTTGTCCCATTGCTTTTCGCAGACCCGGGGAGCGGTACAGCTTTTCAATCCGATCGGCAAATGCCGCGCTGTCCCCTGCCGGCACGAGAAAACCGTTCACGCCGTCTTCGATGATCTCACGGTGCCCCCTGTTGTCCGCGGCAACGGCCGGCTTTTCGGCAGCCATTCCTTCAAGCAGATTCATGCCGAGCCCTTCGCGGATGCTTGAGGCGACAGACAGATTAGCAAG
The DNA here is from genome assembly GCF_040207805.1 of Bacillus sp. hwrm1. Lineage (NCBI taxonomy): Bacteria > Bacillati > Bacillota > Bacilli > Caryophanales > Bacillaceae > Bacillus > Bacillus sp. hwrm1. Next base: position 632,253 of record NZ_CP157943.1, on the reverse strand, counting down.
CTGAATCAGTTCATGAATATCGCGGCAAAAACCGTAAAACCGCACAATGTCAGATACACCGAGTGATTCAGCCTTTTTTCTGTACGGCTCTTCCATCGCGCCTTCTCCGGCAAATACGAGTTTCAGCTCCGGGATGCGGTTCTTCAGCAGTGCCGCAGTCTCAATGAGAAGTCCCTGGTTTTTATTGCCGTTTAATTCAGCGGGATATACGAGAATAAATTCCCCGGCGCTGAAGCCGTGTTTTTCTCTCAGACGTTCACTCTCTTCCCGGCTCACAGGGCGAAACCTGTCTGTATTCACGCCGATGCCGTGTATTTTCTTCGCGCCGTAATCTGTTTTTTTCATTTGCTTGGCCCGTTCGTAATCCTCTTCATTAATCGTAATTAAACAATCCGTATAAGAAGAAAGAAATTTTTCGATCGGGTAATAAAGAAGCCAGTTTTTCAGGGGCGCTCCGTCGCAGAAGTGAAAGCCGTGCGCGGTGTACAGCACCTTTGTCCCTTTTTGGCGCGCTTGTCTCGCCGCAAGGCGTGCCAGCACGCCGCCGACCGGCGTATGACAGTGAATCATGTCGTAGCCGTTGTCCTGAATAAGCCGTTTCAGCCGCCTGTAAACAGAAAGATTTTCGGGATGAAACGGCGAGCGCCGGATCGGAATGGAAAACTTTTCATCAACGAACGGAAGATTCATATTGCCGCCTGCCGCGACGTGCACCTCCCAGCCCATATCCTGAAACCATTGAAAATACGGAAGATGAAAGGCTTTAAAATGATAATCGACAGTGGCGCAGAATAATACTTTTTTCGTCATCTTTCTGTCCTCCCATCACACGCCTGCGGCCGCTTCTTCATGTACTGATTCGATCGCCTCAAACAGCCTTTTTCTCAGCTCTTCTTCAGGCAGACGGCTGAATTCCTCCATAAAACGGATGAGCACGGCCCAATTCCCGTCCACCGCTTTCCCGATATGGATTTTCGGAAAAATCTGCTCCGTATGTACTTCATTATGATTCAGCAATTCTTCATACATCTTTTCTCCCGGGCGGATGCCGGAGAATTCGATGGGAATCTGTTCTGTCGTATAGCCTGATAAATGAATCAGGTTTTTTGCCAGATCGACGATTTTGACGGGTTCTCCCATATCCAGAACGAAAATCTGCCGCCCTTTTGCAAGCGCCCCGGCCTGAATGACGAGTCTTGACGCTTCGGGAATCGTCATAAAATATCTTGTCATCGCCGGGTGCGTGACGGTGACGGGTCCGCCTTTTTCAATCTGCTTTTTGAAAATCGGAATGACGCTGCCGCGGCTTCCGAGCACATTTCCGAAACGGACGGCGGCGAATTTGGTGCGGCTGACCTTTCCGAGGTTCATGATGACCATTTCTGCAAACCGTTTCGTCGCCCCCATGACATTGGCCGGATTGACCGCTTTGTCAGAAGAAATCAGCACGAAGGTTTCCGTTCCGCACATGTCGGCGGCTTCGGCGACATTTTTCGTGCCGATAATGTTGTTTTTAACGGCTTCTTCGGGATTATGTTCCATTAACGGCACATGTTTATGGGCAGCCGCATGATAGACGACGTGCGGCTCGTATTTTTTCATCAAAGTAAAGATTTTATCTCTGTCCTGAATATCGGCGATCTCCGCGTGAAAGAGCACCTCTTTGCCGAAGCGTGCGGACAGCTCGGTATGTACGGAATGAATGCTGTTCTCCCCGTGGCCGAGAAGGACGATTTCCCGCGGAAGAAACGCGCTGATCTGGCGGCAGATCTCAGAACCGATTGAGCCGCCGGCGCCCGTGACCAGAATCGTTTTTCCCTTGATGCTGTCAGAAATTTTGCTTGTATCAAGGGTGACCGGCTTTCTGCCGAGCAGATCTTCGGCTTTTACATCTCTGATGTGTCCGGCAGCCTGCGTTCCGAGCAGGATCTCGTCAAATTGCGGCATGATTTTAATATGGGCGCCCGTCTGCACACATTCTTTGTATAACGTCTGAAGCTCATGGGTGCAAAGAGACGGAATGGCAATGATGATATGGTGAATTCTCAGCCTCTGCACCGCCGGCATAATGCTTTCTTTTCCGCCGATGACGGGCAGGCCCATGATTTCAAGCTTATGCTTTGTCTGATCATCATCAATAAAAGCCACAGGCATGATTCCGAGATCGTTTTTCTGGGTAAGCTGACGGACGAGCAGCGTCCCCCCCGAACCTGCGCCGATGATCAGCGCCCGGGAAGAGTCATTTTGCTTCCTGCCGATCGTTTCTTTCAGCACCCGTGAAATCATCCGGCTTCCTCCGATGAACAATAGCTGAACCATCCAGCTGACGGCCAACAGCCGGAACAAAATCGTGTGGAACACCCCGTATTGGACGGCCGCTGTTACGGCTGCTGACAGCGTGATCCCCTTCATCAAGGCAAGCAGCTCGCCTATTCCCGTGTACGTCCATACCTGCTTATACTGGTGAAACATAAAAGCGCATACATGATGGCTGATCAGCATGCTCACGGCAGTCAGCAGCAACGCTCCGGAGTCATAAAAGTGATAAGAATCCTCAAAAAATTGATATCCTATAACAACGGAAAGTAAAACGAGATACGTATCCAATGCAAAAATCATTGAAAGTCTTCTCCGGTAAGTCAATCTTTCCCCTCCTCATTTATCGGTTTAGCTGATACGGTTTTCGTAAAAACAGACATAACAGCTAAGCCGATAACAATGCATCATCTTAAGATAAAATTGGGCATTTAACCCGTCCTCACACCCCGCCACCGACGACCAGCATCTAAGGCGGCGAAAAACGCCGCCCACAGCAGAGCCGAGTGCCTCCGTTGATAAAGGTAAGGAGACATCACCTGCACCGCTCAATAAGAGTAGTGCTCCGTTTTTTTGATTTTCTTTTTATTCAGCAGCGCCCCCAAAAGCTTTGCCTTTGACTGCTGGAGAGCGTCTCTCGCCTTTTGGACGGTATCCATTTTCGTTTTTCCGCTCAAGACGACGAGAACGCTTCCATCTGTCTGGTTCGCTAAAATCTGTCCGTCCGCCACAGCCAAAAGCGGAGGTGAATCGAAAATAACCAGACTGTACCGGCTGTACATCTCCTGAATCAGCTCTCCCATCGCCTTTGAAGATAAAAGCTCAGCCGGATTCGGCGGCGTCGGCCCGCTCGTTAAGACGTAAAGGTTATCAATCAGCGTTTTTTGCACCGTTTCGCCGAGGGAAGCGTTTCCGACTAACACATTCGTAAGGCCTTGTACATTTTCAAGCTGATAGGTCTCGTGTATCGTCGGTTTTCGTAAATCCGCATCGACGAGCAGCACCTTTTTTTCCTGCTGCGCAAATACCGCGGCAAGGTTGGCGGCGCTGAATGATTTTCCTTCTCCCGGAACGGAAGAAGTGACGAGAATAGAGCGCAAATGGGTCTGAACAGAGGAGAACTCAATATTTGTCCGAATGGTGCGGTATTGTTCAGCCACCAATGATTTGTGATGTAAAACGGATATTTGAGCCAGTCCCCTTCTTGATTTCTTTTTTCTGAATCCCAAACGCCTCACTCCCCGAAATGTTTTTCATCAGACCGTGTCTGCTGATTTTTGATGTCATACACAACCCCTAAAACAGGCAAGTCTGTTTTTTCGCTGAGCTGCCGCTCGCTTTTAACGGTTTCATCAAGAAAGTGGAGAAAAAACGCAAGCGTCACACCCGCCATGAGAGCCGCACCGAACGCCATCATGATATTTCGGATGCGCGAAGGCTTGACCATCGGGCTTTCCGATGCTTTTGCCTCAGACAAAACAATGACGCCTTTTATATTCATCCTGTCACGGACTTCTTTTTTAAATGTCTTCATCAGCGTGTTCGCTATAGCGGCGGCCTGTTTCGGATTCTCGTCCTGCACCGCTACGGTAATGATCTCTGAATCGGTTTCGCTGCTTGTCGTGATCTTTGCTTTTAAAGCGGATGCCGTCTCAGAAAGATGCAGCGTCTGCTTCACTTTCTCAAGCACAACCGGGCTTTTCATTATCGTTTGAAACGTATTGTTGTAATGAAGATTCAGCTGAACGTCGCTGAGATTAGAATTTTTTTCACCGCTTGTTTCATGAATGAGCACTTGGGTCGATGACTGATAAACGGGCGAAATCACCCGGAATTGGATGTATCCCGTCACCAGCGTTACAACTGCTGTCATGATAAAAATCAGTAAAAATCTGTGTTTAATAATGTCAAATAATTCTTTAAAACTCATATTCTCATTCATGTAATTACAGCCTCATCCTTATTGCATCAGGCTTAAACGCCCCCTTCTGTTAATGATTGGATTATAAAAGAAAAGGTCGAAATTTGAAAATTTCAAATTAAGCCATTTAGTTCTTTTTAAAGAACATTATCATGATTTTCCTCTTATTTACTGCACTTACCTTATAATTTTAAATTTTATAAAGAACGAAAAATTTCTTATAATGAACAAAAAATGCCAGTATACAGGGGAGAATTCAGCACAATGATTGGAAGAATAATTCGTTTATACCGCAGAAGAAAAGGCTACTCTATTAATCAGCTAGCAGTTGAAGCAGGTGTCTCTAAATCTTATTTAAGCAAGATAGAACGGGGGGTTCACTCAAATCCGTCCATCCAATTTCTGAAAAAAGTATCCGCCACCCTGCAGGTCGATCTGACGGAGCTTTTTGATGCCGAAACGATGCTGCATCACATGGGAGGCACGGAAGATGAGTGGCGCATCCACCTTGTGCAGGCCGTGCAGTCAGGCATGCCGAAAGAAGAACTGTTCACCTTTACGAACAAACTGACTGAAAAACGCCCGGAGCCCGCACCCTACCGCAACAGAAAACTGACTGAATCCAACATTGAGGAATGGAAAGCGCTGATGCAGGAAGCCAAAGAACTCGGCTTGTCCGTTCAGGAAGTCAGATCATTTTTAGAACGGAAGCGTTACTGATGATATGCTGATGAAAAGGCTTTTATTCGCTTCATGTCTTCATCTCTGTTTATAATGAAAAGAAAAAAGGGGATGAAATCATGACAAAACTTACCGTTCAAACCCGCTCCGGCGCACTGAAAGGAACTGCCGGCCGCGGTGCCCGCATATGGAAGGGCATACCGTACGCGAAGCCGCCCGTCGGAGAGCTCAGATTTAAAGCGCCGGAGCCGCCCGCACCTTGGGACGGCGTAAAACATGCCGATTCGTTCGGACCGGTTTGTCCGCAGCCGGATGATATGCTGTCTATATCGTTTTCCGGAGATATACCGGCTCAATCTGAAGATTGCCTTTACCTCAATGTTTTCGCCCCCGATTCAGAGGGCGAAAAAAAGCCTGTCATGGTATGGATACACGGCGGGGCATTTTATTTAGGTGCCGGAAGCGAACCGCTTTACGACGGATCTGCCCTTGCCGCTGACGGAGATGTCATTGTAGTCACACTCAATTACAGGCTCGGACCGTTAGGCTTTTTACATTTGTCTTCTATTCATGACGCGTATTCCGCCAATATCGGGCTGCTCGATCAGATCGCCGCGCTGCGCTGGGTGAAGGACAATATCTCTGAATTCGGAGGAGACCCGGATAACGTCACGATATTTGGTGAATCGGCAGGCGGCATGAGCATCGCCTCCCTTATGGCAATGCCTGACGCAAAAGGCCTGTTTCATAAAGCCATTTTAGAAAGCGGCGCCTCTCATACGATCCCGGCGGACATGGCAAAAGACATCGCGGCGGCATTTATTCATGAAGCCGGCACTGATCAATTGCAGGAGCTTTCCGTTAATGACCTGCTTAAGACTGCGGATAAAGTGCGGCGCTCACTAGATCAAAACATTTTTCAGCTTTTGTTTCAGCCCGCCATCGATCCGGCCACATTGCCTGCGGAATCGGTGAAAGCCATAGCAGACGGGGCCGCAGAAGGCATACCTATGATCATCGGAACCAATCGTGATGAAGCATATTTGTTTTTCACCCCTGATACAGACATTCATTCCGAGAAAAAGCAGCAAGATTATTTGCATTATTACCTCGGAGAGAACTGCACCGAGCAAGCAGCAGATTTATATCCGCATTCATTAAAGGGACAAATCGATATGATGACGGATCTGATTTTCTGGCGGCCGGCTGTCGCTTTCGCACAAGGACAGTCGCAGCACGCACCGGTCTGGATGTACCGCTTTGATTGGCATGGCGAAACACCGCCGTTTCATAAAGCCGTTCACGCTCTGGAATTGCCGTTTGTGTTCGGAAACTTTGATTCTTTGAGAAAGACGCTGCAAGAACCGCTCGGTGATGACGCAGAACAGCTTTCCAAACAAATCCAATCCGCATGGCTCGCTTTTGCAAAAACCGGAAACCCGAACACCTCTCACTTCAATTGGCCTGAATATGATACCGATTCACGCGAAACTTTGCTTTTCAACACGGATACCGCTGTCGAAAGTGATCCCGATTCAGCAAAACGCCGCATCTTGTTTCAAGCATAAAAAACGCCAAGGGAGCCGGCTCCCTTGGCGTTTCGTTTTCATCTTACTTCAGACATCGCAGAAAATCCATTTCCGCATTACCCTGATATGTTATATTCTAACCCAATACGTTAACCAAACATTCATAAAGGAGTTTTTATATGGAGAAATCAAGTATTATCGGCACAGCTGCCGTTATAATCGGGGCGCTTATGACCTTAGTTTCATTAATATTCCTGCGCGACACTGATTTCTATGCCGTGAGGTGGATAGGGGTTGTTATCATGGTTGCAGGATTTTCATGCGGGCCGGCCCACTCCATTTCAAAACATAAAAACAAACATGAAAAAGAAACCCGGTAACCTTTACTGGGTTTCTTTCATACACTTCATTTTATCTCACTTCATAATGCAACTCCGCAAATTGCTTATAGCGCCTGACATCAGTCAGCTTCAGCCCTGTCTCCCGGTCTCCGGGTTTGAACAAAGAAATTCCGCGGCCGAGCAGAACGGGGGCGATCTGAATGATAAACTCATCGACAAGTTTTTCCTCCAAAACCGGGTGCAGCAGATCACTCCCGCCGACAATCCAAATCCGCTTGCCTTCTTGGCGTTTCAATGCTTTTATAAAATCGGCAGGCTCTTCATGAATAAACCGCACATGTTCAGTGCCCCCGGTCAATGTCCGCGAAAACACATAGCATTCTTTACCTTTGTACGGAAATTCCTCAGGCAATAAAACCAATATGTCCTCGTATGTTTTTCTGCCCATGATGATCGTATCGACAGATTCATAGAAAGCTTCATAATCGGTGCTGTCTTCACCTTCAGTTCCGATTAACCAATCTAAAGAATGATTTTCCCGCGCAAGATAGCCATCTGCGCTGACAGCTCCGTAAAAAACGAGCTTTCTTTGACCGCTCATAAAAATCCCTCCCCCTTTTTTATTATACCTTAAACATGCGGGTGAAATGAAAAATAATAGAATCGGGTAAAAACCGCCGTTACCGGGTTTTCGTTTCTTCCTGCTTTGGAGATGCTGTTAATATGCCGTCTATCCATCTTCCGGTAATCGGCATAAAGAAATGGAGAATGACCCCTCCTAAACAAACGGTTAATAACGTTCCGATGCCTACCGGACCTTTTAGCATCACGGCCAGTATGAAAAATATGAAGTAAATGACCGTTCTTGAAAAAAAGATGCTTCTCCCGGTTAATTCGCGGACAATTAGCGTTAACCGATCAACCGGGATCGGGGCGAAATTTGTGTGCAGGTAGGTTGCGGTTCCTATCCCTATCACAACTAAACCGATTGCAAAACAGCCCGCCTTTCCGTACCATAGTTCAGGCGTTATGATTCGGTGCAGGAAAAAAAGCCACATATCAATCCCGATTCCCGTTATAAACGCCGTAATCATCCCTGTAAATTCCGGTCTTTGTCTTTTTAACATTGAATTACAGCAAATTAACAGGAAAGCGATGATGATTTCCCAGCTTCCCACGGTAAGCCCTGCATGGACGGATAATCCCACAATAAGCGCATCAAAAGGAGACGTTCCAAGATCTGATTGAATCGTGACAGAAATACCAAAGGTCAAGATCATGATTCCTAAAACATAAAAAACATATTTCACTTTATCGTCCTCATTTTCTTATTTTATGTTGCAAATACAACAAAAATACGGTATGTTTACTATACGGTATTTTCATTGCAAATACAACAAAAAAACAGCTGATATGATAAATGAAGAAAGGAGCTGTATGACCATGAGTATTCAATTAAAAAAGTGCAGCCTTAACGATATAACAGAGCTCCGGGAGATAAGCATTGAAACATTCAATGATACATTTAAGGATCAAAATTCAACAGAAAATATGAAAGCTTATTTGGAAAATGCATTCCGCTCTGAACAGCTGAAAAAGGAATTATCCAATCCGTCTTCTCAATTTTATTTTATTTATTATCATAATGACCTTGCGGGGTATGTAAAAGTCAACATGAACGAAGCACAGTCAGAAAAAATGGGGGATGATTCTCTTGAGATTGAGAGAATTTATATAAGAAAAAGCCATCAGAAACACGGGCTTGGCAAATATCTGCTGAATGAAGCTGTGAAAATCGCAACAGCACACAATAAAAAGAACATCTGGCTGGGCGTATGGGAAAAAAACGAAAATGCAATCGCCTTTTATCAAAAAATGGGGTTTGTCCAAACCGGAGAACACTCTTTTTATATGGGGGATGATAAACAAGTCGACTTTATCATGACCAAAACCCTGTCGTAAAAGGATACAAAAAACCCGGCCAAGCTGCCGGGTTTTTTCTCTTATTTTAATTTTCCCGCACGGATTTCATCGGTCATTCCTTCGTACGGCGCTTCTGAAATCAATGTTTCGTTATTGATTCCCGCATTGTTGAGATACGTAATATCCGCAAACTCGGGAACGACATATTTCGGGTACGTTTCATATTTCTCACGTGATTCTTTCATCACGTCAATGTAATCATTTTGGTAGCACACCGTGATTTCCGGATGCTCATGCACCCATTTCGGGAAGAAAATAATTCCGTGCATCCGTTTTTCATTCGGCATAAAGTTTAAGGAAACATCTGTGCCTGTCGGTTCAGTCCATGACACTTTGTATACGCCTTCTGTCAGCTTGACGATATTCACTTCCTGGTCGCGCACCCAGCGGCCGCCTACCATTCCGCTATGAATCCGATAGTCGATCGTATGATCATTTTTAATATAGATTTCATACTCCCAGCCGTTTTCATACGTGTAAATCATATGGCTTCCGATAAAGTTTTCCATGTTGACTCACTCTCCATCTTATTATTGAACTTCATAAATATCTAACCGAATGTCATCCGGCAATCGGACCGCAGCCCCGATAAACAGCCGGTCCTGCAGATGCTGATATGCCTCGCTGCTTGTTTCAAACACAGGCACAGTGCGGAAATACGTGTGCTCGGGATCAATGATGCGCCCCTCTGCAGCCTGTTGGCGGAACGGTTCACTGACTTGGCGGATGCCGTTGTTCTCTACATAGATGACCTCTTGCTCCTCCGTCTCCAGCGCATATCTGGCAGAAAGATCGACCCGGCCGTTCGGACGAATGATCTGGGCATCTGCCCCGCCCGGAAGCACACGTCCCTTTACGGCGCCGCTGACCGTTCCGCCCCGTATCGGAATCAACTGCCTTTTCCCTAATCCAGTCTGCCCCGCAACGATCGGTTCATCCACTTCAATCTGCAGAGACATCACTTTTTTTAAAGAAGGTTCCTTCAAGACGTATCACCTCCCGAGGTATTATGTTCACTTAAACATGTAACTATTTACACGTTTAATTGTAACGCTGTTAAAATGGACTGTCAAATAATGAGCTGCCTCTGATAAAGTTTACCCGGAAAAAGAGGTGTTCAACAAAAAAGACAAGGGCGGCAAATGCCGAAACCCTTGTCTTTTTCGTTTAGTGTAAATTCATTACCGCTTCATGCACCATATGCAGCTCGCGGACTAGAAAGATGGTTCGCGATATCCTAGCAATAAAACAAAATTAGCCCAGCTCAAGTGAGCAGGCTAATTTATCTTGTACAAAGAAAGCTTATCTTTACATTCTTCTTTTGGTTCGGCATCAACCGTATATGATAATATTTCTTTATTGCCTGGATCATACAGACCTTCAAACTCTTTTTCTCCGTTAGTATAACCCTTAACACTAATACCATCCATTGGATTAATATAATAATTCTCAGAAAAATGGATATCATCCGCATTTTTATAGTTCGTTGTTAAAAACTTTTCCATATGATTCTGGGCTTCTTCGAGTAGAGCAAACTCTTTTTCCTTTTGATCATACCAATGCTTCATAAAAAGTCCCCCAACTGCTATAATTATTAAAATAAGGATAATTATGTACTTTTTCTTCATTTGGAAATCAACCCCTTCCTATAAATAACTGTCGTTCTTAAGTAAACGAAATGAGCGAAAACTCGATATGAATATACTTTCAGCATGTCAAAAGCAAAGCTAACCAATTCAGAATTCATCGCGATTGTTGCTGACAAGTTAAGATTGGAACTTAAAGCGAGTGAAATGCTGATCTGACGTTTTTCCTATCGTTGAGTTGTCATGATATTTGTACCGTTAATATCGGGGATACCTCGACAAATGAGACGGTAGAGGCGATTGATCTCAGGAATAGGTTTGAACTGTATGAGAAACATATCTCGAATCTTGTAAGATAATTAAACAAAATAAATACCCACTCATCCTGAGGTGGGTATTTTACCTTTCTTCGGCATTGACCACTGAAATCCCTATCTCCTTATTCGTTGGATCATATATACCGGAAAATTCTTTTTCTTTATTATTATTTATGTAGCCTGAAACTTCAACTCCGCCTGTCGGATCGATATTGTAGTCTTTTGAAAAATGAACTTCCTTTACATTTTTATAGTCTTTTTTCAAGTAATTCTTCATGTGCTCTTGCGCCTCAATCACAAGTTTTTCTTCGTTTTTATGTTTATCATATTGATGCTTCACGAAAAAAACTCCCACTGCTATAATTATAACAATTAGGATAATAATGTATTTTCTCATGCGTATCATCCTTTCGGAACTATTTTACAATATAAGAAAGGTGATGTATATTTCACAAAAGGAAAAGAAATAACCGTCTCTGATGTCACAGATAAAGAATATTACCGTTTGTTTGAGTCAAGCAGCTTACAATTATAAAATGTTAGCCCTGCATATGAAATATAAAACTCCTTACAAAATAAGTAAGCGTCATATTGGTACGTTGAGAAAGCGCAGCAGGGTTCTGATACGGGGCTTGATGCCTTTGTATTCTCAAAAGGCATCAAGACAAAAAGCAGAAAATGGATCAAATCAAAAAACCCCGAGAACGTGGTCGTCGCCTTTGCGGGAACCGATATCGCAAAAGATCCGATCAATGACGGCGCAAAAGCGGACGGCAGCAATATTGTTTTCGGAAATGATCCGAAAAAAGAAGTGTATTACAAGGAGAAAAACAAGAATGGCTACTCTTTAAGGAAAGGGATTTATCCGTTAGAGTTTTTGAGGCCAGCCAATACAAAAATAAAGACGCCAGTTAGGCGTCTTAAGATTTTTCTTCCGCATCCACAGAGGAGCTCCCTATTTTGTCATCTGGAGGATCATATAAACCGGCAAATTCGTTTGGTATTACATTATTCAAATATCACTAAACTGTAATTTCGCCAGCTAAATCAATAAAATAAACATAAAGAATTCTTCTCTATTCCAACGTCTTTTTAGTATTCACATTCTTTTTCCTGACACTCAGGTTTCTCTTCCGCATCGACTGACGAAACTCCTATTTCATCATTCGTTTTGTCATAAAGCCCGAAAAATTCTTTTTCCTTATTACCATTCAAGTACCCCTTCACGGAAATACCACCCATAGGATTTATTTTATAATCGTTAATGTATGTAATTTGCTTTATATTTTTGTAATTAGCTTTTATATAGCTTTTCATTTTATTTTTCGCTTGGATAAAAAGTTCTTGTTCTGCTTCTTTTTTATCATGTTGGTACTTCATGTAAATACCTCCTAATGCTATAATTATTACAGAGATTAGGATAATTATGTATTTCTTCATAAACTCATCCTTTCTTAGATTAATCTTACATCAACTCCGGGGTGTTGTACATGTCTAAAAACATCAATGTAACAAATATCAGTGACCGAGAATACTTTTATTTAAGCCAAGTATCTTATGATTATGAAACTCTTAAGAATCACTTAGAAACACAAAAGCCATTAAAATTTAAATCTTCCACCAGATGGTACGTCGATCAAATAAAATCGGACAACGATACCGGACTTGACGCGGTTGTTCTGTCACAAGCTGAAAAGAACAACGGTAACTGGACAAAATCAAAAAACCCTGAAAACGTGGTCGTCGCCTTTGCGGGAACCGATATCGGAAAAGACCCGATTAATGACGGCGTAAAAGCGGACGGCGGCAATATTGTTTTCGGAAATGATCCGAAAACAGAAGTACATTATATTGTAAAAAAAGACGCAAAGGATACCTCGAAAACACTTGGAACCTATCACGGAACGCCCTCTCAAGACGCCATGCTCACAACCGGAAAGTATAAGCTGATAACGAAAACTTCGCAAATCGATCAAGCCGATCAGCTGGTACGCAGCGTAAAGAAAAAGTATGCCGGAACGTCAACGATTATTTCAACAACCGGCCATTCACTTGGCGGCGCTGAGGCCGAATACAGCGCGGTGAATAATAATGTGTATGCCGTCGCGTTTAACAGTCCTTCCGTCGTGAAACTGCACGATGAGGAAACACAGAAAGAGATCAACAGCGGCATTTACGATCCTTACATCCGGTCAATTATCAATCCGGACGACATGGTCGGGGCAGGTTATTGGAACGAATATGACCGCCACAACGGGACAACAATTTATACGAAAAACCCCTCGCTCTCACAGTTCAGCCGAAACCAGCGGCTTGATGGGAAATTGAGCGAGCAGATCGGAAAAAATCTCGCTTATTTCTTCACTACTGTCATTCTGAGAAATCCGGATACACACGGCTTAAACGAAGCAAATTTCGTGTTCGACAGAAACGGAACTATCGCAAATCCGAACGGAGATGAATTAGTCTTTGACAAAAACCTCGGCGCTCTTCTGCCGGCCGGTGCGATCGGAAGCGGCGACGCGATAAAAGTAACGCCGACAAACGCAAAGAAGCTGGCTGAAAAGGTGCAGGCCATGGCTGAGGATTTGCGGACGATGAAAAAAGAAGCGCAGAACGCCTATCAGGAGCACGATGAAAAAATCGCCGAGCTGAAAACGGAATTCTACGGTCAAGTCGGATACGGCTTGTATGATCAGCTTCAAGCACAGGACGTGACCAATACCATTGAAGATATTGCGCTATCTTACGATAAAGGCCCGATTTTTTATGACACTCAGGCTGAGCAGGCGTTTATTGATTCTTTGCAGGCGGCGATCACGGATCTTGAAGAGATCGGCGGATTCTTACATAAAATAGCAGACGAATTTCAGGAAAAAGACCAGATGCTCGCAAACTGGTTAAGATGATAGAGGTGTATACATAATGCCGACATTAGACGAACTTTTAGAACACAAGGACGACCCGATGAAGAAAAGGCTGCAGCGGCAAATGCTGAAAACAGGGATGACGCAGGCAGCGGGGATGAAACTGGAAACAGTCCGCCGAACGCTGAAACCGACATTCGAAATGGATACGTTGAAAGATGAATTATATGAAGTGTATTCAGCACTCTTGAACAGCTTTGAAGGCAAGGCGCAAAAAGCTCTCGCACAGCGGATCAGCGAAAGTGCGCGGCTGATTGCCGGCACCGAACATAACAGAGACACATTTGTTAACAGTTTCAAAACAAGATAAAATAAAAAAACCTCGCAGATTTATCATCTGCGAGGTTTTTCCTATCGTCTTAACTGAGACGCGCTCGGAGGGATTCGAACCCCCGACAGACGTGGTACCGGAAACCACCGCTCTATCCAACTGAGCTACGAGCGCACGTTTTTTCAATCAGATACCTTTATATTATAATAAAGAAACGCGCAGAAAGCAACTCTTTTTTGATAATGCACAACAGGATTATGCAGCGTCCTCATGCAGCATAATCCTGCATCGTTTACCGGCATTGATTTTCACAAAAAACCCATTTCAGGCGGACTGCCCCCGGCTCAGTACATTTTCAAACACTGCAAAAAAAGCGGTAATCACCCGTTTCAGCTTCTTTTCCAAATGTCCTTTAACGTCCAATAGGTGAATTCCTCAACCTTTACGGCGCCTTTCTCAGAAAACAGCTCAATCCCCAATCTGCCTTCATTCGGATAGATACGGCTTGTCATCGTCGTTTCTCCATGATTGGCGAATACTTCAATTGAGGATCTGTCAATAAAGATACGCAGCGCCAGCTTGCCGTTTGTATCCGTCTGCACCCTTCTCACACCGTCTTTCGCTTTCCCCATCTTGGTGCAATCAAGTGTCAGCTTTTTATCCGTTAGATTGTATGTCAGCACAAGTTCTTCTTCGTCAAGGCCGCGAATCTTAAAGCCTGCCGCTTCGGCATCGGAATCGTTTACATCAAACACGGCTCGGACTTCAAGCAGGTCTTCGGATGTCTTTGTCAAGTAACTCCCTGAAACCGATCGTCCGGCACATTCCCGATATTCCATTTTCCGCAGCTGCTTGGTTTCTTCCACGGGATTCATCAAAAGTTTATGATCATCACGCAAAGTCAGTTCTCGCGGCAAAGTCAGTGCACCGCACCATCCGTCCGCTTTTGTCGGCATCTCAGATTCCCACATATCCATCCACCCGATAGCAATTCTGCGTCCTTTATCATCTAATAATGTTTGCACGGCGTAAAAGTCATGGCCGTGATCCAGTTCTTTAAAAGCGCCGTGTGTAAATTTGTTTGTTTCATCATGATAGTCACCGATTAAATAACCGGTTTGATGTAAATTTTGATATGAATCACCGTCCGCCTCGATCCCCTGGGGCGAAATCAGCAGGACATGCTTGCCGCCTAATTCAAAGAAATCAGGACATTCCCACATATAGCCGAGATTACCGTCACTTTGGGCGAGAACCCCCGCGTATTCCCAATCACGCAAATCAGGTGAACGGTATAAAACGACCCGTCCGACGTTTTCTTTTGAAGAGTTGCCGATGACCATATACCAAACATCGCGATGCTTCCATACTTTCGGATCGCGGAAATGACGGGCGCTGTCTTCCGGCGGTTCCGCAATAACAGGGTTTTCCTGAAGCTTTTCAAACACGGTTCCATCTTGGCTGACAGCGATATTTTGAGTTTGATAGAATAGGTCTTTCTCTTGATCAATTATATTATGTCCTGTATAGATGAGGGCTAATCTTCCATGATCATCGACCGCGCTTCCCGAAAAACAGCCGCTTTGGTCGAATGCATCGCCCGGAGCTAAGGCAACCGGCAGGTGCTCCCAATGAATGAGATCTTTACTTTTTACATGTCCCCAATGCATCGGCCCCCAATGCTCATCATACGGATGATGCTGAAAAAAGACGTGGTATTCTCCTTTAAACTGAATAAGACCGTTCGGATCATTGATCCAATTCGCCCGGGGCATAATATGGTACCCCAATCGATATCTTTGTTTCACTTTACCCTCGGCTTCCTTCAAAGCTTCTTCCGCCTGCTGAATTCTATCCATTTGTAACATCCTCTCTATCCGATTTTTTGCAGACGCTGGACACGCCTGCTGTTTTGTTTCGGGCCCAATAAAGTAAATATGGAGATGACGGTAAAACCAAAGACGACGATTCCCATGATGAGATAGGTTTGACGGAACCCCGCACTGTCATATAATCCTCCCGCAAGCGGCGACAGAATCGACGCGCCTGCCTGAGATGCGAATTGAAAACCGACGAGATAAAGGACGGACGACAGACGCGTATCAAAATTGGCAGCCAAATATTTAAAAACGGCGATCAGCATAATCGGCAATTCCAGTGCGTGGATGAGTTTCATTGATGAAATGCCTACAGGCCCAACTGCAATTCCGGACCCGACGATGCGGAAAGCCATTAAAAACCCCGCTAAAATCAAACTGTTTTTCGCCCCGAACTTATTGACGATAAAAGGCGCAAGAAACATCATGCCAGCCTCCAAAAACACCTGGAATGAATTAAGATAGCCGAATACTTGGTTACCCATCGACACTGAAGGAAACAAAGACGCATAGTAGATCGGGAACTGCTGATCATATACGCCGTAAATGCAAGTCACCCCGATAATGTACAGCATAAAAAACCAGAAATCTCTTAGTAAAAAGAGCCGCCCCACATCTTTTAACCGGACCGAATCCGCTCTGTTTTTCTCATGATCGGTCATTTCTATTTTCACAGACATGATAATGGCCGTTAATATGACGGCTGAAACAGACGCGATCCAGAAGTTGATATTGGGATTGATATTGAAAAGCTGCCCTGCAAAAAATGCAGCCGCCGCCCAGCCCAGCGAGCCCCACATTCTTGATTTTCCATACTCGAAATCATACTTACGGCTGACCTTTTCAATGTACGTTTCAATCGCGCCTATCCCCGCCAAAAAAGCGGCTCCCAAATATAAGCCTCCGACAACGGCGCCAAGAAAGACGTTGTATTGTAAAAGCGGCCCATAGACGAAGATATAAAACGGACCCGTGAATATGAGAAGACAGCTGATCATAAACAATATCTTTTTCTTCAGCCCCAATTTGTCAGAGATAAAACCGTAAAGAGGCTGCATGCAGAGAGCAAATACGGCGTTTACAGAAAAGATAATGCCTGTCGCTGATCCGTTTAAATTGATTTCCTGTCCTAACCAAATCGCAAATAAAGAATAGCTGGAAGACCAAGTAAAAAAGAAAAAGAAGAAATAAGCACTCAGTTTCCAATACAGACTTTTTGAGCTTTTCATTTGCACCGCTCCTTTAATAGGACCTTTTAATAGCCGTTTTAGAGCCGCATACTTCCTTCTTCATTTTCATCACATACATGCGAGCTCTGAGTAAGCGCTTACTTTACACCGTTGCTCGATTCTTTCACTTTATTGCCGCCAGCCATCTCTCCATACCCGTCACTTCCCTTCACTCTGCGAATAAAGCGCTTTCAAAAAGAATTGTATGTCAACCGGTTCCACATGTCAATCGGTTGACATATTATTTTCTGATTATTTTAATCAAACAAAACGCACCCTCTTTATATGAAAACAGAAACACGGAATGTCCTTGCACATGTCAGCCTGATTCTCTAAAATAAGTGCGTGACGGAAATTGTAAGCCATTTCAGTAAGCAGGAGGGCACGGGAATGAAGCCTAACATTCATGATGTTGCGAAAATAGCGGGAGTTTCATCTACAACCGTTTCGCGGGTATTAAATAACCGCGGCTATATCAGCGAAAAAACAAAAGAAAAAGTGTACAAGGCGATGGAAGAACTCAATTACTTTCCAAACGATCTGGCCCGCTCTTTATTCCGAAAACGAACCAATTTAATAGGGCTTATCATCCCAAACTCCAGCAATCCGTTTTTCGGCGAACTCGCCTTTCATATTGAAAGCATTTGTACGTCCATGGGCTACAAACTGCTGCTTTGCAACAGTTTACATCGAAAGGATAAGGAAGAAAAGTATTTGGAGATGCTGATAAGAAACCAAGTGGACGGCGTGATCGCCGTGACTTACAACCGGGGAATTCTCAATGATCACAAGCAAAATCTGCCGATTGTCGCCATTGATCATTACTTATCGGACACGATTCCCGTCGTCGGCTCAGACAACTATGACGGCGGAAAAAAGGCGGCAGAACTGCTGATTGAAAAAGGGTGCCGGCACATCGTCCATATCAACGGCCCGATTGAACTCGAAACACCGGCAAACCTCAGAAGAAAAGCATACGAAGACGTTATGCATGAACACGGACGGAAGCCTATTACATATGAAGTACCCTTTTATCAGCATTACCATGACATTATTTCAACATTATTCGATGAACAGCCTGACACCGACGGAATTTTTGCCAGCGATGATATCATGGCGGCTGCAGTGATGACCGAGGCCAAAAAACGGGGAATAGACATCCCGAATCAATTAAAAGTGATCGGTTATGACGGCACTGAAACCGTTCAATCGGTTCTGCCGGACTTAACGACCATCCAGCAGCCGATTGAATTGATTTCCAAAACAGCCATCGAGATTTTAGCAAAAGAAATTGAAGGCGAATTTGATGATTTGCCGCTGGAAACATATTTGCCGGTACGGCTTTTGGAAGGACGGACAACGTAGTCAGACCCTTCCAAAAGCCGTACGTAGCGACGCGATTGCGGTCTATTTTGAGCGCTCCGGCCATATCATTTTCTCAAGGCTCCGGCGCTGATCATCCTCATTTCCACTTTGCTGTTTGAACTTTTTGTTTTATGGGAAAAATGGTGTTAGAAGAAAAGGTTGGCATTTTGGTCAGCGTTTTGTTTGACCTTTATTGACCAAAAATGTATCATGTAAATACATACTTACCTAAAAGGTGAAGGAGGAGCATTATGAATTTAATACCTACAGTCATTGAACAAACGAACCGCGGAGAAAGAGCTTATGACATTTACTCCCGTCTTTTGAAGGACCGTATTATCATGCTTGGATCTGCGATTGATGACAACGTTGCGAACTCCATCGTGTCACAGCTTTTATTCCTTGAAGCGGAAGACCCTGAAAAAGATATTTCCATTTATATTAACAGCCCTGGCGGATCAATCACTGCCGGTATGGCAATCTATGATACAATGCAGTTCATTAAACCGAAAGTATCCACGATCTGCATCGGTATGGCCGCTTCTATGGGAGCATTTTTACTTGCAGCCGGAGAAAAAGGCAAACGTTACGCGCTTCCTAACAGTGAAGTTATGATTCACCAGCCGCTTGGCGGAGCGCAAGGACAGGCGACAGAAATTGAAATCGCGGCAAAACGCATTCTCTTGCTTCGCGACAAATTAAACAAAGTGCTTGCTGAACGTACCGGCCAGCCGCTTGAAGTCATTGAGCGCGATACAGACCGCGACAACTTCAAATCAGCTGATGAAGCCTTAGAATACGGCTTAATCGATAAAGTGCTGACACGCAATACAGAAGACCAGAAGTAATGCCCAAAAAACCTGCAAGAGCTGATGTCTCTTGCAGGTTTTTTTATGCTTTATTCCCATTCAAAAAAGTAATGAATGCTTTGACGACAGATAATTCTAACGCTGAAGAATCATACATAAGCCAAGTATCGCGTATCACAGGCTCGTTATTTTTATAGGATAGCGCCAATGTGTATAATTCATCAGAAGGCTGAAGACAGATTTCCGGCACAACAGAATAACCGAGACCGTTTTTCACCATCTCTTTACAGGTTTCCTGCCTGTCTACCTCCATCGCAATGAAAGGCGGTTCAGTAAATTGGTTATTCCACCATTTTTGAATCAAACTTTTCAAAGAAGCATCAGTTTGATAATAAATCATCGGCAATTTAGGAAGGTCCTCACTGTTGATTTCAGTTTTTGAAATAAGGTACAGCCGCTCTTCATTTAGCAGTTGTTTTTCCCCTTGCCAATCATAATTTCCCCTCATAATCCCAAGGTGTACCCCCGAATGATGAAGCAGATCCATCACCTTCGCACTCCATCCCGTATTGACGTGGAATTGAACAGACGGATACTGATCAGAAAACCGTTTTAGAATCGCCGGGAGCTTATACTGAGCAAAATTGCTTGAGACTCCTAATCTGAGAACCCCGCTGACTTCATGGCTCATATTGAGCATATCATCCTTCACTCTTCTGAATTCCTGCAGCATCTCTTTCGAATAATCAACCAGATGTTCACCTTCTGAAGTGAACTCCATCCCTTTTTTTCTTTTATAAAAAAGGCGCACTCCGAATTGTGCTTCCAGGTTTTTGAGCCGATAACTTAACGCCGGCTGTGTCATATATAATCGCTCTGCCGCCTTCGTCATATTTTTTTCTTCGAATAATGTAATGAGCACAATCCAATCCTTTTCATCCATATGAAATCCCCCAAAATATTTTTCTGCTATAAAATTTCCTCCTATTATAAAAGTTTTTTATTCAACTTTATAAAAATTATATGTTTTACTTATAATCCTTATTTATCATACGATATTTTCCAAAGGGACCGGTACCTTTTTATCCACACAAAATGATGTAAGGATGAGACAGCATGGAAAAAGTTCCTGTAACCGTCATGAGAGGCGGCACCAGCAAAGGCGTTTTTATTCATCAAAAAGACATGCCAGACGATACAAACCTATGGAGCGATTTTCTTTTAGACATTATGGGGAGCCCTGACGAGAGACAAATTGACGGTCTCGGCGGCGGCCATTCTCTCACAAGCAAGGCAGCCATTATTAAGAAATCCGCCAGAAAGGATGCAGATGTTGAGTATACGTTTGCTCAGGTCAGTTTGACTGACCATTTTACCGACTTCAAAGGCAATTGCGGAAATATCTCTTCTGCCGTAGGCCCTTATGCTATTGAGAAAGGGCTCGTTCAAGCTGAAGAGCCGGTTACAAAAGTCAGAATGTTAAATACAAACACTCAAAAAGTGATCGTAGCAGAAGTTGAAGTCAGAAATGGAACATTTCATTACCAGGGGGACTGCTCTATCCCCGGGGTTCCAGGTACAGCTTCTCCTATTTATCTTTCATTTCACCAGGCTGAAGGAGCGGTGACCGGTAAGCTGTTTCCCACTGGTCAGCCTATTGATGTTCTCGATACACCGTATGGAAATATCTCGGTCTCGATTATTGATTACGCTAATCCGCTTGTCTTTGTAAAAGCAGAGGACACGGGGCTTACCGGCTTAGAACTTCCGGATGAATATACTCCGGATATATTGGAAAAGCTCGAAATGATCCGATCGATTGCAGCCGAGAAATGCAGATTCGCTCCGAGACATGAGGCTGCTGCAAAATCACCGGCCGTACCAAAACTAACATTAATCTCATCTCCAGCGGATTATATCGATACAAAAGGGATAAAGAGACACGCAGAAGAGATGGATCTTGTCATTCGTATGATGTCCATGCAAAAACCGCATCAAGCTTTAGCCATTACAGGGGCGGTTTGTACGACTGCCGGCATGCTATTGCAGGATACAATATTATCTGAATTTTCATTCTATGGCAGAACAATTCGATTGGGACATCCAAGCGGCATTTTAGAAACCGAGGCAGATGCTGATCCGGATGGAACAACGATTAAAGTAGTACGCACAGCAAGAAAAATCTCTGAAGGCTATGTGTTTACAAAGCAAAGTTACAACCTGAATACGCTGAATCACATTGGTTAATACCAGTCTTCAGACAAGTCAAAGATAAACGGAGGAATACGAGATGATCAATGTAAATGCGTCTAATCGATTAAACAGACTGCCTTTTTCAAGGGCCCATCAAGCAGTGCTCGTTATCCTTTCATTCGCTTACTTTTTTGATTTTATCGATTTAAATACGTTTTCATATGCGGCGCCTTCACTTTTAAAGGAATGGAACATTTCTACTCATACCATCGCTTTTATTACGTCTGTCTCCTATTTCGGAATGTTTATCGGCGCCTCTGCCGGAGGATGGTTTTCAGACCGTTTCGGAAGGAAAAAAGGTTTAATTCTGGTTGTCACCTTTTTCTCTTTCTTCTCCCTCCTCTCTTCTCTGGCTTGGAGCCCAGAAATACTCGGTGTTTTTAGATTTCTTACGAGTTTAGGTATCGGCGCCACAACGATTGTGGCAAGTACGTATATCAGCGAATTTTTCCCATCCGCAACTAAGGGTAAATACCAGGCAATCTGTATTACAATCGGCATATGCGGAATTCCTGCAGCCGGCTGGGTGGCTAAATTGGTCGTGCCGTCCGCCTCTTACGGCTGGCGGTTTATCTTTCTATTCGGCGCGGTCGGTATTTTTTTTCCGCTGATCGCCAGAAAACTGGAAGAATCACCGAAATGGCTGGACACGAAAGGAAAAAGCGAACAAGCACACCGCATTCTGCTTGAACTGGAGGCAAAAGCAGAAAAAGAAAAGGGTGAACTGCCTGAACCAGCTCCGGCTCTGCGAAGCAGACAAACCGCTGTAAAATCCGTTCCATATCGGACGTTATTTCAAAAGCCTTTGGCAGGAAGAACTTTTGTTTTAATGACGATGTGGGCTGCTTCCACGATTGCAATTCAAGGCTTTGGCACATGGGTTCCCACCCTTTTGGTAAAAGAAGGCGTATCAATGAATGAGTCTATCGTATACGTCACTCTGGGAACGATCGGTGCCCCGCTGGGCGCTCTCATTGCGTCGCAAATCTCTGACCGTGTGGATCGAAAGTGGGCCATTTCTGTTTTATCGTTAATTATTATGGCGCTTGGATTCTTTTACGGCATCAATCCTTTGCCGATGGTCATTGTCATATGCGGATTTCTCATGCATATGTTTGAGCGTACTTTCAGTTCGATCGCATATGCCTATACGCCGGAATTATATCCGGTTGAAGCCAGGGCGTCTGGAAATGGCCTCACTTACGGCGTAGGACGTCTTGCGAATGTAGCCGGTCCCTTTGTCGTCAGTTTCCTGTATTCAGGCTACGGATTTTTAAGTGTTTTCTTGTTTTTTACAGGCTGCTGGTTTCTTTGTGCACTGACAGTCGGTATATTTGGAATCAGTTCCAAAAAACAAAAGATGCAGCAGGATGATTTCATATCGGAGGAAACATTCGTGCAACAAAAGTTGTAAACGCATACAGTCTGCAAACCGCAAAACATCCATCTCCTCTGAGGAAATGGATGTTCTTCTTTCAACCCCAACAGCATTCTCTTTCTCATCTTATTCTCATACATATGTCTTATCATGAAGAAAGGTGTGATACGCATGAGAAAGAGAAAACGATTTCCAGAAAGAAAAGGTATTCTATAGGCGGAGAATTTTCCATCAGAATGGTTAGATGCAACCGTCGAAACATATTTCAGACCTCTTCCTTACAATTCCCGCCATTTCTTATCTAAAATCGGGTATGTATACCGATTCATCTGCTCAATCAGCTCATCCGGCCGGGAGGAACTGTGTATCAGCTTCAAATGAGACTCATTCGAAAATCCTTCCTGAATGCTGTACTTGACCATTTTCATCATCGGCTCAAAATACCCGTTCACATTGTACAGTCCGATCGGTTTTTGATGAATGCCGATTTGCGCCCAGCATAGCACTTCAAATAACTCTTCATATGTTCCGAAGCCGCCGGGCATGGCAATGTACCCATCGGCAAGTTCACTCATTTTCGCTTTCCGCTCATGCATGCCGCTGACTTCAATCAGCTCCGTCAGATTCTGATGAACAACCTCTCCGCTGAACAGTCCGCTCGGCATGACGCCGACAGCTTTTCCGCCGCCTGCCATTAACGCGTCGGCGACGGTTCCCATCAGACCGACCCGTGAACCGCCGTAAACAAGGCCGATTCCCTGCTCCGCCATATATTCACCCAGTTCGGCCGCTTTGCGTTTGTACTCTTCATTTACCCCCGGGTTTGACCCCGCAAATACACAAATGGTTTTCATTTTTTCATCTCCATATCTATATATGTACATCAATAAATCAAAATACACTATATATTGTCCCATCTCTATATGATAATATCAATAAGAATCATACAGGACATAAGGAGTGTTTCACATGCAGATGGCTGAAGCAGAACAATGGACGAAAGATTTTTATGAAAAACGAGGATGGACGGCGTACGGGCCATTTATCAGAATCGGTTTTTTAATGGAAGAGGCGGGTGAGCTCGCCCGGGCGGTAAGAGCATATGAAATCGGCAGAGACCGGCCGGATGAAAAAGACGCGACCCAGGCTGAACGCAGGCAGGAGCTGATTGAAGAAATGGGTGACGTCCTCGGAAATCTGGCCATCCTTGCTGATAAGTACGGCATCACGTTAGAAGATGCGATGAAAGCCCATCAGGAAAAACTGATCAAGCGCTTTGAAACCGAATAAAAACACGGCCTGTCCGCTTTTTCATGGACAGGCCGTATCTGAATTTATCCCGTTATCTCGTCCTGATGCTCAAAGAAATGCTGTTTCCCGATTTTATGAAACAGCCCCGTCTTCCGGATGAGCTCTCTCGGCTGTGATTGCAATCCGACGATCATCAATCTCCCGTTATGCCGTTTGATCCGGTTCATCACATTCCCCAGCACCGCTTCTGCGGAGGTATCCATGTAATGTACATTATTCATCAGCAGAATAAGCGTCTTCGGCTTTTCCTGAAGCCTCTCCAGCAGCGATGTTTCCAGTGAATCAATTGAACCGAAAAACAGCGGCCCTTCAATGGAATATGTGCTGACGGACGAATCATTTTTAACCGATTTGACAGCGGCATGCGGTGTTTTGATACGTGTTGATTCGCTCATTTTTCTGATAAAGAAAACAAAAGCGAGCACGAGACCGGCAGAAACGCCGATGATTAAATCAAACAGAACCGTCAGCAAAAAGGTTGCCGCCAGTACGAATGAATCAGTGTTTTTCAGCCGCATCATATTGGCGACTTCCCTCCGCTCACTCATGTTCCAAGCCACAACCATCAATACCGGCGCCATGCTTGCCAGCGGTACGTGAACGGCAAGCGGGGCGAAGACGAGCAGGACGAGGAGGACGGTGACTCCGTGGACAACACCGGAAATCGGAGAAACTGCGCCGTTTTTAATATTTGTTGCGGTCCGCGCAATCGCTCCCGTTGCCGGTATACCGCCGAAAAGCGGCGCTGCCATATTGGCGATGCCCTGCCCGACAAGCTCCCTATTGCTGTCATGCCTTGATCCTTTCATATTGTCCGCGACCATCGCCGATAATATGGACTCAAGTCCGCCGAGAAGCGCAATGATCAGAGCCGACGGAAACATCATGATCATGTTATCGATTGAGAAATCAGGAAGCTGGAAAGCCGGAAGCTGCCGCGGGATTTCCCCGTAAGCAGAACCGATTGTCGCCATTTTGTCAGGAAAAAACACGACCGCCGCGGCTGTAGAGACAAGCAGCGCCACAAGCGCGCCCGGAATCTTCGGCATCAGCCTGGCTGATAACAGCAAAATGGCCAAAGCAATTCCCGCGATGAGGATGCTGTATAAATTAAGGGTTCCGATCTTCTTGCCTATTTCCGCAATGTTGAGGATAAAGCTTTCATGCTTTTGGATATCGCGCAGACCGAGAAAATGGGCAATCTGCTCCGAGAAAATCAGCACCGCGATTCCGGCCGTAAATCCGACGATCACCGGCTTCGGCACGAATTTCATAATCTTTCCGAGCTTAAATACGCCAAACAGGACGAGCATGACGCCTGCCATAAAACCGGCTACGAGTAAATTCTCAAAACCATACTGCATCACAATGGCAAACAAAATGGGAACAAACGCCCCCGTAGGCCCGCCGATCTGATATTTAGAGCCGCCCAACAGCGAAATCAGAATTCCGGCCACAATAACGGTGTAAAGCCCGTATTCCGGACCGACCCCCGAGGCGATGGCAAAGGCCATTCCCAGTGGAATCGCTACAATTCCGACCACAATTCCCGCGACTAGGTCTTTCTGAAATTTCTGCAAATTGTATCCCTGATATCTGCCGGTAAATTGCATCGTCAGCTGCATCCTCCTTTGACTGTTTCATAACCGTCAACGACAACATCCAGCATCCCCGTCCCCGGATCAATCACCAGCCCGTGCACCGGCACCTCTTCAGGCAAGAGCGGATGATGCCTGACCATATTCACGCTGTGGGCCACGCTTTCTTCGACGCTGTGAAAACCGGTCAGCCATGTTTCCAAATCGACTCCCGCATGCTGCAGAAGGCTGAGACATTTGTCCTCAACGCCGCGCTCTTTTGCTTTATTTAATATGGAAGCCGCATTTAATCCCGACATTCCGCACTCGCGGTGACCTATGATGCAGACTTCCTCTGCCTGCAGTTCATAAACGGCAACCAAAATGCTCCGCATGACACTTCCAAATGGGTGAGAAACAATGGCTCCCGCGTTTTTTATGATTTTGGCATCGCCGTTTCTGAGTCCCATCGCCTGCGGCAGAAGCTCCGTCAGCCTTGTATCCATACAGGATACGATGACAAGCTTTTTTTTCGGGAATTTTGTCGTTTGGTAAGGTTCATATTTCCTTTCTTGGACAAACTGCTGGTTGTGCTCCAAAATGCTTGATAAAGAAACCATTTTTCTATTCATCTCCCATCCGATTGTATTGCAAGCCTTCTTACCCAGCTTACAGTAAGGAATTATAGCACAGAAAAAGGCCTCAAAAGCGCTTTCAAAAAAAGACACGATAATTTGACTGTAAATTCAGATTATGTTCATTTATATCTTTCAAAAATAATAAAATTTATCTTTACACCAACCTATAAAGCTTTTGAAAACAGCGGTTCCGCTCATTTTGCCTTCAGAAATATAGGCGGATTCTGTTATTGTTTGGAGAAACCAAGCATGTACATTTCTTTTTCTTTCATTTTAAGTTCAAAAGAACCAGAAATTTATCGTGATGCGTTTGAATATTTCTCACGTTACCGCTTCTCTTATATAATAAAATAGAGAAGAAAGACAAAGGAGGAGAAGCCCGTTGAAACCCTATGTATTCATCGCGAAATCGATACCGCCGGAAGTCGAACAAATGATAGGCGAGCATTGCCGGTATGACATCTGGAAAGAAGATACCATTCCAAAAGAAGAACTGTACGAAAAAATGAAAGATGCTGAAGGGCTGCTGACATCCGGAACGGCGATTGACAGTGATTTACTGGATCACGCGCCGAAGCTGAAGGTCGTCAGCAATAATTCTGTCGGCTATGATAATTTTAATATTGAAGAAATGAAAAGACGCGGGGTTGTCGGCACGCATACGCCGTACACCTTAGATGACACTGTCGCTGATCTGGCTTTTTCATTAATCCTGTCTTCCGCCAGACGGGTTGCCGAATTGGATCGATTCGTCCGCGCCGGCAAATGGGGAACCGTTGAGGAAGAATCTCTTTTCGGTATGGATGTCCACCATCAGACATTAGGAATTATCGGCATGGGCAGAATCGGTGAACAAGCTGCCAAACGGGCAAAATTCGGCTTCGATATGGACGTGCTGTATTATAATCGCAGCAGAAAACCGGATGCTGAGAAGGAACTCGGGGTTACATATGCCGACTTAGATACACTGCTGAAAACATCAGACTTTGTGCTGTTAATTACGCCGCTTACTGACGAAACGTATCATATGATGGGAGAGCGGGAATTTAAATTGATGAAAGATACGGCATGTTTCGTCAATATTTCCCGGGGAAAGACGGTTGATGAGAAAGCGCTCATCCGCGCATTGCAGGAGGGCTGGATAAAAGGCGCCGGTTTAGATGTGTTTGAAAAAGAGCCGATCGCCGAAGACAATCCGCTCCTGCAGCTGGAAAACGTCACATTGCTTCCGCATATCGGGTCAGCAACGGCAAAAATCCGTTTGAATATGTTCAAGCAAGCCGCACAAAACATGATTGACGCCGTATACGGAAAAACGCCGAAAAACCTCACGAAGGAATTTCAATGAGATGAAAAATCCCGGCCGTTTCAGCCGGGGTTTATTTTTTGCTAGATCAAAAGAACTATTTTTAAATTCTTTCTATTCCTTTCTCTCGATGCTGATACAATGAAAAGGAATCAGCTTCACATGATAAAAATGGGAGGTATTGCTTTGAAAAAACGATTATCGTGGATTTCCGTTTGTTTGCTGGTGCTGTTCTCCGCGGCGGGGATGCTGTTTTCAACGGCTGCCAAGACGGATACATCTTCTCACAAGGCGCACACTGAAGCACAGGTTATCAACACGTTTGACGGGGTTGCGGATTATCTTCAGACCTATCATAAGCTTCCTGATAATTACATTACAAAATCAGAAGCACAGGCCCTCGGCTGGGTTGCATCAAAGGGGAATCTTGCAGACGTCGCTCCGGGGAAAAGCATCGGCGGAGACATCTTCTCAAACAGGGAAGGCAAACTCCCTGCCAAAAGCGGACGGACGTGGCGTGAAGCGGATATTAACTATACATCAGGCTTCAGAAATTCAGACCGGATTCTTTACTCAAGCGACTGGCTGATTTATAAGACGACAGATCATTATAAAACCTTTACAAAAATGAGATAAACACATACAAAAAACGGCTTCCCTGCGGAGGCCGTTTTTTTTTGCAGAGAACCTGCGAGCTTCATATAAAATGAGCAGTAAATTTTTCTTCAAACTCTGACCGGTCTATTCTGCTGTTTTCCGCCGTGCCATCGTGTTTTTTTATTGTTATATTGCGTTCAGACAGAACCATGTGCCCTTCCGGTGTCCGCTTAGAAGCAAGCAGGCGTTTGTTGAAAGGAGAGCGTTCATGTTCAAAGATTGTTTGTTTCATAGACTTGAGGTCCTTTTCATCGATTTCTTCAAGCGAAAATGCGTAACCTGTCTGCCAGCCGTCCCCTTTGTTCATTTCAAGCAGGTATGTTCCGAATTCCGTCTCTTCTATCCTCACGCGGAACGCTCCGGCCGCTGATACCGTCTCGTCTCCCGACATCGGCACAGGCTGCATGGCGAGATTGAGGCCGAAGCCTGCATCAGCGATGTACTCATTCCCCCCGGCGGAAAGAAGTACGGCCGCATGTGTGCCGGGCAGCGCCCAGCCGTTTTTCCAGACCGTTCCGCGGATCAATTTGACATCAAATCCGGCATCTTTCAGGATGAAATAAAGCAGTCCGTTCAAGTCATAACAAAGGCCGCCATGAGGTTCCTTCACCATGTGCCGCCACAGTCCTTCTTTCGTGACGTCATATTCTTTTTTGGACAAAACCGCGCGATTTTCAAACGGAAACCGATATGCGAGCGCCTTTAAAAACTCCGGCAGGTTGCTGAAATCGAGGGAATCCTTTTCCCAGCCTATCGTTTGATAACAATCTTTCAGAAACTCATTCATCGTTCCGTCCCCCTTACAAAGTGTTTACACTTCTTCCTGCACATAAGCGGACAACTTTTCCAGCGCTTCCTTTTCATCGTCGCCTTCAGCGATCAGAGTGACTTCCGTCCCCGTGCTGACCGCCAGACTCATTAATCCCATAATGCTTTTGGCATTCACTTTCTTGCCGTTTTTCTCAAGAAACACATCTGATGCAAAACGATTTGCCTCCTGTACAAACAATGCAGCGGGACGCGCCTGCAATCCCGTCTTTAAACGCACTTCCACTTTCCCCTGAACCATAAGATCTCCCCTTTTCTGTACGGTTATTTCAAAGTGATGCTTTGTCCTGTACGCAGCTGTTCTGCGATTTCATCGAGCTTTCTCAGCCTGTGATTGATGCCGGATTTGCTGATTTTCCCGCTTGCAACCATTTCCCCCAGTTCTTTCAGCGTGACCTCCTGATAATCAATCCGCAGCTGCGCAATTTCGCGAAGCTTTTCCGGCAGCGCTTCAAGACCGATCCGTTCATCAATGTATTTAATATTTTCCACCTGTCTGAGAGAAGCACCGATGGTTTTGTTTAAGTTTGCTGTTTCACAATTGACGAGGCGGTTCACTGAGTTTCTCATGTCTCTGACAATCCGCACATCTTCAAAACGCAGCAGTGAATTGTGAGCGCCGATGACATTCAGAAATTCAGTGATTTTTTCCGCCTCTTTTAAATACGTAATATAGCCTTTTTTCCGTTCAAGCGTTTTGCTGTTCAGATGAAATTCATTCAGCAGCGCGCATAATGAATCGTTATGTTCCTTATAAAGCGAGAAGATTTCCAAGTGGTACGACGATGTTTCGGGATTATTCACAGATCCCCCCGCCAAAAACGCCCCTCTCATATAAGAACGTTTGCAGCAGCGTTTCGCCACCAGTTCCTCAGAAATATTCCGTTCAAATACAAAGTTCTCTCCGAGGATTTTCAATTCCTCTAAAATCAGCTTTGCATTTTCAGAAAAGCGCACAATATAAACATTGTTTTTTTTCAGCCGCATTTTTTTTCTGACTAACAGTTCGACCGATACATCATATTGTTTCTTCAGCAATGTATAAATACGGCGGGCAATCGCCGCATTTTCGGTTTGAACGTCAAGCACGAGATGGCGGTTTGAAAATGACAGTGAACCGTTCATCCGAATCAGCGCGGACAGCTCCGCCTTGGCGCAGCAGTCCTTCACTTCCAGGTTCGTCAGTTCTTTTTTTGTTTCCGATGCAAATGACATATTAGCCACCTCATTTCAAAAGGCCTCTAGTCCCTTAATAAATCGACAAGAAGAGAAGCCACTTTATGTGTATCGTGACGGATTACGCCATTTTTATACGTGATAATCTGATCCCTGATGACCTCAAGCCCCATGGATTTCAGCTTTTCAACATTGAAGTCGACGGGCCGGGCCAGCTCTTTCGCATATTTGCTTTTGATTTCGTCAGGGATCTCCTCATTGTTGATTAAGATCGTGTCGATAAACGGCTGCTCCATATGATCGTTCAGCGCCTTGACATGGTCGGCCGCACTGTATTGCAGCGTCTCTCCGGGCTGCGTCATGACGTTGCATATATATACTTTTTTGGCCGCAGCCTTGACGACTTCCTCTCCGATTTTCGGTACGAGCAGATTCGGAAGAATGCTTGTGTACAGGCTTCCCGGACCGATAATGATTAAATCGGCCTGACGGATGACGTCAATCGTTTCCGGAAGCGGATCAATTTTTTCAGGCGTAAGAAACACCCGTTTAATCCGCTGGCCGTAAGAAGGGATTGTCGATTCTCCGGAGACGACCTGCCCGTCCTCCATTTCAGCGTGAAGAACGACACTGGTGTTGGCAGCCGGCAGCACTCTGCCGCGGACATTCAGCACCTTGCTCATTTCGGTGACAGCGTGAAAGAAATCACCGGTTATATTTGTCATCGCTGCCAAAATCAAATTGCCGAGCGAATGTCCGGTTAAGTCGCTTCCTTTGTTGAAACGGTGCTGAAACAGATTTTCAACGAGCGGCTCAACATCTGACAAAGCAGCCAGTACGTTACGGATGTCACCCGGCGGCGGAATTTGAAGTTCATCCCGCAGACGGCCTGAACTTCCGCCGTCATCAGCAACTGTCACAATCGCCGTAATATCAACGGGCTTTTGCTTTAACCCCCGAAGCAGCACGGACAGACCCGTTCCGCCGCCGAAGATTGCGATTTTCGGCTTCTTATTCATTTCCGGCTTCTCTTTTCAATGTCCCGGTGAGTGACATGAGTATAGAAATCTTTTTTAAAATAGTCAGCCAAATACTCAGCGAGCGTGACGGAGCGGTGCTGGCCGCCCGTACAGCCGATCGCGATGACAAGCTGGCTTTTACCTTCCCGCTTATAAGACGGAAGCATAAAGCCGAGCAGATCAACAAGCTTTTCAATAAACTTTTGTGTTTCGTTCCACTTCATCACATAGGATGACACTTCCTCATCTTTCCCCGTAAGCGGCCTCATGCTTTCAATGTAGAACGGATTCGGCAGAAACCTTACATCAAACACGAGGTCGGCATCTATCGGAAGCCCGTATTTGAAACCGAATGACATTACGTTCACTGTAAATGTTTCACCTTGGTTCGTGGCGAAATGCGCCACGATTTTTTCACGCAGATCACGCGGTTTCATATCCGATGTGTCATAGATCAGCTGAGAGCGCCCTTTCAATTCTTCAAGCAGCTGGCGTTCCAGCGCGATTCCTTCGAGAGGAAGCCCGGTAGCGGCCAGCGGGTGAGAACGCCTCGTTTCTTTGTATCTCGTCACAAGGATGGAATCCTTAGCGTCTAAAAAGAGAATGCGCGGTGTAATCCACGGATTTTCCGCCATTTCGTCCAGCGCCTCAATCAGCCTGTCAAAAAATTCACGTCCCCGCAGATCCATGACAAGCGCGACCTTGCTCATTTTTGAACTTGATTCTTTCATCAGCTCCAAAAATTTCGGCAGCAAGGAAGGCGGCAGATTGTCGACGCAAAAATAGCCGAGATCCTCAAAGCTTTGAATGGCGACGGTTTTCCCCGCTCCAGACATTCCCGTAATGATGACGAGCTGAATATCATGGTTTTCATTCATACTCATCTTTCTCCCCCCTGCGGTCTTTCTTTTATTTGATAAGCTGCGGATCTAAACGATAGCTGAGCAGCTCGAAGTCCGGCGTATACGTAAAGGTGCCGTGCAAAAGCCCTTGGCCCTTGATCATAAAATCAAGGATATGCCCGTCTCCGGGGGCCATCGGAAGGCTGTGGATATCTTTTACGTCATGCCACTTCAGAACGCCTTCCTCTGATTCAGCGACATTCCGCCCCGTGTACGAGTCGGCGACGAAAGTAAACATCATCCACTCTGACACGATTTGTTCCTGTTCCTTAATAATAAAGGTAAACACGCCTTTTAACTGCGGATTTAGTATATAAATGCCCGTCTCTTCTCTGTACTCTCTGATGACGGAATCTCTGACGGATTCGCCGCTTTCCATCTTCCCGCCGGGCGCGACCCACCAGCCCCGTCTCGGCTTTTGGAGAAGGAGAACCTGATCATCTGTCTGCAGCACACAATTTGTCACTCTTTGCACAAGTACGTCACCTAACCTTCTCAACAAATCATCGTCTCTTCATTATACCGTTTCGGCATGTCTCTCACAATGCAGAGACACCGACATCCTTTTCTTTTATTTGACAGAAAACAGAAAATCGCAAAAAAAGGGCACGGATACTGGAATCCGTGCCAAAGTGTATTCATTAAAAAGGGGGTCAATTACTACATTCATCTTAAGACATCAGTGTTTCACCCGTGTTACAGCGTAATTAAAACACAGTAACGATTCAAAAACTGAACATTACAGTGATTATTTAACGGTTTTGAGCGTTTCCTCAAGCTCTTCCACATAATGCTGAACGCTTTGAGCCGCAATACTTCCGTCGCCTGTCGCCGTTACGATCTGGCGGAGCGTTTTTTCACGGATGTCTCCCGCGGCGAAAATGCCTGGAACTTTTGTCTCCATTTGAGCGTTTGTTTCAATGTAGCCTTCTTCATTTGTGATGCCCAAGTTTTCGAACGGTTTAGAAAGCGGGAGCATACCGATATAAATAAAGACGCCGTCAGCTTTGAATTCTTCCTCTTCTCCCGTCACGGTATCCACAAGAGTAAGTCTGCCGACTTTTCCGTTTTCCTCATGGATTTCTTTTACGGTTTTGTTCCATTTGAAGTCAATTTTCTCATTGTCAAAGGCACGCGCCTGAAGAATGCTTTGCGCCCGCAATTTGTCACGTCTGTGGACGATGGTGACTTTTGAAGCGAAGCGTGTCAGATAGACGCCTTCTTCAACGGCGGAGTCTCCGCCGCCGACAACGACAAGCTCTTTATTTTTAAAGAACGCGCCGTCACAAACCGCGCAGTACGATACGCCGCGGCCGCCCAGTTCTTTTTCGCCGGGAACACCGATCTTTTTGTATTCCGCTCCGGCAGAAATGACGATGGCACGCGCTTTATATTCTTTTGAACCGGCTTTGACCGTTTTATATTCTTTGCCGTCAACGATTTCTTTAATATCGCCGTACGCATATTCCGCACCGAATTTTTTCGCATGTTCAAACATTTTATTAGAAAGTTCAGGGCCGAGAATGCTTTCAAAACCCGGATAGTTTTCAACATCCTCCGTGTTGGCCATCTGGCCGCCCGGAATTCCTCTTTCGATCATTAATGTGGATAAGTTCGCTCGTGATGTGTAAACAGCAGCGGTCATCCCCGCCGGACCCGCGCCGATAATGATCACATCATAAATTTTTTCTTCTGACACCATGATTCACTCCTTTTCGAAATGGGGCGCACCCTATATGACTAAGAATCCCCATCAATCGTATTCCTTACCCATATCCTATTAAATCTAAAGGCAATTCGCTATTTTTTTGCTCATTTTTCTGAAAAACCGTGATTAGGCAGCTCCTGAGCGGGTATACAAATAAAGAAAGAGCCCTCCGGGATAGAAGGCCCTTGTCTTATTCATTATTGCACGACACGTCTTACATTGCCGTTGAATGCTTTCTTCCAGTAAGGGTTGCTCATAGAATCAATGGATACACCGTGTGATGTATTATCGTTCAGGAACGTTCCGTTACCTAAGTAGATGCCGACGTGGCCGTTTGTTTTATACGTGTTGAAGAATACTAAGTCTCCGCGTTTCATGTCAGACGCGCTTACTGCCTTACCTCTTCCGATTAATGTATCTGTGTTTGTGCCGCTTGCAGGTCCGAGATTAACGCCTGCGTTAGCATAAGCCCAGCGTACGAATGAAGAGCAGTCAAAAATACGGTTGTTAATATCAGATTGAGTGCGTCCGCCGCCGAATTTGTACGGGGATTGACCCACAAGGCTTGATCCTACGCTGATCGCGCCTTCAATACCGCCTGAATTTGAAATAACAGATCCGCCGTCAGAATCATCTGAACCGCCGCTGTTATGAGATGATCCGCCTGAAGTGCTCTTCGGTTTGCTTGAGCTGTCAGATGAATCAGATGATGTTGAAACAGCCGCTTTTTTCACAGTTTTAACCGCCGGTGCCGGCTGGCTGTCATCTTTTTGGTTTTGGTCTTCAGAAGCTTTTTGCGCTTCTTCCTGTTTTTTGATCAGGGCAGCCGCTGCAGCCTGCTCAGCTTTAATGCGCTTCTGTTCTTTTTCAGTGTCAGCTTTTTCGTTTGCAAGCTTTGATGCTTCTTTTTTCAGATCAGAGATAGCGGAAGCCGCTTTTTTCTGACCGTTTTTCGCTTCGTCGAAAAGCTTGTCTTTCTGATCAAGCTGTTTGTTCAGGTCTTTTTGCATAGACTCGAGTTTCGCAAGATCATCTTGAACTTTTTTCAGCTTCACGTTAAGTTCAGCTTCTGCGTCTTCGAGTTTCGCTTTATCCTGCTCCTGCTGTTTGATCAGCTCTTTATCCGCATCAACGATAGAAGATACCGCAGTCGCACGGGAAATGAAGTCTCCGAAGCTTGTCGCCCCTAAAAGAACATCTATGTATCCTTGAGAACCGCCGTTTTCCTGTAAAGAACGAACGCGTTTTTTCAGGATTTCATTGCGTTTTTCAATACGCGCTTCTGTTTCTTTGATTTCTTTTTTCAAATCAGCGATCTGCTTTTTCGTTTTTTCGTTTTCAGCTTTTTTATCTTCGATTTTATTGCTTGTATCCAACGCTTTAGCGTTAATGTCTTTCAGTTCTTTTTCAATCTTAGCCTGCTTGTCCTGAAGCTTAGACAATTCTCTTTCTTTTGCTTCAAGGCTTGAAGCCACCTCAGATTGCTTGCTTTCAATTTTTGCTTTTTTGCTGTCTAATGTTTCCGCCGATGCAGTTTTTGTAAACGGGATCAAAAAACTGCTTGTCCCGATGACGGAAGCCAAACCAAGTGTTAATAAACTCTTTTTCACTTTTTCTTTCCTCCCTTTTACTTTAAACCTGTTCTCATTTGGAATTCTATTATGAACATCAAAGTTACGCTCCCTCACATACCCGTGAGGCTGATGATTTTTATGTATGAATCTTTAAATCTTTTAAATTGGTATAGATTATACAGCACATGTAAAATAAACTAATCTCTTATGTACGAGACTCATTATACCATCATGTTTCGACAATTTTTATTACAGTTATATTTCAATGTGATTGCAAATCTCATATTTTGCAAAATAAACGGTGATTACAGCCTGATTTCGATTCGAAAAGCAAAAAAATACGTATGAATACTCCTTTTTTCGGCGGTAAAGTTCTGTTTTGCGACTTTCTGATAAAAAAAAGAACCGACTCTTTATATAGAAAGAATCGGTTTTATTCTAATATATCATCTATTTGTCTGATGTATTTCGAAAGTGTTGCCGGGGTTATACCGTAAACGGCGGCCGTTTCTTTTTTCGTCGTTTTTTCGCCGTTTGCTTCTTTCCATACATATGCGATGGCTGCGGCCCACGCCCGCTCATTCTGTACGGCAGCGGCGGCGCGGATGTGCTGAATGACGTGAAAAACCCAGCAGCTCATGACGTCAGTTTTTAAACTGTCGGCTTCCGCTTTCTCCAGAAGCTTGACCGTCCGATACGTGAACAGCGCATCACCGGAGACGCCTGAAGCGCCTTTTTCACCGGAAAGCAGCAGTCTGACGAAATCTTGTTCAAACGGTGAAACGGCGCGTTTTGCCGTCAGAACTTTTTCAAGCTGGTTCCGCTCTCCTTCAGCGCTGCTGATATAATAGGCGGCAAGCCGCTGTTCAAGTGAAGCAGGCAGCGGTTCCTGCCGCTCCGCCCAAGGCGCGGGCCGATCTGATTCGGGAAATTCGGCTTCGGCCTTTTTCCAAATGGTTTCCGCAAATTCTGTGCGGCCTGTCCCGTAGGCTGAGGCGGCAAGCCAGTAATAAAACGTTTCGTCGCCTTCAAACCCGCTTTTGTAAAGAGAACGGAGCCATTTATAACCGAGATCATGTCTGCCGACAAGCGCAAGCGTCGCCCCCAGCTTATAGCGCTGTTCGAATAAAATCGGATACACATTGGCGAGTTTTCCGCTCAATTCTCCGACTTTTTCATCTTCCCTCTCGTAATAGCAGAATACAAGGAGGTTGCACAGGGCATGGAGATTGCCTTCATTTTTCTCAAGCACTTCGAATACCGTTTGTTTCGCTTTTGTGACATTGCCTGAGTAAAAGTAAGCGAGCGCCAGGTTGTTGTATGCAGACCAAAGCTCGGGGTAATCGGCCGTAATCTCTTCAAGCATGACAACCGCTTCATGAAGCTGGCCGCTCTCAAGAAGCGTTTTTGCCCGATCCTGCCTGATCAGCAGTTCATCCTGGTCATAGAGCGATTCGTTTTCACCCGCTTCGCCGAAATCCAATAGCTCCATCAGATTTTCAATTTCTTCGCTGAATTCACCGTCCGGATCGGCATCTGAATAAGCCGCCGCTTCTTTGTATGCTTCCTGAAAGAGCCCCAAATGCGCGAAATTATTCGCTTTAAAGTAATGACACTCGGGCATTTCTTCTTTCAGGTTCACCAAAATAAAGTCGAACAGCTCATTTGACTGCTGGTAGTGGCCCATTTCAGAATAAATGACGGCCAGCCGGGACAGCATTTCGGAATCATTCGGCTCGAGGTGGACGGCCCGCTGAATCAGTTTGCTGGCCCGCTTTAAATTCCGCTCTTTATATGCTTTTAAGCCTTTATGAAAAAAATATTGTCCATCCTGAAGCAGCTGGACAATTTGCGCGTGCTTTTTCTGTTCAGAAGTGTGTTTTCCCACAAATATCCTCCGTTTTATACGTATTACCGTCAGTAGTATACCATAAAACGGTTTCACCTCAATAGTTCAAAAGACAGGATCGACTTCGTTTTTTACTGGCTGGTTCGACCAGATTTTAGCTGTTTTTTTCACGAGGCTCGGCTGGAAGAATGACGCGGAAAAGGGTTCCTTCGCCCCGCTTGCTCTCAACCTCTATCGAACCGCCGTGCAGCTCTGCGATTTTTTGGGCGATGGACAGGCCGAGCCCGCTTCCTCCTTCGTTTCTCGCCTTGTCCGCTTTATAAAACCGTTCAAATACACGCTCCGCCTGTTCAGGCTCCATTCCGATTCCGTCGTCGGCGATTTCGACAGCCGCCGCTCCCGGCAGATCTGCAATTTTAACGGAAATGCGGCCGCCTTCACCGGTAAATTTTACGGCATTGTGAATCAGATTCATCCATACTTGGCTGAGCAGTGCTTCATCTCCGTACACATACGACTCCTGTAAATCAATGAGAAACTCAATCTGTTTGGCGGACCATTCAGGCTCACAGGTCAATATGGTGCGCCGCAGCTGTTTGTCAATGCGGAACGGTTTTTTTTGTATCGGTTCGGTTTGGCGTTCGAGCGCAGTGAGCTTCAGCAGATTTTCACTGATTTTTGATAATCGTTCTGTTTCTGTTTCGATGATGTGTAAGTAGCGCCCCCGCTCCTCATATGATAAATCCGGTTTTTTCAGAAGATGCGCGTAGCCCTTTAATGAAGTGAGCGGGGTTTGGATTTCATGGGAAACGTTCGAAATAAATTCTTGTTTCAGTTTTTCCATTTCACTCAGTTCCGCGGCGAGTGTCGACAGTTCATCAGCCAATTTCGTCACGGGATGGTTCCGCTCAATCTTCTCCATTTTCCGGGAAGCGGCCGCTGTGAAGTTGCCGCTCGACATTTGCTTGATCGTGGCGGTCAGCGAATCCCAGATCGCATGATGCCTTTCACGTGCTGACTTTGAAAAAATAAACATTGTTACGAACAGCAGGCCGAAAACAAGCCAAAGCGTCAGAATCTGCTCGGCGTACGGCACAAGCAAAATCGGCCATATGAGACCGAATCCCTGAACAATCAGGTGAGCCGCCAGCCATAAGAATGCGGTGACGGTGAGAAGGATGATGATTTTTCCAGCCGTTCTGAAGATCCGTTTCATCCTGTCACCACAAACCGATACCCGAGCCCCCGCACCGTATGGATGGCAAACGGATAGTCTTTTTCCGGAAACCGTTCTCTCAGCCTTTTAATATGCACATCAACGGTACGCTCGTCACCTTCATAATCAAAGCCCCAAATATCTTCTATTAATTGTTCTCTTGAAAACGTCTTATTCGGATAACCGGCGAGCTTAAATAAAAGCTCAAATTCCCGCCGGGGCAATGTCAATCCCGCTCCGCCGCCGCGCGTTACAGTGCGGGATTGCTTATCTAATGTGACCGTTCCGATGGTCAGCAGTTTTTCAGCGGTGATCCGGTACCGTTTCAGCAATGCTTTGACCCTTGCTTCCAGCTCAAGCGGCTCAAACGGTTTGACGAGATAATCATCCGCTCCTGAAGTAAAACCTTGCACTTTGTCCAGCGTTTCGCCTTTTGCCGTCAGCATCAAAATCGGAATGTCCGTAAAGCTGCGGACGGCTTCACTGACTTCAAACCCGTCCATTTTCGGCATCATCACATCCAGTATGATGAGATCTATAGGTGCTGATTCGATCAGCCGCACCGCCGCTTCCCCGTCTTCCGCTTCTGCGACGTCAAAACCGCTCTGCTCCATCATAAGGCGGACAAGCTCACGGATATGGCGGTCATCATCCGCAACCAATATGACAGCCATGAAAATCCCTCCTTCTGCTTTTTTCTTTTCATGAATCGACATGATGTCTATAAAACGAATTTTTTCATTGTCTCCTGTACCGGCATACACGCTTATGGCTTGGCTCTTCATCGTTACCGACCGTACACCCGTATGAACAGAACTCCGGCTGCAAAATAAAAAGCAGCTTTTTCAGCTGCTTTTGATTCATAAAGTCTTGCTTTACACAGCTTTGTTTTCTAAGTCGGCATTCAGCTTCAGCTGCTGCTCCGCAAAATCGCGGTACAGCGAATGGGATGCCATTAATTCATGGTGTGTGCCCCGTCCGGTGATTTCACCCTGTTCGACAAAGAGAAGCTGATCTGCATCCACAACCGTGGATAAACGGTGGGCAATCACGATGGTGGTGCGGCCTTCCATTAGAACTTCCAGCGCCTGCTGCACCCATTTTTCAGATTGGCTGTCCAGACTTGATGTCGCTTCATCAAGCATCAGAATGCTCGGGTTGCGAAGGAGCGCTCTGGCAATGGCGATGCGCTGGCGCTGTCCGCCTGACAGCATAATTCCCCGCTCACCGACCTCTGTTTCAAATTTCTTCGGTAAGTCTTCAATAAATTGCAGAGCGTAGGCCATGTCAGCCGCTTGCCTCAGTTCCTCATCGGTCACCTCGCGTTTTAATCCGTAGCAGATATTGTCGCGGATGGTGCCTGACATTAACGGGCTTTCTTGCGACACGTAGCCGATATGCTCCCGCCATGACTCAAGGGAATACGCATCAATCGGTTCATTTCCGAGCAGGATGCTGCCCGCAGTCGGATTGTAGAATCGTTCAA
Source organism: Bacillus sp. hwrm1 (assembly GCF_040207805.1). Taxonomy (NCBI): domain Bacteria; kingdom Bacillati; phylum Bacillota; class Bacilli; order Caryophanales; family Bacillaceae; genus Bacillus; species Bacillus sp. hwrm1. The sequence goes on along the minus strand of NZ_CP157943.1, from coordinate 592,223 downwards.
GCAGCTTAAATAACGTTGTTTTTCCGCCGCCGCTCGGTCCGACGATCGCGGTGACTTTGCCGGCTTCAATCGTAGCCGTAATGTCTTTTAAGATGGTTTGATCTGTTTTGTAGCCGAATGAGACTTGTTCAAGCTTAATCGGCTGATCTGCGTTTTCAATGGCTTTTCCGGTTTGGATATCTTCTTCTTTTTCTGCAAGAATATGAATCATCCGTTCCGTTGCACCGACGGATTTTTGAAGCTGTGTGAAAAATGAAGTGATCTGGCCCATCGGCATAATGATCTGAAACAAATACAGGATAAAGGCAACGAGTGCGCCGGCTGTCAATTCACCGGATGACACCTGCATCCCGCCGTACCCGATGACAGCGACCAGCGCCGCCATTAATACAAGTGTAATAAGCGGGCCTACGAGCGACTGCACCTTCGCTTCACGCAGCCCGAGTTTAAAGAGTGCCATGATGCCTGCTTTTCCGCGTCCGTATTCCGCTTCCTCAGCGTTTGACGCTTTTACAAGCCTGATTTCCGGGAGGATGTGGTTTAATAATCCGGTGAATCTCGCCGTTTCATCCTGTGTTTCCCGAGAAATTTTAAACATTTTCCGGCCGATCGGCACTAAAATCACCGCAGCCAGCGGCACGACGATCAGCACGAGCAATGTGAGCTTCCAGTTCATGAAAAATAAGATCGTCAGTGACCCGATAACGGAAATGATTCCGGTAATAAATCCGCTGATATTGTTTGTGATCAGCTCTTTTACCACCATTGTGTCATTGGTGACACGGCTGATCGTTTCTCCCGTGGCGTTTTTGTCAAAATAAGAGACGGGCAGTTTAATTAATTTCTGCCACAACAAATCACGCAGTCCCGAGATGATTTTCTGGCCGCTGTAGTTCAGGGCGTAGGTGGCGTAGGCGCTTAATGCGGCCTGTACGATAAACACGGCTGCGATGATTCCGATTTGCACGCCTGACAGCGACGACATGGAAAAGCCGTCAACGAGCTGCTTTGTCAACAGCGGAATCAGCAGGCTGACAAGCGTTGTCACAATACTGAGAGACAGCGCGAAGGCCAGCATACCGTATGATGGTTTTGTTTTTTTGACTAATGAAAAGAATGAGCTGAATTTCCCTTTAGGTTTTGGTTGTTTATTCGGCATATGTTTTCCTCCTATATCACTGTTTATACTATAACGGATGTGCATGAACGGAATATGAACAAAACGTATATTTTTGATAAAAACCAAAATAAACTCTATTAGTCAATATTATCAAATTCATCTGCCTCCGGTTGCGGAAATAAGGAATATTTAATTGAATGTTTAAGTTTGACAGATTAAAAACCTCACGGATCTCTCCGTGAGGTTTGTTTTACTCAGATGCTGAATGGCGTTTTGCAAGAACGTCAAGCACATCGTCCAAAGGAAGCGACTGCTCACGCAGAAGAACGAGCAAATGATACAGCAAATCCGCCGCTTCCCATTTTAATTCTTCATGGTCCCGGTTTTTCGCGGCGATAATAACCTCTGCGGCTTCTTCGCCGACTTTTTTGAGGATTTTATCGACGCCTTCCCGAAACAGATACGTTGTGTAGGCTCCGTCAGGCATCTCCGCCTGCCGTTTGGCGATTACGCTTTCCAGTTCATTTAAGATGCCGAAACGATCCTGCGCATCCGCTTTTTCCGGAGAAAAGCAGCTGTAACTTCCCTTATGGCATGCGGGTCCTGAGGGCTCCGCAAGCACGATGAGGGCATCTTGATCGCAATCATAGCGGATGGCTTTCACCTTTTGGGTATTCCCCGACGTCGCTCCTTTATGCCACAGCTCCCCGCGTGAACGGCTGTAAAACCAGGTTTCTTTCGTTTCTATCGTTTTTTCGTAGGATTCACGATTCATATAAGCCAGTGTCAGTACTTCTTTGCTTGCCGCATCCTGCACGATGGCGGGAATCAGTCCGGCCTCGTCAAACCGCAGTTCATCTGCCCGTTTCATCTCACATTCACCCCGTGTTTCTTCATATAATCTTTCACTTCTTTTATAGATGTCTCTTTGTAATGGAAAATGGAAGCTGCAAGCGCGGCGTCCGCTTCACCGATCGTGAAGGCTTCAAGCATATGGCGCGCGCTGCCGGCTCCCCCTGACGCAATGACAGGCACCGGGACGGCACGTGTGACAAGCTGTGTGAGCGTATGATTAAAGCCTGTTTTCTCACCGTCTGCGTCCATGCTTGTCAGCAGGATTTCACCCGCTCCCCGGCTGACGGCTTCTTTTGCCCAGGCCGTGACTTCCCACTCGGTTTTCTTTCTGCCGCCGTGTGTGTACACTTTATAGCAATCCGAATCTTCATCATACTTTGCGTCAATCGCCGCGACGATGCATTGCGAGCCGAAAAAATCCGCTCCTTCCGTAATCAGCTCGGGGCGGAGGACGGCCGCTGTATTAACGGATACTTTATCAGCGCCGGCGCGAAGCATTCGTTTCATATCGCTTAATTGATTGATTCCGCCGCCGACCGTAAACGGAATCGCCAGTTTTGCCGCAACCTGTTCTACGACGTCTGTCATCGTCTTGCGGCCTTCGTGAGAGGCGGAAATGTCGAGAAAAACAAGTTCGTCAGCACCCTCCCTGTCGTAGGCTTCGGCCAGCTCGACAGGATCGCCCGCATCTTTCAGCCCGAGAAATTGAATGCCTTTGACGACGCGGCCTTCTTTCACATCGAGACACGGAATGATTCGTTTCGTGATCATGCGTCCTTCACCCCGCTGAGCGCTTCAGCCAATGTAAATTGTTTTGTATACAGCGCTTTTCCGATAATCGCTCCCGATACGCCGGCGTCTTTGAAGCGGGCCAGTGCTTTGAGGTCGGCGACTGAGCTGACTCCGCCTGAAGCGATGACGGTTTTTCCCGTTGCTTTTGCGAGCTGAACGGTGCTTTCGATGTTCGGTCCTGACAGCATGCCGTCAGTTGCAATATCCGTGAAAATGAAGGTTTCCGCTCCTTCGGCCGCCAATTCACGGCCCAGATCGGCCGCTCTTACCGAGGATGTTTCCAGCCAGCCTTCCGTCGAGACATATCCGTTCCTTGCATCAAGACCGATCGCGATTTTGCCGCCGTATTGTTTCAGCATGCTCTTCACAAATGCCGGATCGGAAACGGCCGAGCTGCCGAGAATAACGCGATCAACACCTTGTGATAAATAACCGTATACATCCGCTTCAGAACGGATCCCGCCGCCGATCTCGACTTTGGCATCAAGCTGCCGCGCAATGTCAAGAACATGCCTGTCGTTTACTTTCCTGCCTGCTTTCGCGCCGTCAAGGTCCACGAGATGAATCCATTCGGCACCTTCTTGTGCAAATTGCGCTGCCATGTCTAAAGGAGAGTCACCGTATATCGTTTCCTTGCCGTAATCGCCTTGGATGAGGCGGACGCATTTGCCGTTTCTCATATCGATTGCCGGATATAATGTAAAAGCGTTCATTTCTTCACCTTCTGTTCCGCTGCCATTTTTGTAAATTGCGTTAAGATCGCCATTCCGGCCGTACCGCTTTTTTCCGGGTGAAACTGTGCACCGAAGACATTGCGTTTCCCGACGACGGCCGGAACACGAACGCCGTACTCAGCGCTTGCCAGAAGATCGCCGTCTTCCATCCCGTCTATATAATAGGAATGGACAAAGTAAACGAAGCCTTCTTCCGCTTCCGAAAGCAAAGGAGACGTTTGGTGAAACGTCAGCCGGTTCCAGCCCATATGCGGCACCTTCAGCTTGTTTCCTTCGGCATCTCTGTCTTTGAGTCTCACAGCTTTTCCGGCTAATAAACCGAGTCCTTTTGCAGAGCCGTTTTCGGTGCTTTCTTCGAAAATGAGCTGCATGCCGAGGCAGATGCCGAGGAGCAGCTTACCCTCGTCAACCATACGGTGTATGAATTGATCAAGCTTCGCGCGGCGTAAATTGTCCATGGCGTCACTGAATGATCCGACACCGGGGAGAATAAAAGCATCCGCTTTTTCAAGCTCTTCCGGCCGGTCTGATACGACATACGGGACACCGACGCGTTCCAGCGCCTTCGACACGCTGAATAAATTGCCCATACCGTAATCAATTACACCGATCATTTACAGCATTCCTTTCGTAGACGGCACACCCTTGACGCGCGGATCAATGGATGACGCTTCGTCCAGCGCTCTGCCAAGCGCCTTAAACACGGCTTCTATCATATGATGCGTATTCGTGCCGTAATGAACGATGACGTGCAGATTCATTCTCGCTTCCAGCGCCAGTTTCCATAAGAATTCATGTACCAGCTCGGTATCAAACGTTCCGACTTTCGCTTGCGGAAATGCAGCGCGCATCTCAAGGTGCGGCCGGTTGCTCAGGTCTACGGCGACTTGGGCGAGCGCTTCGTCCATCGGTACCAGCGCTGATCCGTACCGTTTGATGCCTTTTTTATCACCGAGCGCCTCTAAAAAAGCCTGCCCTAAGCAGATGCCGATATCTTCAGTCGTATGGTGATCATCTATCTCCGTATCGCCTTTTGCGTCAACAGTTAAATTGAATTGCCCGTGCTTTGTGAACAAATCAAGCATATGAGTCATAAACGGCACATCCGTGCTGATGTCGGCTTTTCCTTCTCCGTCTATTTCGAAAGCCAGCTTAATATCGGTCTCATTTGTTGTTCTGGCGCGTTCCGCTTTTCTCATCGGTCATTCCTCCGTTTTCTCGCTTCAATCGATCTTGCGTGCGCTTCAAGCCCTTCCAGTCTCGCGAAGGCGGAAATGCTGTCCGCGTGCGTTTCAAATGCCTTCCGGCTGTATGAGATGATGCTCGATTTCTTTTGAAAATCTGTTACATTCAACGGGCTTGAAAACCGCGCCGTTCCGTTTGTCGGCAAAACGTGATTCGGTCCGGCAAAATAATCGCCGACCGGTTCAGCGCTGTATCGCCCTAAGAAAATCGCCCCCGCGTGTCTGATGCTTCCAAGCAAAGCCTCCGGCGAATGCGTCATGATTTCTAAATGCTCGGGTGCCAGCGCATTCACCGTGTCCACTGCCTCTTCCATCGATTCCGTAATATAAATGCGGCCGTGATCCCTGATCGACGCTTCGGCGATTTCTTTGCGCGGCAGCGTCTGAAGCTGTTTATTCACCTCATCTGATACGGCTTCGGCAAGCTTCCGTGAGTCGGTGACAAGCACGCTTGAGCTGAGCGTATCGTGTTCTGCCTGTGAAAGCAGGTCAGCGGCTACTTCTTTGGGCACCGCCGTATCGTCTGCCAGGACCACGATTTCACTGGGCCCGGCAATCATGTCAATATCCACAACGCCGAAGACTTCGCGCTTCGCGAGTGCTACAAATATATTGCCGGGGCCCGTGATCTTATCAACAGGCTGTATCGTTTCGGTTCCGTAAGCGAGCGCGGCAATCGCCTGCGCGCCTCCCGCTTTGTAAATTTCCTTTATGCCGAGCTCAGACGCCGCCGCCAGAACGCCCGGCGAAAGACGGCCGTCTTTTCCCGGAGGACTGACGAGTACGATCCGTTCCACTCCCGCAGCGAGAGCGGGGATGACATTCATTAAAACGGAAGACGGATAAGCGGCCGTCCCGCCCGGCACGTATACGCCCGCGGAATCGAGCGCCGTTATTTTCTGCCCGAGCATCGAGCCATCTTTGCGATGGTAAAACCAAGAAGATTGCAGCTGGCGTTCGTGATATTCTTTAATATTGGCAATCGCCTGTCTGATCACTTCCAGCAGCTGATCATCAAGCAGACGGTACGCCTCGGTGACTTCCTCTGCACTCACGGCCATTTGGTTCAGGCTGATGCCGTCAAATGTTTTTGTATAGGCCAAAACGGCTTTGTCACCGTTTTGTCTGACGTCTTCAATAATCCCCCTGACGGTTTTCCGCTGCTCTTCGGTTCCGCTGTCGATGGAACGCTTCAGTGAAAACCGCTCGCTTCTATTTACTGCGGTTATTTTCATTGTGCCGTTTCTCCTTCCACAACCCTGGCCAGCCTGGCCGCCATTTCGTCGATTACATCATCCTTCATGCGGTAGCTGACCGGATTGACGATAAAACGCGATGTGATGTCACAAATATGTTCTGATTCAACGAGACCGTTTTCTTTTAATGTCCGCCCGGTTGATACGATATCTACGATTCTGTCAGCAAGCCCGATTAAAGGCGCCAATTCAATCGAACCGTTCAGCTTAATGATTTCCACCTGCTCGCCCTGCTCTCTGAAATAACTTGACGCAACATTCGGATATTTCGTCGCAATCCTCGGGGCGACTCCGTTCCAATCCGCTCCGGGAAGCCCCGCAACGGCGAGATGGCATTTGCTGATTTTCAGATCGAGCACCTCATACACGTCACGCTCTTCCTCAAGCATGACATCCTTTCCGGCAATACCGGCATCAGCGACGCCATGCTCGACATAAGTCGTCACATCCATCGGCTTTGCCAGAATAAAGCGGAGATTTTCTTCAGGAACGTCAATGATCAGCTTTCTCGATTCTTCAAACTCCTCGGGCAGCCTGTACCCGGCCTGCCGCAGCAACCCGGCCGCTTCTTCGAATATCCGTCCTTTTGGCATTGCCATTGTGAGTACCTTACCCATTCTGCTCTTCCTTTCTGGCACCGATAAAGTATGTGACGTTTGCAAATGATTTTGTCATATGATCGATATTTTCAATGCCCGCCAGATCCTGCAGGACGACTTTTCTGCCTCTCGCCCTTTCTTCCTCCGCGAATAAAATGGCCTGCGCCCGCTGCTCCTTGCTGAAAATCACGGCGTCCGCTTCACTAGTTTCTTCCTGGATGCCGAGCGCTTCAATCAGCCTGTCGATACGGAGCCCGAAACCCGTGGCGGGAGCGGGACTGCCGAAATGGCCGAGAAGATTGTTATAGCGTCCGCCGCTTCCGATGACAAAACCGACATTTGCCGCATACACTTCGAATAAAATTCCCGTGTAATAACTCATATGGCTTACCATATTCAGATCAAGGCGAATATGCTCGGCACATCCGTAATCCTCAAGAATGTCCCACAGGTCTTCCAGCTCCTGAATCAAGCTTTGTCCGGAGATGCCGATGATCTCCTCCGCCTTGGCGCAGATCTCTTTCCCGCCTCGCAATTCCAGAAGTGCGAGCAGCCGGCTTTTGTCTATTGAAGAGAGCGGAAGCGATTTGACATGTTCCCTGTATCCCACGTAATTCTTTTCAAAGAGAAAGCGCCGCAGAACATCCGCCCGCTCAGCATTGCCCAGAACCTCGACAAACAGCTCATCAGCGAGTCCGGCATGGCCGATCGCGATTTTAAACCGGTGCAATCCCGCGTTTTTCAAAGCGCCGGCCGCCAGCGCAATCACCTCGGCGTCCGCGCTTGTTGATCCGTCGCCGATCAGCTCCGCGCCGACCTGTTCGAATTCGGCCGGACGTCCGCCTTCCCGCTCTTGAGCGCGATAGACGCTTGCCGCGTACCCCGCTCTGAGCGGATGATTGTGTTTGTGCAGCTTAGACGCCGCCACCCTGGCAATCGGTCCGGTCATATCAGGCCGAAGCACAAGCGTTTTCCCGTCCTGATCGAGAAGCTTAAACAGCTGCTGTTCTTCAATGGCTGACTGGACGCCTACTGTTTCATAAAATTCAAGGGTCGGCGTCTCCATAAACTGATAACCCCATTTATCAATTAAATCCGTCAGTGTGGAACGGACTTTTTTCTTGGCTTCGTATAAACCGGGCAGCGTATCTCTCATGCCATGCGGTTTCTCAAACATAAACATTTGCCTTTTACACCTCCGCTTTGTCTGAAGGAAAATTCCGAATCCTTTAGTTCGCTAATATGATAATATGTTAGCAGATAAAAGAATGAATTGCAACGCCCAATGTCCGCCTATTCTTTTCCATAAACATGGCTAAAGAATGAACAAACCTGTAAACATATCGGAACGATCGAATCATATTGAGCAGAAGTGCTATAATACATAGAATAGCTTCATCAGAAACAAGGGAGAGTAATAATGAAGACGCTTGGAACATTATGTGTGGTGATTCTGACAGCCATCCTTGTCTATCTCGGGTATAACATCTATACAAACGATATTCATTTGAATTTTTTTAATCAGCAGTCCGACGAGCCTGATGAGAAAACACCGTTAAAAGGGAGCGCGTCACCGCTGAATGTCGTTCTGTACAGACAGATGGATTCTCCCAGACTGTACAATGGCTGTGAGGTGACAAGCCTTGCTATGATTTTGAACAATGCCGGATATCATGTATCAAAAAATACATTGGCGGATAAAATCAATAAAGTTCCGCTCACATACAGCAGCGGGCTGAAGGGAGATCCGAATGAAGGATTTGCCGGAGATATGGAAAACGGCCCGGGTTTAGGCGTTTATCATGAGCCGATTGATAAACTTGCCAAAGAATATGCGGGAAACAAAGTATATGACCTGACAGGAAAAGACATTTCTTCAGTGTACCGCCAGCTTGAAAAAGGGCGGCCGGTCTGGGTGATTACCACCACATCCTTTAAGCCGGTTGATAATATGCAGACTTGGAATACGCCGAACGGAAAGATCGACATTACGTTCAGCATGCATAGCGTAGCCGTCACCGGTTATGATCACGATTATGTATACGTCAATGATCCTTACGGCTATAAAAACAGAAAAACAGACCGGACTGAATTCGAAAAAGCCTGGAAGCAGATGGGCAGCCAGGCCATTGTGATCAAGTCATAAAAAAACCCCGCTGACGTTAATCAGCGGGGTTTTCCATTCGTTTTTTCATTTCTTCGTCCGTATAGATCACCTGCATCGGATTTCCTCCGACAAACGCCCCGGCCGGGACATCTTTGTGCACCAGTGTGCCGGCTGATACAACGGCTCCGCTCCCGATGGTGACGCCGGGCAGAATCGTTGTGTTTGCCCCGATCATCACCTCGTCACCGATTGTGACAAAACCGGTCCGGTACTCATGTATTAAATATTCATGAGCCAAAATCGTCGTATTGTAGCCGATGATGCTGTTTTTTCCGACAGTGATTTTTTCGGGAAACATGATATCCGGCATCACCATCAGCGCGAATGACGTCTGTTTTCCGACATTCATTTTCAAAAAGGTTCGGTACAGCCAGTTTTTCACGCTTAAAAACGGCGTATACCTTGCGATCTGAATGATGATGAAATTTTTCATCACCTTCAGAAAGGGAACCGTCTGATAAACATGCCACAATGAATTTGCACCTGAAACCGGATGGCGGTCTGTTTTTCTCACGGATTACTTCACTCCGGTGATGTGCAATAAATCACTCATTTTCTCGAGCATATAATCGGGTTCATAGGCGGAAAGCGTCTGTGCGCCTTTAATCGTCCACGCGACGCCGGCTGTTTTCGTGCCGGCGTTTTTTCCCGCCATGACATCGTGATAATTGTCACCGACCATTATGGCTTCCGACGGATCGCACCCAAGCCGGCTGAGAGCAAGCCGCACAGGTTCGGGGTCAGGCTTCGGGTGCTTAACATCATCAAGCGTGACGACAGTATCGAAAAACGCCCCGATGCCTGTCAGCTTCAATCCCATATTGACTGTATCCCTCAGCTTTGTGGTGACAATACCAAGCTGATAGCCCGCTTTTTTCAATTCATCCAGCGTTTCATAAACCGTTTCGTACTCCGTGACGAGTTCATCGTGCTTTTCATGGTTGAATGCTCTGTACATGCAGATCATCTCATCGCACTTTTCAGCATTAATGCCTGAAAACGTTTCATACAGAGGCGGGCCGATAAATGGAAGCACATCTTCCCTTTTAAACTGCCCCGGGCAATAATGATCAAGCGTATGAAGGTAAGAAGCGATAATCAGTTCATTCGTGTCAATCAGCGTGCCGTCGAGATCAAATAAAATGGCGGTTACACGTTTATCAGTCATCTTATGTCCTTTCCGATTTCAGGCGTCAGTCCGTATCAGCATACCGCTTATCGGCATACCCCTTCATGCGTCTGAAAATCATTAAAATAATCGCAAGTACAATCAGCACAATGGAAATGACCTGCGCGATCCGAAGCTGGCTCGTAAGCATCAGGCTGTCCGTCCGCATTCCCTCAATAAAGTATCTGCCGATCGAATACCAGATCACATACGTCAAAAACAGATTGCCCCTGCGCAGGTTCACGCGGCGGAGCAGAAGCAGAATCACGACGCCCGCAAAACTCCACAGCGATTCATACAAAAACGTCGGGTGATAATATTGTCCGTCTATGTACATCTGATTAATGATGAAATCCGGAAGATGCAGACTTTCCAAAAATGACCGGCTGACCGCTTCACCGTGAGCCTCCTGGTTGATAAAGTTTCCCCAGCGCCCGATGGCCTGGCCGAGCAGAATACTCGGCGCGGCAATATCCGCCAGCTTCCAGAATGAGATGCCTCTTACTTTTGAAAAGACGATTCCCGTCGCGATCGCGCCGATCAATCCGCCGTGAATCGCGATGCCGCCTTTCCAGGTTTTAATGATTTCCCCGGGGTGTTCCGAGTAATAGCTCCACTCGAAAAGCACATAGTATGCCCGTGCGCATATGATTGCGATCGGGATGGCGAAAAGAACAAGATCAATAAAAATGTCCTTTTTCAGCCCCCGCTTTTCACTCTCCCTCATGGCCATCCAAAGCCCTAATAACGCACCCGCGCCGATAATGATCCCGTACCAGTGCACGGATAAAGGCCCGAGCTGCAAGGCAATCGGATTGATTGGTGTTCCTGCTTCGTTCATATTATTGCCAACTCCTATTCGTCTTGTTCGCCGTCTTCAATGACATCCGCCAGCTTATTCGTAAATTGCTCGGCAGCATTTAAGCCCATCCGCTTCAATCTGAAGTTCATCGCCGCAACTTCGATAATAACGGCGAGATTTCGCCCAGGGCGGACTGGAATGGTCAGTTTTGTAATTTCCGTATCAATGATTTTCATTTTTTCTTCTTCAAGTCCGAGACGGTCGTATTGCTTCCCTTGCTCCCAAAGCTCAAGGTCCATGACGATTGTAATTCTTTTATTGCTTCTGACGGCGCCCGCTCCGAACAGCGTCATGACATTTATAATGCCGAGACCCCTGATTTCAAGCAGATGCTCAATCAGATCAGGCGCATTCCCGACGAGCGTATCCTGATCCTCCTGCCGGATTTCGACGCAGTCATCCGCGACAAGACGATGGCCGCGTTTGACAAGCTCCAGCGCCGTTTCACTTTTACCGACGCCGCTTTTTCCCGTTATGAGCACACCGACGCCGTATATATCCACAAGCACGCCGTGAATGGCGGTTGTCGGCGCGAGACGGCTCTCAAGAAAATTCGTCAGCCGGCTTGACAGTCTGGTTGTTTTCAGAGGGGATCTGAGCACAGGCACGCCGTTTTTCTCGGATGCTTCTACAAGCTCCGGCGGGATCGGCATATCTCTGGAAAGTATGATAGCCGGCGTCACATCGGTGCACAGCGATTCCATCCGCTGTTTTTTATCCTCCTCAGGAAGCTGATCGAAAAATGACAGCTCCGTTTTTCCTAAAAGCTGCACCCGTTCTCTCGGGTAATATGTAAAATAGCCGGCGATTTCAATACCGGGCCGTGATAAATCACTCATCGTAATCGGGCGGTTAATCCCTTCTTCTCCGCTGATCAATTCTAAATGGAACTGCTCCATTACGTCTTTGGTCCGAACCTTTGCCAAGATATGTTCCTCCTGTTCTGGGATGTTCCGAGCTTTGAACAGTTATATTTTATCACTTTACCGTCTGAACCAAAACAGATTTATACAATTCCGGCATAACTGGTCTAGATAACTAGTCTGAAAAAGAGTAAAATAAAACTAACAACTAACAAGAAAGGCGTGTTTTAAAGTGGCTGAAAGCTTGTTAATCAGCGGTGCGGACATCGTAACAGAAGAAGAAATCATCCGAAACGGTTTTCTCGGTATAAAGGACGGCATCATTTCTTACGCGGGGAAAACAAGACCGCAAGAAACGTATGAGAAGGAATGGAAGGCGCCCGCGGGCTCGTATGCGCTTCCCGGAATGATTGATATTCATATTCACGGCGGATACGGCGCGGATACGATGGATGCTGATGTTGCAGCTCTTGATACAATGTCCGCCCGGCTGCCCGAAGAAGGAACAACCTCTTTTTTAGCGACAACGATCACACAGCAGCACGAAAACATTGAAAAAGCGCTCGTCAACGCCAAAAAATGGGCGTCTTCCTCACCGCAGGCCCAAAAAGGCGCTGAGTTGATCGGCATTCATTTAGAAGGACCGTTTGTCTCTCCGAGAAAGGCGGGAGCACAGCCGAAACAATGGATTACTCCTGCTGATGCCGGGCTCTTTCAGAAATGGGAGCGGCTCTCGGGAGGGCTGATCAAAATCGTGACGCTTGCGCCGGAAGAAGATCCTGATTTCAGCCTGATCCGTTATTTAAAAGACCAAAACATCATCCCGTCAATGGGACACACAGACGCGGGAGCCGAGCTTTTACAAAAAGCGGCGGATGCCGGGGCGGTGCATATGACGCACCTCTTCAACGCCATGAGCTCCTTTCATCATCGTGAGCCGGGGGGCATCGGTACGGCTCTCGCCTGCGGCCGCATCACGGCGGAGCTGATCACTGACGGCATTCATTCCCATCCTTTGGCCGTTAAGCTTGCCTATTTGGCGAAAGGAAGCAAAAACCTGATCATGATTACAGACTCCATGCGGGCAAAAGGGCTTAAGGACGGAGAATACGAATTCGGCGGACAAAAAGTCACCGTTCGCGGGGACACGGCGCTTCTCTCTGACGGGACGCTGGCCGGTTCCATTTTAAAAATGAATGAAGGCGCGGCGCTCATGCGCAGGTTTACAAACTGCTCATGGCTGGATATAGCAAATATGACATCGGCAAATGCGGCCCGCCGCCTCGGCATATTCGACCGTAAAGGAAGCATCGCCGAAGGAAAAGACGCCGACGTTGTTCTGACGGACGGACAGTGCGGCGTGCTGGCCACGATTTGCCGCGGAAACACCGCATATATCTCAAGGGAGGCTGATTGGACATGAACGTTATCACATGCAGACATTATGAAGAATTAAGTGAAAAAGCCGCATCGATTATCGCTGAAACAGTGAAACAAAAGCCGGATGCCGTTCTCGGCCTTGCGACGGGAGGCACTCCTGAAGGCGTATACAAAGAACTTGTGCGGATGCACCGCTCAGAAGACTTGTCATTCCGGAATGTCACGACGATCAACCTTGATGAATACGCCGGGCTTTCTCCCGAGGACAAAAACAGCTATCATTATTATATGAATACACATTTTTTTGCACATATCGACAGCCGAAAGGACCGCCACTTTCTCCCTGACGGACGGGCAGACGATCTTGATGCCGAATGCGGACGATATGACCGATTGATTCAAACACTCGGCGGAGCGGATATACAGCTTTTAGGCATCGGACACAACGGCCATATCGGCTTTAATGAACCCGGGACGCCATTTGAATCCCGAACCCATGTCGTTGAGCTGAATGAAGAGACAAGACAGGCGAATGCGCGGTACTTTCCGTCAATTGATCAAGTCCCTGTAAAAGCCCTGACAATGGGGATCGGGACGATTTTGTCCGGCAAACGGATTTTGATCATGGCATCCGGAAAAAGCAAGGCCCAAGCGGTGAAGCAGCTTCTGGACGGGCGCATCAGCGAAGCATTCCCCGCCTCCGCCCTGCACGCGCATCCGGATGTGACGGTCTTGATTGATGAAAAGGCTGCGGGCGGCGATTGAAAGGATTTGACCTATGCAGATTGATAAACAATCTCCGATTCCGATTTACTTTCAGATTATGGAACAATTAAAAACACAAATCAAAAACGGCGAGCTGAAAGCGGATGCGCTGCTTCCGTCGGAGCGGGAATACGCCGAACAATTCGGCATCAGCCGAATGACGGTCCGCCAGGCGCTTTCCAATCTGGTGAATGAAGGATTTTTATACAGGCAGAAAGGCCGGGGAACGTTCGTCAGCAAACTGAAGATGGAACAGCCGCTTCAAGGGCTGACAAGCTTTACGGAAGATATGAGAAGCCGGGGCATGAAGCCGGGGAGCAGACTTGCCGAATACCAGCTGATTCAGGCGACGGAAGAATTATCTTCTATCCTGGGATGCGGCTATCCGGCAACGCTTCATAAAATCATCCGCGTCCGGCTGGCAAATGATATCCCGATGGCGATCGAGGCCTCGTACATCCCGTTTGACAAGGCGGGAAAACTGGACGCCTCCCATTTTCAATCATCCATGTATGAGCATATTGAAGCGTACAATCAGATGCCGATCTCACGGGCAAAACAAGAGCTTGAACCGGGAGCCGCTTCCGAGGAAGAAGCTGAGCTGCTCGGTATCCAGCCCGGCGCCCCCGTCCTCTATATCAAGCGGACCACTTATCTGCAGGACGGCACTGCCTTTGAGCACGTCAAATCCGCCTACAGAGGCGACCGCTACACATTCGTGCACTATATGGACAGGGTGAAATGAAACATCTCCAACCGTTACGGGTTGGAGATGTTTTTTTGATCTGCCATTTTCAAATCAAGCCGGGGAATATTCTCTATGACTCTGTCAAAACGGAGAGGCTGGGGTTCTGGTATCTATTTTTATAAAGGAAAGAGTAATAAAATGCTACCCTCTGTTTTGGACAATATACGGAACCTGCTTTGAAATCAGCAGCAGCGGTTCTTTGTTTTTATGAGCCAGCGAAAACATGATTGCGCCTTCAATCATCGAGTTGATTGTCACCCCGAGCTTCTCCGCTTCCTCTTGTTCAAACCCATGCTCAAGAAATTTTGCCGCAAACACATCCGTCCACTTCTTGAACACCTCAACACATGTGCATCTTAACGTTTCATTGATCAGAGCGGTCTCACCCGCCAGCAATCCAACCGGCACGCCCTCAATATTCTGCGGGTCATTAAACTGTTCAGCCGTTACATGAATAAAGTGCTGAATCGCTTCTATAGGGTCCGCGAATTGAGACATACTATTCTGTATTTGCTTTTCAACGCATCTTCCCGTATATTTGATCGCCGCAATGGCGAGTTCTGCTTTTCCGTTTGGAAAGTGATGATACACAGACCCTCTGGGTGCTCCGCTCTCTTTTATAATTTGATTCAAACCAGTCGCATGATATCCCTGAATCTGAAAAAGATATGCAGAGGTTTGAATAATTCTTTCTTTTGTCCCGGTTTTACTGTTCATTATGTTTCCTCCTGCATATTACGAAAACCAATCGATTTTAGTATAGAAAAGGGACATAAAAAAGTCAAAAGCACTTAGTACCGCCATGCATGTTACAGAAAAAAACCTGCTGACCGTCAGATTTTCTTCTGACGATCAGCAGGCTGTATGTTTTCGTTATGGGTTTGAGGCATGCCTGAAATCAAACTGATCCGGAGCCGGGCGATACGGCGTATTTCCCGTTTTGAACATCCACAGCGGTGATATTGTTTTGCCGTTGTACGGGTCCTTCACGACGGTGTACCAGTAATAAACGGAATCAGGCTGCAGGCCGTCCCAGACCCAATTTGCGGTTTTTCCGCTTTTTACGTGTTTTTTATGACCGAGCAGTTCGTTCGTATAGACGTTGCATTCAAAATAATCGGTCGCTACCCTTTTCCTCTTCGGCTGTAAATCCATTTCTGCTGAGAATTCGTCTTTATCAGCGAACAGATCGGTGTCATAGTAATTGATGTCATCCGTGTACGGCGAGTAGGAGAACATGTGAACCTGATTGGCGGCCTGATCGAATTGCATCATGCGCATAAAGCCCTGCCCCCCTTCCGGACCGTCCTGGTAGTCGGTCAGAATTTGGTGGACGAGGCGGTCCGGTTTTCCGTCTCCGTCATCGTCAAGCGCATCGGTTTTTTTCATGGCGTTATGGTAATGGCCGCTTAATACCATCGCCACATTGCGATTCGGCTTGACGACTTTTCGATAGATCGTCTCCCCGATCGGGCTTCGATTTCCGCTCACAAGCAAGTACTCATGAAAGCATAAGATGGCGGTTCGGTCCGGATACCGCTTCAGCACTTGATTGATCCAGTCAATCTCTTGTTCCGCAATGCCCCAGCCCATATAAATCATAATAAAATCGTTCCCGCTTGCCGACAGCAGATCATAATGCCCGCGGTTATTTTTGTATGATCCGCCGTAATGCATGTTCTGTTCAAACCGGCGGCTCCCGAAGAAATCCCCGAAGGTTCGGTATGTGCCGTCTTTATGACCGACGTCATGATTGCCTGCAAGCACTCCGTACGGAATCCCCGCCTTGTCAAGCGTCCGCATGGAGTGATCGGCGTTTTTCCACTGTTTCATCACCATTGAATCATCGACAATATCACCGGTATGAAAGACATATTTAATATTGTGCTTTTCCTTATTTTCTTTGATCCACTCCGTCATTTTGTCAAAAATGTGCGGGTGCCCCTGTGCGTAATACTGTGTATCCGACATCCAGACAAACGTGTAATTGCCTTTAGCCGGTATTTGATCCTGTACAATGACATTCATTTTTGAGTTCTTCACCACATCCGCTGCGGAAACGGCGGCTTTTAATGTAAACGGCTTTTTATCTTTGGCAAGAACGCTGTCCGCCTCCTGCCAGCGGCTTGTCCGGTAATTCCAAATATACATGGTTACCTTTCGGCCGGGCAGAGAGCTTCCTTTCCAGACCGCCTCGGCCAGATCCGTTTCGTCGATAGACGGGTCAACGGAGACTTCGAACCGGTGATAAGGAAAACGCTCCATACTTTCCGCCGAAACGGTTTTTCCGTCATTTGCCGAGATGCGGTTCATTTCCGGCAGGGTAAACGGCATTTCATTTTCTTTTATGCCCCTCGGCGGTTCCGTTAATGAGGCGTGTTTATACACTTTCACGCTGCCCGGATTCCGCGCGGTATAACGGAAGCCGCGATAAAATGATACATTCATGTCATCCTTCGTCGGGTCTTTTACCCGGACGGACAGCTTTGCTTTGTGGGCGCCGATTTTTTGATCGGCAAGCTCCGGCTGGTTCGGCTCCTCCCGTTTGATATGGAAGGTGCGGACGGACCTTGTTTCATTTCCGGCAAGGTCTGCCGCAATAATGGTAAGGGTATGTTTTCCGGGCTTGAGATCGGCTGATGACGTGTGATGCGGGAGCGTAATGCTTTCTCCGTCCAAAAACGCTTTGACCTCTTCCACTTTGCTCCATTTGTCACGAATGTCCGCATTCAGCTCAACATTACCTTTCAGCGCCGCGCCTTCTTTGATACCCGGGACAATCTTCGGCCCTGTATTGTCCACCCGCACAGATTGGCTCAGCTGCTCCTCACCGTCGCTAACAAAAATATGGTGATAGCCTTCAGAAAGCTTCGTCGTGTTCCACGGCAGCAGCCGTGACGTAAACAAATGATCCGGCAGGCTGAATGAGAAGGTCTTCTGCTGATTCGCCCGCCTGCCGTCACCGATAAACAGCTGCTCAGCCGGATCCGTCTTCCCGTCTTTGATCACCGTTCCATCCGAAAGCACCAGACGGGCATGTTTCACGACAAAATCATCCCGATTCTCTCCCGTGTCATACGGAGAAACCTTTGAGCCCGAACGGATGGATACTTTCTGCGTTTTGCCCCCTTTTTGCAGCAGACGTTCCGGAAGGAGAACCGAGTGCGTTCTGTAGCGGTGAGACGGATCGTCAAAAATGTGCAGCACCTCATTTTCCATTATGACGGTGTTTTGAAAATAAAGATTCGTTTTCCGGGCATCGAAGGCGAAATAGACCTCTTTTTCCAGCGCCGGCCGGGTCTCCTGCCGCTTGCCGTCAATCCACAGCTTGATCTTATCGGCGCTGACGTCGGAAGTCGCTTTGAGCAGATAGGTGCCGGATATCGTATCTTCGGGTTCAACATTCATTCTGAGTCCGTGTGATTTGCTCGTCTGTTCAATGTCAATCATCTTGACGGGCGTTTTTGCTTCATTTTCTCCATCACTGGCTGCGATATAATACTCAAGCTGATCCTGGCCGAGCAGTTCCGGGGAATAAAGAATGTGATGGTATAAGCTGTCGTTGCGGTCTTTTTCGGCCAGAATTCGTTTGAATGGTTTTTTCTCATTGGTCCGGTAATAAAACGCGGCTGTTTTGACAAGGTTTTTGTCTTTTATGTCAGCCTTTAATTCAATGCTTTCAGCGGGCCGGACGGGCTTTCTGTCTGTAAGGTCTTCGATGACCGGTTTTTCCTTGTCAGGTTTGATCACCCTTTTCTGCTGCGGGATCTGCGCCTGAAAAACAGAGCCCGGTGACGGCTTATGCTCGCTCGTGGAGATCTTCAGCAATTCTCCCGTTCCGTTCAGCGGATATTTGTACAGCAAAGAAGTCAGCCGGCGAAAAGCGTGTTTCCGGTATTGCGCTGAGGCGATACCCTTGCCGGTATTTGCCGACAGCACCACCGTACGCGGGCGGCCGTTGGACATTCCGTCCGTCCCTTCGATGACGGCGAGATGTTCTCCCTCCTTCAGGCGTGTCCCGTAATAGCGGTTGAAATCATCTATCGTCAGTTCTGATGCGGCGCGTCTCAGCCAAAACACGTAAGTCCCGCCTGACGGAATGACGGTATCTTCTTTCGGCCTCCATATCATATCTGATTCCGGCCCTTCCTTCGGATAGCGGTAGCGGATGTGATAGTCTTTAAAATGAATGGGTCTGTCCGTCGTGTTATACACCTCGATAAATTCATAGGCATCAGCGCCGTCTTCATTTTTCGTATCAACCGCAAGCTCCGTAATCATCAGCTCGGGAATATGATTCAAATCGGCTTGATAGCCGTCCAGCTTCAGCCGCTTTTTCTCCGATTCCGCCCGCTGTCTGCCGTTGGTGAAAACGAGGTAATATTCCAATTCTCCATTCCAGATATCCCGTTTTGAAACCTGGGCCGTAAACAGCCGGATTGCGCCTGGCGTGGGCTCCATCGGCACCATTTTAAACCCCAGCTCATTGCTTTGTTTATAAAAAAGAAACGCCGAAAACGCTTGATAGTCAGCATTCCGTACATGAGCCTGTATGAACAGGTTTCTTTTCATTTCCGCCTTTACTTCGATTTGGGGAGGATTCTCCAGAAGCGGTATGTAATGAGGCGGCTGTCCGAATTCCTGCTGATTCACGGGGATTGCCGATTCTTTGCGCGCCGCATCCGCAGAAGGACTCACACAAAGCAAACCAATCAGAAAAAAGAGCGTCATCACAAGTTTCATCTCATTACCTCCCTATACATTATGTTGCGTCAGGAGGCTGCCGCTTATGTAAATCACACATAAAAAAGCTGCCCTCTCGGGACAGCTCGTTTTTTACCTTTTTCTAAGCGGCTCCAATATGCCTTTTTGGATCAGCAAGTGGAAAACGGACAGCACGACGGATGCCCAAATGGCGGTGCCGAACCCATCAATCTGAAAGCTGTCTCCCATCAAGGCTGCGGTCATCATTAACGTAATGGCGTTGATGACAAACAGAAAGAGGCCGAGGGTCACAACCGTGACGGGCAATGTCAATATGACGATGATCGGCTTGATCAGCACATTTAACACAGAAAGAATCACACTGGCGATGACAGCCGCTCCGATACTGCTGATATGGACGGAATCAAAATATCCCGCGATAACGATTAATAATAAAGCATTTACTAAAATGCTGACTGCCCATTTGATCATTTATTTCAAATCTCCTTCTAAAGGTACAACAAAACACCAGATAATATATACAATCGGCACGATTCCGCTCGTGACAAGCGCTAATACAACGGTGATAATGCGCAAAAGCGACGCATCCATATTGACGTACTCCGCCAAACCGCCGACGACGCCGGCGATTTTACGGTTTTTTTCTGAACGGTAAAGTCTTTTCATCCAATCACCTCTGAGTATGCTTGAGCTTAATGGCTCCTGTTAACGATTCTGAGAAAATCGAGAGATGCTGATCATGGCCTTGATTTGATGCCAGCATCAGTTCTTTTTGAATGGTATCATTCTTTTCCTTTAAAATTTCCGCATCAATCAGCTCATGGCTGAGAGAGCCGAGATTGCTTTTCAGCTCCGCTTTCACCGCCGAATCATCAGGCAGAGCGATATCCACGTTTCCCGTCGTCGTTTTCGTGTAGATGGAGCGGCAGTGCGGCGCTGTCACGGTAAGCATGATATTGCCGTTAAAGCTTTGAACGTCAATGGATTCACTCGATCCGCGCAAATCAATCAAGCCGTTGATCGTTTCCGCTTCAATCGCGCCGCATTGATGTCCGGCCAGCTTGATTTGTCCGTTAGCCGTTTCCGCCGACGCTTTATCAGCCGTCAAATGAGAGAATGACAGAACGCCGTTTGTCGTTTTCGCCGAGAATTCTTTTACATGTAAATGTTCCCCTCTGATCGGTCCGTTAAACAGCTTCACTCTTATCTTATCGTACTCTTTCTGGGGAACATAAAGCGTGACATTGGTTTTCATCGTTTTCTTTTCCGTGCGGACAAAAAACTTATTGCCCTTCACTTCACACTCAATGTGCTGAAGAAATGCGGTGCGCGCCGCCTCCTGACTGTCCGCCCGGTACACTTTCGCCTGGCACTCCGCTCTGATATCTTCATCCGCCCACGGCACGATATTGACGCTGCCGTTTGCGATCTGCATATCAATGGCCGAGAATTCACTGTCTTTAAATTGAAAAATATGCTGCACTTCGTGTGCGTGGCCGAAATTCAGATCAAGATCCGCTTCCTTCACTTTTTTGACGGCAGAATCAATCCAGTCGAACAGCTTCGCCCCGAGCGACGGCTTTTGGCTTCCTTTTGCCCCGCTTTCGAAATCTTCCGCAGGTTCCTGGACCTCCGCAGATAATGCGGTGATCTGCTCTTCTTTTTCTTTATATTCATGATCCAGTTTTTCAATGAGCGTCAGTGCTTCCTGCGCCGTCAGCATGCCGTCTTCCACAAGCTTTAAAATCCGTTCTTTCTCCTGTTTCATACAAAACGCCTCCCCCGACTTTTCTTACACCTGGCGTAACACCTTAATTCCCTGCACAATATTCCAAATGACCATTCCGATGAGGATCAGAAAATAAACAGCTGCTCCTGTTATCATAACAAAAACGGGCACCATACTCTCCCCCTGAGCCGTAATCAATCCGCCGACAACACCCGCGGTCACAATCAGCAATCCCGCAAACGGAATGATATGGGAAATCAGAGCTCGCATGGCATGCCGCTTCGTCTCTTTTTCATCGACGACAAAGTAAGCCACAATCGGAAGAATGAGCGGCGCGAGAAACACGCTGAAATAACAGATTGATGCGATAATCGCTTGATTTCGGTTCAATAAAAACACTCCCTGTGCCTTGATGTAAAAACCCTTCCTTATACATACGTATGACGAATGGGCGGGTTTCATTTTCATGCTAAGGACATGCTTCGTTATACGTAATTTTTGATTTCAGAGATTTCACTATAGAATCTTTTCCCCGAACCGATTACAATATGTAACAAAGCCTGACCGTATGCAAGGAGGACATACAAATGGAGAAAGATCCCGAAAACGCCCAAGTAACGGAAGAGAGTCTGCGAAATTTAATTCGCGAACAGAAAAGAATGAACAGCGAAATGCTGGCTGAATTGGAACAGATCAAAGCAGCCCCTCTTCCCATTTCCCATGATATCCAATATATAAAAGTGCTGCTGGACAGCAGCAGCACCCATATTCTGCAGGACTTAATGCATTTAAGCAAACAGCTTCCCCAACAGAAAAAAGCCTGTAACACAACAGCCCAAAACCGGTGAGTTTTGGGCTGTTTTTATTGATCTATTATGTGGCTGCCGTTTCTTTTTCAGCCAGCAATGTTTTCATCCGTTTTTTATCACGTTCCATTACCGGTTTCAGATAGCGGCCCGTATATGATTCTTTCACTTCGACAACTTCTTCAGGCGTCCCGGAGGCTACGATCGTGCCGCCGCCCGCTCCGCCTTCAGGTCCCAGATCGACGATGTAGTCCGCCGTTTTAATGATATCGAGATTGTGTTCAATGACCAAAACGGTATCACCGTTATCGACGAGTCTTTGAAGCACAACCAAAAGCCTTGCGATATCATCAACGTGGAGTCCTGTCGTCGGTTCGTCCAGAATATACAGCGTCCGGCCTGTGGAACGCTTATGCAGTTCGGAAGCAAGCTTAACGCGCTGCGCTTCTCCGCCTGACAGCGTCGTCGCCGGCTGGCCGAGCGTCACATACCCGAGTCCGACATCGGCAAGCGTTTGAAGCTTGCGTTTGATTTTCGGGATATTTTCAAAGAAAGACAGAGCATCTTCCACCGTCATATCCAGAACGTCAGAAATGCTTTTTCCTTTGTATGTGACCTCCAGCGTCTCCCGGTTGTAACGTTTGCCGTGGCACACTTCACACGGGACGTACACGTCAGGAAGGAAATGCATCTCAATTTTGATGATGCCGTCGCCGCGGCAGGCCTCACAGCGCCCGCCTTTTACATTAAAACTGAACCGGCCTTTTTTATAGCCTCGCACCTTTGCTTCATTTGTCTGTGCGAATACATCGCGGATATCATCAAACACGCCCGTATAAGTTGCCGGGTTTGATCTCGGTGTCCGGCCGATCGGCGCCTGGTCGATGTCGATCACCTTATCAAGGTGGTCAAGGCCTTTGATTTCTTTATGGCTTCCCGGTTTCGCTTTGGCTTTATGAAGCTTTTGCGCAAGCGCCTTATGCAGAATTTCATTCACAAGCGTGCTTTTTCCGGAACCGGACACACCTGTCACCGCCGTAAAAGTGCCGAGCGGGAATTTGGCGTTCGCTTTTTTCAGGTTGTTTTCTGAAGCGCCTTTGATTTCAATGAACCGACCGTCAGGCTTTCTTCTCTCCGGAGGCATCGGGATGAATTGAGCCCCTGACAAATAGCGTCCGGTCAGAGAGTCCGCATCATTCATCACTTCTTCAGGCGTCCCCGCCGATATGACGCGGCCGCCGTGAATGCCTGCGCCCGGACCGATATCTATCAAATAATCGGCAGCCATCATCGTATCCTCATCATGCTCAACGACAATCAGTGTGTTGCCGAGATCCCTCATGTTTTTCAGCGCGCTGATCAGACGGTCATTGTCACGCTGGTGAAGGCCGATGGACGGCTCATCAAGAATATACAGGACGCCAGACAAACGGGAGCCGATCTGCGTCGCAAGCCTGATACGCTGGGCTTCTCCGCCTGACAGCGTTCCCGCCGCCCGGCTCAGCGTCAGATAATCAAGACCGACTTTATCTAAGAAGCTGAGCCGCTCCACAATCTCTCTTAAAATTAAATCGGCAATCTGCATATCTTTCTCCGACAGCGTCAGGTTTTTGAAAAATTCAAGCGCGTCGCCGACAGAAAGTTCGGTAATGGTTCCGATATGACGCCCGTTGACCAAAACGGCAAGCGCTTCTTTCTTCAGCCGGTAGCCTTTGCACGTCGGGCACGATTTCTGTGACATGTACTGCTCCATCTGTTCACGGATATAATCGGAGCTTGTCTCTTTATACCGTCTCTCAATATTGCGCAGCACACCTTCAAATTCAATTTCATTTTCGCGCACTTGTCCGAAATCATTCTCGTATTTAAAGTAAATCCGTTCATTGCCGCTGCCGTACAGCACTTTATCAAGCTGATGCTTCGGCAGGTCTTTGACCGGAGTCTCCATATCAATGCCGTAATGGCGGCAGACCGCCTGAAGCAGCTGCGGATAATATTGTGAACTGATCGGCGTCCACGGCGCGATGGCGTGTTCCTTTAATGACAGCTCGGGATTGGGGATGACGAGCTCAGGGTCCACTTCCAGCTTCAAGCCGAGACCGTCGCAAGTCGGACAGGCGCCGAACGGGCTGTTAAACGAAAACAGCCGGGGTTCAAGCTCTCCGATAGAAAAACCGCACAGCGGACAGGCGTGATGCTCGCTGAACATCAGCTCCTCCTGACCGATGACATCTATCATGACACGGCCTTCCCCTAAGCGGAGCGCGGTTTCCAGCGAGTCGGAAAGCCGGGCGGCAACCCCTTCCTTGACAACGATCCGGTCAATGACTACTTCAATGGAATGCTTTTTGTTTTTTTCAAGTTCAATATCCTCGGAAAGCTCGGCCATTTCTCCGTCAATCCGCACCCTTACGTAACCTTGCTTTCTGATTTGGTCAAGCACTTTGACATGGGCGCCTTTTCTGCCTGAGATGATCGGCGCAAGCACTTGAAGCTTCGTCCGCTCCGGATATTCAAGAATCCGGTCAACCATCTGTTCGATCGTTTGCGACGTAATTTCAATGCCGTGCTCCGGGCAGTGCGGCTTCCCGACCCTCGCGTACAGCAGCCGGAGATAATCATAAATCTCTGTTACCGTTCCGACGGTTGACCGCGGATTGCGGCTTGTCGTTTTCTGATCAATGCTGATCGCCGGAGAAAGCCCTTCGATCGCATCAACGTCCGGCTTATCCATCTGCCCTAAAAATTGGCGCGCATAGGCAGAAAGCGATTCAACATACCGCCTCTGTCCTTCCGCGTAAATGGTGTCAAAGGCAAGGGATGATTTTCCCGATCCGGACAGCCCCGTCACGACGACGAGCTGATCCCGGGGAATCGTTACATCAATGTTTTTTAAATTGTGCGCCCTTGCGCCTTTCACCTCGATCCGGTCAATTGCCATGTGTTCATCATCCTTCCGCTTTAAGCTCTAACAGTAAATCACGAAGCTCTGCCGCCCGCTCGAAATCAAGCGCTCTGGCCGCTTCTTTCATTTCGTGCTCCATTTGCTCAACGACTTTCTGGCGTTCTTTCTTCGTCATCTTCGCCAGTTTAGGCGCGGCTTTTGTTTTATATTCTTCTTTATCCTCAGCGGCCTGCGTCGCGCGGATCACATCGCGGATTTCCTTATTGATCGTTTGCGGCGTAATGCCGTGAATTTCGTTAAAGCGCTCCTGCTGTTCCCGGCGGCGCTTCGTTTCATTAATCGCGATTTCCATCGAATTCGTGATTTTATCGGCATACATGATGACGCGGCCTTCCGCGTTTCGTGCCGCCCGTCCGATCGTCTGAATCAGCGAACGTTCAGAACGAAGGAAGCCTTCTTTATCCGCATCGAGAATGGCGACAAGTGACACTTCCGGAATATCAAGCCCTTCCCTCAGCAGGTTGATGCCGATTAACACATCATGTTTTCCAAGGCGGAGGTCACGGATGATTTCAATCCGTTCAAGCGTCTTAATCTCGGAATGCAGATAATTGACCTTGATGCCGATTTCCTTGAGATAATCGGTCAGATCCTCTGACATTTTTTTCGTTAAAGTCGTCACGAGAACGCGTTCATTCCGTTCTATCCTCGCCTGAATCTCACCGATCAGATCATCAATCTGTCCTTCGATCGGCCGGACGTCAATGAGGGGATCGAGGAGTCCCGTCGGTCTGATGATCTGCTCGATCATTTCCGGCGTATGCTCAATTTCATACGGTCCCGGAGTCGCCGACACGTACACGATATTGTGCATGTGTTTCTCAAATTCCTCGAATCGGAGCGGACGGTTGTCAAGCGCTGACGGCAGGCGGAACCCGTGATCGACAAGCACCTGTTTTCTCGCCTGGTCACCGTTGAACATGCCGCGCACCTGCGGAATCGTCACATGTGATTCATCAACGACAATCATAAAATCGTCCGGAAAATAATCAAGCAGCGTATATGGCGTAGAGCCCGGCGGACGGAGTGTCAAATGTCTTGAATAGTTCTCGATCCCTGAGCAAAAACCCATTTCCCGCATCATTTCAAGATCGTATCTCGTCCGCTGCTCAAGCCGCTGCGCTTCAAGGAGCTTGCCGTTTTCGTGCATCACTTTCAAGCGCTCCTCAAGCTCCTGTTCAATATTCAGAATCGCTTTTTCCATCTTTTCCGCCCGGGTGACGAAGTGGGAAGCCGGGAAAATCGCGACATGGTCACGGTCGCCGAGAATTTCTCCTGTCAAAGCGTCGACCTCTCTGATCCGCTCAATTTCATCTCCGAAAAATTCCACTCTGATACAATGTTCGTCACGGGAAGCCGGGAAGATTTCCACAACGTCTCCGCGCACGCGGAACGTCCCGCGCTGAAAGTCGATATCATTGCGGGCATACTGGATATCCACAAGCTTTCTCAGCAGCTCGTTCCGCTCAATCTCCATTTCCGGTCTGAGCGACACAACCATCTCCCGGTATTCTTCAGGCGAACCGAGACCGTATATGCATGACACACTTGCGATAATAATGACATCTCTCCGTTCAAACAGAGAGGATGTCGCGGAGTGTCTCAGTTTATCAATTTCATCATTAATGCTTGCGTCTTTCTCTATAAAAGTATCCGTTTGAGGCACGTACGCCTCCGGCTGATAGTAATCGTAATAGCTGACAAAATATTCGACAGCGTTGTTCGGGAAAAACTCCTTAAACTCGCTGTACAGCTGTCCGGCAAGGGTTTTGTTATGGGCAATGACCAGTGTCGGTTTATTCACTTCTTTAATCAGATTGGACACGGTAAAGGTTTTGCCCGTCCCTGTCGCACCCAGGAGAGTCTGGTGTTTTCTGCCTTCCTGTATTCCTTTGACAAGCTTCTCAATCGCTTGCGGCTGATCTCCCTGGGGCTGATATTTCGAGACTAACTCAAAACGATCTTTCACAAAAAAGCCTCCGTTTCTTTACGAAATCTTCCTATTGATATAGTAACACAATGACGGGCAAAATCACTAAAAATACGAACTAAAGTTCGATGGTTTATTTTTACCAAGTCAATTTTTGTATAAAAAACCTGCTTTTATGGCGTAAAAGCAGGCATTCTATTTCATATTCACCATGTCAGGCATTGTCTTTCTTTTTGTCTGCTTCTTTTTTGGCCATGTACAGCCCTCCGGCCACCAGCGATACGACATCCAATCCAACGATAAAATACGTTTCGGTGTAACCCTTTAAATAGGATGCGAAAAGCAGTGCGGCTGTGAGAGCGATCGCCACATAGTGGTTAAACGTGACGCGCGTAAAAAGGACGACCAGCATAAAAGGGAAACATAATGCAAAAACGGCTTTTGTAATCACAAAAACCCTCCTCGGGAATTCTTCATCTCATCTGATTATAGTAAAAAATGAAGAATCGGACAATCGTTCCCCTGCTATCACAATACCCTTTTTCGGCAGTCTTCAATCATCTGTCAAAAAAATTGTGAATATAAATCCATTGAACCATTAACCAGATGAATCGAATTACCTTTCTTCAGCCGAAAGGATGAGAAGGTTTAGGTCTTTGTATCTTTGACAGTTTCTTCCTCCCTCTTTACAATGTAATGATAGTGTTTACTATCATTTTTCTTGGATGAAGAAAAAAAGGGGGTCATACCGCATGTATTCAGTGCGATTTCAAAAAGCGGAAGAATCGAGCCGCTCTGCAGGAGCAAAAGGAATGAACCTGATTAAACTGACGAAAAACGGGCTGCCCGTTCCCGGCGGTTTCATCATTCAGACGAATGCCCTGACACGTTTTATGGAAGACAACGGGCTTCAAGCAGATCAGGAACAGATGGAGCGCGCCATTATGAACGGCACGTTTTCAAAAGAGCTTCGGGAGGAACTGACCGCGTCGTTTTATGAATTGAGAGAATCATACGCCTCTGTCGCCGTACGTTCCTCCTCCGCGTCCGAAGATCTTGAAGGGGCTTCTTTCGCAGGCCAGTACGAAACCTATTTAAATATCAAAACAGAAGAAGAGTTTCTCGGAAAAGTGAAAGAATGCTGGGCTTCCTTCTTCTCGGCGCGGGTCAGCGGCTATAAAGAGAAAATGAACAATGACACCGCAGAACCGTTAATGGGCGTTGTCGTGCAAGGGCTGATCAATTCCGAGGTTTCAGGAGTCATTTTCAGCCGCAACCCCGTCACACACGATGACGGAGAACTGATGATCAGCGCGAGCTACGGTCTCGGAGAAGCAATCGTCTCCGGCAGCGTGACGCCCGACACATTTATCGTCAATAAAGATACATTTCAGATTGAAAAAGAAATCGGCTTAAAAGAAATGTATATCGTTTCTAAAGACGAAGGCGTGACGGAAAAAGAGACGACCGCTGACATGAGAAGCCGCTTCTGCCTTGATGACGAGAGCATCAAAGAGCTTGCCATGCTGACGATAAAGACGGAAGAACTGTACGGTTATCCCGTGGATCTTGAATTCGGATTTGCCGAAAATAAGCTGTATCTGCTTCAGGCCAGGCCGATTACAACGATCGTGCAGGATCAGAAAGCGGCAGACGAAGAACGGGAATTTATCATGACGCCCCGGGATCAGAAAGATTTTTGGCTCAATATGGAGGCCAATATAGAAGGCCCCGTCAGCCCGTTATTCGCCTCACTCATTGTGCCGGCTTTGGAATACGGCCTCAAAGAGAGCACGAAGGCATTCCCTGTAATGGGCATCGAAATCGAGCGTGTCAAACTTCATCAGGGCCGTGTTTTTTCCAGACAGCATAAGACGGACGACAAGCTGCCTGCAGAACAGTTAGAAGCGCTTTTCCCCGTTTTGGCTGACCGTATGTACGATAT
This sequence comes from Bacillus sp. hwrm1, assembly GCF_040207805.1. NCBI lineage: Bacteria > Bacillati > Bacillota > Bacilli > Caryophanales > Bacillaceae > Bacillus > Bacillus sp. hwrm1. Next base: position 563,570 of record NZ_CP157943.1, on the reverse strand, counting down.
TATTCAGGAAACCTTTCTGCCTTTTTATCAAAAGCTGGACGAACTGGCGCATACAGACCATCATACGCCGGAGACTGCCCTTGATGCGTTCCGAAACCTGCAAGACTTCTATTTAAAAGGATACGCAGAACATTTCAATATTATCTTTCCGCAGGTTGCGTTAAACATGATGCTGGAATCTATGTACGGACAGGTTGAGAAAGAAAACACCTCCCTTCTGTACGAAATGCTGGCTGGCGTCATGAATAAGTCATTGGAGACCGACAGACAGCTCTGGCTGCTTTCCGGACAAGTAAAAGACAGCCCTGAGCTGCGGCGCGTTTTTACGGTTTCTCATGCCGATGAGCTGCATCAGACGCTTCTGCAATCAAATGAGGGAAAACGCTTTCTCGAACAAGTCGGTGAATTTTTACAGGAATACGGCTGGAGATCCGTGAAAAGTCATGATCTCATTGAAGAAACTTGGGCGGAAAACCCTTATTTCGCTTTGGCCAACATTCAGAACTATGTCCGGAACGGATACGATTTTGACAGTGAGTTTCATAAAACGATAGAAAAACGAAAACAGCTCTACGCCGACTTTATGGATAGAATTGAAGATGACGGCTTCCGGGAGACGTTTGACCGCTATTATCAGTGGACATTGTCTTCATCCGTCATCAAAGATGATCACCATTTTTATATTGATGCGATGCTGGACGCCAAAGCGCGCCTTTGCCTTCTGAAAATCGGCGAGCTGCTTCAAAAACAAGGCGTAATCGATGATCGGGAGGATATGTGGTACTTATACAGCGATGAAGTCGAGAAAGCGCTCGTGTCGCCGGTTCCGATGCAGGAAAAAGCCGCTGAACGAAAACAGCTCTTCCAGCAATATCAATTGCTTGAAGCCCCCGCTTATCTCGGGACTCCGACTTCGGAACAGCTGAAAATGGCTGAACAGATTACCGGCTCCATCACAGAAGATGAAAAAAACACTGAACATCAAATTTACGGACTTGCGGCGTCAAGCGGAATCGCAAGCGGCCCTGTGAAAGTCATTCGTGACGCAAGTGAATTTTCCCGTTTTTCAACAGGAGACGTGCTTGTCTGCAAAATGACGACACCGCTGTGGACCAGTCTGTTCCAGGATGCAAAGGCCGTCATTACGGACACGGGCGGCATCCTGTCACATGCGGCGATCATCGCGAGGGAATACGGGCTCCCGGCCGTTCTCGGCACACGTGCCGCGACTGACAGGCTCAACGACGGAGATATCGTCACGGTGGACGGGACAAACGGCAAGATTACGATTGTCAAACGCGCTTCATGCTAGGTTTCCCTCTTTATTGACGGGCAGGGTGGGTGTATACTTGTCCTGCCAGTATTTACGCGAGGTGAAACATGTTGAGAACGACGAACAAGAGAATTATTGACGCCGCGATGAATCTGATCATCCAAAAAGGATACCGCGCAGCGACAACAAAAGAAATCGCAGAAAAAGCAAAAGTAAGCGAAGCAACGATTTTCCGTAATTTTAAAAACAAACAAGGATTAATGAAAGCCATGATTGAACAGCAGACGCCGGTTCCGGAAAGCATGATCACTAAGGCGGAAGGCGATTTGTATGAGGATCTTCTTCATTTCGCCACGACCCTTCTTCAGCAATTGGAACAAAAAAAAGAAGTATTTCGCATCTGCCTGCGCGAACCGGAACTATTCGAAGACGTCCTGCAGGATATTGTCGTATATCCGCAATCCGTGAAAAAGCATTTAATCGTTTACTTTAAGGAGCTGACAAAGAAAAATATGATAAGCCCCGGCAGTGAAGAAGCTAATGCAGACGTCTTTATGACGATGATTTTCGGTTATTTTATACACCGGCTGCAGCTGGGGAAAAGAGTCATCACTCTCTCTGAGGAAACGATGCTGAAACACAGCACTGAGATTTTCATGAAAGGCATTACCGGCCGGTCATTTTCCGGCTCCAAGGAGGATGAAGGATGGGTTCAAAGAAAGAATGGGCGCTGATCGTTTCGCTTTTGCTGGGAGCCATACTCGTTCCCATCAATTCTACGATGATCGCAGTCGCCCTTTCATCCATTTCCCGCTCATTCAGCGAATCAATTGCCAGCATCACATGGGTAGTGACCGTGTATTTAATCGTGATGGCCGTGACACAGCCCATTGCCGGCAAACTCGGTGATATGTACGGAAACAAAAAAATGTATTTATGGGGCGTCGGCCTTTTTCTCATCGCATCATTGGGGTGCGCCCTCTCGCCAAGTTTTTTCTTATTGATTTTCTTCCGGGCGCTTCAGGCTGCCGGCGGCGCTTTGCTTACGCCAAACAGCATCGCCATCATCCGCCATGTCGTGTCTGAAAAACGGCTTCCGAAAGTATTCGGCTTTTTCGGCCTCGGTGCCGGGCTGGGCGCGGCTCTCGGTCCGTTTATCGGCTCTCTTTTAATTGAGAGCTTCAGCTGGCATTCGATCTTTTGGGTCAACATTCCGTTTCTTGCAATCGCACTCGTGACGGCATTAGTGATGTTTCCTAAATATAAAGAAGAAACGTCTGACGCTCCGCTTGATATCATCGGGTCCGTTTTGCTTGCCGGAAGCATTGTATCTATTATTCTTCTGACGAAAAATGAAAGCTCTTTGGGCTATTGGGTGTACGCACTGCTCATTCTCGTATTTGTTCCGCTATTTTTCAGGCGGGAGCTGCGCACAAAACATCCGATTATTGATTTTGATCTGTTTAAAAACACAACCTTTACGAGCGCCAATCTGTCGGTTCTGTTAAGCAATTTAATGATGTACGCCGTGTTATTGATTATGCCGCTCTTTATGACCGGCCACTTCAGCATGAACACGTCGCACAGCGGCATGGCGCTGTCAGTCTTTTCTGTTTTCATGTCCGCCAGCAACTGGGGCGGAGCTCAGCTGCATCAGAAATGGGGCGCGCGAAGAATGATTTTTCTGTCCTTCGGGCTGATGGCCGTAGCCAATCTCTTATTTTTTCTTTTGGTTTATTCCCATTCCGTTCCGTTTCTTATGGCATCGCTTATTGTCGGAGGCATCGCGTCAGGTGCGGGGCTGACGAGCATGCAGGTATCTTCTCTTGCGACGGTAGAACCGGGCATGTCCGGCATCGCATCCGGGATTTTCTCCACCTTCCGTTATTTCGGAAGCATTATTTCTTCAGCGCTGATCGGTTTAATCTCCGGGTTTCATATTCTGTTTATCATATTGATCGGAGTTTCTGTGATCGGCTTGTTCGTATCGCTTGGTATCAAGTCCGGGGAAACCGTTCAGACGAAAAAAAGCCATTCGGCGTAAACGAAAAAGGTTCCGTAAGCATCTGCTTTCCGGAACCTTTTCCAGTTTTCCTTCTTATTTTTCTCTCTCGAAAGTGTCACCGCAATGCCGTTTGCTCTATGAGAATCTTTTGATTTACAAGAGAAAAGGGGAATGTAAATGGCTGAGAGTTCCGATCAAGTTCGGCGCTGACATCGTAATCCGGCCGTAAAAAAAGCCCGGCCGCCGTGTTGTTAGCGGCACCAGGCTTTTTATATGTGATTTTTCATAATTAATAAAACTGCAAAGCTTATTATTTCCAATGTTTTTTCTTAATTTTTTTCATAATTCTCCTTACTAAAACCTACCTAAAACAATTATTGAATATTACTTTTATAATTAAGCAAAATTAAGTAACAATCATTGAAGGATTCTCAGACTGATAAAATTTATTTTAAATATAATATTTCAAAACACATTGATCCTCCTTCTAAAGTTGAGTCGCGTCACTTTAGTAGAATCATACCGTGGCTTCCCTTGTCAAAAGGCACAGTTCTTTTTTACACCACTACTTGAGACTTTAACGTTTCTCTCATTTGAATTAATTCAAAATAGAATTATTGGGGGAGATTACCCCCGTATTTCCAGGCGATCCAGGTGGGTGGCCTGGTAAATATTTTGAGTCTCTGTATCTTTAACAATAGTATTTACAATATCATTAGGATACCGATTCAAAAAAAAATGTTCTCCTTTAAACTTATGAAATTTCACGTTTCCTTCAACAACTTCACTCCATTTATGCATTTCATTGATATGAGTCGAAAAATCGCTATCCGCATAAAAAACGCTTACTCCACAACTTATTTTTTCTGCTTTGGGCTGAAACTTATAATTGTCCAAAATTATAAAATCTGCTCGCAAAATCGGAAGAAACATATCCATAATCTCTTTTGTATAAAACTCCTCTGGTATTCCCCCATATTGTTCCACCTTTGTCAAGAAAGTTTCATTAGTCATATTTTCAATGTCTTCTCTCTTTTCAAAAATATGTGGAGCATCTCGCCCAGAAAAAAACAGATGCCTTGGTTCCTTAATTCCCATTTGCTTAAGTTTATAATATATCTCATAAGTCAATAAGGCTCCCATACTGTGTCCAAATATAACATATTCATCGTCATATTCTAATTGTTCACTTATTCTTTTGGCGATATCTTCACTTGCTTCATCAACAGACTGGTAGCAAGGCTCGCTGAATCGAGTTCCTCTTCCAGCCAATTCACTCATAAACAATTCATATCTATCCGGCAATAGTTTTTTCCATTCATGAAATACATTTACCGACGCTCCAGCATATGGAATAGGAATTACTTTTATTTTATTTATTTCACTCACTCCTATGTTCAACTTGAGCCCACTATCATTACTATATAAACCTATAAGTATTCAAGATACATTTAATTGTACTTCTCTATCTCTCGCTGCTCTGCCAGCAACAAATTCACCATATCACTATAGCTATTCAAACCGTCTGTCTGATTATTTGCCTTCAGATATACGTCATTTACATTTCTTGAAATACTTGAAATAACACCCTCATACTTATCCCGGTACTGCTCATTTTGTTCTATATCATGCCGCACCGCTTTGGACAGACTGGACATTATATCAGACGCCTTATCTGGATCCACTTTCTTTAGCTCAGATATAGAATAATCAAATGCCAGAAATAAACCACTGTATAGTATCATTGGATCATCCTGCTGCTTACATGCCAGATAAGCTATAAAATTAGCCTCATCCTCATGCATGAAACCACTCTGATGTGCCAATTCATGCGCCATAGTAGCAGGCACCAAAAAAACTGGCACATTAACATTGATATTGGATTCATAAGTAAAAGGGACAAAAATACCATGTATCCCTGCATGCGACATTAGTTTTGACATCACCACTGGTTTTGGTGTTGAATATGAATGCTCCAAAACAGGATATTTCTTTGATAACATTTGCATCGAGAACACTGCGTGTTGTGCATAATAATCAAAAACCTCTGGTACATGAGCCAAAAGATCAGTATCCGCTAACTTTTCCCTTGCCAATTCCATTTCAACGGCAAGTGACTTACTCAATTTAACCAGTTCTTCCTTGCTGTAGTTCTCTTCTTTATATTCGGTATGAGACAAAAAAGAATATCTGTGATAGTTTATTCCACCCAAAATAGTATAACAAAAATATATCACGCTACAGATCGTAACGATTCCTAGAGCACCACGATAAACTACCATCCTACGTGCACCTTTACTCATGATGACCTTGCGCACATAATAAACGATATAAAATAGAAATAGTAACACAACCAACACGACGAGCCATTCACTAACAGAAAATGTGACCCAAGAAGGTACAAGTCCTACTATTTTTGACAATAACGGATATACAGACCTACTGTATTTTTCCGCCCAATCCTGATGGTTCTGCGCGTATTTTGTCAGTATGTAAGCTATAACTCCAAGTGAAATCAACGGTAATCTCTTAAGTAAAAGCTTTTTTATAATGTACTCCCCCTATCCAACATAACCATTATAATCAGTTATTCTTAATATATATCCTGCTAAAGATTCATCTTCTAAAGGTTTTGGAGTTAGCAATAACCTTTCCAATAAGCCATACCTCTCCTTCATTTATTTTTTTATTATTTCAAAATAAAACAGCTAAGAAAATATAATTTTCTTAGCTGTTTTATTTTGAAATCTAGTTTTTAGGAGTTCTTGAAACTATTCCGAATAATTATGAAAAATCACATTATAATGCTGTCATTTCTTCGTGCTCGTGTTCATCCTGCACGAATAAAATACCTAATTCATGATGTTCGCCTTCATAGGACGCGCGCTGATCAAACCGGATCTCACCGTTCAGGCCGATGATCTCCATTTTTACAAATGCGCGGTTTTTTTGAAGTGCTTCATAAAAATCCGATACATGCTTCACGGGGATGCCGTTTACTTTCGTAATAATCTCACCGATCTTCAGCTCAAGATCGTCCGCGGGTGTATTCGGAATGATGCCGAGCACCATTAAGCCCTGATCCCGCTTAGAGAAATAAAACGGAGCCGCGTTATCGTTCAGCCGCTGTCTTAATGATAAAAACAGGCGTCCGAGCACCGCAATACAAGCGGCAGCTCCGGCAAGCGGAGTCCACCAAAGGGCCGCTGCCCCGAATGCGGTCACGATAACCCCGAGAATCATGACACGTTTCGCCGTTATCCTTATGCTGACTTCCGGAAGTGACCCCTGCACACGCTGTCCGAAGCCGGCGATATAAGGAATCCAGATCAAATGGAAAGAGCCGCCCGGCACGGTAAAGACAGGCCACCAAGAAAGGTGTGACTCAAGCCCGCTGCCCGGCACCAATAAGAAAAGCGGAAGCAGCCATGCGCGATTCGCCAATTGACGGCCGATGGGCAGGCCTCTGCTGCTGACGACAAGCGCCGGAGATGTTTTCAGATGCGCTGAACGGCAGGCAGCCGCTCCCTCCGTGATAATCAAAAGGCCCATAAACACGGCCGCCGATGCCCAATTCACGCCGAATGCCTGCGGAAACCGATCCGCAAACGGCACTGTGTGGGTATACTGAAGGAGAAACGCAATGAACATGCCGGCGCTGACAATATAAGCTGAGGACAGCCAATTCATACGGAACGTCAGCGAAGCTAAAGCCGTCACGGCCGCGATTATGCCGAGAAGACCGAATGGAATCGAAATTCCCAGTCCAAAAAATAATATGGAGAGAAGAATACCCGGTATAAGTCCTTTTATGTATGTAAAGATAAGCTCGTCATACATATCCGCGATTTTTGTATGAAACGTATGGCGTTCACGTTTGATCCGCAAATATCCGCATGCGAGACTTATGATGATAAAAAACCAGAACATCGGGTGCAAAAAAAACAGACCGATACTTTTCAGAAGTTCAATTCCCCATTGAACAGACATTGCTTTCACCGCCTCAAGCCAAACATTTTAATTCTATTCTACCAAATAATCATTGGCTTGAATATCTCAAACGTCTATCTCTCTTCCGTCATCCACAGCGTTACATTTGAGAGAGAGAAATCTTTCAGATAGTGGTCAACCTCCACCTCGATCACACCGCTGATCAGAAGCATGGACCGTTTAATATCCGTCAGATTGATTCCTAAACGTTTATGGTTTTTCATTAAGTAGGTGAAATAATGCTTTGCACACTCCTCATTGATATCGTGAACACATTCAACATTTGTGTAATTGACCAGGTATCTGCTGAACAGCATAAGAAGACTTAGTGCTTTTGTTGATGAAAATGTAACGTCTTTTGTTCGGTCTTTTAGTTGTTCCACTAATTCATAATATTTTTTTTCACGCACAATACTTGCCCTCTTCAATTGTGAACCCCCATTTTTTTATCCAGATAAGCACGGGTGATTACAGCTGCCGTGCTGAAGCGCCGCAAACACTTCTGCTTTCGATACTGAAATGCAGCTGCCAAACTAAAACTGTTCTCTATTAGAACCTTCTTTTATTGTAAGAACTAAAACTGACTGAGGCAACTTTCAAAAGTTTCATTTTGAATACATATTAACTCGGCATAAAGTCTCTCTTCTCTATAAATATCGGGTAATGTTTGTCCTTTATAAATGTTTAAATGTGAAAATTTTTTTAATATCTTGTCAAAACCGACATAATTATATGTCTTTTGGTTCGTTTTTAGAGTATGACAAAAGAAACAGGAGACGAAAAAAACGCCTCCTCTTCATTTATTTTACAAATAATGATTTTAACGCCATTTGCAGCTGTAAATCATTTTTTTCGTCAGATTTCTTTTCATTCATCAGCTGATTCATTTTTTCCGCTGTCTTTTTATCAATGACCGCTGTTTTATCAAGCTTGTACCGGTCTTGAAACGCCAGAACGGCTTTTTTCATTGTTTTGCTGAAATAGCCGTCCGCTCTGCCCGGGTCGAAGCCTAGGCCTTTCAGCAGGATTTGGGCGTGTTTGACATCCGCGCTGTTCATATCAGGCTGAAGCGGCTGTTTCAGCTGAAGCGGTCCCGCCGCAAAATAATCCGGCTGGCTCACGGCGATTGTCGGAGCAATGCCTTTTTTGTGGATCCAATTGCCTTTCGGTGTCAGCCATTTGTAAAGCGTCAATTTAATGTTGCTCCCGTCTCCCATAGGCACGGCCTGCTGAACCGTTCCTTTACCGAAAGAAGTGTCGCCGACAACGTCATAATGTCCCGCTTCTTTTAACGCGCCCGCAAGAATTTCTGAAGCGGAGGCGCTTCCTTTATCCGTGATGACATTGACGGGATACGGCTTCTTATGTTTTAAGGTTGAGAAATATTGTTTTTTATCGCCGTTACGCTCCGCAATTTGGATATACGGCATGTCTTTTGTGATGAAATGCTTTAAAATTTGTTCGACGCTTTGAAGGTAGCCGCCGGGATTCCCTCTTACATCAAGGACGAGACCGTCAATCCCTTGTTTTTCAAGCTTTTTCAGCGCCGCGGCGAAGTCCTGGGCGGTATGCTCGGAAAATGTCGATATTCCGATGTAGCCGACATGATGACCGCCTGATTCTTTGCGGGAAGCAAATACGGTTTCAAGCGGGATTTCCGCTCTTTTAATCCGGAATGACAGCTGTTTATCAGTACCCGGACGCTGTATTTTAATAGAAACCTTCGATCCTTTTTTTCCTCTGATTTTCAGCACGGCTTCGTTTAAACCTTTCCCGTTCATTGACTCGCCGTTTATGCTGATGATTTCATCATTCGGCTTGAGTCCCGCTTTTTCCGCCGGAGATTGCTTAAACGGTGATACGATAATGATTTTATTGTCCTCCATACCGACTTCAGCGCCGATCCCTTCGAAAGAAGAATCAAGAGAATCGGAAAACTGCTTAGCGGTCTGCTTGTCCATATAAACGGAATAAGGGTCGTTTAATGTAGACAGCATCCCCTGAATCGCTCCTTCAAGAAGCTTTTCTTTATCTACATTTTCCACGTATTCGTTCGAGATCAGCTCATATGCTTTTTCGATTTTTTCCATTGCCCGGCTTCTTTCTGCGTCTGATGAATTCGGCTGTACTGCCCCGGCAATATGAGCTCCGCCGCACATGATGCTGACGGCCGCTATCACTGCGATCATTTTCTGCTTCATCGTTTACCTCCTCTTAGTCCTTTTACGAAAACCTGGAGATAGTATGTGTAAATTGCAAAGAATTCATGTAACGGCAACAAAAAAATGAAAACGCGAGATTGTTACATATATATGGGTAACGTATAATATTTTGTATGCAATTCATTAAATATACAGGAGAATGCGATATGAAAATAAAATTATCGATTTTATCCGCGGCGATTCTGGCCGCAGGAATTACCGCCTTTGTCTGGCCAAAAACAGAGGCCAATGAAAAAACGCAGACGGACGCCTTGTATGTTTCTCCCGCAGGCAGCGACCAAAATGAAGGAACGTTAGAAAAGCCGTTCCGCACATTAAAACATGCGGCTGAAAAGGCAGAGGCCGGGACAACCGTATTGATTCGGGGAGGGACGTACGATGAAACGTTTGAAGTAAAGCACAGCGGCACGGCCGAAAAGCCGATTACATTTCGGAACTATCAGAATGAGCATGTCGCCATCAGCGGCAAATCTGCGCCAAAAAGCGATTCTGAAACTCCGTTAATTCAAATCCGCAATAAACAGTACATTACCATTCACGGCGTTACGCTTGAGAATCTCTCCGTATCATCAGAAGATGCGACGGCCATGGGAATCTATGTCACCGGATCAAGCAGTCATATCAACATTGACGGCAACCATATCCGAAACATTAAAACCACGGCTGATGAGGGAAATGCACACGGCATCGCGTTTTACGGCACAGGCGCCATGAAGGATGTCAGCATCACAAATAATACGGTTGAAAAACTGACGCTCGGCGCAAGCGAAGCGGTCGTGCTGAACGGGAATGTTGACGGATTTAAGATTGCCGGCAATACCATTCGGGACAATAACAATATCGGGATTGACGTAATCGGATACGAAGGAACGTCCAAGCAAAACGACTATGCGCGAAACGGCGTCATTGAAAACAATACGGTGAGCCATAACTCTTCTTACGGAAATCCCGCTTACGGAGATGAATATTCAGCGGGCGGTATTTACGTTGACGGCGCAGAACATGTGGACATTAAGAAGAACACCGTTTACAACAATGACCTCGGCATTGAAGCCACTTCCGAACATAAAGGGAAATACGCACAAGATATCCGGATTACAGATAACAAGGTGTACGGCAATGCTTACACCGGTATTTCAATCGGAGGCTATGACACGAAACGCGGCGGCACCATCAATTCGGTGATCGCTCATAACATTATGTATCGAAATGACACGAAGGACCTTGACGGCGGCCAGCTGCTGCTGCAGTACGGCACAAAAGGGAACACGATCGAAAAAAACATCATGACGGCAAGCGGTTCAAGGATTTTTATCGCAAATGATTATACAAAAAACGAAGGCAATACCGTTAATCATAACGTCTATCACAAAGAAGCCGGAAAAGACGGCATTTGGAATTGGAAGAACAGAGAATATGATTCATTCACAGCGTACCAAAAAGGAACGGCAAACGATTCGGATTCTATTTATGCGGACCCGATGTACCGTGACGAATCGTCTTATGACTTTACATTAAAGCCCGGATCACCGGCCGTGCCCGTCATTCAGTAACGAAACCATTAAAAAAAGCCAGTCTATATCAGACTGGCTTTTGTATTTATACACGTAGGAATTTCCGGATGGAAGTCAGACTTCCCCATACTCCGATAACCGCGCCGATCAGAATGAGCACAAGTGATACTTGGAACACAAACGGACTGTACGGCAGAAGTGAAACAAATGATCCCTGAACTTTCGGGGCCACCCAAGCGACCATCGACTGGTACGTACTCAGCACGAGAGCGATCGGTATGATAGAACCGAATACCCCCAGCAGCAGCCCTTCCAGGAAGAACGGCCAGCGGATAAACCAGTTTGTCGCGCCGACAAGCTTCATGATTTCAATCTCTTTTCTTCTGGCGAAAATCGTGATTTTAATCGTATTTGAAATTAAGAACATCGCCGTGAACAGAAGGCCGATGATTAACGCAATCCCGATGTTGCGTGACACCCCGACGATCTTAAACAGACGGCTGACTTCTTCTTTCCCGTATGTCACTTTATACACATGATCCAGCTTCTCAATTTTTTTCGCGACTTTCGGCGTATCATGCGGATCTGTCGTTTTGACGATAAACGCGTTGTTCAGCGGGTTTTCCTGATCTTGCATTTTCATGGCCTTTCCGCTGTCGCCGAAGCTTTTGACCAATTGATCAAGCTCTTTATCTTTAGATGAAAACTCTACGCTTTGGATTCCCGAGATGTCTTTAATCTCATTCTGCAGCGTATCCTGCGTTTTCTTATTGGAAGTCAGATCGATTAATACTTTAATTTCCACTTCTTTTTCAGCATTTTTAGCCATGTTGTTTAAATTCAGCATAATGACTAAAAACACGCCGACCAAAATCAATGTAACGGTAACGGCACTGATGGATGCAAATGTCATCCATGTGTTTCTTCCGAGAGATTTAAAACTCTCACGCAAATGGCGCCCGAGAATTTTAATCATAAGAACCATACTCCCCTCTTGACTCATCACGCACAATAATTCCGTCTTCGATCGCGATGACCCGTTTCTTCATGGTGTTTACTATTTCTTTATTGTGTGTCGCCATCACGACGGTCGTTCCGCGGTTATTAATCTCTTCCAGCGTCTTCATGACTTCCCATGATGTTACCGGATCAAGGTTGCCCGTCGGTTCATCAGCTATCACGACGTCAGGATTGTTGACGATAGATCTTGCGATGGAAACACGCTGCTGTTCTCCTCCGGAAAGCTGGTCGGGAAACTGCCGCGCTTTATGCTTCAGCTGCACAAGATCGAGCACTTCGAGCACGCGTTTTTTAATGACTGACTGCTGCTCTCCGATCACCTCAAGCGCGAACGCGACGTTTTCAAATACCGTCAGTTTTGGAAGAAGTTTGAAGTCCTGGAAAACAACACCTATTTTACGCCGCACGAAAGGAATCTCTTTTTCTTTTACAGACGCGAGATCTTTATGATTAATCAATATTTGCCCTTTTGTCGGTTTTTCTTCTCTGTAAATCATTTTAATAAAAGTAGATTTACCGGCTCCGCTCGGTCCTACGACATATACAAATTCTCCGGGATGAATCATGACTGACAGCCCGTTAATCGCTTTTACACCGTTCGGATAGGATTTATATACTTCTTTCATCTCTATCATGAAATCACCTAATCTTTTAATTATGTCTTGCAGCCATAGAGTTCGTAAAAATACTGCGGTTTATGGCCGATTTACCAGGAAACAGATGAAAAATCTGAAAGTTCCTTTTCCTCAGTACACTTCATTATACGTCAAATTTAGACATATTACTATTACAGTTTCTTTTCATTCCCAGACCGTGAAAAAACCTTGCCCCTATAACAGGCAAGGTTTTTCTGTTATTTTTTCTGTGACAGCCATTTTGCGATCTTCGCGGCTTCCTCATCATTTACAAGATGGCTCGGCATATTGCCGCGTCCGTTTTTAATGATGCTTTCAATTTTAGCTTCATCATACTTCCCGCCGACTTCCTGTAAATTCGGGCCTCCGCCGCCTTCTAAGTCTTTTCCGTGACAGCCGATACAGCTTTGCTGATAAAGCTCTTCTCCTGCTGACGCAGATGCTTTTGATCCGCCTGAGCTGTCAGAGCTTTCTTTTTTCGATTCATTGGATCCGCCGCATGCCGCCAGCAGGACGGACATGGTCAGAACCAGCGCCAGCAGCGCCCATTTTGATTTCATATGTAAGATGCACCCCTTCGCTATTATAACCCCGTTTACGCGCGTTTGAAACCCTCGCCGAGCACCTCGCTTGCGTCTGCGACAATGACAAAGGCCGACTCATCAATTTGTTTGACGATTTGTTTCAGTTTTGTGAATTCGGTCTGGCCGACGACACACATTAAGATCGGCCGGTCATGTTCCGTATACCCGCCGACTGCGGAAATCTTCGTCACGCCCCTGTCGATTTCTTTAAACACGGCCGATCTGACGGCTTCTTCATGCTGCGTAATGATTAAAGCCATTTTGGAGCGGTTGAACCCGACCTGCACGACATCAATCGTTTTGCTTGAAATAAATACCCCGAGCATCGCATACAGTCCCTGCTCCACTCCGAAAACGAGCATCGCGCTCAGCACAATTAATCCGTCCATGATGGCGAGGCACGTTCCCAGCGACAGCCCCGTGTATTTGTGAATGATCTGGCCCGCCAGAGCCGTTCCCCCCGTGGAGCCTTTGCCGAGATACACGATGCCGATTCCCGTTCCGATCCCGACGCCTCCGAAAATCGCCGCCAGCAGTTCATGGGTCGTCGCGGCAGGCAGATCTCTTGTTAAATAGACGGCGAGCGGCAGAACGATGGAACCGACCAGTGTCTTCATTCCGAACTTCCCGCCGAGAATAATCACTCCGGCGATAAACAAAGGGATGTTAATAATCCACTGCACGTAAGCCGGTTCAAAACCAAACGTTTCTAAAATGGTGCTGATCCCGCTTACTCCCCCCGCTGCTATACGGTTCGGCAGCAAAAATACGTTAAACACGCCCCCCGTAATCGCCGCGCCGATCATGATGTATATATAATCTTTGATCAGACGGAGCGGCTTATTGTGATTCACATCCATGCAAAATCCTCCGTTCTCCGATTTTCTCTCGATAGCATTTTAAGTCTTCCCGGCTTAGAAGTAAATAACAGCCAAATACCGTATTAATTTGCTAAAGCGCTGTTGTGAAAAATGGAAAAAGAGAACGGATAAAAAAACACACCTTGCCAAAGGCAGGTGTGTTCCCGGATTACGACAGTTTAGAACGTAAATAGGCGTCAATGAAGATATCGATATCTCCGTCCATAACCGCCTGCACGTTCCCCATTTCCGTATTGGTGCGGTGATCTTTCACCATGGAGTACGGATGGAAGACGTACGAGCGGATTTGGCTGCCCCAGCCGATTTCTTTCTGTTCGCCGCGGATTTCGTCAAGCTCCGCCTGCTGTTCTTCAATTCTGCGCTGATACAGCTTCGCTTTGAGCATTTTCATCGCCCGGTCGCGGTTTTTGATTTGTGAACGTTCCGTCTGGCACGTGACGACTACATTTGTCGGCAAGTGGGTGATCCGAACGGCTGAATCAGTCGTATTGACGTGCTGTCCGCCGGCACCGCTCGCCCGGTACGTATCAACTTTAATATCTTCGGTACGAATTTCAATGTCGATTTCTTCATTGAATTCAGGCATGACTTCACAAGACACGAATGACGTGTGGCGGCGTCCTGATGAATCAAATGGAGAAATCCGCACGAGACGGTGTACGCCTTTTTCCGCTTTTAAGTAGCCGTATGCATTGTGGCCTTTAATAAGCAGTGTGACTGACTTAATTCCTGCTTCATCTCCTGGGAGATAATCAAGCGTTTCAACTTTGAAACCGCGTCTTTCCGCCCAGCGGGTATACATTCTGAGCAGCATGGAACCCCAGTCCTGGGATTCCGTACCGCCGGCCCCCGGATGAAGTTCTAAAATCGCGTTATTTTTGTCGTATGGTTCACTGAGCAGCAGCTGAAGCTCAAATTCATTCAATTCCTTCGTTAATGACTTCAGCTCTTTCTCAAGCTCTTGCTGAAGGTCCTGGTCAGGTTCTTCTTTTAAAAGATCATGTGTCATTTGCAGCTCTTCGTGAGACTCGCTCAGCTGATGATAGGAGTTCACGTATTCTTTCAGACCGTTCGCTTCATTGATGACGGTTTGGGCCTTCTGCTGGTCATTCCAGAATTCCGGTTCCGCCATCTTTTCATCTAATTCTGCAATGCGGGCTTCCTTTGATTCGAGGTCAAAGAGACCCCCTGAAGTCCGCTAAACGAGAAGCCATATTTTCGAGCTCTGCCCTGATTTCTGATAATTCCATTCCATTCACCTCATTAAAAGATCCGGGGCGCCATAAGACGCAGACCCGGTCATGTTCGCTTCATACAGTCGAGACTATTCTGTCCGGCCGCAGCAATTTTTATATTTTTTTCCGCTGCCGCAATGGCAAGGCGCGTTGCGTCCGATATCCACAACTTTGCGCACCGGCGCTTTTTTCGCTTGTTTGGCCTCATCGCCGTCCTGCGGCTGATGAGCCGTCGTTTGGCCCTGAACAACTTCTTCGCGTTCCAGATTGCTTTCAATCTCGGCCTTCATGACGAACTTCGCAACTTCGTCCTCAATGGACTCAATCATGTGCTCAAACATTGCGAAACCTTCCATTTGATATTCACGCAGCGGATTTGTCTGCGCATAAGCGCGGAGGTGAATCCCTTGACGCAGCTGATCCATCGCATCAATATGATCCATCCATTTTGAATCAACGGCACGCAATACGATGACTTTTTCAAATTCACGCATCTGCTCTGTGCCGAAATTCTCTTCTTTATCATTATATTTTGTCATGATGCGGTCCATGATCATCTCATGCATTTCATCCGGTTCTTTTCCGAAGATATCGCTCTTTTCAAGTGCGCCTTCATCAAGATACGTTGAATTCACCAGCTCCACGAGGCCGTCGAGATTCCATTCTTCCGGAAGCTCCTCTTTCGGCGTATAAGCGGCAATCGCACGCTCCAGAGAAGACTTGATCATGCCTTCCACAATGTCACGCAGGTTTTCAGAGTCAATGACTTCAAAACGCTGCTTGTATATGACTTCGCGCTGCTGACGGAGCACGTCGTCATATTGAAGAAGCTGTTTACGTGAATCAAAGTTGTTTCCTTCGACACGTTTTTGAGATGATTCCACGGCGCGTGACACCATTTTGCTCTGAATCGGCGTGGAGTCATCCATACCGAATCGGTCAAGCATCGCCATCGTCCGTTCAGCTCCGAAACGGCGCATCAATTCATCTTCCATTGAAAGATAAAATTGTGTGATGCCCGGGTCTCCCTGACGTCCTGAACGTCCGCGGAGCTGATTGTCAATCCGGCGGGATTCGTGGCGTTCCGTACCGACGACTGCAAGGCCGCCAAGCTCTTTTACGCCTTCGCCGAGTTTAATGTCGGTTCCGCGTCCCGCCATGTTGGTCGCAATCGTGACAGCGCCTTTTTGTCCCGCTTCTTCAATAATCTGAGCTTCACGCTCATGGTTTTTGGCATTCAGCACCTGATGCGGAATCCCTTTGTTTTTCAGAAGTTTAGAAATCAATTCAGACGTTTCAACGGCAACCGTACCGACAAGAACCGGCTGTCCGGTCATGTAGCGCTGGGCGACATCCTCCGCCACCGCCTTGAATTTTCCTTCCATTGAGCGGTAGATCAAATCCGGACGGTCGTCACGGATGACCGGCTGGTTGGTCGGGATGGATACAACCTGCATGTTATAAATATTGCGGAATTCTTCCTCTTCCGTTTTTGCGGTACCGGTCATACCGGCCAGCTTTTCGTACATACGGAAATAGTTTTGGAACGTAATCGTCGCCAATGTCATGCTTTCATTTTGAATCTCCAGGCCTTCTTTCGCCTCAATTGCCTGGTGAAGACCTTCGCTGTAGCGGCGTCCTTTCATCAGACGGCCGGTGAAGGAATCAACGATGACGACCTGGCCGTCCTCAACAACATAATCCACGTCTTTCTGCATCGCCGCATGGGCTTTTAAAGCCTGGTTGATATGGTGGTTCAAGGCCACGTTTTTGACATCAAACAGGTTGTCGATGCCGAACGTTTTTTCAGCCTTCGTCATTCCTTCTTCCGTCAGCTGAACGCCCTTCGTTTTGACGTCATACGTATAATCCTGATCTTTCTTGAGTGTGCGGACAAACGCATTTGCCTGCACGTAAAGTTTTGTGGACTTCTGAGCTTGTCCGGAAATAATCAATGGCGTTCTCGCTTCATCGACTAAAATTGAATCGACTTCATCAATAACGGCAAAATGAAGCGGGCGCTGTACCATTTGTTCTTTATAGAGCACCATGTTGTCACGCAAATAATCAAAGCCGAGTTCATTGTTCGTTGAATACGTGATATCGGCTGCGTAAGCTTCACGCTTTTCGTCTTTTGACATCGAATTCAGGTTCAGGCCGACTGTAAGCCCGAGAAACGCAAAAATTTCTCCCATTTGCTGGGCATCACGGCTCGCCAGATATTCGTTGACCGTTACGACGTGAACGCCTTTTCCCGTCAACGCATTTAAATACACAGGAAGCGTGGACGTCAGCGTTTTCCCTTCCCCTGTTTTCATTTCGGAGATGTTCCCTTCATGGAGGGCGATGCCCCCCATCAGCTGTACTTTAAACGGGAACATGCCGGTTACGCGGCGGGAAGCTTCACGAACGACGGCAAACGCTTCGACAAGAAGGTCATCCGTCGTTTCTCCTTTTTCAAGCCGCTCTTTAAATTCTGCCGTTTTATGTTTAAGCGCCTCGTCAGAGAGATTTTCATAATCTCCTCTTACGGCATCAATGTCATTTGCTATTTTTTCGTATTTGTTCAGCGCACGTTTGGTCGGATCAAACATTTTATTTAAAATCCCAAGCATCTATAACGCTCCTCTATGTTCACATGCAGATTTTGCATGGAATAAATGATAATTTTCTGTCCATGTATACCTCTCATTATCATAACATACCTTTTGCTATTTCCAAAGAATTTGCAGGTAAAGATAGAGAAAAACCTTCCGCGCGTTCACGGAAGGCTGGATGGGTTTATTCAGTCGGTTCAATTAATCCGTATTTGCCGTCATTTCTGCGGTAAACGACGTTTGTGAGATTCGTCTCCGCGTTGGTGAATACGAAGAAATTATGTCCGAGCATATTCATTTGGAGAATCGCTTCTTCATTATCCATCGGTTTTAAATTAAAACGCTTTTGACGGACAATTTCCGGGCTGTCATCTTCAATTTCGTCCTGAACCGCTACGCCCGTATCAGCAGCGCTGCCGTTCTCGAAATAATGTTTCGGAAGACCCTGCTCGCGGAATTTTCGGTTGACTTTAGTTTTATGCTTTCGGATTTGACGTTCCAGCTTGTTTGTTGCGAGATCAATTGCATTGTACATATCCTCGTTATGCACTTCAGAACGAAGCGCCAGATCAGTCATCGGAATGGTGACTTCAACTTTGGATTCCTTATCATTATAGAATTTTAAGTTGACGTTCACATCGGCATTGACGCTCTGCTCGAAATATCGCTCCAGCTTGCCGATTTTTCTCTCCACATGATCCTTTAACGCAGGTGTAACCTCAATGTTTTCTCCTCTGATATTGTAGTTCATCAAAGAACGCCTCCCTTTATCTAAGGATATGTAACTATTTCTCTTTTACCCCTTCTGATCCCTGCTGAAACGTTAAAATAATGTGTAAATTCGGTGAACGATGACGAATGGTGTCGGTTTTATCCGGCAGCTTCCGCCAGGATTATAAGTATATGCGGAGGACGCAGGCAAAAGACCTGCCGCTTGCAGCAGGTCTAGTGAAGAACATACGGTTTGATGCAGTCGTGCGTCTGCTCCATCCACAGCTTATAATGCGGCAGAAAGATGGTTTTTAAAAACTCCTGAAAAGGGGCGGACGGGAAATCATAATCATTTAACATGCTGAAATCCTGAAAGATCTCGTCAAATGAGCGGATCGCCGTCTCCACGCATCGGCACTCAATGATAGACAGCAGAAGCGCATGAGAGGAATCTAGATGAAAAAAAGCCTGAATCAAATCGTTGTAAATCCGCTCGCCCTCCGTCTTAAAAAAATCATCCTGCGTGTCCAACAGGTAGCAAAGCCCCTCATCAATCGTAAAAAGAAGCTGGTAATAGGCTGACACCAAATGGTAATCGTTCAAACTTCTCAAAACACTCACCTATTTGCGTTTGTCGTAATAACGGCCGTCACTTGTCGTTTGATGATACGGATTGAAATACGTATTATGGTAGATTCGTTTTTTCTTAAGCGTTTTTATTTCATTTCGGATACCATCCTGAATCCGTTTCACTTCGCCGGTAATCAGGCGGTCCATCGCGGCCACCTGCTGAAGCAGCGTTTTTTCTTCTTCGGAAAAAGGCGGCTTTATGCCCGCAAGCATCTCCTCCCTTTTCTCCGTAAATGCCGTAACGCTGCTGATAAGACCGTCGCTTTCCGGGGCGTCCTTCAGTGCGGCGTACATGTTCTTCGTTTCGTTATACAAAGAAAAGACATTGCTGTTCATCAGGCAAGGCCGCCCGCGCCATGGCTGTTTTTCCGTTCACTCTGCATGGCCTGCTTCCACGTGTCGCGAAATTCAGTAACGAGTTTTTCCGCTTCATCTAAAAATTCTCCGTTATTCTGCACGTTCGCGTCGATCAGCCGGCGGCGGATGTAATCATAAATGGATGACATCTGTTCAGAAATCTCAATCTCCCGGTTTAACGTGATGCTGAGCTCTTGAATGATGTTTTGCGCCTTTACGATATTTTCATTTTTGGCTTCAAGGTTGTTTTGCTTCATCGCCTGCCTGGCCAGCTTAATGAATCGCAGGCAGCCGTTATAAAGCATAAGGGTCAGCTCTTCCGGAGCGGCTGTAAAGACGGATGTCTGCTGATAAGCAGCAAAAGGATTATTTATTGCCATTTTTATAAAACCTCCAAGGTTATGATGTTGAAGATCCTAACATTGACGTGAGATACGAAGATTGGCTGTTCAATTTCTCCAATGCCGTATCCAGTGCGCTGAACTTTTTATAATATCTCGATTCGATGTCATCCAGCTTCGTTTTCATATTGGAAATATTTGTTTCTATTTCATTCAAACTTTTTCCGATGGCAAAGCTGGATGATACCGAGCTTTCTGTACCCGCCTGTTTTGAAATTTGAGTCTGCATTTTGTTTAATGTGTCTTTTAATCTCCGGGCAATCCCCTGCTCCTCCGGGTTTTTGGTTTTCGCTGTATCAGGGCTGTCTGCATTAAACAGTTTAGCCACGAGAGCAGGATTCTCGGTAATTTTCTGTTTCAGTTTCGCTTCGTCTTTAATGACAAGCTTTCCTTGATCCGTATAACTATCAGACGTCTCAATTCCGAAATCTGCAAGCTGATATTTTTTTCCGTCAATCGTAACCGTTGAGTACAGATCAAGCCGCATTTCAGCCAAACCGTTCTGCAGCGTGCTGTCGCTCCGTAATAACCCGCTTTTGGCCTTTGCCTCCCACTGCTCAATCTGCTTATCGGTCATCGCTTCTCTTTGTTCATCGGTTAGCGGCTTATAATCGCGGTATTTTGATTCTGTTACCTTCTCGTTTGCACTTTTAATTAACGTATTGTATTTATCAACGAAATCTTTAATGTTGTCAAAAATGCCGTCCGTATCAGTCGTGCTGTTAATCGTAACCGTTTTATTGCTGTCCGTCACGCTGTTCAGCGTGTATTTGATGCCGTTGATCGTAAAGTTATTTGACGTTTTTGTCATTTCAAGCCCGTTGAACGTAAACTTCGCGTTTTTCCCTTCGGCATTGGCCGTCAGTTCATTTGTTGCATCATCAACGGCAAAACCGAGCTGATCTTTCAGAAAGCTTTTGGTTGCGTCATCACCTGCTGAAAGGGTAAATCCTTCCCCCGTTTTATTGGAAGTGAACGCAATCGTGTCCACATAATCCGTGCCGTTGGAAATTTTCTCTTTTAAAGCCGTCACTCCGAGACCCGAGCTGTTCAGTTTGGAAATGACATCGTCAATCGTATCGGTTGCGGCGATCGTGACGTTTACCTCAGTCGGCTTCGTTTCACCCGGATTTGTGACATTGAATTTCAATGTTTGGCTCTGACCTGAAGTGAAATTGATGGCCCCTGATGATTTATATGTCGTCGAAGTGGCCAGCTGCTGTACAGACATACTCGTTGAAATATTCTGCTCAGCACTGACGGCCACCGCGCTGACACTGGAATCCGAACTTGTTACTGTTTTTTTATTCCAGTTTGTGGACATCAGCATATTATTAAATGTCGTAGAATACATGTCGGCAATCTGGGTATTCACTTCCCGATAAGCATCGCGCTTCCATTCAAGCGTCTGCTTTTGCTGGTTTAATTTATTAAGCGGCTGCTTTTCGGCATCCATCATTTTTTTCACCAGAGAATCTACATCAAGACCGGAATTAAGGCCTGTGATTCTTGTGACCATATGTACCCTCTCCTTTTCGGCGTTTAGTCGTAGACGGCTCTATGACAACAGTGAGTTTCCGACTGTTTATCATATCACAGCTCCATAAATGTATGATCTTATTCTTATATCGGTCATATTAAAAGGTTTTCAATAATTTAACTGCAAAATATAATGTTTCATTTTGTCAATAGGGTTCTTTGGCTTGCTGAAGGGGGAGATAGCTGAAGAAATAAAAAAAAGACCCTGGAGAACCAGGATCTTTCCGTCATTAACCTTTAAGCAATTGAAGAACTTGCTGAGGCTGTTGGTTAGCTTGCGCAAGCATAGCTTGAGAAGCCTGAGTAAGGATGTTGTTTTTCGTGTACTCCATCATCTCAGAAGCCATGTCTACGTCACGGATACGTGATTCAGCAGAAGTCAGGTTCTCAGAAGAAGTACCAAGGTTGTTGATTGTATGCTCTAAACGGTTTTGAACCGCACCAAGTTTAGCGCGCTCGCTAGATACTGTGTCGATAGCTGTTTTGATTGTTGTAAGAGCTGAAGACGCAGCTTTAGCTGAAGATGAGATGTCGATACCTTTTGTTACTTTAGAATCTGCAGCTAATTTTTCAGATGCAACAACTTTACCGTCAGTATCATAATAGCCGGCTGCTTTTGTAACCTTACCATCTGGATCTGTTTCTTCATCCGCCCAAGTAGCAGTGCTTTTTCCGTCAGTTGATGTCAATGTATTTTGATCATTGGATACTGTATAAGTCGTACCAACTTTCAGGCTTTCAGAGTCCATTTTATTGATAGACAGGCTCATTGTTTGGCCTTCGTTAGCTCCGATTTGGAACGTAAGGTTTTGCGCAGTTCCGTCAAGAAGTTTTTTCGTGTTGAACTCAGTGTCAGTAGAGATTCTTGTTACTTCAGAAGCTAATTGGTCCATCTCTTTTTGAAGCTCAGAACGGTCAGAATCAGTGTTTGTATCGTTCGCCGCTTGTGTAGCAAGCTCGCTCATACGCTGAAGAATGCTGTGAGTTTCGTTCAATGCACCCTCAGATGTTTGGATAAGAGAGATTCCGTCTTGAGCGTTTTTAGACGCCATGTCTAAACCGCGGATTTGAGAACGCATTTTTTCAGAGATCGCAAGACCCGCAGCGTCATCACCAGCGCGGTTGATGCGAAGACCTGAAGATAATTTTTCCATGTTTTTTGCAGCAGAGTTTGAACCTGCATTCAGCTGACGGCTAGTGTTAAGAGCCGCGATATTGTGGTTGATTCTCATTGTGTATTTCCTCCCTGAATTGTTTTTCGCACGTCCTTGTGCATTTGTGCAGCGTCATTTCCGAAGAAAATTTTTCCTCTCATTGGCTACACTATATATATCGGATGGCCGCTTCTATTGTTTATATTGAAAATAAAAAAATCCTCACTTTTTTTGTGAGGATAGGTTAAGTAATAAATCAGTATTAAAAGATACAGCTCTGTTGTTCTCTTCCAGGATCGACAAGTAGATTTCTTTCCTGTGAATATCTACGTGCTGAGGCGCTTCAATTCCCAGCTTCACTTGTTCTCCTTCGATGGCGATCACCTTTATTTCAATATCCGGCCCGATCTGAATGGACTCATTCACTTTTCTTGAGAGAACTAGCATGATCCTCCTCCTATCAGATGTTTTGTTTCATAGGAAGCATCATGTAAAATGATTTGTTTCGCCTTCATTTCCTTTTTATTGACGATAATCGGCGCTTTTAAATTGGCGGTCGTGTTTTCAAAAGGCTCTTCCAGCGTTAAAATCGCCATCACTTCGACGTCCTCTATATCTTCAATATGCAAAAGTTCAAGCGTCGCATGGTCAATGTCAAATTCGTACCCTTTAAAGAAAATAAACGGACTGGCGACAATAAAGGCGATGTGCTCCTGTTTCACAGACTGCAGCGCCAAAAACGGTGAATCTTCCGACAAAGGAAGAACAACAAATTGAGTCTCGTCATTAAATCCCGGCAGGCCGTTTTCAAATGAGATAATCTGCCCTTCGTCTATTCTGATTTCTCCGTGATATTTTGTTTTAATTATCATGCTTCACAATCCTTTACCACTTTCATCTTTTATTCTGCGTTGCCATCGTCAACCGAAATCGTCACCTTAGGGTCTTGCATCATATCAATCTGAACTTTCCCCGGCGTATAATTCCATACAGGTTTATTGACGGCTGCTTCAATTGAAGGTTTGCGGGCTTCAATATCAATCGTAAGCTTTGAAGGAATGCAGTCAATGTCGACGAGAAACTGCGCAGGCAGAAAGTCGCTGAATTCGCCAAATGGATCGGGCGGTCTGACATCTGCTGCCTGCCGGGCCATCACATTGCCCGTTTTCTTTTCGATAGCCGCCATTTCCTTCCCTTCCCTGACTGTTTTTGCGATAAACTCGCTGCAGGCTTCCGCACCTTTTTGAGCGGCTTCAGCGTTCAGCTTTTCAAATGATTTGAGATTCAAGTTCTCCCACGCCCTCGTCTGGTCAATCGTCAGTTTGGCCGGCGTGCTTTCAATGTTCAGCTCTGCCGGCGGCTGCTCGATTTCCAGGTCAGCGGGCGGCTGTTCCATCTCGATTTCTTCCTTTTGAAAGGTTATACCGATTTTAGCAGGCACACTGTCAATAATCAATCTCGGCATCTGCACAGAGACCCCTCCTGTTTATAGTATTTTAGTAAAAAAAGCGATCTCCCTGTTGTGAGTCGCTTTTTTTATATATTGAAGACGATCAGTTCTATTATTTCAGGAAGTCGATCAGTGACGGCTGAATGATATTCGCATTCACTGACAGTGCTGCTCTATGAACCGTCTGTTGAGATAAATAATCAACAATTACATCTTCCATTTCTACATCTTCGTTATCGGACAATACTTTTTCAGCGGTTGCCGCTTGTGATTCCAATCTTGTCTGAATGAGTTCCAACCGGTTTGTGCGTGCGCCGATATTGGATTTTTCAGCATTCATTTTATCAGTAAAACCGTCAATATCTGACAGAATTTGATCTGAATCTGCTTCGGACAGCGTGCCTTTGCTTAAAGAAGCTTCTAAGGAGTTAAGAAATTCAAAAACATTATCTCCATTTTGTGCGACGCCTCCGAAAGCTGAGTTTGGATCAGAATTCACTTTCAGCACTGCTCCGTTCGAGATGTTGATGTTAACATCCGAAGCACCTGTATAATTCTCATAGTTGTACGTATATGTGCCGTCGGCATTTTCAGTGATCGGCGGGACGTCTGAATTTGTTCCGTTAAACAGATAACGTCCGTTTACCTGAGTATTCGCGACAGAAACGAGCTGCTTTTTCAGCTGGCCGATTTCTGTACCGATTGCTTTCAATTCTGTTTCACCGTTCGAATCACTTTTCGCCTGAACCATCAAGTCCCGGATTTTCCCCATAATATCCGTTTCCGAGTTTACGCTTGATTCCGAGTTTTCCAGCCATGTAAAGCCTTGCGAAACATTCCGCTGATACTGGTTTACCTGCGCAAGCTGAGTACGGTACTGCATTCCCTTCATTGCAACGACCGGATCATCAGAAGCTTTCGTGATTTTTTTCCCCGTAGACACTTGCTGCTGAAGCCGATCGAGCTTGTCATAACTTGAGCCGATAAATCGAAGAGAATTTTTTGCGATCATCCCTTGAGTTACTCTCATTTACTTATCTCCTATCTTCCTCCGGTGCCCATACCGTTAATAATTTTATCGAATATTTCATCTTGCATCGTTATGATCCGCGCAGCAGCATTATAAGCGTGCTGAAACTGAATCATATTTGTCATTTCTTCATCTAAAGACACTGCACTGACTGATTGTCTCCGTTCATCGGCTGAAAGGGTGTTGCTTTCAGAGTTGTTCATAAGATTGGCCGCTTTTTGTGAATTAACGCCCAGCTTTCCGATAAGGGATTCATAAAAGTCATTAATTGTAGTGGTTTCACCGTTAATAGTCAACTTGCTGTTCTGTACGGCTGCAAGATTTGTCGCGTTGGTGCCGTCACTTTTTTCTCCGTTTAACGACGCTGCGATATTATCAGTAGACGCAAGGATTTTGTCACTGACTTTTATTTTCGCTGCCGCACCTTTTGCCGGCACCGCTTCACCACCGCTGAAATCAAAAAATGCTGCACCCTGTTCGCCTGTATAGGTCTTCCCTTTTTCATGAACTGCATTAAACGCGTCAGCAAAGGACAGCGCCATATTGTCAAGAGCCGTCAGCATTTCAGGATAAAGACCTTTTTCTTCTCCGTTTGACATATAGCCGTATGATTCAATAAGACCTAAAAGTGAGCCTTTTCCGGTAAATGCATCCGCATTCACCGTACTGCTGCCGACTGACACACTCGACACGAGGCCGCTGTCCTTGTCGTAGTTGATTTTCATTTCTGAAACTGTTTTTGTTTTACCGTCGAGCAGCGTACCGAGAGAATTGTTGTTCCCGTTCAGCAATTCGACGTTAACCGTGCCCTCAGCAGTCGCCAAGGCATGTCCGCCCGACTTATTATATGAAACTTTTATATTTGCCATAGAAGATAATTGATCAATCAATCTGTCTCTTTGGTCATACAAATCATTAGGGAGCATACCGCTCGGCTCAACTGCCGCTATTTGATTGTTAAGGTCATTCAGCTGATTGAGAATGGAATTGACCTGATCCGCTGTGTTATCCAGGTTCTTTTTAATATCACCCTGAATGTTAGTCAAAGAGGTAGATATATAGTTAAAACTTTCGGCAAGAGATTTCCCCTGCTCCTGCAAAACTGAGCGCGCTCCCGTATTTTCCGGATTCGTCGCCAGATCCTGAAGGGCATTCCAAAACGAACTGAGCGATCCGTTTAATCCGTTATCGTCAAGCTCTTTCATGACGCCTTCCATTTGTGACAATGAATTGGAACGGGCTGTATAGTACCCTAATTTTGTATTTTCAGTTCTGTACTGATAGTCTAAAAAACTGTCTCTGACGCGCTCAACTGAACCGGCTTTTACTCCTGTTCCGATTTGGCCGGCCGTCAGATCACTGTTTTTTGATACTGCGGGATAAGGGCTTGTCGATTGTAATGTGACGCGCTGCCTCGTATATCCTTCTGTATTTGCATTTGCAACGTTATTTGAAACTGTGCTCAATGCAGTCTGCTGCGCACTCAATGCACGCCTTGCTGTTTCCAGCCCCATAAAAGTCGATGGCATTGAAAATCCTCCGTTCTAAGCTTTTGAATCGAATAATGTCAAACGGCTGACAGGCTTGCGCGCCGCTTGCGGCTCTTTATAATTCATATTCTCTTTTTCACCCGGCATGATCATATCGAATGCCCCGGAGATGAATTGTAAAGCCTGAATCGTGAGCTGTTTGTTCATCTCATTCACTTCTTTCAGACGGTCAAGAAGCGCAGACAAAGAGTGAAATAACCCTTCAAGCTCCTGTTTTTCACTGCCTGAAGTTCTGGAGATGCATGCAGCAATTGTATTGTCCTCACCGCGGCTGAGAAACTGAGAAGTTAACCTGATTCGTTCTTCCTCAGTCTGCCCGATTGCCTGAATATACTTTTGCTCTTTGGTCAATATGTTGGAGAGCTCTTTTGTTTTACCTGCTTTCAGCGCTTCCGTTTTCTCCTCAGACAGCGTGAGCAGATGTTCATGCAGTGCGCAAAGTCGCTTCAGTTGATCAATAATTGGCTTTGCTGACATTGGCTTTCTCCTTTTTATTGCTTTTTATAGAAATTTACTATGTTTTCAGCGATGCTGTTTGAATCTATTTTATATGTTCCGCTCTCTATATCCGCTTTAAGCTGAGCGATTTTTTCCTGACGTGTTTTAGTGACCGCATCTGACGCATTTTGAAGCTCTTTTGCATGAGAAGAAATTTCCACTTTGTCCTTCGGCTTTGCAGCCTCTTTTTGTACGGCTTGCTTTTCGTAATTTTTTTGGTATGGATTAACGGATTGTGTTCCGTACTGATTGATTTTCATAGGATTCCTCTCGCTTTCTGTTCGCAGTCTAATTCTTTTATCGACTGCGTTATCAGTTAGTTTAGGGAATCAGGTGTTTTTGGTATTATAGGCATAGTATGTGTCTTTTGTACTGTTTTTCTCTTCGAATTCAGCGGCTGTTTTTTGGTTCATATGGTCTAATTGTGACTCAATATCTGTCTGACAGGACTTGCAAAATTTCCCCGTCCTGATTGGATTTCCGCACCTTTCGCAAGGATATGCCAAATTCGGAAGCTGGCTGATCTGAATTCTTTTTTGTTTGATAAACTTGAGGATCAGCTCTTCATCCACACCTGTTTCCTCAGTGATCTGCTGCATCGTCGACTGTCTGTTGATCTGCTTTCTCAAAAATTTATAGACGGTTTCAAATGCTTTTTCTTCTTCTTTAATACATGCCTGGCACACGGTCTGCAGGTTCGTTTTAAAAAATAAAGCATTGCATTTTGGACAATTCGCCAATTCACCCATCGTATTAACTCCTATTCCTTCTTTAATCTGCCTTATATTTCTATCAATTATATCGGCAGAAAAAAAGAATGATTTAGCTCCTGATTAAAGTAAAAGAGGAGACCGATGACGCTTTACCCACTGTCAGCAGGACTTCGGCGGCTTGGTGAAGTGTGGCGCCCGTCGTATAAATATCATCTATTAAAATGACGTTCATACCTTCGGCGGAGTTTTCGGCTGCTGAAAACTTTTTTTCTGCAGACAGCCTGTCTGTTTTGCTCTTTTTGGATTGTTTTTCGTTGTTCAGTCGGATGAGGGGGGAAATGACGGGCATTCCGAGCAGAGAGGCCAGCAGTTCGGATTGATTGAATCCGCGTTCCGCCAGCCGTTCGCCGCTCAGCGGAATAGGGATGAGAGTATGTGTATTTGATGGATATGCCGCTTTAAAGCCGGCAGCAAAGTCACGTTCAAATGCTTGAATGATTTTCGCATCACCCCTGAATTTAAAACGGGCCAATGAGTCCTTCATCGCATCATTATATAAATATACCGAACGGTTTTGCCGCAGCAAAAAGCGCTTTTCCGTTTTTGATTCCCGGGCCGCACAATCAGCGCATTTTTCATTTGACTCCTGAGGCCTCCCGCATATACTGCATACGGGGCCTTCAATTTTTTCGAATTGGCTGCTGCATATGCTGCATATCTCTTGCTCGGGCGCCAGAGAAAACAGAGATCTCCAAGTCAATGAACTTGAAATTGGTGAGTCACACAATAAACAATTCAGAGATATTACGCTCCTTCCCGAGTTTCACAGAACTCGCTTGGATTAACCGAAACAATCGCCGCTGATTCAGCCAGAATGACAAGCAGCGCCGTATTTTTCTGTTTATCAACTATCTCTGCTTTTGCATAAGCAACTTTCTTTTTATCTGTAACATATGCCGGCTCAGCCCGGTTTAATGAAAGTGCCAGTACATCATTTTTGCATACCCGGCATGTGCATTTCATATGAAGCTGAGACATATGGCGGTCGAGAAGTTCCTTTAATACGATTTCTTTTGAATTGACAAGCATGCTGACAGCTCCTCATAGGAAAGTATGAGTATACTGTATCACGTTTTCTGAAATTAACTAGTCCAACAATTTACTTTTTTGTGCCAATTTGTTCATATGTTCTATATGTTTTTTTGCTTTTTTCATTCCGTTTGTAATTCCGAAATGAAACATGACGACATCACCGCTGAAATGTTTATAATGCCTTCCCGTTCTGCCCGCGATCTGTACGAGCGCGCTCTCAGTAAAGATAGGTGCTTCTGCGCCGAGGACACATGTCTGAACTTTGGGCACGGTAACCCCTCTTTCTAAAATCGTAGTCGTTACCAGCAGGTCAAGCCGGCCGTCTCTGAACCGTTTCACTTTATCCTTTCTGAATGTGTCTTCCGCATAAACGCCTTCTGCCCTTACATTTAATTTCTGAAAATAATCCGTTGTCTTTTTCAATACATGTACAGACGGAACGAATAAGAAAACCGGCAGCTGTGATTGAAGTTTTTGGCGGACCCAATCGGTTACAGAGCGCGGCAGTTTTCCTTTCTGAAGCTTCTTCTTCCAATTGCCGCACCACAAAAAACGCGGCTCCGGGAGGGGTTTCCGATGATATCTGGCCGGTATGCGGACGCTTTTCAGCAAACCGGCTTCAGCCTTCTTTTTTAATGTGTCTGAAGGAGTTGCCGTTACATAAACAAGGGCGCTGTTTTTCTTCCTCGCTTTATCAACAGCGAATCTTAATGTCTCATCGGCTGAAAAAGGAAACGCATCTACTTCATCTATTATCATGACATCAAAAATGTCTCGGTAGCGCATCAGCTGGTGAGCGGTTGAAATCATTAACGGAGTCAGACGGCCTTTGTCCTCGCTGCCGCCGTACAAAGCAGAAACTTCGACTTTCTCAAATGCTTTTTTCAGTCTCGGCAGCAGTTCAAGTACGACATCTGTACGCGGAGTCGCGACACAGACGCGCAAACCGTGATTCAGAGCAAACTCGATACCCGGAAACAGCATCTCTGTTTTCCCCGATCCGCAAACCGCCCATACTAACAGCTCTTGTCTCTCTTTTATCGCATCTGTAAGCGCGGCGGCCGCCCGCTTCTGTCCGTCTGTCAGTGTTCCTTCCCAAGAAAGCTTTACAGGTTCCCAGCTGTTTTCATAGGCCTGATTCCAATAATATAATGATGTCAGTTCATCAGCCCTTCCCATCATGACACAGGCACGGCAATAGGTAATCTGCCTTTTGGCAGAGGGCGCCCAAAATGCCGCAAAGCAGGCTTGATCAGACTGACCGCATCGTTGGCAGACGTAACGGTTTTTCCGGCGGATGATTGACGGCTCGGCCGTTATATATTCTTTTTCTATAAA
Source organism: Bacillus sp. hwrm1 (assembly GCF_040207805.1). Lineage (NCBI taxonomy): Bacteria > Bacillati > Bacillota > Bacilli > Caryophanales > Bacillaceae > Bacillus > Bacillus sp. hwrm1. The sequence goes on along the minus strand of NZ_CP157943.1, from coordinate 533,151 downwards.
ACGCTTGATGCGCTGGTCTGAAAACGGTATCTCAGATCTCAATAAATGCCGGCCGTAAAAGAAATCCCGCACCTCTGAAAATTCTGAAGCACCTTCGGACATCTCCCTGCCTCCTTTCTGCTCAAAGTATGCCTTGTCGGGAACCCACTTGTCGAATTGCGAAAATTAAAAAATAAAAAAATCTCCGCCCTTGAAAACGGAGATTTTCACTTAGTTTTTAAAGCACCAGCCGATTCCGATGGCGCCTTCGCCCAAATGGGTTCCGATCACGGCACCGAAATAGCTGTTATAGAATTCGACATGAGGATATTTACCGCTTAACTCCTGTATAATATCCGCCGCTTCTTCTTCCCTGTTTGCATGGATGACAGCTGCCCGCATCGGGATTCCTTTACTTGCATCCTCCCCAAACAGCTCAAAAATTCTCGAAATCGCTTTTTTGCGTGTCCGAATCTTCTCAAAAGGAACAATTACCTTATTGTCAAAATGAAGAATAGGCTTTACCTTTAACAGACCGCCGATAAAAGCCTGAGCACTGCTTAGACGCCCGCCCCGCTGGAGGTGTGATAAATCGTCCACCATAAAATACGCACGGACTGTTTTTTTCATTTCTTCCAGCTCTTTTATAATCTCTTCCGGTGAGTCAACACCGTCTTTAATGAGCTGTGCTGCCTTTAACGCATAAAAACCTTGTGCCAAACAGCTGATCTCTGAATCAAAGGGATAAACTTTAATATGATCAACCATAGTGTTTGCCGAGGCGGCGCTGTTATATGTTCCGCTGATTCCGCTGGACAAATGTATGCTTATGACTGCATCATATGTTTTGCCCAGTTCTTCGTACAATGCGATTAATTCACCGAAAGAAGGCTGAGACGTAGTCGGCAGCTCATCATGATTTTTTACTTCTATATAAAAACTTCTCCAGTCGAGTTCTGTTTCTTCGCGGAATGTTTTTTCACCGAAAACCACTTGGAGAGGAATCATATGAATATGATGTTCTTCTCTCATCTCTTTCGGAATATATGCTGTACTGTCTGTTACAACTGCAATCTTCATCACTTTACCTGCCTTATTAAGTACTTAATAAGTATTTTAATAGATATGCAGCTGTAAAAAAAGACTTGCCATAACAGGCAAGTCTTCTCACACATGGCTAACGCATCTCTACCCAGCCGTTTTTAATGGCCACGACAACGGCTTGTGTCCGGTCATTAACGTTCATTTTCTGCAAAATATTACTCACGTGGTTTTTCACTGTTTTCTCACTGATAAACAATGATTCACCGATTCCGCGGTTGCTTTTTCCGTCTGCAAGCATTTGCAGCACTTCACATTCCCGTCTCGTTAATATATGTAATGGTCTCCGGATTTCCGGGTAAACCTCATGCTGAGGATGAGCAGAAACTCCGCTTGTCGCAAGACGGCGGAATTCGTTGACAAGATTGTGGGTTACTTTCGGGTGAAGGTAAGAACCGCCCTCGGCTACCACTTTCACTGCTTCGATTAAAGTATCTGCGTCCATCTCTTTCAGGAGATAGCCTCTTGCACCTGTTTTTAAAGCATGAGTCACATAGTTTTCATCATCATGGATGGAGAGGATAATCACCTTAGATTCAGGGTACAGCTCAACAAGCTGTTTAGTAGCCTCTACTCCATTTACATTCGGCATATTGATGTCCATTATGACAACATCGGGATGATAATGCTCGACGATTCGAGCCGCCTCATCTCCATCGTCACCTTCTGCTACCACTTCAAAGGTAGGTTCAAAATCCAATATTCTTTTTACACCCTCACGGAATAGTTGATGGTCGTCGATAATAACAATATTTACTTTAGTCACACGCTACGCCTCCTTATCCTATTGTTCTATATACGCCGCTGTTCGGTCAATATGTCTTTTGGCTCTATTTAACAAATTATAGGCCGAGAGATAACGGAACCTTAATCATGATAAATGTCCCAAGACCTATTTTAGAGTCTATCGTTATCGTTCCTTCAAGCAGATCTACTCTTTCTTTCATTCCCAGCAAGCCGAATGACTTGTTTTTCTTTTGTTTAGCATCCTTAATATCAAAGCCTTTTCCGTTGTCCTTAATGATGAGAACGACAAAATCAGCGGTTACTTCCACTTTTACTGTAATTTCCTCTGATTCTGAATGCTTGAGTGCATTTGTGACGGCTTCCTGAGCGAGACGGAAAAGCGCCACTTCAAATTGCGGGGCAAGCCTTTGGTTCTCCGTGTCTCCGATACACTGAAAATGTATTTTCACCTTTCCGTTGTATTCTTCAGTTGTATAAAGATATTTTCTCAGTGTCGGAATCAGCCCGAGATCGTCCAATGCCATCGGTCTTAAATCATATATAATCCTTCTGACTTCGTAAAGGGCATTCCGCACATTCTGCCGCAGATTTCTGATTTCCTGAAATCCGTCCTCCGTGCCGCGGTCGCGGAAGATCCGTTCAATTAATTCCGATCTCATCATGACATTTGCCAGCATTTGCGCGGGACCGTCATGAATTTCTCTGGAAACTCTTTTTCTTTCTTCCTCTTGGGCTTCAATGATTCTTAAACCGAAATCTTGTTTAGCCTGCGCATCGGCAAGAAGAAGCCCTACTTGGCGAAGGTCTTGATTCAGGTAATTCAGAACGACGGTTATTTGGCTGACCAATGATTCTGACCGTTCAATGATTTCCTGAAGCCCCAAAAGCCGGCGTTCTAAATCATCTCTGCGCTCCCGCAGCTGCTTTTCACGCTGTTGGATCATCGTCAGTTCCACTTGAAGTTTGTGCGCCTTTTCATAGGCGTTGCGAATTTCTTCTTCGCTGAACTTATGGAAATTTCTGCTTACTTCAGACAAGCGGTTTCGTGCGTGCCGCGTATGAACTTCAAGTTTGTCGCCCAGCTCAATGACTTCGTAGACCTGCTGTTTGATCTGTTTAAGTTCTTCAACCAGCTGCTCATATTGCTGGCGCGACTGCTCTCCGATTTGAAAAACCTCGTCCTTACTCCCGTCCACGGTTTTCAGCATTTTCATAAGTATAGAATCCAAAACTTTGGAGTCCATCTTCGATTTATTCATCTGTCTCCCTCCGTAACGGTGTTGTTATGTATTTTTATTATAAATGTAATTGAACTGCAATTTATGTCGAATTATAATGAAAGAATGCGTATATTCTAGAAAAAAACATTTTTATATAGTATCTTACTCTTTCATGATACCAAAATATGCGCAAAAATTCTAAAGTCTGTTCGAATTTGTAGAAACAAGTCTTTTAATGCTTGTCAGGAGGGTCCAGCAATCATGCTGCACAGCTATTTAACAGTTAAAGAAACGGGTGAACATGAGATTGTGATTGAAAAATCGCGTTTTATCTGTCACCTGAGCCGTGCTGCTTCTGAAGAGGAAGCGCAGGAATTTATACAAAAGATAAAAAAACAGCACTGGAATGCGACTCATAACTGCTCAGCTTATCTGATCGGCGAAACCGACCATATACAAAAGGCGAATGATGACGGAGAACCAAGCGGCACAGCCGGCGTCCCCATGCTGGAAGTGCTAAAAAAACGCGGTCTGAAAGATACCTGCGCGGTGGTTACCCGGTATTTCGGCGGAATAAAGCTCGGTGCAGGCGGATTGATTCGTGCATATGGGAAGTCAGTGTCTGAAGGCTTAAATCATATAGGAGTTACGGAGCGGAAGCTGATGCGGATTATGCATACATCAGCGGATTATACGTGGCTCGGCAAGATAGAGAACGAACTGAGAGAATCAGTTTTTTTACTGAAAGATATCCATTATGCGGATCATGTCGAATTTGAAACGTACGTTGAAGAAAAAGACAAAGAAGCGTTTATCAAATGGATGACAGAGCTGACGAACGGCAAGAGTAAGAATACAGAGGGAGAACTGACGTATTTAGAAACAGACGTCAGCCCTAAAGGAGACTAATGTAATGGCTGAACGTGTAAGAGTGCGTGTTCGAAAGAAAAAGAAAAGCAAACGAAAGATCATATTCAAACGAATTTTGCTGCTGCTTACCCTCGTTTTGTTAGTCGCTGCCGGGTTTGGCGGATACAAAGTATACAAAACGATCAATGCGGCAGATAATGCATATGATGCCCTTTCCCGCGGAGACAAATCAAAACTTCGGGATAAAGTCATCGATATGAAGAAAAAACCGTTCTCCATTTTGTTTATGGGGATCGAAAATTATGCTACAAGCGGAAAAGGCGGACGATCAGACTCTCTTATTGTCGTTACCCTTGATCCGAGAAATAAAACAATGAAAATGCTGAGTATTCCGCGTGATACGCGGGTGACGCTTGCCGGCGATACAACCGGTAAAAAATCAAAAATCAATGCGGCTTTTGCTAAAGGCGGGGCGGATGAAACCGTCTCAACCGTCGAAGACTTATTAGGCATACCGATTGATAAGTATGTCACTGTCGATTTTAACGGCTTTAAGGATGTTATTGATGAAGTCGGCGGAGTCAATGTAAAAGTGCCTTTTGACTTCGACGAGATGAGTGACGTCAGTAAAAAGAAACGGATCTACTTCAAGAAAGGAAACATGCATTTGAACGGTGAGCAGGCTCTGGCTTACGCACGCATGAGAAAGCAGGATAAACGCGGAGACTTCGGCCGTAATGACCGCCAAAAGCAAATCCTAAATGCACTGATCGACCAAATGTCTAAGGCTGGAAATATTGCTAAAATCGATAAAATCGCTGAAACAGCAAGCAATAATGTCCAAACGAATATTCGAATCACTGAAGGACTCGCCCTTCAGCAGATTTACAACGGCTTTACCAGCAAAAAGATTGATACACTGACCATAACAGGATCAGATTTATATTTAGGCGGCGGCGGAACCGCGTCTACGGGCGGAACGTATTATTTCCAGCCCGATCCGACCAATCTCGAAAAAGTACGGCAGGAATTGCAGAAACACCTGGATTACCCGTCCGGAAGCAGCACGGCGTCCGATCCTGCTTCTGACAGCACCGGAACGGACAGTACGACTGATTCGACTTCTGACAGCACAGGAACAGGCGGTACGGCTGATTCGACTTCCGGCAGCGCAGGAACAAGCGGTACCACTGATTCAACCAACGGTACTGCCGGTGCAAACGGTACGGACAGCACACAGTCCGGCGGCACACAGTCCGGCGGCACAACAGGCTATTAAGAGTAAACCCGATCCTTTGAGCAGGATCGGGTTTTTTTATATAATAAGAGAATAGCAGAATCCACAAAAAAGCAGACCATTCGCATGATCTGCTCTTTTTAATTTTTCTTTACCAGTCTCTTGTAAAACTTGGTAAATGGTTTAAATTGTTCATTTACTAACCCTGTGACCTCTGCTATGATTTGCATAAATACAATCAATACAAAAATAATAAACAGCGAAAGCCATATGGTCGCGCTTTTCAGCAGGATGGCACTGACGCTGAAAATAAAGCCGATTAAATAAATGATAATGACAGCCGTTCGGTGTGACAGCCCGAAGGCCATCAGCCGGTGGTGTATATGTGACTTATCAGGCGCCGAAATCGGCTGTTTGTTTAAAATCCGCCTGATGACGGCGAATGTCGTATCAAAAATCGGCACGCCCAAAATGATGATCGGAATGATGATACTGAATAAAGTAACACTTTTATAAAGACCTAATAATGAGAGTACTGAGATGACGTATCCGAGAAAGAGCGATCCGGTATCTCCCATAAATATCTTTGCCGGATGAAAATTATAAAATAAAAATCCGAGTGTGCTTCCTATCACGACAAGTGAAAGTGACAGAATAAGGATTTTCCCTCCGGACAACGCCATAACGGCGATAGTGGAGAGTCCGATGACCGACAGGCCGGCAGCGAGTCCGTCCAAACCGTCAATCAGGTTCATCGCGTTCGTAATACCGACGATCCATAACACAGTCAGCGGGTAAGCGACCCATCCCAATTCTAAACGTTCCGTTAAAAACGGTACGGAGAAAAAGTCCATTTTCAGTCCCGTGCTCACAATCATAATGGCCACGGCCAGCTGGACGAAAAACTTTACCTTTGCGCTTAATTGGTATTTATCATCGAGGATTCCTAAAATAACAATAATAAACGCACCCACTGTAATGGCGGTCATTTTTGTTTCATTATATATGCCGGCCGCGAGCACACCCGCCGCTACGCCGATAAAGATGGCCAGGCCGCCCATACGGGGCATTATTTTATCATGTACTTTTCGGTTGCTGGGCTGGTCAACTGCACCTATTTTGATCGCAATTTTTTTTACGATAGGAGTTAGGATTAAAACCGTTAGCAGAGAGACAAAAAACGCAACAACTATGCGAAACATGCGTTCGTCAAGCATAAAGAAGTCTCCTTTGGAATTATATGAAGTCTTTTCTGATATTGAACCGTTCCTTCCATTATAATTCTTACTAGTTATTATAACAAGCATCATCAAAAAGAAACACGCAAATGAAAAAATGCGCTTTCCCTTTTAATGGGATTGCGCATTTTTCAATATACCCGTGCATTCGAGCATTCGGCCGAATAAAACATTCCAATCCCGTCTCCGGGCCAATTCACGGCGCAAAGCCTCGTATGATCCGCTGCGGTCCGCTGCCAGAAGCGCGTCGCAGGCCGCGATGAAATCTGCGGGGTCACTGCCTTCAACGTGTTCATAAACGAAAGGCCTTTTGATTTTTGACGTAGAAGAAAGGTTGCAGCCGACAACCGGTTTTCCGGCGGCTAAAAATTCAAAAAGCTTGAGCGGAAATACCGCGTCATTATAAGGTGAATTTTTATAAGGCATGATGCCGATGTCGACAAGCTGCATATAGGACGGCACTTCATTCGGCGCGGCAGGTCCCGTCCAGATGACATTCGGACGCTCCAGAAGCGACTTGAAATCCGGATCGTCCTGAGCCGTGTTCGGGCCTACCAATAAAATCGTCCAGTCAGGCCTCACATCTGCCGTTTCCGCCATAAGCGCAAAATCGAGCTTCGGTTTGATTCCGCCGATAAAACCGAGAACCGTTCCGTTCCGTCCCCGTAAAATGTCTTCATCCGGCTGTTTATTTTCCCGTGAAAACAGGTCATATTCCACTCCGTTTTCAATGGTGAACACTTTCTGGTGCGGGTTCTCCAGCTTTTTTCCGACCTCCTGGTGCAGACAGTCAGATGTACACGTAATGGAATCGGCACGCTGAATGATTCTCATTTCCGCCTGTTTAATGATGTTTCTTCTAACATTTGACAGCACCCCGGACCGGCCGCTGATCGGAGCGGCCCACAGATCACTGCAATCGTAAATCACTTCATCCCAAGGAAACAGATCTGCCAGAAGCGGAAAACCGGGGAAGGTGTACCATAAGCAGCAGCGGGCCCCTTCTCCTTCTTCCTTCAGCATGTTCAACAATGGTGAAAGCTTATGCCTGTAGCACATGTCTGTATACCTGCCGAAGCGGAAAGCTTTTTGCCGCATGAGATCCTTTACAGTGAACTGCCGGATTCCCTCGGCGATCCCGGCCATCTGACCATCATTGGCTTGCGGAGACGGGCATACCCAAATGACGCTTTTCGTTTCTTTTTGCCGGGCGAGAAATTCAGCCAGCCGGTGCCGTCTGTATCTCAGCCGGTCATGCCCCCATTCCGCCGCTCCGACGATTACGTGAATAATCGGTTCCACCTTCATCACCCAGCTCCTCTGACGCCTACAGTCTTTTCAAGACCGCGTTTTTTGCATATTGCATAAAACACCACGAAGCCTTGATAAAATGCAGGCGCTCAATTTCTCTATAAACAAACCACGTTTTTTTTGCGGCTTTCCACTTGTTGCTTGAAATCGAATTCTGCACAAGCCTGTATTCTGAAAGGCACTCATTCAGGCCGTAAGCCGTAAATCCCCTTTTCAGCAGGGAAAGCCATGTCGCTAAATCCTGCCGCGTTCTGATATCAGGCATTTGAACCTGCCCCGTCTGCTCTCTGTCAATCATGACCGTTAAACATCCGATAATCGTGTTTTTTAAAGCTTCATCATATGACAGGCTTTCAGGGGCTTGAATCGTTTTGTCCGTCGGCGTTCCGTCCTGCTCCATGACGCTGTAGCCCGTAAATGAAAAAGCGCAGGACCGCTCTGCCATAAACGCAAGCTGTTTTTGAAGCTTTTCCTTTTTCCATCTGTCATCGCTGTCCAGAAATGCGACATAACGGCCCTTGGCATGTTTAAGGGCTGTATTTCTGGCAGCCGCGGCTCCCCCGTTTTTCTCTAAATAAACGACGCGGATCCGCTCATCCTTTTGTTCATATTGCCGTAAAATATCTCTCGTTCCGTCCGTTGAACAATCATCCGCGATAATCATTTCCCAATGCGGGTGGCTTTGATGTAAAACAGACTGAATCGTGTCTTCGATATATTCACTTGCATTATAAGACGGTGTAATGACAGATACGAAAGGTTTCCAGTTTGTCATGGTCACATCTCCATCGCAGATTTTTACAAGGACTCTCTAAAAAACTCAGGAATGACAATGAACATAAATGCAACTGCAATGCCGATTAAAACGCCCAGAACCGCTTTCTTTTTCGGCGGCATGCCTTGTCCCGCCGTTTCATTCATCGGCTCTGAATTGATGATGCCGGCCGCTTTCAGGTTCAGCTGCGTATTTTTCAATTCGTATAAAAATCGTTCCTTATCCACTTTGGCGTCCGCGCTGACGGTTTCTCCTTCAAGCGCAGCAATACTCTGCCGCACTACTTTTGCCCGTTTTTCAAACAGGTCCTGATCATTCTTCAGAAAAGTTTTTATGACGGCTTGAAACACCGATTCGGTCTCCTGTTTGTTTTGGCCGCTGTAGCTGACCGTGATCAATGAATCTGATTGTGTTTCGACAGTCAGTTTACTTTTCACGGCCGCTCTTTCTTCGTCTGTTTTATCAGGCAAAGCCTGCTTTAAAAAGGCATCGCTCGTCAAAAGGAGCGGGATTTCTTTTGTATTGTTATAAAGCGGATGATCATAATTTCCCGCGGCGATCGCGGCTTCTGATGTAAAACTGCTGCTTCCGCTGATTTTTGACGGCAATACATATCCCGCTGCCCCTAACACAACGGGCAGCGCAATGATCCAAATGATATTCTTTTTGATACGCCGGGTTATTCTTGTCAACATATCCTTCATCTCGCATCTCCCTGTTTTTCATAGTACGCCGTGACGGCAGGCTCCTTTTGTAAACGCCTCAATATATTGACCGCCGCGATCACGAGCGAGAGAAATACCCAGTGGAAAAATAAATTTGATACGGAGCTTGGGCTGATGCTGCTTACCAAAAAACCGGCCATCGCCGTGATAAGTCCTTCTGTGATCAGTCTTGACTGATTTTCCGATTTTCTTTCATGACATTTATAAAGTGTCCAAAAAAGGAACAAATAGACTGTCAGGTAACCGAGCATCGTAAGAACGCCGAAGTTCGCCATAATCTCGACGAGCCAGTTGTGCACCTCAACTACGCCGCCCGTATCATAAACGGGCTCTGCTTTTAAATAGTAAGAGACGTTTCCGGCACCCACTCCGAACCCCCAGGAATCAATCACATAGTGAAAGGCGTTTTTTAAAAGATTCGCCCTCGCGAGGTTGGAAGGAAGCGGATGCTGTCCCGGCATCGCCTGCGGAGCTGAAAACAGATTCAAGACGGCATTGGTGATACGGCCCGCAAATAAAACCGCAAACAGCGCCGCACCCGCTCCCGCTGCGTACAGCGCGAGTTTTTTCAACAGGGAAGGCAGCAGGATGAAGACGTATACAGCCGCCCCCGCGCATATGCCCAGCAGACTCGCGCGCGAACCGGTCAAAATGATTAAATACAAAGCGCAGATCGCAAAGAGCAGGCTGACGGCCTTCACATAGCCGTTTTTCATATTTTTCACCGCCGCCGCATACAGAAAGAAACTGATGCACAAAAACGTTGCGAAATCATTTTGATTAAAGAAAACGGACGTCGGATAATGCTGTTTGTACTGCGGGCCGTTATAAAGCGTGGAGCTCGGCAGATGGTGGTGTGTAAAATGATTGTAAAAGCCGATCGCCATCACAAAAATGGTCATCACAAGCCATATGCCGTAAAAAACCATCAGCTGATCAAAGCGCTGAATGAACATGACAATAAGATAAATCAGAAACATGCCCATTCCCATTAAAGCTAAATATTTAATCCCGTACGTCACGGATTTTGCCCACAATAACGATAGGAGACCGTATGTAAACCATAAGGCGAAAAACATCAGAACCCCTTTTACATTCACCCGATTCCATCTGTCAATATGATGACGGTTTGTCAGGATGCCGGCGACGTGAAGGGCGCCCGCTCCGATTAATAACAGCCGGTATATAAATAAGCTGAAAAATCCGAGATGGACCGCAAAGAAGGCCTGGTTTAAAAATGTACACGCGATCAGTATATAAATGAGCCCCATAAACATCTGACCGTTTGTTGTAAAGGCGGATAGCAAAGCAAGTCCGGCAAAGCCGATCATGGCGGCAAACAGCAGCACGGTGATTTTTCCGAAGCCGGCATCCGCCCTGACCGCCTCCAGCATGATGAATCCTCCTGTAATGAGAGCGGCAAGCAGCACAAGAACATGTGCCGCTGAACGTTTGATACTCACATGGCAAACCCCTTTCCAAAACCGTCAGCCGAGCCGGGCTGCCGAGAGCCTGAAGACAATCTTTTTCTATCTTGCCAGTTCTTTTATTTGCCGATCGGCATGAATCGCCGGACGTCCGACGGAATGATAAGTGAATCCTGAAACCCTCATATATTCCAGCGGAAACATATTTCTGCCGTCAATGATAACCGGCTGTTTGAGCAGCTGCTTCACTCTCTGAAGATCCATCTCCTTGACTTCCGGCCAATCTGTTGTAATCAGGCATGCGTCCGCGTTTTTGATGGCACTGTTCAGCTCTGTGTGATATTCAATGCCGCCGTCTCCTAATATCGCTGACGCTTCGGGAATCGCGATCGGATCATACGCTTTCACGTGAGCGCCCTGCTCTTTAAGGCTTGTGATGATATCAAGAGCCGGGGCGGAGCGGACGTCATTTGTGTGCGGTTTAAAGGCCAGCCCCAGTACGGCCACGGTTTTCCCTTTTAAGGGACCGATGGCGCGGTTCAATTTTTCCGTAATACGGACCCGCTGCTTCTGATTGGTTTCAATGACGGCTTCCATCATTTGAAACGGATAGCCGGCGGCGTTTGCGATATGCAATAAAGCCGTTGTATCCTTCGGAAAGCAGGATCCGCCGAATCCGATGCCCGCCTGGAGAAATTTATTCCCGATCCGGCTGTCAAGACCGACGCCTTCTGACACGTGGGAAATGTCCGCCCCGACACGTTCGCAAATATTGGCGATATCGTTAATAAAAGATATTTTGGCGGCTAAAAAAGCATTTGCGGCATACTTAATCATTTCCGCGCTTTCAAGATTGGTCTTTACGATCTTCGTACGGAACGGCTTATGAAGCTCTTCAATGACCGAAGCGGCATGTTCGCTTGTGGCGCCGATGACCGCCCGCTCCATCTGCATCGTATCCCGCACCGCCGAACCTTCGCGGAGGAATTCAGGATTTGACGCGACATCAAACGGATATTTTCCCTTTGACGCTTCGCTGACGATTTGGTAAACGAGCTTTCCTGTCCCGACCGGAACAGTGCTTTTGGTGACAATGATTTTGTATCCGTTCAGCTGTTCTCCGATTGTTTGCGCCGCTGCCTTAATGTAGGTCAGATCGGCTTCACCCGACTTTGACATCGGCGTACCGACGGCGATATAGATGATATCAGCGGCTTTCACAGCCGGCTCAATGCCGGCCGTAAAGGATAAGCGCCCGACACTGACATTTTTTTCGGCTAATTCCTCAAGCCCCGGTTCATATATCGGGATGACTCCGTTTTGCAAGCTTCTGATTTTCGCTTCATTGATGTCACAGCAAGTCACATGATGGCCGATTTCCGCAAAACAAGTTCCAGATACAAGACCTACATACCCTGTTCCTAATACAGCGATTTTTTTCACAGCTTCATCCCTCTTTCGAAAGGTTCTCCTCTTGCCCGGCCCGGTTCATTACGGATCGGTATTTCTCTTTCAGCGTTTTCGCGTTTTGGCTTGCGTCAAAATACGTGCGGACGGTTTGATAAAGTTCCTCGGCTGTTTGCGGCGTCCAAGCCTCTCCTTCGTCATATTGCAGAATCGATTTTGCCAGCGTCTCAGGTGAACCCGGCTTGATCAGCAACCCCCGGTGTTTCCCGAATAAAGAAGCCAATCCTCCGACATCGGTACAGATCACCGGCACCTTCAGAGCGAGCGCCTCAATGACCACAGTCGGCATGCCTTCGCTGTAGGACGGCAGCGCCATTACATCCGAGGCCAGCAGATAGTCCTGTACCTTGTCGTTCGGCACTTGCCCCGTGACGATATGAGCGGCTTCACGCAATGAAGATGCGGCGGGACCGTCACCGACAAAGACGGCTTCATATCTTTCATCCAATGATTGAACGGCTTTTGATAAGTCGAAAACGCCTTTCTCCTTGACAAGCCTGCCGATGAACACAATCAGTTTTTTATCCGAAGGAAGGCCGAGCCGTTTTCTGACGGCTTCTTTCGTCTCGTTCCTTTTTCGGAAGGCGTCAAGCGTGATGCCGATCGGAAGCACGCTGCACTCCGCTTCGGTGAACTTTTTCATTTGTTCCCGCAGACTGCCGCTCACAGCGTAAATATCGGCTGCTTCCCGCACCGCAAATGTAAATGCGCGATGAGCGCTTTTGCTGTAATGCGGATAGACATTGACATCACTGCCATGCAAGGTCAGCACATACGGAATGCCTAAAGCCTTTGACACAATGGCGGCCGCTCCGCCTGACGGCATGGCGAAATGCGCGTGAATCAGATCGGGCTTCAGGCCATGATTTTTAATCGCGGAAAGAACCGATGACGCCATTCTTTTATGCGGCTGCGCCCATTTCAGCTGCCCGGGAACCGCCTGATAAAACGGCCGGTGGACGGACACGCCTTTCCGCCATTCATGCGCCGGCCTGATATCCTTTTGCCGATACGTCTTTTTCAGCACCCGGAATGGCGCGGCGAGTTTCGGCCGCGGACAAATGACGGTCATCTCCGCGCCAAGCTTTCTCAGTTCTTGGGCCTGCGTCTCATGAAAAACGCCTTCTCCCGGCTTCTCACTGCTCGGATAGACACTTGTCATCCACAATACCTTCATAGCAAACGTCCTTTTCTTAATTTACTTTTCATATGCGGATAAGCTTTTCCTAACAGGAATAAATAACACAACGCGCCGCAGGCTACGGAGATCGCCAGCCGCAGCTTGACATCAAGGCTGATCCGCTCCGTGCCGAAGCTGGCTGTAAAAGCGATGACACCCATTGCCGCCGTAAGCAGAAACGGTTTGGCCACGGCTTTGAAGTAAGCCGACAGCCGCAGCTTAATGACATATGCCAACAGCCAGCGCCCGATCAGGAAATTCAGGATGCTGATGAAAGCGTACGTCCAGGCTACCGTCAAGAGATTTCCGGACAGCACGGCGGCGTACAAAGATGCACCATACAGCAGCATCACCCCGGCGTCCCAATAAAACGCCAGATCGGCCCGCCCTTTTGCGAGCAGCACAGATCCGTTCGGATTCATCAGAACCCTTAATATCCCGACGATGGCGAGAACGTTTAAAACCGGGACAGCCGCCAGCCATTTTTCTCCGAATACCGAAGCCACGAATGCATCCGACACTGAAACCAAACCGAGCAAAAGCGGAAAGGATATCAGCGCGAGTATTTTGGTCATATTGAGAAATCCTTCTCTGATAACGCTGTTTTCATGCTTGTTTTTCGCAAAGACGGGAAACGCGACTCTCGTAATGATCGGATTAATTTTTAATACCGGAAGCGTGACAATCTGGTAGGCCAGATTGTAAATGCCGAGCGCCTCAGCGCCGATAAAACTGCCGATCAGAATCATATCAATATTCGCTCCGAGCCGGTTCACAAGCCGGGAAGACAGCTGAAAGGCCCCGAAAGAAAAGAAGCCTTTCATTCCTTTCAGATCAAAAACCAACGCCGGTCTCCATGTTTTTCTGCAGGCCATCCAGTACAGAATACCTTTTGACGATTGCAGGAGCACCTGGGAAATCACATAGGCGAGAATCGGGTCCGTATAAAAAACCGCGGCCGCCAAATACACGAAGGACAGCACATTTGAAAAGATTTCAATCTTGCTTAACGTGTTAAATGCCAGCGCTTTTTGCAGCATATACTGGTATTGCTGACCGATCGGCGCGATTAAAAACATGACGGCCAGCACGCGGATTAAATAGAAAAGCTCCTCCCGCCGATAAAAATCGGCGATGAGCGGACTGCTGAAAAACAGCAGTGCAAACAGCGCAAGCCCCGTTATGATATTCAGCCAGTACAAGGAAGACATCTGTTTATCAGTCACATGATCTTTTTGAATGAGCGCGGCGCCAAAACCCATATCAAGCGCAATTTGGGCAAACACCACTACCGTTGTGATCATGCCGACAAGGCCGAATTCAGCCAGTGACATGACCCGCCCGAGCAGGGCGAATTGGATGATTTGAATGACCGTAATACACGCTGTCGAAATACTTGTCCATTTGGCGCCGCTCAAGATTTGATTTGTAATACTAGGCATCGTTTTCCCTACTTTTTTGTCTGCTGACCAGAATTTTTATCGCGCCCCGTCACCGGTCCAGATCACTTTGCACGTTTTGAGCATAATCTTCAGTTCCAATGAAAAGGTCAGGTTGCGGATATAATATAAGTCAAACATCAGTTTTTCCCTCGGTGTCATGTCATATCCCCCGTTGACCTGCGCCCAGCCGCTTAATCCCGGCTTAACGGCCAGCCGCTCCGTAAACCCCGGAATCTCAGCCTGAAACTGTTCCGTAAACACGGGACGCTCGGGACGCGGGCCGATCAGGCTCATTTCTCCCCGAAGCACATTTACCAGCTGCGGCAGCTCATCAATACGGGTCCTTCTGATAAAAGCGCCGACCTTTGTCACGCGGGGATCCTTTTTCAGCGCCCAGACCGCCCCCGATTTTTCAGCATCTATTTTCATAGAGCGGAGCTTATACAAATAAAACGGCTTCCCGTCTTTGCCTACCCGCTCCTGCTTATAAAAAGCCGGGCCGGGCGACTCCAAACGAATCAGTATGGAGAACAGGCCCATCACCGGGAGCGCCGCCAAAAGCCCCGCAAGCGCAAACACAATGTCCATGAATCGCTTAAAAGCCAAATAACGGGCCGTTCTTTCCGTAACGGCAGCGGAAGTCCCCTGCCGCACTGCATAGTTATTATTTACATTCATGCTTTTCTCTGCTCCCACTGACACACACCTCACGATTTGTTGGGATGTTTGATGACCTATGCCGTGAGTTTAGCAGATGGATGTTAATTGGAAGTAAAGGAAGCGTTAATGTTTATTAGAATGTTTCGATTATTGTTTTTTTATTGTAAATCTATTCATATCCATATTTGAGACAAAGCATAATGAAAAATAAAAAAACAGACCGGTATGAACCGGTCTGTTTCCATGAAAAAATTATCGGAAATAGGAGGAAACGCCTTGGGTGATCCCCGCCGCGAGTCTGTCCTTTTTCGTTGATTGTTTTAAAATATTGGCATCAATCGGGCTTGTGACAAAACCGGTTTCTAACAAGACACTCGGCATTTTAGAATACTTAATGACGTAAAACCCGGCAGTTTTCACACTGCGGTCACGCGTGCCGAGAGCAGAAACCATTCTCGGCTGAATATTTTGGGCAAGCCTCAAACTGTTTGCGGATTGGTACGTTTTATCATAATACGTCTCCGTACCGTTTGCACTGCTGTTATCATTTGCGTTCGCATGGACGCTGATGAAAATATCGGCGTTCGCCTTCGCCCCTTTGTTCACTCTCTCCTCAAGCGAGTCAAAGGTGTCGCCCTTCCTCGACATTACAGTAAGCGCGCCCGCGCCGTATAATTGATTGTTAAGACGCGTAGCGATATCAAGATTTACATTTTTCTCAAGCAAGCCGTTGCCGGTTGCTCCTGAATCCTGATAGCCGTGCCCCGGATCAATAAAGACCGTTTTGCCGACAACCGGATTTTTAAGCTGCGACGCGGCATTGTTGCTTAAAGATGAAGCACTTCCTATGACGGTGAAGCTGGTGATGTTTTTACTTCCGATATACGTCCGGACGTCTTTTGACAGACTGTCTCCATTCGTCAGCAGGTGAACTCTTCCCTGTTTGGCGCTCAGCACGCCTCCGACGATGGTATCCGCCTCTTTAAAACCATTGGTAACAAACGTATAGCCTGTGCTTAAGCCTGTCTTTTTTGCAAGATTCACAGACAGGTTATAGCGGTTTTTGCCGCTGATTCTTGAAGGGTTCGGCAGTTTATTGTAAAGTGAGCTGCTGATGCTGCTTGTCCCGCCAATGACAATCGTGTTTTTAATCCCTAAGCTTTTGATCGCATTGGACGTAGAACCATTTAATGTCGAATCATTAGTGAATAAAATCGGATATTTTTTAGCGGACGCATAAGAAATCGCAGCCATTCCATCTGCATCAACAAACCCGTTGACCACAAGGGCTGTAGAAGATCTTGTCATTTCACCCGCCACTTTTGCGGCTGTGGCATATCTCGTGCTCCCTGATAATCGTTTGACACTGATGCCTAATTTAGCAATTTGATTTTCAGTATTTTTCGAAACGGCAGGTGTGCCGCCTACGATAATCACATTTTTCGTTTTTAAATCAATTAATCCCTTTTTTGTGCCGGCAGACAGCTGATCTTTATTTGTAAACAGCAGCGGCGCATTTTTTTGATATGAAAGCGGCGCAGCGGCAATTGCATCGGCATATGAAGTTCCGCCGGTGATAATTACCGTTTTCGCTTCACCCCATGATTGTTTTGCCGCCAGTACAGCCGTATCATACCGGGTGCTTCCGCCGATCCTTTTAACCGTGTTGTCAGCCAAAGCGGAAGGGACAAATAGAATGACCCCGAGAATAAAGACGGGGAGACATTTTATGATGAATTTCAATCCGATCTCCTCCACAGAAGTTTAGTAGTTTGTAAGTGCTGTATTAGGGTAATAGAACGCAAGAATAGAAGTATACGGCTCTCCGGCCTCCGCTCTTTCTTTTGCTCCGTATTGACTCATTCCTACGCCGTGACCGTATCCCTTTCCTGATATCGTGATTTGCGAAGAATTACCGGACGCACTGGCGTATGTGCTTTTAAAAGATGAAGCTCCGATCATCGTCCTGAGTTCAGACGCTTTCACCTCAACAGATGCAGTCTTGTTCATGACATAGCCCTTCGACTTGTCATTCACATGGTACGTGACCTTCACCGCGGCGTCTTCCGCGCGCTGGCCTTTTGTTTTTCCGGTGAGCGAGAGATCAGAGATGCTTGCAATTTTTATGGAACTTGCATTGGTTTCTTTATTTTTCATCAGCCAATTTTTTATTCCGTTGAGCTGCGCGGCATTTGCTTCGTTTGTTTTAGACCACCAGGATGCGGGATTTTTCATATCCAGACCCGCTGGCAGCTGTTGCTTCTGCAATGTTAAAGACCAGCTGATTTCCGGATCTTTTGTATCCTTTTTGGCTACTAAATACGGCACTTTCGATCCCCACACTTCATCGCCGGCTTCCATGTAACCGCCATTGCTTGATGAGTAAGTGGCATCTATCAATCTGCCGGAATAAGTGAGCACTTTCCCTTTTGTTCCGTTAACGGCTGCGGTGGCGTTTGGATACCAGCTGTATCCCCCGTAAACCTGAAAGGCCGTTGTATCCGCGACTGTTTGTCCCATCTTGCCGATAGAGTAGGTGCGGGCGGCAACAGCCTGGGCTTTCAGCGCTTCTGTCGGCCAGCTTCCCGGCATTTCATTCGGCAGGACACCTTTCAGATAATCCTCAAAAGGAATGTTTTCATTAACAGGTCTTACATATTTGCCGGATTCCGCAGTGAAACTCATATTCCCCAGATATGGCTTCCCGTCAATGCTGATTGTGTTTGCTGTTGAATATTTTTCAGGAACCGCCTTGAAAGACGTTTTTCCGCTGTTAATGCCTGCAACGCCTAATTTGCCGCCGGACGTTTCAATACGGTACGTCTTTCCGTTTACGAGATAAAACTCTTTTGCGTAAGCAGCCTTAACTGAATCGGCAATTGAATTCGCGCTGCCTATTAATGTATAAGAATAGGTGCCTTTCGTTTTAAAAAGGCTGGCCTCGTCGGCGGGTGTTTCGCTTTTTTTGATGTATACAAGCGGCATGTGATTTGCGGCGGCAATATTTGATCCGACAACGATGTCCGCTAATTTAGTCCCGTTGGCAGCCACCGTTTTGCTTGCATCCATGCCGAGCGAAGTGACTGCGTTTGCTGATATTTGATATCTGTTTGATCCGGTAATTCTTTTGGTGACCGAGGCCTTCTTTTTAATTTGATTCTCCACATCTTTGCTGACGCTTGAAGTGCCTCCCATGATGATCACTTTTTTAGGCAGATTGTAGCTCGGAAGGGAGTCTTTTTTCGTCAGGAGAATCGGATAGCCGTTTTGCGCAGCATAAGGCGCGATTGCCAGCGCATCCGTATATACATCCCCCGTTACTACGACCGCCTGGTCATAGCTGCCCATTTCGGCCGCAATATTTTTGGACAGATCATATCTGTTTTTTCCGCTGATCCGTTTCGTACGGCCGTATTTCTTCAATGTCTTTTCCGCGGCTGACGAAATACTGTTCGTCCCGCCGATGATTAAAATATTATCCGGACTGAATTTCTTGATTTGCGCTTCTGTGCTGCTGCTCAGCTTTTTCGCTTCAGTCAGCAGAACAGGCGCTTTCAGTTTATTCGCTAAAGGAATGACGGAAAGCGTGTCCGCAAAATAAGCATCCGTATTAACGACGACTACGTTGGACGGGTTTTTCCAATACTTGGATGTCGCCGCGTTAGCCGTATCATATTTGGACGCGCCTCCCAATCTGGCAACGGAGGAGACATCGCTTCCCGTCAGTTTATAAGTTCCTGAAGGTTCGATATTCAGAGTCGATTTATTACCAATATAATTCGTCAGTTTTACTGAGATATCAGAACTGGACGCAAAAGTGCTTTCCGGTAATAAAGCCAGGCTGAATATCACAGAAAAACAGACAGCCCATATTGTTTTCTTCAATTTTTATCCCGCCTTTTGCTGATCATGGTGTATTATTTTGCTTTCTCGATTTCCTTGATCTCTTTTTGGCCTTTATCATTTGTGAAATAAGTAATGCTGACTTTGTCATTTTCGCTGAATTTATTCAGAACATCAGAGAAATCATCAGAAAATTCAAAGCTGACGGGCTGATCATCCACTTTTACTTCAATTGTGTGCGTATCCGCCATACCGACATAATATGCCGTTTCTTTTTGAGCCTGGTTCTCCGAAGAACCGCTTCCCTTCTTTGATTGATCCGCCGTTCCGCACGCTGCCAATACAACAGAAAAAAGCAGTATTAAGAACGAAGCTGCAATAGTTTTTTTCATTTTTTTCACCTCATCTTTATGTATCGTCTTATACTAACTTTTTTTTAAGGTAATTTTAAGGTCTTTTTGTAACCTTTTTTTAAGAATTTCGTCTATTACATGGTTATAAGTAAAAATATGACTGGGTTTATAAAGATTAGTAAATTGTATCAGGAAAGTTAATAGAAAAGGTGATGACAAATGAGAGCTGAACGAAAAAGAAAGAAGAAAAAAGTTCTTCTGACAATCGTAACAATCATCGGGCTGTTAGTTTTATCATCAGGAGGCTACGTCTACTACTTGTGGCACAAAGCGGCTTCAACGGTGGCAAGCATTCAGGAAGACTTGAAAAAATCGGACAAACGTGACACGGATATAGATCTCGGAAAGAAGGATCCGATTTCTGTTTTAATCATGGGCGTCGATGAGCGGAAAAATGACAAGGGGCGCGCGGATACGATGATTTATATGACCGTCAATCCTAAAACGAATACAACAGAAATGGTCAGCATTCCGCGTGATACGTATACGAAAATCTCCGGCAAAGGTACGATGGATAAAATCAACCACTCCTATGCTTTCGGCGGAACGCAGATGGCCGCGGATACCGTCGAGGACCTGCTTGACGTGCCGGTAGATTATTTTGTGAAAGTAAACATGGAGAGCTTCAAAGATACCGTGGATACACTCGGCGGGATTACGGTGAACAGCACGTTTGCCTTCAACTACGACGGGCACTCTTTCGGAACGGGGAACATCAGCCTGAACGGCGAAGAAGCACTGGCCTACACGCGTATGAGAAAAGAAGATCCCCGGGGGGATTTCGGCAGGCAGCAGCGCCAGCGCCAAGTGATTGAAGGGATTATTTCTAAAGGGGCAAACATCTCGTCTGTCACGAAATTCGGAGATATGTTTAAGGTCATTGAAAACAATATGAAAACAAACATGTCATTCGATGATATGTGGACGGTTATGACTGACTATAAAAACGCCCGCAGCAAAGTCACTCAGCATGAACTGAAGGGAACGGGAACGAGAATCAACAATATCTATTATTACAAATTAGATGAAGCAAGCCTCGCTTCAGTCAAAAAAGAATTAAAAGAAAGCCTGAAATAATAAAAAACTCTGCATATGATGCAGAGTTTTTTTATTCTGTAAAAGGCTGCGGACGGGTTTTTCTATAGCCGTACCGATAAAGCAGTTCTTCCACAATCCGTTTTGAAGCCGATCCGTCACCATAAGGGTTTGACGCCTTTGACATCCGTTCATATTCAGCCTGATCGGTTAAGAGCTGTTTTGTCAGCTGATACACCGTTTCTTCATCTGTACCCGCCAGCTTTAATGTCCCGGCTTTCACTCCTTCGGGGCGCTCGGTTGTGTCCCGAAGCACCAAGACCGGCTTTCCGAGAGAAGGCGCTTCCTCCTGCACTCCGCCCGAGTCGGTCAAAATGAAACTTGCTTTCGCAGCGAAGTTATGGAAATCCACGACCTCCAGAGGTTCTATTAAGTGCACCCTGTCCGAATCAGCAAAATGTGCTTCTGCGGCCTCACGAACTGCGGGATTCAAATGAACGGGATAAACGACTTGTACGTCCTCAAACTCTTCAACGACTCTTCTGACGGCCTTAAACATCTGTTCCATCGGCCTGCCTAAATTTTCACGTCTGTGCGCTGTTAAAAGAATCATCCTGCTTCCTTCCAGCTTGTCAAAAATCGGATGAAAATAATCTTCCCGCACTGTCGTTTGAAGCGCGTCTATCGCCGTATTTCCCGTGACAAATATAGAATCCGGCTTTTTATTTTCAGAAAGCAGATTCTGCTCGGCCTGGCTTGTCGGCGCAAAATTCACATCAGCCATCACGCCCGTCATCTGCCGATTGATTTCCTCGGGGAAAGGAGAGTATTTATTATGCGTACGCAGACCGGCTTCCACATGGCCGATAGCGATTTGATGGTAAAAGGCGGCAAGGCTTCCGGCGAACGTTGTCGTCGTATCTCCGTGGACCAAAACGATATCTGGTTTTACTTCTTGGAACAGCTTGTCCAGTTTCAGCAAAGCATGAGATGTAATTTCTGAAAGCGTTTGACGCTCTTTCATAATATTCAAATCAAAATCAGGCGTAATGCTGAATGCTTCAAGCACTTGATCCAGCATCTGTCTGTGCTGCGCGGTTACAGTCACCAGCGAATCAATTTCCTGATATTTTTCAAGCTCTAATACGAGCGGAGCCATTTTAATTGCTTCAGGTCTTGTACCGAATACGGTCATTACTTTTAGTTTTTTCAACGGTTTGTCTGCACCTCGTTTTATATGTCGGATATCCCTTCATGTTAACATATTTATGCCGTTTCTTAGATATTGTAAAGCTTAATGGCAAACAAAGCAAAAACCGTTCCAAGACTCTTTGAAAGCGGATTAAAAGGTGTGAATTTTAATCAATTGTGGTAAAGTGGAAAAAGACTAGGTTATAGTTCTGAAAAAAAGATTTTGCAGAAACAAGGATGGTGTTATTCAGTGAAGAAAGTACGCAAAGCCATTATTCCGGCAGCAGGTTTAGGCACTCGTTTTTTGCCGGCCACAAAAGCAATGCCTAAAGAAATGCTTCCAATCGTTGATAAGCCGACAATTCAGTATATTATCGAAGAAGCTGTCGAATCCGGCATCGAAGATATTATTATCGTAACCGGAAAAGGAAAAAGAGCAATAGAAGACCATTTCGACAATGCCCCTGAACTGGAACGCAATTTAGAAGAAAAAGGGAAAATCGAACTGCTTCAAAAAGTGAAAAAATCGTCAAATATTGCGGATATCCACTATATTCGCCAAAAAGAGCCAAAAGGACTCGGTCATGCCGTTTGGTGCGCACGCAACTTCATCGGCGATGAACCTTTCGCCGTTCTTCTCGGCGATGATATTGTCCAGGCTGAAAAACCGGGACTTCGTCAGCTGATGGATGAATACGAAAAAACATTGTCTTCAATCATCGGTGTTCAGCAAGTTCCTGAAAACGACACACACCGCTACGGAATTATCGATCCGTTAACAAATGAAGGCCGCCGTTACCAGGTGAAAAATTTTGTAGAGAAGCCTGAACCGGGCACAGCTCCTTCCAACTTGGCTATTTTAGGAAGATACGTTTTCACTCCTGAAATTTTCATGTACCTGGAACAGCAGGAAGTCGGTGCAGGAGGAGAAATTCAATTAACGGACGCCATCCAAAAGCTCAATGACATTCAGCGTGTCTTCGCTTATGATTTCGAAGGAAAACGTTACGATGTCGGTGAAAAACTCGGATTTATCGAGACGACGCTTGAATTTGCCTTACAGGATCAGGATATCCGCCATAAATTAATTCCGTTCATGAAGGATCTTCTTGAAAAAGAAGAAGCTGACGAATAGAAAAAGCTGCCGAATCCGGCAGCTTTTTTTATGTGATCTTTACTTTTTAGACGTTACCGTCAGTGTTTTATCAGCATTGTTCACCGAAAAAGTATATTCCTGGTTTTTAAGCATGAGCAAATTCTGATTGATTTTGCTGCCGCCTTTTTCACTTAAAGCTGAGATGTCTGCAGGACGCGATAAATGAAAAACCACTTCGGAGACTGTATCATTGTCAATCACTACCTCCGTTTTTGCATCGGATGTTTTTAATACGTTCCGTCCGTCAGCCGTTTGTCCGGCAGCTGGATTTTTCAATTTACTCTGTACATCGTCCCCGCTTTTATTGAGATATGAGAGAAACTCTTCTGCTGTTTGGCTTGATAAACTGCCGCTGAAATCATTAAGCTGAACATCCGTCTTTTTTAAAGCGTTCACTTTATACAGATCAGTCTTTTTCATAAAGTACTCTTTATCGTTTAATTTCACTTTGGCCGCCTGGTTATTCTCGGCTTCTACCTGCACCTTCGTGCCGAAACTTACACTTGCGGAGGCTTTTCCTTTTATATCTTTTTCAGTATAAAGGTTCGCCTTTTCAGCTTTTATCAAAGCAGGTTTATTCACAGACTCATAAAGGCCGGCATCGCTCTGTTTGACGTCACCGAAAGATGTAATCGCACGCAGTGGCTTGTCTGAAAACATCGAAGCACCCGCGCCGACAGCCAGCAATGCAAGCAGCGTAATCTGAATCGTATTGGCAATGAATTTAGGCTTCGCTTTCTTTTGCTGCGCCTGAGTGATTTTCTGTTCCTCGGCTGCCCGCGTTCTGCCTTCAATCTGCTCGTTTTGATATTTCTTCTTTTCTTTCTTTGAAAGCTTGTTGAACCAATCCACAAAAGCTTTATATTCTTTCACAACGGCTTTCGTTTCGTCGAACATGCGCATTTCGCCGTAATGCATCCAAGCCACCCGATCACACATTTTCTCAATCTGTCCGATGGAATGACTGACGAAAAAGATCGTTTTGCCGCGTTCTTTAAATTCCGTAATGCGGTCCACACATTTCTGATAGAAAGTCTGGTCCCCTACTGAGAGCGCCTCATCAATAATAAGGATGTCAGGGTCCATATGCGCCGATATGGCAAAACCGAGACGTGATTTCATACCGCTTGAATAGCTTTTAACAGGCTGATCTATAAAGTCGCCGATATCCGCGAATTCAACGATTTTTTCATAAAGCTCGTCTATCTGCCGATTGTTGAGACCCATCATCAAGCATTTTAAACGAATGTTGTCTTTACCGCTTAATTGATTGTTTAATCCGGCAGAAATCGCGATTAAAGACGGCTGCCCGTTCATATCAATCTCACCGCTTGTCGGCGGAATGATCTTTGCAAGCAAATTGGACATCGTTGATTTTCCCGAGCCGTTGATCCCTACGAATCCGATCGTTTCCCCTTCATAGACGTCAAAAGAAACATTTCGGACAGCGAAAAAACCTTTTTGATTTCTGTTTGGGAAAAACAGTCCTTTAATTTTGTCAGACTGTTTTTTATATAGAAAATACTGTTTTGAAACATTTCTGAACGAAACTTTTAGTTTCATCGTATAATCTCCTTACTATATTAAAGAAAGTCAACAAACTTATCTCTGAATTTCATATGAAGAAGTGAACCGACTGTTAATAACAGCAGTGTGACGAACCAGAAATACAGCGTGTATTTCACATCGTGGAAAAACCACTGCCCTTCCATAAAGCTGTCTCTAAAGCCCTCGATAATATAGAAAAGAGGGTTTAACTTCAAGATGGTCAAAACTTCAGGTCTGTTTCCAAATTTCTCCGCAATGTCCCAGAAAATCGGCAGAAGAAAAAAGAGCAGCCTTGTGACGGCTTGAAGCAAAAACTGATAGTCCCTGATTAAAACGCTGATGGTTGAATTAAACAGGCCGAAAGCAAACATAAAACTGATCATGCAAAACAAGTAATAAATATATTGCAGCCAGTGAAGCGTCGGAAACAGTCCGTTGCTCAGCAGCACAATAATATAAATCGCCATCATCACAAAGTAACTGAATAAATTCGATGCTATCACTACAGAAGGCAGTGAACTGATCGGAAAGTTCATTTTCGACACTAAATTTATCCGTTTAAAAACGCTGTTAGATGCATCCAGTATCGTCGGACTGATAAAGAACCAAGGAATTAAGCCGGCCAGCATCCAGACGATGAACGGTACGCTGTCTCCATTTCCAAGCACCATATCATGTCCGCCGCGAATCCCGAGACCAAATACGAACCAGTAAGCCAGCATTTGAATCATAGGGTTGAGAAACTGCCACAATATACCCAAATAGTTCACTTGATACTTTGATTTCGTTTCGTACACTGCAAGCCGCATAATCAGCGGAAATGAGTTGAATTGCTCTTTCAGAATTTTTACCAATGCATTCATTCTAATCTTCCTTAGTCGTAAGTTTTAGGTAATAGCTTTGACTTACAAAAGCACCGCTCATAATTGTAACAGATTACGATGTATTTTTCACTTCATAACAAGCCTGAATCCCATGAGCGCAACATGCCGTCACTTAAGCAAAAAAGCATAATTAACGTGGTTAAATTATGCTTTTTTGCACCTATTTACTTGTCCCCGAAAATCACTTTTACGGCTTTTTCAGACGATTCTCCGGTTTCTAAATAACAGAACTTCTCGTAAAAAGGCCCGAATGAATCCGGAAGCTTATAATCATCTGATTCCGTTTCATTGACCCATTTGATAACGTCACCTGTTTCTTTGACAAGCGGGCCAGGCGCTTCTTTTTCAAAGTCAAAGTAAAACCCTCTGAGTTTATCCCGGTACGTTTCGATATCAGGCACATAAAACAGCATCGGTCTTTTCAGATTTGCATAGTCAAAAAAGACAGAGGAATAGTCCGTTATGAGTAAATCAGAGACCATATACAGCTCACGGATATCTTCGTAGCTGGAGAAATCATAAGCAAATCCTTCATACGGTCCGAGATCAAAGTTTTCCGCCACGAGATAATGCATTCGTAAAATAATGACATAACGATCGCCGATCGCTTCTCTCAATTGATGAAGGTCTAAATCAAGGTCAAACTTGTATTTTCCCTTCTTATAAAATTGGTCATCCCGCCATGTCGGTGCGTAGATAATCACTTTTTTATCTTGCGGAAGATTCATTTTTTCTTTCAGCGCTTTGATGACAGAAGGGCTGTTATCCGTTTGAAGGAAGTCATTCCGCGGATATCCCGATTCAATCATGGTTTTATTAAACTGAAACGCCCGGGCGAATATTTCGGTTGAATATGCGTTCGGTGAAATCAGGTAATCCCACTTTGAAGCCTCTGTCGTAAAGTTGCGCTTGTATTTTTCAGTGTTTGTTCCGGGCATATGCACTTCATCCATATCTACGGCAAGGCGCTTTAAAGGCGTGCCATGCCATGTCTGGACATATGTCGTATGCTCAGGTTTCGGAATCCACAGCGGCATACGGCTGTTGACAACCCAGTACTCGGCTCTTGCCATGGCAAACAGCCATTTGAACGTAAAGCGTTCGATATAAGGAATTCCTTTATCTTTAAATGTCTGTGAGTAAGCGGGGTTTACACTCCAGCAGAGACGGTATTCCGGCATCTCTTTGCTCATGTATTCATAAATCGCCCGCGGATTGCAGCTGTACTGTTTTCCGGCAAAGCTTTCAAACATGACAAATTTCTGTTTGACAGGCAGTTTCCCCGCAACCCTGAATCCCGCTTTATAAGTGTTTTGTATTCTTTTCTCAATGAACTTTTTCAGCTTATTCTTTCTCTTGCGTACAAAGGAAGCGCCCCGTTTCAGCTTTCCTTTCACAAAATACTCCACGCGGGTGCTGAAGCTGTAATCGTTCATTCTCAGGTGGAGATTTTTCGTTTTCTTTTTCGTGAAAACGTGAAATCTGGCAGGCCCTTTCTCCGTTTTCAGGATCGTGAATTGGTTAGGGTTTACTTGTTCAGATTTCAGAACCTTTAACGGTTTGCTGTTGGTGATAATCTCTTCACCCGTCCCGGCATCTTCAAAAATGAATTGAATATGGAATTGAAAGGTTAGCTGCTGATTCAATTCTTTATAAACGGCATTCAAATCAATTTTTGTATCAAAGCCTATCGTGTCAAGCATCGTTGTGTCCTGAACATATTCATCAAGGTCGTGTCTCGGCACGTCGTGAAGCGGATACTTCAGAATGAGAGGCTCCTCTTCTTTTCCTTTTTTCATTTTCAGAATCAGGTTTTTTTCTTTTATCTTTAAGGTTTCTGCCGCATTCAGCCGGAATGCAAAACCTTTCAGATGTAAGCTGCCGTCAGATTCGAGCTCCATTTCATCAATCCGCGTGACGAACTTTTTCTGCAGCAGCTTTAAGGAGAAATTCCCTTTCTTCGTCGTGTAAGGGAAAAAGAACATATGATGAGCCTCATCTTTATAAGAAGACAGTTCAATAGGTTCAAGGCTGGATTTTAACCGTTTTTTACTGATATCACTGTCATCATTGATAAAGGAGACATAGAAATCCAGACATCCTTTGCCGTCCGTATGGTCAGAAAGCAGATCCGTGCTCATAACAGCATGGTACTCCCCGCCTTCTCCGGCCAACCGTTTCAGAGGGACGGAAAGTTCCGCTTTTGTCTTACGATTTATAATCTGAAGAGAAGGCTCTTCCCCTGCAGTGACATTTTCACAGGATATCGTAATGCTGAATGTCTCTTCCTTTATGTTAAGATGTTTTAACTTGTATCTGACAGGATTTTCTATACCCATAAAATAAGTCTACTCCTCTGTTTCAATTAAACATATCCAATCACAATCATCATTTTGTTACTTTCAGCGAAAGGTTCTCCTTCACCGTCCGGTAGAATTGATATTGCAGTCCGTTCGCTTCTGCCGTCACCTTTTCACCGTCGTCTCTGTTTAACATGACACGTTCATAATCGTTATAAATAACATACATAATATAACCGCCAAGTCCGACTTTTTCAATGTCACGTAACGGGATTTCAAGGACGTACCGCCCGTCTCCCAGTGACTGAACCGGAAACTGGTGGACTACTTTCATGTTATCTCTGTGCTGAAACTGAATATATTGGGCATTATTTCTGTCCTGTCCGAACAAGCGGAACGTAACGGTGAATTTATGATCGGCGAACACCGCGCTTTCCGTTTCTCCGTGCATGCGAAGTTCGACCAGTTTATTTTCTTCATCCGTCAGCGGGCTTTCTAAATAAGCCAGTCCGCCTTGCGTCACGATGGTTTTATCGGGCTCTTTTTTGGACCAGCGGAACAGCTTTTCGACCTCATCATACCGTTTTTGAGTCAGCAGACGGAAGGCTGTTTTATGAATCGGATGAAAAAATGTCTCGGAAATATCGTATTTCGTCTTCTTTAACACATTCAGAATTTCATTGAATTTATTGTAGTAGGCTTCTTTGTTTTCGCTTTTCAGGAAGTGCATCCGATCGAAAAGACGCGTAATGGAATCGAATTCGATCAGGCGGTTCATCGCCATCTTCTCTTTTTCAGTATCTAATTTTTTGTTCAGAATATACTTCATTACGGCTATGTTCGTGTCGGTTTTTTCCATTATATTAGTCTGCTTTGTCAGCGACTCATTATTGTCCATTCTGTTCAGATAATAGACCGGTTCGGTTGACGTTGAAATATCTCCGCACGCCAAAAGAACATCCATAAAAAATTGCTTATCTTCAGCAAATTTCATTTCCGGATATCTGATATCATTATCTTTTAGAAATTGTAAGTTCATCATTCTTGCCCGCGGGCCGAGATGATAGAAAATATGCCGGATTGAAAAAGGCGATACCTTCGCTCTGTTCAGAGAAGACTCATGTTTCCCGATCGTTTTTTGACCGTTCACCTGCATTTCGATCGTTTTTCCGACCGCATAATTTACCTGATCTCTTTCAAGCATGTCGAATAAGATTTTAACTCCGTTCGGCGCAAACCAATCATCCGCATCCAAAAATGTAATGTACTTTGCATTTGCCAGCTCAATTCCCAAGTTTCTCGGATAAGCCGGGGTTCCCGTGTTGTCTTTCAAAAAGACGACTGTAATATTTTCATACAACTCGGCGTACTCAGTCAGGATGTTTCTGGAATCATCAGTAGAGCAATCATCGACAAGAATTAAAGAAATATGCTGAAAGCCGATGTTTTGAAGGATCACTGAATCAACTGTTTTCCTTACATATTCTTCTGCATTATAAACAGGAACGACTACCGCTACCTTCTTCTCTTCCGCCAATGCTTCTTTGTTTAAAATGGTATATTCGCGTTCTTCTACGGACGGCTTGGACTCTTTTTTATTCAACTTAAAAAAGTTACTAAGATTCATCTTTAAATTCTCCTCTTATTGTCTAGCTTTTTTTCAAAAGCGCATAACAAATATAGCGAAAATAACCTTATATTACAAGAAGTACTCCCTATCCGGAGGGAGTACTTCTTTATCATCTGTATATCCGAATGTTTCAATTACACCCCGGCAATTTCTTTTTTAATCTGTGTGGTGGAAATGCCTTCGGTTCTAGGGAGGTAGATGACTTCGCATTGATCTTTAAGGAAATCGAATTTGCCTTCCCAATCGTCTCCCATTACGAACACGTCGATGTTGTGATCCGCTACGTCACGTACTTTTTGATCCCAGCTGTTTTCCGGAATGACTTCGTCGACATAACGGATCGTTTCCAGAATCAGCTTTCTGTGTTCATAGCTGTGGTAGGCCTTTTTTTGTTTTTGCAGGTTGAACTCGTCTGTTGAGATGGCAACAACAAGGTAATCTCCAAGCTGCTTTGCGCGCTCAAGCAGTTTAATATGACCCCAATGCAGTAAATCAAACGTACCGTAAGTAATGACCTTCTTCATGAAACAAAAGCTCCTTTCTATCATCATACGTATAACAAGCAACTGCCCTGAAATGCTGCGCAGCTGTATCCTTAATCACTAAAGTGCCAATTTCGTACTCATGGAACCTCATTATATCACATAGCCCTGAAAAGGTTAAGCCAATGTAAAACGAAGTTAAAATCCACTTATTAACAAATGTTATTACAATAGGAGTTTAGCAGGGTTTTTGCGCGTATGATTAAAGAAATTGTTATCTTATTTATATTTTTGTAAAACTATTGTTAAGTTTATCTGAAGGTATTATGTTAAAATAAAGCTTAGCCTAATTCACGAAAAAGTGAAAGAAAATCCCGTACAAAAAGGAGGACGGCAGATGCAGACTGAAATGGTGCACAACCTTTCTTATGTTAATGGAAATTTACAGGAGTTTATTTCATATTTAGACACTTATTATATCGCACAGAAGCAAGGAGCCGTCATTGCGACGGTCAATCCTGAGATCGGATACGCTGCGGCGAAAGACAAAGGTTATCATCAAGTCATTTCTTCCGCGGATTTCGTCCTGCCGGATGGTATCGGCGTCGTGTTAATGTCACGTTTGACGCAGCACCCGCTGAAATCAAGAATTGCGGGATTCGATGTGTTTCTTGCGCTGCTCGGCCTCGCAAACCGGCAGTCTAAAAAAATATTTTTATACGGAGCTAAGCAAGACGTGCTTGACGCCGTTTTGAACCGGATCAGCAAAGAGTATCCGAATATTGAGGTTGTCGGAGCCAGCAACGGTTATGAAGCGGATAAACGCTTCGTCGCCAAACAGATTTCCCGGGCGAAACCCGATCTCGTGTTTGTCGCCTTAGGATATCCCCATCAGGAACAATTTATTTATGAATACAAACATCTTTTCCCTCAGGCTGTATCGATCGGTTTGGGCGGAAGCTTTGATGTGTTCAGCGGAACGGTGAAACGCGCCCCTGAATGGATGATCAAAACGAATCTGGAATGGCTGTACAGACTGTTGACGAATCCGTGGAGATGGAAAAGGATGCTGAACATTCCGAAGTATGCTTTTACCGTTTTGAGAAATAATAAATCAAATAAAAGCCTGTATTCCAAGCAGGCAGAAGATCAAACGAAACAGCTTTAAACAAATAAAACAGCAAAAGAGATTGGTAATCTATGAACTTGCGATCTTTATTCGCCGCTTTTTATTCTATATATCTGTCTGTTCTCGGCGTTTTGTTCAAGCCTGTAAAGCCCAAGAACCACCTGACCCTGCTGGTATCTTTTGAAGAGAATGCACAGGCTCTCATCCGTTCTTACAAAGCGCACGCTGAATCGCTTTCTTATGAAATGACGGTTTTGTATACGAGACATGCCGTCAGTCTGAAAGAAGAGCTGGAAGGTATCGGCTCTTTTTATCTGAACGAAAAACATCCGCTGCATCTTTTGAAGGCGGTTTTGATCCTTTTTAAGAGCAAAGCGGTGATAACGGATAACTATTTCCTCATGACAAGCGTCTTAAACCGCCGGCCGCAAACGACATGCATTCAGGTGTGGCATGCGAACGGCTCTTTGAAAAAGTTCGGCCTTGAGGATGTGACGAATCAAAACCGTCCGGCATCAGATATCAGCCGGTTTAAAAAAGTGTACCGCTCGTTTGACTTTGTCACCGTCGGTTCAGACGCGATGGCTGACGTTTTTAAAAAGTCGTTCGGCATACGGGACGGCCAGCTGTTAAAAACGGGTGTCCCCCTGACTGACGTCTATTATGAAGAACACAAGCCCGAACTGAAGCACAAATGGCCGAAAAAAATCATCCTGTACGCACCGACATTCAGGGATTATGATATGCAATCCTTTCGGCTGCCATTCACCGAAGAACAGCTCACAAACGCGTTAAACGGAGAGTATATGCTGCTTGTAAAGCTTCATCCTGCCGTTTTGCATCAGATTTCGGCTTCGTTTGAAAGCGAACTGATCAAGAACGTGTCTGACATGCGTCTTCATGATCTCTTGAAAGCGGCTGATATTTTAATTACGGATTACTCTTCCGTGCCTTTTGAATTCGCGCTCTTAAATAAACCGATTTTCTTTTTCACGTATGATCTGGAAGAATATGATCAAAAGCGCGGTTTAATCGACAATTATACTTCCGTCATCCCCGGAAAGGCTTGTCATAACAGCGAAGCCCTTCTGGAGGAAATGACGAAAAAGCCATTTCGTGCAGAAGAAATGAAGCGGTTCTCGGACAAATGGAATATGTATTCAGATGGGAATTCGAGTGAAGCGTTATTGAAATTTGCGGAAACAAAAATGAAGAATTGTGCTGAAGCACCTGCCTGAATCCGACAGCGGGTGTTTTTTGCATGAAGAAAGGGCTGAAGCATACACTTCAGCCCTTTTTTTATACTTTCATATACACGGGAACATCATAGTAAAGCGTATAGTCATCCAGCAGTGAGTATAAGCTGTACATGCGGTTTACCTGCTTATACGCCCAGCCGATGTCTGTCGCATACTGATGGGCCGCGGCTGGAGACCATCTCATTTTATACAGCGTATCCTGCTCGTATGAAGGATTGTGAATATAAGACGCACCGATAAATTGGGCTCCGCCGATAATCGCGGCTTCCGGAGTAAACCAGCCTTGATTATACGCGTATTGTGCGCCGTAGTAATTCGGGTTGCTGTCATAAGCCCCGATGCCGTACATGTTGTAAACCTTTTTACCATTATACATAATGCCGTTCGCAAGCTCTGACGTGCCATTGCCAGTTTCAAGCAAAGCATGCGAAATCAAATACACTTCATTGATGCTGTATTTGCCGGCGGCTGTAATAAAGGCCTGGCCTTTCCCTGTCAGTATTCCTTTATTGACCAGCACTTTTTGATTCAGTTCCGATGCGTTCAGTCCGGCTGTCTGAGAGAGCTTCAGAAATTGAAAGTAATACTTGCTGTCTTGTGCGAAGTGAGCCGGATTGACATACTGCCCGACTTCGTCACTGCTGGCGTTTCTCCAGCCCATGCTGAGTTTGGCCCAGCCGTTTGTCTGGCCTGTGATGCTGACTTTATCGCCTTTTTTCAACTGCCCGATAATATTGCCGGAGCTGACTTCCGGGGTTGACCGGACGTTCAGGACGTCGGCTGTGACCGTTCCGGAGGCCGTATTGATGTACGTAAGCGATGCATAAGCCGCGGCATCAGTCTGCGGACTGACTGTCATTTGTTTTTTGACCATATCTGCCAGCGAGATGTTGTAATTGGTATTCATGATTTGCGGTCCGTTTTTTATTTTCAAAATACCCATCGTCCATCCATACAGCTTTTTCAGCTTTTGGGAGGCGGCGTCCGCTGACTGCGCTCCCGTGAATTGATCGCGAATGCGGAGTTCATAAACCGGATGGCTTTCACTCGTATAGCCGGCCTGTAATTGTTTGGCGCTGAAAAAGCTCATGCTTTTATTTAAAACGGTTTTACTGCTGAATGTATCGGTTTTGATGACGTACTGTGCAGAGCCGGTTTTCCCCGTCTCCTTCACAGTGCCGGCCGCTTTGTTTTGCTTGAAAAAAGCAGTCACGCGGTCAATGTCTTCCTTTTTAAGCAGCGGTGCCGTTTCAATTCTGAATTGTGTATACGCTGCTTCACCTGTTTTCTGCGCGGAGGCGGATACTTTTTTCCCTTTGAAAAAGTCCAGCGAACGATTGATCTTTGCCGTATCAAGCAGTGATTCGGTTGTGACTTGGTACGTTGTGTCCGTCTGCTTGGATATCGTTTTTGTAATGGCGGTCAGTTTATATCCCGCCAGCAGATTCAATCCTTTTTTTATCTTCGACTGGTCTGCCGTCTGCTGAGAAAGCAGCTGATATTCGCTTTCTGCTGTTTTTACCGCCGCGGTTCTTGCCGTCTTTACATGCTGCTGGCGGAAAAACGCCTCCGCTTGATCTGCCTTTGCAGCGGTAAGCTGCCCTGCCGTGATCCGATAAACGGACACTGATGCTGTCTTTTTGACAGGCGATGCGTCGCAATGCCATTTTTTCTTTTTAAAGAAAGCTTGAACACTTTGCAGCTGCTTAGCCGTCAGTCCGCTCATCGCGACCGTGTAATTGTTTTTCTTGCCGGCTTTTTGATAGCTTCCGCTCACACCCGTATTCTTCTTGATTTGGGTGATAGCATTTTGTACGGCGCTTACTCCGTTAAAATATCCTGACTGCACGTTGTACACGGTTGCTGTTTTGCTTTGGGCATACTTTTGAACATTCCCTTTGACGCCCGTTTTCTGCTGCAGCTGTTTCGCTAAACCTGCCGCATCATTTGCATTTGAAATGTCAGAGGCTGTCACGGTGATATTCGGACTGGCCTTTGCCGTGACTTTCAGCGACGCCTGCAATCCTGTTTCCTTTTGAAAATCAGTTTGGATTTGAGCGGCTTTTTGATCGCCGGAGATTGTTCCTGATTGGATCTGAAACCGGGCTGTTTCCCGTTTGATCTGACGGTATGACGCTTTCACGCCCGTCTGCTTCGTCAACGCTTGCGAGAGCGCTTTTGCGTCCGCTTCGGCCGCCATCTCAGCAGTCACGACCTGCATGTACGGCTGTTTTGTCCCCGCCGGCTTGACGGCGCCGGTCACGCCCGTTTTTTTCGTCAGTTCGGCAAGAAGATTTTTCGTCTGCCGCTCGTCTGATAGGACGCCTGATGTGACGGTCACGTACGGCTGTTTGCTTCCGCTTGCGCTGTAAGTGCCGGACACGCCCGTCTGCTTCGTAAAATCTTTCAGCACGGTTTTCGCATCCGTTTCATCGTGTAAGCCTGAAGCTGAGATTTGATAAGTGAGCGGCGTATTTCCGGCTTTCTTTGCGTCAGCCTGCCATCCCGTATCCTTTTTCAATTTCGCTGCCGCTTGAAGCGCCTCGTTCTCAGAAGCAAATTGCTGCTTCGTTTCCAGCTCGTAAACGGAGTAGTCGCTGTATGCGGCCTCAGCGGGCTGTGTAAGGGTGCAAAAGACAAGGAAAACGGCGGACAATAACATAGGTGCAACGAATCTCTTTTTCATTCCTTCTCCTCTTTCTGATTCAATTGGTTTCTATCAAACTAGTTTATTTATCGGCCGGCCTTCTTCATTTTTACAGAGAGAAATCACCCAATTTTCCAAATAAAAAAACTTAATCCCAGAGCTGGGATTAAGTTTGGTTTTATATATGAGAAACGATGATCGTGCAATCTCCGTTTATCGTAAAGTCAGGCATCTGATCCGGCAGTATGAAATGCGCGCCTTTTTCAAGCTTGGCGGACTTGCCTTCACAGATGATGGAGCCGCTTCCTTCTGTGACGCTGCACAGCATAAACGGAGCGTCCTGGGTCATTTCCGCCGTCCCGCTGATATCCCATTTGTATACAGAAAAATATTCTCCCTGCACAAAGGTTTTGATGGTGACGCCTTTTCTCGTTTCAGTTGATTCATCTAAAAATCCGTCCACATGAGGAACGGTGGCTGCGTTGACGGCATCGCGGATATGCAGCTCACGCGCCTGGCCGTTTTGATCTGTACGCCCGTAATCATATATCCGGTAGGCGGCCTCTGAATTCTGCTGTGTTTCAAGCACGAGCGCCCCCGCGCAAATGGCATGGATGGTACCGCTCGGCACATAATAAAAATCGCCGGGTTTGATCTTCACACGGCGCAGCAGGCCTTCCCAGTCACCGCTGTTAATCATGGTGACAAGTTCCGCTTTCGAACGGGCCGTGTGACCGTATATGATTTCCGCATTTTCTTTACAGTCAATAATGTACCAGCACTCAGATTTCCCCGTTTCGCCCAGTCCATGCTCCTCGGCGTCATAATCGTCAGGATGGACTTTAACGGACAGATGTTGTTTGACGTCCAGTATTTTCGTCAGCAGCGGAAACCGGTCCCCTTCCGTTCCGCCGAATAATTCTCTATGCTGATCCCACAGTTCCATCAAGGTTTTCCCTTGATACGGACCGCTTTTGACCGTGCTCATTCCGTGCGGATGGGCTGATATCGCCCAGCATTCGCCGGTTGTTTCTGAAGGTATGTCATATCCGAATCGTTCGCGTAATAACGTGCCGCCCCATAGTTTTTCTTTACATACAGGCTGTAAAAAAATCGGCTCTTGCGTCATGTTCGTTCCCCTCCCCTTAAAAAGCGGCTCATATCCCATTCCCCCTGTGTCTTTTTTAAAACACGGAGGGAGCCGCGGTTAAAAACAATATGTATAAAATGGCTGACCTGCTCATTATACCATTCGGATGGGGCGGAATGCTCAGTCATTTCCTATTCCAGAATAAAATGCCTTGTTTGTCGCAAATTAAAATAACTGATGGAAAAAGGGGGGAACATTGTGACGATACATGCGGAGCTCGGCAAAAACCTTGAAGTGCTGAAAAAACGGTTCGGCCAAAGCGATGACATGATGTTTTATTCGTTTACGTACGGAAACGGCAAATGTGACGCCTGTCTTATCTATATAGACGGACTGACCGACAATCAATTGCTTGCAGAATATATTATTTCGCCCGTGCAGGCGGCCGCCCGGCATCAAGAGGAACCGGCTGAAACACCGCCGTCATCCATCTCTTTCGGCTATCGTCATACCCGGCTTTCTTCACTTAAGGACGCGGAGGCAGACATTTTCTCCGGCAAATCGGTTTTGCTGGCGGAGGGGTGGGAGGAAGCTCTTTCGTTTGAGACGGAAACATTTAAAATGCGTGATATTGAAGAACCGTCTTCAGAAGTGCTTGAACGGGGGCCGAGGATAGGTTTTGTCGAAAAGCTTCGGACGAACACGGCGCTTTTGCGCGAGCAGTCCGGTGATCCTAACCTCCAGATCAAAGAGATCACACTCGGCGAACGGACAAAAAAGAGGATCGCCGTTGCCTACATTCGGGATATTGCCCCTGATGATGTTGTAAAAGAAGTGATGAAAAGACTGGAGTCCATCACCATTGACGACATTCCGGAATCAGGAGCGATCGAGCAGCTTATTGAAGATAACACGTATTCTATTTTCCCGACCGTCTTGACGACCGAACGGCCCGACCGGGTTATGGGCGCTCTTTTGGAAGGAAGGGTTTCCATTCTTGTAGACGGAACGCCTTTTACCCTTTTGGTGCCGGCCACCGTTGATGAATTTATCCACTCCCCTGACGATTATAATCAGCGGTGGGTTCCGGTTACCTTTCTCAGGCTGCTTCGGTATACATGCATTTTAATCACGATTTATTTACCCGGCCTTTACATATCGCTCGTTACGTTTCACACGGGGCTCTTACCGACGAGAATGGCGGTTACGATTGCCGGGAGCAGATTGAATGTCCCGTTCCCCCCTTTTGTTGAAGCGTTTATCATGATTTTTACGATTGAGATGATCAGAGAAGCCGGACTCAGGCTGCCGAAGCCGATCGGACAGACGATCGGCCTGATCGGGGGCGTGGTGATCGGACAGGCCGCCGTTCAGGCGAATATTGTCAGCGCGATGATGGTCATTGTCGTATCCGTTACGGCGTTGGCTTCTTTTACGGCGCCCTCCTATGCGTTCAATTTTCCGCTGAGGCTCATCCGTATTTTTTCGATGATTTTGTCGGCGATATTAGGTTTATACGGACTGATCATGTGCTATCTGCTTGTCATCGGCCATCTGATGCGTCTGAAAAGCTTCGGTCAGGACTATCTTATTCCGATCATGGCGCAGCCTGGCCAGGACTTAAAGGATACGATCGTCAGACTGCCGACGCCTCTTTTGAAAAAACGGCCGACCAGAAAAGAGACGAAAGATAAAATCAAGCAAAGGTGATCCCCATGAAAAAACCGGAAGACAAGC
Source organism: Bacillus sp. hwrm1 (assembly GCF_040207805.1). Classification (NCBI taxonomy): domain Bacteria; kingdom Bacillati; phylum Bacillota; class Bacilli; order Caryophanales; family Bacillaceae; genus Bacillus; species Bacillus sp. hwrm1. The sequence goes on along the minus strand of NZ_CP157943.1, from coordinate 495,428 downwards.
TGTCGTTTATGCAGACACTTCTCATGGTAAGCGGAACAATGATCGGAGCGGGCGTGTTAACACTGCCGCGCTCCGCCGCAACAGCGGACAGTCCGAGCGGATGGATCATTATTCTTGTGCAGAGTGTCGTGTTTATCGGCATCGTCCTGCTCTTTATGCCGTTTTTGCAGAAAAACAGCGGGGAAACCATTTATGAGCTGAATCAAAGCATCATGGGCCGCGCCATCGGTTCTCTTCTGAATTTATTCATCAGTTGTTATTTTGTCGTCACCGTCTGTTTTCAAGCACGTTTTCTCGGTGAAGTCATCAATTACTTTTTACTGAAAAATACGCCGATGGGTGTCGTCATATTCATCTTTCTGGCGGTCGGCATTTACCATGTGACCGGCGGGGTCTATCCCATTTCAAAGCTTTATGCCTATCTGTTTCCGATTGCGATCGTCATTCTGATTACGCTGCTCATATTCAGTTTGAGACTGTTTAAGCTGGATTTCGTCCGCCCGGTCATGGAAGGAGGCTACAAAAGCTTTTTTGAGCTGTTTCCGCGGACCCTTCTGTATTTTTCGGGACTTGAGGTGATTCTTTATCTGGTGCCGTTTATGAAAAACCCGAAGCAGGCGAAAAAGGCGGCTGTCTTCGGCATCGCAGGCGCGAGCATTTTTTACAGCTTTACGCTGCTTGTCGTCATCGGCTGTATGTCGGTCGCTGAAGCCAAAACGGTGACGTATCCGACCATTTCCCTGATTCATGCCTTGGAAATCCGGGGCATTTTCATTGAGCGGTTTGATATCTTTCTTTTAATTACGTGGACATGCCAGCAGTTCACCTGTATGCTCGGTTCTTTTAAAGGAGCGCATCTCGGATTAAACACCATTTTCAAACTGAAAAATAAAAACAATGCCTGGCTGCTGGGAGGCTTATTGGCAGTGACATTCGGCCTTTCGATGTACCCCGATGATATCAATAGTGTGTTTGCATTTGCGAATATTCTCGGATATGCGTTTTTTGCCGTCATTATGATTCCTTTTCTCATCTGGTTTGTCAGCTGGATGAAAAAAATAGCCGGGAGGAAACAGACGTCATGACACTTTTCATAAAATGGGCGGCGGCGCTTTTCATACTGATGACGCTTTCAGGATGCTGGGACGCGAAGGAAGTCGAAAAGCTGTCTTTCGCCCGGGGGCTGGCGATAGACGAGACGAGTGACCGCCGATATAAATTAACCTATCAAAACCTGCTGCCCCAAAGCGAAAACAGCCAGGCTTCCGGCCGGCCCGTGTTTGTCAATGTGACGACGCGGGGGGATACCATTCTTGAAGCCGTCAGTGAAGTCTCTTTAAAAGATCCGCCTGTTTACAGCGATCATTTAAAAGTGCTGATATTCAGCGACAAATTGCTGGCCGACCAAAATATACTGCAGATGATGAATCATTTTATCCGCGATGATGAATTACGGCGGAGCAGCTATCTCTTCGCGGCAAGAGGAAAAGCGTCCGATATTCTGACGGAGCCGACGCCGAATCAGCAGCAGCCCATGGCCGCGGAAAAGCTGATCGACCTTACGAACAACGGCGGCTACAACGGGAAGATTTTAAAACCGCTCCGAATCGGGAGAGCTTCGATTTACTGCCATAATAAACTCAGTTTTCTCATTCAGGCCGTCAGCAATCAAAAAGGAAAAACGGTGTATGACGGAGCGGCCATTATCAAAAACGCAAAACAAAACAGATTGGCGGGCTTTCTGTCATCATACGAAATACAGAGCCTGAATTGGCTGATGGGGACGATACGGGGCGGCGTGCTGCCCGCTTTGGATAAAGGGGGGCACCCGATTACCTTCGAGATCAAAAAATCAACATCCGCCATCACTCCCAGGCTGAAAAACGGGAAGCTTTCATTTCATGTAGCGGTAAAAACAAAAGGACTTTTGTCAGAGGATCAATATGCCGGAGAAGATTCATTCGATCAGCACTATTTAAACGGGCTGGAAAAGATTTTCGAAAAAAAACTGAAAAGCGATGTGAAAGAAGTCATCGATAAGCTGCAGAATCAATATGAAACGGACCCTGTATTCTTTTCTGACAGAGTCCGCATTCAATATCCCGACTATTGGAAGAAAGTAAAGCATCATTGGGATGAGACCTTCTCCGAAGCGGCTTTTGACTATGATGTTTCCATTCAGATTACCAACTTCGGAACGATGGGACGGTAGCCTTCAGCCTGTTTTTTCGACACGGAGGAGAATCTGATAAATCCGGCTTTGTTCGGGCAGCTGTGTCACCGGAAATTGCATCGATTGCGCCATTCGTGTGATTTCCTGTAAAAACAGCTGCACCCGCTCATCCACGTGAACATACGTATAGGACTGCTTTTTCACAGCAAATGTCTCTTCCGGAAAGAGCGTGCGCACCGTCTGCGGCGTAAAAAACCGCAAGTGGGTGCGGTCGAGTATGCCGGCGTCTCTGTATGTCCAGTCACCGAGCAGAAGCGGAAACAGCGCTTCGGCGTGGGAAATATTCGGAATGCTGCAAACGATTGATCCGGCAGGCGACAAATAGGATGAGTACGTTTCAATGACGCGCCACGGGTCTTTTAAGTGCTCAAGGATGTCCGCGAAAATGATGCAATCAAAAAAGCCTTCCGGATAAGGCAGCTTCACTTCTTCGACATCTTCCTGCAGCACCGCTTCATAGTATCCTTTTGCCGCTTGCGCCGCCAGCGGGTGCAGTTCTATTCCGTACAGTTCGCAAGGCTGTCTGTTTTGAAGTTCCAGCCCCGTAGCCCCCGCGCCGCAGCCGACATCAAGTATCCGTTTCGCCTCCCGGGGAACGAGCTCCGCAATTTCCGGTCTCGGATGAGTAAAGTACGTGAAATCAGTGCCCCATTTTTCCGTAAAACGCTGGCGGTTCTCCGAATATAACTGATTGATATTGATATCCTGATTAGCCGTAAACGTCGCGTGCCCGTGGTGATGCACAAAGGCATCGAGGGCGATGTGCAGGCTGTAGCCTTTTTGCAGGGCGCGCAGACATAAGTCATCATCTTCAAAAGAACCGTATCCGAATTGCTCATCGAACGGGCCGATGTCTTCAATGACGCTTCTTTTCACCAGAAGACAGAAGCCGACAAGGCGCAGCACCCGCTTTGTATGATGCTTTTCCCGTGCGCAATATGCCTCCGCGAATGACTCCAGCTCATCAAGCGATTGATATGCGTCGTGGATCATTTGCGCGCCGCTGACATAGTTGCTGACAGGCCCGACCATACCGGTTTTTTCAGATTGATACAGCACCCTCAGCATGGAGGTGAGCCAATTTTTCGTGACCATCGTATCGTTGTTCAGAAACAGCAGATTTTCTCCCCCTGCCGCTTCGATTCCCTGGTTGCACCCCTTGGCGAACCCGAGGTTTTTTTCATTTAGGATGACTTTGACGTCAGGCAGATTTGATATGTATTCTCTCGTTCCGTCTGAGGAACCGTTGTCAACTATAATCAGTTCAATCTTATCTTTGTCGGTGTATCGTTCAATGCTGGCCAGACATTTTTTCGTCAGCTCAAGTTCATTATATGTAAGGATAATAATACTCGTTTTCACCGGCATCCCCGCCTTTATCGTGACTTTATACAACGTATGACATATCCCCGTCATTTATGTGACCGGGCGCCCGCACGGCATCCGTTTTGAGGGGCCGGTGAATAACCGCCCCCTAAAACTGAATATTACGGATGAACTGTCCGCCGATTTGATTCTGATCCCGAGCCTCCGTTACGGCTTTTCAGATCCTGCTCAATTTCTTCAAGGCTTTTCCCCTTCGTCTCGGTCACTTTAAACCGGACGAACAGGAATGCCAGTATCCCGATCGCGGCATAAATGAGAAATAAATAGCTGATGCCGACTGCTTCCATTAACATCGGATAGGTTAATGAGACAATCAATGTTCCGGCATGCAGCATCAAAGTGGAGACACCCGTCCCGATACCCCGGACATGCAGCGGGAATAATTCAGGAAGCATGACCCACACGGCAGGCCCCCAGCTGACCGCAAATACAACAATAAACAGGCCTAAACAAATCACCGTTGTCCATGATGCGGCTGCTGAATGTTCAAAGAAAAGATTGACCGCGGCCAATACGAGCAGACTGATGACCATGCCCGCATTACCGGCCAGCAGCAGCGGCTTCCGGCCGATCTTATCAATGACTTTAATAGCCGCAAGCGTCATGATGACATTGACGGCGCCGATTCCGACCGTTCCCAATATAGACGCGGAATTGCCGAACCCGACACTGGTAAATGTTTTCGGGGCGTAATAAATAATTGTATTTGTCCCGATGAATTGCTGCAAAAAGGCAAGTCCGAGGCCGGCAATCAGCGCGGGTCTCACCCACGGCTCAAACAATTCTTTCAAGCCGCCTTCGTTTTCCTTTTCCGCTTCTTTCATCTGATCAATCTCATCATCAATATTCTTCGTTCCCCGCAATGATGAAAGGATTTCTCTTGCTTTCTCTTCTTTGCCGATCGTAAACAGCCAGCGCGGGCTTTCCGGCATAAATAGGATTCCGATCAGCAGAATGACTGACGGCACAACCGCAAGTCCAAGCATCCAGCGCCAAGCGCCTGCATCGGCAAATATATAGTTCACGATATAAGAAACGAGGATTCCGACCGTAATCATCAGCTGATTCAGCGAAGAAAGCGCCCCTCGTTTATGCTTCGGAGCCAGCTCCGATAAATAGAGCGGAACGATCGTTGTAGATGTTCCGACAGCCAGTCCGAGAATGATCCGGAAAAGAACCATCACCTCTGTATTCGGGGCAAAAGCGACTCCTAAACCGCCTATACAAAACAGCAGCGCCGCTCCCATGATGGCCTTCCGCCTGCCGAACCGGTCGGTCAGTTTGCCGGCGAACCCCGACCCGAGAATCGCCCCCGCCAATAACGAACTGACGACGAGGCCTTCTGTAAAGGCGTTCAGTCCCAGTTCTTTTTTCATAAATAAAATAGCTCCGGAAATGACTCCGGTATCATATCCGTATAACGCGCCGCCGAGTGCGCCGAAAAAATAGAGCCATTTATTCGAGTGTATGCTTTTCATGTTATATAGACTCCCTTCATCCAACGCTGTATCCGCGCGGAATTGTTCTACTGCTTCTTTTGCCTGTTTCCGTCCGTTTCAAACCTTCCGCACCGTTAATATCCATTATTTTACTAATTATTTTTTACAAAGCGACGAAACATTTCCCGCTTCCTGCCGTCCAATATAATGTGAACCTGATGCAAAAATAACAGTAGATGTTGTCGAAATAGAGAGAAAGATTTGGAATTTTCTCATTTGCAGAGTTGCTCCAAGTCAACAATTATGGTACGCTTCACAAAGAATAGAAACGAGAGGTAATGATATGGAAGAACGATCTCAACGCAGAAAAAAGAAAAGACGCCTCAGAAAATGGGTGAAATTTGTACTGGTATTCGCCGCTTTCTTATTGGTGATCGCCGGTTCCGTCGGCACCTACGCATTTGTGAAATTGAATAATGCGACCAAAGAAGCGCACGTCAGCCTTGACCGCGGCGACCAGTCCGTAAAACGGATCAAAGAATTTGACCCGAAGAAGGATTCTTTCACCGTATTGCTTTTAGGAATAGACGCCCGTGACAATAAGGGCGAATCAGTAGATGACGCAAGAAGTGACGCCAACGTGCTCGTCACCTTCAACCGGAAAAAGAAAACAGCGACGATGCTCAGCATTCCGCGGGATTCCTATGTCAACATCCCGGGACACGGCTATGACAAATTCGCGCACGCACATGCTTACGGCGGTTATAATTTAACTTATAAAACAGTAGAAAACATGCTTGATATTCCGGTAGATTATGTGGTTGAGAGCAACTTCGACGCGTTCCGCGATGTCGTCAATGAGTTGAACGGCGTTACGGTAAATGTGAAAAGCCAGAAAATTGCCGATCGTATTAAAGTCGATACAAAAGGAAAAGTCGTGCTGAAGCCGGGCGTCCAGACGCTTGACGGTGAGCAGGCACTGGCTTATGTAAGAACACGCAAAGCGGACACCGATCTGATGCGCGGACAAAGACAGATGGAAGTGCTGAGCGCCATTATTAAAAAATCTAAATCGTTAAGCTCGATCCCATCTTATGACGATATCGTCGACAGCTTAGGGAAAAACTTAAAAATGAACTTATCTCTTAATGACGCCATCGGTCTGTTTCCGTTTATCACATCGCTGAAATCGGTGGATTCTTTGCAGCTGACAGGTTCAGACAGCTATATTTACACTCCTCAGTACGGCAAAAATATTTATTACTTCAAGCTGAATGAGGAAAACCTTCAAGAAGTAAAAACAAAATTAAAAAATGATTTAGACGCGTAAGACGTCACGGCGGGGTTTTAGAAACCCCGCCGTTTTTCTGTTGAAAAAAAGGACATGAAGGTATAGCCTTTTAACTGAAGGCTTTCTGCTGATTTCGCACAAAGCTGAACATACTACATGAAGCAGCTTTATTTTTAAGGAGGGCATCCATACATATGAAATTGATAGCCATTGACTTAGACGGCACATTACTGAACTCGGACAGTGTGATTTCTCCGGAAAACAGAGCGGCTTTACAAAGAGCGGATGAAGCGGGCATTCTCGTGGCCATCTGCACGGGCAGAGCCACGTTTGATGTAAAAGCGCTCTTGAAGGATTTAGATATTCCGATCATTGCGGCAAACGGCGGGACAGTCCATGACAAAGGATACCGCTCCGTCAGCCGGCTCTTAATGGATCAGCAGGCCGGGAAGGATATCGCCGCTTATTTAACGGACAAAGACATTTACTTTGAGGTCTATACAGATGATCATCTGCTGTCCCCATTTGACGGCGAGTCCAAACTGCAGGCAGAACTGGATATTCTGAAAAGCGCCAATCCCAAGGAAGATATTCAGACATTATGGGAGGGCGCAAAGACGCAGTTCAAACAATTCGGCATTAAACCCGTACAGGATATACAGGCGATTTTTAACGGAGACGAACATGTTTACAAGCTTCTTTGTTTCTCTTTTGATATGGAAAAACTGAGAAACGCCAAAGAAGAAATTACACATCATCCGAAATTATCCCAGACATCTTCCGGAAAACACATTATCGAAATCCTCCCTGCCGGTTCCGGAAAGGGACGTGCTCTGACGGAGCTTGCCTCACTGTACGGAATTGAAAAACAGGATATTTACGCCATCGGCGACAGCCCGAATGATTTCTCCATGTTTGAAGCGGCGGGAAACCGCATCGCCATGGGCAATGCGATTGATGAACTGAAGGAAAAAAGCACGTATATTACAAAAAGCAACGATGAAAACGGCGTCGCATATTTCATCAACCGGCTTCTCGACAACGATCAATAAAAGGAAAAAGCCAGGTCTTTCACGGCCTGGCTTTTCACGTTTTCCAAAAAAGAAATTCCCAAAAATGAAAATAAATTGTAAGATAAAGAAAAAAGGAGTTTCATGATGTCGAATGCAATCGCTATTATAGGATGTTTAGCTTTTCTCTGCGCAGTCGGATACGGAATATTCCACCTCATATGCAAAGCGGCAAAAAAAGAAAAACGTTTTTCAAAAAAGCTGTATTGGCCCCTTCTCATCGGCGGATTTATCCTGCTTCTGACCGGCGCCTCCCTCGCAGAGCCGGACGCCTCGGCCGTGAAGGCAGAGGAGAAATACAGCACCCTTGATACCGCTTATCAAAAATTGACGAAGGAACACCAGGCGCTTGAGAAAAAATATGAAAGCATCAGTGCCGCGGCCGAATAGGAGAAATCCGAAGCCGAAGCCGGCAATGAAGAAAAACTCAGCAAACTCAGCCAAGAGATAAGCGAGCTGAAAAAAACAAACAAATCACTCAAACAAGACAATGAGAAATTAAAAAATTCACAAAAGAAGCTCGAAAAGACCGCTGAAACGCTTCAGTCAAAAAATAAAACTTTAAAGCGGCAGAAAGCAGAAACAAAAACATTCGAAAACGCGGAAACGGCGCAAAACAACGCCCCTTCCTCCGGCGGACATGCCGAAACGAAAGCAGCCGGCACCTCACAGGGATGCGACATTAAAGGCAGCCGGAACGGCATTTATCACACGCCGGGAAGTACATACTACGACCGGACGACAGATCCCGCGGAAATGTTCTGTTCCGTAGAGGATGCGGTAGCGGCCGGATACAGAGCGCCGAAACGGTAAAAGAAAAAGACGTCAGAGACACTCTCTGACGTCTTTTTTTACGGAAGCCGGATGCCGCCCGCATATTTGTCCTTCCAATAAGCGCTTGTGTTCATATTTGTTATGGTAACGCCTGCGGACACGGTGACATGAATCACTTGTCCGTTCCCGATATAAATGGCCGGATTCAGGCTTTCCGCTTTAAAGAAGACCAGATCGCCGGGCTTCAGATCTTGTTTATCGACCGGAACGCCCGCCTGCATCTGCTTGTCCGCATAACGCGGCAGGCTGATTCCTTTCGCTTTTTGATAGATGTATTGAACAAATCCCGCCGTATCAAAGCCGGTTTCCGGTGAAACGCCGCCTTTCAGATAAGAAATTCCGATATGATCGGCCGCTGTGGACACAACGGGATTTTCTTTAGAAATGGCTAAATTGCTGAATCGGCGCACACCTGTAAAATGTTTTTTCCAGTAATCTTCCGACAAGTAAGAAATGGTGACTTTTTCGGAGCGGCTTGCTTGGATGAACCTTCCCTCTCCCGCATAAATGCCCGCATGGGAAATTCCTTTTTTATACGTGTCGCTGAAATAAATCACGTCCCCGGGCTTTATGCCGCTCAGTTTGATTTTCTCACCGACCAGCCACTGCTGTTCCGCTGATCTCGGCAGGTAAATGTGAAGCTTGTTTTCAAAAACATATTGGACCAGCCCCGAACAGTCGAATCCCTCCTCGGGCGTGCTTCCGCCGAATACATACGGAATGTCAAGGTAACGGGCTGCCTCCTGAACGATCGGGTCATCAGCCAGTTCCGGATCTTTTGTAATCCGCTTTGCGCCAAGATATAAATTCATCCAATAACTGCTTTTTTGAAACCGTTTGACGGTTACGCCTTCTGACGGAGAACTGTGTATCATCTCTCCGTTTCCGATATAAAGACCGTCATGGACGGGCGCGTTTTGTGTTGAATCCGACTTTTTGAAAAACACAAGATCTCCCGGTAAAAGGTCATTTTCGTTGACGGCGGTTCCGACTTTCCATTGATCACTTACCGTTCTCGGCAGATGGATGTTCTGCCTGCTGAAAAGATAATGCATCAATCCGGACGGATCAAAACCGTCCTCAGGCTCTTCGCCTCCGTAAACATATTTATTTCCGACAAGTTTTTGCGCGTCTGAAACCATCAGGACAGAAACTTGAGAATCCGCTTCAGCAATTTCCGTTCTCGTTACTGCGGGTGCCACAAGACAAATCATAAGGCCGGCAAGGATGTACTTCCTCCAGCTTGTGAGCATGTTTTCTATTCACTCTCCTCATTTTTAGTAGTTTTTACATCGGTAACTTTTAACAAATGTTTAGGAGAGCACACAAAAAAAGAATGCCCGATATGGGCATTCTTTACTGGATTCGGAACAAACAATATGCCGGCAAGCGGAATCATGCGCTTATTTTGCGCTCGCTGTGTCCTCTTGCTGAATCTTTTGCATTTCCGTGTCAATTTTTTGTTTTTCCTGATCTGTGAGCTGATCATTGTATTTAAACGCTGACATAAACATAAATACCATAATGATCGCGGCAAACGGCCATCCCGCTTTAATGATTTTCATTTGTTTTTCACTCCGCTTTCTTTTTTAAGATATCGCTGTGATCCACATCAAACGTTAATTTTCCATCCTTGACGCTCCAATCGAAATTCGATTCTTTCGTCAGTTCACGTACGATCGTTTTATGATTGATGCTGCCTTTTTTAACCGGTGCAGGCGTGGCTTCATGAATATTCATCGGCGTGACTTCAAAGCGTCCCGTGCCGTTTTTCTGCAGATGATATTGAACAAGCGCCGTGTCTCTCGTTCTTGTCCACCCCTGGTCGAATACGAAGTTGCCCAGGCTGTAGAAAATAACAGTGCCGTGGTACATTTCGATCGGTTCTAGCACGTGCGGATGGTGTCCGACGATAATATCCGCTCCGGCATCTGACATTGCTCTTGCCAATTGGCGCTGTCTGTCATTCGGATCATTATCGTATTCCTGTCCCCAGTGTGTTTGAACAATGACAAGATCGGCTTTCTTTTTGGCTTTAGAAATCATCGGAATAAACAGCTCTGGATCGGCCGGAAGCACACCCGGCGCATTTCGTTTAGCTGCAAAGCCTTTTCCGGAAACATCAGTGAAACCCAGTGTTGCGATTTTGATTCCGTTTACATCTTGATACGAAATGTTCTGCTCGGCTTCCTTCAGCGTGAGGCCCGCGCCGACAAGTTCAAGATTTTGCTTTGAAAACTCTTCAACCGTATCCCGCATTCCCTGAGGGCCGTAATCCATCGCATGGTTGTTGGCTGCCGTGAGAACGGTGAAATTCATGTCCTTCAATACTTTTACGGCATCTTTGTTTGACTGAAGGTGGATATTTTTTTCTGCTTCTTTGTAGTTCTTTTTATATGTAACCGGGTTTTCAAAGTTCCCCGACACATAGTCGGATGCTTCGAAGAATGGCTTTGCGTAACGGAAGACACTCTCCGTGCCTTTATGCTTTGTCACTTTCTCGACATTCCGGCCCATCATAATATCTCCGACGAATGAGGCTGATACAAGGTCATCGGCATTTCTTTTCACACTCGGCGTTTCCGCCTTCCCTGTCAGGATGCAGACGAACATCAGGCAAAAGACGATCGGCAGCGCGATAAAAACGTGAAGATTGGTCTTCTTTTTCTGCTGTTTGGTCAGCTTCAGCAGTTTTTCTTGAAAGCTTAATTGTTTTTTCATCGTTTGACACACCTTACATTAGATTAAGTAGTAAGCAAACATAATGGCAAAAGTTGCGCCGCTTAAGAACAGCGTGCTGGCAAATGTAATCGTTAATCCCTGTTTCTGAATGGTATTGGCGATCAGACCCGGTACGATGATACCGATTCCTCGGAATTCTGATATCTCAAACGGTACGATCGGGTAAAGGAAATCAAGGGCGATTTTTAAGCAGATTCCCGTTATCAGCATGGCTGCGAATTTTCTGCGTCCGTACAAAATCATAAATCTGGATAAACCGTATTTGACGATCACGTATGTAAGAAGACTCACTAACAATACGAGTAAAATAAAGACCGGCTGGTTAAAAACGAGCCCTAAATAACCCGGCACGACTAAACCGGCAGGTACGATACCTGTTTTTTCCGCGAAAATTAAACTGATTAACACGCCTAAAATAAGTGAGATGTATAAATCTGATCCGAACATTTATCCTTTTCCTCCTAGCTAACGAGCTGTTTCACCTTATACTCTTGAATTTTTTCAATTAATGGTTCCGCTGAACCGTGGATATTGCCGACGCCATATATGACACGGTTTTGCATTCTTGTTTTCAGCACGTCCATGATTTCGTCTGTTGATTTATATTCCAGATCGTGCAATGTATCGGCAGGAATCTTGCCTTCTTCATAAGCTCTGACGATCGGTTCAGTCGTCTCGCCGATGAGTATGAGTTCCTTCGTTTTAATGTACGGAAGCACGTCGTTTGCGAACTGAATCGTTCTGTCCACACGGTCGGCGCGGCAGTTCATGATAACGATCGGTTCATCTGTCGGGTAGCCGATTTCCTTTACACGTTTCCATATATTTAAAGTAGAAGATGCATCATTTGCGGCAAAGCCGTTTACGAAATGACCGGGCTCCTTCGTGCTGAGCAGCGGCAGGATTCTCATGGCGCCAGGATCAGGCGGCGCATTCAGCATTCCTTTAAACGCCGTTTCTTCATCTATCCCAAGAGCCTGGGCAACGCCGAGCGCAAGGGAAGCGTTATCAGGAAAGACCATATATTCAAATTTACGAAGGTATTCATCTGTAATTTTAGAGTTATCCGCAATAATGACCTCGGTATTCCGCTCTGCGGCTTTTTCTTTAAAGAAGTCTGTGTATTCACTGTCTGTAATGACAAGGTGACCGTTATACGGTATCGTCGCGGTAAATGCTTCAGCGATTTCATCAAGCGTCGGCCCCATGACGTCCATATGGTCTTCAAGCACATTCACGATGACGCCGATGTTGGCTTGAAGGAGTTCTTCCTGAAAGATAATCTGATAATCCGGGTTTACCGCCATACATTCACTGACAATGGCATTGGCGCCCCGTTCTACGGTTTCCTTCATTACTTCTTTTTGCTCGCCGATATTCGGGCCCTGCGGTTTCCGTTTGATCGGTTTCTCCTCAGGTGTATCCCAATAGATCATCCTTGCATCTGTTCCCGTCGTTTTTCCGACTGTTTTGTAGCCCGCCTCCATCAGTATTCCGGTCGTCAGCCTCGTTACGGTTGACTTTCCGCGGATACCATTAATATTGACGCGTACTGGCAGAGCATCGATATTCTTCTGATGCCGCCTTTTTTCAATGATTCCGATGATTAGTACGGCAGCACAGGCTATAATGAGTAACCACATTGATTTTTGACATCTCCTTCTGTATTGATAAATTCATTCATCAGTATATAGCTTCACTATGAATTCTCAATCGGCATTATGTAACATAATGTTCCCGCTTTCACTGAGCCAAACTTCTCTATTAGTGACGCTATTCTTCCTATTATCGAATTGCTTTTTTTGGGAATAGGCAGGACTTCAACCTTACTTCAATTTTTCAAAAGAAAAATGAATGCGTTTACATTTTCACGCAGAAATTCATTTGGACCAATGGAACTATTCGCGTTCCGGAAGAAAAAGATGTAATGATAATCCATCTTTTCCAGCCCGTTTGTATCAGCGTTTTTCGCACTGCGCATACGTTTCGGGACTCTCTGTCCGCTGTGTGCAGACTGCCTGTTTTGTTAAGGATAAGGTCTTAAAGTCATTCATTTTTCCCCCGTATCCTGCTTTCAGTCCCATTCCAAAATAACTAGCGGAATGACTGGTACATGACAGAATAAGACGGGTCCGGAGTGTTTACAAGAAATACACATTTTATATGCGGAAAGCCTTTCTCCTTTTAAACCATTTACAGGACGTTTATCACTCTTTTGAAATAATTTTAATAAATCTTTATATTCGTTCAAGAAATATTCATCCATAATTGTGAAGTTCTTGGTAAAACATCGAGGAACTCCTCTATTTTATAAAATGCATAAAAAAGGAATACCCGCTGAAAACTACAGATAACCAGGAAAGGAGGCGGTCTGATGTCTGCGGATAAACAAAACAAACGGATTCCCGGCGATTTTGAATCGGCTGTACGGGAAATGCAGGAGCTGATGTGTGTTTGCGGTGATTTTAAAATACGAAGGATCAAACTGCAGGACCGTCATACCGCTTTCTTTTATATTGAACAAATGATAGAAGAACAGAAGCTGAATGAGTTTCTGTTAAGCGACACCCTGCAGAACGGCCCGCTTGAGGAAACGATGAATGCCGTCAGCAGTGCGGAAACGGATGAAACCAGAAAACTCATTGACGGGATTTTGGCCGGCCAGGTTGTTTTTCTCAGCGATGCATCGAGGAAAGCGAAGCTGTTTTCCGTCGGGCAGAATCCGCTGCGTTCCATTATGGAACCCGAATCTGAAAGTATCGTCCGCGGCGCCCATGACGGGTTTGTGGAAAGTTTGGAAACGAACATTCATCAGCTGCGGTTTCACATACAGGACCGCCATCTCTCCGTTCATTATATGGATATCGGGGAAAGAGCCAAATCAAAGGTTGCGGTTATCTTTGTTGAGAATATCGCCAATCCGGAGATTGTCGAGGAAGTGAAGCGGCGCCTGTCATACTTGCGTATAGACAGCGTGCTTGCGCCCGGGATTATCGAGGAATCAATAGAAGATAATTCGTTTTCCATTTTTCCGCAGATCATTCATACGGAACGGCCGGATAAAGCAAAAGCATGCGTGATGGAAGGCTGTGTACTGATCATGATGGACGGGAGTCCGTCGGCTTTGATTGCGCCGATCACATTCTTTTCCTTTTTTCAATCTCCGGATGACTACAGCACGAGGTGGATTTCTGCCAGTTTTTTAAGAGTGCTGAGATTTTTCGCCTTTATGATCGCGATTACGCTGCCCGCTTTTTATATCGCGCTGATTGCGTTTCATTTTGAAGTCATTCCCAACGATCTGATTATCACCATGAAAAATTCGATTGTTGATATTCCCTTTCCCCCGCTGATAGAAGCCATGATTATGGAAATTACGATTGAACTGATCCGCGAAGCCGGTATCAGGCTGCCGAGACCGATCAGTCAGACGATCGGCATTGTCGGCGGTCTCGTGATCGGTGACGCAGTCGTTCAGGCGGGACTCATTTCTAATATGATGATTATCGTCGTAGCCGTTACGGCTGTTTCTTCTTTTGTGCTTCCTTCATATGAAATGAGCACGTCCATCCGAACGCTCAGATTTCCGCTTATGTTTCTGGCATCCTCGTTCGGTTTTATCGGCATCGCACTCGGTTTCGGGCTTATTCTGATGAACCTGTGCAAGCTTGAATCACTCGGCGTTCCTTATTTATCATCTCTGACGCCGTTTCATTTCAGTGACTTGAAGGATGCATTTATCCGGCTGCCGGCTTGGTTTATTAAAAGAAGGCCTTTTTATTTGAGACCGCAAGACTCAAAGCAGATGAAACATGTTCGGGGGTGGAGAAAAGATGAAGCCTAAAAAAATAAGCCCGCTTCAAGGCGTGTTTTTCATTAATCAGACGCAGATCAGCATCGGCATTTTGGCGCTGCCCCATTTACTGATGATGAAATCGGGAAGCAGCGGATGGATTTCCATTCTGCTTACCGGATTGCTCGTCCAGCTTACATTCAGCCTGTATATGATATTATTTCACCGGTTTCCGAAGCTGAACCTGTACGAAATGCTGGAGGAGGTGTTCGGAACACTTGCCGGCAAAGGGGTGCAGGTGCTGTATATTTTATATTTCGCGTTTCTCTGCACGCTCATTCTTTCTGTATTTACACGGATATTGGATATCTGGGTGCTCCCTCAGACTCCGAATTGGGTGATCAGCTTAATGCTGATCCTCGGTTCTGTCTATATCGCCCAGGCTCCGCTGAATGCGATCGCCAGGTTCAGCTTTATTTTAACGCCGTTTTTGCTGCTGATCTCTCTGCCGCTTTTATACACGCTGGGAAAAGCCGATATCACATACATTATGCCGATTTTTCACGGAACCGCAAAAGACATGCTTACCGGGGTGCAGCAAACACTTGTCAGCATTACCGGCTTTCAGGCGGCGCTCGTGATCGGGCCCCTAATCAACTGCACCGTCAGCCAGCGCTACAAAATACTGACGATTTCAAACATCTTGATTATCCTTTATTACCTGTATATCACCCTTACTTGCTTTGTCACAATCAGCCCCGAAGAAATAAAAATGATCCCGGAGCCTGTGCTGTACCTGTTAAAAACCGTTTCATTCAGAATTATCGAACGGACGGATCTGCTCTTTTTGACGTTTTGGTTCGTGACCGTCTTTTCAACGCTGGCCAACGTGTTTTACTTGGCAAGCACCGGCATTGCCAAGCTGTTCAATCAAAAAGATCACAGCCGGTTTGTTTATCCGCTGGCCCTGCTCGTCTTCCTTCTGTCTATTTGGGCCACAAGCACAGATAAAACGATACAGCAGCTGGATCAGTTTTTCCGCATTTCCGATATTGTGTTTGTGTATTTGTTTCCTTTGTTTATGGTATTGATTATCCTTGTACGCAAAAAGGGTGTCCGCCATGCGCATTAAAAAAGCGGTTCTTATCAGTCTCATGTGCGCAAGCCTGACACTTGCGGGCTGCTGGGATCAAAATTTGCTGAAAGATATTTCTCTCGTGCTGACCGCAAGCCTTGATGTTGATCATGACGGTAAAAATAAAATCGGCATCACCTATCGGAAGGTTCAGTCCTCCCAGGCGGAACAGGAAACGGGCGGCTCATTCATTACGACGGTGCTCAGCGCTTCCGGGCACACCATCCGTGAAGCGCGGTTTCAATTGGATAAGCTTGTCGACCAGCGCATTGACACGTCCAAGCAAAGAGTCTTATTAATCGGTGAGAAAATGGCGGAAAAACCGCTTTTTCCTTATCTCGATGTCTTTTACAGAGATCCGAAAAGCCCGCTTCTCGCTCATCCGGCGGTTGTAAAAGACGGCGAGGCGATTGAAGTGCTGAAGCTGATCGTCCGGCAGAAATTGATCGTCAGCAAGTATTTAACGAATTTATTAACAAGCGCTAATGCGGAATCAAATATCAGCATGGAGAATTTGCAATCCATCCGTTCAAGCATGCTGACGGCTGATAAGGATTTCGCCCTACCTTATTTATCGATTAACGGACAGACGATAAAGATAGAGGGTTCTGCCCTGTTCAGCGGCCAGCGGAAAGTGACTGAGGTGCTCGGTCAGGATTCAACCCTCCTGACCCTTTTAAGCGGGCAATTTAATAAATCGGCTAATATTAATCTGAAGCTGTGGGACAAATACAAAATGGATATTGAAAATTATCTTTCTCTCGGCATCACGGATGCCACGCGAAAGATTGTATTTATAGATACAGATCCGCAGCATATAAAAGTGAAAATCCGTTTAAAACTGAATGCACGCGTCTTGGAATATCCAAAGGACAAGCTGAATTCTTATACGGCAATCGACCAAATAAACAAACAAGCCTCAGCAAATTTGAACAGCCAGGCCAGATCGGTGATCAGCCATATTCAGGAGCACAACTCGGATATCCTCGGCATCGGCCGGAAATATCAAACCCATTATTATGAGCGGGGCAAGCGGCTTAATTGGCGTAAGGTCTATCCTTCCATCGAGATCATCCCTGATATCAAAGTGAATATCTCACAAATCGGCATCGTGAACTAAAAGAGACCCCGGTCTCTTTTTTTGTTGCCAACCGAAATGATTCGTGTTACTCTTTTTATGTAAACGGTTACATAAGTGAAGGAGGAGTGTTTGTTGGCAACGATTAAAGATGTCGCAGGCGCTGCCGGCGTCTCTGTTGCCACGGTCTCGCGTGTCCTCAATGACAACGGCTACGTGCATGAAGATACACGAACGAAGGTCATGCTTGCCATGGAGAAGCTGAATTATTATCCGAATGAAGTTGCCCGCTCTCTTTATAAAAGAGAATCCAGACTGGTCGGGCTCTTGCTTCCGGATATTACGAATCCCTTTTTCCCTCAGCTTGCCCGCGGCGCTGAAGACGAGTTGCAGCGGGAAGGATACCGGCTGATCATCGGCAACAGCGATGAAGAATTGGAAAAAGAACTCGACTACCTGCAAACATTTAAACAAAATCAAGTTGCCGGTATTTTGGCGGCCACCCATTACCCCGACCTTCCCGAATACAGCGGCAGCCTTTACCCGGTCGTATTTCTGGACCGGACAAAAGAAGGCGCCCCATCCGTATTCAGTGACGGGCGGGCAGGCGGAAAACGGGCGGCTGAGGAAATGCTTCGCGGCAAAAGCACAAGCATCACGCTTGTCAAAGGCCCAGCCCACCTTTCGACCGCTCAGGAACGTTTTAACGGCGCACTTAACGTGCTGCAAAAAGCGAACGCGCAGTTCAATGTCATCTCCGCCGCTTCATTTTCCATCAAGGATGCCGCCATTTTAGCAGAAGAATTGTTTGCAGCATACCCTGAAACCGACGGAGTCATTGCCAGCAACGACATTGCGGCGGCTGCCGTCCTCCATGAGGCGCTGCGGCTCGGCAAAAAAGTTCCGGAGGAGATTCAGATCATCGGATACGACGATATTCCGCAGAGCAGGCTTTTGTTTCCGCCTCTTTCAACCATCCGCCAGCCTGCATATGAGATGGGAAAACAAGCGGCAAACCTGCTGCTGCAATTGATAAAGAAAGAGCCGCCGAAAGAGACGGCCATTCAACTGCCCGTGACTTACATACGAAGACAAACGACGAGAAAGGATGATCACCATGAGTGAAATTTGTGTTATCGGAAGCTGTTCTATGGATCTGGTCGTCACATCCGAACGGCGTCCGAAAGCCGGAGAAACCGTACTGGGCACAGACTTTCAAACCGTGCCCGGAGGAAAAGGCGCAAACCAGGCCGTAGCCGCTTCCCGCCTTGGCGCAAACGTATATATGGTAGGAAAAGCTGGAAGTGACAGCTACGGAAAAGCGATTATTGAAAACCTGAAGGCAAACGGTGTCAATACGGACTACATGGAAACGGTTACACATAAAAAAAGCGGAACGGCTCATATTGTGCTCGCAGAAGGAGACAACAGCATCGTCGTCGTAAAAGGCGCAAACGATGACATCTCCCCCGATTATGCCAAAAGTGCGCTGGCAAAACTTCCCGGCATTGATATCGTGCTGATCCAGCAGGAGATTCCTGAAGAAACCGTTGAAGAAGTGTGCAGCTACTGCCGCGCGCAGCAAATTCCGGTTATCCTGAATCCCGCGCCGGCCCGGCCGCTGAAACAATCGACGATTGAGGATGCCGCATATCTTACGCCGAACGAACATGAAGCGTCCATTTTATTTCCTGACCGGACGAAAGAAGAAGCGCTCGCCGGCTATCCCGGCAAACTGTTCATTACCGAAGGAAAACAAGGCGTGCGCTACTCAGACGGCACCGCGGAACGGCTTGTTCCCGCCTTCCCTGCAGAAGCGGTCGACACGACGGGAGCCGGCGATACCTTTAATGCGGCACTTGCCGTCGCACTCGCGGAAGGACGGGACATTGAGCAAGCGCTCCTGTTTGCCAACCGCGCCGCCTCCCTGTCCGTGCAGCACTTCGGCGCCCAAGGCGGGATGCCGGCCAGAAAAGAAGTTGAGGAGCTGCTGTCATGAAAAAACACGGAATGTTAAACAGCCACATTGCCAAAGTATTAGCCGATCTCGGGCATACAGACCTCATCGCAATCGCCGATGCGGGTCTCCCCGTCCCTGACGGTGTCCCTAAAATTGATTTGTCCTTAACGGCGGGCGTTCCCGCCTTTCGCGACGTGACCAGCCTGGTAGCCGGGGAGATGGCAGTCGAAAAGGTGATGGCCGCTTCCGAGATCAAAGACGCAAACCCCGAGAATGCAAGTTTCATAGAAAGCCATTTCTCAGCGCAGACGATCGAGTACATGTCCCACGAGGAATTCAAACGGCTCACACAGAAAGCAAAAGCCGTCATCCGAACGGGTGAAATGACACCATACGCCAACTGCATCCTGCAGGCGGGTGTGATTTTCTAGAAAGAAGGGATCCAGCATGCACATCGGCATGACAGACATTCATAAAGCATTCGGCAAAAACCAAGTGCTCTCCGGCGTCTCATTTGAGCTTCTGCCGGGAGAAATCCACGCTTTAATGGGAGAAAACGGAGCGGGCAAATCGACGTTAATGAATCTGCTCACCGGGCTCTACCGGCTCGACAAGGGAAACATTACGATAAACGGAACAAATATGAGCTTCTCCAATCCAAAGGAAGCCGAAAAGCACGGAATCGCCTTTATCCATCAGGAACTGAATATATGGCCGGACATGACGGTGCTTGAAAACCTTTTTATCGGCAAAGAGCTGACGACGGCGTTCGGCGTTTTGGAAACGAAGAAAATGAAAGCGCTAGCAAAATCACAGCTTGAAAAACTGGGAGTCTCTCTTCCTCTTGACCGGGAAGCCGGACAATGTTCCGTCGGACAGCAGCAGATGATTGAGATTGCCAAAGCGCTGATGACAAACGCCGAAGTCATTATTATGGACGAACCGACCGCGGCGCTGACCGAACGGGAAATCAGCAAACTGTTTGACGTGATGACGGCGTTAAAGCGGGACGGCGTATCCATCGTCTATATTTCGCACCGAATGGAAGAGATATTTTCGATTTGCGACCGGATCACCATTATGCGGGACGGCCTCACTGTCGATACGGCGCATATTAAAGACACTAATTTTGATGAAGTGGTCAAAAAAATGGTCGGGCGGGAGCTGACCGATCGGTATCCGACTCGCACGCCGTCACTCGGCGATAAGGTGCTCGAAGTGAAAAACGCCTCAAAAAAAGGAAGCTTTTCACAGATCAGTTTCCATGTGAGCGCCGGAGAAATCCTCGGCGTTTCCGGCTTAATGGGTGCCGGACGGACAGAAATCATGAGGGCGCTGTTCGGAATTGACAGGCTCGATTCCGGAGAGATCTGGATTTCCGGCCGAAAAACCGGCATTCGGGGTCCGTACGATGCCATCCGTAAGGGACTCGGCCTGATTACGGAGAACCGCAAAGATGAAGGGCTGCTGCTGGATACGTCCATTCGTGAAAATATCTCATTGCCGAACCTGACCAGCTTCTCTCCGAAAGGCATCATTGACCGAAAACGCGAGGCGGAGTTCGTTGAGCTGCTCATCAAGCGTCTGACCATTAAGACCGCATCTCCGGAAACCGCCGCCCGGCATTTATCAGGAGGAAATCAGCAAAAAGTCGTCATCGCCAAATGGATCGGAATCGGCCCGAAAGTTCTCATCCTTGATGAACCGACAAGAGGCGTCGACGTAGGCGCGAAAAGGGAAATCTATTCATTAATGAATGAACTGACCGATCGCGGAGTCGCCATCATCATGGTGTCTTCCGAGCTGCCGGAAATTCTCGGCATGAGTGACAGAATCATCGTCGTCCACGAAGGGCGCATCAGCGGAGAAATCAATGCGGCCGGCGCAACACAAGAACACATCATGACACTTGCCACGGGAGGGCAGCAGTATGAAAACTGAACCAATGACATCAACTGAACAAAAGCGATTTTCCATTCACACCTTTACGCAAAAACTCGGTCCGTTTCTCGGCTTACTGATTCTTGTGCTGATCGTTTCCGTTTTAAACCCGAGTTTTCTTGAACCCCTCAATATTCTCAACCTTCTTCGGCAGGTTGCGATTAACGCTCTGATTGCATTCGGAATGACGTTTGTCATTTTAACGGGAGGCATTGATCTCTCTGTCGGAGCCATCCTCGCCTTATCGAGCGCATTGGTCGCAGGTATGATGGTCTCAGGCATCGACCCGATCTTAGCCGTCATCATCGGCTGCGTAATCGGCGCCGTACTCGGCATGATAAACGGATTATTAATCACAAAAGGAAAAATGGCGCCGTTCATCGCCACTTTGGCGACAATGACCGTCTTTCGCGGACTGACCCTCGTCTATACGGACGGAAATCCGATTACGGGGCTCGGTTCAAGTTACGCATTTCAATTATTCGGGCGCGGTTATTTTCTCGGCATTCCCGTACCTGCCATTACGATGCTGATTGCATTTGCGGCCCTGTGGGTTCTTCTGCATAAAACACCGTTCGGCCGCCGGACATACGCCATCGGCGGCAATGAGAAAGCGGCGCTGATATCGGGAATCAAAGTGCCCCGCATCAAGATCATGATCTATTCTCTGACAGGTTTATTATCGGCGCTGGCGGGAGCGATTCTGACATCACGCTTAAATTCCGCACAGCCGACGGCCGGGGAATCATACGAGCTGGACGCCATCGCAGCGGTCGTTCTCGGCGGAACGAGCCTGTCCGGCGGTCGAGGGCGCATCATCGGTACACTGATCGGGGTTTTGATTATCGGTACGCTGAACAACGGCTTGAACCTTCTCGGCGTATCATCTTTTTATCAGCTCGTCGTCAAAGGAATCGTCATTTTAATCGCGGTGCTGCTGGACCGCAAAAAATCGGCATAGTAGGAGGACCATTATGAAGAAAGCCATCATCACGATTGCGGCATTATCACTGTTTTTGCTGTCCGCCTGTTCACTTGAACCGCCACAATGGGCAAAACCGTCAAACACAAAACATAAAAAAGAATTCACTATCGGGCTCTCCGTCTCCACATTGAACAATCCGTTCTTCGTTTCATTAAAAGAAGGCGTTGTAAAGGAAGCCAAAAAACGGGGCATGAAGGTCATTATTGTCGATGCTCAAAATGATTCATCTAAACAGTCAAATGACGTAGAAGATTTGATCCAGCAGGGAGTCGATGCGCTGCTGATCAACCCGACCGATTCATCAGCGATTTCAACAGCCGTCGAATCGGCAAATTCCCTCGGCATTCCCGTCATTGCGCTTGATCGTTCAGCCGAACACGGCAAAGTCGAAACGCTTGTCGCCTCTGACAATGTCAAAGGAGGAGAAATGGCGGCTGACTACCTCGCCGATCAGCTCGGAAAAGGCGCCAAAGTAGCGGAATTGCAAGGGGTGCCGGGCGCATCCGCAACACGGGAACGCGGAACGGGCTTTCATCATATTGCCGACAAAAAGCTGGATGTCGTAACAAAGCAAGCGGCGGATTTTGACCGTACAAAAGGATTGACCGTCATGGAAAACCTGCTGCAGGGACAGCCGGATATCAAAGCCGTGTTCGCCCATAATGATGAAATGGCACTCGGCGCGCTCGAAGCGATTAACAGCTCGGGCAAACACATTTTGGTCGTCGGTTTCGACGGAAATAAAGATGCGATTTCTTCCATTAAAAACGGAAAGCTGACAGCCACGGTCGCCCAGCAGCCGGAGCTGATCGGAAAACTGGCGGCCGAAGCGGCGGAGCAGGTGCTCAAAGGAGAAAAAGTCAAAAAAACCATTTCCGCTCCATTGAAACTTCAAACACAAAAATAACCGGCCGATGTTTAGACTTCCGGTAAAACGTGAAAGGATGAAGTAAAAGGAGAGATACAGATGAAGAAAACAGCCAAAGCGGCATCCATTCTGACCCTTGCAGCGGGAATAACAGCGGCTTCAGCTGCCGGAATAACGCCTCTTCCCGAGACACACGCGCAGGAAGCGGTCAAAATTGACGATCTGTACAGCTACCCGCTTGACTCTTATCTCGTTTCCGCGGAAGCATTGAACGTCAGAACAAAAGCATCAGCAGCCAGTCCGAGAGCTGATACCCTTCATTTAGGCGACAGCTTAAAGATCGTTTCATTCCAGAACGCTGACTGGGCTAAAGTACATTATAAAAACGGAAAAACAGGATTTGTATCTACTCATTATATTGTTAAAGAAGCAACAACCGTAAAAACGACGAAAAAAACAAAAGTATATACAGACAAACAAGCGGTCAAAGCTTCCCTTGCTAAAAACACGAGCGTTTCTTTCCTCGGATGGAAAAAGACAGCCGGCGGCGGCATTGACTTCGGCTGGGCGCTTGTCGATTACGGGGGCGCAACGGGATATATCAGCACAAAAGATCTGCAAAAACTGACATAATATCAAAACGGATTTCGCAAATTCAGCGCGAAATCCGTTTTTTCTTTCTTGAGCAGTCAGAAACGTCTAAGGTTCGAAATATTTCTCAGGAAATATTGTCAAATGAAGATGAATGCATACGACTCTAAAATGGCTTCTTTATGTAATCCGCCAGGCGTTTGGCATTGTCACGGATAGCCGCAGCATCGGCGCTGCTAACCCCGTACATCGCGAAAGCAGGCAAATAGGTCATACCCGTAAAATTAGCCATTGCCTGAAACGGCCTTAAGAGCTCGCTCAGTGAAAAATGGTTAGACCCGCCTGCCTGATATGCATCCTCTCCGGCACCTACGGAAACAGCCAGCAGCAATTCTTTGCCGTGCAGCGCCTTTCCTTTGGAGCCGTAAGCCCAGCCATACGCCAGCACATGATCCATCCATGTTTTTAAAAGCGGAGGCGCACTGTACCAATACAGCGGGAATTGAAATACGATCCGGTCATACTGTTCACACAGCTGCCGTTCCTTTTCCGCATCTATTTTCCCGTCCGGATATTCTTTATAAAGCTCACGGACCGTGATTTCATCATGATTTTTTAATTCTTCTGTCCACGCCTTATTGACCGCTGAGTTGTTCATGTCAGGATGAACCGCTAATACCAATACTTTCACAGCTACCACACCTTTCCCTTTTGACTGTATTTTACCTAATCTTTGCCGGTTCAGCCAAATAAAAAGAAAGCCCCCGAGAAAAATGGGGCTTTCTTTTTTAATTTATTCCGGGCTTCCTTCGGTTGTTTCGATATCCTTCGCAAAATTCGGATTATCTAAATTTGCGTTGAAAAAGTCCGCCGTATTCGGAAGCATGAGGTTCATATTCATTTTTTGAGAAATGGTCACTTTACAATCTTTAATGACATAGTCAAATACGTGTCCGCCGGAATTGCGTCCTTCATCAATGAAGTGCAGGTGATATCCGGAAACAGCGATGCCGTTTGCGTACCCCGGCGTCCAGAAGCCGGCGATTGTACCCTGAATGTCGTCAAAGTTGAACACAGGCTGTGTTTTCACCGCTTCGATCATCGGAACGTACGGTTTCTCCTGGCGTTCTACCGTTCTTGTCTGCACCTTTTTAAATACGCCGTCTAAACGGATCGCATAAAATAAGTTTTTACTAGGCAGAAGGCTGGCGATTTCCTGCTCGAATTCTTCACGGGTCATTTCGCCGTCGATCGTATGCGTCATATCAGGCGTGAAAAATGTGAATGAGCAGAATGGTGACAGGTCTCCGCCTTTAACAGGCGTAGCCGTTCCGTCGCCGCGCAGACGGTAAAATTCTCCGTCAAATCCGATTAATTCGCCGTCCAGTTTATTGAACGTGCCGATTCCGAAATCACCGAACTTCGGAATGTCAGCCATATCAAAATCTCCGTCATATACTCCGTCCAGCAGAGATGTCATTGTTGAGACTTGATAGATCTGATCCTCAGGTGAGCCTTTTTCTCCGCGGCTCATCATATGGATGTCGCTTGCGTTTTTCATATTCCCTTCACTCCTTTTAAATTGGGCTGTTTTAGAAAACAGGTCATGGTGCGCAGAGTGCTAGAGAGCTTTTGCTTTCATTTTTTCTTTGAATTGCTTCGGAAGCATGTCGCTTGATAAATGGACATTGTCACTGTAATCGACAGGAATGTCAATGATGACAGGGCCTTCTGTGTTCAAGCCTTTTTGCAGCACGTCTGCCAGCTGTTCCGGTGACTCAACGCGCAAGCCGGTGGCGCCGAAGCTTTCTGCATATTTTACGATGTCAATGTTTCCGAAATCTACGCATGATGTACGGTTATATTTTTTCATTTGCTGGAATGCGACCATATCATATGTGCTGTCATTCCATACAAGGTGAACGATCGGCGCTTTTAAGCGGACTGCCGTTTCCAATTCCATTGCAGAGAACAGGAATCCTCCGTCCCCTGAAACGGATACGACTTTTTCACCCGGATTCACCAATGTGGCGGCAATCGCCCAAGGAAGCGCTACGCCCAATGTCTGCATGCCGTTGCTGATCAACAGTTTCAGCGGCTCATAAGCGCGGAAGTAGCGGGACATCCAGATCGCGTGCGAACCGATATCGCAAGTGACGGTTACGTCGTCATCAATTGCATTGCGCAGTTCTTGGACGATTTGCAGAGGATGCACTCTGTCGGATTTATGGTCGCTTGGCGCCTTCTCGCTGTCTGTGAGCATCTGTTTTAATTCGCTCAGCACTTCTTGTTCACGGCTGCCCATATCAAATGTCACAGCGTCGTGTTCAATTTGTTTAACCGTAGCGGCGATATCGCCTAATAATTCTAATTCCGGCTGATAGGCATGATCGATATCGGCCTGGATTTCGTCAAGATGGATAATAGCACGGTCACCGTTTACGTTCCAGAACTTCGGATCGTATTCAATCGGATCATAACCGATCGTTAATACGACATCCGCCTGTTCAAGCAGAAGATCGCCCGGCTGGTTGCGGAACAGTCCGATCCGGCCGAAATATTGGTCTTCCAGCTCTCTGGACAATGTGCCGGCCCCTTGGTACGTTTCTACGAAAGGCAGTTTTGTTTTGGCAAGCAGTTTGCGGATTTGTTTTACCGCCTCCGGTCTTCCGCCTTTCATGCCGACTAACAGAACGGGAAGTTTTGCCGTCTGGATTTTCGCGATAGCCGCGCTGACCGCTTCTTCCGGTGCAGGGCCTTGTTTCGGCGCCGGCACGCTGCGTACGTTTTTCACATTTGTGATTTCATTCACAACATCCTGCGGAAAGCTCACGAAAGCCGCGCCTGCCTGACCTGCTGACGCTGCCCTGAAGGCGTTTGTTACCGCTTCTGGTATATTCCCTGTTTCCTGTACTTCTACACTGTATTTTGTAATCGGCTGAAATAGCGCCGCATTGTCCAATGATTGGTGTGTCCGTTTTAACCGGTCTGCGCGAATTACGTTACCCGCCAGCGCCACTACCGGATCACCTTCTGTATTAGCCGTTAACAAGCCGGTCGCCAAGTTGGATGCCCCCGGGCCTGAAGTAACGAGACAAACGCCTGGTTTTCCAGTCAGTCTTCCGACAGCCGCAGCCATAAATGCAGCGTTCTGTTCGTGACGGCATAAAACCAGTTCAGGTCCTTTATCTTTTAACGCATCAAATACTGCATCAATTTTTGCACCCGGAATGCCAAAAACATGTGTGACACCTTGCTCCACTAAGCAATCAACAACAAGCTCCGCCCCCCGATTTTTTCCAGAGGTTTTTAGTTCATTTGTTGCTTTTGCCAACACCCTCACTCCTTATTATGCATATTAAATATAAAATTTTAAGTAATTTGTGATATTATTCACTATACACTCTTTGGAAATTGACCTCCAATATCAATTCGCCGTATGATTAATATGTTTCACGAATAATTAACAAAGAGAAAGGAATGGATAAGGATGGAGCTTCGCCATCTTCAATACTTTATTGCCGTTGCCGAAGAACTTCATTTCGGCAAAGCTGCGCTTCGGTTAAATATGACACAGCCGCCTCTCAGCCAGCAGATCAAACAGCTTGAGAAGGAAGTCGGCGTGACCTTATTAAAGCGCACGAAACGGGTTGTAGAGCTTTCAGCTGCCGGAGAAAGTTTTTTAAAACACAGCAGAAACGCGATCGAAGAAATAGACAAAGCGATTGAAATGGCGCAGAGAACGGCGCGGGGAGAGCTCGGCCGCCTTGTCGTCGGTTTTGTCGGCTCGGCCACATATGAATTTCTGCCGCCGATCATTCGGGAATTCCGCGAAAAATTCCCCTCCGTCAAGCTTGATCTGCGTGAAATTTCTTCTTTCAGACAGCAGGAAGAACTTCTGAAGGGGAACATTGATATCGGCATCCTTCATCCGCCTTTACAGCATTCCGCGTTACATATGGAAAAGGTGCAGAGCAGTCCGTGCATTCTGGCTTTGCCGAAGCAGCACCCGCTTACCGCTAAACAGACAATCGACATTCAGGATTTAAAAAATGAACCGATTATCACACTGTCGAAAGAAACATGGCCGACTTTATACCTAGAGTTTGTAAACTACTGCGAGCAGGCGGGCTTCAAACCGAAAATCGTTCAGGAAGCGACGGAGTATCAAATGGTGATCGGATTGGTTAGTGCCGGCATCGGTGTAACCTTCGTGCCTTCTTCTGCTAAAAAGCTGTTTAATCTCGAAGTCGCCTACCGCGGCATTAATCAGGTGCAGCTCACGGCCGAATGGGTCATTGCCTACCGCAAGGATAATCAAAATCCGATCCTGAAACATTTTCTGGATATTATGAATAAACGCCAGGCTTTATTGCAGGCGGATAAGGAAAATGCATAAAAAAGAGGGCCGCCGAAAGCAGCCTCTTTTTTTTGTGCTTTTATGGATTTTTACTAAATTGGTAGAAACGCTCAGTACACCTTACGACCTGTACCCGTATACATACAGTACAACTGATCAGGAGGGATAAAAATAACGGGGCGGCAATGACCCATCTAAAAGGAGGCAGAACACATTACACATATTACCGTCATTTTGACCCTGATTTCTTTCTTTGTGACCATTATTTTTATATTTTGGAGACCCGGGGGATTAAATGAAGCCGTTCCGGCGTCGCTGGGCGCCATTCTCGTTTTGTTATGCGGAACCGTTTCCTTTCATGATTTGGGGGATATAGGGTCAAAAGTCACCGGAGCCTCAATAACCATTATCTCCACAATGATTATGGCGATCGCGCTGGAAAGCTTCGGTTTTTTTAACTGGGCGGCGGCCAAACTGCTTCACCGCGCCAAGGGATCGGGCATCCGGCTTTTTTGGCTGACCAACCTGCTCTGTTTTTCAATGACGCTCTTTCTGAATAATGACGGCAGCGTCTTAATCACCACTCCTATTTTACTATTGGTCTTACAATATCTCGGACTTAAAAGACATCAGAAAACACCGTATTTAATAAGCGGCGT
The DNA here is from genome assembly GCF_040207805.1 of Bacillus sp. hwrm1. Taxonomy (NCBI): domain Bacteria; kingdom Bacillati; phylum Bacillota; class Bacilli; order Caryophanales; family Bacillaceae; genus Bacillus; species Bacillus sp. hwrm1. The sequence goes on along the minus strand of NZ_CP157943.1, from coordinate 467,063 downwards.
ATTAATTGCGACGGCGGCAAGCACCCCGATCGGCGTCAGTAATATCGTCAATTTAATTTCTCTCAAAATGATAGGCATGGACCTTTATTTGTACACCAATATGATGTTTATCCCCGGCACGCTGGGACTGGTGTTTATGGCCTTTCTGCTGTTTGCCGTTTTTTACCGCCGTTTGCCGAAACAGCTCCCCGATATTCCGGTTCATTTTGACTCGCTGGAACACAAACGATATCATCCGCTTCAGCCTCCGCCAGACCCGACCCAAAACAGCCGTACGAACATCATGTTTTGTGTTTTGGCATTTGTATTGTTCGTCCGGATCAGTCTGTTTGCAGCTTCTTACAACGGCATATCCGTTTCGCTCGTGGCTGTCATCAGTTCAGTCATCCTGCTTGGCTGGAGATGGTTTTATTTAAAAATCGGACCGGCAGATTTATTAAGGAAAGCGCCTTGGCATATCTTTATTTTTGCCTTCACGATGTACATTATCATCTACGGACTGCATAATATCGGACTGACGGCGCTGCTTGTTCAGTCTATTGAGCCTTATGTCTCACAAAGCATTGCCCACGCTGCATCTATTATGGGCATTGCTACATCCGTCCTCTCTAATTTGTTCAATAACCATCCCGCCTTAATGATCAGCACTTTGACATTAACTGAAATGTCCATCGACCCATTAACCGTAAAAATCATTTATCTGGCTAATATTATCGGCAGTGATATCGGATCATTGCTTCTGCCGATCGGGACATTAGCCACGCTGATCTGGATGCATATCATCAGACAGCACGGCGAAAAAGTTTCTTGGTCAGAATATATCAAAACGACCATTATCGTTGTCCCTCTCACTGTCGTGTTTACCATTACCGTTTTATATGTTTGGATCAGTTGGATTTACCTTTAGCTCCCATGAAAAAAAACTGCCTGCTGTATAAGAGAGGCAGTTTTATCATTTATGGCAGGTGCATGGTTTTTAAATGATTCAATTTCCAAAAAACAGTATCGCCGTCTGCATTGGTCAGTTCAAGAATATTATCTGAGACATCCTGCAACAGCCCCACTTTATTCGGTATATCTCCTAAATCCAGAATAATCAGCTTACCGATATATCTTTTTAATTGCTCCTCAAAATTCCGGACAAGGGGCACATTAGCGGGAACAACCGGCAGCTCTGAACTGTTTAATGTATACGGCGTCTGCTCATCGGAATAGGGTGTCAGCCATTTCAAATGATGCATCGAGATGAAAAGAGTCTTATAAACCGGAGAGAAGAAAACAAAATAATCATTTAAAACACTTGTCACATACCCATGAATGGAACGGTCTCCCGTAACAAATATTTCTGTGAATCTGCCTTTTATATGCTGGAGGGTATTCCGGTAAGAAAAGGAATGTTCCTGTTTTTCGGGATGCGGACTTTTTTTTCTTGCGTACGGTTCTTTATTCTCTTCGTCCGGGAGCGTCAATGTCATCCGCTGAAGATGCAGCAGCGGAATATAAAGAAACGTCCGGCCGTCATGAATCACAATGATATCCTGACCGATATCCAAAAGAGTTCCTGAAAATGTCGTATTCCCCGATATCTCAATATCGACTTGTTTATCCAGAAATCTGCTTAATCCAGCCATTTCATTCCCCCCTCTCCCGCGTTTACGGACAATCTTTCCAATCATTTACGGCCGCGTTTCCACCGATAATCTATTGTCCTTAATACAGTGGCGTAGCTATAAGAGACCTCTTTCTCCCGTTTTGAGGATCGAACGGATTTTGATGATCTTTTCGACTTTTTAGAGGAAGTACGCTGCTCTTCGCGTGATTCTTCTTCATGCGGCTTTTCTTCTTCGGCGCTCTCTTTCTCACCTTTATTCTCGTCTTCTTTATTCTCCTCTTTTTTAGCTGCTCCTTTTGCCCCTTCGCTGATGCTCTTGATATGAAAAGGATAGATCCGCAGCACTTCTTTATCTTTCACAAGAGTGTAGTGGCCGTCGGAATTATCCACAAGTATACCTTCAACGGCTTCAGGACCTCCGCGGTTGATGGATACCCATTTGTGGATCAGGCGTTTAAATATGCCGTGAAAATCATCAGCCATTTCAAATTCCGGGCGCTCCTCCTCTTGGCCGTCCTCTTCTTGTTCCGCGCTGATGCTTTTGACATGGTCGGCGTTAAAATATACAATTCCGTCATCTTCCGTTTCCAGCACGAGAAAATCATCCCCTGTTTCGTGAAGCTTTCCTCTTTTCGATTCGGGACCTCCCTGATTCAATTGCACCGTGCGATTGGTCATCCGGCTGATCAGGTCTTGAAAATCATCAGCTTTTTCACATTCTGCCGCTTCGGCCGGCGATACGGTTTCACTCGTATTTTCCGTCACACTTTTCACGTGTTTCCATTGATAATAAACGATTTTATTATCAACCTGAAGAGCGATATAATCCGATTGAATGTCTGCTAATCTCCCTGTCTTGGACTCCGGGCCTCCCCGGTAGACAGTAATCACTTTTCCTTCCATCGCATGCAAAAAGTTGTCATCAGACCGCTGCCGCTTCGTATTGCGTTTCATCTATTGTCCTCCTAGTCATTTTTCTCATAATGTAAAAAGCATAATGCATATATACGTATCACGATTATTTTCGGGAACTGATTCACCAGCCTATTTGTAAAAAATCTTTCTTCATTTCCAAATCAGATATTCCACCGCTCTAACTCACTGCTGATGAAGGCTGACCGCTCCTTAATGTATTCGCAAATCACTTCAGGCTCCCGGTCAAAGCAATCCATCTCTTCTTTCTTATATGGATCCTTCGCGACATGCGGCCTGATCTGCTCATACAGTGACATGACCTTCGGCTTCATATGTTCAATGGTAAACCGGGTCTGAAGCGTCTCTTCCAAAAGCCGTTTGTACGCTTTGCGGAAATACGGTTCATCCAGAAGCCTTGCAGTCAAGGTATTAAACCCTTGTATTCTGACATAATCGGCCTCCATCCGATCACCATGAATGTCTCTTCCCCACGTCGCATCGTAATCCCACGGAATGACTTCAAAAAGTCCCGTTTCATGATTCCGGTACAAAGCGTAATTATGGACAAATCCATCGTAGTTTGAGGTAAACACGATGCCCGCAAGCCACCGCAAATACTTATCGGCGTCCAAGTGTTTGACGATCTCCCCCTTGAACTCTGACTTCGGCACGGTATTAATTTTATAGATCATATCCTGCAAGTATAAATCGTCTTCTTTCGTTCCCGTTTTCTTTTCATAACCAAGTTCGAGCGATGTTTTCGTATCCCGCTCCAGATCACTGACGAGGGAGAAATTGGCGTCGTCATCAACCGCGTAAAAAACAGCGCCGTCCGCCAAATTCCGTTTCGCCAGAAAATATTCATCCACTGACTCCAGCTCAAGATACACCCCCTCATGTCTGCCATTGATTTGCAGGGTTACGAAATTCGCCTTTGGTGACAGCGTCCCAAGCTCCGCGAAGAAATCGAGAGACAGCTTATTCCGCATCATCGACGGATCTTTGTATTCAGCGTTTAAATGTATCTCTTTCGCCCTGCGAAATGTTTTCGGCGAATAAAAAGCGATATGATACGATTTTTTCTTAAAATCTCTTATATGCGAGCCGCGGTACGCCAGATCAATGTCAAGCCGTTTTTGATTCACTCTCAGCACCGCGGGCACCGGATCATCATCCCAAATGTCTTTTTTCAGCTCCATTAAGTCTTTCGGGTGAATAAACAGCTGGTATAGAGGCAATGTTGATTGGTCTTTCATCAGTAAACCTCCCTGTATTAATTTAGGCTGTGCTTTTTATATAAAACTCAGCGAATCACACATACACTTTTTTCATTCATGCGTACTATGTGGTAGTAAGGATCGCATCCTTAAAACATATATCATGAGGAGGTTTCAAAATGGGCCACTATTCCCATTCTGATATCGAAGAAGCAGTAAAGTCCGCAAGCACCGAGGGATTGGAAGATTATTTGTACCAAGAACCAAAAAGCAGTAAGAAGAGAAAATCTCGCAAGCATAAAAAATCCCGTTCTCACAAAAAATCTCGCAGTCATAAAAAATCATGCCGCTCTCACAAAAAATCTCGCAGTCATAAAAAATCGTGCCGCTCTCACAAAAGATCTCGCAGCCATAAAAAATCCCGTTCTCACAAAAAATCGCGCAGCCATAAAAAGTCCCGTTCTCACAAAAAATCTCGCAGCCATAAAAAATCCCGTTCTCACAAAAAATCTCGCAGCCATAAAAAATCCCGCTCTCACAAAAAATCTCGCAGCCGTAAAAAATCATGCCGGTCTCACAAAAAATCACGCAGCCACAAAAAATCATGCCGCCGCAAGAAAAAACGCACGCAGAAAAAACCTTATCGTCCTCAGAAAAAAGACCCTTGCAAAAAAGACGATTACTGCAGCAAAACAGAGTACTGGAAAGACGGGAACATCTGGGTTGTAAAGAAAAACTACAAGTAACACCATTCGTAAATAGGCTGCCGGCTAAACGGAAGCCTTTTTCCTCAATCAGATATATGCCACGTGATAAGATATGCAGCCGGTTTTCTTTTGTTGTGTTTCCGAATTTTCTTTCTGTATAATCAGGTCATACGATAAAGAAAGGCGGCCGAAATCATGCATATCTTACGAGCAGACGAACTGAACGCAAAAGACACTTACAAATTGCTTTCGGGCACAGTCGTTCCCCGGCCGATCGCATTTGTCACTACGCGGTCATCCATCAACGGCGCCGTAAACGCGGCGCCCTTCAGTTTCTATAACGTTGTCTCCGCAGAACCGCCGCTTCTGGCCATCTCAGTCAGCCGCGCGGACGGTCGGCAGAAAGACACCGCGAGAAACGCACTCGCTCATCGGGAATTCGTGGTGCACGTCAGTGATGAGTCCATTATTGAAGACATTAACAAAACGGCGGCAAGGCTTGATCCTGATGTCAGTGAGCTTGGCATGACAGACCTTTCTGTGACAGACAGCGCTTGCATCAGCGTTCCCGGTATAAAAGAAGCAAAAGTGAGGTTTGAATGTATACTCGAACGCCATCTTCCGTTCCAAAATGACAGCGGAGAAACGACGACAGACCTCATCATCGGCAGAGTCGTTTGTTTTCATTTGAATGACCAAGTATATGACGCCGATAAAGGCTACATACGGACAGATGAGCTGAAGCCTGCGGCAAGGCTCGCGGGGAATGAATACGTCAGACTCGGGAAGACATATACGCTTGTCCGCCCGACCTGAAGCAGGAACCATTATAATAGAAGAAACTAGTCAAAAAGACCCCTTTCGAAAGGGGTCTTTTTGAGTCTTTTACCATGTAACTCAGCCTAATGTCTTATAGAATGCCGAAACTTACAAGGCCATCACTCGTATGAAACGAGAGACACATTTTTAGGAGGAAGATGATGGATTTCATTCAGTTACTGATTTTTTCAGCCATATTTATTTTGCTCAGCCTTATGTTTCAAGTATTTGCCGTCAAAGTTCTCAATATCGATTAATCGAAATCACACTGCTTATTACGGGCATCGCAGCGGTGACTTTTTTCAATGAAATGTACGTATTTGCGGGAGTTGTTTCTATTTTGCTGCAGCGGCATAATGGAATGGCGGCACCGGCGGGAGGAAAAGCAATATGTGTACGATTCGTTTTACGCGGGTCTTTCTGCCGCGCTTGGCGTGCTTATTTTTTTCATCAGTCAGCGTAGCTCTATACTCCTGCGGCCGCTCCGTCGCCGCGCGGGTCGGCCCCGCCTTGGAGAAAGCCTTCTTCATCAATGACGATCGCTGCCGCATGGCCCATAAGCCCGTCAAAATCACCAACGGTCTCGACGCGGTGGCCGCTCTGCCTTAGAGCTTCTCTCGTCTCAGGGCTGATTCTGCTTTCAACCCTCAGCCCTTCATACTCCTCTCCCCATGTCCGTCCCCAGACCCAGCGCGGCTCATTGATCGCCTGCTGGGGGTCCATTTTGTAATCAATGATGCGCGTAATCATCGCTGTCTGAGTTTGCGGCTGGCCTTCTCCTCCCTGGGTTCCGTACAGGATGTGAGGCTTTCCTTCTTTACAGGCCATCGCCGGCATGAGGGTGTGGAACGTCCGCTTGCCGGGTTCAAGTGTATTGACATGGGATTCGTCCAACGAAAAAAATGACCCGCGGTTTTGCAGCAGAATGCCCGTCTCCCCCGCTGTAACGGCAGATCCGAACTCGAAATAGAGGCTCTGAATAAAGGAAACGGCATTTCCTTCCGCATCGGCGACGGCGGCATAAGCTGTGTCGCTTCCGACCGGCCGGCTTACCGCCGGCGCAGCCACGTTACCGATTTCTTCCGCAAGCTGCTTTGCATACCGTTTATCAAGCAGCCGATCCAGCGGAATATGAGAAAATGCCGGATCAGTCAGCACTTCATTCCGGTGCTGAAAACTCTTCTTCAGCGCCTCGATCAGCAGATGATAATAGTCAAATGAACCGTGTTCGATCTGAGAAAAATCATAGTTTTCCAATATATTGAGCGTCATTAAGCCTGTAAAGCCCTGTGAATTCGGCGGAGCCTGATAGATTTTGCACCCGCGGTAATCGGAGGATACCGGGTTCGTCCACTCGCCGCGGTGGGCTTTAAAGTCATCAAGTGTCAGACGGCTGCCGTTGTTTTGCAGAAAGGATGTGATGCGTTGAGCGAGGTCTCCTTCATAAAAAGCGCTTCTGCCTTTCTCGGCAAGCTGCTCCAAGCTGGCCGCCAGATCCTTTTGGACAAACCGTTCACCGGGCATGGGCGCTTTTTTGTTTCTCGTATAAATGGCCGAGGTGTAAGGCATCGAGGCTAAAAGAGCGAGATTGCGTTCTGTGTGGGCGCATTGGTCGGCAGAGACCGGAAATCCGTTTGCCGCATAATCAAGAGCTGGCTTCAGCACCTCAGCGAGCGAAAGACGCCCGTACGCCGAAAGCACGGCATCCCAGCTGTCCGCCATTCCCGGAACGGTAATGGCGCTTTCTGTCCCGCGCAGAGGGATCGCTTCTCTGCCCCGATACAAGTCTCTCGTCACATGCTTCCCTGAACGGCCGCTTCCGTTATAAGCTTTGATTCGTCCCGTTTCTTTATGGTAAGTGAGCCAAAATGAATCCCCGCCAAGGCCCGTCATATGCGGATACACGACTGCCAGACAGGCGCTGACCGCCACTGCCGCGTCAAACGCGTTTCCGCCCTTTTCCAGAATGCCGGCCCCCGCCTGAGAAGCGAGATAATGCGGACTGACGACCATTTGTTTCGTTCCGATGGTTGAAGTATTCATGGCAAGCCCCTTTACAAATTTTCTCAATTATAAAAAGCGGCTTCGCGGCCATCCACATTCCTGAAAGAAAATCTCACACACTATTTACTTTTCGATAAGAAATAATTCTAAGTCATTACGTATCGAAAACAATAAAAAATTTCTCCCTTCATACCGTAACGTTTCATGATACAATAATGTCTACCAAATGAAGGAAGGTGAAGCGGGTTGGAACATGAATACAGCATTCCGAATCTTGTCCTTGATGAAACGGATAAACAGATTCTTTCGATTTTGCACGAGGAAGGGAGGATTTCCTATACAGACGTAGGAAAGCGGGTTAACCTGTCGCGAGTGGCGGTTCAGCACCGCATTCAGCATTTACTCGATGCCGGTGTGATTGAAAAATTCACCGCTGTCATCAACCCGGCGAAAATCGGCCGCCATGTGTCCGTGTTTTTTAATGTGGAGGTGGAGCCGCAGTATTTGGAGGAAACCGCATTAAAGCTTGAAAAGGAACCGGCAGTGACAAGCCTTTATCATATGACCGGACCGAGCAAGCTGCATATGCACGGTATTTTCGCAAATGATCAGGAGATGGAAGAGTTTTTGACAAAACGGCTCTATACGCAAAAAGGCGTCGTCAGCGTCGACTGCCAAATGCTGATTAAACGGTATAAAAGCAGAACGGGCATGAAGCTGTAAGGAGGACATAGCCATGAGACATCCCTATTGGGACATTACGGCGGCGATGGTCCGAACGGGCATTTTCGGATTCGGAGGCGGACCTTCCGTGATCCCGCTCATCCGCCATGAAGCCGTCAATAAATACAAATGGATAGATGATGATGAATTCGGAGAAATATTAGCGATCGCAAATGCGCTTCCCGGACCGATTGCCACAAAAATGGCCGCGTATCTGGGCTTTAAGCTGAAAGGCACGTTAGGCGCAATCGTGGCAACCCTTACCCATATTCTGCCTACATGCCTTGCTATGGCGGGCTTGTTTGCGGCTGTCAATGTCTTAAGCCACTCAGCAATTGCTGCCGGCATGATTGGCGCCGTAACACCGGTAATCGCCGTCATGCTCGGCATTATGGCGTACGAGTTTGGCCAAAAAGCGCTTAAAGGTTTCGGCTGGGTCACCGGCATTCTGTTTTTTATCATCGCTTTTATCGGCCTGCAAACGCTGCAGATCAATCCCGGCTTTGTCATTATTATTTTCTTAGCATACGGCGCGTTTCATTTTAAATTAAAGGACAAAATCACAAATAAACGTTCAAAAGATAAAGGAATGTCGGCCTCATGATCATGATTTATGTATTTATGGCGTTTTTTGTCGCAAACGCACTCGGATATGGAGGCGGACCGGCGTCAATCCCGCTGATGTTTGAAGAAGTCGTCAACAGATACAGCTGGCTCTCAAACGATCAATTCTCAAATATGCTCGCGCTTGCGAACGCATTGCCAGGCCCGATCGCCACCAAAATCGCGGCGTATGTCGGCTACAGCGCAGGCGGGTGGCCCGGGTTCCTGATTGCGCTGATCGCCACCGTCGTACCGTCGGCGCTCGCATTGATCGTCCTCTTGCGCATCATTCAGCGCTTCCGCCAATCACCCGTCATCAAAGGCATGACGCTGTCCGTCCAGCCTGTCATCGCCGTCATGATGCTCATTCTTACCTGGCAAATCGGCGCAGACGGCATCAAAGCGATCGGCTGGGTTCAAGCGATAGTGATTGCGGGGATTTCCCTTCTTGCCTTGACAAAATTCAAGATGCATCCGGCCTTCCTGATTATCGCGGCGTTTTTGTATGGAGGTCTTGTGGTTCCTCATTTATAAAGAAAAGCACCTGGATAGGTGCTTTTTGTTTCAGTCCCGATATATTGTTCGATATAGATAACTGTTTCTTCGTCTATGCTTCTTACATGTGGTTCCTGTCATCCTCCCAGATGGCCTGATCAATAAAAAACATTTGCAGCCTCCCGGACTGCAAGTGTTACACGTGATTTTTCCGATAAAACGTTCGCAAAACATGCGTTTCAAGGTCAGCCAGACGGACAGGGATCGGCAGCCTGCTGTCTCGATTGATCATTTTCATTGTGATCTGATAGCTGATTTCTAAATCAATGTTATGTCCGCAAGACAAGAAGATAGGCTTCACGTCCCGCCGTGTCCGAAGCGCCCGGCCATATACCTCGCCGTCAATGAGAATATCGGTGCAGGCGCCGACTTCATTTTCGGGCATCTCAAAATCGCATCCTTTGATTTTGAGATAGGTTTTCGCAATCCCAATTGTAGGCTTACCCAGAAAAAAAGCCGCATGGGTGGCAACGCCCATATGATTGTAGTGCAGATACCCGTTGCCATCAAACAAAAACACATCCGGCTCCGCCTCCAGCTTTTCGGCCGCTTCAATGATCAGCGGCAGCTCGCGAAACGCAAGAAAACCGGAAACATACGGCACGCTGATTTTCCCCATGCTGTGCACTTTTTCAATCACTTCTTTTGTATCAGCGTCAATCACGATGATACTGCATACGCCGTACGGTTCCCCGTCCTGCTCCCAATAAGCGAGGTCGACGCCTGCGCATGTGTTGACGGAGTCTGGATGGATGACGGGGGATAGGTTGATTTTATGTATTAGGGATTGTTGTGTTTGAATAAAGTCCGATTCATCATTTAGATCAAAATCGTGAATTTGATGTATTTTCATTTCATTGGTTTTCCTCATTTTCATTTCTAAAATCGTCTTTTCAGTTCAAGTTCTTCATTTCGATATACAATGCAATAAAACTTCCATAAGGATACTCTCCATCCCAGCCACATGGAAAATAGCCCGCTTTATAAATTTTGAAAAGTTTTTCAAAAAAATTGTCTGTTTTCCCGTTTACTGCTCTATTTATTGCACAATTATTTAGATCTGCTACGATCTCTTCAAGAAAAGTATTAAATTCAGTCGTAGCACTTCTGACATTTTCCGAAAAAATTTTCAGAAGCATGTCTAGGTTTTGTGGTTTTTGATCATCGTTTAATTCATAAAATTTTCCCCATACCTCACTCATCTCGTTTTCTTTTATATCTTTCCACGCATATTCATCTTCACCAATTACATCTTCGTAAGCATAGTACTTAGCTTTTTCTTCATCATTAATAATTTTAGTAAAATAAGAGATATCATGTGATGCAACTGCTTTAAAGGTTTTGGAAAAATCAATAACTTCTTTTACCTGATTATGATAATGTCCGTATTTCATTACTTTATACACCTTTCCTAAGTACAACCGTAGGGTTACCAACTCTCCGGTAACCGGAACGCAGCCTAAAGCCAAATAAATTATTCAGAATTTACAAAACAGAAAACAACAATTCACCTATGAAAAAACCTTGAAAGGCTTCAGCAGCCATCAAGTTTAATTAATTTTTCTAACCATTCCCTCTTATAAGTCTAATCCTCAATTAAATCAATATAATATTCGTTATCATTGAGGAACTTTTTAAAAAAATCCTCTAACGACTCAGCTATTTGAGTGTCAAAATAAAATATTGGATTGTTTTCTAATTGTAAATATATAGAAATATAAACACCCTCGTTTACTTCAAAAAAAATAAGTTTATTTTCATCATCATAAAGTTCATCTAAATCTGGGTCAAACTCAAAAATTCCTTCTCTTAGTCTAATGTCGGCTACTGCCCCTGGCCCCAATATCCTATTAATTGCATTATCACTTTCACCTTTAATAAAACCATAACCGACTTCTAAATATAATTGTTTTAAATCATTTGGAATATCTACTTTCATTCTTTGTTCAGCTTTTAATATATCCTCTTCAGGTACCTTATATGTTTTATTTTCTAAATGATTTATAAATTCAAATTCAGCCATGAACTATTTTTACCTCCTTGGAAAGCAAACATTCATTTTTCGTTCAGCTATTCCTGTTACATACAAAGAAGCACTTGATGCCTTAAGTGCAAATCAAGTGCTTGTCTTAACACCAATCCTATTCAATTGGGCCCATAAATTCAGTAATAATAAGAATATGTTCTCTTAATTTTACCTTTTCTAGATTCTTTACTTTTTCAGATCCACCTAAACCTAGTAAAGGAGTGTATCCGAAACATTCGTCATAATCAGGTTTACCGTATATTCTACTAGCTTCAGGATAAGGTTCCCACATTAATTCATCATTCATAAAATCATTATCTTTTAAATCATCAAAAAAGAAATCAAATCCAGATGAAACAACATGAACATGCCCTTTTCTAAAATTTAATAAATTAACGTATTTATCTTTTTCCCATACTATAATATCACCCATTGAGGTGGTGAAAATAGGAATCGCTTGCTCGTACCTCATATAACATCTTTCTAAGATATCTAAATACTCGTCTGGGTTAATAACTTTTAAAAAACCGTTTAATAATGTTCCCAAACCATATTTATCCCATACTTCTATCAGTTCTGCAGGAAGTTTGTCTTTATATCTTAAAGTAATTCTTTCATCAACTGTATCGTATTTAATATAGTTCTCAAAGGTATCCAATTAAAATGCCCCCTTTTGATATTGGGTCAACTTTACATTCAAATAAGTATTCTTTATTTCTGCAGGTGACATATTCTCTGCCGTTTTCCTAATTTGCTCATCAACAATATCAATTCTATATTTCCATTGTGATCCTAAGGAGGAATTAACTCTTTTATCCCCTAAACCACCAATACTGTCTGCCCTTCCTCCAGCTATTTGATCTGGATTGTGAAGCGCTGCTTGTGTGTCCATCCAATCTGAAGCTTGTTTAGTCGCATCAGCTCTTGAGAGTCCTTGCTTTCGTAGTTCAGCAATTTTATCTTTAAGCGCTTCTTGTCTAGCCATTTTTTGAGCAGAATTTCCTTCTATCGCTCTACCTTTAGCAATATATCTTTCTCTATTTTTCAAATATTCGTTAACTGTTAATTCGTTCATTCCTTTTTCTTGATTTTTTAGTTGTCTTGCAAATTCTTCAGGATCATGTTTTATATTTCTCTTAAAGTTCACTTCAATTTCACTTATTCTAGGTACATCATCTAAATGCCTTACATTACCCGTACCCTTGGTGCCTTTACCACTACCCGCCATCTTCACAATCCCAAGATCTTTCACAGCTTTGGTTTTCACATCAGCATGAATCATAAAACGGTTCAGCGCATTATGCAGAAGAATCAGTGGCAATGCCGGGTTAAGGTGAAAAAGCGCAAGAAGAATGGGCAGCCATATGCCGTGGCCGAGAATATATTAGATCGAAACTTTCAGTATGATCGCCCTCTGGAAAAGCTAGTAACGGATATCACATATTTGCCTTATGGACAGAAACAATTGTACCTTTCCAGTATATTAGATTTATACAATGGAGAAGTGATTGCTTTTACTATTGGGGATAAGCAGGACACAGCCTTTGTCTTACACACACTTGATCAGCTGCCCGCACTGCCAGAGAACTGTGTGTTACATAGTGACCAAGGTTCTGTGTATACATCTTACGAGTATCAAAAAGCTGTTAAAACAAAAGGCATTACCATGAGCATGTCCCGCAAAGGGACGCCCGCTGATAATGCCTCCATCGAATCGTTTCATTCCTCGCTAAAGTCTGAAACGTTCTATCTTAACAGCATTGATCGAACTACGACTGCCATCGTAGAACGCACTGTCATAGAATACATTCATTATTATAACAATATTCGTATTCAAACGAAACTAAACAGCCAATCGCCGATACAATATCGGCAATTGGCTGTATGAAGGTGTTTTGATCCCTGTCTCAAAAACAGGGGTCAGTCCCAATATAACTACTTGCTTTTTTAGTTAAATTTTATTACTAAAGTTAATTTCTTTTACAAGGATAGCTTCGTTTCCGTACTCTTCAATGTCGGCCTTTAGCCAACCGCTTTCCTCTTCTCTATATTTATGAAATCTAAGTGTCGCAAAACCTTCATCAATACTTATAATTACAACAAATTTATGCTCAGGAAATTTTTCTTTTAAATGTTGTTCCCAACCGTCTACTACCTGAAACGCATAAAGTGAAATCTCTTCATCAGACAAATCACTGCAGTCTAAATAATCGTTTATGCGGAGCTCATTACACGATGCTTCATACCCCGTTTTATCCCCGTACATTTTCAAAATTCTATTCCAATTTATCGTTGTATTATCAGTTAACTCATACTCTAGATCTAGAATATAGCAATCGTCTACTTTAACTATATTAGGTGAAATAATATCCTTTAATTTAGATAGGTCAACTTTATTTGCATTACTCCGATCTTCAAGTCGTTCTTTTAGTCTTTTCATATTTTTATTTGTATATTCCATATATAATCTTCACTCCTATACTAAAATACAGGATCCTCACCTAAAAATTTCAATCCCTTATTTATAGCTTTCTGAACACTCTTGTCTTTAAGTACTTTTTGAATTTTGCTAGGTGCATCTTCACCTGTTTTTTGGTCATAAAACTTTTTTGTTTCTACATCAAAATACCATTTTTTATTATTTGGCTCGTGATAGTGAATTTGACCTTCTCTTTGCCCTGGATTTGGGTTTTCAATGTCTATTCTTTCTGTCTTCCCATTTTGCCATGTTGTCTTACTTGCAATTTGAGTTCCATTTTGACCGAAAAGTTTCTTACTATTCCCGCTACCACTACCCGCCATCTTCACAACCCCAAGATCTTTCACAGCAGTCGTTTTCACATCAGCATGAATGATTGGGAAAGTTGCGCCATCCGGTGTGACAGTCTTGTGGACACGAATTTTTACATTCGTCGGGACTTTGAATTCTTTTACTTGGTCTAGAATCTTTTTCCCTTTTTCAACTTTTGATGCTTGTGGCGATTTTGCAAGCGGTATGCCTTTGTTTACATGCTTCGCCAATGCACCGGCTCCAACCAAACTCAGCGCAGCTTCCAGCGCCCCTTGCTTCCGCTTCTCCTCGGACACTTTGTTTCCGAACATATCCCTGCCTGTGACGGCTTCTGTGAATCCGTTTGAGGCGACAAGGCCGTATGCGCCCATTTCTGTCATTTTGAGAATGTCTAAGGATTTTCCGGTTTTATAGGCATCTAAAGCATGTTCTGCGGCAATGACGGTTTTTCCGGTTTTGTAAATGGCTTTTCCGCCTTTGAAAGCGCGGCCCGCCCAGCCGACGACCGGTATGAATCCGGCGGCGGCCATCGCTCCTGCTGTGACGCGTTCTGCGGTGGAGAGCTTTTCTCCGGTCACCGGATCAACGCCTTCGGCTGCTCTTTTATAATCATAATAGCCGGTGACTTCGCCGGTAAAGTTGCAGATGCCGTCCCATGTTTTTTCGTACCATGGTTTATTGGCTTCTTCTTCAGCCTTTTCCTGAAGCCGTCTTGCTTCAGCCTGCTGGGCTTTTGCGTCAATATAGTCCGTTCCCTGTTTTTCTGTCGCCGTGACGCTTTTGTAGATTTCATTGCTGTGAAAGGCTTTTTTGTCATAGTACATAGGGGATGCGCTTTTCCCGTTGCTGGTGGCCTGCATGAGAACAGAATATTTGCTGAGCACGGCGTTGTCCAGAGATTCTAAGTTTTGATATTCAGCAGTCAGGGATTCATCAAGCGTATCGACTGCCGTGATCGTGTCACGTCTGGTTTTCTGGGCATCGCCCATTTTATCAGCGTAATCATCCAGCGTATATGTGTCGAGATGAATAATATCGCTGATGCCTGACAAAATTGAATCGATTTCTGCTTTATGAGCGGAGACAATCTCTGAAGCTTTCAAATCCGCGTTGGGCAGCTCATGCTCCAAAAATGAAGTCTCCACATATGTATCGCTGAGTTCTTGATCTTTAATGTCACCTGAAATGCCATTTAAAAACGCAATTTGAGCAGAGACAAGCGTCAGCCAGCTGTCGGCGATTTCCGCTTGTCCCTGAAAAAAATCTTTTATATTGTCTGCGCCTTTCCCTTTCAAAGCATCACCCAGATCGGCCACGCCTTGAAAGGCTTGTTTGAGCGCACGCAGCTGCTCTTCAAGGGCTTCGTATTGTTTCTTTCTCTTATCTGCTTCGTCCGTTAACGATTGTGATTCAAACACTTTGCTCATCGGCAAGTCCTTTCTTTCGTTATTTTACGGCGATCGCCTCGTCCTGTTCTTTCAAAGAATCTACGTTGTCTTTAACGTCCGCGATATTCTTATGAACGGCCTGCTTGTATTCGCTGATCATCGATACAAGCTTTGCTTCGCGGGATTGGTACTTGGAGGTATAGTCGAGCTTGTTTTTTCCGTTTGAACCGGCGTTCCCGATCGAAACGGCCTCCAAAGCGCTGCTGACGGATTCAAGCTGCTTCATGACAGCTCCGTATTTGAGTTTTATTTCTGCCATTAAAACCAACTCCAGCTTTTTTTGATTGATTGTATTTTTTCTCCGACCGTGTCAAGGGCTTCTTCTCCCAGCGTCAGCAGGTGCTCTGCCTCTCTCGCGATGCTTCTGGCGGCAAGGAGCCCTCCTTTTTCAATTTCAAGCTGTGTCATCTTTAAGCCGATTCGGTAAATATAACCGTCGTATTTGTCTGTGACGATTCTGTATGCTTCTGTATGGGCCTGATCGCGCCGGTCATCAAATTCTTCAGCAAAAGTGCCGGTCCAATGATGATCCAGGTGCGGCCTGAGGATGTCCCTGATTTCAGATACGCCCTCTTCCTGCAGAGATTCTATCTCTCTTTTCGCTTCTTTTAATTTATCAATTTGGTGTTCAACCTCGCCCAGTTTATGGCTGATCGTGCTGTTAATATGGCTTAATGTGCTTGAATGGCTCATCTGTTTTCACCTCGTCTTACGCAAAAAGTCGTACAAAAAGCACAGACTTTTCCATACTATATTTCCATATATTATATTTTAAAATAGACAGAAAGCAGCTTAAATAGGTTAAATGGCTTATTTTCAACAGCCGAGATGCTCATCATTAACGCCAAAAGACTCACATAAACGGCATATCCATTCATCGATCTCCTCTATGTATCCATGATAAATTCCCTAAAAAAAAGGAGACAGTGATTAACCGTCTCCTTTGCCTTGTATCATGATCATCATAATGTCGTTAACTGCAGTCCCAGTTGTACAAAACGTTTGAGAAATCTTTTCTCTTCAAATCTTCCGGTCTGATAAAGAAATTGGCGATTCCCACATCTCCCCACATCGAATCAATGTCATCATCTGAATCAATTTGCAAAAGCAGAATCGTATGGTTTTGATGGGAGTAAGACCGCGGATCTTCCTGGGTGAAGGACGCATAGCCGCCGATTTTATGGCCGAATGCGTTCGCCGTATATTCGTCATACACCTCATCGTCAAACTGCTCGAAATAGTCAAAGGCATCCATCCCGGCATACTGCCTGAATTGAAAATCAGACGGGAGCACCCATTCAGCAGACAGCTCAGGGGTGATCAGCGCTTCTGATTGAATCGGAAAATCGTACTCCTCTTCAACCTGAACGAAAGAAAAATCATCCATGAGCTCCGCTTCTTCTGCTGTCACATGTTCAAAATATTTGACGCAGAAACCCGTTTGCACGCACCCGTCGTCAAAATTCAGACCGTATACGTCATCACTGACCGATATGTAAAACTGAAGAATGCCGGTGTCCGGAAAATCAGGGAGTCCGGGCATATCCGCAAAATTGATTTGAGCGAGAAGCTTCATCGGCCTGCCGCTTTCATCTTTAGGATATGGTTCATGTTTCGGAAAATAGGGGTCTCCTGCAATTTTACTGTCATACCGTCCCGTTTCAGCTTTTTTGACGTGCAGTTTGATAAAAGGCCGTGCTGACGTTTCCAGCAGACCGCGGGATGATTCCATTTGCTTCGGCAATTTCCATGTGTTTTCCACGATTAATATCCCCTTCGTCTCTAATGATTGTATGATAAAAGGCCGGCGCGGTCCGCCGGCCTTTCAAGTGACAGAATCAGTCTGAGGCACGACGGCTCTTCTTCCGATTGAGATATATTCCACGCCCGCCTGTTCCGCTTCCTCAAGCGAGTGGCAGTTTCTCCCGTCGAAAATAACCGGGGTTTCCATCAGCTCTTTGTACGCTTCAAGCGGGAAGTGTTTAATTTGTTCCCAATCTGTCAGAATCAGGACGGCATCCGCTCCCCTGACGGCTTCTTCTATGGACTCCCGATAGGAAACCGCAGCCGGAAGCAGTCCGGAAGCCCGGAATGAAGCGATCGGATCGTACGCTGTCATCCGGGCGTCAAGAGCCGCCAGACGATCCGCAATGACAATGGACGGGGCATCCCGCATATCATCTGTATTCGGCTTAAAAGACAGCCCTAATAACGCGATGGTCTTCCCCGTCACACCGCCGAGCCTGTTCAGCACTTTATCAACCAGCATGGACTGCTGGTTATTGTTGACTTTAATGACGGACTTCAGCAATTCAAAATCATGCTCCACATGTCCCGCGATCTGCACGAGGGCGTTTGTATCCTTCGGAAAACAGGAACCGCCGTAACCGATGCCGGCTCTTAAGAATTGATTGCCGATCCGTTTATCCAATCCCATTCCGTGTGCGACTGATTCCACATCCGCACCGACTTTTTCACATATATGAGAAATTTCATTAATAAAACTGATTTTTGCCGCTAAAAATGCGTTTGACGCATATTTGATCATCTCAGCGCTTCTGATGTCCGTATGATATACCGGAATCGCAAGCGGCGCGAAAACCCGGTCAAGCGTTTCCCGCGTCTGCCGGTCTTCAGCCCCGATCACGATGCGGTCGCCGTGAAAGGTATCGTGAATCGCCGAACCTTCACGGAGAAATTCCGGATTCGAGGCGATTGAAATGTTCACGTCCGCTTTCAGCCGTGAATGAATAACTTCTCTGATCCTGTCATTCGTTCCCACGGGAACCGTGCTTTTTGTCACGACGATCGCATCTTTAGAAATATGTTCGGCAATCCGTTCGGCGACATTTTCAATATAAGTAAGGTTTGCGTGCCCGTCTTCTTTTTGCGGCGTTCCGACCGCTATAAAAATAACGTCCGCTTCCGCAAGCCCTTTTTCGTAGCTCGTTTCGAATGCCAGCCGATGCCGGCCGATATTTCGTTTCATCATATCTTCAAGGCCCGGTTCAAAGATAGGGGACAATCCCTTTCTCATCTGCTCAACCTTACGTTCGTCAATATCTATGCATGTTACGTCATGGCCGATTTCTGAAAGAGACACTCCTGTCACAAGACCGACGTAGCCTGTTCCGATCACTGTTATTTTCATCGTGTTCCCCCAACCGTTTAGAAATTGCTGCTGGGCAGCTTACCGTTATTATCATATGATCCCGGCGCCGGCTGAATGCCGGAAGCCTGAGGTCATGATAGGAAAAAACGGCGCCGGCCGCTGATAATAGCATAAGCATAAAAGAATCATCTTGCAAAACAGCCGCTTACGCTTCATTTAAACGGGATGGAGACGACGATTAAAAAAGACCCCAGCGCTTACGGCGGGCCACAGGCAGCGGAGGTTCCTTATAAACGGCTTTGTTTTCAGCGAGAAGCGCCGCATTTTCCGTGAGCATGTAAATAAGCTCCGCCCCTGCTTCTTTTTTCAGAACGCCGAGCGCCTCCTGATAATAAAAATTTCTCGGGCCGAGATTATGGGCGTCAGATGCGAGAAAGTGAATCAAATTCGCTTCCATCAGCTGCAGCGAAAAGGATTTCGCTTTCCGCCCGAATGCTCCGGCAATGCAGCCGGCCGTCACTTGGGCGGCCGCGCCTTTCTTCACAAGATTGTATAGAACGGAAGGGTTTTCGCGAATTTCCCTGTTCCGCTCCGGATGGGCGATGACGGGGACATATCCGTTCAGCTGCAGTTCATAAAACAGCCTTTCAGCGTAGGCCGGGACATGATCCGCCGGAAATTCCGCCAGCACATACTTTGTATTATGGAGCGGGACAAGCGAGCCGCTTTGAAGACCTGCCAGCAGATCTCCGTCTATTCTGATTTCCTGGCCGGGCAGAACAGTCAGCGGAATGCCTTCCTTATTCAAACGTTTGTTTAACAGACTGACCGCTTCGTTGACCGTATGCCGGTCCGTGTCATAGCGGTATTTCACATGATGCGGCGTCGCGATGATCGTATCAATCCCCTGTCTGACCGCTTCTCTCGCCATCTTCAGGCTTTCTGTATCATCCGCCGCGCCGTCGTCTATGGAAGGAAGGATGTGACAATGGATATCTATCATATTTCAATCCCTCCTTAAAAAGAATGGACCGCGCCCATTATGACATTATTGTCCGTAATAGGCGTAGTCCGAATGTTTCGTTTGTTTCTTCCCGTTCATCACGGCCCCAAGGAGCTTGCACGGGCAGTAATCGAGCGCTTCTTTCGCCTTGGCCGCTTTTTCCTTGTCCGTTTTCCCGCTTGAGATCACCATAATGGCCCCGTCAGTGTAGCTGCCTAATATTTTCGTATCGGCTACGGCCAAGACGGGAGGCGTATCCAAAATCACCTTATCATAAACTTCGGCGGCTTCTGACAGAAGATCTTTCATGGCACCCGTCGATAAAAGCTCCGCCGGATTAGGCGGGATCGGCCCGCTCGTTAAAATATCCAGGTTTGCTTCATCAGCCGGCAGGACGGCTTTCTGAAACGGCATCTGTTTTAACAGCAGCGACGTTAATCCGGTTCCGTTATCCAATTTGAAGGTGAAATGAACCGTCGGTTTGCGCAGATCCGCATCAATTAAAAGCACTTTTTTCCCCTGCTGTGCAAATACGACGGCAAGGTTGGCCGCGGTTGTCGATTTTCCTTCTTCCGGACCGGCGGATGTGATCAAAAGGGACTTCACCTCCGTATCAACGGAAGAAAATTCAATGTTTGTGCGGATCGTGCGATATTGTTCTGAGTTGATGGATTTCGGCTCAGACATCGCAATCACGCTTCGTTTTCCGGGTTTGTCTTTTTTACGCGTCAACATGTCCGCCCCCCGCTTGTTTGGTTTCCGCCATCCTCAAGTTTTTGGCAACGCTGTCTTTAGTACTGATTGAAGTAACCGTTCCCAGGATCGGGATGCCGAGCAGCGATTCCAGCTGTTCTTCCGATTTGATCGTATTATCCAGATGTTCCAGCAAAAAGGCGAGACCGATTCCGCCCAAAAGTCCGGCGGCAAACGCAATCGCGATGTTCAGCTTACGGTTAGGCTCTGCCGGTGACTGGCTGTCCGCCGCTTCGGCCTTTGAAAGGATGCTGACATTATCCACGTTCATGATGGCCGTAATCTTGTCCTGAAAAACGGCTGCAACCGCATTTGCCATAACGGCCGCCCGCTTAGCATCCGTATCCCGCACGGCAATCGTCACGACTTGTGAATCCTGCTCGCTGGACACCGTGATTTTCGATTCCAGCTCTTTCGAAGTCATGGACAGATGCAGCTGTTTAATCACCTCATCGAGGATGACCGGACTTTTGATGATGACATTATACGTGTTGATTAATTGGAGGTTGGTTTGAACGTCATTGAATTGGACTTCTTTTTGATTGTTTTTGGATTGGCTGACCAAAATTTGAGTTGAGTTTTCATAGACCGGCGTAAGAGCGAAGAAACTGATGAGTCCGCCTGCGGCAGTTGCCGCCGCGGTAATAATAAGTATAAACAGCAGACGCTTTCTCAGTATTGCGAATATTTCCTTTATGCTTGTAGATTCTCCCATATAACCTCCATATCACTTTCCGCGTATTCCCATTCCCTCCAATGATCTTTTCCAATTACGATTATACAGCTTTAAACTGTCATTTCTAACCTTTTCAAATGACAAAATTCGACAAAAATAGACAATCACTTCAATCTGTTTTATTTTTGTAAGCGCTTTAAATACTGGTGTCACAGGAAGATTAAAAAATCCCGCGGCAAAGAGCCTGCGGGATTTTATGTTGCATATCCATTTTTAATATAAGAAATCAAATTCTCAAGCATTTCTTTTGTGGTCATCTCAGAGGACTGCTCACCAATGTCGTGCGCATGCATTAAAATCTTCAGAAACTCCTCTTGATCTAACTTCGTTTTCTTCATCATTCGTTTCCTTTCGGCTTCCATTAAATTGAAAACAAGATTATTATATGCTGTCGGGTGCTGTTTTGCAATCTCTAATACATCATTCGACACATTCGGGTTTTTATGTCCTTTTTTAGGAAAAACTTTTTCCGGGCCATGTGTTGCGATATAATAGAGGAATTGGAATCTTTTTATTTTGTGACTCGTTAGGAGCGATAATCATGCTTCAGGATATGATTGCTAAAGAAGATGTGCTCGCAGCGGCTGAACAGCTTAAAGAACTTCTTCCTTACAATGAAGACAATGTTCAGCTGATGAAGAAAGCACTCATTTTATATCGGCAGGATTCCGTCTATCGTATACAGGTTCAAACCCCGACAGAGATTTCCGCATATGTGCAGGATGTTGTGCCTGTAAGGGTCACGCTGAACTTATTTTTCATGGTGAAAAGCGGCTGCGCATGCCCGTCTGAGGCGATCTGCCGCCACGTGCTGGCCGTTTTTCTTTACGTATATGCCCAATTCGAGCGGGTCGGTACCTTTACCGAACATTGGCTGGAAAGAGAAAAGCTTGAGGAAAGCAGGGAGCTTGTCCGCCGGCAGTTTCAGGAAAAAGTGCTGCCGAATGAAGAGTCGCTGTCAAGCTGGCTCGCTTTTTTTGATTCGGAATTCTCGCTGTGGGAGGCGCGGACGCCGGTCGGAAGCCAGACGATGCAGGGCCTTTATTACGGCTATCTGTCAGCGCTCAAAAAACACGCCCCGAAAAAACCCGAGCTTAAAAGCTTATATCAGATTCATTCGGCGCTTGCCGTCTGGCTTCACATGTTCACTTTGATTGAGTCAGGCAGATTGGATGCCGAAAAAGATTATTACAGCATCAATCCATACGTGGAACAGCTGATGGATACGATTTATTCCTCCATTGACAGACTGAAAACGTACGCTTTGTCTTTTTCACTCGATCCCTTTTTAGACCGGACGCCCCCGGTGCTCCGCAGACTGCTTGTGAAAGAAGAGCTTTTTCAATACGAACGCCTCCGGGTATTCGGTGAAATGTGGAGCGCGCTTTTGAACCGGCCGAAATGGGTTGCGCGTGAACAGGAGATTCTCGCACAGGAAAGCGGGCGCCGTTTTTCGCCGGAAGTGCGGTTCGGACGGCTTCATCTGGCCTTTTTGCAAAAAGATGATGAAGCGGTCTTCCAAGATATGTCCCGCTTCCCTCCTGAAGCGCTGCCGTATACCTTTCAATGGCTCGGTGAACTCACCGCGAAAAAAGACTGGAAACGGCTGAAAGCATGGTATGGCCGGATCGAGCCGCTTGCCGTGAACTATACGAAGCTTGATAAGCCGTTTAAAGAAATGCGCGACATCATTGGAGAGCTGTTTGCGCTATTGGCGGATTATGCGCGGCACTCACGGGATGATCAGCTGTTTGAACGGTTTGCTTCCGGCTGCCTTCCCTATACCTTTACCGAATACAGCCAGTACCTGTACGAAAAACGGCGGTACGCGGAGTGGGTGGAGATTCACAGCCTCGTCGGTTTTTCCGTCTGGGAAATCGAAAAGGACATCCTGAAGGAAATTGCCGCCAGTGATCCGGAAGCGCTCATCCCCTCCTATCACCGGGCGGCGGCCTTTTTTATCGACCAAAAAAACCGCAGCGCCTATAAAGAGGCTGCGCGCCATCTGAAAAAACTGCGGACGCTTTATAAAAAGGCAAAAAAACAGCAGGTATGGGAGCGGTATATCAGCCGGCTGAGCGCAAGTTACAAGAGGCTGCGCGCCCTTCAAGAAGAATTGCAGAAAGGAAAGTTGATTGATGGCGAGTCTTAAGGAAATTTTCATTCATGTAGAACAAATGGAAGATTGGACATTTACGCTGTCAAGCCATGATGAGAAGGAGCAGCCGCTTACTCTCAGTCAGATGAAGACTCATTTGTTCCAATGGCATGAGTCCACCTTTTACGGAACGTTTCTTGAAGACGTCAGCTTCATCGGCACCCCGGCCGTTCTGCTCAGCCCGTGGATGACCGTCGAGCTGCTCGGAAAAAACTCGTTCAATTCATTCAGCACCGTGCAGCTGACAAAGGAAACGGAACCGTTAATCGAAGCGGCTTCGACGATATTCGAATTTATTGCCGACGGCGATTTTCTTCCGGATTATGAGGCTTGGCAAAATGGCGTCCTGCGCTTCAAAGACCGCGAGCTTTTGCTGGAAGGCTTTACGGCAGACTGGTTCTCAGCCGCGGTCCAGGACTACATTCAGTACAATGATGACCTGCTGGAAAAATGGCGGCAGATCGAAACCCGCTCGCCGGCCGTTCATACGTTTAAAGGCTCCTTTTTGGATGAAGATGATTTTCTGGAGGGAATCGGCTGGCATGACGATCTGACGCCGTTTACCGTCGGGCTCCGATTAAACGAGCCTGATTTCGACGGTGACGACTGGAAAATCGAAATGTTTTTACGTGAGAAAAAAACCGGCTCCATCACCTTTTTTGACGGACTGAAGGGACTGAAAAAAGCGTGGCAGGCATACAGCGGAAAAATCGCGCGCGAACAGGACCGCTTCCGCAGAACGGTTCCCTGGCTTTCGTTTGATTCAGGAACGACGCTGATTTCTGAAGAAGAGGCTTGGATCTTCTTATCGGAAGCGAGTGAGACGCTTGTCGATATGGGTGTGGAGATTCTTCTCCCATCATGGTGGCAGATTGTCCGGGACAGCAATATGATGCTCAAGGCGAAAGTGTCATCCTCACCGCGGGGCGAGTCCTTCGTCGGCATGAACGCTCTGCTTGATTTCAACTGGAGATTCGCCACAAACGGAATTGAGCTGACAGAGGATGAATTCAATGAGCTTGTCGCAAACAACAGACGTCTCGTCAACATCCGCGGCCAATGGGTGAAAATTGATCCTCAATTCATTAAACAAATGAAAAAACTGATGGAAAAAGCGGAATCTGAGGGCCTCCACATGTCCGACGTGCTGGCGCGCGAACTGATGGATCACGGGGAAAACGGTGCCGAGGACACGGACATCATTGACTCATCGGCATTTGCCGGGATCAAGATCGAATTATCAAAGCAGCTCAGAAGCCTGATCCGCAAACTGACGGAAGCCCGGGATCTGCCGGAGCATGAAGTCAGCGCCGCGTTTCAGGGCCAGCTCCGCCCTTATCAGATGTATGGCATGAACTGGCTTCTGTTTTTACGGGAAAACGGCTTCGGCGCCTGTCTCGCAGATGACATGGGACTTGGAAAGACGATTCAGATGATCGCTTATTTTCTCCATGTGAAGGAAAGCGGCCGGCAAAAAGCGCCTGCCTTAATCATTGCGCCGACATCTGTGCTCGGCAACTGGCAGCGTGAGCTCCAGACCTTCGCGCCGCAGCTGAAGGCCGTGCTTCATTACGGCCCCCGCCGGCCGAAGGGGGAAGCATTTGTCCCGGCCTATCAGGACGCGGATGTCGTTCTTACTTCTTACGGCCTGTCGCACGCCGATCAGGAAGAGCTTTCTTCCGTGACATGGAGCACCATCTGCCTTGATGAAGCGCAAAATATTAAAAACGCGCATACGAAGCAGTCCCGCGCGATCAGAAAGCTGAAAGGCGTCCATCATATCGCGCTGAGCGGAACACCGATGGAAAACCGCCTGACAGAGCTTTGGTCGATCTTTGATTTTATGAACAAAGGCTATCTCGGCAGTCTGACCGGCTTTCATAAACGCTATGTGCTGCCGATTGAAAAAGACCGTGACGAAAAAAGAATCAACCAGCTTCAGCAGTTAATCCGGCCGTTTTTACTGCGCCGGACAAAGCGGGATGAAGAAGTGGCGCTTAATCTTCCTGACAAGCTGGAACAAAAAGAGTTTATCCCGCTCTCAGCCGAACAGGCATCCCTTTATGAACAGCTTGTCAAAGATACATTTGAACATATGGCTTCTCTGACCGGGATGCAGCGGAAAGCGCTGATTCTGAGCATGCTCGGCCGCTTGAAGCAAATATGCGACCATCCTGCGCTCTATTTGAAGGAAGAACAGACAGAGCTGTTAAACGGGAGATCCGTCAAACTGGAAAAGCTGCTTGATTTAATGGCGGTGATCCGCGGACAAGGGGAAAGCTGCCTCATTTTCACCCAATACATTCAGATGGGCAATATGATGAAGCGCCTCCTGGAAAAAACATTCGGAGAACCGGTTCAGTTTTTAAACGGAAGCCTGTCCAAGCAGGAACGCGATTCTCTCGTCGAACGGTTCCAGAAGAAAGAATACCCGACGCTGATTTTGTCACTGAAAGCGGGCGGAACCGGCCTGAACCTGACGGCTGCCAATCATGTCATTCACTATGACAGATGGTGGAATCCGGCGGTGGAAAACCAGGCAACCGACCGCGCCTACCGAATCGGCCAGGAACGGTTCGTCCACGTTCACAAACTCATTACGACGGGAACGATTGAAGAAAAAATTGATGCCATGCTTGAAACGAAACAAACGCTGAACGATCAGATTATCCAAAGTGAAAATTGGATTACCGAGCTGTCATCCGCTGAGCTTGAAGAGCTATTCACCCTCAGCGCATCGGCGCAATCACATTAAACGCAAAAAGGCCGGCTCTCTCAGAAGAGCCGGTCTTTTATGTCGTCCTTACTGTTACGCCGCATTTGCCATGAATGCGTCACGCCAGTCATGAACAGTATCGCCATACCTTTCACAGTAAATTCCTGATCATATGCGCAACGCCGTTTTGATCATTTGTCAATGTAACGGCATCAGCGATCTCTTTAATATCTTCTCTCGCATTCCCCATCGCTATGCCTTTTCCGGCCGCCTGAAGCATTGAATAGTCATTTAAGCTGTCACCGACCGCGGCGGTTTCAGCCATCGGAATGCCGAGCTTTTGCGCCAGCCGTTTGAGCGCCTGCCCTTTAGAGGCGTTTCGAGACGCCAGTTCGAAGTTGTGGTCGGCAGAGCTGACAAGGGTGAGATCTTTCTGACCGCTGAATCGGTCCCAGCCCGCTTTCAGCTTCCGCTCATCAAACGAAAATCCGAGAATATTATAAAAATCCAGATGCTCTTCTTTCTCAAAGAGCTCACGGTATGAATGAATGTAAGCAAAGCCGGACTGGCTGTATTGCACTGAAGCCGCCTGTTCCAAAACGGAAAGATCGGCTTCAGGATTGGCGCTTTTCACCCGGTCCATTTCGATATCGAGCAGCTGCCTGCCGGTTTCAGGCGTATAGATGGCTTTGTTTGTAAACACCTCATAGTAATATTGATTCTCTTCAAGCCATGACAAAATCCCGCGGGCTCTTGTTTCTTCAATCGCATCACAGTGGTACAGGCTGCCGTCAGGAGCATAAATGGCGGCTCCGTTTGCGCTGATAATCCATGTTTTTATGCCGAGCGGTTCGAATATGGAGTGCACGTCAAAATGCGCGCGTCCCGTGGAAACCACGATTTCAATTCCCGCTTGCCGGGCTTCCCTTAAAGCCCGCTCATTTTCATCGCTTACTTGATGACTGCTGTTCAGCAGTGTGCCGTCCAGATCTATGGCAATCAGTTTCACATGTCCTCATCCTCTTCTTCAGATTCAGTTACAAGCAATTCTACGCCGTGCCGGTCGAGCAGATCGCAAAAATCCTGATCAGGCA
This sequence comes from Bacillus sp. hwrm1, assembly GCF_040207805.1. Classification (NCBI taxonomy): domain Bacteria; kingdom Bacillati; phylum Bacillota; class Bacilli; order Caryophanales; family Bacillaceae; genus Bacillus; species Bacillus sp. hwrm1. The sequence goes on along the minus strand of NZ_CP157943.1, from coordinate 440,071 downwards.
GCCGATCGGTAATCAGCAGGTCAACCTCGTGCAGGTCTGCATACTGATAAAAACTCGTACGGCCAAGCTTGGAGTGATCGCTCAGCGCAATCACCTGTTCAGCCTGTCGGATCATTTTACGCTTTACCATGCCGTCTTCTTCATGCGGAATCGTCAGGCCGTTTTCCGAGATGCCGACAACGCCGATCAGCACCTTATCGGCGTGATAATCCCCCAGTTTTTCTACAACGGAAGCCCCGTATAAAAACCGGTGTTCCTTCTGGAGCTTTCCGCCGAGCAGGTGAATATCAATTCCCTCTTTTGCGGAAAGGATATCGGCCTGATTGATCGAATTTGTAATAACAGTGCAGCCGGTGACATTTAAATGCTCCGCGCAGGCCTGCACGGTTGTCGAAGTGTCCAGGATGATCCGGTCTCCTTTATGGATCAGGGATGCGGCCAGCTTGCCGATTTTGTTTTTCTCTTCAGAAACGGTTTTCAGCCGGCCCGAATAGCCCGGAACTTCCTGATTCACCGACGGCAGAATCGCGCCGCCCCGTGTTCTGATAATGGCCCCGCGCTCTTTCAGCTTTACAAGGTCCCTTCTTGCGGTATCTCTTGAAATATGAAGCAGCGAACATATCTGTTCAGCGGTGATCCGCCGATGCTGTTTCAAATATTCCATTATCGCAATCAGTCTTTCTTCTTGATACACGTCCTCATTCCCTTTTTCGTCACTTATCTGTAAGTAATTATAAGTTTTTATCCCAATATATTCAATGTTTTTAAGTATTCATAAGCGAAATCACTTCTTTTTAACCATTTTTTAGCTCCCGCACAAAAAAACCAGTCTTTCGACTGGCGAGTGGGAAGGAGGTATTGCGGGGCCCGCTGAAAGGCGGGAAATCGAGGAAAAAAGCATGCTATTCAGCCAGCGGCTCTTTCCGTTTTTGATCCATAAACCGAACGGTATCAGCCATGACCTCGGTCACATAAACTTTTACGCCGTCTGTCTTTTCATAGCTTCTCGTCAGGATTCTGCCGCTTACACCGACCATTGACCCTTTTTGGCAGTACAATGCCGTGTTTTCAGCGTTTTTTCTCCAGATGGTACAGTTGACGAAGTCGGTTCCGGTTTCACCCGACGCGCTTTTAAAATTGCGGTTTACCGCCAACGTAATATGCGCGACGGGAATGCCCGCTGCTGTAAAACGGAGATCCGGGTCTTTCGTCAGCCGGCCGACAAGCATAACGTGGTTAAACAAGCCGTATCCTCCTCTCTTTTTCGAGGCTGGCTTCATTGTAGTACAAGGGCTCGTGAAAGCAAAAAGCGGATAAAGCCGTTATTCGTTCAGGCTGCTCTTATGTTTTCGTTTTTCTTTCTGATAAAAAAAACTTTTGTTTTTGACCGCTTATGTAATATGTATTTTTGAGCAGCCGCGAGAAAAGTTTCGTTTTGAGCCAGTCTTTCTCAAACATGCGGACAAACTTTCCGCCATCCCATGCGAACCAGTAAAAACTCAGCTTTTTATCAGTCAGTGAAAGCTGAATTTTATACTGTTCCATGCGGTCTTTTGTTTCATATAAAAAGACGACATTTCCCCTTCTGTTAAGATGCACCTCACAATCTTCCTTTTTGCATACCAAGTAGGAATGATCGTCTTTTCGCCTTGAACCGTCTTCTATATAGATTTCCTTCAGGCGCAATTGATTCATAAGCATCTCTCCATGACCATATTCTTTTACATTATAATGAAAAAATAGAAATGATTAAATGTTGACCGCCTACAAAAATGATGAAGCATGTCTTACAGCATTTTCCCGGGAAAAATGATATGTGTTATAATAAATGAACGAAAAACATGGACAACAGGGGTGAAAATAAGAGATGAAAACCTTTAAACTGGTTGATCTGAATGTGGAACGTTTAGATAAAGACGATCAGCCAATTGAGCAGTTTCCCCTTTTAGACGGATTGATTATCAATAAAGAGGACGGAGAAAATCATTGGTTAATTGAAGCACTGGTCCCGGCCGAACACTTGTCTTTTTTTGACATGCTGATGAAAAGCCAGAAAGAAGCGAAGGTGTTTGTAACGATTACGAAAAAAAGCAACCGCCCCGCCCAGCTGACGGGAAGCATCAAAAATATCGTCGAGCTGGAAAGAAGTATACAAGTTTTAATTTACGGTCAAATGGTGTCAAGAAACCACCCCGGATCAGAAAGCATTCTGGAGTCGCTCGTGAAAGAAGGCTACTCGGGCAGCCGGCTGATTGAAGCGTTTAAACAAAAATTATGATCATGAAAAAGGCCGGACGTTAATCATCCAGCCTTTTTTTGTGCCCTAGTCATTGTGAGGAGCCCGCTGTTTCAGCAGATCTCTGATTTCAGTCAGCAGTTCCGTCTGCTGATCTGTGTCTTCTGCTTCTTCAGCCTCTTCTTCTGCTTCTTTTTTACGTCTCAGCTTGCCTATTGTGCGGATGACGATAAAAATAGAAAATGAAATAATAAAGAAGTTCACAATCGTTTGAATGAAGCTTCCGTACTTGATATGAGCATCGCCGAATGTCACGGCCAGCCCTGAAAAGTCAAGACCGCCAAGAAGCAGGCCGACAAGCGGCATGATGATGTCTTCAACGAGCGACGTCACGATTTTGCCGAAAGCGCCGCCGATGACGACACCGATAGCCAGATCCATGATATTGCCCCGCATCGCAAAGCTTTTAAATTCTGACCACATTACATTCACCTCTTTCTATACAAAATGGGCTTTTTTATAAGCCCATTTGTTTGCTTTTATTCTCCGAGCGCAAAAGTTAATTCAGCTTCACACACGAGCTCGCCGTCAACTTTGGCAACGCCTTTGCCGCGTCCGATCGTACCGCGCGCGCGGGTAATATCAACCTCAAGCTCCAGCTTGTCACCCGGTTTTACCTGCTTTTTGAAACGACAGTTATCAATCCCCGCAAAAAATGCGAGTCTGCCCCGGTTTTCTTCTTTAATCAGCATCGCAACCGCTCCGACCTGCGCCAAAGCCTCTACGATTAATACGCCCGGCATAACAGGGTATTCAGGAAAATGGCCGTTGAAAAAATCTTCATTCGCCGTCACATTTTTATATCCCGCCGCCCGTTTTCCTTCTTCGACTTCCGTAATTCTGTCTACCAGAAGAAACGGATAGCGATGGGGAATAATTTCTTTAATTTGCTGAGTATCAAGCATTCTCTTGACATCTCCTTCATCGACAATAGTATGTATAGAAGGCATATGTGGCAACCAATCTGTACATTTGGAAGTATATTATGAATCAATTTCTTTTTCAACCGCGCTGTAAACTGTAACCAGCTGGCAATGAGCCTCGTCCATTAATGTGTTATGATAAATAAAGATTTTTACCCTATGCAAAGAGGTTGGAAGATGATTGCTAAGTTTACTGAAAAACGTACGCTGGTGATGCTGAATGAGTGGTATGACGCCATGGGAAAACGCCAATTCGATCTAGCCCGTTCCCTTCACGAACAAATCAATCAGCATCTCCCCAAATTACAAAAGAATGCAAAGCTCAAACTCAGATATCAGCTGTTTTTCGCACGGTTCCAGCTGCTGTTTGAGAAAAAAGACGGTCTGAATAAGCTGTTCTGCGAGCTGAAGCGGCGCAAAGATGAGATGGATCATGAATTAACTTATTATTTCTATTTTTTCAAAGGGTTATTCCATATGGTGAATGGCGCTCCGAACCGTGCTGTCTGCCGCTTTAAAGAAGCTGAACAGTACCTGCCGGCCATTCAGGACCGTTTCGAAGCCGCTGAATTTTATTATAAAACAGCGGGTGCATATTACATGATGAAGTCGCCTGCGCTCTCCATTCAATATGTCAATAAAGCGCTGGAAATCTATCAAGGTGAATTCGGCTACATCAAAAAAACGCTCAGCTGCCGGCTGCTTCTCGCCGTGAATTATATAGACGAGGCACGCTATGACGACGCAGAACAGCTCTTCAATGAATCCATAAAGATAACGGACCGGATCAATGACAATAACCTGCTGTGCCACGCCTATTATAATTTTGGTTTTTTAAAGACCGCCCAGAAAAAAGATAAAGAGGCCCTCCCTTTTTACAAAAAGGTATTGGGCAATCAGCGTTTCGAGAAAGAGTCTCCCGTTTCCTACCTTCATTGTGTGTATGAAGCGGTCAGAGCACTTTTTAAAACCGGATCTGCCGCCGAAGGACAAACCGTGCTGCAGAAAGGTTTATACATATCTGAAAAAGTGCAGAACAAGATTATGAAATTGAAGCTGACCGCGCTCAACATACTGTACACCGCTCAGGAGGACCCGTACGACCGATTGCAGAAGCTCGTGCTGGAGCTGCAGAAAATTGAAGCGTGGGTGGATTTGGAAGTGCTGCTTCAGGATATTACTGATTACTACAAAAAAAAGGGCGATTTTGAGAAAGCCGCATTTTTTATCATGCGCGGCTGATCAAAACGCCCCTTCTTTTATCTGACTGAGTTGATTAAGCCCAGCATTTGGTCTCCCAATGTAATCGTGCGGCTGTTCAGCTGATAGGAACGCTGAGACACGATTAAGCCGGTCATTTCTTTTGACATATCGACATTTGAACCTTCAAGCGCGCCCTGCTCCATGCCGATTGCCTGCCGGTTTGCGCCGGTAAGCTCTTCAATCGCTGAAGCCCCCGCGCCGTTTACGGAAAACAGATTATCCCCTTCCGCATGAAGCGCCTGAGGATTATTGACATTGACGATGCCGAGATTAAACGTCTGCGAACGGGTTCCCGCCTGGTCTGAAGCAGTCAGCGTTCCGGTTTTGCTGATTTTCAGCTGAGTCAGCGAACTGTCAATTTGTATAGGCTGACCGTTCTCATCGAGAATGGGATTGCCTCCCGCTGTCATCAGCTGAAGCAGCCGGTCATTTCCGCCGGCCGGCTTGAGGGAAAGTGAGCCGTCCCTTGTATACACCCGCCGTCCGTCCGCTTCTGCCTGAAGATATTGATAAGGTGATGTGAACGCGATATCAAGGTCACGGTCGGTTTTTTTGATGCTTCCCTGCCCTGAGTCCAGCTGCGGAGTCATGACCGTTCCGGCGCCGAGACGCAGGCCGGGCGGCGTTTTCCGCATGTTCGGCGAATTTTCCTTTTTGTCATCTATATGGTCATACTGCTGTCTGATCAGCTCGGAAAAGCGGGAATCCCTCGCTTTATAGCCTGTCGTATCACTGTTTGAAAGGTTGCTGCTGACTGTATCCATCTGCTGCTGAAGCTGATGTAAGGCTGTTGAAGCCGTCAGCATTGATCTGAGCATCATAATTGAATGTCCCCCATTTTGTTACACTTTGCCGATTTCATTTGCGGCTTTATCCATGCTTTTATCGTAAGCCTGAATGACTTTTTGATTGGCTTCAAATGATCTGTATGCTTCCGTCATTTCTGTATACGTGCTCGTCACGTCCACGTTCGAAAGCTCCGAGACGCCTTGCTTTAATGAATACGAGACTTGGGGATTCGCCGCCGCGCTCGGCAGTTCAGAGCCGTCGGCCGTGCTGTATAGGTCATTGCCGTCCCGTTTCAGATTGCGCACGTCTTCTTCCATTCTGATATCAATCTGCCCCGCCGGCCGGCCGTTTGTCGTGACCGTTCCGTTTTCTGATACGGTGAATTTTTCATTGTCGACTGTAATCGGCTGTCCGTTTGTTGATAACACAAGGTTTCCGTTTATCGTAAGCTGATTGTTTTCATTTAATGAGAAAGTGCTGCTTTTTGAATAGCGGACGCCGCCTGCGGTCTGCACGGGATAAAACAGCTCGGCGTTTTCATTCGTTTCGGCATTCTTGGGAACCTGATTCTCCATAAGCGCAATATCCGTCGGCTGATCGGTCGTTTTCAGGCTTCCCTGCGTAAACAACGGTTTCAGCTCCTGCATGTATACGCCTGTGTTGACGGAACCGATTTTCGTTTTTTTATCGCCTTCTATTCGGCTCAGAAGCATCTCGGGAAAGGCGCGGATTGAACCTTGATCCTCTTTGTACCCTGATGTATTCGCGTTTGCGATGTTATTTGACAGCATTTCCGTTCTTCTCTGCTGTGTAATCATTGCGGACGTTGCGGTATATAATCCTTTTAACAAGTCTTCCACCTCTGAAATAGCATTATTTCCAGTTGCCTCACCGGAACATTTGTTCTATAATGAAAATCAGCATTTTTTCTTATTATCGGATTTACATTCCCGTTCGTGAAGGGTTTGACAGAAAAAAACCCCATTCTTTTTCAGAATGAGGTTTTATCATCAGCTCAGTTTGCGTTTTGGAAGCTTGTCCATGTTATCCAGCATGACGCCGGTTCCGACCGCAACACAATCCATCGGGTTCTCAGCAACAAGAACAGGCACCCTCAGCTCTTCGGCAAGAAGCTGGTCAAGCCCGTTTAACAGCGCTCCCCCGCCGGTAATGATAACGCCGCGGTCGATGATGTCAGCGGACAATTCAGGCGGTGTTCTTTCAAGAACCTGCTTGGCGGCCTGCACAATGACGGCAACTGATTCACGAAGGGCTTCTTCTACTTCTTTGCTGTTTACTGTAATCGTTCTCGGCAGACCGGAAACCATGTCACGGCCGCGGATGGTGATTTCTTCATGACGTGCGTCTGGGAAAACCGTTGCGACCTTCACCTTAATATCTTCAGCGGTACGTTCACCGATCAGCAGCTTATACTCGCGTTTGATATAATTTAAGATTTCCATGTCAAACTTGTCCCCAGCCATCTTAATAGAAGAGGAGGTGACAATATCGCCCATAGAAATAACTGCGATATCTGTCGTACCGCCTCCGATGTCAACAACCATGTTACCGCTCGGCTGGAAGATTTCCATACCCGCGCCGATAGCGGCAACTTTCGGTTCTTCTTCAAGGTACACATGCTTTCCGCCGCTTTTTTCAGCTGCTTCTTTAATCGCTTTTTGCTCAACGGATGTAATATTCGTCGGGCAGCAGATCAGCATGCGCGGTTTTGAGAAAAGTCCTTTTACATTCAGCTTATTAATGAAATGTTTCAGCATGGCTTCTGTTACTTCGAAGTCTGCGATTACGCCGTCTTTCAGCGGACGGATCGCAACAATATTCCCAGGTGTACGTCCAACCATTCGTCTGGCTTCTTCACCGACAGCCAGCACTTTGCCGCTGTTTTTATCAAGTGCCACAACGGAAGGCTCATTCAGAACAATTCCTTTTCCTTTTACATGGATCAGTACATTTGCAGTACCGAGGTCAATTCCAATATCCCTTGCAAACATCTATTTATATCCTCCTTGATATCTGTTTCACAGTAAAATATCCACATTGTGCCCTAATTATATATATTATCATAATTTATCAAAAAAAAGCTGCTGAACGATATAAGTTCTTGACAAAATTTTGCGGATATTCGCGAAACCGCCCGGGAGGAGAAAAAAGGGCCCGGCAGACGTCAGGCGCTACGGCTGCTGAACGGGCTCCCCTTCAAGAATTTCATCCTTCTTGTACTTTAGTTTCGTCGCCTCTCCCCCTCTTAAATGTCTGATGGATTTATGATAATCGAGTATTTCTTTTACTTCATTCGCCAAGTCAGGATTGATTTCAGGCAGGCGCTCTGTCAGATCTTTGTGTACGGTACTTTTGGAAACACCAAACTCTTTCGCAATGACACGAACGGTTTTTTTCGTCTCCACGATATACTTGCCAATCTTGATTGTTCGCTCTTTGATGTAATCGTGCACACCACTCGACCTCCCCAGTTGGATGTGAGAAGTGTGAAATGAGATCCGTATTCTGTAACAGATTCACTGATGATGCAGCTTCTTCGTTGTCCGATTATATAAGAAGGTTTTAGAAATATGCCCACGATCCCTCACCTCAAACACTCTCTTTGATAGGTTTGTAACAGTGTATTAGCAATGAATTGGGAATATGCTAAAAACTCAATAAGGACAAGGGGCGGGTCATAATTTTCTGCTTTTTGATCGGGGGGTTTACATCCGCGCGATCCTGCTGTAGAATGAAACAGCACAATTAGTTACTTAGGTAAGTTTTTTGAAAAGGAGAACGGAAATGATCCACGTCAACAGACGCCTCATTCACCAAATCAATCAATGCGCCCGCCTGATTACGAAGAAAGCCAATGAACGGCTGGAACCATTCGGCCTGTACTCCTCTCAATGGTCAATCCTATATTGCTTAAAAACGATCGGACCGATGACCCAAAAAGAAATCTGGTCCTATCTGAACGTAGAGGCGCCGACCGTTACCAGAACGATCAAACGCCTTGAAGAAAACGGCTGGATTCAGCGGGAACAGGGAGAAGACAAGCGGGAAAAGCTCGTCGTCCTGACGAAGGAAGCTGAATTGAAATACGACAGCATCAATCAAGAGATGCTGAAGTTCGAGGAAGACATGCTTGCGGATTTCCAAGATGGAGATAAGGAAGCTTTTTCTGAGTTTCTGAATGTGTTTTTAACGAAATAGAAAAGAAAGGGAAGTGCTGTACTTTTGAGTAAATCTGACTCGATCTGGACCAAAGATTTTATTATGGTCGTACTCGTGAATTTATTTGTCTTTGTGTTCTTTTATACATTTTTGGCCGTGCTGCCTATCTATATGATTCAGGAGCTTGGCGGCAGTGAATCGCAAGGAGGGCTTTTGATCAGCCTGTTCCTGTTATCTGCTATTATTACCCGTCCTTTTTCAGGGGCGATTATTGAACGGTTCGGCAAGAAAAGAATGACGATTGTATCCTTGGCGCTGTTCGCCCTGTCTTCTTATCTGTATTTGCCGCTACACAATTTCTATCTGCTGCTCGGACTGCGTTTTTTCCAAGGCATCTGGTTCAGCATTTTAACGACGGTCACGGGCGCAATTGCCGCTGACATTATTCCCGCCAAGCGGCGCGGCGAGGGGCTCGGTTATTTTGCGATGTCTATGAACCTTGCCATGGCGATCGGTCCTTTTCTCGGGCTGAGTCTTGTGAAAGTCATTTCGTTCCCGGTTTTCTTTACGATTTTTGCCGTATTTGTTTCTTTAGGCTTGCTGATTGCTTTTATGATTCGTGTGCCGGATCAAAACAACAGCGGAACGACTGTCTTCCGTTTTTCTTTCTCCGACATGTTTGAAAAAGGCGCGCTTAAAATCGCGATTGTCGGGTTGTCCATTTCTTTCTGTTATTCAAGTGTGACTTCATATTTATCCGTTTATGCCAAGACGATCCACCTGTTGGATGTCAGCGGCTATTTCTTCGTCTGTTTCGCAGTGACGATGATGGCCGCCCGTCCTTTCACAGGAAAGCTGTTTGACAGAGTGGGGCCGGGAATCGTCATCTATCCGTCGATTATCGTGTTCTCCGCGGGGCTTTGCATGCTGGCGATGACAAACAGCGCCCTCATGCTTCTCTTGTCCGGTGCGGTAATCGGTCTCGGATACGGCTCTATCGTACCGTGCATGCAGACGCTGGCGATTCAGAACTCGCCCGGACACCGTTCAGGCTTTGCGACGGCTACCTTCTTCACTTTCTTTGACAGCGGGATTGCCGGCGGATCCTATGTATTCGGCCTCTTTGTCGCTTCGGCCGGATTCCATTCGATTTATCTGGCCGCGGGGCTGTTCGTCCTGATTGCTTTACTCCTGTATGGCTGGAGCCAGAAAAAAAGAACGCCGCTTCAAGCGGACGGAAACGTTTCAATCGCAGACTAATATGACAAAAAGCCGGGGGCAGCCCCGGCTTTTTTTATTCGGCCGCTCTTTCCTGCGCGATTCGTCCCGCCGCTTTTACATAAGGAGGATGAATATACATAAGCGCCGTATAACCGAGACATGACAAAATGACACCCGCAAACCAGGAGATATCATAGATGCCGGCGAACGCCGGGACGTACATCCCGATTAAAGAAATAAACGCGCCGAGAAAAGTCGCGGCAAAGGCCCGGTAATTATAGCCTTTGTAATAAGTGTACTGTCCGGTTTCCGAATAAAGGTCTTCAACTGAGAGCTGCCTTTTTCTGATGATAAAATAATCAGCCATCATCACCCCGGCCACCGGTCCGAGCATCCCGCCGATGAGCCCGAGAAACGCATAAACATTCGTGGCGCTCTCCATCAGCTTCCACGGTATTGTGAACAGGGCCAAAACGGCGGCCAGATACCCTCCCCTCCTGAATGTAATATACTTCGGCAGGACATTCGCCAAGTCATAGGCCGGTGACACGATGTTTGCCGCCACGTTAACCGAGACGGCGGCGATGCAAAGTGTGATGACCGAAAGAGCGATAACGAAAGGATTATCAAACCGGGCCAAAATCTCCACCACATCCCAAATCGGTTCTCCGAATGCTACCTGTGATCCGGATGTCACCGTGATGCTTGCAAACGCGAACAGCGCAAACGTTCCCGGCAGCCCGTAAAACTGGCCGCGAATCTGTTCTTTTTGCGACGCGGCGAACCGGGTGAAGTCAGGGATATTCAGAATCAGCGTCGCCCATATTCCGATAATGCCCGTCACTCCGGCGGCAAACGGCCAAAACGTTTCAGAAAAGGTATGGAACTTTCCCGGCTGTGAGTAAATCGGTCCGAGCCCGCCGGCAATATCTATCGCCCACCAGACCATGCCGCCGAAGACGAGATAAACAAGCGGGCCCGCCCACACTTCAAATTTTTTGATCGATTCCATGCCGTGCCGCAGTACAAGCAGATGAATGCCCCAAAAGAAAATGAACGACAGAAAACCCGGCAGATGAAGCCCGAGTATATTCCAATCTCCGCCGAGACTCCCCCAGCCCGGCCATATGTTCAAAAGCAGAATGTGCAAAGCCGTGCTCCCGGCAAATGTTTGAATTCCGAGCCACATGATGGCTGTAAACGCCCTGAGAAGCGCCGGAATGTTAGCCCCGTATATTCCGTAAGAAGCCCTGATAATGACCGGAAACGGCAGGCCGTATTTCGTTCCGGCATGGCCGTTCAAGGCCAAAGCGGCGAACAAAATCAGTGACGCCGTCACGATAATGGCGAGCACCTGCCACGGAGAAAGGCCGATCGCAATGAGCCCGCCCACAGTCGCGTAGGTCGGGATATTATGAATACAACCCATCCAGATGGATGCAAAATTCACCGCTTTCCATGTCCGTTCGCCGTCTTCTAAAGGCAGTAAATCTTTATTGCTTAGCCGATCACTCGTTGTTTTTTTCATTTTCTCCCTCCCACATGTACGTTTTTCTTACATCACATGTGAAAAAATATAACTGAAAATTCCGTAAATAACATTGGTCGCTATCGACAATAATCGTTTTGATTTTTGAGCACATTACACAAAAAAAGAGACGGGGAGAGCCCGTCTCTTTTTGTTGCGCCTGTTAAGAGGCTTTTTTGAGGAGAACCGAAAACCGGAACGCCATCAAAAGGCTTACAGCGCCGACAACGATAAGAATCGTCCCAAGCATATGAAAATGGCCGGCGGTAATTTCTTTTCCGAAAAGAATGCCCAAAATGACAGAAGACAAAATCGAACCGAGATACCGGCAGGTCTGAAACAGGCCGGACGTTGTTCCGACCATGTCGGCGGGGCTCGTTGTCAGCATGGCCGCCTGAAACGTGACATTTCCGAAGCCGTAGCCGACACCCAGCACGGACAGGATCAGCCCTTTTCCTATCATGGGCGCCTGAAGAAAGAAAAACGTTAACAGCACCGCTCCGATCGCGGTCAGGCAGGTTCCGGCAACAATCGGCTGAAGAAGCCCTTTCTTATCTATCCATTTTCCGGTCAGAGGCGACACCAGAATACTCATGCCCGACATAAACAGCATAATCAACCCGCTTGTCTGAACGGACAAATGCATTTCATCCTGAAAATAGCTCGGAAGCCCGAAAAAGATGCAGTAAAAGAATATATTCAGCAAAATAAATTGAATATACACCGACGATAGTTTCCGATGCGTTTTAAACAGCCTGACATCAATAAACGGTTTCTCTGTTTTCAGCTCGCGCCAGATAAACAGCCCGACAAACAAAAGCCCGAATACGCCTTCTGTATAGTGAGGCTTCGTACTGAAGGACAATAAAAACGACAGGAGAAGGATAATCGCCCCGGCAAACAGGAGTATCCCGATCGTATCAAGCTGGCGGAGCACACCTTTCAAGCCGCCGATCTCGCGTTTTTCATCTTTCGGAAACATATACATTCCGAGAAAAAAGCTGAGAATGATAAACGGCAGATTGACGAAAAAGATTGCCGGCCACCCTCCCCAAACGATCAGAAAACCGCCGAGAGTCGGACCGAGCGCCGTCATGGCTGATGCAAAGATTGACAGGACGGCCAGCGCCGAAGCCTGCTTCTCCCGTATATTTGAACGGATCAATCCGACGCCGGACGGATATATCGCGCTGCTTCCGATTGATTGAAAAAGCCGCATGACCAGCAAAGTCATAAAAGTCGGCGCAAACGGCGCGCCGACCGCTGAGACGGCAACAAGCAGAAGCCCGATCAAAAACAGCTTCTTCCTGCCGAGCATATCACCGAGCTTCCCGGTAACAGGCTGCGCCACCGCGCTGGCCAGATAAAAGGACGATATCAGCCAGGACACCGTTGTAAACGACAGGTGAAATTCATGCTGAATACTGTGAAGCGCAAGAGAAATCATCGACGAGTTCAATGGGTTCAGCATCGTCCCCGAAGCCACGGCTGTCAAGAACAGGACGCGGCTTTTTTTGGAGATTGTCATTTTGTCTGTGCGATAAATTCTTCCGTCGTCCGGCTTCTGCCGATTTTCGGGAAGATAAACTTGAGTGTCGCTTCGTGCTGTTCATCGCTGAATGTCGCCATCGCGTCAGTTACGAAAACTTGCTGATACCCGAGCTGAAAAGCTTCTCGCGCCGTGCTCTCCACACCGATGTTTGTCGCAATCCCGCATAACACAATCGTGTCGATCCCCCGTCTTCTGAGCTGAAGGTCCAGGTCCGTGCCGAAAAACGCGCCCCACTGCCGTTTTGTTACCGTATAATCATTTTCTTTCACTCCGATGTCAGGCACAAATTCAGCCCAGTCCGCCGGCGGAGCCGAATGGCCCGCCGCCTCTTCATCCGTCAGCGGCTTCAGCGCATCCGCTCCGTCATGAAAATCCACGTTCACAAAGCTGATAAATCCGCCTTTTTCCCGGAACACCTCAATTAATTTTTTCGCGTTCGGCACAACGGTACCGCTTTTATCCATCGGCACAATGCCTTTTTGTAAATCAATAAGGACCAAAGCCGTTTTTTCAAATTGCAGATTTAATGATGTTGTCATAATGATTCCTCCTGATGCAGTTAGTGTTTCTCACCCCGTTTATTTTACTCTTTCCCGGACAGGATTTCTTCCGCCGTGCTCCGGCGCTCTTTTTATGGATATAAAGTCGCACGGCACCCATTTGAAAAAGCAGCATTATGAACGCAAAAAACCATGTCAGATAACCTTACACGAAAATGTTTTATCGTTCTTTTTTCTCTATAATAATGAATTAATCACAATTACATTCTGAATGAGACGGAGGAATACAACATGCAGATGGGCGATACAGTATTTATGTTCTTTTGCGCTTTACTCGTGTGGCTGATGACCCCCGGGCTGGCTTTGTTTTACGGCGGAATGGTAAAAAGCAAAAACGTGCTCAGCACGGCGATGCATAGTTTTTCTTCTCTCGCCATCGTATCCGTCGTTTGGGTTTTGTACGGATATTCACTTGCTTTTGCCCCCGGCAATACATGGCTTGGCGGGATTGAATGGGCCGGGCTGAAGGGGGTCGGCTTTGAACCCGGAAGTTACAGTGATACGATCCCGCATTCCTTGTTCATGATGTTCCAAATGACGTTTGCCGTACTGACGACGGCCATTATTTCCGGAGCATTTGCTGAACGCATGAGATTCAGTGCTTTTCTTGTATTTTCCTTTTTATGGGCTTCCCTCGTATATACGCCCGTTGCGCACTGGGTATGGGGCGGCGGCTGGATCGGCCAAATGGGCGCGCTTGACTTCGCAGGCGGAAACGTCGTCCACATTTCTTCCGGAGTCGCCGGGCTTGTGCTGGCGATTGTGCTCGGGAAACGCAAGGACGGCACGGCTGCTTCGCCTCACAACTTAATTTACACGTTCTTGGGCGGAGCGCTCATCTGGTTCGGATGGTTCGGCTTCAATGTCGGCAGCGCCCTCACGCTTGACAGTATCGCGATGTTTGCCTTCATTAACACAAACACCGCGGCTGCAGCTGGAATTATCGGCTGGATTTTAATCGAATGGATGCTGAATAAAAAACCGACCATGCTGGGTGCTGTATCAGGCGCAATCGCCGGGCTTGTCGCCATTACGCCGGCTGCCGGGTTCGTTACGCCGTTCTCTTCCATCGTAATCGGTTTCATCGGCGGGCTTGTCTGCTTTTGGGGCGTTTATTGGCTCAAAAAGACTTTCGGTTATGATGATGCGCTTGACGCTTTCGGCCTGCATGGGATCGGCGGGACATGGGGCGGCATCGCGACCGGTTTATTCGCAACCACTTCCGTCAATGACGGCGGGGCAAACGGGCTGTTTTACGGCGATCCGGGACTGCTCTGGAAGCAGATTGCGGCCATTGCGGCAACCTATGTATTTGTATTTATTGTCACTTTCGTTATCATTAAAATTGTAGGTCTGTTCATTCCCCTGCGCGCCAGTGAAGAAGAAGAGTCACTTGGGCTTGATTTAACGATGCACGGGGAAAAAGCATATCAGGACTTATAAAGTGAGGAGTGGCTTAGATGAGCGGTCAAATGTTCAAGGTAGAAATCGTTACGCGTCCGGCTAAGTTTGAAACATTGAAACAGGAACTCGGTAAAATCGGAGTCACATCGCTGACCTTCTCCAACGTACACGGCTGCGGCCTTCAAAAAGCCCACACCGAACTGTACCGCGGAGTCAAAATTGAAAGCAATGTGTATGAACGGCTGAAAGTGGAAATCGTTGTCAGCAAGGTCCCCGTTGATCAAGTCGTGGAAACGGCGAAAAAAGTGCTGAAAACGGGAGAGCCCGGAGACGGCAAAATATTCGTCTATGAAATCGGAAACACGATTAATATCCGCACCGGAGAAGAAGGACCAGGAGCTTTATAAACAGGCAGAACGCCCGGAGACAGAAATGTCCCGGGCGTTTTTTCAGCTTCATTAAAAAGAAGAAACCTTTTTTTCATGCGGGACAGGCCGCTTATGCCGTACGGGTTGTTTTTTCGCATATGTACTGATATTGACCAGTATGCCGCACAAAAACAGCGTCATAATTAATGAAGAACCGCCGTAGCTGATAAACGGAAGCGGCACACCCGTAACCGGGAGAAGTCCGCTCATCGCTCCCAAATTCAATACAACCTGAAACATTAATTGAAACGTAATTCCGATGGCAAGAAGCTTCCCGAACGGGTCATCAGCCCGCACGGCCGTTTTTACGCCGAGAAGCATTAACGCAAAATATAATCCCAAAACGATCAGAACACCGAATATCCCCAGTTCTTCGCTGATCACGGCCATAATGAAATCGGTATGCGCCTCAGGCAGATAGTTCATTTTTTCAACACTGTTTCCAAGCCCTCTTCCGAAAAACCCGCCTCCGGAAATAGCAAAATAGGATTGAATCAGCTGATAGCCGTCCCCGTTCGCGTCACCAAACGGATTGGTAAAGGAAACGAGGCGCTTCACACGATAGGAAGCCGAAAATGCGAGATAAACAACCCCGGACACCGCCGTCGCGCCGAGCACGAACAGATGGCGCTTTTTCAAGCCGGCACATAATAAAATCGACCCGCACGCCGCCAGGATTAAGGAAGCCGTCCCTAAATCAGGCTCCGCCAATGTCAGCAGAAAAGCAGTTCCCAAAATCACTAAAGGCGGCAGAACCCCTTTCACAAATTGATGAATGTACGGCTGCTTTTTCGTATAAATCGAAGCGAAATACAAAATCATCGCGATCTTAGCCAATTCAGACGGCTGTACGACAAGCGGGCCCGCTCCCAGCCACCTGCGGGAAAAATTCCGCTCCAGCCCGATTCCCGGTATCAATACGAGCAGCAGCAATACCAGCGAACCGACCACAAACAGCGGTACAAGCCGCGCATACCGCTTATACGGCAGACAGGCGGCAAATAGAAATAAGCATAATCCGATCAGTAAAGAGGTACTTTGTTTATGGAAGAAATAGGATGGATCTCCATACCGCTGAGACCCCATCACATCACTGGCGCTGTACACCATTAACAAGCCGAATCCGCAAAGCAGCATAATGACAAACACAAGCGGCAGATCGGCGTTTTTCAAACGTTTCAGCAACGGACAAAACTCCTTCGGCTATTCTTTTCCCGCATACTTGACGCACAGTAATACAGTCACGTTTCATTCTGTTTACTTTTTTATGATTATTTTTAATACCAATTGTGTCTCATAGAAAAAAGCATTACACTGTTCATATAAAATAAAGATAAAAGGTGATATTTGTGAATTACGAACTATTTAAAGCGATCAATGGTTTGTCGCACCATAGTGCCATTCTCGACTCTATCATGGTATTTATTACGGAATACGCCATTTACGCCTACGCCCTTTTCCTGCTTGCCATGTGGCTGTTCGGAAGCACAAAAGGCAGACAAAACGCCCTGTACGCGGGCTTCACGGGTGTTGCAGCGCTTATCATCAACTACCTCATCACGAAAGTCTATGTCGAGCCGCGCCCCTTTGTCGAGCATACGGTTCATACGCTGATCCCCCATGCCGCGGATGCTTCATTTCCGAGTGACCATACGACAGGCGCTTTGGCGATTTCAATTGCGATTCTGTTCCGCAACAAAAAACTCGGCTGGCCGCTTGTGATTTTCGGCCTTTTGACCGGCTTCTCAAGAATTTGGGTCGGCCACCATTATCCGATCGATGTGCTCGGAAGCATTATCGTTTCCCTCATTGTCGGATTCCTGCTGTTCAGATTTTCAAATGTGCTTCGTCCGATTGTCGATCTGATCGTGCGAATCTATGAAAGTATCGTTCATAAAAGCAAATCGACAAACCATAATATATAAAAAAAAAGCCGGCGTCTGTCACAGACTGCCGGTTTTTGTATGTTTGGCTGTGTGCTTTTTCCTTTGTAAAGCACAGAATGCGGCAATGCCGAGACTGTCAATCAGCACATCGCGGAGGCATCCGTTTCTGCCGAAAAAGAGCTGGACGATTTCTGTCAGGAAAGCGGCGGCCAATGCATACAGCACCGCCCTCTTCATGCGCCTGCGCTCCCTGAAAAACAAATAGGCGAGCACAAAAAATGAAAACGCGTGCCCGAGCTTTTGAATCGCCGCTTCCGGTATGGCGAGCTCCGCCATATCGAACACAAAGAAACCGGACACATCCGGATGCGGCGTGAAACGGAAGGACACCGTCTGCGACACAATCATATCGTGAAAGCTTTCCGTCAAAGCCGAAACGAAAACAAAGACGAGCCACCCGGCCGCCAGACATTTATTCATTCAGCATCTCCTTCGTTTTCTACTAGTATAAAGGCACATGCGGCAATATGAAAAGCGCCTATCAGAGCTGATAGGCGCTTTGGGATCAAGATTACTTGCCCGAATCTTTCATTGAGCCGTCATCTTTACCATCTGTCTTGTCTTTTGTGCCGTCCTCTTTGTCACCTGGTTTTTCTTCGGTTTCTTTTTTAGGCGTCACATCTTTTTTCTCGGAAGACTGCTGAATTGACCCTTCCGTTTCTTCTGTCACAGCGTTTTTCTCTTCAGCCGCCGCTTTTTCAATAGATGTTACCGGCTTGTCCATAAAATTGAGCGGGTTCATCGCTACGCCGTCCTTGCGGATTTCAAAGTGCACGTGATTTCCGCTTTCTTCACTGTAAAGGTTTTTTCCGGATTTACCGATGACCTGGTTCTGCTTTACTTTGTCGCCCTGATCGACGCTGACTTCAGATAAAGACTGATAGACAGTAGACAGGCCGTCTGAGTGTTCAATTTCAACCACATATCCCAGTACCGGGTCTTTAGCAGCTTTAACAACCGTACCGCTCAGAGAAGCAGAAACATCAAATGATTTTCCGTCTTTCTCAGCTAAGTCAATTCCTTTACTGAGGCTGTACGTGTTATTATAGTTAACAAGTGCTGCTTCTTTCTCTTTTTTTGCGGCATCAGTTTCATAAAACTTTTTCACAACAGAAACATTTTCAGAATGAGCAGCCGGCATTGCGACGTTTTCCATTGACTTGCCTACTTCGACGGCATCGTCTTTGCCGCTGTCATACGCGGAGTTTCCGCCGTTGTTCGTCAGATTGTCCTTCACATCATTCGAAACGGATTGATACCAAAGGACAGCTGTTAAAATGACGGCCGCACTGACTAAGTAGATTGCAGGGAATATCCAGCGTTTGCGAAAAAACCGCTGAAGTTTTTTGACTTGAGAAGTTTTCTTTTCTTCCTCTCTCATTTGTTCATCACCTCAGCAACATTCTGAACACTTTTCTGAAAATATATACACATCCATAAAAAACTTTTTTGGAAATAGTATGTGCAGATTGCACTTGATTATGTAATAAAATGTGAAGGGAGATCCCGGAATATGAATTTGACCCTGCGCAAAGCCGTATTGGAGGATTTAGATGCGGTGGTGGCCATATACAACTCGACGATTGCCTCACGGATGGTAACGGCTGATACGGAAGAAGTGACGCCCGCAGACCGGATGGATTGGTTTTTGCGGCACACGGACCGGCGCCCGCTGATGGTCGCGGAAGATGAGACCGGCAAAGTGGCGGCCTGGATCAGCTTTGAAACGTTTTACGGCCGTCCTGCCTATGACAAAACGGCGGAAATCAGCATCTATCTGCATCAGGATTGCCGCGGCAAAGGAGCAGGAAGCTTTCTGCTGAAAGAAGCCCTGGCACTCGCTCCGGCAATCGGCATCCGCAGCCTGATGGCTTTTATCTTCGGACATAATGTGCCGAGCATTAAGCTGTTTGAAAAATTCGGTTTTACCGAATGGGGCGTATTCCCGGGTATCGCCGAAATGGACGGAAAACGATATGACTTGAACATTTTAGGGAGAGAACTGTCATGATCACCATCGATAAAGACAAAGACGAAAACCAGCCGCTCAATAAAAAAGCCCGTTCCCTTGCCGACATCGCCAAATGGGGAAAGATCACCGCCGTGTTTCTGATCATCACGGGCTCTCTTTCCGCTCTGTCAGCCATTGTGACGCTGCTCGGAGCCATTCCGGGGGTTCTGCTCATCATTTCCGGCGTCATGCTGATGCGCTCGGCAAAAGCGGCTGCCGCCCTTCAGGAAGGACTAGAAGAAAACGCGGAAGAAAATATGCTTGCACATTACGCGTCATTTATCAAAATGCAGTTTTTTTACGCGGCATCCAGTGTGGTATTGGGCATTCTCGCTTTTATTTTAGTCGTCATCTTCGCTGTCATCGGAATTATCGCTTATCACAGCACTGATACGTATGACACGCCTGATTCATATTACTATGAGAACGACCCGGTGTTTGAATGACAAAAAGAGCTGATCGCGTGTCAGCTCTTTTTTAATAAAGCATTTCTTTTTTCCGGTCTTCTTCCGTTAAAAATTCAATAAAGCTCTTCATCGCAGACGGCTCCTCGGCAATCAGCCGGGTATAGGCGCTTTTCCGTTCCTCGGACAGAATGTCGCTTTTTCTGATTCTGTTCAGCATATAAAGGCGGATCGTTTTTTGCACCTGTTTCCGCTGATAGCCGGCTTCCTTAAAAAACGCAAGACCCAGAGCCGCAAGGAGGGCAAAAATGCCGGCCGATACGAGAGCTCCTCTCCCGGAAGGGGCCTGAATCAAAAGCGATGCCAGATGAAACAGACTAAAAGCGGCGAGCGGGAAAGCAAGAAAACGGTAAATGATGCTTTTTTTCATCAGCGGCGCGATGGCGATTTGTATTTTCTGAATTTCTTTTTTTATGAATCCCGGCAATTGTTCCGCATGCTCCAGCTTCATGCCCTCTCCCCTTTGCTGTCATTTTTGTCTTCTTTTTCATATATGCATATTTTACCGCACCCGGAACTTTCTTTGAAAGAAAACTGCATTCATCTTTGATTCCGGCTCTTTATTCTTTCAAAATGTCAATGTTATAATTTGAAATGGGAATCAGATTGCTGCACTTGTCGGAATACTAATGGGCACAGTCTTGATAAATATGATATAGCGGGGTTGCAAAGTGAGCATTTCATTTATTTTATTCGGATTTTTTTTCGTTTTAAATATACTTTTGGCCGTCATCATGATTTTCAAAGAAAGACGCGATGCCAGCGCTTCATGGGCTTGGCTCTTGGTTCTTTTTTTTATTCCCATTTTAGGGTTTATTTTATACCTGTTATTCGGCCATAACCTGAGACGCAAGCATCTGTTTCAGTGGGAAGACCGTAAAAAAATCGGGATAGAAAAGCTGCTGAAGTTTCAGCTGAAAGATCTGAAGTCGAGGCAATTCCAATTTAACAACAGGGCGACTGTGGATAATAAAGACCTCATCTATATGCTTGTCATGAACAACCACGCAGTCTTTACAGAGGATAATTCGGTGGAGATATTGACGGACGGGCGCGATAAGTTCAAACGCTTAATGAAGGACATTTCCAACGCAAAAGATCACATTCACCTTCAATACTATATTTATAAAGGTGATGAACTGGGAAAAAAATTGCGCGATGCCTTAGTGAAAAAAGCACGCGAAGGCGTAAAAGTCAGAGTGTTATATGATGAACTCGGTTCAAGATCACTCAGAAAAAAATTCTTCAAACCGCTGCGGGACGCCGGCGGCCATGTGGAAGTCTTTTTTCCTTCCAGGCTTCGTCCGATTAATTTGCGGCTCAATTACCGGAATCACCGCAAGCTCGTCATCATTGACGGCGAAATCGGCTATGTCGGCGGCTTTAACGTCGGAGATGAGTATCTCGGCCTGAATCCGAAATTCGGCTACTGGCGCGATACGCACCTCAGGCTTCAAGGCACGGCGGTACACGCCATTCAGACACGGTTTATCCTCGATTGGAACCAAGCCTCCCATCATCATACGCTCACATACGTTCCGAATCATTTTCCGGAATGCGAGCCGAAGGGCAATGTCGGGATGCAGATTGTCACGAGCGGACCGGACTCAGAATGGGAACAAATTAAAAACGGCTATATCAAGATGATCTCAACGGCCAAACGGTCAATCCTGATTCAGACGCCTTACTTTATTCCTGACTCAAGTCTTTTAGATGCCCTCAGGATCGCCTGTCTGTCAGGCATCGACGTCAAAATCATGATTCCGAACAAGCCGGATCACGCTTTCGTTTACTGGGCGACTTTATCTTACATCGGCGATCTTTTGAAAGCCGGAGCCTCAGTCTACATTTACGATAACGGCTTTATTCATGCAAAAACGATTGTCGTCGATGATGAGACGGCTTCAGTCGGTACGGCGAATATCGACGTCAGAAGCTTCAGACTTAATTTTGAAGTCAACGCCTTTATTTATGACGTCACCATTGCGAAAAAACTCATTTCCTCATTTAAAGAAGATCTGCTCGTCTCCAGAAAATATACGTATGAAGAATATCAGGAGCGTTCGCTGTGGATCCGCATTAAAGAATCGATTTCAAGACTTCTTTCGCCGATTTTGTAATTCCCGAGGTGTTTCTCGGGAATTTTCTGATATAAAAACGGACACGGCATGAAAAAACACATTTTATATTCAAAAGAATGACCGAATAGTGTATAAATGAAAAGTGAGTATTTTTTTGTAAAGGAGTGCCAAAGTTTGAAACCTGAATCAGTGAATCGTTCGCTTATTTCTATTTCGAAATGGGGAAAAGCGACAGGTATTTTATTTATTATCGTGGGTGCGTTTGCGGCGCTGTCGGGCGCGTTTTTCTTTTTAATCGGAGCCATTCCCGGCGTTCTGCAGATCATTGCCGGCATTTTTCTGATGCGCTCGGCAAATGAAGCGGGACAGATGGCGGAGCAGTTCAATGAACTGACAGAGGAACATATGCTGGAGAATTATGCAAAGTTCGTGAAAATGCAGGGGATCTACCTGATTGTTACGGTCGGCTTGTCCGTTCTCGGTATCATTCTCTTCATTGTCCTCATGACGCTCGGCATCGTGGACGGCGTGTTTAATAATATTGATGCCAATACATATTAAAAAGGAAAATCCCGGCGCATCCGCCCGGGATTTTTTCTTATTCCGCTTCTTCGATAACGGGAAAGTTTTTCTGCTTTGGATTTTCCAATACGGCGATGGCATAATGGCGCAGCTGATGCAGCTGTCTGCAAATATTCTTTCAGACATTCCGGCTTCAGCTCAAAAAAGTTTATTCAATTTTCCTCAGAGTTTCAACTGAAATCACTCAATTGTTCGACTGTTCCTGATCAGGTTTAGAAGCAAGAATTGTGATTCTGCAAAATAAGGATAAAAGCCATGGCGGAACAAGACCACTTATCATACAGTTTTTTGGGTCTTTGTAATTAAATTACAATTGTTCTTAATATTCACTCATGTATTCATGCTATTATATTGAAAGGAACGATCAAAAGCGTTGGCGTTCGTTAAATATTTACGAGTGCTGCCTCATGTCAAAGTCAGAAAAAATAGTATAGGAGGTAACATATGTTTAAGTTTAAAAAGAAATTCTTAGTTGGATTAACGGCAGCTTTCATGAGTATCAGCATGTTTTCGGCAACCGCCTCTGCAGCTGGCACAGATTACTGGCAAAATTGGACAGATGGGGGCGGAACAGTCAACGCAGTCAATGGATCTGGCGGGAATTACAGTGTTAATTGGTCTAATACCGGAAATTTCGTTGTTGGTAAAGGCTGGACTACAGGCTCGCCATTTAGAACAATAAACTATAATGCCGGAGTCTGGGCGCCGAATGGCAATGGATATTTGACTTTATATGGCTGGACGAGAGCACCTCTCATCGAATATTATGTAGTGGATTCATGGGGTACTTACAGACCTACCGGAACGTATAAAGGTACTGTAAAGAGTGATGGAGGTACATATGACATATATACAACAACACGTTATAACGCACCTTCCATCGATGGCGATAACACTACTTTTACGCAGTACTGGAGTGTTCGCCAGTCGAAGAGACCGACCGGAAGCAACGCTGCAATCACTTTCAGCAATCATGTTAACGCATGGAAGAGCCATGGAATGAATCTGGGCAGTAATTGGGCTTATCAAGTCTTAGCGACAGAAGGATATAAAAGCAGCGGAAGTTCTAATGTAACAGTGTGGTAACAGCTCATCTTTAATTAGGGGCAGCTAACGGGCTGCTGATCGTTCCTAGAGAAATTTTATAATGATTGTTAAGAGGCGAACGGTTTTGGCATTGCTGGAGGCAGGATATCATTTTTTGTTTAACTTGCTCACAGCTGACACCTTCACATAAGTCTTAAGCAAAATAAAAATATCCCGGTAACCACCTCCTTTAGTTTCGGAGGATTCTTCATTAAACAGATCGCAATCCCGCATCCAGGCTTGTCTGAATATGGAGCCAAAACCGTGATTTCCTCATTATCACTTGCAACCATTTTTGTTACAACGCTAGCGGCATGAACCCATCTCTTTTTAACAAAAGAGATGATTCATTACATCATAAAGGGACTTGCTCGCAAGTTCATTCTCCATTGCCCGCTGTACGCTTCCGAACGTCTCATCGAGCGCGCGCTGAATATTTTTGCCGACCGGACAGTCGGGGTTCGGATTGTCGTGAACCGCAAAAAGCTCTTCCTTATTCTGCACCGCCCTGTAAACCTCTAAGAGGGTGATCTCCGACGGATCTTTTTTCAGGCTGGCTCCCGGAACACCCGCTCGGGATGTCAGAATACCCGCTTTTTTCAGCTGGCTGATCGTTCTCCGCACGACGACGGGATTGGTGTTTACGCTGCCCGCAATCATATCCGATGACGCCCGTTCATCCGTTGAGATCAGCGATAGAATGTGAATGGCCACAGCAAGACGGCTGTTAATCATGTTTTTCACCACCGTTGTAACCGAAATAGTTACATTTCATTTGTTTGTCAACTACTAATATACACTAAAACGGGCGGCAGGATGAAATCAAGTTGGCAATAGAGGTGTAAACAGGCCGGCGGGAAACCGGCCGAAGAGGGATTAAAATAAGAAATAACGCTGTCCGAGCGGAACATAGCTGACGGGCTGGCATGCCAGCTCTTCTCCGTCGGCGAACACCTGATAAGTTTTCGGATCGACTTGTATATTCGGCATCGCGTCATTCAGCTTCATGTCGAGCTTACTCAGCTTACGGATATTCCGTACGGGAGAAATCATTTTTTCAAGGCCGAGCTTTTCCGGCACACCGTTTGCGATACCGGCCTGGGACATAAATGTAATAGAGGTATTTCGGTTTGCTTTACCGTATGATGCGTACATCTGCCGCATAAACACGGGCTCAGGCGTCGGAATGGAAGCATTCGGATCTCCCATCTGGGCGCGGGCGATCATGCCGCCTTTGAGCACAAGTTCAGGTTTGACGCCGAAGAAAACCGGGTCCCATAGTACAAGGTCGGCGAGCTTTCCTTTTTCAACGGAACCGACTTCATGGCTCAGGCCGTGAGTGACGGCCGGGTTGATCGTGTATTTGGCGATATAGCGTTTGGCGCGCACATTGTCATTGCCGTTTTCTCCTGATAGAGCGCCGCGCTGTTTTTTCATTTTATCGGCCACCTGCCATGTCCGGATAATCACTTCTCCCACCCTGCCCATCGCCTGCGAGTCAGATGACGTCATGCTGATCGCGCCGATATCGTGCAGAATATCCTCCGCCGCAATGGTGGCCGCTCTGATGCGTGAATGACTGAACGCCACGTCTTCAGGCACTTTTGAATCTAAATGATGGCAGACCATCATCATATCAAGATGCTCGTCCATCGTGTTGACGGTATACGGGATCGTCGGCGTCGTAGAGGACGGCAGGATATTGGCGTAAGATGCGAGTTTCATAATATCCGGTGCGTGGCCTCCGCCGGCTCCCTCTATGTGATATGTATGGATAACCCGGTCGCCGATCGCATCAAGCGTATTTTCTAAAAAGCCCGCTTCATTTATCGTGTCTGTATGGATCGCCACCTGAATGTCCGCCTCATCCGCTGCTTCCATGCAAGCTTTAATGGCGCTTGGCGTTGATCCCCAATCTTCATGCAGCTTCAGGCCGATCGCGCCTGCTTCCACCTGCTCGATCAGCGGCGCTTTATCGGATGCATTCCCTTTTCCTAAGAAACCGACATTGATCGGAAACTCCTCGGCCGCTTCCAGCATTCTCGACATGTACCATGCACCGGATGTACAAGTCGTCGCTTTACTTCCCGTCGCAGGACCCGTTCCGCCGCCGAGAAGCGTGGTCACGCCTGAAGAAAGCGCGACTTCCATCTGCTGCGGGCAGATAAAGTGGATATGCGTATCCACCCCGCCGGCCGTTACGATTTTCCCTTCGCCGGAAATGACTTCTGTTCCGGCACCGATAATCATGTGCGGGTCCACCCCATCCATAATATCAGGATTGCCGCTTTTTCCGACGCCGACAATCCGGCCGTCCTTCACCCCGATATCCGCCTTGACGATTCCGGTATAATCCAGGATAACGGCGTTTGTAATGACCAGATCAAGCGCTCCGTCTTTCCCGGTGATACGCCCGTTCTGCCCCATGCCGTCCCGGATTGTTTTCCCTCCGCCGAAAATCATTTCTTCACCGTAATTCGTGAAATCTTTTTCGACTTCAATCCATAAATCCGTATCTCCGAGTCTGACTTTGTCTCCCGTTGTCGGTCCGAACAGTTCTGCGTATTGCTCACGTGACATTTTCATCGGATCGCCTCCTCCATCCATCCGGCTTTTTTAAGATTTGACAGAGTCTTCTCTTTTCCCCGCTCATCCATATACGTATCGGCCATGCCGTTGAGACCTCTGACCGTTTTTCGCCCTCCGATTTCCACGAGCGTGACGGTTTTCTCTTCTCCCGGTTCAAAACGGACAGATGTGCCTGACGGGATATCAAGGCGCATGCCGATTGCTTTGTCCCGATTGAAGGAAAGGGCGCCGTTGGCTTCGGCAAAATGAAAATGCGATCCTACCTGCACTGACCGTGTTCCGTTATTGGTGACTGACACCTCCAGCGTCTTCCGGCCTTCGTTAATGGTGATGATCCCCTTTGCGACTTGAATCGCTCCCGGCTTCATGACTTCACCTCCGCCTTGATCGGCTGATGAACGGTGACAAGCTTAACCCCGTCCGGGAACGTCGCTTCCACCTGAATGCTGTCCAGCATTTCCGGAACGCCTTCCATAACGTCTTTTTCCGTCAATACATTGCGGCCGGATTCCATCAGCTCAGCAACGCTTTTTCCGTCTCTCGCGCCTTCCATCAGATAACAGGTCAAATATGCGGCGGCTTCGGGATAATTCAGCAGAACGCCGCGCGCCTTCCGCTGCTTAGCGAGCTCTCCCGCCGTAAAAATAAGCAATTTTTCTTGTTCAACCGGTGTCAGTTTCATCTGTATTCCCCCTTAGTGATAGTCAAACACAATCCGCATGGTCATACCGAAACGATGCAGGCGGCCGTCACCCCCTTCACCTCATGAAATGTTAAGTGATAAAAGTTATTCGACGGTGAACGACCCGATTCCTTTTGCAGAAATTACCGATTTCTCATTTTTTTCTTCAACAAACGTTTAATCAAATGTGAAGAAAGGTTACATTCTTTGTGAATATTATAAAGAAATCGCCGGTGAATTTATAGAATATTTAAAAATTTAGTGAATATTAACCAAATGAACTGGAATTTTTGTCATTTCTCATAACAAAAAGCCCAAAATATTTTGGGCTTTTGCTGTGTTTCACTATCAAATTAATCATCACTGAGTTTATCTTTCGTTTTGCCCACACCCTTTTGCAGGCTGCCTTTCGCTTTGTCTTTTTTACCTTCCGCTTTTAAGTCGGACTTGTTTGCCATGTCGCCTGCTTTGTCCTTTGCTTCCCCTTTCATTTTGTTCATGCCGCCTTTTACTTTGTCTTTTAAACCGTTATCTTGACTCATGATCTCTTCAGCTCCTTTTTTGTTCTGTGTACTTGTTTTCTTCCCTTTCAGCCTGATAGCAAACATTTCAACTCTCAATTATTGATTTCACAGCGTTCCCCGTAGCGGAGCACTTTGTAAACAGCCAATCCGTCTGACAGCTTATTATCCCCGTATTGCACCGGCAGAAGGGCAAAGAAAACATAATAAGTTGAAAAATAGACAAATTGGTAAAAAAATAAGTTTGGCTCGAGGACATCTTTTATGATCAGCAGATTTATTAAAAAGATAGAAGCGAGATTAAACAGACAGCCTCCGGAATAGACGAGCGCGCTCGTCAGACGGTTATCTATCCGCAATTCGCCGAACTTGCAGAAAGAATCTATGAAGTAGATACGCCGAACCTGAATCGGCCCTACTTTTAAAAGACGTTTCCCCATTCCGATATCCAATGATGCCTTGCCTCCGAACAGCATGGCCATAAAGCTGTGTCCCGACACATGAATGACAGACACCATCGGCAGAATGATGAGAAATGATACGAAAAACTTTATCATATCATTGAATCCGAACAACAAATCCCTCCTTCCCATCATACTTTTTTCTCTCTTTTGCGATTTTTCCGTTTTTTTCTATGGTCAAACGTTATAATGTGCATAAAAAAAATAACCATCTGCTGATCAGATGGTTAAGAAAATTATATATCGTATAAACATTGTTCTTTTTGAATGTTTTCTCTCATGCGAATCGCTTTTTCATAAAAATACGCCGCTTCTTTATATTGCTCATGTGCGCTTGTGTAAACGGCGGCCTCCAAGGCGAAATCTTCAATATACACATACAGCGATTTTTCATTCATATAGTCAAACACTTCATGGATTAAATCCATATTGAGTGACTCCAAATAAAGCGCTTGTAAAAACTTATACTTCTCTAAACTGAATCGATCGCCCCGTTCTTTCGCAATCATGACCCCTCTTTCATAATAGGTAAGGGCCGCTTGGTCATCATGCAGCCTGAAAAGGGTGTGCGTTAAGCTGAACAGCGCCTTCGGAAGCTGTTCAAGCTGATGCTCTTCAAAAACGGGAACCGCTTTTCTAAAGTACCGGGCCGCTTCATCCAGATCTCGCTTTTCAGAATAACAATTCCCCAGATTGTAAAGCGAAGACCCGATCAGGCGGGGCTGTCCTTCAAGCAAAGAAAGGCGGAGGGCTTCGTCTAAATGCTCAAGCGCTTTGTCGTAGTTTTTGCAGTCGATGTAGTTTCCTGAGATGACGAAATGGCATTGAATTCTCCGCACTCTGTAGAAATCGTGTTTCATATACGTATCCAGCGCCTGAATCCCGTGATTCATGGAAAAATGAGTCTGCTTCATGACATAAAACACTTCAGACATCTTGAAATGGAATTCCGCCCTCTCTATATCATCCTCGACAAATGAAAGGAGTTTTTCCGCTTTCCGGTAAAAAGAAATAGCCGCAACATAGTTATTGTGATCGAATTCATACATCCCTCTGAACAAATGGAAATAATACTCAGACAGTCCCGATATGCTGTCCGTGCTTTCGATCGTCTTTTGCAGCTCGCTGTACTGAATCTGTGATTGTTCGGTGCATTCCGGCTTGACGTAATCAAGCATAATATGATGGCGGTAGCTGATCAGCTGATAATATAACAGCAGCAGCTGGTCTTCCTCCATACGTTGTATATCCTCATCAATTTCCTCTTTCAGCTTTATGGCATCAGCCGCTTGAAACGCTAAAATGTGCTTGTACCATTTGTTGATCTTGACTCCAACTTGAGATGACGGAATCTCGTATGCGGTCATGCCCCTTTCACAACCTTTTCTAATTTCTATTGGTTATATTTTAACATATTGTATGGCTTTGGAATTGCATAACTTGATTGTCCTGCATCAAAATTCCTATCATATATTTCGGCTGTCATCGGTATTTTTTGAACAGACCGCTCTCATATTGTGAATAAAAAAGCCTGCCCTTGTCCGGGCAAGCTTTTCTTCATCCGCCTATATAAGACATTTCCACTTTCTTTTTCCCATCCGTTTTAGAAAGCGCGCGGTCAATTGAATACTGATCCGTGCGATTTCTCCAGACAGAAGCGATGGATTCCGTCAATTCATCATCGGTCAGACCGCCGCGCACGAGTTTCCGAACATCATAGCCGCTTGACGCAAACAGGCACGTAAACAGCTCGCCTCTCGCCGACAGGCGCGCTCTGTTGCAGGAGGCGCAGAATGCATCCGAGACGGAGGAAATCACGCCGATTTCGCCGGAACCGTCAAGATAGCGGAACCTGGAAGCGACCTCTCCTTTATAATTCGCTTCTATCGGCTCCGTCGGCATGTGCTGGTTGATCAGATCAATAATCTCTGCCTTCGTGATCACGTCTTTTTTATTCCATTGATTCGTATTGCCTACATCCATAAATTCAATAAACCGGAGAATATGACCCTTTTCTTTAAAATAGCGGGCCATCGGCAGGATATCTTTTTCATTGACACCCTTTTGAACAACCATATTGATTTTCACACCGAGTCCGGCCGCTTTTGCCGCCTCAATGCCCTCAAGCACCTTGTTCACCGAAACCCCGCGGCCGTTAATGGCCTTAAACCGCTCATCCTCTAAAGAATCGAGGCTGACTGTCACGCGATGCAGCCCCGCCTGCTTCAGTTTTTCCGCATACACGGGAAGCAGAGAGCCGTTTGTCGTCATCGCGATATCTTTAAGTCCGGGGATGCGCGCAAGTTTTTTGATCAATTCAGGCATATCTTTTCTCATGAGCGGCTCTCCGCCCGTCAGCCTGATTTTTTCAACGCCGAAGCGGCCGACAAACAGCTTCGCAAGCCGCTCAAGCTCCTCGAAGGAGAGCAATTCCGTCTTTTGTAAAAATGGATAATCCGGTCCGAATAATTCGGCTGGCATACAGTACGTGCATCTGAAGTTGCAGCGGTCGGTTACAGAGATACGAAGATCCCTGAGCGGCCTTTCCCTTTTGTCTGTCACCCGGCGCGTTTCTGTATTCATAAGCCCAAGACCCCTTTCTATTGTTCAACCCGTTCAGGATGTGTGTATACGTTAAATGATCCGTTTCTGACAAAACCTATCGCGGTTATGTTCAGCTCTTCCGCCATTTGCAGCGCGAGCTCCGTCGGCGCCGATTTTGAAATGACAATCGACACGCCGATTTTTGCGGCTTTTAATAAAACCTCCGAGGAAATCCGGCCGCTGAAGACGATCAGCTTGTCACGGACCGGCATTCCGTTTTTCAAACAGCAGCCGTACAGCTTATCCAGCGCGTTGTGGCGCCCGATGTCCGTCCTCATGAAGAGCAGCTTTTCCGTATCGCACAGCGCCGCATTATGGACGCCGCCCGTTTCCTGGAAGGTGCCGCTTCCTCTTTGCATCTCCTTCATCAGGCGAAGGCACGTCTCAGGAGTTATAGTGATACGGCTGACGGCGGTTTTGGCCGTTTTCACATCCTGCTGAAAGTAAAAATGGCGGCCTTTCCCGCAGCATGAACCGATGACCCTCTTCGTATAGTCTTTTTGCTCAAGCACTCCGGGATTCGTCAGTTCAACATATGCAAACCCGAGACTTTCATCTATAGTAAAGCTTTTGATTTCTTTTTCAAAACGAATGACGCCTTCTGATGCGAGAAATCCGATGACGAGTTCCTCTAAATGGTCAGGCGTGCAGACGAGCGTAACAAATTCCTGCCCGTTCACCATGACGGTCAGCGGATACTCTGAAACCATCCGATCTGCCGTCTTTGTTAATACCCCTTTTTCATAGCGGTATATGTCTCTTACCGCTGTTGTTTTTTCATCCACTGTTTTCCCCTCCGCAGTATCCTTCTCTTTTATTCTTCCACAATCCCTGTATTTTGTCGAATTTGCGGTTTAAAAAAAGAGCCCTCTTAGGACTCTATGTTTCATTGCGATGATGTCTGCTCAGAATGGTGAATAAAATAACTGCGGCGATAATGGCCAATATACTGACGAATATGAAGGCGGCAAGCTTCAGAAAAATTCCCATCAGAACAAAAACGACTGCCGCCAGCACTAATATAATGCCTGCTCCTTTTAACAACAGCGTTCATCTCCTTTTATCCGTATCATTCCCGCGGTTCCGTTTTCTAAACAAAAAAGACGCCGCGCGGGCGTCCTTTTTTAACCTATTCTTTTGCTAAATCCTTTGCAGCGTCTTCCCAAGCCTGTTTGAACTCGTCCGCGCTGTCAGCTGAGACATATGTGCCGCCTCCCGCTTCCGCCGCTTTTTCAAGGCTTTCGCTTCCTTTCATGCCGAAGTTGAAGCCGATGATATTGACGATCGTGTTGACGTTCGCTTTACGGAGCTTTTGAATTTCGGCCTGAGGATTACCGCCGCATGTTTCTTCACCGTCTGTGATCAGATATACGACGTTTTTCCCTGTGGCGCCGGCCCGCTCAAATTCTTCACGCGTATCAGAAAGCGCTTTCGCAATCGGTGTCCAGCCGGTCGGTTTAATCTTGCTGAGTGATTGCTCAAATGGAGTCACGGCGTACGGCTGAAGGCCGTATAACGTTTCTGTCGCATTACATGATACGGCTTTGCCTGAGTTTTTATTATTGCCCTTATGCCCGAATACCCGAAGCATCAGATTCGTGTCTTCAGGAAGAACTTCCGCAAAAGAAGTGACAGACTCTTTCGCAACATCTATTTTACGCTCTCCCCCTGTTTTTTGTATCATGCTTCCGCTTGCATCAAACAGCACAGCAACGTTTGTTTCTTCGTGCTTTTTCTCAGCTGCAAAAACAGGTGATCCGAGTGAAAGCGTCAAAAGTCCGACAATCCCCGCAGTGAACATTTTTTTCATTTCCTTCATTCCTCTCCGTTTGTTTTTGGCCGATGGGCCCCCGGCTCTTCTCTATGCTAGATGACGTGTATGCAAAAAGATATAGGGCGGGATTCCTTTTGTATAAGCGGCTGTACGCCGTTAAAAATGAACAGAATTATGCGCATCATCCTAAAAAGATTGGATAAATGATGACAGATTTAATGCCTTTTTCGCCCTTTTTGTAATATAAGTCCGGAATCTGATTCTTTTTACAGTTTTCTCTTCACCTTTTCTTGAAATTTTTGTTAAATAAAAATAAAAAAAAGGGCCGATAAACGGCACCTTTTCTTATTCCGCTAATGAACTCGCTGCCATTGTAAAGATGCGGTTCATATCCTTTTGGCTGTGAGCTTCGTAATATTTTCCTCCGCCCGCTTTGGCAATCTCGTGAAGCTGGCCGTTGAAGCCTTCCTTAAAGTCAAAGCCGATCACGTTGACTTTAATATGCTGTTTGCGAAGTTCTTTCGCTGTCTTAACAGGATCTCCTCCGCATGTCTCCTCGCCGTCCGTCAACAGGAAAACGGATTTACTGCCAAGTTTGTGCAAACCGGTAAAGGAAGCCTTCGCATCCTCTAATGCTTTTGCAATCGGTGTCCAGCCCGTAGGCCCGATTCCGTTAAGAGAGTTAAGGAAGCTCTGTCTGTCAAACCTTTGGAATCCGTACACACCGCGAATGGATTCACAAGATTGAACCTTTCCGGAGTTTTTATTATTGCCTTCCGAACCGAAAACCGTCATTCTGACCTGTGATTTAGATTTAATTTGATCCGCAAAACGGACAATTTCTTCTTTTGCCATGTTGTATTTAGAAACACCGTCAATCCGTTTTGCCATACTGCCGCTCGCATCAAGTAAAATGGCGGTATTGTTTTTAAATGAAAGAGTCTTCTCGTTTGCATTCTCGGCAGCAAAAGCAGGAGATGCAGCAGTCAGCATCAATCCGAGCATGAGTATGAGTGAAAATGTTTTTTTCATTGCTTTTTCCCCTTTTCAATAGATTTACGTTCAACGCCGAACAATATTTATCGTAAATGAGATGAAAAGGGAAATAAATAGGACGGCGTTCCTCATTATTTTTGCGTATATTCACATAGAAGCGGCATTTTTATCAGTGATTTACACCCGGCGCTCAGCCTTCAATCGACATTTGTCAGCCTTTAGGCTTTCGTTATATGAGTCTGTTGGTTGCTTTACCGTTTATGGAATAGTTTTCAAAAAAACAGACGCTCATGAAAGCGTCTATTTTTTCGCCATATATTTGTTTAAAAATGAATCTGCTTCGGAAATGTCCACTCCCTGATAATAATGCTTGACGATGTCCGCCACTGATTTTCCCTGCTCCGCCATGTAATTGGCCCCGTACTGGCTCATGCCGACGCCGTGGCCGAATCCTTTTGTCGTAATGGTGATGCTGCCGCCGTTTCGTTTCCATTCAAAGTCGGCAGAACGGAGTCCGAGTTTTTCCCGGATGTCTCTTCCCTTCAGCTTTTTGCCGTTGATGACGGCCGTTGCCACTTGATGGCCCGGCGTTCTGGCTGTAATCTGTCCCACCGTGTTTTGTCCTGAGAGCCGTACGCCGAGCTTTTGCTGAAACTCCGGCACACTGAAGGTCTGGGTGGCAAGATATTTCGGCGATTGCTTATCCCACGGACTTTTCACGCTTTTTAAATAAGGAATGGCGCTTGTCCAATAGGCTTCCGCATTTTCCGTATACCCGTTACTCGTAGAGAAGAAAGATGCCTCAATCGGCTTGTTATCGTACGTTAAAATCTTTCCTTGCGTGCCGGCCACCGCGTTTGTGATTTTCTTGAGGTTGTGTGCGTACTTAGAACCCCATTCTTTTTTCAGCTGGCTTTTGCTTTGATAGACTTGGAACATTTGCGTATCATCCACCAGTGATCCTTTCGGCGCCTGGACGGCTGAGTCAGCGACCATCAGTCTGACGATGAATGTCCGGGCGGCGAGCGCCTGGGCTTTTAAGGCCTCCGGTTTAAAATCTGCGGGCATTTCGGAAGCCACGACACCGATCACGTACTCTTCAAGCGGAATGTTTTCTACAGAATGATTGGATGTCCGATAAACCGGAATGGATACAGGTGATTCTTTCAATGTTTCTGCTCCTTTTGTTTCTCGTGTGGTGTGTGCTGTTTTGTGTCCGGGCTCTCTGTTTACGGCTGCTCCTTTTTCTGCCTGAAACGGAAGGACGAGAATGGTGGGGACTAGAAGAATAAGTATACACAGCCCGGATAGTAGAAATACAATCGGTTTCATATATCAGCTGCCTCCTGCTTGGGATTCGACTCTACTTCATCTTATGGGCAGGGACAAGCTAATATGACTTCCTTTTGGACAGAATCTTTATTCCATTTTTCACGCGAAAAACGTATTCTTTTTTGGAAATCAGAGCATAATAATGATGATAAACCATAAAAAAACAGTATGCCAGATTGACATACTGTTTTTACAGCCATTATGCGTTTAGGTCAGTTACGACTTCTTTGCTTTCTTGTTCAGCGGCCGTTTCATCAACGACACGCTCGATGTCAGCGCCGAGAGCCGCAAGTTTTTGATGGAAATTCACATAACCGCGATCCAAGTGCTTCAGTTCCGTGACGCGTGTATGACCTTCAGCCACTAATCCCGCAAGAATCAGCGCCGCGCCCGCACGCAGGTCCGTAGCGGCAACTTCTGCGCCTTGCAGCTGTACAGGACCGTTAATGATCACAGAACGTCCTTCAATTTTAATGTCGCCATTCATCCGGCGGAATTCTTCAGCATGCATAAAACGGTTTTCAAACACAGTTTCAGTAATCATGCTTGTTCCGCTCGCACGGAGAAGCAGCGCCATCATTTGCGACTGCATATCAGTCGGGAATCCTGGGTGAGGCATCGTTTTAATGTCGATCGGCTTCAGCTGGGCAGGACCGATGACACGAAGGCCTTCTCCTTCATCCGTAATTTTGACTCCCATTTCTTCCATCTTCGCAATTAAAGACGTAAGATGCTCAGGAACCGCACCTTTGACTAATACATTTCCTTCCGTGATAGCCGCAGCAACCATGAAAGTACCCGCTTCAATACGGTCAGGAATGATGTTGTGTCTTACGCCGTGAAGCTTCTCGACACCTTCAATTTTAATGGTGCCTGTGCCGGCTCCGCGGATTTTTCCGCCCATCGCATTGATATAGTTCGCTAAGTCAACGATTTCAGGCTCTTTTGCCACGTTTTCAAGCGTTGTTGTTCCTTCAGCTAAAGCAGCTGCCATAATCAAGTTTTCTGTCGCACCCACACTTGGGAAATCTAAATAGATTTTTGCGCCCTGCAGACGGCCTTCTACTTCTGCTTCAATAAAGCCGTTGCCTACTTTGATTTTTGCACCCATTGCTTCAAAGCCTTTTAAATGCTGATCAATCGGTCTTGAGCCGATTGCGCAGCCGCCCGGAAGCGCTACTCTTGAATGACCCGTACGGG
The DNA here is from genome assembly GCF_040207805.1 of Bacillus sp. hwrm1. NCBI lineage: Bacteria > Bacillati > Bacillota > Bacilli > Caryophanales > Bacillaceae > Bacillus > Bacillus sp. hwrm1. The sequence goes on along the minus strand of NZ_CP157943.1, from coordinate 404,598 downwards.
CTAACAGAGGGCCCATAACAAGCACTGACGCACGCATTTTGCGCACATATTCAAAAGGTGCTTCTGTTTCTAAAGCGTAAGAAGCGTTTACGGTAACTTCATTATTCTCAAAATGCACATCTGCTCCTAAATGACGCAACACTTCATTAATTGTATATACATCGGAGAGCGTAGGTACATCACATATTACGCTTTTTTCTTCACTTGCTAATAAAGATGCAGCGATAACTGGTAAAACGGCATTTTTTGCTCCTTCAACTTTCACTGTGCCGTTTAACTTCTGACCGCCGCGGACGATGATTTTTTCCAAGGTATTCCCCTCCGCGTCCCTATATTCTCTATATTAATATTCAGTCGTCACGATTGGTGTGCCAACCGTAACGGTATGTTTTTCGCCCATTCCCGCACTTCTAAGCGCAACTTGCACATTCATCTTATGTTTCGATGTCATGATGTAATCTGTCCACTTATATGTAAATGCAGAAACAGAAACGAAATGAGGCTCAACTACATGTTCAACTGGACTTGCTTCAAATTCTTTCATGAGCTGTTCTGCTTTTTTTTGCAAAACAATACTCATATTATCATTTAAATGACCCTTTAGACAAGTAAAAATAAATACTTTATTTTGAAATATGTCATGTGCCTGCCGTTCAAACTGTTCATATGTATCATTCCAGTTTTCCGGTTGCTCCGGGCTCATTTGCTCATATAATAAATACGAAGTTGGGTTCTGGTTTTTGAGGGTAGTGACGAGCTGCAGTTTAAAAGTTGTGTGATTTTTTTTGTCAGAATACGTGCCGACGGTCTTTACGATTTTATCTTCCCGCGCGGATTCCCAATGATATTGCGGATACTGCGTCTTCAGTTCTTTTACCTTGTCATCAAATTCACTCAGTGACAGGTTCAGATTTTCTTTCGCATGAAGCGTCCATTCATCTACAGTGACCTGCTGCCGCTCCATTCCTTCGGCAATCTGGGCAAGCGGAGACAGCTCACTTGCATGAATGGAATGAAATACCGCTATTAAGGCGCTTAAAAAAACAAAAAATAAGATGATGCGGCCTGCTCTTTTTTTCTTCATATCGATCTCTCCCCCTTACTCCCATTTTTGCCGGAGCCGGGGAAAGCGATACATGGAAAACTTCGTCAAAACTCGCCAAGCGGGTGAAGAAAAATTGGTTTCTCACCCAGCGATTCCCTTCATTTCAACAGACGAAACATCTTAAAATAAGTATGGAAGCTGTTTCGAATAGGTAAGATAATCTAAAAAGAAGTTGGCGACTGCCGTACCGATCGCAATGGTAAGAAGAATGATCAGCAGCCTCGCCTGCACTATTTTTCCTTTTCGGATCAGCGGATCAAAGTTGACGGCCTGAAGCGCCCACCATGTCACCGCAATGCATACCAGGTGAACCAGGATGCTGATTGCGGCCTGCTGCCCCAATACATTCACAAATTCCATCTCCTTTCATTTTTTCCGCCCCTCATATCCTCTCTTATTATATAAGAAGAAGAGAGAAAGATGATCATTTTTACATCAGAATTTTTATCCAAAATTAGGGGCAATCCCCGCTTAAATGTCCGTTCTCCGGCATGGTATACTTTTTTGGAAAGGAGATGGGAATATGAATCATTCCTTTTTTCATCCGGAAAAGCAGTATGGAGAAACACTTCCCGTATTTGACCACGAGTGGGAAGCGATAGCATTCTACTATGATTATAGACAGTCTCAAACAGAGGAACTGAAAGAATTATGTCAGTTTTTCAACATTTCTCTTGATTATTCACGCGGCAGCCTGCTGGAAGTGGAAGCTCTTTACTTCCGCAGCATAAAAGAGCTGCTTTTGGCGGATTGGAACCTGCCGATTGACGAATTTGAGAAAATGCTCAGCGTGTATGTCATCGATTGCGCCATCAGACACCATGACGATGCCGAATGGGTCGTCAAACCTTATCCGTATACGGACGGCGCTTATACGACGGGTGTGCGGAGAGGAAACAAAACGTGGCACACCGACAACTGCTGCGAACATTTATATCTGCAAAAAGAAGAGGATCATCCGCTTATCGGCGTCTATGAATCTCTTATGCGTTAATATAGAAAAAGAATCCTTCTCAGACAGCCGAGAAGGATTCTTTTTTAGTTTCCTGCAACATCCAATCTGTTTACAGCCCGCTGTAGCGCAAGCTCAGCCCGACGAATGTCAGTATCATCTGATCGTTTGTTCAAACGGTCTTCCGCCCGCTTTTTCGCAGCAAGGGCGCGCTCTTTATCAATGCTTTCCGCTGTTTCAGCGGCTTGTGCAAGGATAGTGACCTGATCAGGACGGACTTCTAAAAATCCGCCGCTGACAGCCGCCAATTCGGTCTGTCCGTCTTTTTTAAGGCGGACAGCGCCGATTTTAAGCGGAGCCACGGTCGGAATATGGCCAGGCAAGATACCGAGATCACCGCTCTCGGCTCTTACACTTACCATTTCAATATCAGCATCATATACTGGGCCGTCGGGAGTAACGATATTGACTTTAACGGTCTTCATGCTTTTACCCTCCTAGGACCAGATTAAACTTCTACACCCATCTCTTTTGCATTCTCAATGACTTCTTCAATGCGTCCCACAAGACGGAATGCATCTTCCGGAAGATGGTCATATTTACCGGAAAGGATTTCTTTAAAGCCTCGTACCGTTTCTTTAACAGGCACGTAAGAACCCTTTTGTCCCGTAAACTGCTCAGCTACGTGGAAGTTTTGAGAAAGGAAGAACTGGATACGGCGTGCGCGGTGAACGACAAGCTTGTCTTCTTCACCTAATTCGTCCATACCGAGAATCGCGATAATATCCTGAAGTTCTTTGTAACGCTGAAGCGTTGACTGGACTTCACGCGCCACCGCATAATGCTCTTCTCCGACAATTTCCGGAGCAAGCGCGCGGGAAGTGGAAGCCAGCGGATCAACCGCAGGGTAGATACCCATTTCAGTTAATTTACGCTCAAGGTTAGTCGTCGCATCCAAGTGAGCGAACGTTGTCGCCGGAGCCGGGTCAGTGTAGTCATCGGCAGGCACGTAGATCGCCTGGATAGATGTAACTGAACCAACGTTTGTAGACGTAATACGCTCTTGAAGCTGACCCATTTCTGTCGCAAGCGTCGGCTGATAACCAACCGCAGAAGGCATACGGCCGAGAAGCGCGGAAACCTCTGAACCCGCTTGTGTGAAACGGAAAATGTTATCGATAAAGAACAGTACGTCCTGTCCTTGTTTATCACGGAAATGCTCAGCCATTGTAAGACCCGTCAGTGCTACACGCATACGTGCGCCCGGCGGCTCGTTCATTTGTCCGAAGACCATGGCTGTTTTCTTGATAACGCCTGAATCGCTCATTTCGTAGAAAAGGTCGTTCCCTTCACGAGTACGCTCTCCTACACCGGCGAATACGGAAATACCGCCGTGCTCTTGCGCGATGTTGTTGATTAATTCCTGGATTAATACGGTTTTACCTACGCCGGCGCCGCCGAACAATCCGATTTTACCGCCCTTGATGTAAGGAGCGAGCAGGTCAACAACCTTAATTCCCGTTTCAAGAATTTCAACCTCAGTTGAAAGCTCATCGAATGAAGGAGCTGATCTGTGGATCGGGTCCTTTTGAGCATCCGCAGGCAGCGGTTCATTTAAATCAATTTTATCTCCCAGTACGTTAAATACGCGTCCGAGAGTCACATCACCGACAGGAACGGAAATCGGCGCACCTGTATCAACAGCTTCCATTCCGCGCTGAATTCCGTCCGTAGATGCCATGGCAATTGTACGGACTGTATCATCGCCTAAATGAAGAGCAACCTCTAGCGTTAGGTCGATGCCTACTTCATTTTCGCCTGTAGCTGGCTGTGAAACTTTAATCGCATTATAAATCGCAGGCAAGTGGCCGTCCTCGAAACGTACGTCGACAACCGGTCCAAGCACCTGACTTACGCGTCCTTTCTTCATCGCTATCCCTCCTGACAAAATCTTTCTATTCTAAAGCGGCTGCACCGCCGACAATTTCGGTAATTTCTTGTGTAATCGCCGCTTGACGCGCGCGGTTATATGAAAGCGAAAGTGAATCAATGAGTTCTTTCGCATTATCAGTCGCATTTTTCATTGCTGTCATTCTCGCAGCGTGTTCACTTGCTTTACTGTCAAGAAGCGCGCCGTAAATTAAGCTTTCCGCATATTGAGGAAGCAGCACTTCGAGCACCTCTTCTTCATCCGGTTCGAACTCGTAAGAAGCCGTGCGCTTCCCGCCGCTCGTTCCGAAATCCGTTAAAGGCAGCACTTTTTTCTCCGTCACTTCCTGTGAAATCGCACTGACGAAATGGTTATACACCAAATGCAGTTCATCAAAAGCGCCGTCGATAAACATTTGAACCGTCTGACGGGTCAAATCTTTAATCTGAGCAAAAGTGACCTCGTCGCCAAGCCCCACTAACTCAGACAAAATCGGCATTTCCCGTTTTTTGAAGAAATCGCGGCCGACTCTGCCGATTGCAATCACCGTGTATTCATCTTTAGACTGATGGCGTTCTTGAATGGTGCGGTAAGCGTTTCGCAAAACCGAACTGTTAAACGCACCCGCAAGCCCGCGGTCAGACGTAATGACGAGATACGCCGTCTTTTTCACTTCTCTTGAGACAAGCATCGGGTGTTTCGCGTTTTTCGCGCCTTTTCCGACGTTAAACACAACCTCCTGGATCTTATCCATATACGGAGCAAATGACTTCGCGTTGGTTTCCGCACGGTTCAGCTTCGCAGCGGATACCATCTGCATGGCTTTTGTAATCTGGCTTGTTTTTTTCGTTGACGTGATCCTTGACTTAATATCGCGTAATGAGGCCAAAGATTTCACCACCTTTATTCTTCATTTGCGTAAAAAGAGAGAAAAAGAGAACCTTTTTCTCTCATCTTCTAAGGGTTAGTTGCTTGGTGCAAATGTGCGTTTGAAGCCTTCGATTGCAGCTTTGAAGTCTTCATCAGCAGGAAGGTTTCCTGTTTTCGCAATGCCGTCAAGCAGATCTTTATGGTTTTGATCAAGGTACATGTAGTACTCTTCTTCAAAACGTCTGATATCCGCAACCGGAATATCATCAAGATATCCTTTTGTCAGCGCATAAAGAATGGCTACCTGTTTTTCAACCGGGAGCGGTTTATTCAAGTCTTGTTTCAGCACTTCAACTGTACGCGCACCGCGGTTCAGTTTCGCCTGAGTCGCCTGGTCAAGATCAGATCCGAATTGGGCGAACGCTTCAAGTTCACGGTATGAAGCCAGGTCAAGACGCAAAGTTCCCGCTACCTTTTTCATCGCTTTGATTTGGGCTGATCCGCCGACACGGGATACGGATAATCCGGCATTGATCGCAGGACGCACGCCTGAGAAGAATAGGTCGGATTGAAGGAAAATCTGTCCGTCAGTAATGGAAATGACGTTTGTCGGGATATAAGCGGAGATATCTCCTGCTTGTGTTTCGACGAACGGCAGCGCCGTAATTGATCCTGCGCCTTTTGCGTCACTCAGCTTAGCTGCGCGCTCAAGCAGACGGGAGTGAAGATAGAATACATCCCCAGGGAATGCTTCACGGCCCGGCGGACGGCGAAGAAGCAATGACAGCTCACGGTAAGCGGCCGCTTGTTTGGATAAATCATCATATACGACGAGAACGTGCTTGCCGTTGTACATGAATTCTTCACCCATTGTCACCCCTGCATACGGTGCAAGGTACAGAAGCGGAGCCGGCTGTGAAGCGGACGCTGTCACGACAATCGTGTAATCAAGCGCGCCATGCTTACGAAGTGTTTCCACCACGCCGCGCACTGTAGATTCTTTTTGACCGATCGCTACGTACACACAGATCATGTCTTGATCTTTTTGGTTTAAGATTGTATCAATCGCAACAGATGTTTTACCTGTCTGACGGTCACCGATAATCAGCTCACGCTGTCCGCGGCCGATCGGAATTAACGCGTCGATCGCTTTGATACCCGTTTGCAGCGGCTCATGTACCGATTTACGGTCCATTACGCCTGGAGCCTGGCTTTCGATCGGACGTGTTTTGCTTGTCAGAATCGGACCCAGTCCGTCTACCGGCTGTCCGAGCGGGTTGACGATACGTCCGATTAATTCTTCACCTACAGGAACTTCCATGATGCGGCCCGTTCTTTTGACCTCATCACCTTCACGGATATCTCTGTAAGGTCCTAAGATAACGATACCTACGTTGGATTCTTCAAGGTTTTGAGCCATACCCAAAACGCCGTTTGAAAACTCAACAAGTTCACCGGCCATACAATTGTCAAGGCCGTGCACACGCGCAATACCGTCTCCGACTTGGATGACTGTACCTACGTCATGAACTTCAATTTCAGATTGGTAATTTTGAATTTGCTGCTTTATCAGCGTGCTAATCTCTTCAGCTTTGATGCTCACTTAGGTTTCACCCCTTCTATCGATTTCCTCCGGCAAGTTGACGTTCCATGCGCTCAAGCTTTCCGCTTACGCTTCCGTCATAAATCCGGTTTCCAATGCGGACTTTAATGCCGCCTATTAAATCCGTCTGCACTTCATTTCTGATTCTGAGCGAAGCGATTCCGGCTTTTTTTGCAAACACTTGAGACAATGATAACATTTCCGCTTCTGACAGCGGTTTTACTGAATAAACAACCGCGTCCTCTGTCTGACGGGCCTGATTGGCAAGTTTGATAAACTCGTCTGTGAGATCAGGCACAATCGAAGACCGGCGGCGGTCAATCAGAAGAAAAATCGTATGCAGCACAGACTCAGACAGTGCGCCGAACGATTGCTGAATCAGCTCTTTTTTCTTAGCGGCCGATACCTTCGGATGGCTTAACACTTCCTGTAATCCGGCTTCGTTCCGGAACACTTCTTTTAGTACGGTAAGCTCTTCTTCGATTTCATTGATTTGAGAAGTCTCAACGGCAATGTCGAAAAGCGCTGACGCGTATCGTTTAGAGACAGCAGATCCACTCATCGGCTTTCTCCTACCTCTTTAAGATAGTCCTGAATCAGTTGTTCCTGGGCTTGTTCATCAAGCTCTTTTTCAATCACTTTCGATGCGATTAAGACAGAAAGTGATGCGACTTGCTCGCGAAGTGCGGAAACCGCTTGTTCTTTTTCTTTGACAATTTCGGTTCTCGCCGCTTCTTTCAATCTTTCAGACTCGGCGCGTGCAGCCTGGATAATGTCTTCCTTCTGCTTTTCACCCAGTTTTTTCGCATTTTCAATGAGTGATTGTGATTCCTGTTTCGCTTCTTTTAAAAGAACGCGCTGCTCTTCAATCAGCTTCTGCGCTTCTTTATTTCTTTCTTCAGCGGACGTAATTTCGCCGGCGATATGATCTTCACGCTGTTTCATTATATTTAATAGCGGTCCAAGAGCGAATTTCTTGAGAAGCGCTAATAAAACTAACATAGCTAACAATTGGAATAGGATATCTCCGCCGTTAAACGACAGTCCTAATTCAAGAGGTAATTGAGACATCTACTACGGCAACTCCCTTCTGCAGGTTTTCTCTGCTGATAAAAAGCCGTTTCGGGACGGCCTGCTTATCAGACATAAAGCAATGGCGAAGGTTCTCTTAGAGTGATCTTCGCCATTTTTAGTTCATATAAGGCTTTTTTGCTTAGCCAAAGAACGCTAAGAACGCGATAACGACAGCGATAATCGGAAGGGCCTCAACCAATGCGATACCCATGAACATAAGAGTTCTAAGTTCTTTTCCTGCTTCCGGCTGACGGGCGATTCCCTCTACCGTACGTGAAACGATCAGACCGTTACCAATACCTGCACCAAGTGCACCTAAACCGATTGCAATTGCAGCTGCTATTAAATTCATGAAAAAGTTCCTCCTTTAAAATGTTATCCGAATGGATATATGATTTTAATGATCATGACTGATTTTGTGTGACATGTACACCATCGTCAGCATCGTAAAGATAAATGCCTGGATGGTACCGATGAACAAGCTGAACGCCTGCCATGCAAGCATCGGAAGAATGGCTCCGACTGTGCCGACCAAACCGAGAAAGAAGCTGTTTGAGTAGAAATTCGTCGCCAGATTCGCAAGCAGGCCAAGAAGAATTTCCCCGGCGAAAATGTTACCGTAAAGACGAAGTCCGAGTGTCAGCGTATTCGCAAACTCCTCAATGATCTTCATCGGGAACATAAGCGGAACCGGTCTGAGGTAATCCTTAGAGTATTCCTTCAAACCTTTCATCTTCACGCCGTAATAGTGCGTTAACGACACAACCATAACGGCTAGAGTCAGAGTAATAGCCGGATCGGCCGTCGGTGATTTCCACCAAAGCTCGTGTCCGACCGTTACAGAAAACGGCAGCCCCAGCATATTTGATACAAATATGTACATCAGCAAGGTTACACCAAGCGCCAAGAAGTTAGCCCCTGTTTTTAAATCCATTGTACTGCCTATAATATTGCGGACAAAATCAACAATCCATTCCATGAAGTTCTGGGCTTTTCCCGGACGGATGGACAGCGTTCTCGTAGTGAGAATCGCAATCAGCAGCACAATCACACTTGCCACAGTAATCATCAGAATGTTTGTCAGATTAAAAGTAAGACCAAACAAATCAATAGTTCTGTAATCGTGATTCAATGGGTTTTCACCTCTCTTCCATTGATGAACGTTTGAGCTGAATAATGGAATCTATCATAATGACGGGATAAATTGTCATTAATCCAATAATCACACTTGCCACACTGACTTTATCGGGATATTTAAAGGCGACAGCCATCGCAAGTATCGCATTGCACCAACGCGCTGCGCTCCCGAGTGATCGTATGGACTTTCCTTTCGCCACGGCCTTGTCAAAAGCATTCATTCTTCTGGTCAAGAGCCACAAATTAAACAAACTGAAAACAGTTCCCAAAAAGAGGCCTAAAAAAACAGTTTTATACGCCGTAAGACCATATCCCAGCAAATAGATTGCTAAGATTACAAATACATATCTCCGTTGTCTGCTGAATGTAAGATTGGGATCGTCCATCAACTATCTGTCTCCTGATGAAAATGTAATATAATTCCTGGATACGGCAAAACATGCGGTTAACCCTTGCAGAAGGCCTTTTTTGTCCGCAAAACGGCCTGTTCGAAAAAACCACTCATCCTCCTGATGCCACGGGATGCTGTTTCATTCGCTTAGATAAATCCTCATATAACGGGTTTTTTTGGAGGATTTAAAATGAGGATGGATACTAGAAATGAAAGGAATGAAAACCTTCTCATAATACCCTCGTTTAGCATACAATAGCCCCTAACATGTGTCAATCTGTTTAAAGTTAAAAAACTTTTTATACCGAAAGCATACACAGAATGTTCACAATTTCACCTATAAATGTATGAACTCTGCCCATTCAGCAAATATCTGGATAAAAAAAGAAAACCCCTGAATGAGGTTTTCCGATTTATTTGGTTCCGTACAGTCTGTCACCCGCGTCACCGAGGCCCGGAACGATATAGCCTTTTTCATTCAGTTTTTCATCAAGGGCGGCGATGTAAATATCAACGTCAGAATGGTGTTTCTGCAGCTCTTCCACGCCTTCCGGAGCCGCTACAAGACACATAAAACGAATGTTTCTCGCGCCGCGCTTTTTCAGGCTGTTTATCGCTTCCACCGCAGAGCCTCCCGTAGCAAGCATCGGATCCACGACAATAAATTCGCGTTCTTCTACATCAGAAGGAAGCTTGACATAGTATTCCACCGGTTTTAAGGTTTCCGGATCACGGTATAATCCGACATGTCCCACTTTAGCGGCCGGGATTAATTTCAGCATGCCGTCAACCATTCCGAGACCCGCTCTCAGGATCGGCACGATACCGAGTTTCTTCCCTGAAATCACTTTGGATGTCGCTGTTTGAACAGGTGTTTTCACTTCCACTTCTTTAAGAGGAAGATCACGTGTAATTTCAAACGCCATCAGTGACGCGACTTCGTCCACAAGGTCTCTGAAATCCTTTGTGCCTGTATTTTCATTCCGAATATATGTCAGTTTATGCTGGATTAAAGGATGATCAAATACGTAAACCTTTCCCATACTGTGTTCAGCTCCTTTTTTGTTGTCCGAGTGACTTTTTCACACTTCTATTGATTCTACAGAAAAAGACAAACAGTTTCAAGAAAATCATAAAAAAACCCGCCGGATTAAGGTTCCGTCGGGTTTCTTCCTTATTAATAGTCCAGTTCTTTATATAAAGGAAACTTTTCAGTCAAGGCAGATACGCGCTGTCTCGCTTCTTCAAGTTTTGCTTCGTCTTCATGATGTTTCAGCGCGAGGCCGATGATGGCGCCGACTTCTTCAAGCGCGTCACCGTCAAAGCCGCGGCTTGTCACAGCTGCCGTACCGAGGCGGATTCCGCTTGTGACGAACGGTTTTTCCGGATCGTAAGGGATCGCGTTTTTATTAGATGTAATGCCGATTTCATCAAGAACGTGTTCAGCGACTTTTCCGGTCAGACCGAGAGAACGGAGGTCGACAAGCACAAGGTGGTTATCCGTTCCGCCTGATACGAGCTGAATGCCCTCTTTGTTCAGAGACTCAGCCAGGCGCTTCGCGTTCGAGATGACGTTTTGCGCATATGTTTTGAAATCATCTTCAAGCACTTCTCCGAAAGAAACGGCTTTGGCCGCGATGACATGCATAAGCGGTCCGCCTTGGATTCCCGGGAAAATGGATTTATCAATCTTTTTGCCGAACTCTTCACGGCAAAGGATCATTCCTCCGCGGGGTCCGCGAAGTGTTTTGTGAGTCGTTGTCGTTACAAAGTCAGCGTAAGGAACCGGATTCGGATGAAGATCGGCTGCGACAAGACCCGCGATATGCGCCATGTCTACCATGAAGTAAGCGCCGACTTCATCAGCGATTTCGCGGAATTTTTTAAAGTCGATCGTGCGGGGGTACGCGCTCGCTCCGGCAACGATGAGTTTCGGCTTATGCGCCAGCGCTTTTTCACGCACATCTTCATAATCTATATATTGCGTGTCTTTATCGACACCGTATTCTACAAAGTTGTATTGAACACCGCTGAAATTAACCGGGCTTCCGTGTGTTAAGTGGCCGCCGTGGGAGAGGTTCATCCCGAGCACCGTGTCGCCGTGCTCTAAAATCGTGAAGTAAACAGCCATGTTCGCTTGAGCGCCTGAGTGCGGCTGAACGTTTACATGCTCAGCTCCGAAAATCTCTTTCGCGCGGTCGCGGGCGATGTCCTCAACGACATCAACATGCTCACAGCCGCCGTAGTAGCGTTTGCCGGGGTAGCCTTCAGCATATTTGTTTGTTAAAACAGAGCCTTGTGCTTCCATTACCGCTTCCGTCACGAAGTTTTCAGAAGCAATTAATTCGATCTTAGTCTGTTGACGCTTACGCTCATCTTTGATGGCGTTAAACACTTGTTTGTCTTGTACAGGTAAATGTTTCATCAGCGAGATCCTCTCCTATCCGTTTCCTGTTCTTTATTTTTACCACCCTTATTGTACATGGTTTTTCAGGTGAATGTAACAGCTTATTTAAAAAAATCACAAAATTTAATTAGAAAACACGAACATTATACAGGAAAAGCATTTTCATCATTCGCATTCATAAACGGCGCGAATTCCGCCTATCAGCTTCGGCCTTGTCCGGGCCATCGTCACATGTGCTTCTCCAAGCTCACGGCTTGATATCCGGACAGGGACGGCAACGGGTTTCAGATGCATGCCGATGAACGTATCGCCGATGTCGATCCCGGCGTCAGCCTGAATCGATTCGGCGAGCACGGGAGAACGCATCTGCCGGTATGCATAAGAGGCCATTGCTCCGCCCGCTTTCGGGACGGGGACGGCTGAAACAATGGGGAGCCTGAACCGCTCGGCCGTTTCCGCTTCAATGACAAGCGCCCTGTTTAAATGCTCGCAGCATTGAAAAGCAAGATGTACACCCGTTTTTTCCTTAAACCGGTTAAGTCCGCCGTATATCAATTCAGCCCAATCCCCGCTTCCGGCGGTGCCGATTTGGCTTCCGGCGGCTTCACTTGTACTGCACCCGATCACCAGCAGACTGCCGTCCGTCAGTCCTGCCTGCTCTTGAAACTCAGTCAGCATGTCCGTCCATTTTTGCTTCATCTCTTCCATTGTCCAGCACCTCTTACAGATTTTTTTCTTCGTAATCTGCGATTTTGCCGATCCGCCGTTCGTGGCGGCCGCCCGTAAATTCAGTCGTCAGCCAGACTTTTGCGATTTCGCGCGCCAGCCCCGGGCCGATGACGCGTTCGCCCATCGCAAGAACATTCGTGTCATTGTGTTCACGCGTCGCTTTTGCGCTGAAGGTGTCATGGGCAAGCGCACAGCGTATGCCCTTTACCTTATTTGCGGAGATGCTCATGCCGATACCTGTGCCGCAAATTAAAATTCCCCTGTCAGCTTCGCCGTTCACCACTTTTTCCGCTACCGGAAAAGCGTAGTCTGAATAATCGACAGAGCCGGCGCCGCATTCACAGCCCATATCAATGTATTCAATCTGCAATTCATCCAAAAGACTTTTTATTTCTTCGCGGATATGGACGCCGCCGTGATCTGACGCAATAGCTACTTTCATTCATTTACCTCCTAGGTGTGGCTGGGCGAAGACAGCCCAGTGTGCTTGTCCTTTTTATTACGAAATCCGTTGATTTCATTCTACTCTTTCACATTCGTTTTGCAAATGACCTGTTTGCAGATTTTCTGACAGATCACTTGCTTTTTCCGTCAAGCAATTGATCAGCCAAAAGGGTCAGCAGCTCCTCCAGTTCGTCCCGCGTCTGTTTATAAACATCAAGCGGACCGCCGAACGGGTCAGAGATATCGCCGTTTTCCCCCGTTACGTATTCTTTAATGGTAAAGACTTTGCCCTGACTGTTTTGATATCGGCCTTCAATCAGCTGTTTGTGCTGTTCCGTCATCGCCAGCACCAGATCAGCCGTCTCGATATGTTCTTCCGATAAGGGAGATGAACTGTGATTGAGAGCGATCCGTTTTTCAAACAGCGCTTCCACGGCATGGGCTGACGCTTTTCCGTTCGGAGACGCGAATACGCCGGCCGAACTTACGCTGACGTCCAGCCCTTTCGTTTCTGCAATGGATTTAAAAAGAGCCTCAGCCATAGGACTGCGGCACGTATTGCCTGTACATACAAAGATTATTTTCATGTCCGTCACCTCTTACTGCCTATTATAAATGAAGAAAAAAGAAACGGCATCTTCGTTTCTTTTTTTACGTATCTTATACCGGTAAAAGCAGTTTCAGCCCGAATCCGATCAAAATGGCTCCGCCAAGCGCTTCGCTGTACGAGCCGAGCCACGACTGCACCTTTCTTCCCGCCAAAAGGCCCGCCCATGTTAAAACGGTGCTGAAGACCCCGAACAGCGTAACGGCCAGAAACGGATTGGAACCGTTCATCCCGAGACTGAGCCCGACAGAAAAGCTGTCCAGACTGACACCGACCGCGAACAGCAACAGTCCCGAGCCTGCCGGAGATATGAGCGGCCCGTCTGATTGTTTAAACGCGGCGATGATCATCTGCACCCCTAAAATGAAAAGAAGAGATCCGCCGATGTAAACGGCGAGCATCCCCAAAAAACCGGACAGCAGATGCCCGGCCGCCATTCCCGCAAGCGGCATCATGACATGAAACAGCCCGATGACAACCCCTATATGAAAAATCTGTTTTTTCTTCAGCTGAATCATTCCCATTCCGAGTCCGACGGAAAAGGCATCCGTCCCCAAAGCAAATGCCATGATGCTTAAGGAGACAAGTTCCCCGATGAATAGATTCGACATGAAATAAAAACCCCCTTGGACGTGCCCGCTTGTTTAGCTTATGCATGTCCGATAAGGGGTAGAACAAGTTAATGGATAACGGTGCCGCCTGCGGCTTTCATCAGCCTGTTCATAATGGCAAGCCCCACTCCGGTATCCGGAAAGGACTCAGAAATAATCATGTCCACTTCCGCTTCATCAAAGCTGCGGAGCGCATCGTATAAGGCGGACGCCACTGTTTCAAGGTCGGCGCGTCTGCCGCAGACCTTGATATAATCAGCCTGGTAACTATTGGCGTTCTCTTCTGTTGTCAGAATGCCGATTCGTTTCCCCCGGCTTTTATATGCGTCTGCCAGTTCTTGAATTCTCCGGGCGCCGCCGTCGGCAATAGCCATCGGCGCAGAAGGCGCGTAATGTGTATATTTCATACCGGGAGAAATAGGAACCTCATCTTCTTCGGTCAGCCCTTTATCCACAAGAACCGGACCGGCGGCGGATTCAATCTGCTCTTTTGTCACGCCGCCCGGACGAAGCAGCACGGGCTGTTTCCCCGTACAGGACAGAACGGTTGATTCCACTCCGATTCCCGTCGCGCCGCCGTCCACAATGCCGGCAATGCGGCCGTTTAAATCATGGGCTACATGCTCGGCCTTCGTCGGGCTCGGTTTTCCTGATAAATTGGCGCTCGGCGCGGCGATCGGCAGTCCGGCCGAGCTGATGAGGGCTAATGCTACCGGATGATCAGGCATTCTGACCGCTACCGTCTCAAGTCCCGCGGTGACACGGGGTGACAGCACACCGGGCTTACACGGCAGAACAAGGGTCAGCGCCCCCGGCCAGAATAGCTTCATAAGCTTTTTCGCCGTCTCAGGAATATGGCTGATAAAACGATCAAGCTGGCTGATATGGGATATATGCACAATCAGCGGGTTATCGCTCGGCCTTCCTTTCGCCTCATATATTTTCGTTACGGCTTCCGTATTTTCAGCGTTAGCGCCCAGTCCGTAAACGGTTTCTGTCGGAAAAGCCACAACCTCATTCTGCCGCAGCAATTCCGCGGCTTGTGTAATCTGGGGATCGGTTGTGGATAATTCTGCGGAACAATCCACAAACCATCTTCTTGTTTTCATGTATAACCAAACTCCTTATTTTAAAGCGGTAAAACTTTATTTTCTCTCGTGTATTCCTTTTGAAAGTATAAAAGATGTCCTTTAATAAAACAAGTGTTATCCACAAACTGTGGACAACACTTTTTAATAAGTGGATAACCTTGTGTATAAGTTAGATCAGGCAGAGGTTTTCACCATTAAAAACGAACCTTCTGTGCATAACGAGTTGCGGAAATGTTCGGACGTATACAGTTCATCAGGCGCATCGGCGCACGCTTCAAATCCCATCACATTCAGAAACTCAGCAGATGAGGGCTGATTGGCGACTAAGTAGACATCTTGAATCTCATGTTTTTTGCACAGCACATCCATACTTTGAAACAGTGTAACGATATGGCTTTGATTCAGCCTGTCTGACATGACGAGTGAACGGAGAAGCCCTTTTCCGCCGCTGAATTTTTCGATCCCGAGACAGGCGGCAATCATTTTTTCGCTGTCTTCCAGTACGATAAACCGGCTGATCTGCTGATCGATTTCCGCATGTGCCGTATCAGCCTTTTTCAAAAAGGCCTCCAGCGCCTCCGTATCTTGATCTCTTGCCACTCTCAGCTGATAAAACATATATTTCCCTCCGTTTCGATCAACTCTTTCTTCCAATCTATGAATCGAATCCGGATTTATGCCTTTTACTTCAGGAAAATAGATCTGAAATCCAATCGACGAGGAAAAACTTCACTTCGGTATCATCGTCATCTTTATTTTCTTTCTTCGCTTTATCAGCCTTTGCTTTTACGTCATCCAGCACTTTTTTAGTCTGTTTCTGCGTTTCTTCCTGCTTCTGTCCGCCCTCTTCCTGATCTTTCACCGCTTCGCCGTTTGAGAAATCAAGGAAGCACAGCGGCGGAAACAAGACGCACCACCAGTTGGCGCCCTCGCCATTGCCGAGTGTAATTAAAATCGCTTCATATTTTCCGGCCGGATAGACCATATTGCCGTAGAGCTTTGTCGGAAACGAGATTTTATTGAATTGAACTGAAACGGATTGATGCGCACCCTTTTCTTTCATCGTTTGTTTGGCGATTTCTTTAATTTCAGGAAGCTTCGAACGAATGAGCCGCCGCGCTTCTTCAATGGAAGTGATATCTTTCACCCAGTCCGTGATTTGCTTGTTTACAGCATCTCTGATCTGGCGCTTGAGCTTTTGATCCTCATCGTTATCACTGTTGGCCAAAATTCTGAGCCGGATCGCTTCATCCGGTATGACGACGGGCTCATCGGCTGATGCCCGCGCCGTTTCTTCTTTTGTCAAACCCGCAAGCGCTCCTGATAATAAAAGAAAAATATATATGCAGATCATCATTGTATGTTTCATCGGTCCCCACCGTTCCTCTCCGTGCTTTTTTTATCTAGTCCCATTATGGACATGACGGAAAAGGTTTAAACCGGCGGGAAGAAAAAAATCTAGCAAGCTGATAATCTGCATTGACAGATTCAAAATATGGTACGATATTATTTTGATAGGAGGTTTTCAGATGAAATATAATTACACCGTGCTGCTGTCGGCGGCATGTATGTCTGTCATTTATTCTATTTTGTATGTTCATCAATTCATTATCGCGGCTTTCATTTCGATGGCGTTTTATTTTTTGTTTCCTTATTTGATTTTTGCACTGCCGCTTCAATACTTTCTGAATAAAAAGCCGAAGAGATTTCATCCGCTGTATCTTCTTTATTATTTAGGGGTGTCATTCATTGCAAACGGGATCATCTTCGGTCTTTTGCAGCCGTCAGGCCAATCTCTGTTTTCTAATTCAGCCTTTTATATCTTTGCGGTTTTAACAGCCGTCGTCTATTGGGTATGGGATTCCGTATTGCTGCAAAGACAAAATCCGGCTACAGAAGCGTAATCAGCAGACAGCCGGCTGAAGGGAGAGCGGCGCAAAAGAAAACGGCGGCCATCTTTAAACGGGCGTGCCGTCCTTCTTCTGTTTCAGAATGATAATTGGCCCGATGCTCCGCTCCGCTTACGGCCAACCCGGAAACGATGATCGCTGTGACGATAAGAACAGCCGTAACGGCGCCGAAAATGATATCAACGCCAAACGGCAGAACAAACCCCGCCGCATAAGCTGCGGCGGCGAGTATACATCCGAAGGCGAACGCTTTTTTCAAGGCGGATGCCCCTTTCATTTTCTTTCCATTGTAACAAAAGCCCGCCGTGTGCGTCACCGGCGGGCTTTTTTCATGATGTGATGACCGCGGATACGGTTCTGTCTTTTCCGTTGATGTCCTGTACGACTTCCACTTCCGCATTCGGAAAGGAATGACGGAACAGGTCTTTCACGGCTTTCCCCTGATTATATCCGATTTCAAAGACGACAAGCGCTTTATCTTTCATGACAAGAGGCAGCTCCTCCATAAACCGCTTGTAGAATTTCAAACCGTCACCGCCGTCCGTAAGAGCATGAAGCGGCTCATGGAAACGGACGATATCCGACAAATCCGCCATTTCTTCTTCAGAAATATACGGCGGATTGGAAACAATAATATCCGCTTTTTTCCCTGATGAAATAAAAGGAGTTAACAGATCTCCCTGCAAAAAACAGACGTCCGCTCCGAGGTTTTGCGCATTTCTTTCTGCCACCTGCAGCGCTTCTTTTGAAATATCCGAAGCCGATACTGAAAAATGTCCGCATTCAAGGGCGAGCGTCACCGCAATGGCACCGCTCCCCGTACCGATATCAATGACGTTCAGGCGTTCTGCCTCGGAAAATGCCCGCTTCTGTCTGTCCAGCAGATGAAAGACGACTTCTTCCGTTTCCGGACGCGGAATGAGAACATCGTCATTCACAAAAAATTCCCTGCCGTAAAACTGTTCTTTCCCGATAATATATTGAATCGGAATACCTTCTTTATGCATCTCCACGTGCCGTCTGAATCGATAAAGCTCGTCCTCGCCTACGGGCTCCTGCAGACTTGCGAGAAGTTTGCTCCGATCCATTCCGGTATCATTTAACAGCAGCAGCTCGGCCGCGTTTTTTTCTCTTCCCGCTTCGGTTAAATAAGAAGAAGCCCAGCTTAGGGCTTCAAAAACGGTCTTCATCTTAATTTTCCGCCTGCTGGAGCTTGCTTGACTGGTCTTCTACGATTAACGCTTCAACCACTTCATCAAGCTTGCCTTCCAGGATTTGATCCAGCTTTTGAATCGTCAGGCCGATGCGGTGATCCGTCACACGGTTTTGCGGGAAATTGTATGTGCGGATACGCTCGGAACGGTCGCCTGAACCGACGGCTGATTTACGGGTCTGATCATATTCAGCCTGAGCTTCCTGCTGGAATTTGTCATAGATTCTGGCGCGGAGCACCTTCATCGCTTTTTCTTTGTTTTTAATCTGAGATTTTTCATCCTGACAGGAAACGACGACACCGGTCGGTAAATGCGTCAGGCGTACGGCCGACATCGTCGTGTTTACGCTTTGTCCGCCCGGTCCGCTTGATGCGAATGTATCGACGCGGATGTCTTTTTCGTGGATGTCCACTTCTACTTCTTCCGCTTCAGGAAGACACGCCACCGTCGCCGTGGATGTATGAATACGGCCGCCTGATTCCGTTTCCGGAACACGCTGTACGCGGTGCGCGCCATTTTCATACTTCAGCTTGGAGTATGCGCCTTTTCCCGTAATCATAAAGATGATTTCTTTGTAACCGCCCGTTCCGGTCACGTTTGCTTCCATGACTTCAGTCTTCCAGCCTTGGATTTCGGCATAACGGGAGTACATTCTGTAGAGATTTCCCGCAAACAGCGCGGCTTCTTCTCCTCCCGCTGCTCCGCGGATCTCCATGATTACGTTTTTGTCATCGTTCGGGTCTTTCGGGATGAGGAGTACTTTCAAACGCTCTGATAAGGTTTCCGTCTCTCCCTGCAGTTCGGAGATTTCTTCCTTCACCATTTCTCTCATATCGGCATCAAGCTTTTCCTCAAGCATCGCTTTCGCATCGGCAAGCTGTTCTGATGCGTCTCTGTATTGTCTATAGACTTCAACGGTTTCTTGTATATCAGATTGCTCTTTCGAATATTCTCTAAGCTTTTTCGGATCGTTGACCACTTCCGGATCACTTAAAAGCTCATTTAATTTTTCGTATCGTTGTTCAATTGACTGTAAACGGTCTAACACGGTCTTCACCTCTGTTTTCCTGTGCGTAACATTCTCATTATAGTATAGGGCTTATCGCCAGTCAAAAGCAATTCGCCTCTGTTATACTGAAGCAAAAAAGGAGGGGCGGATATGCTGAAATCCATCCACCATATAGCAATCATATGCTCTGATTATGAAAAGTCGAAAGCTTTTTACACCGAGATTCTCGGTTTCGGCATTATAAAAGAAACATACCGAAAGGAACGCGGATCTTATAAACTTGATCTTGCGCTGGACGGCGCGTATGCAATTGAATTGTTTTCCTTTCCCGACCCGCCCGAACGGCCGACCAGACCGGAAGCCGCGGGTCTCCGGCATCTCGCCTTCACCGTAAACGATCTTGAAGCAGCCGTCAGGGAGTTAAAGGAAAAGGGCGTCGGCACAGAACCGATCAGAACCGATCCGCTGACGGGGAAACGGTATACCTTTTTCTTTGATCCCGACAAGCTTCCGCTTGAATTGTATGAAGCGTAACGTTTTTTGAAGAAATGCCGCTTTCTTTGGCGAATTCCTTCTTGTTTTGTCTAACATGAAGGGAACGCCGCCTCATGGTCGAATACCTAGCAAAAAGGAGGTATGTGATCATGAATACAAACATGGCCGCGAAAGAGCTCGGCGTCTCCGCAAAAACGGTGCAAAGGTGGGTCAAGCAGCTGAATCTTCCGGCTGAACGGAATGAGCTCGGACATTATTCCTTTACACCTGAGGATCTTGATGTGCTGAAATCGGTCAAACGGCAAATTTCTGAAGGCACTGCCCTTCTGGACGTTCAAGTGCCCCGGCAGCCGAAAAAACGGACGGGCTTCATTTTGCAGCGTCCGAAAATCAATGGCGGCGCTGAACAAAGATTGGCAGAGCTGGAGCGCAAACTGGACATTCTCACGAAAGAGAAACAAGGTGAGAGCCATCTGCTTTCAAGGATAGAGGAGCTTGAACGCCAGCTGAAACAAAAGGCGGATGAAGGGGTGTCTTATCAGCTTCTTCAGCACAGGCGGGAAATTGACGACCTCAATACCGAATTGCAGACATTGGCCTCCCGCATCCAGGAACTTGCCCAGACAGCTCCCCTCTCAGAAACAGCCGCTTCTTCAGAACATAAGAAACCCAGAAAAAAAACGAGATTTTCGCCTTTTAAATTTCAATTCTAATCAAAAAAGCTCCCTGAAACAGGGAGCTTTTCATTATGCAGTCAGCGCAATGATGATCGGCAGTGAGATGAGAGATAAAATCGCACTGATCACGAACGCGGACGCAGTTTCTTCCTCTTGTTTTTCGAAACGTGTGGCAATCATCGCCGCTACCGCAGATCCAGGGAATGCAACGAGCAATACCGCTTTAGTGATCTGGTCAGCCGGAAGTCCGACTGCAAGAGCGATCAAGTACATCAGCGCAGGCTGAACGGCAACTTTTAACAAAGCGATACCGAAAGCCGGCAGACTGAGCTTAATGTTGCGGATACCGACAGTTACACCGACGGCGAAGAGCGCAACACCTGACGTTGTGCTTCCGAGCTGATCAAGCATTTTTTCTCCCAAGCCAGGGAGTGTTACACCGCAGAGTACCAGAATGATACTGATAAGCGGTGCAGCCGCAAGCGGTTCGGAAAGACCGTGAAGAATAGACTTACCAGTCATTTTCCAGAAGTTCTCGTTTTCAGTGTCTTTTTTCTTAGATGACTCACCGACAGTAGCGATAATGATCGCAAGCGGGTCAAGGATGGCGTTAACCACGATACCCGTAACGGCGATAGGAATCGCTACTTCGCTTGCTCCGAATAAGCTTCCTAGTACGGGAATACCCATAAAAGCAAATGTCGGCTGTGCAGAGTTTAAAGAAAATACAGATGAATTCGTTAAATCATACTTGAAGATAAATTTGCAAACCAACAGAATGACGATAAAGAATCCGACAATCCCAATGATCAAAGCGACCATCAAAGGAACCTGTGATAAAAACGCACTTCTTGAAGTGGTTAAAATACTAGCGATAAAATGCGCCGGAAGCGCGTACTTCGTAACTAAGGTGCTTACCCCTTTTGCTGACTTCGCGTCATAACTTCCGAAGCGACCTGCGAACCATCCCAGCACGATCACGAAAAAGATCGGCGCCAGGAGGATTAAAATATCTAAGAAGCTCAAAATGTTCTCCTCCAAATCCTTAATGTCCGTATACTTTAGCCTTTACATAAAAGCTTTCCCTCGGACTGTAAAATTAATCGTAAAAATTATTTAGCGACAACTTGCTTATATTGCGGTTTCCACATTGCATCAAGAACGGCTTGTTCTACATTTTCAGGAATGCGGTTTGCCACGCCTTCTTTAATGGCAGTTTCCGCTACGGCGATCGCAACTTTAATTGAAACTTCTTGTAAGTCGCTCATGCTCGGCAGAAGGCCTGCACCCGGTGTTTCAAAATCAACGCTTTCTGCGATTGCGTCAGCAGTTGCTGCAAACATTGCAGGAGTAATCACTTTCGCTTCTACAACGATTGAACCGAGACCAAGTCCAGGGAACGCGAATGCGTTGTTAGATTGTCCGATTTCATGAGAAACGCCATTGTACTCTACATTGTCAAACGGGCTTCCTGTCGCCACAAGCACTTTGCCGTCAGTCCATTTGAAAAGATCGCTAGGAACGGCTTCAGCAAGCGGTGTCGGGTTAGACATCGGCATGATGACCGGACGCTCAACGTGTTTTGCCATTTCTTTGACGATTTCTTCACTGAACGCGCCGCTTTGGCCTGATGTACCGATTAAGATTGTCGGTTTCGCTTGACGGATCACTTCAATGAAAGGAATTTGTCCATTTTCATCGCGTTTCCAATCTTTAATTTCTTCAGCTGTGCGCAGGTACGGCTCTTGGAAATCAAGAATGTTTTCCATACCTTCAATTAACAAGCCTCTGTAGTCCATTGTGTAGAACGCTTTGTTGGCTTCTTCTTCAGAAAGACCGGCAAGCACCATAGTGTCGCGGATTTGGTCAGCGATTCCGATTCCGGCAGATCCCGCACCGAAGACAACCACACGCTGGTCTTTAATAGACGCGCCTGTTTTCTTCATAGCCGCAAGCACACCTGCAAGCGTAATCGCGCCTGTTCCTTGAATGTCATCGTTGAATGTAAGAATTTCATGGTTGTATTTCTTCATGATATTGCGCGCGTTTTTGTTTCCAAGGTCTTCCCAGTGAAGAAGAGCTTTAGGGAAATATTTAAGCGCAGCTTTTACATAAGCGTCAACGAAAGCTTCGTAACGTTCGCCTTGGATACGTTCATGGCGGTTACCGATGTATAAAGGATCGTTCAGAAGTTTTTCATTGTTCGTACCGACGTCAAGAACGACAGGAATAACACGGCTTGGGTCAATACCGGCGGCAGCTGTGTATACCGCTAATTTACCGATGGCGATGTTGATACCGCCTACACCCCAGTCACCGATTCCGAGGATGCTTTCTGAGTCTGTCGCAACGATCAGATCAATATCTCCGGCAGTGGCATGAAGGTTTTCAAATGCCTCTTCAATCCCTTCCACGTTATCGATAGAAAGGTAAATCCCTTGAGGTCTTCTGTACTCATGGCTGTATTCTTGAATCGCTTCACCGACAGTCGGTGTGTAAACAACCGGCAGCATTTCACGAAGATGGTTTTGAAGCAATTTAAAGAAAAGAACTTCGTTACGATTTTGCAAATCATTCAAATATACGTTTTGGCGAAGGCGGTCCGGCTGAGCTTGAAACTGCTCGTATGCGCGTTTTGCCTGCTCATCAAGAGACAGAATTGTCGGAGGAAGCAGCCCGTCTAATCCAAGGCTTTTTCTTTCTTCTGCCGAAAACGCAACACCTTTATTTAAAGTAGGGATAGATAGAACTTCTTTTCCTCTTAAAGTAGTTTCTAAGTTGCCTTCCTTCGTTACTTTAATATTATTCAAGAAAATCTCCTTCTTTCTTCAAATAGTTAACAAAGTTAAGTAATTACCCATTTTGGCTAGTGTGATCGCGATCTGCTATATCTTTTTTTGACAATTATTCGAACAATGTCTCATAACTATTTACATTACTTAGTCATTTTATGCCTGTAAAAATGAAAATTCAAGAGATGAAAATTACTTAATTTTTTCATACTCTTTTTTAAGTTATTTAACTACAATTTTTGAAAAAACGTCAAAAAAACACCGGATTTTTTACCGATGTTTTCATGAAAAGGGTTATTTATCAGTCTGTTTTTTTCGGCACTTTGTGATGATGTCTGCATCTCGCTTCGTATGACTCCGACGCGCCGACTAAAATGACCGGATCATCATAGGAAGCGGGCTTCCCGTCAATCAAACGCTGCGTACGGCTTGCCGGCGACCCGCAAACGGAGCAGACCGCCTGCAGCTTCGTCACCGATTCGGCAACCGCCATCAGATTCGGCACCACGCCGAACGGCTCTCCCCGGAAATCCATATCAAGTCCGGCCGCGATGACACGATAGCCTTTATCCGCAAGCGAGGATAAGTCGCCGATGATCGATTCGCCGAAAAACTGCACCTCATCTACCGCGATGACGTCCGTGCTTTCACTGACATGATCCCATATTTCAGCCGAAGACGAGATGACGTGGCTTGTCATGGATGTGCCGTTGTGAGAAACGACGGCCTCCTCACTGTAGCGATTATCAATGGCAGGTTTGAACACCTTGACCTCCTGCTTCGCATATGTCGCTCTTTTCACTCTGCGGATCAGCTCTTCTGATTTCCCAGAGAACATGCTGCCGCATATCAGCTCAAGCCATCCGCTTTGCTTCATTATGTACATAGGCTATCCGCTCCCCTTTTTTTCCTGTTTATGGACATAAAAAACAGGCAAGAAGCAATTCTTGCCTGCCTGTAAAATCTATTATTACTTAAGACCGTATTTTTTGTTAAAGCGATCAACACGACCATCAGCAGAAGCGAATTTTTGACGTCCAGTGTAGAATGGGTGGCATTCAGAGCAAATCTCAACGCGTACCTCTTCTTTTACTGAGCCTGTTTCAAATTCATTTCCGCAAGCGCATTTAACTGTTGCTTTTTTGAAATTAGGATGAATTCCTGCTTTCATTGTATCCATCTCCTTCCGCCCTGAATCCCGTGTGGAAACAGAGTTATTATTCCGGAGTAATCCGGAACGCATATGAGAGAATTATATCAGTCATTTACTGCATTTGCAAATACATTTTTTATCAGCGGCGGGCTGATGATGAAAGGTTTGCCTGCTTCCATTCTTGGTTGATCAAATCGAAGAATTCCTGATTCGTTTTTGTTTTTTTCATTTTTCTCATAAACTTCTCTGCGAAGTCCGGAGAATCAGACATCGATTTGCGGATCGCCCATAGACGGTCAAGATGCTCTTTCGGCACGAGCAGCTCTTCCTTCCGTGTGCCGGAGCGGCGGATATCGATCGCCGGGAAAATCCGTCTTTCCGCAAGAGAACGGTCAAGGTGAAGCTCCATGTTGCCCGTTCCTTTAAACTCTTCATAGATGACGTCATCCATCCGGGAGCCCGTGTCTACGAGCGCCGTCGCCAAAATGGTCAGGCTGCCGCCCTCTTCAATGTTTCTCGCGGCACCGAAAAAGCGCTTCGGACGATGGAACGCAGCCGGGTCAATCCCGCCGGAAAGCGTACGTCCGCTTGGCGGGATAACGAGGTTGTAGGCCCGTGCCAGGCGGGTAATGCTGTCCATCAGAATGATAACGTCTTTTTTGTGTTCAACGAGACGCATCGCCCGTTCAAGCACAAGCTCCGCTACCTTAATGTGATTTTCCGGCACTTCATCGAACGTCGAGCTGACGACATCGCCCGCTACGGAACGTTCAATATCCGTTACTTCTTCCGGTCTTTCATCAATTAAGAGAACAATCAATTCAGCGTCAGGCTGATTTGTCGTAATGCTGTTAGCGATTTCTTTCAACAGCATGGTTTTACCGGCTTTCGGCGGCGCTACGATCAGACCGCGCTGGCCGAAACCGACGGGAGCCATCATATCGAGAATTCTTGTTGAGAGATAATTCGGTTTCGTCTCAAGCACCATTTGGCGGTCCGGATAAAGCGGAGTCAGTGCAGGAAAATGGACGCGCTCTTTCGCAGATTCCGGATCGTCTCCATTTACCGCTTCAACGTGCAAAAGTCCGTAATAGCGTTCGTTTTCTTTCGGCGGACGCACCTTGCCGGATACTTTGTCACCGTTTCTTAAATCAAAGCGGCGGATCTGGGAAGCAGAAATGTAGATGTCTTCTGAGCTTGGCGAGTAATTAATCGGTCTGAGGAAGCCGAATCCTTCCGATTGGATGATTTCGAGCACGCCTTCCATAAACAGAAGATCCTCCTGCTCGGCGTTGGCTTTCAGAATGGCAAAGATTAATTCTTTTTTAGTCAGTTTGCTGTAGTAGGAGATTTTATAATGTCTGGCCAGTTCATATAGTTCTTTTAATTTCATATTTTCCAAAGAGGAAATAGATACGTCTTTCATAAAAACACCACGCTTTTCATAGTCAATGTATTGCTGTTTTCATTCAAATCGGCTGCTTCGCATGATTCCGCCAAAGCACATTCTTTTATAAAACGTTCAGGAACTTCTATCGGTAACACTTCCACCCATGATCGGCGCTTTTTTAAAAAAGGAATGTCTTAATGAGTTTTGAAGGAAGCGAGGACAAAAACTTGAGAAGATCAATATTTATATCGTCTGTATGCGGTAGAATTTGAAAATTTCCCAGTACTCAAAAGAAGGAATGACACAGAAAAATCGCAGCACTCTTTATTTTTACCTCATTTCAAAAAATTATTCAACTTAAATAATGCTTTGACATATAAATGATAGGGTTGACTCTTTATTGCAAAAGAAAAGCGGGACTTTCCGTCCCGCTTTTCTCTATTTATGGCCGGATCACAAGATTTGGTTTTTTCTTCAGGCTGTGTCTTCCGTCAACGAATCGGACCGTTCCTGATTTCGCCCGGATGACCAGACTTTCAGTCGTGCCGACGGAGCCTTTGAACTGAACGCCTTTCAGCAGCTCTCCGTCCGTGACGCCCGTTGCGGCAAAAATGGCGTCATCCCCTCTCACAAGGTCCTCCATCCGGAGCACTTTGGATACATCAAGGCCCATTCGCTCACAGCGGGCCTGCTCTTCCGCACTTTGCGGCAGAAGCCTGCCGATGATTTCGCCGCCGAGCGCTTTTAACGCAACGGCAGACAGCACGCCTTCAGGAGCCCCGCCTGAACCGAAGAGAATGTCTACTCCCGTATGGTCAAAGGCCGTATTGATGGCGCCCGCGACATCACCGTCGTTGATCAGTTTGATTCTGGCGCCCGCCTCACGCAATTCAGAGATGATTTTTTCATGTCTGTCACGATTTAAAATGGTTGCCACGACATCTTCAATGTCTTTGTTTTTCGCTTTCGCAACGGCTTTTAAGTTATCAATGACAGGCGCTTCAATATCGATGCAGCCTACCGCTTCGGGACCGACCGCGATTTTTTCCATATACATATCCGGGGCGTTCAGCAGTGTTCCATGGTCGGCGACCGCGATCACCGTCAGCGCATTCCAGCCGCCGCTCGCTACGATGTTTGTGCCTTCAAGAGGATCGACGGCGACATCGACGCGCGGGCCGTATCCGTTTCCGAGTTTTTCGCCGATGTAAAGCATCGGCGCTTCATCCATCTCGCCTTCCCCGATCACGACCGTGCCTTTCATCGGCACCGTGTCAAACACGTCACGCATTGCGCTTGTCGCCGCATCATCAGCTTCATCTTTTTTCCCGCGGCCCATCCATCTGGCAGATGCTAAAGCCGCCGCTTCAGTGACTCGAACCAATTCCATCGATAAGCTTCTTTCCATTTCAACACGATCTCCTCTCAAAAGTCCGCATTTCTATGAATTTTGGAGCTGTTCTATCTCTTCGTCCGTCAGCCTTTGCCGCCAGATTGTGGCGCCCAGACCTTCGAGTTTTTTCTCAAGATTGCTGTAGCCGCGGTCTAAATGCTCAAGACCGGTAATTTCGGTTACGCCGTCAGCCATGAGCCCGGCGACGACCAGACAAGCACCTGCACGCAGATCGCTCGCCTTTACTTTTGCGCCCTGAAGCTCGGCCGGACCTGTGATAATGGCCGATCTGCCTTCCACTTTCATGTTGGCCCCCATCCGTCTCAGCTCATCTATATGTTTAAATCGGGCCGAGTAGATGGTGTCGGTTACGACGCTCGTACCGCTGGCTCTCGTTAACAGAGATGTCATCGGCTGCTGAAGATCAGTCGGGAATCCCGGGTAAACAAGCGTTTTTACGTCGACCGGTTTTATCTGCTTCTGCCCGCCGAGCATAAGAAGCTGATCGTCACTCGTCTCAATGTGAAAACCCATTTCCCTGAGCTTCGCCGTTAAAGACTCCAGGTGAGTCGGTATGACATTATCAATAATGACTTCTTTCCCCATCGCGGCGCCGGCGATCATAAAGGTGCCCGCCTCAATTCTGTCCGGAATGATCGTATGCCTGCATCCGTGCAGCTCTTTTACGCCGTCGATTCTGATTACATTGGTTCCCGCGCCTTTGATCTTTGCGCCCATGCTGGTGAGCAATGTGGCAACATCAATAATCTCAGGTTCCTTGGCGGCGTTTTCTATCACGGTTTTACCTTCAGCCAGTACAGCGGCAAGCATGATATTGATCGTCGCTCCGACGCTGACGACATCTAAATAAATCCGTGCGCCTCTCAGCCTTTCGGCGCGCAGATAAATCGCGCCTTGTTCATTGGTGACTTCCGCCCCAAGCGCTTCAAACCCTTTGATGTGCTGGTCAATCGGCCGCGGCCCGAGATGGCATCCGCCCGGCAGTCCGATGACCGCCTGTTTGAAGCGGCCCAGCATCGCGCCCATTAAGTAATAGGAAGCGCGGAGTTTTTTCACTTTGCCGTTGGGAAGCGGCATGCTGATCATCGGGGAAGGGTCGACGACCATTTCTCCTTTTTCAAAATGGACGTTTCCGCCGATTTCTTTCAGCAGGTCACGCAGCGTTTCAATATCTGAGATCTCCGGAAGCCCTTCGATCGTTACTTCGGAATTTGCCAGAATGGTTGCGGGTATCAATGCGACGGCGCTGTTTTTCGCGCCGCTGATATGTACGGTTCCGTTTAACGGATCGCCGCCGGCAATATTCAACTTTTCCATGATAGTCTCCTTCCATAAGAAGATAGCTGCGGAGCGTAAATAAAATGGCATTTTATTCTGTCTCTGCAAATAAAGCTCTTGTCCAAAATGTAGCCAATTCGAAGAGAAAGAATACAAGGACATTATAAAATAACAGGAAGAAAATAGCGAAGCTTTGCGGGGCATTTTTAACACAGGATGCACAGAGGCCCGCCGGGTTCACATTCCGGGGAAACACACTCTTCACTTTGATACTTAAGGCCCGCTGCCAAACAGGAAAACATAAGGGTGCGGCAAACGGATGCAACCGGTTTGCCGCCCTTTTCACCCTTATTTATTCCAGTCTGCCAAGAATTGCTCGATGCCTTTATCCGTTAACGGATGTTTCGCCAGCTGGTGAATGACTTTCAGCGGCATCGTACCGATATGTGCACCGCGTAAAGCGGCTTCAGTCACGTGCTGCGCATGACGGATGGAAGCTGCGATGATTTGTGTATCAATGTCATGAATGTCAAAAATCTGTCTTATTTCTGAAATCAGTTCAAGACCGTTATGGCCGATGTCATCCAGACGGCCTAAGAACGGAGATACATAAGTCGCCCCGGCTCTTGCCGCCAAAAGCGCCTGGTTGGCACTGAAGATGAGCGTTACGTTTGTTTTAATGTTCAGGTCGCTCAGCGCTTTTACGGCTTTTAACCCTTCAGACGTCATCGGTATTTTCACCGTGATATTCGGTGCGATTTTCGCAAGTTCTTTACCTTCTTCAATCATTTCTTCAGCATTCAGGGAAATGACTTCCGCGCTTACTGATCCGCTCACGACTTCCGTAATCTCACGAAGTCTGTCATGGAAAGACACGTCAGCTTCTTTCGCCACTAAACTAGGGTTTGTCGTAACTCCGGCAAGAACGCCAAGTTCATAAGCTTCTTTAATCTCGTCAATGTTTGCTGTATCAATGAAAAATAACATAAGGAAAGCCTCCCCAGTAATAAATTTTCAGAACTGTAAAACATGATTGCGCTTTCTAAAGGTAAGACATAAAACCGCCTGTCAATCCTGTCAGGCGGTTTATGGATGTTACATTGGATTAAGCTTGGTTTGAAGAACCGAACTCACGCATTTTGCCGATAACCGTTTCTTTGATCGCTTCACGAGCAGGTCCAAGATATTTACGAGGATCGTATTCGTTCGGCTTAGCTGCCAATGTTTCGCGGACAGCTTTTGCAGAAGAAATTTGGTTTTCAGTGTTTACGTTGATTTTAGCCGTACCAAGTGAGATTGATTTTTTAATGTCGGCAGTCGGAATTCCTGTACCGCCGTGAAGTACTAATGGAAGGCCGGTTGATTTTCCGATATCTTCCATTTCTTTGAAACCGAGGTTCGGTTCGCCTTTGTAAGGGCCGTGAACAGAACCCAGTGCAGGTGCAAGGCAGTCGATGCCAGTGCGCTCTACAAGTTCTTGACACTCTTTAGGGTCAGCATAGATTACGCCTTCAGCGATCACGTCATCTTCCTGTCCGCCTACAGTTCCAAGCTCAGCTTCAACTGAAACGCCGTGGAAATGAGCAAGCTCAACCACTTTAGCTGTAGTTGCTACGTTTTCCTCAAACGGGTGGTGAGATGCGTCGATCATTACAGAAGTGAAGCCTGCATGAATCGCTTTCGCACAAGATTCAAAGCTTGAACCGTGGTCTAAGTGAATGGCGACAGGAACTGTCACTTTGTATTCTTCCATAAGAGCTTTAACCATGGCAACCACTGTTTTGAAGCCGCCCATGTAGCGTCCCGCGCCTTCTGAAACACCAAGAATAACCGGGGATTTTTCCTCTTCTGCTGCTTGTAAAATAGCTTGAGTGAACTCAAGGTTATTTAAGTTAAATTGTCCAACAGCATATCCTTTTTCTTTAGCTGTATTCAACATTTCCGTCATTGAAACTAAAGGCATGTCGAAAGTCCTCCTTATGTAGCCTGATTTGCTTCTTCTCGAAAAAAGCTTTCCACCTATAGCATGACCATAAAAACCTGTCATATGTAAAACAACAGATCGCTTTTTCTCCATCTCTAGGATACCAACTTTTCGACAAATCGGCAACACAATGACATAATTGTTTCTAATTTTATTAATTCGATTTTAGAGGTAAATATTTTTTCACCGCGTCTCTGATCTCATCAATGTCAAAAGGTTTCGCAAAATGAGTCAGCGCTCCGAGCTCTTTTGATTCCTTAATCATATCGAGTTCTCCGTAAGCGGTCATGATAATGACGCGGATAGATTCGTCGATCATCTTCATGCGCTTGAGAATTTCGATTCCGTCCATGCCGGGGATTTTCATATCTAAAAGCACGAGATCGGGCCGTTCTTTCGTTACGATGTCCAGCGCCTGTATGCCGTTGGCGGCCTGAAACGTCTGGTACCCTTCTTTATGAAACACTTCATTGAGCAATATGCGTATACCGTATTGGTCATCTACGATTAAAATCTTTTCATTCATCATTTTACACCCCAATATTATCATTTTCGTCAAAAGGAAGCAGTTGTTTATGTATTCTGTTTGATTTTCACATTTCCTTTAATTATAATAGTCTACTTTCCGACATTTTCTGAGCATTTTCTCTTTTGTTGTATACTGTTCTTGTATGTGTAAAGGAGGTTTCACTCATGTTAAAGATATTTACGACGCAGCTTGCAGGCATTTTTTCCCGCATTCAGGATAAGGAATCCGAAGCAATAGAAGACGGCGCGCGCCTGCTGGCGCAGGCAGCCGTCAGCGGCCATACCATTTATTTATACGGCGCAAATGAGATGCAGGGCATTTTGTGCGAGGCGGAACTCGGCTCAGAACCGATGCCTTCCGTCAAAGCGTTTCCGGATACAGCTGATTCGATTACAGAAAGCGACAGGGTGCTGATGTTTTGTTCAGGTCCGGGCACGGCTGAAGAACAGGCGCTGGCTCAAAAGCTTTATGAAAAAGGGATCGGCCTCGTTGGCGTATCTCCTGTCATCAAAGATCAAACCGGGATTGAAGAATTTTGTGATGTTCATATTGACAGCAAATTAAAAATGCCGCTTCTGCCTGATGAAGACGGGACAAGATACGGCTTTCCTTCATTAATGACAGGCCTGTATGTCTATCACGCACTGTCCTTTACGTTAAAGGAAATGATGCAGGAATATGCCTGATGCAGAAAAAAGACTTGCCGCTTTTAAAGGAGGCAAGTCTTTTTTTATTACTTCTGTTCTGCAGCTTGTACGGAAGCGCCGATAAAGTCTTTGAATAAAGGCTGAGGTCTTGTCGGTCTTGATTTGAACTCAGGGTGGAACTGGCAAGCGACATACCAAGGATGGTCTTTCAGCTCGATGATTTCCACAAGACGGCCGTCAGGGCTTGTTCCTGAGAACACAAAACCGTTCTCTTCCATTTGCTGTCTGTATTCGTTGTTGAATTCATAACGGTGGCGGTGGCGTTCGTATACCACTTCATCCGCATACGCTTCGAAGGCTTTCGTGTCTTCCTGAAGCTTACAAGGGTACAGTCCGAGACGGAGCGTCCCTCCAAGATCCTCGACATCTTTTTGTTCCGGCAGAAGGTCGATGATCGGATAAGGAGTGGACGGATCGATCTCCGCAGAGTGAGCCCCTTCCAGACCTAATACGTTTCGCGCATATTCAATGGATGCAATCTGCATACCGAGGCAGATGCCGAAGAACGGAATTTTATTCTCACGCGCATACTTGGCGGCGATGATTTTCCCTTCTACACCGCGGTCTCCGAAACCGCCGGGCACGATGATTCCGTCTGTGCCGCTAGTCAGCTCTTGAATATTGCTTTCTGTCACTTCTTCGGCGTTAATCCATTTGATCTTCACATCAGCGTCAAACGCATAGCCGGCGTGGCGCAGTGATTCAACGACTGAAATGTAAGCGTCCTGAAGCTCGACGTATTTACCGACGAGGCTGATTGTAATGGTTTTAGACAAGTTTTTCACTTTCGTGACAAGGTCTTTCCATTCCGTCATATCCGGGTCTTTGCATTCTAATTTCATATGATCGCAGACAAGCTTATCGAGTCCCTGCTCCTGAAGGTTAAGCGGGATGGAGTAAAGGTTGTCCGCATCTTCGCACTCGATGACCGCTTTCGTGTCAATATCGCAGAAGAGCGCGATTTTATCTTTCATATCTTGAGAAATCGGCATTTCCGTGCGCACGACGATGATATTAGGCTGAATACCGAGGCTTCTCAGCTCTTTTACGCTGTGCTGCGTCGGTTTTGTTTTCAGCTCGCCCGCCGCTTTGATGTACGGAACAAGCGTACAGTGAATGTACATCACGTTTTCGTGGCCGATGTCGCTTTTCATTTGACGGATGGCTTCAAGGAACGGAAGGGATTCGATGTCTCCCACTGTTCCGCCGATCTCAGTAATGACTACATCTGCGTTTGTTTCTTTGCCTGCACGGTACACGCGGTCTTTCAGTTCATTTGTGATGTGCGGAATGACCTGAACCGTTCCGCCGAGGTAGTCCCCGCGGCGCTCTTTTTTCAATACGGCAGAATAGATTTTACCAGTCGTCACGTTGCTGAATCTGTTCAGATTAATGTCAATGAACCGCTCATAATGCCCTAAGTCAAGGTCAGTCTCAGCGCCGTCATCGGTAACGAATACCTCACCGTGCTGGTACGGGCTCATCGTTCCCGGGTCAACGTTGATATAAGGGTCAAATTTTTGGATGGTGACGCTCATGCCTCTGTTTTTCAAAAGGCGGCCAAGTGACGCAGCCACAATTCCTTTTCCGAGTGATGATACAACTCCCCCGGTTACAAAAATATATTTCGTCATTTCGTTTGCTCCTCTCTTCGGTCTGCGCTACATTCCTTAAAATGTGCCGTTTTATAGAAAATCATTTCACTAAAAACAAATGATGTGTAAAAGAATTTGGGAGATGAAAATAAGAAAGCTCCCTTTCAATTTCTTGAAAGGGAGCGTAGCACTCTTATGAATTCTCTTCTTTTTGAAGAGCCCAAAATACATACTACATAGTTCGACAATGAAAGTCAAGATCGTTTTGCTGATATAAAATCAGTCTTTGCGATCCTCTTCCTCATCATCATAATCTTCCTCATCTTCTTCAATCATCTCGTCTTCGATCTCAAGCTCGTCGTCATCTTCTTCATCGATATCTTCGTCGTCAAAGCTGTCTGCTTCAAGGTCAATATCTTCTTCTATTTCATCGAGATCGATGTCATCTTCGTCAACTTCCTCGAATTCATCAAGGTCGAGATCTTCCTCAACGACTTTTTTCGCTTTTTTCTTTTTCGCTTTTACAGTCGGCTGTGTTTCTTCATCCAGCTGATCGTACGGATACCAGCTGCGAAGCCCCCACGTCTGGTCTGACAGAGCAATAAAGCGGCCGTCAATGTTCAGGTCTGTATAAAATTGGGCGATACGGTCGCCCAATTCCTCTTTCGTAACACCGAGCAAGGAGATCATTTCATTCAGCAGCTCCTGGAACGGAACCGGTTTTTTATGTTCTGAGAAAATTTCGTGAGCGATTTCAACTAAAGCCATCTGCTTCAGCTGTTCCTGAGAATATTGTTTGATACTCAAGGTCGGACACTCCC
This sequence comes from Bacillus sp. hwrm1, assembly GCF_040207805.1. Classification (NCBI taxonomy): domain Bacteria; kingdom Bacillati; phylum Bacillota; class Bacilli; order Caryophanales; family Bacillaceae; genus Bacillus; species Bacillus sp. hwrm1. The sequence continues at coordinate 370,679 of NZ_CP157943.1, read as the reverse complement.
TTTCTATTACTTATATGTATCTGTTTCTATCCTATAATAAGAACGAATTTGTATTGTTTTGTTCATAAACCATACCTCTCATTATAAACAAATTAAAACAGAATATGCTACCCTTAACAGCGTAATTTAAGAAATTTTAGAGCCGTCCCTTCATAAATCGGCTGATGTGCGAAAACAAAGCCGCCGGCATATGCACCGGCGGCCCGCTTCTTTCTATAAAGACTCTTGTTTTTCGGCGCCGAATACAGACATGGCGAGCAATTCACTGACATCATAAGTGCCGATCGCGTCTTCGGCTTCTTTCGCTTTCGTACCGTCACCGAGCATGGTCAGACAGTAAGGACATCCGGAGCTGATGACCGTCGGACTGACAGAAAGCGCCTGCTCAGTCCGGGCCGTGTTGATTCTGGCCCCCGTTTCTTCTTCCATCCACATGAGCCCTCCCCCGGCGCCGCAGCACATCCCGTTTTCGCGGCTGCGCTCCATTTCCTTCAATTGAACGCCCGGAATGGCTTTTAAGATCGCTCTCGGCGGCTCATACACTTCATTGTATCTTCCTAAATAGCACGAGTCATGGAAGGTAATCGTTTCATTCACCGGGTGAAGCGGTTTTAGTCTTCCCTGTGACACAAGCTCGGCTAATAATTCAGTATGATGATAGACTTCGGCCCGGAATCCGAAATCAGGATATTCATTTTTGAACATATTATAAGCGTGCGGATCAATCGTGACGATTTTTTTGATCCCGTGTTTTTCAAATTCGCCGATGTTGTGTTCCGCCAGCTCTTGGAACAGAAACTCGTTGCCCAAACGGCGCGGCGTATCGCCTGAGTTTTTTTCCTTATTGCCGAGAATCGCAAAGGATACGCCCGCTTCATTAAGCAGCTTTGCAAATGAGACGGCAATCTTTTGGCTCCTGTTGTCGTAGGAACCCATTGAGCCGACCCAAAACAAATAGTCGAACTCTTTGTCTTGTTTTTTCATTTCTTTCACTGTCGGAATCTCTGTATCGGCCTGCTCCCGCCAGTTCTCCCGCTCTTTCCGGTTTAAGCCCCACGGGTTTCCCTGTCTTTCAATGCTTGTCATGGCCCGCTGTGCGTCGCTGTCCATCTTCCCTTCCGTAAGCACAAGATAGCGGCGCAGATCGATAATTTTATCAACGTGTTCATTCATGACCGGACATTGATCTTCACAGTTGCGGCAAGTCGTGCACGCCCAAATCTCCTCTTCCGTGATGACATCGCCGATTAAGCTCGGGTTGTAATCGATGGCTGCGGCCGCTTCACGCGATCCTCCCCCTGAGGAAGCCGCGGCGAGCTGATTCGCTTTCGTGTGCTGAAAAACGGGTGCGGGCACCCACGGAGATTTTGACGTCACGGCAGCGCCTTTTTCCGTCAAATGGTCTCTGAGTTTTAAAATGAGGTCCATCGGCGAGAGCATCTTGCCCGTACCGGAGGCCGGACACATATTTGTACAGCGGCCGCATTCGACGCAGGCGTAAAGGTCGACAAGCTGAGAACGGCGGAAGTCTTCAATCTTTCCGACGCCGTAGCTTTCTTTCGTCTCATCGGTGAAATCGATTTTTTCCAGCTTTCCTTTTGAATCCAGCCTGCTGAGGAACACATTCGCCGGACCTGCAATTAAGTGCGCATGCTTTGATTGCGGCACGTACACTAAAAAGCTGAGCAAAAACAACAGATGAAGCCACCATGAAACATAAAACACGGCGGCGGCCGCCGGCGCTGAAAGACCGCCGAGCACAATCGCAATGGAGGAGGCGATCGGCTCCGTCCAAGACAGAGAATGATCGTGCCATAAAAGGTTCATGGCGTTCCCGAGAAGCACCGTCACCATCAGTCCGCCGATAAACAGCAGGACAAGCCCCGCTTTAAACCCGCGTTTCAGTCTGACGAGTTTTTCAATGTAGCGCCGGTAAAACGCCCAGACTACGGCGACTAAAATCAGAAACGTGACGATTTCCTGAAAAAAGGTAAACGCCGGATAAAGCGGACCGAACGGCAGATGACGGTCAGGAAGCAGCCCTTTCAGAATAAAATCAATTGCGCCGAACTGAACGAGTATAAAACCGTAAAAAAACAGAACGTGGATGATGCCGCTCTTTTTATCTTTCAGCAGTTTTTTCTGTCCGAATACATTCACCCATATCTTCTGAAGACGTTCTTTCAGGCGTTTATCAAATTCTTCCCTTTGGCCGAGCTTAATATAAGCGATCCTCGTTCTGATCAGGTAAACGAATAAATAAACGGCGTAAGCGGTTACAGCTGAAAACAGCAGCGCGTTTACCATGAGAAATGCGTTCATCTTGTCTCCCCCTTTGTTCTGATACCCCTCTTCATTGTCATATCTTTACTTTATCATAAATAATGAATGAGTGTTCAGTCAATAATTAAATTCACATTCTCAGGGCACACTACGAATACTTCGGAAAGGAGCGTCGGTATGAAGGTCATTTTTGTGTTGCTTGTCATTTTTATCATATTGATCGCACTTATGCTGCTTGATATGCTGCTTGGCCGGGCGGCGTACAAAAAACAGGCGTATGAGCCCGTTTTTGACCCGAAAAAGAGTGATATCACACTCATTCACTGCGGCAGCGAGCTTGTGCGGCAGATGACGGCCGATATCCGCCAAGCCGTCTCTTCTATTCATATGATGTTTTTTATTATGAAGAACGACCAAGTCAGCCATGAGATGTTTGATTTATTGAAAGAAAAGGCCCAGGCCGGCATCTCCGTATATCTGCTGCTCGATTGGGCGGGCAGCCGCCAAGTGAAAAAGCCTTCCATTCAAACGATGAAAAAAGCCGGCGTTCACGTTCATTTTCTAAATAAACCGGCATTTCCGTTTCTATTTTTCAGGCTGCAAAAACGGAATCACCGGAAAGTGACCGTCATTGACGGCAAAATCGGCTATGTCGGCGGTTTTAATATCGCTGAAGAGTACCTCGGCAAAAAAGCGAAGTTCGGAAACTGGGAGGATTATCACCTGCGGATGACCGGCGAAGGCACGGCGGATCTTCAGACTCTTTTTGTAAGCGATCTGAAACGAAACACCGGAAAGGCACTCGGATCACCCGGGGTTTATCCCGCATTATCCGAAGGGAATATCTCTCATAGGACATATGCATCTGACGGTTTTTCGCTTGAATCGCATTATGAAAACTGCATCCGTAAGGCGGAGAAAAAAATCATTATCGGCACGCCTTATTATGTACCGAGCAAAAAGCTTCAGGAAGCGCTTATTTCAGCCTGCCGAAAAGGCGTCAAAGTCATCTTGATCGTGCCGATGAAGTCAGACCACCCGCTCGTTCGGGAAACAGCTTTTACCTATTATCCCGAGCTTCTGAAGGCCGGCTGCCTCATCTATCGGTATTATCAAGGCTTTTATCATGTCAAAGCTTTCATTATTGATGACCGCATCAGCATTATCGGCACGCCGAATTTTGATAAACGGAGTCTGTTCTGGAATGAAGAGGTGAATGTCATCATTCATGATGAAACCTTTACAAAGGAAGTGCTTTCAACCATAAAGCAGGACATTGAAAAATCCGAGCTTCTCACATTAGAAAAAGTGAAACAGCGCTCCGTCAGACAGCTTCCTGCAGAATGGCTCGGAAAGGCCATATCTTACTTTTTATAAAGGAGAAACCATATGCTGTTCAGATTCGGATTCGTCGCAAACGCCATGCGCCTTTGGGACGCGTCCCCCGCCAAAACCTTAACATATGCGCGCTATACCAAGCTTTCCCGCAGTGAGCGGAAAGACGCCCTGCTTTCTGTGACGAAAGCAAATCTTACCAATACGCTGCGCACCATCCACTATGTGGTCGGCCACGGCATCCCGCTGTACAGGTTCTCAAGCTCGATTGTGCCGCTCGCCACCCATCCGGATGTGCTGTGGGATTTTGTCACGCCGTTTCGCCAGGAGTTTCGTGAGATCGGCGGGCTGGTCAGAAAATATGACCTCAGAACGAGCTTTCATCCGAACCAATTCACGCTTTTTACAAGCCCGAAACAGGAGATTACCGCAAATGCGGTCAAGGATATGGCCTATCATTATGACATGCTGGACGCAATGGACATCGCGGACCGTTCCGTCATCAACATCCATGTCGGAGGCGCTTACGGTGACAAACAAAGCGCGCTTGGCCGTTTCCGCGTGAATCTGAAAGAACTTCCCGATGTCATCAAACAGCGGATGACTTTAGAAAACGATGATAAAACATATACGTCCGAGGAAACACTCAGTGTATGTGAACAAGAAGGCATTCCGTTTGTGTTTGATTATCACCATTTTTACGCCAATCCGACCGATGACGCTGATTTAGATGACATTCTTCCGCGGATGATCAAAACATGGCAGCGGATCGGCTTAAAGCCGAAGGTCCATCTCTCCTCGCCAAAATCAGAATCAGCCATACGCAGTCATGCGGACTATGTGGATGCGAATTTTATTCTGCCGGTGCTGGAGCGGTTCAGACAATGGGATACGGACATCGATTTTATGATTGAGGCGAAAGAGAAAGACCGGGCGCTGCTCCGGCTCGTCGAAGAATTAAGCGCCATCCGCGGAGTCAAACGCCTGGCGGGCGGAGTGCTGAAGTGGAAGGCATAACCAGGTTTATCACCCGTTTATATGGGGAATTTCCGAAATAACAGACCATCAGACGGAGGAGAAAACATATGAAAAACATTACATCTTTGAAAATAGCAGCTAAGAAGTTCACTTTACGAAACATGCTTCAGCTTTATCAGCTTTGCCACACGGGAGGCCACGAGCTGTATATCTACTCTAAAAAAACGATGTGCAAAATCAAAGATATCATTGAGCTGGAAACGTTCAGAATGGCCCATAAAGAACAAGAATATTTAATTGTAGTGGAAGGAAAGAAAGCGGTGCAGCTTGTTGACCGTTTCAAACATATCATCGAACCTGCGCAAAAAGAAGCCCATTAAATACGGACTACATAAAACAAGGATAGACAGGAGGCTGCCCGGCCCCCGCTCGTCTATCCTTTTTCTTTTATTGATGTATCAGCTCGCCGAATTGGGCCTGATGAAGTCTCTGGTACATGCCGCCGGATGCCAGCAGTTCCTTATGATGACCTTGTTCAGCGATGCCATCTTTCGTGACGACGACGATCCGGTCCGCATCCTTAATCGTAGCCAGCCGATGGGCGATCACAAGCGTTGTGCGTCCTTCAGACAGCTCTTGCAGCGATTTTTGAATGGCGGCTTCCGTTTCTGTATCGAGGGCTGATGTAGCCTCGTCTAAAATTAAGATCGACGGGTTTTTCAAAAACATTCTGGCGATGGAAAGCCGCTGCTTCTGCCCGCCTGACAGCTTCACGCCGCGCTCGCCGATCACCGTGTTTAAACCGTCGGGATACCCGTTTACCAAATCCTCTAAATGCGCCTGGCGGACGGCCTGCCAGATTTCTTCCTCAGACGCATCGAGCCGCCCGTAAGCAATGTTTTCCCGCAATGTGCCGGAAAACAGAAAGACATCCTGCTGGACGACGCCGATTTGTCCGCGCAATGATGACAGCGTCATGTCCTTAATATCGATTCCGTCGATGGAAATCACGCCTTCAGACGGCTCATAAAAGCGCGGCAGCAGACTTGTCAGCGTTGATTTTCCCGCTCCCGAAGGCCCGACGAATGCGACTGTCTCCCCGGCATGAATGGACAAATTGATTCCCGACAGAACCGGACTGTTTTCTTCGTAACCGAATGACACACCATCATAACGGATATTCCCTTTTAAACCGGACACATGTCTCGCGTTCGGGGCGTCCTTGATATCAGGCTCCGTTTCCAGTATTTCTATAAAGCTTTTAAAACCGGCAATGCCTCTCGGATACATCTCAATAATCGCGTTGATTTTATCAATCGGACGGAACAGAACGTTCGTCAGCAGCACAAAAGCGACGAATTCCCCGTAAGATAACGATCCGCGGATCACGAACCATGTGCCGCACAATAAGACGAACAGCGTGACGAATCTTGTCAGCATGTAACTGATCGAGCCGTTTTTCGCCATGATTTTATAAGACGTCAGCTTTGTTTTGCGGAAACGCTGATTGTTCACGTCAAACCGCTGCGTTTCAAACGCTTCATTGCTGAAAGCCTGAACAAGACGGATGCCGCCGATATTGTTTTCAACCCTCGCGCTGAAGTCTCCGACGTCTTTGTTCAGTTTTGTAAACGCAGAGGTCATTTTTTTATTGAAATACAAAGCAAGCCATATGACGACCGGCATAATGATAAAAGTCAACAGCGCAAGCTGCCAGTTAATAAACAGCATCACACCGAACGCGCCCAAAATCGTCATGATCGCGATAAACAGGTCTTCAGGCCCGTGGTGGGCGGTTTCTCCGATATACATCAAATCATTGGTGAGCTTGGACATTAAACTGCCCGTTTTGTTGTTATCGTAAAATTTGAACGGAAGCTTTTGCAGATGGTCGAAAAGCTTTTTCCGCATATCCGTTTCAATGTTAATGCCGAGCATATGGCCCCAATACGTCACAACATACTGAAGTGCCGAGCTGAGGGCGTAGACCCCGAATAAAGCAGCGGAAGTCAAAATAATCAGACTCCAATCCCGCCCCGGGAGCAATGTATCGATAAAGTAATTGACAATCAGAGGAAAACTCAGCTCCATCAATCCGCCGGCGATGGCAGAAAAGAAGTCGAGAAAAAACAGCTTTTTGTACGGTTTATAATAAGAAAAAAATTGTCGCAGCACGATTCCGTCCTCCTTGTGCCTCGTTCTTAATGATAATATTTCTCAATTATACTATACACAAGGAGTTTTAAAAGCGTTTTTTATAAAACGCCGGAAAATAACCGTGCGAAGGATTCCTTCGTTCTTTCCCATAATGTGCGCTTATAGAAACGGACGGGGCTGATTTTTTCAGACTCCTTCATATCCTCCAGGTAATGCGCTTCAAGATCTTTGATCGCCTCTTGATCCGTAAAAAAGACATTGACTTCAAAGTTCAGCTGAAAGCTTCTCATGTCCATATTCGCCGTCCCGACAGAGGCGAGGTTTCCGTCAGTGATGAGCACCTTTTGATGCATAAAGCCTTTTTGATAAGAATAGACTTCGATTCCTTCGCGAAGAAGCTCGGGGAAATACGATCTCGTCGCGTACTGGGTTAAAAACCCGTCATTGGTTTCCGGCACCATGACACGCACCCGGACGCCTCTGGCAGCAGCCTCCTTTAGCGCTGTGCGGATCGGCTCATTCGGCACGAAATAAGGCGTCGCGATCCATACAGACGATTCGGCCGCCGCTATCATGGCATAATACAGATCGCTCATCCGCTCCTTCATATCGGGGCCTGTCGGAACGACTTGATAGACGCCGCCGCTTTCTGCCGCAACCGGGCGGGTATATGCTTTCTGATCAATCAGCACCTCATCCGAAACGTATTCCCAATCAAGCATAAAAATGCTGTGGAGTGTCTGAACGATTTCTCCTTCGACTTTCATATGTGTGTCCCGCCAAAAGCCGACATCTTGGTCTTTGCCGATATACTCCTTGCCGACATTCAGCCCGCCGACAAAACCGACTTTCCCGTCAACGATGACGATCTTGCGGTGATTTCTGAAATTGAATTTTTGGTTGAAAAAACCGTATTTCAGCGGCAGAAACGGGACGATGTTCACACCCGCGCGTTTCAGTTTTTTAATATCTTTTCCGGCCAGCTTCAGGCTGCCGGCCGCGTCGAACAAAAACCGCACTTCCACACCTTGACGCGCCTTTTCCATCATAATGTCCATCATCTTGTGCCCGAGCATGTCTGATTTGAACATGTAATACTCAATATGTATAAATGACGCGGCCTCCCGGAGCGCCTCAAACAGCTCCGGAAATGTTTCGTCCCCGTTTTTGAGCACCTTCAGCCTGCTTTTTGTATTAATATTCATATGGGACGCCTTGATTGAATATTGAAAGAAACGCTTCTGATTTCCTTTCAGCCCGGACAGGTCGGGAGTTTGTTCCATATCAAATATCGTTCTCAGCTTTTCCCGGTTGTATGTCCGTTTCGACCTGAACAGCTTGCCTTTTTCATAAAGCTGGCCGGAAAAAAGGTAAAATAAGTACCCGGCGATCGGAAAAAACACAAGAATATGAATCCATAACAGCGTGTGCTGCGAGGTGCGGTTTTCAAGAATTAACGAATAGATGCTGAACAAAATAATGCTTGCATAGCAAAGCACCCCTCCGTAAAACTCAAGCCTGGAAACCGGAAAAAACCATATGACATATGCTCCGATAAGCATCATATATAAAAAGCAAAATTCCAGTCTCCTTTTCAGCATCCCGACTCTCTCCCATCTGATCCGATATCTCTGTATACCCTCTGTTTTCCGGCTTGTAAACATATGAAAAAGCCTCTCCGCACGAGCGGAAAGGCTTATGATGAAGCTTCCTGTGATTGGCCGGGTGTGATGTTCTGAAGCAATGCCGGATTGAGGGAGTAGCTGCCTTTGATTTTATTTTTGAAGAAGCCGACGATCAGGCCCGTGACCGCAATCGACACTAAGGAGAAGATCCCTCTCAGCAATCCGACGGAAAAAATGCCCGCCAGCACTACCCCAAAATCGAAGAGGAAATTAACCGCGCCCGGATTCCATCCGCAGCGCTTTTGCAGAAATAAAGCGAGGATATTGGCGCCGCCGAGCGATGCCTGATGATAAAACATGAGCGACAGGCCGAACCCGATCAGCGCTCCGCCGCAAATCGACCCGGCAAGCGGTGAAAAAGAGACAGACGGCAGCCAGTGATCCGCGCTTGTAAACAAAGTCAGCGCTGTGACTGCAAAAACGGTGGATAGGGTGAATTTGACGCCCATTCTGACGAAAGAAAACACATAAAACGGGATATTGATCAGAAAGAAGATAATGGAAAACGGGGAATGAAACAAGTATGTCAGGCTTAGTGACAGTCCGGCTGTGCCGCCGGTCAACACATGAGAATGTCTGAGCGTCAGGACCCCGGCGCTTGTCATCAGACAAGCAGTTAAAATGAGTAAAATCCGCTTCATTCTTCACGCTCCTTTTGTTGATGTTATTTCCACATCAAACATAACAGGAATCGCGGCCGCCCAGCCATTTCATTGGCAGAAAATATCTCACGTTTATAAAAAAATCCCCCTCTTGCAAGGGGGATTTTCACGAGCGTTTCCGATACACGACATAGCTGCGGGTCAAATACTTGAGCGGCAGGCTGAATACGTGAACCAATCTTGTAAACGGCCAAAGGATAAAAACGACGTATCCGATCATGATATGAAACTTAAACCATAGCGGGACACTCTCCATCAAAGAAGCGTCAGGCCGGAACAAAACAATTTCCCTGAACCACGGCCCCACCGTTGCCCTGTAATCAAATCCTTTCGAATCAATGTTGAGAAACGTGGCCGCAACACCTGACAGCATCATGAACAGAAGCAGGATGAGCGTAAGGATATCCGATGGCGAGCTGGTTTTGCGGATTCTTTTGTCAAACAGCCTTCTGTACGTCAGGATCACTAGTCCGGTACATGCCGCCATCCCCGCCGGCAGGCCAGCGCCGATCGCCATTTTGTGATACGTATGCTCTGAAATGCCAAGTGCAGTATACACGCCTTCCGGGATCAGAATTCCCATGACATGTCCGCCGACAACGAACAGCAGTCCCCAATGAAAAAGTGTGCTACCAGCGGCGAGTTTTTTCTTTTCTAACAGCTCGCTTGATTTCGCCGTCCAGCCGAATTGGTCATGCTGATAGCGGTAAATATGCCCGCCGATAAAGATTGTCAATACAATGTATGGCATCACGCCCCAGAGGATCTGCCCGCTCATGCCTGAACAGCCCCTTCTTCAGTGCTTTCACGTACACCGATGTTTTCCAGTGCGGCCTGCAGTACGTGCAGCAGCTCAGCATAGATGCTGTTATTTTTTTCGAGGCGCGAAGCCAGCTCCCTCACATTGGACAGATATTTTTCAAACACGCTTCTCGCCGCTTCAATCTCCGCAACCGCGGCGAATTCCAGCATCAGCGGCAGGTAATCAGGCAGTTCTTTCTCTGTCGGCAGGAAACCGGATTGCTGGTAGGTGTTTTTTAAATGCAGCAATTCAATGCCGCGTTCCCTTTGTTCGCCTGAGTTAAAGTAGGTGACGTACATATTCGTTTTTTTTCCGAAATCGAACGTATACACATAGTGTTCAATCAGCGCTTGCGGAGAAAAGCCTGCTGCCACCTCTAAAAAGTGCAGCAATTTCTCCCGGATTTGCTGATTGGTGATGTCATGGATAAGAGCCTTCCAATCGGGAATCTCGGCTCTCCACTCTTCATCCGGATAAGAGAGAAGAACGGAAAGAGCGAAGAACGTCATTTGCCGGTCTGTGGTGTTCATGTTATTACACCTCATTTATGAAAAATTAGAAACAAGAGCCGGGGCCGCCTGAAAATGATAAACCGCAGCTCCCTTGTTCAGCATATAAATCTGACACTTCTTCTCGATGGCTGCTCGGGATCACAAAACGGTCATCATATTTGGCGATTGCCAGCAGCCGATACATGTCTTTAATTTGCTGTTCTGTTAAGCCGACACTGGAGACCAATGCCGGGTCGATGGATTTATTCGTCTGAACCGCCCTCATATACTGGCGCATGACAGACATTTTCTTTAACGTTGACCGAATATGATCCGTATCACCGGCTGTTAACAGCTGCGCCAAATAGTCAATCGGAATTCTCATTTGGTCGATAGCCGGAAAAATAGCTTCCGCCGTTTGCCGGCTTCCTTTTCCTTCAAAGAGATTCATAATCGGACTGAGCGGCGGAATGTACCACACCATTGGCAGCGTGCGGTACTCTGGATGAAGCGGCAGCGCAATCTTCCAGTCAATGATCATTTTATAGATCGGCGATTGCTGCGCCGCTTCTATCCATTCAGCCGGGATGCCTTGTTCTTTTGCCAGTTTGGCAATCTCAGGATCATTCGGATCAAGAAAAACGTCCAGTTGGGAATGGTAGAGATCCTTTTCATTTTCAACCGATGCCGCTTCCTCCACTTTGTCCGCGTCATACAGCATGACGCCGAGATAGCGGATTCTGCCAACACACGTTTCAGAGCAAATAGTCGGCAGCCCCGCCTCCAAGCGCGGAAAGCAGAGTGTGCATTTTTCCGCTTTGTTCGTTTGCCAGTTAAAATAGACTTTTTTATAAGGACAGGATGAGACGCAATATCTCCATGAACGGCATGCGTTTTGATCCACAAGCACAATGCCGTCCTCCTCACGTTTGTACATGGCGCCGGACGGGCAGGAGGACACGCACGCCGGATTAATGCAGTGCTCACAAATACGCGGAAGATACATCATAAAGACTTCATCGAATTCAGTTTTGATCGATTCCTCCATCTTTTGCACGTTTGGATCTTCAAGCCCTGTAATGTGGCCGCCAGCGAGATCATCCTCCCAGTTCGGGCCCCATTCGATATTCATGAAATCCCCCGTTAAGGACGATTTCGGCCGCGCCACCGGCTGGTGCTTTTTTTGCGGGCTGTTTGTTAATGTTTCATAATCATAGTTCCAAGGTTCATAGTAGTCATCAATCGTCGGCTGATTCGGATTATAGAAAAGGCCTGCAAGCCGGTTTGTTTTCGGGCCTGATTTCAGTTCAAGCTTTCCTTTTTTCAACGTCCAGCCGCCTTTATATTTGTCCTGGTCCTCCCATTGCTTCGGGTAGCCGATGCCGGGCTTTGTTTCTACATTATTAAAATACATATATTCCGCACCGGAACGGTTTGTCCACGTGTTTTTGCAGGTGACGCTGCACGTGTGGCAGCCGATGCATTTATCCAAGTTCATGACCATCCCGATCTGCGCTTTAATCTTCAAGCCAATCGACCTCCTTCAGCTTGCGGATGACGACATTCAGGTCGCGCTGATTCCCCGTAGGGCCATAGTAGTTAAAGCCGTAGCTGAGCTGGGCATAGCCGCCGATCATCTGGGTCGGCTTGACGTGAATCCTTGTCGGGCTGTTATGGGTGCCTCCGCGGTTATTCGTCAGTTTTGTGCCGGGCACATTGATGTGGCGGTCTTGGGCATGGTGCATAAACGCCATTCCTTTAGGAATCCGGTGAGACAAAACCGCTCTCGCGACGACAACGCCGTTTCGGTTGAAGCATTCAATCCAATCGTTGTCTTTGATATCCGTATCCGCAGCATCATCTTTATTCATCCACACAGTCGGCCCGCCGCGGAACAGCGTCAGCATCGGCAGAGAATCAAAATACATGCTGTGGACGGACCATTTATTATGCGGCGTCAAATAATTAAGAACTATTTCTTTGCCCTCTTGATCAGGCCGCTTGCTTAGGAACGGACGGTGCTGGAGGATCGGTTTAAATGTCGCCATCGTTTCACCGAATTCCATCATCAGTTCATGATCGACATAATAGGATTGTCTGCCTGTCAGCGTCCGCCACGGAATTAATTTTTCCACATTCGTCGTAAACGGCGAGTACCTGCGCCCTCCTTTTTCTGAACCGGTAAAGGCCGGAGAGGTGATGACCGTTTTCGGCTGGGCTGTAATTTGCTCGAACGTAAAGCATTCTTCCTTGCGCTCTTCCGCCAGGTCTTTCAGCTCCAGATTGGTAATGTTTTCAAGTGATTCCCATGCTTTCACGGCGACTTTTCCATTTGAGGTGGACGACAGGGTTAAAATCGCTTCCGCCGCCTGCTTCGCTTCACTTATATTCGGGCATCCTTTGGCAACGCTGTTTGAATCGGTTTCTCCCAGTCTCTGTTTGAGTGATTCATATTCATCCGCAATCGACCAGCTCATCCCTTTTGTTCCGCTCGGTTTTAAAGCCGTATGAGGGCCGAGCGCGGTCATTTTATGAAAAATGTGTTTGTAATCCCGTTCAACGACATGGATGTTCGGCATCGTTTTTCCCGGAATGGCTTCACATTCGCCTTTGCTCCAGTCATTGATTTTGCCGAATGGCTGGGCCAATTCCTGCATGGTGTCGTGGAGGAGCGGCGTTGCGACTACCTCTTTCACCGGCTCCATATCGACTTCTTCCGCCAGATCGGAAACGGCTTTTGACAGCGCCTTAAAAATATCCCAGTCTGACTTCGATTCCCATGGCGCCGAGATGGCCGGAGCAAATGGATGAATAAACGGATGCATATCCGTGCTGCTGAGGTCGTGTTTTTCATACCATGTCGCCGCCGGCAGCACGATATCGGAATACAGCGCCGTACCCGCCATTCGAAAATCAAGATTGATTAACAAGTCGAGCTTGCCTTCCGGCGCCTGCTCCCGCCATTTGATTTCTTCAGGGCGGATGCTGTCGCTGTCGTCATTCATCAGACCGTTCGTCGTCCCCAGCAGATGCTTGAGAAAATATTCATGCCCTTTCCCTGAGCTTGAGATCAGGTTTGCCCGCCATACGAAGAGATTCCTTGGGAAATTCACTTCATTGTCAGGGTCTTCAATCGCGAATTTCAGTTTTTTCTCTTGAAGCCGTGAGGCCACGTACGCACCTACGTCTTCAGGTGTCGCCGCCCCCGCTTTCTCAGCTTCTTTGTACAGATCAATGCCGTTTTGATTGAATGTCGGGTAAGACGGAAGCCACCCTAATCGCGCCGCCAGCACATTGTAATCGGCGTGATGCTTGTAGCGGGATGACGCGGCGATCGGTGAAGCCAAGTCACTGATCGGCTGGTCTTCATAACGCCACTGGTCTGTCGCAAAGTAGAAAAACGAGGTGCCGTTTTGCAGCTTAGGCACGCCTTCCCAGTCCTTTGCGGTTGCAATCGTCTGCCACCCTTCAGCCGGACGGAGTTTTTCCTGCCCCACGTAATGGGCCCAGCCTCCGCCGTTTACACCTTGGGCGCCTACGAGTAAAACAAGATTTAACACCGCACGGTAAATCGTGTCGGAGTTGAACCAGTGGTTGATCCCCGCCCCTACGATAATCATGGATCTGCCGTCTGTATCAATCGCATTTTGGGCAAACTCCCTGGCAATCTGTATAACGGCTTCTCTTTTAATTCCCGTGATCTGTTCCTGCCAGGCAGGTGTGAACGGACGGGGATCATCATAGGATGCGGCTGATTGTCCGCCGATGCCCCGGTTCACGCCGTAGTTGGCCAATATCAAGTCAAACACGGTCGTGACGTACGTCTCTTCACCATTCAGATCCAGTTTTTTAATAGGAAGATCCCGCTCAAGCACTTTGTTTCCGTCATCTGAAAAATACGGAATGCGCACCATGCCGATTTCGTCCTCTATTCCGAGCACGGAGAGACGGGGTTCAATCGGTTCCCCGGTGTCTTCGTCGATCATGTGCAGATTCCATTTCTGCTGCCCGTCCCAGCGGGAGCCCATTGTGCCTTGCGGTATGGCAAACGCACCTGTCTGTTCATTCCAGACCGCCGGCTTCCACTGATCATTTTTTGTCTGCCGCCCGATGTCTTTTGCATGCAGAAACCGTCCCGCTGTATACACGCCGTTCTCTTTTGAAAGAGTGACGAAGAATGGAAAATCGGTGTATTGCTTCGCGTACTCAATAAAACGTTCAGTTTCTTGGTTCACGTAAAATTCCTGCAAAATGACGTGACCCATCGCCATCGCAAGCGCCCCGTCAGTCCCCTGGCGGATACTCAGCCAGTCATCTGCGAACTTTGAGGATTCCGCAAAATCGGGACTGATCGAAATGACTTTAGCGCCTTTATAGCGGGCTTCCGCCAGAAAATGCGCATCAGGCGTTCTCGTTAACGGAACGTTGGAGCCCCATGTGATGATATAGCCTGAATTGTACCAATCACTGCTCTCCGGAACGTCCGTCTGGTCGCCCCAAATTTGCGGGGACGCCGGCGGAAGATCCGCATACCAGTCATAAAAACTGAGCATTGGGCCGCCGATTAACGACATGAATCGCGAACCTGATGCGTGGCTGATCATGGACATCGCCGGGATCGGAGAAAAACCGACATTCCGGTCAGGCCCGTATTTCATCACTGTATACAGCAGAGAGGCTGAAATCAGCTTCAGCACCTCCGGCCATTCCGCGCGGACAAAGCCGCCTTTCCCTCTTGCCTGTTTATAGGACTTCGCTTTTTCAGGGTTTTCAACGATCGATTTCCAGGCATCCAGCGGATTTTGATGCGCCTGCAATGCTTCCCGCCACAAATTGATCAGCACACCTCGCACATATGGATATTTCACACGGAGCGGGCTGTAAATGTACCATGAAAAACTGGCCCCCCGCGGGCAGCCTCTCGGTTCGAAATCAGGCATATCCGGGCCTGTTGATGGATAATTCAAGTTTTGTCCTTCCCACGTGACAATTCCGTTTTTCACATAAATATTCCAGCTGCAAGAACCCGTGCAGTTGACGCCGTGGGTGGAGCGAACGACTTTGTCGTACTGCCATCTGTTTCTGTATACATTCTCCCAATCACGATCTTCGCTTGTCGTTTGGCTATGGTTATTTGAATGATGTTCGATAGGAGAAAAATAGTTTAATCTCCTGAGCAACGGACTCATTTTCTTTTTCTTCATGATCGTTCACTCCTTCCGAGTCAGGTGATGCTATGTACACTATAAACAGAGACGGCGCGTTTCCTTGTGAACTATGTCACACACTCTGCTTTTTTCACAAAACGTTCACATAGAGCAGCAGGAAGGATTTTCAAACGATATGGGGATGCCCGGCGTCATCAAAAAAAACCGGTTCTGTTTAAGAACCGGGTTCGGCGTTTTCATCCCGTGATGTATGCAGATACCGCAAAAACAACTGATAGGAACAGAAGACATTTTGCTGAAGCATCGCCAAAAAGTTCATTTGCAGCCTCGGATGGTAAGACATCATTTGCTTAAATACGGAATATGGAATATGGAGTACCAGAATATCCGGTGAGGCATTGACTGAGATAAAAGGCGATAAAGAGAGCCCGCCTTTTTCATCAATCGGAAACACATCGCCTTTTTCCCACAGCGCAACGGTTTGCGACCCTTCAGGGAGCCTGCTGTCCGTAAAACGGATATTGCCTTTTAATACAATATAAACGGATTGTGAATGAAGAAAGGATGGAGATTGGTCAGATGAGCCGCGGATAAACGTCCCGTTTTTCAGCAAGGTTTCGACAATGGACAGAGGCACTTCATTAAACATAGGAAGTTGTTTCAGAAATAATAAATAGTCACACTGATTCATAGGAAAGCCTCCTGTGCTAAGGATAGCTTTAGTGTAGCCCGATTGAGCCCGCGCGGCAGTGATGTATTTCACAGCTTGTATGATAAAAGTCACTTATCAGGAGAGTGTTTGTACTTATAATGAAATAAAAAGGAGGGTTTCGATGAAGGCGATGATTCCGAAGCAGCACGGCGCATGGGCGATGCTGCTGATTCCATTTTTACTCGGCATGGTCAAGGGAGGCCCGGTTTTCTGGCATATTCCGCTCTTTCTGGGCTGGCTGTTCCTTTACTTGACGGTTTATCCCGTTTCGCTCGCTTTGAAAAAGAAACAGCTTCAGCCCTATCAAAAGTGGATATGGTATTACGGTTTTCCGGCCTGCTGCTTTTTGATCATTTCTGTCTATCATAGGCCGCAGCTCGTCTGGATCGGCGTTTTTTTATTGCCGCTGTTTCTCATACATACGCATTATGCCCGCCGAAAAAACGAACGGGCGCTCACGAATGATATTGCGGGTGTTCTGTTCTTTTGTTCAGGCGGGCTTGCGAGCTGCTGGCTGGGAACGGGAACCCTTGACGGCTGGGCTTGGTTTCTATTCTTGCAATCCGCTTTATTTTTTGTCGGGAGTTCTTTTTATGTGAAATCGGTCATACGGGAGAGAAAAAACAGAACCTTTGCATACTGGTCGTGGGGATATCACCTCTTGCTCCCCTTTTTATCGGCTCTTCTTGGGGCAGGCTGGGCGTTTCTCGCTTTTATCCCAAGCAGTCTGCGGGCCTGGTTTTTTCACGGAAGAGACTGGCCGGTGAAAACGATCGGCATTCTGGAAATCGTAAATGCCGGCTTCTTTTTCGCCGTCATGTGTATATGTATCACAAGCTGAAAAACAAGGACACCGGCTGCCCTTGTTTTTTTTCAGTCAATATTGCAGATCTCAAGCGGACAATTTTCACACTCGATCTCGCATCGTAAATAGTCCCGCTTGTGCAAAATAATTTTTCCGGTTTCGTCTATCGAAATAACCCCTTGTTTGCGGAGGTCTCCCAGCATGCGGTTGACGCTCTCCCTTGCCGCCGCGCAAAACTTGGCCAAATCCTGATTTGTCAGCACAATGTTAATCAGAATCCCGTCGCTTCGTTCCACCCCGTAGCTGTTTGATAAGCGGATAAGGGTGGAATAGAGCGCCCCCTTTTTGCCGTGAAGAAGCAGGTCCCTGATCTTGGACTGGATTTTTCGAAGATGGGTGCTCATCCATTTCATAAATTCAAACGTCAAAACACCGTTTTGGATCAATTCCTTTTCCAGCTTGTTTTTATTAATGACGAGCACCTCGCCATCCTCTAACACTTTCGCACTGAGCATATATCTCGGCTCATCTGTGAATAGCGTCAATTCCCCGACAATATCGTTTTTTTGGCAGATTCTAAGCGTCAGGTCTTTTCCGTCAGATGTCAGCTTGCCGATTTCAATGAGTCCTGACTGAATCAGATAAAGCTCTTTTGCATCCATTCCTTCTTGAAACAAATAAGTATGTTTTTTCATTTTCCTTTTCGTACTGATCGATTCCAGCAATTCATGCAGTTCGCGGGAAAGAAGTTCTTTATCAGATTTTCGGACAGAGAGAATATTCATGAGCTCACCTCGAAGAAAGTCACGTTGCGTATGTATATTGTAACGTGACTTGATTTGCACTCACCCAGAAAAAACTAACAATCTTGTGAATGGATCATTATGAATTGAGGCTCTGACTGTTTCTCTCCGTATGTGTTTTCATTCTTTCCTGCCAATACATCCAGATCACAAGAACAAAGCTGGCTAACGCGACCTCTGAAAGCGCCATAAACCCGATCGCGTATTGGCCTGTTGCCTGAAATACACTTGCCAGAATCAGCGGAGGGAAAAAACCGCCCAGTCCGCCCATAGCAGACACAATACCGTTGGCAATCCCCGCTTGCTTCGAAAAATAGAAAGGCACCAGTTTAAATACCGTCCCGTTTCCAATCCCTGAGCAGACTGCCACCGTCAGCGATCCAAACGCATAAAGGCCGATCGTCGGGGAGAATGACAGCATGACCCCTGACAGCGTAAGCCCTGCGAAAACGAACATCAGAATGCGGAGCGGGCTCAGTTTATCTGCAAGAAACCCTCCCACAGGCCTGAGCAGCGTAGAGACCGCAATAAAGCCGGCCGTCCGCAGACCGGCGTCCGCAGGGCTCAGCCCAAAATGCTCAACCAAAAAATTCGGAAGATAGATGGTAAAGGCGACAAAGGCGCCGAACGTAATAAAATAAAACAGGCTCAACATCCACAGCACATGATTTCGGTAAACGGCTTTCATTTGTGTCTTTATGGAAACTTTGACTTTCTTCTCATGCCGGTCGCCGAACAAAACGTGCAGTAATGCGAAAACAGCCAGCAAAACAAGATACATCTGCACGGTTGCTTTCCATCCCGCGGCTTGAGCGATAACCGGCGCCGCAAAGGTAGTAACGGCGGTCCCGATGTTTCCGGCACCGTAAATCCCATTGACGACACCGTGCTTTTCTTTCGGATAATATTTCGGGAGGGACGTCACTCCGATGGAGAATACCGCTCCCCCGATCCCTAAGAAAAAGCCGCCCGCGATTAAATCAAATAAAGAATCCGCGATACTGATCCAAAATACAGGAAACAAAAGCAGGATGAAGCTGATCATAAACATCAGCCGCGCCCCGTACCTGTTCGTTAAATATCCTAAAGGAATACGGAGAAGCGATCCGAGAATAACGGGAATCGCCGTCACCAATGAAATTTCGCCTTTGCTTAAATGAATATCTGATGTCATTTGAGAAATGAGCGATGAAATCAGCACCCACACCATAAACCCTGCCACTAAGCTTAATGACTGCAACGATAATTGAATATGTTGACGATTGATCATTCGGCTTGCCCCTTTCACTGATTCAATATCAGTCTTATCATACAAAAACTCAGTGTGCGGGATTGTGAATTACATCACACGCTTTATATACAAAAAAAGAACAAAGCCCGAAGACTTTGTCCTTTGATCATCATTACATTTTTTCCGGAGCGGATACGCCGATCAGCTGAAGCGCATTGTTCAGCGTAATTTGCGTCGCCTTCATTAAAGCGAGACGCGCGCGGCTCTTCTCTTTATTTTCCGGATCGATGACTTTCTCCGCATTGTAGAAGCTGTGCAGAGCGGAAGCCAGATCATAAATATAGTTTGTGACACGGTGAGGAATGCGTTTTTCCGCCGCTTCTGCCACTGCCTCAGGGAAGCCGCCGATCGTTTTCAGCAGGTCATATTCTTTTTCTGATTGAATATGGCTGAAATCAAGATCTGCCGCCGGTTTAAGTCCCTGCTCCTCCCCTTGGCGAAGCATGCTGCAAATACGTGCATGTGCGTATTGTGCATAATACACAGGGTTTTCGTTAGATGTGGATACGGCAAGATCCAAGTCAAAATCCATGTGCGTATCAGCACTGCGCATCGCGAAGAAATAACGCACGGCATCCAAGCCGACTTCTTCAATCAAGTCGCGCATCGTTACGGCTTTCCCCGTACGTTTGCTCATCTTCATTTTTTCGCCGTTTTTGTATAAATGAACGAGCTGAATGATCTCAACTTCCAATGTGCCTTTCTTGTAACCGAGCGCTTCAATCGCCGCTTTCATACGCGGAATATACCCGTGGTGATCCGCGCCCCATACATTGATGAGCTTGTCGAATCCGCGGTCAAGTTTGTCTTTATGGTATGCGATATCCGGCAGCAAATAAGTGTATGAACCGTCTTTTTTGATCAGCACACGGTCTTTATCGTCGCCGAACGTTGTGGAGCGGAACCATGTCGCGCCGTCCTCTTCGTATACATGGCCCTTTTCGCGAAGCGCCTCAAGCGCCTGATCAATTTTTCCGTTTTCGTACAGTGACGTTTCAGAATACCATACGTCAAACGGTACGCGGAAATTTTCCAGGTCGGAGCGAAGTTTATCAAGCTCGTACTTTAAGCCGTATTCACGGAAAAACGCCTGACGTTCGCTCTCCTCTTCATGTACGAAACGGTCGCCGAAATCTTCGGCAAGCTTTTTCCCGATGGCGATAATATCCTCGCCGCGGTAGCCGTCTTCCGGCATCGGTTTCTCGAGACCGAGCGCTTCAAAATAACGGACTTCAACGGAAAGCGCCAGGTTGTTAATCTGGTTGCCCGCATCATTAATATAGTATTCGCGGCTCACATCATAGCCCGCTTTAGAAAGAACACTGCACAGCGCGTCACCTACCGCCGCGCCGCGCGCATGGCCTAAGTGAAGATCTCCCGTCGGGTTGGCTGATACGAATTCGACCTGAATCTTTTCGCCTTGTCCGATGTTTGTCTCTCCGTAATGTTCACCCGCTTCAAGCACGGACGGAATCAGTTTTGTTAAGTAGCTGTTGTTCATGTAAAAGTTGATAAAGCCAGGTCCCGCAATATCCATCTTTTCAATGGAAGCTTTGCCTTTATCAAATGACGCCACGATCTCCTCAGCGATTTGGCGCGGCGCTTTTTTTGCGATTCTCGCCAGCTGCATCGCCATGTTTGTGGAATAATCACCGTGTGTTTTTTCTTTCGGCGTTTCTAACAGTACGCTTGGAATCTGGCTTTCGTCCGCCAGGCCCGCTTTCAGAACGGCCGCTTTGATTTCTTCCTTCAGCACGTCCTTCATTTGTTCCGCAATGTTCATGCGTGAGTTCCTCCCTCATACGTGATCGTCATATTATGTAAATGCTGCTGCCCGTCTCCGACATGCATGTCATATGCGATGCTGATTCGGCCTTTTTCTTCACCGAGATCAGATTGAATCGATTTTGTGCTTGTTTCCAGCTCAAGCTCACCAAATGACATTTTATATTTCGCAATTGTGGAAGCTCCCGTTATGAAACGCTGATTCATTTTAACAGCGCCTGACCTCATGATCAGGACTTCGCCTTCGCTCACCTTCACAATCGTTTTTACTTTGCCTAGGTCGTGTTCTTCATAATAAGATAGATACACTTTTTGTTGTTTTACATAGTAAAATCCGGTAGTACGGAATTCGATGACTTCATCATTTCCGTCATCCTCGATCACAGACTTCACATGGAGTGTTATCGGTGTCTCTTGCTTCATTTTGACACGTCCTTTTCATCATTCCACTTTGACTTGAATAGTATAATCATTCAGCTTGTAAACTTCAACTGCTTCTATCTTACCATCATTGCTCATTAGATTTGAAGATAAACCTCATAAAAAGCAGTTCCTTATGAGAAGAGGAAATCATATCACTATGTCACCCAATCCGTAAAAAACATGACAGCAGCTTATCAGAAACTCCCACAGTCTCATCGAAGCTGCTGCGACTTCCGGCAACATAGATTGTGCAGCAGAAATGCCAACGATGTCAAAGCGCTGCGTGACAGCGATAAAAACGTCCGCCAAACACACGTGATGGCTGCTGTATTATGCCAAGTCATCATATTCGGCTGCGTGTACGAAATCGTCAAAGCCGTCCCTTTCCGCTTTCACACGCCCCTTGCCGTATCAATGGGACTCGCGGTGTTACTGATTTTGTATTTATTGTATTTTATGCGGACGTACTTGCTGCAGCTTTTCCAGCATGTCAGCCTGTTCAAAAAAGAGCATGCGGGAGCGCTGGCAGCAGCAGGGGTTTGGCGGATGCTCAGTTTCACCATAAGTGAACTGCTGTTTTTAATCATCCTGGCTGCCATCCAGCAGATCGGCTCATTTATTTATAAACGATTTTTTTATCGCAGCTCTGCTTCTCTCAACCTGTGAAATAAGCTACATCGCAATCGCTGACGGACCAGTCCCAACCGGAATCACCGTCATGGCTGTATAATCACTCGTGCGGTACACGGTTACGGTATTGTCGCCGGGCTGTGCTGCATAAATGTACTGATTATCAGGTGTTACGGCGAGGTCAAAGGCGCCGGGCAGAGACACGTTTGCAATGATCCTCTGTCCAGCCGTATTAACTACGTATAAGTTATTAATGAGAAACGGTTCACTATATGGCTCTAGAAAATAAGCCCTAGTGCTATCGCGAGAAAATACAATCGTCCTCAGCGTTTCCAATAAACGGTTGAAGTCGCCTCCCCTGCTTAATGGTGACAAACTGATCTCCGTTACACCTTTCGGCAGCAGCTCACCATTCAACACATACGCAAAATTTCCAGCGTAAGGAGTGGCAATTAAACTGGGAAATTCAAATGTATCTATGATACTTTCTACCAACTGCCCAGTATTTACATCATATTTATCAACCGACCAACTGCTTCCATTAGCGGTATAGACATACTGTCCATTCGGATCAAGAGCAAAGTCTAAAGCGCCGGGTATCGGAATGACATCAATGACCGATTGAGAGGCCATGTTGATCATATATATAGATCCGGCGGCCATCACGTACGCGAACTCATCTGTTGAATCAAATTCAACCTTTCTCGGCCCT
This sequence comes from Bacillus sp. hwrm1, assembly GCF_040207805.1. Classification (NCBI taxonomy): domain Bacteria; kingdom Bacillati; phylum Bacillota; class Bacilli; order Caryophanales; family Bacillaceae; genus Bacillus; species Bacillus sp. hwrm1. The sequence continues at coordinate 347,957 of NZ_CP157943.1, read as the reverse complement.
CCTCCAACAGTGATGGTATTTATGATGGTTAATGTTTTATTATCTAGCACTGAGACAAGGTTGGTATTCCCATGGAGGACATACGTGAAAGCTTTATCGAAAGTAACGCCTAGATTAGTTGGCACGTCAGAAAAAGGGATTGTTTTTACAACAGTGTTTAAATCTGAATCAATAACCGAAACCGTGCTGTCTCCTGAATTGGCTGTAAACACATACGATTGAGGGTCTGGCGGTGGCGGTAAAACAAGCGTCCCGGTCACCGTAAGCGGACTGCCGTAGAAAGGCGGTACAATGAGAAGATCTTCCACTGTTATTTGACTGAAATCAGGACAGCGGCCAGACTGCGCTGCATAATAAACAACTTGATCAATCTCTTCAGTATGAATCACAGAAACAGACCCGTCCCCTTGTCCATATTGATTTCGTACAGGCGACACACTGACAAGAAGCGTAACGGTCCCTTTTACTCTCACGGCATATCGAACACCGATATCTTCTGGTTCCGGCCCAGTCTGGATTAAGCAAGGCTCACTGATACATAATAAATGATCAGTACTCCATGTAACCGTCGCAGCTGCTTCGGCAGAATCAATGGTGAACCCCTCGGGAATGTCAATCGGCACTTGAAACGGCGCTTCTCTGCTAATTTCCTCATCACAAAAACAGAAACAATTTTCCTGTAAAGCAGACAGATCATTCTTTTTCATGAATTCACGTCCTTTTAGAAATGTACAGCATGCAGTTGGTTAAATCACAATATCTCCCGGTGAAACCCCAAGAGATATCACAGTTTCCACAGAATAATCATCCGTGTTGTAAACAGTGATGTTCTGCTCTAAAAAATGAGCAGCATACAGAAATTCGCCATTCGGAGTAAACGCAAAGTCTCTTGCCGATTGCGGAACATTTCCTATAACGCCTGCACCATTCGGACTGACAGCATATAAATTGCCAGTGAAGCTGTCATGTAAATACACCTCTGATCCACTCGTAAACATTACATATTGGCCATCAGGCTCCAGCTCTTGGGTAATGCTGATCGTAAACGTATTTAAGTCAATAACCGTCAAATAATTGAATAAGAATTCTTGTTCTAAGACATACGCATACCGCTCCGGCCAATTTGTTTCTATGGATGATACGATAAGCTCTCGTTCAATCGTTCCTGTGACTTCACCGGTGAATAGGTCCACTTTTTGCACTAAACCAAAATCAAGAACATAGGCGAATAACCCATTGGGATCAATTGCAAAATCAAATCCTTCCACAGGAATCGACCTATCCACAGTTAACGTATCAATTCCAATCACATAAATCGCAGTATCGCCGAGAACATAAGCAAACTCATGATTTGGGATACATTTTATCGATCCAGGCGGCTGATCCAGCAGTATGGATGCTGTCACTGTTAAAGTGTCATAATCGATGACAGAAATCACATTATTGTTGAAGTGCAAAACAAACACAGCACTTTTATCCGGAGTTATTTCAATACCTGTCGGCCGGTATGGTAGAGCAATCGTTGTCACAACAGTATGAGTGTTTGTATCAATCACAGAAACTGATTGATCATTTGGATTCGCTGTAAACGCATAAACGGGTTCCGGCTCAGGAACAAACACAATCGTGCCCGTCACCGATAAAGGACTGCCATAGAATGGCGGAACGACAATAAGGTTCTCAATCGTAATGTCACTGACATCCGGGCAATCATCGGGTTCATCAGAATAATAGACGACTTGGTCAATCTCTGCATTGCGGATGACAGAAACAGACCCGTTCCCTTGTCCATATTGATTTCGCACTGGTGAGACACTGACGAGAAGCGTAACAGTTCCCTGCAGGCGCACTGCGAATTGAACACCGATTTCATCAGGCTCTGGCCCCGTCTCAATGAAACAGCGTTCAATGACACAAGAAAGGCTGTCTGCATTCCACGTCACGTTTGCAACAGCTTCAGCCGGATCAACGACAAACCCCTCAGGCAATTCAATCGGCGCTTGAAACATCGCTTCACGGCTTGCTTCTTCCTCGCAAAAACATAAACATTCTTCTTGTGCGGCTCCTGCTTTTTCTTTAAAGGAAAGCTTGTTATTTCTCATATCTTCACTTCCTTTTCAGACATACACTGCTCACGCAGATACAACAGAATATGGGAAGGTGGATTTGTTTGCTTGTACAAATTGTGGGGATAATAGTGGATTTTTGAAATGATATCCGCAGACATGCGGTTTTAACGAAAGAAAACATTGCGGTATTTTTGCGCTATCCTTCCGAATGAAAATGATAAAATATGTCATATACATAACGTGGAAGGGAGGGATTCGGAATAGTGGCGAGTGTTTTATCATCTTCAGCGGTTGGAGAAAAAATCAACGAATGGTATATGTACATTCGAAGGTTCAGCATCCCGGACGCCGAGTACTTGCGGAGAGAAATCAAAGAAGAACTTGCAGGTCTGGAAGATGATCAGGATCTTCATCTATACTATTCTCTCATGGAATTCCGCCACAATCTGATGCTCGAATACCTCGAACCGCTGGAATCGCAGCGGATAGAAGAACAGCCGAGACTATCGGATCTGCTCGCGGATATTGATAAAAAGCAGGCCCGGCTGACCGGACGTCTTGATTATTATTTTAATTTTTTCCGGGGGATGTATGAGCTGGAATGCCGTGAATATCTTTCAGCGATTCAGTTTTTTAAGAAAGCTGAATATAAGCTTGATTTTGTCAAAGATTGTATCGAGAAAGCTGAATTTTATTTTAAGATGTCAGAGTCCTACTATTATATGAAACAGACTTATTTTTCTATGGATTATGCCCGGCAGGCTTATAAAATTTATCATAAGCAGGAGGCATATAATATAAGGGTGCTTCAGTGCCATTCATTGTTCGCTACCAACTTTCTTGACTTAAAGCAATATGATGAAGCAATTCAGCATTTTAAAAAGGCTTATGCCATGGCAGAGGCAGAACAGCAGCCACAATTAATGGGCCGGACTCTATATAATATCGGACTTTGTTTTAACAGCCAAGAAAATTACAAACCAGCCATTGATTACATAAAACGGGCAATAGCTGTTTTTGAAGATGGGAACATCATCACTTCTCTCCCGCAAGCCTATTTCTTAATCACACAAATACATTATAAAATCGGAAATATGGCCATAGCCAGACAATATCATGACAAAGGGGTATCTTATGCAGAGGAGGCAGAAGATTCCCTATATATCGCCGAGTATGAATTTTTAGAATCTTTATATGTCGGTGAGCCTGATGAAGAAGCAATCATGGAATGTTTTGACTTTCTCAGAGATAAATCGATGTATGCTGATCTTGAAGATTTTGCCTTAGATGTGGCAAAATATTATCATGAAAGAGAAAATTTCGAGAAGGCTTCCGCATATTTTTTAAAGGTGGAAGAAACAAGACAGCAGATTCAAGGAGGTGTGAAGTTGTATGAAATTGAAGTATAAATTAGCACTTACTTGCTTGGCAATAAGCACTGTTTTTGTTTCAGCCGAAATCGCAAGTGCACCGAAACATCAATTTGAAGTTGCTCAGCGCGGAATGATTTAAATGATGATTACTTTTAGGCTTGCAGGTTAAACTGCAAGCCGTTTTTTATATAAACAACTAATTTGCAAAAACAAAAAGTATACCTTAAAATTCAAATGTGTAAAAAGTATTTGACACATATACATATATTATTTAAAATAAATATATATAAATTTGAAAATTTAAAATAAAAACAAAAATATTTAAGGAGGGTTTTAGTGGATAACAATATTAAAAAACTTAGAACAGCAGCTGATATTTCACAAAATGATCTGGCTAAGCTCTGCAATGTGACCAGGCAAACCATCAATGCAATTGAAAATAATAAATATGACCCGACTTTAAGTCTGGCTTTTTCGATAGCTCACGCATTAAATACGGGAATAGATAAAGTATTCAACTATAACGCCAAAAAAAAGTAAGGGAGCGGTTCTTATGAAGAAAATGGATGAGATGCAAAAACACCAATCGGGTATAGCCGCCAGAATAGCATTTAGTTTTTATACTGTCGCTTTACTGATATGGTCATTAATAGATTATTTTAAAAACGGAAATACAGGATGGCAATTTCCAATACTTTTAATAGGCTGCGCGCTCTATTTATGGATTCAAGTTTATCATAATCGAAAAACAAGGTAACAATTCCAATACACTTCCGGAGGATTATACAGCAATGTACGAATATAAGTTCATAAAAGTAGAAGTAAACCGATGGAAAGGAAAGCCTAAAGAAGACTATAAAGAAATTATTGAAAAGTATTCTCAGCAAGGATGGAAGCTGGTTCAAATATTTGCTCCTCCTATTTCAGGTTATGGGGCAGCCGATTATTTTGATATTATTCTTGAAAAAAAAGTATAAATGTTTCAGTACAAAGAAAGCCGGATCATACATATGGTCCGGCTTTCTTTGTACTGAAATAAGCCAGCAGATACCTTAACGGATTTCACCTCTTAAATATTTTTTCGGAAATCCGCAATTCAAATAGCTTCCAATATATTTTATTATTTAACTTGCTGGGGATATTGAAAAAATTGGAGGAAAAAATGAGTCTACTTTTAAAAACACAAAATAGTAAAGCGATTTTTACATTAGTAGCATCAGGAATCATTGTTCTCGCTCTTTTCAGTATAAAACATAATCATTTAAGCATGGATGTCATCGATATTTTAAACAGAGCTGGAATAATAGCTCCTAGTTGGATTGTCAGTGCTATCACTGCAACGGGTTCAGTCCTGGCTATCATTACTGTTTTAGGATCTCTTGGTGCAGGCTTGCCATTAGCCGTTTTAGAACAATTGGCTGCAGCAAGTACAGCAGCAGCTTAATATAAAACATTAAATTCAATATCCCTGGCAGTCCCTTAAACGAATGGATGAAAATACTTTGTTTAAAAAGAACGTTTTAGTCAAATTGTACATACTCTGTCTGATCTTATTTTTAATTGCTTTATTTACAGCATATTTTTATACAGATCCCGCTTTAAATGTAAATAATCTAAATCGAAATATCCGTCCGGATTTTTTTCAGATTTTCTTTAATAATATTAAAGTAGCGAGTCTGCTTGTTTTTTTAGGCCCGTTGACGCTGTCACTTGGCACGATTGCAGTTTTAATTATTAATGGATTCATTTTAGGAAATGCCATAGGAAACATCAAAGACAATTTAAACCTTTTACTGCTTGTTATACCCCATGGAATAATTGAAGTCCCGGTATTGCTTCTTGCAGCTTCTGTAGGAATGAAATTAACTTTGGATTTATTACTCCTCAAAATAAATTTAAAATTCACTTTTAAATATATTGGTATTATATTTCTCGGTTTAATGATAGCAGCTATGTTAGAAACATTTCTTACACCTATCTTTATAAAAGGAGTCTCTTAGGATTATGCAAATTGAATTATCTTCATTTAAGGACCGAAACATTAATTTTTTGTCCTCGTTTTTGTTTTATATTATCGGGTTAGCTTTTTATTTAAGTTCCCTATTGCCTTTTATGAAAAGTTTAATTCCCAAAAACATCCCTATACAAGTTGTTGAGCAAGTAAAACATTTAGATTATATCATTGCGATAGCCGCACTGTTTCTTTTAATGTTCGGGGTGATTTTTGAAGGATTTGTATTATTTCTCATTATAAATTTTCTTGGCGCTCAAATTAAGATTAAAACCTTTTATTCCCTATTTATGTTTTCTAACATCCCGGTCGCAATTAAGTTTTTTCTTATATCATTCAAAAACATTTTCGCAGAACATCCAAATACCAGTTTATTTTTCACAAGTAATCATTTGATTTTTTCTATCTTTGATTTGTTCAATATTGCATACTTATTTCTTTTGTTTATTCTTCTGAAATGGAGAACAAATTTGAACTACCTGACAATCTCAGTTTTTATTTTTACGGCATTCCTGTATAGAATGTTTTTTTAGCATATATAAATAAACCCCCTCAATAGGGGTTTTTCTTTCATTTCGTTCACTGTATACAGTTCCTTTTATATGCTTCCGAAACAATACCGACTCTAGTACTCACATTCCACTTTTTACAGAGACCGGCTATGATATATTCGACATTACGCTGCGAGTAGTTTAATGACTTAGCGATCTCTTTATTAGGTTTTTCAGCAATTATCAGTTTAATTACTGAAATTTCAATCTTTTTTAATTCCAATTCATTTTCTACTGCTGTTTTCATTCTAACTTCCTTTCTAAAGATGTATTTACTAAATAATACCCTATTATATAATTTTTATCAATAACATCAATGATTAATGGTAAAATATTATGTTGCTTTTACTAACTTCTAAGTAGTTTATATACAATATAAAAATCCCCCGCATGTTTCAAGCGGGGGAAATTCTTTTATTTCACAAACCCAAGCAGCATTTCACGAATCATCTTGCTTGCCGTGTTTGCGGTTTGTTCTGAGTGGTCATAGACCGGCGCGACTTCTACGAGGTCAGCGCCTTTTACGTTGACTTCTGAGCGCGCGATTTCATGGATGGACGCGAGCAATTCTTTAGACGTGATGCCTCCTGCGTCAACCGTGCCCGTTCCCGGCGCATGAGCGGGATCAAGAACGTCGATATCGATGGTGACATAAACAGGGCGTCCCGCAAGCTGCGGCAGCACTTTTTTCAGCGGCTCAAGCACTTCAAACTTAGAAATGTGCATGCCGTTTTCTTTCGCCCATTCAAATTCTTCCTTCATTCCGGAACGGATGCCGAATGAAAATACATTTTGCGGCCCGATGAGCTCGGCCGCTTTGCGGATCGGAGTAGAGTGGGAAAGCGGTTCGCCTTCATAATCCGTGCGCAGGTCGGTGTGCGCGTCAAAATGAATGATGGCAAGGTCCGGAAACTTCTTATACATGGCTTTTATGACAGGCCATGATACAAGGTGCTCCCCTCCCATGCCGAGCGGGAACTTTCCTTTTTCTAAAATGCTGTCCACGTATTCTTCAATCATATCAAGGCTTCTTTGCGGATTGCCGAACGGAAGCGGAATATCGCCGGCGTCAAAGAAATTCAAATCAGCCAAGTCACGGTCGAGATACGGGCTGTATTCTTCAAGACCGATAGACACCTCGCGGATTCTCCCCGGGCCGAAACGCGAACCCGGACGGTAGCTGACCGTCCAATCCATCGGCATGCCGTAAAGGATGGCGTCCGCCTCTTTCCAGTCGGGGCGGCTTGCGATAAATACTTTTCCTGAATATGCTTCATCAAACCTCATGATAAAACCCTCGCTTTCCTGTAAAAAAGCGCAAGATTCGCTCCTGCGCCGTACGTTTTTATTTGATTAAGTCGCTCACAAATTTCGGAAGAACAAATGCCGCTTTGTGAAGCTCTTTCGTGTAATATTTCGTGTCGATGTCAAAGAAACGGCTGTCCTCCACTTCAAGCGGATCGTACTTTTTAGAACCGATCGTAAATGTCCACAGGCCGCTCGGATACGTCGGGATATTAGCCGTATACAGACGGGTGATCGGGAAGATTTCTTTCACGTCACGCTGTACGTTTGTAATCAGCTCCGGTGTAAACCACGGGTTGTCCGTCTGCGCGACGAAGATGCCGTCTTCTTTTAACGCCTTGGAAATTCCGGCATAGAAGCCTTTTGAGAACAGATTGACGGCCGGTCCGACCGGTTCTGTTGAATCAACCATGATGACGTCATACTCATTTTCTGATTTCGCGATGTGCATGAAACCGTCATCGACTCTCACGTCGACGCGCGGATCATCAAGCTTGCCCGCAATGGACGGAAGGAATTTTTTAGAGTATTCAATAACCTTGCCGTCAATGTCGACAAGCGTCGCTTTTTTTACGCTTGGGTGCTTCAGAATCTCTCTGATGACACCGCCGTCTCCGCCGCCGACAACGAGGACGTTTTCCGGATTCGGGTGCGTAAATAACGGGACGTGCGCAACCATTTCATGATAGACGAATTCATCTTTTTCAGAAGTCATGACCATTCCGTCTAAGAACAGCATGTTGCCGAATTCTTCTGTCTCCACCATTTCCAGATGCTGAAATTCCGTCTGTTCCGTATGTAATGTTTGTTTCACCTTTAATGTAATGCCGAAATTCTTCGTCTGCTTCTCCGTATACCAAAGCTCGCTCAATTGTCATCTCCCTTTCAAGGCTTATTTCATTTATTGTAAGCGTCTGTATCGCTTTTATTCCGGTTAAAATCTCATTTTCACCTAAGGAAAAAGTATAGAGGATGGAGGGGAAAAAGTAAAGAAGTGTCCGGTTTGATATGTTTAAAAAACCCCCTTTTTTCACATAATAATAGAATCATGAAAAAGGGGGTTCCCAAAAGTGGATAAAGTATCTGGAAAACAGCTCAGAATCACATTCAAAATCATCCGCGCCTGCATCTTTCTGACACTGATCGGCGGAATGCTGGCCGGCGTCTGCTTCACATCCGTTCTTCTTGCAGCGAAATGGCAGGGGGCCCCCTCCGTCCGGGTTCCTCAGTCTACGATTCTTTATGCAAATGACGGCTCAAAGCTAGGTGAGACCGATTTTGGGGAAAAGCGCTACTGGGTCCGGTTAAAAGATATCAATCCGATAGCGGTGCAGGCCGCCATAGCGGTGGAGGATCAAAACTTTTACAATCACCACGGTTTTGATTACCGGCGGATGGCCGCCGCCGCGCTGGCTGACATAAAGGCAATGGCCAAGGTTCAGGGCGCAAGCACCATCACCCAGCAATACGCGAGAAATCTCTACCTTGAGCATGATAAGACATGGAAACGTAAATGGAATGAAGCCTTTTACACGATCCGCCTTGAACAGAACTATTCTAAAAACGAGATTTTAGAAGGTTATGTAAATACGATATATTACGGCCACGGCGCATATGGAATTGAAGCCGCCTCGCGCCTGTATTTTGGCAAACACGCCAAAGATCTGAACGATGCGGAAGCCGTGCTCTTGGCGGGCATACCGAAAGGCCCGTCCGGCTATTCGCCATATGTCAGCGAAAAGAAGGCCAAACAGCGCCAGGAAACCATTCTCCGACTGATGATCGGCCAAAAAATGATCTCAAAAGAAAAGGCGGAAAGGCTTAAGAAAACGCCGCTTGCCTATCAGCCGCTGAAAAACAGAACCGCGGCGAAAACGGCGCCTTATTTTTACGATGATGCGATGAAAGAACTCGAGAAAAAGCTCGGCATGACGCGCGAACAGCTCGCAACGAGCGGATTGCGTGTTTATACGACGCTTGATAAGCGCATGCAGCGGATTGCGGAAAACACTGTGGCACATACGATCCGTACCGGCTCTGACATTCAGGTCGGCTTTTCCGCGATTGATCCGGCAACAGGGCGCGTGCTTGCGCTTCTCGGCGGACGTGACTACGAAAAAAGCCCGTTTGACCGGGTGACACAGGCGAAACGGCAGCCGGCTTCCACGATCAAGCCGCTTTTGTACTACAAAGCGATTCAAAGCGGCTTTACACCGGTCACGCTGATGAAAAGCGAAGCCACAGAGTTCCAGATTGACGACAACGGAAATACTTATTCTCCAAGCAATTACAACGGCTACTATGCCAATAAACCGATTACGCTGCTTCAGGCGCTTGCGTTATCAGACAACATTTATGCCGTGAAGACTCATCTCTTTCTCGGCATGAATAAGCTCGTGTCGGCGGCAAAGGAATTCGGCATCAGCGAACATTTAAAGCCCCTTCCGTCTCTGGCGCTCGGAACTGAACCCGTGCGCCCGATTGAGATGGTTAATGCCTACGCGATGCTCGCAAACGGGGGAAAACAAATCACCCCTTCCTTTATCACAAAAGTGACGGATACCGCCGGTAACGTCTTGTATGAACAGCCGCGCGGACATCAGCAGACGCTTGATAAAAAAGCCGCTTTTGTGACGGCGAGCATGATGACGGGCATGTTTGATCAGGATTTAAACGGCTATACTTCCGTCACGGGACGCACCATTTCTGACCGGCTGACCCGAACCTATGGCGGTAAATCAGGCACGACAAGCGCAGACAGCTGGATGATCGGCTTTAACCCGGCTCTTGCCGCCGGTGTATGGACAGGTTATGACAAAAGCAGCACGATTGATTCAGTAGAAGAAAAAAGCTATGCGAAGACGATTTGGGCGGACTTTATGGAGAAGGCGCTCGAAGGAGAACCGGAAATAGCGCTTAAACCGCCGAAGGGCGTCACGGGCGTCTATATCGATCCCGCTTCCGGCTACACTTCGGGACCCGGCTGCGCCGCAAAGCATTATACGTATTTCATCGCAGGCACTGAGCCCGCGGATGTGTGCTACGGATCGGAACCTTCTAAAAAAGAAAAGGAACACGCCCCCGCCCGCAAAGAAGCTCCGCGCAAAAAGTGGTGGGATAAGTGGCTCGGCAAAAAAGACTGAGCCCGGTGCATTGCGCGCCGGGCTTTTAATCCGCGTCTTCCTCAAGCACCCATGGGAGCAAGAGTGAAAAGTCGAGATGGATAATAGGGTCAGGAAAACCCTTCGGTATAAAAAATGTTGTACTCGGCAATGAAAACGAAAAGCGGATATCTCCCGCCCTCTCGATATGAAACTTCGGCCAGCCTTCCCTAAGCCTGCCGACAATCGGATAGCTGCCCGCATAATGATGCAGGCCGTTTTCCTTTCCATGCTCCCCCAAGTCGTGACAGACAGCCGGACGAATCCCAAACTGCGTAAACAATCTTGTTTTCTCGGCGGGAAGGAGATTCACCGCCTCGGAAAAGTTCCGGCAGCTCCCGCAATCGCAAGGATCAGGCCATGATTTTTCGTATTGTTTTCTCGTTTCCGCCGCATCTGCTTCAATGACCCATGGCCCGATTTCAAAGACGGTGAACATGATGAAACCTCCGCGTAAACATGAAAAACCCCGAGTCTTGGTTCGGCTCGGGACTTTCCATGTCCTGATTCTGTATCAACAGTTTACTCAGTACAATCGCAAAATAGTGCAAATATTTATAAAGTTCACAAAAAGTTCACAAATTATTTTTCTTCCGGAAGCAGACCTGTTTTCAATTCATCTGATGAACGTTCCCAGAGCCCTTGGTCATGTTTCTGCAGAAATTCAGCAAGCACCTGCTTTGAGCTGGCGTCCATTTTGTCCACGATAATGCAGCGCTTCATTGATTTATCCATTAAATTCACATGCTCCGGCAATGACTTATAGCCTCTGCGGATACTTCTGTCCACGGTCATTTCACAAGCCGTCACACCCGCGTAATAAGGGCCTTCTTCTTTTCTGTCGATGGTGACCCACACGAGCCAGTACGGTTTTCCGTTCGGCACTTCATCTTTGTTCGGCAGGAATTTGATGCCTTTTTCAACGACACTGCGGGCATGCATGGCGCCGATGTCAACGAAGGCTTCCTTCTCTTCCACATCGACAAATACCGGAGAAATATTGTCAAGGCTCAGCGCCCCGGCGCCAAAACCGCCATGTCCGTCGGTCGGATCACTTTTAATAATATTAAATCCGATTGTTTTCTTCTTTTTTTCTTCCATGAAAATACCCTCCTACAAAAGCGGTTGAAATATAATGGCAAATACCTTGAGAATCCAGTCTCTCCCCTCACTTAACAGCGGCCACACGACATAGGAGCCGACCGGTGTCACAAACAGCACGAGAAACACGATAATCCCGTAGCTCTCAAACTGAGTCATTTTGGCGCGCACCCGCGGCGGCACGAGATCCTCAATAATCCGGTAGCCGTCAAGCGGAGGAAGCGGCAGCAGGTTGAATAAACACAGCGCGAGATTCAGCTGAATCCAAATAGAGAAAAAGCGGTCAAGCCCCATGCTGAATGCAGAAAGCAGCTCCATTCCGTAAGCATGCATCAACACTAGCAAAAAGAAACCGATAAAGGCAAGAAGCAGGTTGCTTACAGGCCCGGCGACGGAAACCAGCACTCCCGCCAGCCGCGGTCTTTTAAAGGCGCGGCGGTTCACCGGCACCGGACGGGCCCAGCCGAAACCCGCGACCAAAATTAGAATCGTTCCGAAAACATCAAGATGTTTAATCGGATTGAGCGTTAATCTGCCCTGTCTCGCCGCGGTATCGTCTCCGAACCGATACGCGACATACGCGTGCGCCAGTTCATGCATCGTAAATGCCACGATCAGCGTAATCACGACATAGGGCATAAGCTCCAGCGGATAATATAAAAATCTGTCCAAATGTAAAAATCCCCTTTTTTAAAAAATGCAAGATTGTCCTTCATTCAGTATACTATAAGTGACCTCTCTTCCAAAGAGAGGAAACGATAAAGGAGGATCAGCACCATGCCGCTCGTAACCGTTAAAATGCTTGAAGGCCGCACAGATGAACAAAAACGGAATCTGGTTGAAAAAGTGACAGAAGCCGTAAAAGAAACGACAGGCGCAGCCGAAGAAAAGATCATTGTCATGATTGATGAAATGAGAAAGGATCATTACGCCGTCGCCGGCAAACGGATCAGCGATACGGAGTAATCCTTGATAATGGCCGGCGCTGCTATGTCAGGCCGGCTTATTTCATTACTTTTTCAACGAGGCTGAAAAAGGTATTCTTTTCTTCTTCTGTCAATGCTTCGAACAGCTCGTCAATGAGCATCTGCCGGTTTTCAATCATTTGCATGGCCGCCATTTTTCCCGATTCGGAAAGCGTCATCCATACCGTGCGTCGGTCTTCGTTATTTCTCGACCTTTCCACGAAACCCTCTTTTTCTAAATGATTCAGAGCGGTTGTCGTGGCTGAAGGCGATAATGTGACTTCCTGCAATATATCTTTAATCGTGCACGTGCCGTGCCGGTAAATAATCCTGAGAATAAATCCTCTGATATTGTTTATACTCTTCGGAATTGTCGCCTCATCAAGCTTTTTCGTGCTCTTTAAATATTTCGTGAGCGCGTAATCCAGTACATTTGCTTGCAATATATCGTACTCCATGCAGAAACTCCCCATTTCAAGATGCATCCATCATCATTTGATTGTTTTTTATTACATTTTACTGATACCTCGCGGGGAAAGTCAAAATTTCGGCCGGAAAGCCCGCAACTTTTATCCTGCCCTATACAGACTATTATCTCCTGCTTTTTCACCCATCCCTTTTATGCAATGCTGGTTTTATAGACATGATTCAGGTAAAATCATTAAGGGTGACTGCGTTTGACGGAAAGGATAATCTGATCGGATGCGGCAGACAATATGACTGGAAAAGAAACGGAACAGACGGGGAAACAGAACACAGGATTGTCGATTACACAGAAGATGTGACACGGGTAAAAGCCAAAGAGCCCCTCTTGGCTTTTGCTTTTGGATGGAGGGATGCGTGTTGCGGAATATCCTACAAAAAAAAGACATCACCCAGCTGCTTGAACAAAGCAGAAACAGGCAGACTGCCAAAACGATGGGTGGATTTGATTTAACATTACTGGGCATCGGCGCCGTCATCGGGACGGGCGTCATGGTTCTTACAGGCATTACGGCCGCGAAAAACGCCGGACCTTCCGTAATCTTTTCTTTTATCATTGCAGCCGTTGTCTGCAGCCTTGCAGCATTATGTTACGCCGAAATCGCTTCTGTTCTCCCGGTTTACGGAAGCGCCTATATTTACTCTTATACCACCATGGGAGAAATTGTCGGCCATTTAATGGGCTGGACGCTCTTATCCGTTTATATGGTGACGGCGTCGGCGGTGGCAAGCGGCTGGTCAAGTTATTTTAATAATCTGTTAGCCGAAATCGGCATGCCTTTGCCGGACAGTCTGCTGCACGTGCCGAGCCAGGGGGGCATCGTCAACCTTCCTGCCATCATCATTACTCTATTAATTGCCGTCGTTCTGTCACGCGGCTCCAAAGAGAGCAAAACCTTTAATAATGTAATGGTTCTCGTAAAAATCGGAATTGTTTTGCTGTTTATCATCACAGGAAGCTTTTTTGTAAAGCCGGGCAATTGGCATCCTTTTATGCCTTTTGGAATCAAAGGCGTCATTACGGGGGCTTCTGCCGTCTTTTTTGCGTTTCTCGGGTTTGACGCGATTTCCGCTTCGGCTGAAGAAGTCAAAAAACCGCAGCGCAACCTGCCGATCGGTATTATCGGTTCACTGGTGATCTGTACATTGGTATACGTCATCGTCTGTCTCGTCATGACGGGGATGGTTCCGTATTCACAGCTTAATGTGCCGGAAGCCATGTCTTATGTGTTACAGACTGTAGGACAAAACGCGGTGGCGGGCGTTATCGCTGCCGGTGCGGTAATCGGACTGATGGCCGTCGTTCTCGCCCATACCTATGCGGCGACCCGTATATCTTTTGCGATGGCAAGAGACGGAATGCTGCCGAAAGTCTTTACCATTGTCGGAAAGAAATCGGGAGCGCCGATCTTTAATACGTGGCTGATCGGACTGATCAGCGCATGCATCGCGGGTTTTGTTGATCTGAAAGAGCTGTCAGATCTCTCAAACATCGGTGCGCTATTGACATTTGCCATGGTCAGTCTGTCCGTGCTGATTCTGCGCCGCACCCATAAAGATCTGCCACGGGGATTTAAAGTGCCTTTTGTACCCGTACTGCCGATTTTGGCCATTATCTGCTGTTTGTTTTTAATGGTCAATCTGCCGCTGAAAACGTGGCTTTATTTTGCCGTCTGGCTGATCATCGGCGTGATCGTTTACTTTTTATATTCGTACAAGCACAGCAAATTGAGACAATAAACAAAACCAGGCCCGCTTTATCGCGGCCTGGTTTTTTCATCAAAAAAGACGAAAGCCATCGCCTTTAAGAAATGTGTTTCAGCTCTTCTATGTAGTGAAGCGCCTCATCATATTCTTCATCCGTATATTTCTGTTTGCTTTTTATCGTAAACACTTTCTCTTTCTTTTCCTCAGCTTCAAGGCCGTCAAAATACAAAATCGTAGACACCAGCTCCAGAAACCGCGATGAGCGGCTGTTGACGCTGTCGATGTACTTCTTCATATCCGGCATCGTAAGCTCCGCATGATGTAAAAACTCGGCTCCCGTCTCCGTCAGCGAGTACCGGTATTGAAAGTAGCCGCCCTTTTTTTCCTTCACCTCATCCAGAAACCCAAGATTGCACAGCTCTTCAATTCGAAGCGTCAGTTCTTCGGAATACGGGCCGTAAAAATGAAAATCATATTTTTCGTAGAAAGGATACTGCATTTTCTTCGCGATATAAATGATTTTCTGCAGCTTTTTCCGCCCGATGATTTCTCCAGAATCCGAGAACACCTTCATCAGTTTTGCATGTTCTTTCAACAAATTCCCGACATCTCCTTTTCCTTCTTTACCAAAATCCTTCTATGTCAGTCCCAGCAGCTGCCGGATTTTTAATTTTGCTTCAGGGTTTTCTGAATCGTCACAAATGAGGTCCATCGGATAGTAGAGCTTATGGTCCGTCCGGCGTTTGCCCGAAATGGATTCGACAATGGCGGACTGCCTGGACAGCTCTTTGATCTGGCCCTTCTGCGTTAACAGGTGAATCGGCAGACGCTCCTCCTCTTCACCCGGCCGGTAAAAATCATACGGCAGATCCGATGAAGAATCGACCACTAAATAGTAATTGGGATCAATTCCCGCCTCTTTAAACAGAGCGGTCAGTTCAAAATAAGCCGACATTTCCTCATTGGGGTTAAATTCGGCATATTGAAACAGCTGGCGGTTAATGAAGCGGCGGCACAAGTCGGACAGAATCGGGTCCTCTTCTTCTTCCCAAGCCTGGAAATAATATAAAATGATGGCTTCATCAAGCTTCAGATAATCCGCAAGCGTCAGCTTCCCTTCAAAAATGGAATAAAAATGAACGGGAGCATGAGTGAAGATATACCCTTCTTCATGGAGCTGCTTCGCACGGTGGAGAATTTTCGTCAATATGACTTCAGCGCTTCTCGTCACGGGATGAAAATACACCTGCCAGTACATTTGATAGCGGCTCATAATATAGTCTTCGACAGCGTGCATGCCGCTTTGCTTAATGACGATCTGATCCTCTCGCGGACGCATCACCCTTAAAATCCGTTCCATATCAAAATGTCCGTAGCTGACGCCCGTATAGTATGCGTCCCGTTGAAGGTAATCCATCCTGTCGGCGTCAATCTGGCTCGAAATCAGGCTGACCACCTGTTTGTTTTTGTATGTTTTGGCAATGACTTCGGCAACATCCTGCGGAAATCCCGGTCCCGCCTTTCTGAGAACCTGATTCACCTCGGTGTCGCCGAGAATGATTTCCCTCGTATAGTCTTCATGATCCAGATGAAAAACCTTTTCAAAGGAATGCGAAAACGGCCCATGTCCCAAATCGTGCAAAAGCGCGGCGCTGAGACAGAGTTCGCGTTCATTGTCATCCCATTCAGGACGCCCTTTAAAAACATCATCAACCATTCGTCTGACTATCTCATAGACGCCGAGAGAATGGTTAAAACGGCTGTGTTCCGCGCCGTGAAACGTCAAATACGTCGTACCGAGCTGTTTGATCCGGCGCAGCCGCTGAAATTCACGGGTGCCGATCAAATCCCAGATCAGCTTGTCCCGCACATGAACATAGCGGTGAACGGGATCTTTAAACACTTTTTCTTCTGATAATTTTCCGTTTGGATACGCCATCGTCATTCCCTCTTTTTTTTAGCCGTGATTCTATTATATCGGCTCTGTAATTTGAAAACATCCTTGAATTTGTCCGGCGTTTTGTTCCAGTTTTCCGACATTGATTTTTTGAAGCAAAAAAGCCTGACCCATCGGGCGAGGCTGTCGTAAAAATACACATTTACTTTTTGATCTTCTTTTTCACTTTCTCAATCAGCTCGTCCTCAGTCGGCGCCGACAGCGGGCGGTTGTTTACGAAAGCAAACGATTTTTTGCGTCCGGGCCCGCAATATGACTGACATCCGACCTCCACTTTTGCATCCGGGTCAGCTTCTTTCAAACGCGGCAGCAAAGTCTTAATATTGGTGGCCTGGCAATCATCACACACTCGGAATTCATTAGCCATGATGTACGCTTCCCTTCATTCAATGTTCCTCTATGTTAAAACTTAATTTTAAAAACGAAAAAAATCACATCACATCTCATTGTACAAGGATTCATCTTATCCTGCAAGGCTCTGCGTATCTCTCATTCTTTCAGCCAATTTGTATAAATATTTTCCAATCTGGACATTCTAATACCATCAAAGATATTGGGGGTTGAGAACATTGACAAAACAAAGACAGGACGCCTGGTCGGAGGAAAATGACCTGCTGCTTGCGGAAACCGTGCTCCGGCACGTCCGGGAAGGAAGCACGCAGCTGAACGCCTTTGAAGAGGTAGGCGATAAATTAAACAGAACGTCGGCAGCGTGCGGATTCAGGTGGAATGCCGTCGTGCGCCATCAATACGAAAAAGCGCTTCAGCTTGCCAAAAAACAGCGGAAACAGCGGATGCGCGCGCTCGGAAACGGCCAGCCGGCCAAGAAGAAACTATTATATCAGCCGCCTGCACCGGATGCGGACATCATGCAGGAAACCGCAGCCGAAGAGACGGTTCAAACGGAAGCGCCAAAAGAGGATCGGCAAGCCGTCATGTCCGGCGAACATATGCCTTATGTCGATGAAAGCTTCAAGGAAGAGTTAGCTAGTTTATCACATTTGCTGGCGCCTCAGCAGCCGAGCCAAAAGGCGGAGCTCACAATGGCAGACGTCATTCAATTTCTGAAGAGCTATGAAGGCAGCGGAAAGCAAACTTCCGCCCTGCAAATGGAAAATGACCGTTTAAAACGGGAAAACCAAGAACTTCAGTCTAAAACCGAGCAGCTGGAAGCGGCCGTCGAAAAGCTTGAAAAAGATCAAAAAACCATTCAGGAAGACTACGAAACCTTGGTGAAAATTATGAACAGAGCCAGAAAACTAGTTTTATTTGAAGACGACGAACATGCCTCTCCGTCCTTTAAAATGGACCGGAACGGTAATTTAGAGAAAATGGCCGAATAACGGAAAAACCCCTTTCCTTGTCATGGAAAAAGGGGTTTTTGCCATTTGTCAATGACGCGCATCCTGATCTATATTAATGTAAACATTGTTCAGGAGGCCTTCTTCCCGCAAGGGCTGCGCATCTCGGTCCCCGCCCGCACATAAGCATAAAGATTCAATTCCTCATCCCAAATGGTTCTTGGGAATTATTGATCGATTAGCTACTGTGCAATACACTGTATAGAGAATACAATTATTAGATATGATGGGAATGATAGTAAATGAGTAGCCAATTACGAAAAGGAGCGTTGGAACTTTGTGTGTTGTCCCTGCTTCTTTATGAAGATTTATATGGTTATGAATTAATCAAGATCATAAGTGAAACGTTCCCTGTATCGGAGGGCACCATCTACCCCATATTACGAAGACTTACAAAAAACAACTATTTAAAAACGTATACAGCAGCTTCCGATCAAGGCCCATCACGCAAATATTACAAAGTAACAGAAGAAGGCGCCTTATATCATCAAACATTAAAATCGGAATGGCTTGACCTGTCCGAAAAAGTGAACAGCATCATTAAGGAGGGAAAATGAATGTGTAAAGACCAATATTTAAAACATCTCCGGCGGGAAATAAAAGATCTGCCGGAACTTGAGCAAAAAGAGATACTCGCCGATATCGGCGAAATATTCCAAATGGGCGGCGCTGAAGGAAAAAGCGATGAACAAATCGCCGACAATTTAGGAAACCCCAAAACACTTGCGCGCGCCTTAAAAGCGGATATTTTCATTAGTGATGCCGAGGAGCAGAAAACATGGCGCTCCTTTTTCAAAGCATTCGGCCTGATGCTGGGGATGGGCATGTTCAACTTCATGTTTATGCTGACACCGTTTCTTTTTGCCTCTGTTGCGGTGTTAAGTTTGATGGCGATCGGCCTGATGCTGATGACCGGATCATTCTTTCTCCTCGTAAAAGTGCCGATTGTAACAGCCATTTTTAACGGATGTATGGTTCTTGGAGCGGGTATGGCGGTGTTTATGGCCGGATTTGATCTTTCGAAACTGATATTCCGCATCTTTTTGCGCTATTTCAAATGGAATGTCAGCGTTGTAAGGAGGGAAACCATTGAATCGAAAAATGTGGTATAGCATTGCTCTCATTTTAATCGCTGCCGGCCTGATCGGAAGCATGTTCTTCGGTTTTGACGGCTTTTACCCTAAATCATAAGGAAGGTGTGCAAATATCATGACTGAACCAGCCCTGATATTAAAAGATGTCTCTAAAACAATCAATCATACCCCTATTGTACAGTCAATTTCTTTCGATGTGAGAAAAGGCGAGATTTTCGGCCTTTTAGGGCCGAACGGCTCAGGAAAAACCACTATTTTCAGAATGATCGTACAGCTTATTAAAAAAACAGAAGGAGCCATTTCATTCAGAGGCAGACCGGACAGCGACTTTGAATATTTTATGAGACATATCGGGGTTATCATTGAAGGCCCGGATATGTATCCGAATATGACCGCTTTGCAAAACCTAAAATATTTTACTAAACTGCGCAGCACCTCGCTGCGAACGGATGACCTTATGAATACCCTTGCAAAAGTCGGACTAGAGCAGGCTGCCCGCAAAAAAGTGAAACATTTCTCATTAGGCATGAAACAGCGCTTGGGGCTCGCTTATTCTCTTCTTCACAATCCCGGATTATTAATTCTGGATGAACCGATGAACGGCCTCGATCCTAAAGGAATGAAAGAATTGCGCACCATTCTTTCCGATTTAGCGAAGCAAGGGGTTTCCATTTTATTATCAAGCCATTTATTGTCGGAAATGGAGGAGATTTGCGATAGGGTTGCCTATATTAAAAAGGGACGGATTTTAGGAATTGAAGACATGAAGAACAGACATGACCTTGGTCAGAAAAAACTGTTTACCGTCACGGTCGATCATCCGGCAAGGGCGAAAGAAATATTAGAGCAGGACGGTATTCTTCAAGTACAGCAAAAAGACAGCCGCATCATTGAATTGGAAGCGGAAGAAGATACCATCCCGTATGTCATTAAATCTTTGGCAGAGAAAGAGATTCTGATTTCCCGCGTTTCTGCAAGAACTTTATCATTGGAAGAGAAATACATGATGATTACAGATCAGGAGGACGCGGTATGAGCATATTTCATCTGGCGCAGAACGAATTCATAAAAATAACCCGAAAAAAAGGCACACTTTTATCTCTTTTTTTCCTGTTTCTCATCGTTTTGCTGGCCGGCCTTATTATGAATCATGAGTTAGATGCTTCCTCGGATAACAATTGGAAAGAACGGCTTCTCGCCGAAAAAAAACAGGAAGAAATTGATAAACCCGCTGAAACGACAGGCGTTTATTATTCTGCTGATGTTAAGAATAAAGACTATTATTTGGAGCATAACATCAACCCCTATGAATGGAACGGCTGGAGGTTTTTCGGCACGGTTACTTCAAACGGGCTTGAGATTTTCGTAAGCTTAACCGCGATTTTAACCGTCAGCGGGATTGTTTCTAAAGAGTTTGCCCTTGGAACGATTAAGTTTATCGCTACAAGCCCGAACCGAAGATGGCGGATTTTAACATCGAAATTTCTGGCCTCCCTTCTGTTTACCGGTATGATTTACTTATTTTACTGTGTGAGCTGTTTGCTGATCGGCGGCGTGTTATTCGGTTTTTCCAATGCTTCATATCCGCTCGTCTATACTCATTTAAATGACAGTCTGTATACCATCAGTTCAATCAAAGCATCCGGAATCATTCTGCTTTTGCGTTTCATATCAATTATAAGCATTGTCACCATTGCGTTCACTTTGTCAGTATTGTGCAAAAGCCAGGCGCTCTCCCTTTGCTTATCGATTTTACTGCTGTTTGCCGGCAGTATATTGGGCGGAACTGATTTGCTTGCCCAATTTACGTGGTATAAATTTACGCTCTTTCCGCATTTAAATCTCGTTGCTTATGTAAATAAAAGTGCGGGTGATGCGATTTCAACGTTAAACATCCCCTATTCCATGACGGTTATAGCGATCTACTTTCTTATTTGTTTATTGATTTCTTTTTCCGTCTTTCAAAAGAGAGACATTACAGCATAGACAGAGAGGCGGCGGCATAATGAGCGGACGGCAGGAAATATTGACGGTCCAGCAATTTGCCGCTGACCGCCCCTTGGTCCATCGCTAATGGATTCAAATAACCGAAGCTCCCGCTGCTTCGCTGCTGAAAGCGTAGAAATTCCCGCCCTTCCCGTATAAAAAGCGCCTCATCGAATTGGAGAAATTTCATAATGGCTGTGTATTTTGCAACGGCGTCAATGTGATACTTTCTGCACTCGGCTAACATTAAACCTGAAAAAGCAAAGTCTGATGTTTTGTACCATTCCGTGAGAAAAGGCTGCAATTCTTTCATTTGCAAATAAGTGACGGCATAAAGGGCATCCGCCTGTTCTTCCTGCATGCCGCCCGGTGCCATGAGCAAATCGGCCTCACGTTTCATCCCGGTTTCTAAGAACACGATCAGTTCTTCCGGAGTCACCGCCCCAAAATAAGCTCCTAACACCATGAGGATCATAGAGGACGGCTCTGATTTCAGTTCCTCTTGTAAACCGCGGACCATTTGTTCAAGTCCGTTATGAAAAAAGATGCTTTTTGCGGCATCTATCCTGCGGTACACATGATACGCATACGCGAACAGGACCGGATGGCATTCGTGCGTTTTTTCTCCAAAATAACGATCTAAGAATAGAATGACTTCTTCTGTATCCTTTCTTTTTTCAAAGTGATGACATGCCGCTAAACCGCAAAACAGGTGCATGAGATCATCTGCTTCCATTTCTTCCGGCTGCAGCTGAATGTTCTTCCAAAAACCCAGCAGCCATTCTTCTGTTTTTTTTATATTAAAATGTTCCTTGACTATCTGCATGTTCCACACTCCAGATTCAGAATCTCAATCGCCGGCAGAAGAGCCGGAGCACAATGAATGGATGGATTCTCGTTATTTATATGATGAAGAGCCGCTTGACAGCCATAAAAAAATGGATCGATACACGATTGGATAAATAACATATTGCACAGCTGTTTCATTTTTCGGCTGCCGAGACAAAACACAAGCCATTTTTGAATGGACGCCTTCAAGCCGGGATGAAGCAGATGCTCTCCCTCATTCAAATGAAGAAGACAGTACTCGACAAACTCCAGCTCGTTTTCAGCTGTTCTTTTCCATGCGTCATGGAGCAAAGGCTGAAACATCGAATTCTTGTAAAAGCGCACTTTTTCATGGTCAGTTGACATTCCCAGCTCGCTCAGCAAACCGACGAATTCGGCGTATTTAAAATAAGGCCATTCTTTTTTTATAAGATAGCCGTTTTGCAATCCGTGACGTATGACCTGATCATCCGAATCCATTCCCTGCTTCTTTTTATAAGCTTTTGCCGTTAAATAGATATGAATCAACTCATTGACAATGGCCGTGTTACAGTGAAACAGATCTTCCCAGCATGACTTATCAACGAAAGCGGAGGCAATCCTTTCAGTATGTTCTTTTACAGCGGAAGAATGGCTCGTCTTCCTGTAGTACTTGCAGAAGCCGGCAAACAGCTGAATGCTCTTTTGATCCGGAAGCGATTGTTCAGCAAAAGATAATAAAAATTGATCTGTCTCTTCAGCTAATCTATTCAAGTTAATCGTTCCTTTCTGCTCTAAGACAGGCATGCGCGGCACCAGCGGCGACAAGTGTTGTATGGTAGCAATGTTTGAACACATCTTCTCTTCGCTGTTCACCTTTCAAACCGGGTTTATGTTGATAGGTGATGCTCGGAACATTCCCCTCTTTCATTCGGCCCTGATAGATTTTATTCCAGGCTGCTTCATAGAGCGGTTTATGGTTGTCCTTATCCATGTTGATATGTAAAAAAGAGCTGCACATTAATAATTCACTGGTAATATCTAAATTCTCAAGACAGATATAGATCCCGAGAAATTTCAGGACCTTTTCTTTTAAGGACGGCAGATGATACTCTTTATCCGTAAGCGAAGAACATCCCATGTCTGTTATATAAAAAATCGTATGAGTGATGC
The DNA here is from genome assembly GCF_040207805.1 of Bacillus sp. hwrm1. NCBI lineage: Bacteria > Bacillati > Bacillota > Bacilli > Caryophanales > Bacillaceae > Bacillus > Bacillus sp. hwrm1. The sequence goes on along the minus strand of NZ_CP157943.1, from coordinate 324,853 downwards.
TGTACGCATCATGATCCGTCATATATGTATTTGGGATATCCTGACCAGCTGCTGTGTAGTGATATAAGTCAGAAAAATCCGTTATTTCTGAGGTTACGCCTGCTCTTTGCAGACTGTACTTCAGATCCATTTTCCGAAAGGGAACTTTAGCAAGGCTGCAATCAAAACGCGCTGCCGTGAATTTTTCCAGCTCCCATATCACCGAAGCCCGTGACGGGTGATCAGTCAAGGTAAGAAATTCACCCGCAATAGCCAATCCGGCGAGACCGTCCGGATCAAAATGAATAAATTCTTCAAGCTGATCATTACGGAGCCTTTCTGTAATAAACTCCGTTAAAACAGCAACTTCCTTATCATCTGCCTGATTTCTGATCAGGTAATTGGTAAGAAAAATGAGTTCTATAAATGTTTTAAGGCGCCACCTGAAATCATTCGCTACTTTATGATTCATATCAAAATAATGGATATTTTTAACAATCCATGACAGTGCTCCCCGCTTAATTTCTCTTATATACTCTTGTGTCACACTCTCACCGCCTCGTCTCAGATGTGTAGGCTCCAAACAGTGATTATCCTACTTTTGAGCGGCTAAATCAGAGAAATTCAAATTCGGGTTTTGATTGTCTTCTTGGCTCGGCACTACAAGCACCCAGCCGCTCCAAGCGAAAGAATTGCCTGATTGTTCCGCATCTCCGGCTAACAAATGTGTCGGGATCGTGATTCTTTTTTCTTCTTTTATTTTTTTAAAGTTCATATCTCCATCTCCTTCAGTTTATAGAATTATTTGGAACCTACATAAATATATTAATCAAATAAGGTATATAATGTAAACTAGTTTTGATATAACGATTCTTTTTCACTATAACTAAATAGTATATAATTACCAAAAACAAAAAAGCCCGGACTTAGTCCAAGCTTTCCTGCGTGCCGAACACCTTCTCATTCCGTTCCAGCATTCGGGTCAGATTTTTTTCAAATACCATTTCCTCTTCCGGCGATAATCCGGCTGCATACAGGCGTCCGCTGAGTTCCTTCAGTTCAGTCAAAAGCGCCAGCATTAAGTCTTGCACGGTAATGTCCGTTTGCAGCAATTCGCTTAATGAAGCCATCGTTTCGGGCCGGATATCGGGATATACGCCTTTTGTATCGTTGCTTTTGTCTTTTAAAGCGGCTTGATAGAAACGTCTGATCAGATCGGCGCGTTCGCTTCCGCTTTTATCGGCGCAAAGGTAAATCTGAACCGCGGTTCCGCCCCGCAGGCGTCTTTGTGAGATTCCCGCGAATTTTCGTCCGCCGATGCTGAGATCATAGCTGCCCGGACAGTACGATCCTTTAATTTCATATGCTTCAATTTCGGCATGGTGCGGACGCAGCATCCGCCGCACCAGCTCTGTCATCGCCTCGTAGCCTCTGTCGATGTCGATGCCTTTTTTCTCGTCTTCAAAAATAAGGGAGATATTCAATACGCCTTCGTCCAGTACGACGGCGAGGCCTCCGGAATTGCGGACAATGACACGGTAGCCTTCGTCCTCCAGCAATTTCACGCCGTCCTCTAAAAACGGCAGGCGCGTGTCCTGAATGCCGAGCACGATCGTCCGGTGGTGCACCCAAGAGCGTGCCGTCGCAGGCGATTCCCCTTTGCCTACGGAGGCGCACAGCGTATCATCCATTGCGAATGACTGCTTCGCATCAAAATAAGGGCCGAGGCTGGATTGGTCAATGATTCTCCAGCTCGGCTGCATCAGTAAATCAATCGGTTGCTTTCCCATCTATATTAAATCCCTTTCGTCATAGGCTTTCCATGCATTTATTATATCACTCCGCTTGTGATGATTGAAATTGGCTTTTCAAAAGAGCGATGAAGATTTCTTTGTTTTTTGTGTTCTCCATAATGGAAGATTGGATGATAGACAGTTTCCGTTTTAAGGAGAATCCTTTTATCTCAAGCACGGAAATGCTGCCGTGAAGCAGATCCTTTTGCAGCACGCTTTTTGACAGTACGGAAAGACCCATTCCGCTGATCACGGCTTCCTTGACGCCCTGGTTGCTGCTGATCGTCATCATGGATTTCGGCCGCAGTCCGTTTGATTGAAGGACGTGGTCTAAATATTCCCTCGTTCCCGAACCCTTCTCCCTCGTCACCCACGCTTGATTTTGCAATTCAGCAGCCGGGATGTTTTTTCTGCCGGCGAGCGGGTGTCCGTTCGGTGCGGCAATGCACAATTCATCCTCCATAAACGGCTGAATGTCGAGCTCGTTTTTCCCCGTATGCCCTTCAATTAATCCGATATCGGCTTGAAGCATCCGAACCGCTTCGCTGACCTCCTCCGTGTTTCCGATCATGACGTCCAGGTTCAGCTCGGGATACTCGTTATGAAGCTTTGCGAGAAGCGGCGGCAGAATATATTCGCCGATGGTAAAGCTCGCGGCGATTTTGAGCTTCCCTTTGACATAATGATGATGGGCGTAAATTTCGGATTTCGCCTGTTCGTACAAAAAGACCATCTGCTTGGCGCGCTGATAGAGAATGTCCCCCGTCGGCGTAGTCGTAAAGTGCTTCGGAGAGCGGTTCAGCAAGGCGGTTTGAAATTCTTTCTCCAGGTTTTTAATGTGAAGGCTGACGCTCGGCTGAGAAATCATCAGCTTCTGCGCCGCCTTTGTAAAGTTTTTTTCTTCCACGACGGCAATGAATGTTTTCAGTTCCCCATAATACAAAAAGCATCGCCCCTAATCATTATTTTTCCTAATCGTTTAGATCATATAAATATATTTTACTAATGATTAAGACCGCAGTAAAGTGGAGTTATCAAGATAGTGGGAAGTGACTGAGATGAAGATGGTAAAAGGTGTTTCAGTTACCGCAGGAATTGCGTTTGCGGCTTTCTATGTCAGCCGCCTGCCGTTTTTGCAAATGCTCGGAATGCTTGTCCTTGCAATGCTGATCGGCATGCTCTGGCGCGCCGTATTCGGACAGCGGGCGGCATTAGAGCCGGGGATCGCGTTCTCAAGCAAATACTTGCTGAAAGCAGGCATCATCCTGCTTGGCATGAGACTGAATCTGGCGGATATCTATCATGCGGGCTGGCACGTATTTGCAATTGCCGTCTGCTGTATGATGTTTGCGGGTGCCGTTGTATACGGACTGTCCCGGCTGTTCCGTATAGATCAGACACTCAGCACGCTGACAGCCTGCGGCACAGCGATCTGCGGGGCGGCTGCCATTGCCGCGATCGCGCCGCAGATCAGATCAAATGAAAATGCAGCCGCCATCAGCGCGGCCGCCGTTTCGTTATTAGGAACCGTTTTTACTGTTGTATATTCTCTTGCTTATCATGGATTGGGCTTTTCTCCTGCGGCTTACGGAGCCTTTTGCGGGGCAACGCTTCACGAGGTGGCGCATGCGGCGGCGGCCGGCAGCGCCGGAGGAAAAGCAGCCGTCGAGATGGCGGTGATCGTCAAACTGACCCGGGTCGCGCTGCTCGTCCCGGCCGCATTCATGCTCGGAATGCGGGCGCGCCGCAGCGGAAAGTCAAAGACGGCTTCTGCCGCTTCGCTCCCCATCCCTTGGTTTATCTTCGGATTTCTCGGAATGAGCGCCATCCATACATCAGGCGTTATTTCAGCCTCGTTTTCCGCGTTTCTTGTTCAAGTGTCTTATGTTTTAATCGGCATGGCGATGGCGGGTCTCGGTTTGAAAGTCCATATATCGGCGTTTCGTCATAACGGCTGGCGGGCGCTCGCAGCAGGCTTGATCGGTTCTCTCTGTTTGTCCCTGTTCGGCTGGGCCGCAGTGACGTTCTTTCTATAAAAAAATGCCGGCCCTCGTAAAGGCCGGCTTTTGCGGATTACAGCGCTTGAGCAGCCGTAATTAACGCAAGATTGTAGACGTCTTCCGCATTACATCCTCTGGAAAGATCGTTTACAGGCATATTTAATCCTTGCAGAATCGGTCCGACCGCTTCAAAGCCGCCTAAGCGCTGAGCGATTTTGTAGCCGATGTTTCCTGCTTCAAGGCTTGGGAATACAAATACATTCGCGTCTCCTTTAATGTCGGAGTCCGGCGCTTTTTTCTCCGCGACAGACGGCACAAATGCAGCGTCGAATTGGAATTCGCCGTCAAGCGTAAGCTCAGGCGCTTTTTCCTTCGCAATTTTCACCGCTTCAGCCACTTTGTCCGTCTCGTCTGATTTCGCCGATCCTTTTGTAGAGAAGCTGAGCATGGCAACGCGCGGGTCAATGTCAAACATTTGAGCCGTATTGGCGCTTTCAATGGCGATTTCGGCAAGGTCCTGGCTGTCAGGAGCAATGTTGATCGCGCAATCAGCGAACACATACTGCTCGTCACCGCGGGCCATGATGAAGACGCCTGATGTTTTTTTCACGCCTTCTTTTGTTTTGATGATTTGCAGTGCAGGGCGCACCGTATCAGCAGTAGAATGTGCAGCTCCGCTGACAAGTCCGTCTGCGAGACCTTTGTACACAAGCATCGTGCCGAAATAGTTTTCGTCCAGCAAAGCTTTGCGGGCCTGTTCTTCCGTCGCTTTGCCTTTGCGGCGTTCTACGAAAGCCTGAACGAGTTCTTCCATGCCTTCATATGTATGCGGGTCAAAAATGTCCACGCCGTCAAGCGTAAGATTTAATTCTTTCGCTTTTGCTTGAATGTCTTCTTTATTGCCGACTACGATCGGCTTTAATACCTTGTTGCCCGCCAAGTTGTTGACCGCAACCAGGATACGTTCGTCCAACCCTTCAGGAAATACGATTTTCACATCTTTTCCTGCGACTTTTTCTTGTACTTTTGTAAATAAATCTGCCACGAAATACCCTCCTCTATGTTGACAAAAAACGCTTACTTTTACAGCATACTCTTCTTCCAGCTAAATTCAAATAACCAACTTCTATTATAGCGCTTTCAAAAAGAAATCTTATTTTTCTAACTAATTTAATTGACCGTTTGTTCACGGCATAGTTTCTGACACAAGGCTTCGGATTATTCAAGGTTTCTCCACAGCCGAAACGGTTAAACTGTGATATAGTGAAGGCATCAATGTAATGAAAAGATATAGGAGTGAAGATACATGAGTGAGCAGCAAAAAACGAACGAAGCCGCCCAAACGCTTGACGGCTGGTACGCGCTTCACGATTTCCGCACAATGGACTGGACGTCATGGAAGATGTTATCCAGCGATGAGCGCCTGTCGATTATTCACGAATTTACGGGACTGCTTGAAAAATGGGGCGTCGCCCAAAAAGAAGGCAAAGGCTCTCAAACCATCTACAGCATCGTCGGACAGAAAGCTGATTTTATGCTGATGATTCTTCGCCCGACAATGGAAGAGCTGAACGAAATCGAGCTTGAATTTAACAAATCAAAGCTTGCTGAATTTACAATCCCGGCTTATTCTTACGTGTCCGTGGTTGAGCTGAGCAACTACCTCGCAAGCGGAGAAGGCGATCCGTATGAAAATCCGCATGTCCGCGCCCGCCTGTATCCTGAGCTGCCGGAAGCGAAATACGTCTGCTTCTATCCGATGGATAAAAGAAGAAGCGGCAATGACAACTGGTACATGCTTTCTATGGATGAACGCAGAAACCTGATGAGAAGCCACGGCTTGATCGGACGGAGCTATGCCGGCAAAGTCAAACAGATTATCACGGGATCTGTCGGTTTTGACGATTACGAATGGGGCGTCACGCTCTTCAGCGATGATGTGCTTCAGTTCAAAAAACTTGTTTACGAAATGCGCTTTGATGAAGTCAGCGCGCGCTACGGCGAATTCGGTTCATTTTTTGTCGGAAACCGCTTGTCTCTTGACACGCTTCCGAAGTTTTTGCACGTGTAACAACCACCCGCCTGTCCGGCGGGTTTTTCCTTTGTCAGAATTTAAATAAAATTTGCTATTTTTATCATTTTTTTTTACGATGTAAAGGAGATTCCATTTTGGTAAAGGGGTGCAGACAGTTGTCAAAACGAACCGCGTTTATTATGGGAGCCAGTCAGGGGATCGGCAAAGCGATCGCTCTGAAACTGGCGGACAATGGCTTTCATACCGTCATTAATTCACGAGTTCCCGAAAATATCGAATCGGTAAAAGAAGAGATCCTCGCCAAACATCCGGATGCGGGCGTCACCGTTCTGGCCGGGGATATGTCGGACCAGAAGACAAGAGCCGGCATTTTTGAAGAGATCAGATCACGATGCGGACGGCTTGATGTATTGATCAACAACATTCCGGGCGGCTCGCCGGATACCTTTGAAAACTGCGATATAGAGGATATGACAAATACCTTTACGAATAAAACGATCGCCTATATCGACTCTATGAAAACGGCCGCAGCAATCATGAAACAGCACGAATTCGGCAGAATCATTAATATCGTCGGAAACCTATGGAAAGAACCCGGCGCCAATATGTTTACCAACAGCATGATGAACGCCGCTTTAATTAATGCCAGCAAAAACATCGCCATTCAGCTTGCGCCTTTTCACATTACTGTCAACTGTCTGAATCCCGGGTTTATCGCCACAGACCGTTATCACCAATTCGTGAAGAATGTCATGAAGCAAAACGGCATTTCTAAAGCGGAAGCGGAAGAACGGATTGCCTCAGGCGTCCCGATGAAGCGTGTCGGAACTGCGGAAGAAACCGCGGCGCTGGCTGCCTTTCTTGCCTCTGAAGAAGCCTCCTATATTACCGGACAGCAAGTATCAGCCGACGGCGGCAGCATGAAAAGCATATAATAAAAACATCCCGCTCTCAGCGGGATGTTTCTTGTAATGAAGGAAAGGACAAACCGAGCTTTTGAATCCGCAGCACGAATTCCCTCAAATCGCCCTGCTTGGCCACCATTGATATTCTGACATAACGCTTTCCGCCGCTGCCGAAAATCTCGCCGGGCGTCACGACAACATGGGCATGCTCCAGCAGATAGTCCGAAAACTGGTGTGAAGACTCGAATTCATTCGGAATTTCAGCCCATACATAAAAAGTCCCTTTCGGTTTTTCAATGCTCCAGCCTAATTCTTTTTCACATAACGCCGTGAAAAAGTCAATCCGTTCTTTATATGTGCGCTTCAGACGCTCGGTATGCTCAGGATTTCCTGACAGCGCCGCCGCTGCCGCCTGCTGAAGGCCGCCGAACATGCCGACGAAGACGTGATCCTGAAACTCATTGACCGCCTGAATGATTTTCTCATTCCCCACGGCAAATGCCATTCTCCAGCCTGCCATATTGAAGGTTTTCGAAAATGAATAAAGCTCCGCGCCGACCGTTTTCGCTTCTTTCGCCTGAAGAAAGCTGGCCGGGTTCTGATCAAATTCGAACGCGCCGTATGCAAAATCGTGAATAAGGTGGATGTCATGTTTTTTTGCAAACGCTGCCGCTTTTTCATAAAACGCCTGATCCGCAGTCGCGCCCGTCGGGTTATTCGGGTAATTCAAAAACATCAGCTTGGCTTTTTTCAGGACGGCGGGATCAATCCGCTCAAAATCCGGCAGATAGCCGTTTTCCGGATGAAGCGGCATCTCATGCAGCTCCGCTCTGGCCATTGTAATGCCCGATAAATACTCAGGGTAGCCGGGGTTCGGGACTAAGGCGATATCGCCGGGATTCAGCAGGCATTGCGTCAAAACGTACAAACCAGCTTTCCCTCCGCCGAACAGCGCGACTTCTGTCTCCGGATTGACCGATACCCCGTACTCTCTCTCATAAAATTCCGCGATGGCTTCTTTCAGAAACGGATAGCCTCTGAACGGGCCGTATCCGTGATACGAAGGATTCAGCGCAGCCTCCCGCAATGTTTCAACGATATGCGGCGGTGTGGGGAGATCGGGATTCCCCTGCCCGAGATTAATGATCTGGGCTCCCGTTTTCTCCATCTCTTTTACCTTTTGAAAAACGAGCGAAAATTCCTGTTTCGGAAGTGTCTTGATGACGTCGGACGGTATGATTTCCATCTGAAAGGCTCCTTATAAATGAATTTGCTCTGATTCGTTATTCCGTTCTGAAAAGGATTTATTGACCAGTTTTGTATGCAGAAACAGCCCGCTGACCAAAAGGACGATAAACGCCATGATGACTGCCGCGTCTACAATGTTGATCAGCATGGAACCGACGGCGATGCACAATCCGATGGAGGCCTCCGCCACCGAAAAAATCCGGCCCTGAATCTGGTTCGCCGCGTTCTCCTGAACTTTGACCTTCGCCAGCACCTCACCGTATTCCATTGCGATAAAGAAAAGAATGGCGGCAATGACTGACACGGCGAAAATCGGGGTAAACAAAAACAGCGCAAGCGAGACGATCGATAACACTGTAAAATACATCAGCCCTTTATTGTTGTTAAAGCCCCATTTGCTGACAAGAGCGGCGCCGATAAAGCCGCCGAAGCCGATACAGAACGTCAGGATGAAATTGCCGATTTCCCCGTCGCCTAAAAAGCGGCTGACAATCGGGAAATAGCTGTAGACGACACCCCACAAAAGCGCCATCGTAATCATCGTGAACATGGCGTTTAACACAAAAGCATTTGTTTTGATTTCCTTCAGGCCTTCTTTAAACGACTGAAAAGCTTCCCTTACGTTTTCTGACTGAATCGGCACGTATTGAAGCTTAATGCGGCTGATGAAAAACGCGGAGACAAGATAGGTCACTCCGTTAAAGGCGACGGCAAGCTCCACAGAACCGCCTAACAGAAAAAGTCCGCCGGCTGCAGCGCCGACAATAATCGAAATCGTCGTGGCTTTTGCAAACAAAGTGTTGATATTTTTAATATCCGCTTCTAAAGACGACATGACCGCGAGACGTGCCGGGTTAAAAAACACGCCGCTTCCGTAAGAAACAAATAGCAGCGCCAGAAAAAGCAGCGGATATTCGCCTTTCGGGAGAAATGTCAGCCCCAAAAAGATGACGCCTCTGATCACATCTGTCCACAGCATGATTTTCACCCTGTCGAGCCGGTCCACGAGCACGCCTAAAAACGGCTGAAACACCATCGGAATACTGCGGACCGCGATGACGCCGGACGTCACCCAGTAGTCGTGATAGTATGTAGACAAAATGAGCAGAGCCGGGAGAACGCAATAGTCTCCCATAAACGAAAGCGCCTGCCCGAAAAGCAAATACTTAGAGTTCGGTTTCAGCTGTTTCATACCGGTAACGCATACTTTGCAGTCAGCTTCGCCTGCTGCTGAATTTGTTTGATTGATTCGGCCACGTCACCCGAATTGCTTCCTTTCAGCTCGAACGCCGCAATGCTGTTGAACGCTTCGAACAGCCGCAGATCCACAGATGTACCCGCCTCGGCCGCCGAGAAAGAAACGATTTCGGTGTCTCCCTTTAAGACGCCGTCGGGAATGTCAATGCTTTCAATGACGAAATCGACAGCCGTCTCAGGCAGCTGGCCGTTTTCTTTGAAATGCTGAGGATACAAGTGGCAGTCGGCGACATAGCATGGCTCCTGCTCCAATAATCCTTTCGGCAGATCGGCTTCTTTTCCGAAACAGAGAACATCCAATAACAGCTGCGCCATATCGACGCCGAAGACCTTTTTAATATTCGGAATCATGTTCCAGCCCGCAAATCGTGCCGCTGATTCAATCAGTCCGGCTTCCCGGTTTTTCATTAATTTAATCTCTGTATGTGTTGCGCAGTTTTCGAGGCCGAGTCCTTCATTCGCCTTTTTGGCTGCTTCGACGATTTTCCGCTTCGCGTCATCATCCAGGATGGACGGCGTAATATGCGATGTCTCCGTGAATCCGATTTGCGGTGTTTTATCATGAATCGCGACAGGGAAGTATTCTCCGTCGGCCATGATGCCTTCTATGCTGATATAGTCGGAATAACCGCTTGTTTCGTACCAGTCGTCATACTCGCCCTGTAAAAACTCTTCCGCAATAAACGGCGCTTCAAACGTGACCGCTTTCGGTACGTTGATCGACTTCAGGTATTCATTGACTCTGTTAAATTCGGCTTCGGCCGTTTCCACCTCTTTGATGAGCGTCACGCCGATGGAACTCGCCAGATATGTAGGCTTCAGAATGAGCGGCGTTCCGATTTCCTGAAGCGCGGCGCGGAAATCTTCCAGCGTCGTCACCCGTTTGTTTTTGATAGACTTGACGCCGGCCCGGTTGAAAGCGGCTCTCATTTTGTTTTTATCTCTGGCATTTTCAGCGGCCTGTACGCCCGCTCCCCGCAGGCCGAGACGTTCACACGCTTTTGCCATCGGAGCGATAAACAGTTCATTGTTGGTCGTAATGGCGTCAACCGCGAACATGCCGGCCACCTTGACGATTTCTTCGACTACTTCTTCCTCAGGTTTGTCATGATCTTCATGAGCCCAGTAAATCGAATCGGGATGCTCAAAATCAGCCAGACTCTTAAAATAGTCTTTATCTTTTATGACCGCGACCGAGTATTTTTCAATTAATGCCGCATGAGAGGCTGTAATTGCAAAAGGCCTTGGAATAAAGCTGACGAGGTTGTATTTTTCGGCTGCGCTTTTGTAAAACATATGCGGCGGGCATCCCCCAAGGTCAGCGATAACCAATACTGTTTTTCTCTCCATATGTAAACACTCCTTCTCTATTGTGCGGTGTATCCACCGTCTGCGGTGATCGCGCTTCCGGTCATATAGCTTGATAAATCCGACGCGAGAAACAGCATGACGTTCGCTATTTCTTCAGGCTTGCCGAGTCTCAGCAGCGGATTGACTTTCGCTTTTTCTTTTTTGATTTCTTCAAGCGTGCCTTCGTTGTTTTCAAGGAACGACTTTTCATTCAAAGGTGTGTCAATGATTCCCGGGCACACGCAATTGACGCGGATGTTGTGTTTGGCGTAATCGACAGCCATCGAACGCGTCAGCTGCAATACGCCGCCTTTAGAGGCGTTATATGCGGGAATGTCGGGCCATGCAACGACTCCTCCGACGGAGCACGTGTTAATGATATTGCCCTTGCCGCTTTTGAGCATATACTTGAGCGCGTGCTTGCTCATAAGAAACATGCCCGTCAGATTGACGTTGAGCACCTTGTTCCAATCGCTCAGCTCCATCTCATGAATCGGGGCGACAATTTCGATGCCGGCGTTATTGATTAACACGTCCAATCCGCCGAACTTGTCCGCCGCTGACTGGATGGCGTTTTGACATGCCGGCTCATCTGTAATATCCGTCTGCACAAAATGCAGCCTGTCATTGTTTTCTTTCCTGATCATCGCTTCTCCCTGCGCCTCATCAATATCCGCGACGACCACATTCGCCTGCTGATTCAGAAACGCCTGAACCGCGGCATAACCGATGCCTGATGCGCCCCCTGTGATGAGGACGGTTTTATCCGTCAGGTTCATGACTCTTCCGCCTCTAATTTTTTCGCTTTTGCTCTGTTATAGCGCGGAGGGAAAAAGATATTGACTGATTTTGAATCTTTTTCAAATCTGTTGATGGCGCCGTGATCTTCTCTCGGATCGCAGAAATAAGCTGTGCCGAATGTCATATCCACTTTGCAGTCTTCAATGGTCATATCATAGCCGCCGCCGATGCAGATGCCGATCTGTTCATTGCGGTGTTTATGGAACGGCATTTCTCCCCCGTTGCCCGGAATGTTGGCAAGCATGATTTCCACCCAGTCTTCCACGAAGAACGTGACTTCCATACCGGGCAATAAGTCTCTCGTTTTAAAAATATTCAAAAAATAATCTTCAGGGCTTGTGTAGGTTTCACCGGCTTTCAGGCGTTTAATATCAATGGCGATCACTTCTTGATCCGTCTCATTTCTTGCGCCGTGAGGCACATTAGGAGGCGCGATATAGGCTGATTCCAGCGCTGTCATCTTTCTTGTGACATCTCCGACAGTCATGGACAGCTCGCCGGAAACGACAAGGCCGATTTGGACTTCCTTATGCTGATGCGGTTCCACGTTTGTATGCGGCGGAACGTAAGAAAGCAGAACTTCCGTATCTCCTCTGACGGACGAATATTGTCTTACTCCGTTATCCCATTCTATTAATTTAGGCGTCGGGAAATAAAGTTCCTGCAAATCTTGTTCAGTTTTCATCATGAATCTCTCCTTTTCCGAATAATGACCAGCTCATGGGAATGCTTTTAAATGTTTTGACAAAGTGAAGGCCGTACTTTTGTCTGGCCAGCTCATTTGTCAGCGCGATGTCGGACAAACCGTCCTTCACTCTTTTCGCGGCTGCGCTCGTTGAGTTCACCAGATCAAACGTGACATCTTTACGGGTAAAATACTTAATCAAATTGATAGGAGACGGGTGGGATACGATGACAGTCTGATCAAGCATGTCATCCGTATATTCAAAACCGGGCCGGACAGCCAGGCCGTACATCGGGGTGTCGCACCTGAAAATTTGCAGAAGCTGCAGATCCGGTCTCATGTAGAAGTGCTTAATGCCGTCATACGCGTGAGGCACAATTGTGTATTCCAGCGGACTTTGAAGCGTTTTTTCAATGCACGATTCAAATGTATCATGCAGTGATAATTTACTGTTCACCCCTTGGAGAAGGGTAAAATTGGTGATAAAGTTTTTTGCTGCGTACTCACTGCTTGTCCCTTCAGGACCGAGCGTGTTGATCGTAATCAGTTTAGATATTGAATAAGCCTTGCTTTTCGTTTGAATGCTATTATCCAATATAATCATGAGCACCAACCAATCTGTTAAATTTTAAGTAAATATTATCCATAGATGTTCAAGCTGTCAATATTATTTGAAAATATTGATAATTATTCCTATATATTAGAAAACACCCTATGAAATAGGGTGCTAAAAATTAACATTTACAAAATTATAGAAACTTTATTTTACCGATACAATGATTGGTCGGCCTGATGCTCATATTTCCCATACCTTCTGTATGCGAAAACGCTGAGGACAAAGCCGATGAGGGTGACGGCCGCACAGATAAATCCAACAGCTGCATATCCGTATCCGACATAGACCGGACCCATGACAGCAGAACCCAAGGTGACGGCCAAATTGGACGCCAGGCTGTAAAATGCCATGATTTTGCCCCGGCGGCTCTGTGAGCAATCACTTAAAATGGTGCTGAGCAAGGTCACCGTCAGGCTTTGCATCAATCCCCAGACGAATAACCCGATGACCAAAAACGGCATTGATGACGGCGCATAGGCGAGACAGGAAAGCCATATGCTGATCACGGCCAATGCCGCGATCAAAGAGCGCATTTTCCCCGCCTTATCTGCGATTTTTCCGGTGAACACGCTCATGGAAAAACCGACTCCGTACACCATGATCAGCAGCCCTGAAGCTGTATTCCCCCCCGGCAGCACGCGGTGAAGATATGTGCCGAGAAAGGAATACATGCCGTAAAAACCGATCATGTTGCAAAAAGTGATCGTGAGGTATACAGGGACACGGGGCACCTTCAGCGCATCCCGGAAAGTGCCTGCCTGCCGGCCGTTTTCCTCTTCTGTTTTATCCCCATCCGCCGTGCTGCGGCGCGCCTCAATGAAAATGAGCGAAGCAACGAGGACAGACATGAGGGCGAAAATCCAAAACGTCCACCGCCAATTCAAAACACCGCCGATAAAAGAGCCGATCGGAACGCCGAAAATCAAAGCGAGCGACCAGCTTGACACGATCAGACCCATCACCTTGCCGCGGTACGCATAAGGCACACGGTCGCCGACTACCGCATAAGCTGTCGGCACAAACGCACCCGCCGCAAGCCCGGAAAGCGCCCTGCCCAGAAAGAAGAAAAAGAGATTGTGCGCCAGCGCGCAGATCACCGTGCCGGCCGTAAATATAAGCAGCCCCGTCATCAGGCTGAGCTCCCGGGAATATTTATCTCCCAGCGGAACGAGAAGCGGCGCGCCGATAAAAATCATCAATCCGTAAATACTGATGGAAAGCGCCAGCACACTGACATCCGAGCTGAAAGCCCGCGCTAAATCCGGAAGCAGCGGAGAAATCACCAGCTCTTCAGAACCGGCGGCAAATACGCCTAATGTCAAAGCAAGCGCGAGACAGATCGGAAATCGGCGTTTCGTTTCGATGTGATCGGTTTGTTTGCTGTTCATGCTCTTTGAACACCTCTTCCGTAAAACTTTTCTACCTTTTGTTGTTTTATAGTTTAGCATCCTTATATTTCATTTTACATTTCACATGAAAACTAATTCCAATTTTTTATTTACATTCAGATTTTAAATAAAATATTTAGTTTGTATTCAATAAATGATATAAAATACGCCGTCCGGTTATGCTATAGTGATAGAATCATTTGTTAAGGTGGGGGTCATGGAATGAATAACGCTGATTCAAAGGCCGCCCGCGCAGGCCTCGGCATGGTACTGATTCTCGGGACGCTCGCTTCATTCGGGCCGCTTTCGCTCGATATGTATCTTCCCGCTTTGCCTGAAGTGGCGGCCGATCTTCATACGACAGCGTCACTTGCACAGCTGAGCCTGACGTTTTGTCTTTTGGGGCTGGCGGTCGGGCAGATCGTTGTCGGGCCGCTCAGTGATATGATCGGGCGCCGGAAGCCGCTCATTCTGTCATTGCTGCTTTATACGCTGTCTTCTTTATTATGCGCCTTCAGCCCTTCTGTTTCGTTTTTAATTGTCATGAGGTTTATTCAAGGATTCACCGGGGCGGCCGGAATCGTCATCGCACGGGCGTCCGCGCGCGATATGTATTCCGGAAAAGAATTGACGGCTTTTTTCTCATTACTGATGCTCGTCAATGGGGCGGCGCCAATTTTAGCGCCGATTACAGGGGGATTTATCCTTCAGTTCGCCGGCTGGAAAATCGTATTTGTCGTGCTGGCGGCGATCGGCTGTATCATTTCTGCCGCCGTGCTTACGGCGTTGCCTGAATCACTCCCGCCGGAAAAGCGGACAAGCGGCGGACTCCGGGAGACGCTGATGACGTTTCGCGGCCTGCTTGGCGACCGGATGTTTATGGGATTTGCGCTCAGCCAGGCATTTGTGATGACCGGCATGTTCGCATATATTGCCGGATCGCCGTTTGTACTGCAAAACATCTACGGCGTATCGGCGCAAATGTTCAGCCTGCTGTTCGCCGTAAACGGTGCGGGAATCATATGCGCAACCCAAATCACCGGACGGATGGCCAAAACACATGATGAACGGAAGCTGTTTGTCTCTGGGCTTTTGATCGCCGTCATCGGAAGCATCGCTTTGCTTTTATCACTTGCGTTTGGTTTAGGCCTGACGGCGGTCTGCATTTCTTTATTCATCATTGTTTCTTCTGTCGGGATCGTCACGACGACGGGGTTTTCTCTGGCTATGCAGAAACAGGAGAAAGGCGCGGGAAGCGCTGCGGCTCTTCTCGGACTCCTGCCCTTTATCGGCGGTGCGGCTGCCGCTCCCCTGGTCGGTATTGCCGGAGAAGAAAATGCCTGGCCGATGGCCGTCAGCATTTTCGGTTTTGAGTTCTTTGCCGTTCTATCCTATGTGCTGTCGGCCAAACGAAAAACAAAGTAAAGCCCGCCGCTTTTTGCGGAGGGCTTTTTTTCTTATCCGGCAGCGCCTTTTTCCGAAGAAGCCTGCTCACGCTTCAGGCGTTTTTTAATACCGAAGTGATAATACGCGTAACAGATGATCATCAGCGGGACGCCGCAGTACAGACCGATACGCTGGTCGGGGATAAAGATGAGACTGATTAAGATAAGCCCGTAAACCGAAAATCCGAGAATCGGCACGATCGGATAAAGCGGCGTTTTAAATGCCAGGTCTTTCAGATTTCCTCCTTCAGCGAGAAAGCGTCTCCGGAAAACGAATTGTGAAGCGCAGATTGACATCCACGCGACGACGGTAATCATACCGGAGATGGAAATGAGCCACACATACACCGTTTCAGCCGCGAATACACTTGTCAGCAGGGATAAACCGGAGATAGCGATGGTGATGGAAAGAGCTTTCAGAGGCACGCCTTTTTTCGTCAGTTTCGTTAAGGAAGCGGGGCCCATCTTAGTTTTTGATAGGGACCACATCATTCTGGACGAAGCGTACAGCCCGGAATTCGCCACCGACAGCATGGCGGTCAGAATGACAAAGTTCATGATATCAGCCGCATAGGGAACGCCGATTTTATCCAGCACAGCCACAAACGGGCTTTCGATGACGCCTGCCGTTTGGTACGGCAAAATGGACACTAGAACAAACATCGCCAGCACGAAGAAAAACAGCGTCCGCCATATGACGTTTCGGATTGAGCGGGGAAGCGTCTTTTCCGGATTTTCGCTTTCTCCCGAGGCGATTCCGACCAGCTCGGTGCCCTGGAATGAAAAATTCACCATGACAAGGGTAAACAGCACGGCTTGGGCACCGTTCGGGAAAAGCCCTTTGTCCGTCGTAAAGTTTGACAGATACGGAGCCGTCTGCCCGCCGTTAAAACCGACAAAGCCGAATACCGCAGCGCAGCCGAGAATAATAAACAATACAATGGCCATGACCTTAATGCTGGAAAACCAAAATTCCATTTCCGCAAAACTCCGCGCAGACAGCGCGTTAATGGAAAAAATGACGACGCCGAATACAAGGCACCACACCCAAATCGGAACGGCCGGAAACCACCGCTGCATTAAAATCCCCGCCGACGTCAGTTCAAGCCCCACTGTATTGGCCCAGCTGAATGCGTACATCCATCCGATCGTAAAACCCGTCGACGGCCCGAGAAACTTTGCGGCATACGCTTGAAATGATCCTGCGACCGGCATGGCGACCGCGAGCTCCCCCAAACAAAGCATCACCAGATACATTAAAAATCCGCCGATCACATAAGCCAATATCGCGCCGATCGGTCCCGCTTCACTGATCGTAAAACCGGAGCCCAGAAAAAGCCCCGTCCCGATCACGCCGCCGAGGGCGATCATAAACAAATGCCGGCCCTTCATCGTGCGCTGCAATTCAGTTTGATTGGTATCTCCCTGCATATACATCCTCCTTATTCCGTTATGTCAGCCATTTGTGCGTATGTCTAATCGGTAGCTGTGCAAAAGGTGCATTGTCGTCTGCTGAATGAGCTCCGGCAGCACATGGAATGTGTACGGCTTGTACACGCGTTCCGTCCATTTATGGCCGTCCTTTCCGTATACCCCTATATTGACCGACGGAATATTCAATTCCCTGATTTCTTTAAAAGGAATCGTCCCGATGACATCCCAGCCCGGAAAATTATCGGTAAAGGCGGAGACCTCCTCGTCTGTTTCATGCAGCGATAAAAAGCTTCCGTCCGCTAAATAAGGGAAAAACTTTTTAAAGACGAATGTTTCTCCGGTTGATGCCGCTGTTTTATCGACCGCTTCTTGAATGACATGCTGCAAAAGCCGGTCCCGTGAGCTCTCTTCTTTCAGATAATTGTGCGGAAGGTAAGGCGGCGCATAGAAAATAATGACCTTGGCTCCCTGCTCAGGATCGAGTTTTTGCAGTTCCTCGACGGCTTTAAAGCATCTCATCCGCAGTTCAAGATGTTCATATGTTTTAAATGCCTGCTCGATACACTGTGCAGGGTCTATCCCGCGGCTTCTCAGCCTTTTCAGGTAATCTTCCAGACTGTACACTTGAACGTTCCATGACATCTCTTTTTTCGGCAGGCTCGTTCTCTCACAGTATTCGTCGTAATAATCAGATAATTTTCGTTCTGTCTCTTTGCAGGCTTCGTCAGTCACGGCGGTCAGCTGATCCATGACTTCTTTGGCGGTTTTCTCGTAAATAAAATAATTAAAATAGACATAGCTGCTGACGGCGGTCTGCACGTTATACGCTTCCTTATTGTCACGCTGGTACAGGCAGGTCGGCGGAAGCACAAGCTCCCCTTCAATGTTTTCCGCCATATGAATATTGTTGTGAATTCTTCTGGTGATTTCTGACGCGATCAAATTCGGATCGATGCCGGACAGCGTATCACCGACATGCACCTCCCGCCCGTAAATCGCAAAGCAAGGCAAAAGCTTCCCTGCCGCGCCCGTGTAGATGTACCTTGTCGTGTCACCCTCATACAGCGGCGTGATAAAATCGTTATTAATCGCTGCTAAATAACGAAGCTGCTTTTCTTGTTTCATCCGTTTTAATTCAGAAATGCTGGTTAAAATGCCGGAATGCTGGCTTTCTTCATCCGGATTTGCCATGAACAGAATATGGCCCGGCAGCTGATCGCGCCGTTCAGAAAAGTGAAGCAGATTGGCGAGATGAACGGCAATACCGCTCTGCATATCAACCGAACCCCTTCCGAACATCCACTCGCCTGAGCGGGCGTCCCGCTGCACATCCCGATCAAATTCATAGTTTGAGAAATATTCCGCGAGACGGTCGGAATCAAAAGCGATATCTTTTAAAGGGCCGAAATCCTCGATGCCGACCGTATCAAGATGAGCGTGATAAATGACCGTATTCAGGCTTTCGCCGTTTCCCTCAATAAATGCGAAAATATTTTTGCGGCCGTAAGGGTCCTCAGGAATCGCCTGCTCCCACACATGTGACGGATTCTCCTGAAAGTAGGGAAAGCTCTTGATCATATCTTTGATATAGTCGGCTTTTTTTCCTTCTCCCAATGTGCCGTTGATGCTGTTTAACGCCACCAGTGATTTCGTAATGGCTTCTATTTTCTCCTCCGGAAGCATTTTGCTGAGCTGCTGATACATATTCCATCCTCCTTACCCTCATATAGAGAAAATAGCGCGACTCTCTTTTTCATCGCGCTATTTCCGAAAGATTAATAGGCTTCAGACGTTGTTTTTGCCTGCATATGAAGAATCAGATAGTCAGGTCCTCCGGCTTTTGAATCGGTTCCTGACATATTGAAGCCGCCGAACGGCTGGTATCCGACAATCGCTCCCGTACATCCGCGGTTGAAGTATAGATTCCCGACGTGAAAATCTTCGCGGGCGCGTTCAATGTGCGCACGGGTTTTCGATAACAGAGCGCCCGTCAGTCCGTAATCGGTATTATTGGCAATCTCAAGCATATGGTCGAAATCACGGGCTTTTGAGATCGCGACGACCGGCCCGAAAATTTCCTCCTGCATCAGGCGGGCGTTTTCATCAACATCCGCAAAAATGGTCGGCTGAATAAAGTATCCTTTTGAATCATCACCTTCGCCTCCCGTCAGGAGTTTTCCTTCTGTTTTGCCGATTTCGATATAATTCATGACTTTATTATAAGATGCTTCGTGGATAACTGGCCCCATGTATGTATCAAAATCTTCCGGACTTCCGACGGTGAGTGATTTTGTTAAAGCGACGGCTTTTTCAACAACTTCATCATAGACGTCCTGATGGATGACCGCACGGGAACCGGCTGAACATTTTTGGCCTGAGAATCCGAAGGCGGAATACACGATTGAGGAAGCGGCAAGGTCAAGATCAGCATCTCTGTCTACAAGCACCGTATCTTTCCCTCCCATTTCGGCAATGACCCGTTTCAGCCACTTTTGGCCCGGCTGTACTTTTGCGGCGCGTTCATAAATACGGCATCCAACCGCGCGGGAACCTGTAAACGACACAAATCTCGTCTTCGGATGCTCAACCAGATAGTCGCCGATTTCTCCTCCGTCGCCCGGTATGAATTGAAGCACGCCGTCCGGCAGGCCCGCTTCTTTCATCACT
Organism: Bacillus sp. hwrm1; assembly: GCF_040207805.1. Lineage (NCBI taxonomy): Bacteria > Bacillati > Bacillota > Bacilli > Caryophanales > Bacillaceae > Bacillus > Bacillus sp. hwrm1. Next base: position 305,250 of record NZ_CP157943.1, on the reverse strand, counting down.
TCAACGAATTTCGCCGCCACGACAGGCGCCGCATCCGCCGGTTTCAGCAGTATCGTGTTGCCTGTTACGATGGCTGCCGCCGCCGTTCCCGCCATGATCGCAAGCGGGAAGTTGAATGGAGAAATGACGATTCCCACCCCAAGCGGCTCATAGTGATACTGATTATATTCTCCGTCACGGCTCTTTACAGGGGAACCGTCTTTCAGTTTCAGCATCTGACGGGCGTAATACTCTAAAAAGTCGATCGCTTCCGCCGTATCCGCATCCGCTTCCTTCCACGGTTTTCCCGCTTCTTTCACTAGATACGCGGAGAATTCGTGCTTTCTTCTGCGGATGATCGCCGCCGCTTTAAACAGCACATTCGCGCGGTGTTCCGGCCGTACTTTTTTCCATGTTTGAAATGCCTGCAGCGCAGCCTGCATGGCCTTTTCCGCAAGTTCTTTTCCGGCGGCCGATACAGAACCGATCACTTCTTTTTTATCTGCCGGATTGACGGAAATGATCTTTTTATCCGTTTCGATCGCTTCACCGTTGATGATAAGCGGATAATGCTTGCCGAGCTGTGAATTCACATAAGCCAGCGCTTCCTGAAACGATTGTTTATTTGTCTCTTCCTGAAAATTTGTAAATGGTTCGTGTGCGTATGAAACTGTCATTAGAATTCCTCCCCGTATTTTGTAATGTGTGCTCACGCTTTATGATGATGCAAGAAGCATACCAGCATAGCAATTTGTGATAAAAATAAGAAAATCTTCTGCCAAAAGCGGACGAAGCTTGTCCGAATCTGTCAGCTGTAATCTGAAAATGCAAAGAAATTTTGCGATCTGCTATATAACTGATGCAAAATCTCTTTGCGGATAACACTTATACCCAGCCGCGGAACCGGGCCGCTTCAGCCGATTTTCTGATGCCCGTCATATAGGCGGCCAAACGCATATCGACTTTGTGGGTATGCGCTGTCTGATAAATGGATTCAAACGAATTCACCATGACGCTGCGCAGTTTTCCGGCGACTTCCTCCTCAGACCAGTAAAAGCCTTGATTATTTTGCACCCATTCAAAATAAGACACCGTCACGCCGCCGGCGCTTGCCAAAATATCCGGCACGAGAAGCACGCCTCTTTCATTCAGAATTTTCGTGGCATCTATCGTTGTCGGGCCGTTTGCCGCCTCCACAATGATTGAGGCTTTAATGTGATGGGCGTTTTCAGCCGTAATCTGATTGGAGATTGCGGCGGGCACGAGAATATCACAGTCCTTTTCCAGCAGCTCCCTGTTCGTTATGACATCCGAGAAGAGATTCGTCACCGTGCCGAAGCTGTCCCGCTTATCCAGCAAGTAATCAATGTCAAGGCCGTCAGGGTCATACAAAGCGCCGTGGGCGTCTGAGATGCCGATCACCTTGGCGCCGGCGTCATGCATAAATTTAGCGAGAAAGCTCCCCGCATTTCCGAACCCCTGAATGATGATCCGCGCATTTTCCAATGGAATCCCTTTTTTCTTAACGGCTTCCTCAATACAAATCGTGACGCCTTGCGCGGTCGCCGTTTCCCGCCCCTGTGAACCGCCGAGAACAATCGGTTTGCCCGTAATGAATCCCGGTGAATCAAATTCTCTCAGGCGGCTGTATTCGTCCATCATCCATGCCATAATTTGCGAGTTGGTATATACGTCGGGAGCCGGAATATCCTTTGTCGGACCGACGATCTGGCTGATCGCACGCACATATCCGCGGCTCAGCCGTTCCAGCTCTCCGAATGACATCGTCCGCGGATCACAGATGATGCCGCCTTTTCCGCCCCCGTAAGGAAGATTTGTGATGCCGCATTTTAAAGTCATCCAGATGGAAAGCGCCTTAACCTCTTCTTCACTGACTTCCGGATGAAACCGCACGCCCCCTTTTGTCGGGCCGACTGCGTCATTATGCTGTGAGCGGTAGCCCGTGAAAACCTGTACTGAGCCATTGTCCATTTTGACAGGGATGCGGACGGTTAAAAGCCGCATCGGCTCTTTCATCAGTTCATACATATTGTCAGGGTATCCCAGTTTTCGCAGGGCCTCTTTTATGATCGATTGTGTTGACAAGAACAAATTAAGAACTTCTTTTTCTTCATCTTTCTGATTGCTTTTAGAAATCGGGTTGGCTGACATGTTTTATCACCTCATCGTATTTTACGTGTAAGCTTCAATTACCGGCAGAACAAAATGTAAGCGCTTTTACACCAAAACCCATCAATCCCTTTCACATTGTCGTTACGCCCCTTTTTATATGCAAGATTCATGCCAGGTTTTTGCTTATAAAAAAAAAGAGACTGTTGTCAGCCTCTCAGATTAAAGAGAAAGGGGATTTGAAGACGTATACAGAAGAAACCTTACTGCTTTTATTAAAATTTAATACGTCTTAAACGTACAGAAAACGTTGTTTCTTTGAAGGGGACACTATTTAGAGATATACCTCCTCCCATTTGCTCTACTAATCTCTTAGTAATCGTCAGCCCCAATCCGCTTCCCTGATAATTGGTATTTCTCGAGTCCTCCAATGTGTACATTCGTTCAAAGACACGGTCTTTATGCATTTCTTTTATTCCTTTTCCTTTATCTGATATTTCTACAAAAACATCATTATCAGTTATTCTGATCTTTAAACCCACCATCTTACCATCGGAACCATATTGAATTGCATTCGTAATTAAATTATTCAGAACCCTCTCAATTGCATCTTCATCTCCGCTAACAAAGACAGAATCATCGGGTATATCAATCACTACTTCAAATTCTTTGCTAATTAAAATTTCGTAGTAATCCAAAATTATTTTTCGGCTGACTTCACATATGTCAATTCGTGAAGAATTTAATTTTTTATCTCCTGACTCTAATTTTACAAGTTCAAAAAAACGGTTTATTAACGCTAATACCTCGACCGTTTTTAAATTAACTGTTTTTAGTAAACTCATAACCTTTTCCGAAGTCAGACTTTTATCGTTATTTATAATTTCAATATAACCTAGTATAACTGTTAAAGGCGTCTTTAAATCGTGTGAAATATTTGATAACATTTTTCGCATGGACAGTTCAATACTATTGCAGTTCCCTTTGATCTTTTGATTATGGTCTAAAAGACGGTTTATTTGAATTAACAAGGATTTTATATATTTATCTTCCGTGTTAAGCAATAATCTTTCGCCTGTCTCTTCATTAACAACTTTTCGAAGTTTATTTCTTATATATTTAATCTCAGTCCTTAGATTTAATCGGCTTCGGAAAAGAAATATATTTACTGCTGCAGAGCATATGAATAAAATAACCAACATATAAAACAATTTAAAAATCTCCCAACTTATAACCGATTCCCCACAAAGTTTTTATGTACATTGGATGAGATGGATCGTCCTCAATTTTCTCTCTAAGCCGTCTAATATGAACATTAATTACATTCTCATCTCCATGATACTCATCTTCCCATACGGATTTATAAAGTTGAGACTTAGTATATACTTGTGAAGGATTAGAAATAAAGAGTTTTAAAATATTAAATTCTTTTGCCGTGAGATTAATCTTTTCATTGAATTTTTTAACAGAAAAGCCATGCAGGTCAACACTTAAATCACCTATTTTAATGATTTTTTCTTCCTTTGAAGACAGGGAGCTCTTATAGTGTCTTTCTCTTCTAATGGTTGCTTTAATTCTGGCTATTACCTCCAGCATAGAAAAAGGTTTAGAAATATAATCATCAGCCCCGAGGCCGAGACCAAGTGCCTTATCTACATCTTCATCTTTTGCAGACATGATAAGAACGGGAACCATACTTTTGGAACGAATCATTCTTAAACATTCCATCCCATCTATCTTCGGAAGCATTAAATCCAACAATATAACCTCAAACTTTTGGGTGTTCAATATGTCTAAAGCTTCTTCACCATTAAAAGCTGCTGTTACTTCAAACCCTTCTTTCGTTAAGCTTTCGCTTACCATATCGCTTATGAATTGGTCGTCTTCTACAATTAATATTTTGTAACCCAAGCTTTCCGCTCCTTAAATATAAAACTGATATTCTTAATTCACTGTTTATTTCAATCATTATACAGATAATTAATCTCATTATAATTATTTTTTATACAAAAGGAGATAAATATTCCAAAACATTTTAAATACAAACAAATAAGACAACCATTCTTCAATAGGGGGAATTGTTGTCTTGTGTTTTTCTCTTTTTATCTCACCTTTATCGAACCATCTTCACTAGATAGACTTACTTTATTACTTCCCGCGCCAATTTCACCTTTTTTCAGTTTTACGCCATCATGGCTCTTATTAAGCCCATCTAGATCAAACGTTACATCAGAATTACTCTGAGCAAAAACAGCAAGTGAAGTTGGCGCTTTTTTATAAGATACACCTATATCTCCTGATTTCGTATTTACTGATAAAGATTTTCCCTCTGTTATGTCCTTGATTGAAACCGTCCCATCTTTAGAGGTAATCTTTACATTGGAACTATCTATTTCCTTCATCTCGGTATCGCCGCTTGCTGATGTTATATTTAATTCCTCAAAAGAACTATTTTCCATACTTAACGATCCATCCCTGGATGCAAATTTTCCATTATCAGCCGAAACATTATTGATTTTTTCCTCACCGGAATGATTTTCAACGACAATATTTTCAGCTGAAATTTCACTTAAATGTATAGTCCCATCTTTATTGGTTATTTCAATATTGTTCATACCTGACTCGGGAACATTAATATAGATTGTGCCGCCCTGCTTCCCAAAAGTAAATCCATCCAAAAAGCCGCCATTCTTTTGTTCTTTTTGAGTAACGACCAAACCCCTCCCATTTTCTTGAAATGTAACTGGAGCCTTATCTTTCTTCTTCCCCTCAGCAGATATTGTTGCCTTATTTGAATTACTCTTTTTAAACTTCACATCCCATGAGTCAGTATATACTTTTAAAGTATCAATTTTTTCAACATTGTAGGACACGTTCTTTTTAAAGTTTTTTGTATCTGTCTTATAAAGGCTTAAAACAATTCCGCCGATTACGATTAACACTGCACAAGATGCTATAATTTTCTTCATTGTAGAATTTCTCCTTTTATCTACAATAAATCTTTCTGATCCACCTTACGGTAAGAAAGATAACCCACTAAAAAACCAAATAAACAAAGTATAATTGGAATGATAATAAATTGGCTTAAACTGACTGTTTCTCCTCCGTCGGAAACTGTTGCATTGATAAGGACCCCGATTATGACAGCCCAAGTGATTGTAGCAGAAGTTGATTTTTTTCTCATGCCGAAAAATAAAGGAATCAGACTCACTCCTCCCATCATAAAAGCGGTGAGAAGAGTCGATGGCATAGCGGAAATAACTTCACTCATTTCAACAGGCTTCTCGAATAAATATAAGTGCGGACTCACGAAGAGAATTAACAAGTTAATAACAAACGTAGCAATAACAATACTTACAAAGCAGAATAGGAAGACAATAGATAGTTTAGCTTGCATTAATTTTTTTCTTTGTAAAGGATAAGTAAACAGCAATTGTATTGTTTTATTTTTATATTCATCAATAACTAAACGGGATAAAATCACAGCAGAAAAACTAATAAACACAATTCTAATTAAAATATTAGTTAGAGATATAAAATCTGCATAATCACGAAACATAAGTTCATTTTCATTTTTAGATTCCCATCCCATAAAAGCCGCTAAGGCAAAGATGATGAATATCCAAAGTGCCACCCATTTAAAATACTGTGATAAGTGATGTTTTTTGTACTCTAATTTCATAAGTTTTAACATGCTAATAGCCTCCAGCAGAAGAATTTAAGACAATGCAAATAGGTGCATAACACAGACGGGCAATCTATCTAATGTGTATTCCCTCCCCATTCATAGAATTTAAGAAGTATTCTTCTAAAGAACTGTGTTTTTTATTTATACTTTCTATACCAATGTCATTCAGAATAAGTGCTTTAGAGATTTCTTGTTGTGTAACTGCTGTTTCATAGATACGAATTAATTGTTGATCAATCATTTTAAAATTTCTTATCCCCAGATTTTGCTCTAAAATATATAACGCTTTTTTTATATTTTGGACTTTTACCTCTATATACTCTGTTTGTTTTCCGTTTATACTCTTCATAGAAACTTCTTTTATTAACTTGCCATTCTGTATGATACCAACAGTATCTGACATTTGTTCCATTTCGGCTAAAATGTGACTGGAGACTAATAATGTAATTCCATATTCTCTGCAAAGTAATTTAAAGAGATCCCTCAACTCTTTTATACCTATTGGATCCAGGCCATTAATCGGCTCGTCTAAAATGAGAAGTTCTGGTCTTGTAGAAATAGCTCTGGCTATTCCTAACCTTTGTTTCATTCCTAAAGAAAACTCTTTCACTTTTTTATTATCAATATTATGTAACTTTACAAGCTCGATGGCGTGGTCAATGGGTTTTTTATCGTAATAGCCCATATATTCACAATGGAAATCTAAATTTTCTTTAGCAGTGAGGTTGTCATAGAAAATGGGATATTCAATAATGGTGCCCATTCTTTTTAAAACTTCAAATGACGTATCTGTTAATTTCTCACCGAAAATTTCTATTTCCCCACTTGTTGGCTTGATTAAATTTGTAATCATTTTCATAATGGTTGTTTTACCTGCACCATTGGGACCCAAGAATCCATAAATCTCCCCTTTTTTCACGTGCATATTAACCCCGGAAACAACTTCTTTTCCTTTAAATGTTTTTGTAAGCTGACTCGTTTTTAAGATGTATGTCATTCGCTTTCCCCTTTCCATATATACTCCTACTATATAAAGGAAAGTTCTCTTTTCTCTTAAGCAAATATTACTTTTTTCTTAAGATTTTTCTAATTAAATCCTATCCCCATTCTATAAATCATTTTTTATTTTTTTAGGATGCATGATGTCCGTAGGAGAAGAAAGGGAGGATCTCTTAAATTTCAGGTCCCTAACTGACCGCCATCTTCCAAGACATTTTTGATGAAATTGCTCTTCAGGCCAGCAATCATGATATAGTGGGCGGTCGTATCTTATTCACTGGCTCCACTCATATCAAAGTCAATAAAAACACAAAAACGAAGACATCCGCTGTCTTCGTCTTGTGCGCTATCGGTGAGCCGTCTGCCAGTCAAATCCGATGGTGTCATCATTCCACGGAATTCTTTTTTCGTCAGGCTGATCCGGATTGTAGGACATTGTCGTGAAATAAATAATGGTCAGCGGGGTTTCACCCAGCACTCTGTACCCGTGTGCGACGCCTTTGGGAATGAGAAGGAGCATCGGATTGTCTTCTCCCATGTAGTAGACATCCGTTTCTCCCTTGGTTGCCGACTCTTCGCGAAGGTCATGCAGCACGACCTGGGCGTGGCCCGTCGGAAAAAACCATAGGTCATCCTGTTTCTCATGATAGTGAAATGCTTTAATGACGCCGGGATAGCTTTTGGACCAGGAAGCCTGCCCGAAACGCTCTAAGAGATGTTCATCGTCACGGACGAGTTCTGAGAAAAAACCCCGGTCATCGCTGTGTTTGATCAGCTTTTTGATTTTTACGCCTTCGATCACTTGCACTGTCCCTCCCTTTGTAAATAATCATGCAGCGCTTCCCGCCAATGCCTCATCCCGAGCCCCTGCCGTTCAATCGACTCAAGACTCAACACCGAGTAAGCGGGGCGCGGCGTCTCATTTCCGTATTCCTCCGTCGTGACGGGCAGCACGGCGGCGGTTCTGCCGCTTTCTTCAAAAATAGCCTTGGCAAATTCATACCAGCTGCACACTCCGCTGTTTGCGGCATGGTATAAGCCCGGCGGCCTGTCAAACAGACCGATCACTGTTTCGGCTAAATCTTTTGTGTACGTCGGCGCTCCGACTTGATCGTTAACGACACGCACCTGATCATGTGTATCCGCAAGTTTCAGCATCGTATTGACAAAGTTGTGCCCGCCGCTGCCGTACACCCACGATGTTCTGATAATGGTGTGGTTTTTTCCCGTTAACCGGATCAGTTCTTCGCCGAGTTTTTTGCTTTTTCCATAAATCGTGCCCGGATCTGCGGGATCATCGGTCTGGTATGGCCGTGTTCCTTTGCCGCTGAAGACGTAATCGGTGCTGATGTGAATGAATTTCGCGCCGGTGTTTTCAGCCTCAAGCGCGGCATAATAAGCGCCGATTCCGTTTATTAAATACGCTTTGTCGAGCTCCGTTTCACATTTGTCAACGGAGGTGTATGCCGCCGTATTGACGACGATATCCGGCTTGTAATGGCTGAACGAGTGCCGCACCGAACGCTGGTCGGATATGTTCATCATCGCTTTTGTCAAGGCGATCACTTCATACCCTTCCCGCTTCAGCTGACGGCATAACTCCCGCCCCAGCTGGCCGGCCGCTCCGGTTACTAATACCTTCGTCAATCGGATCCCCTTCTTTCCGATTAGTCTTGGCTGTCTGTATACCAGCGAATGGTTCTTCTCATTCCTTCTTCAAATGTGACGTCCTGCCGCCATCCCAGCTCATTTTTCAGCTTTGAAGCATTGATGGCGTAACGGCGGTCATGCCCTTTTCTGTCTTCGACATGAGCAAACCGTTCCTCGACACCGAGCTCCTTCATGATAAATGACGCAAGCTCTTTATTCGTCCGTTCATTTCCTCCGCCGATATTGTAAATGTCACCGAGTGTTCCTTTTTCCAGCACGAGCTTAATGGCGCGGCAATGATCTTCGGCAAACAGCCAGTCTCTGATCTGCATCCCGTCGCCGTACAGCGGAACCGGCGTGCCGTTTACGGCATGCCTGATAATGGTCGGAATCATTTTCTCGTGATGCTGGTACGGCCCGTAATTGTTGCTGCACCTTGTAATGATGGCAGGAAGCTTATGGGTTCTCACATAAGACATGACGAGCAGGTCTGAGCTTGCCTTGCTGGCCGAATACGGATTGTTCGGAGAAAGCGGCGTCGTCTCTGTAAAAGCGGGATCATCCGGCGCCAAATCTCCGTACACCTCATCTGTGGAAATGTGAATCAGCCTGCCGGCTTTTCCCTGTAACACCGCGTCCGCCAGTCGGTATGTGCCCATCACATTTGTTGTGATAAACGGCTCTGCCTGATTTATGCTTCTGTCCACATGGGATTCAGCCGCAAAATGAATGACAGCGTCATACATTTGGGAAAAGACTTTGTCAATGTCCTCTTTTTCAGAAATGTCACCTTTGATAAAACGGAAACGGCCGTTCTTTTTCAAGGCTTCTATTTCAAGCGGCCTGCTTGCATACGTGAGATTATCCAGGACGGTAATCTGCGCGTCCGTTTCTTTCAGCATCATCTTTGTAAAGGTAAGGCCGATAAATCCGGCGCCCCCTGTAATTAAATATGATTTTGGCATGATTAATGCTCCTGTCCTTTCTGTAATGCCTGATGCGCCAGGCTTCCGGCGAGGTAGAGCGATTCATGCGTACCCGCATCCACCCACCAGCCCGTTAACACATCATACGTCAGCTCACTGTGTTCAATGTATAAATTATTGACATCCGTAATTTCCAGTTCGCCGCGTTTTGAAGGGGAAATTTGTTCAATATAGGAAAACACTTCTGCGTCGTACATGTAGATCCCTGTGACGCATAGTCTGGTCGGCGGCTGCTCCGGCTTTTCAATGATCGACTTGATCCGTTTGTTTTTCTCATCAATCTCGGCGATGCCGAAGCGCTCCGGATCGTCCACTTCTTTCAACAGCACTTTCGCTCCTTTTCCCTGCTTTGCGAAACGCTCCGTATAAGGTTTTAATGAATCTTCAAAAATATTATCTCCCAAAAGCAGAACGAACGGATCGCGCCCGGTAAACCGCTTTGCGTATGATAAACCGTCGGATATGCCGGATGCGGCGGGCTGAACCTGATATGTGATTGAGACGCCGAGCTCTTCTCCGGTTTCGAGAAGTTTATGAAATTGCGGAATATATTCTTTTTGCGTAATCAGCAAGATATCTGTAATCCCCGCTTCTTCCAGCTTCATGACCGACCAGTAAATCATCGGATATGGACCGACAGGGAGTAAATGCTTATTGACCGCTTTTGTCAGCGGCATAAGGCGTGAGCCGGTGCCTCCGGCTAAGATAACACCTTTCACATGAACACTTCCTTACGTGTGGTTTTATCACAAATCATAAAGAATCGCCGCCGCCCGTTTGATGCCCCTGCCGTCAACCAGCGGCTTTCCGTTTTGATGAAGTCCGGTCCGCATCGGATAATCAGCGGCCATGTCAGACATATGCCGAGCGAGAACGTCCGGTGATATGCATTCACCAAGGCCGAGATGAACGGCGGCCCCCCGTGCGGCGAATTTTTCCGCCGTCTCAGTTTGATGCTCCACTTGAGAAAGTACGATGCAGGGCACACCTGTACAAATGGTTTCATATAAAGTGATCCCGCCGGACACGACGGCCATATCAGCCCTCGTGAGAAGCGCGGCCATGTCATTTGTCTGCCTTACCATCTCGGCATAAGGCATTTGTGTAAGATGCGCGCGCACGTCATCAGCATGAGCCGTGGCGCCGCCCATGACGATGATCACTCGTTTTCGATGAATGTCGGGGATGCGGCGGCATGCTTCCATCACTTTAAAGACAAGCTTCTTCGGGTCGCTTCCTCCTAATGAAACCAATATGGTCCGGCATTCTTTTCTCAGCTGATAGAGCTGTTTGGCTTTTTCAAAACCCGGATGAAGAATCATATATTCCGGGCCTTCATACACAGCGGCGCTGCCCATTTGAACCGTCCGGCTTTTCAGCCCGCCGTAAATGCCGTTTATAACGGCATCGCATAAATGAATGACATGTTCCCGTTTTTCTTCAAATAAGACGATGCGTGCCGATGAATGCTTTTTGACTTCCTCTAACCAGTCACACGGCATATCGAGCAGATCGAATATGAGAAGGTCAGGAGCCTGCCTGTTTATTTCCCGGACAATAAATTCCTTCTGTCCCTTGTCAGGCTTGATGATCACTTCCCATTGATCAGATGACAGATAAGAAGAAGCCTCTTTATTTGCGTAAAACGTTATTGAGCAATTGTTCTTAATGGCACCGGCAAGCAGCTTCATCCGCACCGCGTGCCCCATGCCGATGTCACGGCCCCCGTCCGCGAAAATCAAAATCCGCATGCTAATCAGCCTCTTTTTGCCGGATCATTTGATTAATGGCCCTGAGCTCCGGATCACGATTCAGCAGATGGATCAATTCTTTTGCCGGAATATCAGGACGCGAGCCCGCTTTTACGTACAGCTCGCGGGCCAGCCTGTAGTCCTCTTCGGTATCGACGGTCATCCGCAAGTGAGGAGCCCGGAGTTCCTGCGGAGGCTCAGGAAAGAGAAGCCGGTACTTCTCAGGAGATTCTCTTATTAAAAGCGTGACATGCTCCTGGTATTTGTCCGCCAGCGTTTTGTCGGCATTGATCTCCGTTAAAAGTCGCGCGTTTACCGCCTCGCCGCCGATGCCGAGCGGTGTACCGCAAATATACGTGTAGTCTGCGTGCTGATCTAAATGCGATTGAATCAGAAAATCAAGCAGCGAAGGGTCGACAAACGGGTTATCCCCCGTCAGTCTGACTGCGATGTCCGGTTTAACTTGTTCGATGACTTGTGCAAACCGGTCAAGCACGCGCTGCTCGCTGCCGCGGTGCACACGGTAGTTCTTGCTGATGCAGTGCGCAGACAGAATGTCGTCGGTCTTGCTGTCAGACGAGGCGACGATCAGATTATCCCGCGATTGATCATAATACGCGCTTTGCCGAACCCTTTTGACAATCATATCGAGGATCGTATACCCGCCGATCGGTTTCAGCACTTTACCGGGAAGACGCCCGCTTCCCATCCGCGCCTGAATGATAAACAAAATGTCAGTCATCATATGGGCTGCCTTTCGTCAAAAGGTCATCCCAAGTGATGCCCGTGTCGGCGGGGATATCCCTGACCGCACGCGCGCCGTCAGTTAAAAGCTCAAAATATCTCGGGTGGAGCCCCTGCGGTTTTTGGCCGGGACGAAGGACGGCAAGGTTTTCCGCCGTAAAACATTCGCCTTTTTGAATCGGCGCTGTTGAAAAAATGCCTCTGTAAGCGAACCTTCTGATATCCCCTTCAATCGGTGTCGTCGTTTTATGGGAACTTCCCGACAGCACTTCCGGCACCGGAGCGTGATGCCCCTGCCGCAGCTCCGCTTCAACTGAGCGGATCGCCGCAACCATTTCTTTTAATTCATCCGGATTGAGGGCGAAGGAGTGATCAGCACCGGGCAGGTTTTTATCGATCGTAAAATGCTTTTCAATCAGTTTCGCTCCGAGCCTGACAGCCGCGCACGGCACATCATACGGATGGGCGCTGTGATCGGAGAAACCGATCACAGCATCCGGGAATGCGGCGGCAAGCATGGGAATGACGCTCAGATTGCTGTATTCAGGCGGCGCGGGATATTTCGCCACACAATGCATGATCGCAATTTCTGTGTTCCCCTCGCCGGTAATGGTTTGATAAGCCTCCTGAATATCTGAAATATCAGCGCCAGCGGTGGAAAAAATAATCGGTGTCTTCAGCCCCGCGACATATTTCAATAACGGCAGATGGTTCAGCTCGTAGGAGGCGATTTTAAAGGCTGAAGGGGAAGTCGCATACAGTAAGTCGGCAGAGCCTTCGTCACATACCGTGCTTAAAAACAGCACGCCTTTTTTCTTACAATATTCAAGCAGCGGTTCGATCCACTCGGCGGGCATTTCCATTGATTGCACCAAAGAAAAAATAGAGACGTTTTTTCCCGCAGCGGTTTTGTACAAGCCGGGGTCTTTCTGATACATTTTGTCAGCCTGAAACATTTGGAACTTGACCGCGTCCGCGCCGGCCTCACTGGCCGCATCTATCAATTCAAACGCCTGGCTCAGTTTTCCGTCATGATTAATTCCGGCTTCGGCGATGATGAATACGGGCGAACCTTCGCCGATTGACTTCGTTCCGATTTGGCATGATGCCATCAGTCCGCCTCCTTCCCGGGCCACACATGATAGTAGTAATAGGACGCATCCGCTTTAAATCCCATTCTTTCATACAGGCGGATGGCTCTTACATTGTGGAGCTGCGTTCCCGCTGATACAGTCTTATGCTGAAAGCGCAATGATTGTTCAATCACGTGCGCCGCTAAATGGAATCCCGCTCCCTTTCCTTCAAATCCCGGCTTTACCGCCATCAGATCAAGGACGAATTCATCGCCTTTAGACAGCCCCTGAACAAAGCCCACAGTCTCTCCCTTATATGTGGCGGCGAATTGTAACGAAGCTCTGCCTTCCGCATTATTCCGCGCCCACTCTTCAAACAGGCGGTTTGCACTTTCATAGCTGAGATGGGGGTCTTGGTAATACCTGCTTTTTGTAAATGCGTCGCGGGCCAGCCGGCTGATCGCTTCCGTGTCGCCGGGTCCGGCTTCTGTAATCTCAAACGGCGGCGTGCTGTTATATACACGCACCGGACTGACGAGCTTGAGCAGACTCCCTACAAAATAAGCGTTCGGAAGCTGCTGAACGACCTGCATCGCGCCGATATCTTCAGCCGGTATTTTAATAAATATAAAATCAGTGCCTGCCGCCCGCCTTGCCGCGTAAAATTCCTGAAACAGCCTTTTGAGCTGTCCGGCGCTGTTTGCGGCTGCAAGCTTCACATTGATGATATTTTTTCGGAACAATTGACTTTCCCACGAAGAGTTTTCATATAAAATCACGCCTTGAAGGCTGTTTTCTTCCAATAAACAGAGCGACGATTCATAGGCTTCCGGCTGGATGCCCTTCTGATGCAGGAAGGTATGAATCATGTCCTGCGCAAGATTTTCCCTCAGTCTGTACACCTAATCAGCCCCTTTGACGATATCCGTAACGGCTGCAATGACGTATTCAACGTCGTCATCTGTCATTGACGGATAAAGAGGGAGTGACACGGTGCGGTGATAATACGCGGCCGCGGCCGGAAAGTCAGTTTCCTTATACCCGTACGTTTTTTGATAATACGGATGGAACGGAACCGGAATAAAATGAACACTTGTGCCGATATTATATTGGTCTTTTAAAGCGGAAATCAGATCGTTCCGGCTGACCCCGGCCTCCTGCTCCTCTATTTGAAGAACATACAGATGCCATGCATGCCGCCCGTCATCACTGACATGCGGGATGGTCAGCCCTTTCATGTGTCTGAAGGCGTCCTGGTAGCGGCTCGCAATGTCGGCTCTTCTTTGCTGCATGCTGTCAATCCGTTTCAGCTGATGAAGCCCAAGCGCTGCCTGAAGATCAAACATATTCATTTTATAGCCGGGCGTTTCGACCTCGTAGTACCAGCTTCCGTTTGAAGAATAGCGGTTCCACGCGCCTTTGCTCATGCCGTGAAGGCTGAGCACCCTGATCTGATCGGCAAGCCCGTCATCGTCCGTCGTCAGCATGCCGCCTTCACCGGTTGCCAGGTTTTTTGTCGCGTAGAAGCTGAATGCCGTCGCATCGCCGATTGATCCGATCATTTTCTGTTTGTAAGTGGTATACACGGCATGTGCGGCATCCTCTAAGACAAATAACTGATGCTTTTCGGCAATGGCCAGAATCTGATCCATATCACACGACTGGCCGGCGAAATGAACGGGTACAATCGCTTTTGTCCGCGGGGTGACGGCCGCCTCAATTTTTTCAGGGTCTGCATTCAGCGTAAGCGGATCGATGTCAACAAACACCGGAACGGCGCCTGTGTGCACGATTGTATTGGCTGTTGAACTGAACGTCACGGCAGACGTGATGACCTCGTCGCCGGGACCGATCCCTTTCGCCTTCAGGGCCAAAAACAAAGCGGCGGTACATGAGTTCAGCGCGATCGCGTGCTTTGCCCCCGTCCAGGCGGCAAAAGCTTTTTCAAACGCCTCTACTTTCGGTCCCTTTGAAAGCCAGCCCGATTCAAGCGTATCAATAACCTCCTGAATTTCGTCCTTCCCGATCATGGGCAATGAATAGGGAAGAAAAGCTGATCTTTTTTGCACCATTTTCTTTGCGCTCCTATCTTTTTTATGAAGGGTCAACCCGTCTAAAGCTGACTCCGGTTTTTTCCTGAAGCACTTGGCATAAAGCGGCAAGCGAATCCTGAACCGGGTAGTTCGCGGCGACAAAAGCACGGCGCGCCTGTTCCGCTTTTTGATATCCTGCGGGGCTTTCGCATATCCGGATCAATTCCTGAGCAAGTGCCTGCGGGTCCTCAAAGGCAAATTCTCCAAGTGAGTGATAATAAGGGTATCTGCGGGTTCCCGCTGATTTTCCGATCAGCACGGGCTTTTGAAACAGCATCGCTTCAAGACCGACCGTTGATGTCTGTGTCACCGCAGCGTCAACATACGGGAGAATATCATACAGCTCCATCTCTTTTTTGATGATTTTGCCTGCTTTATATTTCCGCAGCACCTGATTGTAAGCATCCAGCTTGTTTTTGCCGATTTCCCATGGATGCGGTTTAATAATGAGCTGCATGTTCTTTTGGCCGGCAAGCTCTTCAAGCACGCCCGTATAAAATTCATCAGAAAACGGCTGCGTGGCGATCAGCACCGTCCGCTGTGACGGGAGAAAAGAAAGTTTGCGGTAAAACGTGTCCTGATCTATCGGCTCTCTTGAGAAAATCTCGTCGAAACGGGGATGCCCCGTGATGATGATTTGTTCATCCCTGCAGCCTTTTGCTTTATACCACTCCGCTTCATAAGCCCCGAATACGGCCTGATAGTCCGTAAACACGGGCAGAAACGCTTCATCTCCCATGAGCGCTCCGTGCTGAAGACAGATGCTGACGGCGTTTTTTTTCGCGGACATCAGCGCCAGCACACGGCTGTAAATATCCTCCGTCGTGCCGACTACAACGGCGGAAATCTTTTCGGCCGTAAACAAAATATCAATGGCGTCAATCGCTTCAATAAATAATGGAATGTCTTTATACAAACGTTCCTGAAATTCTCTGTTTCCGAAAGCGGGATGGCTGTGAAGCTCTTTCAAAATGGAATGGGCTTTTTCAATATAAGGGACGGGGTTCCCTTTTTGCCCCATTCCCGTCAGCTCCAATTTGCAGATAACGGGCAGCCCGTAATGGTCAGGCAGACTCCATCTGGCCAGTACCGCTGTTTTTGCCGGGTCAAACTGCCGGTAGTTTCCCTCGGTGAACCGAAGATGATCGAAATGCAGAATGACTTTTCCGTTTACCGGTTTCTCATCTGTTTTCTTAATGTTTTGCCTTTTTTGATCATAATATGGCTGTATACCGGCTTCAGGAATATGCTGATCAGCCGGACCGAAAAGCTCTGGGTTCTGCTCCATGCTCTCCCGAAGCGCCGGACTGATATATTGATAAAAATTACTGATCAATGCGAGCGGGATGTCTTTGTAGCGAAGTGACTGAAAAAGGTCAATATACTGCCGGTACAGCACCCAATAGTTCGCTAAGTATGCCGACAAGCCCTCACCCCTTTCCAAGCTTTTTTAATGATTCCCTCAGCTCCCGGCACGTGGTCTGCTGCGGAAGGCTGTTCACAAACTCGTTTTTCTCCGCCGCGAAAAGCTGATAATGGATGGATTGATCGGTAATATAATTGATATCAAGCTCCTCAGAAATCGGGTAAAACGGATAAAAATGATTCACTCTCCAGAAGAAACGGGCGTCACCGATCCGGTAAAACGCCGGGCTTTCATCCCAATAGGAACCGAATGCCGATTTGACCTGTTCCAGCACGGAAAACCGGTGCATGACCGAACAATGGTCAATGGCGCACGGCGCGTTCCACACGATCCGTTCGGCGGGCCTGGCCGTCTCCTTCACCGTCTCTTTCCGCTGATTCAAATGATAGGTTTTGGAACTTGAATACACGACGGCTTTTTCCGGGTCTTCATCAAGCTCTTTCACCATTTTCTCAAGCCGTTCCGGCACATACGTGTTGTCGTCGGTCGCATACGTCACGTACTCGCCCTCCGCCATTTCTATTGCCTGATTAATCAAGGCGGCGTAGCGTGTTTTTTCCGTTCTTTCTTTGATGCCCGATACATCGCTTTGATAAAACCGGATGCGGTCATCCGTGAGAAAAGGACGTATTTCCGCCAATGTCGCTTCATTTGAGTTGTCATCCATAATGAACAGCTCAAAGTCCGTAAACGTCTGAGACAGAATACTTTTAATAGAGCGGGCCACATAGTCACTTTTGTTATAGCTCGTCATGATCACTGACACTTTAGGCAACTCGTCACCCCCTTTTCGCACCTGAAACTACCGCTATCATATGTTCCTTATGCGGAAGATGCGCTAGGAATACAGACTATTATGTGAAAAGTCAGCATTGCGCGCACAAAAAAAGCCGGCTCTGATGCCCGGACTCATTGGAGCGTATTTTCTTTTTTCGCATAAATCTTTCTTTGGGCTCATATGGTGGAATAGATAAAAACAGCAGCCGCTCTGTCGGCTGTCTGATACTTGTCAGGAGGTTTCAGCATCAAGAGGTTTTCATCAAAGGAGGAACAATATGAAACCGAAAAAGAATCAATATCAGCAAATGCAGGGGATGGGGATGGGAATGGGAATGGATATGCAAGGATACCAGCCGCAGCTCGGGCCTAATCCTTATCCGCAGCCTCAGGGCCAAGGATCACAAATGATGCCGATGCAGCAGCAAATGCCGATGCAGCAAGGCCAGCAGAGCTTCGGCGGGGGGTTCCCCGGCCAGCCGCAGCAGCAGGGCGGCGGCAGCTTTCAGATTCCGTCAGGTCCATCATCGTCACAAAACGTTCCCGGCATGCTGCCGATTGAAGAGTCATACATTGAAAATATTCTGCGGTTGAACCGGGGCAAAACGGCGACGATTTATATGACATTTGAAAACAGCAAAGAATGGAATTCAAAGATTTTCCGCGGTGTGATTCAGGCGGCGGGACGTGACCATATCATCATCAGCGATCCGAAAACGGGCACCCGCTATCTGCTTCTGACCATTTACCTTGATTACATCACGTTTGATGAGGAAATCGCTTATACTTATCCGTACTCCATGTCTTCTTATTCTCCGAGATAAATCAAAAAGCCAATCGCTCACTTGACAGAGGATTGGCTTTTTTTCTTTATAAATATTTGACGGCCGCGACGATAATCATAATCCAAGAGATGATAAACGCCACGCCGCCGAGCGGTGTAATCGCGCCGAGAATGGAAATCTGCGTCACGCTCAATACGTACAGGCTTCCTGAAAACAGAACGATGCCCGCAAACATCAGCCAGCCCGCAACAGAAACACTGCCTGCGCCAGAAAGCTTTTCGGCCAAAAACGCGACAACCAAAAGACCGAGCGCGTGATACATATGATATTGCACGCCTGTGTGCCACACCTGCAAATATTTATCGGGGATTTTCCCTTCAAGCCCATGCGCGCCGAAAGCGCCCAGCGCCACGGCCAATAAAGCGTTAATCGCACCAAGAATAATAAACACTTTCATCTATTTTTCTCCCGCCTTTTCGTTAAAGTTTCCAATTCAATCATAACCCAACATCGGCAAAATTCAACGTCCGCCGTCCGATGACACGAGATTGTCGGATTTTTTCTTTTTGATAAGCTGGATTCGGTCAATCGCTATCGCCAGCAGCGTCCCGAGCACAAGACCGTTGCTTAAGAGCGAAATCAGGATCGGGTGCATCCCTGATAACGCGCTCTCCGGCACAAACATTACGCCGACCCCCGTCAGGAGCGCCAGACCGATAATGGAGCGGATTCGTTTTTGCTCCTCTCTCTCATAAGAGTCAAACTCCGTAAAGGCGAGACCGGCCATCGTGGAGAAAACGACGAAGTTTACCGCAAAGCCGACCGGTGAGGGCAGACTCGCAAACGCATTCATAAATAGCGGGATCATACTGATGATCACGACAAATACACTTCCCAAAAGAAACGGCTTTTTCGAAGGAAGCTTCGTCATCTCAATAAAACCGGCCGCCCCTGAAATCGGCACAGGCGCAATGCCCCCTGACAGTCCGCTCAAAAGGTGGCTGATCGAAGCCGCAAACCCAGCCGGACGCTCACGCCGTTTCCCGACGGTGCCGCCGAATTTTTTCACCGCCGCTTCTACAACCCGGATGCTCGCGAGCATGTTGACAATCAAAAGCACGGTAATGAAGAGTGACGTAATAATCAGGCCGCTGTCAAACACGGGTTTTCCAAACGGAAAAAGAGCCGGCAGCTGAATCACGCGGTCCGGTATTTGAATCGGTTTGGCAGCGCCGAAGACGGCGAATAAGATCCATCCGCCGGCAAGCGAAAGGAGAATCGCATACTGTCTTAAGAACGTAACATTCGATCGGGACATGATGAACATCGCCGCCGTCACAACCATGGCGAGCCCGAATACAAGGCCGTCGACGCTGTTTTTTAAATAGCCGATGCCCAAAAGGCCTTTCACAATCGGCTGACTCAGCTGCATGACCAACAGCAGCAGATACACACCGGTCACAACCGGCGTAAACAGCACGGCCAGCCGTTCAATCACTTTAAAAAGGCTGAACAAAAAGAAAAAGACAGCGCTTAATAACAGCGCCCCCTGCAGCGCCCGCAGCGTCTCGCCGAATGTCGCGAACACCGTGCCAGTCAGTCCGCCGTAAATCGTGTATACGCCCCACCATAAACCTGCCGGGCTTTCATTAATCGGCAGACGATGTCCCTGGAGACATTGGATGACCGCGGCGACGCCAAGCACAAAAAATGTGCTCTGAATCAATGCGGCAGAATCGGCATGGTTCAAGTGAAATGATTGTGCGATGGCGACAGGAACTACAATCGCAGCCGCAATCATAAATGCCGTCCATTGCAAACCCCCGAGTATCAGTTTCAAGTCAATCAACCTCTCCTGTTAAAAATCGAAAATGGAATCCCCGTTTCCGTCTTCCTCACGTTCGTCTTTCGCTTTTTTCTGATATTGGTTCAGCCCGGCGCTGCCCATCATTTTTTCAAGCAGCAGCGGGTCTGTCGAAGGAGACGCGGAAGGTTTCGGCGCCGCTTTCGGAATCGGATTCTGCACAGGCGCCGGAGCGGTGTGCGTCTGAGTGCCGAGCACGACATCACACAGAGAGCGGATGGCGGCCGCGTGCATTTTGACCTCCTCGGTGCGGGTCGCCGTTTTCGCCTGCCTCAGTTCTTCTTCCATCTTCTGAATCAAAGCAGAGATATGTATGTTCATGAGTAAATCCTCCAGCAGTAATTTGTCTTCTTCCTGCATTTTATCAAATTTCTGAGCGAATCGCAGAATTGAGTTTGTTATTTTTTCTGACGGCATACCGCCCTGAACGTCAAAAAAGACGCTTCCGCCGGGCGGAAGCGCCTCAAAAAAACCGTTTATTGCGGCAGGTCGGAGATGCACCAATCGATCGGCTGCTCCCCCATTTTTTCAAGGGCGGCGTTTGTACGGGAAAACGGTCTGCTCCCGAAAAAACCGTTCCTTGCCGAAAACGGGCTCGGATGAGTCGATTCAATAATAATGTGTTTCGATGTGTCAATGCGCTCTTTTTTCATCTGCGCGTGACGCCCAAATAGGATAAAGACAATCGGCTTCTCTCTTTCATTCACCACATCAATGATGCGGTCAGTGAGCCGCTCCCATCCCTTGCCTTTGTGGGAATTGGCCTGACCGCGGCGAACCGTAAGCACTGTGTTTAACAAAAGCACTCCCTGCTTCGCCCAGCTGACGAGCGATCCGTGGTTCGGTACGGAGCAGCCGATATCGTCCTGAAGCTCTATGAAAATATTTTTCAAAGACGGCGGCTGCCTGACCCCGGGCTGAACGGAAAAACTAAGCCCGTGCGCCTGTCCTGGCCCGTGATACGGGTCCTGTCCGAGAATGACCGCTTTTACATCCTCATAGGGCGTATAATGCAAGGCGTTAAAAATATCATGGCTGTCAGGATAAATCGTTTGGCTGCTGTATTCTTGTTTCAGCATTTCTCTCAGCTCTTGATAATACGGTTTGTCAAATTCATCTTTCAGCTGATTCCACCAGCTGTCTTTTAAAAGCTGCTTCAAACTGTCCGTCCCCCTTATGAACTGTGCAGTCTTGAATGGACGGGCTTTCCGTCCCACACAATGTCAGTCGGCGCCTCCCGCCTCTTCATGTCCGGCTCTTCAAGAAGAACCGCGAAGTTTTTCGTCGGGAGCTCCCCAAGCCCGTGCTTTTCGCTTAACCGGTCTAAGTACCTCTTCCGTTTGCCGCCGAGATCCGCGGACTGATTGCCGCCTCCCTCAAAAAACGCATATATGACGCTCGCGCAAGGAACACGCTTCACACGGTGCTGTTTTGCGGCGCGCAAATAAAAGTCCCAGTCCCAATAATTATGGACATCCGGATCAAAATACCCTAACGTGTCATGCAGAGAACGCCTGTACATGCTGCCTGACGGAACGTACGTGGAAAATACCCGCATATCCGCATAATCCGCCGTATAGGCGAAAGGCTTTCGTGACACCGGGTATCTCGTGCCGCCCCGTTCTTCAAATGACACAATTTCCGCGTCAGAATGGACAAAATCCGCATCAGCAAGTGCAGCCGCCATTCTTTCCAAATGGCCCGGCGTAATGAAATCATCATCATCGCACAGCATGATACAATCACCCGACGCTTTTTTCACACCTGCGTTCCGCGCTTCCACATGTCCGGCATTCTGTTCTAAATCAATAATCTGAATCGGCAGATCGCTGTACAGCTGCTTCGCTTGTTCGGCCGATTCCCCGGCATCATTTACAATGATCACTTCATAAGGCTTTATGGTCTGCATGGAAATCGACTCCAGCAGCTCACACAAAGCCGGAATCCGATTATACGTGACTATGACAATTGATATATTCATGATCCGCTCCTTCTGCTTTTTCTCATGTTCTATTAAAACATAAAGCGGCGGAGAGATCAGGGGGGATTTTTGATTTCGGCCCATTCAGAAACAAATCCAGGTCATGCCCGCCAGCAAAACGAGAATGATCAGAAGGTCTCCCCAAACAGTGCATACCGCCTTGGCATTAAGTCTGCCCGCCTCCATGGCGTTCCAAAGTTTTGATTGATAAACAGGCACCAACACCATCGCATAGCATGTGCACAAACAGACAAAAGCCGGCGGGACAAGCGCACATCCATCCTCATTCCAATCATGAATCAGTTCCGGTATACTCACCCCGCTGTCAATGTACAAGTATAATATACCCGCCAGCGGAATGAGCGAACTGATCTGCAGCTCGAAAAGTTTCACCTTCCACTCACGCGCAAACGAAACGGCCCAAATCCATCCCAGCGCATAAAATAATAGAAGAAGCAAAATACTGAAAACAACAAAAACAGCGTCTTGCATCCCATTCAGAACCATAATAAAAAGACTCACAACGGGCAATGCAAGAACCAAGCTGCAGACGGTAAATACGGTAACGGCTATTTGGGCGCACGCGCCGTACATCCACGAACCTAATCTCATTTTAACACCCCTATATAGATTCCCTATGTATATAGTGAAAAAGATCAGGCAAGTCTCTGCCTGCCTGCGTAAAAACCTATTTTGCCGCAAAACGGAAAACATACCGTCACAACGGCGCATACTGCCGCAAAACTCGGTGTGACCGCCGAAGGAAACAGCCCAGCCGGAACCAGATTGAACAAAAAGACAAACATAAAACATAGATTCGGCACCATTGAAGCCCATACCGTCCGCTCAGCAAGCTTTTTGCCGCCAGCCCCGAACTCTTTGCCAGCTTGATAGCCGATTTGGAACCAATACAGCACATAACCGATCATAATCAGCCATACTGACATGGAAATCCCTTTCCACAGCGCGTCAACAGCGGGATGAATCCTCCACGCGTGCATCATCGTAATCATCGCCCCCATCACAAAAAGACCGCAGTTGCAGAACAGATAAAAGAGCATAAAAGTCCGCGCGGGCACCGCCGAAGCTTTTTGAAAAGCAGAGATAATCTCAGACGGAGTCCCCACTTCCCGCAGAATAAGCGCCATCGCTTCGCTTTCGGTTTTGCCTTTTTCCAGATGATCACAAATGGCATGATGAATATGGCTTTCGATTTCCTTTAATAATTCACGGCTTCCGGCCTTGCCTTCCAGCCCTTTTCTGATTTCCTGCACATAAAGGTCTTTATCCATTCTGCCCGCCCCGCTTCAGCATCCGGTCCATCAGAGCGGAGAACAGATTCCATTCCTTCGTCCGTTCGGCTAGAATGTTTTTTCCTTCATCGGTGATCCGGTAATATTTTCGGTCCGGCCCTTTGGTCTGCTTTTCCCAGTAAGAAGAAATATAGCTTTGGCGTTCAAGCTTATGAAGCGATGGGTACAGCGTGCCTTCCTTCATTTGCAGTTCATTCCCGCTTCTTTTCTCCATTTCTTTCACAAGTTCATACCCGTACATGGGCCGTTCATTCAGCAGCGTCAGCACCAGAATGACCGTGCTTCCCTTTACAAGCTCCCTGTTGAGCATTTATTTTCTCACCCTTACCTAGTAATCTTATGTAGGTATTGTACGCACATCCTCCGCGGCTGTCAAATCATTCCTCCAAGCCTTCCGTATTGTGATCGGAAGAAAATCTAACTATAATGAGATATAAAACACTGATGGAGGCCATTGATATGTCAATGCACAAAGCACTTACTATTGCCGGTTCTGATTCCAGCGGCGGCGCGGGAATTCAGGCCGATTTAAAAACATTTCAAGAAAAAAACGTATACGGAATGACGGCTTTGACCGTGATCGTAGCGATGGACCCGGAGAACAGCTGGGATCATCAAGTATTTCCGATCGATGCCGATACGATTCGCGCACAGCTGGCGACGATTGTTGACGGAATCGGCGTAGACGCCATGAAAACGGGAATGCTCCCTACCGTGGAGATCATAGAGCTTGCGGCGAAAACGATTAAAGAAAAACAGCTGAAGAATGTCGTTATCGATCCTGTCATGGTCTGCAAAGGAGCGAACGAAGTGCTGTATCCGGAGCATGCCGAAGCGCTTCGCACCCAATTGGCGCCTCTGGCAACCGTCATCACGCCAAACCTGTTTGAAGCAAGCCAGCTGAGCGGTATGGATGAATTAAAAACGGTGGAAGACATGAAAGAAGCGGCCAAGAAAATTCACGAACTCGGCGCGAAATATGTATTGATTACAGGCGGAGGCAAATTGAAACATGAAAAAGCGATCGACGTGCTGTATGACGGAGAAACCGCGGAAGTATTAGAAAGCGAAATGATTGATACACCTTACACGCACGGAGCCGGATGCACATTCTCCGCCGCCGTGACGGCAGAACTGGCCAAAGGCGCTGAAGTGAAGGAAGCCATCTATGCGGCAAAAGAATTTATCACCGCGGCAATCAAAGAATCCTTCCCGCTGAACCAATACATCGGACCGACTAAACATTCGGCGATGCGTCTTAGCGGAAAATAAAATAAATATCCCCCTCATTACCCGAGGGGGATTATTTCATTTTTTTCGCGGATGACCGCAAAAACATCTCAATAGACTGCACAAACAGCGCATATTCCTTCATCTGTTCATATGTATGCATCAGCCGATCACTCCATTCATTGTGCGGCTCAGCTCTCTTGAGCATGCGATTCAGCTGAAGCAATACTTCTTTATATTCTTCCCGCTTATCTTCCACTTGCTCTGCGGCTTTGACAAGTAAACATTTCGGCGTCATCTTCTGATTTTTCAAAACTGAGAAAACAACTCCTTTTATTCCTGGAATCATAGGCTTTCGTTTGAAGAATAGCACAGATGGCATAGGTTTCACATAAGAAAAAAGAACGATTTTCTACAAAAGTGTCCAAATTGAGCCATTTATTTCCGTTTTCCCTGCCGAAGTGACGGTTACGTCATCATTTCCCGGGAAAGGAAAATATCTGGCGCTGAATACCTCTTCTCCATCATTCAAAAACAATTCAATCGAGGATGCATCCAGAAAGAGCTGCACGGAATGCACCTCGCTGATGGCGCAGCTTCTCTTTTCTTTTTCTTCTCCGCTGAAAGCGGTGCGCTCCAGCACAGCCAGCCCCTCTTCCTGATGAAATATAAACCGGGCCGCCCCCCGAATTGAGATTTCAAAACCGGATTCGCAAGTGATGTCCTCCAGCAGCACTTCAGCCCGGGACGCATCTTTCACCGGGAGGCTTACAGACGAGCAATTCAATTGAAGACGGTGCTTTTGTTCATCCGTGCGGCGTGATTTCATTTCCGAAAGCGGGCGCTGTATGATTCTGCCGTTGGACAGTGACAGCTGTCTCGGCATCGTTAAGCAGTGAATCCAGTGATACGCATGGGTCGGATGTTTGTCCTCATGCTGATCCGGAACGCCCATCCACGCGAACAGAATCCTCCGTCCCTTATCATCTTCCAGCGTCTGCGCCGCGTAAAAGTCAAATCCTCTGTCAAGCTCCGTAAATTCACCGTGCTTAAATTCTGGCGGCTCTGTATGCAGCCTGCCGAGGAAATAGCCCGCCTGGTGGCTGTTATGATATTCTATCCCGTCAGCTTCAAGCCCCTGCGGACATACGAGCAGCACGTCGGTTCCGTCAAGGGAAAACAAGTCGGGACATTCCCACATATAACCGAATGACCCGAGACCGCCGGAGTCCGCCCCCGCAATCGCACCGAGAAACGTCCAATCCGTCAAGTTCTCTGATGTGAACAACACAGCGCTTCCGGTGAGCTTTTCTGTCTGCGCGCCAAGCACCATGTAATACGCTCCGTCTTTCTTCCAAACCTTCGGATCACGGAAATGAGCGGTATAGCCTTCCGGGAGACGCGCGACGACTCCTTTTTTTTCAAATGCGATCCCGTCTTCGGATTCGGCGAGGCATTGATACGTTTCCCGATTGCCTTCTCCGTCACGGACATTGCCTGTGTACATCAGGCAGAGCCGCCCGTCTTTTTCGATGGCGCTTCCGGAATAACAGCCGTTTTTGTCATACCACTCACCCGGCGCAAGCGCGATTTCTTCCTCTTTCCACTCAACGAAATCCTTCGTCGTCACATGCGCCCAAAATTTCGCGCCGTGCCCCGTATGAAATGGCTGCCATTGAAAAAACAAGTGATATACGCCGTTCCATTGGATCACGCCGTTCGGATCATTTAAAAGCCCGACCGGCGGCATAATATGATAGTTCTGGCGGTATGGATCTGACGCGGCTGTTTCTCCCCGCTTCTTTTTCGCTTCCTCAGCCTGCAGGCGCAGCTCTTGATCCGGTGTTCTCATTTGACGGCCTCCTTTTCTTTAGCTCCCATAATGTAAGCGGCAATAAACGCCGAGACAGAGGCGATGCCCATTCCGATCAGATAGTTTATAAGGTTTCCTAAACCGAGCGGAGCCGTGATGGCAATCATCGGAATTCCGGTCAGACCGTAGGCATTGGCGGCGACACCGGTCACCACGACATAGGCTCCGCCCAGCGCTCCGCCGATCATTCCCGCGATAAACGGCTTGCGGTATCTTAGGTTCACACCGAAAATGACTGGTTCGGTTACACCGAGAAAAGCGGAAAATGCGGCCGGCAGAGCGATTTCTTTCATTTTCGCTTTTTTCGTCAGAAAAAATACAGCCAGTCCCGCCGCGCCCTGAGCGACATTCGCCATCGACCAGATAGGAAGGATATAGTTTCTGCCCAAATCAGCGATGAGGCCGGCCTCAATCGCATGAAAGCTGTGATGCACACCGGTAAGCACAATAAGCGGATAAAGACCGCCGAAAAGCAGTCCGGCAACAATGCCCGCATGATCATACACATATGTCAGCGAGACGGTAATGCCTGATCCGATCGCCCTGCCAAGCGGACCGATTGCGATAAAGGTGATAAATCCTGTGACAATCACCGTGACAAAGGGCGTGACCAATAAATCGAATGCGTGAGGCACAATTTTTCTCGTGCCCTTTTCCACTTTGCTCATAATGTAAACGGCTAACAGTACGGGGATGACCGTCCCTTGGTAGCCGAGCAGCGCAATGTCGAAGCCGAAGAGCTGCATAAAATCAGGCGATGCATCCGCAAGCCCCCACGGATTCAAAAGCGCCGGATGGATCATAATTCCCCCGAGCACGGCACCGAGATAGGCATTACCGCCAAATTCCTTCGCCGCGCTGAACCCGATGAATACCGGCAGGAAGATAAACGCCGCGCTTGAAAACATGTCTAAAAGCTTAAACAGCGATGATTGTTCAGACACCCAGTGAAAAGCCTTCATCATGCCGAGCAGCCCCATTAAAAGTCCGCTTGCCACGATAGCCGGAATGATGGGAACGAATATGTTAGACAGTGTCTTCGCAAATCTTGCGGCCGGATTCAGCTTTTTTTTCGCTGCGTCCTGATGTGTCTCACGATCTTCCCGCCCCAAATCGGCTTCTTTTGAAAAAGCGTCATACACTTTATTCACGAGGCCGGTGCCGAATATAATCTGATATTGCCCCGAGCTGCTGAAAGCCCCTTTTACGCCTTCTATTTCTTCAATGCCGGCCTGGCTGATCTTCTGTTCATCTTGAATGACGAGCCTGAGCCGCGTCGCGCAATGTGTCGCGCTGATGACATTTGATTCCCCTCCGATATGTTTGATAAGCTGTTTTGCCGTTTCTTGATAATTCATGATGTATCCCCCTTTCTAAAATCAAAAAAGACCTAAAATTCGCCAACGAAAAAGGTCAGCATGATCCCTTTTTCATGTACGCAAATTTTAGGTCTTGCCTGCATTACCAGTCACAATCCCGCCGGATTCAGTTTTTTTAATGCGCTTTCATTCTATTTCATGATAGCGCTTTCGTCAATATGTTTTCAAAAAAAAAGTCTGTTTCTCGAAACAGACGCGTTATTCCGGGTTTTTTTGCAGACGCTGGACATGCAGCGTGATATAGCCGGCCTCGGATTCCGGCAGCTCCAAATCATATTCAGTTTTTAAAAACGCCGCCAGTTCAAGCGCACACCGATAAGCAAACGGATACTTTTTTTGGATGAAATAAAGCATCTCCTCGTCCATGGAATGGAGTGCTTCATTTGAGTCCAACCGGCTGACCGCATACCGTAAGTGCGTGACGAGGCGCTGATAGGAAATACTGTCTTCATCCACCTTCTGTTCGAAAAAGGATTCGATCTTTTCGATCATTTCTTTGATCATGGTTGTATGCTTCATCGCCGAATACATGCTTTTGGCATCCGCCTTGGCAGTGTGGATATGAAGCGCGATATACCCCGCCTCATCATCAGGCAATGATATACCGAGGGTTTGTTTCACGTGTTCAACCGCCCAGCGGCCGATCTCATATTCTTTTTTATAAAGCGCCTTAATTTCATGAAGCAATCGGTTATGCACCTGAAGGCCGTTTTGAATCCTTTCGATCGCAAAGGATAAATGGTCCGCCAGCGCAATGTGGATGTGATCGCTCAAAGGTGCCGCAAGCTCTCCCTCCGCATGGCTGATGATATCTTCAGCCGCCTCTATATGCTCTTCGGGAAGCGTTTCTAACACTTGTTTGAACTTTTCATTTTCGTCGTGCACGACAAATATTTTTTCAATTTTATGTTTTTGAATCACATCATTTTTTCTCTTTTGAAAAGCGATTCCGGGACCCATTACGATCTTTTCCCGTCCGTCTTCTTTTATTAACGCCGCATTGTTATTTAATACTTTGTCTATTCTCAAGAGGTTCGCTCCCGTTCATATGTTTAGTGGGATTGTACCCTCTTTTTCATATGATGTAAAGGTGCCGGACCCGCGCGCTCCCGTTTCGGCAATTCTTTGCGGACAGGCATCCATCGGTTTTTATCCAGCCTGCCGCGGGCCGATTTCGTTTCATCGGTCAAATCCGCCGATCGGACACGGCTCACAAACGAAAAAGCCCCAGCCGTCCGCTTCGCTTTCTTATGATAAGCCGCTTGGTTTCCGTACACGGCGGCTAATGGATATCTTCCGTTACCCGGCGCCATCCAGTTCATCAGAAAGACCATCCACACCCGTAAAGATACTAGCAAACGTTTCATTGCAAATCATCCCTCCGCTTCTTTTTGACAGACAGCTTGTTCGCAGGCCTGTTTTTCTCTCCGCTTTAACGGAAAAGGCGGCCGATCCTTCTCCGCTAAAAACTAGCGGGTCTAGCAACCCTATGACTCTATGATAGACGCGGCCGGGCGAATTGTTTGTCACAATATGAGTGAAAAAACAAACTAGTTTTCAGAAGTTTTGTTGAAAGCTGATGGAAATGACCTGAAAAATGGAAAAGCCGATAAAAAAAGTTATACACACTTTATCCCTTGGTTAAGCACAGCTTAAACACAGGATATATCCACATATCCACAAACTTGATCTATATTTTGTATAGGAACATTCGTTCCCAACAATATATATACACAAATTTATTCAGTTATGCACAGGATTCTGTGTATAACTCCCTCCTTATTCACAGACCAATTTCCATAAATGAGTCATATGTCACAAGGATTATTTTGAATTTTCAAGAAATATATACTAGATTTCTAATTTAGATAAAGAAAAAGGGGGAAACACGATTGAAAAAAGGAATCATCCGTTATCTGCTTCCGGCTTTTGTCTTATCCTTTACCTTATCCACAAGTTCACAGGCTGCGCCGGCTTCAAAACCGCAAACTCCTGATCTTGAGAAGGCTGAGGTGTTCGGTGACATTGATATGACCATCGGCAAACAAACGACAGTCATCGTGGAGCTGAAGGAAAAGTCACTGGCGGAAGCAAAGGAACTCGGCAAAGCACAGACAAAAAGCAAGCTGAAAAGCGAACGCGCAAAAGTGAAAAAGAAAGCGCTCAAAACCATTAAACACGGAAAAATTAACAGGGAATATGAGCAAGTGTTTTCCGGCTTCTCCATGAAACTCCCGGCAAATGAAATCCCAAAACTGCTGAGTGATCAGGATGTCAAAGCGGTTTATCCGAATGTCACCTATCATACCGATCAGCTCAAAGATAAAGACATCACCCTATCTAAGGATGCCGTGTCTCCGCAGATGGATGACAGCGCGCCTTATATAGGGGCAAATGACGCGTGGAAGCTCGGCTATACGGGTAAAGGCGTCAAGGTTGCCATTATTGACACCGGTGTCGAATATAAACACCCTGACTTAAAGAAAAATTTCGGACAATATAAAGGATACGATTTTGTGGATAACGACTACGATCCTGAAGAAACGCCGTCCGGTGATCCGAGAGGCGCGTCGACTGACCACGGAACTCATGTCGCGGGCACGGTAGCGGCAAACGGAACGATTAAAGGCGTCGCGCCGGATGCTACACTCCTTGCCTACCGTGTGCTCGGTCCGGGCGGAAGCGGAACAACGGAGAACGTCATCGCCGGCATCGAACGCGCCGTA
This sequence comes from Bacillus sp. hwrm1, assembly GCF_040207805.1. Classification (NCBI taxonomy): domain Bacteria; kingdom Bacillati; phylum Bacillota; class Bacilli; order Caryophanales; family Bacillaceae; genus Bacillus; species Bacillus sp. hwrm1. The sequence continues at coordinate 274,803 of NZ_CP157943.1, read as the reverse complement.
CAGGACGGAGCGGATGTCATGAACCTTTCTCTCGGCAATTCTGTGAATAACCCAGACTGGGCGACAAGCACGGCGCTTGACTGGGCGATGTCAGAAGGCGTCACGGCCGTTACATCAAACGGAAACAGCGGGCCGAACAATTGGACCGTCGGCTCTCCGGGAACGTCCAGAGAAGCCATCTCCGTCGGAGCGACCCAGCTGCCGCTGAACGAGTACGCCGTCTCCTTCGGTTCCTATTCCTCAGCGAAAGTAATGGGCTACAACAAAGAAGATGACATAAAAGCACTGAATAAAAAAGAAACAGAGCTCATAGAGGCGGGTATCGGCGAGCAAAAGGATTTTGAAGGCAAAGATCTGAAAGGAAAAGTCGCGGTCGTCAAACGGGGCAGCATTGCCTTTGTGGATAAAGCAGACAACGCCAAAAAAGCGGGCGCGATCGGTATGGTTGTGTATAACAATGCCCCGGGAGAAATTGAAGCCAATGTACCGGGCATGTCCGTGCCGACGATTAAGCTTTCATCAGAAGACGGCGAAACACTCGTCAGCCAATTAAAAGCGGGCGGCACAAAAGCGACATTCCATTTATCCGTGGCTAAATCGCTCACTGAACAAATGGCAGACTTTTCGTCACGCGGCCCGGTTATGGACACGTGGATGATTAAACCTGACGTCTCCGCTCCCGGCGTAAACATCGTCAGCACCATTCCGACTCATGATCCGGCCGACCCGTACGGCTACGGATCGAAGCAGGGAACGAGCATGGCTTCTCCGCATGTAGCCGGCGCAGCTGCCGTCATCAAGCAGGCCAAACCGAAATGGAGCCCGGAACAAATAAAAGCCGCTCTCATGAACACGGCGGAAACCTTAACGGACGCGGACGGTGACGTATACCCGCATAATGCGCAAGGCGCCGGAAGCATCAGAATCATGAAGGCGATCAAAGCAGACTCCCTTGTCGCCCCGGGAAGTTATTCTTACGGAACGTTTATGAAAGACAAAGGCAATGAAACGAAAAAAGAAACCTTTACGATTGAAAACCAATCGTCCATCAGAAAATCATATCAGCTCGAGTACTCTTTCAACGGCGCGGGCATTACCGTTTCGGGCACAGACCGGGTCGTGATCCCCGCTCATCAAACCGGAAAGGTCAATGCGAAAGTAAAGGTCAATGCCAAAAAAGTAAAGGCGGGCACCTATGAGGGAACCGTTACAGTGCGTGAAGGCGGAAAAACAGTCGCAAAAGTGCCGACGCTGCTGATTGTAAAAGAGCCGGACTATCCGCGCGTGACGTCAATCGACGTGCAGGACGGCACAACGCAGGGAACCTACCAAATTGAAACCTATCTTCCGGCGGGAGCCGAAGAGCTTGCCTTCCTTGTATATGACAGCAATCTTGACTTTGTCGGCCAAGCCGGCATCTACAAAAAGCAGGATAAAGGCTATCAATATTTCGACTGGAACGGCAAAGTCAATGGTGACACCGGACTGCCGGCAGGAGAATATTATATGCTGGCCTATGCCGCGAACAAAGGGAAATCAAGCCAGGTGCTGACTGAAAAACCTTTTATCATTGAATAACCGAACAACCCTGCTGGAGCATCAATCAGCAGGGTTTCTTTCTGATCATTCGGCAAAAGCTTCTCGAAGCAGGCGGTATGACTGAAGTTTATCTTCAAAATGATGAGTAATGGTTACAGCCATCACTTCTTCCGTTCCGTATGCTTTACTGAGAGCCAGAATCTGTTCTTTCACTTGTTGCTTCGTTCCGATGATCATTCGATTCCGATTATCGGCAATTCGTCTTTGTTCATACGGTGTATACGTATTTCCGCGGACGGTTTCGTAAGACGGTACGCCGTGAAGCGGAATCCCCTGTTCACCCGCAAGCAGCGTATAATCCATGACGGCCGCGAGTTCCTCCGCTTTCTCCTCCGTGTCCGCGCACAGCACAAACACAGCCACGGCCGTTTTTGGTTCTTTTCCTAATGCGGAAGGTTTAAATCTGCGCTTATATTGTGCTGTCGTGCTTTCTCCGCCTTCTCCATTAATAAAATGGGCAAACATATAGCCTGCTCCCATTTCTGCGCTCAGAAGCGCGCTTTCCCCCGAAGAACCGAGAAGCCAGACTTCCGGCGCCGTCTTAATAAGGGGTGATGCGGTCAGATTCGGAAAACGGTGATTGTCATCAGCTGTATCATGCAAATACATCGCCAGCTCACGAAGCTGCTGCGGATATTGATCAGCATTACGCTTCCCGCCGTCATTCAGCGCCCATGATGCGATCGGCATTCCGCCCGGCGCTCTCCCTAATCCGAGATCGATTCTGCCCGGCGTCAACCCTTCAAGCACGCGGAAATTCTCCGCCACCTTATATGCGCTGTAATGCGGAAGCATCACACCGCCCGAGCCTACACGAATCTCATTCGTTTTCGCCGCAATATGGCTGATCAGCACTTCAGGGCTTGAACCCGCCAACCGCTCTGAAAAATGATGCTCTGACACCCAAAACCTCTTATATCCAAGCTTTTCCGCCTCCTGCGCCAGTCTTACTGTATTCCGCAGAGCATTTTCCGCAGAAGACCCTTCTGATACAGGAGATTGATCCAATATACTTAATGAAATCATCACTGTCACCTCATCAACATCGTACCACTGCTAAGCCGTTTTTTCTTTCTGTATGCTTATAAGCATCCCTGATGATAAACATTTATATACCTTGTTCCATTTTGTCGAAATATGTTACACGTGAAACATAAAAACCTCTCCCGGTCAGGAGAGGTTTTTTCTTAATTCTTTTGAAAACCTTTATCTTTTACATATTGATTTAAATAGGTTCTCGGTTTTTGTTTCATGAACTGCAGGATTTGATCAGACCACGTTTCAACCCGCTTGCCGTTTGTCCGTTTATCATAATAAGCGGAAATGGTTTCATCATATTCCTTCATATAACTGCGGAAGTGTTCTTCATTCGTATCGTACGTGTTTTCATGATATACGGCTTGTTTCGGCAGGCGCGGCTTTTGACCGGACGGATGAGCGGGATGACCGACTACCAAGCCGAACAGCGGCAGCACATGGTCAGGTGTACCAAGCACTTCTGTCACCTGATCAAGTTCATTTCGAATGCCTCCGATATAACAAATGCCAAGTCCCATTGATTCCGCGGCAACACTTACGTTTTGTGCGGCAAGTGCGGCATCAATGACGCTGACCATAAACATTTCTGTATTCTCAAGAAGCTCGGTAATGTTTTCGCCTTTTTCCTCAGCAAGTTTTTTATGGCGGTACAAATCAGCGCAAAACACAAACAAGTGCCCGTTATTTTCGACGTAAGGCTGGTTTCCGGCCAGTGCCGCCAGCTTCCGCTTTTTCTCCTTATCGGTTACGCCGATGATGGAGTAAGCCTGCACGTAACTGGACGTTGACGCCGCCTGGGCGCTTTTCACTAATGTATCTATCTCTTCTGCTGTCAGAAGCTCGTCAGTAAATGATCGGATCGACCGATGATTAAGTATAGTTTCGATGGTATTGTTCATATAAAAGCCTCCTTCTCTCTATATCATATCCGAAAGGGAATCATGTCAAAAGCGAAATGCTCTAAACAAAAAAAGACAGCCCGAAAAACGAGCCGTCTCACATTAAGAATTAAACAAGTAGCTTTTATATTTCGTCAGCTGCACACTTGCGTTATATACGATCCCGAAGCTGATTAATGTAGAAAGCACCGAGCTCCCCCCATAGCTGACAAACAGCAGCGGAATACCGGTAACCGGCATAATGCCGATATTCATCCCGATGTTCTGGAAGGTGTGAATCACGATAAGTGCAGTAAATCCTACGCAAAAAAACGCGCCAAATCGGTTAAACGCATGCAAGCGGTCAATCAGCACCACAAGTCTGTAAATTAAAAAGAAAAACATGACAACCGCAATGGCGCAGCCTAAAAATCCAAAACTTTCACCCAAAATCGCAAAGATAAAGTCGGTCTGTCCCTCAGGTACGTACACCTTCAGATTATGAACGCCGTTGCCAGTAATGCCGCCCGATCCGATCGCCATAACGGCCTGATCCACCTGCCAGCTTTTATCGCTCTCTGCCTGAGTCGTTGCCGCACTGGAGTCAGACATCCACGATGTAATCCGGTTAATTTGATAATCCGCAATGCCGATTGAATTCGCCACATGGGGAAATTCAATCACGAGAACTAAGAAAAGGCCAAGCACAAGTGCGGCCGAACCGCCGATAATGGTGATCAGCTTCCAGTTTACACCCGACATAAACACCATCACCATAACGATAAACAGACAGATCGCACCCGTTCCGGCATCCTGCAAAACGATCATCCCGATCGGAATAACCGTCCATGCCGCAATTTTCAAAAGCAGATTCACATCTTCCCGAAGTGACCTTTGATCCTTCGGGCCCGCCTTCGATATAATGGACGCGACCATCATCATAATTCCTATTTTCGTAAACTCAGAGGGCTGGAGGGTAAAGTTTCCGATTTGAAACCAGCTCTTCGCTCCGTTTTTAATCGGCGCGATGGATTCCGGTGCCACACGCAAAAGGAGCAGCGACAGCACACCGGCAATCAATACGTACAGACTCAGTTTTTCAAGCTGCTCTAAATCAAAGTACAGCAATAATCCGATGAATCCCGCACCTATAACATAGAAGACAATCTGTTTCATCCAGGCACTGCCTCCGTACTGCCCGAACTGTCCGGCCGCATAAATCGCCGCAACACTAATTATTAAAAACACACCAAATATAAAAATCAAATCCCCCTGATAATAGGGATTTTGCTGTTTCTTATATCGACTCATTCTATCCCGCCTTACATTTTCATCGGAAGTCACTATTGTTTATTATACATGAACACCGTTCAAGAAAACATGTTGAGGTTGCTTCCTTTTTATTTTTTACGGTTTGGGGACTACACGACATATGACGTGTCAGAAAAGGAAATGTTTCGGTCATGATGAAACTTTTCCGATAAAAAACCCCTTCTCGTCAGAAAAGGGGTTTCAGCTTATGTTTAACGTCATAAACAAGCTGTTCGGGTCCTCTTTATAATGTGCAAACGGATCACAATATTGAAACCCGGCTTTTTCATACAGGCGTCTGGCGGGGAGAAAAGCCTCCATAGAACCGGTTTCCAAGCTGATCCGATGATAGCCCCGCCGCCTTGCTTCTTCAAGCATATGGCGGAGGATCCGGTTGGCAACGCCTTTCCTGACATGATGCGGAGAGGTTTTCATTGATTTGATCTCACCGTGCCGGCTGTTTAGCTCCTTTAAGGCACCGCAGCCGAGCAGGATGCCGTTTCCCCTCGCACTCCAAAACGTAACGTCAGGCTGACGCAGCCGGTCCGCATTGAGCGCATGTATACTTTCCGGAGGAGAATGCATGGTCATGCTCTTCAGATGATCCTGCAAAAGCGCAAAGACATCCGGCGCTGTGACATCTTCTTTCCTTACGTCCACTTCAAACCACCCTTGCTGTGCATATTTTCTTTGACCATAGCAAAGGTTCACAGCCTGCGCCATTCCATTGTCCGGAAATGTGACAGGGTATTTGGCCTTTCCGGTTTCTTGTACCTATCCAAAAATGAGGCAATAGTTGCAATACATTTCTCGAAAAAGCGGTATCAAAAATTGGAAAACATGGTATAATAATTGTAACAAAATGTTCAAAAAACGACCACAAAACAGACACATTTCATTCTCTGTATTTCATTTTGGAAACGCTCCCATAAAATGAAAGGAGACATGTAAGATGGACATGTTTTTTGCTTATTTACTGGTCGCGAGCGCAACACCCCTCTTTATCTGGCTGGATAACAAAAAAGTCGCTCTTTCGGCCATACCGCCAATTATTCTCATGTGGGTTTTCTTCTACTTTTACGCAACCAGCAGCCTATCCCCTCTCGGCCACACACTCATGATCATCCTGTTTGCCGTCAACGTCATCGTTGCCCATATCGCCGCCTTTATCATTTACGGCCTTCCGCGCCTGCGCCGGAGAAGAAGCCAATAAAGGCACCAAAAACCCTCTTCGCATAAACGAAGAGGGTTTCTTTTTATTCCTGATGTTCGGAATGATGCTTTGCACCGCCAGGAGGGTTTCCATCCATATGGTCACCGTGATGGTAGTGCGCCGCAAAGATCCAGATGGAACCAAGGATGATAACAATCGCTCCGAAAAATCCGAAGAGCGTGTTTCCGACTTGAATTCCGCCGTTTTCGCTTTCTGTCATGTGCATGAACATGAGAAGCTGAAGACCGGCTTGGATAAATGCGAATCCGAAAATGATCCAGAGTTTTGCTGATGAGCTTAAATCCGTATATACTGCAACCCAAAGGGCCAGCAGGGTCAGAATAATAGACAACGCAAAACCTACGATATGCTTCCACGGAAAGTGGCTGTGTTCAGCAGATTTGTTTGCCATATTATAGTCCCCCCAATCCGATGAGATAGACGCCTGTAAAGATGAAGATCCAAACAACGTCTAAGAAGTGCCAGTATAAACTTGAGATAAAGATTTTTGAAGACGTCTGCGGCGTTAATCCGCGTTTCTTCAATTGCAGTAAGATGCCGGCAATCCAGAAGATACCGATCGTTACGTGCGTTCCGTGCGTTCCCAGAAGGACGAAGAATCCAGACCAGAAAGCACTTGTACCGAGAGATGCTCCTTCATGTACATAGTGGATGAACTCGTTAAGCTCACATCCGACGAAGCCCGCGCCAAGAAGAAGCGTAATGATCGTCCAAATGACGACGCCTTTTAAACTTCCGCGACGCATTTCATGAACAGCGATCCCGCAGGTGAAACTGCTGATCAGAAGCAGGAATGTCATGATCATGACAAGCTTCACTTCAAATAATTCAGCCGGTAAGACTCCTCCTGCTGTTCTTCTTTGAAGAACGAAGAAGGTTGCAAATAGTGTTGAGAACAACACAATCTCTGCCCCTAAAAAGATCCAAAACCCGAGAATATTGAGTCTGCCGGTTTCAGATTGATATTCCATAGGCGCGTTAGAATTGCCGTGTTCTGCATGTTCCATAAATCACGCCTCCTTTATTCGGAAATCTTTCTTTCCGTCTCTTTTATTTCTTCAACAGGTATATAGTAGCCATTGTCATATTCAAATGAACGAAGCACCATGCAAAGCAGAATGCCGATCAAGCCGACAATGCCCATCCAGAACCATTCAAATACAAGTCCGAAGCCTGCAATACCGAACGCCACTGACATAATAAGCGGTCTTCCGGAGTTGTGCGGCATATGGATTTTCTTGAACTTGCTTTCCGGATGAATATCCGTTTTGTCTTCTTTCAATTGCAGTAACGCATCTTGAGATTTCACTTCAGGAAGCACCGCAAAGTTGTAATGCGGCGGAATCGCAGATGAAGTCGCCCACTCAAGCGTACGTCCCACGCCCCATGAATCTCCGCTGATCTCGCGAGTAGAGTAGCGGAAGCTGTAGTAGATGTTGTAGCAAAGGATTAAGAACCCGACACCCATCATGAAGGCTCCGACAGTTGAAATAAAGTTCAATGCAGTCCATCCGTCATTCGGTCCGTATGTGTAAATACGGCGAGGCATACCTTGTAGCCCCAAGAAGTATTGAGGGAAGAAACATACATTAAATCCGATCATAAAGATCCAGAAGAACCATTTTCCGATTCTTTCGTTCAGCTTGTGACCGAACATTTTCGGATACCAGAAAATAAATCCTGCGAAACATGCAAATACCGTACCCGCGATCAGCACATAGTGGAAGTGAGATACGAGGAAGTACGTATTATGGTATTGATAATCCGCTGCAGCCATCGCAAGCATAACCCCTGTTACCCCGCCGACAACGAAGTTCGGGATGAACGCGAGCGCCCACAGCATCGGTGTTGTAAAACTGATTCGGCCTTTATACATCGTAAAGAGCCAGTTAAAGATTTTAACCCCGGTCGGAACCGAAATCGCCATCGTTGTAATCGAGAAGAAAGAGTTAACAGACGCACTGTTCCCCATTGTGAAGAAGTGGTGAGTCCATACAAGGAAACTCAGGACGGAAATGGCGATAATTGAGCCGACCATCGCTTTGTAACCGAATAACTGCTTTCTTGCAAACGCTGAAATAATTTCAGAGAAAATACCGAATGCCGGTAAGATAACGATATATACTTCAGGGTGTCCCCAAATCCAGAACAAGTTAGCCCAAAGCATCGGCATACCGCCGGCTTCCAGCGTGAAAAAGTGAGCGCCGAACAAACGGTCAAATGATAACAGCGCCAATGCCACTGTCAAAACAGGGAAGGCGAATACGATAATAACCATTGTAATCAGCGTCGTCCATGTGAACATCGGCATACGCATCAGCGTCATGCCTTTCGTACGCATTTTCAGGATCGTCACCATAAAGTTGATACCCGTCATCAGCGTACCGATACCGGCAATCTGAAGACCGAGCAGGTAGAAGTTCTCACCAGGCCCGGGACTCATGTCGTTGCTTGCCAGCGGCATGTAACTCGTCCAGCCTGCGTTCGGAGAACCTCCGATAACGAAAGAAATATTGAATAGCATCGCACCTACGAAGAACGTCCAGAAACTCAGGTTGTTCAAGTAAGGGAATGCTACGTCGCGCGCACCGATCTGCAAAGGTACGACAACGTTAATCAGACCGATTAAAAACGGCATCGCCATGAAGATAATCATGATCGTACCGTGAGTCGTAAAGATCTCATTATAGTGGTTTGAGTCTAAAAAACTGTTATTAGGAAGCGCTAACTGGGCGCGCATCATCAAGCCGTCGACCCCGCCGCGGAACAGCATGATAACAGCAGAGATAATGTACATGATTCCAAGTTTCTTATGGTCTACAGACGTCAGCCATTCAGACCAGAGCCATTTCCACTTTTTGAAGTATGTGAGTACAGCGATGATAGCGATAGTGGAAAGCGCAATGGAAACTTGTGCGCCCAGAATTAATGGGTCACCTGTTACAAAAAATTCATCCCATCTCAATTTCATTCGGGCTTCCTCCTTTCTTGTTCAATTTCAATCTTGTTTATCGTCGGATACTTTAAATTCGTTTTTCTTTACATTTTCCCACGGATCTGTTTTAGAGTGCGGTGATACGGCTTTGTAGCCAAGGCGTTTTCGCGCCTCCATCGCATATTCGGCATCTTGGCCGTGGTCAACGTATTTTAAGTGTGTAGAAGAGAACGTTAATTTACCGACATTCTCCGGAAGCATCAGTTCGTCATACTTCTCTTTCGTCAGCTTTGGAGAATCGCTTTGGGCTTTTTTCACCCAGCTGTTAAAGTCTTTTTGCGTAACAGCTTTTACGTTGAATTTCTGGTCGGCAAAGTGTTCGCCGGTGAAGTTCGCGTTGCGGCCTTCATATGTTCCCACTTTGTCAGCCTGTAAGTATTGATCCATCAGCATTCCCGCCATCGCGTATTTTTGTCCCCCAAGCTGAGGAATCCATAGCGATGCCATTGAATCGGCTGAAGAAATTTTAAATAAAACCGGACGGTCTACAGGAATGTTCAGGTAGTTAACCGTCTCAATATCCTGCTCTGGGTAGCTGAATACCCATTTCCAGTCTACCGAAGTAGCATAAACAACAAGAGGCTCTTTATCCTTTGTCGCTTCAGGCGCTTTTTCTAACGAATATATCGTCTGTACGGTAGGCACAGAAAGTGCAATAACAATTAAAATTGGGATCACTGTCCAGACTACTTCTAAGAACGTGTTGCCGTGCATCTCGGGCTTGTAATTTCCGCTGTCTTTGCCTTTGCGGTCGCGGTATTTCACTAAAATGATTGTAAATAGTACGAATACGACGCCGACAATGAACAGCATAAATCCGATTGACAAGAGAATCAGATCTTTCTGCTGGTCTGCTACAGGTCCTTTCGGATCTAAAACGGAAATGTCGCTGCATCCGCCCAGTACGAAAACAACAGCCAACATCGCTATTAAAAGTAACGGTTTAAATGCTCTGAACAAGAAGATCACCATCCTTCCTATTGATGTAGTGAATCTGAAATGTACTTTCTCAAAATCTTTTCTCTATCTACCTTGTTATGCTATCAAAATCTGCCCTTATTAGCTTTATTTTTTTCTAAAGTTCATCTTTTTTTCGACCTAATGTCACAAAATCGTCAAAAAATGCATGAACTTTTTCCACTTGCGCAAACCAAACATAAAAAGTTTTAGATCATTTAGCATATATAGAGAAAAAAGATAGTGAGAACGAATAATACCAAATAAAGGTTTACCATAATAAAAAACGCTGGTCAACAAAAAGATTCATTTTGTTAAACATTCTACAAAAGAAATATTTTTTCCTTTGCTCACACCTTTTCACACGGTTTCCATTTTAACGCAACGCATTGTGAAAAAAAAGACCGGAACGCGCCTTGATATGTTCATTATAAAAAACGCATTCATATGTTTAATATGGACAAAACGAAGGAAACATATAGGCATAAATAATAAAAAATAGGAAGTGATATTTATGGGTTTTATCGTATCTCTGATTGTCGCTATTATTATCGGCTGGATCGGAAGTTTATTTGTAAAAGGCAGTATGCCCGGGGGAATCATCGGGTCAATGATCGCCGGTCTGATCGGCGCATGGATCGGGCACGGACTGCTCGGCACATGGGGTCCTCACCTTGCCGGCTTTGCCATCATTCCGGCAATCATCGGAGCTGCGATCGTGGTATTCTTATTCAGCCTGATCGCCAGAAGCAGAGGATAAAAAAAAGCCTCGTCCCTTATGGGATGGGGCTTTTTTCCGGTAGAGCGCCCAAATGGCGGATAAACCGCCGGAAAGCCGCTCTGCCTTCTTCTGTCTGTTTAAAGACGCCGGCATGCTCCAGTATCCGCGCAAAGGCATGGCCGATTTCCTCTTTCAGAATCTGTTCCGCGTTTTCTTTCGTTACCTTCCGCTTATGCAGCACACTGAGCGCCCAATCTTTATGCGTTGCCGCAGAAGGGTCTGCCGTTAAGGCCGCTTCCGGGTCCGGTGAGCACAGCGCTTCAGCCGTGTATTTCATTTCTTGTTCAAGGCGGCCCGGCAGAATCGCAAGCCCCATTACCTCAATCAGTCCGATATTTTCTTTTTTCAGGTGATGAACTTCCTGATGGGGATGAAAAATTCCCAGCGGATGCTCATCAGAGGTGCGGTTATTTCTGAGGACGAGATCTAATTCGAATAAACCGTTTCTCCGCCGGGCAATCGGCGTAATTGTATTGTGCGGTGTTTCTCCTGAACAGGCGAGGAGATCAGCCGCCTCATCGGAATAACCGCGCCATGCCCGCAGGATGGCATCCGCCGCGCCGGAAAGCTCAGACGCACTCTCGCTTTGCAGGCGGATGACAGACATCGGCCACTTCACAATTCCCAACACCGTTTTCGGATAGTCAGGCAGCCTGTACCGGCTTTCTGTCTCCGCCCGCGCCATCGGGAATTCATAATTGCCCCCCTGAAAATGGTCGTGGCTTAAAATACTGCCGCCGACAATCGGCAGATCAGCATTGGAACCGAGAAAATAATGAGGATACTGGCTGACGAACGACAGCAGCCGGTCAAACGTTTTTTTGCTGATCTTCATCGGTTCGTGCCGGTCTTTCAAAACGATGCAATGCTCCCGGTAATACACATACGGAGAAAATTGCAGAAACCACTGCTCATCGCCGAGAATTACCGGAATGACACGAAGGTTTTGACGCGCCGGGTGATCCGGTCTCCCCTCGTACCCGACATTTTCTTTACAAAGAACACATCTCGGATAATCGGATTGAGGCTGCTCTTTGGCAGCGGCAATTGCTTTCGGATCTTTTTCCGGTTTTGAAAGGTTGATCGTGATGTCCAGCTTTCCGTAAGCCGTCTCAGCCGTCCACCCGACATTCCGCTGTATTCTGTCCGAACGGATATAATACACATCCTCTGAAAATCGGTAAAACGCCTTTGTCGCCTGCTCCGATCCGTGCACCGCCTTTGTTTCTTCAAAACGACGGACAATCTCGGACGGCTGCGGGGCAAAGCAGCCCATGATCTTCACGCTCAGCAGGTCGCGATAGGTGTCTGTATCGGCTGCAATCCGGCCCGTTTCTGCCGCCCATTCATAAATCGGGGCCAATATGTCCGGCAATGATGCCGCCGATACATTTTCTTTCTGTTCTGGAACCTCCGGATGGGTGATATGCAAAGCTTCATACAAACGGTTTCTCGTATATTCAATATCAAGAAATGAAATCAGCTCTTTTTGCAATCCGTACCGGATTAAACGTTCCACGTGCCGCTCAATTGCCATCGTCATCCCCCTTTAGTTCTCTCGCTCCGGCTCCGATATCCGCCGTGTAAAAGTCAGCTTTTCTCCCTGTCTTCCCCTCATAGCGGGCCCCTGCCGTTTCAATAAAATCCGAAACCGCATCGTCCTTGACGATACTGACCGTACAGCCGCCGAAACCGGCTCCCGTCATCCTTGATCCGATCACCCCGCCGTGGCGCCAGGCCGCTTCAGCCAGTGTATCCAGCTCATGACTCGTCACCTCGTAGTCATCGCGTAAAGAGAGATGCGAATCCCTCATTAATTCACCGATATGATGAAGCTGATTGTTACTGAACATGTCGGCGGCCTCTATTGTGCGGTGATTTTCATAGACGGCGTGTTTCGCCCGGCGTCTGTTCACTTCATTCTGAATCAGCTCCGCATGGGCGTCAAAAGCGGAAGGGGTCAGCTCTCCCAGTGATTGAACGGAAAGATGCTTCTGAAGATCACAAAGCGCTTCCCCGCACTCCTTGAGCCTCGTATTATAGCCTGAATCTGCAAGCGTTCGTTTTTTATTGGTATTTGCAATAACGATCGACAGCCCCGACAGCCCGAGTTTTGTATATTCAAAGCTGAGCGTACCGCAATTCAGCAGAATCGCATGATGTTTCTTTCCCATTCCGATGGCGAATTGATCCATTATTCCGCAGCTGACGCCGATAAAGGAATGTTCCGCCGTCTGAGCGAGCTTCACCAAGTCGAGCATATCCGCCTCAAGCTCATGGCATTCCTTGAGAATGACCGCCGTAACAAGTTCAATCGAAGCCGAAAGATGACAGCCCCGCGCCGTTCGGGATGTTTCCCCAGAACACAATATCGAAGCCGTGCGGAAGGGAAAAACCGCTGCCGAGACATTCTGCCATGACCCCTTTCGGATAGTTGGCCCACCCGTCCTCTTTTTGATAACGGATATTATCGAGACTGCATTCCTTTATGCCCGCTTCCTTAAAATGATGAGAGTACATTCTGACGAGCCTGTCCCCTCTCTCCCGGACGGCTGCATATGTACCGATCGTCAGCGCGCAAGGAAAGACGTGGCCCCCGTTATAATCCGTATGCTCTCCGATGAGATTCACTCTGCCGGGCGCAAAGAAAATGCGCAGGTCCTCCGATTCCCCGAATACATCAGCAAACGCTTTCTTTATTTTGTGCTTCATACGCATCCCCTTTCACTATTACACTTTCCCCCGGGGCGCGGAAAGAAACCGTTATGACACGCCCTCTTCTTTCGCTTTTCTGAAGACAATCCACTTGCTGGCCGCATAGTTGACGACTACGATAATGACGTTATCGGCGATTTTCGCCAACGTTTCGTTCATATGAAATTGACTGACCAGAAGAATCATCATGGCGAGATCGATGGCGAGAGACAATACCCGCACGCTGAAAAAGGCCGTCAATTCTTTCATCAGACTCCGCATCCCCGCGGTCTTTTGCTGAAATACATACAGTTTATTCGTGACATATGCAAATAGAACGGACAGAATCCAAGCAGCGACGGTCGCCGCCTTGTAATCCATCTCAAATGCCGACGTCAGAAAGTAAAAACTGACGATATTCACGATGGTCGTGAATATCCCCATAATGATATACATCATAATTTCTCTGTAGCGCATGGCAGTTCCTCGCTTTCTGAAAGACTTTTCTAAACCTTTTGTCAAATCAAGAAGAACGTTACCCTGATTTTCTGCCGCTGACAAAAACATAGAGCGCGTCAAACATGCTGCGGAAAGTAACCGGCCTTCCCAGCACATTGGATTGCTTAATCATCCCGTCGATGAGCGCGCACATCATTTTAGCGGTATGCTCGGTATCTATATGGTCTTCTATTAAATTTCTCGATTTGAGCCAATTTATGTACATGGTGCTTTCTTCTATCCATAACTTATAAAGACGGATATAAGCTTCATATTCACTGACGACTTTGTAAGTAGGCATATGAACGGCAAAAGACACAACATTCCAGGCAGGCTTGCTGTTTACAAACCGCATCAACAGGCTGGCCGCGCTTGCCGCAGCTTCACAAAGCGTCAACGGCCGCGCTGTTTGCTTTTCTAATTCATCGAGATAGCCGGTGATGATCCTTTTTTTAATCTGACGCCTGTCTAATAAATGCTTCAGAAAATCTTCCTTGCTTTCAAAATGAACGTAAAACGCGCCTTTGCTGAAACCCGCCGCTTTACTGATGTCATCGATTGAGACTGAATCGTAAGCTCTTTCAATCAGGAGATGAAGGCCTGCGTCAATAAAACTTTCAAATGTTTCTTCTCTCTTAATTTGAAATTTGTTTTTTTTCATTTTTTACCCCAGCTGTTTGATCATTCACTTTATCTTACACCGAATCATTCTTTTGCGGTATTTTTTATGCAAAAAGAATATGCTAGTCGACGCTTTGAGGGTAAATATTAATAGGTCATATGATTTATTTTTATTTGCATACTATCCAGTCAGTATTTATTTGTTTATTATTATACGTAAGAATTCTTGAAGGATTTTGGTTATTTCAGTCATTTTCTTAGGGAATAGGTAGGTGAATTCATCTTCAATTTGGGATTACCGGCCAACTATGTGTGATATTTGTTATACATTGGCTGCTGTAGCTGGGCAAATCAATTTTTCAATTGGAGGTTCTTATGAAAACTCATGTAATGAAAGATATAGATCAAGATTGGCAATTGTTAATTCAAGAGGCTAGAATCATGGGTTTGCACATTGACGATGTGAGGCGCTTCTTAAATACTGAAAAAGCGGTGAAGAAAAAAACACCAATGAAAAACACCATCCGCCAGCGGTAAGATTACAGGCGGATCCTTTTACTATATGACCTGCCACAGTCCGCCCGCACCCGAGTTTTCAAAGGAACAGCCGCAATAAGAGGGGAATCAGAGAACAAACCGTATACCGGACAACCATTCCCGTCCGCATTCCGCAATTGAACAGCCAAACATGGTGATATGAGATCCCCCCGCTGCATATCTTGTGTATATGCCCATTTATGAGGTGATACACAGATGGATACGAATCCCTATTATGATGAAAAACAACAGAACTACTACGAAGGCCTGAATCCTTATTTATTGAACAAAATAGACGAAAACTGGCGGACAGTGCTTGATGTCGGCTGCGGCACAGGCAATTTAGGAGCGGCGATCGAAGACCGCGGAATAACGGTTTACGGCATTGAAGCGTATCCCGAAGCCGCAAAAAAGGCGGAAAGCAAATTGAGCCACGTGCTTTGCGGCGACATTGAATCCGCCATTCTTCCGTACGAATCAGAACAATTCGACTGCATGCTGTTCGGAGACGTTCTTGAGCATCTTATCGACCCGTGGTCCGTGCTGAAAAAGCTTCGTCCTTATGTAAAAAAAGACGGCACGGTGCTTGCATGCATACCGAATGTCGGCCACATCTCAGTGGTGCTGGAGCTTTTAGCCGGCAAATGGACTTACAGTGACGCCGGATTAATGGATCAGACCCACCTGCGTTTTTTTACCCGTGAAGAGACGCTTTCATTATTTAAAGCCGCCGGTTATGAGGTGAAACGCATTGAGGCGATCCGCGTTGATCACCCCTCTTATCACAAAGCCATCGCAGCATTGCACGAAGTATGCGTACAGCTCGGCATAAGGCATGACTTTATGACAGAAGCATCGGCGTATCAATATGTGATTGAGGCCGAGAGGAGCATGTAATGGATTCACATTCATTTCTGTTTGTCGTCTGTGTGAATGACGAGTCGCTCTACTCCCGGTGCAAGAGCCATATCATGCAGCTTACCGTCCCCCCTTCATACTCCGTTGATATCATGCCGATATACGATTCAGCAAGCATGGCCTCGTCCTACAACAAAGCGCTGAGACACCCCTCCAAATATAAAATTTATCTGCATCAGGATACCTTTATCATTCATCAGCATTTCCTACATGACATGCTTCATATCTTTCAATCTCATCAGGAGCTCGGCCTTCTCGGTGTCGCCGGCTGCAAAACCCTGCCGCCGAACGGCATTTGGTGGGAAAGCGGAGAGCGGATGGGAAAAGTGATTGAATACCGGGGGAATGCTTATCACCCGCTGGACTTTGAGCACGGCGATGAAGACGGCCTGTTTACGCCCGCTGACGCCATTGACGGCTTGTTAATGGCGGCTCAATATGACGTGGAGTGGCGGGAGGATTTGTTTCGCGGCTTTCATTTTTACGACACATCACAGTCGCTTGAATTTCAAAAACACGGCTATCAAGTCGGCGTCGCCTGCCAGAAAGACCCTTGGTGCCTTCATTTTTGCGGCGACTCATTTGACGCCGCGGCATATGAAGCGGACAGACAAACATTTGTCAAACACTATATGGCAAAGCCCTCTCGCTGATCGAGAGGGCTTTTTTCGGGTTAACGTTTATTCAGTTCCCGCTCAATGATTTGTTCAAAGGTTTCCTTTCCCGCCGCGCCAGGGATTCTCTCATTGCCGATGATAAACGTCGGCACTGCCGTAATGCCGGCTTCCTCATAAGCATGGCGGAGCGCTTCCCGCTGTACGTGTCTGTACGCTCTTGTCTCAAGCGCCTCTTTGAAGGCAGCGCCGTCAAGTCCGGCTTCTTCCGCAAGCTTTGTCAGCACGCCAACGTCACCGATATTTTGCTCTTCCTGAAAGAACGCCTGAAAAACGCGTGTATGGTATTCGCTTCCTTTCCCATGTTCCTTTGCGAAATGAAAGCCTTCAAATGCCAAATCCGTGTAAGGATGCGGTGACACGCGGGGGAACGTGATTTCAACGCCTAACGACTGCGCCATCGGCTCAATGGAGTTTTTCCACATCTGCCGCTTGGCGGGATCATTCACCGGATCAAGTTTCGGCGAGGGGCTCGGACGCAATTCAAACGGCATCCATTCCACCTGTACGTCCTTGTCCTTGATTGCTTCTTCAAACGCCGCTTTGCCGACAAAGCAAAACGGACATACATAATCAGAATATACTTTAATCTGCAGTGTCATTGTAAGTCTCCTTTCCTTTTCATTTTAAGTTGTAACACATATAGTTACAAGTGTTTTTTTAAAAACACCCTCCATATGGAAGGTGTCACGATTCCAGCAGCCTTTGGGCGATATATTCTCCTTTTTTACAGCCGCCGGGACAGGCGAATAAGGAAGAGCCGATCGTTTGTGTGTATTCATTCAACGCATCCTTTGCCGCCAAAGCCTTCAGCATCGGGACAAATTGGCGGTCCGGGTCTTTTTGAAAGCAGATAAACAGCAGGCCTGCGTCAACATAGCCCGTCTTTGGATCAATTCCGTCCGTATAGGAAAATGCCCGGCGCAGAATCTGTCTGCCGGTTGATTTTGCCACGCTGACATGCGAGTCGGCGGGAATTTGATTCAGCTTCACGGGATCGGTTTACTTTTTTTGTCCGAAAGGCGCGCCCGAGCTTTTCACCCGCCCGAACGTGTCCTCTTGTTCCTTCAAGGATGAACGGTCCCATATATCTAAAAACATCTTAATTTTCCTAAACGCCATGTACGTGCCGCCCGTCATCCAGTCCGGCTCTCCTGATTGAACCCAAATGATCGAATTCATCAGGTTTTCATCCTTCGTGCTTTGGTTGCCGGTGCCGTCTTTGAATCCGAAGAGGTTGCGCGGCGTTTCCCCGTTTTTCCCGCCGCTTAAGAAACCTTTATTGAGAAAACGGACTTCGCACACGCCTGCTGCCTGTTTCATCAGGTTGCGCACCGCGTGAAACGCCGTTTGTTCATTATCCGCGCAGACTTGTATGACGATATCACCGCCGCCTTGTTTCTTATCGAGCTTGTCGTTAGGCATCGGCGGAATATCGGCGAGGTGCTTCGGTTTTTTATCTTTCAGTCCGAAGCGGTCCTTCCCGTCTTTCTCGAAAAACCCGGGGCCGAAGCCGAAGGTAACGGTCAAATTCGCCGGTGCCAGATCCTGCGACTCCCCGGTATCCTGCGGAGGCATATATTTATTTTTCTGTTCGCCCGACGGGACCGCGCCTGAAGTCAGCAGCTGCGTCAGGCTTGTCCATTGTTTGAAAAGGGAGATGACATCGGCTTTGTCGCTTGACATGACATCAAGCGCCGCAAAATACACATACGTCTGATGCGCCGTTGTGATTCCTGCTTGGTGCTTCCCGTAAAAAGGAACGATTTGATCACGATCCCTTTTTTCATCATTCTTCTTTGAAGCGGTGGCCGCCGGTTTGAAGAGCGGCGCGAGTCCTCCGAGGCCGCTCGCTCCGACAGCAACGGCGGCGCCCGCGACGGCGCCCCACTTCAGGACATCCCGTCTGTGGATCTGTTTTTCCTTGTTATGTTCATCGCTCATGCTGCGTCTTAACTCCTTTTAAAGCACATCGGCAATCTTCGACATGGTTTCAGAAAGAGCCGTCAGCTTCGTGCTTATCTCTCTGATTTGATCTGTACTTAATGTATCACAAGACATATAAGATTGATCGCACGTTTTGTATTTCGACATCAAACCTTCAAATTCGCTGAATTCCGCATCAAGTTTTTCCGTGACGTCGAAATGATCTCTCACTGCGCGCTTTTCACTGTTTCATAGAGGGCTTTTAAGCCTTCGGCGCCGGCGGTGATTGGTTCAGGCGTCACTTTGAGAGAAGCGATAGAGCCGTCAAACGTTCCGGTCGATATTGCAAGCTGATTGCCCTGTTCTTGACATACGGCTTATATTCTCCAAGTCCGTCACTGCCTTTTTGCGCACACAGAAAAAGGGCCGCCCTATCGGGACAGCCCTGCTTTGGAGCGCCGAATTTCCTCTGAAAACTTGCGCGCTGCCGCTTTTGGATCTTCAGCTTGGCTGATGGCGCTGATCATGCTGACGCCGTCTGCACCCGCTTCAATGACGGGCGCCGCGTTGTCAGCCGTAATGCCGCCGATTCCTACAATCGGAATGCTGATGCCCTGACGCCGCACCTCTTCAATCAATGTAACGCCCTGCACAGCTTCAGCATCTTTTTTTGTTTCGGTCGGATAGACCGGGCCCATTCCGACGTAATCGGCTCCGGCTTCTTCCGCCCGCTTCACCTCGGAGACGTTATGTACTGACACACCGAGTATCATATCGCCGATTGCCGCTCTCGTTTCTTCGGCGTCTGCGTCATCCTGCCCGATATGCACTCCGTCCGCCTCAAGGCGCAAGGCCAATTCGACATCATCATTAATGATGAAAGGAATCCCGGCCTGCCTGCAGACATCCTGTACCTGCTTCGCGAACAGGACACGTTCCTCCCCTGTTAAAGAACCGCTCCCCTTTTCCCGAAATTGAAAAAGCGTAGCGCCGCCCTCAATGGCTTTTTTCACCACGGAAACGGGGTCTGCGCTTGTATTGTTTGATCCCATAATAAAATAAACCGATAACATATCCTTCATCATTTCCCGAGAAATACGCGTCATTTTTCTGTCACCCTTTCAATTGCGGCAAGCTCGGCCGCTTCTTGTTCTGAGATGCTTGCCAGCTTGTTTAAAAGCTCAATCTGGAAGCTGCCCGGACCCTTATGGGAGGTGTCCAGAGCGGCAAGCTGAGCGGCGCTTCCGTATACAGAAACGGCTGAAACGGCCGCTTGCAGAACGTCCTGTCCCGCCGCGCAGAAGGCTCCGATGACAGACGTCAGCAGGCATCCCGCCCCCGTCACCTTCGTCAGCAGTTTATCACCGTTATGTACGGCGTATGTGTCGGCGCCGTCAGAGATAACGTCGGTTTTTCCGGTAATCGCAATGACCGTCTTCAGCCCGCTTGCAGCCGTCTTAGCGAGCTGAACCACATCTCCTCCGGCTTCCCCCGCATCCACGCCTTTTATCTTCCAATCAGGGGCGCCGGCTATATTGGCGATTTCCGCGGCATTTCCGCGAATGGCGGACAAGCGGACCTCCTGTATGATCTTGCTGGCTGATGCCGTCCGAAACGGCGTGGCGCCTGCGCCTACCGGATCAAAAATGACCGGAACACCGTTTTCATTGGCCGATTTTCCGGCTGCGATCATAGCTTCAACCGACGCCGAACTGAGGGTGCCTATATTCAGGACGAGCGCTCCTGCGATTTTCGCCATGTCGGCTGCCTCCTCAATTGCATAAGCCATAACGGGCGATGCGCCGAGCGCGAGCAGTCCGTTAGCTGTGAAGTTCGTGACGACATTATTGGTGATACTGTGAACGAGCGGGTTTTGATCCCGCACTTTACTCAAGTGTTGAGCTGCGGTTTGTGCGTCCATGCTTAATCATCCTTTTTTCTCTTTTTCGGATTCCATAAATACGATTTCGTATGCTCCAGCCAGGCTCTGGCGGCAAAGGACATATAGCGGTCTTTCCGCCAAATGATGGCTAAATGCCACGGAATGACCGGATGAACGAGCGGAATGGTTCTGACTTTGTCAGGATCAAGACCGCGGCAGATTCTTTCCGGCAAGAGGCCGATACCGAGATTGGCGGATACCATTTCGCTGATAAAGTCCCACTGTGACGTTTCATAAATGACGTGAGGCCTGAATCCGGCTTTCACGCATTCCGTCATAATTCGATTATGAAGGACAAAATCCTCCCTGAAAAATATGAACGGCTCTTCTTTTAATTCGTGAAGACTGCATTCTTTCTCGTCAGCGAGCCGATGTGACGGATGGACGACGAGCATAAGGGTTTCCTTGACGATTGTGAACGTATGAAAAATCTCTTCATTCGCGGGAAGCACGACGACCCCGATATCAAGCGAGCCGTCCTCCACCCCTTGCTGCACTTTAATTGAGCCGTCCTCAACAAGCTGAAACGTCACATCGGGATATGTGACGCGGAAGTCACCGAGCACTCTCGGGAAAAAGCCGGACCCGATCATCGGCGGAAGACCGATGCGGACGTGCCCTTTCTTCACTTCCATAATATCGTTCAGCTCTGACGTCAGGTTTTGGAATGACTTTGTGATTTCCTGCGCCTGCACATACATGCTCTGCCCGGCGTCAGTCAGTTCAACTTGCCGGCCATTGCGGTAAAACAGCTTAATGCCGAGCTCCGTCTCCAGGTTTTTAATCATTTTTGAGATTGTCGGCTGTGAAACATACAGCGACTGTGAAGCCTTCGTAAAGCTTTTCAAACGGGCCACTTCCAAAAAATACGTTAAGTGCCGGATATCCATTACATTTCATCCTTTCTATAGACAAAAGGAATACACATTATTCTTTATATGTATTTTACCTATAGCAAAACCTTCTGTACAATATAAATATAAGGGAGGCATCATTATGAAAAAATTGCTGCTTACCGTTATTCAAATCGCTCTGCTGTTTATATTTGCGCGTCTGATCAATTGGGTCACGGCGGCTCTTCATATAAATATTCCCGGCAGTATAATCGGGATTGTGATTCTTTTCACATTATTGCATTTCAAGATTATCAAACTTGAATGGATTGAGCTTGGCGCAGCATGGCTCCTCGGTGAGCTGCTGCTGTTTTTCATCCCGTCTGCCGTCGGAGTGATTGAATACGGAGATATTATGTCTAAATTCGGCGTAAGCATTTTACTTGTCGTCGTCATCAGCACATTTGTCGTGATGGTTTCAACAGGTACGCTTACACAGCTGATAGCAAAAAGAAAGGAGAAAAAACAAACGTGTTCATCGGAATCATAAGTTTATTCTTAACTGTCTTAGTATATTTGGGCGCGAAAAAACTCTACATTCGTTTTCCGCGGGTGTATACGTCGCCGCTTCTGATTACGCCCGCTGTTTTGGTCGTACTGCTGCTTCTTGTCAATGTCCCGTATCAGACATACAATCTCGGCGGCGGACTGCTGACCGATATGCTTCAGCCGGCAACAGTGGCGTTCGCCATCCCGCTTTATAAATATTTCCCGATTTTAAAGAAATACGCCGTGGAAATTATTTTGAACGTAGCGGTCGGTTCATGTATCGCCATTCTGTCAACGGCCTTTATCGCCAAATGGTTCCATCTCGGCAGCAGCTTAGTCGACAGTCTCGTGCCGCGATCCGTGACGACGCCGATTGCCATGAACGTTTCAGAAATGATCGGCGGGATGCCGGCCGTTACAGCGGTTTTCGTCATTTTAACGGCTTTATTGGGAACGATCATCGGGCCGATGGTCATCCGCTATTTCCGCATTGATAACGAAATTGCCCGGGGCGTGCTGCTCGGAACTAGCGCGCACGGAGCGGGAACATCTAAAGCATTTGAGCTCAGCTCCGTATCAGGTACGATCTCAAGCGTGTCCATGATTCTCGCCGCAATTATGACGCTGTGCGCGGCCCCGATTTTGCTTTCGTTTTTTTAACCCTCATTAACTTCACTATATTTAAATTAAAAACACCATTTCTCTTAAGAAATGGTGTTTTTAGTAAACTCAATTTTAATAGCTATTACATTGAAACAATTACACCTCCATCCTTCACTTCAAATATTTCATCACTAATTGATTCAAGAAAGTTTTTATCGTGACTTGAAATAAGAATTAACTTGTTTCTTTTTTTATAGTCGATCAAAAAAGTCTTTATTTTATGAAGTGTTTCTTCATCCAATGCATTAGTTGGCTCATCAAGGATTAGCAAATCCGGATTTTCCATAATAGCTTGTCCAATAGCTAGACGTTGCTTCATTCCTAGTGAGAACTTCTTATACTTTCTTGAATCATTTTTATCCAAACCAACTATGTCTAATGCTTTATTAATATCTGCGTCCGTCGCTTTCTTTTTTATTGATGCAAGCACTTTTAAATTCTGTTTGCCCGTTAAGTGAGGAATAAATTCCGGATTTTCAATAACTATCCCCATGCTCTCTGGAAACGATATATCCTTATGTAAAATGCTTTGGTTCACAGTTATAACACCCTTTTCAGGAACGAGTAGCCCAGAAATCACTCTGAAAAGCATCGATTTCCCCGAACCGTTCACACCTTTAAATCCGTAAACCTTTCCTGAAAATAACTGTAGCGAAACATCATTTACTACCTTATTGGAATTAAGTGTTTTAGTGACATGGTCTAACTTTATTGTTAAAGACATATTGTTCTCCCTTTAAAAAAAGTTTTTGTGTCTAATTTGCTTAATTGCAAGCATAATTAAACAAATTGTTATTATAGTAAAGAAAAACAAATAACCACTATGATTAACTTCATGCGGAGTTATAAGAGTATTGCTAATAAAAGAGTAGTAACCAGGTAAAAAAGGTACGTCAATCCATACAGGAAGTATCAATAGACCATACACTACAAAAAAAGCTTGTATAGGTTTTACTTTCAAAATATAAATGGTTTGAAACAAACCACAAATTAACAAAGTTAAAAAAACTGTAAAAAAAGTATAAGCTGTATAATGGTCATATCTAAAATTTCCATGTTTTAAAAAAACAGCTATATGTACTAATAAAATTAACAACAGACAATAACTAGTACACATTACTATAGTAAAAAAGAGTTTGCCAAATAACCATTGTTTCCTCGAGGATACTCTAGTAAGGACAATAGAAATTGTTTTACTCCGTT
The DNA here is from genome assembly GCF_040207805.1 of Bacillus sp. hwrm1. Lineage (NCBI taxonomy): Bacteria > Bacillati > Bacillota > Bacilli > Caryophanales > Bacillaceae > Bacillus > Bacillus sp. hwrm1. The sequence goes on along the minus strand of NZ_CP157943.1, from coordinate 250,952 downwards.
GTTGATATAAATAATTACCATTAATCAACAAGTAAAATCCACAGATAAAGAAATAAGGGAACGGCATGAAAAATAATTCATTTCCCATCAACGACTCCCAAACAGAATTAATATTAATTATATTGAGACTATGGACTATCATAAATAGCAAAAAAGCAATAACAAAAATCCAAATTATCCATTGCCATTTATTCTGTCTCCAGATATTTTTCACATCATATAAATACATTTTTTATTTATCTCCTCAGTATTTGAAAAGACTTTGATAGTTTCAAGCAAATCAAGGATGTAAAAACAATTATAAATAATAGATATAATTTATCGTAAAACGTGGATGATATGGCCTGAACAAATATGATTGAAAAATAATCATACATATCATTAAATAGGATTAGTAGTACAATAACCGAACCAATTAACATTCCGTATCTTGGAAACTTCAATTCGAATATCAATATAACTAACTGAATAATTAATAAAACCATTACCCACCCTAATAACAAACATACTAGTTGCAATCCAATAGTCCCATTTGTATAAATTATAGTTTTAAGAAATGTACCAGGTGATAAAAGTAACGCTGTAAGTAAAGTGCTTAATACTGCTAATACTAAAAACAAAATAGTCCTTAATAGGATAAGCTTAATAATAAAACTAAAAAAAATAGTTCTCTTATTAAACCGTGGTATAACATAATTTGAAAAATGCAAACTATTCAAAGACAATAAAAATACACATACTGTTATAAAGCTTGTAGGTCCACCTAATATGTTCAAGAAAATTTTCATAAAACTAATATCTATTGCTGAATTAATTGTATTATTATAAAATACGGCCGAATTTAACAACAGCAAAATTATAAATGTTAATAAAATTCTTTTGTAACTTATTTTCAGTAAATAATACAGAAAGTTATTGTTGAACATATCTTTTCAACCCAATATAAGTTCCTACTAATGAAATTGCTAAAACAAAAGATGGTATCGCAAACAGATATATAATCGAAATACCTGTAATAGTTTGAATGGGACTCATTAACAATATAGGCGATAACTGTGGGTAAAATATTTCGAAAACAGGTTCTAAAACCAAAATAATCAAAAACGGTGACACATATGCAAGATATTTATTCTTTAGGAAAGTAGACAAAAACACTCCTAAAATTGCAAAAGACCCTGCATAGTAAAACAAAATTAAAATATATATTGCCATGTAAATACTAGGATGATACTCTGCAATCTGATGAAACATTCCATAATTATCAACAAATTCAGTATACGGCAACTTGTTTCCGAACATTATTAACATCAATATGAATGATAACACAAAAGGGAGAACAAATAAGAAACCGCCGCTAATAAAGGCTGTTATCACTTTGGAACTAAAATATTTTAATAATGAACAACGTGATATAACAAATTGAAAATAACCATTTTGCTTTTCTTCTAATACATTTGTACTGTACGGTAAGCAAGAAATTAAAACAAATAAGAATATTAAGATACCGCTAATAACAGAGTCGTTCGTGCCTAACCAAAAATACAACGAAAAACTCAAATGATCTTTATCAAAATAAGGAAGAGAAAACTTTTGATAGATTGATATGAAAATATCAATAACGAAAAGGAGAATCATAATTAATAAAGAAAATTTATATTTTTTCGAGCTTAAAACTTCTATGAAATTATTTTTCAATAATTGATAAAACAAAAAAAACCCTCCCAATTCAAATAACTAGAAAGAAAAAATTCTTTCTAGTTATTATCAAATTCTATCTTCTACTATCTGGACTCCAAACTCCTTTTGCTGCAATAACTACTGCATTTGGAGGGCCTTGTACCTCTCCAGCAATTCTTACACCGAGTGCTTTACCATGATTCTTCTCAATTGCAACATTTGGTATATTCTTATGTTGACCACTACTAACAACTACGTAACGACCGCCTGATACATCCTTTTTATCTTTATTAACTATCCACAAATTTATTTTTCTGTCTCTACCTATCCATGAGTTTTTTTGATATACTGAGGAATCATTGTATTTAGTTCTAGACCCTGTATAGTTATTGGCACCAAATCCTTTTGGCATCTCGAGATAATAACCTGTATCTTTTGTGTCTCCTTTTGCCAAAGCATTAGTTGTAACTAAACCTGACAAAAGAACAATCGTTCCGAAAGAATATGTAAGTACTTTTTTGAATTTCACTATTGATCCTCCTTTTTTTGATATATAAGGATTGTATACAAAAAAATGTATTTAATCAAGTTTTTTTCTATTTTTATCAGACTTATTTCTTTTTTCTATATAAAGAGGTGTTTACTCTAGGATCATCGGACCGGGTCATCCGCTATTTCCGCATTGATAACGAAATTGCCCGGGGCGTGCTGCTCGGAACTAGCGCGCACGGAGCGGGAACATCTAAAGCATTTGAGCTCAGCTCCGTATCAGGAACGATCTCAAGCGTGTCCATGATTCTCGCCGCAATTATGACGCTGTGCGCGGCCCCGATTTTGCTTTCGTTTATGTCATAAAAGACTGCTCCTTACAGAGCGGTCTTTTTTTATTTGCCACTCAGATGGATTTGTCTGTCCTTCATAAAAAGACGAAAACACGATATGATAAGATATGAAGTGAAAAGACTGAAGAACGGATGTGTCATATGAACGGCCAGCAGCGAAGCAGCATCAGAAAAGGACTTGAAGTCGATATCGTCCTGAAAGCCGATCAGCGTTCAGGAAAGCTGACAAGAGGAATCGTGAAAGATATTTTGACGAACTCAAGCTTCCACCCGCGCGGCATTAAGGTCCGCCTTGAAGACGGACGAATCGGCCGGGTGCAGCACATTATTGAATAGAAAAAAGCCGGAGCTTCACGCCCGGCTTTTTTTCTTTAATTTCAGCAATGAAATCCTCATATGTTCTCCCTTTATATACAAAAAATTTTAAACCAACTATTGACTCTTACGTTGCGTAATACTTTAGAGTAGCCATTAAGGAGGCGGCAAACGTGATGGGTATGAAAGTAAAAGAAGTAGCTGAACTGATTGGAGTAAGCATACGTACTCTCCATCATTACGATCAAATCGGATTATTGACTCCTCAGGAAACGACCGATTCCGGTTATCGGCTTTATTCTGAAGAGAATCTTGAACAGCTGCAGCAGATACTATTTTTCAAGGAGCTCGATTTCTCCTTAAAAGAGATTAAAGAAATCATTAATAGTCCTTCATTTAACCGAAGGGAGGCATTAATTTTACAAAAGAAAATGTTGATTGAGAAACGGAATAGAGTCGATAAAATGATTGAAACCATCGATAAATCAATCAAACATTTGATGGGAGAGATTTGCATGACGAACAAAGAGCGGTTTGAGGGAATGAACTTCAATCATAATCTTTATGAACAAGAAGCTCGCAAACGGTGGGGTGATCAACCTGTCGATAAGGTAAATATTAGATTGAAAAACATGACTGATGGTGAGCAAAAAGATTTATCTGATAAGTGGACTGCAATGTTCAATAAATTTGCACTCCTTATTAACCAATCTCCCAAGTCCCCAGACGTACAAACAGCTATCAAAGAGTGGTTTGATTTTCTCAATGAAAATTTTGGTGAATATTCTTTTGATGCCTTTTACGGATTAGGTCAACTCTATATTGAAGATAAACGCTTCACTAAGAACATCGATCAGTATGGTGAAGGGTTGGCGAAGCTCATGAGTGATGCCATTACAATTTATATAGATCATCAAAAAAAGGGTGGTACCCATTAAAATCATTATCGAGGATACAATTGGGCAATACGAAACGTTATTTTCAATGATTGAAAATAGAGAAGATTATTATCGGTATTCAATGATGAAACCTTTTGAAGATATGTGGAAAAAGATGAATGTTCCCTTAAAGGCAAAGCAACCTAACGGATATGATGTAATCATGGCTACAAATATGCTGGGCTATCTGAGCATATTTGATACGGAAACCGGAAGAAAAGCATTAGAGAATCTAAAAGAAATTCAAGCTCTTCAAATTGCATATGGCACTTTAACTCATTGTGTAGAATTTATCCAACAAAACCGCTTAAAAATAAATGCTGATGAAATAAGGTTTGGGATGTATCTGGCCAATCCAAAAAAGCTTGAGTTACATAGAGGGTATTGTGGATTCGGAGGAATTCCGGGATTTATTCAAGTTTCAATATTCCCCAATTCTTATAACATACCGAGACTGCCTGCTGTAATCGCACATGAATTTCATCATAATATTCGTTTTTCGTATTTCAATTGGGATTATGGGAACGTAACGGTTGGTGATTACTTAATTATAGAGGGGTTGGCAGAATCGTTTGCCAAAGAACTTTACGGAGAAGCTCTGTTAGGTCCTTGGGTTACTTCTTTTGAAAAAGAAGACTTAGAATACTCAAAAGAAATCATCAAAGACTCGTTAAATAAGAAAGGGTTTGCTGAGGTCAGCAGTTACATGTTTGGTGACACCTTTGCAGCCGAACAAGGTTATCAGCCTGTCGGCTTATCACCGTTTGCAGGTTATGCGGTTGGCTACCAAGCGGTGCAATCCTTCATGAAAGCCAACAATGTGGGGATTAGTGAGGCCACTTTACTTGGCACAGATGAAATACTAAGTAATAGCGGGTTGTTTCTTTAAGATATGAAGATTATTTTATCCCGTATTAACGCGATGGAAGAGGGTTTTCTTTTCCCCTCTTTCCACGCTATAAATGATCATCCTATTTTTTCCGCAAGAAAACAACCTTCAAATAGTTCCCTTCTTTAAACGCGGGAATCGTTTTGAAATCTTCCGGAAGCGTGTATTCTTCCAAAATGTCGTAACGCTCATTTGTTTCTTTAAAGGCGGTCTCTATAAAGCCTTTAAATTTCTTCATATTGAAGGCGCTGCTGTTTGTCGAAGCGACGATGATGCCGTTTTTTGCAGTGATGGCGATCGTTTCCTTCAGCAGATTTTTATAATCTTTCGCCGCGCTGAACGTCCGTTTTTTTGTGCGGGCGAAAGAAGGCGGATCAAGGATGATGAGGTCAAACTCCAGCCCTTTTTTCTCCGCATAGCCGAAGTATTTGAAAACATCCATGACTTTAATGTCATGCGCCTCATAATCAATTCCGTTGGCGCTGAACTGTTCAATCGTTTTTGCGAGACTGCGGTTGGCGACATCGACGCTGGTCGTTTTCTCAGCTCCGCCAAGCGCTGCCGCAACGGAAAATGCCCCCGTATAAGAGAACGTATTCAGCACCCGTCTGCCGTTTGCATACTTGTCCCGAATCGCTTTGCGCACATGACGCTGGTCTAAGAAAATGCCCGTCATCGCCCCGTCGTTTAAATCCACCGCGTACCGGATGCCGTTTTCTTGAACAATGACCGGAAAATCTCCTCTTTCGCCTTTGACAAAATCGTCGTCTTCCACGTATTGCCCGGCCGTATCGAATCGTTTCTTTTCGTAGATCGCTTTATAAGAAAGCTCCAGTCCGTCAATCGCCTCAATCATGCTGTCCTTATAAGCGTAAATACCTTTACTGTACCATTGAATCAGCAGATAACCGTCATAAAAGTCAATCGTGACGCCACCGATGCCGTCGCCCTCACCGTTGAAAAGCCGGAACGCCGTCGTATCGGGCGCCTTAAACAGATGGGCTCTTGCTTCAGCCGCTTTTTTCAGCTTGTCCAGAAAGAAACGTCCGTCGATCCGTTCATCTCTCTCGCGGGACAGCACCCAGCCGACTCCTTTATTCTGCAAACCGTAATAGCCTTTTCCGATAAACTCACCCTTCTCGGATGTCACATCAAAAAGATCGCCCTCTGTTAAATGAGCAGAGCTTCCGGACAGAGCGTCTTTTTCAATCAGGGGGAATCCTTTTTTCAGCTTTCCGACAAATGTATCTTTCACTGTAAGTAGCTTCATTGTGCATTCCTCTTTCGTTTTGCTTTCTCTTATCGTACCATAAAACATGATCAACACCGCATTGTCCCGAAAAATTCAAAACAGGGGGAAAACCATGACAGCCAAAAGAATCGACCATACAGGCATTATGGTCAAAGATATTGAAACATCCATCGCCTTTTATCAAGACGTTCTCGGTATGCAGTTAAAGGATCGTATCACTCATACGAACGGCATTATTGAACTTGCCTTTCTCGGCTTTCAGGAAGGGCCGGAGACAGAAATTGAGCTGATCCAGGGCTACAGCAGCGAGCTTCCCGCAGAAGGAAAAGTGCATCATGTCGCTTTATTGACAGAAGATATCGCGGCGGAGTTCACGCATGCGAAGCGTCAGGGCGCCGTATTTATCGATGAAGAAATCACGACGCTTCCGAACGGGTACCGCTACTTTTACATTGAAGGACCTGACGGCGAATGGATTGAATTTTTCCAGCGTTAAAAAAAACGGGCGAAAGCGCCCGTTTTTTTATGTTTCTTCAGTGACGTGTTGTTCCGCCGCCCGTTCCTCTCTCCATTTTTGAAGATCCCAAATTCGGAAAAACGGATAATAGATGATAAATGTAATCAGGAGATTGATCAGCTGCATGACCGAACCGGAGATTTTCCCGCCCGTCGCTAAATAACCGGAAATCAGCGGCGGCATCGTCCACGGCACGGCGATTCCCGCCGGTTTTGCCACCATCCCCGTGCTCATCCCGATGTACGTCGCCGTAATGGTCAAGAGCGGCGCAATGATAAAAGGCACGATTAACAGCGGATTCATGACGAGCGGCATCCCGAAAATAATCGGTTCGTTAATGTTAAAAATCGCGGGCCCGATTCCGAGACGGCCGAGCTGTTTCATCTGTTTGCTTCTGGAGCGCACAAGCATGGTCAGCACAAGGGCAAGCGTCGCTCCGCTTCCGCCGACATTAATCCATATTTGAAAGAACTGTGTCGTAAAAATGCTCGGCAGCGCTTCTCCCGCCTGAAAAGCCAAACGGTTGGCGTCCATCGCCCCGTACCAGATCGGCGACATGACGCCGCCGATAATGGACGCGCCGTGTATGCCGCACGACCAAAGCAGCATTTGCACGAATTCGGCGATAAGACTCCCGCCGAGACTCCCGCCCAAAATAGACAGCGGGGTGCCCAGCAGATCGCCTACGACATTGTGGAGGCTTTTAAAAGGAGTTATTTCAATAAACAGACGGGCCAGCCATACAAGCGTAATAATAATGAAACCGGGGATGAGCGCAACGAACGATTTGCTGACCGCAGGCGGCACTCCGTCAGGCATTTTAATGACGATATTTCTTTGTATGATAAACCGGTACACTTCCGTAGACAGCATTGCAATGATCATCGCGACAAACAGACCTTTGCTTCCGAGCAGCGAAATCGGAATGCCGCCTCCCACCATAATCTCTGTTGCCGAGCCGTCAGGAATAAACGGAATCTGATACGGCGTCGCCAATAAAAAAGCGGCAAGGGCAATGGCTCCCGACGACAGGGCATCCACCTCATAGCTTTCCGCAAGCCGGTAGGCAATCCCAAAGGCGGCGACAAGCGCCATAATGTCAAAGGACGCATTCACGGGATACCCGAGCTTTTCAACCCAATTTTCACCGAAAAGACCAGCCATAAAATCGGCATAACCGGGAATCGGAAGACTCGTCAGAATCAGAAAAACCGATCCGATGATGATAAGCGGCATAGTCAAAATAATGCCGTCCCGCAAAGCTCTTAAGTGCCTTTGGCCGGCGACTTTTCCGGCGACAGGCATGATTTTTTCTTCCATGACCCGATTGAACGTACTCATTTATCAAAAACCCCCTTTTTGAGTTCATTGCGCAGATGTCTTAAAGCATTTTCTCCATCATATTTTGGAAACGCTTACATTTGCATACAGAAATTTTCCTTATCCTTCAGGAAAAAAAGAATTCCGCACTGCCGATATATAAAGAAAAAGGGGGAATCACAATGTATCACACCCTGAAACCGATAATGGCCGCGGCCTTGTGCGTCGGCCTGTTCTCCGCCGCGGCGCCCGCGCACGCCGAGACGCACGACCGGGACGTTATCGTGGTGTACAAAAATCAAAACGGCAAGAAATCCGCCATAGACAGCAGAGCGGATGTGGAACAGACCTATCAGCATCTCCCGGCAGTCGCCGTGTCAGCCGATTCACAAACGGTGAAAGACCTGAAACAGGACCCTGACATCTTATATGTAGAAGACAATGTATCCTTTCAGGCAGCAGACGGTTCTGATATCCGCCCGTTATCAGCGGCCCAAAGCAGCAGTTACGCGCTGCCGCAATGGGATATAGAACCGACTCAGGTCAAGCAGGCGTGGAAAGAAGGCTTGACGGGAAAAAAGGTGAAAGTGGCTGTCATTGACAGCGGCATTTACCCTCATGATGACCTTTCCATTGCCGGAGGCTATTCCGCAGTCAGCTATACTTCCTCATACAAAGATGACAACGGACACGGGACGCATGTCGCCGGAATCATTGCGGCAAAACATGACGGATACGGCATTGACGGCATCGCGCCGGATGTCCGGTTATATGCGGTTAAGGCATTAGACAGAAAGGGTGCAGGGGATCTTAAGAGCCTTCTTAAAGCAATCGACTGGTCGATCGCCAATAAAATGGACATCATCAATATGAGCCTCGGAACTAACGCAGACAGCAAAATTCTTCACGACGCCGTAGATAAAGCATACAAAAAAGGAATCGTGATCGTAGCCGCCGCAGGAAACGACGGCAACAAAAAACCCGTCAATTATCCGGGCGCCTACAGCAGCGTAACGGCAGTCTCAGCGTCAACTGAAAAAAACGGGCTCGCGGCTTTTTCCACGACCGGAAAACAAATTGAGTTTGCCGCACCCGGCACCAATATTACGAGCACGTATCTGAATCAAATGTACGCCACGGCTGACGGCACATCTCAAGCCGCGCCCCACGTCACCGGCATGTTCGCGCTGCTCAGGCAGAAATATCCCGAGGAAACAAATACACAGCTCCGGCAGCAGATGCAGCAAAACGTCAAAGATCTGGGCGCTCCCGGACGTGACAGCCGATTCGGGTACGGCCTGGTGCAATATCATGTAAAGCAAAAGAGCTATGCCGAACGGGCCGTAATAAAAGCGGAAAAGACGAAAAAACAGGCAGATATCAATCAAGCAAAAACGGCCGTCAGCAAGCTGTCCAAGTCAAAGGGAAAAACCGCTCTCGAGTCCCGGATCAATAAAGTTCAGACGGCAAGAAATGTGACGGACGCAAGAGACAAAGTCCGGACTGCCGAAAAACAAAAGAAAAAAACCGCCGTCAATGCCGCACAAAGCGCCATTCGCAAATTACCGGCCGGTTCAGAAAAAAAAGGGCTGCAAAAGCGGCTGAACGCTGTCAACTCAAGCCTTTTGAAAACAGCTGAGGCCAGCGTCAAGCAGGCGGAAAAAAAGACCTCTGAGGCCAGCACCGTAAAAGCCCAAAAAGCAGTCAGCGAAATCCAGCCGGGAAAAGAAAAAAACGCTCTGGAAAAACGGCTTGACCGGATAAAAGATAAACTCAACCGGCAGCAGGCTAGAGACAAAGTAAAAACGGCTGAAAAAACCAAGACGAAAAAAGCAAAATCAGCGGCGCAAACGGCAGTCAGCCGATTGAAGCCGTCTGCCGAAAAGACCAGCCTGCAAAAACGCGTGCGTGCGATTCGGGTGAAATAGCAAAAAAACGCTTATGAGCCGGATAACGGCTTCACAAGCGTTTCATCACACCTGCCTATTGGTTCATGGCCGGGCGGTCGATCGTGTTCCATTTCGTAAAGGACATATATCGGAAATAATGATCACGATACGGGTGCGAGGTGCCTGTATTCCAAGGCTTGTCGCTGCCGCAGAAATGGACGATGGCCGGTTCGGCACGTGTTTCTCTGTAACGTATACGGTCGATCAGTTCAGGAGGCGTTTTCTCGTTCATGATAATATGCGTCTGCGCATTCCAGCGCGGATGCAGTTCATGCCATTGATCATATAAGATCGCGTTAAGCGCGTCCTGATCATGAAACACGAGAAAATCCTCCGAGCTGTTTTCGTTAATAAAATCAATCACCTTTTCGGAAATATTTTGTTTTCTCCAAGGTTCGAAATCTATAATCATAATACCGGAATTAAAATACTTGGCAGTGTCGCTGATATTCATTTTTTTCAGCCTTTCATGCTGTCCGGCGTCTTCTACCGCCGCAACTATTGCCGGGGAAATATCCAAGTCCCATAAAACCGAAATATCTTCCATCACAATTGCATCGCAATCGATGTAAATCATCCGCTTTACGGACTCATCCTTAATTAAATCAGGGATGGAAATGCGGTAATAAGCCGCTTTTGTAATGTGGCTGCTTTCGACTGCATGCTTGTATTGATCAGCGTCTACTTCTAAAAATTCAAGCGGCGTCCCGAATGACATCGCGGTCTGTTCAAGCTTGTCCTTGTTTTCGGCAGTAATTCCGCCGTCGATTACATATAATTTTGCATCCCTTGTTTTATCCATATTCATCAATAAAGAAGCGAACATCCCACCCAAATGACGAGCATAATGATCATCGGCACATGATACGATATGCATTGTTTCATTCTTTCCCACTGATATTCATCTCCCTTTTTGTTGTACAAATGTCTTTCCCTTTTTTTAAAAAGTAAACCTCGATCTTACACATTTTTTCTGCGGGAATGTGCTGTTTACGATTTGATATCTTTTGCATTCCCTGTTCAAATTCAATCAGGATTTCAGCCTGAATCATCGTCAGAATATATCGCGCAGGAAAGCGAAAACACGTAAACATAAAAACAACCAGCCGGACTGCACATAAAAGCGGTCCGGCTGGTTGTGATGCATCAATCGTTTAATCGACTTCTTTCTTAATCCCAAGCATCTTTTCGTCTAAATAATGGGCGATGTCCGCCGCTTCCTTCAGCTCGTCGGTCAGATGCTTTGGGACTTCGTTATTTAATTTGTAATAAATTTTATGTTCAAGACTCGCCCAAAAATCCATGGCGATGGTGCGGATTTGAATTTCCGCCTTCACATATTCCACACGATTCGTCAAATAAACGGGAATTTCAATAATCAAATGCAGGCTGCGGTAGCCGTTCGGCTTCGGATGTTTGATATAATCCTTCACCTTTACGATCTTCAGGTCCTTATGCTGCTTCAAAACCTCAGCGACATTATAAATATCGGAAATAAAGGAACAGATAATCCTGACACCCGCAATATCATGAATATGCTCTTTCATTTCCTGCGTCGTCACATCGCAGCCTTTGCGCATCAGTTTATTGACGATACTCTCAAAACTTTTCACGCGTGATTTTGTATGCTCGATCGGGTTATGCCCGTGAATCAGATTATATTCCTGGCTGATGATAGAAAACTTCGTATCCAGCTCATCTAAAGCGAATTTATAAACTAATAATTCATTTTTCCAATCTTCCATGACCGTTTTCAAATCATCCATATGGGCTGTTGACAAGTCCATTTTTTTCATCTCCTTGCTTTGCTGTCCATATATGAGACGTGTCAGTCCGCGGTCAGGTTCTTTACAATATCGTGAAGATTATGTCATAAAAAAAAGCAAATGCCGGTTATGGCATTTGCCCTTTCATTTGATCAGCGGAAATAACTGATCAGGAGTCCGATGGAAAGCAGGAATCCGAAAAATGTATTGGTTTGCGCCGTTGATTTCATCGCAATAATCATGTTCATCGGCATTTCGTTTTTCACAAAGCCTTTCACGGCCTGAACGGGTTTCGGCACGCTCAGGAAGACCAGGAACAGCCACGGGCTTGTGTAACCCATAATGACAAGACCGACGATCCAGATGTAAGCGATGGCAAAAGATGCGGCCAGTATCATGACAGCCCCTCTATGCCCCATCAAAATGGCCAGGGTTTTACGTCCGCCCTTTTTATCTTCCTCAATATCACGGATATTGTTGGACAGATTAATGGCTCCGACCAAGATGGCGATCGGGATGGAAATCAAAATGCTCTGTTCATTAATTCTGCCTGTCTGAATGAAGAAAGAAATAAGGACAAATACAGAGCCCATGCAAATGCCGGAGAACAGTTCCCCGAACGGTGTATACGCAATCGGCAGCGGGCCGCCCGTATACAGATAGCCGATCAGCATGCCGGCAAGGCCGATAGCCGCAAGCCACCAGCTGCTGCTCATGCAGATATAAACACCGAGCACGAGGGCAATCGCATAAGAGCCGAGCGCCAGCTGCAGAATTGTTTTCGGCTTCATGCCGTGGCGGACGATCGCTCCGCCGATACCGACGGAATCCTCCGTATCTAAACCGCGTTTAAAATCGTAATATTCATTGAATAAGTTCGTGGCGATCTGAATCCAAAGACAGGAAAACAGCATGGCCAAAAACAGCAGGAAATCAACCTTTACGTAAAACATCGCCAATACGGTGCCGAGAAGTACGGGCACAAACGATGCCGTCAATGTATGAGGGCGGGTTAGCTGCCACAAAATGCGGCCCATGCTTTCTTTCTCGGGCGTCTTTTGGCTGCCCCCCATATTGTTTTGATTCATTTTCCTCTTCCTTTCTATTAAAAGGCTTTCACAGTCAGCCGATAACAGTAGTGTTGAATTGGGGTTTTCACGTTTTCTGCTACCTTATCTATCATAATAATTTCTTCCTCATTTCACAAGATGCGGCGCTTTATCGGCTATCCTGCCGGAAACGGCTTTTCGCCCTTCTCCATTGGGGTTCGGCACAAGCCTGCTTAAGAAAAAGCCGCCAAAATTTTTTTACCTCGTTTATATTTACGATAAGTTAAAAATCCCGCCTGAACAGCGCCTTTTTAGTATGATCATTTGCCAATTTATACATGCGTGTTTTCCATCCTTTTGTTTCTCATTCATTTTTAAGGAAATTTTAAGCTTAGGATATTAGACATATTTTGAAACTTTTTGTTAATCTAATCGTCATATACTGGTGTAATTATTGAATACGCGGGGAAGGAATTTTGAATATGATGCAAAAATTAAAACGTGCTTATGAAAATACATTGATCAAATGGACGTTTCATACGGGCTTTTATTTTCTGATATTAGTATTGCTCTTTTGGATGTATGGATTTCATACAGCGAATACCGGCACTTATATTTACAACGATTTCTAATCGGGGAGGATAACTATGAAACTACTTGATGCTATAAAAACATACGCAGACGCCAAGCCGCAGGCCGAAGCGTTTCGTTCCTTAGATCATTCCCTCACTTACGGGGAATTATGGGATTTGTCGGAGCGGGTTGCGTCCGGCATTCAAAAACATACAGCTGACGGTTCGAAAGCGCCTGTCCTGGTTTACGGACATATGGAGCCGAATATGATCGTTTCTTTCTTAGGAAGCGTCAAAGCGGGCCGCCCATACATCCCTGTCGATGTTTCCATTCCGGCGGAGCGGATCGTCAAAATCATTGAAAGCTCAGGCGCAGAGCTGCTTATCAGCGTATCGGGCGATGCAGTCGATACGGGAAGCAATCTGATTAAAACCGTTACGCCCGAAGAGCTTGCAGCTTACGAAGATGCAGACCTCAGCCGTGAGAACTGGGTAAAAGAGCTGGACACGTTTTACATTATTTACACGTCCGGCAGCACAGGAAATCCGAAGGGCGTGCAGATATCGGCTGATAACCTGCAAAGCTTCACTGACTGGATCTGCAGGGATTTTCCTGTGGGCGAGGGTAAGACATTCTTAAACCAAGCTCCGTTTTCTTTTGATTTATCTGTCATGGACATTTTCCCGTCGCTTCAAACGGGAGGTACGCTGCACTGCGTAACGAAAGACAAAATCAATAAACCGAAAGTACTATTTGAAGAGCTGGAGAAATCCAAACTGAACGTCTGGACATCGACGCCGTCTTTCGTCCAAATGTGTCTGATGGACCCCGGCTTTACGCAGGAGCTCCTGCCTGAGGCAGAAGTATTTATGTTTTGCGGAGAAGCGCTTCCGGCTGCCGTGGCACAGGAGCTGTTAAACCGTTTTCCGAAGGCCCGCGTATTCAATACATACGGCCCGACTGAAACAACGGTTGCCGTCACCTCCGTTGAAATTACGCAGCAGATCATTGATGAAAATGAATCTCTGCCTGTCGGTTTTGCAAAACCCGATATGGATATCTTCATCATGGATGAAAACGGGAATAAGCTTCCGGACGGAGAAAAAGGGGAAATCATCATCGCGGGCCCGAGCGTAAGCAAAGGCTATCTCGGAGAACCTTCTCTAACGGAAAAAGCGTTTTTCCCGATCGACGGCCAGTGGGCATATCACACGGGTGATGCCGGTTATGTTCAGGATGGTCAGATTTTCTGCCAAGGACGCCTTGATTTCCAGATTAAGCTTCACGGCTACCGCATGGAGCTGGAGGAAATCGAAGTACATGTAAGGCAGTCTCAATATGTGCGCACGGCGGTTGTCATCCCGTATCAGCCTAACGGACCTGTCGAATATTTAATTGCCGCCATCGTGCCTGAAAAACATGATTTTGAAAAAGAATTCCAGCTGACAAGCGCCATTAAGAAAGAACTGGCCGCTTCGCTTCCGGCCTACATGATTCCGAGAAAATTCATTTATCAGGATCACATTCAAATGACTGCGAACGGAAAAATCGACCGTAAACGCATTGGCGAAGAGGTTCTTGTATGACGCCTTACAGCTCGTTTTTCTTCTTTATCTTACTTGGAATCCTTCTTTTGCCGACGATTATTTTAGGGCTGAACGGCAAGAGATTCCAAGGATACAACATGTTTATATCCATCATCGTATTGGCTTTGATTTTCGCGCATGATCTGCACGGCGTGATCGCACTATGTATCTTTACGCTGTGGCAGGTGCTTTTAATCAGGGGTTATCTCGCTTACAGACTGAAAGCCAACAGCGGCTTTGTCTTCAGTATGGCCGTGATCGCGTCCATTTTACCCCTGTTTTTATCTAAATTATGGCCGTTTTTCTTTCCGCCGGTGCCTCATCACCCGGTTCATAACCTGATCAGTTTCTTAGGAATTTCTTATTTGACATTTAAAGGCGTCCAGCTGATCATGGAAACGAGAGACGGGCTGATTAAAGAAAAAATGCCGCTTCACCGCCTTTTGTACTTTATAATGTTTTTCCCGACCATTTCTTCCGGTCCGATCGACAGATACCGTAGATTTGCCAAGGACGAACAGAAAGTATGGACAAAGGGAGAATACGCTGATTTACTGTATACCGGCATTCATAAAATTTTTATCGGTTTCTTATACAAATTCATTATCGGATATGCGATTAACACGTATTTCATTATGAATCTGTCTCATATCACCCACAGCAAACTGTGGGGTAATGTGCTGTACATGTACGGATACAGCTTGTACCTGTTTTTTGATTTTGCGGGTTACACGATGTTTGCCGTCGGTGTAAGCTATATCATGGGTATCAAATCTCCGGAAAACTTTAATAAGCCGTTTATCAGCAAAAACATTAAAGACTTCTGGAACCGCTGGCACATGTCCTTATCCTTCTGGTTCAGAGACTACGTATTTATGCGCTTTGTTTTCTGGATGACAAAGAAAAAATGGATAAAGAACCGGATGGCCGTCTCGAACATCGGGTATTTCCTGCTGTTCATGCTGATGGGCGTCTGGCACGGACTCGCCCTGCAATATATTGTATACGGCCTGTACCACGCCGTATTAATGACCGGGTATAACTTTTTTGAGAAATGGAATAAGAAATACAAGTGGCTGCCCGCCAATCGTTTTACGGCCTTTTTAGCCATCGTCATCACATTCCATTTCGTATGTTTCGGATTTTATATTTTCTCAGGAAAACCATTTCATCACTAAAGGAGATTGAAAACACATGGAATTTAAACAGGAAGTATTAGACGTATTAGCTGAAGTTTGTCAGGAGGACGCTGTGAAAGAAAATCCTGATATTGAAATCTTTGAAGAAGGACTGCTTGATTCTTTCGGAACTGTAGAGCTGCTGGTCGCCATCGAAAACCGCTTCGGCATTACAGTGCCGATCACTGAATTTGACCGTGACGAGTGGAATACGCCAAACAACATTGTAAACAAACTGACTGAGTTGAAGTAAATGAAAAAGCGTTTCTTTGGACCAATTATTTTAGCGTTCGTCCTGTTTGTCGGAGCTATCGCAGTTCCGGCTTCATGGCTTACGCGCTTCATTCCTGAAAAACGTGTCGAAGAGTCGGCGGCAGCCTTAAATCCGAATATGTTCCAGGGACTCTATCTTCAAAACAAAATGTTCGAAGACTCGAAGTATCTGCCGATTTTCGGTTCTTCCGAGCTTTCAAGACTGGATGAGTTTCACCCGTCCAACTATTTCCAAGTGAACAACCAAGGCTTTACGCCTTATCTTGTCGGAAAAGGCGGGGACCAATCCTTGATACACGCCGTGAACTTTGCGGCGCATTATCAGCAGCTGAAGGGCAAAAAACTGGTATTCATTGTTTCTCCGCAATGGTTTATCAAAAAAGGTTCTGATGAACAGCACTTTGCGCCGAATTTTTCATCACTTCAGGCATTGGATTTAGCATTTAATAACCAGATTGATCCCGCGGTCAAAAAGAACATGATGAAGCGCATGCTCCGTTTTAAAGTCGTTCAGCATGATGCCGTCCTTTCTGAATTGTACAAGGGAATGGTCAACGGACAATCATGGAAAGTGAAAGCGGTCATGCCGGCTGCAAAAGCTTATTATTCTCTGCTTGAGAAAAAAGATCTTTATTATTCAATGGGAGAAAACAAGGGCCCTGAACGGACGATCTCTGAAAACCTGAAAGGGAAATCGTGGTCAGAGTTAAAAACAGCCGCCGCTCAATTAGGAGAACGGAGCTCCAAGTCCAATCCTTTCTATATCGATGACGCTTCTTATAAAAAGATTAAGAAGAAAGTAAAGAGAGTGAAAGGAATCAACAAAGGAAGAACATACGCCAAATCAGTCGAATATCACGACTTTGAGGATATGCTGGACATTCTGAAAGATGCAGGCGCTGAACCGATGTTCGTGGTTATTCCGGTCAACGGAAAATGGTATGACTACACCGGCTTCCCGAAAAAAGGCCGGACTGATTACTACAAAAAAGTCACTAAGCAAATTAAAGCGAAGGGCTTTCAGGTTGCCGACTTATCCGGGCACGAATATGATCCGTACTTTATGAAAGACACCATCCATATCGCCTGGAAGGGCTGGGTGTACGTCGATAAAGCAATGGAGCAGTTTTACAAAACCGGCAAGGTGACGGTTCACTGAGCACGGTGATGACAGAATACGTAAAAACGAACACGCAGGGGGCATTCTCTCCCCTGCTTTTTATGTGATTTTGATTTTTTCACAAATTTGAGGAAAACTATTGCGAATATTTGTTGAAGGTATACAATAGAATATAAATTATTTTCAAATAAGTTTGACAATAACACCAATAGGGAGACAGAACATTATGAAACAAGATATTCGTGTTGAATTGACTTCAGCCAAAAAACCGAAACCGGACCCCCATGACCTTGCGTTCGGCAGAATTTTCACCGACCATATGTTTGTTATGGATTACGACGCCGATCAAGGCTGGTATGATCCGAGAATTATCCCTTATCAGTCCATCTCAATGGATCCTGCGGCCATGGTTTATCATTACGGCCAAACCGTTTTTGAAGGGCTTAAAGCGTATGTAACGAAGGATCAGGAAGTGCTTCTGTTCAGACCGGAGAAAAATATGGAGCGCCTGAACCAGTCAAATGACCGCCTTTGCATCCCGCTCATTGATGAAGAGCTTGTTCTTGAAGGCCTGAAACAGCTCGTAGCCATCGACAAAGACTGGATTCCGAAAGCGGAAGGCACTTCCCTTTATATCCGTCCGTTTATTATTGCGACTGAGCCTTTCCTCGGTGTAGCGGCATCCCATACGTACAAGCTGTTTATCATTCTTTCCCCGGTCGGCTCTTATTACAAAGAAGGCATTAAACCGGTAAAAATCGCCGTGGAAAACGAATTCGTGCGCGCCGTCAAAGGCGGCACCGGAAACGCGAAAACCGCCGGCAACTACGCATCAAGCCTGAAAGCGCAGCAGGTTGCGGAAGAGAAGGGATTTTCCCAGGTTTTATGGCTTGACGGCATTGAGAAAAAATACATCGAAGAAGTCGGCAGCATGAACATCTTCTTCAAGATCAGCGGCGAGATCGTGACGCCGGAGCTGAACGGAAGCATTCTTGAAGGAATTACGAGAAATTCCGTCATCACCCTTCTCAAACATTGGGGACTGACTGTGTCTGAGCGGAAGATTTCGATCGATGAAATCATCCAGGCGCATCGTGACGGCCGATTGGAAGAAACATTCGGAACCGGTACGGCTGCGGTCATTTCTCCGGTCGGCGAACTGATCTGGAATGATGAAAGTCTTGTCATCGGCAGCGGTGAAACCGGAGAGATCTCGAAGAAATTGTATGATACCATTACAGGCATTCAAAAAGGCGCGGAAGCCGACGTGTTCGGCTGGACGACGGAAGTCGCCTCACTAAGCGAATCAAAATAAGCAAAAAACCCGGAAGCGAATCCGGGTTTTTTACTGCTCTTATGCTTCAATCGACTTAAAGAAATGAGGCAGATGTTCTTTGTGGGCCTCAAGCATTTCATCCAGAATGGCCTTTGCCACGGAGTCTGACGGGACGAGAGGATTGATCGTCATCGCAAGTAGCGCCGTTTGATAATCTCCCGTGACGGCTGCTTCAGCGGCGACACGCTCAAATGATTTGATTTGCTGGACGAGTCCGCGGACAGACACCGGCAGATCACCGACGGCGATCGGTTTCGGACCGTCTTTCGTCATAACACAGTTCACTTCGACCGCTGAGTCATTCGGAATGCTGGCGATCGCGCCGTTGTTGATCGTATTGACGGGCTGGATATCATGTTTGTCGTTATAGATGGAGCTGATCAGGTTGCAGGCCGCGTCACTGTAGTACGCTCCGCCCCGTTTTTCAAGCTGCGGCGGTTTAATGGCGAGATTCGGATCTTTGTACAGTTCGAACAGTTCTTTCTCAACCTTCTGTACGACCTCGGCGCGTGTGCCCTCCGTCTGTGACGCTTCTATTTCATGCTCGAGCATTTCTTTCGTTTTGAAATAATAGCGGTGGTAGCCGCAAGGAATCAGATCGAGCGCCTTCAGGAATTTAGGCTCCCATTCCGCCCCTGAAATATTTTTCATCGTCATGGCGTTTTCCGGGTCTCCCATGGCTTCAATGACTTGATCTTTCACGCTGACGCCGTCTAAGAAAACATCTAATCCGAAGACCATATGATTCAGCCCGGCAAATTGCACTTCGATCCGGCTGACATCCACGTCCAATGCTTTTGCGACGCCCATTTTAATGCCGATCGGCACATTGCAGAGGCCGACGACTTTTGTGAGATTCGAGTAGCGGAGCAAGGCCTCGGTAACCATGCCGGCAGGATTTGTGAAATTCACGAGCCATGCATTCGGACAAAGCTCTTCGATGTCTTTCGCGATTTCCAGAATAATCGGGATGGTGCGCAGCCCTTTGAATAAACCGCCCGGACCGTTTGTCTCCTGGCCGATTACACCGTATTTTAGCGGAATCCGTTCATCTTTGGCGCGGGCCTCAAGAAGGCCGACGCGGAATTGAGTCGTTACGAAATCCGCATCCTTCAAGGCTTCTCTCCGGTCAAGCGTCAGGTGAATCTCTATCGGAACACCCGCTTTTTCGACCATGCGTTTTGCAAGCGTGCCGACGATATTGAGTTTTTTCTCGCCTTCGGGAATGTCGACGAGCCATAATTCTCTGACAGGCAGTTCCTCATAGCGTTTAATGATGCCTTCCACAAGCTCCGGTGTATAGCTTGAACCTCCGCCGATCGTTACAATTTTAATTCCTTTTGTCATATTTTTGCTCCCCCTTGCAGACTCACTTTTTCGTAAATCTCGACTAACTCAGCGGCCAAGTCTTTCACGGTCATGGCATTCATTAAATGATCTTGCGCATGCACCATCAAAAGCGTCATGTCTGTTTTTTCTCCGCCGGCTTCATTTTGGATCAGTTCTGTCTGATAATGATGGGCTTCGGTCAGTTCCCTTGCGGCTTCCTGAAGCTTTTCTTCCGCCATAGCTCTGTCCCCCCGCTTTGCGGCGGCAATGGCTTCCATTGATGCGCTTCTGCCGTTGCCGCCATGCAGGATGATCTGAAAAATGGTCTGTTCCATTTTTTCATTCATGTGTTTCACTCCCTTTCTCTACAGCACGGCTTTTTCGTCTCCCTGTACGGCTGGCGCCTGCGATTGTTCAAGTTCGTTTTCTTCTTTCAGCTTTTGCGAATCCCACATTCTGAAGAACGGATAGTACACGATAAAGGCTGTGATGATATTAATCGCCTGCATGACAGCCCCTGATATTTTTCCGCCCGTGGCAAGATAGCCGGAGAAAATCGGCGGCATCGTCCATGGGACGGCAATGCCGGCAGGTTTGGCGACGAGGCCAGTGCTCATGCCGATATAGGTAAAGACCAGTGTGACAAGCGGTGTGATAATGAACGGAATGAGAAGCATCGGGTTCATGACGATCGGCATTCCGAAAATAATCGGCTCATTAATATTAAAGACGGCCGGCCCGATGGCGAGTTTCCCAAGCTGCTTCATCTGCTTGCTTCGCGAACGGAGAAACATGGTGACCACGAGCGCCAGTGTCGCGCCGCTTCCGCCGATGTTGATCCAGATTTCAAAAAACTGCTGGGTGAAAATATTCGGAAGCGCATCGCCCGCCTGAAACGCAATCCGGTTGGCATCCATCGCTCCGAACCAGATCGGCGCCATGACGCCGCCGACTATGTTCGCCCCGTGTAATCCGCACGCCCACAAGAGCATTTGAACCGCTTCGGCTATCAGGCTTCCGCCGAGACTTCCCCCAAGAATCGAGAGCGGTGTCCCCAGTACAACGCTTACAATGTTATGAAGGCTTTCAAACGGTGTCGCTTCGACAATTAAACGCGCGCCCCAGATCAGAAAGATGACGGCAAAACCGGGAATTAAAGCGATAAACGATTTGCTGACCGCAGGAGGCACGCCGTCCGGCATTTTGAAGACGAAATTCCGCTGGATGATCAGGCGGTAAATTTCCGTCGACAGCATGGCGATGATCATCGCGACAAACAGCCCTTTGCTTCCCATGAGAGACAGCGGGATGCCGCCGCCGACCATGATTTCCTCTTTGGCGCCGGAAGGCAGAAACGGAACTTTGTACGGCGTTGCCAAGAGAAACGCCGCCAAAGATATCGCACCGGCCGATAATGCATCCACCCCGTATTTTTCGGCCAGGCGGTAGGCGATTCCGAAAGCGGCGACAAGACCCATGATTTCAAAGGTCGCATCAACCGGATATTGCAGTTTTTGAGACCAGGCGCTTCCGAACGTCTTTGCCATGAAATCCGCATATCCCGGAATCGGCAGGTTGCCGATGATCAGAAAAAATGAACCGATGATGATAAGCGGCATGGTGAGGATGATCCCGTCACGCAATGCTTGCAGATGCCGCTGGGAGGCAATTTTTCCGGCAATGGGCATGACTTTCTCTTCTAAAAACTGGTTCACCTTATTCACACGGCCCGCCCCTTTCTACGATGCGTTTCCGAGCTGTTCCGCTGATTTCAGAACCTCCGCTCCGTTGCATGTGCCGTAATGGACGGTATTGATGACTTCAACCGGCACTCCTTTTGATTCACCCAATTTTTTCAGCTGCGGAAGCAAATAACGGACTTGAGGCCCAAGCAGCAATACGTCCGCTTTATCAATATGCTGGTTGACTGAATCGCCTGACACCGCCCAGATTTTATATTCTTTTCCTTGTTCCTGCGCGCTTTTTTCCATCTTGGTGACGAGTAAGCTTGTTGACATCCCTGCTGCACAAACGAGTAATATATTCATGTAAAAGACCTCCTGAAAGTTTGATATTTTGTATGTCTCGATGTTAGTACCATCATATTATGAAATCGCTTTCATAACTACTCAGGCTTTTTCCGCTGTTAACGGAAAAAAGGTGTATCCCGGTCTTTCTCTGATCGTTTGTCTCTGAATACTCGTAAAACCTCCTGATAGGTTGTGCATTTTAAGAGACGGCTTACCGCGGCCGGATCATCTAACATCCCGCCGAGCCATTTGTACATATGCTGGAGGTCGGCTTTGCTTTCTTTCTCGACGCAGAGCAGGCAGACAAATTGGACACGCTTATCCGCCCAGTCAATCGGCTTCTTCAGCGTGCATACCGCCCAAAACGTCGTGTCTGTCTGCGGAACGAGCGGGTGCGGAATCGCCGTAAGATTGCCGAAACTCGTAGGAGAAATCGCTTCCCTTTCAAAAATAGAATCGGTCAGAGAATCAGAAGCGAGGCCGGCTTCTGCAACCTGCTGTCCGAGAAAACGGATGACGTCCTCCTTCGTCTCCAGATCCTGCTGCAAAAATACCAGCTCCGGTTTCAGAAAGTTCAATTGTTCCCGCTTTTCTTCCAGCATGGCGTCGATTTTTGTAAAATCCCCGCCGCCCAACAGCGTATGAACCTTTAATACGGGAACGGGCAGGTCTTTTTTGATCGGCACTGTGCTGACCACAAAATCAATCGACTCAAAGGAAAGCTGGTCAAGGCTGCAGTAATCAGCCGTTCCGACGATTTCAAGACGCTTTGCGAACCGGGAACGGAGCTTTTCTCTTAAAAGCTGTGCGCTGCCGGCGCCGGACGCACAGACAATCAAGCAGCGTTTAGGCGGCCGTTCCGTCTTTCTCCTTTCAATGGCGGCTCCGAAATGAAGCGCCAAATATCCGATCTCATTCTCATGAATATCAATGCCGGTTTGCTCCTTGATCACGATTCCCGCAATCACTCCCGCTTCAAATGCGAGCGGATAATTTTCCTTTATGGCGGAGAGCATCGGGTTTCTCAGGTTCATTCCGTACCGGTTTCGGTTAATCGCTGGCTTGATGTGGAGCGCAAGACCCGCTTTCAGCTCATTGTCGTCCGTGATTCCGAGCTTCAGCTCCCGCTCAATGGCTTCGATCATGGCCTCCGTCAAACGGCTGGTTTCCCCGTCTATCAGCCTTGTAAGCTCTTTTCCTTCCAGTTGTGACTGGGTCATGCGCTTTGTCCCGAGCAGGTGAATGGCGATATAGGCGGTTTCCTGTTCGGGAAAGGTGACCGAAAGCGCAGATTCAAGCTCTTTTACGATGGCTTCCGCTGACTGATATTCTGTTTCAAGCTTAATATCATGAAGATCTTCCGGAATGAGAGATACATAGTTTTCTGTCCGGATTCGTTTGCAGGCAATGGCGATATGGATGATGAGATTGTTCAGGCCGAAGAAAGAAAGCGGGATCTTATGGTTTCGAACCTGCTTCATAATGGCTGTGCGGATCACATGAATGTCGTCTTTCGGCAGAATACCGGCCTTTTCACTCAGGAGATCAGGCTCAGGCTCGCGGTCGTCCACTAAGTATTCCGCCATACAATAACGGAGGCGGAGCTCTTCGCCGCGCAGCTTAAAGCCGTAGTTCGGCCTTGTTTCCAAAATGATGTCATAGGGGCGGAGCCGTTTTTTGACTTCTTTTAAATCAGATTGAAGTGTGGATTTACTGATGAACAGTTCTTCCGCCAAGTCATCCAGCTTGAGGTAGCCGTCGGCCAGAAGCATTCTTTTCATAAGGTAATCTATCCGTTCATCGGGAAAAATCGGCACGGTGCTGTTTTGCTGGAAATTGTCCTGAAGCCAGTTTTTAAACGGCTGCTCATTCCGGATCAGCAGCTTATAGCCGCTCCCTCTGACAGATTGAATGGATGCGCCGTGTTTTTCTACAATGGTTTGCAGTTCCTTTATGTCATTGCGGACCGTCCGCGTCGTTACCTTTACATTTGCAGCGATGACTGAGCTTGTAACCGGTGTTTCAGCAGCTAAAAGCAAGCGCAGAAGTTCACGAAGCCGCCCATGAAGCATGAGAAAAACCTCCTATCAGATCAGATGCAGACGTGAAAAATGGGCAAAAAGAATGAGGAAGGGGTAAATGTATGTAAATTCTATAATGGGGAGGATTTCTAGTCAATGCGGCAATCCGATGCCAAGCCCGTAAAAAAACAGCCGGATCAGCCGGCTGTTCGGGATGCGGACATGCGGTTCCGCTTAGATGCCTTCCGTTCTTTTATGATTTTTCTGATGATCGGATAGATGACGGGCGCCCATTTGATAATCGTTTTGAAAAATTTTTTCAATGTCTGAATCCCCTTTCTTTTACCTTGTCTTTCCCCTGTTATCAGCGTTTATAAACATGGTCAGCGTGAGACATATCGGTTCCCTGTCACCCAATAGCGCCACGGATAATCCCGGGCTTCTCCGCTGTTGTCAATCCCGATTCTCGGGCCTGTTGATATATGCTCAGGCGTAAAGCCCTCCGTAATATACAGCGGCGGTTCCGTGATCATGCCGCTGTAGTCGTTCATTGAAATGCCCATCGCCTTCGTCAGTTTTCCCGGGCCGTTTGTCCACTCTCTCGGGGGTCTGCCCGGTCTCCTGCTCTCCATCAGGAACTGTCCTTCATGAGGCTCCGCCGCCCTGATTAACACGGCCTGCGGAATGCCGATGTCCGCGGCGACGACGTTCATTAATGTATGAGTGTGCATGACGTATGTATAAATGCGGCCCGCCTCATGGAACATAATTTCCGTCCGTTTCGTGCGCCGGTTGCCGAAGCTGTGCGCCGCCCGGTCTTCCGCTCCCATATAAGCTTCCGTTTCCACGATAAAACCTGAAGCCGTTCCCTCATCCGTCTCCTTCACCAAGAGACAGCCGAGCAATAAAGGGGCAAGCTCCACTGACGGTCTCTGGTAAAATTCAATCGGCAAAGGCTTTCGTTCTCCCGCCATTTGCCTCCCTCCTTTCTGAATATAGCGATTTCCTCTTTCACGTTTTTCACTTCTTTTTTACAATATAAACATGAGAGAAAAAAAGGACATTATTGTTGAACGCTCTATTGCGTTTTGAAAATCGGCTCGGTATAATATGATGGTTCAAATGAAAATGATTCTCATGTTCAATAAATACCGGACAATGATCATAAAAGTAGGTGAATTGATTTTTGAGCGATTCTGTCAGGTCCGCAAACCGTCTGATCAGCATCTTAAAAAACGGGGTTTTCTTCCTGATCGCGGTGATCGGGCTGCTTGTATCTATTTTTTTCGCCGTCTCATTCGGCGCGAAAGACATTACTTTACATACGGTTTGGTCGGCTGTTGCTGATTACAATCCGAATATAACGGGCCAGCAGATCATTCATGAATTGCGTCTTCCGAGGGTGCTCGGGGCGGCCGTTACAGGAGCCGCTTTTGCCGCAGCCGGCGCCCTCATGCAGGGTGTCACGAGAAACCCGCTTGCCGATTCGGGAGTCTTAGGCGTAAACGCGGGCGCCATGTTTGTTGTTGCGCTCAGTTTTGCTTTTTTCCCTCATTTATCATACGCCCTGCTGATGGTGATGTCATTTTTGGGAGCACTGGCAAGCACCGGCTTGATTTTCTTTATCAGTGCGGCGGGAAAAGGCAGCATGACACCTTTAAAAGTGACGCTTGCCGGGGCGGTCGTGGCCGCTCTTTTACATTCACTCAGTACCGGTGTGGCGATTTATTACGATTTAAGCCAGGATTTGGCCTTCTGGTACGCCGGCGGGGTGTCAGGGATCAAGTGGACTCATTTACAAGTCCTTGTTCCCGTGATTGCGGTCTTCATCATTCTCGCGACATTCATGGGCCGGTCCGTCACCCTTCTCTCAATGGGAAATGACGTGGCGGCGAATTTAGGGGTGAACACGGCTCTGACGCGTGCCGCCGGATTAATGATCGCCGTCGTTCTTGCCGGTGTGTCTGTTTCCGCTGCCGGCGCGATCGGCTTCGTCGGGCTGGTCATTCCCCATATCGCGCGAAAGATCGTCGGCGTTACGTACAGGCTGATTATTCCGATGTCCGCGTTACTCGGCGCGATTCTATTGATTTTGGCTGACCTGGCCTCGCGCACGGTCAGTCCCCCGAGGGAATTGGCGATAGGCATTATGGTCGCACTTGTCGGTGTCCCTTTCTTTCTTTATATTGCCCGCAAGGAAGGGAGAGACTTATAAATGAAAGTGCAGAAAGAAACAAAAAAAGCGGCGGCGGCAGGACTCATTCTGCTGGTCATCGCCGTTTGCATTATTCTGATCGGGCTGCATACGGGCTCATTCCGGCTTTCTCCTCTCACGGTGGGAAAAACGCTGTTCGGATACGGCACGTTTCAAAGCACAACCGTTTTATTCGATTACCGGCTTCCCCGGATTCTGGTGACGATGCTGGCCGGCATCGGTTTAGGAGTGTCGGGCGCTATTTTGCAGGGTGTATCCCGAAATCCGCTTGCCGATCCGGGCATTCTCGGACTGCATGCCGGCGCTTCCTTCGGTTTGATGATGTATATCACGTTCTTTCATTCCCTGGAGGCGCAGGCATCGATGTTCATCCCGCTGTTTACGTTTGCGGGCGGAACACTCGCCGCCCTGCTGATCGTAGTGCTTACGTACGACAGGCTGAACGGTTTTTTAACGATCCGCATGCTGTTAGTCGGGATCGCCGTTTCCGCGGGCTTCAGCGCCGTTACATTGTTTATGTCGCTGCGACTGAATGAAGAAACTTATACATTCGCTTCCCGCTGGCTGGTGGGAAACGTCTGGGGCAGGGATTGGATTCACGTGTGGTCGCTATTGCCCTGGATCGGCATTCTCGCACCGCTTGCATGGCTTAACGCCCGCTCTTTGAATATTTTAATGCTCGGTGACCAGGCAGCCGCGGGGCTCGGCGCACACGTGCAGAGAAAAAGGATCATGCTGATCGCCATAGCGGTCGGCTTGTCCTGCGCGAGCGTCGCGATGGCCGGGGGAATCGGCTTTATCGGCTTTGCCGCCCCTCACTTGGCAAGACGGCTCGTCGGCACCATGCATCAGCATATTATCCCGATTGCGGGATTAATCGGACTCGTCATTCTTGTCGCGGCAGACACCATCGGCCGGTCTTTGTTTCAGCCGAACGCCATTCCGGCCGGCGTGGTTGCGGCAGCCATCGGCGCGCCGTATTTTCTCTATCTCGTCATGAAAATCAAATCATAAAACAAGGAGTATTCCCATGAAAAAAATAATTGCGCTCGTCAGTTTCATGTGTATTTTCTTATTGGCTGCCTGCCAATCCGATTCAACACAGCCGGAGTCAAAAAAGAAATCCGGCGATCATAAAATCGCTTCGATGTCCATTCACCTGACAAATGATCTGCTGGCTCTCGGCGTTACACCTGCCGGTTCCGTCGTGGGCGGAGAATTAAAAGATTTTCTCCCTCATGTGAAAAATCAGCTGAAAGACACGAAAAAACTCGGACCTGCCTCAGACCCGGATATGGAAGCTTTACTTGAGCTGAATCCAGACAACATTTATCTTGATAAAGAATTTGCGGGAAAAGATGTGTCAAAATACAAGAAAATCGGAAACACACACGTTTTCGACCTTGATAAAGGCACTTGGCGCGATCATCTAAAAGATATCGGAAAAATCGTCAACCGTGAAAAAGAAGCGAAAACATTTATTCAAGATTACGAAGATGAAACAAAACAAGTCAGATCCATGATGAATAAGGAATTAGGGAAAAACGCCAAAGTCATGGCGATCCGCGTGAACGCAAAAGAGCTTCGCGTCTTCAGCACACGCCGTCCGATGGGACCGATTCTGTTTGACGATCTGAAGCTGAAACCGGCTGACGGCATTAAAGAAATGAACACCTCCCGCCCTTATGAAGTCATTTCTCAAGAAGTGCTGCCTGATTACAACGCAGATGCGATTTTCGTCGTCGTTAACAGAGACGACAAGTCACAGCAAGCCTATAAAGAATTGCAAAAAAGCGCTGTATGGAAAGGGCTGAAGGCCGTGAAAGCAAACCACGTCTATAAAATTGCCGATCAGCCTTGGCTTGATTATTCAGCACTGGGAAATAAATTAGCAATGGATGAAGCGAAAAAACTGTTCCAAAAATAAACATGAGCCGGTTTTGCAAAAAGTGCAAGGCCGGCTTTTTTATATTGTCGTTTACTTATATAAACATCTGCTTATATAATAGTGTAAAAAAGGAGTGAGCGCATGGAACGGAGGCATCATGCTTTAAGTTCCGAAGGGATCAGCCAGTGCCTCAAACTTCTAAGCGACCCGACGAGGCTTTTGATGCTGAAGCTTCTGAAGGATAAGGAATATTGTGTCTGCGAGCTGACAGCTATTTTTCATATAAGTCAGCCCGGCATCAGCCAGCACTTGCGGAAATTAAAGAACGCCGGCCTTGTGCGGGAAAGACGCGAGGGTCAGTGGCGGTACTATGCCATTCATCCGTCCGGTCCGGAATACGCGCTGGTTTGCTCGATTCTGCAGCAGATAGATGAAAAGGACGAAGTTTTACAGACATTGCGGCAAAAAGAAGTCACTGTTACATGCCGGTAAGGGGGATATATCTTGGGAGTTGCGGTTTTATCAGCGCTGATTTTTGTGCTGACACTTGTGTTTGTCATATGGCAGCCGAAACATGTATCAATCGGCTGGTCTGCCTGCGGCGGGGCGGTCCTCGCTTTGATCGCCGGAGCAGTCAGCCTGCACGATATCGCGGAAGTGACGGGAATCGTCTGGAATGCGACACTTGCCTTTATCGCCATTATTATCATTTCATTGATTCTTGACAGTATCGGTTTTTTTGAGTGGGCCGCGCTGCATATGGCCATGGCGGCCAAGGGCAGCGGGCTGCGGATGTTTCTCTATGTGTCGGTCTTAGGGGCTGTTGTCTCCGCCCTGTTTGCCAATGACGGAGCGGCGCTCATTTTGACCCCGATCGTACTGGCGATGGTGCGGGCTTTGAATTTACCTGAAAAGCTGGTTTTTCCTTTTATTATCGCCGGAGGATTCATCGCCGACACCACCTCGCTTCCGCTCGTTGTAAGCAA
This sequence comes from Bacillus sp. hwrm1, assembly GCF_040207805.1. Taxonomy (NCBI): domain Bacteria; kingdom Bacillati; phylum Bacillota; class Bacilli; order Caryophanales; family Bacillaceae; genus Bacillus; species Bacillus sp. hwrm1. The sequence goes on along the minus strand of NZ_CP157943.1, from coordinate 221,903 downwards.
TTTGGTCAATATTGTATCCGCCGATTACTTTCATATCGGATACATTGAATATGCATCACGCATGCTGGTGCCCAACCTTTTTTCTCTGGCGGCAAGCATTTTGGTGCTGTATCTCTATTTCAGAAAAAACATTCCGAAACGGTATGACACCGGTCTTGTGAAACATCCGGCATCCGCGATTAAGGATGAACGCCTTTTCCGGTTATCGTGGGCTGTGCTGGCCGTTTTATTGATCGGATATTTCGTCAGCGAACTGCTGTCGATACCCGTTTCCTTCGTTGCCGGCTCCATCGCGGTCATTTTTCTCATTCTGGCGCAGCGAAGCCCCGCCGTCCCTGCGAAACAAGTCATCAAGGACGCCCCGTGGGCCATCGTGTTTTTTTCTGTCGGCATGTATGTTGTCGTGTACGGCTTGCGGAATGCCGGACTGACGGATCTTCTTTCTCAGCTTATACAGAAAGCGGCGGATCACGGTTTGTTTGCGGGCACACTCGGAATGGGGTTTATCGCGGCGATCCTCTCCTCCGTTATGAATAACCTGCCGACGGTGATGATTGACGCCATAGCCATCAGCGGAACGGAAACTCACGGGCTGATGAGAGAAGCATTGATTTACGCGAATGTTATCGGTTCGGACCTCGGGCCGAAAATCACGCCGATCGGATCGCTGGCGACGTTGTTATGGCTCCACGTGCTAAGCCGGAAAAACGTGAAAATTTCCTGGGGAATGTATTTCAAGACAGGTCTGATATTAACCATTCCGACGTTATTCATCACCCTGATCGGACTTTATTTATGGCTGTTATGGCTCGCTTGAGATGAAAAACCTTTTAAGTTGAATCTTAAAAGGTTTTTTTGTGTCAAAAATCCGAAAAGTAAAACTTTATATTTTAAAAGTATAGACATTTAATTTCAAAAGATTATAATATTCATGAAAACGTTTTAACTTTATGAAAGAAGGGATTCCTCATGAAAAGAATTTTATTAGCCTGCAGCTCAGGCATGTCCACCAGCCTTCTTGTTACGAAAATGCAGAATTACGCCCGCTCCATCGGTGAGGAAGCCGAGATTTGGGCAGTCGGACAGGATAAAGCAAAAGAAGCGCTGAAAGACGCAGACGTCGTACTGATCGGCCCGCAGATGAGTTTTTTAAAAGGTGAGCTTCAAAAAGATGCGGACCCGCTTCACATCACCGTTGATGTGATTGACATGATGGCTTACGGCATGGGAGACGGCAAAAAAGCATACGAACAGGCCGTTGCCTTGATAGAGAACAAATAAAGGAGGCGATAAGCATGGAAACGTACACGGATGAACAGATCAGTTTTCAGCTGATTCTTCACAGCGGCAATGCCCGCAGCAATATTATTCAATCGATACGCGCTTATAAAGACGGCCGGACAGATGAGTCAGACACCTTTCTGACAAAGGCTGAAGAAGAACTGGGGAAAGCGCACGACATCCATTTTCAGATGATTCAAAAAGAAGCCGGCGGCGCCAAGACGGATGTCTCTCTGCTTTTTATGCATGCTGAAGATCACTTAATGTCAGCGCTTTCAATGAAAGAGCTCGTCAAAGAAATGCTCGACTTATTTCAATCAAAGAATTTATAAAAAGCCGGGGGTGAAGACGTGTTTGAGAAAATCAGCCAATTCCTTGTTCCGATCGCGGGAAAATTAAACAATAACCGCTACTTGCAAGTCTTACGGGATGCTTTTATGCTGGCGTTTCCGCTGACCATTTTCGGTTCGGTGTTCGTCGTGCTGACGAACCTGCCGTTTTTAAACAAAATCATGAGCAGCTCCGCCCTGTCTGTCTTTCAATCCGGGTTTGGCGGCGCTTCGACGGCGACGATGGGGATTATGTCCATTTTTGTCGTCTTCGGGATCGGCTATTACCTTTCCAAAAGCTACGAAGTGGAGGCCGTATTCGGCGGAGCGATCGCATTGGTTTCTTTTCTGCTGCTCACCCCGTTCGTTTTAGAGCCGGAAACGGGCAAAGCGGTCGCAGGCGTCATTCCGGTTGACCGGCTTGGAGCAAAAGGGATGTTTCTCGGCATGATGACCGCGTTTTTGTCAGGTGAAATCTACAGAAGAATCGTTCAGAGAAACTTAACGATTAAGATGCCTGCCGGTGTTCCTCCGGCTGTTGCTAAATCGTTCGCCGCATTGATTCCGGCTTTTATCACGCTTACCGTCTTCCTCTTGATCAATGCGGCTGTCACCCAAATCTTTCACACCAATCTGCATGATGTCATTTATCATACGGTTCAAGCACCGCTTGTCGGACTTGGAAGCGGCATCATTCCTACATTAATCGCTGTTTTCTTTATTCAGATTTTATGGTTTTTCGGACTTCACGGACAAATCATTATCAATTCCGTGATGGACCCGATTTGGAATACATTACAGGTCGAAAATTTGGCAGCGTATACAGCGGGAAAAGAGATTCCCCATATTATTTCTAAGCCGTTTATGGAGATTTACACCGTCGGAATGGGCGGAACCGGAATGACATTGGCCATAGTGATCGCCATCTTGCTTTTTATGAAAAGCAAACAGATGAAACAGATATCCAAACTCGGTCTCGCGCCAGGCATTTTCAACGTCAATGAGCCGGTTATTTTCGGTTTGCCGATCGTGATGAACCCGATCATTATCATTCCGTGGGTGATCGCACCGATGGTTGTCACCCTCGTCACCTACCTGGCCATGTCGGCGGGGATCGTGCCCCCTCCTACCGGCGTGACCGTGCCTTGGACCGTCCCCCTTTTCATTAACGGGATTATGGCGACCAATTCCGTCATGGGCGGCATTATGCAGCTGGTCAACCTCTGTATTGTGTTTGTCATCTGGTTCCCGTTTCTTAAAGCGCTGGACAAATTAAACATGGCAAAGGAAAAAGAAGCTGAGACCGAGCAGCATGCCCGGGATGACAGCATGAGTATGTAATCAAAATCGCAGTAAGGGAGAGAAATCAATTGACTGAATCAAATATTCAATATCGTTTTCCGGAAGGATTCTGGTGGGGTTCTTCCGCATCCGCCACCCAAACAGAAGGCGCCGCTGACAGAGACGGAAAAAGCCAAAACATATGGGATTACTGGTATGAAAAAGAGCCGAGCCGTTTTTTTAACGGCGTCGGCCCCGGCGACACGTCACGTTTTTACGATCAATACAAGGAGGATATCCGGCTGATGAAAGAAATCGGCCATAACTCCTTCCGGCTGTCTATTTCCTGGTCAAGATTGATTCCGGACGGAACCGGCGAGGTCAATCAGAAAGCGGTCGCGTTTTATCAGGACGTCATCGATGAAATGCTTGCCCATCGCATTGAGCCGTTTGTCAATTTGTTTCACTTTGACATGCCGCTCGCCCTTCAGCGGAAGGGGGGCTGGGTCAGCCGGAACACCGTTGACGCGTTTGAACATTACGCCAAAACCTGCTTTTCGCTATTCGGTGACAAGGTGAAAAAATGGTTCACTCACAACGAGCCGATTGTGCCGATTGAAGGCGGCTACTTATACGACTTTCACTACCCGAATCACGTTAATTTTCAAGAAGCGGTGCAGGCCGGTTTCCATACCCTGCTGTCGAATGCAAGGGCTGTCAAAGCCTACAGAGAATTGAAACAGGATGGACAAATCGGAATCATTCTGAATCTGACGCCTTCTTATCCGAGAAGCTCACATCCTGAAGATGTCAAAGCGTCCCGGATTGCCGACGCCTTTTTCAACCGTTCATTTTTAGATCCCGCCGTAAAGGGCGAATTTCCTGAGGAGCTTGTCGAGATTCTCAAGGCGGAAGGCTTTCTGCCGCATTATGAGAAAGAAGATCTCCGCCTCATTCAGGAGCATACGGTCGACCTGTTAGGCGTGAACTACTACCAGCCGAGGCGCGTCAAGGCAAAAGAACATGTTCCGAATCCGCATGCCCCTTTTCTGCCTGAGCGTTTCTTCGATCCGTATGTCATGCCCGGCCGGAAAATGAACCCTCACCGCGGGTGGGAAATTTACGAAAAAGGAATCTACGACATTCTTACCAATCTCAGAGAACATTACGAAAATATCGAGTGTTTTATTTCTGAGAACGGCATGGGAGTTGAAGGCGAGGAACGCTTCCGCGATGAAAACGGCATCATTCAGGATGATTACAGGATTGAATTTATCCAGGAACATCTGAAATGGGTGCATCGGGCCATCGGAGAAGGTTCAAATGTAAAAGGCTATCACCTGTGGACTTTCATGGACAACTGGTCTTGGACAAATGCTTATAAAAACCGCTACGGCTTTGTATCTGTCAATCTGGAAAACGGGGGCGAACGGACCGTCAAAAAAAGCGGCCGCTGGTTCAAATCCGTTTCCGATCAAAACGGATTTTAACAGATGAGGAGGGACGGCCATGCTTGGAGGTATTGAAGCCGGCGGCACGAAATTTGTCTGTGCCGCCGGACAAAGAGACGGCACCATTCTGGACAGAGCAGAGTTTCCGACGGGAGAACCGGATGACACACTCAGACAGGTCATCCGTTACTTTACAGATTTCCCGATAGACGCCATCGGCATCGGTTCGTTCGGGCCGATTGATATCCGTCCTGACAGTCAAACTTACGGGTGCATCACCGCGACGCCGAAGACAGCCTGGCGGAACTGCCCTATTCTTCAAACGATCAAAAGCGCTCTGGATATTCCCGCAGGCTTCACCACCGACGTTAATGCGGCGGCGCTTGGAGAAGCTTCTTTCGGCGCGGCCAAAAACGCGGACAGCTGCCTCTATTTGACGGTCGGCACAGGCATCGGCGCGGGCGCCATCATGAACGGCAGATTTGTTCAAGGGCTGTCTCATCCTGAAATGGGCCACATTTATGTCAGAAGACATCCGGACGACGGCTACAAAGGCAATTGCCCATACCATACAGATTGTCTGGAAGGCCTCGCGGCAGGCCCCGCCATTGAGAAACGCTGGGGGAAAAAAGCATTTTTGCTCACGGATCAGCAGGAAGTGTGGGAGCTTGAGGGCTATTATATTGCCGAAGCGCTTGTGCAGTATATTCTCATACTTTCGCCGGAAAAGATCATTCTCGGCGGAGGCGTCATGAAGCAGCGGCAGCTGTTCTCTTCTATCCGTCAGCACGTGAAAAAGCGGCTGAATCAATATATTGATCTGCCCGACATTGAACACTTCATCGTTCCCCCTCAACTAGGGATTCACTCCGGCGCGGCCGGTTCGCTCGTATTGGCGGAGCAGGCCTTAGAAGCGGCAAACCGGGAGGCGGGAAAATGACGAAACTCTTATTTTTGGAACCGGTTTTTAAAGAAAGATTATGGGGCGGGACGAAGCTGCGCGATACATTCGGGTATGAGATTCCTTCTGAGCGGACGGGAGAGTGCTGGGCGATTTCAGCTCATCCGCACGGTACTTCCATTGTGCGGAACGGGCCTTTTTCCGGAACATCATTACACCGTCTCTGGAATGAACACCCTGACCTGTTCGGACATCCGAAAGAAGAGGCTTTTCCCCTGCTCACAAAAATTCTTGACGCAAATATGGACTTATCCGTGCAGGTTCATCCGGATGACGCATATGCACATCGGCATGAAAACGGAGAACTCGGAAAAACGGAATGCTGGTACGTGTTGGACTGCAAAAAAGACGCGGAGCTCATTTTAGGGCACCGCGCCCAAACGAGAGAAGATTTCGTTCGGCTCATTGAACGAAACGAGTGGGATCACCTGCTCCGCCGCATCCCCATTAAGCCCGGCGACTTTTTCTATGTCCCGAGCGGCACACTGCACGCTTTATGTGAAGGTACGCTCGTTCTTGAAATCCAGCAAAGCTCTGATGCCACCTACCGGCTTTACGACTATGACCGGACGGATGGGAACGGGAATAAACGCGAGCTTCATCTTCAGAAAGCAATTGACGTAACAGACATTCCCCATACCGATGAAAATGTAAAAAGCACAAAGCATCGGATCGGAGATGCTCTTATTACGATACTCGCCGAAACACCTTTCTTTTCAGTTTATCAATGGGATGTGAGCGGGAAAGCATCATTCCCCGCACCCGGCCGGTATTTACTCGCAAGCGTCATGAAAGGACGCGGAGAACTGGATGGATGTCCCATTCACAAAGGCGATCACTTTATCGTGCCGGCGGATTCCGGAGATTTTGTTATAGAAGGAGATTGTGAGGTTATCGTTTCACATCCTTCATCATCTTAAAAATCAGGAGGTCTTTTATATGCTCAAAAAGTTAGCAGTCTGCCTGTCTATCGTTTTATTACTCTTAGGAGCCGCCAGTCCGATATCGGCTCACACCGTTTATCCCGTCAACCCAAATGCCCAGCAGACGACAAAAGATATCATGAACTGGCTGGCGCACCTGCCCAACCGTTCAGAAAACAGGGTCATGTCCGGGGCGTTCGGCGGGTACAGCGATGTCACTTTTTCAATGACAGAGGAAAACCGCTTGAAAAACGCGACGGGACAGTCTCCCGCCATCTACGGCTGTGACTATGGGAGAGGATGGCTTGAAACAGCGGATATCACCGATTCTATCGATTACAGCTGCAACAGCAGCTTAATCTCATACTGGAAAAGCGGCGGCCTCCCTCAGGTCAGCCTGCATCTCGCAAATCCGGCTTTTCCATCCGGAAACTATAAAACGGCCATCTCAAACAGCCAGTACAAAAACATCCTGGACCCTTCAACTGTTGAAGGAAAACGGCTGGAGGCGCTGCTCAGCAAAATCGCCGACGGCCTTACTCAGCTGAAAAATCAAGGCGTCACCGTTCTGTTCAGACCGCTGCATGAAATGAACGGCGAGTGGTTCTGGTGGGGGCTGACAGGCTACAACCAAAAAGACAATGAGAGAATCTCGCTGTACAAAGAGCTTTACAAGAAGATATACCGCTATATGACAGAGACAAGAGGATTGGATAACCTTTTGTGGGTGTATTCGCCGGATGCCAACAGAGACTTTAAAACAGACTTTTACCCAGGCTCATCTTATGTGGATATTACCGGTCTGGACGCTTACTTCACTGATCCGTATGCGATATCAGGCTATGATGAAATGCTGTCTCTGAAAAAACCGTTTGCCTTTGCCGAAACCGGTCCGTCCGGTAATATCGGAAGCTTTGATTATGCTGCTTTTATCAATGCGATCAGGCAAAAGTATCCCGAGACCACGTACTTTTTGACATGGGATGAACAATTAAGTCCGGCGGCCAACCTAGGCGCGCAGGCCCTTTATCAAAACAGCTGGACGCTGAACAAGGGCGAAATATGGAACGGCGGGTCCTTGACGCCGATCGCGGAATAACTGCTTCTTTTGAAAATCGGTTTTAAAAAACGGCTCTGCCGGGCATATTGTTACCGTTCAAAAAGGAGGGTTCAACAATGGAAAATAACAAAAACAGCGAAGAAACGCTTTCCAGTAAGACGACCGGTAAAGGCGAGTCAGAAGACACGCTGACAAACCGGCAGGGCCATCCGGTCACTGACAACCAGAATGTCAGGACAGTCGGCAATAGAGGACCGACGACATTGGAGAATTATGATTTTTTGGAGAAAATCAGCCACTTTGATCGCGAACGGATTCCCGAGCGCGTCGTTCACGCGCGCGGTGCCGGGGCACACGGATACTTTGAGGCGTACGGAAGTTTTGGAGACGAGGAGATTTCTACATACACAAGAGCGAAAGTGTTTCAAAAGAAAGGAATGAAAACTCCGGCGTTTGTGCGGTTTTCTACCGTCAACCACGGAAAGCATTCCCCGGAAACATTGCGTGACCCCCGGGGGTTTGCCGTTAAGCTTTATACCGAAGACGGCAACTGGGATCTGGTCGGCAACAACTTGAAAATCTTTTTTATCCGTGATCCGCTGAAGTTCCCGGATCTTGTGCACGCATTTCAGCCTGATCCTGTTACGAACATTCAGGACGGCGAGCGTATTTTCGACTTCATTTCCCAATCACCGGAAGCGACTCATATGATCACTTTCTTGTTTTCGCCGTGGGGCATCCCGGCCAACTACCGGCAGATGCAGGGCTCAGGCGTCCATGCCTACAAATGGGTCAATGAAGAAGGAAAAGCCGTGCTCGTCAAATATCACTTTGAACCGAAACAGGGCATCCGCAACCTGACACAGAAGGAAGCGGAAGAGATTCAGGGGAAAAACTTTAACCATGCGACACAGGATTTGTATGAAGCGATTGAAAAAGGCGATTACCCTGAATGGGAAGTGTATGCGCAAATCATGACTGATGACGAACACCCCGAGCTGGATTTTGATCCGCTTGATCCGACCAAGCTGTGGTATAAAGACGATTTCCCTTGGAAGCCGATCGGTAAATTGGTTCTGAACAAAAACCCGGAAAACTACCATGCCGAGGTGGAACAAGCGTCATTCGGAACGGGCGTGCTTGTGGACGGCCTTGATTTTTCGGATGACAAATTACTTCAGGGGCGGACATTCTCCTATTCAGATACCCAGCGGTACCGCGTCGGCGCAAACTACCTGCAGCTTCCGATCAACTCGCCGAAAAAGCATGTCGCCACCAACCAGGAAGGCGGGCAAATGCAGTATCGGGTCGATCGGGCAGAAGGACAAAACCCGCACGTCAACTATGAGCCGTCCATTATGGGAGGACTCAACGAAGCAAAGCAGGATGGGAAAGACCATACACCTCATGTCGAAGGCGATGTGAAGCGGGAAGCGATCGACCGGCCGAATAACTTCGGCCAGGCCGGAGAAACATACCGCCGATTTTCGGAATTTGAACGGAACGAATTGATCACAAACCTGGTCAATACGCTTTCTTCCTGCCGGAAAGACATTCAGGATCAAATGATTGAGAATTTCACAAAAGCAGATCCGGACTACGGAAAACGTGTGGCGGAAGGGCTGAAAAAAGCCGCCGAAAGCAACAGCGGCGGGCCGATCGGCACTACTGATACAGCACAAGCCGCAAAACAGGCTGAACAGGAAAGCCATCCGTCTGATCCGTATTAAATAAAAAAACAGGACAATCGCGTCCTGTTTTTTTTGAGCTAATTCAGCTCCTGTATATTCTGCTCCGCCGCGGCCGCAAATACTTTCGGCTCCGGACGGTCAAGATCTTCATGGAATAAACTTACTTTGTGAATCTGCCGGTTGTCGTACAGATGAAAGTAGTAGTTCCCGGTGTCACAGCACATGACCGACGTATACTGCGTATAATCAATTTCATTCTCCTCTGTGATCACCGCGCCTTTTGGAATATTCACATTGGACAGCACGTGAAAAGCGGCCGTAACGCCATCCGTTTCATGAGCGGCAGGCTCTAAATGCTCTTTCAGATAAGCGGCTCTGATGAATCGGGATGGCGGCGTGTAATCACCGGGAAGCCCGATCGTTCCAGATCCTTGGCCGAAAGCGGTTAATGTCATTCCGCCCAATGTTTTGCTTTCTGACTGCTGCGGCCTGATTCCGATATAATGGCGCAGATTGGTCACATGCCAAGGAAATTCCGGACTGTTGGTCATCACTCCGGGTTTGTTGTCATATACTTTCATTCCCTCCGGTGTCGGCTCGATGACAATGCAGCCGCCCGTGCGGTCTGATAAAATCCAATGAAGAGGCAGCACCGTATCCAATAACATCAATTTCTTCTCTACAATCGTCAGCGAACCGAGCTTTTCCTTTATGTCTTCAAGAGATTCACAGTTTGATAAGGCCCAGGTGACAAACTCATGAGGAGCGATGTGACAGGTGCCCTCCCGTTCCGCTTTCTCGTATCCCGCAAAGCCCGGAAAATACAGCGTCGCACACGACAGCCCTTTTTCATTTACGCCGTCGGCAAACAGAACATTGCCGAGATTTCTCCCCATGCCGATAAATGCGTATTTCGTCTTATGCATCCTGCCGTCAGCTTCGCTTTTCCAGCTGTACTGACGAGGATAAAGCACGACGTCCGTCCCGAGCTGAAATGCAAAATCCATCGTTCGCGCCAATAGGTGATTACCGTCTGTCGTTTTCAATGTAAGACTTGTACACATATCATCAATCCCCTTTTCATTAATGAAATTTACACAAAGTAAACTATTCTTTCAGCTTAACGAATAATGGCTCCATTCGTCAAAAGATTGACACATTTCTCCTTAATACATATTAGTCCGTAAGCATATCCATGCCTTTTAAACCCTGGCAAATCGTTTTGGCGGCAGTGTTTGTTCCGTTTTTCAAAAAAACTTTTGAACGGCTGTCAACGAGGCTTTACAATGTTTTTCCTGCATGCTGGAATTTGTAAACGGCAGGTCAATCTGTTAAGCTATGTCTTTATGTTAAAGAAGAACATACGGAGGAGATTATCTATTGAAAGTAGAAAGGCGAACGATTGAACATATTCCGCATGACGAAAGACACGGAAAGGCTAAAGATTTATTCCCCGTCTGGTTCGGGGCTAATATGCATATTACGACGTTAGTCACAGGCACACTGCCCGTTACAATGGGACTCGATCTCTTTTGGAGTATCGCCGCCATTATTATCGGAACCTTTATCGGCGCAATCTTTATGGCGTCTCATTCCGCACAAGGACCTCAGCTCGGAATTCCGCAAATGATTCAAAGCCGCGCGCAATTCGGCGTGATCGGAGCGATTCTGCCCCTCTTTTTGGTCATGTTTATCTACCTGGGCTTCTTTGCGAGCAGTACGATTCTCGCAGCCGGTACACTGAGCAGCTTTGTACCGATTCCGGCTTCATGGTGTATTATCGGCTTAAGCGCCATCTGTTTTTTACTCACGATCTACGGTCATGATCTGATTCACAAAATGCAGAAAATCCTCTCTTGGACCTCCTTTGCCGTTTTTTTTGCTGCAACGATTCTTATTTTTCAACTGCCGATTCCTTCAGGAAGCTGGGTGCCCGGCTCATTAGATCTGCCTGTTTTTCTAGTGGCGGTCAGCGCGGTGGCCACATGGCAGCTGGCATACGCGCCATATGTCGCAGATTATTCCCGTTATCTGCCGGTCAAAACACCGGCATCGCATACCTTTTGGTACAGCTACGCAGGTACGTCAGTCAGTTCCATCTGGATGATGCTTCTCGGCGCCATTTTGACGACGGCGCTCCCGGAATTTACCGCTAATGCGGGAAATGAGATTGTCCGATTGTTCGGTCCGTTTTCCTTTATTATGCTGATCATCGTCCTGTTCGGGCAAATGGCGATCAACGTCTTTAATTTATACGGAGCCTTTATGTCAACGACGACTACCTTAGAGCCGTTTTTAAAACTGAAGGTGACGCCGAAAACGAGAGTGGTAATGATCCTTTGTGTGACGGCAGCAGGTACTGTATTAAGTCTCTTGGGCCAAAGCAATTTCATGGAACTGTTTTTAAATTTCATCTTTTTCATCAGTTATTTCTTAATTCCATGGACGGCGATCAACCTCGTGGATTACTATTTTATCCGCCGCGGAAAATACCACGTCAAATCAATGTTTGACGTCAACGGACAATACGGCAGGGTCAATTGGATTACAGCGGCCGCCTTCGTTTTGTCGATTATATTAGAAATCCCGTTCATCAATACATCCTTTTACATTGGGCCGCTCGCTGAAATATTCGGCGGAGGCGACATTGCCTGGGTCATCGGCCTGGCCGTTCCGTCGCTGCTGTATTATGTCCTGATGAAATCAAGGGTAAAACAACAAGAGGCGCCTTCTCTATGAAGACGCCTTTTCTTTATTCATATTCCTTCCATACACGCGGCAGCAGTTCAGAAAGTTCGTGCGCCAATAAGGTATGGGCGGAGCGCTCTTTCGTCCATAACTCCGCACATTCACCGTGAAGGCGGACGGCGTTCAATACGGCATGCTTCGGGTCTTGATGACAGCACAGCATGCCGAGAATCATTCCCGTCAGCGTGTCGCCGGTCCCGCCTTTTGCAAGCGCGCCGTTTCCTGTTGTATTCCTGCGGCATTCCCCGTCGGGAAAAGCGATAATGGTTTCGTTTCCTTTCAGGACAATCGTGGCGTGAAGCCGCTCCGCCCATTCCGCGGCATATCCCGCTCTGTTCTGCTGAATCTCTTGAATCGGAAGGCCTGTCATTCTGGAAAATTCGCCGGGATGAGGCGTCAAGATCACGGGGGCTTTCCTCTTTGGATAGGTTCTTTTCGTAATGGCGCCCGCGTCCAGTATGACGGGATAATCGGCAGAAAGCAGCTGATCAGCCGCCTGCTGCACTTCGTCTGTTTGGGGAAGGCCCGGTCCGATGGCAGCGGCCCGGATGGTTTCCCCGGGCTGGCCCGCCGCGGCTTTTTTCCAGCCGTCACGCCAGTACGTCGCTTCCGGCAGCACCGGGACGATAAGCGGGATGACGCCTGCCGATGTACCGATGACGAGCTTGCCGACACCGCTTCTCATCGCGCCCAATCCGGCCAGAAGGGCGGCTCCCGGCATGTCTTCGCTGCCGGCCAGCAATAACGCCGTCCCGAACGTCCCCTTATGGCTGTCTGCCTCCCGCTTCGGCAGCGTATCTTTCACATCCTGTTCCGTCCAATCCATTATATTCATCTCTGTACCTCCTCTTCTGTCTCCTATTTATATTCCAAACAAGAAGAGATTTTAAACCGCACAAAAAAACAGCCGCTTGTTTGCGGCTGTTTATGTTCTGATTGGAACATCAAGACTGTAAAGCTTCCGGTACCGTTCGTTTTCTGCAAGCAGCTCTTGATGAGTTCCTTCCATTTCTGCTTTTCCATTTTCTAAAAAGACGATTTTATCAGCTGTTTCCACACCCGCTAAATGGTGTGTAATCCAGAGGATCGTTTTCTCTTTAAAGACATCAAAAATCGTATCAAGCAATTCGCGTTCAGTGACCGCATCAAGGCCGACCGTCGGTTCATCAAGGATAATGACCGGCGTGTCTTGGAGCAGAATACGGGCAAGCGCGATCCGCTGCCGTTCCCCGCCTGAGAAACGAATCCCCGTCTCCTGCACGGACGTTTCATATCCGTCAGGCAGTGATTCAATATAATCATGCAGCTTCACTTGCCGAGCCGCACGCTTAACATCTTCATCACTCGCCTTGCCGTTTCCGAGCCGGATATTGTTCATAATGCTCGTGTTAAAGAGATGAGGTTTCTGATTCAAAACGGCCACCGCTGAGGAAATCTGCTCCTGCACGGCCGCAGTTTCCAGCCCATTCAGCATCACTTTGCCCGAATCGGGAACTAAGGCACCTTCAATTAAAGCGAGAGAGGTCGACTTACCGGAGCCGCTCCTGCCGAGCAGCGCCATTTTTTCACCTTGGCGGAGAGTGAAGGAAAAACGGTCAAGCACATGACTGTGCTGATCATAAGAAAACGTCACGTTATCAAATGTAAGTGTCACATCCGATACATCCAGTTTCTCATCCGTCTGCTTCACCTCACGACTTCGCAGCTCCGGAGCCGCCTTACTCATTCTTTTGATGGAATCCTGATAAGAAGGCACTTCCGTCAGCGCATCCGAAAGGGGCAGAAACGCCTCCGTCAATGGAAATACGACAAGCACAAAGGCCGCGATCATCGTGTTGGCGATGCTGCCGTCCGCATACTGACCCGCCGTCCAGAACAGCATGATCAATATGAAGCCGCCGACAAGACATTGCGCGGCGAGATCACGCCATCTCGTAAACCGCTGACGTTTGCTTTCAAGGTCAAACCACGCCTTCTCTTTCTCTTCATAAGAGGAAATAAAGGCCTCCTGGCGTCCCGAGAACATCCAGTCGCTCACGCCGAGCACGGCATCTGTCAGCCGGCTGTAGAGCGTATTCCGGCCGCTTTTCAGCCTCATGTTTTTCGCTCTCGTCACAAGAAGCGACACAACCGGAAACATTACAACCAATATAAACAGGTAAATCGCCGCAAAAGCGGCAAACGGCCAGGAATAAAAGCCGAGTCCGATAACGGATGCCGCATACAGCAGCAAAGCGGAAACCGCAGGGAAAATCGTTTTTAAAAACGCATCCTGCAAATGGTCAATATCCTCAGCCAAAATGCCGAGCATGTCGCCCGTCCGAAAACGGGATGAAAGCATGAGCGAGGCCGGCTCCAGCATATTGTAAAGCCGCACCCTCATGTCGGACACGATTTTCAAAATGATATGGTGCCCCGTCAGACGCTCGGCGTACCGTGAGACTGAACGGGCAATCCCGAAGGTCCGCACGGCTACAATCGGAACGTACACCAGCAGGATATTCTCAGGCCTGGTCGCCGACTTAGAGATCAAAAAACCGGAAGTGAACATGAGAAAGGCCGCCGAAAAAATCGTCACCGCGCCTAAAAAAATCACAAGAACAAACAAACGGGCATTTTGCTTCATATACGGCAGAATCCATTCTTCTTTTCTCATGTTCTTTCCCCCAGTTGCGCCTTTACAAGTTTGGCGTATACGCCTTGTTTCGCCATCAATTCGTCGTGGGTGCCGATTTCCGCCACTGCGCCGTCATCAAGCACGATAATTTCGTCCATCTCAAGCATCCAGTGAAGACGGTGAGTGGCCAGAAAAACAAGCTTATTTTCAAACAGGTCTTTCATTGTTTCTTTTATTTCATATTCTGTTTCAATATCAAGGTGAGCGGTCGGCTCATCCAAAAGGAGAATCGGCCGGTTTCCTAAAAAGGCTCTGGCCAGCGCGACACGCTGAGCCTGCCCTCCGCTGAGCGCCCGTCCGCCCTCGCCGATCCGGCCGTCAAGACCGCCGGGCAGATCACGGATCAGTCCGGAAAGACCCGCCGATCTAGCGGCCTGCGCCGTTTCCTCACGCGAAGCATCAGGATGATAAAACCGGATATTATTCAAAAGCGTGTCATCAAAAATATACGGGTGCTGCGGAATATAAAGCAGCTGCTTCTGCCAGCCGTCCGACTGCAGATGTGAGCGGGATTCACCGTTTACCTTGATCTCACCGGACGCAGGCTCTAAAAAGCCGCCCAGCACATCAATGAGTGTCGATTTTCCCGCACCGCTTTCCCCGATAATCCCGATTTTCTTCTTCCCTTTGAAGGACAGATGAAATTCAGACATCGATTCTCGGACGGACAAACGCGTAAGCTGTAATTCATCCCCGTCAGTCCACGTATCAAGTTCGAGCGGCTTTTCTTCTTTAAAACCGGGCTGCGCCAAAATCGCTTGAATGGTTTTCCCCGCCTCCTGCCCGTTTAACGTCGCGTGGTAATCATTTCCCACTTCGCGGACCGGGAGAAAATATTCAGGCGCGAGAATGAGCGCGGTCAATGCCGGCCCGAGCAGAATTTGTCCGTCTATCAGCCGCAAGCCGAGAAACACCGCCACTGTCGCCACCGACAGCATCGTAAAAAAGTCCAGGGCGAATGATGATAAAAACGCGACCCGGAGCGTGCTCATCGTCGCCTTGCGGTATCTCTCACTGACATGAAAGATATTTTTACTGTGTGATTTGCTTAATCCTAAAAACCGCAATGTCTCCAGTCCGCGGAGCGAATCCACGAAATGATTGGAAAGCGTCTGATAGGACTTCCATTGGCGATCGGCTTTTTTCTGTGCCACAAGTCCGAGCAGAATCATAAATACAATCAAAATCGGAAGCGCAAGAATCAGAATCAATGCCGATGTTTTATCCTGAAAAAACACGTAAATAACAACGGCCGCCGGCACAATCGCCATGCTGACCATTTTCGGCAGAAACAGCTCTAAATAACGGCGGAACTGGCTGATGCCTTCCATCGCCAGCGTCACCATCCGGCCTGTCCCCTCTTTTTTCGCAAAGCGGGGGCCGAGACGGAACAATTGCTCAAGAAATCTTTTTCTTAAGTCTGCGCCGGTTTGCGCGGCATATTGGTACACGATTTTCTGCCGGACCGTTGTCACCGCATGCCGGACCAAAAACGCAAGCAGGAAAAAGCCGATAACCGGATAAAGAGAAGCAATCCGCTTCCCGTTAAATAATCCGGTTACCGCCTGGCTCAGCCATTCCGCCTGCAAGATGATGGCGGCCGTTTGTATAATCGTTAATCCCGTAATGATCGCAAGAATCCGCTTCATTCCTTTATAAAGAAACAGGTCTTTTCCCATTAATAAGTCATAGGCTCCTTATGGCTGACGCGTTTCCGGAAGACATAATAGCTCCAGATCTGACTGCCGATGACAAACGGCAGCAGAGTCAGTGCGACAATTGTCATGACCTTAAGTGAATAATCACCGGAAGACGCGTTAGCTACTGTTAAGTCATACGCGCTTTTCAGCGAGCTGACCATGACGCGCGGGAACAGAGAGATAAAAATCATCGCAACTGTCAAAGCAAGACCCGCGCCGGTCATACCGAATGCCCAGCCGTCTTTTTTCTTGCTCATGAACACAATGGCAAGAACGTTGCAGATGACAATCAGCACGAATACCGGAATCGTGATGTTTGCCCGGCGTGTAAACATATCCGTATCGTATGCAGACATCGCAAAGAAAGCAAGTACAACAAGAAAGATAACACCGATTACGCGTTTTGCCATTTTTCTCGCACGCTCTTGTAAATCACCGATCGTGCGCAGGGTGATAAACATTAAACCGTGCAGGAATGAAAGAAGGGTGACGGCCGCACCGCCAAGAACGGAATACACGTTCACAATATCTGAAAAACCTGCGTGAATGTTCATATGTCCGTCAATCGGCACACCGCGGAACAAGCTTGTGAAAATAAGTCCGAATACAAATGGCGGGATAAGGCTGCCGAAGAAAATCACCCAGTCCCATGTTTTGACCCATTTCAGATTATTCACTTGGCCGCGGAATTCAAATGCCACGCCGCGCCCCATCAAGGCAAGAAGAATGATGATAAACGGAATGTAATATCCGCTCAGCATCGTCGCATACCAGTTCGGGAATGCCGCGAAGATCGCTCCCGTACCTGTGATAAGCCACACCTCATTCGCATCCCAGAACGGGCCGATGGTGTTAACCAGCACTCTGCGTTCTAATTCATTATGGCCAAGAAATCGGGTCGAAATGCCGACACCGAAATCAAAACCCTCTAAAAAGAAAAATCCGACAAACAAAACTGAAACGAGTATAAACCAAAGATCATGAAGTGACCCCATGGTAGACCTCCTGACTGAACGGATCCGTTGACACAGGAACATCCTTATGATCATCATGGTCCGCACCTTTTTTAATTTCACGAACGAATAGGAAAACAAGCAGCGCGCCTAAAATCAAGTACATGACGCCGAAGCTGATAATTGAAAACAGCAGAGATCCCGTCGTTACGTTAGGAGAAACGGATTGTGCGGTCGTCAATTGTCCCATGACCGTCCACGGCTGGCGGCCGATTTCAGTCATAATCCAACCGGCAGAGTTCGCAATGAATGGGAATGCGATCAGTGCGATCATGCCCCGTAAATACCACTTGCTCGTATGAAGTTTTTTGCGGCGGTTCAGAATAAAGCCGGCAATCGCGGCAAAAATCATAAGCGCGCCCGCTCCCGCCATAATGCGGAAACTCCAGAACGTCGTTTTAACAGGCGGGATATAGTCGCCTTTTCCGTACGTTTTTTCGTATTCTTTTTGAAGTGTTTTCATCCCTTTCACACTGCCGCTGAACTTCTGGTAAGCCAAGTAGCTCAGTGCGTAAGGAATTGAAATTTCTGATGTGTTTTTTTCTTTATTCGTATCAATATTCGCAAAAGCCGTCCACGCGGCAGGATCACCGCTGTCATCCCAAAGCGCTTCACTGGCAGCCATTTTCATCGGCTGCGATTCCATTAAATGCTCAGCCTGCATATGTCCGCTGAACGCAACGCCGATACCGGCGATCAGACCGACAATCATCGAAAGCTTGAAAGATTTATGGAAGAAAGGCACTTCTTTTTTCTTCAATAATTTAAATGCGCTGACACCGGCAATAAAGAAAGCACCCGTGGCAAGCGCCCCGAAAATGACGTGAGGGAATTCAACCCAAAGCTGAGGGTTTGTCAAAAGCGCCCCGAAATCATTCATTTCCGCGCGGCCGTTTTTAATCGCAAAGCCGACCGGCTCCTGCATGAATGAGTTTGCCGTCAAAATCCAGAAAGATGACATAATCGTTCCGAAGGACACAAGCCAAATGCAAAGCAAATGCACTTTTTTAGATAAACGGTCCCAGCCGAAAATCCATAATCCGATAAAAATAGACTCCATAAAAAACGCCAAAAGCGCTTCAACCGCAAGCGGAGCTCCAAATACGTCTCCGACAAAACGGGAATAATCAGACCAGTTCAATCCGAACTGGAATTCCTGAAGAATCCCTGTGACGACGCCGACAGCGAAGTTAATTAAAAAGAGATGCCCCCAAAATTTAGCCATTTTGAGATAGGTCTCTTGTTTTTTGACAACATAAAGCGTCTCCATCAAAGCAACCATAAACACAAGCCCGATAGACAAAGGCACAAACAAGAAGTGAAACAATGTTGTAGATGCAAATTGAATGCGGGCTAATACCAACTCACTCATGATGTTTTTCCTCCAATCTGGTAAATTGCTCAACATTTCACAAACATAGAAAAATCATTGCTCGGTATTTCACAAAAAATGATATATTTGCTCAATGTTTCACAAATTCGTCAAAACTATTGAAATATCAGCCTGTACACCCTGGGGGACAGCGGCTGTCATCGAAATGATTCAATATCATTACTTTACAACGATTCAGCCTAAAAAAAAAGATCAATATACCTAAAATAAGGCTGAAATTGTGACCGATTATTGTCGGATTTGTAGAGATTTTATGTCAGCACCTAGGATATTTGTCCCTTTGATATCGTACCTCTTTTTTATTCGTGTGGCGAACAAAATGCTTTTCTCGGTGAAAAAGCCCGCCAAATCGCCATTTTGAGAAAGAAAATGTGAAGAAAGCATGTCCTCTAGTAAATTCATAATATATGAACAATTTAAATTTTTTAGTATACTTTAAATGGGGATATTTTTTCACTACATAACGACTGGGGGAACAAGCATGGGAGAACTTCAACCAAAATTGCAAACGGATTCAATCCAAAAACAGGAACGGACTGATAACTGGTTTGCCAGAGCAATGAATATAAGAATCGGCATTATTCCTCTTCCTATCTATATCCTGCTTCTCTTGCTTATTACGGTGTTTGTCATGAGCCGTGATGTAAAAAGCGACATTCTGACATCAATTGCCGTCATGAGTTTTTTCGGATTTACCTTCGGCCAGATCGGAAAATCCATTCCGATCGTGCGGTCCATCGGCGGCCCTGCGATTCTCGCAACCTTTATTCCATCCGCTGTCGTCTACTACCACCTGCTTCCGAAAGACATTATTACTTCAACAACAGAATTCACGGAAAGCTCCAACTTTCTCTATCTATTTATTGCCGGTATCGTCGTCGGCAGTATTCTCGGGATGAAAAGAGAGACGCTCGTCAAAGCTTTCGTCAAGATTTTTATTCCGCTGATCGCCGGCTCGATCGCGGCCGCCATCGTCGGCTTATGCGTCGGGACGCTGCTCGGGCTCGGCTTTCAGCACACACTGCTTTATATTGTCGTTCCGATTATGGCGGGGGGTGTCGGTGAAGGCGCGATTCCTTTATCCATCGGCTACTCCGACATTATGCCGATGTCCCAGGGAGACGCCTTTGCGCTTGTGCTGCCGTCCATCATGCTCGGCAGCCTGTGCGCCATTATGTTATCGGGTTTGCTGAATGTCATCGGGAAACGCAAACCGGAATGGACGGGCAACGGGAAGGTTGATAAGTCTGATCATTCCGCTCCCGCATTGGAACAGCCGGCCAATGATAAAACGTTTGATTTGTCCTTTTTCGCTTCGGGCGGTATTTTAGCGGTTTCCCTCTATTTGGTCGGCATGCTGGCGCATGATTTCTTTCAGCTTCCGGCTCCTGTCGTGATGCTCGTCCTTGCCGTTCTCATTAAGCTGTTCAGGCTGGCGCCGGCTTCAATTGAAAACGGAGCCTTCGGCGTCTCGCGCTTTTTCTCGACAGCCGTGACCTATCCGCTCTTATTTGCGATCGGCGTTTCAATGACACCGTGGGACAAGCTGATTGCGGCGTTTACGATCAGCAACATCATTACCATTTTATCAATCGTCGTCACGATGATGGCCGTCGGTTTTCTGACCGGAAAATGGCTGAATCTGTACCCGATTGAGACGGCGATTATTAATGCCTGCCATTCCGGCCAGGGCGGCACCGGCGACGTCGCGATCTTGAGCGCCGCTGAACGGCTTGAGCTTATGCCGTTCGCCCAAGTGTCGACCAGAATCGGCGGAGCAATTACCGTGAGTGTCACCCTTCTGCTGCTTCATCAATTCTATTAAACTGAAAACAGCCTCCGCATATGCGGAGGCTCTGTTATTTCATCACATTTTGAATATAAGAGCCGAATGCCGCGCCGGACATGCCCGGCGACACACGGACGCGGTGAAGCCCGTAAAGCCCCTGATCTCTTGACGCCGCTCCCGGCTCCGTCGTAACCGCCATACGGTAGCCTGACGCGGCGGCGGCTTTTAATGTTTCCTTATTATATCGTCCGACTGGGTAGCTGATCATAGACGTCCGCTGCCCGAACATTTGATCAAATAAACGCTTAGAGTCCTTCATTTCACGTCGCTGCTGCTGCGGTGTGAGCCCGTTCAATTCGAGATGGTTCATCGTATGGCTCTGAATGGAAATGCCGTGGGCGGCCATCTCCTTCATCTGCTTCTCAGTCAGATGATTCTTATGCCCGATATAGTTTCCGATCATAAAGATTGTCGCTTTCATCTTGTATTTCTTTAAAATGGGATAGGCCGCTTTCACATTGTCGGTATAGCCGTCATCAAATGTGATCAGAACACATTTTTCACGCGGCTCCTTATCCTCCGTCAGCATCAGATAGGCCTCTTCAGGAGTCATCGTATAATAGCCGTGATCATGAAGCCACTTCATATGCTGCCGGAATTCTTCCTTCGGCACACGCAGGCTGTTTCCCTCAGAAATGCTGTGGTACATCAGAATCGGCAGTCTTGCCGTTCCTTTCGTTTGAACCCAGGCGGACGTATCCGGCTCTTTTTTGATTTGGCGCTTTACAGACTTTTTATCGTGGTGCGCTTCTGCCTTCGGAATGCTTTGTTCGGCGCTTGCCTCATGGCCCGAGCAGGCGGCAAGCGTAAACACGGCAGCCAAAAGGCACATGCACATGATCATGCGTTTCATCGTTTTCCTGCTTTCTGTCTTCTATTTACTTTTTATATCGGTTATGCGTCATAAATTGTTACATCTAAAAAGCCGGACATCCAGCTGTCCGGCTTTGCGTTATGAGCGGATTCTGATTTCTGTTTCACTGTCAAAAAAGTGAGCTTTATTCATGTCGAAAGCGACGGTCAATTCTTCACCGGCATGAATGTCATGGCGGGCGTCAATCCGGGCGATAAAATCCTGATCCCCGATCCGGGAATAAACCATAATTTCTGACCCGAGCAATTCCGCGACATTGATTTTAGCTGTGATGGATGAATTCTTATAGGATTCTACCACAATCAGCTCATCATGTATGTCTTCCGGGCGGATGCCGAAGATAACATCTTTGCCGGCATACCCTTTTTCCCGGAGCATTTTCATTTTCCCTTCCGGCACGCTGAGAGCGGCTGAACCGATCTGAATGGCGCCGTCCGTCAGCTTTCCTTTGAAAAAGTTCATCGCTGGGGAGCCGATGAACCCGCCGACAAATACGTTTTCGGGATGTTCATACACGTCTTTCGGGGTGCCGATCTGCTGAATTTTCCCGTCCTTCATGACTACGATGCGTGTCGCCATCGTCAGTGCTTCTGTTTGGTCGTGCGTCACATAGATTGTGGTTGTTTGCAGCCTTTGATGCAGCTTAATAATTTCTGCCCGCATCTGCACCCGAAGCTTTGCGTCCAGATTTGACAGCGGCTCATCCATTAAAAACACTTTGGCGTCCCTGACAATCGCCCGGCCTAATGCAACCCGCTGCCGCTGCCCGCCGGAGAGCGCCTTCGGTTTGCGGTGCAGATACTCTGTGAGCCCCAGCATTTTCGCCGCTTCTTCGACCCGTTTTTTTATCTCAGGTTTCGGCATCTTCCTCAGCTTCAGACCGAAAGCGATATTATCATAGACCGTCATGTGCGGATATAACGCATAGTTTTGAAACACCATGGCGATATCCCTATCTTTAGGAGCGATGTCATTCACTCTCGTGTCACCGATATAGAAATCGCCCTTCGTAATGTCTTCCAGCCCGGCAACCATCCGTAATGTTGTCGACTTGCCGCACCCCGACGGACCGACAAACACAATAAACTCTTTATCTTTAATATGAAGGTTAAAATCATCGACAGCCGCTTCTTTTTGATCGTAATACTTATAAATATGCTCCAGCCGAAGTTCCGCCATGTATATCCCCCTTTATTTGTAAACGCTTTCTTTAATAGGATTGTAACAGCGTCAGACGGCGGCGGATATAGGCAATGTTCATAAAAAAAGTCCGCTGCCTTCGTGCATATTTCCCATTTAATGTGATTTTTCATACTGCAGACAAATGAAATAAGCCAGCAGGGCGCCCCGATATGTCTTAATATCAATACCCGAGCGTTCCGCAAATTTATCAATCCGATATTGAAGACTGTTACGGTGCAAATGCAGTCTTTTCGATGTGAGCGACATGTTCGAGTTATGTTCAATAAAAGTCTGAATCGTATGCTTCAGCTCCGGTTCTTTCTGAAACAGCAGCACCGCTTCTTCGTGAAGCAAGGCTGAGAGCTTTTCTCTGCTTTCTTCCGTGAGCATGGCCGGAAATACCGTTTCCGCGGTCAGCGTGCTCAGCTGCGGGAGATAACGCCGGCCAATCTGACAATATTGCTGTTCTCTCCGATAATGAAGGCGCAGACGTTCTCCCGCGCCATAATACCTTCCGATGAAAAAACGGACACTGAAATAAAAATCGCCTTCGAGAATCTTCACAAAAGATGCGATGTCATCCGAATCTGGCGCTTCCAGCTTTTCTTCCTCCACAATCACGCCTTGATCCCTTCCCGTCCGGACAACTGTATATGAAACCGACCAGAAATGGCGCAGCGCTTCCGTAAATGCCCCCCAGTCCCGTTCTCCCAATAAGTCATAATGGATAAAACGGACACGCGGCTCCTTGACATCAGGCACCGGACCTTCTTCCAGCAGAAAACGCCGCCACCTCTTTGCTGCCGCCGTCTCCGGAAAAAAAACGCCTTTCTCTTCAGCGGGCGCCAAAAATGATTCCAGAAGCAGTTTCTCCTTCGGGGTAATATCCTCCTTCGGAATGGCGACATAGACCCGCCTTTTCTCATCATAAAAGCAAAAGACATCTTCCGCCGTACAGCACGTATCAGACACCACAGCCCTCGGGTAAATTGCCAATAACGGATTCATATGCGCTCCTCTCTATCGCTCTATCATATTTTCAGTATAAAACGTCCGGCCGATTGTATCCACTTCGTTTTAAGAAACAGCTTTCAGGCTATTTCCCGGGAAACGGATCATAACAGCTTCTGCCGACATAAGAAAAAAACCCTCCGCGCAGGCAGAGGGATCCTTTTTATTTAGAGATATCGACGAAGCCTTCACCAAAGACGTCACGCACATCATGAACAATGACAAACGCTTTTGTATCACAGCTTTTAATAATTTTTTTGAGCATGGAAAGCTCTTGTTTCTGGATGACGATATATAAAATTTCCTTCGACTGCCCCGTGTAATTTCCTTTACCCGACAGCAGCGTGACCCCTCTGTCCATAAGCGTGTTGACCTGTTCAGCGATTTCGTGCTTATGCTCAGATATAATCGTCACCGCTTTTTTCGTATTGAGGCCTTCAATGATAAAGTCCATCACCTTCGTTCCGATGTACAGCATGACAATGGTAAACATCATTTTTTCTGCACCGATGATGAAATAAGAACTGAAGACGACAATCAGATCAAAGAACAAAAGCGCATAGCTGATATTCCAATCGAGATATTTGTTCGCAATCCTCGCCAAAATGGCAGAACCCGCAGTCGTGCCTCCGACTCGAATAATGATCCCGATTCCGACACCGGCAAACACACCCGCAAAAATAGTATTAATAATGAGTTCATGTGAAGGCGAGTGCCAATCATGCGTCAGATGCAGAAACAGTGAGTTGGCGACAACGGTAATGATCGTATAAAGCGTTGTTTTTCCGTCTAAAAATTTATATCCGATAATCAATAAGATCCCGTTCAAAATGATATTCGTCACCCCGGGCGACCATTCAAACACATAGTACAAGATCAGGGTGATTCCCGTTACCCCGCCCTCTCCAAGATCATTCGGAATGGCGAATAAATTAACGGCCAAAGCAAAGATAAAAGCCCCAATAATCAGCATCAGCACATCCAGCAATCTCTTTTTCATCCCAGACACTCCCTTTATATAAAATCAAAAAAGCCCGGGAGAGCACTCTTCATTAAAAGAGCAGAAACTCCCGGGCTTTTATCCCAACGTGTCACAGCAGGAACCTGCTGTGTGTTTTCTCTCGGTCCAGACCAATTCAGCATTGCGGAACCCTAGAAAACCACTGTTTTTTATGTTCAGTTTTTGTATATCTTTCAAGATTATACGGGAAATCACGAACATGTTCAACCACTCTTTTTTCAATAAACGTATAAAAAATATGAGCGATCTGCCGATACTAAAAAAGGCACTAAAATACATGACTAAAAAATCATTAAAATACTTTTTTTCTCAAAATATTATTGACTGTAGGTTATTTTACAGGCATTATAGTATGTAGTTTTCAAGAAATAGTTTACATAGGAGGAAATATTATGGCAGGCAACCTGGTGTCTTGTAAGGCATGCGGCAAAGAAATCGCTAAAGGCGTTAAAAAATGCCCAAACTGCGGTAAAGATCAGAGAAACTTTTTTATGAGACATAAAATTATCACATTGCTTCTGGCAGTAGTGGTTATTATCATTCTCGTAAACATCGGCGGCGGAGGCGGATCTTCATCATCTAAAACCGCGTCTTCAAAAGCTGCGGAATCCAAGGAAAAACTGTATAACATCGGTGACACTGTTAAGACTGAGAAAACTGAAGTTACTGTTACGAAAGTCGAAAAAAGAGATTCAGTAGGCTCTCAATTTGTCGAGAAAAAAGCGTCTGACGGCGGCGTTATCGTAGCTGTTCAATACACAGTTAAAAATGTTTCAAACAAGCCGTTAAGCTCTTTCTCCATTCCAAGAGCGAAATTAGTAGATTCTAAAGGAACATCCTATGATTCAGATATTGATGCTTCTTCAAGCTATGCAACAGAAACAAAAGTAGACAACAGTAAAATTTTAAGTGACTTGAACCCGAACATTAAAGTTACTGACGTAAAAGCTTTTGAAGTTGATAAAAACGCATACTCTAAAGGCACTTGGAAATTAAAGTTCAGCAACGATGTTGAAGTGAAAATTAAATAATGACCGTAATAAAAGAGACCTTCACCATTTGAAGGTCTCTTTCTTTTTACACCTTTTGGTACCCGTTCACATTGGAGGACTGCCACTTCCAAGAGTCGGCGCACATTTCTTCAAGCCCGCGCTTTGCTTCCCAGCCTAATTCAGCCTTTGCTTTTGCCGGGTCTGCGAAGCATGCGGCGATGTCTCCCGGGCGCCGGGCGGCAAAACGGTACGGCACTTCTTTTCCCGATACTTTTTCAAACGCCTTGACCATCTCAAGAACGCTGTAGCCTCTTCCCGTGCCGAGATTATAGGCGTCGGCGCCCGTTGTGTCCAGCACCTTTTCAAGCGCTCTGACGTGGCCCTCGGCAAGGTCAACGACATGGATGTAATCCCGCACGCCGGTGCCGTCCTTTGTCGGATAATCATTGCCGAACACCTGCAATTGCTCAAGCTTGCCGACAGCGACTTGTGCGACGTACGGCATTAAATTATTCGGGATGCCGTTCGGGTCTTCTCCGATCCGCCCGCTCGGGTGCGCGCCGAACGGATTAAAGTAGCGGAGCAGCGCAATGCTCCATTCAGAATCCGCTTTATGCAGATCGCGTAAAATCTGTTCCAGCATCAGCTTTGTCTGCCCGTAAGGATTGGTCGCGCTTAATGGAAAATCCTCAGTGATCGGCGTTGTTTCCGGAACGCCGTAAACCGTCGCTGAAGAACTGAAGACGATTTTTTTCACACCGTGTGCCTGCATGGCTTCACATAAAATAAACGTCCCCGTCAGATTATTATGATAATAACGGAGCGGAACAGCTACAGACTCACCGACGGCTTTTAATCCCGCAAAATGAATGACGGCTTCAATCTCATTTTCAGCAAACACCCGGTGAACGGCGTCACGGTCAAGGAGATCCGCTTCATAAAATACAAGCCCTTTTCCGGTAATGTCTTTCACACGCTCCAATGCTTCCGGTGAACTATTTGACAGATTATCCAAAACCACGATGTCATAGCCGCCGTTTAACAGCTCGACACATGTGTGGCTTCCGATATAACCCGCTCCGCCTGTCACTAAAATCGCCATGAAGAAAGCCTCCCCTATTGAATGAATTGACCATATTATATCGGTTTTTTCTTCCTCAATCATCCATTTCCAAAAAGTTTAATCGTTTAGTCATCGTTTCTTCATAATTTGTTTTCATTCGCGTAATACACAGAGCCCTCGATTCAAACGGGTTGTGAAATAGAAATCCCTCCCCCGCGCATGGTAAGATAAGACAAAGGAGATGACGGTATGAAAAATGAAATCATTGAACGCTTTACCTCTTATGTAAAAGTCGATACACAGTCTGACGAAAACAATGAAAACTGCCCTTCAACCCCCGGCCAGCTGACATTGGCCAACATGCTGGCAGATGAATTAAAGTCGATCGGCATGACAGACATCACAGTCGATGACAATGGGTACGTCATGGCGATTCTGCCGGCAAATACGGATAAAGACGTGCCGACTGTCGGTTTTCTGGCTCACGTGGACACCGCGACCGATTTTACCGGGAAAAATGTGAATCCTCAGATTATTGAGAGCTACGACGGACATGATATCGTTCTGAATGACAAACTCAATGTCGTCCTGTCGCCTGAGCAATTCCCGGAGCTCTCCCGCTATAAAGGCCAGACGCTGATCACAACAGACGGCACGACGCTGCTCGGAGCCGACAACAAAGCGGGCATTGCCGAAATCATGACGGCAATGGCGTACTTGATCAAACATCCGGACATCAAACACGGAACGATCCGGGTCGCGTTTACGCCCGATGAAGAAATCGGCAGAGGCCCTCACAAATTCGATGTCGGCCGCTTCAACGCCGCATTCGCCTACACGATAGACGGAGGCCCCCTCGGCGAACTGCAATATGAAAGCTTTAACGCAGCCGCCGCAAAGCTTACTTGTTACGGAAAAAGCGTCCACCCGGGAACGGCGAAAAACAAAATGGTCAACGCTTCAAAAATCGCGATGGAATTTCATCACGCGCTGCCGAAAGAAGAAGCGCCGGAATATACGGAAGGGTATGAAGGCTTCTATCATTTACTTTCCATGAACGGAGACGTTTCTGAAGCCGCCCTGTCGTACATCATCAGAGACTTTGACAGAGACCGCTTTGCAGAACGAAAAGAATATATGCAGAAAACCGCCGATGCGCTGGCGGCCAAATACGGCAAGGAAAGCATCAAGCTTGAACTGCGTGATCAATATTACAACATGAGAGAAAAAATCGAACCGGTCAAAGAGATAGTCGATGTCGCCTATCAAGCCATGAAAAACCTCGATATCGAACCGATTATCGAACCGATCCGGGGCGGAACCGACGGATCACAGCTCTCTTACATGGGGCTGCCGACACCGAACATTTTTACGGGCGGCCAAAACTTCCACGGAAAATATGAATACATTTCCGTCGATCATATGGAAAAGGCGGTAAACGTCATTGTTGAAATCGCCAGGCTCTTTGAAGAGCGCGCTTAAAACCAAAGCCCCCTGCTTTGGTTTTTTTCTTTCACATGAAACCTTTCCTTCTTTCTTTCCGTATATAAGGTATGAATTGGAAAGAAGGAGTGAAGACTATGGCAAGAGGGACTGTAGCGAAAGAATTGAAAAAAACCTTAAAAGACCCGCGTATTCTGGAGACGAAATCAAACCCGTTTAAAAAGCTGCGGAAAATGTTCAAACGATTTTTTTAAGATAACATCTCGTTTTCTTTAAAAAAATAAAGAAAGCGCTGTCATCCCGCAGTCATCTGTTAGAAGCAGTTATTTTGCATATGATAAGGTTTTTTAGGGTACTGAATAACACAGGGCAAACGAAAACAACGAAGTAGTTAATTTGATGCTTACAAAAAATAGTGAAAAAGTTATATAAACGATCATCATTCATCAGCCGATACAATCTATAGAACCACAACAAGAGCAAAATTTCTTCAACCCATAGTCATTTTTACGGAAAATGACGTTATTTTTTAAAAAAGTGACAATTGTTTGAATACTTTTCGTTTGTTTTTTCGTACAATAATAATACCAAAACTTTTTTTGGGAGGTATGTAAAATGATGCTACTTATTTTTGCTGCTTTGACAGGGTATCTTGTTTTCTCTTTCAGTAAGGACAACCGCCGGAAAACGCCAAAGACAAGCCCGCTGGTGACAGCTGCCGACACGAATAACATCATTGATTTAAATGCGATCCGTCAAAAACGCCGGATGCCGCTATCATAAAGACGACAGCTGCCGCAAAATCGGCAGCCTTTTTTTATGCACCCGGCCGATATGAAACCAACCGCCTCCTTTTTTCGTACAACATAAAAAAGGAGTTTTTTTATGTACCATTTTTACATCAAAGAGCGAATGTTTACGTTTAAGAATCGTTTTCAAGTGTTTCTTGAAAGCGGAAAAGAAGTCTACAATGTTGAAGGAAAGCTGTTTTCATTCGGTGATGAACTGAAGCTGACTGATTTGGACGGCCGCACGCTCGCCAGCGTCAATCAGAAACTGATGTCGTTCGTTCCCCGTTACGAGATTTCCGTCAGCGGCAAACCCGTCTGCCAAGTCATCAAGAAAGTCACGCTTTTCAAACCGAAATTTGAAATTTCCGGACTCGGCTGGGATCTTACCGGCGATGTGTGGGGCCGGAATTTTCAAGTGACAGACGGAAAATCAAACCGGATGACTGTCACCAAATCATGGATGAGCTGGGGCGATTCCTATCATTTGCAGATTGAAAAGGAAGAGGATATCGTTCTTTGTCTCGCGATCGCCATTGTGATAGATATGATTCTATTTGAGGGTGACAAATAAAAATATTTATCGAAATATATTGACAATATGAGAAAACATACTAAGATTAATAGTATTACAGTTTATTCTGAAAAATAGCATATTTCCTTATCAAGAGAGGTGGAGGGACTGGCCCTATGATACCCGGCAACCGCTGTTCAGCAGAATGGTGCTAAATCCTGAAGATAAGGTTGAGGTTTGCGGACGCAAGCTCTTCCCTATCCGAGGGAAGAGTTTTTTTATATTTCATCAGGAAAGAAGGAATCGTTCATGTCACAGCAAAACACAGAACAACCATTGCATACGCTTCTAAGAAAAAACCCGCCGTTTCGCGCGGATCAGGTCGGAAGCCTGCTGCGGCCGGCGGCTGTGAAGCAAGCCCGCCTGCAAAGAGCGGCGGGTGAGATTTCGGCAGAACAGCTGCGCGAAATCGAAAACAAAGAAATCATCCGCAGCGTGGAAAAGCAGAA
The DNA here is from genome assembly GCF_040207805.1 of Bacillus sp. hwrm1. Taxonomy (NCBI): domain Bacteria; kingdom Bacillati; phylum Bacillota; class Bacilli; order Caryophanales; family Bacillaceae; genus Bacillus; species Bacillus sp. hwrm1. The sequence goes on along the minus strand of NZ_CP157943.1, from coordinate 192,149 downwards.
AGAAACCGGCCTCAATGTCGTGACTGACGGCGAATTCCGACGGGCCTGGTGGCATTTTGATTTTCTCGAAAATTTAGACGGCGTCGAAGCGTTTACGCCTGAAAGCGGCATTCAATTTCACAACGTACAGACGAAAGCGCGCGGCATTAAAGTAACGGGAGCTATTGATTTTTCTCAGCATCCGATGCTCGAAGATTATAAATTCCTGCACAGCATTGCCGGCGATGCTGTTCCGAAAATGACCATCCCAAGTCCGAATATGCTGTTTTTCCGCGGAAAATTGGAAAAAGCGTCCTACCAGAATGATTACAAACAATTTCAGCACGATGTGTCAAAAGCGTATAAAAAAGCGATTCAAGCTTTCTATGACGCCGGGTGCCGCTACCTTCAGCTCGATGACACCGCATGGGCCGTTTTCTTATCAGAAGCGGGGCTTCGTCAGATTGAAGCTTTCGGCACGACGCCGGATGAGCTGCGCAAGCTGTTTGCCGCTTCCATTAATGACGCCATCAAGGATCGCCCTGACGATCTGAAGGTTACGATGCATATCTGCCGCGGCAACTTCCAATCCACATGGACGGCTGAAGGCGGCTATGATGCAGCGGCTGAAACGATTTTTGACGGGCTTGATCTTGACGGATTGTTCCTGGAATATGATGATTCCCGCTCCGGCGGCTTTGAACCGCTCCGTTATGTCAAACGCTCTGATCTTCAGCTTGTGCTTGGTTTGATTACGTCGAAACACGGCGAACTTGAAGACAAGGACGCGATTAAACGCCGGATTGAAGAAGCTTCACAATATGTCAGCCTGGACCAGCTTTGCCTCAGCCCGCAATGCGGATTCGCCTCCACTGAGGAAGGAAACCTGATCACAGAAGAACAGCAATGGGCGAAACTGCGCCATGTCGTCAACATTGCCGGAGAAGTCTGGAAATAAAAAAAAGACACGCGATTAGCGTGTCTTTTCCGTTTTACAGCGGATCGGTTCCGATTAAAATATCGATATCTATCGTGACAGCAGCCTCTTTCCGGCTGATGAACCGCCGGATGCTGTCATCAGTACATTTCCATGTTAAGGGCGTCATTTTCACAAGCCGCTCGAGGTCAGGCTGCGCTAAAGTCTTTGTGTAACACAGCCGTTTGCGCTCAAAGGTTTGAAAGCCCGCTTGGAATCGTCCGGCCGCAGAATCGGCGGTGTCATTCAGCCGAGGACTGTCTCCGAAGAAGAATTCCCTTACTTCCTTCAAATAATCACGCCGCGGCACCGCTTTAATGACTGTGCCGCCCTTTCGTAAAAGCCTGCTGCATTCCTTGTAATTCCAAGGTGATAAAACAGACATCACGACATCAAAACAGCTGTCGGCAAACGGCGCATCCGCCACATCAGCGACGGCAAAAACCAAATGATTCCCGAAGGCCTTTGCGGCATGCAGCACACCTTCTTTCGAGAGATCAATGCCGATTCCCGTCACGGAAAAAGCGGGCTGAAGCCATTTGCATACGGCGGCTAAATGAGAGCCTTCTCCGCATCCCGCATCCAATATCGCCGCTGATGTTTGCGGAGTTTGAATATGGGTGATGATGGCGGCAATCTCCTTTTGAACCGGCGCAAAAAATTCCCGGCTGTCAAAAAGCTCGCGTCTCGCTTCGAACAGCTGCCTGTCATAGCGGGTTTTGACCGATTTATTGAGGAAATTCACATATCCTTGCTTTGATATATCAAATGTATGCCCCTGTCCGCAAATCAAGCTTCGGTATTGTGAGACCGCCATGGCCGACCGGCATAGCGGACACCTGAACACGGACTGGCATGATTGCAGTAATTCCGCGCGTTTTCTTTTTATAGACGTCAAAAAAACACCTCATTCATTCGTTATTCCGATGAAATGAAAAAGGCATAGACAAATAAACCTTGCCGAATTGGAAGGTTTAGCCTATTCATCTATACCTCTCATTATCTGTAACGAATGAACTGGATGATCACGAAAATGACCCCTTTTCTGCCGTCTTTTGAAGGCTGTGCCCTCAGATCCATTTTATCAGCTGCATCCCGTCTTTACAATGAACCGGAACGGTTTTTAGGGTTTTTTATACCTTTATTATCCAATTACTTATGCACATCCTTTATTTTCTTTATTTATAATATAAATTTATTATTTTGAAAATATCTAAAAAGGTTGATTTTCAAAAATTGAAACGATAAAATACTGCTATCTCATGTAATATCGTTATTCTTGTATATGATCAGTAATATGGTCTGATTGTTTCTACCTAGTGCCGTAAAAGACTAGACTACAAGAAAGTTTGCATAAATTTGAACGAGTGAAAAGCATATGACGCTGTCTATTCTTTTCTTTTGGCTCTTATTTATCACACTTTCTGGCTTTCAGGAATTTGTGACGAATAAGAGCTTTTTTTATTTCCATAATACCCTTATAGGAGTTGCTCACATGTACTTTTTATTGAACATTGTCGGTCTCATTGTTGTCATGGCTGTTGTTTTCTTATGCTCTCCCAACAAGAAGAAGATTAAATGGCGTCCGATTGTCATGCTCCTCGTCTTTGAGTTTCTGATTACTTGGTTTATGTTAGGGACAAAAGTCGGCGGCTTTGTCATCGGGAAGATCGGCGCGTTCTTTACATGGCTGATTTCCTGCGCCAGTCAAGGGATTGCGTTCGCTTTTCCGTCTGTCATGGCGAACCCGACGGTTGATTTTTTCTTCAGCGCATTGCTGCCGATTATCTTCGTCGTGACCTTCTTTGATATGCTGTCGTATTTCGGTATTCTGCCGTGGCTCATTGATAAAATCGGCTGGCTGATTTCTAAAATATCCCGTCTGCCGAAGCTGGAGAGCTTTTTCTCCATCCAGATGATGTTTTTAGGAAATACGGAAGCTTTAGCCGTCATCCGCCAGCAGCTTGCCGCCGTCAGCAACAATCGGCTTTTGACATTCGGGCTGATGAGCATGAGCAGCATCAGCGGCTCGATCATCGGATCATACTTGACGATGGTTCCGTCCACTTATGTGTTTACAGCCATCCCGCTGAATTGCTTAAACGCGCTTTTAATCGCCAATATGCTGAATCCCGTGGACGTTTCTAAAGAGGATGATATTATTTACGTGCCTTCAAAAGCGGAGAAAAAAGACTTCTTCTCCACGATTTCTAACAGTATGCTTGTCGGCATGAACATGGTCATTGTCATTTTAGCGATGGTGATCGGCTATGTGGCGTTAACGGCCGCGTTAAACGGCGTACTCGGGCTGTTCATGCACGGGTTGACCATTCAAAAGATTTTCTCATACATCTTCAGTCCGTTTGCCTTCCTTCTCGGATTAGGCGTACATGACGCGATGTATGTCGCACAGCTGATGGGCATCAAGCTCGCGACGAATGAATTTGTGGCAATGGCCGATCTGAAAGGGCAGCTGAATTCACTTCCGCCGCACACGATTGCCGTGGCTACGACATTCCTGACATCATTCGCAAACTTCAGCACCATCGGTATGATCTACGGATCTTATCAATCTCTGCTTGATGGTGAAAAATCAGCCATCATCGGAAAAAACGTCTGGAAGCTGCTTGTCAGCGGAATTGCCGTTTCCTTATTGAGCGCGGCGATTGTCGGATTGTTTGTCTGGTAATAGAAAAAGCGATACCGCTCCGTTTTGGAGTGATATCGCTTTTTTTTATTGATAGACGGATGCAGGTACGAAAACGTCCCGGATTCCTGCCGCGTAAGGTCCGAGATCATATTGTCCGAACACAACGGCAATGCCGTTTTTCGTAAAGAAGAAAGGTCTTTCGCTATTCAGGATGATCTCTTGTTTTTTGACGTCCTGGTCAAACAGATCGTCATGTTTTTTGATGTAGCCGTAAAGATAGTCTCTCGTTTTGTTAGCTTTCGTTTTTGTATTCAGCACATTATCGAGTGTGACCCGTTTTTTTGCGGCCAGGTCGTAATTAAAGGTCTGAACGGATGTCAGCCCGTGTGCGCCGCCTGTGTAACTGTAGTCTTCCGTCTGAATGCTGAGTTTGCCGTCTTGATTATACTTCACTTTGAAATCTGTTTGGTATTCCGCTTTGTAGCCTTGTTTTTCACCGTCTTTTTTGTTTTTCACATATTCTTGGTACGATTGTTCAATATAGCGTTTGAAGTCCTGATTGATTTTCTTTTCAAAAGATGCGTTTCCCGTATTTGCGACCTCGGGGTACGTCAGCTGTTTTACATGCTTATACGTATGGCTTTTGACAACGGGCTTTGCGGTTTGCGCGGCCTCGGCTGAAGGCGCGAAACCTCCGAACGGCGCGGCTGTCAGCACGGTTAAGAGCACGGCCGCCATCATTTTGAATGCCTTTTTCATCACAACTCCTCCTTTTCATTACCGTTCCCTTTTTGAAAACGGGTTACACTCTATAGACAGCGCAGATCAGCAAATTGTTTCTGGGCCTTCTTTCACATTTTCTCCATGAAAAAAAGAGACATGGAAAATCCACGCCTCTTTTACCGTGAAGGTCTTTGCGCAATGGCTTCATAAACGGCTTCCGCCAAATCGGAGTTGCCGAACATCTCCAAAACGCCGATAACCGTTTGATCAGGAATCGGTTCTGATTCCTCCTTCGGCACGACAAGCTCTTCAGCCGTTTTTCGCAGCTCTTCGTTTAAAGGCTGTCCGGGATAAGCCTTGCTGTAAATGGCCATCGGATCAAGGTCATGATTGACGCACCACTGGGCAAACACCAAAATCATCATGTTTTCGTCACGCCGGTAATATTCTTCAAGTTGTTTTTCGGTAAACGGCTTCACTATCAATCGCTCCTCCAGAAAATCTACCCCTAAGATACACAAACACAGAGCGGAAGTAAACCAAAGAGGGTGAAACATATTATTTCATCAACCCGCCTGCTTTAAATAATGCAATGCCCTGACTGTCCCGGACAGCGGAAGATACGGATTTGCACGGAAGCCATTTTCGTTTTCTCCCAATATTAATGCTTCGTTCAGATATTTCACTTTCACAAGGAAAAAGCGCCCCTCTCATAAAAGGCGCTTTTTCATTCTTATATGTTTCTGTCCCAATGCCGATGCTCAGCCACGGCCTTCAGAAATTGTTCATGGTTTCCGTCCGGAACAAGGCCGGGGCCGCTTTCGGTTCCGGCGGCGAGGGCGAGAAGTTCTTTTCCTTCACCGGAGGCGCCGATCGCTTTGTAATGGCTGAAAGCTTCGCTGACGAAGTCTCTGGCCGATTTTTGGGCTTTGAGGCTGTCTGTGCTTTGTTTTCCGCCCGGAATGAAAACAGCGTCGTACAGGACGGAATCCGCTGTCAGGAAAGTGGCTGACGCTTTCAGCTCCGTACCGTTTTCTCCCTTGACAGTTCCCAGCGCGGGGCTGATGATATCGGCTCTGACTCCCGCCTGTTTGCATGCGTCAAGCACTTGTTTGACTTTCTCATCAGAAAACCCGTGGTCGGTTAAAACCGCGACCTGCCTTGTCGCTGCCGTCTTCACCGTGTTTTCCTGGCTTAAGGCCGGGGAAGTGAACGTTTCATCAGATTCACGGTCCTTCGGCGGCGGGTTCACGCCGATTCCTTTCGCAACACGCTCGGCAAGCCCGGCGTCGACGTGACTGAAGACATCCACCACCTGCTGCTGCACGTCCTTGCTGTTCACTTTTCCGACTTCAAAACAGAAAGCGGAGATGATATGTTCTTTCTCGGCGGGAGACATGCTGTTCCAGAACATCTTGGCCTGAGAAAAATAGTCATTGAAGCTCTCGCTGCGCTGGCGGATTTTTCTGCCTTCTACTTTTTCCTGGTAATGAACGTATCCGCCTTCTTCTTCTGAAGCCGGCGACGGATCATTGTTCTGCAGGGAATTTTTATGATAGGCGACGGGACCCTTATTAATCGTCATCCGGTGGTAGCCGTCGTATTGGTTGTTATGGAACGGGCAGACCGGCCGGTTGATCGGAATCTCGTGAAAATTCGGCCCGCCAAGACGGATGAGCTGTGTATCCGTATAAGAGAAAAGCCGGCCCTGCAGAAGCGGATCATTGGTGAAATCAATGCCCGGCACGACATTTCCCGGGTGAAAGGCGACCTGTTCCGTTTCCGCAAAGACATTGTCCTGATTGCGGTCAAGGGTCATTTTTCCGATCAGCTTGACGGGAACCAACTCCTCCGGCCACAGCTTCGTCGGATCAAGGATATCGAAATCAAACTTAAATTCATCTTCTTCGTCAATCATCTGAACACCGAGCTCATACTCGACTTTGCCGCCGTTTTCAATCGTTTCCCACAGGTCGCGGCGGTTGAAATCGGCATCTTTCCCGGCAATTTTCTGCGCTTCATCCCATACGAGGGAATGAACGCCGAGCACGGGTTTCCAGTGGAATTTTACAAAGCGCGCTTTTCCTTTCTCGTTGATGAAACGGAACGTATGCACGCCGAAGCCCTCCATCATCCGATAGCTTCGCGGGATGCCGCGGTCAGACATCGTCCACATGACCATGTGAGCCGACTCAGGGTTATTAGCGACAAAATCCCAGAACGTATCATGAGCCGTCGCAGCCTGCGGCATTTCATTGTGCGGTTCCGGTTTTATGGCGTGAACGAGATCCGGGAATTTGATCGCGTCCTGAATGAAGAACACCGGAATATTGTTTCCGACGAGGTCATAGTTCCCTTCTTCAGTATAAAACTTCGTCGCAAATCCCCTGGCGTCACGGACGGTGTCGGCTGACCCCTTGGAACCCGCCACTGTTGAGAAACGGACGAAAACAGGCGTTTTGACGGACGGGTCCTGCAAAAATTTCGCCCGTGTATATTCCGTCATCGGTTCGTACACCTGAAAATGCCCATGAACGCCGTACCCGCGCGCATGAACGACCCGTTCCGGAATCCGCTCGTGGTCAAAGTGCGTCATTTTTTCACGAAAATGAAAATCCTCCATCAGCGTGGGGCCGCGGACGCCCGCTTTTAAAGAATGTTCATCCTCAGACACGCGAAGCCCCTGATTGGTCGTCATTTTTTTGCCGCTGTTATCAGACCGGTACTGCTCCAGCTGTTCGTCCTTTGAGTGTTCATTTACTCGTTTGTTTTGATCATCACTCATGTCAGTTCCCCCTTTTAAAACGAAACATTCTACAGCACATTTACCCGCGGCGTTCTTCATATAAACTGCTGATCCGCTCATTAGGATTTTAGGTCTGTATTTACATATGCGGTCATACACATTTTGAAATAAGCCATTTTCACAGAAATAAATTGCGAAAGCGCTTACCAATACAGCTGTTGAACAGGGGAGGTCATATCGTGCTTGCCATACTCGGTTTTGTGATGATGATTGTCTTTATGTATCTTATTATGTCTAATCGGCTTTCCGCTCTTATTGCTTTGATTGTCGTTCCTGTTGTGTTTGCCCTGATCAGCGGATTTGGCAAAGATCTCGGCGAGATGATGATTCAAGGCGTTACAGACCTCGCTCCTACCGGGATTATGCTGTTATTCGCCATCCTGTATTTCGGCATTATGATTGACTCAGGTCTGTTTGATCCCCTCATTGCCAAAATTCTATCGCTTGTCAAAGGGGATCCGTTAAAAATCGCCATTGGCACGGCGGTTCTGACGATGACCATTTCGCTGGACGGAGATGGGACAACAACGTATATGATTACGATTGCGGCAATGCTGCCCCTTTACAAACGGCTCGGCATGAACCGTTTGGTGCTGGCGGGGATCGCGATGCTCGGTTCAGGAGTCATGAATATTATTCCGTGGGGCGGGCCGACGGCGAGGGTTTTGGCTTCCTTGAAATTGGACACGTCGGAAGTCTTTACGCCGCTGATTCCCGCTATGATTGCCGGCGTTCTCTGGGTGATCGCCGTTGCTTATCTCCTCGGAAAAAAAGAACGGAAGCGGCTCGGTGTCATTTCAATTGAACACGCGCCGTCCTCTGATCCGGAGGCGGCGCCGCTGAAGCGTCCCGCTCTCCAATGGTTCAACCTGATGCTCACTGTCGCCCTGATGGCCGCGCTGATCACCAGCCTGCTTCCCATCCCTGTTCTTTTTATGATCGCGTTCGCCATCGCCTTGATGATCAACTATCCAAATGTCAAAGAGCAGCAGAAACGGATTTCAGCGCATGCGGGTAATGCGTTAAACGTTGTCTCAATGGTGTTTGCGGCAGGCATATTCACAGGCATTCTCTCCGGCACAAAAATGGTGGATGCGATGGCGCATTCTCTCGTTTCCCTCATCCCTGATGCCATGGGCCCGCATCTGCCGTTGATCACTGCGATTGCCAGCATGCCTTTCACTTTTTTCATGTCAAATGACGCCTTTTACTTCGGTGTGCTTCCCATCATCGCCGAAGCCGCTTCCGCTTACGGAATAGACGCCGCTGAAATCGGAAGAGCCTCCTTGCTGGGCCAGCCGGTGCATCTGCTCAGCCCGCTTGTGCCATCCACCTATCTATTGGTCGGAATGGCGGGCGTCAGCTTTGGCGATCATCAAAAATTCACCATCAAATGGGCCGTGGGAACAACGATTGTGATGACGATTGCGGCGCTTTTGATTGGGATTATTTCGTTTTAATTAAAAAAGGATTTCCGCCAGCGGAAATCCTTTTCTGTACATTATTTTTTTGTATAGCGCACCCAGTCATAATGAGCGTATAGCGGATTTACACCATTGTAGGAACCGAGCCAGTCATCGACACCTATCCCATTCCACAAGTTCATCATGATCTTTCCCGGGTTTGTCGGGATTTGGCTTGTCGCAGTATGTTTTAATTGCCCATCGACATACCATTTAATAGAGTTTGGCTGCCAATCGAACGCATACGTATGATAGGCATTGGCCGCGTCAAATCCGAGATCCGCAACCTTCTCATGGTTTCCCGCGCCATTTGTATAATAGTTAAATTGAACCTTTGTCGTGTCTTTTCCTAAAAATTCGATATCAATCTCATCCCAAGGAGTGCCATCCGTTGGACCTGTATAAGTGAAGAACGATGAAACGATCCCTGTGTTTTTAGCCGGTTTCATTCTGACTTCATAAAGTCCATAGCCATAGGTTTGAACGGAGCGGTTCTCCCCGCAGTCAAACTTGTTATAAGACGGGCTTGTCAGCGCCAAACGCATTTCACCTGATGACGTCATTGATACATTATTTGCACGCCACGTGCAGTTGAACATATCTCCATTGGAATAACCATTTGCTTTTTGCCATAATCCGGAGTTATAGCTGTTAAAAGGTTCAAAAAACGATCCGCCTGTTTGAGCTGATGCAGTAGAAGTGATCGCACACAAACTCAAAAACAATCCAGTGACAAGAAGCAGCAGCACTCGTTTCATACGATAAAACATGTCGGCATTCCCCTTTCTTTGAAAGCGATTTCTTTATTGATCATACATGATTCTGTTAAAAGGGGACATCGGTCAGAATAATGATAATAATGAATCTTAAAAAAACCTAAATTACCATCAGCACAAACAGAAATGATCAGCGCTCATTGTAATTTAGGTTTTGCCTGCTTATCAGTAACAATCCTAACAAGATCATATGTGAATGAAGAAAAAAATGCCAACGCTTTCATTATGCTTATTTGACTACCCTTTCTATGTGAATCGTTAAATACAGCAGCTCGTCACTGGTGAGCTTGTGCTTATACGCCCTCTCAATGCATGTTTGGATTTTCTTCGTGCATTCATACGCCCGATGGTACTTTTCTTTCACTGTCTCCAGCAAAAAATCGTCCTGGCTTTCCATATGTGTGCCGTTAAAAAGACGCTGCGCGAAAAACTTTAAGTGGGTGACAAACCGATAATAGTGAAGTGATTCCTCGTTGAAGTCAATCTTAAAATGGTATTTTACGATTCTCAAAATCTCTTGCATGACTTTTGTAATGTTGATGATATTGGGCATCTCTTCATTCAGCTCGGCATTGACAATATGCAGCGCAATAAAGCCTGCTTCATCCTCCGGCAGAGACACGCCAGTCTTGTTTTTTACCATGGCCAACGCTTGTTTGCCGATTGCAAATTCGTCTTTGTACAGCCGTTTCGTTTCCCACAGTAAGGCATTTTTGATATCCAGCCCTTTCTTATTGCGCTGGATCGCAAAGTTAATATGGTCGGTCAGCGACACATAGATGCTGTCATTGAGCTTTTTGCCGAGCTGTAATTTCGCATAGCTGATAATCTCTTCGGATACTTCCATACATTCGATCGGGATATCATACAAAAGGGTTTTGAACTTTTCGGATACATCTTTGTTATCGAGCGTGAACACTTTCTCAATGCGGGCTTCATCTACCGGGTCTCCCGTTTTCTTTTGAAAAGCAATGCCCCGGCCCATGATAACCAATTCCTGATTGCCTTCTTTGAGCACACTGACGACATTATTATTAATGACTTTCGCAATCTTCAATTCTGTCTCCCTCCCGCCTGACCATTTACCTGCTACACCTTGATTTTACATCCTTTTTGAACTAGGTCAATATCTCCAGGTCAATCAGAAAACGCCGTTCAGAAATCATTGTCCAACGATGAGGCAGCGGCGCATATAATGCAGAGAACCGGTTTTTGGGAAGGAGCGTGTGTGATGAAACGGTTTTCGAAAGAAGAAAGCAGCTGGATGCTGTATGATTGGGCCAATTCAGCTTATTCGGTCATTATTATGACGGCGGTATTCCCCTTGTTTTTTAAAGCCGCGGCGGCGGAAAACGGTGTCAGCGCGGCGGATTCTACCGCTTATTTGGGCTATACGATTGCCGCCGCGACTTTTATTTTGGCGATGCTCGGCCCCGTCTTAGGAACGATTGCCGACTACAAAGGATGCAAGAAACGGTTTTTTGCCTTCTTTTTTCTGATCGGTGTGGCGGGCACCGCCGCGCTGGCTTTGATTCCCGGCGAATCTTGGATGCTGTTATTAATTTGTTATACGATTTCCACGATCGGCTTTGCCGGGTCTAATGTGTTTTATGATGCGTTTCTCGTTGATGTGGCCGCAAAGGAGCGGATGAATATGGTGTCCGCCAGAGGATTTGGGCTGGGCTATATCGGCAGTACGATCCCTTTTCTCCTCAGCATTGCCGTGATTCTTTCAGCACAAGCGGAGGTGATTCCGCTGTCCGCCCAGGCTGCCGGCCGCATTGCCTTTTTGATTACGGCGGCATGGTGGGGGCTGTTTTCGATCCCGCTCCTTCTCCGCGTCCGCCAGCGCTATTATATCGAGAGGGAGCCGCGGCTTGTAATCAGCAGTTTTAAACGGCTGGCCGGCACGCTGAAGCAGATCAGGAAGCACCGGGCGCTGTTTTTGTTTCTGCTCGCCTATTTCTTCTATATCGACGGGGTCGGCACCATCATTACAATGTCCACGTCATACGGGGCTGACCTCGGCATCAGCGCGGCAAATCTGCTGATTGTTTTATTTGTCACTCAGGTCGTCGCCGCGCCTTTTTCGATTTTGTATGGGCGGCTGGCCGAACGGTTTAAGGGAAAAACGATGCTTTATGCCGGAATCGGCGTGTATATGATTGTCTGCACGTATGCTTATTTTATGGATTCCGCTTTTGATTTCTGGGTTTTGGCTATGCTTGTCGCCACTTCCCAAGGAGGTATTCAGGCGCTGAGCCGCTCTTACTTTGCAAAGCTTGTCCCCAAACAGAACGCCAATGAGTTTTTCGGCTTTTATAATATCTTCGGCAAGTTCGCTTCGATTATCGGCCCGCTTTTGATTGCCGTGACCGCCCAGCTGACCGGAAATTCGTCAGCCGCCGTGTTCAGCCTGATCATTTTGTTTGTAATCGGGATTGGCATTCTTGCGTTCGTCCCCGAGGAGACGGCGTAAAAAAAGCCTGCGCGCGGCAGGCTTTCTTTTTTTATTTCTTGGCTTTATGGACTTTCAGTTTTTTGCCTTTGACCGTTGTATTTTTCATGATGTCAAGAACGTGCGGGCCTTTGCCGTTCAGAATCTCGACGTACGATGCGTTGTCCAAAATCGTGATAATCCCGATATCATCGGCTGAAACGCCGTCGATTTTCGCAATCGTTCCGACAAAATCGACCGCTCTGAGTTTTTTCTTTTTCCCGCCGTTAAAGTACAGCTTCATGATGTCTTTGTTTAACTGTTCGCTTTTGTCTGTTTTGACATCGGGGCGGGCGTTCAGTTTTTCTGCAAAAGCCGCTTTCCGTTCCGCTGTTTCTTTCTCGGACGGCGCCTCCCGCTTCTGGATGCGGAAACCGATATATGTCTCAATGTCATTCAGGAACCGCGATTCAGAAGGCGTCACAAACGTAACGGCCAGTCCGCGGTGTCCGGCGCGCCCCGTTCGGCCGGTGCGGTGCACATAGCTTTCTTTTTCAAGCGGAATATCATAATTGATGACGAGGCTGATGTTTTCAATATCAATTCCTCTGGCGGCAACATCGGTCGCAATGAGATAGCGGAACTCGCCGCGCTTGAATTCATTCATGACGTCAAAGCGGTCTTCCTGCACCATGCCGCCGTGAATTTTATCGCAAGGGTAGCCCAGCCTGTCCAGCTCATCGGTTAACTGGATGACCCTTTCTTTTGTCCGGCAGAATATGATGCAGCTGTCCGGGTTTTCGGTGATCAGGACATCACGCAGCAAAGATGTTTTGTCCTCTTCTTCTGTTCTGGTGACAAAATGCTCAATGTCTTTTGTCGTCAGGCCTTCCGCTTTTACTTCAATCAATTCAGGGTCTTTCATATATGTGCGGCTCAGCTTCTCGACGTCATCCGGCAGCGTCGCTGAAAACAGCATGGTGACTCTGTTTTTCGGCAGATGCTGAATGATGGCTTCCACCTGTTCAATAAATCCCATATTCAGCATTTCATCCGCTTCGTCAATCACTACATACGCCAGCCGTTCAAGCGGCAGCGTCCCTTTTTCTATATGATCAAGCACACGCCCCGGCGTTCCGGCAACGACGTGGCTTTTTTGCTTCAGTTCGGTTTTCTGTTTGTCAAAAGAAGCTTTTCCGAAAACCGCCGTGGCTTTTATCCGTTTGAAACGGCCGATATTCGTGATATCTTCTTTAATCTGCGCCGCAAGCTCGCGGGTCGGCGTTAAAATCAGCGCCTGCGGTTTGTTTTCCTCCCATTCCGCAAGCTCGCAGATCGGAATGCCGAAAGCTGCGGTTTTGCCGCTGCCCGTCTGCGATTTGACAACGAGGTCTTTTTTTTGCAGCGCGGCGGGGATGACGCGCCGCTGCACTTCAGTCGGCTCGGTGTATTGCAAGCCATTCAGCGCCCGTCGGATTTCGGGGCTGATCGCATATTCATTAAACTCATTCATGACTAAACTCCTTCTCTGTCCGGCTCCCCTCATTATACGCGAAATGCCGCCGCTTTACCCTGACGTTTTGCCGGGCCATTCGGGGGACTGCTTTTTCTTCATGTCAAGCACGACCCATTTGGCGCAATAAAAGCTCATGCTTCCTTCCCCGTCATCGACATAGTAGCGGATCGATTCCCAGCCGCCGTCGACCGGGCTGATATCCAGATGGATGTCGGTGATGCTTTCAAGATCATCCAGCCGGGCAGCCCTCACACCCTCAAAACGCAGCACGGCATCATACTGCCCATCAGTCAGATTCAGCTCAAACACCGGGATTTTATCATAATACTCGTTATACCCGGTATAGAACGTAAACTCCGTCAATTCAAAACAACCCGGCGAATCCGGCCCCAGCAGAACTGCTTTCTCATGTTTGTGCCATTCCATTTTTGCCTCCTTTTTTTCTGAATTGGCATGTCTGACTCAAATGAATTTTTCTTACAAACCCCCATGAATTTCTTTATATGTCTGCATCCAATCTTTTAATTCTTCTATCGTATGCAGATAAGAATCAGGCGAATCTTTCAGATCAAACCCGCTCAAATACACGAGCATCTCCCAAACGTTTTCATCCTCAACCGCCGGATCATCTGCACTCACATACTCAGGCGCCCAATCCGACACTTCTTCCCTTACCGCTTGACCGTTCAGGATCAGATCAGCCTTCTTCAGACATTCTGCTATTGTTGGTTCTTTCACGTCAGAAGCCTGCCTTTCTTGTTTAAAATGCTGACCAACAGCCCTCTCACCCGTTCATGCCGCCCGATTTCCCGGCTGAGCTCCGGATAATCCGTTAAAGCATTTTTCAGCTGCGCATATTGAGGATACAGCTCAAAAAAGGATTTATATAAAGCTTTACGCTGCCGCGCAGGCATTTGTTTATCTGCCAACACAAAATCTAAGCTGCCGCAGATAAGCGCGAAATACTCATAAAAATCCCCCGCGCAGTCAGCCCCCTCAAAGTCTTCTTCAAATCTCCCAGCATCTGAAGGCAGCGGACCCTCTAATTCTTTTTTGTGTAATTTCAGGTTTTGGATGACGTCATCATTTAAAGAATATCTGTTGGATCTTAACATCTCAGAATCACTCGAATATCACCTAATTCATCGATGATCGTAAACGAAAGCCCGTCATTCTGATGCCGTCCGAGATACAGATGCCCGCAGTAATCAAAATGACAAAAACATCCTTTTACTGATTCTTCGACTATCTTATTCATTTTTATTTTCATGTCATTGCCCCTTGTATTTATAATGCGCCGCGAGCTTTTTTTGAAATTCATCCGAAACAATCTGATCCGGGAATACAACAGATACCCAGTCTAAAACACGGTCGTCTAAGGGCCTCCATGATCCTAACGTTTTTCCCGCAATCTCCTGATCAATACCTAGAATACAGATTTCAAAATCTCTCTCTCCGTAAATCGCCCACTTTAAAGTCGGTGAAGCCCATACGACGCGGGATGCAATATTCATTATGCTGTCATTTTTACTGTGCTTTGGATAATCAGTTAAGATTGAAAGATATTCATCTTCGGTTATATTTAAAGGAATCTTTAACCAGTTAAAATATCCGAATTCCTCGTAAAACCGATTCATATCATCCGGTTGTGTCAGAACAGCCATTAAGATAAATTCATCGTGATGATGATGCGCCAAACTTTTGAGCATTTCCCAGCCTTCTTCAGACAAGACCCAGTGGAATTCTTCGAATAGATAATAATGTTTTCGTTGTTTAAAAACTTGTTCGGGCAACGCTTTGTCTTCATGAAATAAGGAATATATTCGAAATTGAAAGACTGCCGATTCCTTTGTGTTCTTTATAAAAAAGGGATGCATCTTGTACCTCTTTTCGGCGGTTTACACACAAGCTCACAGCCGTATTCTGTGTGAAATAAACAGACAGAAAATGAGAAGGACGGCTCCACTAAAATAAAGCTGTTAGAAAGCAGCCGGCCTTCAAAATCTATAAAATCCATGAGACAGTGCAGATGACTTGCACAATCCTTCAGCGCACATTTGATAGCACCGACTTCATTACTATACGGATGAAACAGATAAACAATATCATTCATCCGTTCAACCCCCGTATCCGCAATGTTTTCTAAAATAAGCGATATGGCTGTCTCCTTGTCGCTTATATCAACTTCACGCACTGCACTTGGGAAAGAATTCGATAATATAGTCTCAAATATCTGCCTGCTTTGTTCTGCCTCAGCTAATTGATAAACAAACCCTGATTCTTCACAAGATCTTAGCGAGGCACGCACCTGTTTCATTAAAAAATGCCTCTTGTTTTCCTCAAGCTTGTCAATTAACTTTTCTCTCATCACTGAACACTTCCTTACAGGATATTTTCATTCTGCCGGCATGTATGCTGCATAGAAGTAATCAATACTTCACCAGATATAAATCGTTATCATGAAAGATAAACATGCGGTCCTGTACGGCTCTGTACGTTGTTTCTCCTTTTCTATCAATACCGTGTATCATGACGTCAGTCTCTGATAAGCCTTTGTTCTCTTCATGAAATGCAAATAGGGTATCCTCGTGACTCTGAATCAGCAGCACCCTTTTTTTCGAAACGGATAGCTGATCACAATAGGAGTATTGATCGCCGTCCAGCACATATTCTGCAACAGTACGAATTCTGTCCCGTCCAATCTGATAATGCCCGATGATACAGCAATCCTCTCCCTCGAAACATACATACAAATCAGATTTGATCGATTGTACGGCATAGCACTCATGCATCATTTCTTTAAAATCGTCTTTAAAATAAAACGTTCTGTCTTCTGCATGAAAAGCAAATATCGCTTTCCCTTGAGGGTTTCTCTCATCATACATACCCTCGTCCGTTAATCCGATCCATAGTAATCCATCCTCACCCAGATGAAATACATTGGCGCTTAATAGAAAAGAACAAATCGGATTGATTTTATTACTGTTTACGCAGCATACGGCTAATTGACACGTATGATTTTCCAGGTAAACGATCACGATAGTGTCATCATACGAATCAACCAGATAGAAATGGGCATCTTCAGAAAATCCGTGTAACTCTTTTTTGATTAAAAGAGAGCTGCCTTTCATAACCTCCAATATTACTTTGTGATCATGCACCGACACAATAAACACTTGATCATCCCGACCCGCATTGAAATAGATGATGTGCTCTCTTTTATATGACCCAACCCGCTCCGCGGTAAGTTCTAACATCAGCAACACTCCGTTGATTAGGAATCTGGAATTTATATTAAATTAATCAATGATATATAAATCTGCTGCATCGTATTCAAACCAAATGATTTTTTCATTATTTTCAGTAGTTACATCAACCTTTTGAGTGTTCAGGTTCATATAGGACTTATTTTTGGCAGGGTTTGCTATTATAACTACAAAGTCATTGATCGATGCTAAAAAATATAATTCATCTAATAAGTGATCTGCCATCAATTGTTCTTTGGTTAGGGCACATTCAATATGAATGAACTTTTTCGAAACAGTATTCATATGTATCATTTTCTTTTCAACCTTCTTCTTCCATTCTTCAATAAAAGAAGGGAATGCCATTACTTCTATTAGAGCTGTTTCGAACTCTAAGTCATTCATTAATTGAGAAAAAGTATCTTTACTCACTAGATCACATGAATAAATCGAATTGTATTTAAGCGGATTAATCACATTCAGATTCCCTATAGCCCTCAATGATTCTTTTTGTAAATTTAAAGGAGTGTTCATGTTTACCTCCGTAAACGGTTTCGTTATGTAAGAAAAGAGAGGCTGGGAACCTCTCTTATTTGTTTATTTATGATTTCGGATGATACGCATAAAATGATTGGTCGTCAAAGCGAACTGTTTCAGCTTCTACAGCAATCAGCATGCTGTTCATATTTATAAGAAAATTAGCATTTGATTGATACTCCGGAATTACAGCATTTGATAGATTACCGATTCCTTCCGGGTGGTAACTCATCTCAAATACTTGCCAATTGTATTCTTCCGGATCTATTTTTTCTAATCTCATATCACCAATATCTGCACTAAAATAAACAGATGCTGCATTTTGAAAAAGAATGTTATGCGTACATTCGGCTTTATTTTCAACGACCTGAATCTTAAGTGAAAGCTCTTTTTTAAACACATGAAAGTCAAAATGAAGGACAGCGCACCCTCCGTCTATATAATCTACCCATTCATTAATTGTCTTGTACACCGTTTATCTCCCTAATAAAGTTTTGGAGTCTTTGAGATCTGATTTTAAAGTCTTCACGAAAATTTCTAGCTTTTCTTCATTACAGTTCAATTTATAGAAGGTTGTATTTGAATGATTCTCCATAAATCTAATGATAAATCTGTAATGTTCGTTTTCTTTATCAATACTTAGGATAAAAAATGGTTCAATTGTTTCTAAACGTATCCTGTCTTGATTGCCTGCTGATAATGCTTCAATATCTGATATCAGCATTTTATATTCACTTTCTAATAAAACGGCAGAGTAATCGCGGGCGATTGCTTTATTATGTTCCAACAGTTCAAACGTTGTTGAGATAAATGGATCATCCTTCGCCTCATGATACCTTCTCGGTGTTATTTCAAGTTCCAGACAACCGTCTCCGATTTTGGCCATGCTGTCTCCTCGTTCTCTACTTAATAGCTTTAATTTAGTAGTAAATGATTTGAATGACGCTCTGGAATTCAAGCTAAGTTTAAATCGATTGTCACCTTTTACTGTCTCAGTTCTAATCACCTACCCACTTATTATCTATAATTTTTTTTAAAAAGCCTGTTAACCAAAAGATGATCAACAGGCTCATCTATTTTTTATTTAATGCCATTATTTAATAATGTTTATAATATTTTCCTTATGTCTAGATCCTATTCTGATTGTCTCGGAATCTGTTATTTCTATATGATAAAGAACATAATCCAGTAAATCTTTAATAATTGTTTTCTCTGCTAAAGGGGCTCCATTTAATATATCTTTTAACTCAACATCTTTTTCCAATAAGATTATATTTTCATGCGCAATTATTGTATTTTTGTACTCTTCTGCTGAGGTTTTTATAAATGAGATTTTTTTATTAAACAAAGTATTTGTTTTTAAGCTCGCTGAGAATATACAAGTATCACTATCTTTATTTGAAACAGAGTAAGAATACATTGCGTATTGTTTATTTTCCATATTTTTTAATATAACAAATATTAAATCCTCTATTGTTTTATACTCTTTTTCAACCGAATCATAGTCATTGAGAGTTGATATTTCATAAAAATAGTACATTTAATTCTCTCCTTCTATCTTTTATACACTGTAAATCGCCATGAGATAGAATAAGCCGGTTTCTTCGTCGTATTGGTACCCTGCGTAGCGGTATCGATTGTTAACCTCTCTACATCTCTTCCCCAAAAATAACTAAAAGCTATAAACCAATCTTTTAGCATTTTTATTATATCTGTAGCTTCTAAAAACAATTGATTTATCTTATCTTGGATTTCTTTAGCTATTTCCATCACTTTCTAGATCTGATAAATATCCCGCTTTACCTGAAAACAACTTTTTTTCACAAACTCATATATCTAAATGGTCTACACAATAGCCGTCTTCATTATCGTGAAAGCCGGTGCCGTCCAAATAAGCTGCAGAAAAAAATATCAGTGAATGATAGGTACTCTCAAAACAATCTGAGGCCCGTACTTCTTTTCCTATCTCTTTTTCGTCTCCGACTCTCCCAAAAGCAGCTTCAATTTTCAATTCCATTTTTCTAAACTTTTCTTGATTGTTTCTTATTTTGTTTAATGCGATTCGTTCAAATTGTTTTTCTATTTGTAAGATCTCTTTCTGTGTAATAGAATTCAGGTTGATGTTTTCATGTTACTCTCCAGTATTCTGGCAGTTAGGGTGAGTTAAGTTCCACTTCTTGTGCAAAACAGTTTTAACAATAGTAATATCATTGAAATTGTTTATCAATATTTTCCTAGGTATTTAAGGTTATTTTAAGGATTATAGGGATTTTGAACCTTTTATTCATATAAAAAAACCGCCGGCAGCCGGCGGTTTTTCGTATTATGGATAGCGGAGATTTGTATTTTGCGCTCCCGCGTAGGATTGGGCGAAGTTTTTGGCGTCCTGGGCTGAAAGGGTGCCATAGCTGTAATTTGATCTCGGATTCCAGCCGGTGCGCGGTGATTTCGGGGCTTTGAGCGACGGGAATGAACCGGTGTCGGTGAATTGGGCCGTCCCGTAGTCGTCTATCATTCCGCCTTTTTCATTTCCGTTACCGAAATAGTTGGCTTCTGAGAAGACAGTCGCGTTTGTATGAATGGTGAATCCTAAATTGAAATTGGTCACATAGTTGTTTTTCGCGTGAAAATAGCCGTATCTCATCAGGCCCGGTGAACGCACATAGACGTTATTAAAATAGTTGTTGGTGATCGTCATATGCGGATAGCCGATATAATTGCGTCCTTCGTTATCATCATTCGGATAACCGAGAATCAGGCCGTACAGATGGTCTGTGAATTTAGAGTTAGACAGCGTCACAAAATCCGCTTTGGCGCCGACATACAGAAGCTTTCCCAAATCACTGTGGCTGTTCGGATTGTAGCTGTGTCCTTCAAACCACACGTGGTCAATCCAGTAATTCTGTCCGTTCGCTATGTACATCGGAATGTCGTTGTTGCCTGTAATGGCGGCACTATGGCTGATAATGAGATTTTTGAAAATCACATTGTTTGAGCCGGAGCCGGTGGTCAGATAGATGTTGGTCAGCCTGTGGCTGGTATAAGAGCCGACGATGGTTTTATTGGCGCCGACTGTCACAACGGCTTTACCCGGGGAAGAAATATCACTTGTGATGACGATGGTTTTGCGATCCGTTCCGCCCGCATTGTTTTTCAAATCATTGAGATTGCTGACGTAGACGACGGGGCCGCCCTGGCCTCCCGTTACGGCGGATTTTGCTTTTCCGTTATGATCCTTCGCATTGCCCGCGAATCCGGTAAGTCCCTGCATCACATCCGGATAAGCCGCTGCCGCTTCTGCCTGCTTTGATACGGAACATACGATGGCCAGACAAAGCGCAAAGCCGAATGCAGCCAAGAAAGCGAGATGACGCGTCTTCTTTATCATGCCCTTCACTCCTTTAATTTCTTAAATTGTAAACACAAGAAGTATTATACAATTACTATCCTCTTTTTCCATGATCTGTTTGTCTGCTTTTTCGTTATGGCTGAAAAGCCCCAAAATAAAAAAAAGCAGCCGGTACGGCCGCCTATATACGGGTGCTGTCTGCCTGAGTTTCCGCCGGCACGGCTTTTTGCTTTCGAATCAGAGACAGCGCCATTCCCGCAAAAATCAATACAATCCCCAAAGATTGATAAAGGTCGGGGCGAAATCCCGTAAATACGGTGTCAAGCACAATCGCCACCGCCGGATCAAGAAATACGATGATTGAAATAAACCGGGTGGATAAAAACCGCAAGCTGTCAAAAAAGAGCAAATAAACAATTCCCGTATGGATGATACCGGTCGACACAATCATGATCCAGTTCACATGCGACAAATCAGAAAAAGCGCCGAAACGGACGAACGGAAGAAGAATGATAACGCCCAATCCGGTCTGCAAACAGGTGACGGCGTATGGGCTGAGGCTGTTGATGCCTTTCCCGGCCAGTGTCGTAAAAGCATAAAAAAGAGCGGCCAGCACGGCCCAAATAATACCCGATCCCATCAGCTGAGAAAATGATGTACTTCCGTTGATGCCGGAAATCAGGGCGGTGCCCAGAAAACAAATTACGATGGAAGTGACGGACACCATATGCAGTTTCTCCCGGTATATAAGGCTCCCCAGAAGAAGGACGAGAACCGGAGCCAGATGATAAACGGAAATCGCTATCGTCACTGATGTCTCCTCAAACGATTTAAATAAAAACACCCAGTTCAGCACGAGAAAAAATCCGCAGGCCAGTGTCTGCAGCACCTCCCGCCGGTTCCATTGTTCGGTGCGGTACCGTCCGGAACCAAACCAGCAAACGCCCAGAAACAATGAGGCGCACAGACATCTCACAAAGACCAGTTCAATTGAAGGCACATTCGTATGTTCTGAGAAAAAGCCGATTGATCCGAAAATGACCATGGAAATGACCATTTTGATGACGGCATTTGATGTTTGTTCAGCTTGCATTGATTTGCTTCCTCCATATCATTGGCTGTTTATTCAGACAAATACTAACAGCCATTTTACTTGATTCAGAGGAAGATTTCACCCTATTTTTCGAAAACCGGCGGTCTTTTCTCATGAAAAAAACCCCGCATCAGCAGGGTCTTCTGTTTAATGAACGATCAGTACAGGACAAGGAGACAATTGTGAGACCTTATGGCTCACGCTTCCGAGCATCATTTCTTTAAATCCGCTGATTCCGCGGCTTCCGACGACAATCAGATTGAAATGCTGTTCTTTCGCTATGTTTAAAATTTGATGCGCAGGTTCGCCTTGGACGTACAGGCTTTCCGCATTTACTCCGCTTTCTGCCGCTTTCTGCTTGGCATCTTCCAGAATGGCTGCTCCTTTTTGTTCGACTTCATGTTTGATGTCTTCAATGAAGTTTTCCGGAACATAGACAATCCCGGTTAAAGCTGATGTGGAGACAACGGCTTCACGTCCCGCATAGAGAATGGTGAGTTCAGCCTGCTGTTCTTTCGCCAGATGGATCGCTGCGTCCAGGGCTTTATTGCTCATGTCTGAACCGTCTACTGCTGCAAGAATTTTTTTAAACATATGAATCCCGCCTTTCTGCTTTTATTGTCCTCCTCTCTTTGCTGAATGTCAATTTTGCCGGCTTTCTCCGGAACATTGCGCTTACAGACTTTCTCCGTTTGTGGCGATGACGTCTTTATACCAATAAAAACTTTTCTTTTTCTTTCTTTCAAACGTGCCTTTTCCGTCATTGCCGCGGTCGACATAGATATAGCCGTAGCGTTTTTTCATTTCTGCCGTTGAGGCGCTGACGAGGTCAATCGGCCCCCACGACGTGTAGCCGATCAGGTCGACGCCGTCTTCAATCGCTTCTCTTGCCTCTATTAAATGATCACGCAGATAATTGATGCGGTAGTCATCCTGAATGGTTCCGTCCTCCTCCGGCTGATCAACCGCGCCGAGTCCGTTTTCGACGATGAAGAGCGGTTTCTGATAACGGTCGTACAGCGTGTTTAAGGTGATGCGCAAGCCCTTCGGATCAATCTGCCAGCCCCATTCGGAAGATTTCAGGTACGGGTTTTTCACGCCGCCGAGAAGATTTCCCTTAGATTGCGCCAGATCCTCAGGCGCCGTGCTGGCCGTCATCGACATGTAGTAGCTGAAGCCGATGTAATCCACCGTATGTTCTTTCAGGAGCGCCTCGTCTCCTTCCTTCATCTCGATCGTAATTCCGTTTTCTTTAAAGAAGCGTTTCATATAGCCCGGATAGCTGCCCCTCGCCTGTACATCAGAAAAGAACAGCGTGCTCCGCTCTTTTTGCAAAGCCGCATATACATCCTCCGGCTTCGGCGTCATCGGATACGTCGTCGTCGCGGCGATCATGCAGCCGATCTGTGAATCCGGGATGATCTCATGGCCTGCTTTTACCGCCAGCGCGCTCGCCACAAATTGATGGTGGGCCGCTTGGTACATCGTGTTTTGTTTATTTTCGCCTTCCCGGAATATAAGGCCGCCGCCTGTAAACGGAGCGTGAAGAACGACGTTGATCTCATTGAAGGTCATCCAATATTTCACCTTGTCTTTATAACGGGTGAAAACCGTGCGGGCGTATCGCTCATAGAAATCGACCGTCCGGCGGTTTCTCCAGCCGCCGTAGTTTTTCACAAGACCGAGCGGCATCTCATAGTGAGAAATCGTGACGACCGGTTCTATCTGATGTTTTCTCAATTCGTCAAACAAACGGTCGTAAAATTGCAGCCCTTCTTCATTCGGTTCTGTTTCATCACCGTTCGGAAAGATTCTCGTCCACGCAATGGAGGTGCGAAACGCTTTAAAGCCCATCTCCGCAAACAGGGCGATATCCTCTTGATAGCGGTGATAAAAATCAATCGCGTCGTGATACAGATTCAGCGCATCGTCTGTCTCATGAAACGGAGACATAATGCCATCCGGGGAGACATCCGCCGTAGAAAGTCCTTTGCCTCCTTCTTTATAAGCTCCTTCAATCTGATTGGCAGCCGTTGCGCCGCCCCATAAAAAACCTTCCGGAAATCTCTTCATGTTTTCTCCACCTCTTTTTCAGGATAACGCCAGAAGCGCTTCGTTCGGTTTGACCATTCCGCTTTTTTTCACGTCTGTAAATGAATATTGATCCGTATTCGTAATGATGACCGGCGTGATCACGTCAAAACCGGCAGCCTTTATCTCGTCGATATCAAAAGTAATCAGCAGATCTCCCGGCGCGACAGTATCGCCTTCTTTGACGTGCATCTCAAAATGCCTGCCATCCAGCCGGACGGTATCAAGCCCGATATGAATGAGAACCTCGGCTCCCCGGGTGCTCGTAATGCCGATGGCGTGCTTTGTTTTAAATACGGCTGTCACCCTCCCTTCTACGGGAGAAACCGCTGCGCCCTCTTCAGGCAGAATCGCAAAACCTTTTCCCATCATTCCACCGGAAAAGACGCTGTCGTTCACTTCGCTTAATGCTTTCACTTCGCCTTTAATCGGGCTGTGAATGATTTCTCCGCCTGCCGTCACACCCGGCGTTTCAGATGCTTTGTCCCGTTCAGACTGTACATCCTCAAACCCGATCAGAAGTGCCGCCGCCATACCCGCCGCAAACGAGATAAAAAGCCCGATCAGCGCGTAAAGAAACGTCGGCCCGATAAAGACCGGAATGCTCGGCAGACCGGCGTTTCCGCCCACAATGTAAGAAGCGACGCCCGTTATACCGTAAAAAGCTCCGCCTGCCGCGCCGCCGATTAAAGCAGCCGCGAACGGTTTTTTCAATCTCATGTTGACGCCGTACATCGCGGGTTCGGTAATGCCCATCAATGCCGTAATGCCCGTCGTAAATGCCAGCGATTTGAAGGTTTTGTTTTTTGATTTTAAGAAAACCGCAAATGACGCGCCGGCCTGCCCCATATTCGCCAAAAACATCGCAGGCAGAATGTAATCATGTCCGTTTTGGGCGATGTTATTGATCATGATCGGCACAAGCGCATAATGCATGCCGGTCATAATGATAAGAGAAAATGTGCCGGCAAGCAGAATCATCGCGGCAATGCCCGCATGATTGAACAAATCATTGACGCCGACAGACAGATAATTCCCGAGAATCGCGCCGAGCGGGCCGACTGTGATCAGGGTGACAGGCACGACGATCACGAGCGTAAGCATCGGAACGGCAATCAATTTCAAAGATGAAGGCGTGATTCGGTCAATTCCTTTCTCTACATAGGACATCAGCCATATCGCCAGCAAAATCGGGATAACTGTCGATGAATACGTGGCAGCGGTTACAGGAAGACCGATAAAGGAGATGCTTTTCCCTGCTCCAAGCAGGGCCGTTAAATCCGGATGCAGAATCGCACCCGCCACAGCGGCCGCCACGTAAGGATTACATCCGAATTTTCTCGCCGCGCTTACCGCAAGCAAAAGCGGCAGAAAATAAAACGCACCGTCACCGACAGCCGTGAGAATGCTGTGAGTCTGGCTCTTCTCCGACATCCAGCCGAATGTCACCGCTAACGCGACAAGTCCTTTTATCATGCCGGCTCCGGCAATGGCCGGCAGAATCGGTGTAAACACGCCGGAAATCACGTCAAATACGGCACTCAGCACATTTTTCTTCTGCTTCGAAGTTTTGTTTGCGCTTTCATCACTGAGCCCGCTGCTCTCCATCAAAGCCTGATACACCTTCGGCACATCATTGCCGACAATGATCTGAAATTGCCCCCCGCTGATATTTGTCCCCATCACGCCTTCCGTCTGTTCCAGCCCGTCCCGATCTGCTTTCGCATTGTCATACAGATTAAAACGAAGCCGCGTCATGCAATGAATGACACTCTGAACATTCTCCTCCCCGCCGACAAGTTGTAAAATCTCTTTTGATATTTTATGATAGTCCATGAGTATACCTCCTTAAAAATGGGGGAACTGCCGGACGAAAGGTGCCCGCCTTTCTCCGGCTTTTTTTGTTATGAAATCAGCATCACCTCCGAAAAAAGGGTATAAAAAAAACCCAAACTGCACAGAACACGGGGGTCTCCCCCTGTCTGACGCAATTTAGGTTTTGCCTGCGGTTTGCAGTAACAATCCTGGGTGAATGATATTGGGTTGATATGTATACTTTAGCACTGGCTTTACGGGGTGTCAACGCTTACATTTTGAATTCAAGGTTAGTATTTACTAATCAAGTTTATTTTATTCTTTTAATAAATATACACTTTCATTTTCTGAAAAACTTTGAAACTAATTGACTAATCTTTTCATGTTCTCTTCTTTTGAAGATAAAGATAGATCGTAACCATTTTTATGCGGTAAACAGTTAATAAAACCTTCCATATCAGCAGGAAAATCTAAATCTGCGAAACTTCAAAATCACACCAATTTAAAATTAGATTAAATCGTTTCAAATTACATCCGTGTTAATTGATGGATTGGTGAGTATGTAAATTAAATCGTTTAAATTAAAGCTCTTATTCTAAATAAAGATGATTATTAGGTATGAATAATGCTAAAATGATCTAAGACTTACAACACAATTTACCATATGTATATAAGAAAGGAAGCAAGTTTTGATGAAGTATAATTTTATAAAGGGCAAATTATATACAAGGAAATTGATTTTTCAAATAATCGGTCTTTCTTTAGAAAAACAAAAAGGGGGTAACTGGTTTACAGGGTATGCAAGTTATAATAACGATAATTTTCTTTTTGTTAATTTAGGAAAGGGAAGGACAGGTCATAATCATTTTAACAAACTAAATGGTAACTGTTTAGATTGGTATGGGAAATTAGATTCAAAATTAATACATCCATCTATACAACGTATGGTTAGTACTGTAAGTAGTAATTACTTTTTTGTTAGAGAAGATAGCAGTGACCCACGCTTCAAATTTATGGGAAAAGGGGTAGCAAAACAAGTATTCAATGAAGTTCCTGTAAGAATTTTGTGGCATATAGAATAATGATTGTGAGGGCTTAATTGACCCTCACTCGTTAGAATATTTTCTATGTAAGTCTTTTAAATTCAATACTTTCGGGAAGATAGCTGATTAGGCGATCTACTCACATGTTTTATATGACTAATAAATAATTTCAATTTAATATTTGATCAAACATCTTGGGAATTTGCTCTGTATTACTTATGTGAAAAAGGTGGTCTACCGCTCTTTCTGGAGTAGAGTTCACATTTACTATAGTATGAGTTGCTGCTGTTTCAAGCGCATCTTGATCTTTTCCAGACACCTTCGACATTGAGGCAGCATAATATTTAAAATATACGTCTTTATTCCAGTTCCTCATTTTTAAATGGGCAAAGAGAGACTTTAATATATTTCCCTCATGCACTAACTGTGATCTTCTGTCAGGTCTAAGAGAAGTCTTTAGACCAATTCCACCAATTAATGAACTCCATTCACACCTCCCCTCTAAGTCTTTGTAACTATTATCTATAATTTTCATATTATGGACACTCATATTTTTAATTTTTTCATTATGAAACGTTTTTTTTAAGTCTTTTTGTCTGATAATTAAAATATCAGGGTTCGATGTAATCATTTTCACCTGTGGATTAGCTAAAGTAAGAGATTTTTCTAGATCATTTAGTAAAGTCCGGGATTTTTCATTAAAAATCCTTTGAAAATTAAAGGTTTGTTTATTAGGAAGTTTAATTATGGAAATATCTTTAATTTTATTTTCTATTAAATAATTCCAAGCGTAAATAGCTACGATCACTTCAAACCATTTACCGTTAACATTTGACAAAGCATTTGTACTAGGATTTATATAAGCCTTTGCTTTACAAACCTGCTTTACATAGGATTTCAAATTATCCAAAATTTCACTTATATCACCGCTAGGTA
This sequence comes from Bacillus sp. hwrm1, assembly GCF_040207805.1. Classification (NCBI taxonomy): domain Bacteria; kingdom Bacillati; phylum Bacillota; class Bacilli; order Caryophanales; family Bacillaceae; genus Bacillus; species Bacillus sp. hwrm1. The sequence continues at coordinate 164,714 of NZ_CP157943.1, read as the reverse complement.
GTGTGTCTTCGAAACACTCAGCTAAAGCAGTTAACGGTTTTATTGTAATTTTTCCTTCTTTTTTTACCTCTACACAATTACTATCACCTAAATGCATACATTTACTCCTCGGTATTAGACATTGTCTCATATTTATAGATTTCATTTGCGATATTAACGAGTAATTTTTTTCCTTTAGGACTGAGTTTGGATATTAACACACCCATATTAGATGGTAATTCAGCATTTCTATTATCATCTCTTAATAAGATGCTTTCCATACTAGTATTCAACTTTTCAGATATTTTCACTAATAACTCTATACTTGGAAGGCCATTTCCATTTTCTATCCTTTTTAAGTTTTCTACTGAAGTAGAAATGCTTTCTGCAAAATCTTCTCGTTTAATTAATTTCTGCTCCCTCATTTTTCTGATACGAATTCCTATCTCTAAAACATTTAGCGTTGCCAAGTCTATCACCACCCCGTATTACAAGGTTACAACATTTGAAATTTTGTTGGAGTTATTTTGAATATCAAAAACGTTATTCTTAATACCCACCAATTAAGCCAAACTAGAAATTTAAAAAAGACTGGAACAAATAGTCCAGTCTTTTACTTTAAAACATCTAATATATTTAAAAAATCAAGAATTGTATTAGCTATTCCATATGAAGCTACATAAGGAACCCCATTACCAATCGTTTTAAATGAATTTGTTAACGTCATATCTTGGGGTAAAACAAACTCTTTTGGTAAAGATTGAATAGCTAAAGCCTCAGAAACAGAAATACGGCGAGATTTATAAGGGTGAATATGGACCTCGTTATTACCATAGCTAGCGGTCGGAGAATAGCGCCAACGATGTAACCTTTTATATGATTTCTTAGATACATCTCCCTCCGCTATTGATTGAAACTTTATTAGACCAGCTTTTGGTTGGAAGTATTTTTTGTTATTCGGATGCTGGTAAACTTGGTTTTTTCTAAACCAATGTTCCACAGTCAATTCTTCTATAATATTATTAGGAGGTTGAGTTGTTGAGTTTTCATTATATTTGTCTACTTCAGGCCATATTATATTATTTATTTCATTAATACTATACTTTATATTTTTCTCCCACGGGAAAGCATCTTCTTTTATGGAGGTACCTTCAAGAATATCCTTAGTACCCAAATTTCCCAACATCTCTTTTTTAAAGCCAATCATAATAATTCTTTCTCTATGCTGAGGTGCTCCATATTCAAGAGCATTTATTAATTTTTCAGTAGTTATATATCCTGATGAATGAAGAATTGTCTTCATTTCTTCATAGAAAATTCTGTGCTTTTTTGTACGCCATAATCCTTTTACATTTTCAAAAACAAAGAAATCCGGGGTCTGCTGGCGAATAAGTTCAATATAGGTTGCAGTAAGTCTACCATTTTCACCAGTACCTCCTTTATTCTTTCCTCCAACTGAAAAATCAGGGCAAGGTGGCCCACCTATAAACCCCACTATACCTTCTTTTTTAGATTTATCTACTAGTTCTGAAAGATAATTTTTCCCCTCTGTTTGAGTAAGCGTAGTAATATCACCTTCATAGTAGCCATATTGAGGAGGTTCCATTCCAAGTTTCGCTCTCGAGAATTTATATGCTTCCATAAAAGGTTGGTGTACTTCATTAGTAAAAACAATATCATAACCACTTCTCTCGAACCCTAAATCTAAAAAACCTGCACCCGAAAAAAATGAAAAAATTTTTGGTTTTCTATTCATTAAATCGTTTTCCTCTCATAATATATATTCGATTTCAATTTTTACTTATAACTTAGCTTATTATAATCGACTCTTTATAAAAGAACAAATATTCGTCTTAAATCACATTAACTATGATGTAAATTTAGAATTGTAAAACAACGTGTTAAATCATTGTATTTAACAAAAAAAACGATAAAGCTTTTTTATCTTTATCGTTTAACCTCCGGTAAAATTCTTTTTTATCCTTTGCAACATACTTACGAGATTACTTCACTCCCCAAACAGCCTCCCCATCACCGCTCAGCACACTAAACGTCACAACTTCTTTCTCTCTCGCTGAGTCCCATTCTTTCAGGAAGACGCCGTCATAATTTGTGCCGTTCAGGTTAATTCGGGCTTTGCTGCTGTCCGTTTTTGTCCAGGTTCCGGTCATTTCCCCGGAAATGGTGCCGTCGTTGTTAAGCCGGATGTTTTTTGGGGTTTTGATCGTAGCTGTGATGTCTTTTCCGTGCTGGATGAGTTTGTAGGCTCCGGATGCGGCGGATGCCGATATCTGTGTATCCGGTTCTCCCGCGTAGCGGTATGGCGCTGCAACGGGCCAGCCGTCTTTGTTCATGTACAGCCGATGTACTCTGACTTCGTGCTCTTCGCCTCTGTTCGGGAAACGGGTGTGGAAAATGAGGTATGATCGTTTCGTTTTCCCGTCGTAAAACACGGAGTTGTGTCCCGGCGATACGTAGCCCGTGCCTTTTTCAGATTGTGAGGCGAAGCTGTATCCGCCCATGAGTTTGACACCGTACGGTTCAATTGCTTTGTCGTCGAAGAAACTGCCGTCTTTTCCTTTGGCATCAAGCATGTTATGGCCTGCGGCGTCATAGTACGGACCGTCCGGATTTTTAGAGCGCGCCACACGCATATGATAACCGCCGGCTGCGTCAAGTCCGCCGAATGACAGATACAGATAGTAATATTTCGTTTCCGGATTGTAGCTGATGTACGGGCCTTCGATTCTGCTGTGATTTCCGCCGAGCAGTTTTTTTCCGTAGCCTTGGTTCGGGAGCGGGAAACCGGTTTTCGGATTCATTTCTAGTATAAAAATCCCCCCGGAGTAAGAGCCGTACACCATCCAGAGCTTGCCTTTATGGTCAACAAACGTTTGCGGGTCTACGACGTTCGGGTGAACGTTTGCATTATACGTCGTGCCGGCTTCGCTTTTTCCTTCCATGCCCGATTTCAAAAAGATGCCTTTGTTTTTGTAGGGCCCTTCGATTTTGTCACTCACGGCGACACCGAGAGCGGATCGCGGCGAGTCTCCTTTACAGGCGTTATAGTACATGTAATATTTCCCGTCAGACAGCTGGGCGACGTCCGGCGCCCACAGCGTATCAGACTGGGCCCAGTCGAATGTCTCTTTTAATTCGGTGTAGACGTTCGGGATCAAGGGATTATTGGGATTGACGCTTGAAGACATCTGCTGCCACTGCATCAGGTTTTTCGACTTGGCGGAAGCCAAATGTGAGCCGAATACATAATATGTATCTCCTGTTTTAATGACGGACGGATCATGCACGCTGACCTCTGAAAAAACCGGATGCTGGGCTTTTGCCTGCGGCAGAGTGAATCCGATGACCGCTGCTGAGACCAGGCACACACGAAAGAAACTGGTTTTCATTTTCTGAAATCTCCTCGCTCTCTTCTTTTCTTAAGACGCTTTCAAGACAACGCTCCATTTTATGACGCGGATGACGGAAATATGTGATCAACAGCGCCGGCTTCGCGATGTACCGCTTTACTTCGATAACAATCTGATTTGTGAAAGACTGGAAAAAAAGTTTTGACTTCTGATTCGCAAACACTTAATATAAAAAACAGTTACTAGTTATCAGAATATTTAAGAATTGAGTGAAGCATATATGACCTTACACAAAGACCGCCGCATCGGGCGACTGTCCGTCCTTCTTCTGCTTCATGAGACTGAAGAAAACCAGCAGATCAGCCGGCTGGAACAGGACGGCTGGAAAGTCTGTCTCGGCAGGGTGGGTTCAATGGATGCGCATAAAGTGGTAGCCGCAATTGAAACCGCTTCCAAAAAGAGCGGTGTCATTCAATCTGAGGGTTATCGCGAATCACATGCGCTGTATCATGCCACAATGGAAGCTTTGCACGGAGTGACGAGGGGCGAAATGCTGCTTGGCTCGCTGCTTCGTACCGTGGGCCTGAAGTTTGCCGTCTTGCGGGGAAATCCGTATGAAAGCGAGGCGGAAGGCGATTGGATCGCTGTTTCACTTTACGGCACGATCGGAGCTCCGATTAAGGGGCTTGAGCACGAAACATTCGGAGTCGGAATTAATCACATATGAATCAGCCCATAGATTTCAGATGATAGGGGGCTATGCGTGAAATATCATTTTCATGGCATAGCTCCTTTTTGTATGGGCGCTTTACCAAAGTAAAGGAAGGGGTTGAAATGATGGTGACGTTAGACGGTTCCTCACTGACAACCGCAGATGCCCAGCGTGTGCTGTTTGATTTTGAAGAGGTTCAAGCATCTGCCGAAAGCATGGAACGTGTGAAAAAAAGCAGGGCGGCGGTTGAACGGATCGTTCAAGAAGAGAAGACCATTTACGGGATTACGACGGGATTCGGCAAGTTCAGCGATGTGCTGATTCAAAAAGAAGACGCTGCGGATCTGCAGCTGAATCTGATTCTTTCTCACGCGTGCGGCGTCGGTGATCCATTTCCGGAATCTGTATCGCGGGCCATGCTGCTTTTGCGCGCCAATGCCTTGCTGAAAGGCTTTTCCGGCGTGCGGACTGAGCTGATTGATCAACTGCTCGCGTATCTCAATCATCGCATTCACCCGGTCATCCCGCAGCAAGGGTCACTGGGGGCGAGCGGGGATTTGGCGCCGCTTTCTCATCTCGCACTGGCGCTTATCGGTCAAGGCGAAGTCTTTTACGAAGGGGCCCGGATGCCGACAGCTCATGCTTTAGAACAGACAAACCTTCAGCCGGCCGTCCTGACCTCTAAGGAAGGGCTCGCGCTGATCAACGGAACGCAGGCCATGACCGCGATGGGACTGATCGCTTACCTCGAGGCCGAAAAGCTGGCCTATCAGTCGGAACGGATCGCGAGCTTAACGATCGAAGGCCTTCAGGGCATTATCGATGCGTTTGACGAGGACATTCATGCCGCCCGCGGTTATCAGGAACAGATGGATGTCGCAGAGCGAATCCGCTATTACTTGTCAGACAGCAAGCTGACGACCGTCCAAGGGGAGCTGCGTGTCCAGGACGCCTATTCGATCCGCTGTATTCCTCAAGTCCACGGCGCATCATGGCAGACATTAGCGTATGTAAAAGAAAAATTAGAAATTGAGATGAATGCCGCGACAGATAACCCGCTCATTTTCGAAGACGGCGCCAAAATCATCTCAGGCGGAAACTTTCACGGACAGCCGATCGCCTTTGCCATGGATTTTCTCAAAGTGGCGGCGGCCGAGCTTGCGAATATTTCTGAACGCCGGATCGAACGGCTTGTGAATCCGCAGCTGAATGACCTGCCGCCCTTTCTGAGCCCTCAGCCCGGCTTACAATCCGGAGCGATGATCATGCAATATGCGGCGGCCTCCCTCGTGTCAGAAAATAAAACCCTGGCCCATCCCGCCAGTGTCGATTCCATTCCTTCATCGGCAAACCAGGAGGATCACGTCAGCATGGGAACCATCGCCTCAAGGCACGCCTACCAGATCATTGCGAATACGAGACGGGTGCTTGCCGTTGAAGCCATTTGCGCGCTGCAGGCCGTGGAGTACCGGGGTGCGGAACATTGCGCCTCGTACACAAAACAGCTCTATCACGAAATGAGAAACATCGTGCCGTCCATACAAGAAGACCGCGTGTTTTCTTATGACATCGAGCATCTGAGTGACTGGCTGAAGAAGGAGTCTTTTCTGCCGAATGAGCATCACCAAAAACTGATGACCAATGAAGGGGGACTTACAAGATGACTGATGTAAAGAAATCAATCCGCGCCGGCCGCGGCACCGAACTTGAATGCTTAGGATGGGAGCAGGAAGCTGTGCTCCGCATGCTCCGAAACAACCTTGACCCGGAGGTTGCCGAAAAGCCGGAGGATCTGATCGTATACGGCGGCATAGGCAAGGCCGCACGAAACTGGGATGCTTTTCACGCGATTGAGCGTTCCCTCAAAACGTTAAAAGATGATGAAACACTGCTGATCCAATCCGGAAAACCGGTCGGACTGTTCCGCACGCACAGCCGCGCGCCCCGCGTCCTGCTGGCTAATTCGGTTCTCGTGCCGAAATGGGCGGATTGGGAGCATTTCCATGACCTTGAGAAAAAAGGGCTGATGATGTACGGGCAGATGACGGCCGGCAGCTGGATTTATATCGGCTCACAAGGTATTTTGCAAGGCACCTATGAAACCTTTGCTGAGCTTGCGAGACAGCATTTCGGCGGCAGTCTGAAAGGAACCCTTACGCTGACGGCCGGACTTGGCGGAATGGGAGGCGCTCAGCCGCTGTCCGTCACGATGAATGATGGCGTCGTCATCGCCGTTGAAGCGGATGAAACACGGATTGATAAACGCATTGAAACAAACTATTGCGACCGTAAAACAGCATCAATTGACGAAGCGCTGCGCTGGGCCGAAGCAGCCAGACAAGCCGGAGAGCCTTTATCGATCGGCCTTCTCGGTAATGCAGCTGAGGTGCATCATGAGCTTTTGAACCGCGGCGTCCATATTGACATCGTGACCGATCAGACTTCCGCTCACGACCCGCTGATCGGCTATATTCCGGCAGGATACTCACTTGAAGAGGCCGACCGCCTGCGCCGGGAGCAGCCTGAATTATACGTAAGGCTTTCCAAGCAGAGTATGAAAAAGCATGTGGAAGCCATGCTCGCCTTCAAGAAAAAAGGGGCTATCGTCTTCGATTACGGCAACAATATCCGCCAGGCTGCCAAAGATGAGGGTCTCGCCGATGCTTTTGATTTTCCGGGATTCGTTCCCGCCTACATCCGGCCTTTATTTTGTGAAGGAAAAGGGCCGTTCCGCTGGGCCGCGCTGTCGGGAGACCCTGAAGATATATACCGCACTGACGCTTTATTAAAAGAGCTGTTTCCAGAAAATCAAGCCCTTCACCGCTGGATTGACATGGCACAGAAAAAAGTCACATTCCAAGGCCTGCCGTCCCGTATTTGCTGGCTCGGCTACGGTGAACGGGAAAAGATGGGGCTCGCCATTAATGAATTGGTCAGAAACGGCGAGCTGAAAGCCCCGATCGTCATCGGAAGAGACCATTTAGACTGCGGATCTGTCGCCTCTCCGAATCGGGAAACAGAAGCGATGAAAGACGGAAGCGACGCGGTCGGCGATTGGGCGGTGCTGAACGCGCTGATCAACACGGCCTCAGGCGCAAGCTGGGTTTCTTTTCACCACGGCGGGGGCGTCGGCATGGGGTATTCCCTTCACGCGGGAATGGTCGCGGTCGCTGACGGCAGCATCCTTGCGGAACAACGGCTTTCCCGCGTTCTGACAAGCGATCCGGGAATGGGCATCATCCGCCATGCGGACGCAGGTTATGAAAAAGCGGCTCAAGTCGCCGAGGAACAAGACATTATGATACCGATGAAAAAGGAGCGGTAACATGCCGAAACAAATAGATACCCTACTCACCAACATCGGCCAGCTGCTGACGATGGAATCCGGCGGCCCCCGATCAGGCGAAAGCATGCAGGATCTTCGTGTCACGGAAGATGCCGTCATCGGCATTTCCGACGGGCGCATTGTTTTTGCCGGACATCAAGGAGCGGAGGAAGGATACGAGGCAAGAGACATCATCGACTGCGGGGGACGGCTCGTCACCCCCGGCCTCGTCGATCCCCATACCCATCTTGTATTCGGAGGGTCCCGGGAAAAAGAACTGAATTTAAAAATTCAGGGCATGTCCTATTTGGATATTCTGGCGCAAGGCGGCGGTATTTTGTCAACGGTCAAAGACACGAAAGCCGCTTCCGAAGAAGAACTGATTAAAAAAGGGCTTTTTCACCTCGGACGCATGCTGTCATACGGCATCACGACGGCAGAAGTAAAAAGCGGGTACGGACTCGACAAAGACACGGAGCTGAAACAGCTGACCGCGGCCAAAAAACTGGGCGAACGCCAGCCGGTCGACCTTGTCACAACTTTTATGGGGGCACACGCCATTCCGCCTGAGTACCGGAACAGCCCTGACGAATTTCTGGATCGCATGCTGCAGCTTTTGCCTGAAATAAAAGAAAAAGGCCTCGCGCAATTTGCCGATATTTTCACAGAAACAGGCGTCTTTACCGTCAGCCAGTCACGGAACTACCTGAAAAAGGCGTCTGAAGCCGGTTTTGGCCTGAAAATTCATGCTGATGAGATTGACCCGCTCGGCGGCGCGGAATTGGCGGCAGAGCTGCATGCTGTTTCTGCCGATCATTTGGTGGGGGCGTCTGACGAAGGCATCGAAAAGCTAGCGGCGTCCGGAACGATCGCCGTCCTGCTGCCGGGCACAACTTTCTATCTCGGCAAACACACTTATGCGAGAGCCCGGGAGATGATTGATGCGGGCGTACGGGTCAGTTTGGCGACTGACTTCAACCCGGGCAGCTCACCGACGGAAAACCTCCAGCTCATCATGTCAATTGCCGCGCTTCATTTAAAAATGACCGCGGAAGAAATCTGGCACGCTGTCACCGTTAATGCCGCGTATGCGATCGGAAAAGGCGAAGAGGCCGGACAAATTAAAGCCGGACGGGCGGCTGACATTGTCATTTGGGAAGCGCCGAATTACATGTATATCCCGTATCATTACGGCGTCAATCATGCACACCGTGTCATCAAGAATGGAAAGACGGTTGTCTCAAGGGAGGGAGCCGCTCTTGGATAAGTATCCGTTTCTGCAAAAAGCCGGCTCCCTCTTCAACGACCGCCATGTGACAAGGATCGGCGATGTGACGGAAGCGTGGGCGGGACAAACGATCAAGGGGCCGGCTTTGATCGGCGTTCCGCTTTCTAAGTCGTCAATCAGCCATTCCGGCGCCTGCTTTGCACCCGGTGCGATCCGCCGGGCGCTCGGCGGCATTTCCGCTTATTCCGCGGAGCTGCGGGAGCATGTCATTGACCATCTGTACGATATCGGCGATATTCAGATTCACGTCACGGATGTCGTCACATCTCACGAACACATTTACCGGACCATTCATGACATTCTGACGGACCAGCCTGACTGGGTGCCCGTCATTCTCGGCGGCGACAACTCCATTAGTTATTCCACCATTAAAGCCATTGCGGAAACGAAAGGAACAACGGCCGTCTTTCAATTCGACGCCCACCACGACGTCCGCAACACAGAAGACGGAGGACCGACAAACGGCACGCCATTCCGCCGGCTGTTAGATGAAAATATCATAAGCGGACAAAACCTGATTCAGCTTGGAATCAGGGAGTTCAGCAACAGCTTGGCATACGAACAATATCTAAAAGAACGGCAGGCAGACGTGCATACAATGGAGATGATCCGGGAGAAAGGGCTCCTCCGAACGATACAAGAGGTCTTGCCAACCGTTCAAAAAAGAGCCGACGCCATTTTTATTTCGGTTGATATGGATGTGCTGGATCAAGCTCATGCGCCCGGCTGCCCCGCGATCGGCCCAGGAGGCCTGTATACCGAAGAACTGCTTCAGGCGGTCCGGTTTTTAGCCAGTGAGGCTGACATCTCGGGTATTGAGATCGTTGAGGTTGATCCGACACTTGATTTTCGCGATATGACAAGCCGGGCAGCCGCACACGTCATTTTACATGCATTAAAGGGATTTAAATTGTCACGTTAAAGTCAAATCCGGCACGCGTGCTCTCGGCTGCCGGAAGGTTCTCACGCCACGCAAAAAGGGGGAGATCACGATGGATGTTGATCAAGGCGGCAATCAATTAAAGCGCACGATGAAAAGCAGGCACTTATTTATGATTTCATTGGGAGGGGTCATCGGCACGGGGCTGTTTTTGAGCACAGGGTATACATTAAGCCAGGCCGGGCCGGGCGGGACGATCGCCGCTTACCTGATCGGCGGCTTGATGATGTATCTTGTCATGCAGTGTCTCGGAGAATTGTCAGTAGCCATGCCTGTGACCGGTTCATTTCAAACGTATGCGACAACGTTTATCGGGCCGTCCACGGGTTTTATGGTCGGTATCATGTATTGGGTGAATTGGGTGGTGACGGTAGGATCGGAGTTTACAGCTTCCGGTATCCTCATGCAGCGCTGGTTTCCCCACAGCAGCGTCTGGATGTGGAGCGCGATTTTCGCGGCTCTCCTTTTTGCCGCCAATGCATTCTCCGTTAAATTGTTTGCAGAAACAGAGTTTTGGTTTTCAAGCGTCAAAATCGTCACCATCCTTTTATTTATCATCTTAGGCGGCGCCGCGATGTTCGGTTTGATTTCATTGCACGGTTCGGGTGAAGCTCCGATGCTGTCGAATTTCACCTCACACGGCGGACTGTTTCCGAACGGCTTTCTTGCGGTTTTCATCGCAATGATTTCCGTAAGCTTCGCCTTTTCAGGAACGGAACTGATCGGCATTACCGCTGGCGAAACCGCCAATCCGGCAAAAGATATTCCGCGTTCGATCCGAAATGTCGCCTGGAGAACGGTCATCTTTTTTATCGGCGCCATTTTTGTGCTGTCCGGACTGATCTCCTGGAAGGAAGCCGGTGTGATTGAAAGTCCGTTTGTCGCGGTCTTTTCCCAAATCGGTATCCCATACGCCGCAGATATCATGAATTTCGTGATTTTAACGGCTTTGCTTTCGGTCGCCAACTCCGGACTGTATGCTTCCACCCGGATGCTGTGGTCTCTTGCGAATGAAAACATGATCAGCGCCCGGTTCAAAAAAGTCACGCCGAAAGGCATTCCGCTGAATGCTCTGCTCGCCAGCATGGCCGTTTCCTGCATATCCTTGATCTCAAGCATCGCCGCCCCGGGCACGGTCTACGTGGTGCTTGTCGCAATAGCCGGATTTGCCGGCGTCGTGGTGTGGATGAGCATCGCACTGTCTCAGCTGTTATTTCGAAAACATTATGTGAAAAACGGCGGATGCGTCTCGGATCTGACCTTCCGCACACCGTTCTACCCTCTCGTTCCGATCGCCGCTGTGATCTTATGTTTCGCTTCATGCGTAGGCCTTGCATTTGATCCCAATCAAAGAATCGCCCTCTTCTGCGGAATTCCTTGTATGATCCTGTGCTATCTCATTCGTTTTTTGAGAAAGAAACAGCCGAAACAATCCGTCCGCGACATTCATTTGGATAAAACCATGCCATAAAAAAAGGCACATACTGATGAGGTATGTGCCTTTCTTCTCTTATTCCGTAATCAGCGTATGAATCAGTTTCGGCGCTTCCGCTTTTTCTGAGATGCGGATGTTGTCATAGACTTTGGCGGTCACGTCTTCAACGTTTTCGCGGTTGGCGTAAAGGGTGACGAGCGGCTCGCCTTTTTCGACGTTGTCACCGACTTTTTTGCGGAGCATAATGCCGACGGCAAGGTCGATTTCGTCCTCTTTTGTCGCACGTCCCGCGCCTAACAGCATCGCTGCGACGCCGATTTCGTCAGCGACGATTTCTGAAACGACACCCGCTTCTTTTGCCGGAACGTCAATTTTGTACGCCGCCTGCGGAAGTTTGGACGGTTCGTCAACAACGGAAGCGTCTCCTCCCTGATTGCTCAGGAACTCTTTGAACTTTTCAAGCGCTTTGCCGTTTTTCATGACTTCCTGCAGCTTCGTTCTCGCTTCTTCCAATGTCTCAGCTTTTTTCGCCAATACGACCATTTGGCTGCCGAGCGTGAGGACGAGTTCGTTTAAGTCTTCAGGCCCTTCCCCTCTTAATGTATCAATGGCTTCTTGTACTTCCAGGGCATTCCCGATCGCAAAACCGAGCGGCTGCGACATATCAGAAATCACGGCCATCGTCTGGCGGCCGACGTTGTTTCCGATGCGGACCATTGCTTTGGCGAGGTTCACGGCGTCTTCATCCGTTTTCATAAACGCGCCGGCTCCCGTTTTGACGTCAAGCACGATGGCATCTGCTCCGGCGGCGATTTTTTTACTCATAATTGAGCTTGCGATCAGCGGGATGGAGTTCACTGTACCCGTTACATCACGCAGCGCATACAGCTTTTTATCGGCAGGCGTCAAGTTGCCGCTTTGTCCGATGACGGCTACCTTGTCGCGGTTCACAAGCTTGATGAATTCATCTTTTGACAATTCCACGTGGAAGCCTTCGATCGCTTCCAGCTTATCAATGGTTCCCCCCGTATGGCCGAGACCGCGGCCGGACATTTTAGCAACGGGAACGCCGAGCGCCGCGACGAGCGGTGCGAGTACGAGAGTTGTCGTGTCGCCGACCCCGCCCGTAGAGTGCTTGTCGACCTTAATGCCTTCAATGGCGGAGAGATCAATCGTTTCCCCTGAATTCACCATCGCCATTGTCAGATCGGCGCGCTCCTGATCCGTCATATCCTGAAAGTAAATCGCCATAGCCAGCGCGCTTGCCTGATAATCAGGGATGCTTCCGTCCGTGTATCCTTTTACGAAAAATTGAATTTCTTCTGTTGTAAGTTCTTTTCCATTTTGTTTTTTTACAATAAGATCTACCATTCTCATGATCTATCACCTGTCCTTCATTTATGTTCAGTGAATTAATCCGACGATCGCCGCTGTCAGGAAGCTGACGAGCGTTGCGCCGTACAGCAGCTTCAGCCCGAACCGCGCGACGACGTTTCCTTGTTTTTCATGCAGCCCTTTCACCGCACCGGTAATGATTCCGATAGAGGAGAAATTCGCGAATGAGACAAGGAATACAGATACCACTGCCTGTGTATGCGCACTGAAATGGAAATCACCGGATGAGAGTGTCTGCATCGCCACAAATTCATTCGATACCATTTTCGTCGCCATAATGCTTCCGGCGCTCACCGCTTCATTCCACGGAATACCGGTTAAAAACGCAAACGGCGCGAAGACATATCCGAGCAGCGCCTGGAATGTAATGCCGAAGACCGCGTTGAAAACGCCGTTGACCAGAGCAATGAGTGCGACAAATCCGATCAGCATCGCCGCTACAACGACGGCGACTCTGAATCCATCCATTATATACTCACCGAGCACTTCAAAAAAGGATTGCTTTTCTTCTTCAGGAACGACGATCAAATCCTCTTCTTTGCTGACGGTGTACGGGTTGATGATAGAAGCGATGATAAATCCGCCGAATAAGTTCAGCACAAGCGCCGTCACGACGTATTCGGGCTTCAGCATCATCATGTAAGAACCGACGATCGACATTGAGACCGTCGACATTGCGGATGCGCAAAGCGTATATAAGCGCTGTTCAGTAAGATAACCGAGCTGTTTTTTCAAACTGATAAAGACTTCTGATTGCCCTAAAATCGCGGATGCGACAGCGTTGTAAGATTCGATTTTCCCCATTCCGTTCACCTTGCTTAACGCAAGACCGATATACTTCGTGATGAAGGGGAGGACCTTCCAATGCTGCAGAATTCCGATTAAAGCGGATATAAAGACGATCGGCAGAAGCACGCTCATGAAGAACGTCGTCTGTTTCGCATTCACAAGCCCGCCGAATACAAAGTTAATCCCTTCTGATGCATATTCCAGCAAGTAGTTAAATCCTTTTGCAAAACCGCCGACAAGAAAATTCCCGATACCGGTGTTGAGGAGAATATAACCGAGAATCAGCTGCAGCACGAGCATGACGGCGATCGGCCGGATTCTGATTCTTTTTTTGCCGTTGCTGGCAAGCCAAGCAAGACCTAAAAACACAATGATTCCGATAATTCCGATGAGATACTTCATATGTGTTCTCCTTTTATTTGTATTCGCTTACAATTTTTTATGCATCAACAAAGAAAGAGGATGGCGGAAGCTTTCAGCTTCCGCACTGCTGATTAATAGTCGCTGCTGCCGCTGTCTCCGCCGCTCACGATAGAGACGCCCGCACTTGCGCCGATCCGGCTCGCGCCCGCAGCGATCATGCTGTCAACATCAGCTTTTGTTCTGATGCCGCCTGATGCTTTGACCCCGATGTCCGGTCCGACTGTTTTTCTCATGAGAGCGATATCTTCAGCCGTTGCCCCGCCTGTAGAAAAACCGGTAGACGTTTTGACGAAATCTGCGCCTGCGGATACCGCCAAGCGGCACGCGCGCTCTTTTTCTTCATCTGTCAAAAGGCATGTTTCGATGATCACTTTGACGAGTGCTTTTTTATCAGCTGCTTCAACTACCGCGCGGATATCAGCTTCAACCGCTTCATCATCGCCGTCTTTTAATGCGCCGATATTGATGACCATGTCAACCTCAGTGGCTCCTTTTGAGATGGCATCCTTCGTTTCAAATGCTTTTGTTTCCGATGTCGTTGCGCCGAGAGGAAATCCGATAACGGTGCAAACGTCAACTCCAGTGCCTTTCAGTTCCTCCGCTGCGAGTTTGACCCAAGTCGGGTTTACACAAACGGAAGCGAATTTATATTCTTTTGCTTCTTTTATCAGTTGTAAAATATCCGCTTTTTGTGTATGCGGTTTCAAAGCAGTATGGTCTATTTGACTTGCAATTGACATTGTATGCACTTCCTTTTTCCTAGGATACGTTTAGAATAACCGAATTTTGAACATATGTAAATTGGTGATTGAAATTATGTTCATGAATTGTCACAATTCTTGAATGAGTTTTTTGGCCGTATGCTGATCGGTAATCAAAACGTTGGCGTACTTTCCTTTCAGGGCACCGTGAATGGCCTTGCATTTTCTGCTGCCGCCCGCCACCAGAATCGAACGCTCTTTCATTTTCAAGTCGCTGAGCTCGACTCCGATCGTCCTGCCGTTAATGCTGCTGCTGCAAATCCTGCCTTCCTCGTCAAAAAAGCGCGAACAAATATCGCCGACTCCGCGTGTTTTCAGCAATTGTTTCTCTTCTTCCCGGAAATAGCCGAGTCTGAAAAGCAGCGCCTCATCCCGGACGGTTCCGACCGTAAACAGGGCGATATTGGCTTGTCTGCCCATTTCAATGATCCGCTTAATATGTCTGTCCCGTTCGACCATCTGTTTCACATCGGCGCTGTCAAATATAACCGGCAGCGGCAAATACCTCGGCATGGTCTGAAATGCTTCGGCGAACAGCTGAATCGTTTCTGACGAGTACGTATTGACATTGGAATGACTGATGCCGCCTTTCAGCTGCACGACTTCAACGCTCTTTACCTGCTTCGGCTCCATGCGGCTTGCGATCTGGTACATCGTCGTCCCCCAGCTTACGCCGAGTATATCGCCGTCCTTTACGGTTTTATGCATATAGTCTGCGCCATAGCGGCTTAAGTAATGTGTAATGGCCTGGTAATCGTCGCTTGGAGAAAAGACGACGTGCGCCTCAAGCAGCCCGTATTTTTCTTCCAGCTTCGCGCCGAGTTCGTCCAGGTTCTCAAACGGGTCCATGACGCGAATTTGAACATACCCTTTTTCCTTTGCGTACTGAAGCAGCCTTGAAACGGTGGGGCGTGACAGATCAAGCCGTTCGGCGATCTGCTGCTGGCTGTAATCTGATTGATAATATAGTTTTGCCGCTTCTATGCTGAGCTGCTGTTTTTCACGATCCATGTCGCGCCTCCCCTCTCCGCTTATCATATCACCAAAACACGCGGTAAAAAAGCACCCTCTGATGGGGTGCCTATTTTTTCAGCACAAGCTCCTGAATCGCATGCGCCACGCCGTGTTCGTTATTTGATTTCGTTTCAAAATCAGCTATCTCCCTTACTTCCGGGATGGCATTGGCCATTGCCACACCGCAGCCGGCCCACTGAATCATGGACATGTCGTTGCCGTTATCGCCGATTGCCATGACGTCTTTCTGTTCAATGCCGAGTTTTTCGGCCAGCAGCTTGACTGCGTTTCCTTTACTGACTTTCGGGTGAAGAATCTCATGGAAGAATGGCGCGCTTTTAACCATTGTGTATGTTTCCTTGAATGATTCCGGAATGGAAGCGATCGCTTTCTCCAGCTTGTCCGGATCGTCAATGAACATGACTTTCGGAATCAGAATATCCTTCGGCACTTCATCGATCGTGCGGAAATGAAGCGGCACTTTCGTAATGTATGATTCGTATACCGTGTATTCACTGATATCCCGGTTCGGCGTGTACAGATTGGCTGTGTCAAAGTAATGCATCGGGGTATCCAGCTGTAAGCTCAGCTCGTAAAGCGACTTCAAATCCTCATAACCTAATGACTGCTCGGCCACGACACCGTTTGTATACGTATTTTGGACGAGTGCGCCGTTATAGGCAATCACAAAGTCGCCTTCTTCCTGTAAGTTCAGCTCTTCCAAATACCGACGCACGCCGCCGATCGGCCGGCCCGTGCACAGGACGATATTGACCCCTTCCGCTTTGGCGGCATCAAGCGCCCCGCGGACTTCAGCCGTCACTTCATGATGATCGTTTAGTAGTGTTCCGTCCATATCTATTGCGATTAACTTGTACATCCTGCATCTCCTTTGTATCCTTTTCTTCTTATGCTTTCATCATATCGTTTTTTCGTTTCAATGAAAAATCAAACGGACGAGTTTCTCCGCCTTCTCTTCGTATACCGGGCCTGCCTCCGGATGCGGGGCCGTCTTTTCCCCTTGTCAGCTTGTTCGCCGCCGTCATCTGTTTTCTGCTTCAAGAGCATCAGCCCCGCCGCAAAGAAAGGGACGGCCGCTATGTCCAGAAGGGCAAGCTTTATTCCCATCGCTGCGGGAAAGTATGCCCATAATGAACGGCTGTTCCGCCTGATCATGATATAAGAAACGATTTCCAGCAGGATAAACAGAGCGTTCACCCACAAGTAAATGAGCATTGCCGCAAACAGAAACAGCAGGAGCGTATTCCGCAGCGTGCCGGAAAACAGAAGAGCGCGCATCATATCAAAGAATGAAAAAGACTGCATGCTTCCGTTGACGACATTGGGATTGTAAATGGTAAAACGCCCGAACTGATCAAAAAGCATAAAAAATAACCATAACAGTGAAAACCATTGAATGATATGTACGATGACACCCGTCAAAACGAGTCTGTCGGCAGCCTTATTTCTCATGTGCATCCTCCCCGCCGGTTTTTATTCTTGTCATTGTTTTTGTTTCTCCGTATATCTTCCAAATGAGCGTATCGTTTTTTCCTCTTTTCAACGTGCTTTTGACGGGGTGCGGATGTCCGAGGTATTCAATCTCGATCGTCCCGTCCGTGTTCTGAGAGATCACCTTGTACACATCTGAGGGCATGGCAACCTCGCCGCGGCCTTGAATGACCTGCTTTGTCAGCACGCTGTCTTTCGTAAACGTGACGGTTTCAGATCTGACCCCGTCCATCGGGCCCGGTTTCAGCCCCGCATCCCATGTCCCGTAATAAAAAGGGGGTTCGTCTGCTTTCTTTTGCGAGCAGCCTGTTATCATGACGCATCCGAAAACAAGAACCGTCATGATGAAAATCCGTATGTTCCGCAACATGATCACCTTCCTTTGAAGCTTTTTTACGTCTGTAACTTAGGCGGATGCCGTGGCACTGTGCAATTGACTACATAGTGTATAAAGACTTCACTAGATAAGGAGAATGATGAATGAACCCATATCAGTACTACACCCCGCCTGCCTATTTCCCTCAGCAGCAGGAATACGAAGTGAACCGCGTTGAGTATGAGCCGTATCAGCAGCAGGAAAGCTATTATTATGCGCCCCCTCAGTCCGAAGAGCGGCAGCCGACAGGTTTAGAACGGAGAGTCGCCCAGCTTGAAAGACAAAACGCCGAGCAAACGAGAGAGCTCACCCGCCTCTCACAAGAAGACCAGCGCCAAAACCGGGAAATCACGCGTATGAATGAGCAGATCAGACGGCTGAGCCAGTCCATTGAAATCCATACCCGCCGCTTAAACCGTTTGAATCAGCGCCTGCGCGCAGTCGAAAACAGACTCAATATTCCTTTTCACGCTACAGAAGGCGGCTTCTGAGAAAAAGGGCCGGAATACAAAGCTCGACAGGCCATCCCGAGCCTTGTATTCCGCTCTGTACATAACAGGTAAATATTTGAATCCTTTTCTTGCATGAATGCCTCTCCTATTCTTTCACATGATAAATGTGTAAAATCAATCACTCCAGGAGGTTTTCATGATGTATCAAAACCAATACAGCGGAAATCAGCTGCAGCAATGCCGCCAAACAGCACAGCAGCTTATTCAGCAGACACAGCAAAGCAGTCAGCAGTACAAGCAAATGCTCCAGCAGGAACAGCAAAACATTCAAATGCTTCAGCAGATGCTTCACCATGAACAGCATGCCGTTCATACCATTCAGCAAGCGCTGCAGGGGCATGAAGCGGCCATTCAAAAATGCCAGCAAATCGTGAATGTGTGCAATCAGCTTCAGCAGGAAGTAAGCGGACACATGCCTGCACCGATGGCAAACGCTAATGTTTCTTCATTCCCGCAAACACAGCATCACACACCGTTTCAGCAGCATTCATACCAGCAATAGGCCGGTCATGCAAATGACAAAGCGCGAGATACCGGCTTTGTCATTTGTTTTTATCTCTGTTTTGTCAGATCAATGCGATGAGCGGGTTTTCCGCCGAATTTTGCTTCAGCCTCATGCCTTACCGCTTCATACGCTCTTGCTTCGACGTTTTGTTTAAACACATCAAGCTGTATCAAATAAGCCGCCCGCACTTTCAGCCCGTGGATGATGGAGATGACCCATAAAGGCAGCACGATATACACGCCCGGCGTGCTCGGCAGCACAAAAGCAATTGCTAAAATAATAAAATAGATAAGTCCGTATTTCAGCCATTTTTTGTTCTTAGCCCGGTAGCCGATATAGAAAAAGGCCAAGAAAGCGGTCAGCGCAAACGGAGCAAAAGTCAGCAGCAGCCACCAGCTGTGCAGCACTTCCCACCAAGTCCCTCTTTTCGTAATCAACATTCATTCCTCTTCCTTTACTACTATAACATGGATAATCAAGGAAGGTTTTCTATAAAAAATATAGACGGAATGACGTCTTCCTGCTATATTAATAATGATAATCATTATCACTGAAATAGGGGGATCATTATGAAGAAACAATCATGGCTGATCGGCCTGGCACTTCTGCTTGTTTTCGCATTAAGCGCTTGCAGCGGCGCGAAGGAAAACAACGGATCGGCATCAGGCAAAGGAAAGACAGACATGCGTACATATGAATCAACAAAAGGAAATATTGACATACCCGCACATCCGAAACGGATCGTCACTGACTTTTATGCGGGTGAGCTGCTGTCCGTTGACGCAAATGTCGTCGGGGCGGGCTCATGGACTTTTAAAAATCCGTTTATCAAAAAACAGCTGAAAAACATTACTGACATCGGCAATCCCGTCAATGTGGAGAAAGTGATGCAGCTGAAGCCTGATTTAATCGTGCTGATGAAGGAAGACCAATACGAGAAACTATCGAAAATCGCACCGACGATTGTCATTCCTTTTAACACCGCAAAGAATACGAAAGATACGGTCAGCCTATTCGGCGACATTGCCGGGGCGAAGGATAAAGCCAAAAGCTTTATGGCAGACTTCAACAAAAAAGCCGAAGCGAATCAAAAGCGCCTCAAAAACGTGATCGGCAAAGACGAGACAGTCGGCCTTTATGAAACGACGGATAAAGGCGAGATCTGGGTTTTCAATGACAATTCCGGTCGCGGCGGCCAAGCCGTTTATAACGCGCTCGGATTGAAAGCGCCGGCCAAAATTGAAAAAAACATCATGAAAACAGGCGCCATGAAACAGGTTTCCCAAGAGGTCATCCCTCAATATGCGGCTGATTATATGTTCATTACTGATTACAATCCGAATGGAGAAAGCAAAACATTTGAGCGTCTGAAAGATTCATCCGTTTGGAAAAATCTCGATGCCGTAAAAAACAATCGTGTCTTTATCAACGATTTCAACACCTTCTATCCGTATGACCCGATTGCCGTAAGCAAACAGATGGATATCATCACCGACATGCTGATCAAACGGGCTGAAGAAAATAAAAAATAAAAAAAGCGGCACAGTCATGACACTGTGCCGTTTTTCATGTTCACTTTAATTTTGACTGTACGGAGCCCGGCATATCTTCAAACCTGACTTCTTCCCAGGTCTCGACATACTTTCCTTTCGCCTTCACCTTCAAATACGCGTTCTTCCGAAGGTCTTTCCCGGCGAAAAAGGTCACTTCTTCTTTTTTCCCGGATGCGTTGTATCCGTCTAATGTATACTCAGTACCGCCCGGGCTAAGATGTTTGCCATCTCGATCAATCTGCACATAGACATCTTGCTGGTGAATAAACGGATTAAATCTGTCTGTAACATCGTTATGAAAAAAGAGAAGTCCGAATATGACGGCAGCGGCCGCCAAGACGGCCAGGATTGCCAATGCTTTTTTCATCTGTGCACTCCCTTTACTTGTTCATTTTTTTCAAATAGCTTGACCGCACTGTGAGGAAGAACAGAAGCTGAAAAATGAAAAACCCTCCGATAGTGAAACTGAGCGGCCCCGCTACATCGGAATAGCCTTCCACGGCCAATGTTCTCAAGGCAAACAGTGTATGCATGACGGCAATGACGAAAGGAAAGAAAAAGAGAATCGCCAATTGTATCGTCACGCTTTGTGCCATTTCACGCTCACTCAGACCGATTTTGGCCAATGAACGGTAGCGCTCCCGGTCTTCATCTAAATCTGTGAACAGCCTGAAATATAAGAAACTTGCTGCCGCGACAAAGAATACAATTGCGATAAACAGGCCGATGAATAAACTCAGGCTCGGCAGCTGCACCGTATCATAGTACGTCCCGGCTTTTGCCATAAAATCAGAATGCACGTCGATATAGTTTCCGTAAATCTCATCTTTCAAGGATTGGCTGAACCCAAGACTGTCTTTCCAATGATCATAGCTGTAGCCGTATAATGACGCTTTTTCACCGAGTGATTTCAGCTGATCAAAGGTTTGATCGTTCACCGCGATGACGGCATTTAATGAAATCAGCGGTTTTTCGACTTCTTTTACCGTCAGTTTTTGGTCAGACGGCTTGCCTTTTTGGTTCAGCAGCTTCAGCTGATCCGGTGCTTCGTTTTTGAAATTGCGGTCATACGTGCCCGGGAAATAGACAGCCTCATCATGTTTCAGGCCGCTCAGCTTGACATGGAAGTATGTTGACACATCCGATTCGCTGATCATGTAAACAGGCGGAACAGTATCTCCTTCCTGATAGCGAATATAGGAAACATTTATTTTGTCTTTCTTATACGTAAAGCCGTGTGTTTTCAGTTCATGGTCAATTTTTTTCAAATGAGTCTGTTCTTTTGGGTTGCCGCTGTAAGATAAATACTCCATCTCATATGCGGACTCTTCCGCCCCGACAGTCGATTTGTACATCGCGAGCACGCCCGTCGCCGTAAACGCTACCGCGGAAATAATGCTGACAATAAAGAACAGGCGGGCGTTGTCTTTTAAACGATAAACAAGATCAGAAACCCAAATGACATTTTTCCCGCGCAGATAAAAGGTTTTCCACTTCTTCAGCGCGCGCAGAATCCAGATGCTGCTTTGGCTGAAAAAGAAATACGTACCGATGACGGTAAGCAGTAAAATGATAAACGGTTGAGTCCCGTGGACATTGCCTTTAAGGACCATGCCGTACCCGCCGCACAGACAGGCGATGCCGAATAAGGACAGAAGCACGGACGGCTTCGGCTCCGGCTTGATCTTGTCAGTGCCCTTTATTAATTTGATCACCGTATTTGATCTGACAAAAAGGATCGTGAACTGCGATAAAAGGAAAAATAAGAGCAGAAATCCGCCGGCCGTAATGCCGAGCGCTTTCCAAGGCATGTACAGAGGCAGCGCGTCCATTTCTAAAATATAAGCGCCGACCGTAAAGAACGTCTTTGAAAAAATGAATCCTCCGATAATGCCGGCTGCAATTGACATGACGCCGATGATCATATTTTCCGCAGTAATGAGCTTTCTCAGCTGCCCCGGCGTGATGCCCTGCATGAGCAGGATGCCGAATTCTTTATTTCTCGATTTCAAAAATGCGTTAACCGAATACAGAACAAATAAGAAAGAAAAAACAAAGATCATCCATTCCGCGGCGGTTAAGCCTTTTCTGGCGATGTTATTCAGGTAGCCTTCCTTTAGTGCCGGATGAAACAGGAACATCGCAAAGGTAAAGAAAATCAAAACGGAAAAAGCGCTGCTTAAAAAGAAAGCAAGATAGGCCCTTTTGTTTCTCGTGACGTTTTTATAAGCGAACTGAAGAAAGGTCATTTGCGTTTCCCCCCAGCATAGACAGCACATCAAGAATCTGCTCATAAAAGACTTGGCGGTTTTCCCCGCGGTAAATCTCATTAAACAGTTCGCCGTCTTTTATAAAGATGACGCGGCGGCAGTAGCTTGCCGCAACCGGATCATGGGTCACCATCAAAGCCGTGATATGATCATCCTGATTCAGGCTCTGCATCGTTTCCATGACGTCTTTTGACGCTTTGGAATCAAGGTTTCCCGTCGGTTCATCGGCCAGAATGAGTGACGGCTTATGAATGACCGCTCTTGCGATGGCGGCCCGCTGGCGCTGTCCGCCGGATACTTCAAACGTCCGTTTGTTGAGCAGGTCTTCAATTCCGAGCTTTGCCGCGATGCCGTGCAGTTTTTCTTCCATGACAGACGGCGCTTCTTTTTCAAGCGTTAACGGCAGCATGATATTTTCACCGATTGTCAGTGTGTCCAGAAGGTTGAAATCCTGAAACACAAATCCGAGCTGCTTGCGGCGGAAATGAGCGAGCTTTGTCCGCTTCAGCCGGTGCGGGTTTTCTCCGTGAATCAGGATATCGCCTGAATCCGGCCGGTCGATCGTTGAAATGATATTCAAAAGCGTTGTTTTTCCGGAGCCGGACGGTCCCATCACCGCCGTGAACCCGCCTTCTTCTATTGAAAACGAAATTTGTTTTAAAGCTTGATAGGACACTTGTCCTTTATAGGTTTTATTTATATGTTTGACTTCAAGCATATTCGCCATGAAAATCCTCCTTATGGTTTTATTCTTGTTGGTCTGGGCTGCTTTCATGTAGTGCCGGGGCATTTAACATAAAAATCCCCTTGACATAAATCCATGTTATCAAGGGGAAACAAAACGAGCTATGTTGTTTTCTTAACGCAGCCTTACATTTTTGTAAGAAATGAAAATCGGACCGATGTCCCTTCACCGGAGGACGAAGTGATGTCCACCGTATGATTAAGCTTGCCCGTAATTTCTTTGACGAGATGAAGGCCGATTCCCGTAGATTCTTGGAAACGCCGTCCGTTTTCGCCGGTGTAATAAGGGTCAAACACCCGCTTGATATCTTGCGAGGGAATGCCGACACCGTAATCTTTGACTTCAAGCACCGTCCTGTCTTCATCGCGGAAGACATTCAGCTCAAGTCTGTCACTCTTGCCTGCCGAATACTTGACCGCATTTGTGACCACTTGGCCGATCGCAAATTTGAGCCATTTCGCATCGGTGTAAATCTGATGATCATCGCGAATATCCATTTTCGGATAGACGCGGTATTGAATAAAAAATCGTTTATAGCTTTGAATGACCGATTGGAGAAGCTCTGATAAGGAAACCGCTTCAACTTTAAAATCCCGCTCAAACAGGTCGAGCCTTGAAGAATAAAGAAGCGTCTCCAGCCCGAATTCAATCTGCCGGACCTCTTTTTTGATTTGTTCAAAGACGGGCTCATCCTCTTCCTGAATGATTAAATTAATGACCGACAGCGGCGTTTTTACTTGGTGCACCCATTGGTTCATATACGTCACCCGCGCGTCAAGCTTGGCTTCGGTCTCATGGAGCTTCTGGTGCTGCATCCGGGTCAGCTCCATCTGCTTTTCATACAGCTCTGAACAAAACACTGAAGAACCGAGATACGGGATGTCCGTCCCTTCCTGCTCCGAGCTGAGCCAATGATACACACCGCGGTCTTTGTACCAGCGATAGGCAAGATATCCCGCCAAAATAAGAAGCTGCACGCCCAATATGTAAAACAGGTGGGAAAAAGAATGAAGACCCGCAAACCAGTAATAAAAGAAAACAAACAGCCCTTGAAGGAGAAAAAGCAGAATCAGCACGGCATGAGACCGGAGAAACAGCTTCATGACAGCGCCCTCAGCTGGTAGCCTTCGCCCCGCACCGATTCAATGGAAACAGGCGCGTTCAGCTCCCGCAATTTTTTTCTGAGCCGCGTGATATACACGTTAAGCGTATTATCATCGACGAAAATATCGGTGTCCCACGTTTTTTCCATGAGCCGGTCTCTTCCCGTCACCTTTTCTCCCCGCTCCAGCAGCACTTCCAAAAGCTTGCTTTCTTTTTTAGAAAGCTCGCTTTTTTCGTCCTGAAAGCGCAGTTCAAACCGTTCCACAAAGAGCTGCACACCGGCATATTCAACCACTTTCTCTCCCTGCTTGGCGGCGTACTCTCCGTACGCCCTCCGGATCTGGCTTTTGATTTTCGCCAGCACAATATCGTAGGAAAACGGTTTTTCGATATAATCATCTCCGCCGTTTTCAATCGCCATCACTTGATCCATTTCCCCGCTTCTGGCTGAGATGAAAATGATCGGGCTTGTAGAATGCTGGCGGATCTGGCGGCACCAATAATAGCCGTCATAAGACGGCAGATTGATATCAAGCAGCACCACATCAGGCTTTTCCCGCAAAAAAACATCAAGAACAGCCGTGAAATCCGCGGCGGCCACGGTTTGATATCCGTATTTTTCAAGGTAATTCTGCAATAGTCCGCGAATGTCTTCACTATCTTCCACAATCATGATTTTATTCAAACTGAACCACTCCCGTTTCTTACACTGCTGCCATCATCATAATCGTTTCGGGCGTACGGGCGCAACACCGCACAAAAAAACCGCCATCTTGGCGGTTTCCGTTCTCATCAGCCGACCTGCTGTTTTACGGCTTTACCGGCTGATCCGAACTCTCTCATTTTGCTTCGCACTGTCTCTTCCACGGCTTCAATGCCGGGTGTCATGTAGCCGCGTGGTTCGTACAGATCGCCGTTTTCCTGAAACATGCGGCGTGTTTCGTCTGTCCAGGCGACCATACATTCCGTGTTGATATTGATTTTCGCGTGGCCGAGCGTGATGGCTTTTTTGATCTGATCCTGCGGAATCCCGGATGCTCCGTGGAGAACGAGGGGAATATCAGTCATGCGGGAGATAGCCTCCATTTCTTTAAATCCGAGATTCGGTTCACCTTGATATTTGCCGTGGACGGAGCCGAGGGCGGCGGCCAGCGCGTCGATATTGGTTTCTTTGACGATCCGCTCACATTCGGCGACATCGGCATAGCGGACCCCGCCGACCAGCCCGTCTTCCATACCGCCGACCGTGCCGACTTCTGCTTCTACTGAGGCGCCGTGCTTAGCCGCATAATCGGCGACTTCTTTTGTCATCGCGATGTTCTCATCAATCGGATGATGGGAGCCGTCAATCATCACTGAGCTGAATCCGGCGTCAATGGCCTGTCTGCAGCGTTCCGCACTGCTTCCGTGATCAAGATGGAGCACGACGGGAACGGTAATCGCCATTTCTTCCATTAACGCGCCGACCATGGCGGAAATCGTTTTAAAGCCGCCTAAATAGTCGACCAGACGATCGGAAGCCGCGGCGATGACCGGCGATTGCTCCTTTTGTGCCGCTTGCAGAATCGCCTTTGTCCATTGGAGGCCGTTGATATTAAATTGGCCGACTGCATAATGCTCCCGTTTCGCTTCTGCAAGAAGATGTTTCATGGTGACAAAAGCCATGTTCACGCCCCCTTCATGAAGTATTTTGATACGACGGCTTCCGTTGTTTCCTTTGCCGTTTTGATCGT
Source organism: Bacillus sp. hwrm1 (assembly GCF_040207805.1). NCBI lineage: Bacteria > Bacillati > Bacillota > Bacilli > Caryophanales > Bacillaceae > Bacillus > Bacillus sp. hwrm1. The sequence continues at coordinate 138,972 of NZ_CP157943.1, read as the reverse complement.
TTCCTCCGCAGTCAGCTTATAATATTCAGGTCTGAACAGCTCTACGGAGACAACATCATTGAATCCGATTTCTTTTAACGCTGACAGATGGGCGTCTAAGTCAATCGCACCCTGTCCAGGCCAGACGCGGTCTTCATCTGTTAAAAAGCCGATCGGAAAGTCTTCTGTATCGTCGATATGATAGATGAAAATTTTCTTTCCGTCCGCCTGCTTCAAGCTCTCAATATTGGAGCCCATCGCGTGGAAATGGAAGCTGTCAAACACCAGTCCGACATTATCGCGGCCGACAGCGTTCACGATGTCATACGCCTGTTCAAATGTATTGACCGTACATTGCGGGTGGCCGACAAATTCAAGGGCAATGTTTACGCCGTACGGCTCCGCGATGTCCGAAAGCTCAGTCAGCACCTCTATGCTGCTCTTTTTGATCTCTTCTTTCAAGATTTTCCGCTCTGTCACAAGCGGCACGGCCACCACATATTTCACGCCGAGCGTCCTGCAGGTTTCCATCATGCTTTTGAATTCCGAAATGATCTCCCTATAGCCCTTCTCATCACGGTTGTTGAAGAAAACCAGTGCGTTCAGGGCAAGCGGTTTAATGTGATGGGTTCGAAAATATTCCGCCAGATCGGCCAGTGAATGGTCTTTTAAGTATTCCGGCAGTTTATCCATTGTGCGGATTTCAATATAATCATAGCCGTGCTTTTCGCACAGTTCTAAATCCTGTTTCAGGTTTGAATTCTCCAGCGTAGTCGCTTCATTAAAGCAAAGTTTCATGTCAGCCTCTCCCATCCGCGTTTTCGATATGAAGGGAGTCCGGCAGGAGGGCTTGTTTGCCCCGCTCCGCCGAACTCCATACTCAGCTTATGCCATACCTAATTCTTCCTTTAATTTCTTAAGCGTGGTCCGGCTTGATTCATCCGCTCTTTCGCCGACCCAAGCAAAAACGGCGTTCGTCGCAATTCCGTCGAATTTCATCTCTCTCATCTTTCTGAAAATCGTTTCAAAATCAACCTCGCCTTGCCCGATGTCCAAATGCTGGTGAACCGTTACTTTCGCGTCAGGCGGGTTGACGATGTAGCGCAGGCCATGCGCCGCTTTATGATTAAAAGTATCTGCAAATAAAACATGTGTGAGGCGGTCGCCGGCTTCATCAAACATGGTCGCAATATCGCCTTTTCCGTCATCATAGAAGAACGTATGCGCAGTCGAGTAGACAAGATTGATCCAATCCTTGTCAAGCGCGCGGATCATATCCATCGCCCCTTTGTGCGTTTCGATAAAATCGTATGGATGAGCCTGCAGATTGAGTTTAACGCCTTCTTTTTCAAAGACGGGCAGCAGTTCATCCATGGATTTGATAAATTTTTCTTCACTTGTCAACGGATCATATTTTGAACCGCTGAATTCACTGTTCATCAAATCCACTTCAAGTTCAACCGCAATTTCGATCGCCCGTTTCCAGTTGCGCACGGCGGCCTGACGACGGTCTTCATCAGGACCCGCCCAGTGGTAAAGCGGAAGAAGAGAGGACAGCTTCACACCTGTATCCTTTAAAAGGCGCTTCAATTGTTTGATTTTTGCTGAATCGACTTTCGGATATTTGTAGAAAGGACAAAAATCCTCGCGCGGAGACAGTTCGATATATTCGTATCCGAGTTCCGCCGTTTTATAGACCATTTCTTCTAACGTTAAATCATCGCGGTACATGGATGGATCTAAGGCCAGTTTCATTTCTTTCACTCCCGATCTATTATTTGTTCACAGTCGTAAATGATTGGTAGAATGCCGGTTTCTCTTGCAGCGCCACAGGCTCTTTCTGCCCGGATTCCTGAGCTTTTACGCACGCGTCAGTTGTCACCGCGGCAATATAACCGTCCCATGCCGTCGGACCGCTGACTTCGCCTTTATTCCGGATCGAATCAATGAAGTCTTGAATTTCCACATCATACGCAGCCACAAATCGGCGCTGCCAATCCATCAGGATATCGGTGCTGAATTTCCCTTCTTTTCTCAAGCTGATGCTTGATGGTTCCGGAAGCTTGATAACGCCGTCTTCCCCGACGATTTCACATTGAATGTCATAGCCGTATTTACAGTTCACGTAGATTTCGGCATTGATGACGATGCCGCCTTTTGTTTCGATGATGACCATCTGCGGATCTTTCAGATGCGGCAGCGCATTTTTTGATTTCTTCGGATAGATCACCTGTACGGATTCATAGTCGTCATTGACGAGCCAGTGGAGGACATCAATTTCATGAACGAGCGTATCGACGACGGCCATGTCCGTTGAATAATTCGATGCGACTGTCGGGTTGCGGTGCGCACAGTGAATCATGAGCGGCTCGCCGACCACGCGGTTGTCAATCGCTTCTTTCAGCTGAACGTAACCGCTGTCATACCTGCGCATGAAACCTACCTGCACCAATCGTTTTCCCGTCTTCATTTCTTCCTCGACAATGCGCATACAGCCTTCTGCCGTTGTCGCAAGCGGCTTTTCACAAAACACGTGCTTGCTGTGCTGAATCGCTTTCAAAACGCTGGACTCGTGAGCCGGGCCCCAGCTTGTCACTAAGACGGCATCCACATTTTCAGCAGCGAGAAGGCTGTCGTCATCAGGATAAACGGAGGCGTTCAAATTGAAATCCTGAACGGTCTGCTGCGCGGCCTCCTGATTCACATCTGTGACAGCGGTAATTTCCGCGCCGGACAGCTTATTTGTGATGCGGTTGATGTGCTCTTTTCCGATAGCACCGGTTCCGATAACACCTATACGTAAATTCATTGATCGCCACTCCTTCTGATAATCAAATAATGGTTCTCGTCTTTCTTTTCCCGCTGCCGTCCTGAGGAGCGCCGTACAGTTCCTCCTGTATCTGTTCAAGCGACTTGCCGGACGTATTCGGCGCGAAGACAAGCCCGATGATCATACTGGCCGTCACACATATGAGCAGAATACCGGCCATAAAACCGATGCCGAATTGTGACATGATGACCGGCACAAATAAACTCCAAATTCCGATTGAAATACGGACGAGAAAGAACATGAGCCCTTGTGCTGACGCTCTGTGTTCTGTCGGGAACAGCTCGCTTGCCCACAGCTGGTAGTTCGCCTGCTGGCCGGCTCCGTTATTGATGCCGATCGCTAAGACAAACAAAAGCAGCATCGGGAGCCCCTGAAACGGCAGTAAAAACAGCGACCAGCCGACAACGGCCATACATGCGCAGATTCCGAACACCGTTTTCCGATATTTATCTGCAAAAGGCATGAAGATACAGGCGACGCCGAGCCCGGTGAATATAAACAGGGCCATCTGCAGAATGTTGGCCGTATTTGCGGATACGCCGCCGACCTGCTGGTAGATGTACGGCATGAAGAATCCCATGACGCCCGCTGCGAGATTCCATACGAGAAACACACCCATTAAAAACAAAATGTTCTTGAAAAATTTCGGCTGAAGCAGGTCAAAATAAGATGTTTTTTTCACGGCGGCAGGCCGCTCTTCACTGTTTTTCCAGGCATCCGACTCAGGTAAACGCTTTCTTATCACATATGTGATCAGGGCAATCACCAATAGATGCGCAAAGACAATTTTATTTCCTAAAAGCCCGAGGTCACCGACCAAAACGGATAACAGCAGAACCACAACGGCTCCTGCGGCCCACGCCACCTGCGCCACTCCGCAATGCCTCGCCCGGTTTTTCTCAGGGGCGTTTTCCGCGATAATGGTCCATGAAGCTGTAATATCCGCGCCTACAGAAATCCCGATAATCATGTATCCGCATAACAGCATGGGAAAGTTAAATCCAAACAAAACCAAACAAATTCCTAAGGCGTAGACGAGCATACTGTTTGTGTATACAGCTTTTCGGCCGACCTTATCAGCAAAATACCCGCCGAGCAGCGCTCCGATGGCCGCTGATATCGCGTTTGCGCTGAAGGCGCCGAGCAATCCGATCTGGCTGTCGGACAGCTTCAAGTAGCTGACCCACATAGATAAACCCGCTGATCCTGCCACAATGGAACCCGCATCAATGTAATTTGCTAATGCTGCGGCGATGGTCCTTTTGCTGAAAGCTGATTCCGCCTTGGCACTATTCATATAAGTCCCCCTCTAATTTGCAGGATCAAGCAATTCACTGTCGATGTACTTTCTCGCAATCAGCGCGTACTCAAGCGGATTGGCGACTGCCGGGTCTTGTTCGGCTTCGATGACGATCCAGCCTGAATAATCATGACGGACGAGCGTTCGGTACACTTCGGTAAAATCGATGCATCCGTCTCCGGGAACCGTAAAAATGCCCTGTAAAAACGACTGCCTGAATGACTTGCCTTCCTGTCTGCACCGCTCCATAATGTCAAACCGGGCGTCCTTGAAATGAACGTGTCTGATCCGATCCATATGCTTGTGGAGAATCGTCATATAGTCTCCGTCCGAGATATAGGCATGGCCGGTATCATATAGTAAATGGACATACCGCGGGTCCGTTCCATCCATCAGCCGGTCAACTTCTTCCGCCGTCTGGACGCCTGTGCCGAGATGATGATGAAACGTGAGGTCCAGCCCGTATTCGCCAGCGATTTTCCCGAGACGGTTCAAGCCTTGGCACAGCGTATCCCATTCTTCATCTGAGAAGTGCGGTTTTTCCTTAAATACATCAATGTCCAAGCCCTGAACGCTGTACGTCTGTTCAGAAACGATGGCGACATCCGCTCCGACTTTCTGCAAATAATCACAGTGTTCTGTAAATTGTTCAGCCGTTTTTTCATTACCGTCTTGTATGATAAAGCTGCTGAACCATTTCCCCGCAATCCGCAAGTTCCGGAGAGCCAGCTCCTTATTGAGGACGGAGGGTTCAGGGAAAAACCCTCCCACTTCCGTACCTTGAAAGCCGGCGACAACAATATCGCTTAACAAATGCTGCAGCGTATTCCCGGCTCCGATTTCCGGCATATCGTCATTGCGCCACCCAATGGGAGCGATGCCCCACAGAATATCTTGTTTGCCCATCGTGATGCCTCCCCTCTAGTACTGCTTTGCAGACTTCAGCTTCATCTCTTTCGCTTCGTATGCCCGCTGAACGCTTTCCTGCTCCGACACTTCCGCCACGCCGACATGCCACCAGCTGTCATAGCCGTCCGTCATCGTTTTCGGCAGAACCTTCATTTCAATTAAAGTGGATACGTCTTGCGTTTTCGCATCTTCAAGCGCCGCTTTCAGTTCTTCAACCGTATTGGCTCTGTATGTTTTAGCGCCGTAGCCCTCTGCCACCTTCGCGTAATCAACGTTTAAAATCTGATTGTCCTCTGTGCGGAACTCGCAAAAATAACTGTCGCTCCCGTGATCCATCTGCAGGTTGTTAATACAGCCGAATCCCGAGTTGTCAAAAAGCAGGACATTGATTTTTTTGTTATATTGAAGCGCGGTAATCAGCTCTGAGTGCAGCATCAGAAAGCTTCCGTCGCCGACGAGTGAATAGACTTCTTTGTCGGGATGGGCCAGCTTGAGGCCGAGCGTGCCTGATATCTCATACCCCATGCAGGAATAGCCGTACTCGAGGTGGTACGTATTCGGGACATTGGAATGCCACAGCCGCTGCAGATCCCCCGGAAGAGATCCCGCCGAACTGATGACGACGCTGTCTTCAGGAATCGTGTCATTGATGGTCAACAGCGCCGTTGTCTGCGGCAGCTCAGTCCCGAGCGCGTCGGCATACTCGTTTAACACGTCCTGTGAAAAATGGTTCTTAATTTCCGGTTCAAACGCGTCACGTGTAAAAGTGACCTTGCCGAGCCGGTCCCGTTCAGCAAGCCATTCATCTTTCCAGTCTTTAATCGCCGTGCCGAATGCACTTTTATATCCGTCTAATAAGCCGTGCAGCCTGCCGAGCGTCACTTTCGCATCGGCTACAACCTGAAACGCGTCAAGCTTGTAAGCCTGCATGCGGCTGACGTTGATATTCAAAAATTTTGCTTTGTCAAAATCAAACGCCGTTTTCGAGGATGTCGCAAAGTCCGTGTACCGTGTGCCGACACCGATGATCAGATCAGCCTGGCGGGCGGCTTTGTTTGCGGCGAGGGTGCCCGTGATGCCCATGCCGCCCAGATTGTTGGCGAAATCGGCTTCAACCGTTGACTTGCCGGCCTGCGTTTCGACAAGCGGAATGCCGTATGTTTCAGAAAGCGCGATTAATTCCTCACGCGCGCCGGAGTACTTCGCGCCGCCGCCCACTAAAATGACGGGACGGCAGCTCTCCTTAATTCTTTCCGCGGCGCCTTTCAGTTCACGCTCGCTCGGCTGCATCCGGTCAATGTAATGAACGCGTTTTTCAAAGAAGCTTTCATCAAAATCAAATGCTTCTCCCTCTACATCCTGAGAAATACAGATGGTCGCCGGACCCGCTTTTGCCGGATCTGTCATCACTTCAAATGCCCGGATTAAGCTGCTCATCAGCTGCTCAGGTCGGGTAATGCGGTCCCAATAGCGGGACACGGGCTTTAACGCATCGTTTGTTGTGACGGCGGCACTGTATTCCTGCTCCACCTGCTGAAGCACCGGGTCAGGCTGCCTCGTCGCAAAGGTATCGGCCGGAAGCAGCAGCACCGGAATATGATTGGCCAGCGCCGTACCCGCGGCAGCCGTCAAGTTAGCGGCACCCGGACCGACCGATGTCGATACCGCGTAAATTTTTCTTCTCAGCATCTGCTTGCTGTATGCCATCGCGGCATGCGCCATGCCTTGTTCGTTTTTGCCTTGATAGACTTTCAGGTGCCCGGCGTCCTGCTCAAGCGCCTGCCCGATCCCCAACACATTTCCGTGGCCGAAAATCGTGAAGATGCCCTCAACGAACGGCTCTTCTTTTCCGTCAACATGAATGTACTGCCGGTTCAAGAATTGAATCAGCGCTTGTGCTGTCGTTAAGCGAATTGTCTTACCCACAAACGATCCCACCTTTTATACGTTCTATTTACCGTTAAGACTGTGCTGCGCTTCAATCAGTTCGATGATTTCACCGGCAGCCGGCATTGCTTCTGAGGAGCTGTGTTTGCTGACGACGATGGAAGCGGAAGCGCTCCCGTATTTTAAAGCCGTTTCAATATCCCGGCCGCTGACAAGTCCGTAGATGAAGGCTGACGCATAGGAATCACCCGCTCCGAAGGTCTTCAGCACCTTTGTTTTATAGGCATGCGCCCGGAAAACTTCTCCCGATCTGCTGTATGCGTATGATCCGTCAACGCCGTGCTTAATGACGACAAGATCGGCGGAATGCGCAAACAAATGGCGGACGGTTTCATCGTTATCTCCGCCGCTGCGGTTTTCCATTACGTCAAATTCGTCACGCGTACCGATGACGATATCGGATTGTTCCGCCACCAGCGTGTAGTACACGGCTGTTTCTTCTGCCGATTGCCATGTATACGGACGGTAGTCGAGCTCAAACACGACTTTTACGTCATGTTTTTTTGCGATATGCACCGCTTTTAAGACGGCTTCGCGCGACGGGCTTTTCGCAAGCGCCGTACCTGATACGAGCAGCATTTTCGCGTTTGCGATGTAGCCTTCATTGACTTCGGACGGCTCAAGATACAAATCCGCCACGTCATCCCGGTACATCAGAATGCTGCACTCTTCGGGACTGAGAATTTCCGTAAAAGCGAGCCCGGCTTTGCGCCCTTCTCTGTCAACGGTCATTTGTGACGTATCAACGCCCTTTCCCTGCATATAAGAAACGATGAATCTGCCGTGCTGATCGTCCGGGATTTTGCCGATAAAACCGGCTTTTAATCCGAGCTTGGCGCTGCCGATCGCAATATTTGCCGGGGAGCCGCCGACATATTTAGAAAACGTCATCGTTTCTTCCATCGGCCGGTTGTATTCCGCCGCGTTCAAATCAATACACGCGCGTCCGATCGCGACAATATCAAACTCTTTTTCTTCATTAAACGTATATTTCATCGTTATCTGCCACTCCTCACTTGTTAGCGTTCCAGGATCCATTCATGGGCCGGATCATTATGAAACTTCCATTTTCGTGTCGGTCCCGCCATTACATTCAGGTAGTAAGAGGTATACCCGTCCGGAACACCAACCGGGTGATAGCCCGCCGGTACGATGACAACGTTTTCATTTTCTGCGGTCATCGTCTCGTCAATCGAGCGGTCGTCCGTGTACACACGCTGGAAGACAAACCCCTGCGGCGGGTCCGTTTCATGGTAATAGGTTTCTTCTAAAAAGGATTCAGCCGGCAGATTGTCTTGGTCATGTTTATGAGGCGGGTAGCTCGACCAGTTGCCGCTGTCCGTGTAAACTTCAACAACGAGAAGGCTGTTTGCCGATGGATCTGAATCGGGGAGAATATTATGAACGGTTCGTTTGTTTGCCAGCTTGCCGCGATGTTCCACACCGTTGTCTTCCGCTTTAATCAGCTTTGTCGGAAGCTGGTGTTCGGACGGAGAATAGCACAGCGCGACCCTCGCCCCGCTGACCGCTGTGATTTCAAAAGAGCGGTCATTGGACACATAAACGCTGTCCGTCGGTTTTCTTTCAAATACGCTTTCACGGGTGCCGATGCTTTCAAATGTCTGATCATAATCAGTGACGGTGATTTTTCCCGTTACCGCAACGATGCAGCACTCCGTCTTTTTCAAATCCTCTGTATATGTGGAACCGGGAGTGAGGTCAACGACTTTAAATCCGACGTATTTGAGGTCTGAATTGGCTGAAGTGACGTCATGTATGATGTTCACGCCTTGAGAAATCTCATCGGCCTGCGGTTTGCGCAGCAAATGACTCATGTTTATTCCTCCTTAATGGATGGTAAAAGAAAACCCGGACGGAATCACAAAGCCGTCCGGGCCGGCTGTCAGATCAATTGAAGTCAGGAGACGGGTATCGTGCCGTCACAACTTTTTTACGTGTATAGAAGTCGACGCTGTCTTTTCCGTTTGCGTGCAATGTGCCGAAGAAAGAAGACTTCCAGCCAGAGAACGGGAAGAATGCCATCGGCGCCGGGACGCCAAGGTTGATGCCGAGCATTCCCGCGTCAATATTCTCACGGAAGTAACGGATCGCGTTCGCATTTGAAGTGAACAGACACGCGCCGTTCGCAAATTCAGACTGGTTGGCGATGTCCACCGCTTCTTTTAAGTTTTTCACGCGGATGACCGACAGAACGGGCGCAAAGATTTCATCTTTCCAGATCGTCATATCCGTCGTCACGTTGTCAAAAATCGTCGGTCCGACGAAATAGCCGTCTTCCGTTGCGTTTTCACGCCCGTCACAAAGAAGTCTCGCTCCTTCTTCGATGCCTTTTTCAATATAGCTGTGCGTGCGTTTTTTGTTGTCCTCGCGGATGACCGGGCCCAAGAATACGCCGTCATCCAGTCCGTTTCCGATCTTGATGTCCGCTGCTTTTTCCTGTAATTTCGCCATAAACTCATCGGCGATTCCCTCTTCAACCGTCACAACCGCGCATGCCATGCAGCGCTCTCCTGCCGAACCGAATGCCGCGCCGATAATGTTTGTCACCGTATCTTCAAGGTGGGCGTCATTCAGCACGATCGTGTGGTTTTTCGCGCCCGTTAACGCTTGCACGCGTTTCAAATGTTCGCTGCCTTTTTTGAAAACATACTCGCCGACAGGTTTTGAACCGACGAATGAGATGGCTTTAATATCCGGATGTTCAAGAACGCCGTTTACGACGTCATGCGCGCCGTGCACGACATTGAAGACGCCCTTCGGAAGGCCGGCCTGTTCAAACAGCTCTGCCAGTTTTTCCGTTAACAGCGGCGTGCGCTCAGACGGCTTCAGAATGAACGTGTTTCCTAACGATATCGCCATCGGGAACATCCAGCACGGGACCATCATCGGGAAGTTGAACGGTGCGATACCGCCGACCACCCCGATCGGATAGCGGTAATTCGCCGCCTCTACATCCGTCGCAATAGAGGCAAGTGAATCGCCCATCATGAGTGACGGCGCGCCCGCTGCGAATTCGACGTTTTCAATTCCGCGTCCCACTTCACCGAGTGCCTCCGTCGTGTTTTTACCGTTTTCCAAAGTAATCAGACGGGCAAGCTCTTCTTTGTTCTGCTGGAGAAGCTGCTGATAGTTAAATAGAATTCTCGCACGGCGCGGCACTGCCGTCTTTGACCATGTTTGAAATGCCTCTGACGCTGAGCGGACGGCGTATTCCACATCCTCCCGCGTAGAAATCGGAACCTGGCACATCACTTCTTTTGTAGCCGGATTGATAACGTCTTCATATTGATCTGTCTTACTTTCAACCCATTCACCATTGATGTAGTTTTTCAGTTTTCTGATCTCTGCCATTCTCATTGCCTCCTTAAATAGTAAACATCCTGTTCAGCTGGATAATAACGGATGAATATATTCATCTTTTACATATAAAAGACATGAATTAAACGCTTACAAATGCTAAAATGATGGTGACTCCCAATCTTTCCATGTAAAAGTTGGTCATGTACCGGAAAAAGCAAACGGTTACATCTTTCAATTTTGATTTTACAGGTTATGTTTTGGTCATTTATTGGTTACATTGTAAGCCCAACACATCTTCAAGTCAATCTAAAAAATCAAAATTTTTTCATTATTTTTATCATACTTTTTTTGATCGGGAAAACAGGAACTTGGAGAACCGTGTCGAATCGTACGGCGTGAACTCTCTTTTTTATCATTTGTTAAGTAACTATTGATTAACTTCTGGTGTTTATTATATATTTTAATTACTTTAAGAATTCTAGAAGGAGTTTTTTTATGAAACTGATGCGGATTCAGGAGATGGAAGAATACATTCTCAAACACGGAGCCACTTCGCTGGATGAGCTGTGCGAGGTATTCAATGTCTCTAAAAACACGGTCAGACGCGATATTAATAAGCTTGCGGAAAAAGGGGTTATCAAAAAGGTATACGGCGGCGTGACGTCAGCCGAAAAATCTGTGCTCGTCCCTTTTGAAAACCGCACCATTCAACATCAGGATGAAAAAATCAAAATCGCCCGCTATGCGTCACGGTTTATCGAGGATCACGATCTTGTATTTATTGATTCCGGCACGACGACCAAATCGATGCTGGAGACGCTTGATCCCGATAAGAATGTAACGGTTTTGACGAACAGCCTTGATATTATTAACGCCGCTTCATCCATGAAAAATATCGACCTGATCATCATCGGCAATAACTACAAGCGGAAGACAAGGTCGTTTGTCGGCATTGATGATCCGAGCACACTCAATAAATACAACATTAACAAGGCGTTCATGTCCGCTACCGGGACAACGATCACCCACGGCCTGACGAATTCCGACTTACTGGAATACGAGGTGAAAAAGAGAATTTCCGAAAAGGCGAACGAAGTGTATCTGCTCGCGGATCATTCCAAATTCGGCAAATCCACGCTTTTGACATACGCGCCTTTCGACCGGCTTCACAGCATTGTCACTTCTCAGCAGCTCGATGAGGAATATACGAAGTATTGCCAAGAGCATCAAATCGACATTCACTTGGCATAGCGTTATAGTTAATAGAGAACGCTGCCGTATTTTTCCGGCAGCCGCTATGATATCCAATTTTTTCAGGGGGCGAAAACATGAGCAAAGTAACAATCGGCAAAACTGACCTAAAGGTATTTCCGATCGGTTTGGGAACAAATGCGGTCGGCGGACACAATCTCTACCCGAATCTGAATGAAGAGACGGGAAAAGAATTGGTCCGGGAAGCGATTAAAAGCGGCGTTACCATGTTAGATACTGCCTATATTTACGGTGTGGGCCGTTCTGAAGAATTAATCGGCGAGGTGCTGAAAGAATGCAAACGCGAGGATGTCTTCATCGCCACAAAAGCCGCTCACAGAAAAGAAGGCGATGACTTTGTTTTCGACAACTCACCGGCCTTTTTGAAACAATCGGTCGAAGACAGCCTGAAACGCCTGCAGACTGATTACATCGATTTATTCTACATCCATTTCCCGGATGAGCACACGCCGAAGGACGAAGCCGTTCAAGCATTGAATGAGCTGAAAAAAGAAGGAAAAATCCGTTCCATCGGCGTATCCAATTTCTCTTTGGAACAGCTGAAAGAAGCCAATAAAGACGGCTTAGTGGACGTGATTCAAGGAGAATACAACCTGCTGAACCGTGAGGCGGAAAAGACTTTCTTCCCTTATACGACAGAACACGGCATCTCATTCATTCCGTACTTCCCGCTCGTATCCGGACTGCTGGCCGGCAAATACGACGAGAACACAACCTTCCCAGAAGGCGACCTGCGCAATGATCAGGCGCATTTCCAAGGGGAGCAGTTTAAAGAAAACATCAAAAAAGTCAACCAGCTCAAACCGATTGCCGAAAAGCATAATGCCGATACGGCGCATATCGTGCTTGCCTGGTACTTGGCGAGACCTGAAATCGATATCCTGATTCCGGGCGCCAAACGCGCGGATCAATTAAAAGACAACATGAAAGCAGCCTCCATTACGCTATCTGCTGAAGAAATCGCGTTTATTGATAAGCTGTTTTCCTAAGAAAAAAAACACGCCTTTTTGAAAGGGCGTGTTTTTTTTATGTTTATATTTTTCTCTTCGGGGAATGAAATAGTTATCTAAATAAACTATTATGCGTTCCAAAAGATGAGGAGGATCATCTGTGAAGAAAAACACCAAAAAATACCTGATTTACTTTTTCGGAGCATTAGGCGGGCTGCTTTACGGCTATGACACCGGTGTGATTTCAGGAGCTTTGTTATTTATTAACAATGATATTCCTTTAAACACGCTGACCGAGGGATTGGTCGTCAGCATGCTGCTGCTCGGTGCGATTTTCGGGTCCGCCTTAAGCGGGACATGCTCTGACCGATGGGGCCGGAGAAAAGTGGTTTTCGTCCTTTCACTCATTTTTATTATCGGTGCGCTTGCCTGTGCGGCTTCGCAAACCGTCACCATGCTGATTATCTCCCGTGTCATTCTCGGGTTAGCCGTCGGCGGCTCAACGGCGCTGGTTCCCGTTTATCTATCTGAGATGGCGCCGACGAAAATACGCGGAACGCTCGGCACATTGAATAACTTAATGATTGTAACCGGAATTTTACTCGCATATATCGTGAATTACATATTCACCCCATTTGAAGCTTGGCGCTGGATGGTCGGTCTCGCCGCAGTACCGGCGGCGCTTTTATTAATCGGAATCGCGTTTATGCCGGAATCTCCGAGATGGCTCGTCAAACGCGGCCGTGAGCAGGAAGCCAGACAAGTCATGGAAATGACCCACGACAAAGAGGATATCGCCGTTGAATTGGCGGAAATGAAACAAGGAGAAGCCGAGAAAAAAGAATCTACGCTCGGCTTGCTGAAAGCCAAATGGATCCGCCCTATGCTGCTGATCGGGATCGGCCTCGCCATCTTCCAGCAGGCGGTCGGTATCAACACGGTGATTTACTATGCGCCGACTATCTTTACAAAGGCAGGACTCGGCACTTCGGCGTCCGTTCTCGGCACGATGGGCATCGGTGTCTTAAACGTCATCATGTGTATCACCGCCATGATCTTAATTGACCGGATCGGCCGGAAAAAACTGCTAATGTGGGGAAGTGTCGGCATTACCTTGAGCCTGGCGTCACTATCAGCCATTCTCCTTCTGGCCGGCCTGTCAGCTTCAACAGCATGGCTGACCGTGCTGTTTCTCGGCATCTATATCGTTTTCTACCAGGCGACATGGGGTCCCGTCGTTTGGGTCCTGATGCCGGAGCTGTTCCCGTCAAACGCACGCGGAGCCGCAACCGGATTTACGACATTGATTCTGTCGGCAACCAACCTGATCGTTTCGCTGGTATTCCCGCTTATGCTGAGCGCCATGGGCATCGGCTGGGTGTTCGGAATATTCTCAGTCATCTGCCTTACATCCTTCTTCTTCGCCGCTTACATCGTTCCTGAAACGAAAGGCAGAAGTTTGGAAGAAATCGAAACGCACTTGAAAAAGCGGTTCTCTTTAAAGAAGCGCAGCAAACAAAATCAAATTCTTAAACAGCGCACACTGTAATAAAAAAAGGAATCGCCCCCGCTGGGCGATTCCTTTTTAGCGTCATACCATAACTTTGCAAATGTCATTCGTAAATTCGACCGGATCATGGATCGGCAGCCCTTCAATCAGAAGCGCCTGATTGTAGAGAAGATTTGTGTATAATGCAAGCTTTTCCCGATCTTGTCCGTGCGCGTTTTTTAGCGTCTCAAACACTTCGTGATTCGGGTTGATTTCCAGCACTTTTTCCGCTTTGACCTGCTGGCTGTCAGGCATGGCGTTTAATACTTTTTCCATTTCGATCGTCACTTCGCCGTCTGTCGCAAAACAGACCGGATGAGATTTTAAACGTTTCGACGCTCTGACGTTCTTTACTTTATCCGCAAGAATCTCTTTCATGCTTTCGAACAGGTCTTTATATTCGTTCTCTTCGGCTTCAGTCTGCTTTTCATCTTCGTCACTGTCGATGCCTAAGTCGGCGCTTGATACGGATTTGAACTCTTTTTCCTCATAGCTTGTCAGCATTTTGATCGCGAATTCATCAATATCTTCCGTGAAATATAAAATTTCGTAGCCTTTGTCCGCCACCATTTCAGTTTGCGGCAGCTTTTCAATCCGCTCATATGAATCGCCGGACGCGTAATAGATATATTTTTGATCCTCAGGCATTCTGGACACATATTCGTCCAGAGTGACGAGCTTTTTCTCCTTAGATGAATAGAAGAGAAGCAGATCTTTTAATACGTCTTTATTCGCGCCGAAATCATTATAGACGCCGAATTTCAGCTGTCTGCCGAAAGATTCATAGAAAGATTCGTATTTTTCTCTTTTGTTCTTCAGCAGGCTCTTCAGCTCGGCTTTGATTTTTTTATTGATGTTTTTCGCAATCAGCTTCAGCTGGCGGTCGTGCTGCAGCATCTCTCTGGAAATGTTCAGCGACAGATCCTCAGAATCCACCATGCCTTTTACAAAGCTGAAATGGTCCGGAAGCAGGTCGGCGCATTTGTTCATGATCAGCACGCCGTTGGAATACAGCTCCAATCCTTTTTCGAATTCCTTCGTATAATAGTCAAACGGCATGTTTTCCGGAATAAACAAAATCGAATTGTAGCGCACCGCTCCATCAACGCTGATATGCACATGGGTCAGCGGTTTATCAAAACCGTAATGCTTCTCGGCGTAAAAAGCCTCGTAATCCTCATCTGTCAGCTCGCTTTTGTTTTTTCTCCAGATCGGCACCATGCTGTTGACCGTCTGTTCTTCCTGAACTTCTTCAAATTCGTTCTCGCTGCCCTCTTTCGGCTTGTTGACCGTCTCTTCCATTTTGATCGGGTAGCGGATAAAATCAGAGTACTTTTTCACGATCGCTTTGATGCGGTAGTTTTCTAAAAACTCATCATAGCTTTCATCTTCTGTGTTTTCTTTTATTTTCAAGGTGATGTCCGTACCGACGGTTTCCTTGTCACACGGCGCGATCGTGTAGCCGGCAGCCCCTTCCGACTCCCATACATACGCCTCGTCACTGCCGAGCGCCTTACTTTTCACCGTGACTTTATCAGCCACCATAAACGCCGCATAAAATCCGACGCCGAACTGGCCGATAATGTCATGGCCGTCTTTCGAGTCATTTTCTTGCTTGAAAGCGAGTGAACCGCTTTTCGCAATCGTGCCGAGATGCTGTTCAAGCTCGTCTTTTGTCATCCCGATACCGGTGTCTGTGACGGTGAGCGTTCTCGCCTCTTTGTCCGCGGTCACTTTTATATAGTAATTGTCTTGATCAAACGTTAATGAATCATCGGTTAACGCCTTGTAATAGATTTTGTCAATCGCATCGCTCGCGTTGGAAATTAACTCGCGGAGAAAAATTTCCTTCTGCGTGTAAATGGAGTTAATCATCATGTCCAGCAATCGCTTGGATTCTGCTTTAAACTTTTTTTTCCGCACTTCAGATCTCTCCTTTAATTATGCTTTGATGTTATGTAAAATCTTTTCAGCATCTATTTATCATATACAGTGACAATTGTCAACTAAGATTGGCAGATGCATATATTGTAAATTTAACATGTTAATGGATTCATTTCACCCATTTTATCAATAAAAAAGAGAGAATGTTGATCATCCTCTCCTCTCTGCTTCTTTCCGGCGGCCGAATTCCTTCTTCATCCATATGTATGACGGGTAGAAAAACAAACTAAATAAGATAAGAGATCCCAAGTTTCGCAAAGACTCATGCAGAACATTTCTTACAGTGAGAGGAAACGTGATGTCCTGAAATAGAATAGAGATAACGGTGTAAATCACAAATCCCATAGGAACAATGGCATAACAATAAAACGCTATCTCCTTCTTATGCTGTATCTTCAAAATATGTAAACCTCCCAATGATGTATATACATAATATTAACATATTTAATAGGTATTTAGAAACAGACCTTCATATGTTTATCCCCCTATTCAGCGGGAACAGATATAAAAAAAGGAGGAATCGCAATATGGGAAGATTAACAGACAAAACCGCAATCATCACAGGGGCCGCGACAGGCATCGGACAAGCGACGGCACGGGTTTTCGTCGATGAAGGCGCCCGCGTGATCTGCGGTGACATCAATGAAAGCGAACTGAATGAAACCGTCAGCGCCATCAGAAAAAACGGCGGAGAAGCAGAAGCCTTTCACCTTGATGTATCAAACGAAGAAAACGTAAAGTCTTTTGCGGATGGCATTCAGCAAAAGTACGGAACAATTGATATTCTGTTTAACAATGCCGGTGTTGACCAAGAGGGCGGCAAAGTCCATGAATACCCGGTCGAGCTTTTTGACCGGATCATCGCCGTCGATCTGCGCGGCACATTTTTGTGCAGCAAATACCTGATTCCGCTCATGCTCGAAAAAGGAGGCTCCATCATCAACACCTCCTCCATGTCCGGCCGGGCCGCAGACCTTGACCGCTCCGGCTACAACGCCGCAAAAGGCGGAATCACGAACCTGACGAGAGCGATGGCCATTGATTACGCCAGAAGCGGAATCCGCGTCAATTCCTTATCGCCGGGCACAATTGAAACGCCGCTCATTGATAAATTGGCAGGCACGAAAGAAGACGAAATGGGCGAGGCGTTCCGTGAAGCCAACAAATGGATCACGCCGCTCGGCCGGCTCGGAAAACCGGAAGAAATGGCGGCTGTCGCGCTCTTCCTCGCTTCAGACGACAGCTCTTACGTCACGGGAGAAGACATCACCGCAGACGGCGGCATCATGGCATACACTTGGCCGGGGAAAATGCTGATTGATAAGAAGTGGAAGGAAGAGACGGAGTGACGATAGATAATAAAAAAAGCCAGTGTAAAAAAACACTGGCTGAACAAGCTGAGGGCGGGTTACTTAAACCAGCCCTTTTCTTTTGACCGGGTAATGGCTTCAATTCGATTTTTCACTTCTAATTTATCCAGGATCATCGAAACGTAATTGCGGACTGTGCCGCTTTTGATACTGAGGGCGTTTGCGATTTCTTTCGTGTTTTTTCCGTCTGCGACAAGCTCGAGCACCTCTTTTTCCCGTTCGGTCAGCGGGTTTTCTTCACTATAGATGTCCTCCATTAATTCAGGTGCGTAGACGCGTCTTCCTTTCATGACGCTGCGGATGGCGCTGACGAGCTCATCGCTCGGGCTGTCCTTGAGCATGTACCCGCTGACGCCTGCTTTTAGCGCCCGCTGAAAATAGCCGGAGCGGGCAAAGGTCGTCAAAATGATGATTTTCACACCGCTGTCCTTGAGTTCTTCTGCCGCTTCAAGACCTGATTTCCCGGGCATTTCGATATCCATCAGACAGATGTCGGGCGCATGTTTTTCCACGAAATCGATGGCATCCTGGCCGCTTGTACCTTTGCCGACAACCGTCATATCCTCTTCTAAATTCAACAGCGAACCGAGTGCGCCGAGCAGCATTTGCTGATCCTCGGCAATGAAGATGTTGATCATCTGCTACCATCCTTTTCTTTTGATTTTGAATCATTCGGGATTCTCATGGTCAGCTTTGTTCCGGCGGCTGTATCGATGGCTAAACTGCCGTTTGCGAATTCAAGACGTTCCCTCATTCCAAGCAGGCCGTGCCCCTTTGAAAAAAAGCGGTCTTCTTTGCATTGAAAGCTGCCGTCATCTTCTACCGTAATGACAACCTCTTTCCAAAGCTGCTGAATGGTGATGCGGCATACTTTGGCGCCGCTGTGTTTCACGACATTGGTGACGGCTTCTTTAATGCACATGCTGACGATGTTTTCGTTCAGCAAAGAGATATGTTTTGGCGCTTCTTTTTCTTCATACACAAATTCAATTCCTGCCGCTTCAAGAATTTGCCGAACATTGCCGAGCTCATCCTTCAATCGGATGCCTTTCATCGATGAGACGATTTTTCTGACCTCATTTAAGGAGGTGCGGGCCGTCTGCTGCACGCTTTTCAGCTCAGTGCGGGCCTGTTCAGGGTCCTTGTAAATCAGCTTTCGGGCAAGGTCGCTTTTCAGTCCGATTAAGGAGAGCTTTTGTCCAAGTGTATCGTGAAGGTCCCGGGCGATGCGCTGCCTTTCTTCCAGCTTCACAAGATCGGCGATTCGCTCATTTGCATATTCTAATTTCTCTTCAAGGCGCTCCCGTGCCTTTCTGCTTCGAATGCTGAGCGGGAGCAGGATGGCACTGATCAGTGTAATGACGATAAACGGAATCTGTGTCAAAAACCACTCTTTTTTCAGAACAAGGCTGAAGTTGACGGCAACCGCCGCACTGATGATATGAATGTAATATAAGATGTAAAATGGAACTTTGTCTCGGATATGGCCGATGAAGTAGGCGATAAAGAAGGCGAAATAAATATAACTGAACAGCATGGCTGAGCCGGTCGAAATGCCGATCAGAAGAAGCGCCCATAAGTAAAGCGGCCAGCCTTTTGCAACAAACGCGAAGCGGTATGCGCCAAAGAAAACAAGTGTGAAAATGATGCCGGCCACGATGACAAAGGTAGAAGAGCTTTTAAAAATAAAATAAAAAGGCAAGATGAAAAAAATCATCCATATATAAGGAGAAATCCCATTCAGTTTTTGAAATTTAAAATACTTCTTCATCTTTGTTCCACCTTCTGCTGCTTGTGTCTACCATCACTTTATCAAAACACCGCCTTCATTGCATCCTCACGCATGAAGAGAAGGCTCTTTCTGATAAGAGAAAGAGCCGCGCGTCATATCAGGCATTTTTCTTTAAAGGTTCTTTCGGCACCGGATGGGGCGCCGGTTTTTTCCGCGCCTCCCGAAAGGTGACAAATTGCTTTTCGTCCTCATCCCACAAACGGAATTTCATGGATTCAAGACTTGTTTTAAGCGTAATGGTCGGTACGTTTTTTAAAGGCTCGTGCCCCTCATGAGCGGCTTCCAGCTTGTAGTTCGGCACTTTCGGGCTTAAGTGGTGGACATGATGGTAGCCGATATTGCCCGTCAGCCATTGCAAAAGCTTCGGAAGCTTGTAAAAGGAGCTTCCTTCTACCGCGGCCTGCACATAATCCCAATGCTCATCTGCTTCAAAATAAGAATCCTCAAACGTGTGCTGAACATAAAAGAGCCAGACGCCGATTGACCCCGCAATAAGGAAAATCGGACCCTGAACAAGCAAAAAGTTTTCCCAGCCGAAAAGCAGGCACGTCGCAGCAGCCAATAAGACAATCGCCGCGTTCGTGAAATAGGTGTTCCAGCGCTCCTTGCGGCGGGCGCCTTTTACATTGAAACGGTTTTTAATCAGAAATACGTAAATCGGTCCGAGAATAAACATAATAAACGGATTGCGATAAAGTCTGTAGCGTACTTTTGTCCAAGCTGACGCTTCGTTGTATTCCTTGACGGTCATCATCCAAATATCGCCGGTGCCCCGTTTATCTAAGTTGCTGCTTGTCGCATGATGAATGGAGTGGCTGCGCTGCCATTGAAGGAACGGAAACAGTGTCAGCACACCTGAAATAAACCCGAACAGCCGGTTCAGTTTCTTTTGTTTGAAAAAGGATTGGTGGCAGCAGTCGTGGAAAATAATAAAGATTCTTGTCAAAAATCCCGCTGCTATAACAGTAAAGGCGAGGGTCAGAAGATAGGAGACATTGAGGCTGAAGTAAGCAAGAAACCAAAGGGCAAAAAACGGCACAAACGTGTTGAAAAGCTGATTGACACTATGCTTTGTATCGGCACCGGAAAATGCAGCAACCTGCTTTTTTAAAGATGCTTGTTTTTGAGTTGCGGTGTGATTGGTCATGAATGTCATATCCCCTTTTTTTTATTATGATTCCAAGTATACCGAGGCGCTCGCGGCGGTTGTAGTAGCAGCCATCATGCCCCGAATATGACATTTGTCATGTTTGGCGGCAGAATGCTGATCAGGCGGCATATAGAAGGTTTTTTTATAAGGGGTAAAGCCGGACACTTCATATCGGCACTTCTCAAAAAAAACAGCAAAAAAGAACCCGGCCTGTTTTCGGCTGAGTTCTTTTTCATCATCCTCACAGCAAAATCACCCGATACTTCTTTACATCCAAAAACTGCAGAAACTCCCGGGCCAGCATGTCCGGCGCGTGGTCTTTTCCTTCATGAAGACGATATTGAATCAAACCGGCGAGCATGGACGCGACATAATATGCATAGAGTTTTTTGCCCGCCTGAATGTGCAGGGGCTGATGAAGATAAAACGATTGCAGCGCTCTGAACATTTCCGGAATGACGTCAGGCACTCCGGAGCCCTCTCTCAGAAAATGGACGAGCGGCAGGCCTTCCGACAGTGCCGAAAAGAGACGGACGAGCGCGGCTTCCGCTTCTTCCATGGAGCAATCGGCAGGCTCTCCTTTTACCGTCAATAATCCGATCAGATCCCGGCATGATTGATGGATGATCGTTTTCAGCAATGCTTCTTTGTTGGCGTAATGGTCATAAAAAGTGGCACGGCGGAGGTTGCTTTGACGGGCAATATCGGAAATCGTAATCGCCGCGTACTCTTTTTTTTCTGCCATTAAGCCGATCATGGCTTCTTGCAAGGCCTGCCTCGTCCTTGTCACCCGGCGGTCGGCGGGCTTTTTTTCTTCTTGTTCCGGCACCCGGCGGCCGAACAGCCAGTAAAACCGTTTTTGAGAAATCAAATCCCACACCTGTCCGCTGATCGCTTCCGGGGATGCCCCGGGCTCCTCATTCAGCCAGTACAACACAATGGCATACGTGTATAAAGCGCGGTAATGAATGTACATATCCTGTTCAGTCGGTGAGAAATCCGCATTGACCGGTGACAGCAGCACATCATGCCGGAACACATCTTTTAAAAAAGCATGAAAGTGAAAATAGGGCATTTTATTGCGATCCATCATCGTTTGGAAAAACACCCGATGCCGGTCAACAAAAGACAGGGTCGGATGCACTTTTTGCCATCCGCCATGTAAATGAAGCACATCTTTATTCTTCAGCGAATCATACAGCGCTTCGCTCAGTCCGTCTTTCATTTCTTCCTCTATATCCTCTAAAATCGCATATTTATCTTCGTAATAAAGGTACAGTGTCCCCCGGCTCACACGCGCCCGTTCGGCGATGTCCTTCATGGTCACACGGCGGATATCCCGCTCTCCAAGCATGGCCAAAAGCGCTTGTTTGATGTCAGTTGTCACAGAATCCGGCATAAGAGACACTCCTTTCATTAGACAGATCACCGCAATTTGTACGGTAACGTATAGATGTGTTTACGCTGTCTTTGCCGCAAAAACACATCACATTATAATAGGCCCTGAAGAAACAAAAAAGCAACCAGAGGAGGAAGACCGATGGATCAGCATATAAAAGCAGACATCAAACGCGTCTTTGCGCTTCAGAAAAAAAATCAAAAAACACTGCGTGCTTCAACAGCCGGGCAGCGCAGAGAAAAGCTTCAGCGCTTTTTAGATGCCGTCACCGCACATGAAGAAGAAATCATCGAGGCGATCAGACGGGACGTCCGCAAGCCTTATCATGAGGTAAAAAGAGCGGAAACGCAGGGAACGATTAAGGCGATTAAAGATAATATGAACAATCTCGACACCTGGATGGCGCCGAAACGCGTCGGCTCATCCGTCAGTCCCGACGCTGACGGCGTATTAATGTACGAGCCAAAAGGCCTTACCTTAATTCTCGGCCCATGGAATTATCCGTTTATGCTGACGATGGCTCCGCTTGCGGCTGCCATTGCGGCCGGCAACAGCGCGATTGTGAAGCTGTCCGATTTTACGATGGAGACGAGCCATATCGCCGCGACAGTTATTCGCGAGGCATTTCACGAAGAAGAAGTCGCCATTTTTGAAGGTGAGGTCGATGTCGCCACAGAACTGCTCGACCAGCCGTTTGACCACATTTTCTTCACCGGAAGCACGAATGTCGGTAAAATCGTCATGACGGCAGCGGCGAAGCATTTGTCGTCCGTCACGCTTGAGCTTGGCGGAAAAAGCCCGACGATCATCGACAGCGGCTATGATTTGATGGACGCGGCGAAAAAAATCGCCGTCGGCAAATTTGTCAATGCGGGGCAAACATGTATCGCACCTGACTATCTCCTTATGAAGAAAGAAGTGCAGAACACCTTTACAGATCTCCTGCAAACCATTGTCAATGCAGGTTTTATGGAGGATGATCATACGGTTGACCGCAACAAATTCACGCAGATTGTCAACGACCGCAACTTTAACCGTGTCAAAGCCCTGTATGATGACGCCATTGAAAAAGGGGCGAAGACGGCGTTCGGCGGCGTATTCGATGCGCATGACCGCACGATTTCTCCGACCGTGCTGACAAACGTCACGCCTGATATGAAGATCATGCAGGAAGAAATCTTCGCACCGATTCTGCCGATTATGAATTACGAAGATATCAGTGAAGCCGTTGATTACATCACTGAACGGGACAAGCCGCTTGCCTTGTATGTATTCAGCCATAATCAGGAGCTGATCGATTATGTGCTGCAGCATACGACGTCCGGCAATGCTTCTGTCAATGATGTCGTCGTTCATTTCACTGACGTCAACCTTCCGTTCGGCGGTGTCAATACGAGCGGGATCGGTTCATATCACGGTGTGTACGGCTTTAAAGAATTCTCTCATGAAAAAGGCGTATTTATTCAAGCCTCTAAATAAAAAAAGAATCCGCGCAGATGACGCGGATTCTTTTTTATTATTTTTTTGCCCCGAATGCGAGCAGTTTCGTATAAGTACCGACATAGAGCGTGCCGTCTTCAGCCAGAACCGGGGAGGAAATGACATTGCTGTCTGTTTGATAGCGCCATTTTTCATTACCGTCAGCGTCAACCGCATAGACATTTTTATCGTCAGAACCGAAGTACACATTGCCGTCCGCATCAATCAGCGGCGCCGTTCTCACAGGCCCGTCCGTATAGAAAGACCAGTTCATATTGCCGGTTTTGCTGATGGAAAACAGCTCGCCGCTTCCGGAACCGATATACACATTGCCGTTATGGTCGATCGCTAATGAAGAGCTGGAGAAACCGTTTAACGGGAACGTCCACTTTACAGCACCCGTTGATGTATAGGCGTATAAATTGCCGTCCTGGTTTCCGGCGTAAACGGTGCCGTCTCTATCAATAACCGGATAGCCTTTAAACCCGTTGGACGTCGTTTTTGACCATTTCACTTGGCCTGTTCCGGAATTGATCGCGTAAAAGATATTATTGTACGTTGCCGTATACAGCGTGCCGTTTGACGCTAACACGGGAGCGGAGCCGACCACGCCGTTTGTTTTAAACTTCCACTTTTGCGTCCATGTCGAAGGCGACGTCGGTTTAATCGCATAGATATAGTTATCCAGCGTCGACACATACAGCGTGCCGTCAGAGCCGATAGCCGCATCGGAACTCGGCGCTCCGCTCAACGGAACCGATGTTAAAATGGTTCCGGTTTCTTTGTCGATGAAATATAGTTTTTTATCGTGAGAAGGAAGATAAATGACACCGTTTGTTCCGAGCACCGGAGTCAGCGTATAGGTCGTCCCGAGGTTTTCCGTCACCCATTTCACAGTACCGTCCGGATGATACGCCGTCAGCTTCCCGTCTTTTGATTGAATAAATACGGTGCCGTCCCCATCAACCGCGGCTCCCGCACCGTTTTGAGGATTGGCCGGAACATTCTTTTCCCATTTTAATGCGCCATCGGCAGTGCTTGTAAACCGGCTTTCTCTTGACCAGTTGAACATCGTCGGAGACATCGCCTGCGCGTCATACCGTCCCGCCAAGAAACCGGATGCCGCATGATTTTGTTTAAATGCCGTTTCCGCGGCTTGAGCAGCCGCCGGATGCAGCCATTTTGCCCCCGGCAGATCAGTAACCGCTCCCACAGATAAAGCCGCAGCAACCGCAGCGCCGGCCGCCAATGTTTTCACTCGCAATGAAGCTGTCTTTTTTTTCAATGTCAGTTCCTCCCGTTTCTATTAAAAGCTGCTATACCACTTTGATCATACCATAATTAACCTATGAAATATTTGTATTTTCGGTAGATTTATAGAACAAATGTCACATAGCCTGCTGATGCTTCGGGGATGATCGAAACGCGGCAATATACCACACCACATTGACGATGAAAGCCGCGCCTGACCAAACGAAAAGGCCGTAATAAAGAGACAGCTCCTGCCCTAAGGAAATTGCGGTCAATAACGTCACCAACAAGACAGCCGCGCAAATGATAAGCCCGATTCCGCAAAAAACGGCCATGATGATTTTCATGACACGAATACCGAGAATATACAAAATGAGCGGGACCGCATATATAACAAAGATCTGGCCGACGGCGGCCCACATGCCCGCGGAATTAAAACGATTCGCGTTCGGCCCCGTTTCCGCAAGCGGAGAAAGCGAGACGAGGACCGGCAATAAACAAAACAGCAGAGCGGAAAGCAAGGTCACCGCAACCGCACCTTTTTTCTTTTGATTCATGTGAATATCCTCCTGACAATAACCCGGCTTTTTTACCGGTAATCTGATAATATGTTATATTTTAGCACGATTTTTACTTAATTTGAGAATGTTTTGTCGAAAACGAATTTACAAATCCAGAAAAATAGATATAATAAACGTTATGGAACCGATATTGATTCATAAAGCGCTATCTAACAAAACACGAAGTGATATTATGACGTGGCTTAAACACCCGGAAGACCATTTTGATGAAAGACCTTATCTTGATCAGGGACTCAGTTTCCGCACCGGAATTTGCGTCGGTGATATTCAGGCAAAGTCGGGGCTTGCGCAGTCCGTCATCTCCAGCTACCTGCTGACCATGCAAAAAGCCGGTCTGCTGGAATCCGAACGAATCGGAAAGTGGACCTATTACAGAAGGAATGAAAAACAAATTAAAGCCTTTGCTGACTATGTTCAGCACCAGCTATAACCATGAAAGGAGGGCTTTTTTTGTTCTAACATATCTATTTTTCTGTATATGTAGTTATAAAAGGGGGCATACATAACAATGAAAAAAAGCAGTTCCATCTTCATTCTGTTTTTGGCATTAGGGGTTTTCGGAATTATCACGACCGAAATGGGCATTATCGGCGTTCTTCCGCAAGTGGCGGACAGATTTCATATTTCTGCTTCAAAAGCGGGGTGGCTTGTCAGTATTTTCGCGTTCATCGTCGCTGTGTCGGGACCGTTTTTGACCTTGCTTGCTTCAGGTATAAACCGGAAAGTCATTCTGCTTTTGGCGGTGCTGATGTTTGCCGTTTCAAATGCGGTCTACGCGTATACGGCGCATTTCAGTGTCATGCTGGCGTTTCGGATCATTCCGGCTTTATGCCACCCGGTGTTCTTTTCTGTAGCGCTTGCGGCCGCGGCCCGGCTTGTCCCCGCCGGCCAATCCGGAAAAGCCGTAACGAAAGTCTTTTCAGGCATCACCGCCGGCTTTGCGTTCGGCGTGCCTTTCACGTCTTATCTGGCGGAGCGTCTCTCCCTTGAAGCCGCCTTCTTATTCGGCGCTATCATCAGTCTCATCGCATTCACGGGCATTCTTCTCTTTTTGCCATCCATGCCGGTCACAGAAAAAATGTCTTTCAGAAGTCAGCTCGGCATCCTTCGCAAACCGGCTTTGTGGCTCAATATCGCTGCCGTCACCTGTCTCTTTGCGGCCATGTTTTCTGTCTACAGCTATTTTGCGGAGTACCTCGGACGGGTGTCCCATATGAACGGCACATGGGTCAGCTTCATGCTGATGAGCTTCGGAGTGATTATGATAGCCGGGAATTTCGTCTTCGGCGCTTTGTTATATAAAAATATGAAAAAGACCGTCATCCTGTTTCCGCTTCTTTATACAGCCGCCTACTTGCTCATATACGGGTTTGGGACGTCTTTTGCGCCGATGGCCGTCCTCGTCTTCGTATGGGGCGCCGTTCATTCCGGCGGTCTCATTGTCAGCCAGACATGGCTTACTGCGGAAGCAAAGGAGGCGCCCGAATTCGGCAACAGCCTGTTTGTCTCTTTTTCCAACCTCGGCATCACCATCGGAACGGCGGCGGGCGGCTGGTTTATTTCACATTTGGGAATCCATCAGCTGATGTGGTGCGGCATCATGTTTGCCCTTCTGGCTTTCGGGCTGATCATGGGAC
The DNA here is from genome assembly GCF_040207805.1 of Bacillus sp. hwrm1. Taxonomy (NCBI): domain Bacteria; kingdom Bacillati; phylum Bacillota; class Bacilli; order Caryophanales; family Bacillaceae; genus Bacillus; species Bacillus sp. hwrm1. Next base: position 112,312 of record NZ_CP157943.1, on the reverse strand, counting down.
GCTTGGCATGGGGAAAGAGGCTGCTCGCAAAAGCTTAAGCTCCGTTGCAAAATCCGGAATGATTACGTATAATATTCCAGATTAAAGCAAGGGAGAGAAAAAGATACATGGAAAGACCGGCAGGATTTTGGATTCGGTTTCTGGCTTACGTCATTGATCAAATCATCATAGGAATTCCGATTTTTATCATTCAATTTATGGTCTCTTTTTTATTTGCGGCAGGCGTTGCGGCGGCTGACCCCTTCATGACCGAAAATCAGTTTAACATCTCTTTTCTGGTGTTCGGCGTCATCCCGATTCTTGCGAGCTCTTTTGTGATCAGTATCTTATATTTCAGCCTGCTCACGGCCTCAAAGATGCAGGGGACACTGGGAAAAGCATTGCTCGGCCTTAAGGTCGTCAATGAGGATGGCGGACGGATATCCATCGGCCAGGCCTTCGGACGCGCTTTCGCATATATCATATCTAAGCTCATTCTTTATATCGGATTCATCATGGGCGCCTTCGGAGAGAAAAAAACGCTGCACGACATCATGTGCAGCACCCGTGTTGTCTATAAATAATGACCTCAAGTCCGGGCCTTTTGAGCCCGGGCTTTTTTATGACGGCTGTGCCCGCCTGATGTCAATGCCGCCCTTTCCGTCAGCCTCAATGCGGATCGTCCCGTTCACAATGACAGACAGCGGATGGAACTCCGCATGCTGATCAGAAAAAATCCAGCGGCGGCCGCTCGGCCCTAAAAGCAAAAACGCCCCATCATTGTAATCACCCATAAAATGAAACCCATTTTCACTAAGAGGCGCATGCTTTCTCACCGGAATGCCGAAACGCTGCAGCTCCCTCCCGGTTGATACGACTTCGGCAGCCGTCAGATTCACCTCGCCGATATTCAGAACGGACTCAATCGAAAAATGTTTCGCGCTTGGCGGCGATGTTTCTCTCGCGATGAATTCCGCCAGATTGTTGGACGGATCTTTGAAATAAAAGGAACGCGCCTGAATATGAGAGAAATACACCTCATCCTCCCCATCTTCCGTTTGAAAAACGACTTTATCCTTTATCCACTCCTTCGCCTCATCAAAACGATTATTCGGAATGTTAAACGCGAAATGATACGTAGGATGAGAGTGAGAATCGGCGCGCCTGAATTCCAACTCACTTTCCCCCGCCTTGATGGTAAACGAATCACCGGACTCATCAATTAAAGAAAAACCTAACACCCGTCCATAGAAGTGTTTCGTCTCCTCCAACGCACAACTGTACAAAGTAATGTTATTTATTTGCATGATCATACCCCCTTTGGTTTATACTGCCATATAGAAGGGTTGATTCCTACTGTTTCGATTCACCAATTGAGAATCCTCCTTTCGCCCGGCGCTAAACATGACAAACAGCGCCAAACCGCTTATACCAGGCGTTTTTAAACATCTAAAGCAAAAAAAGCAGAAAATAATACCCCATATAGCTTGACAAAAAATAAATGTTATTTAATAATCTATATATAATTAGAATTATTATTGAAAGATAAAGTGAATGCTTTGTCTTTTTAATATATTTCAAATCACATTTCAGGAGGAAGATATTATGTCTTTAATCGGAAAAGAAGTACTGCCATTCGAAGCAAAAGCTTTCAAAAACGGTGAATTCATCGATGTAACAAACGAAGATTTGAAAGGTCAATGGAGCGTTTTCTGCTTCTACCCAGCGGATTTCTCTTTCGTTTGCCCGACTGAACTTGAAGATCTTCAAGGACAATACGCTGCACTGAAAGAATTAGGTGTTGAAGTATACTCTGTTTCTACAGATACTCACTTCGTACACAAAGGCTGGCATGACAGCTCTGAAAAAATCGGCAAAATCACTTACGCAATGATCGGTGACCCATCTCAAACGATCTCCCGCAACTTCGACGTTCTTGACGAAGAAACTGGTCTTGCTGACCGCGGAACATTCATCATCGATCCTGATGGCGTTATCCAAACAGTTGAAATCAATGCAGGCGGTATCGGCCGTGACGCAAGCAACCTAGTTAACAAAGTAAAAGCAGCTCAATACGTTCGTCAAAACCCAGGTGAAGTCTGCCCGGCTAAATGGGAAGAAGGCGGCGAAACACTTACACCTAGCCTTGATTTGGTAGGTAAAATCTAAGGAGTGCATTCCATTGGTACTTGATGCAAATATCAAAGCACAATTAAATCAATACATGCAGCTAATTGAGAACGACATTGTTCTCAAAGTAAGCGCCGGTGACGATGACACTTCTAAGGACATGCTGGCTCTCGTTGACGAGCTGGCTTCCATGTCATCTAAAATTTCAGTTGAAAAAACTGAATTAAACAGAACACCGAGCTTCAGCGTTAATCGTACCGGAGAAGACACAGGCGTTACATTCGCCGGTGTTCCTCTCGGCCACGAATTTACATCATTAGTGCTGGCATTGCTTCAAGTCAGCGGCAGAGCGCCTAAGGCTGATCAAAAGGTCATTGACCAGATTAAGAACATCAGCGGAGAATACCGCTTTGAGTCTTATATCAGCCTGACGTGCCACAACTGCCCTGATGTCGTCCAAGCATTAAACATGATGAGCGTGCTCAACCCGAATATCACTCATACAATGATTGACGGCGCAGCATTCAAAGAAGAAGTGGAAAGCAAAAACATCATGGCTGTTCCGACTGTATTCTTAAACGGTGAATCTTTCGGAAGCGGCCGTATGACCATCGAAGAGATTCTCGCAAAAATGGGCAGCGGCGCAGATGCGTCTGAGTTTGCCGACAAAGAGCCGTTTGACGTTCTTGTTGTCGGCGGCGGACCTGCCGGCGCAAGCGCGGCGATCTACACGGCGCGTAAAGGCATCCGCACCGGTGTCGTCGCTGAACGCTTCGGCGGCCAGGTACTCGACACCATGAGCATCGAAAACTTCATCAGCGTTAAAGCGACTGAAGGACCGAAGCTCGCTGCAAGCCTTGAAGAGCACGTGAAAGATTATGATATTGACGTCATGAACCTTCAGCGCGCGAAACGCCTTGAGAAAAAAGACCTCTTCGAACTTGAACTCGAAAACGGCGCTGTACTGAAAAGTAAAACAGTGATCCTTTCAACAGGTGCCCGCTGGCGCAATGTCAACGTACCTGGTGAGCAAGAGTTCAAAAACAAAGGTGTTGCATACTGCCCGCACTGTGACGGACCATTGTTTGAAGGCAAAGACGTAGCCGTTATCGGCGGCGGAAACTCCGGAATCGAAGCGGCGATTGACCTTGCAGGTATCGTCAATCACGTGACTGTGCTGGAGTTCGCGCCTGAACTGAAAGCAGACGAAGTCCTGCAAAAACGTCTTTACAGCCTGCCGAACGTCACTGTGCACAAAAATGCACAAACGAAAGAAATCACAGGCGACCAAAACGTAAACGGCATTACGTTCGTTGACCGTGAAACAGGCGAAGAAAAACACGTTGAACTCCAAGGTGTATTCGTCCAAATCGGCCTCGTGCCTAATACAGAATGGTTAGACGAAACGGTCGAACGCAACCGCATCGGCGAAATCATCGTCGATAAGAGCGGCGCGACAAGCGTTCCCGGCCTATTTGCCGCAGGGGACTGCACAGACGGCCCGTACAACCAAATCATTATCTCCATGGGATCAGGTGCAACTGCCGCTTTAGGCGCATTTGATTATTTGATCCGGAATTAATGTGAAAGCCGCCATATGAATGGCGGCTTTTTTACATATACTAATTAAGAAGGCAGTATTTCCTCTAAACAATCCTCGCTGATTTTATAAGATTTTGGCCTTCTGCTTACCAGCTCAACAAATCCTTGCTGTTCTAAATAATCCATTACTCTGTTAATTTTATGTCTCGAGTTATTTGAGAGCTCCATTAAATCTTGCACCGACAGCGTAACCTGATCATTTACAAATACATTAATCGTGATAATGATATTAAAAATATCACGTTCATCTTTATAATCAGCCCATTGATCGCTATCAATATAGTTCCTAATTCGTTTCAGTTTCATTAAATTAAATTCAAGATCCTCAATAATTCCTTTTTGTCCTGACAGAAGCAATTCCAGCATATCCATTAAATAAAAAGTCAGCTCTCCCCGGTTTAAAGGTGCGGGAATTTCCTCTAATGCCTTATAATACTTATCTTTGTTCTTATTAACTGCGTAAGAAAAAGTGATGGCTGAATATTTTTCTAAATATCGGGACAAATAACTCCCAACGATAAGGCGTCCTGTTCTTCCATTGCCGTCATAAAAAGGATGAATGTATTCATAGTAGTAATGAGCTGTCATGTAACGATACAGCTGGGGATGTGTTTCATCATGAAGATAAGCAATTAAAGCCTCAAGCGCTTCTGTTATCTTCTGTTCAGAATTAACGCCGATATGGGTGGTCATGTTCCCATCGTTCACTTCAACATAGCCTTTTCTGAATAGCTCACCATCCGGCGCATCTTCTGTTCCGATTTCATCTGCGACCAGCTCGTCATATAATTCCCTAAAGTCATGAATGCTTGTAAACGACGGAATTCGGTCTATAAATTGATATGTTTTCATCAATCCGACAAACCGCTTATGTGAGGGCTCGGATTGTTCTAACGCTTTAAGAGCCTCTTTCAATTCTTTTTTTGTACTGCGGATTCCTTCAATTTCATTATTACTCTGTGCTTCATTAATAATTAATTTATCAAAATAAGGTTTGACGGCAAATTCGGGGAGCTGACTGATAAGGGATGAAATTTTGGAACTGTTTAACAACACTTCATTATTCAGCTTCATGAGTTTATGTGTATTCACATAAAATAGCTCAAATGAATCGTCCGTGGGTCGGCCTTTTCGGAACCCCCGTATGTTTAATGATGTTGAATAACTGCCATAGCTGCTTGTTCTCTTTTTAACTTCTTTCTCATATGAATCAGCATCCATTTTATAAAAAAGCTTAGATAACTTCTCATACTTCATATCATCACCTCTCTTAATTTAAAATTATACACTTTTTTAAATTATACAATCATTATAGCCTGATTTCTAACAAATATTCTTGCTTTCCAATCAAAACAAAAAACGGCATACTGCATGGCAGTACACCGTCTGAAGCAATTCAATCTGTCTTTCTCCCTCTCGCCCGATAGATAAGAAATAATCCAATAAACCACAGCGGCGTCAGCAGCAAAGCCGGGCGCGTTGCATCCGCAAACAGCATAATCACCAGAATGACGGCAAACAGCGCCAGCACGGCGTAATTGATAAACGGCGCAAACGGCGCCTTGAAAGACGAGCTTGCGTGTAAGTCCGGACGGGTTTTCCTGTATCTGATATGACAGACAAGAATCACGCCCCACACCCAAATGAAACAAATCGCGCTGATGGTTGTCACGATGCCAAAAGCCGCTTCCGGTATTAATTTGCTTAAAAGAGCGCCAGCTGACAGCACAATAACCGATATCCATAATGCGCGGCTCGGCACATGATTTTTATTCAGCTTCGCAAAACTTGCCGGCGCTTGTTTCGTTTTGCTTAAGTTATACAAAATCCGGCTTGTTGAAAACATCCCGCTGTTACAAGCAGAAGCGGCAGACGTTAATACGACAAAATTAATGATTCCCGCGGCTAACGGGATGCCGACCAGACTGAAGGTCTTTACAAAAGGACTTTCCGCCGCATTCAGCTGCATCCACGGATTAATACATAAAAGAATGAGCAATGCCCCGACGTAGAAAAATAAAATCCGCAATGGAATTTTATTGATAGCGGACGGAATATTTTTTTTCGGATTTGACGTTTCCGCCGCCGACACACCCACTAATTCCACACCGACATAGGCGAAGATCACCATCTGGAACGAAAGCAAAAAGCCGGAAAATCCGTTCGGAAACAAGCCGCCGTGCTCCCACAGATTCGCCGCTGAAACCGTTCCGGTATGCGTTTTGAACCCAATCACCAGCAGAACCACACCGATGACAATTAACGCGAGAATCGTGACTACCTTAATTAAGGCGAACCAAAACTCCAATTCTCCAAAAATCTTAACCGTTAACAGATTAAGCCCTAATAAAATGAGCAAACAGATAAGTGCCGGAATCCACTGCGGAATATCAAACCAATATTTCACATACACACCGACGGCGATCACATCAGCCATAGCCGTCATAATCCAGCAAAACCAGTAGGTCCAGCCGGTGACAAACGCTGCACGCGGCCCTAAGTACGCCTCGGCAATATCCGTTAATGATTGGTATCCCGCTTTAGATAACAGCAGTTCTCCCAGCGCCCGCATGACGAAAAAAAGCGCAATACCTACAATAAAATACGCAAAGATGATAGAAGGACCCGCCAGCTGAATCGCCTTACCAGACCCTAAAAACAATCCGGTGCCGATCGTGCCGCCAATGGCGATCAGCTGCACGTGCCGATTCGATAAGTCCCTCTTTAGCTCTCGTTGCTCCACATCTGACTCCTCCTTACCTCTCTAGTGAACGACGAGCAAAAAAAGCCAATAAAAAAAGAGATTGGATGCCCTCCAATCTCATGGTCATAAGAATATCAAATTATATCTGCGCCGCTGACAATCAACAGCATGACAAATACATATTCGGTACTCTTCTGTCCTTTTGCCTGAGATTGTGAACCCTTCGGCGCCGCGGAAAACCCGCGGTCTCTCCAGAAGCCGCTCCTGCTGTAGTTCGACCCACAGCAATCATAGCCTGCTACGTATTGAGTTTCTGATAGAAATACCTATCAGCTAACTTTTTATTTTAATGGAACTTGAATGCATTGTCAATAGAGGGATGAGCTGCACGGCGTTATCCCGGTCCAATTTTGATGCCTGAAGCGCGTATTTTCCGTTTTCATTGTCTCAAAAAGGCGTTATGCGGTACTATCATATAAGGTCTAATCATTTAAACATTATGTCATACTTTAAATTCACTTTATCATACAATTGCTCGTAAATAAAAAGGGGATGGACGAGATTGGAAACGAAATATTTAGATCTGCTCGCACAAAAATACGATTGTGAAGAAAAAGTGGTCACGGAAATCATTAATCTGAAAGCGATACTGAACCTGCCGAAAGGAACCGAGCATTTCGTCAGTGATCTGCACGGGGAGTATCAGGCATTCCAGCACGTGCTGCGGAACGGTTCAGGAAGGGTAAAAGAGAAGATCCGCGATATTTTCAGCGGCGTCATTTACGATAGAGAAATTGATGAACTGGCGGCTTTGGTCTATTATCCGGAAGACAAACTGAAGCTGATCAAACATGACTTTGATACGAAAGAGGCATTAAACGAGTGGTATAAAGAAACGATTCACCGGATGATTAAGCTCGTTTCTTATTGTTCTTCCAAGTACACCCGCTCCAAATTGCGCAAAGCACTGCCCGCCCAATTTGCTTATATTTCTGAAGAGCTGCTGTACAAAACAGAACAAGCCGCCAACAAAGAACAATACTATTCCGAAATCATAGAACAGATCATTGCGCTCGGCCAGGCCGATAAGCTGATCACCGGCCTTGCCTACAGCACGCAGCGTTTAGTGGTCGACCATCTGCATGTTGTCGGCGATATTTATGACCGCGGACCGCAGCCGGATAAGATCATGGAAGAACTGATCAACTATCATTCAGTGGATATTCAATGGGGGAATCATGATGTTCTCTGGATAGGCGCTTATTCCGGCTCAAAAGTATGCCTGGCAAACATTATCCGCATCTGTGCCCGCTATGACAATCTGGATATTATTGAAGACGTTTACGGCATCAATCTGAGACCGCTATTGAACCTTGCCGAAAAATATTACGATGATAACCCGTCTTTCCGCCCGAAAGCGGACGAAAACAGACCGGAAGATGAGATTAAACAAATCACAAAAATTCATCAGGCGATCGCGATGATCCAATTCAAGCTTGAGAGCCCGATTATTAAGAGACGGCCGAACTTTAATATGGAGGAACGGCTGTTACTGGAAAAGATCGATTATGACCGCAATGAAATCACGCTGAACGGAAAAACATATCAACTGGAAAACACCTGCTTTGCGACGGTGAATCCCAAACAGCCTGATGAGCTGTTAGAAGAAGAAGCAGAAGTCATGGACAAGCTGCTGTTCTCTGTTCAGAACTCCGAAAAGCTGGGCCGCCATATGAATTTTATGATGAAAAAAGGCAGCCTTTATTTAAAATATAACGGCAACCTGCTGATTCACGGCTGTATTCCCGTCGATGAAAACGGCAGCATGGAAACGATGATGATAGAGGATAAAGCTTATGCAGGCCGTGAGCTGCTAGATGTTTTTGAACGGTTCTTACGGGAAGCGTTTGCCCATCCGGAAGAAACCGATGATCTGGCGACAGATATGACTTGGTACTTATGGACAGGCGAATACTCCTCCCTCTTCGGAAAACGCGCCATGACAACCTTTGAGCGGTATTTCATTAAAGAGAAGGAAACGCATAAAGAAAAGAAAAACCCGTATTACTATTTGCGCGAAGACGAAGCAGCCTGCCGAAACATCCTGAAGGAATTCGGCCTTAATCCAGATCACGGCCATATCATCAACGGCCATACACCGGTAAAAGAAATCGAAGGCGAAGATCCGATCAAGGCAAACGGAAAAATGATCGTCATCGACGGCGGCTTCTCCAAAGCCTACCAATCCACAACAGGCATCGCCGGCTACACGCTCTTATACAACTCCTACGGCATGCAGCTCGTCGCCCATAAACACTTTAACTCCAAGGCCGAAGTGCTGAGCACCGGAACCGACGTCTTAACAGTGAAACGATTAGTCGACAAAGAGCTGGAGCGGAAGAAAGTGAAAGAAACAAACGTCGGTGAAGAACTGATGAAAGAAGTGGCGATTTTGGAGAAGCTGCGGGAGTATCGGTATATGAAGTGAAGAATATGGAGTTCAGGGATGATTCTCTGGGCTCTTTTTTTACGGTTTCCCTGTATGTAAAACGGATTTAACCGCTTCTTCAATCTCCCTATAACCCGTACATCTGCAAATATTGGACTCCAGCCAATTTTTTATCGTGTCATCACTTGCATTCGGCTCAGTATTCACTAAAGCATGACAATTCATGAGAAAACCCGGTGTGCAATAACCGCATTGAAACGCGAATTTTTCAATAAAAGCCTTTTGAATCGGCGTATTGATCAGTCCTTCAATTGTCGTAATGTCCTTTCCTTCCCCTTCTGCCGCAAGCATTAAGCAAGATTTCATCGGCACCCCGTCCGTTAATACCGTACAGGCGCCGCAATCCCCATTTAAGCAGCCCGGTTTTGCACCAGTTAATCCGAGACGAAGACGAAGAGCAAATAACAAAGTATCAGCCGGCCTGACCGTAATCTGTCTTTCCTCGCCATTTACTTTCAACGTAATAGGATCAGACATTTGGACCTCCTTCTAATTCCCGTAGGGCATCTAAAATTGTATTTTGCAAGACAAATATTCGGTATTCACTTGAGCCTTCTGCGTCATCAAGAACGGGTTTGGGTACATACTGTAAAGACCTGCGCACCCTATCTTCTAATGAATAACTTTTATCGTTAAGCACAGCCTCCATTTCAGCAGAACGAAACGGAAATGGACATACGCCGCTGAAGGCCATTCTGATCTCATCATCTTTTTTCAGCGCACAGACTGTCACCAATGGATACCCGACATTCCACTGCTGTCTTCTTTTGATACTGACAAATGGCAGGTCAACGTACGCTCGATCGACAACGACATGAAATAAAAAATCACCTTTTTGCAACTGTATTTCCTTGTTAAATACTTTATTTATGGGACGGTAATGAATCCCCGCTCTCCCTGCAATCCCTATCAAACTATCAGAAATCAACAACGGCAGCACGGCCTCACGGTAATAGATGCCCCCGCAAATGTTTCCGCCCAGGCTGATCTTATTTCGAGTCGTCCGATCGGCTATTTCACTGACTGTTTTACTTAATAGCGGAAATGGATTTTCTTCCTCCAGTTTCGTTAATGACACGCCCGCTCCGATCACCAGATCATTTTCATAAAAGCGGATGGTTTGAAATTCCGGAAGCGCGTTCATATCTATCACCGCATCCGTATAGATGATATTCAGCCTTCCTAACGTGATAATTTCCGTGCCGCCGGAATAATACATTGGTGTTTTCTTTTCGGCCGCAAGCGAGTGAAATAGATTGATTGTTTGTTGAATGGTCTTCGGTTTAAAATAGTCGAAATCAAACGGTATCATCTTTCCACCCCTCTTGCGTTCTCCATAATTGTTCGGGAATGAGAGGAAGTTGATTCAATTGGACACCTAAAGCGGCGGACAGGCAATTTCCCAATGCTGCCGGCATCCCCAACAGTCCGTGTTCCCCGCCGCCGCGCGCTCCATAAGGCGCAATCACATGCGGGGTTTCAACAAATTCAATGATATATTCAGGCTGCTCTCCATAGTGAAGGGGGCGATATGTTCTAAGCTGAGGATTTAATACTCTTCCATATGGATCAAATACAAAGGTTTCTCTTCCTCCAAATGCGATTCCCATACTCATCCCCCCCATCACTTGACCCCTAGCAGCTTTTTCATTCAGTACAGTTCCTATATCCACAACAGAATAGGCTTTTGTAATTCGATACGTATAATCCCGTTTATCCAACTCAACTTCAATTCCCTGAGCACCGACAGCCCACTCGGGTCCCGGCTTTCCTCTTCCCGTTTCCCGGTCTAAATTCGTCATCCGGGTTAATGTGTAATTGCCGCTCGCAATGATTTGGCCGCCAATGGTATTTCCATTTGGAAACGTATATCCGTAAGCAATGTCTTTTATTTCAACATGTACAGAAGGATGATCTATAAAATAAACCTTTCCGTCGGCCACTTCCAATTCCTCGACAGGAACCCGCAACACACATGATGCCACGTCCTTAAGCTTTCGAATGGCTTCCTCCGCTGCATTCAGTACGGCATTTCCGGCCATTAACGTCCCTCTGCTCCCTACGGTTTTCCAATGCTCGGGTGTTGTTTGTGTATCTATAAGCATTTTTACATGAATTTTGCTTATATCTATTTTCATTCGTTCCGCCAGGATTTGGGCTAGCACTGTTTTTGTCCCTGTTCCAATTTCCACTACCCCTGACATCAAATTAATGCTTCCATCGGGATTAAAGGTTAGAATCACCCCGGACGTTGCATTTGTATCAAATGTTGAGGTTTTCCAAATGCAGCTGATTCCCTTCGCCCGTATCTTCCGGCCATCGATTTCAATTCGCTGTCCCTCGGACCAATTCATTAATTCCTTCAATCTCTCAATGCATTTCGGCACATTTCCGACCGTGCTTGAATTGAGAAGAACTTGAGTCGGTGTGGTGTCACCGGGGCGAATGGCATTTTTATAGCGGAGTTCTAATGGGTCCATGTTCAGCTTTTCCGCCAATACATCCATCGTCCGCTCAAAGGCAAATAACACTTCAGCATGGCTGTAGCCCCTGAATGCACTTGGATATGGATGATTCGTATACATACAATATGAATCACACCGTATATGATCGATCGCGTACGGACCCGTACAATCAACCACCGCAGCCCGGCTGATGTCCACTCCTTTATCAGAATACGCTCCGCCATCAAATAAAAGCTGAATATCCGCCGCCTTTAAGATTCCATCCTTTGTGGCCCCTAATTTGACAATGGCATCCAACCCGATATGAACGGGAGATGTGATCAGATCCTCTTCTCTCGTATTAAACAATTTGACGGGCCGGCCTCCAACCGCTTTTGATGCCAAATAGGCAATCACCTCTAACTGAACGGCTGCTTTTCCCCCGTACGCTCCTCCTACTAAAGGCGTTTTGACGATCACCTTTCCGGGTTCGATTCCAAAATACCACTGCATTAATTTTTTAATGGCAAAAGGAGCTTGAGAGGATGTGGTAATGATAATCTCCTCATCCGCCCGAATTTCAACAATCGAGCATCTTGTTTCCATCGCAGCGTGATCAGAAGGGTTAAAGGAAATCTGGAATTCTGCTGTCACATCACTTTCCCTAAACCCGTCTTCAATATTTCCTTTTCTAACCTTATCCACGTTTGCGATATTTGTCTTCGGAACCGGGAATACACCTTTTGTCTTCTCATAGCGGTCCGCATGTTCATGGACGAGCGGCGCATCCTTTTGAAAGGCCTCACGGGGGGAATTGACGACGGGAAGAGGTTTATAGGATACTTTGATGGCATCCGCTGCCTTTTTAGCTGTAATCGGATTTTCCGCAACAACAACAGCAACCGGCTCACCATGGTATCTGACCCTTTTATAAGCAATCGGCGATCTGTCTTTAATTTCCTCACCTGCAAGCGGAAAAGGTTCATCACCCAATATCGCTCTCACGCCGGGAATCTTCCAAGCTTCTGAAAAGTCCATAGACACAATATCGGCATGCGCATATGGACTTACCAGCATTTTTGCGTGTAATGTGCCTGTTTCTTGAAAATCATCCGTATATTTCGCTTTACCCGTCACTTTTTCAAGGGCCTCTTTTCGAATGACACTCTTCCCGATATACTCCAACTCATTCACTCCCCGAATTTATTCAGCAGCAGCGTATAATCTTCAACTGTATCGACGTCATAAAAAAGCAAAGGGTCTTGAAAGCTGATCATTTTTCCCGTATTGATCATACTTTCACGGATGACATGCCGGGCGCCCTGATCTCCCTTTAACTGATGCAATACTGGAAAACATTGATTTGAGAATAAAATGGGGGGCATAGGAAGATGTTGATTTTCAGCGGCGATAAATGAATAGCGGCGCTCCTTGTGATAGGAATCAATTAACGTATTGATGATATCTGCGGTGACAAACGGCTGATCTGCAAGGAGAATGATAACGGCGTCAGCCTCGTACTCTGCCGCTTTTTGTAAACCGCATTGTATAGAATGGCCTTGGCCCTTATCCGCTTGCTCACATTCTGCCTGACTCCACTTATTTGATATGGGATCTAAAAAGAAAAAATCCGAAAGCCAATGCAGTGGATCTCCCTTTCCCGTAATAACGAAAATATGATCTAATTCAGATAACAAGGCATTTTTAAGAGCCATACTTCCAAGGGAAACTCCATTGAGAACTAAACTTCGCTTATCCGTCCCCATGCGTCTGCTTGTACCGGCTGCCAGGTAAATGGCTGCTGTTTTCATAAGAGAGACCTTTGTTTTCGCATTTTTTTAATCATCTCGCCGACAATACTTACAGCAATTTCCTCAGGGCCTTGTGCCCCGATGGGAAGTCCGATAGGGGAATGAATATCTTCCGGAATCTCAGCTCCGCCTAATAGCCGTTCAGTGCGCCTTCTGGGGCCTAATACACCTTTATAAAACACATTCTCGTTTTTTAATGTATGTAAAATGATCTGATCTTTTTGAAAGCTGTGCGTCATAATGACAACAAAATCCCTTTTTGTCATGCTCAGACCTTCCATGACTTCTTCCGGTGCTCCTGTTATCAAATGGCCGGCTTCAGGAAAATGGGCGTGATGACATAAAGCGGGACGCCAGTCAATCACCGTCACATGAAAGCCAGTGCCAGCTGCCAAAGAAACTAACGGCTTCGCATCTTCCCCTGCTCCGAAGACATATAAACAAGGTTTTGGCACCATCTGATGGATAAAAAATAAATCAGAGGTATGTTCATCCCTCTTGATTCCCTTTTCCGTCTGTCTCAGTTTTTGAATACGGCCTTGTTCCCTAACATCCCCGGTTCCAAACACTCTGCCGTCTTCCACTATGTACAGATCTTCCTTCGGCTCTAACGTTTTAGTGAATCGTTTCATTCGGGTCACAGACTTTTTTTCATCTAAGCATGTCTTGACTGTCATCAGATTTCGTTCCAATTCCCCTTTTACAGGCTCAAGTAAAACCGTCAAAACACCATTACAGCCAATGCCCTGTCCCCAGGATAAATCGTCCTCCGCACTCATATCAAAGCGGACAATCACCGGCTCTCCTGCAGCCCAGACCTGTTCCGACCGTTCAACGAGGTCTTCTTCCAGACAGCCGGCGGATAACATTCCGACTCTTGTTTTATCCCCTAAAATCAACATCGAAGCCCCTTCTTTCTTATAAGCGGACCCCTCTGTTTTAATAATGGTAGCCAGTACCTTAGCTTTTTTAGAAGTGGCGATGACATCCAAAATCCGGTGTATATCATCCATTTCATGTCCCCCGTTTTACCTGATCATATCTGCATCTGTATATCCGTATTCTTTAATTCCAGAAAACATTACAAACGCTTCAGCAATTTCTTCGTTTCTAAAAAAAAAGAGTCTTTATAGACCTTATGACCGGGCGGCGGGTGCGACAGCATGTCGGAACGGAGAGATTCCAATAACATGTCCTGTTCCCTCTGTTTCCAATTGTCTGTTTCACCCTGCTGTATGCCTTTAAAGCCCGCAAAGTATTCACTTAACACTTGTAAATCATTCCCCAGCTCCCTTTTGTCACTTGAAGATAAAGCTCCTTCTTTTTCCCATTCTTTTAACGTTTTCACTATATTTGATAGATACTCAAATCCGGCGTTCAACTTTTGCATCTCTATTTGATAGCTTGAAATGATGATTTTATGTTTTTTTCTGACGGGGTTGAATTTTAAACTGTCAGAGGCTGTTTGCAGCATCTCTTTTGTCATATGCAGCTCTTGCAGAAGATTGTTCATTCTATACGCCATAAGGTTCCCTTTTCCTTGCCCCCACTCTGATTGCACCCATTTGGAAAGGTCTGAAAGTGTGCCGGAAAGCTGACGAGCCAATGTTTGAAAAGAGTCCGCTGCCTTTTTTGTGTAGTCCGGCGGAAAAAGGAACATGTGAACCAGAATGGCAATGATGACGCCGATCACCGTATCGATGATTCGGTCGAATGCATAATCTTTAGAGTTTCGTTCAAAGGTAAATACCAATAAAATGGTGAGCGCTACCTGATGTAAAACCGTTACATCTATTCGCAACCACTTCGCAATGTAGGTTCCGCCTAATAGGAACAGCCCCAGCATCCAGCCATTCATTGGCAAGTGACTGACAAGATAGGACGTTAGCATGATCCCAATCGCAGTTCCCGCAATACGATGAAAAGAAAAGCGAATTGACTGATCTATCGTTGGCTGCAAACATAAAATAACAGAAAGAGGCGCTAAATAGGGGTGATCAGAGCCGACCAGTTTTGCCGCTTCCCACGAAACAGCAGATGCAATCGCCATCTTCCAAACCAAAGATGTTTTGTTTTGAATTTTTTTACTCTTCATCATACGCCCCCTCCTTTCAGAAACCTTTTCCACTAGGTTTCCGTGACGCAAAGGGATTTATACTGACATATGGGAAATGCGGAAGAAGCTGTGATTCAAGGGGGAATTCTTGAATGACAGCTTCTTTTTGGGGTTGGGGAAAGAGTAGTAAAAGGTCTGGTTTCTGCCCTCCTTGATAACTTCGCATCAGATATGAACCCTGCTCCCCTATGACTTTCGAAGGGAAACATACAAACCTTGTTGGTTAATGTAATGAAATTGGGTGAATTTTTTATCATTTTATCTGGTAAGGGTTTAACAACCAGAGTGCCTTTGTTAGTATGGCAACCAAAGGAGGAGGATCAATTATGCAAAGCAAAATGAAGCTAACCGCAGTGAAACTGGCAGCCTTGGTATTCCTAGCAGGTGCCTTTGCCCTCCCGGTTTTACCCCATGCTGCGGATGCCGCAGAATCCCAAGCTACATACAAAGTTGAAAACCTCAACGACAGTGAGCTGAAGATGACGTTCAATCATGCAGATGTTCATATTGACGCTAAAGGCAAGGCAACCCTAAAAGACAACATAACGGGCGAGGAGCAGGCTCTTCCGAAAAGCTCTACTGACAAAAATGGTGACCCCGTTACACTGAAATATGAAAAAACCAAAAATGGCGTTTTAGTCAAAGTCGTAAACAACGACTCTGGAAAAACGAGCGGTTCAATCAGCACCCAATCAGTCGGGAAATGTATTTTAGGTACTGGCGGTGGTGCGGTAACTGGCGGCGGCACACTGGGTCTCGCAGGAGCTGCTGTAGGAACAGTCACAATACCCGGCATCGGAACAGTAGGAGCGGGAGCCGTTGGAGCAATTACCGGCGCTGTTGGCGGTGCAATGACAGGAGCTGCCGCATCTTGCTTTTAACCATAAAGAAAAAGGGGCCCGCGCCCCTTTCTTTTACTAACTATGGAAGGTGGTCGACATGTACAAAATCATCATTCCTTCAATACTAGCCATCTTCATTCTCTGGATACTCTTACAGATTTCTCTGGAGATAAACATCGTTAAGAATCCATTGAATTATTTTATCGTATTCATTGTCTTCTTTCTCTTTATAAAGATGGTGAAAGAGAAGCAACAGTAGGTTGCTTCTTTTACCATGTGTAGAAAATAAATCCATATCTTAATGAATTGTATAAGCAGAAACCAGATTTAAATATATAAAAAGTCTATTCTAGACGCTCTATATATATTTATTCGATTTTAATTTTAGGCAGGCATTTATTTATGATACGATTCACAGGAATGTATCTAAATGAGGTTTTATTAGTTCACGATAAGTTCTCCCCTTTTTGAATCCTTGAGTTAATCCCCATCCACCATCTTGACTTTCTTTTACTGATAATTTGGGCATCTGTGAAACCCTAACTACTACTAAGTATATTCTTTAAATCCGCAATCAAATATTTTATCTCAATCTATTCAGTATTCCCTTTTCCTTAGTAATTTCTAACTGCTGTTCTCTTAATTCTTTATTTAAGGTAGATACATTTATGTCCTTCATCAAAATAAAAAGCTCCCTTATAGCTGAATCTTTTATTTGCATTATAGGGGTATCAACATTATGCCTTTTCATTTCAACAGCATTTTTAACTCTTTTTATATATTCAAACTGCTCTTCAAATAACCATATGTCAGAATAGGGGAAAGTACCTATTCCTAAAAGGGTTTCTTTCATTATATGAACATTAAACTTTAGATTATTATAGTTCCATTCAAGCAACTTAGCTAATAAGAGTTTTAAGTAGTATTTTACTTTTAGCAATTCATCTATATCTTTAGTTCTCTTTAACAAATCAGTTAATTTTCCTGCAACAATAAGACACGCAAAGTAAATAGATTTGTTGTTAAAATCAATTAAGAAATACATTAACCTTTCTTTTTTTTCTTCCTTTATCAATTCTATTAGTAGTGCACTTAAAGGAATTCCCGACATTGATAATTCACCATCGTACTGGTCCCTGATATCCCCCGCTACTCTATTCCATTGTGGATTTATTTTTTGAGGAATAAAGTAATGGTGAGAAGAATGAAGATCGATTAACATCATCCTTATATCTTCAAAGTACTCAGTTATATTATTGGAATAGTAATGCTTACTAGAAGACAAATCGCTCTTCTTATTTAGGATCTTATAGTAATCTACAAAGAATCTCCCGTAAATTCCCCTAACACTCAATAATTCACCCCTCAATTTTCCAAGTCGTGTGTAAGATAGATCGTTATTTAAAAGAAGAAAACAATACTCCATACTTAATTTCATAGCTCTCTTTATTTCTATGTATTGTGTTGAAGTTATTTCATCTTTAGAAATTGTTATGAGATCTATAATTTCCTTAAAATGATTTCCAATTTCATATGAAAAAATCACTGTTTCATTTTTAATAAAAACACTTAACATCCTGTTATATTGATACAGAGCTTCAAATTTTTTTGTTTTTCTTTACTAATTCACTAATACAATTAGACCACAAAGAGATGATATCGGATTTGTTCATCATCTCCGTATGATTTTCCTGTATTTCTTTTCCGTAATTCTTCAATGAAAGATCTGTTATCTTTTCAAAAACCTTTAAATTCATTTTATATTCTATATCATCACGCCAGATTCTTTCTACTGTATCGTTAACTAATTCAAATAGATTGTTAGACAGTTCATAAGTTGGGTCAAAAGATTTCTTTGCATACTTTTTTATAATTTTTCTATTTTCCAAGTAATATAGTGCGATAATCTTGTTTCTCGTTAACTGTGGAAAATTAGTATAAGTAATAACTTTTAGAATTAAAATTGTTATTGCTATCATTGAAGATAGAAATAAGAAGACAATACTCTCTGAATCAGGCTTAGTCATCATCAGGTATAAATTTATAAATAAAAGAACAAATATGAATGGTGTTAATAATAGAATATTGCTTAGTATCGAATTTGAAAAAGCTACGCTATAAATTGAAGTTCCCAACATCTTTTCTTTCTTTATATTTGAGATAAGAGAAAACAGCGAAAGAATTAAAAAAGTTATACTTATTTGGGCTATTACAAGTCTGGTATTTATTTCAGAATTAGTTACAGGTATGTAAGACAATATTTTCTGTAGAAAATCAAAGTTTATAATTTTTGTTAATTGGAGGACTAATCCAACATATGTTATTAAGATGATATTTTCTAGTATTTTGAATATAAACATCATCCAATTATATAATACAAATCTTATCTTTAAATCTAAATAATTTTTTCCTCTTATTAAAGAGTGCTTAATTCCTTTAATTCTATGTTTGAATTTCTTCAATATTAATCACCCTTTACATAATCCTGAATTTAAAGCTATGTTTAAAATATCTTTCTCATACAATGAGTATCCATTGGTATTGAAATGTTGATCACATATTAATTCTACGAAGTTCAACATCTATGGGAGTAAATTAGCCGAAATAAAAGCTAAGTTTGGTTCTTATGAAATTTGGATAAAATTTTTTAAGTTCTGTAGTTATCCAAAGGAATACTGACTAAACGACCTAAAGCATTTGCTGGCGGGCTCCCGACGCCTTTATAAAACAGCTACTCAGTAGTTAATTGATAAGATTCACATTAAAACAAAAATCAAACTCAAGTTCAATATTGAACCTGAATTTGATTTTACTAATTGTAATCATTTTGAAAAAATATACTTGTTCACTTATTGTATCGTGAAACGGATAATGAAAACAAACTTTAGTACCTCTTCTAATAATGGGTTATTACCTTATCTACAACAATATTTCCCTCTACTTATGATAAGGCTCCCCACGATTAATCCGAAACGCGCGATAAATCTGCTCCACTAAAATCAGCCGCATCAACTGATGGGGAAATGTCATCTTCGAGAATGACAGTTTGTCGTCTGCCCGTTTCATGACGGCGTCGCTTAGGCCGAGTGAGCCGCCGATGACGAAGGTGATTTTGCTTTTTCCATAAGTCGCCAGCTTATCTATTGTATCGGCCAGTTCTTCGGATGTTTTCATTTTTCCTTCGATGGCAAGGGCGATGACGTGGGTGTCCGGGCTGATTTTGGCCAGGATGCGATCGCCTTCTTTGTCTTTGACGATTTTCATGTCTTGGTCGCTCAGGTTTTCCGGCGCTTTTTCGTCCGGGAGTTCAATGATGTCGATTTTTGCGTAGGCTGAGAGTCGTTTTTTGTATTCTTCAATGCCTTGCTTGAGGTATTTTTCTTTTAGTTTTCCGATTGTCACAATATTGATATTCACAGGTCATCCCCACTTTAGAAACAAGTTATTCATATATATTGTCCACAATTGTGGATATCTTTTCTGTATTTTGTGTAGGATCATTCGTTCCCTACTAGATATGTTGCAGTGTCCCCACATAATTCACAGGCTGTGGATAAACTGTTAGTATGTTCGATTTTTCTGATTTCGGGCGGAAGCTCATGATCATCTATGTACATGTCCAGCACGGTTTCGATATGTTCTTCACAAGAATAATAAGCGGTTTTCATCGTTACGTCCTCCGGTTTTCTTTTGCACGCGGCAATTGTTCTCTTTTCAATATAACCTATTTATACACATGTTAGTAGTGCTTCGGGCTGAGTTTTATCCACAATTCGGCAAATCACGCGCAAAAAGAGCCGGCGTTTGCAGCATCCGGCTCTTTACGTGTTTTCTCTTTTTTCTAAGCGAAGGACGAACAGAATTCCTAATAGACACGCCAGCAGCGTACAGCATACATCGATCCAGTCCGGCTTTCCGCCGTTTAAAAAAGAGTTGGTTATTATGGAAACCAGGAGAATGGTGACAGTCACCGCGGCAAGCTTTTTCTTCATCGGCTCCCTCCTTCATCTGACTGTCTTCTGCTTTTACGGTTCAAATTCCTCTATCTCTATGTTCGGTCGGCTTTTTTCTTGCTATATAGCCTGATTAAGAGGGTCACAACGATATATACAATCATAATCAATGCCCCGTTGCTCACATCAGGGTATCCAATCAATATATTCATTATGACAAAAACAATGGTTATACAAATGACGGACAACAATAAGAAGATACTGAATGATTTCAAATGAACACCTTCTTTCTTGCGATAACGTTTCATTATAAAAAGCTTACCGAAAGCGGTAAGCTCTTCCGAAATGTTTATACTCTTCAAAACCCACCCATCACCTGCACATCATACAGCTTGAGATGGCTTTTCGGCGTCACGATATCTTTCAGGTTCGGGATGGTCAGGTCGTTCAGCTTTTTGCCCGTTTTCAGGTCGAAGGACTCGATTTTGGCGGGCTTTTTGTAGCTGTACGTGAACAGATACAGCTTTCCGTTTTGATGGGTCAGCTCCTTGAAGTCGGCTTTCATTCGTGATGCGGGGAGCTTGAAGGCTTTTTTGCTTTTTCCGGTCTCAGGGTTGATGCGGTAGACGGTTCCGAAGCCGTCAACGAAATAGAAGCTGCGCCGCTCCATGAAAAAGCTTTTTTTGAAGCTGAACGGCATGGAGTCATAGATCGTCTGTTCGTCATTTTTATAAGCGGCGATGTCATACGTTTTGATGGCGCCGCTGTTTTTCATGACTTTCACCATTTGATAGATGTGATCTGCTTTTTCCCCTCTGGTGACAAAGCAGACGGCGCTGTCGTCCGCGGCGAGCTGGGATTCGACAGACGTGCCTTCTTTATACGTCCACGTCGCGATTGATTTTGTATGGAGCTTCTCTTTATCAGCCTGAATGTCTTGGACGTGATAGCCTTTTTCGTCATCTGTCGGCGTGAGTGCGAAAAGATGATCTTTAAAAAAGCCTGAAGCGCGGATATAGTGCGGAATGACGTCTTGCTTCCACCTGCCGTCCATCTGGCGGTACAGCTCTGAGCGATAGCTGCCGCCGCTCTTGTCGTAGCCCGAATTATACAGCGTGTAAAAGCCTTTCGCCCGCTCGATATATCCCGCGCTGTCTCCCGTATGCTGGTACGCTCTTTTATATGTGTGAAGGCCGTCCTGAACGGTGTAGATTCCTTTTTTGTCCTCCAGCAGCAAGCTGCCGTCATGCACTTTGGCCGATCCGAGCTCAAGCCCCTTCATGTGATAAGAAGAGAGCCGTCCTTTTTCATCGGCGAAGAGGGCGTAGCTTTTTCCGCCGCCGAACGTGTCTTGGTCAGCCGCCGTGGAGAAGTACAGCAGCGCCTCTTTATCTTTCAGAAAATCAGGGTCATTTAATGTGTCTCTCGCAACCTCCGCAGGGTCTTCCGTGCGGAAATAGAAGAAGCATAAAACCGCTGCGGCGGCGATGATCACTAAGGGTATCCAGATGATTTTTTTCACGTTGTTCTCCTTAGTGAATGGTCAGAATCGTGGTCGTGTAGGACGAGCTTGTGATGTCGCGCGGGTATACGCCTAAGCCGCCATTAGAGTCGATATCAATCCCGGCTTTTAAGAGGAATGCCGACCACAGCAGTTTTGAGCAGTTTTTGGCGCCTTCATGGCCCGTATTTCTGTTATTGACGAAGTTGAAGGAGTACTCATCACCGACTCTTGATACAGCCCAGTCAGCGGCGGCTTGTTTTTGGGCATCGGTAACTTTCACGGTCTGAACGATTGAATTGTCTTCGACTTCTCTGCCGTTATAAGCAATCTGGCGGACACCGTCTCCCGGCACGGATTCCACAATTTTATCAGCGGATGAATACATGCCGACATGCCCGTGGTTGTAATAAGCCGTGTATGAGTTCGTGTAATAAATATTGCCTTTTGTGCTTTTCGGAAGTTTTTTGGTTCCTGACGATCCGCCCATCGCAGAGAGCCCTTCTTTGGAAGCGATTACATTTCCCTGCACCTTGTCTGCCGTGATTTCTTGATGAAACTGCTTGAGAATTGCTTCTGTTGAAACGTGCTTCTGTTTGGCAAGCTCTTTGGCGGATTGGAGAACGTCTTGAGGAGTCGTGCCCTGCTGAAGCTCTGCGATTTCTTTTGCGTAGCGGGCTGTTTCTGTTTCTTTCGCTTTTACATTCATACCGGAGAATGACAGAACCATGGTGAATGACAGGGCAAACGGGAGGACGGCTTTGAACAGCTTTTTACACATATTACTTCGCCTCTTTTCTTTGAGTATAATTTTTCCACATTTGTATTATATGACGGAATTGCGATAAAAAAATAGATAATTTACAGATTTTTAAAAATTTTATAACAATATGTAAATCATATGCATAAATCATTTTCAAATATCAGGAAATCCGGTTATCATACAAGAAAGGGGGAGGACATATGAAGGACAGAACGATCGGTTCGATGCGGGTTTCCGCAATGGGGTTAGGGTGCATGGGCATGTCGGAATACTATGGCAGCCAGAGTGAGGAAAAGTCGATTTCCACCCTGCATCATGCCGTTCATCTCGGCGTGAATTTGTTTGATACGGCTGATCAATATGGATTGGGTGCAAATGAAGAGCTTGTCGGCAGAGCACTCGCCCCATTCAGAAAGGAGCTTTACCTCGCGACGAAATTCGGTTATGTCCGAAGCGAAAAGGGTGAGTTTATCGAAATTAACGGACGGCCCGATTATGTGAAAAAAGCGTGTGACGCCAGTCTGAAACGCCTTGGGACGGATTATATCGACCTTTATTATCTGCACCGGGTTGATCCGCGGGTGCCGATTGAAGAAACCGTCGGCGCCATGAAGGAGCTGATAGACGAAGGAAAGGTGAGATATATCGGATTGTCAGAGGCTTCCGCAGAAACGATCAGGCGCGCCGTCCGCATTCACCCGATTGCCGCGCTTCAATCGGAATATTCTTTATGGAGCAGGGAAGCAGAGGAGCATGTGCTGCCCGCCTGCCGTGAGCTCGGCATTTCATTTGTGCCTTACAGTCCGCTCGGCAGAGGTTTTCTTTCCGGAAAGATGACGTCGACCGAGCAGCTGGATGCCGATGATTACAGAAGAAGAACGCCGAGATTCCAGGGAGACAATTTGGCGGTGAATATAGGGCTCGTCCAAAAACTTACCGCCATTGCCCGGGAAATGAATATCACCGCGCCTCAGCTTGCGCTCGCATGGGTTCTCGCAAACGGCGATGACCTCATTCCGATTCCGGGTACAAAAAAGAAACACTACTTGGAAGAGAACCTCGCCGCTCTCGACATTGTGCTTCCGGAGGATGTGAAGGCGCGGTTGGATGAGATGTTTCCGATCGGAACGGCGGCCGGCGAGCGTTATCCGGAACAAATGATGACATTGTTAGATGAATAACAAAAGAGGCCCATCGTGCGGGCCTCTTTTCATGACAGCTTTTTGCTCATGATGACATCCGTCTCCAGAAATCCCGTCTTCTCATACAGCTTCCGCGCCGTTTCGTTATGAGCGAACACATGGAGAGAAATCTTGCGGACACCCAGGTCTTTGGCTTTGTCCTCCAGCCTTGCGAGCGCCTCTTTTGCATAGCCTTTGCCGCGGAAAGGCGGATGAAGGCCGAAATCATAAATAAATGCGCCCTGCTGCGGGTGGTCCGGATCGGCGTGCAGCCACAACCAGCCAGCATTTTCCTTTCCGTCCAATGTCAGCGTCCATAAATAGTGATCGGCTGTCTCCAAGCCGTCTGGAAGCAGGTCTTCAAACGCCAGCTCCGCTAATTCCGGCGCTTCGTCAGGCAGCCACGTTCCCGCTTTTACCTTTTCTTCAGCGTAATGCTTGGTTGAATGAGCGAGATAGGACTGAAACTCTTGTCCTGTCATCGGCTGCAGCGTGATAGCCATTGAATCACTCCTTACACGAAAGCGATATCATGCAGTATTATCCGAAGGCTCCGTTTTCCGCCGGTTTTATGATTTGTTCGGCTTGTGCCGTTGAACCAGTTTGCGCAAATAATCCAATCGAAATGAGACTTGCCAAGGCTGCTGAGAGTACAATGAATTTACATGTTTTCATTACGAATCCCCTCCGTTAATCTCAAAATTTGGTCATTGGCATTAATTGATTCTTGAAAATACTTCGCCGCCGGTTTGTAATTCTCCTGTTTTTTAAAATGCGCCGCGGCCTGATACGACAAGTCGGAAACGTCACTCCACAGCTCTTTCCTTCTTAACTCGGCGAAAGCTGATTCAAGCGCTTCTTCATTGCGGTCAATAAAGACATGCTGTAAGATGCGCAGCTTTTGGGTGTATACGGGCTCGTTTTTTTCTTCAGCGGCATTCAGCGCTTTATGCAGCCAAAACCGGCCCTCATCCGCCTGTTCCTGTTTCAATAACACTCTGGCCAGCATGTACAGACTCCGCACCGAATACGCTGATTGCAAATGCTCCTTTTGATCGAGAGCCGTTTCAAACTCGATCCGCGCCTCCTCAAGCTTTTCCTGTCTTTCATAGCAAATACCTGCGTTAAAGTGGGCGAGCGCCTCAATATGCGGATCACCCGCTTTGGCGGCTTGATGAACCGCCGTCTGCAGGAGCTCTTCGGCTTTCTGATAGTGAAACAAGTCCATTCTGTTACAGCCGATCACCATTAAACACTGTGCTTCTCTGACCGCGTACATTTCATTGGCTTTGTAGATCTCCAACGCTTTTTCCGCGTGGTTCATCGCAAAGTAGTTTTGGCGGATTTCATAGTAGGCAATCGCCACTTGATAATTAAACTCGGCTCTTTCAATCTCATTCGGTATGTGCCGGAGCCTGCTTTCAGCAATCCGGTAAAAATTAATGGCATTCATAAACCGTTTACGGTAAAACTCGTGCATTCCGGAAAAGAAATAATAATAGTATTGAATCATCTGGTCTGTTTTTTCTTTATCGGCGTTCAGCTGGATCGTTTTTAAAATGCCGTCTGTTTTCTCATACTCTTCCATCAAAAGCTTATAGCGGGAATCAATTAAATTAAAATAAAGGAGCACCGTTTGATTTTGTGTCATATTTTGCAGATCCGTAAGCAGTTGTTCTCTTAACTCCTCAGCCGATTCGGTGTTGTGCTTTTTGATTTCCTCATACCAGTCACTGATTTTTTTCGCAACTGTTTCGTGGGCCATCACTTCAGCCATCTGTCAGGACACCTCCCTTTCCCATTTTGTGTAATAAATATATCATATTTACAGGTTCAAAAAGAGGGTGGCAGCCCGCTAGTTTCCTCGTGGCAACAAAAAAACCTCCGCAGGTGCGGAGGCGCATATTTTATAACAGTTTTTTTCCTAACAAAGATTCCACCAGCTCGACCGCTGTTTTGCCGGTTTTGTTTTTGTGATCGAGGATCGGGTTGACTTCGACAAATTCAGCTGAAGTGATGATGTCGGCATCATACAGCATCTCCATTGCCAAATGGCTTTCACGGTAGCTGATGCCGCCGACGACAGGTGTGCCTACGCCGGGTGCGTCGCTCGGATCAAGGCCGTCGAGGTCAAGGCTGAGATGAACGCCGTCACAGTCTGACAAGTAGTCAATGGTTTCTTCAATGACCTTTGTCATGCCGAGGCGGTCAATCTCATGCATCGTATAGACCTTCATGCCTGTTTCCTTAATGTATTCACGCTCACCTTCATCAAGCGATCTCGCGCCGATGATGACGACGTTCTCCGGCTTGATTTTCGGGGCATACCCGCCCAGGTTCACCAGCGTGTCGTGCCCGACGCCGAGGCTGACGGCCAGCGGCATTCCGTGAATATTGCCTGACGGCGATGTTTCCAGCGTGTTTAAGTCGCCGTGCGCGTCGTACCAGATGACGCCGAGCTGTTTATAGTGCTTTGCCGTTCCTGTCAGCGTTCCGATCGCGATGCTGTGATCGCCGCCCAAGACGAGAGGGAACCGCTCATTCTCAATGACGCTGTCCACCTTTTGGGCAAGCTGCTCGTTCCCCGAAAGCACGGAGTTCAGATTTTTCAGCTCTTCATCATTTTTGAGTTTTTCACGATTGACGGGGATGTCGCCTAAGTCTTCCACCGCATACCCCATGTCAGATAACCGTTCAATGAGATGCGCGTAGCGGATGGCGCTCGGGCCCATGTCCACTCCGCGTCGTGCTTGTCCTAAATCCATCGGCATTCCAATAACTGAGATATTCTTGTTCATCCGTTTTTCCACCTCAACATGTTGTATGTTGTCCTGTGCGGGTTTCTCAAAGATGACTTGGACACGAAAAGATTTAAAGCTCTATCTGTTTTTCTGACTGCTTATGCTTTTTTACATACAGATGATAGACGATAACGCACACCGCCATGAACGGGATGCCGCAATAAAGGGCGAGCCGCTGTTCTGAATCAAATGCGAGGCTGATCAGAACAACCGTGTTTAACGTCAGCCCGATAATAGGCAGCACCGGGTACAGCGGTGTTTTAAACTTCAGGTCTTCCACTTTGCCGCCTTCGCGGATGTATTTCCGTCTGAACATCAGCTGTGACAGGGAAATCGTAATCCAGCCGACCTGCGCGCTTAGTCCGGCTAATGATAAGAGAAACATATAAACGGTTTCCGGCGCTGCCACTTTAGACAGCAGTGACAGGCAGGCGACGGCCAGCGTCACGATCAGAGCGTTCATCGGCACCCCGCGTTTATTTGTTTTGCCGAGTGATTTAAAGGCTTGTCCTTCGTTCGCCATGGCATATAGGATACGCGTCGATGCAAACAGGCCTGAGTTGGCCACTGAGAGCAGCGCAATTAAGATAACAAAGTTCATAATATCGGCGGCATATGGAATACCGATTTGTTCAAACACCACGACAAACGGGCTTTCGACCACTCCCGCCTGCTTCCACGGAATCATCCCGGCAATGACGATGATGGAAAGAACGAAAAAGACAAGCGTTCTCCATACCGTCTGCCGGATAGAGCGCGGAATCGTTTTCTCGGGATTTTCACTTTCTCCCGCGGCAACCCCGATCAGCTCCGTTCCCTGGAACGCGAAGTTTACGGTAATCATCGTAATAAGCATAGCCTTAATGCCGTTCGGAAACAATCCATCCTCATAAAAATGAGAGAAGAAAGGAGCCTGCTCGCCGTGTTTCATGTCAATCAGGCCGAACATGGCGGCGCCGCCCAAAATAATAAACAGCAGAATGACTAAAATTTTAATACCGGAAAACCAAAATTCCGACTCAGCGAACGCTTTTGTGGTAATGGCGTTCAAAAGAAACATCAGTCCGACAAACACGAGGCACCACACCCATACGGGAACATGCGGAAACCAGCGGAGCATCAATTGTCCCGCAGATAAAAACTCAATGGCGCATGTCACCGCCCAGCCGAGCCAGTACAGCCAGCCGAATGCGAAACCGAAAGCGGGGCTGATGAATTTGGTTGCGTACGTCTGAAACGACCCTGATACGGGAAGGGCAACCGCAAGCTCGCCTAAGCAGAGCATTGTCAAAAACATTATAAAACCGCCGACCAGATAAGACAGAACCGCGCCCAGCGGTCCCGCCTGGTTAATTGTAAATCCGGTACTCAGGAAAAACCCGGTGCCGATCACTCCGCCCAAAGAAATCATAAACAAATGGCGTGATTTCATTGTGCGCTGAAGCTGATTCTCTTTTTGATTTGTATTCACTATTCTGCACCCCTTCAGCAACTTGTATTGGAACCAAGCCGGTGCTTTGAAACCGATTTGCTGTCCAAAGAGCCTCTATTTGTATATGAATGTTATATGAAATTCATTTTCGTACATAAAGATACATTATACTAAAATACTGTCGCCGCGCAAATAGAGTGTGCTGAATTTTTTATTTGTAAATTCCATACAAGCCGAGGGAAAGCATTGCCGCATCAAGGTTTTACGCGTTTTGAAGCACGTTTGTGATCTTTTGGATCGCCCAGTCCAAGTCTTCCTTGGAAATCATTAACGGCGGTGCAAAACGGATCACGGTATCATGTGTTTCTTTGCATAAAAGCCCTTCGCCTTTCAGCTTTTCACAGTACGGGCGGGCCGCTTCTGTCAGTTCAACGCCGATAAACAGGCCGCGTCCGCGCACGTCTTTTATGATCGGGTTATCGATTTTCTCAAGCTCTTCTTTAAAATAACGGCCAAGCTGAAGGGAACGCTCTGCCAGCCCTTCTTCCTCAAGGACTTCAAGAGATGCGAGCGATACCGCGCAAGCGAGCGGGTTTCCGCCGAATGTCGAGCCGTGGGAACCCGGGTTAAACACACCGAGAATGTCACGGTTCGCCGCAATGCACGAAATCGGGAAGACGCCCCCGCCGAGCGCTTTGCCTAAGATGAACATATCCGGTACGATATTTTCCCAGTCAACCGCGAATGTTTTCCCTGTGCGGCCGAGTCCCGTCTGAATTTCATCAGCGATCAGAAGCACATTTTCTTCCTTACAAATGGCGGCCGCTTCTTGTAAAAATCCTTCCGGCGGAATGACGATGCCCGCTTCTCCCTGAATCGGTTCGAATAAGAAAGCGGCTGTGTTCGGCGTGATCGCCCTGCGCAGCGCTTCTGCGTCTCCGTATGGAATTAATTTTATACCCGGAAGCATAGGTCCGAAACCGCGTTTATACTCATCTTCTGAAGAAAGGGATACCGCAAGCATCGTTCTGCCGTGGAAGTTGCCGATACACGCAATGATTTCCGCCTGATTATCCGCTACTCCTTTGACCTCATATGCCCAGCGTCTCGCCGCTTTGACAGCGGATTCAACAGCTTCCGCCCCCGTATTCATCGGCAGAATCATATCTTTTCCGGTCAGCTTGGCTGTTTTCTCATAAAACGGACCGAGCTGATCATTATGGAACGCGCGTGACGTCAGAGTGATTTTATCCGCCTGATCCTTCAGCGCCTGAATGATCTTCGGATGTCTGTGCCCCTGGTTCACCGCAGAATAAGCACTCAGCATATCCATATATTGATTACCTTCAGGGTCTTTTACCCAAACACCCTGCGCTTCGGAAATAACAATCGGCAGAGGATGATAGTTGTTCGCGCCGTAATGTGAAGTTTGGCTGATAATTTCTTGAGATTTTGTGAAAGCTGACATAATCTGATTCCCCCTTGTTTTGTAATCATTCAACATTAGATCTTGCTTTCCCTTTTTATAAAGCAAGTTCCGTGCCAATCCGAAAAAACGGGATGTTTCGCCAGCATTCTTTCTTTTCCCGCAAAATTTTCCGGCAGTTTGCGTGCAAACTTCAGCCAAGCGCAAAATTTTTTTGCGTTTCCCGCTGACAAAATAGGAGCAATCCAATTAGATTGCTCCTACTCAACAGTTATTTATTCAATTGTCTCTGATATACAATGTAAGAATATAGTAAAGATAATATGATACAGCCGATTGCAGCCATGAAAATGACTGACACTCTATACACCGGCGGCAAAAAAGCTGCAAGCATCATGAGCATGCCCGCTAAGACAAAAAGTTTCGAACTAACCCTGTGTGTATCCTTCCAAACTCTTTCACTGCTCAGCGTCCAAGGTGTTCTTATCCCTAAAAAGAAATTAGGCTTAACGATCTGAATGAAGTTTCCAAACACCATGAAAATGACTCCCACTATAAAGTTTCCTAAATAAGATATAGGGAGATCATATCCCAGGCCGGTCAAGATGGTAATCAGATTAATGACAAACAGAACCGCAAACATTGTATTAAAGATAGCCATATATGGCCGGATAAACGTTTTGTAGTTATTTTTAGGATCAATCTTAGGGATGATAACCATTAAAATATATAGAATAATCATGATGCCAATAAGCATCATCATCGCATTAGCTTTCGTTTGGTAATCATTTGCACTTCCGTTTAATCCCCAGTGTGTCGCCAAATTGTCCGGTAAAGATGAATATGTGCAAACCCATGTGAAAACAGTTAAAACTATGATTCCTGCCGAAAAGAGATATTTTTTCATGATTCCCCGCCTTTCTTATTATCATGTTCTGAATCAGTCAGAGAAAAGAACCAGCCTATAAGATCCTGTAATACAGTGGTATTTAATGAATACATAATAAATTGGCCTTTCCTCTCATCGTGAACCAAATCAGTATTTTTCAATATGGTAAGGTGATGAGAAATACTGGGTTTTGACATGTCGAAGTGTTCCGCAATTTCTCCAGCGGTCATGTCTTGTTTCTTTAATAAATCCAAAATTCGTCTCCTTGTAGGATCGGCCAGTGCTTTAAAAGCTTTATTCAAAAACTTTCCCCCTCTCATACATACATGATTTAGATATTTAAGTATATATCTAAATATCAACCATTTCCCTAAAAAAGTCAATGGTTTTATTACCTCAATTTCCATTTACTTTTAAACATCGTCCAAGCGCAAAATTTTTTTGCGTTTCCCGTTCGATTTATTTTAAAATAATGAATGTTAAGATGATTAAGAGGGGGAATTGACCTGCACACAACCAGCGAATTTTACACACTCGTGTTACAAAGCATTCTGGAAGAGATTGATGTCGGGCTGCATGTGGTGGACGAAAAGGGCAGCACCGTCATTTACAATAAGAAAATGATGCAGATTGAAGATATGGATGAACGGGACGTCCTGCATAAAAACCTGACTGATGTATTTATGTTTTCCAATCAGCAGGACAGCACGCTCGTTCAGGCCCTTCAAGAAGGCAAAACGATTAAAAACGTGAAGCAAAGCTATTTCAATAACAAAGGCCAGGAAATCACGACGATCAACCACACCTTCCCGATTGTGCAAAACGGCGAGATCAAGGGAGCCGTGGAAATCGCCAAGGACGTCACCAAGCTCGAACGGCTGATCAGGGAGAACATGCACAGGAAAGAACAGAACAGCTACACGTTTGACAGTATTCTCGGCAACAGCCCGGTCATTCGGGAAGTCATCGAAAACGCGAAACGGGCAACCCGCACATCATCATCGGTGCTTTTGGCCGGCGAGACGGGAACGGGCAAGGAACTGTTCGCCCAAAGCATTCACAACGGCAGCCAGCGCTCAGGCGCCCCGTTCATCTCACAAAACTGCGCCGCCCTGCCGGATAGCCTGGTCGAAAGTATTCTATTCGGCACGAAAAAAGGCGCCTTTACCGGAGCCATCGACCAGCCCGGCTTATTTGAGCAGGCGCAGGGAGGCACCCTGCTCCTCGATGAGATCAACTCGCTCAATCTCAGCCTGCAGGCAAAACTGCTCCGCGCCCTTCAGGAAAAGAAAATCAGGCGCATCGGATCAGCGCAGGACAAACCGATTGACGTCCGCATCATCGCCACGATGAATGAAGACCCGATCACCGCCATTTCGGAAGAGCGGCTGCGCAAAGATTTATACTACCGCTTAAGCGTTGTCACACTGATCATTCCCCCGCTCCGGGAGCGCAAGGAGGACATTCTGCCTCTGGCCGAAGTCTTTATCCAGAAAAACAATCACCTGTTCCAAATGCATGTCGATTCGATCAGTGACGATGTGCAGCGATTCTTCTTGGAATATGACTGGCCGGGCAACATTCGCGAGCTTGAACATATGATTGAAGGCGCCATGAACTTTATGACGGATGAAACGACAATTACGGCGGCCCACCTGCCTTATCAATACCGCATGAAAATCAAACCGGCTGACACGGAAACCAAAGCCGCCGCAAGCACCCAGCCCGGCACCGATTTAAAAGACAAAATGGAAAACTTCGAAAAATACATGATCGAAAAGATCCTGAGAAAACACGGCAATAACATATCCAAAACGGCAAACGAGCTCGGAATCAGCAGACAGAGCCTGCAATACCGCCTGAAAAAATTCGGTCTGGACCGGATGAAATAAATCCATACAAAAAAAGGCTGAGTTGCTCCTCAGCCTTTCGTTTATATCTGATTGGCAAGCCGCTCTCCGGTAAACCAAAAGTTCTCACTCACTGCCAATGTATGTTCCGTATTCTCGACTTGATGCCACCAATGGCGCGGCGCGTAAATGATTTCTCCCGCCTTTTGTCTGAAGCGGATCGGAGACGCCTTTTGCACCAGCGGTTTTTGCTCAATGTCTTTTTCATCAAAGACATTGATATTTCCTTCGTACAAATACGGAGAGTCGTCCGGATGATAGAAGATCCATTCCTTCTCCCCGAAAATGACGCCGTTCCACGCGTGCGTGTTGTTAAAATCCTGATGCAGCGGTGTGCCTGTCTGCTTAGAACCGAGAAAGAACCATTTCCAGTCCCGTCCCGTTTCTTCATCCGCTCTCAATGTGTCTTTTGTAAAATACTCGGGTGCGGAATAGACAAGGTCTAAGTCATTTTGGTTCAGCTGCGTAAAATTCCAGTCACAGTACCATTTGTCATCATTCTGATCAATATACTCGATATAGTTGGAAAGCTTTACTTGTTTAAACGTTTTGACCCCTTCGATATCTGATTTTCGGATGGTGACCATTCTGTCCCCATAGTGTTCTTCAATGTATTCAAGCGTCCACGGCCTGCATTCCCAGTGATCCATTGCCCCCGTCAAAATAAAAGGTTTCTTATCAGCATACTCGCTTACAAAAAGATCGTACGATAACTCATTGATTGTCAGTCTGTCAATGGTCATATCCATTCCCCTTTTATTCGGCAATCTGCCGTTTTTTTTGTTTGGCGTAACTGTATGGACCTGAAAAGATAGTGACGTTTTGATTCTCAAGCCAGAAAATCTTGTTGAACTTCTCCAGCAGGTTTCTGTCGTGAGAAACGCAGATGATGGTGCCTTGAAACTGCATCAGGCTGTTTTCGAGAATTTCCTGAGATTCAATATCCAAGTGGTTGGTCGGCTCATCCAGGATCAGGACATTCAGCTTTTTTTCCATTAAGATGGACAGCTTCAGCCTGATTCTCTCACCGCCCGACAGGACGGAAAGTTTTTTAAAGACCGACGACCCGTAAAATCCGTACTTGGCCAGCATATTCCGGGCCATGCCCTCTTCAGTCAGCAGATTTTCTTTAAAAAATTGCAGAATCGTCTGACTCGAATCTCCTACATGGCTCTTTTGATCAATGTAGCCTATTTTAAGATTTTCTCCCACTTTAATGGTGCCGTCCGACAGTTCTCTTTCCCCGATGATACAGCGGATCAGCGTTGTTTTGCCGACGCCGTTTCTGCCGACGATGCCGATTCTGTCTTTATGCTTTATGCGCAGATTCACATTTTGATATAAAAGGGAAGATCCGTTGGTCACCTTTCCGTTTTCAATGAACACAATATCTTTTGAACCGGCGCCCGCTTCCTGAAATGCGTTTTTTAATTTTTGCTCCGTCCGGACCGGCTTATTGATCAGCTCGATCCTTTTCAGCGCCTTTTCCATATTATTCGCGCGTCTGTGCAGGCCGACAGACGGCGGATTTGAGCGGTTGGCCCAATCTCTCAGCTGGGCGATGGATTCCTTCATCTTCTGTATTTTTCTCTGCTGTTCTTCATATTTCTCAAACTGGGCGATGATGAATTCTTCCCGCTTTTTCAAGTATTCGCTGAATCCGTAAGGCCAAATCTTCACCTCGGTATCGTCAATCTCGAGCACCTTCATCGCCGTTTGGTCGGCAAACGTTTTATCGTGGGTCGTAAACAGAATGGTTTTGTTCGATTTTTTAATAAACCCTTCAAGCCACTCAATCGCATGGACATCCAAATGGTTGGTCGGCTCGTCCAGCAGTATAACGTCGTCGTTGCGGATTAAAATTTCGGCAAGGCCGGCTTTTGTTTTTTCGCCGCCGCTCAGCTTTGAAAACGGCTGATCCTTTAATTCGCTGAGGCTGAGCCCGTTGCATACCTCGTCAATCATTGCATGCATCTGGTAGCCGTTGTTCCGCTCAAATGTTTCCGTGTATTGACTGTACTTTTCCAATAAAGCAGTCAGCTCGTCATCACTCATCGGTTCCGAAAGCTTCAGCTCAATGGCCTTCATTTCATTCTGGATCGCCGCGAGAGCTTCAAACGATTTTTCCAGATATTGATACAACGTCAGATCCTCATTGGGATCAGCGATCTGCTTCAGCAAACCGACCTTCGCCCCTTTGTTGATCGCAATCGTTCCTTCATCTGCCTCAAGCTCTCCGGAAAGCACCCTGAACAGCGTGCTTTTGCCGGAACCGTTCGGCCCGGCCACAAGCACTTTTTCGCCTTCATTGATGAAAAAAGAAACTTGTTTGAAAATGGTATCTCCCGCTAAATTTACCGTAATATTATGAATATTCAGCAACTCACATCATCCCTTTGTCATTCTGGTTCAAAGCTCGACTTTATTCTGGATGGCGACGCTCGCTTTCAGTTTGTAAAAGCTGAGCATCATAAACAGCGACAATAAGATGGATAATACCCCGATTGCGGTCAGCAGCAAAGCTGAATCAAAATAGTCCGTTAAGAATCCGATAAACGGAAAGGCAATGAACATGAAGAGCGAGGTCATCAAACTGATAATGGACAGCAGCGTGGCTCTCGTTCTGGACGGAATCTCATTATTCACCACCTGACTGGATACGGGTTCTATCACATCATAGAGCGCGTTAATGACGACAAAAGCTGCAATCGTCACGTACAGACTGCCCGAAGGTATAAACAGGTAGGCCGCCCCGATGATGCAGAATGTCAGCAGAAGCACGCGCCTCGGCGTGAATTTTTCCGCCGGCTTGGAAGAAAAGATGGAGCACAGCGCCTGCAAGATGGACAGTCCCGCAAAAATAATGGATATATTGCGCACGGACAGCCCTTCCTGACTTAACAGATCTTGTCCGTACATATAAAAAACCGAGGTAATCGCAAAGAAAACGGAGAGTGACAGCACCAGATATTTAAAGGCTTTGTTCAGCCTGAAGAAATCTTTGACTTCTTTTAAGATGTCACCGACCGTCTGCGTTTCGTGTTCACTGTTTTCAAATTTGATTTCCGTCAGCTGTGTAATGACCGCCATTGCAATCAGCTGAGTGACAATCCCGGCGATAAACACATACGACCATGATATTTCCTGCAAGTAGCCGCCGATGCCCATGGCGATCGCAAGACCGAGTATGACAAGTCCGTTATAGTTTCCGATGGATTTGCCGTACCATTTTTCTTTCCCTTGTTCTTTCAGTGAATCAAACAAAAAGGCATGATCCGTTCCTGATATAAACGTCAGCCCGATACCGTATATAATATGGGCGATGAAGAGGGCGATGAAGTTGTGGAAGCTCAGGAACATCACCAAATAGACAATGACCATAAAATGGCCGAGCAAGAGCGATTTTTTTCTCCCGATTCTGTCCGAGATGACGCCGCTCGGCACTTCCGCCAGAAACATCGCCAAATTCAGGACCGATTGCAGGATGCCCACAAGAAATAATGAATAATTCATGCTTGTTAAATATAAAATCCAAATTCCCCGTTCGAAAAAGAAGTTTCCGAAAAAACCGGAGAAGTAAAGCAAATTTCGATTCCGCAAATGAATACCCCTTTCCAGCTATCTGCATTTAACATCATGAACAGAAAGGAGCCCGTCAGTCTTTACACTAAAACCCTCTATACATGGATCTTGCAGATACAGACTTTTCCCAAAACAAATTGGGCAGTAATGAGTTGTATTCTCGAATAACCCAAAAAGTTCCTTCTTTTTTTCAGATCCTATGGCATCAATGATCGTTTTTTTCTTCTCTGGATCGCTGATGTCGCGGATGAAATATTTGATATAGCTCAGCTCATGCAGGTAAGCCGGCAGGAACAAATGGAGCTCAATATCAAACCCGCTTTTATCCATATGGTAATAATCATTGAAATGACTGACCTGGGAGACGGATACGTCCGCTCCGGCCCGCCGCAACAGATCAGCCAGCCTTTCAATGATCTCTCCGTTGGGATAATAATCGGCATAAACGATTCGGATCGGTTCTTCTTTTGTCAAAAGGGGCAGATCTTTCTGCGGTGTCCTCCCGCTTTCCCATATTCCGATCAGTGAATCAGTCGGTGTGATGATATGCCCCAAATCGCCGGCCAGCTTTTGTTTATCAAAATAATGCTGAATGAAAGTTCTCAGCATGTCGTCCTTTACCTTGAAGGTAAATAACATCGGCAAATGATTTTCTTTAAAATCAGCATACTGCCGATACCTCATGTTTGAATGATGAAACTGGGTGTGGCAGGTCACGTCCGTTTGATTCGCTTCGTACAGCCCGATGCTTTTTTCCAGATCATCATTCAAAATAAATTGGATGGTCTGAACCGTGCGGTCATCCGCGGGCGTCATTTTATATTGCGGATTCCGCT
The DNA here is from genome assembly GCF_040207805.1 of Bacillus sp. hwrm1. Taxonomy (NCBI): domain Bacteria; kingdom Bacillati; phylum Bacillota; class Bacilli; order Caryophanales; family Bacillaceae; genus Bacillus; species Bacillus sp. hwrm1. Next base: position 75,901 of record NZ_CP157943.1, on the reverse strand, counting down.
CAAATTCCAGCCCCTTCTCAAACGTGCGCTTGAATCGGTACGGGCCGTTTTCCGGCACATCGCCCCCGGCGGTCCCCGGAATCAGAAAGCTGCTCTGCAAAACGGCTTCTATCTCATCAGACGGCTCGTCCAAGGTGACTTCAAAGCGTTTTTCGCCTGTTACGTTCACCCCGAGCTGATCGGAAGAGACGAGGCCTTTTACATACGGAACGGCCTGTTTTATGTTCAGGAAACTGCCGAGATGGGGGCTTTGATTTTCTTTCGTCAGATGATAGATGATCGTTTGAACCACACCCTCGGCGTCACCTAAATAGTCCGGGTGAATGTCCACCTGACAGGTGCGGGGATCTTTGCGGATGATCCGGCAGTTATAGCCGTCCTGCAGGCTTTCATACATAATGCTGCAAATCATCTTGCTTGTGTAATCCTGCGTATCTAATGGGTTCAAGCGTATCGGGCTTGTGTCGATTTCTATTTTTAGAGGGTCGCCCGGTTTTCTCGCCGTACGATGCATCGTCTTCATAAAGCGCTTTCCTTTTGAGAAAGCTTCGTTTCTGTAATATGAAGGCCGTCAAAGTCCAGGCCGATGCGGGTATTCAGGGATTTCGGGCTTCCGCCTGCAAGGTATGTGATAATGTCATGAGACATAAACGAGGATATAATACCGTTTGTCGCTCCTAAGGAACCTTTGATCGGTTCATCGGGGTAACAGTTCAGAAGTCCGGCCGGCATGTTTTTTTCATAGGTGACGCCGGATTGATAGGATTCAGGCGTGAGCAGAGGCCCCCATTGGCCGCTGAAGCTGCCGACACCCCCGGTCATAAACGCGATATTCCGCTCCTTACAATACCGGTAAACCCATTCAGAAATGTTATGGGGTTTGTCAGCAGCATTTATGACGATATCAATTTCATACGGATCTAACACACGCAGATCCTGCGGCTGTGTCATTTCCTGATGGTAAAGTGCTGCGTCCGCATTGGGATTGATACCCGCAATATAATCTTTGCATTCTGAGATCTTTAATTTGCCTACAGAAGATTGATTATAGACGAATTGTCTGTTCAGGTTATGTACTGATACGGCATCGAAATCAATGAGAATAAAATGCTGCAAGCCCGCCGCCAAAAGGTTTTGAAGAATGATCGTTCCGACGCCCCCCAGACCCACGATCGCTGCCCTGCTGCCGTCTAATCTCTTTTGGATCAGATTGGGGTTTTGGTTGTATTTCTCAAAATGGTACAGCTGCTTTTCAGTGATGCGGCCTTCACGGCCGTTTTGCCATGGCTCTATTAAAGCATCCAATTTCATTAACGCATCGAAAAACTGGTTTCCCGCTTCCTCTCCCAGAAGATCAGAAAGCTCTTGTTTTTCACAGCCGATGGTCAGCCGTTCAATCGCCTCTTTGATCTCACTCGTATGCGCAAGCTTAATCGCCTTTCGATATTGAATGATAATATGCGCCGTGTAGGTCAGCACCTGCACGCTGTCTTTAAACTTCCAGCGCTTACAGTACGTTGACATCATGACATACCCCCTGAAAGATAATAACTCCCCAATGAGGGGAGTCACGGCTTTACTAGCAACGATGCACCAAGCTTGCTGTTTCTGTATCAAGATCAAGTTCTTCAATCTTCATCAGTACACACCCCCTTTACCAATAACTAGATATTATCACCAATATTGGAAAATGACAAGTTATTTTTTGAAAATTTAGAATTTATATATAAATTGTGATTTTTCTTCCTTCTGCCCGGTTTATCCCGGCAGCCGGATGATGAACACGGAGCCTTTTCCCTGCTCACTTTTCACTTCAATTGTTCCGTTATGGCTGTCGATAATGGTTTTTGTAATGGTAAGGCCCAGCCCCGCGCCGCCGGATTGACGGGATCGGGAGGTTTCCGCCCTGTAAAACCGGTCAAACAAATGAGGCACATGCTCCGGAGCGATTCCCGTTCCGTTATCCGCAATCATAAGCATGATTCCTCCGTCTTTCTGCAGGGAGACGGTGATGACACCCTTGTCTTCATCCGTATGCTGCACCGCATTGTAAAAGAGGTTGAGAATGACCTGCTTCATTTTGTCTTTGTCAAAAACGGCTTCTATCTTTTGATCGACAAAGAACTCGAGCTTCCGGTTTCTCGCGAGCAGCTTCAGCTGAGCCTCCATTTCCAAAATGACGTCTCCCAATGCGCCTTTTTTCATTTCAAAGCTCGGCACCCGGTCAATCTTCGCGAGAAACAGAAGATCCTCTATCAGCTTATTCGCCCTGGCGGATTCCGCGTACATGCTTTGAAGCGCTTTTTCTTTCTGCTCCGGCTTCTCCGCCGCTCCGCGCATTAACATTTCGATACAGCCGTGAATGGAGGTAAGCGGCGTTCTCAGCTCATGTGATGCGTCTGATACAAACTGCCGGATGCGCTCCTTCGCTTCTTTTTCCGCCTGAAAAGAGGTTTCAATCCGTTCCAGCATCTGATTGATGGAGATACCCAATGACTCAATTTCGGCCTGCCTTTTATCAATCGGCAGCCGTTTATCGAGACTGCCGGCATGAATGTCACCCATCATACGCACAATGCGGGACAGCGGCTTGAGTGTGAGCCGGATCACCGGCAAGAAAACAAACAGGCCGATGACCAAAGCCGCAAAGGAAAGCACCGCAAATATGCTGATCTGGCGGAAAAGCGAATCATTCAAAGGCTGGGTCAGCGTGCTCATCTGCACAACTCCCGCCTGCCTTCCGTCAACGGAAATCGCCTGAAACACGACGATGATTTCCTGACCTGACTTATTGTGAGCCACCTGATAGTGAAGCGCCATGGTATCTGTCAGCGCATCCCGGTACACTTTTTTCGGGAAAGAAGGAGCAGCCGCCGCGTGCGGGTCTTCTGATAAAACAGACATCTTGTATGATTGATTGATAAAAGCAACCGTCACCCCGGGGTAAATCAAATTCGGATGAGCCGGTGTTTCGGAACGGGCAAGGGTTTTGATGGACCTCCATACGCTTTGATCCATTGAATTGATATCACTCTGAATGCTGATCGCCTGATTTTCATACATCGTCCGTGTCATAAACATGTACTGAGTGCCGCCGATGAAACATAACAGCAAAGCCAAAATCGCCAGTGACCTGAACAGGAGCTGGAACCGCAGGGTTCTGTACAGCCGTTTCATTCCAGATCCACCCTGTACCCGGCGCCCCGAACCGTGCGAATCACCTTGTGCTCTTTGTCCTTCAGCTTTTCGCGCAGAGAACGGATGTACACCTCGACGATATTGTCTTCCCTAAGGACCGTTCCGTAATGAAGCCCCATCGTTAAAGAATCAATGAGTGCAGACTCGCCGTCTGCACTCAGCTTGATGCCTTTCAACTTTTCCATGATGCAGTCTCTCCTTAGATGTATCAGCCTGTGTTTATTTTTTTCGCTTCCCCTTCTATTATTCGCTTTTATCTGAAACAAAACGGAATCTAAGCTGAATTGGTGAAAGGAAACGCTGAAAACGGAGCAATCTGCAAATAAAAATCATTATCTGCCGCTTCAATTCAGCAGCACCAATTCTAAGTTCATGTCTGCCTTTTTCTAAATATACCCATTTTTAACTGAACGTGTTGTGACCCGCGTTCAGTTCTTTTTTTATGGCTTCTGAAAAAAGGCATAAAAAAAGCGCCCTGAAAAAGGACGTTTGATATGACATGTTTCATGTTCTTAAATTCTGCATTCTAAAATAATTCTTCCTTCACATTCACCTTCAATTTCATTCAATACGATGATCACATCAGCCGTTTTCATGTGTGTCACCTCCCGTTTTCATAATAGTATAATATTAACAAATAAATCAATAAAAAACAGCCCGGTTGTCCGGGCTGTTTTTTTATTTCTGTAATCGATCCGCTTCTGTCAGTTTGACTTCCGCTGTTTTTTTCTTTCCCGAACGGTAGAACGTGATGTTCACACGGTCGCCGATCTTTTTGCGATACAGGCGCTCACGGAGATCCACAACGTCATTGACCTTATGTCCGTCGAACCCGGTGATCACGTCGAGCTTTTTCAAACCCGCTTTTCCGGCCGGTGAAAACGCGTCGACACCCATAATGACCGCCCCGGTTTTAATGCCTTTCGGAAGTTTCAGCGTCTGGCTCCAATGGTAGCTCGCAATATCCGTTAAGGATTTCATCTCAATACCGAGGAAAGGCCGTCTGACTTCTCCGTATTTTTCTAAATCCTGAATAACGGGAATGACAAGCTTTGACGGGATGGACAGGCCGATGCCTTCAACGGCGGATTCAGCGATCTTCATTGAGTTGATGCCGACCACCTTGCCCGATATATCCATCAAAGCGCCGCCGCTGTTGCCGGGGTTAATCGCGGCATCGGTCTGCAGCACTTCCGCATTCCAATCCGGCTGTCCATCGCCGTTTGAGTCAACGGGCACCGCCCTTTCCGTGCCTGAAATGATCCCCTGTGTCACTGATCCCGCAAATTCAAGCCCGAGCGGATTTCCGATCGCAATGACCGGTTCTCCGACTTTGACTTGATCAGAATTGCCGAACTGGGCGGCCGATTTGATTTTGTCAGACTTCACCTTCAGCACAGCGAGATCCATCAGACGGTCGCTCCCGATCAGCTCAGCAGGCACGCGCGAGCCATCCTTCAGGCTGATCTCAATTTCAGTCGCACCTGCAATGACATGGTGATTGGTTACGATATAAGAAGTGTTACCGTTCTTTTTGTAAATGACGCCCGACCCGCTTCCCGCTTCGCCGCCCTCTCCCCAAATATCGGTCTTTTGGATATTGAGAACGCCGACTACCGAATCTGATACACGGCTGACCATATTCGTGACAGCATCATTGACATTTACGTTGACTGTTTTCACCTGTTCGCTGCCGAGACGCTGGCTGGTGCTTTTGCTGCTTTCCCCATGGTCTCCGCCTGTCCAGTACGGCAGCAGGAAAGCCATGAGCGCGGCCCCGACGATGACGCCGATCAGACTTGATAGAAAGTACCCTCTCTTGCTGCGGCGGGGCTGTTCGGAGGCGTACTGTTCATCATCGCGATTATAATCCACCCTATCTCAAATCCTTTCAAGAGTACTCGATTTGCTTATAGTGTGGGTCAGATCGCGGATTAATAATCATGATTCATTTGGAAAAATTACACGGCGCACAGCGGCGTCGGGATTTTCGGATCGGTATCAAATAACTGAAACGTTTCCCCGGCGACAAATCCTTTCGCAGCCAATGTCTGCTGCACGGACATTCTCGCCAGTTCCTTCATATTGTTGTCTTGGCTCAGATGCGCCAAATAGATGCGCGATGTGCCGTCGCCGATGACATCAGTCATGGCGAGCGCCGCATCTTCATTGGAGACGTGGCCGACATCGCTTAAAATCCGCCGCTTAATGCTCCATGGGTATCTGCCCATTTGCAGCATGCCGACATCATGGTTGCTTTCAAACACAAACACATTGGCCGAACGGATAATGCCTTTCATTCTGTCGCTCACATACCCTGTGTCCGTCATCAGTGCGAGCTTTCTGCCTTGGTAGTGGAAAACATAAAACATCGGCTCGGCCGCGTCATGAGAGACGCCGAATGACTCAACATCAAGCCCGCCGAAGGATTTTACGCTTTCCATCGGGAACAGAAACTTTTGTCCGGTATCCAGCTTGCCGATCTGATTCTCCATCGCTTTCCACGTCTTTTCATTGGCGTAGACGGGAAGACCGTACTTTCTCGCAATGACGCCGAGCCCTTTAATATGGTCGCTGTGCTCGTGAGTGACAAAGATGCCGTCGACGTCGTCTATCTTGCGGCCGATTTTCTCCATCAGCCCGTCCATCGCTTTACCGCTCAGGCCGGCATCCACCAGAAAAGAGTGCTCCTCTGTCTCCAGATAAAACGCGTTTCCGGTACTCCCGCTCGCAAGCACGCTAAATTGCAAGCCCATTGTGTCTCACTCCATTATTTATTTTGATTGTTATCAATGACTGTGCTTTCCAATGCATTCACAGTGTACGTTTGCTGTATCTTTTTCTTCGTCCCTTTTGACTTATCTTCAATTGTAATTCTCCATACCGGCGCCAGCACCTGCGTACTTGTCAGCGGGTATTGGGCAATATAGCCGAACTTGACGCTTTTAACGGCGCAATTCGCTTTTAAGTAATTTTGAGAATACAATAATTCGACCGCATCCAGCTCAGGAATCAGGCTCTCCGTCTGGATCCGCTTGAATGACTCCAGCATGGTCTGCTCGTAAGATACGACCTCGTTTTTATCGTTCAGATGCAGAATCACCTGTCCGATCGCATCCGTGGACGAGTCAAAATCCTGATAAATAAACTGTCCGTCATACGTCTGGTAAAAAATGATCTGTTTTTGATCCTTGTCGACTTTCCACAGTTTATATTTTTCACCGCCGGTTACTTTAGAGCTGACGAGCGATTCCGCATCCTCCTGCGGTTTTTGCTTCGATAAACCGACCGGATCGGTAAATTTCATTTTCAGCGTTGTGACCTTGTGATCATCCGCCGGCATCTCCATTAACGGCTTTTGATCCTTCAAAGCATCAATATCTTCAGCGGTAAATACCTTTTGGCCCGCCGTCAGCCGGTAGCCCGTCGCGGAATCAGAAGACAGGTTTCCGAATGTGATGTGATCCATCTCCATGTCTTTTTCCACATTTGAATTTTTAATCACTTCGTATTCACTGCTCGAGCGTTTTTCAAAAAACTGATAGCCTAGAAAAATATCGAGGATGAGGAAGGCAATGATGAAGATCGTTTTTGTCTTATTCCACTCCATTATCGTCCTCCTCCTTCCCCAGCAGATCTTTCGTAATCGGGACGATCTTCCCGTTGATTTTCATACTCCAGACGGGTTCCAGTTCAACAAGATCATTCGTTGACGAAGATACCATTTGATAGGACAGGAAGATCTGGTCGATTTTATTCACGTCGTATTTAACCTGCTGCTCCAGCAAAGACACAACCTCATTGCCGCTCATCATTTTCACGTCTTTTGTTTTAATCGGATTCGGTCCGAGAACATAGTTCGGCCGCTTGTAGCTGAGAACCTCGTCATTGGCCCATTGCAGGGTCAAAACAGGTCCGGATCCGAAAGGCTTAGACGTGCTGTTGATCACAGGCATTTGGTCTTTAAACATGTAGAAACTCAGCTGCTGGTTATCACTCACATTGAAAAATTGATAATGATCCGTCCAGCTTCCCGTATCCTCTAAATATTTATAGCTTTTCTTAATCAGCTCACCCGTTTGGTAAGAAGCGCTTTGTGCCAGGTTCCGATGCTGGAATTGAATCTGCCGCTGTGTCGAATTGATTTCCAGACGGCTGATTCCGTCAGTCAGCACATTCCGATTGTAATTCGGGTCTTCTCTGACCGTGCTCGGATCATTAAAAAGCGTCTGCTTAAACAGGTTCGTCTTAATGGTTTCAGTGATAAATTCTTTTTCCTTCATATTAAACCGCGCATTCGGCATGAGAAATTCTTTGCTTTTTCCGACCGAATAGAGGTGGTATAACGGCATACTCGACTTTTTGCTGTACAGCTCATTCATCAGATTGCGGTAATTCGCCGATTCCACAGTCACTTCCAAAATCAGCTGCTTGCTGTACGAGACCATGTAAATCTTCTTATTCGTCTTATTCTCATTAAACGGAATGACAATATGGTCAAATGAGCTGTATTCCATTGACGGATTCGACCATTTAAACATCGATTGGAAGAAATCAATCGGAATGGTGTCATTGAATTGCAGATCGAGCTTTGCCGAATTGCCGTTTCTGCCGTAAAGCCAATTTTTAAAACCGAGCTTGTCGTATTGATCGGAAATATCCTTCATCCCTTTTACTTCCCATTGCGGCAAATCCGCCCACAGGTCATTAAAGAGCGTCTCATCATCCACTTTATAATGAGAGCCGTTTGTATGAATAAACATATCCCGGGGTTTTACCGTTTGCGCTACTTTTTGACTCGTTTTATCAATTTTATGCTTTTCCCGGACAGTCGATTTGGTTGAGGCCGTGCCTTCTGAAAAATTGGGCTGGAATGTCCAAATTCCCCATGTTAAAACAAGACTAATGACGACCAGCACTGACAGTATGACTGTTTTTATATTTTCACGCCTCATCCCAATCATCCTCTTGCTCTTCTTTATATGGAAGAGTAAATGTAATCTTCGTTCCTTTGCCTTCTACACTGTCGGCCCAAATGTCTCCGCCGTGCGCCTGAACCATCTCTTTTGCAATCGCAAGGCCGAGCCCGGTGCCGCCGAGTTTTCTCGTGCGCGCTTTATCCACTCTGTAGAAACGGTCAAAGACTTTTTCCACATCTTTTTTCGGAATGCCGATACCTTCATCTTTTACGCTGATATAAAGCAGCTCTTCTTTCTCATTCACATCGACTGAGAAAGTGACATGTCCGCCTTCCGGTGAGTATTTCAGTGCGTTAGAAATGATATTATCGAGAACCTGCGTCACTTTATCCTGATCAATCTCCACGTACAGATTTCTGTCCGGCAGCTCGCGGATAAATTCGACATGCTGTTCTTTTGTCATTTCAAAACGATCGATAATCAGTGACATAAAGCGGATCATATGAATCCACTCCCGATTAAACTGATAATCTTTGCTGTCGAATTTAGAAAGCTGAAGCAGGTCGTTCACCAATCTGATCATGCGCTCAGTCTCATTTTGGGTCACCATTAAGAAACGCGGAGCGATATCTTTGTTTTCCCACGCGCCTTCTGCAAGCGCCTCTAAATAGCTTCGCATGGTCGTCAGCGGTGTCCGCAGCTCATGAGACACGTTGGCAACGAACTCTCTGCGTTCCCGATCGAGTTTTTCCTGTTCGGTGACATCATAAAGAACCGCGATTAAACCGTCGATTTTTCCGTGCTCTCTCTGAATAACGGAAAAATTCACCCGCAGTACAGTCGTTTCATCGTCACGTTCGATCTCCAGCAGCATGGAATCCTGCTGTTCTACTAAATCCTCAAATGTAAAGTTCTCTTTTATGCCTAATAAAGACGTAATCGGCATCTCTAAAGCCGTTTCACGTGAAACATTCAGCAGCTCAAGCGCAGGGCTGTTTAAAAGAATAATAGCTCCATTGCGATTCGTAGCGATGACACCGTCCGTCATATACGCGATAACGGAAGAAAGCTTTCTTCTCTCCCCTTCCGTCATGGCTTGGGCATCTTCAAGCTCTCTCGTCAGATGGTTGAACGTCGTTGCGAGCTGACCGATTTCATCATGCCCGTATTTCCGCACCTTTCTGGAGAAATTCCCTTTTGCCAGTTCCATCGCCTGCTTACGCATATCCGACAGCGGATGGGTAATGGTGCGGGCGAGAAATATACCGAGAAGAGCCGTCAGAACAAGGGCTAAGCCTGTTCCAGAAGCAAGAATCGAGTTGACGGTTTTCATCTGGTTAAAGGTATCTTCCATACTGGCCACGACATATATCGCGCCGACAACTTCCTGATTCTCTGTGACGACAGGTTTTGCCGAAATCAGCACTCTGTTTTTGCTTTTAGGATCATAATATTTTTTTGAATAGGCCTGCTTTGTTGAGAAAATCCGTTTAAAAATCGGGTCAGTCGTCTGTTTCCCCGCTATTTCCTCACCATAAGGCCTCGAGGAACCGACGACCTCATAGCTTTTATCAACAAATGTAATCTCCCGTATTTCATTATTCTTCGTAAAATCATTCAAAATCCGTTTGACGTCATCTTTAATGACGGTGCTGTCATTATCTCCTTTATATTCCTGCTCAATATAATAGGAAAGATTGTCAATCCGCTGATTTAACGATAATTCATAGGACTTGAGAAGAGAATTCTCCACCTGTTTCACAAAGTACACGCCGATAATCTGCATGGCGATGATAATGAGAAGCACATAGATCAGCGTGATCTTAAACTGAATCGACCGAAAAAAACCAACCTTATTCATCGCCGGTTAGTCCTGTTCAGGGTTTCTCAAGTAATAACCGACACCCCGTCTTGTGACGATCCAGTTCGGATGGCTCGGATTATCCTCGATTTTCTCACGAAGGCGGCGCACTGTTACATCCACCGTTCTCACATCACCGAAATAGTCATAGCCCCACACAGTCTGCAGCAGATGCTCACGGGTCATAACCTGTCCGATATGTTTGGCTAAGTAATGAAGCAATTCAAACTCACGATGAGTCAGCTCGATCGTTTCTTCTCTTTTTGATACGACATAAGCGTCAGGGAAGATGACGAGAGAACCGATATGAATGTCATTAGAAGCTGATTCTTCCTCAGCCGGCGCAACCGTAAGCTGGCGGCGCAGGTTCGCTTTGACGCGGGCCAGAAGCTCACGCGTGCTGAAAGGCTTCGTGACATAGTCATCCGCTCCGATTTCAAGCCCGATGACCTTGTCAATCTCCGAGTCTTTTGCCGTCAGCATAATAATCGGCATATCATATTTTTTCCGGACTTCCCGGCACACTTCAACTCCGTCTTTATTCGGAAGCATAATATCTAAAAGAATTAAATCAGGCTGAAGCTCCTCCACCATTTCCACGGCTTCGTTTCCGTCGTACGCACAATGCACGTCATAGCCTTCTTTTCTTAAATTAAACTCTAATATATCTGCAATCGGTTTTTCATCATCGACTACAAGGATTTTCTTATCCATCATCTTGATTTTCCTCCTGCCAGAATGACTTCATTTCATCTATTGATGTTTCATGATGATCACAATTCGGATCGTGAAAAACGTTCCCCGTCTATTATAACGGTTTCAGGTCAAAAGATAAAAAAATTAAAGAGAACAGCGCAAAAACGTATTGAACTGCCATCCTTTTGTCATGTTTTTTATTTTCTTTTAAAAAATAATATTTTTTTGAAACCTCACGAAAAAAAACGCCGTCTAGTGTTTGACGTCTTCTTCTGGGCCGGCTGAAAAGCCGGCTCTCCCTTTTTTTATAACAAAAGAAAAAACGCACCTACTATTGCAGATGCGTTTGGGTAAGTGGCTCGGGACGGAATCGAACCGCCGACACACGGATTTTCAGTCCGTTGCTCTACCAACTGAGCTACCGAGCCAGATGTTTCTTTTCTATACTATAAAGTAAAGTAAAATGGCGGTCCGGACGGGACTCGAACCCGCGACCTCCTGCGTGACAGGCAGGCATTCTAACCAACTGAACTACCGGACCTTACAGTAATTTGTCCGGAGAGCCGTATCGTGGCGGCCCTCCGAGGACAAATAAGGAGTTAGCAATAACGCTAAAGTAAATCAATGACCCGTACGGGATTCGAACCCGTGTTACCGCCGTGAAAGGGCGGTGTCTTAACCGCTTGACCAACGGGCCATAAAAAGTGGTGAGCCATGAAGGACTCGAACCTTCGACCCTCTGATTAAAAGTCAGATGCTCTACCAACTGAGCTAATGGCTCCTGATGTGTCGGATTATGTATCATAGAGCATTCAGACAAAAGCTTTCTTGCAGTACTCTATTGAAGCTGTTCCGTAACAACGAGATTTATAATATCATAGAACATTCGAAAGTGGCAACTACTTTTTTGAAAAAAATCTATTATTTTTTTCCTACATAAAAAAACAAGCCTCCGTGACCGGAGGCTTGTTTGCTGCAAATTCTTAGTTAGCGCGGTATACACTGCGGATGACGTTCGTTTGTGAACGGTCGGGACCGACAGAGAAAATAGAAAGCGGAATACCTGTCAGCTGAGACACGCGTTCCAGATAATGGCGCGCATTTTCAGGAAGATCGCTTAATGTTTTTGCGCCTGTGATATCTTCCGTCCAGCCAGGCATTTCTTCATATACCGGTTCACACTCTGCAAGAGCTTTCAGACTTGCCGGGAATTCTTCAATCACTTCACCTTTGTAGCGGTAAGCGACACAGATTTTCAATGTTTCAATGCCAGTCAGCACATCGATTGAGTTCAGAGAAAGATCTGTGATTCCGCTGACGCGGCGGGCGTGGCGGACAACAACGCTGTCAAACCAGCCGACACGGCGCGGACGGCCTGTCGTTGTGCCGTATTCGCGTCCGACTTCACGGATTTGATCTCCGATTTCATCTTTCAGCTCAGTCGGGAAAGGACCGTCACCGACACGGGTTGTGTACGCTTTAGATACACCGACGACGTGCTGGATTTTTGTCGGGCCTACGCCTGAACCGATCGTCACCCCTCCGGCGACCGGGTTGGATGAAGTGACAAACGGGTATGTCCCTTGGTCAATATCAAGCATAACCCCTTGAGCGCCTTCAAATAAAACGCGGCGGCCTTCATCCAGCGCGTCATTTAAGACGACGGATGTATCGCATACATACTTTTTAATCTGCTGGCCGTATTCATAATACTCATCCAGAATATCTTCAATTTTGAAGCCTTCTGTTTCATACATTTTTTCAAGCAGACGGTTTTTCTCTTCAAGGTTCCGTTCAAGCTTTTCAGCAAACACGTCACGATCTAGCAGGTCTGCGATCCGGATGCCGATCCGCGCCGCTTTGTCCATATAAGCAGGTCCGATGCCTTTTTTCGTTGTGCCGATCTTATTGGCCCCTTTGCGTTCTTCCTCTACTTCATCCAGTTTCAGATGGTATGGAAGAATGACGTGGGCTCTGTTGCTGATTCTCAAGTTATCCGTGCTCACATTGCGTTCATGAAGATACGCAAGCTCCGTTACGAGCGCTTTCGGATCAACAACCATTCCGTTCCCGATGACACACGCTTTTTCTTTATAAAAAATTCCTGATGGGATTAAATGAAGCTTGTACGTGACGCCATCAAACTTGATGGTATGTCCTGCATTGTTTCCGCCTTGATAACGTGCGATCACTTCTGCATTTTCTGATAGGAAATCTGTAATTTTACCTTTTCCTTCATCGCCCCACTGCGTACCTACTACGACTACTGAAGACATATATCCGTGCACCTCCGTTAACCTTTCAAAACGATATCTCATTCAAACAAATTAAGTGTATCAGTGCCGAAACAGAAAGTCAATCGTAAATCCGAACATTTAAATCTTATCAATCTATGTTTGTTCGCCTTAAACATGATTAAAAGCGTTTTCTCTTTCATTTGCTATCTATTACTCCCGAAACTTTCATGCTTTAACAAGAAAAAGAACCCGTAATCAGGGTTCTTCAGACAGTCACTTATATGCCGCTTGTATTCATCAGGACGACCCGCCAGCCGTCAGGATCTTCGATGGTCACGCCTTTTTCTTCCCAGTACGGGTTTTCGGGTGCTTTCTCCTCATACCCCATCTGCTTTAATGTCGTGCTGATGCGGATGACCTCCTGTTGATCCTGGATGTAAAAGACAAGCAGGCTGTCGCCGTGCGGAACGGGCGCCGGCTGAGACGCGCCGGTTTCTTCGGTGAATTCTAAGTGATATTGCGTATGGGGCAGGCCGAACATGACGCCGCTGTAGCCCTCATGTCCGGAAAAACTGCCGACCCTCTTCAGCCCGAGGCCCTCTTCATAAAACCTGATGATTTCCTTAAGCTGTCCGGTCGGCCGGGCAATCCGGATTTGCGCCGCTTGAAATTGCGGAAATTCAATTGCCATCATCATCCCTCCCTTAATTCCATTATATAAAAGCGCTTTCCTTTTTTCGTCTGCCGAACGGACGGCATTCTCTCATTCTTTCGGATGAAAAAAAGCCTCAAGACATTGCTTGAGGCTTTACGCACCTGCCGGAACACCGCCGTCATCAAAGCGCCTTTCCAGGTTTACGAACTTATTGTATTCTTTCACAAAAGCCAGTGAGACGGTGCCCACCGGGCCGTTACGCTGTTTGGCGATAATGATTTCGATGATGTTTTTGTTTTCGGATTCTTTATCATAGTAATCATCACGATACAGGAAGGCGACGATGTCGGCATCCTGCTCAATACTTCCCGACTCACGGATATCTGACATCATCGGACGTTTATCCTGCCGCTGCTCAACACCCCGGGAGAGCTGAGACAGGGCGATGACCGGGACTTCAAGCTCCCGCGCCAGCGCTTTTAGCGCCCGTGAAATTTCCGATACCTCTTGCTGGCGGTTGTCGCTTGAACGGCCGCTTCCTTGAATGAGCTGCAAGTAGTCAATTAAAATCATGCCCAATCCGTTTTCCTGCTTCAGCCTGCGGCATTTTGAACGGATTTCGCTGACGCGGATGCCGGGGGTGTCATCTATAAAGATACCGCTGTTAGACAGGCTTCCCATCGCCATCGTCAGCTTGCCCCAATCTTCTTCCGTCAGATTACCCGTTCTGAGATTTTGGGCGTTAATATTCCCTTCAGCGCAGAGCATACGCATGACAAGCTGCTCGGCACCCATCTCAAGACTGAATATCGCGACGCTCTCATCCGTTTTGGTGGCTACGTTTTGCGCAATATTTAAGGCGAATGCCGTTTTCCCCACAGACGGACGGGCCGCGACAATGATCAAATCATTCCGCTGAAACCCCGCCGTCATCCGGTCAAGCTCAATAAAACCAGTCGGAATCCCGGTAATATCGCCTTTCCGGTTGTGAAGCTGCTCAATGTTGTCGTATGTTTGCACAAGCACGTCTTTAATATTTTGGAAGGCGCCCGAATTTTTTCGCTGCGCGACCTCCATAATCGTTTTTTCCGCATCGCTTAATAAATCTTCAACTTCATCCTCGCGCGTATACCCGTCTTGAGCGATTGAGGTCGCCGTTCTGATTAAACGGCGGAGAATCGATTTTTCCTCAACGATTTTCGCGTAATATTCTATATTAGCCGCTGTCGGAACGGAATTCGCGATGTCCGTCAGGTAAGAGACGCCTCCCACCTCTTCTAACAAATCGGTATTCGCAAGCTCTGACGTTACCGTGACCAAATCAACCGGTTCACCGCGGTCTCCGAGCACGAGCATGGCATTGTAAATTTTTTGATGTGACATTCTGTAGAAATCATCCGGAATCAACACTTCAGAAGCCAGTGTTAACGCAGACGGCTGTAAAAAAACAGCACCTAACACGGCCTGCTCAGCTTCTATGTTTTGCGGCGGCAGCCGATCATTCAGAAGGTCTGTCATGCTAAGCACCGTCCTCTCCTTAAAAAATATCCAAACTCCATTTTACCATTTCTCAAGAAAAAGAATAGAAAAACATCATTTTCCCTGTATTTGTCAAACAGCGGCTGCGTGTTTCACCATTCCGAATGCTGGGAAACAAATAAATAAATCGAAACCAGGAGGTAAGAAGGATGAAAACATATGCAGTAACACCCAATGTTGATGCGGACGGATGGTTTGTGAAGGTTGAAAATGTGGCGCCGACGGCTCTTTATACATCAAAGGACGCGGCGATCGAGAAAGCGGAGCAGACGGCTAAAGAGAACAGCCCGTCTAAGCTTGTCATTTATGATCAGCATAAAAACATTGAAGAAGAACGATCCTTTTAAGAAAAGCCTTCGCCCGAGCGAGGGCTTTTCTTATTCGATGAAACGGATGTGCAGCACCGTCTGCGCCATGAGATCGGCCGTTTTTTGATACAGCTCCCATTCTTCACAGGCGGCGAATACTTTCATCATGTCCTGCAATGTCTGTTTCAGTATGATAAATTCGTCAATTGTCCGCAGTTCTGCGGCTTTTTTCTGATAATCAGCCAGCTTCAGCTGTAATAACATCAATGGCGATTGCATAAAAAACCTCCCCCATTCTGTTATAAAGCCCCGCTTTTCAAACCTCCATTCCTTTGTCATATCCTCTTACGATAGATTTCTGATTTTAGTACAATAAAGAAACGGAAGGAGTGATCACATGAAACCGCTGCAAATTTCCGCCGAAACGGCGCAAAAGCTCGCAGAATCACTGAATATGCCGCTTGAGAGAATCATGCACATGCCTCAGCACATTCTGCTTGCCAAATTAGCTGAAGTCCAAAAAGAGAACGATCACAAATAAAGGCTGCTCTCTCATATATATGTGCGGGAGGCGGAAGCGATGGCTTTCCGCCTCTTTTTTTGTGAAGAAAATTTTGGCAAAACATTCTTTGAACGGAACCGATCCGATTTTAACCGTCTCACAGCTGAAAAAACTTGTTGACGAAGGAGAAGTGAAATATTTCTTATTATCCGGAAACAATTCAGGCAACACAAAGCTTGTCTCATGGAAGAAAAAGAACGGCACAAAAATCTCAGCTGACCGATACAGCACCGGAAAAACAAGCTCAGCCCGGCAAGGAATGACAGGCGGCCCGGGCGGACAAAGTCAGCAGACTCTGTATGAGATGAAAAAATAGTTCGGAAAGAGGCTGGATAGTTAAACGCCGGCCTCTTTATTTTGCTCTTGAAGCACCTGCCATGCGGCGCCGGTATCATTCAGAAAAATGATTGATAAATCCTTTCTATTTTTGAAACCATCAGTTCCTGACGCAGATGCCGGCCGGCATAGGAGCGCGCTTCTTTTCCAAGCCGTTCCCTGAGAGACTGATCCGTAATCAGCATTACGAGAGCATCAGCAAGTTCGCGGCTGTTGCCGGGCTGACAAATAAGCCCTGTGTCCTCATGCCGGATCATCTCAGGGATTCCTCCGCAGTCAGTTGCGACAATGGCTTGACCTGAGAACATCGCTTCGATGATCGCTATAGGGAAATTATCATTCAATGTCGGCAGGACAAATATAGATGATTCAGCCAAAAGCGCCGGCACATCACGTCGTTTTCCGAGGAAAAACACATTTGAGAGGCCCAGTTTCCGTCTCTTCTCTTCCAGAAACCCTCTCATGTTTCCGTCTCCGATGATCCATATATCAACTCCGGATAAATGGTGCCGGATGCGGGCGAGAGCGTCCAGCAGCACATCATGTCCTTTTCGCTCGGTCAGACGGGAAACGCACGCGATCACGAGCTTTTCAGCACGTTTTGACTCAGGGGCATCCTGAATGTGAATACCGGTATGAACAGTCTTCAGCTGGGCTTCCTTCGCTCCGTACTCCAGCAAGGGCTCGTGAAAGGAGTCGCTGATTGTAATGATTTTATCCGAAGCCCGAATACCCTGCCTTTCTATTTCACTGAAATATGCCTCTTCTATTGAACCCTTTTGGATTTTATGAAACTTCATCCGGCTTTTCGTAAAATGTCCGTGCGGCGTGAAAAAAAGAGGACGCTGGTACGTTTGATTAAGGTATCCCAGCAAAAATACCGCAAATAAATCCTGCGCGTGAAACAGGTCATATTGTTCTAAGTCTTTCTCCTTCAAAAATCTTTGAAAGACATGTAAATAGCTGAGATTCTTCACAAACTTTTCGTTTGCGGCGCCGTATCTGCCAACAAGAAACGCTCTGATCTCGTCAGCGGCCCGCGGGATATCTTCCTGAAAAAAAGTTGGCGGCATTTGGAGCGGCGAGATGACATCCGCCTGATGACCGATGCGCTCAAAACCCGTCTTAATTGATGTGATATAACTCGCCAACCCTCCGACATTCGGGTAACGGAGAAAAGTTGCGTACAGAATACGCAATGGCTTTTTTCGTTTAGGGGAGCTTTTTCCTTCCGCACAGAACGAATACAGCATCTCTGGCTCACCTTGATGTTCGATCCCGTAAAATTGATCCATGACGCGCAATAAGGCTAGAGGCACCAGACCGTTCGGCTTGCCGATCTCTTCTTTCACATCCGCTCCCCCTCTCTCAAACTTATAATCCTAATTCCCGTCCCCATTTTGACACTTTGTCAACATGATACGGCAGCAGTTCTCCTCCCCGATTGTCGAAGATTCTCCGCAATTGGGTATGAAGCCCTTTTTCAAGTGTTCTCTGCAAATAAGCCATTTTGTAAAGCGTCATAGGAGGGGTCTGAAAATGAATGCCCCGCTTTTTCATTTCTTTCGTATACACTTTTACGCAATACGTCCGAATATCTTCTGCGTGCCGGCTCCAATCTTTTCTGAAGCCAAGCAGAATTTCAACCAGCACCGTCATATCAAACCAAACCGGCGCGTATTTTGCGGATTCCCAATCGATGAATTGAATATCCCACGGTTCATGTCCGGTCGCATCGTGGGTGCAGATATTCTGCATATGAAGATCACCGTGTGTGATGGCTGAGCCGTTTTGTATCAATTCAGGGAAAAAATCCGGCTCCTCCTGCTCAAGCAAGTTTGTGATTTGCCAATAATGAGGCTTCACGATATCTTTTGTGCGCTCATCTTTAAGAGCCCTATCCAATAATTCCGCTGTCTTTTTGATCTGCTTTTTACGCCCTTTTCTCATGGTTTCCGATCCATATACCGGCAGCCACGACCGCCATTTACCGTCAGAAATATTCTTGTTTTCAAAGGTGCGGCTGTGCAGTTCTGCGACAGACGGAATAATATACTTGAAATGCCTCGGGTGAAATGTAAGCTGTCCCCTGATCTGGCTGACAAACTCCATAAATATCCACGTTTCATGGTCACTTTCTTCTATAAGATAGATATCCGGCAGCAAATCCCCTAAAACGGAACGGGCTTTGCCGTATATATTAATCTCGACCTTATTTTTTTCACGGGAAGATTTATATACTTTCAATATCAGCGGAACAGTGCCGGATTTTTTCTTTACAGACAGTTTATAAATGGCGCTTCTGTCCGTCGATTTCAGGCATGTGATGTCATCCGGATTCAACGCAGCCCTTTCACCGAACGAATACGACAGTTTTTCGTCAATTCTCAGTTTTTGAAATGCGCCATACAAAATCTCCTTTTCATACATGCCGATCTTCCTTCCGCTTCCGTTTCCAGCTGTTTTTGAGATGAGACCAAGTGTTTCTGATAAATGGCATCGGGTCATTCCAAGCAAAAAGAGCATACTCTTTTTTTCCTTTACACCCTTTCCAAAAATCCCGGAACGTCATTTCTCCTCTTTTTCGTTTCTTCAAAAATGTTAAGAAATAACGCACCTCATAAATCCAGTTGATTCCGTCTTTTTGTTCGAGCTGGGGCTTCACATGTTGTCCGGTCAAATACAGATAGTACATGTAAACGAAATGAACGCCTGCCGGTTCTGTCAGGCTATGGCTGAGCCAAAAGCGCGGATTAATTTCGATAAACTTGTAAACATTGTCCCGGGGATCCTTTTTAAATTCCGCCATGCCTACTCCCTTCAGCTGAATCGCTTCAAAAAACGGCAGGGTCTTCTCGATTAAATCAGGAAGCCGTTTGCTGACGACGTGGGCCCCCGCGCCAAAATCAGCAGGGAATTGATGGTTCTTTTGCAGAGAGAATAGGCCCATTAATTTCATTTGGTCATCATAAAAAGTGGCGACTTTATAAAAACACTGGTTGTCTCCGGGGATGATCTCCTGCACGAGCAGTTCTCCATTTTCTCTGTAGGAGCTGAACTCCTTGCGCAATTGTGCGGCATCCTTCATTACAATTGCTTTTTTGTTTACTTTTTTTCTGTATTCATGGCCGGCCACCGGTTTTAAAATACACGGGAAGTCAATATTAGCGATGGCCTCTTCCAGCTCATCCCGGTTGTTCGGAAAAAAGGTTTTCGGGCAGGGGATGTGATGCTTGACCGCTAATTCATATGCTTTGCTTTTATCTAAAACCGTTTCTAACAGAGAGCGGCTCGGGAGCAAAAATAAAAAAAAACCGGCTAATGTCTCGCGGAATTTAGATATAAATCCCGCATAATCATCAGATCCTGCGTACAGAACCGGCTTTGCTTGGAACCGCTTCCCGAAATCAGTCAGAAATGTCAGCAGTTCTTCCTCTTGTGTTAAAGGGCTGGGACATATCCCGCAATCTGCCAATCTTGATTTTCCGATACGATAAGGTCCCTCCGTGTCAAACGCGTATACATCGATTCCTCTTCGGGCCAGGCTGCGAATGATCCCAATCCCGTTTGCACTGAAATCAAGTACAACGGCTGCATGTTCATGTTTCATGATCTCCCTCCGAGCTGTTGGTATTTTGATAAATCGATTCGATATTTTTTATCATCGTCTCACTGCTTAAATATTTCTCCGCGTAGGCCTTTGCGTTTGAAGCAGCCTTCTCCCGCGCAGATTTGTTAGAGATAAAAAACGCTAAAGCCCGGGCAAGAACCTTTGCATTTCCCGGCTCGACAATAAGTCCCGTTTTGTTATGGCGGATCAGATCCGGAATACCCCCGCAATCGGTCGCGATGATAGCCGAGCCGCTGAACATCGCTTCAATAATCGAAATAGGCAGACTATCATTAATGGTCGGCAGTACGAATATGTCCGTCATATTCAAAATAGCGGGAACATCATCTCTTTTTCCTAAAAAGGAGACCATAGATAGATTCAGTTTTCGAGCCTGTTCCTCTAAGGCGCTCCTCATCTCTCCGTCGCCCGCGATCAGCACTTCAACATGTTCAAGTAGATCAGACGGAATTCGTGAAAGTGCGTCAAGCAAATGATTATGTCCTTTTCTCGGGCCTAATCTTGCAATACACGAGATGATGATCTTATTTTTCGGTACCGGGGTTTTTCTTTTCCCGCCTGTTTTTGCATCGTAATCGATTCCTGTGATCACCGTTGTCATGTCTTTCTGTTCGGCTCCGAGCTTCATGAGCGGGCTGCGGAACGTATCGCTGATAATAATCAGGCGATCTGCGTATTCAATGGCTTTCATCTCTAGTTTTTTATAATAAAACTCTTCTACCGATCCTTTTTTAAAGATGTGAAATTTAAGTCTGTTGAAAGTAAACATGCCATGCGGTGTAAAAAACAAAGGTTTTTTATAAATACGGTTGAACCTGCCCAATATATTGGCTGTAAATAAATCTTGTGCATGAAGCACATCATATTTTTCCAGATGAATCTTTTGAAGCATTTGCTCGTATATAAACATCAGCCGATTATTCTTCAAAATATGATCACTGTAATCCCCGTATCTGTCACTAAAGAAATCTTTTAATTTCGGAACAACATCCGCCCGCAGTTCTTTTACCTGTGCGGACGGAAACAGATTAGGGGATATGACATCGACCTTATGACCTCTTTTTTTCAGGCCTTCACTAAGCGTTTTAATATAGTTTGATAAACCGCCCGTGTGCGGGTAGTCCCAAAACGTGGCAATCAAAATGGATAACTTCTTTTTTTTCCTGTATACCGGCGGAATTTGATCTGCATGTTTCATCTGTGTCTTTATGGCTTTCTGTTTTTGCAGGCGCGTTTTGACCCCGTAGTAGCGGTCAAGCGTCTGGATCATATACGGATAGGGGACGGAAAATGTCTTGTTCATTTCCAGATCCTCCGCACGATTTCAAAAGCTTCAGCGTATTCCACACCCGCCGTCATCCCTCTGACTTTTCCTAAATGTTTTACGCCTTCATATGAACGGGGATGAGGGTAATCCCTCATTTCTACGTCATAGTGGTGAAGCGCCGCGAGTTTGGCATCCATTGTGTCTGTGATATTGACGAAGTAATTGGGCTTGAAGAGTTTATCAGCCGTATTTCTCTCCCACTCGCTTGAAGATAGCGTTTCAAACGTAAGCAGTTCGATAGGCTTTTGATTCGGAAGCGGCCTGGCGGCTGTTAAAACTGCTTGGAATGTTCTCTGGTGGTCCATATTGATATCGCCGTAATGATGTGTAAAGATTTTATCAGGCTGATAGACGCGAATGAGCTGCTCTAATTCTTTGACAAGCTTATGAAGAGGGATACATTCCAGCTCTAAATTCGTGTGCTCCAAAAAGATGACTTTCTCAATTCCAAGCTCTTGATTCGCGCGTTCGCCTAATTGTTTAATATGATGAGCTTCTTCTTTTCTTCCTAATGCCGTAATAACGGAAATCACTTTATATCCTTCATTGATCAGCCGTTTTATGGTGCCCGCTGATCCCAATAGTTCATCATCGGGATGAGCGCCGATAACCATAATGTATTCTGCCATTTTTTCCACACTCCACCAAACAAATGTTACAAATATCATATGACGACCCTAAAAAAAGGAAACTTACATGTGCGGATTTTCAGAAACTTACATGTGCGGCTGCCATTCCAGGTAACGTGACGGATTTAATTTTTTTATAGTGTTCAAAAACTCATCCGCCAAGCCGTATTTGTCCAGTCCTTTTAATAGTTTTACGGGAAACCGGGTAATGGCGGAAAAAGCTCTTTTATGGTCGATGACTTTAAGATTGCCGTATTCATTGATCAGAATGTGCCTGATTTCGGCATCCCATCTGGTAAAACCGATTTTCTTTAATTCATCCAGCATATTTAAAATATCAGCAGTCAGTTTGACGGACAGGGATTTTTCTTGTTTGATATGGCGGGCAAGAGAGGTGCCTTGGACATATTCCATCACAATATAACGATCTCCGTATTCATACAGTCTTGGAATCACCGGGGAACCTTGTCCGGTCTTTAAAGCTGCCAATTCCTTCTTGCATGTCTCTTTTTCAAAGAAGTACTTTACGCATTTGTTGTGTGTTAAACGATAGACTTCCCCGTCTTTTCCGTCACCGATCAGCGGATAGTGCTCCAGCGCCTTTTTATTCTCCGGATTATTAAAATATGTTTCAGAAAAAAATCGTTTCATACCGACACATCCTTCGTTATGATGTAATATAATATGCAATCTGGTAACGATCGGAAATGAAACAATCTCATCATTTTCTTGCGCTGCGCCGTCTGCTGACATGAAAAAAACCCGCCGGATCGGCGGGTTTTTCATTGTATTTTACGCTTCTTCTTTTACGTGAACCTTCAGCACAGCCTGAACTTCAGGGTGCAGCTTTACAGGAACGTTTGTATATCCCAGTGTGCGGATACCGTCTTGGAGCTCCAGTTTCCGTTTATCCACTTTAATCTTATGCGTTTTTTGCAGCACTTCTGCAATCTGTTTGCTTGTGACAGATCCGAATAGACGGCCGCCTTCACCGGATTTGGCACTCAGCTCAACAGTCAGCTGTTCAAGCGTTTCTTTCAAATCTTTCGCTCTTTCAAGCTCGGCAATCGCTTCTTTTTTCTCTTTTTCTTTCTGTCCTTTCAATGCGCTGATGTTCGTCGCATTTGCTTCGACAGCGAGGCCTTTTTTAATGAGAAAGTTATGTGCATAACCGTCTGCTACGTTTTTCATTTCGCCTTTTTTTCCTTTACCTTTTACATCTTGTAAGAAAATAACCTTCATCTCTGAACGCCTCCCTCAAAATATTCATCAATGGCTTCCTTCAGCCGGACGAGCGCTTCTGAGACAGAAATGCCCGATAACTGGGTTGCCGCATTGGTTAAATGCCCTCCGCCATCCAGCGCCTCCATAATAATCTGCACATTGACTTCGCCCAGCGATCTCGCACTGATGCACACCGTATGCTCATCCCGTCTGGCTACCGCAAATGAAGCTTCCACTTCACTCATCGATAAGAGGGAATCAGCCGCCTGCGCAATCAGCACCTGGTCAAAGTACTCCTCTTCGTTCTCAGGAAGAGAAGCAATCGCGATATGTTCTTTATAAAGAGACGTATGCTGGATCAGTTTCGCCCGCTTGATATAAGAACCGACGGATTCTTTGAGAACTTTCTGCACCAGAACCGTATCTGCGCCTTTCGCTCTCAAATAAGAAGCGGCGTCGAACGTCCGCGAGCCCGTGCGAAGGGAAAAACTCTTCGTATCCACTATTATACCAGCTAACAGGGCCGTCGCTTCAATCATATTGATTTTGAGCCGCTTCGGCTGGTATTCAAGCAGCTCCGTCACGAGTTCTGCGGTGGATGAAGCGTATGGCTCCATATAAACGAGCAGCGGGTCTTTAATAAATTCCTCGCCTCTGCGGTGGTGGTCAATCACAACGATGTGCTCGATTTTGTTCACGAGACGCTCTTCCATCACAAGGGACGGTTTATGTGTATCAACGACGACAAGCAGCGTGTCGTCATTTGAAATTTCCATCGCCTCTTCCGGCGTGATGAACCGCGACCACAGCTCTTCATATTTTTTAATTTCTTCAATCAGACGCTGAACGCTTGATCCGATCTGGTTCGGATCAATGACGATGTAGCCGTCTTTGCCGTTGGCCTGCGCCACCTTCAATATTCCGATTGCGGCTCCGACTGCGTCCATATCAGGAAATTTGTGCCCCATGATAATGACATTGCTGCTTTCTGAGACAATTTCCTTGAGCGCGTGAGAAATCACCCGGGCGCGCACCCTTGTGCGCTTCTCCATCGGATTCGTTTTGCCGCCGTAAAATTTCACCTTGCCGTTCGGCATTTTGATCGCCACTTGGTCGCCTCCGCGGCCGAGAGCCAAATCGAGGCTGGACTGCGCCAGATCTCCAAGCTCCTTCAAGGAAGAAACCGATGCGCCGATCCCGATGCTGAGGGTCAAAGATACAGTGTGAACGGATGTTTTTTCTCGGATTTCATCCAAAATCGAAAATTTCGCGTTTTCAAGCTCCGTTAAAATGTGTTCATTTAACACCGCGATAAACCGCTCCGAGGACGTCCGTTTCAGGAAAATGCCGTACTCCTGCGCCCACGCATTTAATAATGAGGTGACCTGGCTGTTCATCGTGCTTCTCGTTTGGTCATCCAGCCCCTGTGTGACGTCATCATAGTTATCTAAGAAGATATATGCCAGCACGGTTCTCTCATTTTCGTACTGCTTTTCAATCTGAATCTGTTCTGTCACATCAAAGAAATAAAGCAGGCGCTCATCTCTTTTAATCACTACTTTAAACTTCCGCTCATTCAAGGTGATCGTTTCCGAATCGACCTCCTGCTTGATCAGCGGCACGACGGCCTCGCATGTGTCATACAGCGAGCGTCCGACGAGCGTGCTTTCATTAAAACAGGAAGACAAAAACGGATTCGCCCACTCAATGTAATATTGATCATTAAACAGCATAATCCCGATAGGCATTTCCATTAATGCCTCTTCGCCCACTTTTTTCAATCTATACGATAACGTGGAGATATAATCGTCAATTTCTTTTCTGATCAGAGAATCCGCACGCTTAATGAAAAACAAGATCACGGCGAGCAGCACAACGCCGATGGCTCCTATCAGCCAGTTAAAGTAAATGCTGATGAGAATTATGATGATTGACAATGCAATCAATGCATAGATGGGATACCGAAACAACGGTTTTTCATAAAAACTAGGCATTTCTATCAACTCCCCACCTGTAAGTCACACTCAATTTCGCGTCACCTTATTTCTTATGTTAAAGCCTATGTCAATGATGCCTAAGAGGAGATACACGGACAAGATAAGCGGAAAAAGCACCCCCAGCACAATTGCTAATACAGGAACGGCTTTCGGCATCTCCATTTCGCGGCAATAGAAAAAAATAAACGCTAATCCTTGAATACAAATCAGCAAGCTGAGAATAAATCCCCCATTCAATGAAACCGAATACAGCATATGCCCTTTTTCTAAAGGCAGAAACCCTAATATCGTCACAATAAAATACAGAATGACAACGCTTTGCGGGAGTTTGAGCTCTCTAAAAGGCTTCATCTTCGGAAGATCAGGGGAAAATCGCCGTAAAAGCGGCCTTGCCATAGCATAACTGAGGAAAGAAAAAACGATGCCGGTCAATACGAGCACTGTCGGAAAAAGATATTGAACCGTGCTCAGCTGACTTTCCATCAGCTTGATCTGCTTCCCGAACTGGTCTCCATAACCGAGCTGCTTTGACATGGTATCAGCCACAGACAGCGACTCCCGAAGCTGGGACATGGTGGTATCAACCACATTCATATTAAGAAACACGATGCTGACCACAAAAAAAACGACGCCGCACAGCACATACGCCATAGCGCCGGCAGCAACCGCATAGCCGGGCTGTTTCTTTTTAAAATAATATCCCATGGCGATTCCCGTACAGGCCGCCGTAAAAGCGCCTGTAAGCCCGGTAAACGAACTTACAATAAAGCTGACAGGAAGGCTGGCAAGCCCCATCCATACCCCGGGCTTCAGACCATGCCGAATGGTGTAAAGAATGATCGGCAGCGGCAAAGCAAAGAGAAGAATTGCCCCCAGTAAAGGGAGGTACACGACCAAAAGGGAAATGATTGCAAAAATACTGATCAAAATGGCGCCTTCTATTAGAGCCCTTGTATTTTTCACTTACTCACCTCAAACCTTGGATCATTCGAACATACGAATAGAAAAGAGCAGCTTAGACGACTGCTCTTTTGACGCCGCAATGTCTCTTTCAAGACCTGAATTTTCCATAAACTCTCCAAAATACACGTATATATTTTAACATAAGTCGAAATCGCAAGTAAAATGAGCGCGGACAGCCGCAATGTTCCATGTGAAACATGAAAACAGACAAACGGACATCCCAGTGAAAGAATGCCCGTTGTATCAGTGATCCTGATCATCCATGAAACCAGAAGTATCTCTGTTTTTCTTTTTGGTTTTTCGTACATATAACAAGACGATAACGATAAGTAAGAGAGTGGTCGCCTGCAAAACCCCGCTGCTGAAAAGGAAGAAGTTCTTTATCATGTCCCACATATAGTTTCACCTCTATTTCGTATTTCCTTTACATTGAGTTTCCCTTTCTGGAAACTTCAAAACATCAGGAACAACATCGGGACCGGGGCATATGCTGAAAGTGAAAATGAAGGATAAAGGAGATTCTTACACCATGACTGAGCGGAGAACATTAGCATGGCATGAAACGTTAGAACTGCATGAGTTAGTGGCTTTCCAGGCAAACGGACTTGTGAAATTAAAAAGAACAGAGCGGGACGTAAGCGATGCCAGATTAAAACAGCTTTACAGATTTTCCATCCATTCGCTGGAACAAAATCTGCGTGAACTGCTTCCTTTCTTCCCTGAAGCTCCCGCTTTTCGTGAGGATGAAACAGAAGAGCGCGCTGATTCCTCCTTTTACAGCGGCGGCCTGCTCATTCTGGCCAAAACATCTGTCCGCAATTATGCCGGAGCCATTACAGAGACGGCCACACCTCAATTAAGACACGTCTTCGTCAAGCACTTAAACGCGGCCATCAAGTGGCACCAAATGGTCTTTGAGTATATGGAAGAACGCGGTCAATATCCGGCTTACAACCTGAGCGAATTGCTGAAGAATGATGTGCGCAACGCCAGAAAAGCCATCGCGATGAAATAAAAAAAAGCAGCAAGGAATTTAATCCTTTGCTGCTTCTTATTTTTGAGCGGACTGATCTTGAGGAGACGTTTTTTCCCGGTATGCCTCGAGAAACTCCCGGTTGGCATCTCCCCATTTCTTCATTTGCAAAACGATCGGTTCCAGCGACCTGCCGAATTCGGTAAGAGAATACTCCACCTTTGGAGGCACCTGCTGATATACCTCCCGATGCACGATGCCGTCCGCCTCAAGCTCGCGAAGCTGAAGCGTCAGCATACGCTGCGTAATGCTGGGGCAAATGCGCCGAAACTCATTAAACCGCTTTTTTCCGCCGATCATATGATAAAACAAAATACCCTTCCACTTTCCGCCGATAACGGAAAGCGTCAGTTCAACCGGACAACCTTCTTTATTCGGATATATGTTCATTTTTCATCCTCCATAGTACCTTTTTTGATACTATATGCTGATTAGCATCTGACTTACCCAGTATTTTACTCGCAATCCTCTCCACCTCTCAACAAAAATGCTTCTTTTTCACATCAATTTTTAAGGTTTTGAAGATTACACCCTCCTCAAGACGTGTTAAACTATAAAAAGATTGTTTACACTACAAAAAAGGACAAGGAGTTATTATGGAAAAAATTCTTATTTTCGGACATCAAAACCCAGACACAGATACCATTTGCTCTGCCATTGCCTACGCTGATCTAAAAAATAAACTCGGCTTCAATGCTGAGCCCGTCCGCCTCGGACAAGTCAACGGCGAAACACAATACGCGCTTGATTATTTCAAGCAGGAAAGCCCGCGTTTGGTGGAAACAGCCGCAAACGAAGTAAACGGCGTCATCCTTGTTGACCATAATGAACGCCAGCAAAGCATCAAGGATATCGAAGACGTTCAGGTTCTTGAAGTTATCGACCACCACCGTATCGCCAACTTCGAAACAGCGGAACCTCTTTACTACCGTGCTGAGCCGGTCGGCTGTACGGCTACGATCTTAAACAAAATGTACAAAGAAAATAACGTGAAAATCGAGAAAGAAATTGCGGGCCTCATGCTGTCAGCAATCATTTCCGACTCTCTGTTATTTAAATCTCCGACTTGCACGGAGCAAGATATCGCAGCGGCAAAAGAGCTTGCTGAAATTGCCGGCGTAGATGCGGAAGAGTACGGCTTAAACATGCTGAAAGCGGGCGCCGACTTAAGCAAAAAAACTGTGGAAGAACTGATTTCTCTTGATGCGAAAGAGTTCACGCTCGGCAGCAAAAAAGTCGAAATCGCCCAAGTCAACACAGTTGATATTGAAGATGTTAAAAAGCGGCAGCCGGAATTAGAAGCGGCTCTTTCAAAAGTAATTGCTGAGAAGAACCTTGACCTGTTCCTTCTCGTGATTACGGATATTCTGGAAAACGATTCCCTTGCGCTTGCCATCGGTGATCAAGCGTCAAAAGTGGAAAAAGCATTCAACGTGACTTTAGAAAACAACACGGCTCTTTTAAAAGGCGTCGTATCCAGAAAGAAACAAGTCGTTCCTGTTTTAACAGACGCGATTGCAGAATAACCAACACACCCCGGAAACCCGCCGGGGTGTTTTTTTATTGCTCATTCATCAGACGGCCGTTTCGTCAGCGCTTTCTCTCGAAAATCATTTTGACGGAATTTAATATACAATATATAATATATCACATGCAAGGCGTTCGTTTTCCTAATTATTGTAAGTTGCTATCACAACATCAGCATCGGGGGGGGTCTATCCTGGAAAAACACGCTGCTCTTTCTTATTCACGAACAACAGGCATTTGGCTTGTGCTGACAGGAGCTATCTTATGGGGGGTCTCGGGAACGGTTGCCCAGTATCTGTTCCAGCACCGCCATTTTAATACAGAATGGCTGACTTCGGTGCGCCTTCTGGCGTCAGGGGCGCTTCTGCTCGGCATCGCGTACCGCAAAGAAAAAGGACGGATATGGGCTGTTTGGAAAGACAGACGGGACAGAATTCCCCTTCTTTTATTCGGGATTTTCGGAATGTTAGGCGTTCAATACACCTACTTCGCGGCAATTGAGTACGGCAACGCGGCCGCTGCTACCGTTCTTCAGTATTTAGGGCCAGCGATCATTACATGCTTTTTAGCGATTCGCGCAAAGAGAATTCCTTCAGCAAAAGAGCTTCTGGCCGTCTTATTGGCGGTTGCCGGCACATTCATTTTGGTCACGCACGGGAATGTCGGAAGCCTGTCCATATCCGGTCTGGCCGTCTTTTGGGGCATCAGTTCGGCGTTTGCACTGGCGTTTTACACCCTTCAGCCGCATCGTCTGCTGAAGAAATGGGGATCGGCCATTATTGTCGGATGGGGCATGCTGATCGGCGGAGCCGCCCTCAGCTTGATCCGCCCGCCCTGGACATTTGAAGGCGAGTGGTCCTTTCCTGCATATGCCGCGATCGTGTTTATCATCATTTTCGGAACGCTCATCGCTTTTTATTGCTACTTGGAAAGCCTGAAATATCTGAGTGCCTCTGAAACCAGCCTGCTCGCTTGTGCAGAGCCGCTGTCGGCAGCTTTTTTAGCTGTGATCTGGCTGCATGTTCCCTTCGGAATATCAGAATGGCTGGGTACTTTGCTGATTTTAGCCACCATCGCTTTATTATCTATCAAGAAAAAATAACCTCTCTTTTTTAGAGAGGTTTTTTCCTAGGCCCAGAGCACCCCTTAGTCTCAATTACCCATATATTAAAAGGCCTTTTTTCATTTTACTATCATCCAAAAGAGGAAAATAGACCAGTTGTCAATAGAATCAGAGTCTAATAGAATGATGTCGACAAGTAAATCATGCAGGATTGTTACTGATAAAGCAGGCAAGACCTAAAATGTGTTAAGGGCAAAGTGTATTCTTTGGCGTCACCCCATACATATTTTAGGTCTTTTTTTCTGTAACAAACATGCCATCCATGAATGCAGGAGGATCGAATCGGCAGATCGCAAAAAAAGGTACATACAAAAGGAGACATGAACATGAACATCAAAAAATTTGCAAAACGAGCCACAGTTCTAACTTTTACGACTGCACTTCTGGCAGGGGGAGCGACTCAAGCCTTCGCGAAAGAAAATACCCAAAAACCTTACAAAGAAACGTACGGCGTCTCTCACATCACACGCCATGATATGCTGCAGATCCCTAAACAGCAGCAAAGTGAAAAATACCAAGTGCCTCAATTCGACCAATCAACAATTAAAAATATCGAGTCCGCAAAAGGACTGGATGTGTGGGACAGCTGGCCGCTCCAAAACGCTGACGGAACAGTAGCTGAATACAACGGCTATCACGTCGTGTTTGCTCTTGCCGGAAGCCCGAAAGACGCTGATGACACATCCATCTACATGTTTTATCAAAAAGTCGGCGACAACTCGATCGACAGCTGGAAAAACGCGGGCCGTGTCTTTAAAGACAGCGATAAGTTCGACGCCAATGATGAAATCCTGAAAGAACAGACACAAGAATGGTCCGGTTCTGCAACCTTTACATCTGACGGAAAAATCCGTTTATTCTACACTGACTTTTCCGGTAAACATTACGGCAAACAAAGCCTGACAACGGCGCAGGTAAATGTGTCAAAATCTGATGACACGCTCAAGATCAACGGAGTGGAAGATCATAAAACGATTTTTGACGGCGACGGAAAAACATATCAAAACGTTCAGCAGTTTATCGATGAAGGGAACTATACATCCGGCGACAACCATACGCTGAGAGACCCTCACTACGTTGAAGACAAAGGACATAAATACCTTGTATTCGAAGCCAACACGGGAACAGAAAACGGATACCAAGGCGAAGAATCTTTATTTAACAAAGCGTACTACGGCGGCAGCACAAACTTCTTCCGTAAAGAAAGTCAGAAGCTTCAGCAAAGTGCTAAAAAACGCGATGCTGAATTAGCGAACGGCGCCCTCGGTATCGTAGAATTAAACAATGACTACACATTGAAAAAAGTCATGAAGCCGCTGATCACTTCAAACACGGTAACTGATGAAATCGAGCGCGCGAATGTTTTCAAAATGAACGGCAAATGGTACCTGTTCACTGATTCACGCGGTTCAAAAATGACGATCGACGGTATTAACTCAAACGATATTTACATGCTTGGTTATGTATCAAACTCTTTAACAGGTCCTTACAAGCCGCTGAACAAAACTGGTCTTGTACTGCAAATGGGTCTTGATCCTAACGATGTAACGTTCACTTACTCTCACTTCGCAGTGCCGCAAGCCAAAGGCAATAATGTCGTGATCACAAGCTACATGACAAACAGAGGCTTCTTTGAGGATAAAAAGGCGACATTTGCGCCAAGCTTCTTAATGAACATCAAAGGCAAGAAAACATCCGTTGTTAAAAACAGCATCCTTGAACAAGGACAGCTTACGGTTAACAACTAATAACAACAAAAAGAAAATGCCGATACTTCATTGGCATTTTCTTTTATTTCTCAACAAGATGGTGAATTCAATCATGGCACGAAAATGGCCCGTTGTAATATTGATCTTTTTGGGTGCGTTCCTGTTTGTCGGCTTACTGCCGAACAAAAACCACAATTCCTCTGACACAAACACGGAGCATAAGAAAGATTACCGGGCGGCGTATCATTTTACGACCCCGGACAAATGGAAAAATGACCCTCAAAAGCCCATTTTTTTCGAGGGGAAATATCATTACTACTATCTTTATAATCGGGATTACCCGAACGGCAACGGCACAGAATGGCGGCACGCCGTATCAGAGGACTTGGTGCACTGGACGGACGAAGGCACGGCTATTCCGAAATACACCAACGAAAACGGCGATATCTGGTCCGGTTCTGTCGTCATTGATAAACACAACACCGCGGGCTTCGGCAAAAACGCGCTGGTCGCCGTCACAACGCAGCCGACAGCCAAAACAAAAGCCCAGGAACAATATTTATGGTACAGCACGGATAAAGGAAAAACGTTTACTTCCTATAGTGATCAGCCCGTGATGAAAAACCCGGGAACTAAGGATTTCCGGGACCCGAAAGTGATCTGGGATGAACAGGATGACAAATGGGTGATGGCCATGGCCGAAGGAGAAAAAATCGGTTTTTATGAATCACCCGATTTAAAAAATTGGACATACACGGGCGGTTTTATCACTCAGCAGATCGGCCTCATCGAATGCCCCGACCTTTATATGATCCGTGCAGATGACGGAACAGCCAAGTGGGTTCTGG
This sequence comes from Bacillus sp. hwrm1, assembly GCF_040207805.1. NCBI lineage: Bacteria > Bacillati > Bacillota > Bacilli > Caryophanales > Bacillaceae > Bacillus > Bacillus sp. hwrm1. Next base: position 43,579 of record NZ_CP157943.1, on the reverse strand, counting down.
GCGCAAGCGCAAACGGCAAACCCGCAGGCAAACCGAATACGTACGCGTATTGGACCGGAAACTTTGACGGGAAGGAATTTACCGCCGATCAAGAAGAACCGCAATGGCTCGATTACGGCTTTGACTGGTACGGCGGCGTCACATTTGAGGAGGGTAATAGCGAAGATCCTCTGACAAAACGCTATGCGCTGGCATGGATGAACAATTGGGATTATCCGAATGAAACACCGACACTAAAAAACGGCTTTAACGGCACGGATTCTATCGTCCGTGAAATCCGCCTTCAGCAGCAGGACGGCGGCACATACAGCCTAGTATCAGAGCCGGTTGAAGCATTGAACCAATTAACCTCTTCAACTGACAGCATAGAACACAAACAGGTGAACGGTTCAGAGACACTGCCGATCAAAGGTGATACATATCAGCTTGATATGGATATCGCTTGGTCAGATATCAAAAATGCAGGCGTCAGACTCAGAGAATCAGCAGACCAAAGTCGGCATATTGATGTCGGTATTTCGGCAGAAGACGGCTATGCCTATGTGAACAGATCGTTTACAGACCAGCCTGATAAAACCGGTGCATACGCCGAAAGCAAAGCCCCATTTGACGGAAACAAAGGGCGCGTCCATCTGAAAATTCTCGTAGACAAAACAAGTATTGAAGTATTTGCAGACGACGGAAAAACCGTTTTGACAAATGAAGTGTTCCCAAAACACGAAGATCAGGGAATCACGCTCTTTTCTGAAGGCGGCTCCGCTGACTTTCAGCATATTGAGATGAAGCATCTCGGTTCGATTCATTCTTAGACGTCCCTCTTCATTTCTAACCAGCGCCCGGACTGTGGTAAAATGCAAATATGTATACTACGATTCATGAGGTGTTCCATTGGATAATCAAAACAAAGAACCTGTGCTGAAAAGAACCATCATGCGGGACGAAGTGTATCGCACACTCAGAAACTGGATCATAACGGGCAAGCTCAAACCGGAAACAAAGTTAAAGGACAAGGATTTGTCGGAAACATTGGGAATCAGCCGCACCCCGATACGGGAAGCCTTATTGCGGCTGGAAGATGACGGCTTGGTGATAACAAAAGCGAACAGATGGACGCTTGTCGCTCCGATTGAGTTAAAAGAAGCGGAAAACTTGTATTCCATCGTCTGGACGCTTGAAAAACTGGCATTGCAGCAAGCTCTCCCGCATGTGGACGATGCCGTGATTCAGGAATTGAAACAGCTGAATGAAAATCTTCTTCAAACAATGAAAGACGGCGATAAACTGGCCATCCTGGAAGCGGACAATGCATTTCACCATCGCATCATTCTGCTTGCGGACAACGCCGAACTTCACAAATTGCTTGTAAGCCTGAAAGTCAAAATTCAGAGAATGGAAATCCGCTATTTCAGTGAAAACGGCGCTTTAAACAGATCATATAATGAACACTCTGATATCATTCACGCATTAGAACAGCAAGATGCCGCCGCTGCTTTTACAGCGCTTGAAGCGAATTGGAAAAACAGTTTAGAACGGCTGCAGAACATGGCATAGCAAATGAAACAGCCAAATCACTCATATGATTTGGCTGTTTTACGGATATCACAAGACAGCCGCGTTGGCTGTCTTGTTTACTTTTTGTTTATATATAAATACATACCGTAATCCGTCGGCACAGAAGCATACCCCATCTGTCTGAGCATGGCTGTTATATTCCCGCGATGATACGTTCCGTGGTTCACAACATGGAGGATCATATCGGCCGCTGCGGTTTTCATGATGTCACCTGACGGATGCTCTATTTCAAGGGGGAGACTGATATTTTCTTCCTTTTGCAAAAATAATTGATATCGATCTGATAATTCCAAAAACATATCTTCCAGCTCTTCTATCTCTTTAGACAAGATGTCCTCTTTTTGCTGTTCAGCTGATTTCAGCGTATCCTCCAGACGCTCTCCGGAGAACACATCAAACCACCCCTTATCCGACAGATACACATGAGTCAATACACCGGCTATCGACGGAAAGACACTTTGAATCTCCTTACGGTACACATCCTCCGGAAGCTCTTTAAGCCGGGTGAATATTTGCTGATTTGCCCAAAGATGATAATCATACAATTGCAGTGCCAGATGTCCCACATTACCCTCTCCTCTCTCGATATAGAACGTACGTTCCTCATTATACTACACTACATGCGGCTTTGTACCATCTTCTTCATTCGCAGCTGAGAAAATCCGATAAAAGCCGAAATTAATAAGAGGAGGCCTGCGCCAATATAAATAAACCGCACGCCGAATACATCCGAGATGACCCCCGTTCCGATAATGGAAAACATAAAAATAAACTGAACCAAAGCTGATCTCGCCGCTAATATATTGACCCGTGTCTTTTCGGTCGTGATGTTTTGAAGCAATGTTTCCTGCGTGAGATCTCGTAATACACAAGCCGGCCCCATACACAGCACCAGAAAAAGGGCCGTAACGGCGCTTGTGATCAACCCATAAATAAACGTGAACATTCCATATGCCAAGGCTCCCGTCAGCATAAGCGGAATGAGATGATGCTGAAACTGACCGGATAACTTATAGATGATCAGTCCGCCGATCATCGTCCCTGCATAATAGACTCCGTTGACATACCCCCACCAAGCCTCTCCTTTATGAAGAACGTCATGCACATAAGTTAAGGACACAGAACCGATCCATATCATGCCTGCCCACGATTCGATCACATCCATCACAATGAGAACCCTCAGCTGCTTTTGCCGAAATAAATACACCCAGCCGCTTGCCGCATCTGCAAAAAGGGAACGTTCCCTGACTGCTGCCGGTGCACACATGCGTACTTGAAGAAACAGAATGATGCCCAAAACCGAAGAAACCAATAACATGACAGTGACGATCATTGTATCGCTCTCTCCCAAGAACGCTATGATGACGCCGCCGAGAGACCACCCCGCAAACTGAACGGTCTGATCCGCCGCAGATAATAAACCGTTCGCTTTCGCCCTTCGATCAGGAGGAATGATTTCCCCAATCAGCGCGCTTTTTATCGGAGCAAACCATCCGTTGCAAAAAGAAATGCCTCCGATCAGACAAAACATCAGAAAAAAGAATGCGGATGAACCGGTTTGGATGACAAAAAACAAACAGACTAACAGTGTGATCTGAATCAATTGAGAACCGATTAACAAAGACCGAAGCGTGAACCGGCCGGTGACCAGCGGCAAAACGGCACTGCCCAATACGCGACATACAATGCTGACGAACGTCATAAGAGAGGCCATCGCCGTCGAACCGGTTTTTGTAAACAAAAACAAGATGACAGCCATCGTATAAAGTGAGAACCCCAAGTTGATAGCGGTCTGGCTGTATAAAATAGCGTAATATGCCCTCTTCATATTCATCTTCTCACTCCCTGATTATGTAAATCATACCATATTTGCTGATCAGCTCTCTTTTTTTAAAAAAGGTAGGTATGGAGTCAAAGCTGGCTGACATCGAAAATGTCATTAAGATTCCGGACAAAAACAAAAGCCGATGCGCGCAGGCATCGGCTTTCAAATTAACCTAAACATTATTTATCACCAAACGACTCAAGAACAAGCGACACAAAAGCTTCAGCGGCCGGAAGCTGCCATTTTTTCTTTTTGACCAGCATATGAGAATAAAGCCGCTCGAACGGCTCAGACTGCTGAAGAATTTTCAGCTTCCCCGCTTTTACCTCTTCTTTTACCGTAATATAAGGTAAAACGGAGAAACCGAGTCCGCTCATCACCGTCTGCTTAATGGCCTCTATACTCCACAGTTCCATTGTTTGTAAATGACTGATATCATGTTTGACGAGAAATCGTTCAAACATAGTCCGATAGCTGCATCCTTCTTCATTTGTAATAAAAAAGTGCTTGCCGCTTTGTTGATAGTCGTCAAAATGTTCCGGTGCGTCACTGCCCGCCACGAGGACGATGCGTTCCTCCATTAAAGAATGATGTATGCATTTTTCCATTTGTATCTCCGGATACACCATAAATGCAATATCCACGCGGCCGCTTACTAATTCCACCTGATTCTGCCCGCATGTTCCGTTGCTCAATATGATATTGACGTTCGGATACTTCATGGAATATTCTCTGATAATCGGCCCCAGTCTGGAAATGGTCAAAGACTCCGGCGCCGCAATTTTTAAAACGCCCTTCACCTCGTGAATGCTTTGCATATTTTTGATCTTGTCATGGGCGGAAAGTAAATCCTCGGCTAACGGTATCAGCTCTCTCCCTTAAGGCGTCAGTTTCAGACGCCTTTTTTCGTACGTAAATAATGCGCCGCCGATCTCCTGTTCAAGCGCCTGAATATGAGTCGTAATCGTCGACTGCGTGTATCCCAGCTTCGCCGCGGCCCCTGTATAGCTTCCCTTATCTACAATGGCCTGAAATGTAATAAGATGTCTGATCTCCATATGAATTCACCTCTAAGATGTATCGAAAAAATCAATAATGCGATTTTATTTTTCAATTTTATTTATACCTATTCTTATCATACAATAAAAAACGGTTCCATCACATTAGCAAATGAAGGTGATTTAATGAGTATCATAGCTTTTCTTTCTTATGTCCTGATGACATCTATTACGCCCGGGCCGAGCAATATTTTAATGATGAATGAAGCGCGCAGAGCCGGCTTTATCGGTTCATGGCGTTTTAACGGCGGAATCCTGACGGGATTTGCAGTGCTCGGCATTCTCAGCGGTCTGTTCACAATGAGTGTTTATCATTGGATTCCCGTCGTGGAACCTTACTTTAAAATTGCCGGAGCCGTCTATTTGCTCTATTTGGCTTGGCAGATTTCGCTGCCCAAAACATCAAAAGGCGATTCTGAAAAAACCCGATCGTCTTTTCTATCGGGATTTCTGTTTCAAATGATCAATATAAAGAGTATTTTATTCTTTTTAACCTTAATGAGCGCTTTTATATTGCCATTTCAGCACACGTATCCATTGATTGCGTTCTGGCTCGCGTCGGCTATTCTCCTGGGCTGGGCGGCTTTACTGCTGTGGTCGGCGTTCGGCTCTGTTTTTAAACATCTCTTTGAGAAACACGATAAAGCGTTTCGCATCGTGATGTGTCTGCTGCTCATCTATTCTGCGGTAAGCATTTATCTGTAATTCAAAAAAGATCCGCCTAAGGAATGATTTTCAAAACAGAATAAAAAAAGAGGGCTTCCTTTCCGGAAGCCCTCTTTCCATCTGCTACGCCAATAAAAGAAAAATAAGCGCTAAAACAGCCGGAAGTCCTTGTTTTACGATAATTGATTTGTTTGAAGTAAAGCCTCCGAAAATGGCCGCGATGACCACGCAGATGACGAAAAACATTTGAATCATATGGCCAATCGGATCAGCTCCGAGGATCAGCCCCCAAATGAGGCCGGCAGCCAGAAATCCATTATACAGACCCTGATTTGCAAACATGACCGCTACATTCCGATCACCTTCTAAATGCTTCGGCAATTTGAAGGACCGCTTAGCTGCCTTCGAATTGATAAAAAACATTTCAAGTATCATGATAAATATATGTTCTAAAGCTACAATTCCGACGAAAACAGCCGCAATCATGTCCACTGTCCCTCTCCTCTCAGCTTCACTTCAACCTTATTTCCATTGTGCGATTGTTTCGATAGGAAGACGGTAGGAAGCATATCCTTCGTCTGCCGCTTTTCCGATTGATAACAGCATGACCGGTACATAACGCTCTTTATCCATTCCGAAAACCTCGGCAATCTTTTCTTTATCGTAGCCGCCGATCGGGTTTGTGTCATAGCCGTGCGCGCGTGCCGTAAGCATCAGCTGCATGGAAACGAGTCCTCCGTCAATCAGAATCGTTTCACGGTTCACTTGCTCCGGAAGTTTTTCAAAATGCGCCGTCAACGCAGCGATTTGTCTGTCTTTTACTTCCTGCGGCATGTAGCCCAGTTCGACCGCTTTTGAATAAATTTCTTCTAAATAGTCATCACTGTTCATATCTGCGAAAACCGCGATCACCGCAGATGATGTGCTGACTTGTGTTTGGTTAAAGCTGGCAAGCGGCGCGAGTTTTTCTTTTCCTTCAGGGCTGTCAATGACGAGAAAACGCCACGGCTGCGCGTTGACTGAAGACGGCGCTGTCGTTGCTTCTTCCAGGATTTGAGTCATTTCTTCTTTGCTGATTTTAACAGCCGGATCATAATTCCGAATGGAACGGCGCCCTTTCATAATGTCCATAAAGTCGTTTGTTTTCAGTTCTGTTTTCATGTGTAAAACACTCCTATGCTTTCATATTTTCTATATTATTCTGCATCTGCGACAATACGTTTTTTAACATACTGCGTTCTTCCTCGCTGACACCGGCAAGCATTTCCTTTATGAAACGCTCCTTCTCCTTTTTGGAAGCCTCGATTCTCTCCCGCCCCTGTTCAGTAAGCCGGACAAGTATAATTCGGTTGTCCTCGGGCTTCCGCCTTCTTGTGACCATTTCTTTGGCTTCAAGCTGTTTCAAGTGTCTTGTCACGGCTGCGCCATCAATATTCACCTTTTTCTGAAGATCGCTTTGGCTGATCTCATCGACGTAAAAAAGCACGGCGAGAAGCTCAAGGCGGGATTGGCTGATTCCGGTGCACGCTTCAAACTTCGTGCCGATCACTTTATGCAGTGATTGGAGCTGATATAAAATCTCGCCTTCCTCTGAACAACATGCTGTCAAAACCCATCCCCACTTTCTTTTGCGCAATTAATTGACTAGTCAATGTTTGATATATCAACAATATACAACCGTCATTCTATTTTTGCAAGTTTTTTCTCCTTTTTTAAAAAAAGCTGCCGATTAACGGCAGCTCGCTTCTTAATGATTATGGACTTTTCTGAAATTACTGCCTTTTACTTCTGCGACATCATATACCGTCACAAAGGCTTGTTTATCAATGTCATTAATAATTTCTTTCAGTTTGGTTTCTTCCAAACGGTTGATGACACATGTGATTTCTTGGAATTTTTCATGAGAAAAACCGCCGTATGCTTCTTTATAAGTAGCGCTCCGGCCCAATTCTTCACGAATGGTCTCTACCATTAATGCAGGCTCATTGGTGATAATCTGAAATGTTTTAGAACCGCTTAAGCCTTCCTCAACCACATGAATCACCTTAGATGCAATGTAGTAAGCAATGACGGAAAGCAATGCGCCTTGCAGCCCAAATACAAAAGAAACAAAAATAAACACAAACATGTTTAAAAATAAAATGAGGTCGCTCGTGCCAAACGGCAATTTCCGTGACAGAAGCACAGCCAGCATATCAATTCCATCTAATGCGCCGCCGTTGCGCAATGCCAATCCCATTCCAAAGCCGAGAATAATCCCGCCGACAACGGTGATTAACAGGGTGTCTCCCTCGATGATAGCCGGTGTGTGGTGGAAAAAACTCGTGCCCGCGGCAAGTGAGACAATACCGATAATTGATAGAAACGCAAAACCTTTCCCGATTTGCTTATATCCTAACCAGACAAACGGTATATTGATCACCGCAATTAAGATCCCAAGAGGCAAATGAAACAGCTGTGAACCGACAATGCTGAGTCCGGTTACACCGCCGTCAGATACACTATTCGGAATCAATACGGTTTCCAGTCCATACGCGGCAATAATTCCGCCGATGATGACCATGATGGCCCGTACGATTGATTTCGCTCTGAATTTCTTACGTCTTTGTTTTTCGATTGTACTCATATCATTCCCCGCTTCAATTATTTTTTCTTATTTAAATATACCATAATTGATACTTTTCGTTAAAAATAAGCCTATCGGCTATGTTGAAGCAGGAACCGAGGAAGGAGATGTCACAGATAACGTATCCATTTATGACTTTAATCATTCACAACGCAATCATTCACTAAAAGGAATTAATGACCATTAATAATCTCTTTTATTCCCCTTCTTCACAAATTCCCAATCATGTTCTATATTTTTTCTCACCCGCTGAAGAAGGCTGAAAATGGTTTCTTTTTCCTCAAATGTAAAGCCGGACAGGGCCACCTCCGCAGAATGCTCTCCTTCTCTTTGCAATAACGGATAAACCTTTCTCCCTTTTTCAGTCGGAAACAGTTTTTTTATTTTTTTATTTTGATCATCAGGACGCTTTTCAATAAACCCCTGTATTTCCAGTTTTTTGATTGCCCTCGCCGCTGTTGTTCGGTCGACTTTAATCATTTCCGCCACTTTTTCCTGTATCACTCCCGGGTTTTCACATATACGCACAAGGTAGAGATACTGCCCTTTTGTTAAGTCTAATTCTTTAAATTCAATATTGCTGATGGAATCCAGTGCCCGTGCGATCATGCCGATTTCCCGCAAAATATCAGTCATATCTTTTCAAACCCTTCATGTTTTTGTTGCATATGCAATATAATTGTTTTATCGTTACTTCTATAAGACCACAAGCAAGCCGTGCAGTCCAGACTAACATGTGAAAAGGATTGGTTGATTATGAAGATAAAAAGAATAACAACGGAAATTGATTTGCAAGCAGCGCTTGAGATTAGAAAAGCAGTATTCATTGAGGAACAGCAAGTACCTGAATCCGATGAATTTGATCAGTTCGATACGCTTCAGGAACAGTGCGGGCATGTCTTGGTTTATCATGAAAATCAGCCTGCCGGCACAGGACGCGTCCGCATTGTAAACCATACAGGCAAGCTCGAACGAATCTGCATCCTCAAGCCTTACCGCAAATACGGGTTGGGCAAAGTCATCATAAGCGAATTAGAAAACATGGTAAAAGAAAAAGGCATCACCCAATGTAAACTGCATGGACAAACACATGCGGAAGGCTTTTATCACAAACTGGGCTATCAGACAGATTCACCGGAATTTATGGAAGACGGCATCCCGCACGTCTTGATGACAAAAGAGCTGTGAGCTGTCACTAATGAGCAGCCAAACGGCTGTATGAATTATTTACCGAAAGCCTTGTATAAAGGCTTTTTTTCATATTCTGAAACTCACAACTAAAAGGTATGTGTGCTCAGCCGGTGCTTGTCACAAATGACCGCCACAAAAAAATCAAAGCTGGAATAAAACTACCAATTTAAGCTTTTAATCTATTAAAAATTAACAGTTAAAGAGATTATAAAAAGGGAAGAAAATCTCAAATTATACTAGGAAGGCTGATTCTCTCTAATAGGGACTGCTGACGCGTTACATTTTTTCTATCTTCACATATCTTTAATACTACGTACGTTATAAATAGATTCCAGGAGGAGATATGAAGTGGAAGAAACGAGTATGGAGCCATCACGGCTCTGCAAAGAATTTGCTAGAATTCTCAATTCAACGCCCAGTGTCGTAAATGGCGTATGTACGGCGACAAGATTTCGAAGCAACATTCATCCGGTGGTACTCGGAAGAAGAGCCGAGGCATTTCCTTTTATTCCTCAGGCCTTTTCATTTGAAAGCATGGATCGGGAAGGCAGAGCTTTATGTTTAGGTGAGACTGTTTTACTGCAAGAAGAAGTGAACCCGTTAATGAGTGAGCTGCGCAAATTCGGTATCATCGTAACTGCCGTTCATAACCATTGGCTGTTTGATAAACCGCGCCTGATGTTTATGCATTTTGAATCAATTGATAAACCTCTCAATTTTGCAAGAAAAGTGAGAGAGGCCCTGAGGGTTCTAACTACTAAAACTGTGCGTGCGGTACCAAAAACTGACGGGGAAATGATTGAACGGCATGGTCTTTGTGACGAGTTCAACGATATTCTAGGCGGAACCATGCATACGTTTGAAAATGGAATTTGTACAGTAATGAGATCACGAACGAATATAAAACCTGTAGTGCTTGGACGGCCCGGAAGATCATTCTTGCTCATTCCGCAAATGTTTTCATTTGAATCAATGACAAAAGACGGCCGTGCTCTTTGCAGCGGAGAAACTGTCATTCTGCAAAAAGAAATCAATCCATTTATCAGCGTTCTTCGGAAACATGATCTGATTGTAACGTCTCTACACAATCACTGGCTGTTTGATAAACCGAGACTGATGTATATTCATTTCGAAGCGATTGATAAACCTGTCAACTTCGCCTTAAAAGTAAGAAATGCTTTAAAAGTGCTTACTGATAAAGAGGTCGAAGGTTAGCATGTTTCGAAGTATCAAAAAGCGATTAATATAATCGCTTTTACATATGATCAACCGAAAACAAAAAAGAGACCATATATAGGCCTGGCACAGACTTTTTTATGATAAGCGAGACTATTAAAAAACAGCCTTATAGGCTGTCGTTTTGTGTATATTCTATTGATGAGTTTATACTAATTCAACCCGCATTCCATACAAGCTCTTTATTTCTCAATGGTTTTCTACATGTCGTTGTGCAAACACCTTCTTAGCCACTGAAAGAGCATTAAGTACACGCGGGAATCCTGTATAAGGAACCAATTGGGTGATACTCTCTACAATCTCAGTCGGTGTTAATCCGGATGTAAGCCCTGTATTGATATGAAGTTCAAGCTGCGGCTCGGTTCCTTGCGTTACAAGGGATGAAATGGTAACAAGCGCACGTTGTTGATTGGTTAATCCCGGTCGTGAATATATATCTCCGTAAGCAAATTCTATCATGTACTTACTTACATCTGGAGCGATATCTTTCAAGTCTTCAGAAATCTTTAAATGCGTAGAGATTTTATCATCGCTTGTTAAAGTGTACTCCATTAATTTGTCTAAACCTTGTTGGTAACGGCTTTGATCCATTTGAATTTCCTCCTGAAAAGTACTTATTTTCTGACATAAGATAATATATCGCAGCCCTCTCTAACCGTAAAATACATAAAAACTATAAAAACCATTCATTTTTTTCATGAGTTATCTTGATCTGCGTAATTACTCTTACAAAAAAATGAAATATACCGGATAAATTCGCGTACTGCGTGTGAAACATATTTGCCTTTTTTTAAAATAATCGCCACTTTCCAAGGAATGGATGGATTGACAATAGAAATTGCCTTAACTAAACTTTGATCAGTCTTTTTCACTATAGACTGAGGAAAAATGGAAATACCTAGTTCTTCTCCAATCATTTCGCTGATAAAATCCCATTGAGAACTTTCATAAACGATATTTGGACGAAAACCGGCTCTAATACACTCTTGAATAATCCGATCGTGAAGAGAAAAGTCTTCACTAAACAGGATGAAAGGTTCATTTTTCAAGTCTTGCATTTCCACAATCTCTTTATGAACAAGCGGGTGAGCGGAATGAACGAAGAGCATCAGTTCTTCATTAAGCAATGGAATGATATCAAACTGCTCTTCGTCCACTGGTTCAATAACCACGCCAAGATCCAGTACCCCATCTTCAACCTCCTGTTTCACCTTGTTTCCCCCATGTTCTATCAGCTTGATGTTCACATCAGGATACAATTGTTTAAATCCTCTAATGATTTTAGGAAAAAACAAGACACCGATAAGCGGCGGTATTCCAATTTTCACTTTTCCTTTTTTTAAATGTAAAAGATCGTATAAGTTCGTCGACAAGTCATCTATTGACTTCATAATCATTTGGCCTTGCTCAAATACAATTTCGCCTGCATCTGTCAAAGCGATTTGTCTAGCTGATCGATCAATGAGCTCAACCTTTAATTCCTCTTCCAAACTTTTCACCATCTTACTTAAGGCAGGCTGTGACAAATGCAAATTTTCTGATGCCTTAGTAAAACTGTTGGATTTAGCAACTTCAAGAAAGTAAGTGATTTGGCGTATATCCATCGTATGATCTCCATTCCATAAGTTTAACGAATACATTATATTCTTTTTATTCATTTTACTTATACAACTGCTGGGTGTAAACTTTTAGAAGACCAAAATGAATCCTGGAGGGGTTACTATGAGTAAATTATTGGAAAGTAAAGTTGCTCTTGTTACAGGCGCGGCGAGTGGAATTGGTTTAGAAATTGCACGTGAATTCGCTAAAGAAGGCGCAAAAGTTGTGATTTCCGATTTGAACGAAAAAGCCGTGCAACATGCAGCTGAGGAACTTACGGAACAAGGATACGAAGTCCTCTCTGCGGTTTGTGATGTAACAAACGAAGAACAAGTAGAAAAAAGTGTCTCTAAGACACTTGAAACCTTTGGACGATTGGATATTCTGGTAAACAATGCGGGGATTCAGCATGTGTCGGATATAGAAAACTTCCCGACTGATAAGTTTGAATTTATGCTGAAATTAATGCTTACTGCTCCTTTTAGTGCGACAAAAAGAGTATTCCCTTTGATGAAAAAACAAAAATTTGGCCGCATCATCAATATGGCTTCCATAAATGGTTTAATTGGTTTTGCAGGGAAAGCAGCTTATTGCAGCGCTAAACACGGTTTGATCGGTTTAACTAAAGTATCAGCATTGGAAGGAGCGGAATACGGAATTACCGTCAACGCCTTGTGTCCGGGATATATCGACACTCCATTGGTGCAAAACCAGTTAAACGATATTGCAGAGACTAGAGGCATTTCTAAAGAAAAGGTGTTTGAAGAAGTCATTTACCCCTTGGTTCCTCAAAAACGTTTGTTAGCCGTGCAAGAAATCGCTGATTACGCAGTATTCCTCGCCAGTGACAAAGCGAAAGGCGTTACAGGGCAGGCAGTCGTAATGGATGGCGGTTATACGGCCCAATGATCTGAATTTCATCTGCAGGAGTCATAGCGCTTTGGATTAAATGATTTACTCTTCAAGAACCAAGCCGCTGTTCTTCTAGGAGAGACATAGCCATACAGATTGAAGTTTGAATAAAAACAAGGAGAGCAGAAATTAACATTTTTTGACATTCGGCATCTTAACTTAAGAAAAGCCGCTTTGTTGGCGGCTTTTTTACTGGTTTTCATGAGGGGAAAAGAAGCATTTGAAAAAGCGAAACGCGAAAACAAGCAGATTCTTGTCATTGATAGCATGTCCCTGTCTTTTAGTAATCATTATATTTATCTGCTTGCCAATTCCTTAATCATCAAACCCAATTCATAAATTCCCTTTTGAAGGTCTTCAAGAGATGCATAAGCATATGATAAGCGAATATAATTCCCTTTTTCTTGAGCATAGATACTGCCGAGATTGAGAAGTATCCCTTTTGTCAAAGCTTTTGTATAAAGTAATTTCATAGATAGTGAAGGCAATATTTTTACCCAGACAAAGAATCCTCCCTTCGGCATATTCCATGCAGCGACATTCTTCAAATTGGTTTCTAAGAGACTCATGACCAATTGCCTTCTCACCTTTAATTGACTTCTCACCTGTTCTAGATGTTGCTGGTATTCACCGGATGTAAACCACTCTGCCGCTACTCTCTGAGATAACGAACTGGAGCCGTAATCTGTTTGCATTTTTATGTCGGATAAACGTTCAATCACTGGTTCTGGACCGACGATCCATCCAATCCTCAAGCCCGGACTTAACGTTTTCGATAAACTGCCTATGTAAAGCACATGCCCATTTTTATCTATTGTTTTAATAGGATCTGGAGGAATCTCATCTATCCATAACTCACGATAAATGTCATCTTCAATAATGGGAAGCTGTGCATTCTCACTTGCCGCAAGGATTTCTTCTCGTCTCTTTTTTGACATTAAAATACCTGTCGGATTATGAAAACAAGGATTTGTATATAAGATAGCCCTCCCCCGTTCCCCCCTTGCCATGTGGATGTGTTCCGGCAAAAGTCCATTATTATCCATAGGAACTCCAGTCAGCTTCATACCGGCTGATTGAAATACGTGTAATGAATAAAGATAGGAAGGCTGATCGAGAAATACGGTCGATCCCCTTTGTAAAAGCCCCATTGATATAAGCTGCAAGGCTTGCAGTGCGCCCGAAACAATAAGAATGGAAGAAGGAGACGCTTGAATGCCGATTGTTCTTAAATAGCCGCTTAATGCCTCTCTCAAAGGCAAATAGCCTTTTGGTTCCTCATACCCGAATGCCTCTATGTTTTGAGATACCTTTCCCATGATCTCTTTCATAACAGCTAAAGGAAAAATCTCATGTGAAAGTTCTCCTTTACTGAGCTGTATAAGATCAGAATTCGATTCTGATTTATTGATCTCTTGAACGATTTTTTGGCTTGGCTGCTGGATTCCGGAGGTTACATACTGATCCCAATCGGGAGCGGAATTCTTAGCCAAAAGTGTCCATGTATTGTTCGTAACAACTGTCCCTTTGCCCATTCTGCCTTCGATTAATCCATCCGCCGTCAATTCCTCTAAAGCTGTAATGACTGTGCTCCTGTTCACCTCAAAGTGTTTAGCAAGCGTGCGCTGGCTTGGAATCTTACTTCCAATCGGCCATTCTCCATTTCCTATTTTCTCTTTTATAAATTGAATGATTTGTATGTACTTAGGAAGCTTTTTCATCTTTTTTTCTTCTGGAGCGCTCATAAAAAGGATCCTCCTTAAAAGTGGTTGGGTCAAAATCTATTTAACTGGTTGAAGTCATATCATCAAATCTTTATTAATATAGAAACACATTAAATAACTGGTTGGTTTTTGTAAAGAGGAGTGAGAAAGATGCAAAAGAAAACAGTTCGAATCGGCATATCTTACAGTCTGATGATTGGGTTGTGGGCATCAGCTTTCCCGGGAATTCGCGCGGGTTTGGAGAGTTACACGCCGGAACACCTCGCTTTGTTTCGCTTGTTGATTGGGTCAATGGTGCTGGTGGTTTTTGCTATTTTGACTCATATGCGTTTACCTGACATGAAGGATGTTCCTGCTATTTTATCGTTAGGATTTTTAGGTTTTGCACTATATCACATTTTGCTGAATATCGGAGAAAAAACAGTCAGCGCAGGGGTAGCAAGCTTACTCGTGACCATGACACCTATTTTTTCTGCAATGTTATCCCGTCTGTTTTTTGGTGAACATTTTGGGCTTTATAAATGGATTGGCTCTATCATAAGTTTATTGGGTGTGTCGATCATTTCATTTGGGGCAGGAAACTATACAAATTCAGTGAACGGCATTTTGTTAATCCTGCTGGCAGCTTTTTCGGAGAGTATTTATTTCGTTTTTCAAGCTCGCTATATAAAAAAATATGGATTTATTCCATTCGTTACATTCACTATTTGGGGCGGGACAGTACCTATGCTTGTATTTCTGCCTGGCTTAGGGGAAGAGTTTTTGAACGCTTCAATGAACTCAACATTGTCTATCGTTTACTTAGGTTTATTACCAACGGTTGTGCCTTACTTTGCACTTGCTTATGTAACTTCACTCGTCGGTGCTTCAGAAGCAACCATTTCACTTTATTTAACACCCGCTATAGCCTTGGTCATTTCTTGGGTGTGGTTAGGTGAAGTACCTGCGTTTATTGCACTGACAGGCGGGATGGTTACAGTCGCCGGAGTGTGTTTCACCTATCTAACAGTAAATAAAACGATAAAGATTTTAAATCCTTACTTCTTATCTAAAAAGCAATAAGGTAGATGAAGTTTAACCCTGAAAATAGAGTCATAAGCAGTTCTCCTTTTTAATGACTTGGGTTTGGTTCACAAAGTTGAGTGTATGAATTTTTTTAGAGGATTGTGGTATGTTAAACATACAAATATTAATAGAAAGCAGGTGAGCCCATGCCAAACAATAGCAAACCCAACAGTTTAATCACGGAGAAGTCCCCCTATCTGCTCCAACACGCCCACAACCCCGTAAACTGGCATCCTTGGGGAAAAGAAGCCTTCGAAAAAGCAAAACGCGAAAACAAGCCGGTTCTTGTCAGCATCGGCTATTCGACGTGTCACTGGTGTCACGTAATGGCCCACGAATCCTTTGAGGACGAAGAGATCGCCGGTATGTTAAACGATAAATTCATAGCCATCAAGGTTGATCGTGAGGAGCGGCCTGATGTGGATTCCGTGTATATGAGAATCTGCCAGCTGATGACGGGGCAGGGCGGGTGGCCGCTGAACGTGTTCGTCACCCCAGATCAGAAGCCGTTTTATGCGGGGACATATTTTCCGAAGACGAGCAAATTTAACCGTCCGGGCTTTATCGATGTGCTTGAACATCTGTCCGAAACGTTTGCGAATGACCGGCAGCATGTCGAGGATATCGCCGAAAACGCCGCCGCTCATCTTGAAGTCAAGGTTCACCCGGCCGAGGGCATGCTTGGCGAACAGGCTGTTCATGACACGTATCGCCAGCTGGCCGGCGGGTTTGATACAGTGTACGGCGGGTTCGGCCAGGCTCCGAAATTTCCGATGCCGCATATGCTCATGTTTCTGCTTCGCTACTACAGCTATACGGGCAAGGAACAGGCTTTGGCCGGCGTAACCAAGACACTCGACGGCATGGCGAACGGCGGGATTTTTGACCACATCGGGTTCGGCTTTGCCCGCTACTCGACTGATAATGAATGGCTCGTGCCGCATTTTGAGAAAATGCTGTATGACAACGCCCTTCTCCTGACCGCATATACAGAAGCCTGCCAAGTCACAGGTAATGAGCGCTACAAACAGATTGCGCTGCAGATCGTAACGTTTATTCAGCGGGAAATGATGCATGAAGACGGCAGCTTTTTCTCAGCTTTAGACGCTGATACCGAAGGCCGTGAGGGGAAATATTACATATGGTCCAAAAAAGAAATTATGAACCTTCTCGGTGATGAACTCGGCCCGCTTTACTGCAAGGTGTATAACATCACAGATCAAGGCAATTTTGAAGGCGAAAACATCCCGCACCTCATTTTCACGCGGCGTGAGGCCATCCTCGAAGAGACCGGCCTCACCGGACATGAGCTGGCCGAACGCCTTGAAGAGGCAAGAACAAAATTGCTGGAGGCCCGTGAAAACAGAAGCTATCCGCATACAGATGACAAAGTGCTGACCTCATGGAACGCGCTCATGATTGCCGGGCTGGCAAAAGCCGCAAAGGTATTTCACGAGCCTGACTTTCTCAGCATGGCGGAAACAGCGATCCGCTTTCTCGAACGGCACCTCATGCCGGACGGGCGCGTCATGGTCCGCTATCGCGAGGGCGAAGTGAAAAACAAAGGGTTTATCGATGATTATGCTTTTCTCATCTGGGCTTATCTTGAACTGTATGAAGCGGGTTTTAATCCGTCTTATCTGCAGAAAGCGAAAACGTTATGTACAAGCATGCTGGAGCTGTTCTGGGATGAACGGCACGGAGGTTTCTTCTTTACGGGGAATGATGCTGAGACCCTTCTTGTCAGGGAAAAAGAGGTTTATGACGGGGCCGTGCCTTCCGGAAACAGCGCGGCTGCCGTACAGCTGCTTCGTCTCGGCCGCCTGACGGGTGATATATCACTGATTGAAAAAGCCGAAGCGATGTTTTCTGTGTTCAAACGGGAAATAGAGGCCTATCCGAGCAGCAACGCTTTCTTCATGCAAAGCGTACTGGCACATACAATGCCCCAAAAAGAAATCGTTGTTTTCGGAAGGAAAGATGACCCAGACAGAAAACGTTTCATTGAGGCGCTTCAGGAGCATTTCACTCCCGCCTATACGATTCTCGCCGCAGAACATCCGGAAGAGCTTGCCGGCATTTCTGACTTTGCCACGGGTTATCAAATGATCGACGGGAAGACAACGGTCTACATTTGTGAGAATTTCGCCTGCCGGAGGCCGACGACGGATATTGATGAAGCGAAGAACACCTTACAAATCAGCAGCAGAGCCTAGGCGGCCTGCTGCTTTTCTTTTTTCACAAAACGGAACGCGAGCCATACGAAGATGATATTGATCACCAGCGTCGATATGCAATCATATATTTCATAGCCGCCGGCTGCTGTTGTAAATATCGACGGAATGCCGCCGTACACCGAATGATCCTCTGTGAGAAAGATAAATAAAAACATATTATTGGCAGCGTGACCGCCAAGGGACATCTCCAGACTGCCCGTTTTAATCGTGATAAAGGTCCAGATCATGCCAATGGTGACATATCCGATTCCCGCCCAGAGAGCTCCATTTTCCATCTCCGGATTCCCGAAATGAAGTGCGCCGAATAATCCGCCGATAATGACTGTCAGAACTACCGCGTTTGCCGTCAATTTTCCGGCGAACTGAAGCAGAAAACCGCGAAAGAGAAATTCCTCCGCAGAGGTTTGAATCGGCACCAACAAGACGGCCGCCGCTAACAGCAGCAGAAAACGTGAAGCATGGAATTCCTGAAGCGAGAAACGATCCTGATGAATTGTAAAATCAATCAGCCCCGCGACAAACATCAGCACAACATATGTGCCGAATCCAAAGAAAATTCTCTTCCAGTTCAGCGACTGATTCGGTGTGATGATGGATAAAAAACGACGTTTCATAATGAAACGAACCGCTATCCAAATGCCCGGAATCGCTATGAAATAGACGATATGCTGTAAATAAATATCCGCCAGCGGGTCACTTAATGCCCCCTCATCCCAATTTATCGTCAATGAAGGATTGAAAGCGGACATGAGAAACATATAAAACACGGTCAGTATGCTTCCGAAAAAGAACAAACCCACTATGACCAACAGAGAAAGAAGATATCTCGATACACTATTTCTTCCCTCTGCTGGCCGTACAAACGTATTCATATTTATGCATCAACTTCCTTTCCTTCAACATTTTACAATATAAACAGAAACAGATATAGGAAATGTTATATATTTTAAGAAGAAAGCGCTATGCCGTTTCCTTTGGCTCTGGTTATTTACACTCTGTTTTTGCCAAAAAAAGACCTTTATAATGTATTCGTCAGATAAATTCACAGTATTTTCTGATTACAATTGCAAAGTCAGGGGGTTTTTTATGAAACATCAGACATTCTCAAATGTAGCGAACCGATTAGACCGTCTCCCCATTTCGCGTGTGCACTATCAAGTATTAACCGCTCTCGGAATCATCTATTTTTTTGATCTCGCTGATCTGTTTACGCTCAGCAACGTGGCTCCGGCGCTGATTGAGCATTGGGGCGTGAAGCTGTCCACCATTGCCGACATCACGGCCGCATCCTTCCTGGGCATGTTTTTAGGCGCGTCCATCGGCGGAAGGCTGTCCGATCGGATCGGCAGGAAAAAAGCGCTGAATTGTTTTGTCCTTGTCTTTTCGATCTCATCTTTTCTGAATGCGCTGGCATGGGACATTCCGTCCTTAATGATTTTCCGATTCTTGACCGGTCTCGGCGTCGCGGCCGCCATGATTGTGACGAACAGCTATTTGGCGGAATTTTTTCCATCCTCCGTACGGGGAAAATACATCTCCCTTTGCGCCATGATCGGACTAATCGGCGTTCCCGTCACAAACGTTGTTTCCGCATTTGTCATTCCTTTAGGCTCATGGGGGTGGCGGCTCGTATTCGTATGGGGGGCGGCCGGTCTCATTTATTTCTTTTTTATCCGCCGGCTTGAGGAATCGCCGCGCTGGCACGAAAATCGGGGCGCATATGATCAGGCAAACGCCATTATGAACCGTCTTGAAGCACGTGCAGAGAAAGAAAAAGGCCCGCTTCCTGCGTCAAAAGAGGCGGCAGAAGTACATACAGTGAAGCACGCAGGCTACTTAGGGCTGTTTCAGGGCAGGAATTTAAAGATCACCATCATCCTGTCAGCGGTATGGATTCTTGAAACCTTTGGCTTTTACGGCTTTGCTTCATGGGTGCCCAGCCTGCTGAAAAGCAACGGCATCACCATGGAAAAAACACTGTGGTACAATGTGCTTCACTCTGTCGGCGCACCGCTTGGCGCATTGCTCGGTTCCATGATATCCGAAACGTTCCAAAGGAAATGGATTCTGGCAGCAAGCGCCTTTCTGACTGCCATTGCCGGACTGTTATACGGCATGACGTTTATTCCCGTCATGATTATTGTGTTTGGATTTGTCGTTAACGTCACGGAACGGATCTTCACCTCAAATCTATACGCCTACACATCGGAACCGTATCCTACGGAATATCGCTCGGCAGGGAGCGGGCTGGCGTACGGGCTCGGCCGTTTTTCCAACATATTCGGCTCCCTGCTCGTCGGGTTTATTGCCGTTAAGCTCGGCTACATCAGCGTCTTTTTGTTCATCGGCGGCTGCTGGCTTCTGTGTTCCGTTTTGTTAATCCTCTTCGGCCCGAAAACAAATGCACAGCAAATTTAATCAAAAAAACAGTGCGGAATCACTCCGCACTGTTACACTGTGATTTCTATCAAATTGCCTTCCCCATCCTCTATCACGCTCTCATAATATCCGTCACCCGTCACGCGCGGGCCGCTTACAACCTGAAATCCATCATTTTTAAACGTTTCCGTCAATTCATTCACCCGCTCCTTGCTGCCTGTAGAAAATGCGAGATGCGCCCATCCGGTCATATTCTGTGACGGAACTTCATCAATGCCGCCTTTTTTCATAAGTTCCAGCCTGCATCCAGAGTCAAATGAAAGAAAATACGATTTGAAATCTTTTTTCTCATTATGATAAAGGTCATTGGCCTTGGCGCCGAAGTATGTCTCATAAAACTCTTTCATCCGTTCCAAATCTTTCACCCATATCGCTGCATGTTCAATTCGCATATGTCCGCCTCCCTTTTTTTCTCAATCTATTTATAAAGCATGAAACCCATTTCAGCTCAAGACTTTTTCCGCTGAAATTGATGCATAATTTGTTTTTTAGCCGTTTCTTCGTGAAAAAACAATAAAAATGCTTCCTTTCCGACCCGTTCCAAATGAAGTTCCAGGGATGGAATATTCAATGCCCGGCTGACGCTCAGATTTCCCTCGCCGATGATCTCCGCGTCCCATTTCTGTTCTTTCGCAAACTGGTACAAGCCGGCAGCCACATCATCACTGTGCGCATAGATGGCCGTCGGCGCCTTGTCGAAACCCCAGAAGTGCTCACCCGCACGCTTTCCGTCGTCCATATCATGGCATCCGACCAGAATGCGGGTTTCATCAAGAGAGCCGAAGACCGCCTTATATGCGGTTACCTTGTCGGCCGTACTCGGGCTTTTTTCCGCTTCCCGCACACATGTAAAAGCAACGTCTTGATGCCCGCGGTTTTTCAAATACAAAAAGCTTTCTCTGTATGCTGCCTGCCTGTCATTATAAGCGCAGGGAATCTCTTGATGCTGTGTATATTCACAAGCGACAATGGGGCCGTATTCCAGGTAAGGTACGGCGGTTTCCCATTCATTCGCGCGGGACGTGACAATCAGTCCGTCAATCTTTTTCATTTTCAGCAGTTCGAAATATGTCATCTCTATAGCGGGGTCATAGTTGGTGGGGAGAAGGGTTGTCACGTAATCATGGGCAAACGCTTCCTTCGTGATACCGTTTACAATTTTGTCAAAGCAGGGATGGTCGCTGTACGGCAAAATCACGCCGATTGTATTGGTCTTTCCGCGAATCAGATCAATGGCGGTTCGATTAGGGGTATAATCCAGCTCCTTCATCACTTGATTCACAAGACGCCTTTTCTCCTCAGATACGTACGGGTGTCGGTTTAACACGCGTGATACGGTGGCCACCGACACATTCGCCAGTTTCGCAATCTCTTTTATATTTGCCATGTGCTCCTCCATTTTCAGTGATAAAAAAGCAGCAAGAGTGGATTTCTCTTACTGCTATCTCATCATAAATCCACTGTCATTTCAACAGGGCAATGGTCAGAACCCATGATATCGGCACAAATGGCCGCTTGGCTGATCCGCTGCTTCAGTCTGTCTGAAACAATGACGTAATCAAGCCGCCAGCCGATGTTTTTCTCACGTGCGTTCGTCCTGTAAGACCACCAGGAATAGGCGCCTTCCCGATCAGGATATAAATAGCGGAATGAGTCGGTAAATCCCGCGTTCAGCAGGGCGCTGAACGCTTCCCGCTCCTGCTCCGAGAAACCGGCGTTCTTCCGGTTGGCTTTCGGATTTTTTAAGTCTATCTCCCTGTGTGCGACATTCAGATCGCCGCATAAGATCACGGGCTTCTTCCGGTCAAGCTTCTGCAGATAATCCTTAAAATCGGCTTCCCATTGAAGACGGTAATCAATTCGCTCTAATCCGCGTTTGGCATTCGGCGTATAACAGTTGACGACAAACACATGCTCAAATTCAAGCGTGATCACCCGTCCTTCTTGATCATGGTCGTCAATCCCCAGTCCATAGAGCACGTGCAGCGGCTTTTCTTTCGAAAAAACAGCCGTGCCTGAGTAGCCTTTTTTCACCGCATAGTTCCAATAGGCGTGATATCCTTCAGGCTGTAATGATACTTGTCCGTCCTGTACTTTTGTTTCTTGCAGACATAGAATATCGGCTTCCGTTTCCTGAACGTAAGTATTGATATCTATCTTTTTCATCACGGCACGCAAGCCGTTTACATTCCAAGACATCAGTTTCATGTGATCCCTCCTGTCCGGCTCAGCCGGTATTCCAGTGTTTCAATGTTTCCGCCCTCTAATGCCAGCAGCTGCTTTTTCATTTCTAAACCGCCTCTGAATCCGGTCAGTTTCCCGTTTTTTCCGATGACGCGATGGCACGGAACCGTAATCAATACCGGATTTTTTCCAATCGCAGCGCCCACGGCTCTTACGGCTGCCGGTTTCTGAATCATTTTTGCTATATCCGAATAGGAGTATATCTCGCCGTACGGTATGTCCATAAGCGCTTTCCATACAGCAAGCTGAAATTCTGTTCCGTAAAGATCCACCGGCACTGAAAAAGCTGATCTGCCATTTTCAATGTACTCGGACAACTCTGCCGTGTAAGGCGCCAGCTTTTCATCATCACGTGCCAATCGGTATTGCGGCAGTGATTTTTTTGCCCACTGCTCAAGCTCTTCAAAGCTTCCATGATTTGACCCTATAAAGCAAAGCCCCTTAGATGTGGCGGCTGTATACAGGCTCCAATCATTCCGTGTGAAGAGTGTCCAATAGATCATAGGCTCTTTACTCATATTGAACCTCCCTGTCCCATTTTGGCCGTTTTTCTGTATTCTGTGGGCGAACTCCCGGTTCCCTTTTTAAAAAGGGTCGCGAAATGCGCTGTGTTTGGAATTCCGACAGTCAGAGCGATCTCCATGACTGTCATATCAGTATGCTTTAAAAGGTGTTCCGCCTTCGACAATCTTATTTTCTGTATATACGCAATCGGGGATATTCCCCTGATTTTTTTAAATGTCCGCTGTAAATGATAGGGGCTGCCGTGACACATTTCGGCCAGTACACTCAGAGTCAGGGATTCGTGATAATGGCGTTCAATGTATTCAATGATTTGAGCAATCCATTCTTCATCAGGAAGACGAAGACCGTTCGGCCGGCACCTTTTACAGGGACGAAAATGTTTCTCGAGCGCTGCATCAGCCGTATCAAACACCAGCACGTTTTCTTTATTCGGAACTCTCGATTTACAAGAAGGCCGGCAGAAAATTCCTGTCGTTTTTACTGCATAATAAAATGCCCCGTCATAAGAAGCATCATTATGTATGATTGCGCTCCACTTTTCATCAGTCAGGATATTTCTGTCTGTCTCCATCTCAGCCACCCCCTGTTTTTCAGTATAAACAAATTCATTGCATAAGTACGCGTTTTTGAATAGAGGAGCAAGATAACAAAGGTGTAAGAAGCACTTCCATGTTTCATGTGAAACATTTCGGCAGGATGGAGGGGGACTGATATAAAAAAAGAGCAGGAGCCCGCAGGCTCTTGCTCTTTTTTCGGCTTACTCGCCAGTTACGTATGGAAGTAAAGCCATTTGACGTGCGCGTTTGATCGCGATAGTCAATTTACGTTGGTATTTCGCGTTTGTTCCAGTTACACGGCGAGGTAAAATTTTACCACGCTCAGAAACAAACTTTCTAAGAAGATCTACATCTTTGTAATCGATGTGCGTAATGCCGTTAGAAGTGAAGTAACAAACCTTACGGCGTTTCGCACGACCGCCTCTGCGTCCTCCTGCCATTGTCATTTCCCACCTTTCTCGTTATGAATATAGCGATAATCTATTAGAACGGAAGATCATCATCCGAGATGTCAATCGGCTTGCCGTCGTTGGCAAATGGATCATCATTAAAGCTGTTCCCTTGATTTCGTCTCTGGTTGTTCTGATTTCCGCCGAACGGATTATCATTTTGGCCTCCGCCAAAGTATTGGCCTCCGCCGCTGTTTCCTTCGTTGTATCCGCCTGATCCAGAACCGCCGCTGTTTTTAGGCTCAAGAAATTGAACACTTTCAGCTTGGACTTCTGTCACGAAGACACGCTGTCCCTGCTGGTTTTCATAATTTCTTGTCTGGAGTCGGCCGTCTACGCCGGCAAGGCTTCCTTTTTTAAGAAAGTTTGCAACGTTTTCGGCTTGTCTTCTCCAAGTGACACAATTAATGAAATCGGCTTCACGTTCTCCGGACTGGTTCGTGAATGTACGATTCACAGCAAGAGTGAACGTGGCGACAGCCGCACCGCTTGGCGTATAACGAAGCTCTGGGTCTTTTGTCAGTCTTCCGACTAATACAACTCGGTTAAGCATATGAAAGACCACCTTTTAACATTATATATTTCAAATTGCTTATTCTTCTTCTTTAACAACGATGTGGCGAATGATATCGTCACTGATCTTAGCTAAACGGTCGAATTCAGCAACCGCTGCAGCTTCAGACTGAACGTTTAAGATTTGGTAGAAACCGTCACGGAAATCGTTGATTTCGTAAGCAAGACGACGTTTACCCCAATCTTTTGTTCCAGTGATCTCCGCTCCGTTAGAAGTCAATACGTTGTTGAAACGCTCGATAACTGCCTTCTTTGACTCTTCGTCAATGTTCGGACGGATAATGTACATAACTTCGTACTTTTTCATCTGTTTGCACCTCCTTTTGGTCTAAGCGGCCCTATAATGGGCAAGGAGCAATAATTCTATTACTCACAAGTTTATATTATACCAAAGCTCTTGTCCCTTTACAACTGTGTCCTATACATTAAATCGGAAATGAATGACATCTCCGTCTTGGACTACATATTCCTTACCTTCCAGACGCACTTTTCCGGCTTCTTTCGCTCCGGACATTCCGCCGCCTGCCAAAAGGTCTTCATAAGCAACCGTTTCAGCGCGGATAAAGCCGCGTTCAAAGTCAGTGTGGATGATACCCGCACACTCAGGAGCTTTCATGCCTTTTCTGAATGTCCATGCGCGCACTTCCTGTTCGCCCGCCGTAAAGTATGTCGCAAGGCCGAGAAGAGAGTATGACGCTTTAATCAGCTGATCAAGACCTGATTCTTCGATGCCGAGCTCTTCAAGGAACATTTGTTTTTCTTCGCCTTCCAATTCAGCAATTTCAGACTCAATTTTCGCGCAGACGACGATAACTTCGGCGTTTTCACCCGCGGCGTACTCCCGGATTTTCGCAACATATTCATTATCTGAAGGATCAGCCACTTCATCCTCGCTTACATTTGCTACATAAAGCACGGGTTTTGACGTAAGCAAATGAAGCTGCTTCACAAGCTTTTGCTGTTCTTCCGTAAATTCAACGGAACGGGCAGGCTTTTCTTGTTCGAAAGCTTCTTTTAATTTAGACAGAATGTCAAATTCAAAAACCGCTTCTTTGTCTTTTTGCTTTGCAAGCTTGCTTACACGCGTGATGCGTTTTTCGACTGTCTCCATGTCGGCAAGAATCAATTCAAGATTGATCGTTTCAATATCGTCAATCGGATCGACTTTCCCTGACACGTGCGTAATATTGTCATCAGCGAATGCGCGTACAACGTGGCAGATCGCATCTACCTGACGGATATGAGAAAGAAACTTATTTCCGAGTCCTTCACCTTTTGATGCGCCTTTTACGATCCCCGCGATATCAGTGAATTCAAACGCAGTC
This sequence comes from Bacillus sp. hwrm1, assembly GCF_040207805.1. Taxonomy (NCBI): domain Bacteria; kingdom Bacillati; phylum Bacillota; class Bacilli; order Caryophanales; family Bacillaceae; genus Bacillus; species Bacillus sp. hwrm1. The sequence goes on along the minus strand of NZ_CP157943.1, from coordinate 17,756 downwards.
GGCACCGTTTTTTTCGGGTTCACCAATTCAGTCAGCTTTTGCAGACGTTCATCCGGCACTTCCACGATTCCCACGTTCGGATCAATTGTACAGAACGGGTAGTTGGCTGATTCGGCACCAGCCTGGGTAATTGCATTAAATAACGTCGATTTTCCGACATTCGGCAAACCGACAATTCCAGCAGTTAAAGCCATTCTTTCATCTCCTCTATATCAAACCATCATCGTATAAACGTATTGTAAACCTAGAGCAATTATAAGGAGGTTCATAGGAAAAGACAAGCTGAGAAAAAAGCATTTCCCGCCCTCTCTCTCCTTAGATTATCCTTTTTTAACCGCTACCAGACAGTCAAAAAGCGTACTTCCCATTCCATTATCGGAATTTGAATCCTTTGTGAGCATGTTGACGGAGCCTCCGAATGCCGCCCACATGCCTTCATCTATATTCACCGTCTTCGGGTGAGCCTGCTTCATGATTTTCACCCTGCCGCGCAGACGGCCGCGGTCATTGTATACCTCTGCCGTATCTCCGTCTTGAAGTGAAAGCTCCTCGGCGATATCCGGCGACAGGTCCACCTGAATCTGCTGAAGCTTTTCAATAAACGGCACGTGCTGTGAATGATTGGAGCGCTGCGGGTGAATGGACAGCAGCGTATACGGATATTTCCCGGCCAGTCCGGCGTCATGATAAACAGACTCCTCCGGCACCTCCAATTGAGGGAGGCCGCTGTATCCTTTCTCTTCTGCCAGTGACGAGACGAATTCAAATTTTCCGCTCGGGGTTAAAAATTGAAAATCACTCCACGGAACCTGTTTGACCGGAAGCGGCATATGTCCTTTTTCCTTTAATTGCTCAAGGGTGATTCCTTCTTTCTCCAAAGAAGAGAGCCCCATTTTTAAGAAATCTTCCGTACTGTAATCAAAGAGCTCCCCGAATCCGAGACGCTTTGCGAGTTCCGTCCAGATCCAGCGGTCTGATTTTGCCTCTCCCTGCGGTTCCGCAAGCTTCTTGCCATATTGAACATAGTGATGATACATGCTGGAATAATAAATATCTTCCTCTTCGAAAACAACGGCCGTCGGCAGCACATAGTCACAGAGCTTCGCCGTATCGGTCATGACCGAATCAATGGCCACTGTGACCGGTGTTTTTTCAAATGCTTCCTTCACTTTTTTTGTATTCGGCACCTGTGTCAGCGGATTGCCGCACGTCACGATGATCATCTCAATCGGCGGATCGGCTGCATTCAGCGCCTCTTCGGCTTGAGTCATCATCGAAAACGTTCTCGAACTTTTCTTCAGATCAGGCCGGGTGAGCTCGGCCTTTGCAAAGCTTTCACCGACTTGCACATTTCCGAAGTTTGCGCCGCCGCCTTTGATACCGACATTTCCGCTCGCCGCAGCTAAAGCGTCAATCCACCGTATCGTCCCGCCCCCGTTTTTATATCTCTGCATCCCAAGACCCATAAAAGTGGAGGCGGGACCGTCAGCATATAAATCAGCAAGATATTCAATCACTTCTAAAGACGTTTCTGTTTTCTCAATGATCTCCTCAATAGAAATCGTCTGCAGAAGCTTTTCTATTTCTTCAAAACCGACCGAATGCCTTTGAATGAAATCGGAATCGGTTCTGCCGGTTTGGCATAATATTTTTAAAACACCCGCCGCAAGCCATCCATCCATGCCGGGTTTGACGGATATATACCGATCGGCAAGCTTTGCAGTCGGGTTAAAAATAGGATCAATGACCGTCAGTGTCGCTCCTTTTTTCTTCATCTGCTGCAGATGATGATAGAGGTGCATATTCGTCCGGGACACGTTTCTGCCCCATACGATCACATGCTTGCTGTGATAAATATCAAGCGGTCCATGCCCGTAAGAACGCCCGAAATCCCAGCGCTGCGCTTCAATGCCGGAACCCCAGCATATGCTGCCCGCAATCTCCGTCACACCGCCGTATCCATTGAAAAAACGCTGGTCGAGCGCCTTCAAAAGACCGTTATTGGCGTAATCATGACTGTGCAGCACTGCGGCAGTGCCCAACGTCTCCTTAATCACCGCCATTTTTTCAGCAATTTCATCTAACGCCTGCTCCCAGGAAATGCGGACAAATTCGCCGTCTATCTTTTTTAAAGGAAAACGAAGCCGTTCCGGCGCATTCGTTTTCGCCTCCAGCATTCTGCCACGGCCGCAAATTTTCCCTTCCGTAATGGGATGATTCGGGTCTCCGTCTACTTTCGTCACCTTTCCATCCTCAACTGTTACCAAAAAGCCGCAGCTGTCCCAGCAATTCAGCGGGCACGCTGACTGATGCACTTTGCTCATCGGGCCTCTTCCTCTCCTCTATATGAAAAAGCATGAGCGCCAGCCCTTATGATGTAGGCTCCTCATGCTTGACGAGTACTTTTTTCAGCTTTCTCTCAAAATCTCTTCTCGGAATCATGACACTGTGGGAACAACCCGTGCATTTAATCCGAATATCCATTCCCATCCGAATGATTTTCCACCTGTTTTCACCGCAAGGATGCGGTTTCTTCATTTCAACAATATCATTCAGGCCAAAGTCTTTATCCGCCAAGACCCTTCACCTCTCTCCATAGACTGCTTTATTTATTGTACAAAAAAAAACAGGATAAGAGCAACGGCCGCACCCAAAATGAGCATTATACTTTTTTCCATCTCCCTAAAATAGGGTAAAGAAGAAGACATACCAGCAAATAAAGACTTAAAAGCCCGTAAATAGGATATAAAATGGCGATCAAATCTGAAAAACCGATTGTCGTAAAAGGCACCATCACAGCTAACAGAAGAGATACGAGCGTCCATCTCGGCAATTTCACAAATGCAAGCATGCGGCTGGACAGCCCGAACAGACCGGTCACGGTTGTCGTATAGATGGCTAAAAAAAGCACGGCGGCCATACAAAGAAATAACGGATAAGGAGCGCCTTCAAGGACGGCGAAAAGAGGAATCTCATATTGTGTAAGACTGCCTGAAAGCTGTACAAGCGTTTCATTGTAAACAAATGAAATCATACCGAAAATCAGCCCGCTTGCAACGCTTGCGATTTTCGCTTCTCCCAGTCCCTTCATATCTTTCCCGATTGAAGAAAGAACAGCGACAACAGAAAGGATGTTTAAGGACGTGAAGGTAATGCTTGCCGGCCAATTATACTGGCGGGTCAAATCTATCGTCCACGTGTAATGATGGGTTGTCTGAAAAAAGACCAATGCATATAACAGCCCCGCTACAAGAATCGGTATCAAAATACTATTCAGAGATAATATTCCTTTTATATCCCAAAAGAATAAACCGACGGTCACAATGCAAAGAAGAAAAATACCGATCCAAAACGGCAGCTTGTACATTTGCAGCGTCACACCGCCGCCGGCAATCATAACCATCGTCATTGAAAACAAATAAAACATAATAAGCACATCATAGACTTTAGCAAGAGCCGGCCCCATCAGATGCTCAAGCACAGGTAAAAAGTGCGTTGATTGAACCCGATAGCTGATCTTCAACACAATATAAGCCGAAATCGTAAACATGACTGTAAACAATACAATAGCCAGTCCGCTTTCGACACCGAAAAACTGCCATATTTCCTGCCCGCTTGCATATCCAGCCCCAATCTGGCTGCTTAATATGAGCAGCATCCACTTCATCCCGGCTCTCCACACCCTCATCACCTCATAAAATTTCAGATAATCTCCGCATATTGCTACTATATTGAGTGACAGCGGCAATCATTCATACAAAAGGGACAAATATGGTATGATAACGACGATTGACTATTCAGAAAAATTCACTTATGCAAGGAGCTCAAACCATGTACATCAGGCGTTTAACCGCAAATGATACCCAGCCTTATTCCGATATCAGGCTCAAAGCTTTAAAAGATCACCCGGACGCATTTGCCGTCAGCTACGATGAGGAGAAAGAATGGCCGTCCGAAAAATTTAAAGCCAGGCTTGAAGCCGACAATGCCATCGTGCTTGGCGCCTTTGAAAAAGACAGACTGATAGGAATCCTCAAGATCTCCAAGCATCCGCTGTTTAAACTAAGACACATTGCGGTTATCGGTTCTATGTATATTTCCCCCAAACACCGAGGGTCAGGCGCGGGAAAAGCTTTAATGACGGAAGCCATCAGCCGAGCAAAAAAGATGAAGGACACAGAACAGCTCCATCTCTCTGTTGCCTCAACAAATGAACCCGCAATAAAACTCTACGCTCAGTTAGGATTTATCCTCTTCTCTACAGAAAAAAGAGCGCTGAAATTAGATCATCAGCGATATGTTGATGTAGATCAAATGGTCTTATTTCTTTCATGAACTTAGAGAATAACTGCTCTGGGTTCTTTTTTCTATCCCGCTCTTTTCAAACAACCGGCATGCTGATCATGGCATAAGCATAAAAAAAGGCAGCGCTGGATATACTGTAAACAACCATACATCACCAAAAACAACAATGTAATACTCGTATGACATGACAAGGAAGTGAACCTTATGAATCGAAAAGGCGGGCTTTTTTCTCAAGAACGGGCAAAACAATATGTATCTCATACGGATTCTTCTGCTGCGAATCAAATACAAGCGATCCTTACTTCATCTTTACGTAAAGCAGCCGGCAGACCGTTAGTCACCGTGTGTATCGGCACAGATCGGTCGACCGGAGATTCATTAGGTCCGCTCGTAGGAACAAAGTTAGAAAAAATGAATTTAGGCAGATTGCACGTTTACGGCACGCTGTCAGATCCTGTTCACGCCGTCAATATGAAAGACAAGCTGAAAGATATTCAACATCTACATAAAAATCCGTTTATTATAGCGGTTGATGCTTGTTTAGGCCGCGTCAAAAGCGTAGGGTCATTTCAAATCGGCGATGGGCCGCTGAAGCCCGGAGCAGGTGTTCAAAAAGATCTTCCTGAAATCGGTGACGTCCATATCAATGGAATCGTCAATGTCAGCGGGTTTATGGAGTATTTTGTCCTGCAGAATACGAGGCTTCATCTTGTTATGAGCATGGCAAATGTTTTAGCAGAGGGGTTACAGCTGACAGATAAATCAGAAGGCCGGCAGGAACGGCTCAGTCCGTTTCATAAGTTGACAAGACGTATATAAAAAACCATCTTTTTTTAAAAAGATGGTTTTTACGCTTCTCTTTCAGACAATAGTTCTAGGATGCGTTCAAGATCTTCATTTGAGAAAAACTCAATCTCAATCTTCCCTTTTTTCTTTTGTCTCTTAATATTTACTGTTGTTCCGAAGTAATTTTGCAAATACGATTCCCGCTCTTTTAACACAACATCTTGAACAGGTTCTTTTTTCTTTGTTTCACGTGGAACATTGTTGTTTAACTGCTGAATCAGCTGCTCAAGCTGACGGACGTTCAGCTGTTCTTCAACCACTTTCTTCACAAGCGGCTCAAGCTTGTCTTTATTTTTCAAACCAAGCAAGGTTCTGCCGTGTCCCATGGATAACGTACCTTCTGCAATGAGGTTCTGGATGCTTTCCGGCAGCGTCAGCAGTCTTAAATGGTTGGCAATATGAGGCCTGCTTTTTCCGAGCCGTTTAGCGAGCTGTTCCTGGGTTAAATCCAAATGCTTCAGCAGTGAGTCATATGCCAGAGCTTCTTCAAGCGGTGATAAGTCTTCACGCTGAAGGTTTTCCAAAAGAGCGATTTCTCGCATCAGCGATTCAGATAAATCCCGCACGATAGCCGGCACTGTCTCTTTACCGGCAAGTTTTGCGGCGCGGTAACGGCGTTCGCCGGCTACAATATCATAGCCCTTCAATGATTTTCTCACGATAATGGGCTGAAGAATGCCATGCTGAATGATAGATTCCTTCAGTTCAGCTAATGACTCATCGTCAAATTGTTTTCTTGGCTGATAAGGATTGGGGCGCAAATCACTGATTTTAATCTCTTCCACTGTCTCTTCAGACAAATCAACCTGATTAAACAACGCGTTAATCCCTTTTCCGAGCCCGCCTTTAGCCATTCGCTGCCACTTCCTTTGCTAAATCTAAATATACTTCCGCACCTCTCGAACGCGGATCGTATAATATGATCGGCTTGCCGTGACTCGGCGCCTCACTTAAACGGACATTTCGAGGGATAATGGTTTGATACACTTTATCTCTAAAGTATTTCTTTACCTCTTCTATCACTTGAATGCCGAGATTCGTTCTGGCATCAAGCATCGTCAGAAGCACTCCTTCTATCATTAAGTCGGTATTTAAATGTTTTTGCACAAGCCGAACTGTATTTAATAATTGACTCAATCCTTCAAGAGCGTAGTATTCGCACTGAACCGGGATAACGACTGAATCTGAAGCGGTAAGCGCATTAATCGTTAATAACCCGAGAGACGGAGGACAATCAATAATCATGTAATCGTAATTTTGTTTCACTGATTCTAATGCTCTTTTCAGCCTGACCTCCCGTGAGATCGTCGGAACCAATTCGATTTCCGCTCCCGCAAGCTGGATCGTGGCCGGAATGACATCTAAGTTCTCTACTGAAGTCGGTTTAATAATATCTGTAACATCTGCATCATCTACTAAAATGTCGTACACACAATGATCCACATCGGCTTTTTCAATCCCTAATCCGCTCGTTGCATTGCCCTGCGGATCAATATCAACAAGAAGAACCCTTTTACCTATGTAAGCCAAGCAAGCCCCCAGATTAACAGAAGTCGTCGTCTTCCCGACTCCGCCTTTTTGGTTCGTAATTGCTATGATTTTTCCCACGATGTCACCTACCTTCACATGAACATGTACTGTCTTGTTTCTATCTTATCAAAAAAAGAGTAAAGCGTTTTATTTTTTTCATAATTTGTTTATCAGCAAGTGAAAAAAATGTAAACGGAAAAGACACTTTCTAATATAAGTTCTCCGATAAAGTGACTTTTTTGACTGTAAAAAGACAATTCACGACACAAAAAGATAAAATTTTACATATATAATGTATAGTGCACAATAAATCTATCATTATCTCAAAATAGTTTTTTGATTAAAATAAAAACTCCCCTGCTGATCAGGAGAGTTTTTATTTAGGTATCCGAATGGTAAGCTGGATGTACTCTTCGAATTCTTCTTCTTCAGTATTCAGTCTGACGCCGCTGTCTTCTACCATAGACAGTGACTGACGAATCGTATTCATCGCAATTCTTGTATCCCTGCTGAACGCTTTGCGTCTCGGCTTTGGTTTCTGCTTATTCTGTTCAAGCATTTTCACCACTCTGTCTTCCGTCTGCTTGACGTTCAAGCTTTTCTCAATGATTTCCGCAAGCAATGTGACCTGAAACTCCGGCTGTTTGAGCGGAATCAGTGCTCTTGCATGACGTTCCGTAATTTTTTTCTCCATAATCGCATCCTGGACGGGTTCCGGGAGCTTTAACAATCGGAGCTTGTTCGCAATCGTTGACTGGCCTTTTCCTAAGCGCTGCGCCAAGGCTTCCTGTGTTAAATCATGAAGTTCTAACAGCCTTGCGTACGCATGAGCTTCCTCAATGGAGGACAATTCTTCCCTTTGCAGGTTTTCAATCAAAGCGACAGATGCTGTTTCCGTATCAGAAAAATCTTTAATAATTGCGGGAATCTTCTCCCATTCAAGCGTCTGTACCGCTCTCCAGCGCCTTTCACCCGCAATGAGCTCATATTGTCCTTCATCTTCTGTATGTCTGACAACAATCGGCTGAATGATGCCGTGTGTATGGATAGTCATTGCTAACTCTTTGATTTTTTCATCTGAGAAAATGGTGCGTGGCTGAAAACGGTTGGGAACGATAGCATGTACCGGTATTTCGAGTATCTCTTCTTTGTTTGTATCATGCTCAGCTATCTCCGGTTCCTCTTCCTTCTCACCAAACCCGAAGAAACGAGAGAATGAATGCTTCATGTACCTACACCACCTTTAAAAACTGCCATTTTTATAATTCTATTTTCTCATGGTTTTTCCTGCTGTATCTTCATCAATTTTGCAGAAAATATGATGGAATTGTCACATCAGGCTGTCTAAATTACCCTTCAATTGGCGATTTATTTGGAGTACCCGGTTTTCTCGGATATTTTTTCGGAGTGCTTTTCGTCTTGCGAATGATCATGATGTTCCGTTCACTTTCTTCAACAGGAAGTGTAAAGGAATGAACTTGTTCAAGCTCTCCTCCCAATACTTTAATCGCCTTTTGCCCCGCTTTCAGCTCTTCATCAGCTGCTGCTGCTTTTAGTGCCGCAAATACGCCGTTTTTCTTGGCCAGCGGCAGACAAAGCTCACTCAGGACCGACAAACGCGCCACCGCACGGGCCGTCACGAGATCGAAGCTTTCCCGTACGTCTTTCCGCTGTCCGAATGTCTCCGCTCTGTCATGGACAAATGTCGTATGCTCTAATTGTAAAGCATCAGAGAGAGTTTCCAAAAACGTAATCCGCTTATTCAGTGAATCGACGATGGTGACATGCAGATGCGGGAAGCAGATTTTGATGGGCAGGCTTGGAAAACCGGCGCCGGCGCCGACATCACAAAGAGTGGTGACCTTTTCAAAATCAATATAAAATGCCGCCGTTATCGAATCATAAAAATGCTTGAGATAAACTTCCTTTTTCTCAGTGATGGATGTCAGATTCATTTTTTCGTTCCATTCCACGAGCATCCGGTAATACAACTCGAATTGCTCCAGCTGGCGGTCAGAAAGGGAAATCCCTTTCTCCGCTAAACTGGATGTAAATTCCTCTATATTCATGCCGTCATCCTTTCTATTCAGCTACCTTGGCAATACGGCCCTGCTCCAGGTATACCAGCAGGATTGAAATGTCTGCCGGATTGACGCCGGAAATACGGGACGCTTGAGCAACTGATAAAGGACGCACTTCTTTCAGCTTTTGACGGGCTTCAGTAGCAATTCCTTTAATGGCGTCATAATCAATCCGATCAGGGATTTTTTTGTTTTCCATTTTCTTCAGCTTTTCCACTTGCTGCAAGGATTTTTCGATATATCCTTCATATTTCACCTGAATTTCCACTTGTTCCGCCACATCTTGCGGAACCGGAGAATCTGCAGGCGCAAGTTTTGTCACTGTTTCATAGTTCATTTCCGGACGTTTCATTAAATCTGTGCCGCGCACTCCGTCTTTCAGCTCGCTTCCGCCGAGTGAACGGATATATTCCTGATTCTCAGGAGACGGCTTGATAATAACAGACCAGAGACGTTTTTTCTCTGCCTCGATCGCCGCTTTTTTCTTCTCAAACGCTTCATAGCGCTCATCAGAAATTAAGCCGATATCGTGGCCGATTTCCGTCAGACGAAGATCCGCGTTGTCGTGACGGAGCAGCAGTCTGTATTCCGCCCGTGAAGTCAGCAGACGGTACGGTTCATTGGTTCCTTTCGTTACCAAATCATCAATCAATACACCGATATAAGCATCGGAACGGCTGAGGATCACTTCTTCTTTTCCAAGCGCTTTGCGGCCTGCGTTGATCCCTGCCATAATTCCTTGCCCGGCTGCTTCCTCATAACCTGATGTACCGTTAATTTGACCGGCTGTGTACAGGTTAGGGATTTTTTTCGTCTCCAGTGTAGGCCAGAGCTGCGTCGGTACAATCGCGTCATACTCAATCGCGTAACCGGCTCTCATCATCTGCACCTTTTCCAGTCCCGGAATGGTCGCCAGCATCCGCTGCTGCACGTCCTCAGGAAGACTCGTGGATAAACCTTGAACGTATACTTCCTGCGTATTTCTGCCTTCCGGCTCAAGGAAAATCTGATGACGCGGTTTATCATTAAACCGAACGACTTTATCTTCAATCGAAGGGCAGTATCTCGGTCCCGTTCCTTTAATCATACCGGAATACATTGGCGAACGATGCAGGTTGCTGTCGATGATCTCATGAGTCTCAGGACTCGTGTAAGTCAGCCAGCAAGGCAGCTGATCGGTAATGTATTCAACCGTTTCATATGAGAAAGCGCGCGGAACCGGGTCCCCCGGCTGGATTTCTGTTTTGCTGTAATCAATGGAATCGCTTGAGACACGAGGAGGCGTACCCGTTTTAAAACGGACGAGATCAAAACCGAGCTCCTCTAAGTGCTCAGAAAGTTTAATAGACGGCTGCTGGTTATTCGGACCGCTTGAGTAAGACAAATCACCGAGAATGATCCGCCCTCTTAAATACGTTCCGGTTGTCAGCACGACCGTTTTTGCCTTATATTCAGCACCGGTTTGCGTAATGACACCGCGGCACTCCCCGTCTTCAATGATTAAACGCTCGGCAATCCCTTGAAGAAGTGTCAAATTCGGTGTTTTTTCCAGCGTATGCTTCATTTCGTGCTGATATTGGAATTTATCCGCCTGCGCACGCAGCGCCCGTACGGCCGGACCTTTTCCTGTATTCAGCATTCTCATTTGAATATGAGTTTTATCTATATTTCTAGCCATTTCTCCGCCGAGCGCGTCAATTTCGCGGACGACAATCCCTTTCGCGGGGCCGCCGACAGACGGATTACATGGCATAAACGCAACCATATCAAGATTGATCGTCAAAACAAGCGTTTTGGCTCCCTGGCGCGCGGATGCGAGGGCAGCCTCAACACCGGCATGCCCGGCGCCGATGACAATCACGTCGTATTGGCCTGCTTCATACCCCATGGTTTTTTCCTCCCTTTTATTTACCTAAACAAAATTGTGAAAAGAGCTGATCAATTAAGCTTTCGTGGACGGCATCACCGATGATTTCGCCCAGCAGCTCCCAGCACCTTGTCAAATCAATTTGGACCATATCAATCGGAACATCCTGTTCAATTCCGTTCAGCGCATCATCAATCGCTTGCTTTGCCTGATGCAGTATCGAGATATGACGGGTGTTGCTGACATAGGTGAGATCTCCGCTTTCGATCGCTCCTGTATAAAATAGCGACTGAATCGCTTCCTCTAAATCTTGAATGCCTTCTTCTTTCAGCAATGAGGTCGTGATGACAGGCCGGCCTTTCGCCAGTTCCTTGACGCGCTCAGCGTCAATCTTAGCCTCAAGGTCCGTCTTATTCATAATGACAATGACGTCCATTCCCTCAACCGCTTCAAACAATTTCACATCTTCTTCAGAAAGCTCTTCGCTGTGGTTAAGCACAAGCAAAATGAGATCCGCTTCCTTCAGAACCTGCCGTGACCGTTCCACACCGATTCTTTCGACGATGTCTTCTGTCTCACGGATTCCGGCTGTATCGACAAGCCGAAGCGGCACGCCTCGGACATTGACATATTCCTCAATCACATCACGCGTCGTTCCCGGAATATCGGTTACGATCGCCTTCGTTTCATGGACAAGGCTGTTAAGCAGAGAGGATTTTCCGACGTTCGGACGGCCGATGATCACGGTAGACAGTCCCTCACGCAAAATTTTCCCCTGCTCAGACGTACGGAGCAGCGCCTCGATTTCTTTCTTCACGCCGCTTGCCTTCTCCACTAAAAGCTGATGCGTCATTTCTTCGACGTCATCATATTCCGGATAATCTATATTAACCTCAACATGGGCAAGTGTTTCTAACAACTCATCACGCAGACGGCGGACAAGCGCGGAAAGCCGTCCTTCCATCTGGTTCATGGCGACATTCATGGCACGGTCCGTTTTGGCCCTGATCAGATCCATCACCGCTTCCGCCTGTGATAGGTCAATCCGTCCGTTTAAAAATGCGCGCTTCGTAAACTCACCGGGTTCTGCCAGTCTCGCACCTTCTCTTAAAGCAAGCTGGAGCACCTGATTAACCGTCACAATACCCCCGTGACAGTTGATTTCAATGACATCTTCCCTTGTGAATGTTCTGGGCGCTCTTAAAACAGACACCATGACTTCCTCAATAATCCGTCCCGTCGTGCTGTCCGCGATATGCCCGTAATGAATGGTATGCGATTCTGCCGAACTGAGCGTTTTGCCTTTCGGACCCTTGTACATTTTGTCGGCGATCTTTACGGCTTCCGGGCCGCTCAGCCGAACGATCGCGATCGCGCCTTCACCCATCGGAGTTGAAATCGCTGCAATTGTATCCATGCTGTTCACCTCTCTTTATCTCTGTTTCCATCTATATAAAAAATTTTATTTACGCCAAAATTAAAAGATAACATAGTTTGGTTTGAAGTGGAAGATACGTTATCCACAAAGGCAGAAATTCATCCCTTATTACTTTAACTTATCCACATGTGAATAACAATTAATTTTATTTCCTAAAACCTTTTTTATCAACAGCATAGACCGAAAAAGAAAAAACTTAAACGCAAAAAGTGCGATTCTGCTTAGGAATAGAGCCATTTTTACCAATAAAAAAACCGAAGTTCCGATTTTACCCGGACTTCGGTTTTCTGCTATCTTTATGGGAAATAACGAGGTGGCGGTACCGGCCTTCACCGGTAGAAAACGTTTTGATATTTGGATGCTTTGACAGCGCGTCATGGATGATTTTTCTTTCACCTGACGGCATCGGTTCTAAATGCACATCTTTTTTCGTTTTCGACACTTGCTTGGCCAGCCTGTTTGCCAGCTGCTCCAGAATTTCTCTTCTTTTCCGCCGATAATTCTCAGCGTCGACAACGGCTTGGCGATACTGGCCGGAGCCGCGGTTCAAAACAAGCTGCGTCAATGTTTCCAGGGCATTGAGTGTTTGTCCTCTTTTGCCAATAAGCAGCGCCGCTTTTTCACCTTTAATGTGAAAACAGACTGTTTTCTTGTTTTCTTCCGTAACAATCTCAGAAGGTCCGGCAATGGAATGGATGATTTCTTCCAAATACGCTTTCGCTTCATGAACAGGATTTTTTTTCTCTTCCAGTTCTACGATCGCATTCTTTTTTCCGAAAATACCCAAAAACCCTTTGTATTCTTCTTGCACCACCGTTATTTCTACTTGATCTTTCGTCAGTTGAAGTTCCTGAAGGCCTGATTGAACTGCTTCTTCGACATTCCGTCCCGCAGCAGTCACCTTCTTCACTTTTTCTTTCCTCCCGCTTTCTGCGTTTCCGGATCGTGTTTAATGTCAGGTCCTTTAATAAGGAATGTCTGAGCAATCATAAACAGGTTTCCGACTACCCAATACAGAGAAAGCGCGCTCGGGAAGTTGATCGCAAATACGATAATCATGATCGGCATAATCCATACCATCATTGCCATTTGAGGATTCTGAGTCGGATTTCCGGCCATCATCAGCTTCTGCTGGACAAAAGTGGCCACACCGGCAACGATAGGAAGAATATAGTAAGGATCCTTCTCTCCTAGGTCAAACCATAAAAAGCTGTGCTGTGATATGGCTTGCGTACGCATAATGGCGTGGTAGAATCCGATCAAAATCGGCATTTGAATCAGGATCGGGAAACATCCCGCCAGCGGGTTTACCCCGTGCTTTGAAAACAGGGCCATCGTTTCCTGCTGAAGCTTCTGCTGCGTTTTTTGATCTTTAGAGCTGTATTTTTCTCTGAGCTTCTGCATTTCAGGCTGCAGCGCCTGCATCGCTTTTGAGCTTCGAAGCTGCTTGATCATCAGCGGCAGAATCAGCAGACGAATTAAAATCGTAACGATGATGATCGATAAACCATAGTTATCGCCCGTCAGTTTCGCTACGTACGTAATGACTTCTGACAATGGATACACAACATATTTGTCCCAGAAATGCGGACTATTCGCCGTAATCGGCTCTTTCACACTCGAGCACCCGGCCAGCAGCACGAGCATACCGACCATACTCAGTAGTAACCATATTCTCCTTTTCAAGAACGTTTCCTCCTATACCAATCTTTATGAACCTTGTATGTATTTTAGCATCTTTCAGTTTCAAATGGCGTTCATTTTTCGCCAAATAAAAGGAAGCGCTTTTAAAAACGTGAAGAAAACAAAATATGAGCTATTTTGACGAAGATTTCTTATATAATGAGGTTTTTCTGAATAAGTGCTGCAGACTCTTTTTCGTTTCTTCAAAACTGAGGTCGCCGGCGGGTTTTCTTGCGATAATAATAAAATCTTTCGGCTTGAGCAGCTCTTTTTCCTCCTGAACAGCCTGTCTGATTAACCGCTTCACCCGATTGCGCACGACGGCATTGCCGATTTTTTTACTGACAGAAAGCCCTACCCGGAGCTCTTCCTGTTTCGGCTGATCAAGCGTATACAGCACGAACTGGCGGTTTGCCATAGACGTTCCGCGTTTAAACACTTTTTGAAAATCTTCATTTTTCTTTAACCGATTTCGCTTCTTCACTTTAATTCACTCCGATATTCACTCGCAGAAACTTTTATTTCTATCTAAAAAAAACGGGCCGCCGGAATACTGAAGAAATTTCTCCAGTACCGGGCGACGCATGACATCTCACTCTCTTAATGTGAAAAAAGACCACTGACATTATTCAGTGGCCTAAGCTGATAATACTTTTCTGCCTTTGCGGCGACGGCGTGCTAATACTAGACGACCGTTTTTTGAACTCATACGGCTTCTGAAGCCATGAACTTTACTGCGTTTACGGTTATTCGGTTGGAATGTTCTTTTCATTTATGACACCTCCCTCGAGGAATAGCTGTTAAAGACAGTCTTACTTATTATATTTGTGCTGCCTATTCATTGTCAACTTCAGCAGTGCTTTTATTTCTTACAACCATAATAGGATAACATACCTTAACCAGTTTAGAAACCTTATTTTTCATATTCCTTTTTTTAACGCAAAAAAAAGCCGCGCTCCTCCGAAAAAACGACATGTGGATAATTTTTCGGCCTTTTTTTAATATCCACAGTCGTTATCGACAACATTTTCACATTGCTAACCCCTGTGGACAAAGATTTTTCAACAAGTTGTCAGGTTTGTGGATAAGATTACGAGAACCATTGCAAGTCCTCGCTTAATTTGATATTATATTTGTGTTTTAACTCTTAATTACTTATCCAGCCCATTCTCTTTATCCACAAACTGTGGATAAGTTGTGGATTGTTTTCACACAGCTTGTGTAGATTGTTGTCCACAACTTGTGGAATTTGTCGAAAAGCTGTTTTTCTACTATACTATATGTTTTCAACATTTCGTGTGTACGAATGGTCAGAGCCATTTGCTCTTTTTTTGTGTTCTATAACAGGGAAAGGGCGCTGATTTTTAAAGAAAAGGAGGGCTGTGCCGGATAATGGAGAATATATTGGATCTTTGGAATCAAGCTCTAGCTCAAATTGAGAAAAAGCTAAGCAAACCGAGTTTCGAAACTTGGATGAAGTCGACGAAAGCCCATTCGCTGCAAGGGGATACCTTAACCATCACCGCTCCCAATGAATTTGCCCGAGACTGGCTGGAGTCCAGGTACTTACATCTCATTGCAGATACCATATACGAATTAACCGGGGAAGAATTGAGCGTCAAATTTGTCATTCCTCAAAATCAGGACGAAGAAAACTTTCTACCGAAACCGCAAGTGAAAAAAGCGGCAAAAGAGGAACCGTCTGATTTTCCCCAAAGCATGCTCAACCCGAAATATACATTCGACACATTCGTCATCGGATCGGGAAACCGATTCGCCCATGCAGCATCACTGGCTGTGGCGGAAGCACCCGCTAAAGCGTACAACCCTTTATTTATATACGGGGGAGTCGGCTTAGGAAAAACCCACTTAATGCACGCGATCGGCCATTATGTCATTGATCATAATCCTTCAGCCAAAGTGGTGTACCTGTCTTCTGAAAAATTCACAAATGAATTCATCAACTCAATCCGCGATAATAAAGCCGTTGATTTCCGCAACCGCTACCGGAACGTTGATGTACTTTTGATAGATGATATTCAATTTTTAGCCGGAAAAGAACAAACACAGGAAGAGTTTTTCCATACATTCAACACGCTTCATGAAGAAAGCAAACAAATCGTGATTTCCAGCGACAGACCGCCGAAAGAGATCCCGACCCTTGAAGACCGCCTGCGTTCGCGGTTCGAATGGGGATTGATTACGGATATCACACCGCCGGATCTGGAAACGCGGATTGCCATCCTGAGAAAGAAAGCGAAGGCGGAAGGCCTTGATATTCCGAACGAGGTCATGCTTTACATCGCGAATCAGATTGACAGCAACATCCGCGAACTGGAAGGGGCATTAATCCGGGTTGTCGCCTATTCATCCTTAATCAATAAAGACATTAACGCAGACCTGGCTGCAGAAGCATTGAAAGATATCATTCCGTCTTCTAAGCCGAAGGTCATTACGATAAAAGAGATTCAGCGGATTGTCGGACAGCAGTTCAACATTAAGCTTGAAGATTTCAAAGCGAAAAAGCGCACGAAATCCGTGGCGTTCCCAAGACAAATTGCGATGTATCTTTCAAGAGAAATGACGGATTCTTCTTTGCCTAAAATCGGGGAAGAATTTGGCGGCAGAGACCATACAACCGTCATTCACGCCCATGAAAAGATTTCAAAACTGCTGATTGATGACGAGCAGCTTCAGCAGCAGGTGAAAGAAATAAAAGAACTCCTTAAATAATAGTGCCCTCGGATGAATCGGGGAAAGTGTGAATAACTTTTTCATAGCCATACACAGTCTGTCCACATGTGGATAGGCTGTGTTTCCTGTCTTTTTCACAACTTATCCACAAATCCACAGGCCCTACTATTACTACTGCTATTTTTAAAATATATTAATTATATTATCCGTTAGGAGGATAAACATGAAATTTACGATTCAAAAAGATCGTTTAGTCGAAAGTGTACAAGACGTTCTAAAAGCCGTTTCATCCAGAACCACAATTCCCATTCTCACCGGTATTAAGATCGTCGCCTCAGATGAAGGAGTATCTTTCACAGGAAGTGACTCTGATATTTCAATCGAGTCATTTATTCCGAAAGAAGATGATGATAAAGAAATCGTGACGATCGATCAGCCGGGAAGTATCGTGCTGCAAGCGCGTTTCTTCAGCGAAATCGTTAAAAAACTTCCGATGGCGACTGTTGAAATCGAAGTTCAAAATCAATATTTAACGATTATCCGTTCCGGAAAAGCCGAATTTAATTTAAACGGCCTTGATGCAGATGAATATCCGCATCTGCCGCAAATCGAAGAGCATCACGCCATTCAGATTCCGACGGATCTTTTGAAAAACCTGATTCGCCAAACCGTGTTCGCTGTGTCCGCCTCAGAAACACGCCCTATCTTGACAGGTGTAAACTGGAAAGTCGAAAACGGTGAATTATTATGCACTGCCACGGATAGCCACCGACTCGCTTTAAGAAAGGCGAAGCTTGATATTCCGGAAGACAGCTCTTATAACGTGGTCATTCCCGGGAAAAGCTTAACCGAGCTGAGCAAAATTCTTGATGACAACCAAGAACTGGTTGATATCGTCATTACAGAAACTCAAGTTCTGTTCAAAGCGAAAAACGTATTGTTCTTCTCAAGATTGCTTGACGGAAACTATCCGGACACGACCAGCTTAATTCCGCAGGAAAGCAAAACGGAAATCGTCGTGAACACGAAGGAGTTTTTACAGGCGATAGACCGTGCTTCTTTATTGGCGAGAGAAGGCCGCAACAACGTTGTAAAGCTTTCTGCCAAACCGGCGGATTCGCTGGAGATTTCATCAAATTCTCCGGAAATCGGGAAAGTGGTCGAAGCTGTGATGGCTGACCAGATTGACGGCGAGGAATTAAATATTTCATTCAGTCCAAAATATATGATGGACGCACTGAAAGTACTTGAAGGAGCGGACATCCGTATCAGCTTTACGGGAGCGATGAGACCGTTTCTTATCCGTACGCCG